>NZ_SFCC01000025.1 GCF_004214935.1 Amycolatopsis suaedae
CTCCGCGCCCTACTCGTCCTCACCCACCACGAACAACACCACCCCACCAGCACCACCCACACCCACTGACCAGCCAAAACAGGATGAAAAATCCCCAATGTGGCATTGGGGAACTTGAACTCCCCCAATGCCACATTGGGGGCACACAGCGATGGACGGCCTAGCGGCCCAGATCGTGGGCCAGGCCCTCCTCGATCGCCAGCCTGGTCAGCTCGGGACGGCGGCGCCTGCCGGTCTTGTCACGGATCCGGTCCAGGTAGGAACGCACGGTGCGCACGCTGATGGACATCGCCTCGGCGATGTCCTGGTCCCGCTCCCCCGCCGCCACCAGCGACAGGACCTGCCGTTCCCGCTCGGACAGCACCAGCTTCGGCCCCGCGGCCTTGTCCCGCGCGGAGTCCAGCACGAACGAGGCCAGCGTCGGCGAGACGTAGGAGTTGCCAGCCGCGATCTCCCTGACCGCACGCAGGATCTCGTCGCCGTCGGCGTCCTTGGACAGGTACCCGCGGGCCCCGGCCGCGATGGCGCCCAGCACCTCCGACTGCCCGGCGTGCGCCGACACCACGAGCACCCGGTGCCCCATGCCGACCACCTCGAGCACGGCCGCGGCGTCGGCGACGCCCCGCAGCTTGAGATCGAGCACCACGACGCAGCCGGGCGCCTCCCGGCTCGCCGCGAACCGGGCGACCGAGTCGGCCACCGGACCGAGTTCGATGTCCTCGGCCTCGTCGAGCAAACGCGCCACCGCGCTGCGGTACAGCGGATGGTCCTCGACCACCCCGACCCTGATCCGCGCCTGGGTCATGCTCCACCCCTCACCGGCCCCTGCCGAACACGACTCCACGAACACTAGTGCCTGAACCCCCGCCTACCTAGTGCATAGGTTGTAGGCATTTCTTCCGACACCCGTGGGTCAGTCCTCCCCGGTACGCAGTGACGCGACGAAACGCTCGAACTCGGCGGCCACCTCGCTGGACCGGCCGGGTGACGCGCACGCGACCTCGACGATCACCCTGTCCGGCCCGCCCGCGACGGCCAGGTGGACGAACGTCACCTCCGGGGTGGTCGTCCACACGACCTGCCCGAGCACGGGGTGTTCGACGACCTCGACCGATCCGTGCTCGCCCGCGGCGTGGCCGGCGATGTCGGGCAGGGGCGCTGGATCGGGCCGGTGCTCGGCCCGCATGGTGATGGCGGCGGGACCGCTACCACGCCGCGCCGCGAACACCACACCGCTGCCGACGGGAACCTCCGTCCAGCCCGCGGGGAGGTCGAACTCGAGTGGCACCGCGATGGGCTCGGCGTCGCCGGAGTGCTCGACCACGGTCATCGTTCCTCCCACGCGGGTGCCGAGGCCAGCCGCCTGCTCGCCCCGGCCAGTTCCACGATCACCGCGGTGACCCTGCTGGTCACGCCGGCGAGGTCGGCCACGCCGAGCCTGGTGATCCGTTCCGAGATGTCGTCGACGTAGGCCCGCAACGCCGTCCCCGCGCTCCTGGCGAGCACGGCGGCGGCCGGGCGGGTGACCGGGTCGGCCAGCAGGGCGGCGACCGCCGGATTCACCTCGGTCACCAGCATCCGGTAGGCCTGCTGCGCCCGCGCGACCAGCTCGCCCGACTCGGCGAGCAGGTCCGCACCGGTCCGCAGCACGTCGACGATCTCGCCCAGCGCGTCGAGGGAGCCGTCGAGTTCGGACAGGCTGTCGGCGCACTCGCGGCCGTGGCACGCCACGGCGAGCTGGGCGGCAGCGGCGGCCAGGTCGGCGTGCAATGCGGCGAACTCGTCGGCGTGGCGGCGCAGCCGGCCGGCCTGCTCGGCGATGGTCTCCGGGCATCCGCCTGCCAGCAGCGGCAACACGGTCACCGGACCGGCGCCAGGGGCGGCGGCGTCCATCGCACCCGAATCGGGGACGGCCCGCATGGTCAGTGTCCCGCCGGCCGGTAGACGCTCACCCGCGCCGCGCCGGCGGGCTGCCCGACGAGGCCGCGGTTGTAGATCCGGCCGTCGGTACCGACGATGCCGACGCTCGCCGGTGCGGCAGGCGGCCGCAGCACCACCACGTCACCGGGACGGACCCCGCCGGGCACCTCGTCGAGGTGGTGCGACGTGCCCGCGTGCACCTCGACCAGCGACAGCCGGGCCTGGTTGTCGGGCTGGCCGGACAGCCAGTCGTCGAGTTGCGCGGCGTCGCCGATGCCGGCCGCGCCGGGCTCGCCGAACCCCGCGGTCGCCAGGTGGGTGAGCACGGACACGACCGCGCCGGGATCGTCGCTGGCACCGCTTCCGTCGGCGGCCGCCCGGGACGCCAGCACGCCGGGCGCGACCGTGTCCCACATCGTGGAGCCGTTCGCGGCCTGGTTGTCCTCGGCGCAGCTGCTGACCACGCCGTTGAGCTGGCGCAGCGTGGTGAGCAGGATCGCCAGTGCCCCGACGAGGCGCTGGTGCAGGAGTTCGGCGGAGACGGCGGCCGGCCTGCCGATCGGGCCGAGGCCGGCGACCGGCGGCGTCCGCTCCAGTTCGCTGAGTGCGTTGGCACCACGCAGGATGATCCCGCCCAGGTTGCCCGCCCCGGCACGCATGTCGGAGGACGCGTTGGAACCCATCGACCTCCTCCCGTCGCGCACAGCGTAGAAGCGGGCGAATGCGACGCCGGACGGCAAAAATACCCACCGTGGCCGCGTCCACAGTGGATGGTTCTCGTACTGTGGACGACGTGAGTCCCCGCCCGTACGTCCTGCTCTCCGCGGCCATGTCGCTGGACGGTCACCTCGACACCGCCGAGGGACCCCGGCTCGTGCTGTCGTCCGACGAGGACTGGGACCGGGTCGACGAGGTCCGGGCCGGCTGCGACGCCATCCTGGTCGGCGCGGCCACGATCCGTTCGGACAACCCGCGCCTGCGGGTGCGCTCCGCCGCACGGCGCCGGGAACGGACCGAACGCGGCCTGCCGCCCGACCCGGTGAAGGTGACGCTGACGGCGACCGGCGACCTGGACCCGGCCGGCCAGTTCTTCACCGCCGGTGACGCGCAGCGGCTGGTCTACGCCCCCGCGTCCGCGGTGGACCGGGCGCGGGACCGGCTGGGCGAGGTGGCCACGGTCGTCGAAGGCGAGGACCTGACCGGCGTGCTGGCCGACCTGGCCGCGCGCGGCGTACGCAGGCTCATGGTGGAGGGCGGCGGAACGGTGCACACCCAGTTCCTCGCCGCCGATCTCGCCGACGAGCTGCACCTGGTCGTGGCGCCGTTCCTGCTCGGTTCGGCAGGCGGCGCGCGGTTCACCGGCCCGGCGGAGTTCCCGCAGTCACCGCGGCGGCCGATGCGGCTGGCAGGCGTCGAGCCGATCGGCGACCTGGTGCTGATGCGCTACACGGTGGGAGGCTGACGTGTCCGACCTGTCCCGCCTGCGGCAGGCCGTCGACCTGGCGCACGAGTGCCCGCCGTCGGTGACGTTCCGGGTGGGCTGCGTGATCACCGGTGCCGACGGCACGGTGCTGGCGACCGGGTACTCCGGCGAGACCGATCCGCACGACCACGCCGAGGAGGTCGCGCTGGCGAAGCTGGCGGGCGACCCGCGGCTGGCCGGCGCGACCGTCTACAGCTCGCTGGAGCCGTGCAGCAGCCGCTCGTCCCGCCCGGCCAGCTGCACCCGGCTGATCCTGGACGCCGGGATTCCCCGGATCGTGTTCGCCTGGCGGGAGCCGCCGCTGTTCGTCGACTGCGTCGGCGCGGAGACGCTGGCCGCCGCCGGGCGCGAGGTCGTGGAGCTGCCCGAGCTGGCGCCGCTGGTCCGCGAGGCCAACGCCCACCTGGAGCTGCCGCCGGAGCCGTGAGACTCCGGCGGCAGAGCCGCGTCAGCGAACCAGCGTCGTGGTGAGCCGCTTGCCGGAGGTCGGGTAGCAGTACTTCTCCAGCTCGGCGGTGCCCCCGCCGCTGGTCGGCACGGTCACCCGGCCGGTCATGCCCGGCTGCTCGTAGCTGGTGCCGGCGAGGTCGGTGGTGACCAGGCCCCGGCCGTCGGACGACAGGTTCAGGGTCAGCTTGGGCATACGGAAGTCGGCGCCGCCCTTGATCACCGGCCCGGGGATGGTGAGCGTGGCGATTCCGCCGGACCACTCGATCCGCGGCGGCAGCTCACCGAGGCCGACGCCGCCGGTCAGGGTGATGTCGTTGATCCGCGCGCCACCGACGGCGATCTTGACCACCAGGTTGGTCACGTGGAGGAACCGCGGCTCGGTCTTGATCAGCTGGTGGTCGAGGCCGACCAGGAAGTCGCTGCCGCCGTCCACGGTCGCCGGAGCGGTCGAGTCGATGACGTACTTGTGGTCGAGGGTGAACGGGCCGGACGGCGCCACGACCTTGCAGCTGTACTCGACGTTGCGCATCTCGGCGCTCGCTGCCTGCGGCAGACCGACCACGGCGGCAAGCGCGACGGCCATGGCCGCCACGATCTTGACCAGTTTCTTCACGAAGCGTCGCTCCTCGTCGGGAAAGGGTTCTGGGACGCGCGACGCTAACCGGACATCCTGGCAGAAACCTTGCAACGCACGTCAGGGCCGCAGGTCCATCCCGAGGTCGAGTGCGGGAGCCGAATGGGTCAGGGCACCGACGGCCAGGTAGTCGACGCCGGTCACCGCGTACTCCCTGGCCACCTCCAGGCGCAGCCCGCCCGACGCCTCCAGCCGCGTCTTCGGCGACACCGCGTCGCGGCGGCGCACCGCCTCGGCGCAGTCCGCGGGGGTGAAGTTGTCCAGCAGCACCTCGTCGGCCTGCGCGGTCAGCGCCTCGTCGAGCTGGCCGAGGTCGTCGACCTCCACCTCGCACGGCAGCTCGCCTGCCAGCTCCCGCGCCGCGCGCAGTGCCGCCGTGACCGATCCCGCCGCCACCACGTGGTTGTCCTTGATCAGCACGGCGTCACCGAGCCCGAACCGGTGGTTGACCCCGCCACCGCAGCGCACCGCGTACTTCTCCAGTAGCCGCAGGCCGGGCAACGTCTTGCGGGAGTCCCGGATCGCGCACCCCGTTCCGTCCACTTCGGACACCCAGGCCGCGGTGCGGGTGGCGATCCCGGACAGGTGACACAGCAGGTTCAGTGCCGTCCGCTCGGCGCCGAGCAGCCCGCGCACCGGCCCGCACAGCACCAGCGCCGGTTCCCCCGCCGCCAGCCACGCGCCGTCGACGTCACGGCGCAGCACCTCGTAGTCCCGGCCCAGCACGGCGTCGAACACCGCGAGCGCGACCGGGATGCCGGCGACGGTGCCCGCGGTCCGCGGGGTCAGCTCCGCCGTCGCGACGGCGGTCGCCGGCACGGTGGCCTCGGTGGTGACGTCCCTGCCGTAGCGCAGGTCCTCGGCCAGCGCCGTCTCCACGACCCGCGTGACGTCGGCGGGATCCAGCCCCGCCGCCTCCAGTGCCGCGACGACCTGCTCGGAGATCACGCCGCCACCGCCTCGACCGGGTCGGCCAGCACCGGCTGGCCGGACGGGCTCAACCGCACCAGCTGACTACGCGCCCACCGGACGTCGTCGCGCCCCGGGAAGTCGACGCGCACGTGACAGCCCCGCGACTCGGTCCGCCGCGCTGCCGCCACCAGCAGTGCCTGCGCCGCCAGCGTCAGCGCGGCGTCCTCCACCGCGCGCTGGCTGCCCAGCCCGCTCGGCCGTGTCGCCAGGTCCAGCACCGAGCCGAGCACGGCCAGCCCCTCGGCGTCCCTGCCGATGCCCGCGTACCGGCTCATCGCGCGCTGCAGCGGGTCCCGGTCGGCCACCATGACCGGCGGGAACTCCGGCAGCCGTCCCCGTTCGGTGTCGGCGGGCCGGTCGGCGGCGACCGCTTCGGCCACCCGTGCGCCGACCACCAGGCCTTCCAGCAGGCTGTTGGACGCCAGCCGGTTCGCCCCGTGCAGCCCGGTGCGGGCCACCTCGCCGGCCGCGTACAGGCCCGCGACACCGGTACGCCCGCTGGTGTCGGTGACGACGCCGCCGCAGGCGAAGTGCGCGGCGGGTGTCACCGGGATCGGCTCGCGCAGCGGGTCGATCCCCGCTGCCAGGCAGGCCGCGTGCACCGTCGGGAACCGGGTGGCGAACCCGGCGATCCCGGTCGCGTCGAGGAAGACGTGGTCGTCGACCCCGCCGGGCGCCTGGGTCATCCGCCGGGTCACGGCCGCGGACACGACGTCGCGCGGCGCGAGGTCGCCGAGCGGGTGCACGCCCCGCATGACGGGCGCGCCGGTGGTGTCGACCAGCGTGGCGCCCTCGCCCCGCACCGCCTCGGTCACCAGCGGCCTGCGGCCGGTCGCCCCCGGCTGGAACAGCACCGTCGGGTGGAACTGGACGAACTCCATGTCCGCGACCGCGGCACCCGCCCGCAACGCGAGCGCCAGCCCGTCGCCGGTGGCGATCTCCGGGTTGGACGTGGCCTGGTAGAGCTGGCCCAGCCCGCCGGTTGCCAGCAGCACCGCACCGGCACGCACCACGCCGAGCACGCCGTCCGGGTCCAGCACGGTCAGCCCGGTGACGGCGCCGGCCGGGGTGCGCAGGGCGTCGACCGCGACGTGCCGCTCCAGCACAGGCAGCCGCCCGTCGCGCGCGGTGGCGACCAGTGCTCGCTGGACCTCGGCGCCGGTGGCGTCCCCACCGGCGTGGATGACCCGGAACGCCGAGTGGCCGCCCTCCCTGGTCCTGGCCAGCAGGCCGCCGGCGCCGGGGTCGAACCTGGCGCCGGCGGCTCGCAGGCCGGTGACGGCGGCGGGACCACCGGCCAGGATCTCGGCGACCGCGGCCGGATCACACAGCCCCGCACCGGCGGTGAGGGTGTCGGCCACGTGCCGGTCGACCGAGTCCCCTTCATCGTGCTCGCCGGGGAGCACGACCGCCACCCCGCCCTGTGCCCAGCGGGTGTTGCCGTCGGCCACGCCGGCCTTGGTGACCACCAGGACCCGCAGCCCGAGCTCGGTGGCACGCAGCGCGGCGGTCAGCCCGGCGACGCCGCTGCCGACCACGACCAGGTCCGCCGAGGCCTCCCAGCGAGGTCCGGTTTTCGCCTCTAGATCGCAAACCGGGCTGGTCACTCGCCACCGCCAGGCTTGCCGATCTCGATCATCCGCCGCACCGAGGCCCGCGCCCGCTCGGCCGTGGCCGGGTCGACGTCCACCTCGTCGGCCCCCTCGCGCAGGCAGCGCAACAGGGCCGCGGGAGTGATCATCTTCATGTAACGGCAGGACGCCCGGTCGTTGACCGCGCGGAAGTCGATCTCCGGCGCCGCCTTGCGCAGCTGGTGCAGCATGCCGACCTCGGTCGCCACCAGCACGGACTTCGCGCTGGTCCGCCGGGCGGCGTGGACCATGTCGCCGGTGGACAGGATGTGCACCTTCTCCGGCGCGACGGCGCCCTCACCGGCCAGGTAGAGCGCCGAGGTGGCGCAGCCGCACTCCGGGTGGATGAACAGGTCGGCGTCCGGCGAGGCGGCCGCGCGCTGCGCGAGTTCGGGGCCGTTGATGCCGGCGTGGACGTGGCACTCCCCCGCCCAGATGTGCAGGTTCTCCCGGCCGGTCTCGCGCTTGACGTGCGCGCCGAGGAACTGGTCCGGGCAGAACAGCACCTCCTTGTCGGCCGGGATGGACGCCACGACGTCGACCGCGTTCGACGAGGTGCAGCAGATGTCGGTCTCCGCCTTCACCTCGGCGGTGGTGTTGACATAGGACACGACGACCGCGCCGGGGTGCTGCGCCTTCCATTCCCGCAGCTGGGCGCCGGTGATGGAGTCGGCCAGCGAGCAGCCCGCGCGGGCGTCCGGGATCAGCACCGTCTTGTCCGGGGCGAGGATCTTCGCCGTCTCCGCCATGAAGTGCACACCGCAGAACACGATGGTCGACGCGTCGCTGGCGGCCGCGATGCGGCTCAGCGCGAGCGAGTCACCGGTGTGGTCGGCGATGTCCTGGATCTCCGGCACCTGGTAGTTGTGGGCGAGCAGTACGGCGTCGCGCGCACGGGCGAGCTCACGCACCTCTTCGGCCCACTCGGCGTTCGCCTCCACGCCCGAATACGGGGTGAGATCGTTGGCGTACAGGGTGCTCATCTCGGACCTCCTCGACTCGCATCGGTTTTCGCCTTACAATCGAAAACCGTGCGAAGCCATATTAACAGCAGCGCCCCCCTGGCACACGAGGTTCTGGCGGCAGTACTGCAAGTGCGATCGGACACACTCCGGGTCCTGCTGTGGCGGCGCGCGCTCGATCCGCACATCGGGCGCTGGTCGCTGCCGGGCGGCAGGCTGCGTCCCGACGAGGACGTGGAGACCTCGATTCGCAGGCAACTGGCCGAGAAGGTGGACGTCCGCCAGCTGTCCCACGTCGAGCAGCTCGCCGTGTTCAGCGCGCCGGACCGGGTGCCCGGGCCCAGGGTGGTGGCCACGGCCTTCCTCGGGCTGGTCCCCTCCGACGTCGACCCCGAGGTGCCGGAGGACACCGAGTGGCACGACGTCGACGAACTGCCGCGAACGGCGTTCGACCACCGGGAGATCGTGCTGCGGGCCCGGGACCGGCTGCGGTCGAAGCTCAGCTACACCAACCTCGGCTTCGCGCTGGCACCACGCGAGTTCACCGTGTCCGCGCTGCGGACCCTGTACTCGGCGGCGCTGGGCTACCGGGTGTCGGCGACCAACCTGCAGCGGGTGCTGTCCCGCCGCGGGCTGCTCGCCCCCACCGGGGCGACCGCGCCACCCGGCCGCAGCGGTGGCCGTCCCGCCGCGCTGTTCTCGTTCACCGGAAACGGAATGCAGGTCACGGACCCGTTCGCCGTACTGCGTCCGCCGGGATCGGGCCGGTGAACCCTGCGCACCGGCAACGTTGCCCTTACCGTGGGATGCGTGACGGATCCAGCGGCGGGAGAGAAAGAAGCGGGAACCCAGTTCCTGCCGCTTTTCCCACTGCAGACCGTCCTGTTGCCGGGTGCGCACCTGCCGTTGCACATCTTCGAGCCGCGTTACCGCCAGCTGACCATGGATCTGGTGACCGGCGCCGTGCCGCAGCGGCAGTTCGGCGTGGTCGCGTTGCGCGGGGGCCTGCTCGGCGAGGTCGACACCGTCGAGCAGGTGTTCGACGTCGGCTGTACCGCCCGGCTGCGTGACGTCTCCCGGCTGCCCGACGGGCGGTTCGACGTCATCGCCGCCGGCCAGCGGCGGTTCCGGCTGCTGGACGTGGACACGACCGCAGCGCCCTACCTGATGGGAACCATCGAGTGGTGCGACGACGATCCGATCCCGCCCGGCTGCGCCGAGGCGGCCGAGAAGCTGGCCGCCATGGCCAGGACCGCGCACCGCCGCTACTGCGCCGCGGCCTGGGCCAGCGAGGACTGGTCACCGCCCGCGCCGGAAACGCCGGTGCGGGAGCTGGCCTACCTGCTGGCCGCCGACGGCCTGCTGCCGCTGGAGGACCGGCAGGCGCTGCTGGAGCAGCGGCAGCCGCTGCGCCGGCTGCGTGAGGCGTGTGAGCTGCTCAGCCGGGAAGCCGGGTTCCTGGCCGAGCTGCGGGCGGTGCCGGTCCAGCCTGGCCAGCTCACCCTGCCCTCGGGCAGGGCATCGATGAACTAGCCGTCGTTGTTGCCGGTGAACTTGTCCCACACCTTGCCCGCGGCGCCGGACACCGCCTCGCCCGCGTCGGAGAACGCGCGCATCAGCGGATCGGCCGAGTTGGTGAAGGATTCCTTGTACGAGCGCGCCGCGGCCTTCAGGTCCTCCGACCAGTTCTGTGCCGGCGACTCGCCGTCGCGGCGCGGGTAGTCCCCGGTGAGGATGGCCCGGTACTCCTCCGACGCCGCCCACTTCTGCAGCTGCGCCGCGCGGACGACGGCGAACGGGTGACTCATGTGCTCGACGTTGCGCAGCTTCAGCAGGCTGTCCCGGATGTCCTCGACCGCCTCGTACTCCTCCGCCTGCCGCAGGAACGCCGTGATGTCCACAGTGGACGGATCACCGCCAGCGGCGACGATGTGCCCGCGCAGTACGGCGGCCGCGTCCTGGCTGCACAGCAGGGCGGCGCGGTCGCAGGACAGCTCCGACTTGCGGAACCACTCGGTGAGCGCGGCGATCACCGCCCGCAGGCCGAGTGCGCTGACCGGCGTCCAGGACAGCGTGGTCCGCAGGCTGAGCAGGCGGACCAGCATCGTGCGGTACACGGCGTGCCCGGACAGTACGTGGCCCATCTCGTGCCCGATCACCGCGCGCAGCGCGTCGCGGTCGAGCAGTTCCACCAGCCCGGTGTTGAGGACGATGAACGGCTCGTCCATGCCGATCGTGTAGGCCGTCGCCTGCGGATCGCGCGCGACGAAGACGTTGGGAACCGGGACGACGTCGAGGATCTCGGCGCACTCGTTGCGCAGGGCGTCTATCTGCGGGTACTGCGTCGGGCCCACCCGGATCGCCGAGGCCAGCGCCATCAGCCGCTCGCCGCGTTCGGCGTAGAACCCCGCGATGGCCTTGAGCACCTGCGCGAAGCCCGGCACCGTGCGCAGCGTGGCCAGCGCGCCCCGGTCGACGGGGTGCTCGTAGGCACGCGGGCTGATGCCCGGAAACCTGACCCGGTTGCCGGGTGTGGTCACGACGTTGTCGGTCATCCCCCAGTGTCCTTCCCTCGATGTGCGGCCCAGCCTACGCAAAACCGGATGCGGCCCGGGCGAAGTTGCCCCACGATTGCCGGATGGTCCGCCTGCGTGACGTGGTGTTCGACTGTGCCCATCCCGCGAGCCTGGCCCGTTTCTGGGCAGCCGCACTGGACGGCTACGCCGTCGCTCCCTACGACGACGAAGAACTCGCACGGTTGCGCGAGATGGGAATCGACGGCCCGGAGGACGACCCGACCGTGCTCGTCGAGCCGTCGGGTTCCGGTCCGAGGCTGTTCTTCAACCTGGTGCCCGAGGGCAAGGTGGTCAAGAACCGGGTGCACATCGACGTGGAGACCGCCGACGTCGAGACCGACCTGGCCCGGCTGGTCGCCCTGGGGGCGACGGTGCTGTCCCGGCCCGAGCCCGGCCACGTCGTGCTCGCCGACCCCGAGGGCAACGAGTTCTGCATGCTCACCTGAGTTCAAAACTCGTGAAGGCCACCTTCATTACGTCACACGTAATGAAGGTGGCCTTCACGTGCTCTCCGGACCAGACCAGACGGCTCAGCCCAGGCGGCGGCCCAGGTCGTCGCGGCCGTTCCAGGCCGCCAGCACGCCGTAGGCCAGCGCGACCCCGAGCGGCTGCCCGATCAGCACCCACCAGGACTCGATCTGCGGCGCGACCGACACGACGTCACCGATCTGCGGCGGGGCGTCCACGGCGTACAGCCAGCCGCTGAACATCCCGGTGCCCAGCAGGATCGCCAGCAGCCCGGACAGGACCGACCCGGCGACACCGGCACCCATGATCATCGGCCCGCGTCGCTCCCGCAGCAGCCACAACACGACGCCGGTGACGACGCCGAACCCGAACCCCAGCAGCAGGAAGATCACCAGGTCGTCGAAGCGGTGCCAGGACTCCAGTTCCAGCGGGACCGGCTGCGGGAGGTCCGGCAGCACCCGCATCCGCTGCGGCGGCGCCAGCCGCGACCACAGCCAGCCCAGCGGGATACCGACCATCGCCACGGTGCTGATCACGGTGATCGCCAGCAGCAGGTCGGCCTTGATGACGACGCGGGGCCGCTCGCGCCGGATGGCCGTCAGCAGCCGCGCCTCGGGCGCGGTCCCGACCGGCGAGTCAGCCACGCGGGGGTCCTTTCGTCCACGACGTCTCCAGCACCGCAGACTCTAGCCCCTGCCTCCGGTCACTTCTGCGTGGAGTCGCTGCGCGTCGTCCCGTGGAACGACTCCGGGTCGAACGTGCCGCCGAACCACGGCGACAACCCGCGAGCGGCACGCTCGCGGAACTCGTCCGGCCCGAGGTCGCCGAGACCGGCGTCGAGCGCGCCCAGCAGCGGCGCCCCGGCCGCGACCGGCAGGTCGCCGACGTTGCTGCGGTCGGCCAGGTCAGGCGCGTCCGGCCAGGAACCGATGACCGCGCCGACGACGTCCAGCCCGCGCCGGGTCGCCACCTCGGCGGTCAGCGCCGTGGCGTTCAGCGTCCCCAGCCCGGAGCGCGCGACGACCACCAGCGGCGCGGCCAGCGCCCAGGCGACGTCGGCCAGGGTGCCGCCGTCCGGGTCGAACCGGACCAGCAGCCCGCCCGCACCCTCGACCAGGACCAGGTCGTGGGATTCGGCCAGCTCCCCCGCCGCCGCGGCGGCGTCGGCAGGGCGCACCGGCGGCAGCGCCGCGCGCCGGGCCGCCGCCTCCGGCGACAGTGGATCGGGGTAGCGGCGCAGCTCCCTGGTCGTCACCCCGGGCGCGAGCGCACGCACCTGGTCGACATCACCGGCGTCGCCGGGGCCGACGCCGGTCTGCGCGGGCTTGAGCACCGCCACCCGCCGGCCCTGGCCGACTGCCAGGGCCGCGATCGCCGCCGTGACCACCGTCTTACCGACGCCGGTATCCGTTCCCGAGATCACCAGCACAGTCACGGCCACACAGCCTAGACCTCGGCTTCGACCGCCTTCACCTGACCGGCACCGGCGGGTAGAAAGCCGTTCTCCTCGGGGTCGTACAGGTAGACGCTCGCCGTCCCCACCGCGAAGTACATGCCGGTGAGCTGCAGTTTCCCCGCCGCCTCGGCCGCCGCGACGACCGGATACCGGCGCAGGTGATCCAGCTGCTGGAGCACGTTGTGCAGGGCGAGATGGTCCCCCTCGGCGGCGGGCGGACCACCGCCGAGCCGGATCGCGGGACTGCCCTGCCTGCGGTTCAGGCTGGGCTCGGCGAAGCGCAGCCAGCTGCCCAGCGACGACAGCTCGGCCGGCGCGCCGTCGAGCACGGCGTTCATCGCACCACACGACGAATGCCCGCACACCACCACTTCCCGCACGCCGAGCACGGCGACGGCGTACTCGATCGCGGCGCCGACCGAGTCGTCCCGGTGATCACCGTCCGGGGTCGGCACCAGGTTGCCGATGTTGCGCACCGTGAACAGGTCCCCCGGGCCGCTGGTGGTGATCAGGTTCGGCACGATCCGGGCGTCGGCACACGTGACGAACAGGGTGTGCGGCGACTGCCCGGACGCCAGCCTGCTCAGCGTCGGCAGCACCAGCGGCGCGGTGCGGCGCTGGAACTCCGAGGTACCGCGGCGGATCGGCAGCGAGGCATCGCGCTGTTCGGGCAGTTTCACCTGACCGTTGCCGTTCACCCCGGCCTGCCACTCCGACCAGGGCGCCAGCCACCTGGGCACGACCGGCGGAGCGGCCTTCTTGCTCACCGTCGGCTCGCCGGACTTGCCCCTGCCGAACCACGGATGGCCGATCTCGTCGACGATCACCGTGCCACCGGACCGTTCGTAGTCCCGCTGCCAGCCGTGCAGGCTGTCGAAGGCGGCGTGGTCGAGGTAGTCGACGACCAGCTCCAGCGTCACCGTCGCCCCACGGGGGATCTCCGCCAGCCTGCTGGCCAGCGTCGGGATCGAGAGGAAGGTCAGCAGGCCCTCGATGACGACCCGCCGCTCGTCGCCCTCACCCTCGACCCTGATCTTCGACCGGGTCCGCAGCAGCATGAACACCAGCGACGCGGCGATGCCGATCAGCACACCGGTCAGCAGATCCAGCACCACGACGCCGGCCAGCGTCACCAGATAGACCGGCAGATCACCGTGCCGCAGCACGGTGCGGATGTGCTCGATGTTGACCAGCTTCGCGCCGACGTGCACCAGCAGACCGGCCAGCGCCGCCAGCGGGATGCTCTCCATCACCCCGGCCAGCGCGACGGCGAACACGAACACCCACACGCCGTGCAGCACGGCCGAGACGCGGGTCTTGGCTCCGGCGGCGACGTTGGTGGAACTACGCACGATCACGCCGGTCACCGGCAGGCCGCCGATCGCACCGGAAGCCATGTTGGCCACACCCTGGCCGACCAGCTCACGGTTGAGGTTGACCCGGGGACCGGTGTGCATGCGGTCGACGGCGACAGCGGAGAGCAGGCTCTCGACGCTGGCGATCAACGCGATCGACACCACCGCGATCCCGAACTCCAGCATGCCGTCGGACGGCAGCTCGGGCACCAGGTTGACCTGGAGCAGGTCACCGGGCAGCTCGACGCGGTCCAGCGACATCCCGGTGACGGTGGCCAGCACGGTCACCGCGGCGATCGCCGCGAGCGGACCGGGAACCTTGCGCACCACGGCCGGAAGCCGGGACCACAGCAGGAGAATCGCGATGGTCAGCACACCGATGAACGCCGCGGCGTCGTGGTGGCCGACGAGCTGACCGGGCAGGGCGAGCACGTTGTCGATGGCCGAACTCTGCGGGCTGCCACCGAGGACGATGTGCAACTGGCCGAGGACGATCGTCACGCCGATACCGGCGAGCATGCCGTGCACGATCGCGGGCGAGATCGCCAGCGCGGCCCGCGCGATCCGGCTGAACCCGAGCAGTACCTGCAGCGCGCCGGCCGCGACCGTGATGGCACAGGTGACCGCCCAGCCGAACTGGTTGATGGTCTCGGCCATGATCACGGTCAGGCCGGCGGCCGGGCCACTGACCTGTAATGCCGAGCCACCGAGCGCGCCGGCGACGATGCCGCCGACCACGGCGGCTATCAGCCCGGCGACGATCGGCGCCCCGGAGGCGAGCGCGATTCCGAGGGACAGCGGGACTGCTACGAGGAACACGACGAGAGAGGCGGGAACGTCGTGGCGAAGGACAGCTGCGGCGTTCATGATCACCAGCAAACCGGAGAAACCGGAAAAAGTCCCCCGCGTGAAGAAGTTCTCACGCAACGTTCACCTGTCGACCGTCACGGAATCGGCATCGCAACGTGAACGTAACCCGCGAGACGTGTGCTGGGTCTCACCCGATCGCCAGTCCGATCCTCCTCTTTTGTCGCCGTGTGTAAGGAAAAGACCCGAAAGCCCCTCGGATTCCACTCTCCTAACTAGATCGAGTGAAGTTTCACTCAACTGTCCTTTTTGCTGGGTCAGCGCAGGCGCACCGGCAGCCGTTCCAGTCCGTGCATGAGCGTGCTGCGCCGCCAGTGCAGGCGCTCGCCGGGCGCTGCGGCGAGCGCCAGCCCCGGGAAGCGCCGCACCAGTCCGCCGAAGGCGATCTCGCCCTCCAGCCGGGCCAGCGGAGCGCCGAGGCAGTAGTGGATGCCGTGACCGAACGCGAGGTGCCCGCCCGCCTGCCGGGTGACGTCGAGGCTGTGCGGATCGGCGAACCGCTCGGCATCGCGGTTCGCGCCCAGCAGCGAGATCAGCACGAACTCCCCCTCGGGGATAGCGACGCCACCGACCTCGATCGACTCCTTGGTGAACCGCAGGGTCGCGATGTTCACCGGGCCGTCGTACCGCAGGAATTCCTCCACCGCACCGGGAAGCAACCCGGGATCCGCCCGCAGGGCGGCGAGCTGGTCAGGGTGGCGCAGCAGGGCGAGGACGCCGTTGCCGATCAGGTTCACCGTGGTGTCGTGCCCGGCCACCAGCAACAGGAACGCCATCGAGATCAGCTCGCCCTCGGACAGGCGGTCGCCGTCGTCGGAGGCCTCGATCAGGCTGGTCATCAGATCGTCGCCGGGGGTCCTGCGCTTGTGCTCGATCAGCTCGGCGAGATAGCCGGCCAGCAACACGGAACTCTGCTGGACCTCGTCCCGCGGCCCGCTGGACAGCATCGTGTTCGACCAGGTCCGGAACCGGTCCCTGTCCATGTCCGGCACGCCGAGCAGTTCGCAGATCACGGTGATCGGCAACGGCAGCGCGAACGCCTCAAGGAGGTCGACCTCGTCCCTGCCCGCCATGGCGTCGAGCAGTTCCTCGGTGATCTGCTCGACACGGGGCCGCAGCGCGGCCACCCGCCTGCCGGTGAACGCCGTGTTGACCAGCTTGCGCAACCGGGTGTGCTGCGGCGGGTCGGAGTTGAGCATGTGATCACCCAGCGACTGGGCGAGGAAACCGGTGTCCTCCTCGTCCTCGCCGAGCTGCCCGGCGAGCAGGGTGCGTGCCGTGGCGTTGTCCTTGCTGATCCGGTCGTCTGCCAGCAGCGCCCGCGCGTCGGCGTATCCGGTGACCAGCCAGCCGCGTACGTTCCACGCGGTCAGCACCGGGCGCACCGGCCCCTGCTCCCGCAACAGCCGCACGGCCTGCTGCGGATCGTCGGTGAAGGTCTCGTCCAGCCGTACCGCTTCCACCGTCATGTGGATCCCCTTCGTCGGTCGCCGTCAACGGATCAACGTCGGCGCCACCGTGGGAGTGCCCGCTCGACGGCACTCGCCGCACCGTGGGCAGCCACGACCGCCACCGGAAACCAGGCCAGGGACGACCAGGACGGTGTCGCCGCCTGCTGGACCCCCGCGCGGCGCAGCCGCCGCCACGCCCACGCCGAGTACGCCACGACCGCGGGCGCCGTCGCCACGCCCGGGGTGTACCGGCCGACCGCGGCGGCCTGCGCGAGATGCACCAGCCCGTGCCAGCCGAAGCCGGCCAGCACGCTGCCGTAGAGGGCGCCTCGCCCGCCGGCGCGGTCGCCGGAGACAGCCGCGGCGGCGACGAGGCAGCCCATGAAACCGATGGCCAGCGTCGCCCTCGGGCGCGATACGTCCAGCCGGTCCCACACTCTCTCCGGCACGGACGGAAATCGTTTCCGCAGCCGGGAGCGGTTACGCGCGGCCCAGCCAGGCATCGTCACCAGTTCCTCGGCGTCGTGTACCAGCCAGGCCACGAACAAACCGAGGGTTGCCGCCCTCGGCACCCGATCGTTCATCGCATCCTCCAAACGCAACGCACCGTTGCGTTGCTATCGTAGCCGGTATGGCTGGCGCGCGACGGGAACGGGACATCCACGCGGCGACGCTCGAGCTGCTGACCGAGGTGGGCTACGACGGGCTCACCATCGAAGGCGTGGCCGCCCGCTCGGGCGTCAACAAGACGACGATCTACCGCTGGTGGCCGTCCAAGGACGCCCTGCTCGGCTCGGCCATGGTGGAGGCCGACGTGCTGGCGATCCGCCTCCCGGACACCGGCTCGCTGCGCGGCGACCTGGAATCGCTGCTGCGGCAGATCGCCGCGCTGCTCACCGGTCCGGACACCAGCCCCGTCGTCACCGCACTGCTCGGCGCCGCGACCCACCGGCCGGAGCTGGGCGAGGTGGTGCGGCGGTTCTTCGCTGACCGGCTGGGTCGTGAACTCCCGATGTTCGAACGGGCCGTTCGCCGCGGCGAACTGCGGGACGGCGTCGACCCGGCCACGGTGATGGACCTGCTGGCCGGCGCGGTCTGGGTCCGTGCCCTGCTGCGTGGTCAGCCGCCGCGGCCCGCGTACGTGCGGGAGACCGTCGACCTGGTGCTGCGCGGGTGCACGTCGTGACGCGCTACCGGCCCATCTCCGTGGAGTCGCTGGTCGAGCAGCTGGTCGAGCGCATCCTGGCGGTGAAGGCGAGGTGGCCACGGGTGCTCGTCGACGGCGCGGTGGACACCGAAGCCGTCGTCAACCCGCTGGCCATTCTGTTGCGGCTGCACGGCCACCCGGTCCACGTGGTGTCCACCCGGGACTTCCTGCGGCCCGCGTCGCTGCGGTTCGAGCGGGGAAGGACCGATCCGGACGCCCGCTACACCGACTGGCTCGACGTCGGCGCGCTGCGCAGGGAAGTGCTCGGACCGCTCGAACCCGGCGGCACCGGCGAGGTCCTGCCGACGTTGTGGGACCCCGTGCGGGACCGGGCGACCCGGCAGCCCAGGGTGCCGCTGGTGCCCGGCGGCGTCGCGGTGGTTCACGGGGAGCTGTTGCTGGGCAACGGATTGCCCGCAGACCTGAGCGTGCACCTTTCGCTGTCCCCCGCCGCATTGGCACGCAGGCTGCCCGAGGACGAGCACTGGGCGCTGCCCGCCTACGCCCGTTACGAGTCCGAAGTGGACCCGGCGGCCGTCGCCGACGTGGTGGTGCGGATGGACGATCCGCGACATCCGGCGCTGAAGCTGGACTAGCGGACGGCGGCCACCGGGTCGCCGCCGAGCATGCCGACCAGCCGGCGTGCCATGACGTCCCAGCGCCAGTTCGCGCTGACCCACTCCCGGCCGGCCTGCCCCATGCTGCGGGCCCTCGCCGGATCGAGCAGCAGCGGCGCCAGCGCGTCGACCAGCTGGTCGACGTCCCTGCCGTCGACGACATGCCCGGTCACCTCGTCGAGCACGGTCTCCGGCGCACCGCCGGACCGGCCCGCCACGACCGGCAGGCCCGTCGCCGAGGCCTCCAGGTAGACGATGCCGAGGCCCTCGACGTCCAGGCCCTTGCCCCGGGTACGGGCCGGCATGGCGAACACGTCACCCGCGGCGTAGTGCGCGGGCAGTTCCGACCACGGCACGGACCCGGTGAACACCACGTGCTGCTCCAGGCCGGCACTGGCGACCAGGTCGGCGAGCCGCTTGCGGTACGGCCCACCGCCGACCAGCAGCAACGCGGCGTCCGGCACCCGTTCCCGCAGCGCGGGCAGCGCGCGGACCAGCATGTCCTGTCCCTTGCGGGGGACCAGCCGGGACACGCAGACGACGGTCGGCCGGTCGCCGAGGCCGTACCGGCAGCGCAGTTCCTCCCGCGCGGCCGGGTCCGGCCGGAAGGTCTCGGTGTCCACGCCGGACGGCAGGTGCTCCAGGCCCGCGAACGGGCCGAAGGCGGCGGAGAAGCGGCGCCGGGTGTACTCGCTGACGTAGGTGACGACGTCGGCGGTGTCACCGATGCGGCGCAGTGCCTGCCGCGCGGCCGGCAGCATCGACCAGCCGACCTCGTGCCCGTGGGTGCAGGCGAGAACCCGCTGGGCGCCGTAGGAACGCAGCGACTGGCCGAGCAGCGCCAGCGGCGCGGCGGCGCCGAACCAGACGGCCTCGCAGTCCCGCGAGCGCATCAGCTGCTTCGCGCGGCGCAGGACGTCGGGCGTCGGCAGCATGAGCGAGGTCGGATGCCGGACGACCTCGTAGGGCACGCCGGCGTCGAACTCGCCGTGCGAACCGGACGGCGACTCCCAGGACGGGGCGTAGACCACCAGGTCGTCGGCGGGCAGCCGGGCGGCCAGCGCCTGCAGGTACGCCTGGATCCCGCCGGGCCTCGGCGGGAAGTCGTTCGTCACCAGCAGCGTTCTGCGCACGGCGTCAGAGTATCCCCCGGATGGCGGTATATGCCGAACGGCCCGTCCCCCGCGTTTCGCGCGGGGAACGGGCCGTTCGTCTGTGTACCCGGGCCGGGTCTCAGGCGACGCGGCGGGCGCCGCTGAAGTTCTTCTGCAGCGGCGACACCTTGACGACGTCACCGGTGGTCGGCGCGTGCACCATCATGCCGTTGCCGATGTAGATGCCCACGTGGGACACCGGCTGGTTGAAGAACACCAGGTCACCGGGCTGCAGCGCGCTGCGCGGGACGGACTGGCCGTACACCGACTGGGCCCGGCTGGTGCGCGGCAGGCTGATGCCCGCCTGCTTGTAGGCCCACCCGGTCAGGCCGGAGCAGTCGAAGCTGTTCGGGCCGGTGGCACCCCACGAGTAGGGCCTGCCGCGCTTGCCCATCGCGGCGTCGACGGCCGTCTGAGCGGCGGCGCCGGGCGCCTTGATCGGGCCGACGTCGGCGCCGGTGTCGTTCTGCTTGGCGCGGTCGGCGGCACTGAGGTTGCCGCCGGCGGCCTCGATCTGGCGAATCTGCTCGTCGAGCGCGTTCTTCTGCGTCTCGAGGTTGGTCGCCAGCTGCTGCGCGGCGTCGCGGGCAGCGGTCGCCCTGGTCTGGGCCTCGGCCGCCTGCGTGCGGGCCGCGGTGGCCTGACGCACCGCGCCGGAGTAGTTCTGCAGCACCCGGTTGCGCTCGGTCGCCAGGACGTCCAGTGCGCTGGAGCGGTCGAGGAAGTCCTCCGCGGACGACCCGGACAGCAGCGCGGACATCTTGTTCATCTGCGCACCGCTGGTGAACGACGCCTTGCCGAACTTGTCGGCCTCGACGCGGTGCTTCTCGATCTCGCCCTGCGCGACCGTCTCGGCGCGCTTGGCGTTCTCGAGGTCACCGGTCGCCTTGTCGACCTCGCCCTGCTTGGCGGTGAGGTCTTCCTTGGCGTTGAGGTATTCCTCGTTGAGCCGCTCGGCCTGCGCGGACAGCTCGCGGTACCGCGCGAGTTCGTCGGAGGTGCCGTCGGCGGGTTGCTGGGGGGCGGGGATGGGGGAGGCGATGGCCGGTGCCTGGCTCATGCCCACCGCCGCGATCACGGCTGAGGCTGCGAGAGCTCCGGACACCACACGCCTGACAGGATGCGACTTCACGCCGCGCGTGTCTCCTTCACGGTCGGCCGCCTACCGGGCGCCCATTCGCGGCGGAGGTCGGGGGCCCTCCGCTGCGTCCGCCAACTGGGCGGACACTGCACCCAGCCGGCCGGCGCCGGTTCCCTCCGCGCTCGGACCAGGATCCACCGCAACAGCGGAGCCCGAGAGCGCAGTAGTTCCGGTACAGCTCCCCGACAAAGCTGTCTCGGCGGCAATCTCGCGGTGCCGCCCCTGGTTTCGGCGACTGCCTGCCGCGAGATCTCGGCCAGGTTACGAAAGGCGGGCCTCGCCGTCCACCAGGGGCGGCATAAAAACTCTGCGTAGCGAGATGACTCACCATTCGGACCAGGGATGACGCAAAGGGTGTGACGCAGACAACAATGGCCCTGACCTCGGTCACTTACCGTTCACCGAGGAATCCGACCGTTCACCGCTCGGCCGTCAAGGCCGGGCATTTTCACGCACGGTCCGGGCGCGCCCAAAGCTCGTGAAGGCCACCTTCATTACGTCTCATGTGGTGAAGGTGGCCTTCACACCAACCCAGCTGACCCGGCCACCACAACGGCACCGCCGGTCACACGAACGAGACCCCACACTCGCAGCCAACGGCACCATCCTGGCGAATCTCGCCACCAAGGTGCCCTTCGCAGCAGCGCCGCGGCCGCGGTCACCGGACTTTTGCCGGGACCCTGACGTCAGACGTAATGAAGGTGGCCTTCACGTGCTTCGGTGCCGGATCAAGCCGGGGACGGCACACGGCCGGGCCCGCCGGCGTCTGGACTGACGAGCCCCAAGGCCGCTCCGCGGCCGACGGCGAGGAGGGAAGACGCTGACTCAGGGGGCCCGGCCGCGTCCGAGCGAAGCGAGGACCAACAACTCAGAACTCCCAGTGCCAGGGTTCCTCCCGGCCGCCGCCGGGGCGGGCCCAGGGCGGGTTGGTCCAGCCGAAGCGGCCCGCGTTGGCGGCCAGCCAGGCGTACTCCGGCGTGCCGAACGACTCCGCCCCACCACACAGGTCGACAGCCAGGCCCCAGCCGTGGTTACTGGTGCCCGGGACGGCGGCCAGCGTGGGTTTGCGGCGGTACAGGTCCACCTGCGAGGCGAACGTGCGGTACGAGTCGGTCAGGCACAGTGGACGGCCGAACGACGCCGCGAACGCCTCCGACATCGCCAGGAACGCCTGCGCCGCGTCACAGCGCAACGCGTGCGAGCCGAAACCCAGCGAGCACAGCGCCGACGCCGGGATCAGCCCGTTCGGGAAGCCACCCCACGGACCCGACGGGCCACCCTCCGGCGCGGGCAGCTCGATCCCGCCGCACCGCCAGACCAGCTCGCCGTCGGCCCTGCGCGGCACCTCGGCGGCCTCCCGGGTGCCCAGCGTGGGCCGGGCGGCACCCAGCAGGGTGTCGCCGGCGGGCAGGTCGGTCACGACCACGCCCGCGAGCCTGCCGTCCGCGGCCAGCATCGTGCGCCCGTCCAGCACCATCCCCACCGACTGCACGCCGTACCGCGCGGGCCCCAGGAACACCAGGTCGCCCGGCTGGACGTCGGCGACCGGCACCGGCGCGGCCGTCGCCATCTGCTCGCCGGCCGAGTCGGGCAGGCCGGCGTACAGCGACTTCATCAGCCCGTCGCAGGAGTACGCCACCGGCCCCGCGCCGCCGTCGCGCGGCACGTACGGCTTGCCCAGCGCACCCAGTCCCCTACCCACCGCCTCGACGGTTTCCTTGGGCAGCACCAGGATCCGCTGTCCGTCCACAGTGGCCTGGGCGACCCCGCGCTGCGCGCCACCCGTGCCGGGCAGCGGCGCCAGGCCGGCCGGCAACCGCGCCGGATCTCGCAGTGCCGACGCCGGCGGCGGGGTGATCCCGGCCGCCGCCAGCCGGTCCAGGTAGGACTGCCAGTTGACCGACGTGCGCCCGTTGCGGTCACGCTGCGCCTGCTGTTGCGCGACGACCGCCGCGTTCGCCTCCGCGACCGGTCCGCGCAGCTCGGCGGCCACGGCGTCGGCCCGGTTGACGGCATCGGCGGTACGCCGTTCCAACTCGCCCCGGCGCCGCGCCGCCTCCTGTTCGAGCCGGGTCGCCTCCTGCTCCGCGGCCACGGCGGCCCGGTGCCTGCGCAGCGCCTGCGCCAGCCGGGCGTCCTGGTCGGCACGCAGGTTGCCGAGCAGCGTGTTGCCACCCAGCAGGTCCTTGCGGCCGGTCGCGGTGAGCAGCAGCTGGAACGTTCCGGGCCGCCCGCGGGCGGTGAACACCGACCTGGTGAACGCGTCCACCTCGGCCTGCTGCGCCGCGACGACCCGGGCGGCCGCCTCCCGCTCCGCCGACGCCGCCCGCACCCGTCCCGCCGCCTCCCCGACGGCCCGTTCCGCGGTCTCGACCTGCCCGGCCAGCTCCGTCAGCTCCCGCTGTACCTGGGTGGCGGTCTCCTGCAGCCGCGCGAACGCCGGGACGGCGAAGGCCGTGTCGGGCACGGCAGGCGAGGGCACCATGGCCAGTGCCAGTACCGCGTTCAGAATCCGCACATTGATGTCAACGTGCCAACAAGCCGGTGGGTACGCCCGGCGTCAGACCCGGCCCAGCCGGCTCAGCAACACCGCCGACGGCACCGGGTGCGCACCCTTGCGGCGCACGGAGTCGACGACGGCCTTGTCCGAGGTGGCCACCACCACCGGGCGGCCGCCGGGCTCGGCCGCGACCAGCGAGCGGATGACGTCGTCGGCCTGCACGCCCTTGTCGGAGAACAGCACCCGCACACCCCGCGACGCGGCGGTCGGCACGGAGATCACCCCGGCACCGTCGAACACCACGGTCACCTCGGTACTCGTCCGCGCCGCGAGCGCGCCGAGCTGCCCGACCAGGCGGTCCCGCTGGTCGGCCAGCGCCAGCTCGGGGTAGCCGGTCTTGCTGACGTTGTAGCCGTCGACGATCAGGTGCACGGTCGGCAGCGACAGCAGCCGCTCCAGCGCGGCCGGGTCGGTCACCCTGCCGCCGGTGTCGGGCGTGGCGTGTGCGCCACGCACGGTGTCGGCCGGGCGCGGCCCCGACCGGCCGAGCGACAGCTCGCGGCGCAGCCCGGCCGTGGCGCCTTCGATGGTGTCGACCAGCAGCGCCAGCCGCACCTCGTCGGCCTCCCTGGCCTCCCGCGCCGACTGCCTGGCGACCTCGGCGTCGTCCTCGGCACGCCGCGCCCTGGCCCGTTCGGTGGCGACCCGCTGCCGTTCCCGTTCCAGCTGCGCCCGCAGCGACGCGAGTTCCTCGGCCTGCTCACCGCCTGCCCGGTCGGCGTCGGCACGGGCCTGCTCCAGCGCGTCCTTCGCCTGCCGCAGGGTCACGCCCTGCTCGCGCAGCCTGCCCCGCAGCTTGTCCACCTCGGCCTGCCGCTCCTCGCGGGCGAGCCCGACGGCCTCCTGTGCGTGGGCCAGCTCCTCACGCAGCCGCTCGACCTCGGCCTCCAGCCGCTGCGCCCTCGCGACGGCGGCGTCGCGCTCGGCACGCAGGGTGGTCTCCTCGGCGTTACGGGCCACCAGCCGTAACCGGGTGCTCGCGCTGGACTCGCCGAGCAACACGGCCGCCGTGGCCGCCGCGACGGAGTCCTCGGCGTTGGCGTCGAGCACGTCGTACCGGTGTTCCCGCAGCCACTCGATGACCGCCGTCCGGAACCGGGTCGACTCGGTCATCGTGGCCAGCAACGCGGGTCCGCCCAGCTTCGCCCGCTTGGCCGGCGCGAAACGCGCCACCGGCCGCAGCTGGCGGGGAATGTCGACGACGGGCAGCTTGCCCAGCGCCTCCGCGGCCAGCTCGGTGATCCGCTCGCGGACCGGCTGCGGCAGGTTCGCCCAGTCCACGGCCTCGGGCACGCCGGAGTCCGTGGAGGGTGACTCCACGTCCTCTGAGCGTTCCGGATGTGCGGCGGACATTCGTCCAGCGTAGTCCCCAGCACGCTGATCTTGCTGGGCGTGGGACGCGCCGACGCACGACCGTTGTGTCGGTGGTACTGCCTACTGTGCCGGGCATGACCGGCCGCACGCGGCCCGCCGGTGCGCAGCTCGCCTTCGACGAGCTGGGCACTCCCCTGCGGGACACCACCTTCGTCGTGTTCGACCTCGAGACCACCGGCGGTAAGCCGGGTCCGCACGGGATCACCGAGATCGGTGCCGTGAAGGTACGGGGCGGCGAGGTACTCGGCGAGTTCGCCACGCTGGTCAACCCCGCCGAGCCGATCCCGCCGCAGATCGTCTCGCTGACCGGCATCACCACGGCCATGGTGTACGACGCGCCGCGGATCGAACGCGTCCTGCCCGCGTTCCTGGAGTTCATCTCCGGGGCGGTGCTGGTGGCGCACAACGCGCCGTTCGACACCGGCTTCATGCGGACGGCCTGCCAGGCACACGGCTACACCTGGCCCAAGGCCGCCGTGGTGTGCACGGTCCGGCTGGCCAGGAGGGTGGTGAGCAGGCAGGAGACACCCAGCTACCGGCTGTCGGCGCTGTCGATGCTGCTGGGCAGCCGCACCCGGCCGACCCACCGTGCCCTGGAGGACGCCAAGGCCACCGTCGACGTCCTGCACGCCCTGCTGGAACGCGTCGGCTCGGTCGGTGTCCAGTCGCTGGAGGAACTGCTCGACTACCTGCCCGAGGTCACCCCGCAGCAGCGCCGCAAACGCGGGATGGCCGCCGACCTGCCGGAACGTCCCGGCGTCTACCTGTTCCGCGGCCCGAACGACGAGGTCCTCTACGTCGGCACCGCCCGCAACCTGCGCCGCAGGGTACGCAGTTACTTCACCGGATCGGAGAGCCGCGGCCGCATCCGCGAGATGGTCGCCCTGGCGACGCGGGTCGACGGCATCGAGTGCTCCCACTCGCTGGAGGCCCAGGTCAGGGAGCTGCGACTGCTGGCGGCACACAAGCCGCCGTACAACCGCAAGTCGAAGAACCCCGGCCACAACTGGTGGCTCACGCTGACCGACGAGGCGTTCCCCCGGCTGTCGGTGGTCCGCACGGCCCGTGACGGCGCACTCGGCCCGTTCCGCAACCAGGCACTGGCCAAGGCCGCCGCCGACACCCTGGCAGGCGCGACCGGCCTGCGGACCTGCACCCAGCGGATCTCGGCCACCGCACCGCAGGGCACCCCCTGTGTACTGGCGGAACTCGGCCGCTGCGGCGCGCCGTGTGCCGGACGGCAGACGCCGGACGAGTACGCGCCCGCCGTCACCGCCGTGGCCGACCTCATCACCGGCCGCGACGGCGGCGCGCTGCACACCGCGGCCGCCCGGCTGGAGAAGCTGGCCGCGGCACAGCACTTCGAGCAGGCCGCCCGGCGGCGCGACGAGCTGGCCGGGCTGGTGCGCTCGGTCGACCGGGCACACCGCCTGGCGTCGCTGGCGAGGATCGCGGAGCTGATCGCGGCGGCGCCCGACGGCGCGGGCGGCTGGGAACTGGCCGTGCTCCGGCACGGCAGGCTGGCCTCGGCCGGGGTGGCGCGCCGCGGTGTGCCGCCGATGCCGGTGGTCGAGGCCATGGTGGCGTCCGGCGAGACGGTGCTGCCCGGCGACGGGCCGCTACTCGGTGCCAACCCGGAGGAGACGGGCCTGCTGTGGCGCTGGCTCACCCAGCCGGGGGTGCGGCTGGTGCGCACCACCGCGCCGTGGGCCGAGCCCGCGCACGCCGCGGGTCCGTGGCGGCCGTGGCTGGATCAGGCGGGCACCGCGACGGCGCTGGAACGCGTCGCGCAGTAGGCTGCGGCTGAGACCGAGAGGAGCGCCCGTGATCACCGCGATCGTGCTGATCCACACCGCCGCGGACCGGATTCCCGAAGCCGCGCAGGAGATCGCGGACATCGAGGGGGTCGCCGAGGTCTACTCGTGTGCGGGCGACGTCGACCTGATCGCCATCCTGCGGGTACCCGCCCACGAGGATCTCGCCAGGATCATCCCGCCCAAGATCAGCAAGGTGCCGGGCGTGCTCGACACCGACACGCACATCGCGTTCCGGTCGTTCTCCAGCGCCGACACCGAGGGCGCCTTCGCCATCGGCGTTCCCGACGCGGACTGAACGGGGGTGCGCCGGCCCCGACCTCCGGCGCACTCCCTGGTCCGAGGCCTCGCGGACCGGGGACATGGGCCAGCGGGCGGCGGCCAGGTGTGCGAGATCCAAGGCGGAGGACAGGGCTCGTACCGGGTCGTACTCGCCCTGTCCGACAACGCCGGAGGTCGCCCGCCTGGGCGCCGCCCGCCCATGTCCTCGGTCCGCGTGGCCTCTTACTCCGCGCGCAGGCCGTCCAGCCTGGTGGCCTGCCGCAGCAGCGGCATGGTCAGCGCGGTCGCCACCAGCACCGCGAGCACCGCGGCACCGCTGACGATTCCCACCAGCCCGATGTCGAGGCTGAAGTCCAGCCCGACGTAACGCAGCGTCGGCAGGGTGATGCCCAGTCCCGCGCCAATCGCCAGGACGATGCCGACCGCCACCGGAATGGCGTTCTGCCACAGCGAACCTCGGGCCAGCACCGACAGCGGGACGCCCGCCGCCGACAGCGCGGCGATCGGCCGCCGCCGTTCCACGACCTGCTCGATCGACAGCAGCAGCAGCGACAGCGCGGCCACCGCGAGCACGAACAGCGACGCGGTCAGCAGGATCGCGCGCATCGTCTTCACCGTGTCCTCGGCGCGGGCGTTCGACGACGCCATCGAGGTCTGCCGCACGTCGGCTTCCCAGGCCAGCGGACCGACGGCCAGCGCGGCGGCGTTGTACACCGCGACGCTGTCCCCAGGCCCGCCGACGTAGAAGACGGCCTGCTCGTCCCGCAACGTGACCCCGCCGAGCGCAGCCGGTGTGAGCAGCACGCTGTACGTCGCCCTCTGCGCCGCCTGATCCGCCGGGATCTGACGGATGTTGCCGGGCGCCGTCCACTGTGGTCCGGGAATCTCGTCGCCCCGGTTGTAGGAGAAGAACTGCAGCTGACCGGTCGGCACCTGCGCCTGCCCGCCGGTACCGGAGCCGATCAGGAAGGCGTCACCGTCGGTGCAGTTGCCGATGGCTGCCTGGGTGGCCAGCGCCGCGCAGTCCCCGATCTTGACCTGCCAGTCCCGGCCGCCCGTGCCTCCCGCCTGGCGGAGGTTGGACGACGTCAGCCGGTGGACCTGGAGGTTCGGCGTGCCGGCGAGCAGCCTGGCTGCCTCGTCGGCGTACGCGCCGTCGGTACGGATCTCCGCGGCGATCGCCTGCCCGGGCTGCCAGTCGCTGCCGTTCTGCTCCCTTGAGCCGATGGCGCCCAGCAGGGTCTGGATGAGGATCGTGCCCGCCAGCACCACCACCAGCCCGGAGACGACCCGGCTGGCCGTCCCGCTCTCCAGCTGCAGCCTGCGCACCGCGAACTGCCAGGACGGCGAGCCGCCACGCAGCCTGGCCACCAGCTTCTCCACCGCCCACGGCAGCAGGGCGGCGACGCCGATGAGCAGCAGTCCCGATCCCACGGCCAGCACGAGCCCGATCAGGTCGCCGTTGGACCGCTCCTTGGCGAACAGCGTGGCACCCATCAGCGCCGCGCCCGCGGCGGCGACGGTCCAGCGCCACCACATCCGCCTGCGCAGCGGCTTGCTCTGCCGCACCACGCCGAGTGGCTCGACGATCGTGCGGCGCAGGCCGAAGATGGCGGCGCCGACGGCCAGACCGGGGACCAGGACGGCGATCAGCACCGTGAGCGGCAGCGAGGGCACGAAGTCCTCCGGGAAGAACCGCATGCCGAACAGGTCCAGTTTCCCGATCAGCGGACGCAGCGCCAGGAACAGCCCCGAGCCGAGCACCAGCCCGGCGACGGCGCCGAGCAGCGACTCGGCGGCCGCGACGCGCCGGACCTGCTTGCCGCTGACCCCCAGCAGGCGCAGTGCCGCCAGCCTGCGTTCGCGTTCCGCGGCGCCCATCCGGGACGCCGTCGTCACGAAGATCAGCAGCGGCAGCAACAGGACCACCGCGATGGGCGCGACCAGCAGTGCCGTCACGGCGCCGAGCGCGAAACCGTCCGGTTCGACACCGAACCCGTAGACCGCCTCGTGGTAGCCGGAGCCGCGGATCTTCTCCGGCGGCGCACCGAGGAACACCTCGAGGTCACCCGCGGTGTCGAGTCCGGGCTTGGCGATCTCACCGACGGTGGTTCCGCCGATACGGGCCCGGACCGGCGCACCCTCGGGCGTGGCGAAGAACTCCGCCGCCGCGGGCGAGACGACGACCTCCCCCGGCCCCGGGATGCGGTCGAGGCCGGGCGGCACCGGCGAGGTCGGGCCGCTGGCGGCCACGACGGTCGCCATCAGGTAGTCCTCGCCGGTCTCGATCAACCAGGACGTCTGGTACAGCGGGTCCACGCCCGGGCGCGGTTCGGTCAGTTCCCGTTGCCCCGCCTCACGCGCGTCCTGCGCGGCGGCGAGGTTGTTCACCGACGCGGCTGGCAGCAGGACCGCCACGACCAGCGCGACCCCGAACGTGGTCATCACCAGCCGCAGCAGCGCCTGCCCGGAGATCCGGCCGCCCCCGACGGCCAGCCGGAGCCCCAGCAGGAGATCGCGGATCATGCCACCAGCTCCCGGTCGTGCGCGTGGCCGTCGCGGACGACGATCTCCCGGTCGGAGTAGGCAGCCACCCTCGGCTCGTGAGTGACCAGGACGACGGCGGCGTGCGTGCCGCGGGCCGCGTCGGTGAGCAGGCGCATGACCTTCTCGCCGTTGAGCGAGTCGAGTGCACCGGTCGGCTCGTCGGCGAAGACCACCTTCGGGCCGGTCACCAGTGCCCTGGCGACGGCGACGCGCTGGCCCTGGCCGCCGGACACGTCACCGGGCCGCCTGCCGCCGAGGTCGCCGACCTCCAGGCGGTCCAGCCACTGCTGCGCCTTGGCCTCGGCGACCTTGCGCTTGGCGCCGTTCAGCCGCAGCGGCAGGGCGACGTTCTCCAGGCAGGTCAGCTCCGGCACGAGCTGGCCGAACTGGAAGACGAACCCGAAGTCGGTCCGGCGCAGCGCGCTGCGTTCGCCGTCGCCCATCGCCACCAGGTCCTTGCCCTGGTAGGTGATCGAGCCGGAGTCCGGCCGGACGATGCCGGCGAGGCAGTGCAGCAGCGTGGACTTGCCGGACCCGGACGGGCCCATGATGGCCAGCACCTCGCCGGAGTGCACGGCGACGCCTGCGCCCCGCAGGGCCTGGGTGGGGCCGAACGCCTTGTGCAGGTCATTGGCCACCAGTAGCGGTTCGGTCATGAGCGCACCACCTCCGCGAGTGCGTCGAGTCGGGCCGCGGTGAGCTCCAGCCACCTCAGGTCGGCCTCCAGATGGAACAGGGCGTGGTCGCAGATGAGCTGGTCGGCGAGGTCGCCCGACGTCTTGCGCCGGGTCAGCTCCCGCATGACCGTCAGGTGCGCTGCCCGCTGAGTGTCCAGCACGTCCTGGGCGCTACGCCCGGACAGCAGCGCGAGCACCACTTTCGTGTACAGCGTGTTCTGCAGGTACGGCTCTGGGCTCTCCGCCGTGGCGAGCCAGGTCTCGATGTCGGTCACACCGGCGTCGGTGATCGTGTAGCGCTTGCGGTCCGGACCGTCGCCGTGCTCGACGCCGGCCTCCTCGACCAGGCCGTTGCGCAGCAGCCGGGACAGCGTCGAGTAGACCTGGCCGTAGGCCAGCGGCTTGCCCTGGGCGAACTGTTCGTCGTAGGACCGCTTGAGGTCGTAGCCGTGTCGCGGCCCGGCCTCCAACAGGGCCAGCAGTGTGCGGGATACCGACACGCGCCCCTCCTTCCGTCAGGTACGCGCCGACTATACACGGGACGTATACCTCCGGTGTATACCCCCGCAGAATACCCCGTTTCCCCAGGTCACCCCGCGAGTCCACCGCTCCCGCCCCGCGAGTCCTCCATTCCCGCCTCCCGAGTTGACCGCTCCCGCGCCGGAGGTCGTCAGGGAATGGTCAACTCGGGGGCCGCGGGCGGTGGACTCGCGGGGGCGGAGTGGTGGACTCGCGGGCATGCGTAAGGGGCCGCCTCCCAGGTGGGAGACGGCCCCTTACGTGACGCGGGGTACTAGCGCTCGGACCTGGCCACGTCGCCCTCGCCGATGGCGGTGTGGCCGGACTCGTCCTGACCGGCCTGGCCGTTGCCCGCATGGCCCGCATGACCATTGCCACGGGCCCGCTCCAGGGCGGCCGTCTCCTCGGCCGGGTCCGGGATCACCCAGCCACCGGGCACCGCGTGCCCGGCCGAGCCCAGCTTGTTCATCTTCTTCGGCACGGCCGCGCCCTGGTACTCCAGCGGCACAGGGTGACCGTGGTCGTCCACCGGGCCGAGCGGCTGGTGGATCTCGATGAACTCGCCGTGCGGCAGCCGCTTGATGATGCCGGTCTCGACGCCGTGCTCCAGCACCTCACGGTCACCGCGCTGCAGCCCGATGCAGATCCGGTAGGTGATGAAGTACGCCAGCGGCGGCAGCAGCAGGATGCCGATCCGGCCCGCCCACGTGGTGACGTTCAGCGAGATGTCGAACACGTAGGCGATGATGTCGTTGAACCCGGACATCATCAGCACCATGAAGAACGTCAGCGCCATGATGCCGATGCTGGTCCTGACCGGGTTGTCCCTCGGCCGCTGCAGCAGGTTGTGATGCGCCGTGTCGCCGGACAGCTTCCGCTCGATCCACGGGTACGCCAGCAGCAGGCCGATCAGGATCGGCATGCCCAGCGCACCGACGAAGAACACCGGCGGGATCGTGTAGTCGCCCAGGTAGAGCTCCCACGCCGGCCAGATTCGGAGCATGCCGTCGGCCCAGGCCATGTACCAGTCGGGTTGCGAACCCGCCGACACCTGTGACGGGTTGTACGGCCCGATGTTCCAGATCGGGTTGATCTGGAACAGGCCCGACATGGCCGCGATGACACCGGTGACGACCGCGAAGAACGCGCCGGCCTTGAGGGCGAACACCGGCATGATGCGCACGCCGACGACGTTGGTCTCCTTGCGCCGCACACCGGGGAACTGGGTGTGCTTCTGGTACCAGACCAGCGCCAGGTGCGCGCCGACCAGCGCCAGCATGATGCCCGGGATCAGCAGGATGTGCAGCGTGTACAGCCGCGGGATGATCTCCGTGCCGGGGAACTCCCCGCCGAACAGCGCCCAGTGGATCCAGGTGCCCATCACCGGCACCGAGAGCACGATGCCCGACAGGGTCGCGCGGATACCGGTACCGGACAGCAGGTCGTCCGGCAGCGAGTAACCGAAGAAGCCCTCGAACATGCCCAGGACCAGCAGCAGCGCGCCGAGGATCCAGTTGGCCTCACGCGGCCGGCGGAACGCTCCGGTGAAGAACACCCGGAACATGTGCACCATCATCGCCGCGACGAAGATCAGCGCGCCCCAGTGGTGCAGCTGCCGGACGAACAGCCCGCCCCGCACGTCGAACGAGATGTGCAGGGTGCTGGCGAACGCCCTGGTCATCTCGATGCCCTGCAGGTTCTGGTAGCTGCCGTTGTAGATGACCTCCGACATCGACGGGTCGAAGAACAACGTCAGGTACACGCCGGTGAGGATCACGACGATGAAGCTGTACAGCGCGATCTCGCCGAGCAGGAACGACCAGTGGGTCGGGAACACCTTGTTGAACTGGTGCCGCAGGCCCTTGGCCATGTGGTAGCGGTCGTCGGCCCATTTCGCGGCTGCGCCCGCGGCCTTCTCGGCCGGGTTGGTCCCCTTGGTCGGGGTGGTCAGTGAACTCATGACTTGCGCTCCCAGAACCCTGGACCGATCGGCTCGATGAAGTCAGACCGCGCCACGAAGTACCCTTCTTCGTTCACGGTAATCGGCAACTGGGCAAGAGCGCGAGTCGCGGGCCCGAACACCGGCTTGGCGTAGTGCAGGGCGTCGAACTGCGACTGGTGGCACGGGCAGAGGATCCGGTTGGTCCGCTGCTCGTACAGCGAGGTCGGGCAGCCGACGTGACTGCAGATCTTCGTGTACGCGTAGTAGTCGCCGAAGTTGAAGTCCTCCTGGCCCTTGCGCTTGACCACCCGCGCCGCGTCGGCCGGACGCAGCCGGATGAGCATGACCGGGTTGTCGGACCGCTTCAGCGCCTTGGCCAGCGCCTCGTGGTCACCACGCTCCGACTCGCGGAACGGGAACACCGTCTCCATGGCGCCCGCGTCGAGGTCCTCCGGACGCACCAGCGAGGGCTCCTCCGGCTCGTGCCCGAGGTGACCGGTGTTGCGGCGCAGGTAGACGACCTCGCCCGGGTACTGCGGCTGCCAGCCGGTGTGCCACAGCGAGTCCTTGGTCTCGCTGTCCTTCCACGGGTTCTTGATGAACGACGCCACCGGCAGGGCCACCGTGGCCAGGCCGAGCGCGCCGGCGCCGAGGCCGGCGGTGCGCTTGATCATCGACCGCCGGGCGATCGTGCTGCGGTTACCCGAGTCGGCGAGCTGGGCGACGATGGTCGCCTTGTCGATCTCCTTGGAGCCGCCGTCGCCGCGCTCCTGCACGGCGACCTCGTTCGGGACGAACTTCTTCGTGTACAGCAGCACCCCGATGGCCAGCGCCAGCACGGAGACGCCGAGCGTGATGCCCAGCATCGGCGTGTACAGGCTGTACCAGAAGTGGCTGTCCTCGTGGTTCGGCGGCTCGTACTGCCACGGCCACCAGATCAGCGAGACCACGAACCCGAGACCCGCGATGGCGGACAGGGCGAACCACAGCGCGATCGTGCGCTCGGCGCGCTTCTCGGCCTTGGTTCCCTTGACCGGCCACGGCTCGGGGTAGTGGACGATCTCGACGCCGTCCAGTTTGGTACCCAGCTTGACCAGCTGGTCGCGGTCCATGTCGGCCAGTTCCGCCTCTGTGGGCGGCTTGGCTTGCTCGTCGCCGCTGCTCATGCGCTATGCCCTCGATCCAATCCACAGGGTCACGCCGATCAGTGCGGCGATCCCCACAATCCACGCGATGACGCCTTCGGAAGCCGGGCCGAACCCGCCGAGGCCGTTGCCACCGACGTTGTTGTTGCCGTCCGACACCGACTTGACGTACGCGACGATGTCCTTCTTCTCCTCCGGCGTGAGCTGCCGGTCGGAGAACTTCGGCATGTTCTGCGGGCCGGTCTGCATCGCCGTGTAGATCTGCTCCTCGGTCGCCGGCCCGAGGTTGGGCGCGAACTTGCCTTCGGACAGGGCACCGCCCTGGCCGGTGAAGTTGTGGCAGGAGGCGCAGTTCAGGCGGAACAGCTCGGCACCGCGGGCGGGGCTGTCACCACGCAGCTGCTCACCCTTCTCCGCGGGACGCTGCACGCCGCCACCGTTGGCCTGGATGTAGGCGCCGACCTGGTCGATCTCCTCCGGGCTCAGCCGCGGCGGCTTGCGCTGGGCCTGGGCCTCCTGGCGGATCGCGGGCATGCGGCCGGACGAGGTCTGGAAGTACACCGCCGCGTCACCGATGCCGATCAGGCTCGGGCCGCGGTCCTGGATGCCTTCCAGGTTCACGCCGTGGCAGGTGCTGCAGTTGTTGTTGTAGACCTGCTCGCCCGCGCGCACGAGTGCGGACTCGGTCTGCGCCTGCGCGGTCTGCGGCTCCGGTGCGAAGATCGCGTAGAGCCCGCCCGCGCCGACCAGCGCGACGAAGAGCGCGAGCAGGCCTGCGACCCGGCGCTGGAACTTCGTACGGCGCCTGGCGGGTTTCTTGCTGGTGGTCATCTCTGCGGCAACCCTTGCTGTCAGTTCGGGGGGCGGGCGTCAGGGAACGAGGTAGATCACCGCGAACAGGCCGATCCACACGATGTCGACGAAGTGCCAGTAGTACGACACGACGATCGCCGAGGTGGCCTGTGCCGGGGTGAACTTGCTCAGCCTGGTGCGGATGAGCAGGTACACGAACGCGATGAGCCCGCCGATCACGTGCAGCCCGTGGAACCCGGTGGTCAGGTAGAACACCGTGCCGTAGGCGCCGGACGGGATGGTCACGCCCTCCTCGATCAGCTGCAGGTACTCGTAGCCCTGGCCGCCGACGAAGACCGCGCCCATGATCAACGTGATGATGTACCACCGGCGCAGCCCGTAGACGTCACCGCGCTCGGCCGCGAACACGCCGAACTGGCAGGTGAACGACGACAACACGAGGATGATCGTGAAGGGCAACGCGTACGGGATGTTCAGGTGGATCGGCTCACCGGTCGACTCGAGGATCGGTGGCCAATGTCCACTGTCGTTCTGGGCCTTGACAGTGAAGAACATCGCGAACAGCCCAGCGAAGAACATGAGCTCGCTGGACAGCCAGACGATGGTGCCCACACTGACCATGTTGGGCCTGTTCAGCGAGTGCACCCGCTGGCTGATGGTGGGAGCTGCCGTTGTCACGGGTCGCATTATGTCTCCCTCACCCTGAGTGCGTCCGATCGGGTCCACGGCGGGTCGCGGAGAACTTGATCTCATTGCCGGGTACGGAGGGTGAAAGCTACCGATGAGTTTGCTGTCGAAGCTGCGTGACCTGCTGGGACGGCCCGCCGAGCCGGAACTGACCGCCGACACGCCGGGTCTGGTCGTGGTCGCCGAGGCGTTCGACCCGGTCGAGGCCGACTCGGCGGTGCTGGCGCGGTCCCCACGGTGGGTCGCGGACCGTCCGGCCGTGCTGCGGCACCACCTCGTGCTGCCCGCTGGACGGGTCGAGGAGGCCGCCGCGATCCTCGCCCAGGACGGCTGGGACCTGCGAGAAGTCACCCGAACCGGCGATGAGGCCCGCCTGCACGCCACCCGGGTCCAGGTGCTCGACGCACTGCACTGCGCACAGGAGCGGTCCCGGATGGCGGGCCTGGCGCAGCGGCTAGACAGGGGACGCACTGCAGCCGTCGCCGGGTGACGAACATGACAGCGCCGCGCTGGACTAGGATTCTGGGCACTTACCACCACGAGTTAGGGCTGCCGATGAGGATCCTGGTGTTCAGCCACCGTGCGGACGTGCGTGAGTCGATCGTCACGGCGGTCGGCCGACGGCCGGCCACCGACCTGGAGCGCGTCGACTACGTCGAGGCGAGCACCGTGGCCGACGTGATCGCCGAGATGGACGCGGGCGAACTCGACCTGGCCATCCTGGACGGCGAGGCGCAGCCGACCGGCGGCATCGGCCTGACCCGGCAGCTGAAGAACGAGATCACCGACTGCCCGCCGATCGTGGTCGCGGTGCGGCGCAAGGACGACCGATGGCTGGCGACCTGGTCGCAGGCCGACGCCGTCCTCGTGCACCCGCTGGACCCGCTCACGGCGGCGGAGACCGTCGCCGACCTGTTGCGGGCGAAGCGGGTCCCGGTCGTCAACGGCTGAGGGGGTCGTGATGACCCAGACGTGGGCGGGCCTGCTGGGCACGCTCGTCGACCGTGGCGACCTGTCCGAACAGGACACCGCGTGGGCGATGGACCAGATCATGTCCGGCGCGGCGACGCCGGCCCAGATCGCCGGGTTCGCCATCGCGCTGCGGGCCAAGGGTGAGACACCCGCGGAGATCGCCGGGCTGGCGACAGCGATGCTGCGGCACGCCAGGCTGGTCGAGGTGGATGTGACCGCCGTGGACATCGTCGGCACCGGCGGTGACCGGTCGGGATCGGTGAACATCTCCACGATGGCGTCGCTGGTGGCCGCTGCCGCCGGTGCGCCGGTGGTCAAGCACGGCAACCGGGCGGCGTCGTCCAAGGCAGGCACGGCCGACGTGCTGGAGGCCCTCGGCGTGGCCATCGACCTGCCGCCGGAGGGTGTTCAGCGGTGCGTCACGGAGCTGGGCATCGGCTTCTGCTTCGCGCCGGTGTTCCACCCCGGTTTCCGCTACGCCGGCGGGCCCAGGCGTGAGCTGGGGGTGCCGACGACGTTCAACCTGCTCGGGCCGCTGACCAACCCGGCGCAGCCGTCGGCGGGCCTGATCGGCTGTGCGTACGCGGACAAGATCGAGGTGCTGGCCGAGGTGTTCGCCCGGCGCGGCGCCAGCGTGCTGGTGGTGCGCGGGGACGACGGGCTGGACGAGCTGACCACGACCACCACGAGCACGGCCTGGATGGTCTCGGGTGGTTCGGTGCGCAGGGAGACGGTCGATCCGGCCGCGCTGGGCATCGCCCCGGCCACCGCGGCCGACCTGCGCGGCGGCGAGCCGCGGGTGAACGCCGAGGTGGTGCGTGACCTGGTCGCCGGCAAGCCCGGCCCGGTGCGCGACGCCGTGCTGCTGAACGCCGCGGGCGCGCTGGCCGCGTTCAACGGTTTCGGTGGCTCACTGACCGAGGACCTCGCCACCTGGCTGCCCCGCGCTGCCGAGGCCGTCGACTCCGGCGCGGCGGCATCGCTGCTCACCCGCTGGGCCGAGTTCTCCACGGCACAGAAGTCCGCCTGAAGCACGTGAAGGCCACCTTCACCACGTGAGACGTGGTGAAGGTGGCCTTCCGGTGCTTCGTGCCGTCAGTGGGTCGTCAGTGGTCCGGGCCGGTGTGGTACTCGAACACCAGACCGCCGATGGCGATCAGCAGGACCACGATGGCCGTGATCAGCAGCCAGATCTCCATGAACGCCAGCGCCACACCGCCGAGCGCGGCCGAGGCCGCCATGCCGACGGGCCAGTAGCTGCCCGGGCTGAAGAAGCCCAGCTCGCCAGCGCCGTCGCTGACCTCGGCGTCCTCCCTGTCCTCCGGCCGCGGCTCGATGCGCCGGGACACGAACCGCAGGTAGCTGCCCGCCAGCAGGGACAGCCCGCCGGTCAGGATCAGGGCGACCAGCCCGATCGGCTCGACCCCGTACCCACTCATGTAGTGGGTCATGACGCCGTAGATGACCGCTACGACAAAGGCGAAGACCGTGACGATGTCGAAAATCCTGGCTTCGACCTTCATGGCGCCTTCCTCATTCCAAGTTCTGATCGATGCTGCGAGCCGGTGGGGCTCAGGACGCGGTCCGCGCGGTGCGGTCGGTGTTGAACGGCTGCGTGGTCACGGCCTGCGGCGCGCACAGCTCACCACAGTTCATCGCCTGCAGCGCCTCGGCGGCGGTGTGCGGCTTGCCGGTCGCCGGGTTCACCTGCTGGCGCAGCCGCAGGTAGTTGTCGAACTTGTCCGGCGACAGCGCCCGCACCTCGAAGTTCATCACCGCGTGGTAGGTACCGCACAGCTCGGCACAGCGGCCGACGAACGAGCCCTCACGGTCGATCGTGTTCTGGAACGACGGGTCCTGGTTGTTCTTCTTCGGCATCGGCATGACGTCGCGCTTGAAGTGGAACTCCGGCACCCAGAACGAGTGGATGACGTCGGTGGACTCCAGGTTGTACTGGATCGTCTTACCGGTCGGCAGCACCAGCAGCGGGATCTCCGTGGAGCTGCCCACGGTGCTCACCTGCTGCTCGCCGGGAACGGCCGGGTTCGTGTCGGTGCCCGGGTAGCGGAACTCCCAGTTCCACTGGAACGCGATCACGTCGACCGTGGTATCCGGGTTGTCCTTCTTGTCCAGCACCGACCGCTCGGTGGTGGTGGTGAAGAAGAACAGCACCACGACCATGATCACCGGAACGACGACGCAGAACAGCTCCAGCGGCATGTTGTACTGGAACTGCCTGGGCAGCTCCTCCGGCGAGCCGTCCGCGGTCTTCTTGCGACGGTGGAACGCGACGGTCCAGAAGATCAGCGCCCAGACGATCACGCCGACCGCCAGGGCCGCGATGACCGACCAGGTCCACAGTTCCCGCATCTTCTCGGCCTGCGGGGTGACGCCCTCCGGCCAGCCGAACCGCAGCACCTCGTCGGCGGAGCACCCGCTGACCCCCACGGTCACCAACCCCGCCAGCGCCGCCACCCTGGCGACCCTGCCGACCCTCGACCGCCGGCTAGCCGGGGTGCGCTCTGCAACGCCCACTGCGCAGTGCCTCCTCGCCCGATCTCTCTGACACGCGGAGCCTAGCCCAGTTGCGAGGCCCTCCCGACCAAGGGGTAACCCAATGGGAGCGGCATACTGGGCCACTCAAGCCCCGAATCCGACGTGAGGTGTGAAGACGCGTGTGCGGCCTGCTGGGACTGGTGTGTGCCACCGAAGAAGAAGCCGTGCAGGCGCGGGACGCGGTCCAGGCCGCGTTGCGGTGCCAGCGGCACCGCGGTCCCGACGAGTCCGACACCTGGGCCGACGCCGAGGTCGTCTACGGCTTCAACCGGCTGGCGTTCATCGACGTCGACCACTCGCACCAGCCGCTGACCTGGGGACCGCCGGAGGCACCCGGCCGGTACACGCTGAACTTCAACGGTGAGATCTACAACTACCAGGAGCTGCGGGAGCGGCTGGCGGCCGAGCACGGCGCCAAGTTCGCCACCGAGGGCGACGGCGAGGCCATCGTCGCCGCCTACCACTACCTGGGCCGCGAGTCGGTGTCCCAGCTGCGCGGCATGTTCGCCTTCATCATCTGGGACTCGGAGAGCAAGGTCGTCTTCGGCGCGCGTGACCCGTTCGGGATCAAGCCGCTGTTCTACTCGTCCGGTCCGGGCGGCACGGCGTTCTCCAACGAGAAGAAGAGCCTGCTGGAGCTGTCCGGCGTGCTCGGCGTCGCCGAGGAGCTGGACCGCACCGCGCTCCAGCACTACCTGACCCTGCAGTACGTGCCCGAGCCGGAGTCGCTGCACACCGGGATCAGGCGGATCGAGTCCGGCACCAGCTTCACCGTCACCCCGGGTGGCGAGCTGAAGACCGAGCGCTACTTCTTCCCCGCGTTCAACCCGAAGCCGGTCTCCGGCGAGCGGGAGGCCGCCGAGCTGCACGAACGCATCTCACAGGTGATGCAGGACTCGGTGGCCAAGCACATGATCGCCGACCCGGACATCACCGTCGGCGCGTTCCTGTCCGGCGGCATCGACTCCACCGCGACCGCGGCGCTGGCCAAGCGGCACAACCCGAACCTCATCGCGTTCACCACCGGCTTCGAGCAGGAGGGATACTCCGAGGTCGACGTCGCGGCCGAGTCGGCGGAGGCCATCGGCGTCCGGCACGTCGTGCGGACGGTGTCGGCCGACGAGATGATGGAGGCGCTGCCGCTCATCGTCTGGTACCTCGACGACCCGGTGGCCGACCCGGCGCTGGTGCCGCTGTGGTTCATCGCCCGTGAGGCCCGCAAGCACGTCAAGGCGGTGCTGTCCGGCGAGGGGTCGGACGAGCTGTTCGGCGGCTACACGATCTACCGCGAGCCGTTGTCCCTGGCCAACTTCGAGAAGATCCCCGGCGCGGTCCGCTCCCTGCTGGGCAAGGTGTCGGCGAAGATCCCGGAGGGCACGCGGGGCAAGGACCTGCTGCGGCGTGGCTCGCTGACGCTGGAGGAGCGCTACTACGGCAACGCCCGCATCTTCCGCGAGGACCAGCTGCGCGGTGTGCTGCGGAACTTCGCCGACGGCGTCGGGCACCAGGACGTCACCGCTCCCTGGTACCGGCAGTCGGCGGGCTGGGACCCGGTGGCGCGGATGCAGCACGTCGACCTGTTCACCTGGCTGCGCGGCGACATCCTGGTCAAGGCCGACAAGATGACCATGGCCAACTCGCTGGAGCTGCGGGTGCCGTTCCTCGACCCCGAGGTGTTCAAGGTCGCGGCCACCATCCCGCTCGACCAGAAGATCACCAGGGATACCACCAAGTACGCCCTGCGCAGGGCGCTGGACGGCATCGTGCCCGCGCACGTGCTCAACCGCCGCAAGCTGGGCTTCCCGGTGCCGATCCGGCTGTGGCTGCGCACCGAGATGTACGACTGGGCGCGCGGGATCGTGTCCGACTCCAAGACCGACGACCTGCTCGACAAGACCGCCGTGCTGCGGCTGCTGGAGGAGCACAAGGCCGGCACGCTGGACCACAGCAGGCGCATCTGGGCACTGCTGGTGTTCATGATCTGGCACGGGATCTTCGTCGAGCACCGCATCAAGCCCGAGGTGCCCGAGCCGCAGTACCCGGTCCGCCTCTGAACGGAAAGAGGGGGTGTCACGCCAGCGAGACACCCCCTCCGCCGGCAGGAATCAGACCGGCAGCGCGGCGCCGATCTCCTCAGCGGCGTCCGGGCCGAACGTCTCGCCCAGCCGCTTGAGGGCGTCGTCGCGGTCGAAGGTCCACTCCTGACCGCCGACGGTCTCCAGGACGAGCACGGCGATCATGGACCCGAGCTGGGCTGCCCGCTCGATGGCCAGGCCGTGGCCGAGCCCGGCGAAGAACCCGGCGCGGAAGCCGTCGCCGATGCCGGTGGGGTCGGCCTTGGTGTTCTCCGCTACCGAGCCGACCGTCAGCGACAGCCCGTCGCCGGACACGATCTCGACGCCCTTGGCACCGAGCGTGGTGACCCGCATGCCGACGCGGGACAGCACGTCCGCCTCGGTCCAGCCGGTCTTCTGCAGCAGCAGCTCCCACTCGTAGTCGTTGCTGAACAGGTACTTCGCGCCGGTGACGAAGTCACGCGCCTGCGCGCCGTCCATCCTGGCGATCTGCTGCGAGGGGTCGACGGCGAAGTCGAAGCCGCGCTGACGGCACTCGGCGGCGTGACGGAGCATGGCGTCCGGGTCGTCCGGGCTGATCAGCACGACCTCGAAGCCGCCGACGCGCTCGGCGATCGGGCCCAGCTCGATGTTGCGGGCCTCGGCCATGGCGCCGGCGTAGAAGGTGGCGATCTGGTTGATGTCCTGGTCGGTCGTGCAGACGAACCGGGCGGTGTAGGCGACCTCGGAGACGTGCACGCCCGCGGTGTCGACGCCGTTGCGCTCCAGCCAGGAGCGGTAGTCGTCGAAGTCGGAGCCGACCGCGCCCACGAGCACCGGCTTCGCACCCAGCTGACCGAGGCCGAAGGCGATGTTCGCGCCGACGCCGCCGCGGCGGACGACCAGGTCGTCGGCGAGGAAGCTCAGCGAGACGCGGTGGAGCTGGTCCGCGACGAGCTGTTCAGTGAATTTGCCTGGGAAGTGCATCAGATGGTCGGTCGCGATGCTTCCGCATACCGCTATCCGCGCGTTGGCTGTCACCGGGTCTCCTCGAAGGCTGTAGTTGGCTCGGTCAGGCCGATCGAGCCCGGAGCTACCTGGCGGTAATTACCCATCCGGGTAGTTCGGGCACGCCCAGCCGACACTACCGGCAGGTACCGGTATCCCCATGGCCTGAACGGTGCCAGTCTGACCGGGTGAGCACTTTCCCGGAGGCCGAGACCCTCGACGAGCTGATCGCCGACTGCGCCGACATCCCCGGTGGCCTGCATGCCACCGCCGCGCTGCCCGCACCACGAGCCCCTCGGCCGTGGACCGTCGACGACGCCTGCCACGCCCAGGTCGCCGACGCCGACGAGTACGTGTAGTTCGCGCAGACGAAAGGGGCGCCGGTCGGCTGACCAGCGCCCCTTTCGTGCGTCAGAGGCTCAGTGGAAACTATCACCGCAGGCGCAGGAGCCGGTGGCGTTCGGGTTGTCGATGGTGAAACCCTGCTTCTCGATGCTGTCGACGAAGTCGATGACGGCGTCGGTGACGTACGGCGCGCTCATCCGGTCCACGGCCACCTGAAGGCCGTCGAAGTCGCGGAACAGGTCCCCGTCGAGGGTGCGCTCGTCGAAGAACAGCTGGTAGCGCAGACCCGCGCAGCCTCCGGGCTGGACGGCGATGCGCAGGTGCATGTCGTCGCGGCCCTCCTGCTCGAGCAGGGCCTTCGCCTTGGCCGCGGCGGCCTCGGTCAGGGTGACGCCGTGTGTGGCCTCGGCGGCGCCCGTCTGCTCAGCGGTCGTCATGGCTCTCCTCAATGTCGTGCACCTGTGGCTACAACGGTGTCAACACTCGCGCGGCCCGATCTGTTCCGCACCTTCCATGGTGACATACGTCCGGCGCGTGCCGCCGCCACCGTGTCCGGTACCGCCCGATTCCGCTCAGGTGACCTGGAATACCCTGGACAGGTGAGGTTCCTGCGCCGCAACAGCAACACAGCCACCGACAACGACGCCGAGGGCTCGGTCGAGGTCGCCGAGGAGGTCACGCCCCAGCCGAAGGCGTACACCCCCGGCAAGGGCAGGGCCACACCCAAGCGCCGGGAGGCGGAGAACAAGCGTCGCGGCCCGGTCGCGCCGCCCCCTCGCACCACCCGCGAGGCCATCAAGCGCAACCGTGAGCTGCGCAAACAGAACCCGGTGAGCAAGGAAGAGCGCCGCGCGGCCGCCAGGGAGCGGCGTGAGCGGATGATGGCCGGCGACGACAAGTACCTGATGCCGCGCGACCGCGGTCCGGTCAAGGCGTACGTGCGCGACCTGGTCGACTCCAAGCGCAACCTGCTCGGGCTGTTCATGCCGCTGGCGATTGTGGTGTTCGTCGCACTCCTGGTGCCGTACCCGATCGTCCAGCAGTACGCGACGATCCTGTGCACCGTGATGCTGCTGGGCATGATCCTGGAGGGCGTGCTCAACGGCCGCCGGGTGGCCAGGCAGGTGCGGGAGAAGTTCCCGGACGAGCTGGTCAAGGGCCGGTCCATCGGCTGGTACGCGTTCATCCGCGCGAGCCAGATCCGCAAGCTGCGGGTGCCCAAGCCGCGGGTCAGCCCCGGCGACGCCGTCTGACGGGTCGTTAGCAAGGCGAACGATGTCGGCTAGGCTGCTGACATGGAGTTTCGTCGTCTCGGCCGTAGCGGCCTGTCCATCAGTGAGATCTCGTACGGCAACTGGCTGACGCACGGTTCGCAGGTCGAGGAGGAGCAGGCCCAGGCCTGCATCAAGGCGGCGCTGGACGCCGGCATCACCACGTTCGACACCGCCGACGTCTACGCGAACACCGCCGCCGAGTCGGTGCTCGGCCGCGGGCTGGCCGGCCAGCGCAGGGAGAGCCTGGAGATCCTCACCAAGGTCTACTGGCCGACCGGCCCCAAGGGGCCCAACGACAAGGGCCTGTCCCGCAAGCACATCATGGAGTCGGCGCACGCGTCGCTGCGGCGGCTCAAGACCGACTACGTCGACCTCTACCAGGCGCACCGCTGGGACGAGACGGTGCCGCTGGACGAGACCATGGTCGCCTTCGCCGACCTGGTCCGGCAGGGCAAGGTCCTCTACGTGGGCGTGTCGGAGTGGACCGCCGAGCAGATCACCAGGGGTGCCGCGCTGGCCCGTGAGCTGAACATCCCGCTGGTGTCCAACCAGCCGGAGTACAACGCGCTGTGGCGCGTGATCGAGGCCCAGGTCGTCCCGGCGTCGGAGCGGGAGGGGCTGAGCCAGATCGTCTTCTCGCCGATCGCGCAGGGGGTGCTGACCGGCAAGTACAAGCCCGGCCAGCCGCTGCCGGAGGGTTCGCGGGCCACCGACGAGAAGGGTGGCGCGCGGATGATCACGAACCACCTGCGCGACGAGGTGCTGGAGCGGGTGGCGAAGCTGGAGCCGCTGGCCGCCGAGGCCGGCCTGTCGATGGCCCAGCTCGCGGTGGCGTGGGTGCTGCAGAACCCGAACGTCGCCTCGGCGATCATCGGCGCGTCGCGGCCCGAGCAGGTGCACGAGAACGTCAAGGCCGCCGGTGTCCGCCTGGAGCCGGAGCTGCTGGCCAAGATCGACGAGGCGCTCGACGGCGTGATCGAGCGTGACCCCTCGCTGACGCGGACGCCCTAGAAGCTCGTGAAGGCCACCTTCATCACGTGAGACGTCAGGGCCCCGGCAAGTCGGGTGGCGGTCAGCCGAGGTGGCTGGTTTCGAGCGTGGAACTCGTGTACCGGAAGGTAGAACTCGCGTGCCGGAATGCAGAACTCGCGTGCGTGAGTGCAGAACTCATGATGTGGATCGGGTTCTCACCCGGTGCCGGTCGGACGTGTGTGAACGGCCCGTTCGCGCGAGTCCTCCGTTCCCGACCCGCGAGTCGACCGTTGCGGACCCGCGAGTTGCACGTTCCCGCCGCCCCGGTCCCGCTGACTGGCACGCCGGTTCCAGATCGCGGGACGAACCCGTCCTCGCCTGGCCGAACGGGCCGCCCGCGCTAACCTGCCGGGCCGGGCCGGAACGCGAATGACGCGCTCCCGACCACCCGACTTTGCCGGAGCCCTGACGTGAGACGTAATGAAGGTGGCCTTCACGTGCCTCGGGCCAGCAGGCGCTCGGCGATGGGCAGGTCGTGGGCGTAGGTGATCTTGATGTTGCGCTCGTCACCGGGAACGCGGCGGACCGGCACGTCCGCGTACTGCTGCATGCAGGAGGCCGTGTCGGTGCCGGTGAAGCCGTCGCGTTCCGCGGCCAGGTAGGCCGCCAGCAGTGGCGCGGCCGGGAAACCCTGCGGCGTCTGCACCCGGACCGCCCCGGTCAGCGGCCTGCCCTCCGCCGTGGCCAGGTCGTGTGCCTCGACGCCCGGTACGGCACCGCCGTGCCGGGCCGCCGCGAGGACGTCGGCCACCAGCGTGCGGCTGACCAGCGGGCGGGCGCCGTCGTGGATCAGGACCGTGTCGATCTCACCGGCGCCGATCCGCCCGGCCAGCTGCCGCAGGGCACACAGTTCCGACTCCTGCCGGGTCGCCCCGCCGTGCACCACCTCGACGCCGGGCCCCGCCAGCGGGGCGGCCAGCCCGGCGTCCCGCGGGCGGATCACCAGGACCACCGTGCCGATGCCCGGGGCGCCGGCGAACGCCGCCAGCGACCAGGCGAGCACCGGCCGGCCGGCCAGCGGCAGGTACACCTTGTTCAGCTCGGCGCCCACCCTGGTTCCCGAACCGCTCGCCAGCACGACGGCCGCGGCGGTTTGTCGTTCTGCCACAACAAAAGAGCATACGGCCGCCGGTGTAGCGTGACCGCGTGGACGACTTCTCCGACCTGCCCTTCCCCGACGAGGTCGCCAGGGCAGCGGCCACCGGCCCGCACTCCCGCTCGCTCGGCAGGCTCGCGGAGCTGGGCGCCTGGCTCGCGGCCTGCCAGGGGCAGGCCCCGCCGCGGCCGGTCGCCCGGGCCCGGGTGGTGGTGTTCGCCGCCGACCACGGGATCGCCGCCCGCGGCGTGTCCGCCCGCTCCCCCGAGGCGACGGCGCGGCTGGTCGAGGCTGCCCTCGACGGCACCGGCCCGACCGCGACGCTGGCGGCCGGGGCGGGGGCGACGGTGCGCGTCGTCGACGTCGGGGTGGACAGCGACGGGGACGGCGAGTTCAAGGTGCGCCGCGGCTCGGGCAGCATCGACACCGAGGACGCGCTCACGGCCGACGAGGCGAGCGCCGCCGTCCGGGCCGGAATGGCCGTCGCCGACGCCGAGGTCGACAGCGGCGCCGACCTGCTCGTGCCCGCCGAGTTCGGCGTCGGCTCCACCACCCCGGCCTCCGTGCTCGTGGCCGCGCTGACCGGTGCGGAGCCGGTGGCCGTCGTCGGCCGCGGCTCCGGTATCGACGACCGGGCATGGATGCGCAAGGCCGCCGCCGTCCGCGACGGCCTGCGCCGCGCCAGGGGTTCGGTCAACGACCCGCTCGGCCTGCTGGCCACCGTCGGCGGAGCCGACCTGGCGGCGCTGGCCGGCTTCCTCGCCCAGGCCGCCAAACGACGGACGCCGGTGCTGCTGGACGGCCTGGTGGTCGGCGCGGCCGCCCTGGTGGCCGAGGAGCTGGCGCCCGGCGCACGCGGCTGGTGGAAGGCCGCCCACCGCGGCGCCGAGCCCGCTCACGCACTGCTGCTGGAGCACCTCGACCTGGAGCCGGTGCTGGAGCTGGGCATCCAGGCCGGCGAGGGCACCGGTGCGCTGACGGCGCTGCCGCTGCTGCTGCAGGCGGCGCGGCTGGCCGCCGAGACCGCGGCGGTGGCCCCGGTCTTCGACGACGTCACCTGAGCGGCAGAGCACGTGAAGGCCACCTTCATTACGTGAGACGTACTGAAGGTGGCCTTCACGTGCTTTGAGCCGGGGCCGAGGACGCCGGGTCAGATCAGGCGGTGCATCCAGCCGTGCGGGTCAGGGCGGGTGCCCTCCTGGATGCCGACCAGCTCGGACCGCAGCTTCATCGTGAGCGGGCCGGGCTCGCCACCGGACATGGTGAACTCGCCGCCCTCGTGCCGGACCGTACCGACCGGCGTGATGACCGCGGCGGTGCCGCAGGCGAACACCTCGGTCAGTTCACCCGAGCGGGCAGCCTTCTCCCACTCGTCGGTGGAGATCCGCCGTTCCTCGACCCGGTGCCCGAGGTCGGCGGCCAGCCGCAGCAGCGAGTCCCTGGTGACGCCCGGCAGCAGCGACCCGGTCAGCTCCGGCGTCACCACCTTCGCGTCGTCGCCCGAGCCGAAGACGAAGAACAGGTTCATCCCGCCCATCTCCTCGACCCAGCGGCGCTCGACGGCGTCCAGCCAGACCACCTGGTCACAGCCCTTCTCGACGGCCTGGGCCTGCGCCACGAACGACGCGGCGTAGTTACCGGCGCACTTGGCGAAGCCCGTCCCGCCCGGCGCGGCACGCACGTACTCGGTGGACAGCCACACGCTCACCGGCTTGACCCCGCCGGCGAAGTACGAACCGGCCGGGGAGGCGATGACGCTGTACAGGTACTCCGTGGCCGGGGCGTTCACGCCCAGCCCCACCGAGGTGGAGATCATGAACGGCCGCAGGTACAGCGACTCGCCCTGCTTGGTCGGCACCCAGCGGGCGTCGACCTCCAGCAGCGCGCGCAGCGACTCCAGGAAGTACTCGTCGGGCAGCTCCGGCATGGCCATCCGGGCGGCCGAGCGACGGAAGCGGGCTGCGTTGGCGTCGGCGCGGAACGAGGCGATGGTGCCGTCCGGCTGACGGTAGGCCTTCAGCCCCTCGAAGATGGCCTGCGCGTAGTGCAGCACCGACGTCGCCGGGTCCAGCGACAGCGGCTGGTACGGTCCGACCTCGCCGCCGTGCCAGCCCCGCTCGGTGTCCCACTTCATGGTGACCATGTGGTCGGTGAAGTTCACGCCGAACCCGGGCGCGGCCAGTACCTGCGCTACCCGCTCGTCGCTGGCGGGCGAGCTGTGGGTGACACGGGTGAAGGGCGCGATGGTCGTCATGGGTAGAACGATAACTCTTAGTTGGACGTCAGAGTATTCCGCGCCCCCTGACCACTCCGACTACGATGTGAACTCGTGACCCACGACGTGAAGTCCAACAGCGTGACCGCAGGCACCGGCTCGGACGTGAAGACGTTCTTCGCCGCGCTGCTGCTCACGTTCGCCTCGGGCATGCTGATCCTGGTCGGCGCCCTGCTGATCGGGTTCTTCGGCGGCTTCCTCGGTGTCGTCGGCGTCGTGCTCGGCCTGATCTGGTGGCGCAGCGCCAACGGCAAGATGTTCCCGCGCGACCTGTCAACCGGCGCCATGGTCAGCGCGACGGCCGCCGCCGTCGGCCTCAGCCTGCTGGCCTGGCTCATCTACAGCTGACTCGGGCAGCTCCGGCACCGGCCACGCCGGGTCCGGCCGGAAGTCGGTCCAGCTGCCGTCGAACGGGAACCGGCCAGCCTCGGCCAGCTCGATCAGCCGCTCCCCCTCCTGCCGCAGCCGGACCAGCCACTTGGCGGTGAGCCTGCCCGCCGCGACGGCGGCCTCCGCCTCGTCCTCGTCCTTCCACCGCCAGGTCCGGTCGGGCGCGATCGCCACGTCGAGCACGCCGTCCACCCGGTCCGGACCGCTGGCCGTCCGGCCCAGCGGCACCTCCAGGTTGACGTACCAGCCGGTGAACTCCCCGGTCTCGGCGAAGAACCACCACACCGACGACCACTCGTCGTCCGGGATCCGGCGCAGCGTGGACGTGCCGCGCCAGACGTCCAGCCGCGAGTACCGCGGCAGCCGGAACCGCTGCTCCAGCGGCGCCTCGCGCAGCGAACGGCCGTCGGCGAGCTTGCTGCTGGTGATGGGCGTTCCCGCGGGCATCCAGCCGAGCAGCACGCCGCCGTTGTCGGAGATCACCCGCAGCGGGTGCAGCCTGCCGACGCTGGAGTCCGGACGGAGGAATCGTTCGACGACCGTGTGCCCGGCCGGCCAGTCATCCGGTGTCGGCATACCGAATACGGTACCGGTGCGCGGCCACTCCGAGCAGGGCCACGGCGGCACCGATGACCATGGCGGCGAGCGGCAGGGTCGCCAGCAGCCCCAGCGCTCCGGCGGCCGCGACGGCCGGACGTGCCGCGAGGCCCGAGCGCAACTCGACCACCGCGCCGACGAGGATCTCGGCCAGCACCACCACGGCGGCCACCTGGACCGACGCGAGCGGGTCGAGCAGCAACGCCGCCGGCACTGCCGCGGCCCCACCCGCCACGGGCCACCACGACGGGCCGGTGCCGGTGGACCGCAGTGCCGCGACGGCGGCGGCCACCACCGCCAGCACGATCACGGCACCGAACCCGGTACGCAGCACCGCGGCGTCGGCGGCGCCGAGCAGGTCGGCGGGTGCGGTCACCGACAGGCCCAGCCGCACCGGGCCGAGCTGGTAGAGCGCCACGGCACCGACGGCCAGCAGCACGCCCACGGCAAGCCACCAGCGTCGCGCCCCGGCCAGCAACGGGACGGCCAGCGCGGCGGCGAGCGGCACCCCGGCGGGGCCGGCGACCGGCCCAGGGACCGAGTCGACCGGCTCCACCGCCAGCCCGACGGCCACCAGCGCCAGCGTGGCCGCGGTCAGCACGCCGACGGCCACCAGCCCGCCGTGCCGCAACCGCCCGGCGGCCACGGCGAGCAGGCTCGCCGCCACGACGAACCCGGCCTCGGCCAGCGGCTGATGGCCGGGAACCAGGTAGGCGGCGAAGGCGGCCGACACCAGCGGGACGACGGCCCAGCGCGCGGCCAGCGACACCCCGTGCCGCACCGGGTGATCGGGTGCGGGAGCCACCGCGACGAGCAGGCAGGCGAGGACGCCGGCGGCGAGCAGCCACCACCCCGCGGCGGCGGCCATCGGGGCCAGCGTCACGAGCAGTCCGGCCCAGACGGTCACGGGGACCAGCATGTCATTAGCATGGCTCACAATCCGACCGGGTGACGAAGCCCGGCGCAGCCGCGACGAAGCGAGAGGTGAGGCGTGCCCAAGCTGGCCCTATCCGAGAACTCCGATGCAGCATTGGCCAAGACCAAGGCCGAGGCCCTGGTGATCGGCACCGTGCAGGGTGAGGACGGCCTGGCACTGGCCCCCGGCGCCCAGACTGTCGACGCCGCGTTCGACGGCAAGCTCACCGAGATCCTCGGCTCGCTCGGCGCCACCGGCAAGGCCGAGGAGGTCGTGAAGCTGCCGACGCTGGGCCGCACCGCGGCCGCCGTCGTGCTCGCCGTCGGTCTCGGCAAGCCCGGCCCCGACGGCGAGATCGAGCCCGAGCGGGTCCGGCGGGCCTCCGGCGCGGCGGCCCGGGCGCTGGCCGGTACCGGCCGCGCGCTCACCACGCTGTCCGAAGTGGACCTGCAGGCCGCGGTCGAGGGCACCGTCATGGGTGCCTACACGTTCACCGCCTACCGGTCCGAGGCCGGGGACGCCCCGGTGTCCACTGTGGACGTCGCGAGCCCGGCCGAGGGTACGGCCAAGCAGCACCGGGCCACACTGAAGGCGGCGACCGCCATCGCCGAGGCGGTGACCACCGCGCGGGACTTCATCAACACCCCGCCCAACGACCTGTACCCGGCCTCGTTCGCCGAGCGTGCCCGCAAGCTGGCCGAGGCGAACGGCCTCGACTTCGAGGTGCTCGACGAGAAGCAGCTCAAGCGCAAGGGTTTCGGCGGCATCCTCGGCGTCGGCGGCGGGTCCTCCCGGCAGCCGAGGCTGGTGCGGCTGGCTTACAAGGGCAGCAAGCCGGTGAAGAAGGTCGCGCTCGTCGGCAAGGGCATCACGTTCGACTCCGGCGGCATCTCGATCAAGCCCGCCGCGAACATGGACCACATGACCTCGGACATGTCCGGGGCCGCGGGCGTGCTCGCCTCGGTGGTGCTGGCCGCGAAACTGAAGTACCCGCTGGAGGTCATCGCCTACCTGCCGCTGGCGGAGAACCTGCCCTCGGGCGCCGCCTACCGTCCCGGTGACGTGCTGACCATGTACGGCGGCAAGACCGTCGAGGTGCTCAACACCGACGCCGAGGGCAGGCTGGTGCTGGCCGACGCAATCGTGCGCGCGGGCGAGGACGACCCGGACTACCTGATCGAGACCTCGACGCTGACCGGCGCGCAGGTCGTGGCGCTGGGCAACCGCACCGCCGGGATCATGGGCTCGGACGAGTTCCGCGACCGCGTCGCGACGCTGGCCAGGGCCACCGGCGAGGGCGGCTGGGCGATGCCGCTGCCCGAGGAACTGCGTGGCGAGCTCGACTCGCGGCTGGCCGACCTGGCCAACGTCACCGGCCAGCGCTGGGGCGGCATGCTCGTGGCCGGCGTGTTCCTGCGTGAGTTCGTGCCTGCCGACCTGCCGTGGGCGCACATCGACATCGCCGGGCCGTCGTTCAACACCGGCTCGCCGTGGGGCTACACCGGCAAGGGCGGCACCGGCGTCCCGGTCCGCACGATCGCCGCGGTGCTGGCCGACATCGCCGAGAACGGCTGACGATGGAGTGGGTGGAGCCGGCCGTGCGCACAGTGCTCACGGCCGGCCCCGCCGAGGTCGACGGCGAGATCGCGCACTGGGCGCTGCTGCTGGCGGGCAGCGGGTACGCCGCCGACTGCGACCGGCTGGTCCGGGCGTGGCTGACGACGACCGGCCGGTCCGTCACGGCGCTGGCCGACGGCCCGCTGCGCGCGAGGGCCTGGGCGATGCTGTTCGACGCCAGGGGCCAGCGTCCCGGCTGGGCCGACCCGCTGCCGCCCCTGGACCTGCGGGCCGAGCAGGAGCGGCACCGCGCCCACCTGGCTCGCCCGCCCGACGAGACACCGGCCGCGCGGCTGCTGTCCGGGCCGTCCCGGCCCGATCCCGCGCGGGCCGCGGTGGCCGAGGCCGACCGCTTCGCGGTGGCCGGACGGACCGAGCAGGCCGTCGACTGCCTGCGCCGCTGGGCCGCCGTGCGGTCCCGGCCGGACTTCACCCTGCCCGCGGGCTGCCGTCCGCTGGCCGGGCTGCTGGCCGGCGGCGCCAACCCGCTGGACCTGTCCGCCGACGAGGCCGCCCGCTGCACGGGCGACCTCGTGGCGGCGCTGCACCGCAGGTATCCGGCGCCGGCCGTCGACTGGCCGGAGCTGATCCACCGGATCGCCGAGCTGCGTGAGCTGGACCTGCCGGAGCCCGCGTCCGAGCGGGCGCTCGCGGAGGCGTCGGCGCGGATCGGCAGGCCGCTGCCCGCCGACTACTTGACGTTCCTGCGGACCTGCGACGGCCTGCCCGGCGACGAGGTGTTCCCCCGGCTGCTGAGCGCCGCCGAGCTGCGGCCGTCCCCCGGCGGGGTGATCGAGATCGCCGAGCGCGTGAACGGCACGGTGCTGGCGCTGGCGGGTGAGCGGTGGGTGGTCGTCGAGGTCGACCCGGTACTCGGCACGACCACACATCCGGGCTTCCGTGCGCTGCTCGAACGGCACCTGGCGTTGCTCGAACGTTAGTTGTCCGGCTGCTGGCGTTTTTTCAGCAGCTTCTGCCGCTCGGTGTACTCCCGCATCCGCTTCGGGTAGCCGACCTTGGCGACCTCGTAGACCGGGATGGAACGCTTGCGGCCGAACTGCTGGGCGGCCTCCAGGCTGTCGATGCGGCGGCGGGTCCACTCCCCGTCGTGTGCGATCAACACCACGGTGGTCTCCGTCACGGTCGTCCGCGGCTCGACGTAGGCCTCCACCCCGGTGCGCTCGGCTGCCCAGGAGTCCAGATGCTGGGTGTCGGAGGAGGTGGCCTTACGCAGCGTGCCCGGCCTGCCCGAGCCCTTACTGCCCTTGCCACCCTTGCCCCGCCCGCGCAGCGAGTCGAAGAGCCCCATGTCGAACTGCCTCCTTCCCACTCCCCGTTCCGGGTTCATTATTCCGGTTGTCCGGTCTCGCCGGTGTGAGTACCCGGAAGCCTCGGTCGCGTCGGTTCGAGACGAGGTGACAAGATGGCGGGAGTCGCGCGTGTGCACACTCGCGCGCGCGAGCGAAGCGAGCACTATCACCGAGCTCCCGAGGAGTTATGAACGTGACCGACACCTCCGCCGACCTCGTGATCCTTGGTGGCGGCTCGGGCGGCTACGCCGCCGCGTTCCGCGCGGCCGAGCTGGGCCTCTCCGTCACCCTGATCGAGAAGGACAAGCTCGGTGGGACCTGCCTGCACCGCGGCTGCATCCCCACCAAGGCCCTCCTGCACGCGGCGGAGGTCGCCGACACGGCGCGCGACGGCGAGCAGTTCGGCGTGAAGACCACGTTCGACGGCGTGGACATCGCCGGGGTCAACAAGTACAAGGACGCGATCATCTCGCGCCTGTACAAGGGCCTGCAGGGGCTGGCGAAGTCGCACAAGGTCAACCTCGTCGAGGGCAGCGGCACGTTCGTCGGCGGCACCACCGTCGAGGTGGAGGGCACCCGCTACACCGGCAAGAACGTCATCCTGGCGACCGGCTCGTACTCGCGGACGCTGCCCGGGCTGGAACTCGGTGGCCGCATCATCGCCAGCGAGCAGGCACTGGCCCTGGACTACGTGCCGAAGAAGGCCGTCGTGCTCGGTGGCGGCGTGATCGGCGTCGAGTTCGCCAGCGTGTGGGCCTCGTTCGGCACCGAGGTGACGATCGTCGAGGCGCTGCCCCGGCTGGTCCCCGCCGAGGACGAGTTCGCGTCCAAGCAGCTGGAGCGGGCCTTCCGCCGCCGCAAGATCGCGTTCAAGACCGGCGTGAAGTTCACCGGCGCCAAGCAGGACGACAACGGCGTGAGCGTGTCGCTGGAGTCCGGCGAGACGCTGGAGGCCGACCTGCTCCTGGTCGCCGTCGGCCGCGGTCCCAACACCGCGGGCCACGGCTACGAGGAGGCGGGCGTCACCATGGACCGCGGGTTCGTGCTGACCGACGACCGGCTGCGCACCAACCTGCCGAACGTCTACGCCGTCGGCGACATCGTCCCCGGCCTGCAGCTCGCGCACCGCGGGTTCGCCCAGGGCATCTTCGTTGCCGAGGAGATCGCCGGGCTCGCCCCGCGCGCGATCGACGAGGCAGGCATCCCCCGGGTCACCTACTCGCACCCCGAGGTCGCCTCGGTCGGCCTCACCGAGGCGCAGGCCAAGGACAAGTACGGTTCGGACGTGGTCACCTTCACCTACGACCTCGGCGGCAACGGCAAGAGCCAGATTCTCAAGACTTCCGGCGCGATCAAGCTCGTGAAGGCGCCGGACGGGCCGGTCGTCGGCCTGCATCTCGTCGGCGACCGCGTCGGTGAGCTGATCGGCGAGGCACAGCTGATCTACAACTGGGAGGCGTTCCCGGAGGACGTCGCCCCGCTCATCCACGCGCACCCGACGCAGACCGAAGCCCTCGGCGAAGCACACCTTGCCCTGGCCGGCAAGCCACTGCACGTCCACAGCTGACGTCCACGGCACCAACAGACAAACCAGCACACTTTCAAGGGAGTCAGCGAACGATGGCGTACTCCGTCACATTGCCGGAGCTCGGCGAGAGCGTCACGGAGGGCACCGTCACCCGGTGGTTGAAGCAGGAGGGTGACCGTGTCGAAGTGGACGAGCCGCTACTGGAGATCTCCACCGACAAGGTCGACACCGAGGTCCCGTCCCCGGTTGCCGGCACCGTGCAGCGAATCGTCGCCCAGGAGGACGAGACCGTCGAGGTCGGCGGCGAACTCGCGGTGATCGACGACGGGTCGGGCGGTGGCGAGCAGGCCGCCGCGCCCGAGCAGCCGGCGCAGGCCGAGCAGCAGCCCGAGCCGCAGCCGGAACCCGAGCCCGAGCCCGAGCAGCGTGCGGAGCAGCCCGCTCCCAGCGCCCCGTCGGGTGGCGGGTCCGCGCAGGGCACCCCGGTGACCCTGCCGGAGCTGGGTGAGAGCGTCACCGAGGGCACGGTCACCCGCTGGCTCAAGCAGGTCGGCGACACCGTCGAGGTGGACGAGCCGCTGCTGGAGATCTCCACCGACAAGGTCGACACCGAGGTCCCGTCGCCGGTCGCCGGCACGGTCCTGGAGATCAGCGCGGGCGAGGACGAGACCGTCGAGGTCGGTGGCCAGCTCGCGGTGATCGGCGCCGCCGGTGCGGCGCCCGCCCAGCAGCAGGCGCCTGCCCCGCAGCCGGAGCCCAAGCAGGAGGCCCCGCGCGAGGAGCCCAAGCCCGAGCCGAAGCCGGAACCGAAGCCCGAGCCCGCGCCGCAGCCCGCGCCCCGGCAGGAGGCGCCGCCGCAGCCGAAGCCCGAGCCGAAGCAGGAGTCGTCCGGCAGCACGCCGTACGTCACGCCGCTGGTGCGCAAGCTGGCTTCCGAGCACGACATCGACCTGGCGTCGCTGAACGGCAGCGGCGTCGGCGGGCGGATCCGCAAGCAGGACGTCCTGGCCGCGGTCGAGGCGAAGCAGAAGCAGGCCCCGGCCCCCGCCGCACCGTCCGCCCCGGCTGCCTCCGCGCCGAGCGCGCCGGCTCCGGCGGCCGACAAGTCGGCGCTGCGCGGCACCGTCCAGAAGGCCAACCGCATCCGGCAGATCACGGCGACGAAGACCAAGGAGTCGCTGCAGGTCTCGGCGCAGCTGACCCAGGTGCACGAGGTCGACGTCACCAAGATCGCCCAGCTGCGGCAGCGGGCGAAGGCGGCGTTCCGCGAGCGGGAGGGCATCAACCTCACGTTCCTGCCGTTCTTCGCCAAGGCCACGGTGGAGGCGCTCAAGCAGCACCCGAACGTCAACGCCTCCTACAACGAGGAGACGAAGGAGATCACCTACCACGGTGCCGTGCACCTGGGTATCGCGGTGGACACCGACAAGGGTCTGCTGTCGGTGGTCATCCACGACGCGGGTGAGCTGAACCTGGCCGGGCTGGCGCACAAGATCGCCGACCTGGCCGCGCGGGCCCGTAGCAACAGGATCAAGCCGGACGAGCTGACCGGTGGCACGTTCACCGTGACCAACATCGGCAGCAACGGCGCGCTGTTCGACACGCCGATCATCGTCCAGCCGCAGTCTGGCATGCTCGGCACGGGCGCCGTGGTCAAGCGGCCGGTGGTGATCAGCGACGCCGACGGCAACGACACCATCGCCATCCGGTCGATGGCGTACCTGCCGCTGACCTACGACCACCGCCTGGTCGACGGTGCCGACGCCGGCCGGTTCGTCACCACGATCAAGCAGCGCCTCGAGGAGGGCAACTTCGAGGACGAGCTCGGCCTGTAGCTCACAGCACGTGAAGGCCACCTTCATTGCGTCTCACGTAGTGAAGGTGGCCTTCACGTGTTTTAGGGCACCGCTGAACCACCTCTGTTATTCTGGAATTCCGGAATAACAGAGGGAGGACTTCATGGCGCTCACCCGCCGACAGGTGCTCGGGGCCGCAGCGGCCGCGGGCGCCGCCACGCTCGTGCCCACGGCCGCCCGCGCGGCCGCCCCACGCGGCTGGCTGGACTGGATCGCGGCCCACCGCGGCCAGGTCGCCGCCCTCGCCGACACCGGCGCGGGCACCCTGGCCCACCGCGAGCATGTCCCGCACCTGCTGGCGTCCACCGTCAAGGTCGTCCACCTCGCCGCCTACGCCACGGCCGTCGCCGAGGGCAGGCTCGACCCGGCCGAGCCGGTCCGGCTGGGCGACTGGGACAACCACTACCCCTACGTCGGCGACGGCGGTGCGCACCTGCAAGCCCTCACCGCACTGGGCATTCCGTACGGCGACCTGGGCACCGCACTGGACCCGGACCGGACGGTCAGCCTGGACACCCTCGCCGCGGCCATGATCGACTTCAGCGACAACGCCGCCCCGGACTACCTGCGCAGGCGCCTCGGCGAGTCCGCGCTGCACCGTGCGGCGGCCCGCGGCGGCTGGCACCGGCCGGACACCCGGTCGTTCCAGGGCGAGATCCTCCAGCTGGTGCTGCCCGAGCTGGCGGCCCCGGCCGGCGCACCGGCCGCGCTGCGCCGCCGCGTCGGCGACCGGCTGGCCCTGCGGTTCATCCGCGACCAGGCGTTCCGGCAGCACGTCGTGTCCCGCATCCCGGGCATGCCCAAGACACCCGACGAGCAGTGGCCGTCGGCCCGCGAGCACGCGAAGGGCACCGCGGCGGACCTGTTCGCCCTGCACCGGTCGATCGCCACCGGGAGCTACCCGGTGCCCGGCGCGCTGCCGGTACTGCGCGGGCACCTGGAACGGTCGCTGGCCGGGAAGCTGCCGCCCGGGGCGGTGGCCGTCGGTTTCAAGGGCGGCTCGCTGCCGAGGACGTTGAACATGGCCATGACCGTGCGCTGGCGCGACGGCCGGACCGGCGTCCTGGTGCTGCTGCTGCACGGCGTCACCGAGGCGGACATGGGCAACTCCGCCGCGCTCGGTGAGCTGTGCCTGGAGGTCCTGTCACGGCCGGAACGCCTCGCCGACCTGGCCCGCGCACTCGGCCACTGACCGGGCATGCTGTGCGGCATGCCAGACGACCTGCGTGACCGCGTCGCGGACCTGGAACGGCGGGTGGCCGCCCTCGAGGCGCCGGCGACCCCGGCCGCCGCGCCCGAGGGGGCCGGGCACATCACCTACAGCGGCAGGCTGGAGCGGCCGGCCGAACTGGCCTGGGACATCGCCCTCCACCCCGCCGCCGTGCTCGGACTGGACGACGCGCCGCGGGTCGAGGTGCTGGCGGCGCTGGCCCACCCGGTGCGGACGGCCATCGTCCGCGAGCTGGCCGAGAACGGCAGCCGGCCCGCCGCCGACCTGCAGACCGCGGCCGGGCTCGGATCCACCGGCCAGCTCTATCACCACCTCAAGGCGCTGACCAGCGCGGGAATCGTCGAGCAGGACGGGCGGGGCAGCTACCGGCTGCGCCCGGTCGCCACCGTGCCGACCCTGGTGCTGCTGGCCGCCGCGGCGGACGTCGCGGGCCAGCTCCGCACCTGAGGGTGCACGCGTGGACGCCGTACGCCACGATCGTGGCATGCGCGTACTACTCGCCGGATCGTCCGGATTGATCGGCGCCACCCTGGCCAGGTCGCTGACGGCCAACGGCCACGAGGTGCGCCGGCTGGTGCGCAGGGAGACCCGCGGCCCCGACGAGCGCAACTGGGACCCGCCCGCGGGCCGGATCGAGCCCGGGGCGTTCGACGGGGTGGACGCGGTGATCAACGTCGGCGGCGCGCCGATGGGGCTGCGCTGGAGCGCGGCCCGCAAGCAGATGATCGTCGACAGCCGCGTCGAACCGACCGAGGTGCTGGCCGACGCCGTCGCCGAGCACGGAATTCCCGTGCTGGTCAACGCGTCCGCCGTCGGGTTCTACGGCGACACCGGCTCGACGGTCGTCGACGAGACCGCCCCGAACGGCGAGGGCTTCCTCGCCGGGCTGGCCGCGCGCTGGGAGGCCGCCACCGCGCCGGCGGCCAAGGCTGGTGCCCGGGTGGTGCTCGCCCGCACCGGCCTGGTGATCAGCGGCGCCGGTGGCCTGCTCGGCACGTTGAAGCCGCTGTTCCTGCTCGGGCTGGGCGGCAGGCTGGGCGACGGCAAACAGTTCATGCCGTGGATCAGCCTGACCGACGAGGTGGCGGCGCTGGAGTTCGCCCTCACCCACGCGAAGGTGTCCGGCCCGGTCAACCTGACCGCGCCGACGCCGGTCACCAACGCTGAGTTCACCAGGGCGTTCGCCAGGGCGCTGGGCCGTCCGGCGCCGTGGTGGGTGCCCGGGCCCGCGTTGCGCGTCGCACTCGGCGAGCAGGCCGACGAGATGGCGCTGGTGAGCCAGCGTGCCGTTCCCGAGGTGCTGCGGGGTGCGGGTTTCCGGTTCACCCACACGGAACTGGACGCCGCGCTGGCGGACGAACTGTGACCCGCGCCCTGCGGACCCGCTGGGTCCTGTTCGGCGTCCTGCTGCTGGTGGCGTTCACCACACTCGGCATCGCGGTGCGGGTGCAACCGTGGGGGCTGGACGTGCTCGCGGCCGGAGCCTTCCACGGCGAGTTCGCCCGGCCGCTCGGCTGGACCGCGCAGATCCTCAGCGACGTGCTCGGCCCGGTCCTGCCGGTGACGCTGGGCATCACGCTGCTGGTGTTCGCCGCGTGGAGCTACCGGCGTGGCGACCGGCCCCGGGCGTGGCTGCTGGTGCGGCTCACCATCGTGCTGACGCTGTGCAGGCTGACCAGCATCGTGTTCAAGCCGCTGTTCGAACGCGACCGCCCGCGCGACTACCCGGACCTGAGTTACCCGAGCGGGCACGTCGTGTCGGTGGCCAGTACCGCGTTCGTGGCCGTGCTGGTCGCCGTGTGGCTGGCGCCCCACCTGCTGCGACGGGCCGTGCTGATCGCGGTGGCGGCGACGGTGCTGGCCGCGGCCTGCCGGATCGTGCTGACCGTGCACTGGCTGACCGACACCGTCGGCGCGGTGTTCGCCGTGGGTGGCGTCGGTCTGGTCGCGGCGGTGGCGCTGAAGTTGCTTCCGGCCAAGCCGGAGTAGCCTCTGTGGACGTGACCACCAATGCGACCGCGTCCTGCCGTGCCACCGCCGATCCGGTGGACGTGCGGGAGATCGGAACCATCGACTACCGCGCCGCGTGGGAACTGCAACGCGAGTACGCCCACGCCCGCGCGGACGGCACCGCCCCGGACACCATGCTCCTGCTGGAGCACCCCTCGGTGTACACGGCGGGCAAGCGCACCGAGCCCGCGGACCGCCCGGCCGACGGCACCCCGGTGATCGACGTCGACCGCGGCGGCAAGATCACCTGGCACGGTCCCGGCCAGCTGGTCGGCTACCCCATCGTCAAGCTCGCCGACCCGATCGACGTCGTGCAGTACGTCCGCCGCGTCGAGGAAGCCCTGATCACGGTGTGCGAGAGCTACGACCTGCCGGTCGGCAGGGTCGAGGGCCGCAGCGGGGTGTGGCTGCCCGCCGACGACCGCGGTCAGGAGCGCAAGATCGCCGCGATCGGGATCCGCGTGCAGCGTGGCGTGACCATGCACGGCTTCGAGCTGAACTGCGACGCCGACCTGCGGGCGTTCGACAAGATCGTCCCGTGCGGCATCCGTGACGCGGGGGTCACCTCGCTGTCGGTGGAGCTGGGCAGGAAGGTCACGGTCGACGAGGTCCTGCCCGCCACCCGGGACGCGGTGCTGGCCGCGCTGGAGGGCGACCTGCCGGTACGGGAGGACCGCTGGATCCCCCGCCCGGAGGCCGCCGCTCCGTCGGCACCCGGTGTCACGTTCGCGCTCAGCTGACCCGCCACACGGTCGGGCCGACTCAGGGGGCCCGACCGCGCCCGAACGAAGAGAGGGCAATTCAGCACAGCGCTCAGCTGAGTTTCGCCATGACCTCGGCCGCGATCAGCTCGACGTGGTCGAGGTCGGACAGGTCGAGCACCTGCAGGTAGACGCGGTTCACCCCGGCCTTGTCCTGCCACTGGCCGAGCTTGTCGACCACCTCGGCGGGGCTGCCGGCGAGGCCGTTGCGGCGTAGCTCGTCCGGCTCCCTGCCGATGGCCGCGGCACGCCGGGTGAACTCGGCGTCGTCGCGGCCGACGACCGCCACCTGCGCGACCGACGGCACGATCTCCGCCGGGTCCCTGCCGATCTCGGTCGCCGCCGCGCTCACCCGCTGGTACTGCGTGACGAACGTGTCGATGTCGGCGAACGGCAGGTTGAACTCGTCGGCGTAGCGGGCCGCCAGCGCGGGCGTGCGCTTCTTGCCGGTACCGCCGATGATCACCGGCGGCCGGGGCCGCTGCGCGGGCTTGGGCAGGGCGGGCGCGGCGGACAGCGTGTAGTACTGGCCTTCGTAGGAGAACGTCTGTCCCTCCGGTGTCTCCCACAGGCCGGTGACGATCGCCAGCTGCTCGCCGTAGCGGTCGAACCGCTCCTTGATCTCCGGCAGCGGGATGCCGTAGGCGGTGTGCTCGTCGGCGAACCAGCCCGCGCCGAGGCCGAACTCGACCCGGCCGCCGGACATCTGGTCGACCTGCGCGACGGAGATCGCCAGCGCCGAGGGGTGCCGGAACGTCGCGGCGGTGACCAGCGTTCCGAGCCGGATCCGCGAGGTCTCCCGCGCGAGACCGGCCAGGGTGATCCAGGCGTCGGTGGGGCCGGGCTCGCCGGACGCCGATCCCATCTTCAGGTAGTGGTCGGAGCGGAAGAACGCGTCGAAGCCCGCGTCCTCGGTGGCCTTGGCCACCCGCAACAGGTCGTCGTAGCTGGCCCCCTGCTGGGGCTCGGTGAAGATCCTCAGTTCCACACCAGTGACCCTAAGAGGCCGCGCGGATAGGGACGTGGGCGGGCGCCGCCCAGGCGGGCGATCTCCTGCGTTGTCGGGCAGGCGAGTACGGTCCAGTACGAGCCCTGCCCTCCGCCTTGGATCTCGCACACCTGGACACCGCCCGCTGATCCACGCCCCTATCCGCGCGGCCTCTCAGCCTTACGGATGCTGGACAGCAGCGTGACCAGAACCAGCTCCACCTCCGCGCCGACCGCCTTCGGCTCCGAGGACGCCGCGATCATCATCGCCGCCGACGACAACGCGCCGAACAGCAGCCGCGCGGTGGTCTCGATCGGGACCTCGTCCACCTCACCGGCCTCGACCAGGTCCTCCAGGCAGCCGCGGACCAGGCCGAAGCTGAAGTGGTCCTCGGCCTCCCGCCACCGTTCCCAGCCCATCACGACCGGGGCCTCGTGGATGACGATGCGCTGGTAGGTCGGCTCCTGGCACTGGTCGATGAACATCCGCAGCGCCGTCAGCGCCCGTTCCCACGGCGGCAGCGGCCCCCGGCGAATCGCCTCCAGCGGCGCCCGCACCTGAGTCTCCACCTCGTCGAACACCGCTTCGAACAACGCCTGCTTGCCGCTGAAATGGTGATAGAGAGCACCCTTGGTCACCCGTGCGCGTTTGGCCACCTCGTCGAGCGAGGTACCGGCGTAACCGCGTTTGGTGAACAGATCCGTGGCACTGTTGACCAGCGCAGTCCGTGTGGACTCCGAATAGTCTTCCCGCCTTGACCGCAATGTCGGCACCGCCGCAGCTTAAAGCAATCGTGATATGGTCTGCCCCATCTGGTCCATACCGAGAGTATGCCGCAAACCCGCGGTATGACGACGGTCACGAGAGGGGATCACGATGAGCTGGGGCGACTTCTACCGAAGGCGAGACATCCTGGCCGCACTCCTGCGCAACGCCGAGCGTGATCCGCACGCGCCGCTGCGACTGGAGGACGTGCCGGGCGCCGTGGCGTACTTCCGGGACGAGCCGTCGGCACTGCTGGCGCTGCACTACCGCTGGAGCCTGCTGCTCGGCGGCCGCGTGCGGACCGAGCTGTGCGACGCCGACGACGCGCTGGACGCCGTCCGCACGGCCTGGCAGGCCACCGTCGCCGAGCACGGCACGCTGTACGCGGTGCTCGACGCCGGCGCGCGCCGTCACCCCGAGGCGCTGGCACCGGCGCTGGAGAACGAGCGGCGCATGCTCGCCGACGCCGCCCAGCTGACCGGCCCCGCCGAGCCCGCCGTCGACGCCTCCCGCGTCGGCGCGGCACTGGAAAGCCTGCTGCGCGCGACGCCCGCACCGGCGCCCCGCCGCTGCACCGCGGCCGCCCTCTGGCGGCGGCTGGCCCCCAGCACCTGACCCCGGTTAGCTGTACGACATGGACTTCTGGACCGAAGACGACATTCCCGACCAGACGGACCGCACCGTGCTGGTCACCGGTGCCAACTCCGGTCTGGGGCTGCGCACGGCCACCGTGCTGGCCGGCAAGGGAGCACGAATCCTGCTGGCCTGCCGCTCGGCCGAACGCGGCCGCACCGCACTGACGACTGTCCGGGCCGCCGCCGTCGGCGCGGAGCCGGAGCTCGTCTCCCTTGACCTGGCCGACCTCGCCTCGGTCCGCGCCGCGGCGGAGACCGTCCGCGCGAGCACTGGCGACCGGCTCGACGTCCTGGTCAACAACGCCGGACTGATGATGGTGCCCAGGGGACGCACCGTCGACGGGTTCGAGACCCAGTTCGGCACCAACCATCTCGGCCACGCCGCCCTGACCTGGCTGCTCATGCCCGCTCTGCGTGGTGGCAAGGACGCGCGGGTCGTCACGGTGTCGAGCGTGGCCGCCCACGCCGGCCGGATCGACCTCGACGACCCCAACTACGAACGCCGGCGGTACCTCCCCACCACCGCCTACGGGCAGTCGAAGCTGGCCAACCAGGTGTTCGCCCTGGAACTGGACCGCAGGCTGCGGGCCGCGGGGGACGAGGTGATCAGCGTCGCCGCCCACCCCGGCTACACGTCGACCGGCCTCGGCTCCGGGATGGCGAGTTCCTACCGCCACCCGGTGATCCGGGCCGTACTCGCGGCGGGCAACAAGGCGGGCGAGCTGCTGTTCGCCCAGGGCACGCGGATGGGCACACTCCCCCAGCTCTACGCGGCGACCGCCCCGCAGGTCCGCGGCGGCGACTACATCGGCCCGCACCGCCTCGGCGGCGCCCGCGGCTACCCCGTCGCCGTACGCCCGCTCCGCAGCGCGCTCGACCCTGCGACCGGCGCCGGCTTGTACCAGCTCAGCGCCACGATGACGGGAATCACGCCCGACCCTCGGTGAGTCTGACGTGATCGGCCGGTCGGCGTAGTGTGAACCGCGTGAGTGCATCCCCGGACGGGCGGAAGTTGTTGCGGCTGGAGGTTCGTAACAGTCAGACGCCGATTGAGAAGAAGCCGTCGTGGATT
>NZ_SFCC01000026.1 GCF_004214935.1 Amycolatopsis suaedae
CTCCGCGCCCTACTCGTCCTCACCCACCACGAACAACACCACCCCACCAGCACCACCCACACCCACTGACCAGCCAAAACAGGATGAAAAATCCCCAATGTGGCATTGGGGTACTTGAACTCCCCCAATGTGGCATTGGGGAACCTGAACTCCCCCAATGTGGCATTGGGGAACCTGAACTCCCCCAATGCCACATTGGGGGCGCACAGCTCACGCGCCACCCACCCCCGCCGCGGTTCACAACGCCACCTCGTCGCTGAACGGGGTCAGGCCGTCGCGGGTGAGGGTGAAGGTCTGCGTGTACTCGCCACGCTTCAGCTCGTGGTTGACCGTCTTGACGTAGTACAGGCCGTCGTAGGCCTCGCCCGCGCCGCGGACGCCGACCAGCTTGCGTGCCTTGAGCACGTGGCCGTACCGCAGCACGTCGAGCTTGCCCTGGCCGCTGATCGCGTCGTTGCCCCTTGCGGTCAGCGACAAGCCGTACACGCCGCTCTCGGTCAGCGACATCTGCCCCGGCGGCACCGCCGGCTGGTGCTTGAGCGTGAACGCCGGCCGCGCGGCCAGCGGCGGGCGCAGGAGCGACACCGACGGCACCGGCACCGACACCCCGACCTTCGAGTTCGGCTCCACCAGCACGATGCTGTACCCGGTTGACGACAGCCCGTCGAAGCTGAACGACATCGACTCGACCGACGTCGCCGGCCCCATGTTCACCGTCAGCGCCGGCTGGACCGCGCCGAACCGCGCCTCCGGCCCCCAGTACGCCGTGTTGACGCCGACCCGGTCACCCGGCTCGATGAAGAACGTGTACCCGGCGACGTTCGCCAGCGCGTTGACGTAGTCCAGGTCCGTCCCGTATTGCACGTCGAACCCTTCGAGCGGGCCACGCTGGAACAACGCCACCGGCCGGACCGCGACCGGCACCAGGCCGTACATCGCGTACTTCGCGCAGATGGCCATCACCCGCAGTTCCCACGGCATCACCGGCCACGGGACCTGGAAGTGCAGGATGTCCATCACCGCGGTCAGGTCCAGCCCGGTGACCGTCAGCGTCGACGCACCGGGCGTTTCGCTCGGCGCCATTTCCTGGCGGGTGATGATGCCGTCCATCAGCACCGTCTCCACGCCGCCGATGACCGTGGCGATGATGACCCGGCGCGCCGGGTCGAAGAAGCCGTTGGGCAGCAGCTTGCGGGTGATCACCGACCGCTTGCTGACCGCGAAGTTGAGCTGGAACCCGCCCTGTGTCCCGGCACCGGTGTTGACGGTGACCGACTGCAGGGCGTCCATCAGCTCCGCCGACGCCGCCGGTGCGTCCACGCCGCCGATGTAGAGCTCCAGCCGCATGCTCTTAGCCACGGCCGAACGCCTTCGGGAAACCGGGCGGCAACGCCAGCGGCGCGCCCGGCAGGCCGGGGACACCGGGAACGCCACCGGGCTGGACGGCTTCCGGTTCCGGCACCGGCGGGGCTCCCGGCCGGGTCACCCGCAGCCGCCTGCCGACCTCGGCGGTGAGTTCGTCGAGGTCCATGGCGCGGTTGGCGTCGGCGAGCTGCCAGCCCTGCTCGGCGTCGCCGAACACCTCGTCGGCAACGTGGTCGTGCCGCTGGGCAGGCCGCACCGTGTGCTCGCCGATCCGCACCAGGGTCTCCGGCCGCGGGACGAACCGGCGGCGCACGTAGCTGACCTTGCGGCCGTCCGGCAGTTCGGTGACGGCGACCGGAAGCCCGTGGTATCGACTGGTAACCGGAAACATGGGGTCTCCTCTAGAGAGTGGTGAGGCCGACGTCGGCGATCGGGTTGATGACGCGGGAGGCGAAGCCTTCCTTCTCCCGGTGGTGACCCAGGTACAGCTCGCCGCCCTTGTGGGCGTAGCCCACGTCGTCGACGGTCAGCACGCGCACACCGACACTGACCTTCGCCCGGACCGGGTTGAGCGCGGCGTCGAACATGTCCTCGGTAACGCTGAACTCGGTGATGCGCACCGGCATTACCCGCTTCTTGCCGAGCACCAGCACGAGCAGCGGCGCCTCCAGCGGCGCGATCTCGATCGCGCCCTGCTCGGCCAGCGTGCGCTCGGCGAGCAGGTCCGTGCGCCTCGGGTACATCGTCACCTCGAGCGCCGAGAGCACGGGCAGCAGGCCGTCGCGGGCGCGGTCCGGGTAGTCGGTCGCGTCGAACTCGGCGTCGAACTTGTACGACTCGTGTGGCGGCCCCTTCAGCCGCAGCACCTCCAACCGGTCACCGGACTCGTCACCCGCCCCCTGCGGCTGCAGGGTGCGGGTGAGGGTGTCCGGGTTGAACTGGAACGGAATCGACTTCAGCGGCCTGCGCTCGGCGACGTCCCAGAGCACGAATCCGCCGCGAACCGGCTGTGCCGCCTCGGGAAACCTGGTCATGCGCCACGCCTCTCGTTGAGTCCACTGTGGATCGACCGGGCGATGTCCCTGCCCGCCGACGCCGGGTTCCACACCGGGCCGAGCCGGACGTCCGGTGCCGTGACCCGGCGGGCGTCCCGGAAGTTCCCGTCGCCGGCCAGCCGCGCCAGCTCCGTCCGCAACGCCTCCCCGACGGCGGCGGCATCGCCGGGACCACCGACCCCGTCGAGCACGACCCGGTCGATGTGCACGGTGATCCTCATGCGAAGTCACTCCCCTTCACCGGCAGGTCGAGCTTCTCGAACTCCGACCTCGCGGCGTCCAGCACGCAGGCCATCGTGATCTCCGTTCCCTTCGACGCGGCCAGGAACGCGGCGTTGACCGCGATGTTGCGGGTCATGCCGCCGCTGACCTGGAACCGCGCGAGCCGGTCGAAGTCCAGCTCCCCCAGTGGCGCCCTCGGCGGGAACGCCGTGCGCCAGAGCGCCTTGCGCTGCTCGAAACCGGGGAAGTCGAACTCGACGATGAACCGCAGCCTGCGCAGGAACGCCGAGTCCAGCGACTTGCGCAGGTTGGTCGCCAGGATCGCCAGTCCCCGGTAGGACTCCATGCGCTGCAACAGGTAGTCGATCTCGACGTTGGCGTAGCGGTCGTGGGCGTCCTTGACCTCGCTGCGCTTGCCGAACAACGCGTCGCACTCGTCGAACAGCAGGATGGCGCCGCCACCGTCGGCGGCGTCGAACAGCCTGCGCAGGTTCTTCTCGGTCTCGCCGATGTACTTGCTCACCACGGCGGACAGGTCGATGCGGTACAGATCCAGCCGCAGGTGGTGGGCGACGACCTCGGCCGCCATGGTCTTGCCGGTGCCGCTGGGGCCCGCGAACAACGCGGTCACGCCGAGTCCCCGGGTGATGCGCTCGCCGAAGCCCCAGGTGTCGTACACCGTGGTGCGCCACGCGACCTGGTCGGCGAGCGTGCGCAGCAGGCCCAGGTTGTCGTCGGTGAGCACGATGTCGTCCCAGCCGACCTTCGGCTCCAGCCGCTGCGCCAGCGTGTCGAGCTGGGGCCGGGTACGGCCGCGGCACAGCCGCCACGCCTCGTCCAGGTCGCCCTGGGCGATCGCGGCCACCTCGTGGATCGCGGGCACCTCCAGCGCGAACTGCGCGGCGAGGGTGTTCGCGGCCTGCCGCGAGCCCAGCACGGAGTACCAGGCCTCGGCGCGCTCCGGCACGGTCGGCGGCTCGACGTCGAGCACCACCGACTGCCGCCCGAGATCCGGCCTGCTCTCCCTGGTGGCCAGCACCGCCGGGCCGGCGATCCTGGACAGGAAGCGGGTGGTCGCGGCGAGTGCCTCGTCGCCTGCCGTGTCACCGAGGTCGAGGTAGAGCGCCAGCGGCAGCAGGGCGGCCTCCCGGCGCCAGAGCCGGGCGAGATCGTCCAGCTCCCCGAGCACCTGCGGCAGTGCCGAGGTGGTGAGCCGGTAGGCCAGCAGTCCGCACTCGGTCGCGGCGTAGGCGGTCACCAGCCGCTTGCCGGGGTCGTCCGGCCCGGACAGCTGCAGCACCGGACCGGACGAGCCCGGGGCGTTGACCCAGTGCCGCACCACCTCGCCGACGACCTCACGCTGCGACGGCGGCAGGGCCGCCGCCGGTGCGGGGTCAAGACGGGTCAGCAGTGGCGACAGCCGGTCGTCGACGTAGTTGAGTCCCTTGAGGTAGTTGACGATCCGCTCGTCGGCCCGCAGCGGGCTGGCCACCAGGCCCTGACCGGTGTTGCGGCCGATCTCGACCAGCCGCCAGAACCGCAGGCCGTGATGCGGCGACACGACCTCCCACGCCGCGTCCGGCAGCAGGCTCATCGCCAGGCCGAACGTCGGGTAGGCCATGCGCTCGTTGCCGTGTACCCGCGCGCACAGCGGCGCGATCGAGGTGTCCAGCTCGATCGCCGCGCACAGCAGGAGCGTGTCCCGTTCGAACCGGGACAGGCCGAGCCGGGTGGCCAGCTCGACCAGCGCGGGCCGGGGCGTGACCGCCTCCGCCCGCGCGACCCGGTCGGCCGCCGCGGCGATCTCGGCGTCGGAGACGACCGCCGGGCGCTCGGTCTCCGGCTGCCTGCCGGAGAACCTCGACCAGAAGCCAGCCGGTTCCTCGCCGGGTGCGGGTTGCTCGGCGGCGTGCCGCCGCAGCAGCAGCCGCAGCCAGTCCAGGGACGCGGCGAGGAAGCCGCCGTTGGCGGCCTCCCACTCCGCACGGGACAGGCCGGTCACGGCTGCCTCACCACGGTGACCGTCTGGTCCCGGAACGTCGGCGGCGTCGTCGTCCGGTCGATCAGCCTGCTGTCGACGCCGGCGATCCGCAGGCGCGCCGGATGGATGCCGAGGTGTTCCTCGCCGACGATGAACCGCAGGATCCGGCCCCGCGGCTGCTCGTCGACGGGTGTGTCCGGCACGAGCACCGTTCCGCCGAGCAGCAGGGAGACCGGCTGGCCCGCGCGCACGGCAGGCGAGCAGGTGAGCTGGAAGCTCGCCGTACCGGTGCCGGACAGCGTCACCTCCAGCGGGAACTCGTCGACGACCGGCCCGACCGGCAGGAAGACCTCGTTGGTGACGACCGGTCCGTCCACCGTGGCCACCTCGACCGCGACCGTCCACCGGCCGGCCGGGAACCGGTCGTGCTCGCCGGGCAGGAGGAACCGCACCTCCCGCTCGCCCACCGAGACGAAGTCGCGGATCTCCTCCGGTTCGTCCAGCAACGGGTGGGTGAGCAGCACCCGGACGGCCCCGCCGAGGTTGACACCGCCCAGCACGACGGTGTCGGCGAGCACGGCGACCGGTTCGGCGAACTCGTTTCCCCTGTCGTCGACCGTGAGCCCGGTGGCGGAATCCAGTGCGGGGAACGGCGAGGACAGCCGTCCGTCGGCACGCGGGCCGACGTCGTCCTTGCCCCTGGTGAGCACCGGCACCGCGCTGCGGCTCGGGCGCAGGCTGTCGATCAGCACCGGCTTGACCTCGATCGCGGCGGACAGCCGGTAGGGCGTGGAGAACGCCGACCACAGCGAGTAGATGTCGTTCTCCGACATGGGATGCCAGGTGACCCGCACCCGGTCCAGCGCCTGGACGATGTCGCTGTCGATGATCCGGCCCGGTGTCCGGGTCAGGTCGGCACGGGTGAGCACGGTCCGGGAATGCAGCATCTGGATCGCCTCGCCGAGCAGCAGATGCGCCTTGACGTCATCGTCGTCGCCGAGGTAGGGCGTGACCAGGTACCGCAGGACCAGCGGCAGCGGCGGTTCGCCGGTCTCGCCGGGCAGCACGTCGAGCCGGTCGGTGTTGCGCAGCGAGCCCTCCACCTCGACCTGGTAGAGGAACAGGTTGACCCGGATGGCCTGCGGGTCACCGGTGAGGCTGTGCGGCGGGGCTGCGGTGACGTCGATCGCGCCCAGCCCCTGGATGTCCTTCACGCCACTGTGGATCACGGACACCAGTGCCTCCGTGACGGCGGCGATCGCCTTGGCGTCGCTCATCGTGCTGCACCTCCGGACCGCTCACGCAGGTAGTCGTCAAGGCTGAGCACCGCCGGGCGGCTGGACCGCTTGCGCGGCGGCGGTTTCTCCGCGACGGCACGGACCTCGACCCTGCCGATGCTCACGTGCACCGTCGGTTCCGGCCGCGGTTCCGGCGCGGCCACGGCGGGCCGTGCCGCTCTCGTCCGCCGCCTGCGCGGCACCGGCGGAACCACCGGCGCGACCGGGTGCGCGGGCTCCGGCGACGGCGGCGCCTCCGGGTGAACGGGCTCCGGCGGGAGGGGGAGCCCGACCGGAGCCCGCTCGGGCCGGGCAGGCTCGGGGCCCGGCCGCTCGTGGTCCGCGGGTACCGGCTCGTGCCGTACCACCGGCGCGGGAGGAATGGGTTCCGGCAGCGGTGTCACCGGATGCGCGGCAGACGGCCGTTCGGGGCGCCGGTGGGCGACCGGCCGGTGCACCGGTTCCGGCAGCGCCCGGGCGGGCGGCGGTACCGGTGCCGGTACGGGGGCGGCTGGGGCACGCGGTTCCGGAGCGTCCTTTTCGGACGCTGTCACCGTCGGAGGCCGCGACGGCTCGGGCGCGTCCGGCGGTCGCGGTGCCGCTGCCGCCGGTTCCGCCGCTGGCGGTTCCGGCGCCTGGGGTACCGGTTCGAACAACGTCGGCAGCACCGGCCGCAGCACGGGTGCGCCGGTGCCCCGGCCGAGCATCCGGTCCAGGAAGTCCCCCATCACGTCCCCGCCATCTCGATGTAGAAGCGCCTGCGTGCCGGCGGGACCGCCAGCACCTCGTCCTCGGACCAGCCGTAGGCGGCGGCCAGGGTGTGCACGTCGAGCAGGAGCCGCCTGGCGTACACGTCGATCTCCCCCCACAGATAGGCCGCCGCGTCGAACGGCGAGCGCCACTCGTGTCCGCAGCCGGCGCAGTCCAGCTCGATCATCAGATCCGCCTGTGGATCGCATGTGGACAGTTCGGCGGCCAGCCGCCCGAGCACCCGGTCCGGCAGGTCCGCGTCCCCCGCGACGCACCGCCGGACGAGCCAGCCCCGGGGATCGGCCGTCGCGGGCAGCTCCAGCAGGTCCCGGCTGGTCAGCGGTCGCAGCTCGACGTCGAACCCGTCCACCTCGACCCGCCGCGTGCCTCCCGGGCCCGTCCGCAGCTGCGCCGCGTCCAGTTCCAGCTCCAGTTCCTCCGCACACGCCGGGCAGGTGACCGCGCAGGGATAGACCTCGCCGAAGCACCGTTCCCGCAGTCCCAGCACCAGCACGTCCCTGCTGCCGATGCCGAGGTCGGCCACCGACGCCCGGTCGGCACCGGCCGCGACGGCGAGCGAGAGCGCCCGCCGCACCGGATCCAGCCGGTGGCCGCCCTCCCAGGCGGCCAGCAGCTCCGCCTCGGTGAGCACCGGTTACGCCGGGTCTTCGAACGCGGTCTCGGTCGGCTCCGGCAGCTCCTCACGCACCCAGCCCTCGTTCTCCAGCTTGATGTGGGAGATCACGACGGCGTTCGCGTTGGCGTCCAGATCGGACAGCGGCTGGTACTCCGAGACCCAGCAGTTGAACACCTGGTAGGACAGCACCTTCTGGCCGGCCTCGTTGAACACGTCGACCGTGATATCCCTGCGGAAGTCCTTCAGCGAGGACTCCAGGCCACCGGAGGCGTTGCGGAAGCTCCACACCCGGTTGGCCCACTGCTCGAAGACCTTGTCGTTGGTGACGCCGCGTTCCAGCGTGATCGGGTCGTACTCGGTGCGTCCCGGCAGCTTCACGCTCGTGGCGGGATCGCCGCCGCTGCGGTGCTTGACCACCTCGGTGCTGCGCTTGAACCCGGTGACCTTGCTGACCCCGGCGATGTACTCGGTGCCGCCGCCGAACTTGACCCGGAACCGAAAGTTCTTGTACGGATCGCGCCGCTTCGTCTTGCTCTCGGCCATCTTCGTCGACTCCTAAACCTGGATCTGGCCAGCGAGCTGCTGGATCTGGATGATCACGAACTCGGCCGGCTTGAGCGGGGCGAAAGCGACGCGGATGTTCACGATGCCCTGGTCGATCGTGTTCTGCGGGTTGTTCGTCTGGTCGCAGGTGACCTTGTACGCCTCCTGCGGTGTGCGGCCCTGGAAGGCGCCCTGCCGGAACAGGTTATTCATGAACGCGCCGACGTTGAGCCGGATCGACGACCACAGCGGCTCGTCGTTGGGCTCGAACACCACCCACTGCGTGCCGCGGTACAGGCTCTCCTCGATGAACAACGCGAGCCGCCGCACCGGCACGTACTTCCACTGGTCGGCCTTGCGGTCGTCACCGACCAGCGTGCGAGCACCCCACACGACGTTCCCGAAGGCAGGCAGCTTGTGCAGCGCGTTGACGCCACGCGGGTTGAGCCGCCCGACCTCCAGATCGGTCAGCTCCTCGGTGAGCCGGTTGACCCCGGTCAGCCCCGCCTCGGTGCCCGCGGGCGCCTTCCACACACCACGGGTGACGTCGGTACGTGCCCAGATCCCGGCGACGACCCCGCAGGAGCCCGCCTCCCGTGCGGCGTTGTTCTGGATCGGGTCGGGGACCTCGACGCGCGGGTAGTAGATGGCAGCGTTCTTCAGCGCGTCGCCGAGGGCGGGGAACTCGGCTTTCGCCGCGTCGGAGAGGCTCTGGCCCCGGGGGGAGTCCAGGATCAGCATCGCCCGCCGGTCCAGGCAGAACTGCCCGGCCTCGGTCACGATCGATTCCGGCGAATCCTTCTGTCCCACGGCGCCGGGCAGGCACAGGATGTTGAAGATGTCGGTCTTCAACAGCTGGTACAGCCCCTCCTTCTTTTCCTCGCCCTGGGAACCGCCGCGGTAGTTGAACGCCTCCGGCGGATCACCGTCCGCGCCCCGCACGTCCTCGTCCGCGCCGACCTCGGTGTACCAGGCGTGCTCGCCCGTCCCCTTGTCGTTCTTGAACGGGTCCTCACCGATCTTGGGCCCGTCCTTGGTGCCGACCGGCTCGTGCTGGTTGGGCATGACGTCGTCGCCGTCGAGCACCGCCACGAGACGGGAACCCGCCAGCAACTTCTTCAGGCTGGTGGCGCTCGTCGGGTCGGGGCTGACGTTGAGATAGCGCTCGGTCAGGCCGCCGGTGGCCGTGTCCCGGATCGTGAGGTTGTACACCGTCCGGGCTTCCGGAGCTTCGAGCGTGTCGTAGTCGATCCGGACGCGCAGCTTGTTGCCCCAGAGTCCCTCGCTCACGGCGGTCAGGTTCAGCGGCGCGTCCGCCGACCCCTTCTTCCCCGCCAGCGAGATCTTGGCCTTCGTCGCGAGCTTCGGCACCGGGTCCGGGGCCGGTTCCCCCTCCTTCACCGGCGGGTTCGCGGAACGGACGATCCGGACGATCTCCGCCTCACTGCCGCCGTTCTGGTAGAAGTGGTAGACGGCGTGGCTCATCTCGCTCTGCTTGTCGAGGCCGCCGAACTCCGCCTCGTAGTCGGCGAAGCTGGTGATGTGCACCGGGCGGTCGGTCGCGCCGCGTGGCGCGGTGCCGATGAACGCGGCAATCGATGTGGGAACCCCGATGATGGTGCGAACCGCGCTCGGCAGTTCCTCGATGTACACACCGGGGTAGGTAGGACTGATGGGCATGGCCTGTCTCCCTTCGCCACGCCACCTTCGGATCACCGCGTCACCACCGCGTCACCACGCGCGCGTGACGCGGCGGTGACGGCGCGGCGGGACCGTTCGGGCGCGGAGAGGAGATCGTCTTGACCGACCGCGCAGCGCCGATGCGCAAGGCCGTTCCGGCCAACCGGAATACGCCGGGACGACCACTCGACCCCGGCGTCCGTGAGGTGATGGAGAACCGGCTCGGGCACGACTTCAGCCAGGTGCGGTTGCACGCCGACGAGTCGGCCGGAGCCCTGCGCGCGGCCGCCTACACCGTCGGCGAGGACATCGTGTTCGCCCCCGGCAACTACGCACCGGACACGCCACGCGGCGAAGCGCTGCTCACCCACGAACTGGTCCACGTGGTGCAGAACCGCTCGGGCCCCGCGGGCACGCGGGAACTCAGCCACCCCGGCGACGCGGCGGAACGGCAGGCGCACGAGATCGCCGATCGCCCGCACGCACTGCGCTCCCCCGTGCGTCCGTCCGCCCGCATCAGCCTCGCCGAGGAACAGTGGCACCGAGGATTCGCCGAGGGGGTCAAACCCGGCCCCGGCGACGTCCACGACCTCGGCCCCGGCACCTACTTCACCGACAGTCCGGAGGTGGCAGGCGAGTACGCCGGCATGCGGGCGGGTGACAATCCCGGCGCCCGCCGGGTCATCCAGGGCCCGGTCGACCCGCACGCGCTGGGCAGAGTGCTCGACCTGACCAAGGACGCCGACTTCATGCGGGCGTACCACCAGCTGGCCGAGTACGGAAAGGTCGTCAACGAGCGTTACTGGGAGCTGTTCGACAACCACCTCACGAACAAGGGGCTGCGGCTCACCGACTACGACATCGTCATCGGCCCCGAGGGTGTGCGGGGCGGGCGGCAGATGTGTGTCCGCAACCCCGCGGTCGCGGCCAGGGTGATCGCCGCGATGTCGGCGCCGAAGCCCCAGGGCAAAGCCCCTGCCGCGAAGCCGGGTGGCTCGCGCGTGGCAGGCGTCGCCAAGGCGATCGGCCCGATGATCGCCCTGGGAATCAACAACTACCTGATGTCCCGCGAGGACGCGAAGCTCGTGCCCGGCCGGGTCGAACGTGCACTCGCGCAGCAGTCACTGCAGGAGCGGGCCGACGACCTGGTCGACCGCAACCGGCTCGGCATCGCCCGCCGCCAGCGCCGGGGCAACGCCGTGTACGTGACCGTCCGGGTCAAGCTGGTGTTCACCAACGGCATCCAGGACAGCCTGTTCGTCTCCGATCCCCGCCTCACCGAATCCGACGAGTCCGAGTTCCTGGCGCCGATCCGGATGAGCGACGACCCGCTCTTCGGCGTCGAAACCTCCGTCGGCTGGCTGACCCGGTCCGCGCTGCTCGAACCGGTGCGGACGAGCCGATCCGAGGACCTGAGCTTCCAACTGGAGGACCTGCCCGCCGGCCCGAGCACCGAACGGTCCCGGCTGGAGGCCAGGCGTACCGCCGCGCTCGCGGAGGAGGCGCGTCAGCGTTACGCGGCGGCGGGCACGCCGTCGGTGCTGGCCGATCCCCGTCAGCGGGCCAAACAGCAGGCGGAGATCACCGACCGGCTGCGCGAGCTGAACAAGGACGCTCCCGCCCCCGCCGCGACACCGGCACCCGCCCCGCGGTTGCTGCCCGGCGCGCCCGGTCCCGGTCCGGTCGAGCAGGCCGCCGCGTTCGTCGCCCAGTTCGACGCGTGGACGCGACGGCTCGCGGCGAAGGCCGAGGCGCTCGACGCCCGGCTGGGGTCGGACAACTCGCCCACACCGCAGGAACGCCAGGCCTTCTTCACCGAGGAGGAGAGCTGGCGGCTGTCCGCGAAGTACGCGATGAACAAGTACCGGACCGACGGCCGGGAGGAAGCCGTCAACGCACTGGGCCGGGCGCTGGACACCTACGCCGCCAGGTTCGCGGCCACCCGCGGCAGGCTCGGCGGCTGACTCGCCGGATGCGACCACACCGGCGGTCCGTCATAGTGGCTCTGTGCGCAAAGGGCTGCGATGGTTGGTCAACTGGGCCGACTGGTTCGAGATGCGGGGCGTCTACGTGCCCGGCGAGGACGCGCGGCCGGTCAACCCGTGGCGGGACTTCGGCTGGCTTCTGGTGGCCTGGATGGCCGGCCTCGGGCTGTTCATCCTTTTCTTCGCGCTCGCCGTCTGAGCTGTAGGGGTTCTCACCATGTGGTTACGGGTATCCCTGACACCACGATGGCATGTGTCACCCCCAGTGCAGCCCTGATCACGGATCGGCCACGGCCGTACACCAGCTCCGCTTCAACCCGCCCGGGTAGCTCGCGTCAGCCACTCGGTGCCCCCAGAGTGGAGCGGGTCGGCCAAACTACCTACGCCGAACGGCCTACCGCTGTACCGCACAACGACCACCAGAGGAGGGGCGCCCGTGCGCTCGCCGCGACACCTGCTCCTCGCCTGCGCCCTGGTCGCGCTGCCGTTGACGGCCTGCTCCACGGCCGCCACCGCGCCCGCGCCCAGGCCCCTCGCCGACGGCGGCTCGCCAGCCGCCCAGGCGGCCCTCGCTCCCGGCGCGGCGATGGCCGAGTTCGGTGTGGAGCACCGGTTCGGCAGCGGGGTCAGCGTGCTGGTCGCACCGCCCCGGCTGTTCCAGCCCAGCGAGACGGCCTACCCAAAGTGCGCCAGGGCGGCGTCGTTCCAGATCGACGTGCGTAACCAGGGCAGCCAGCCGTTCCGGCTGTCCAACCTGTTTGTCTCGGCGATGGCCGGCCAGAAGGTGGCCAAGCAGCTCTACGACGTGGCCCACGGCTACAACGGCATCGCCGACGCCACCCGCGACGTCGCCCCCGGCGACAGCGTGCGGGTCAGCCTGGCGTTCGCGCTGCCGCAGCAGCCGACCGAGCTGCGGGTCACCGTCCGGCCCGACCCGGACGGCCAGGCCGCCGCCACCTACCGAGGTTCGGTCTAGGTACTGTCCTTGGGCATGAGCGAGCGGCTTTCCCCCGGCGACCAGGCCCCCGACTTCACCCTTCCGGACAGCGAGGGCAACAAGGTCTCCCTCTCCGACTTCCGGGGCGGCAACGTCATCGTCTACTTCTACCCCGCCGCGGGCACACCCGGCTGCACCAAGCAGGCGTGCGACTTCCGGGACAACCTCGCCGAGCTGAACGGCGCCGGGTACCAGATCCTCGGCATCTCGCCGGACAAGCCGGAGAAGCTGGCGAAGTTCGTCGAGGCGGAGAGCCTGACGTTCCCGCTGCTGGCCGACCCGGACAAGACGGTCCTCACCCGGTGGGGTGCGTTCGGGGAGAAGAAGAACTACGGCCGCGTGGTGCAGGGCGTGATCCGCTCGACGTTCGTCGTCGACCCGGACGGCCGCATCGCGGTGGCGCAGTACAACGTCCGCGCCACCGGCCACGTCGCCAAGCTGATCCGCGACCTCGACCTGGCAGGCTGAGCCCGTCCCGCCAAAGCACTCAGCCGCGCAGGGCCCGCAGGTGCGGCAGCAGCGACCGCAGCGCCTGGGCGCGGTGCGAGCGCGCGTCCTTCTCCTCGGGTGCGAGCTCGGCCGACGTCCGCTCCTCGCCGTCCGGGCGGAAGATCGGGTCGTAGCCGAACCCGTTCGCCCCGCTCGGGCTGCGAACCAGCGAACCACGCCACTCGCCCCGCAGCACCGTCTCCGCCCCGTCCGGCGTGACCAGCGCGACGGCGCAGACGAACGCCGCACCGCGCCGCTCGTCGGGCACGTCGGACAGCTGCGCGAGGACCAGCCGCAGGTTGGCCTCGTCGTCGCCGTGGCCGCCCGACCACCGCGCGGACAGCACACCCGGCATCCCGTTCAGGGCGTCCACCGCGAGCCCCGAGTCGTCGGCGACCGACGGCAGACCGGTCGCCCTGGCCGCGTCGCGGGCCTTGGCGAGCGCGTTCTCCTCGAACGTCGCACCGGTCTCCGGCGCCTCGGGGAACTCGGGGACGTCGCCGAGGCCGACGACCTCGACCCCGGCCACGTCCTCCGCGTCGAGGATCCGCCGCAGCTCGGCGAGCTTCTTGACGTTGCGGCTGGCCAGCAGGAGCCTCACTTGCTCCCCTTGGACTTCTTGGCCGGCCGCGGCTCGGGCAGCTCACCCGGGTACGGCAGCGCCAGCGCCTCGTTCTGTTTGCGGGTCAGCTCGGCGCAGCCCGCCAGGGCGAGGTCGAGCATGGTGTCCAGAGTGGACCGGGTGAACGTCGCGCCCTCACCGGTACCCTGCACCTCGATCATCGTGCCCGCGTCGGTGGCGACGACGTTCATGTCCACCTCGGCGCGAGAGTCCTCTTCGTACGGCAGGTCCAGCCTGACCCGCCCGTCCACGACACCGACGCTGATGGCCGAGACCCCGGCGGACAGCGGCTGCGGGTCGGCCAGCCGGTTCGCCGCGGCCAGCCAGGTCACCGCGTCGGCCAGCGCGACGTAACCGCCGGTGATGGCCGCCGTGCGCGTCCCGCCGTCGGCCTGGATGACGTCGCAGTCGATCACGATGGTGTTCTCACCCAGCGCGGCGAGGTCGATGCAGGCCCGCAGCGAGCGGCCGATCAACCGGCTGATCTCGTGCGTGCGGCCACCGATCCGGCCCTTCACCGACTCCCGGTCGGACCGGCTGTTGGTCGCCGAGGGCAGCATCGCGTACTCGGCGGTCACCCAGCCGAGCCCGGATCCGGTGCGCCACCTCGGCACACCCTCCGTGACGCTGGCCGCGCACAGCACACGGGTCTGGCCGAACTCGATGAGTACCGACCCGGCCGGCCACTTCTGGAACCCGCGGGTGATGGTGACCTCACGGAGCTCGTCATCTTTCCTGCCGTCTTTTCTCACCACCCGAGCACTGTAGAGTTCAGCGGGTCGACGCCGACACTGGGGAGCACCGATGAACCGGATCCGTGCCGTGACCGCCGCACTGCTCGCTGTGCTCACCGTGGGCGTACTGGCCCCGCCCGCCACCGCGGCCGACCCGGTCCAGCGCTGTGTGACCACGCTGGCCTGCACCGCCGAGGACATCGACGGGCTCAGCATGGCGCAGCGGCTGGCGCTGGTGCGTGGCCTGTCCTCGGGCCCGGCCGCGGAGCTGGTGCGGGGCAACCCGAACCGCTGGCGCAACATCGAAGGCATCATCACCTTCTTCCGCGACCGCGAGATGGGCATGCCGGGCACCTGGGTGTCCTATGTGGATGCGGGCATCGTCGAGGGCATCGAGCGAGGTATCGCCATCGCGCTCGGCCGCGGCGAGGAGACGTTCGGCAACCCGGGCGCGCCGCTGTGGGCCGCCTACCTCACCGGCCTGCGCGATGGCACCCTGCCCGGCAGGGCGGCACACGACCGGGCCTGGAGCCTCGCCGAGCAGGCGTCGACCGAGCACGGCGTCCGGCTGGCCGAACAGGTCCACGGCATCGCGCCGACGGGCGTCGAGCAGCGGTTCTTCGCCTTCTCCGAGTTCTACCGCCTGACGCTGCGCAGCAGGCCCGCGCTGCTCGACGTCGTTTCGTCCGACCCGGCCGACCCGCGCCAGGTCACGTTCCTGGACTGGTTCACCGACGTGACCAACTCCGTGCCCAGCTACCGGGGCGCCGAACTGGCCTTCGACCTGGCCGAGTTCAACCTGCCCGCCGGAACGGTCCGGACGGTCGCCCTGGGCCACGCCTACCTGCGGCACCTCTTCCCCGCCTACCTGGCTGACCTGGCCGGGGCCGAGACGGCGGACTTCGGTCAGAACTGGTAGACCGAGCCCCGCTCGGCCAGCTCGGCCCGGTCGCCGACGACGCCACGCGCCTCGGCGAGGATCGCGGCACGGTCGGTCCACGGCGCGATGTGGGTGAGCAGCAGCCGCTTCGCTCCGGCACGCCGCGCCAGCTCACCCGCCTGGACGCCGGACAGGTGCACGTCCGCCGGCCGGTCCGCCGCGTCGGTCCAGGACGCCTCGCAGAGCAGGACGTCGGCGTCGCGGGCCAGGTCGTCGAGTGTCGCGCACGGGCCGGTGTCCCCGCTGTAGGCCAGGATGCTGCCGCCGTGCTCGATCCGCAGCCCGAACGCCTCGGTGGGGTGCGCGACCTCGGCCGCGGTCACGGTGAACGGCCCGATCCGCAGGCTGCCGGTGGTCAGCGTGGCGAAGTCGTAGGTGTCCGAGAGGTCGGTCGTCTCCCGCTCGGCCGGGTTCGGCGCGTAGGCGTTGGCCAGCCGCCACGGCGCGTCCACCGGGGCGTAGAGCGGCAGGCGGACGGGCCTGCGGTCATACGGCGGCGCCGGATGGTAGCGGCGGAGCACGGTCAGTGCGGTGACGTCGGCGCAGTGGTCGGGATGCAGGTGCGACAGCAGCAGGGCGTCCAGGTCGAACGGGTCCCGCTCCGCCTGCAGGGCGGCCAGCACGCCGTTGCCGAACTCCAGCCCCAGCACGAAACCGTCGGCCTCGATCAGGTAACCGGAGGCCGGTGAGTTGGGCCCGGGCACGCTGCCCGAGCAACCGAGGATCGTCAACCGCACCCGGAGCACTCTGCCATGCACGCAGGCGTGGCGCTGACGACGTGTGGCGGTCACCTCACCTGCTGTGCGGTGTGAGCACCCCCGGCGCGAACCCCATGAACCGCTGGGCCAGCCGCGCGAACGGCTCCGGCGAGCCGGTGGCGACGAACTCGTGCCGCGGCGGCTCGTCGCCGGGCTGGGCGAGCAGGTCGGCCTCGGTGAGCACCCGGACCAGGTCCTTCGCGGTCTCCTCCGCGCTGGACACCAGCGTGACGTCGTGCCCCATCACGATCTGCAGGACGCCGGACAGCAGCGGGTAGTGCGTGCAGCCGAGGACAAGGGTGTCGACCTGCGCGCGCAGCAGCGGTTCGAGGTAGCCCTGTGCCAGGCCGAGCACCTGCCTGCCGGAGGTGATGCCGCGTTCGACGAAGTCGACGAACCGCGGACAGGCCACGCTGGTGACCTCGACGTCCCGGGCGGCGGCGAACGCGTCGGCGTAGGCCCGGGAGCGAACGGTCCCCTCGGTGCCGATGACCCCGATCCGGCCGGTGTGGGTCGCCGCGACCGCCCGCCGGACGGCGGGCAGGACGACCTCGATCACCGGCACGTCATAGCGTTCCCGCGCGTCCCGCAGGCAGGCGGCCGACGCCGTGTTGCAGGCGATGACCAGTGCCTTCACCCCGCCGTCGACCAGGTCGTCCAGCGCGGCGAGCGCCAGTTCCCTGGCGCGGGCGATGGGCAGTGGGCCGTACGGGTTGTGCGCGGTGTCGCCGACGTACCGCAGCCGCTCGGCAGGCAGTTGTTCCAGGATCGTCCGGGCGACGGTCAGACCGCCCACCCCTGAGTCGAAGACACCAATCGGCAGGTCGGCTGCGGTCACACGCCGAGGTTACCGGCGGGCTTGCGGGCGCGTGCCCGGTCGCCCCTGCCGATGAGCCAGGCGGCGAGGACACCGGCGAGAGCCCCGAACAGGTGCCCCTGCCAGGAGATCCCCGGGTCGCCGGGCAGCACGCCCCAGAGCATGCCGCCCCAGATCACCAGCAGCACGGCGGCGATGGCGATCTGGCCGAGGCTGCGGTTGAACACGCCCCGCACCAGCAGGTAGGCCAGCCAGCCGAAGGCCAGCCCGGAGGCGCCGACGGTCACCGCGCCGTCGCCGGGCCCGACCAGCCAGACGCCGAGCCCGCCGAGGACCCAGATGACCGCGGTGACGATCGCCCACCGTCCGATGCCGCTGGCCATGGCGAGGAACGCGAACACCATCACCGGGATGGTGTTGCTGAACAGGTGGTCCCAGCCGGCGTGCAGCGCGGGTGCCCACAGGATGCCGTCGAGTCCGGACAGTGTGCGGGACTCGATTCCGGCATGGTCGAGGTCCGCCGGGAGGATGGCGTCGATCACCTCCACCAGGTAGAGCATGGCCGTGAACGCCAGGACCACGATGGCGGCGGCCTTGGGATTGGCCGGCAGCAGCCGCTTCGCCGGGTTGGTCTCCGGCTGCTGGCCCGACGGGACGGGTTGCTCTGGCAGAGTGCTCACGTGATCCAGGCTACGACGGATCACCGGCCTGGCACCTCGGGGAAATCCCCTGGTGTCGGTGCCTGGGGGCACAATGGCGGGTATGACGACGGTGGCGTTCGCCGGCCTGCCGACGGAGGTGGGCCACGTGCTGGCCGCCGTCACCGAGGACGGCCTGGTCGCGACGCATTTCTTCGACACCCCGGAGGTCCGCGAGGGCATCGCGGCCCGGGTCGGCGCGACGGTGGTCGAGGACGCGGAGCGGACCGACGGAATCCGCGCGGAGCTGGCCGGGTACTTCGCCGGGGAACGCACGGAGTTCACCACTCCGGTGGACTGGCGGCTGACCTCACGTGCCCAGCGCACCGTGCTGGGCACGCTGTACGAGACGGTGCCGTACGGCTCCGTGGTCACCTACGGCGAGCTGGCGCAGCGCAGTGGCTCGGGCATTCCCGCGCGGGGTATCGGGTCGATCATGGGCAGCAACCCGATCCCGATCGTCGTGCCCTGTCACCGGGTGGTGGCCGGCAACGGGCTGGGCGGCTTCAGCGGCGGCGAGGGCGTCGAGGCCAAGCGCTGGCTGCTGACCATGGAGGGCCACCTCCCGCCCGGCCTCTGGTGACGCGCCCGACCCGCTCCGCCGATGCCGTGAAGGGGGCCCTCACGGCATCTGGTACCAGGGTCCCGGCGAAGTCGGGTCGCGGGCAGGAGAGGTGGCTGGCCTCGAGCGTAGAACTCGTGTAGCGGAACGCAGAACTCGCGTGCGTGAGCGCATAACTCACGATGTGGACGCCGGTTCTCACGTGGTGCCGGTCGCACACGCGACCGGCCCGTTCGCGCGAGTCCTCCGTTCCCGACCCGCGAGTCGACCGTTCCGGACCCCCGAGTTACACGTTCCCGCCCACCCGGTCCCACTGCCTGGCACGCCGAGTCCAGATCGCGCACTCGAGCCCCACCTTGCCGATGCGGCATTCGAGGTCAGGCCCAGAGCTGGCCGTCCAGGCGCTCGGCGGCCTCGTCGAGCGAGCCGCTGTAGGCGCCGGTCGACAGGTACTTCCAGCCGGCGTCGGCCACGACGAACGCGACGTCGGCCTGCTCGCCCTTGGCCGCGGCCTTCTCGGCGACCGCCATCGCCGCGTGCAGCACGGCACCGGTCGAGATGCCCGCGAAGATCCCCTCGTGCTCCAGCAGCTCCCGGGTGCGGCGCAGCGCGTCGTAGGCGCCGACGGAGTAGCGGCCGGACAGCACGTCCGGGTCGTACAGCTCCGGCACGAAGCCCTCGTCGAGGTTACGCAGGCCGTAGACCAGTTCGCCGTAGCGCGGTTCGGCCGCGATGATCTGAACATCCGGCTTGTGTTCACGCAGGTAGCGGCCGACACCGACCAGCGTGCCGGTGGTGCCAAGGCCGCCGACGAAGTGCGTGAGCGTCGGCAGGTCCTTCAGCAGTTCGGGGCCGGTACCGCGGTAGTGCGCGTCGGCGTTGGCCGGGTTGCCGTACTGGTAGAGCATGACCCAGTCCGGATTGGACTCGGCCAGCTCCTTCGCCCGGCGCACCGCCTCGTTCGACCCGCCCGCGGCAGGCGAGAACACGATTCGCGCGCCGTAGGCCTGCAGCAGCTGCTTGCGCTCGGCGGAGGTGTTCTCCGGCATCACGCAGATCAGGCCGTACCCCTTGAGTTTGGCGGCCATGGCCAGCGAGATGCCGGTGTTGCCCGACGTCGGCTCCAGGATCGTCGATCCCCTGCGCAGCCTGCCCTCCCGCTCCGCCGCCTCGATCATGGCCAGCGCGGGCCGGTCCTTGATCGATCCGGTGGGGTTGCGGTCCTCGAGCTTCGCCCACAGCCGCACGTCGTGGGTGGGCGACAGCCTCGGCAGCCCCACCAGCGGGGTGCCGCCGAGGGCGTCGAGCAACGACTCGAAGCGCGCCATCTACCGCGCGCCACCCGCGACGGCGGGGAGGATCGTCAGCGTGTCGCCGTCCTTGACCTCCGCCTCGAGACCACCGGCGAAGCGCACGTCCTCGTCGTTGACGTAGACGTTGATGAAGCGGTGCAGCTTCTCCTCCTTCACCACCCGCGCCTTGATGCCGCCGTGGCGGGACTCGATGTCGTCGATGACCTGGGCAACGGTGCTGCCACTCGCCTCGACGCTCTTCTCGCCGCCGGTGTGCGTGCGCAGGATGGTGGGGATGAAGACGGTCACGGCCATGGGTTTCCTCCGTAGGGTGTTTCCGGTTGGGCAGACGTTCGGGGCGAGGGTGTTTATTCCTCGATCTGGACCTCTTCCTCGGTGACCTCGCCCTCGACGATCCGGAACGAGCGCAGCTCGTACTCCTGCGGGTCCTTGACGGACACCAGCACGTAGTGGGCGAACGGCTCCTTCGCCCGGTCGATGTCGGTACGTGACGGGTAGGCCTCGGTAGCCGTGTGGGAGTGGTAGATCACCACGAAGTCCTCGTCGCGCCGCAGCATCTCGTTGTGCAGCTGCTTGTACTCCGTGCTGTCGAACTCGTAGTACGTCGGCGAACGGGCCGCGTTGAGCATCGGGACGAGCCGTTCGGCCCGGTCGGAGCCCTCCGGGCCGAGGATCACCCCGCACGCCTCGTCGGGGAAGTCCTTCCGCGCATGGGCGACGATCGCCTCGACATGATCACGACGGATACGCAACACGGTCCCATCCTATGTGGTGGACAGGCTGCGTTCATATCGTGAGACGAACGACGTCTCCCCTGGGGAGCGATGCTATGCGCTAGGGTTTCCCCGTGCCCGTCCTCGGATTCGGCGTCATCGGCATCCTCGTGATGGCGCTCTGGATCTTCTGCCTCGTCGACGTCATCACCACCGAGCCGGACGACTGCCGCCACCTGCCGAAAATGGGCTGGCTGATGATCGTCCTGCTGCTGCCGACGGTCGGATCGCTGGTCTGGCTGTTCGCCGGCCGCCCGCCACGCGCGGCGCGGATCACCGAAGCCCCGAGCACCCCGGCCGCGCCTCGCCCCGAGACCGACGCCGAGTTCCGGCGCCGCGTCCGCGAGCGCGCCGAGCAGCAGCGCCGTGCCGCACGGGAACAGCAGCGCAAGCGCGAGGAGAACTAGTCCGGCCAGGCGTCGCGGTAGGCGGGCACGCCGCCCGCCGATGTCGCCGACAGCACGCCACGCACCATCGCCCGCTCGAACACCCGCGCCGCCGCCGCGCACAACGCGTCCAGCTCGGCCGGGCCGGTCACCGGCTCACCCGGCGTGGCCAGCGCGAACACCGTGTCGCCGTCGAACATCGAGTGCGCGGGCCGCACCGCCCTGGCGATGCCGTCCTGCCCGGCGACGGCCAGCCGCCGGGCCTGCGCCTTGCTCAGCCCGGCGTTCACCGCCACCACGCCGATGACGGTGTTCAGCCCGGACGCCTTCCTCGGCGTCACCCGGCCCGGCCGCCCCGGCCAGGGCGGCACGCCGAATCCCTCGTCGATGGCCTCCTCGGCCGCGTACGGAACACCCGAGTCGAGACGGACCGTCTCGCCGTAGGCGTTCACCACGGCCAGTGCGCCGACCGTGACCTCGCCGACGACCTCGCTCGCACTGCCGACGCCGCCCTTCAGCGAACCGGCCACCGCGCCGGCACCGGCGCCGACGGTCCCCTCGGCCACCCGCGGACCGGCCGCCTCGCAGGCGGCGTAGCCGAACGACGCGTCCGGCCGGTTGCCCCAGTCGTTGACCGGGATGTCGAACAGCACCGCCGACGGCACGATCGGGACCACCTCGTGCGGCCGCGACCCGACCGGGACACCCCGGGACCGCTCGGCCAGCCAGCGCATGACGCCGTCGGCGGCGGCCAGCCCGTAGGCACTGCCGCCACTCAGGCACACGGCGTTGACGTGCTGCACCAGGTTCTCCGGCTTGAGCAGGTCGGTCTCCCTGGTGCCGGGCGCGCCGCCCCGCTGGTCGACCGCGCCGACCGTCCCCTCCGGGACCAGGACCACCGTGGTGCCGGTCGCCCAGCCGTCGCCGACCCGTTCGTGGTGCCCGACCTGGACGCCCGCGACGTCGGTGATCACTCGGCGAGCGCCTGGACGAGGCTTTCCTGCACCCAGGTCAGCCAGTGGTAGACGCCCAGGTGCGGCGAGCGCGGGTCGTCCTCGGGCAGCTCGTCGGGCATGTCGTCGGTGACGTCCAGCGCGGTCCCCAGCGCCAGCCGGACGTCGTTGATCGCGGACAGCCAGGAGTCGGCCTGTTCGAAGGACAGCTTCACCGTCCCGCCCTCCGGCGGCAGCGTGGACAGCATTAGCGTCGCCACGCCGACCTTGGCGTCGAGCAGCTCCGGCTCGTGCAGCGAGCGCAACGCGGCCGCCGAGTCCAGCGACTCCTTGCTGGGGTTGTCCGGGTCGAGCTTGTGGAAGTCCGGCAGCAGCCGGGACAGCACCGGGTCGTTGGGAGCCTCGCTGGGGCCGGTACGGATGCCGGTCAGCTCGGCCAGCTCGTCCTGCGGCGCCTCCTCGGCCCGGGTGCGGAGCATGTCCTCCATCTGGCTGACCAGGCCGCGCAGCACCGCAGCTTCCTGCTGGTCGAACTCGGCGACCATCCTGGCGCCCTTGCGCCGCCAACCCTTCACGGCTGCTCCATCGTGGCCCACAGGCCCGCGGCGTGCAGCTTCGCCACGTCGCCCTCCACCTTCTCCTTGGAGCCCGACGAGACCGTCGCCTTGCCCTTGTGGTGTACGTCCAGCATCAGCTTCGTGGCGTGGTCCCTGCTGTACCCGAACAGCTTCTGGAACACGTACGTCACGTACGACATCAGGTTCACCGGGTCGTTCCAGACGATGGTCTGCCACGGTTTGTCCTCAGCCCCCAGGTCGGCCGAGATCGGGTCGACCTGCGTCTGTTCCGCTGCGGCAGGCGTGGTCATGTCCCCATGGTGTCACGTCGGCCGTAGCCGTCTCTCTAGGGTTGAGCCATGGATACCAGCACCGCGCTGCTCACCGACCACTACGAGCTGACCATGCTGAGCAGTGCCCTCGCCGACGGCACCGGCGACCGGCCGTGCGTGTTCGAGGTGTTCGCGCGCCGCCTTCCCGACGGCCGCCGCTACGGCGTGGTCGCCGGCACCGCGCGCGTGCTGGACGCCATCGCCGACTTCACCTTCACCGACGCCGAGCTGGCCCAGCTGGAGGCGACCGGCGTCGTCGACGCCCAGACGCTGGCCTGGCTGGCCGACTACTCGTTCGGCGGCGACGTCGACGGCTACCCGGAGGGCGAGCTGTACTTCCCCGGCTCGCCGATCATGACCGTGCGCGGCAGCTTCGCCGAGGCCGTCGTGCTGGAGACCCTGGTGCTGTCGATCCTCAACCACGACAGCGCCATCGCCTCGGCCGCCGCGCGGATGTCGGCGGCGGCGCACGGCAGGCCGATCATCGAGATGGGCGGCAGGCGTACCCACGAATGGGCGGCCGTCGCGGCGGCCCGCGCCGCCTACCTCGCCGGGTTCGCCACGACGTCGAACCTGGAGGCAGGCCGCCGCTACGGCATTCCCACGCGGGGCACGGTCGCGCACGCGTTCATGCTGCTGCACGACAGCGAGGAGGCGGCGTTCCGCGCGCAGGTCGACAAGCTGGGCACGGACACCACGCTGCTGGTGGACACCTACGACATCACCGCGGGCATCGAGACCGCCGTGCGCGTGGCCGGGACGGAACTCGGCGCGATCCGGATCGACTCGGGCGACGTCGGGGTGCTGGCCCGCAAGGCCCGTGAACAACTGGACGCGCTGGGTGCGAAGGACACCCGGATCGTGGTCTCCGGCGACCTCGACGAGCATGCCATCGCCGCCCTGCGGGCCGAGCCGGTCGACGCCTACGGCGTCGGCACCTCGGTGGTCACCGGGTCGGGCGCGCCGACGGCCGGCATGGTCTACAAGCTGGTCGAGGTCGACGGCAGGCCGGTCGCCAAGCGCAGCACCCACAAGGAGTCCCGCGGCGGCCGTAAGTCCGCCGTGCGCAGGCACAAGCCGACCGGGACGGCGATCGACGAGATCATCTACGCCACCGACGGCGAGGCACCCGAGTTCGGCGAGCACGACCGGCCGTTGCAGATCCCGATGCTGCGTGACGGGCAGCCGGTGGACGGCCTGCCCACGCTGGACGACGCGCGGCAACGCCTGCGCAGGGGGCTGGTGAGCCTACCCTGGGAGGGGCTGAAGCTGTCCAGCGGCGAACCGGCCGTTCCGACGGTCTTCCTGTAGGGAGGTACAGGTGGGTAGCGCACTGATCGTGGTGGACGTGCAGAACGACTTCTGCGAGGGCGGCGCGCTGGCCGTCGCGGGTGGCGCCGAGGTGGCGGCGCGGATCTCGGCGTACCTCACCGAGTCGGCCTACGACCACGTGGTGGCCACCAGGGACTACCACATCGACCCCGGCGCGCACTTCAGCGAGCAGCCGGACTTCGTCCGCTCCTGGCCGGTGCACTGCGTCGCGGGTTCGCCCGGGGCGGCGTTCCACCCCGAGCTGGACGTCGTGCCGGTGTCGGCGGTGTTCTCCAAGGGGCAGTACAGCGACGGCTACTCGGGCTTCGAGGGCACCAGCGGCACCGGCGAGCAGCTCGCCGACTGGCTGCGGGCCAGGGAGGTCGAGCGGGTCGACGTCGTCGGCATCGCCACCGACCACTGTGTCCGGGCCACCGCACTCGACGCGGCCCGCGCCGGCTTCGGCACCAGGGTGCTGCTCGACCTCACCGCCGGCGTCTCGGCGTCCACCGTGGACACTGCGATGGACGAGCTGCGCGCGGCGGGTGTCGCGCTGTCGGGCACGCCGAAGGTGGCGGGATGACGTTCCTCGACGAGCTGACCACGCATCGGCTGGTCGCCATCCTGCGGGCCGACGACACCAGCCGGTTCACCGCCGTGGGCCGCGTGCTGCGTGACTCGGGGGTCCGGCTGCTGGAAGCGGCGCTCACCACGCCGGGCGCGCCGGAGGCGATCACCGAGCTGGTCCGGGAACTGCCCGACGTCATCGTCGGGGCAGGCAGTGTCCGCGAGCCAGGCGACGTCGACACCGCGGCGGAGGCAGGCGCGGCGTTTCTGGTGACGCCGACGGTCAACCCGGCGGTGCTGGCCAGGGCCGAGGAGCTGAAGCTGCCGGTGCTGGCCGGGGCGTACACCCCGACCGAGATCGACCAGGCGTGGCGGCTGGGCGCGACGGCGGTGAAGCTGTTCCCCGCCGCGCAGGCCGGAGGCGTCGACTACGTCAAGGCCGTGCGTGCTCCGCTGCCGGATGTCCCGCTCGTGCCTACCGGCGGGGTAGGACCGCAGGATGTGCGGCCCTACCTCGACGCCGGTGCGGTGGCCGTCGCGGTGGCCGGTCCGCTGATCGGCGAGAGCCTGCGCAGCGACCAGGACGACCGGCTGGCCATCCGGGCGTGGGCCTTCGTGAACGAGACGACGCGTTAGCCGCCGAACGGGTCGCAGGCCGCCGAGCCGACCACGATCTCGCCGCTGGCCGGGCCGCCCTGCGGGAACAGCGTGATGCGCATCAGGTTGGTCCGCAGGCTGCCGTCCGGCGGGGTCGGCGCGATCAGCTCGTTCACCATGACCTCCGCCAGCGGCTTGCCGCCGTCCGGCGCGGGCACGGTGATCTTGTGGTTGGCCGGGATGGACGACGGCACGGAGACGCCGGACAGGCCGCTCAGCTCGACGTAGCCCGCGGCGCCGGTCTTCGTGGTGTCGCAGCGGGCGAGGTAGGTCCGGACCTTGATCGTCGGCCCGCCGAACCGCCGCAGCACCTTCGTCTCGAACCGGCTGCCCTTCACCTCCGCCCTGGCGAAGCCGCCCGGCATGGTCACGCAGCTGGTCTCGCCCGCGCCGTACTTGGTGTCGCCCTCGGTGACCCCGCTGGTCCTGTTCGACTCGGTGGCGCCGAGCGTGCACGGCGCGATCGGCGCCACCTCGGACACGGTGCCGTCCAGCGTCACGTCCACCTCGCCCACGGAGCCCAGCGCCGTCGGCGCCACCTCCGCCTGCGCGGCACCCGGGGCCATCACCAGGCCCGCGCAGGTAGCCGCCACCACCGTGATCTTCGCAAACCTCGACACGGTGCACTCCTTTCGAACTCGCGCGATCTCCCTTCATCGGCATCGGCACCGGTCCGCCGCACCCTGACCACTTCCGGCGTACACCACTCGGAAGAGTGGATCTCGGGATGTGTGGTGGGCAACTCGGAGGTCCCGTCGGGCCCGGTCCGGGCGCTAACCTGCGGTGCTGGAGTTTCCCTGCCCGACTGGAGGTCCCCGTGTCCACACCGTCGCTGACCGCGCGGCCGGCCGTCCTGGCCGACATCGTTCCCGGGGCGCTGGCCCGCGACCTGGCCCTGATCGCCGCGGGCGCCGGGCTGACCGGTGTGGCCGCGCAGATCACCGTGCCGGTTCCGGGCAGCCCGGTGCCGATGACGGCCCAGACCTTCGCCGCGCTACTGGTCGGTGCCGCACTCGGCTGGCGCCGCGGCGCCCTGTCGATGGTGGTGTACCTGCTGGTCGGCGCCGCGGGCGTGCCGTGGTTCAACGGCGGAACGTCCGGCCTGTACGGTGCCAGCGCCGGCTACGTCGTCGGGTTCGTGTTCGCGGGCGCCCTGGTGGGCGCGCTCGCCGGCCGCGGTGGCGACCGCACTCCGCTGCGGGCCGCGGCCACCATGGTCCTCGGCAACCTGGCCATCTACGTCGTCGGCGTGTCGTGGCTGATGGCGTCGACCGGGTTCGACCTGGCCACCGCGCTCGACAAGGGCGTGGCGCCGTTCCTCATCGGCGACGCCATCAAGATCGTCATCGCCGCCGGCCTGCTGCCCGGCGTCTGGGCGCTGCTGGGCCGCTTCAACCGGAGCTGACCTGCTCAGCGCCACCCCGGCGATGATCAGCACCCCGCCCGCCGCGGTGTTCCAGCCGAGCGGTTCGGCCAGGAACACCGCGCCGGCGAGGGTGGACCACAGCGGCATCACGTAGGTCACCGTCGCCGCGACCGTCGACCCCGCGCGGCGGATGACGTCGAAGTTCAGCACGTAGGCCACCCCGGTCCCGACCGCACCAAGCGCCAGCAGCGCGAGCAGCGGACCGGTTCCGGGCCACGCGGGCACGCCTTCCACAGCGAGGGCGAACGGTGCGAGCTGCACCGTCCCCGCCGTCACCTGGGCCGCCGACAGCGCCGTGGCCGAGTACCTGCGACCGGCCAGGAAACGACGGGTGTAGGCGAACCCCGCGCCGTAGCACGCCGTCGCGCCGAGGCAGGCCAGGCTGCCCGCCACCGAGCCGACCCCCGCCGACAGCCCGCCGCCGAGGACGAGCACCGCCCCGCCGAAGCCGACGGCCAGGCCGCCCAGCCGCGCCAGGCCGGGCTTCTCGTCGGCCAGCAGCAGCATGGCGAAGGCCATGGTCATCAGCGGGGTCATCGCGTTGAGGATCCCGGCGACGACCGAGCTGACGTGTGTCTCGCCGTAGGCGACCAGCGTGAACGGCACCGTGTGCAGCAGCAGGGCGACCACCATGGCGTGTCCCCACAGGGCCGGGTCGCGGGGCGGCGCGCCACGGGTCACGGCGAGCATGGCCCACAACGCGGCCGCGCCGAACAGGCACCGCGACAGCGCCACCCACAGCGGGCCGACGCCGGCGTCGACGCCGATCTTGATCAGGGCGAAGCTGAGCCCCCACACGACGCTCAGCAGCAGGAAACCGGGCAACCAGGAACGTTCACGCACATCCCGGAGACTGCCCGGATGAGGCACAATGAGTCCAACAAGTGGTTCCCCGTGAAGCATGAGAGTTGCTCATGAGCCTGAATCTGGCCCAGCTCAGGGCCTTCGTGGCGGTGGTCGAGGCCGGCGGGTTCGGTGCCGCCGCGCCTGCGCTCGGGATCAGCCAGTCGGCCGTCTCGCACGCGGTCGCCGCGCTGGAGCGCACGGTCGGCAGGCCGGTGATCCGCCGGGACGGCGCCACCTCGCGGCCCACCGCGTTCGGCATGCGGTTGCTCGACCACGCGCGCACGGCCGTCGCGGCGGCCGAGGCCATCACCGGGCTGGCCGCCGAGGCCGCGGGCGGCCCGTCCGGCACGATCCGGCTGGGCACCGTCTCGACCGTGTGCCTCGGCCTGCTGCCCCGGCTGCTCGCCGGGTGGCGTGCGGAGTTTCCCGCCGTGTCGGTCCGGGTGTTCGAGGGCGACGACGACGAGGTGGCCGACTGGCTCGCCGCGCGGACCGTCGAGGCGGCGATCCTCGTCGACCCGCCGCGGACCACGGGTGTGCAGGTCGGCTCGGACGAGTTCCACGCCCTGCTGCCCGCCGACCACCCACTGGCGGCCGAGCCGGTGATCGACGCGGCCGACCTCGCCGACGACCCGTTCCTGCTCTCGCTCGGCGGCTGCGAGCCGCACGTCGAGGAGGTGCACCGGCGGGCCGGGGTGCCGCTGCGCCCGACGCACCGGGTCCGCGAGCTCAGCACGCTGGTCGCGATGGTCCGTGCCGGGCTGGGCGTCTCGGTCGTGCCAGGCCTGGCGGCCGCGATGCTCGACGAGGGCCTCGTGCTGGTGCCGCTGCGGCAGCGCCTGCACCGGCGGCTGATCCTCACCGGCCCCCTGGACCGCCCCTGGCACCCGGCCGTAACCGCGCTGGTCGAGAGCGTGTAGCACATCAGCTACCGTCGTCGGCATGGCCGAGATCCCATCCGACGACGGGCTTGGAGCGGCGCTACCGGTCCCGCCGAAGCGCCGCAAGCGGTTCCTCCCGTTCGAGGAGGTTCTGTCACCACAGGCGGATCCCGGGCTCACAGCCGAGCTGAAGGACCTGCTCGGTGAGGAGACGCCTGATGACCTCGACGATCCATGGGAGCGAGCGGCACGTCGGCGACGTCAGGATCAGAACTCTTGAAGGCCACCTTCACTACGTGAGACGTCAGGGCCCCGGCAAAGTCGTGGTGGGGCAGGGCAGGGTGGTGGCGGTTTCGAGCGCAGAACTTGCGTGCGTGAGCGCAGAACTCACGATGTGGACCGGGTTCTCACCTAGTGCCGGTCGCCTGCGTGAACGGCTCGTTCGCGCGAGTCGTACGTTCTCACGCGCGAGTTGTACGTTCCCGCCCGTACGTGAAGGTGGAGTTCGCGTGCGGGAGCGTGGGACTCGCGTGCACGAAGGTGGGACTCGCGGGACCACGCGGTGAGAGGCGTGTCTCACGGTATGAACTCCACGCTCGTGCACGCGAGTTCCACGTTCCGGTACGCGAGTCCCACCTTCGCGCACGATCACCCGGCCACGGACTTTGCCGGGGCCCTGACGTGAGACGTGGTGAAGGTGGCCTTCACGTGCCTTGGTGACCGTCGGCGCCACCACAGCGGTCTCGACGCCCGGGCGTGACGTGCCCGTTCGCGGGCGCCCGCGGCGCGAGCGGCCCGTTCGTGCCCCGGCGGCCACGGTTTGACGGGGCGGCCCGGTACCGTCTCGTTCCGTGCCCAAGACCGCTGAACTCCCCGGTGTCCTCGAACTGCTGACGCATGCGGTCGAGGCCGTCGGAGGTGCCGAACGCGAGGGCCAGGTGGCGATGGCCGACGCCGTCGGCCGGGCGATCCGCACCGGCGAGCATCTCGCCGTGCAGGCGGGCACCGGCACCGGGAAGTCGCTGGCCTACCTGGTCCCGTCCATCCGGCACGCCGTGGAGAAGGGCACCACCGTCGTCGTCTCCACGGCCACGATCGCGCTGCAGCGCCAGCTGGTCGACCGCGACCTGCCACGGCTGGCCAAGGCGCTGAAGAAGCCGCTCGGCAGGGAGCCGACCTTCGCCATCCTCAAGGGCAGGCGCAACTACCTGTGCCTGCACCGCCTCGACAGCGGCGCGCCCGAGGAGCCGGAGGACGGGGCGCTGTTCGACCCGTTCGCCGTGTCCCGGCTTGGCAAGGAGGTGCAACGGCTGCACTCCTGGTCGTCGGACACCGAGACCGGCGACCGCGACGAACTGGTACCCGGCGTGTCCGACCGCGCCTGGCGCCAGGTCTCGGTGACGGCGAAGGAATGCCTCGGCGCCGCGCGCTGCCCGATCGGCACCGACTGCTTCGCCGAACGGGCCCGCGCCGAGGCGGGCAAGGCCGACGTCGTCGTCACCAACCACGCACTGCTGGCCATCGACGCACTGCAGGGCTACCAGGTCCTTCCCGAGCACGACCTCGTGGTCATCGACGAGGCCCACGAGCTGGTCGACCGGGTCACCTCGGTCGCCACCGCCGAGCTGACCGGCGCGATGATCTCGGTGGCCGCCCGCAGGTGCGGCAGGCTGGTCGACGCCGACGTCGCCGACCGGCTGATGGAGTCCGGCGACGGCCTCGCCCTGGTGCTCGACGACCTGCAGCCCGGCCGGATGGATTCGCTGCCGCAGGCACTGTCCGGCGCCGTCACCGCGGTCCGCGACGCGGCGCACCTGTGCGTCAGCGGGCTCGGCTCGGAGCGCAAGGAAGACGTCGACGCGGCCACCGCCCGCCGCCTCGCGCTCACGCTGCTGGAGGAAATCCACGACACCGCCAACCGGCTGCTGGAGGCGTTCGAGGAGGACACCGCGCACCGGCAGGACGTGGTCTGGCTCAGCGGCGACCGCTACTCGGCCAACCCACGCCCGCCCGCTCTGCACGTCGCACCGCTCAGCGTCTCCGGCCTGCTGCGGGAGCGGGTGTTCGGCGTGAGCACCACCGTCCTCACCTCCGCCACGCTGGCCCTCGGCGGCAGCTTCGACACGCTGGCCCGCCAGTGGGGCCTGCCGCCCAGCCAGCCGAAGGCCGTCAAGGCCGAGGGCACCGCCACCGACAAGGCACCGCCGGCCGAGCAGACCAGTCCCGCCTGGCGAGGGCTGGACGTCGGCTCGCCGTTCGACTACCGCCGCAACGGCATCCTCTACACCGCGAAGCAGCTACCGCCGCCGGGCCGCGACGGGCTGGCCCCGGCCACCCTCGACGAACTGGCCGAGCTGATCGACGCGGCGGGCGGCCGCACCCTGGGCCTGTTCTCCTCGATGCGCGCGGCCAAGCAGGCCACCGAGGAGCTGCGGGACCGGGTGGAACACCCGATCCTGTGCCAGGGCGACGACTCGACGGCGCTGCTGGTACGCAAGTTCGCCGAGGACACCCGCAGCTGCCTGTTCGGGACGCTGTCGCTGTGGCAGGGCGTCGACGTCCCCGGCGGGTCGCTGCACCTGGTGGTGGTCGACCGCATCCCGTTTCCGCGGCCGGACGATCCGGTGTCCTCCGCACGGCAGCGTGCCGTGGAAGCCCGTGGCGGCAACGGTTTCCTCACCGTCGCGGCCACCCACGCCGCGTTGCTGCTGGCCCAGGGTGTCGGCAGGCTGCACCGGTCGACCAGCGACAAGGGGGTCGTCGCCATCCTCGACCCACGGCTGGCGACCGCCCGCTACGGCGGGTTCCTGCGTGCGTCGCTGCCGCCGTTCTGGCCGACGTCGGACCCGGAGGTGGCCAGGGCCGCGCTGCGCCGGCTGGATGCCGCAACCCCGGGCTGAGGGCCGCCGGAGTCCGGCAGTACCGTTAAAAGAACGGCAAAGACGGGAGAACCACTTGTCCCAGGCACAGTCCCGATCGGTCAGCGTCGACGACACCGGGGTCCGCCGCCAGCTCGCCGACGGAAGCGAAGAATCCGTCACCTGGTCCGAGCTGTCCTCCGTGGTGATCAGAGTGATCCCCGAGGGGCCCTGGAAAGAGGACGTCTTCCTGATGCTCGCCGGCAGCGACGGCACCGGGACGGCCATCCCCAGCGGCGACCCGGCCGCGGACGCGCTCATCGAGCGGCTGCAGGCGCTTCCCGGCTTCGACAACGACAAGTTCATCGAGGCCATGACCACCGACGCCGACGAGGCCTACGTCGTGTGGCGGAAGGACAGCTCCGCCAACTAGTCGATCGGGAACTGCTCGGTGACCGGCACGCCGCGGCGCAGCGTCCGGCTGACCGTGCACAACCGGTCGACGGCCCGGTCGACCGCCTCGGCCAGCGCCACGCGCTGCTCCATGTCCAAGGCGGACACGTCCACATCGAACTGGACGTGCACACCGGCCAGTTCGTGCGCGCCCTCGTGTTGATTGGCCGTGACCTCGACGCGGAACTCCGAGTCCTCGCCGACCCGGCGGGTGATGAGCTGCTCGCCCGTCACGGCCGCACACGCGGCCGCGGCGACCTGCAGCAGCTCCGACGGCGAGAACACCCCGTCCTGCCCCTTGCGGCCCAGCGGAACCTCGGCACCCCGGCCGTTGCTGCCGACGAAATGGTGCTCGCCGACCCTGCGCACCTCAAGCCCCATCGACAACCTCCCGGTACTGCGCGAGCACGGTGACCGTGCCCGGATCGACCTCGGTGAACCCGGCGTCGCGCACGGCGATGACACCGCGGTCCCGCCACGCCTGTCCCGGGTCGGGCCCGGGAAGCAACGCTGCCCACTCGGCCGCGGACGGAACCCGCACCGCACACCGGAAACCGTCACCTGCCCACTTGGCCAGTTCCTCCTCGCCGAGCAGCGAGGCCAGCAGCATCGTGCCGTGCCCGACCTGGGCGGCGGCCTTGCCGACGGTCATCTCCACGGTCGGGTTGAGCCACAGCAGCGGACGGTCGGCCGGCGGCGGTCCCGGCTCGTCGGCGGGCAGCTCGCTTCCGGAGATCTGCAGCCGCGCGACCTCCCTGGGCGCGTCGACGACCCGGCCGGGCACGAGGGCCCGCGCCTGCGCGCCGTCGACGGTGACGGTCACGCCCGGCAGGTCGCACACGGCCGTCCAGTGCGCCCCGCGAGCCCTGCGGGCGACCTTGCGGATGTGGCCGGAGACCCAGTCGCTGACGGGTTCGTGCCACAGGCCGCCGGGCTGGGCACGCTCGTCGAGGCAGACGGCCAGCGCGGCAGCCGCGGCGGCCTCCAGCAGCGGGGTCCGCCCCGGTGGTTCGGCCTTCTCCATGCGCAGGATGACCGGCATCGCGCGGACCTCGTCGGGTGTGGCCTCCGGCAGCGCGGTCTGTTCGGCGGGCAGGCCCAGCCAGGACGCGTAGCGAGCGGCCAGCGGACGCAGGATCACAGCCGTTCGGGCTCGAGCCCGTCCGCGGCGTCTGCGGCCTCCACCTCGGCACGGCTGATGCCGAGCATGAACAGCACGGCGTCGAGGTACGGGTGGGACAGCGCGGTGTCCGCCACCTCGCGCAGCGCGGGCTTGGCGTTGAACGCGACACCCATGCCCGCGGCACCGAGCATGTCGATGTCGTTGGCACCGTCGCCGACGGCGACGCACTGGGACAGCGGGATGTCGTACTCGGCGGCGAACTTCCGCAGCACGGTCGCCTTGCCCGCCCGGTCGACCACGTCGCCGACGACCCGGCCGGTGAGCACCCCGTCGACGACCTCCAGCTCGTTGGCCACCGCGAAGTCGAGGCCGAGGTCGTCGGCCAGCGAGGAGATGATGCGGGTGAAGCCGCCGGACACCACCCCGCAGCGGAAGCCGAGGCGCTTGAGCGTGCGGACGGTCGTGCGGGCGCCCGGCGTCAGCTCGATGGCGGCCGCGACCTCGTCCAGCACCGTCGCGGGCAGCCCCTTCAGCAGTGAGACCCGGCGTTCCAGCGACTCGGTGAAGTTCAGCTCGCCACGCATCGCGGCGTCGGTGATCTCGCGGATCTGCGGCTCGACGCCGGCGTGGGCGCCGAGCATCTCGATGACCTCACCCTGGATGAGCGTCGAGTCCACGTCGAACACGATGAGCCGCTTGGCCCGGCGGGCCAGGCCCGCCCGTTCGACCGCGATGTCCAGCTTGCCGGCGGAGGCGACGTCGACCATCGCCGAACGGAGTTCAGCGTCGGCCTCGGGCCCGTCACCCGCGGCCGAGACGAAGACCTCCAGGCCGGTCACCGGGTAGTCGGCGATGCTGCGGATCGTCTCGATGTTGGCGCCCAGCGCCGCCAGCCTGCGTGCGACCTCGGTGAACGCGCGGGCCGTCAGCGGGTGCCCGAGCACCACCAGCACGTGCGAGGCACCCTGACGCCCCGGGGCGAACGGGTCGGCGCCGATCGCCGCGCCGATCCTGACGTCCACCTGCATGGACACCGACGCCATGGCCTGCTCGACCAGTTCCTGCAGACCCTCCGGGTCGGAGTCGACCTGGACGAGCACGCCGAGCACGAGCTGGCCCCTGATCACCACCTGCTCGACGTCGAGCAGGTCCACTCCGTGCCGGGTCAGCGCTGCGAACAGCACCGACGAGACGCCAGGTTTGTCCGGACCAGTGGTGGTGATCAGAACCGGCGTCTGCGTCACTGCTCGCTCGCGTTGTCCTTGTCGTGCTTACCCGGGATGGCCGCCTCGGTGAGCACCTGGGACGGCGCCTTGGCCTCACCGTGCACCTTCGGCTTGCCGAAGAAGGTGATCTCGCCTTCCTTGTGGATGCGTTCGATCATGTGCGGGTAGTGCAGCTCGAACGCGGGCCGCTCGGAGCGGATCCGGGGCAGCTCGGTGAAGTTGTGCCTTGGCGGCGGGCAGGAGGTCGCCCATTCCAGCGAGTTGCCGTAGCCCCACGGGTCGTCCACGGTGACGATCTCGCCGTACCGGTAGCTCTTGAAGACGTTCCAGATGAACGGCAGCGTCGAGGCGCCGAGGATGTACGCACCGATGGTGGAGATCATGTTCAGCGTGGTGAAACCGTCGCTGACCAGGTAGTCGGCGTAGCGGCGCGGCATGCCCTCGGCACCCAGCCAGTGCTGGACGAGGAACGTGCCGTGGAAGCCGATGAACGTGGTCCAGAAGTGGAGCTTCGCCAGCTTCTCGTCCATCATCCGGCCGGTGATCTTCGGGAACCAGAAGTAGATCCCGGCGAACGTGGCGAACACGATCGTGCCGTAGAGCACGTAGTGAAAGTGCGCCACCACGAAGTAGCTGTCCGACACGTGGAAGTCGATGGCGGGCGCGGCCAGCAGGATGCCGGTCAGACCGCCGAAGAGGAACGTGACGATGAACCCGACCGAGAACAGCATCGGGGACTCGAAGCTCAGGTTCCCCTTCCACATCGTGCCGATCCAGTTGAAGAACTTGACGCCGGTCGGCACCGCGATCAGGAAGGTCATGAAGGCGAAGAACGGCAGCAGCACGGCGCCGGTCGCGTACATGTGGTGTGCCCACACCGCCACCGACAGCGCCGCGATGGCCAGCGTCGCCCAGACCAGGCTCTTGTAGCCGAAGATCGGCTTACGGCTGAAGACCGGGAAGATCTCCGACACGATGCCGAAGAACGGCAGCGCGACGATGTACACCTCGGGATGGCCGAAGAACCAGAAGAGGTGTTGCCAGAGGATCACACCGCCGTTGGCGGGATCGAAGACGTGTGCGCCGAGATGCCGGTCCGCGAGCAGGCCCATCAGCGCCGCGGTCAGGATCGGGAACGCCAGCAGCACCAGGATGCTGGTGATCAGGATGTTCCAGGTGAAGATCGGCATCCGGTACATGGTCATACCGGGCGCGCGCAGGCAGACCACGGTCGTGATCATGTTGACCGCACCGAGGATGGTGCCGAGACCGGAGACCACCAGGCCGGAGATCCACAGGTCGGCGCCGACGCCGGGCGAGTGGATGGCGTCCGACAGCGGCGTGTAGGCGAACCAGCCGAAGTCGGCGGCGCCACCCGGGGTGAGGAACCCGGACATCACGATCAGGCCGCCGAACAGGTACAGCCAGTACGAGAATGCGTTCAGCCGCGGGAACGCCACATCCGGCGAACCGATCTGCAGCGGCAGGATGAAGTTCGCGAAGCCGAACAGGATCGGCGTCGCGTACAGCAGCAGCATCACCGTGCCGTGCATGGTGAAGAGCTGGTTGTACTGCTCCTGCGAGAGGAACTGCTGTCCCGGCCGGGCGAGCTCGCTGCGGATCAGCATCGCCATCGCCCCGCCCGCCATGAAGAAGGCGAACGACGTGACGAGGTACATGATGCCGATCTGCTTGTGGTCCGTCGTGCGGAACAACCGCAGCAGGTACGAACCCTTCACCGACTCGCGCGCCGGGTACGGGCGCGTGGCGATCGGCTTGGGGGCTACGGCCGTCACTCCTGCCTCCTGCACTGCTCGGGTGACACGTGTACGGGGATCGTAGCCCGGGCCCTACTGACGGGTGTGCACCGGCTGGCAAGATCGCCCCATGGGTGGGGAAACGACCTGGTCCGACGGGTCACCCCCGCTGTGAGCCCCTCCGGGACAACCCCGCTGACCAGGCAGAACCTGGTTCTGTGGCGCTGGGCACATCCCGCGGCGTCACCAGCTGTCGTACCAGCGCACGATCGCGTCGGCGACGCCGGCCGGGTCGTCCAGCGGGCTCAGGTGCCCGGCCCTCGGCAGCTCGACCAGCCGCGCCTTCGGTAGCGCGTCCGCCATGGCGCGGGCTTCGGCGGGCGGCGTGATGCCGTCCTCGGCCCCGACCAGGACCAGGGCGGGCACGTCGGCCTCCCGCAGCAGGTCGGTCGAGTCCGGCCGGGCCGCCATCGCCCGCTGCGCCCACGCGACCCCGGCGGGCGGCTGCGCGGAGATCCAGCCCCGCAGGTCGTCGACGACGTCCTGGCGGCGGTACAACGTGCCCTTGCTGACCAGCTTCGACACCATCGAAGGGGCCAGCCACGCCACGCTGCCCGTGCGCTCGGCCCGTTCGGCGACGTTGTGCCGGTTGGCCGCGGCGGCGGGGGCGTCGGCTGTCGCCTTGGTGTCGATGAACACCAGCCCGCCGATCCGTTCGGGGGCCCGCCGCAGCACCGCCATGGTCAGGTAGCCACCCATGGAGCAGCCGCCGAGGACGACCTGCTCCAGCTCCAGCTTGTCCAGCAGCGCCACGACGTCGGCCGCCGCGTCGTCGAGACTGGGCTCGCGGTCGGTCTCCGGCATCGGACTGCGGCCCAGCCCACGCTGGTCCGGAGTGATCAGCCGGGTCCGGGCGGCCAGCGTCGCGCGTACGCCGTTCCACATGCGCGAGTCGACCGGGAACGCGTGCAGGAGAACCAGTGGGAGCTCAGCCATACGAGCATTCTGTCCGACATGGCGGGTACGGTCGCGGAGTGACTGTCGATTGGGCTGACATCCGGACCGAACGGCTGCTGCTGCGGCCCCTGCGGCCGGAGGACCGGGCCGATGTCGTGGAGATCCAGTCGAATCCCGACGCCAACCGCTACAACCCGGACCCGCCGACGCGCGCGCAGGCGAGCAAGCAGCTGGAGAGCTGGCTGCACCACTGGGACCAGCACGGATTCGGCTACCTCGCCGTGGTGGAGCAGGCAAGCGGCAGGATCATCGGCGTCGGCGGGGTGCAGCACAAGGTGCTCACCGACGAGAAGGCGCTCAACCTGTACTACCGCTTCCTCCCGGACGCCTGGGGCAAGGGCTACGCCACGGAAATGGCGAGCGCCGTCGTCGAGTGGGCGGAGCGGGAACTGCCGTGGCCGGTGATCATCACGGTCGCGCTGATCAACAAGCCGTCCCTGCGGGTGGCGGAGAAACTGGGCTTCGCCAACTACGAGGAGATCGAGTACGAGGGTCTCCCCTCCCGCAACTACCGCCGTTGAGTTCTCCTGTCCCAGCAGCCGCGGTGCCAGTGCCTGCGGTCGGCCACCGAACCGGTCTCGCCGGCGGGCCAGACGACGACGTGCGGGGTGCCGGGGCGGATCTCGTGGTCGCAGCCCGGGCAGCGGTAGAACTTCGTCGCCTGCGCGCCGGGGACCGTGCGTACCAGCCAGTCGCCGTCCCGTGCCGACTCCGCGGTCGCCCAGCCCAGGGACGCCCCCGAGCGGGGCCGCGGGCCGGGCTGGTGGCGGTTACGGCGTGGCACGCGGCCACGGTACGGCTCAGCCGCGGGCCAGCGCGAGCGGGACCAGCTGCTCCGCGGAGGTGAGCGAACCGTGCTGGCCGACCAGCGACGACTCCACCGCCTCGGCCAGCTCCCGCACCATGCCGAACCGGTCGCAGGCGGCCGCGACGACGTCGCCGATCCGCGGCCGGGCCAGGTCGGACACCGTCGGCCCGAACCACCCGGCCTCGACCGCCTCGTCGCGCGAGCACACCCAGGCTCGCTCGCCCAGTGTCGCCCGCCACGCGGCGAGGACGTCGGCCTGCGCGCCCGGCTCGGTGTAGACGTGCCGCGCCCGCACCTCGCCGCCGAACGCGCGGACACCGGCTAGCAGGTCCGGGGTGTCGTCGAGGTCGAGCTTCTCCCCGATCTCCACCATGCCGTGGTCGGCCACGACGGCGAGAAGGCCACCGGGCGGCAAGCCGTCCACAATGGACTCCACGAGCCGGTCGACGTGCCGCAGCTGCATCCGCCAGGCCGGTGATCCCGGCCCGTACACGTGGCCGAGCTGGTCGAGCTGGCTGTGGTAGGCGTAGCACAGGCTGCGGGGTTGCCCGAGCGCCCGCAGCACCTCGGCCGCGAGGTCGCCCAGCGCGTAGACGCCCTGGTACCGGCCGCCGCGCAGCACCGCCTGGGTGAGCGCGGTGCGGGCGTACTCCGCGCCGGACACCACGCTGGTCGTGACACCCGCGGCGGTCGCGCGGGCGAAGGTCGTCGTCAGCGGCTGCGCGTCCTGCGGCGTCAGCAGGCCCCGCACGTCCGAGCCGTCCTCGTGGCTGCGCCAGCGCAACGCGTTCACCACGCCGACGCCCGGGACCTCGAACGTGTACCCGGTGAAACCGTGCTCGCCGGACGCCACGCCGGTGCCGATCGCGGCCAGCCCGGCGGCGGTGGTCGACGGGTAGCCCACCCGCAGCGGCCTGCCCGCCAGTTCGGTCAGCACGGGTGCGTCGGCGGCGTGGTCCCGCAGCAGCTCCCAGCCGAGCCCGTCGACCAGCAGCACGCACACCCGGTCGGCCTCGCCGAGCCCGAGCGTGTCCACCTGCCCCGGCACGTCCAGCAGCGCCATCGCCGACGGCATCACCTCGGCCAGGTGCGGATACCCGTCCAGCAGCATCCCGTCAGTGTGCCACCGGGGATAATGGCGACATGCCGACCTACGCCTACCGCTGCCGGGAATGCACCGAGACCTTCGACCTGGTCCGCCCGATGAGCGAGGCCGGCGAGCCGGCCGTCTGCCCGGACGGGCACGCCGACACGGTGAAGCTGCTGAACGCCGTCTCGCTGACCGGTGGCGCGGCGGCACCCGCCCCGTCGGGTGGCGGCGGCTGCTGCGGTGGCGGCTGCTGCGGCTGACCCGCCCGGAAGCTCGTGAAGGCCACCTTCACCACGTCTCACGTAATGAAGGTGGCCTTCACGTGCTTTGGGCCGGGCTCAGGTGTAGTCGTAGAAGCCCTTGCCGGTCTTGCGGCCCAGCCGTCCGGCCGTCACCAGGTGCTCCAGCAGCGGGGCGGGCCCGAACCCGGCCTCGCGGAACTCCCGGTACAGCGTGCGCTGGATGGCGAGCGACACGTCCAGGCCGACCACGTCGAGCAGCTCGAACGGTCCCATCGGCAGACCGCAGCCGACCTTCATCGCGGTGTCGATGTCGGCGGCCTCGGCGTAGTGGGCCTCCAGCATCTTCACCGCGTCGTTGAGGTACGGGAACAGCAGCGCGTTGACGATGAACCCGGCGCGATCGGCACAGTGCACCGGGTGCTTGCGCAGCCGCTCGCACACCGCGTGCGCGGTGGCGAGCACCGCCGGCCCGGTCGAGATCGTGCGCACCACCTCGACCAGCTTCATCGCCTGCGCCGGGTTGAAGAAGTGCAGGCCGACCACGTCCGACGGCCGCGTCGTGGCCGCCGCGCACTCGATCACCGGCAGCGACGACGTCGTGGTCGCCAGCACCGCACCGGGCCGCAGGACCCGGTCCAGTTCGGCGAACACCGCCCGCTTCACGCCGAGTTCCTCGGCGACGGCCTCGACCACCAGGTCCGCCCCGGCCAGGTCGGCGAAGTCCACCACCGGCCGCAGCCGCGCGGCCACTTCCGCGGCGGCCTCCTCGGTGAGCCTGCCCTTGCGCACCGACCGGTCCAGCGACGACCGCACCCGGCCGGCGGCCGCCTCGGCCTTCGCCGCGGTGCGGCCCCGCAGCAGGACCTCGAAACCGGCCTTGGCGAACACCTCCGCGATCCCGGTCGCCATCGTCCCGGTACCCACGACGCCGACCGTCCGGACCTCCCGGGCCGCCGAGGTGTCCACAGTGGACGCCGGGCCGTCGTCGACGACGACCGGCGAGTCCGGCTCCCGGTAGGTGTAGAAGCCCCGGCCGGACTTCCTGCCGAGCAGGCCCGCCGTGATCATCTGCTTGAGCAGCGGCGCCGGGGCGTGCAGGCGGTTGCGTGACTGGTGGTACATCGTGTCGAGGATTTCGTACGCGGTGTCCAGCCCGATCAGGTCGAGCAGCGACAGCGGCCCCATCGGGTACCCGCAGCCGAAGCGCATCGCGGCGTCCAGGTCCTCCCTGGTGGCGTAACGCTGCTCGTACATCGTGACGGCGTGGTTGAGGTAGCCGAACAGCAGCGCGTTGGCGATGAACCCGGCCCGGTCGCCGATCACCACCGGGGTCTTGCCGAGCTTCTCGGCCAGCGCGACCACGTCCCCGACCACGTCCGGCTCGGTGACGACCGTGCGCACCACCTCGATCAGCTTCAGCACCGGCGCCGGGTTGAAGAAGTGCAGGCCGACGACCTTGCCCGGGCGCGAGGTGTGCACGCCGATCTCGGTCACCGACAGCGACGACGTGTTGGAGGCCAGGATCGTGTCGGGCCCGGTGATCCGGTCCAGCTCGGCGAACACCTCGGCCTTGAGGTCCAGGCTCTCCGGGATCGCCTCGATCACCAGGTCGACGCCGGCGAGGTCGGCCAGCGACGTGGTGCCGCGAATGCGGCCGAGCAACGCCGCCCGCCCGTCGGCGTCCAGCTTGCCCCTGGCCACGGCCCGCTCCGTCGAGTGCTCCAGGTGACCGCGCCCGCGGGCCAGGCCGGCGTCGTCCACCTCCACCGCGATCACGTCGAGCCCGCTGCGGGCGAGCACCTCCGCGATGCCGGCACCCATGGTGCCCAGTCCGATCACGCCAACGCTGGAGAACTCTCGTGCCACGACGGCCTCCGGTGGTTACTCGCCGGTAGTAACCCGTCGATGGTGGCACGATTTCGCCTGGACCCAGTCCCTGAATCGAATGAGTCCCAGGTCGAATCACTCGTCGAAGTTGCGATTCACCAGTTCGGAGACGCGCCGCAGTGCCTCCGCGGCCTGTTCGCCGGACGCCCGCACCTCGATCCGGTCGCCCTTACGCGCTCCCAGCGACATCAGCGCGAGCACGCTGTGCGCGTCGGCCTCGTTGTCACCCAGCCGGACCCGCACCTCGGCGCCGAGGTCGGTCAGGCTGCGCGCCAGCAGCGCTGCCGGCCGGGCGTGCAGGCCGACGTCGTTGCGCAGCAGCAACTCGACGCTCTGCTGCTCACCGGCACCCGGCGCGGCCGCGGCCAGGTCCGGCGGCGCACCGGCCGCCGCGGCTGCCCGCGCCACCGCCTCCAGGTCGTCGCCGCCCTGCGCTGCGACGGCCGCCGCCACCGCTCCCTCGACCAGCGGCGCGTCCACCACCACGGCCGCGTCCGGGTCGGCCGCCGACTCGACCGCCAGCTCGGCGGTCATCTGCGCGCTGCCGAGGTCGTAGAGCAGCACCACACCGGCACCGGACTCGGCCCGTTCCATCGCCGTGCGGACGACGTCGAAGTCGGTGCCGATGGCACCTTCCTCCAGACCGCCGGCGGCCAGCACGGTGACGTCCGGCGCCATCTGCGCGGCCAGCTCGACGACGCCCTCGGCCAGCTTCGCGCTGTGCGACACGATGACGAGCCCCACCCGGCTCATCGTGCCGCCTCGGCGAACGCGCGCAGCAGCAGCGCGGTGGACCGCGCGCCGGGGTCGAGATGGCCGACGCTGCGCTCACCCAGGTACGACGCCCTGCCCTTGCGGGCCACCATGTCCACAGTGGACTCGGCACCGACGTCGGCCGCGTCCGCGGCGGCCAGCAGCACGGCGGCGACGTCGCCACCGGCGGCGGCCTTCTCCTCCGCGGCCGCCACGGCCGGGGTGAACGCGTCCACCATGGTGGCGTCGCCGGTCTCTGCCTTGCCCCGCGCCCGCACGCCCTCCAGCCCCGCCCGCAGGGCGAGGACGACGGCTTCCGCGTCCAGCTCGGCCCGGTCGCCCAGGGTCGTCGACGCCCGCAGGAACGCCGTGCCGTACAACGGTCCCGCCGCGCCGCCCACCTTGGAGATCAACGTCGTCGCCACGGTCTTCAGCACCCCGCCCGGCGTGCCGGGCACCGCCTCGTCCAGCGCCGCGACCACCGCGGTGAAGCCGCGGTTGAGGTTCTCCCCGTGGTCGGCGTCGCCGATGGCCCGGTCGAGGTCGATCAGCTCCACGCGGTGGTCGGCCACGATCGCGGCCGCGCCACGGACCGCCTCGGCGACACCGTCCGCCGTGCACGCCATCGTCAGACCCCCCAACGCAGCGCCGGGGTGTTGACCGGCGCGTCCCACAGCTCGGTGAGCTCGTCGTCCAGCTTGAGCAACGTGATGCTGATGCCCTGCATCTCCAGGCTGGTGATGTACGGGCCGACCAGCCGCCTGCGGACGTTGATCCCGCGCTCGGCGAGCAGCCGCTCGGCGATGCCGTGTGCCAGGTACAGCTCGATCTGCGGGGTGCCTCCCATGGAGTTGGTGAACAGCAGCACGTCGTCGCCCTCGGCGAACGGCAGGTCCCCGGCGACCGCGTCGACCATGCGGGCCACCAGCGCGTCGGCCGGCTCGGCGGGGATGCGCTCACGGCCCGGCTCACCGTGGATGCCGATACCGAACTCGATCTCGTCGTCGGCGAGGGTGAAGCTGGGCTCGCCCGCGTGCGGGACGGTGGGCGGGCTCAGCGCCACCCCGATCGACCGCACCTGGCCGATCACCTTGCGGGCCACGGCCTCCACGTCGTCCAGCGAGTCGCCCCGCGCGGCCGCGGCGCCGGTGATCTTCTCCAGCGGCACCGTGCCGCCGACGCCACGCCTACCCGCGGTGAACGTCGAGTCGGCCACCGCGACGTCGTCGTCGATGACGACGCTGCGCACGTCCAGTCCCTCGGCAGCGGCCAGCTCGGCGGCGGTTTCGAAGTTCAGCACGTCACCGGTGTAGTTCTTGACGATCAGCAGCGTGCCCGCGCCACCGGCGGTGGCCATCACGGCGGCCTGCACGGCGTCCGGCGTCGGCGAGGTGAACACCGCTCCCGGAACGGCCGCGTCGAGCATGCCCGGCCCGACGAACCCGCCGTGCAGCGGCTCGTGCCCGGACCCACCGCCGGAGACGACCGCGACCTGCCCCGCCACCGGCGCGTCGGCCCGCACCACGAGTGCCGGGTCCTCGACGACGCGGACCAGGTCGCCGTGTGCGGCGGCGAGCCCGCGCAGCGACTCCGTCACCACCGTCGCCGGATCGTTGATGATCTTCTTCATTCGGCCTCCAACGTCGGGGTCAGGAGGTGGCCAGTTTGGCGAGAACCCCCTTGGCGACCATCATCACCTTGCCGCACGGGTCGTCCTTGGCGACGTCCTTCTCCGTCAGATTGTTGTACCTGATCGTGACGACTTCGGCTGACTGGTCGTCCGCCCCGCCCTGCTTCCAGGACAGCGAGCACTCCGACTGCTCGCGCTGCGGCGCCTCCTGGAAGCCCTTGACGTCGCCCTCGATGACGACCTCCTGCTTCTTCGACCCGGCCGTCGGCGCGTCGGTCTGGCGGAACAGCACGCTCAGCGTGGGCCCCCTGCCGCTCCAGAAGCACTCGTGGACCCCGCTCGACCCACGCTTCGGCTCCATGCCCAGCACGTTCTTGACGACGGCGCCGTCCAGCGTCGCGCACGGGTCGACCGTGCCGATCGACTCCTTGGGCAGGTCCCACTTCTCCGGGCCGCCGCGCAGCTTGGCGATCACCTTCTCCAGCCCGTTGCGGGCGGCGCCGCACATGTCGCCGCCGGGGTAGGACACCAGGGCGGTGATGCCCTGCGCCGGGTCGCGGGAGGTCAGAACCTGCACCATGCAGACGGTGTCGCTGTTCTTGGCCTCCTCCGCGGGCAGGCCCGCGACGACCTTGCCGTCCTTGCCGACCGTGCTCGCCACCGACTCCCCCACCTTCAGGGTGAAGCGGAGCTGCTTGCCGCCCGCGTCGGTCAGGCTCACCACGCACTTGTCCCAGCCGTCGGCCTCCGGAGCGCCGCCGCTGCCCAGCTCGCCGATGACGTCGGGCGCGAGCAGCCCGCACGGCTTGGCTTCGCGAAGCGCCGCCGACGCGACGGCCGGATCGCTGATCGGAGCGTCCGGCGCGGCCTGCGACGGCGGCGGAACGGTGGTGCGCTGGTAGTTCGACTTCGCCAGGTCGGGACCGCCACAGCCGGCGGCCAGCAGGAGTGCGGCCGCCGGCACGACGAGGCGGAACCGGGTGGTGCGAGCGGGATCAGACACGGGGTGCACGTTAGCGGCCCGTGGGCCGCCACGCGCACACAACGTCCTACTCCGTGTCCGGTTCCGCGGGCACCAGCGGGCGCAGCTGCGCCCACAGCACGAACGCCGCGGCGAACACCAGCATGCCGATGCCCGCCCACAGGTTGATGTTCACGCCCGCGGCCTTGGCCAGCTCCTCGTCCGTGGTGAAGCCGATGCCCATCACGGTGAGCACGACCCCGTAGACGCCGACGAGCAGGGCGATGATCATGCGGATGTCGAACGCGGAACGGCGGCGGGTCTTCGATTCGGTAGCCATGGTTCGCGCCTCCTAGAAGATGATGTTCAGCACGATGGTGACGACCAGGACGATCCCGGCCAGCAGCCCCGGGCTGCGGTACCAGCCGGCGTCGTCGCCCGTCGTGGAGTGCTGACGCGACTCCTTCGGCGTGAGCGAGTACACCAGCCCGGCGAGCTGTGCCTCCGGCTTCGGCTGGGTGGCGTAGGTGACCGCGACGCTGACCACGATGTCCACCACGAACGCCGCACCGGCGCCGACGAAGCTCGCGCCCTGGCCGGGCAGGTCCACCGCTCCGGTCTCGGCCATGATGAACACCGCGACGGCGGCGGCCGTACCGGAGACCAGGCCCGTCCAGCCCGCTGTCGCCGTCATCCGCTTCCAGAACATACCGAGGATGAACGTGGCGAACAGCGGCGCGTTGAAGAACGAGAACAGCTGCTGCAGGTAGTCCATCAGGTTCGAATAGCTCGACGCGATGAACGCGGTCCCGATGGCCAGCACCGTGGCGACCGCCGTGACGATCCGGCCGAAGCGCAGGTAGTACCCGTCCGGCCGGTCCTTCTTGATGTACGCCTGCCAGATGTCGTAGGTGAACACCGTGTTGAAGGAGCTGAGGTTCGCGGCCATACCGGCCATGAACGAGGCCAGCAGACCGGCGATGGCGATGCCGAGCATGCCGTTGGGCAGCAGGTCCCGCATGAGGAACAGCAGCGCCTCGTTGTACTTGACGCCCGCGTAGGCCGGGTCGCCGGCCTTCTTGCCGATCATCTCCGTCACCGCGACCGCGGCGATCATGCCGGGGATGATCACGATGAACGGGATGAGCATCTTCGGGAACGCGCCGATGATCGGCGTGCGCCGCGCGGCCGACATGCTCTTCGACGCCATGGCGCGCTGCACCTCGACGAAGTTCGTCGTCCAGTAACCGAACGACAGCACGAAGCCGAGACCGAACACGAGGCCGAGAACCGAGAGGAAGTTGTCGCCGAAACCGGTCAGCTCGTTGCCCGGCCAGGACGACAGCTGAGCGGCACCGCCCGGGCTCGCGGTCACCTTGTCGACCAGGCCCTGCCAGCCGCCGACCTTGTACAGGCCGACGACCGTCAGCGGCACCAGCGCGGCGACGATGACGAAGAACTGCAGCACCTCGTTGTAGATGGCGGCGGAAAGGCCGCCCAGCGCGGTGTAGGCGAGCACGATGACGGCGGCGAGGATGACCGACACCCAGATCGGCCAGCCCAGCAGCACGTTGACGACGGTCGCCAGCAGGAACAGGTTGGCGCCCGCGATCAGGATCTGGGCCAGCGCGAAGCTGACGCCGTTGACCAGGTGCGCCGGTTTGCCGAAGCGCCGCAGCATGAACTCGGGAACACTGCGGACCTTGGAGCCGTAGTAGAACGGCATCATCACGATGCCGAGGAACAGCATGGCCGGCACGGCGCCGATCCAGAAGTAGTGCGCCGTCGGCATGCCGTACTCGGCACCGTTGGCCGACATACCCATGACCTCGATGGCACCCAGGTTGGCGGAGATGAACGCCAGACCGGTGACCCACGCGGGCAGCGAGCGGCCGGACAGGAAGAAGTCGAGACTCGTGTTGACCTGGCGCCTCGCCAGATACCCGATCCCGAGAACCAGCAAGAAGTAGAACGCCAGCAGCACGTAGTCGATCGCTGACGCGTCGAGCCGCAGGTCCGATTGCGCGAGGACGTGCACCCGGCCCACCTCCAAATCAACAGCATCCAACAGAGAGCGCCAAACTCAAACTCGCCCGGGACCTTACTCCATCAAGTCGGGCTTTGACCCCCTGCCGATCCGAAGTAGTTAAAAAAGTCTGAATTCGTCCGACTCGGTGCCCCTGAGCTTGTCGTAATCCAAGGTCACGCACCGGATCCCGCGGTCCTCCGCGAGCGTCCGCGCCTGCGGCCGAATCAGCTGCGCGGCGAACACACCCTGTACCGGAGCGAGCAAGGGATCACGATTCAACAACTCCAGATAACGAGTCAGTTGCTCGACGCCATCGATCTCGCCACGACGCTTGATCTCGACCGCGACGGCGCTGCCCTCGGCGTCGCGCGCGAGGATGTCCACCGGCCCGATCGCCGTCGGGTACTCCCTGCGGACGAGCGAGTAGCCGTCGCCGAGTGTGGTGATGTGCTCGGCCAGCAGCTCCTGGAGGTGAGCCTCCACCCCGTCCTTCTGCAGGCCCGGCTCGGCGCCCAGTTCGTGACTGGAGTCGTGCAGCACCTCCTCGATGCTGATCACGAGCTTCTCGCCGGCTTTGTTCTGCACCGTCCAGATGTCTCTGTCCTCGATCAGCCAGCACGGCGGGCTCATCCAGTTCAGCGGCTTGTAGGCCCGGTCGTCGGAGTGGACGGACACCGATCCGTCGGCCTTGACGAGCAGCAGCCGGGTGGCCATGGGCAGGTGGGCGGTCAGTCGGCCGGCGTAGTCGACCTGGCAACGAGCGATCACGAGACGCACCCGGCGAGGGTAGAAGACAGCGGTGCGCCCCGGTGGAGGACACCCCGCTGCACCTACTGTTGGTCCCGTGATCGAGCGACTCGGGTCCAAGGAGATCTACCGGAACAACTGGATGGTCGTGCGGGAGGACGCCATCCGCAGGGCGGACGGCTCCGACGGCATCTACGGCGTGGTGGACAAGCCGACGTTCGCCCTGGTCATCCCGGCCGACGGCGACCGGCTGCACCTGGTCGAGCAGTTCCGCTACCCGGTCGGCAAGCGGGCGTGGGAGTTCGTCCAGGGCACCGCGCCGGAGCGGGCCGACGTCGACCCCGCCGTGCTGGCCGCACGCGAACTGCGTGAGGAGACCGGGCTGCGGGCGGAGTCGATGGTCGACATCGGCGGTCTCGACCTCGCGCCCGGCCTGACCAGCCAGCAGGGCCGGGTCTACCTGGCGACCGGCCTGACCGAGGGCCCGCCGCAGCGGGAGGTCGAGGAGCAGGACATGCGGACCGCGTGGTTCACCAGGGCGGAGTTCGAGCGGATGGTGCGCGAGGGCGTCATCACCGACGCGCAGACGCTGGCCGCCTACACCCTGCTGCTGCTCCGGGAACGGTGACGGGCCCCGGCGAAGTCGGCCGCCAGGTGTGAGCAAGGGAGCTTTACTAGCGAAGAAGGGTAGTAAAGCGCCCTTGCTGCCTTACGGGTGTGACTGGTGGGGCTGGTGTGGTGATCTCGATGCCGGTGTTCGGTGTGAAGGCCGAGTTTCTGTCGTCTCACGTGATGAAGGTGGCCTTCACGAACATCCCGCCCCGCGGTTGCGGCCTCACCAGTCACACCCGGCCCAGCAGACCCAGCCGCCACCACGAAAGAGACCCAGCAAACTCCCCCAATGTGGCATTGGGGAACTTCAACTCCCCCAATGCCACATTGGGGGCGCACAGCACCCCCGGACTTTGCCGTTCACGGCATAGTCCGGCGCTTCTCGGGCCGGGGCGTCAGTCCGGCCAGTCGGGCTTGCGCTTCTCCAGGAAGGCGGCCATGCCCTCGCGGGCACCGGGGAGCTGGGACGCCGCGGCCATGACCTCCAGCGCGATCGCGTAGGCGTCGGCCTCCGGCCGGTCCAGCTGGGCGTACAGCGTCTGCTTGCCCAGCGCCTTGCTGGCGCGGCTGCCCCGCGTGGCCCGCTCCAGCAGGGCGGCGACCGCGGTGTCCAGCTCGGCGTCCGGGACGACCCGGTTCACCAGACCCCAGTCCAGCGCCGTCGCGGCGTCGATCGGGTCACCGGTCAGGGCCAGCTCCATCAGCCGCTTGCGCCCGACGGCCCTGGCCACCGGCACCGCCGGGGTGTGGCAGAACCACCCGCCCTTGCCGCCGGGCAGCGCGAACCCGGCCGACTCGGCCGCCACCGCCAGGTCACAGGAAGCCACCAGCTGACAGCCCGCGGCCGTCGCCAGCCCGTGCACCCTGGCCAGGACGACCTGCGGAACGCTCTGGATGGTCTGCATGACGTCGGTGCACAGCCGCAGCAGTTGCCGTACCCCGGTCAGGTCGCGCGCGGCGACATCACCGAAGTCGTGGCCGGCGGAGAACACCGGCCCCGCGCCCGCGAGGACGACGCCGGTGGCGTCGGACTCCCCCGCCGCCCGGAAGGCGGCCAGCAGCTCGGCCAGGTGCTCCTCGGACAGCGAGTTGCGCCGGGCCGGCCGGTTCATCGTGATGGTCACCGTCTCGGCCTCGTGCTCGACGAGGAGGTGTTCGTACTCGCCCATGCCCCGACGGTAGCCCGCGGGCGGTCAGTCGACCAACTCGCCGTCCAGCAGGCCCATCAGGACCTGGTCGTACCACTTGCCGTCGCGGCGGAAGGCCTCCCGCTGCCTGCCCTCCTCGACGAAGCCCAGCTTGCGGTAGACGTGGATCGCCCCGGTGTTCTCCGCGACGACCCACAGGCTGATGCCGTGCAACCGCATCTGGTCGAACCCGTAGCGGCAGAGCACCCGCACGGCGTCCGTGCCGTAGCCGCCACCGCGGAAGTCCGGCTCGCCGATGTAGACGTCCAGCCAGGCCCGGCCGGACTCCGGCTCCGCCCCGCTCAGCCCGATCACGCCGATCGGCCGCCTCTCGGCCAGCGTCTCGACACACAGGGCCAGCTCACCGTAGGTGTTGGGTGCCCGCTCCTCGCAGCGCTTCACGACCTGCGCCAGCGACGTCGGGTAGCCGTTGATCATCCACCGGCCGACCTCCGAATCCTCGTTCCACCGGTGCAACGCCTCGGCATCCGCCGGTTCCAGAGCGCGCAGCCGCACGAGCTTCCCGGTCAGCGTCACGCCCGCTCCAGCACGGCCCGCAGGAACTCCTGGGTACGCGAGTGCTCGGGCTCGCTGAACAGTTTCGCGGGCGGGGCGTCCTCGACGATCTGGCCCTGGTCGAACATCAGCACCCGGTCGGAGACGTTGCGCGCGAACTCCATCTCGTGCGTCACGCACAGGATGGTGATGTCCGTGGTCGACGCGATCTCCTTCAGCAGCGCGAGAACCCCGGCGACCAGCTCGGGGTCCAGTGCCGAAGTCACCTCGTCCAGCAGCAGGACGTCCGGGCGCATCGCCAGCGCCCTGGCGATGGCCACCCGCTGCTGCTGACCGCCGGACAGCTGCGTGGGATGGGCGTCGGCCTTGTCGGACAGGCCGACCATCTCCAGCAGCTCCCGCGCGCGGGACTCGGCTTCCTCTTTGGACAGTCCGAGGGTCCGGATCGGAGCCTCGGTCAGGTTCTGCAGCACCCGCATGTTCGGGAACAGGTTGAACTGCTGGAACACCATGCCGATCCGCTTGCGGACGGCCCGCTGGTGCTTCTCGTCGGCGGGGACTTCCCTGCCGCCCCTGGTCATGTGGGTCAGGCACTCGCCGTCGACGGAGATCTTCCCGCCGTCGATCCGTTCCAGCGTCATCAGCAGCCGCAGGATCGTGGTCTTCCCCGACCCGCTGGGGCCGATCAGCGTGACGAACTCGCCCGGCGCGACGGTGAAATCCAGCTCCCGCAACACGACGTGATCGCCGTAGCGCTTGACCACACGGTCGAACCTGATCATCTCAGAGTTGGCCGACACGACGCTCCATCCTCCGCACCAGAATCGACGCCGGCAGACTCACCAGCAGGAACAACACACCCGCCATGGTGTAGGGCTCGATGACCCGGAAGGTCTCGGCACCCACCTCCTTGGCGCGGTTCAACACGTCGAGCAGACCGATCCCGAGCAGCAGCGGGACCTCCTTGAACATGGAGATCGTGTAGTTGCCCAGCGCCGGAACCACCCTCGGCACCGCCTGCGGCAGGATGATCCCCGTCCACACGCGACGGCGCGGCAGGCTCAGTGCCGTCGCCGCCTCCCACTGTCCCTTCGGGACGGCCTCGATGCCGGCGCGGTAGACCTCCGAGGTGTAGCAGGCGTAGTGCACGCCGAGCGCGATCACGCCGGTGACGAACGGCGACAGCTTCATTCCCAGCGCGGGCTGGATCAGGTAGTAGAACGCGAACACCTGCACCAGCAGCGGCGTGCTGCGGATGAACTCGATCACCGCCCACAGCACCTGATCGAGCACCGGCACCCTGGCCTGCCGCACCACGGCGAGGACGAGCCCCGCGACGTAGGCCAGCAGCGACCCCAGCACCGTCACCTCGACCGTGACGAGCAGGCCCTCCAGCAGCGTGGGCAGTGAGTCGAACGCGGCTTCCCAGTCCCAGTCCATCAGACCGACACCCCCGCCGACTCCGGGGCCTTCCCGCCGCTGTACAACCGCTTGCGCTTCGGCGGCGTCCGCCCGAGCCTCGCCGCGGTGATCCGTTCCAGCCAGCGCATCACCAGCGTGATCAGAACGGCCAGCAGCAGGTAGAACACCAGCTCCGTGCCGTAGATCCAGGCGATGTCACTGCCGTACACCGGCCGCAGCAGCTCGCCCTGCTGCGTGATCTCGCCCGCGGTGATGAACGACAGCAGCGCGGTGCTCTTCAGCAGCTGGATGAACAGGTTGTTGAACGGCGGGATCATCTCCACGACGGCCTGCGGCAGCAGCACCCGGAACATCCGCTGCGCGGGCGTGAAGTTCAGCGCCAGCGCGCCCTCGTGCTGCGCCTTCGGCACCGACCGCACCGCGCCACGCACGATCTCCGCGCCGTAGGCACCATGGTTGAGGCCCAGCACCAGGATGCCCGCGAACAGCGGCACCAGCTTGAACCCGACCAGCGCGGGCAGCACGAAGAACAGCCAGAACAGCTGCACCATCTCCGAGGTGCCGCGGAAGACCTCCACGTACACCCTGGCGATGCCCCGCACGATCCTCGACCGCGCCAGCAGGCCCAGCCCCGCGACGAAGGCCAGCACGATCGTCAGCGCGATCCCGCCGACCGCAGCCCAGACGGTCGCCTGCAGTCCACTGAGGATGGACGAGAAAACATGGGAGAAGTTGTCCGGCACGACCGTGCCCTACGCGCCGCAGAGCCGCTCGGTGGTGACGTCCGGCTTGGGCAGGTTGGCCTGCGTGAAGCCGAACGGGGCGGTGATCTGCACCCACTGGCCGCTCTCGTGCAGCTTCTTCAGCTCCGCGTTGAACGCCTCGCGCAGCGAGTTGTCCTCCTTGCGGAACACGAAGCCACCGGCGGACACCACGGGCTTGCCGTTCTCCACCGGCTCGAAGCCCGGCGTGACCTCGACGGCGGAGCCCGGATTCTTCTTCACCAGGTCCTTGAGCGAGATGTCGGTCAGCACGGCGGCGTAGACCCGTCCGTCCACAACGGACCGGAGCATGTTGTCCTGGCTGTCCAGGGTCTGGATCTGGTCCTCGGCGACACCGGCGCTGGTGAGGTAGCCCTTCTCCACCGCGGCCGACAGCACGGCGACCTTGACCTTCTTGGCCGCGACGTCCTCCAGCTTGAGGATCTGCTGCGGATTGCCCTTGGGCACCAGCAAAGCGGTGAGCGCGGAGTAGTCCGGGATGGAGAACGCCGCGGCCTCGCAGCGCTTCGCGGTGATGTTCATGCCCGCGGACACGACGTCGAACTGCTTGGCGTTCAGGGCCGGGATGAGCTGGTCGAACGGAACGGCGGTGGGCTGGGCGTTGTCGATACCCAGCGCCTTGAACACGGCGCGTGCCACCTCGGGCGCCTCACCGGTGACCCGTCCCGACTGGTCGGTGAAGCCGTACGGAGCCTCGTTGGCGATGCCGATCTTGATCGTCTTGGCATCCTTGGCGGCCTGCAGGGTGTCCCCGCCTCCGCCCGTGCTCTCGCAGGCCGCCAGCAGGGTCGGACCGCCGACCGCTACCGCCCCCATCACAGCCGAGCGGCGGAAGAAATCGCGTCGCGTCCATTCACCGTGCGCCATGACCGCACCCCTTTTCGATTTGCCCTCGTTACGGACGAAACGTAGGCGGCGCACACGAGCGGGTCAAAAGAAGTTGAAAATCAACCACTCTCCGTTACCGGATGGTGATCGTTTCTAGGCCATCCGGCCTAGTGTCCTGCACCGGAGGTCCGGTGCCCAAGTCGGCGAGCACAGGTTGCCGCTGGCAAGGCGCCGGTTCGTCCTCGTACTGGACCGTACTCGGGCGGACCGGCGACGCCGTCAGCGGGAAGCTGGGCCCGGCGAATTGGACAGCGGACTTCCGGTGCTGGGCACTAGTCCATGTGCCTCCCTGATCACCGTGACGATCTCGTCCATGATCTCGGTCAGCTCGTAGTTCTTGGGCGTGAACACCCGCGCGATCCCGCGGTCGGTCAGCAGGGCGGCGTCCTCCGGCGGGATGATCCCGCCGACGATCACCGGCACGTCGGCGGCGCCGGCGGCCCGCAGGCCGTCGACAACCTCGGGCACGACCTCCAGATGCGAGCCGGACAGCACGGACAGCCCGATGACGTGCACACCCTCCTGCACCGCGGCGGCGACGATCTGCTCCGGCGTGAGCCGGATGCCCTGGTAGACCACCTCGAAGCCGGCGTCGCGGGCCCGCACGGCGACCTGCTCGGCGCCGTTGGAGTGGCCGTCGAGCCCGGGCTTGCCGACCAGGATGCGCAGCCGTTCGCCCAGCTCGTCACCGGTGGCGCGGACGCGCTCCCGCACCCGGTCCAGCTGCCCGCCCGGCTCCACGACGGACGCGGTCGCCGACACCCCGGTCGGCGCCCGGTACTCGCCGAACACCTCCCGCAACGCGCCCGACCACTCACCCGTCGTGACCCCCGCCCGCGCGCAGGCCAGCGTGGCGTCGAACAGGTTCCCCGTGGTGCCCGCGACGGCCCGTAGCGTCTCCAGCGCGCGCCCGACCTCGCCTGCGTCGCGGCGGTTGTTGCGCCACTCCTCGACGGCGGCGACGGCCTCCTTCTCCGCGACCGGGTCGACGGTGAGGATCGCCTTCGCCCCCTCGGCCTGCAGCGGGCTGGGCTCGGTGGTGTCGAACTTGTTGACCCCGACCAGGATCTGCTCGCCGGACTCCATCCGCCTGCGGTACTCCGCGAACGACGTCACCAGCTGCGACTTCATGTAGCCGCTCTCCACGGCCGCGACGGCGCCGCCGAGCTGCTGGACGCGGTCGATCTCGGCACGGGCGCCCTCGACGATCTCGCCGACCCGGGCCTCGACGACCTTCGAGCCGTCGAAGATGTCCTCGTACTCCAGCAGGTCGGTCTCGTAGGCCAGCACCTGCTGCATCCGCAGCGCCCACTGCTGGTCCCAGGGCCGCGGCAGGCCAAGCGCCTCGTTCCAGGCAGGCAGCTGGATGGCGCGCGCCCGCGAGCCACGCGACAGCGAGACGCCGAGCATCTCCAGGACGATGCGCTGGACGTTGTTCTCCGGCTGGGCCTCGGTGAGGCCGAGCGAGTTGACCTGGACGCCGTAACGCAGCCTGCGTGCCTTTGGGTCCGCCACGCCGTAGCGGTCGCGGGTGATCTCGTCCCACAGCGCGCTGAACGCCCGCATCTTGCACATTTCCTCGACGAACCGGACGCCGGCGTTGACGAAGAACGAGATGCGCGCGACCACCTTGCCCATGTGCTCGGGCTCGACCTGACCCGAGTCACGGACGGCGTCGAGCACGGCGATCGCGGTGCACAGCGCGTAGGCCACCTCCTGCACCGGTGTCGCACCGGCCTCCTGCAGGTGGTAGCTGCAGATGTTGATCGGGTTCCAGCGCGGCATGTGGTGCACGGTCCACGCGATCGTGTCGGTGATCAGCCGCAGGCTGGGGCCCGGCGGGAAGATGTAGGTGCCGCGGGACAGGTACTCCTTGATGATGTCGTTCTGCGTGGTGCCGGACAGCGTGGCCAGCAGGTCGGCGGTGTCGCGGCCCTCGGCACGGGCCTGCTCCTCGGCGACGGTCACGTACAGCGCGAGCAGCCACATGGCCGGGGCGTTGATGGTCATCGAGGTGTTGGCCTCGGCCAGCGGGATGCCCTCGAACAGCCTGCGCATGTCACCGAGGTGGGCCACCGGCACGCCGACCTTGCCGACCTCGCCGCGGGCGAGCTGGTGGTCGGGGTCGTAGCCGGTCTGAGTGGGCAGGTCGAACGCGACCGAGAGGCCGGTCTGCCCTTTGGCGAGGTTGCGGCGGTACAGCTCGTTGGACGCCGCCGCCGAGGAGTGCCCGGCGTACGTGCGCATCACCCAGGGTCGGTCACGCTCGCGGTCCGTTGGATAGGGCATTGGTGCACCTCCCGGCGTCCCCTGGGATTGTACTCGCGGGTAACATCGCCGGCCGGGTGGAACCGGACACACCGCGCGCCGGGAGGTCTGTGACCGAAATCCGCGTGCCCCGCGGGCTGGTCGCCCGTTAGGGTCGCTAGGCGTGACGTGGAGTGTGTACGGCAGCTACCTGGTCGTCGTGGTCCTGGTCGTGCTGGCGCCGGGGCCGGACACCATGGTCATGCTGAAGAACGCCCTCGCCGGTGGCTTCCGCGGCGCCCTGATGGCCAACGCGGGCATCCTCGCGGGCAATCTCGTGCAGGGCAGCGCCGCGGCGCTCGGCCTCAGCGTGCTCATCGTCGACTCGCAGCCGCTGTTCCACACGCTGCGCTGGCTGGGCGTCGCCTACCTCTGCTACCTCGGGTTCCAGGCGCTGCGCGGCGCGTGGAAGGGCGAGTACGCCCCGCCGGAGGACACCGCGCGCGACCGCAGGCGTGCCTTCCGCCGGTTCCGTGAGGGGTTCCTGTCCAACGTCACCAACCCCAAGGTGCTCGTGCTCTACCTGTCGGTGCTGCCGCAGTTCCTCAACCCGGCCACGACGACGACCTGGGACGCCCTGCTGCTCGCGTACACCGTCGGCATCCTGGGCTTCCTGTGGCTGCTGTTGCTGATGGTGTTCGTGCACCGCGTCCGGGAGTGGCTGCGGCGCCGCCGGGTACGGCGCACGCTCGACGCCGTCACCGGCAGCGCCCTCATCGGCTTCGGGACGCTCCTGGCCGTGGAGTAGCGAACGTGAGACGTATGCCCGACCAGCACCGCGCCGGTCGGGCCCGTCGGCGTCTGGACTGACGAGCCCCAAAGCTCGCGCAGCGAGCGACGGGCGAGGAGGGAAGACGCCGACTCAGGGGGCCCGACCGCGCCCGAGCGGAGCGAGGGCAGTTATTTCGAGTAGTCCGTGGACAGCCAGCGCTCCGGGCGCATGCGGATGATCACCGAGGTCGACCCGAAGTTCTCGTCGGTGAACGCGTTGCCCTCTTCCTCACCGAGGTAGCGAACGGCGATGGCTCGCACGATCTCGTCCGTCGCCGGCTCGATGGAGGTGACCGGCCCCTCGGCCGTGACGTAGCGGTACGGCGGCTGCTCGACCTGCGCGGTGATGGCGAACCGCCGCGCGGCGGTGATCAGCTTTTCCTTGACGGACCCGCGCTCGGTCCACAGCAGCACGTCGCCGCCCGGCTCGTAGCCGTACCAGATCGGCACAGCCAGCGGCGCGCGATCGGGCCGCTCGACCGCGACCACCCCCACGTGCAGTTCCGCCAGGAACGCCTCGCGCTCTTCGCTGGTCATCTTCGGCATGTCGGCCCTTTCGTGTCGGCGGTACTGACCTCGACAACCCGCGGGCGACGACGTTTTATTTCACGACCGGTCGGGCTCGCCTGCCACCCGCTCGATCCGCGCGCCGAGCCGGTTGAGGTTCTCCACGAAGTGCGGGTAACCACGGTCGATGTGGAAGACGTCCCACACCTCGGTGACGCCGTCCGCGCACAGCCCGGCCAGCACCAGCCCGGCACCCGCCCGGATGTCCGAGGCCCACACCGGCGCGCTCGACAGCTTCTCCACGCCCCGCACGACGGCGTGGTGGCCGTCGGTACGGGCGTCCGCGGACAGCCGGACCATCTCCTCGATGAAGCGGAACCGCGCCTCGTAGACGTTCTCGGTGATCATCGACGTCCCGTCGGCGACCGCCGACAGCGCGACCGCGAACGGCTGCAGGTCGGTGGCGAAGCCCGGGTAGGGCAGGGTCACGAAGTCCACGGCGGTCGGCCGGTCGGCCTGCACCACGCGGAAGCCCTTGTCGTCGAACGTGGTCACCTCGGCACCGGCCAGCCGCAGCTTGTCAAGCACCAGGTCCAGGTGATGGGGGTTGACACCGTTGACGGTGATGTCGCCACGGGTCATGGCGGCGGCGAACGCCCACGTCGCGCCCACGATCCGGTCACCGATCACCCGGTGCTCGGTGGGGTGCAGCCGGTCGACGCCGTGCACGGTCAGCGTCGACGTCCCCGCGCCCTCGATCTTGGCGCCCATCTCGGTCAGCATCGTGCAGATGTCGACCAGCTCCGGCTCGCGGGCGGCGTTGTCGATCACGGTGGTGCCCTCGGCGAGCACGGCCGCCATCAGGATGTTCTCCGTGGCGCCGACGCTGGGGAAGTCCAGCCAGATCTGCGCCCCGTGCAAGCCCTCAGCTTCGGCGACGACACAGCCGTGCTCGATCGTGCTGGTCGCGCCCAGCTTGCGCAGGCCGTTCTGGTGCATGTCCAGCGGGCGCTGGCCGATGGCGTCGCCGCCGGGCAGCGCGACGACGGCCTTGCGCAGCCGTCCCACCAGTGGGCCGAGCACGCACACCGACGCACGCAACTTGCCCATCGCCGCCGAGTCGGCCCGGTGGGACAGCTCGGCCGGGGTGGTGATGGTGGCGACGTCGGCGTCCAGCTCGACCGTGCAGCCGACGCTGCGCAGCACGTCGGCCATCAGCGGGACGTCGAGGATCTGCGGGCAGTTGGTGATCGTGGTGGTGCCTTCGGCCAGCAGCGCCGCGGCCATCAGCTTCAGCACGCTGTTCTTGGCGCCGACCACGTCGACCTCGCCGACCAGCCGCGCGCCGCCGTGCACGTTGAAGTGCTCGCTCATGGCGGCCAATTCTGCCGGGAAGGCACTTGGCGCCTCCGGGCAGGTCCCGCCGGAACGGCGGCTGTCCGGAAATAGGGAAGCCTGTTATCAACTGACCAACTGGAGGGCTCCAACGAAGGAGATCGACATGCCGAAGCGTGCCTTGCTCGCCGTCTGCGCCATCGCCGCCACCACGCTGCTGGCCCCGCCCGCCGTCGCCGCCGGACCGAGCGCAGACCAGCTGCGCCGGGCCGCCAGCTGCGCCAAGCAGATCTCCAACGGCAAGTTCTCCGAGGACTCGGGCGGGGCGAGGACCATCCCGGTGTGCTCGACCGGCTCGGCCGTGCACTGGAAGTCGGACTTCGACATCGACTGCGACGGTCAGGTCACCGCGCAGTGCAACAAGAACACCGACCCCTGGTTCCAGCCGGAGACGCACTGGCAGCAGTCCGACGGCAAGCACCTGAACTCGGCCGCGCTGCCGTTCATCGTCGTGCCGAGCGCGAACAGCACGTGGAACTTCAACAACCACAACATCACCGGCGGCACGGTGGCCGCCGTGGTCTACGGCAACCGAGTCGCCTACGCCGTCGTCGGCGACTCCGGGCCGGTCAACATGATCGGCGAAGGCTCGTACAAGCTCGCCCAGCAGCTCGGCATCGACCCGAACCCGAAGACCGGCGGGGTGTCCGGGCGGGTCGTGGACTTCATCCTGTTCCCCGGCGTCAAGGCCAGCCCGATCGAGGACAACCGCAAGGCCGTCACGCTGGGTGAGTCGGCGGCGAATCGCTTCGTCGGAAACGGTTAGTGTGAGGGCATGGTCGTTCGGATCAACCGCGTGTACACCAGGGTCGGCGACAGCGGCACCACCGCGCTCGGGGACGGGTCGAGGGTGCCCAAGACCGATCCCCGGCTGGCCGCCTACGCCGACGTCGACGAGACCAACTCGGTCATCGGCGTGGCGCTGGCCGCCGGCGGGCTGGCCGAGGACGTCGCCGTTGTCCTGCGGGCGGTACAGAACGACCTGTTCGACGTCGGCGCCGACCTGTGTGCCCCGGTGGTCCCCGACCCGCCGTACCCGCCGCTGCGCATCACCGAGCGCTACATCGAGCGGTTGGAGGCCTGGTGCGACGAGTTCAACGAGCGGCTGCCGAAGCTGACCTCGTTCATCCTGCCCGGCGGGACGGCCGGGGCCGCGTTCCTGCACCAGGCGCGGACCGTCGCCCGGCGGGCCGAACGGGCGGGCTGGGCCCTGGTGGAGGCCGACGAGGAGCACACGAACGCGCTCGCGGTGAAGTACCTGAACCGGCTGTCCGACCTGCTGTTCATCCTGGCCAGGGTCGCCAACCCGGACGGTGACGTCCTCTGGCGCCCCGGCGGCGACGCCTGAAGCTCGTGAAGGTCCCCTTCATTACGTGAGACGTCAGGGCCGCGGCAGGGTTCGGGTGCTGTGCGCCCCCAATGTGGCATTGGGGGAGTTCAAGTTCCCCAATGCCACATTGGGGGACTTTGCTGGATCTCTTTCGTGGTGGCGACTGGGGCCGCTGGGCCGCATGTGACTGGTGAGGCCGCGCAAGCTCGTGAAGGCCACCTTCACCACGTCTCACGTCAGGACCCCGGCAAAGTCGGGCGCCGGGCGTGAGCAAGGGAGCTTTACTAGCGAAGAACCTGGATCCACCGATGATGATGACGAATTGATCGTGTCGTAGACACGCAGATGCCCTCTGACCTGGGATTGTTGTT
>NZ_SFCC01000027.1 GCF_004214935.1 Amycolatopsis suaedae
CCGGAAGCTAAGCCCACCAGCGCCGATGGTACTGCACTCGAAGGGGTGTGGGAGAGTAGGACACCGCCGAAATCAACTTCGGAGAAGGCCCCCAACCAGCCGGTTGGGGGCCTTCTTCTGTTTATCAGCGCACCGCGGCGGCGGCGTTCACGAGACCGTGTCCGTAGAAGCTGGTCTGCTTGCCGCTGACCGTGCAGGTCGCGTTCGGCTTGCCGTCGCCATCCGGGTCATAGACCTCGGGACAGGGCAATGGCGTCGCGTCGGCGAACAGTTCACGCTTGATGCGCTCGGCGGACCAGAATGGGTGCCTGCTGACGATCAGGGCGGCGACGCCCGACGTGTGCGGCGCAGCCATGGAGGTTCCGCTGGCAGCCCGGTACTGACCGTTCGGCCACGTCGACCACACCCGCACGCCCGGAGCACCGACCGCGACCGGGCCAACCGCGTAGTTGGAGAAGCTGGCCTTCTGCAGCTTCTCGTCCACGGCGCCCGAACCGACGACGCCAGGGAGCTCGTGGGGCAGGCGGATACAGCTGTTGTCGATCTCCCGACGGACCGGCGTGCTGTCCCGTGGGCTCTCGGTGTCCACCGAGCGTTTGGTGAGGTCGATCCCGGCGTTGCCGGCAGATGCCACCACCAGCACGTCACGTCGCTGCGCGTAGGCGACGGCGCGTCCGATCGCCGTGGTGATGGCAGCCTGGTCCGGGTGGCTGGGGCAGTTGTAGTACCACGGCATCGTCCGGTAGCTGTTGCTGGTGATCTGGAAGCCGTGTTCCGCGGCCCAGACGAAACCGCACACCACCGCGTCGGCGGTCTCGGTGTCGTCCCGCTCAGCCAGCTTGACCGCGGCGAGGCGGACGTCCGGTGCGATGCCCAGCACGCCGGCGCCGTTGCGAGCCGCGGCGATCGTTCCGGCCACGTGCGTGCCGTGGCCGTCCAGCGACGGCCGCCACGCACCCGGGCTGCGGTCGGCCCAGCCGGACAGGCAGGACACGGATTGCCTGCGGTCGACGGCCCGGGTGAGGTCGGGGTGGGTGTCGTCGACCCCGGTGTCCAGTACGCCGACGGTGACGTGCCTGCTGCCGGTACTGGTCTGGTGCGCTTTGTCGACGCCGATCGCCGGAACGTCCCACGCGGTGCCCTCGGGCGGCACGTCACCACTGCCTGGCGAGCCCGGCCCGGTGTACTGGACGTCGCGGCGCGGAGCGAAGAACTCGACAGGGACCTTCGCGGTGCGGGTCGCGCCGACGGAGTCGATGCCGCGGGCCTGGCGGAGCCGGTCCGCGAACCCGTCGTCGGGTGAGAACGCCACCAGCACACCGATCTGCGGGTATGCCGACACCACCGTGCCGCCCGCGCGGCGGATGGCGTGCTCGGCCAGCCACGCCCGCAGCCGCCCGGTACCGGTGACCACGACGTACGGGGTCACCAGCTGGCCGGGTGGCGCGGTGATGGCCGGGGCGCTGGTCAGTTGAAGTGTTTCCTCGTCCGGTTGCGCGGCCTGCGCGGGCGGTGCGAGGAGTGCGGCAATCGCCGCCGTCGTGCAGATCGCCGAGATCCACCGTGTTCTGTGCATCGGCTCAGCCTAAGCAGCGGCCGCCGCTCCGGCTGCCGACGAATGGCCCTACCGTGGACGTATGTCCGCGACACGTCTGCTCGTCATCCAGCCCGACGTCACCGACCCGGTCGGCCCGCTCGGTGACTGGCTCGTGGGGGCGGGCGCCGAACTCGACATCCGGCTTCCGCCGAGCGACGACCTGCCCGGCTCGCTCGACGGTTACGCCGGCCTGGTGTGCCTCGGCGGTGGGATGGACGCCGAGGACGACGGCAACCACCCGTGGCTGCGTGACGTCCGCCGCCTGCTCGCCGTCGCGACGACCGCGTCACTGCCGACCCTAGGCATCTGCCTCGGGGCCCAGCTGCTGGCGGTGGCGACCGGCGGTGACGTGGCCAGGGGCGACAGCGGTCCCGAGGTGGGTGGCTCGCTCGTGTCCAAGAAGGACGTCGCGTGGACCGACCCGCTGTTCGCCGACCTGCCGCTGGTGCCGGACGTCATGCACTTCCACCAGGACTCCATCACGCGGCTGCCGCCCGGTGCCGAACTGCTCGCGTCCGCTCCGCTGTACCCCAACCAGGCGTTCCGGCTGAACCGCTGCGTCTACGGCGTGCAGTTCCACATCGAGACGACCACGGAGGTGGTTCAGCGCTGGGCAGCCGAAGAGCCGGCTCTCGCCGAGTTCGCCCGCCCCGGAGCGCTGGACTCCGACACCCTCACCAAGGTCCACGCCGACATGGCCGAAACCTGGCAGCCCTTCGCGGCCCGCTTCGTCCAGCTGGCCGCCGGCAAGATCACCCCGCCCCCGGACCCCCGCCGCTCCCTCCCCCTGGCCTGACCCGCACCCGAAGTGAGAGCAAGGGAGCTTTACTACCCTTCTTCGCTAGTAAAGCTCCCTTGCTCCCAGCTGCGGCGCGGCGAGAGGGAGGCGGCTACGGTGAGGCGTGATGGTTGAGCGATCCCGGCCGACGGCCTCAGTCGCGCGGTTCGGCCTCACCGACGACCGTGCCGCACAACAGCTGCGCGACGCCGGCTGGTGGTCACAGACGGGCCCCGCCGACGGCGTCGCCGACCTGCTGATCGCCCTGTCCCGCACCCCCGACCCCGACCTCGCCCTGCACGGCGTCGACCGGCTCAGGGAAGCCGATCCAGCCGGCTGGGCCGAGCTCGACGCCGAGCTGCGGCAGAACGCTGGCCTTCGCGGCCGTCTGCTCGCCGTTCTGGGCACGTCCACCGCCCTTGGCGACTACCTGGTCGGCGGCCCCGGCAGGTGGCGCCACCTCGACGGCGACGGCCAGGTGCCGGACCACTACACCGAGACCCTGCGTGAGGCCGTGACGGCCGAGGACAGCACCGGTCCGGCCACGCAGCGGCTCCGGACCGCCTACCGCGGCCTGCTCATGGAGATCGCGGCCGCCGATCTCGGCCACGTCGTCGAACCCTCCCTCGAACCGCTTCCCTACACCGAGATCGCCGGTCGTCTCACCACCCTCGCCGAAGCGGCCCTGCGAGCGGGGCTCGTCGTCGCCGAACGGGAGGTCTCCTCCTCGGCCGAGGCGCGGCTCGCCGTGATCGCGATGGGCAAGTGCGGTGGCCGCGAGCTGAACTACGTCAGCGACGTGGATGTCATCTTCGTCGGCGACGGCGATCTTCAGGTGGCCACTCGCATGGCGACCTCGATGATGAACGTGGTCGGCACGGCGTGCTTCGAAGTCGATGCCGCACTGCGTCCCGAGGGCAAGGCCGGCGCGCTCGTCCGGACCCTCGACGGGCACGCGGGTTACTACCGCCGTTGGGCACGCACCTGGGAGTTCCAGGCGCTGCTGAAGGCGCGGCCGATCGCGGGCGACGCCGAACTCGGCCGTCAGTACACCGAGCTGGTCGGGCCGATGGTGTGGGCCGCGGCGGAGCGGGAGAACTTCGTACCCGACGTCCAGCGGATGCGCCGCAAGGTGGAGGGCCACCTGCCTCCCGAGCTCGTCGAGCGGGAGCTGAAGCTGGGCCGCGGCGGGCTGCGCGACGTGGAGTTCGCGGTTCAGCTGCTGCAGCTCGTCCACGGCCGGGCGGACACGGCATTGCGGTCGGGATCGACCATGGAGGCGCTGACCGCGCTGGGAGCCGGCGGCTATGTCGGCCGTGCCGACGCCGCCGAGCTCAGCGCGTCCTACGAGTTCCTGCGCACGATCGAGCACAGGCTCCAGCTGCGGCGGCTGCGGCGCACGCACCTGTTTCCCGAGGACAGTGACACCGCCGAGCTCCGGTCGCTGGCCAGGGCCTGCGACATCCGGCCGGTGCGCGGTCGGCCGGAAGCGGAGATCCTGCAGGCCGAGTTCCGGCGCCACGTCCAGCGCATCCGCCGGCTGCACGAGAAGCTGTTCTACCGGCCGTTGCTCGACGCCGTCGCCAGGGTGCCGACCGCCGCGCTGCGGCTCACGACCGAACAGGCCGCCAGCAGGCTCAACGCACTCGGCTACGCCGCCCCGGACGGCGCGCTGCAGCACATCAAGGCGCTGACCTCGGGGGTGTCCCGGCGGGCGTCCATCCAGCAGGCGTTGTTGCCGGTGTTGCTCGACCTGTTCGCCGACACACCGGACCCGGACAGGGGGCTGCTCGCCTACCGGAAGGTGTCGGAGGCACTTGCCGACACACCGTGGTACCTGCGGGTGCTCCGCGACGAGGGTGCCGTCGTCGAGCGGCTCGCGTTCCTGCTGGGTACCTCGAAACTCGTGCCCGACCTGCTGGTGCGCGCGCCCGAGGTGCTGCAGTTGCTCGGCGACCCGGACCGGCTGGCGGGCAAGTCGCCCCGGGAGGTGGCGACGTCGCTGCGGGCGACCGTGCGGCGCCAGCCAGGGCTCACCGCCGCGGTCGCGGCCGCGCGGTCGTTGCGCCGGCACGAGTTGTTGCGGGTGGCGTGCGCCGACCTGCTCGGGCTGCTCGACGTGCCCACCGTGTGCGCAGCACTGTCGAGCGTGTGGGCGGCGGTCCTGCAGGGGGCGCTGGCTGCCGCCGTGCGCAAGCGGGTGGCCGACACCGGTGCCGAGCCCGCCGCCATCGCGGTCATCGGGATGGGCAAACTCGGCGGCGAGGAACTCGGGTACGGATCCGACGCCGACGTTCTGTTCGTCTGTGAGCCCCGGGACGGCGTGTCCGATCACGACGCCGTCAAGTTCGCGTCCGGTGTCGCCGAGAACGTGCGGCAGATGCTGGGGGCGCCGAGCCAGGACCCCGCGCTGGAGGTGGACGCGAACCTTCGGCCCGAGGGGCGCAACGGTCCGCTGGTGCGGACGTTCGAGTCCTACCGGGCCTACTACCAGCGCTGGGGTGAGGTGTGGGAGGCGCAGGCGCTGCTGCGGGCGCGGTTCGTCGCCGGGGACGGGGATCTGGGGGACCGGTTCGTCGAGATGATCGCGCCCATCCGCTACCCGGAGGGCGGCCTCGACGCCGGCCGGGTGCGTGAGGTGCGCCGGATCAAGGCCCGGGTCGACACGGAGAGGATGCCGAAGGGTGCCGACCCCACCACCCACACCAAGTTGGGCCGCGGCGGGCTGGCCGACATCGAGTGGACGGCGCAGCTGATGCAGCTGCGGTACGCCCACGAGTATCCGCAACTGCGCACCACCTCGACCACCGGTGCGCTGGCGGCGCTGGTCGACACCGGCCTGGCTGACGCCGGTGACGTCGATACGCTGTGCGAGGCGTGGTCGCTGGCGACCCGGGTGCGCAACGCCACGATGCTGGTGCGGGGGAAGTCCCACGACCAGGTGCCCGGGTCGGGCCGGGAGCTGGCTGCCGTGGCGCGGGTCCTGGGTCACCCCGCCGACGACGATCCGGGGGAGTTCCTCGACGCCTACCGCCGTACCACCCGCCGCGCCCACGCCGTGGTCGAGCGCCTCTTCTACGCCGACCCAGCCCACCCATGAGGGAGCAAGGGAGCTTTGCTACCGAAGAAGGGTAGTAAAGCTCCCTTGCTCTCACTTTGGCGGCGGCGCGGCGGCGGGCACCTAGAGTGGGGGACGTGAGTGATCGTGAACCGTTCCAGGTGCGGATCAAGGTGCGGCATTACGAGCTGGACACCCTCGGCCACCTGAACCACGCCGTCTACCACTCGTACGGGGAAGTGTCCCGGCTGGAGCTGGTCGAGAAGGCCGGCGGCTACGGCTTGGAGGAGACCGGGCTCGGGCCGGTCCTGCTCGAGTCGCACATCCGCTACCGCAGGGAGCTGCGGGGCGGCGACGTCGTGGACGTCAGCTGCGACACCACCTTCGGCGAGGGCAAGATTTTCCACATGCGCTCGGTGATCACCAAGGTGGACGGCACCGTCGCCGCCGAGATCGACTGCACGCTGGGGCTGATGGATCTGCGGCGGCGCAAGCTGGTCGACGACCCGCGCGGCCACTTCGAACGCGCGGGGATGGATCTCAAGATTCTCTCGACATCCGAGTAGGACCGCGTGAGTCAGCAGCTGCGGTCACACTGAGCTGAAGTTGCTATACAGGAACCGGGGTGGCCCTGCGGATCGCCGTATCGTCCGTGCCGAAGAACAGCCCACCCGCCCGTCCGGATCTGTGTCGGGCAGGGGACAGGGTGCAGGTCATGGGTGCCCGGCGCCACGGTCGCACGCGAACATCGGCACCACCTAGTGGAGTGCCATCATGGGTGGATGAGCCCCGTTAGCAAGGGACGGAAGCGAAAGCCCGGTAATAGGGCGCGGAAGACCGGAACACGCCGCGAGCGTCCAGGTGTGTCCGCCTCGCCGTTAGAGATGAAACTTCCGGAACACGGCGTCGACGTGGCGGCCTACCTCGAAGATCTGCCGCCGCAGGCGTCTGTGGACGAGATCCAGGAGGTTCTGGACCGCCGTATGTTCGTCATGCCCTATTACGGCACGACTATTCGCGGCGAGGATTACCCGAGACTCAACCCAGCCGATCCGGACGAGCGTCGTCTGCTCATCGAGGGCGAACATCCTGAATACCATGATGCGCTGGCGGACCCGGCCTGGGATGGTGAGATTGACGGTGTCAATCCTCGCCTGCACCTGGCGATGCACGAGGTGATTGCGAACCAGCTGTGGGCTGACGATCCACCCGAGGCGTGGCGGGCCGCGCGTCGGCTGCGCGGGCAGGGGACGGACCGGCACGATGTGCTGCATGAACTGATGGGTGTGATGGTTGAGCATATGCATCCCACCGTGGTGCGGCATGAGCCGTTCGATCCGGAGGCTTACCGGCGCGCGCTGAACGGGCTCGGCGGTGATTCCGCGGCGGTCGCTGGGCGGCCGCCGAGTCACAAGACCTACCGGATCAAGGTCAGTATCGCGGGCAGTGAACCGATGATTTGGCGACGCCTGTCGTTGCCCGGTGACACGACACTGGACGTGCTGCATCGTGTTATCCAGGTCGCGTTCGGCTGGGAGGATTGCCATCTGCATGCGTTCGAGGCGAAGGGCAGGCGCTACGCCGCCATGACCTACGAGCCGTTGGAGGGTGCGTTGGACGAACGCGCTGTGACGCTGGCCGAGCTCGCTCCCCGCAAGAGCAGCCGGCTGCGTTACACCTACGACTTCGGGGATGACTGGGTACACGACATCGTCGTGGAAGCCACCGAGCCGATGCGTGGTGAACCGACGGTGGTGTGCCTGGATGCCGGGCGAGCCGGGCCGCCTGAGGACAGCGGTGGTGTCTGGGGCTACCTGGATCTCCTGGAAGCGGTCGCCGACCCCGCCCATCCGGAACACGACGACCGCCTGGAGTGGCTTGGCGAGGGGTTCGATCCGGCCGCAGTTGACCGCGACGCGATCAACGCGATGCTGGCCGCGTGCGGGTCATCCATGACCGGAACAGCGCTCTGACCTGCGTTCCAGCAAAATCAGAGCCGCGCTCCTGTGCAACTGCTCAGCGAGTCCGGAAGCAGAGCTACGTGATTGCTGACTGATCGCCGGCACCGCAAGCTGCGCCGTCATCGCGGCTTGGTGAACACCTTCCGGGCGAATCGCTCCTGCGGCCAGAAGGTGTCTCCCAGCATCAGCTGATCGAAAAGCACGCAGACGGTTCCGGGAGTGTCCTCGGAATCCCACACGGCCGACACGTCTCGGCCGCGTTCGTTCCCGTGCCTGCTCAGCCAGTAGATCCTGTCTCCCGGCCTGAGCATGTAGGCCATTACGATCTCCCGGTTTGACGACATGCGAGTACTCGGTTTTCCGACCCGCGCGTCAAAACCGTATTCCGCCGTAGGCCGCGGGCATCGCCAGACGATCCGGAACTGCTCGTCGATCGGCAGCGCAGGCGCACCTACGTGTACTTCTTTGATCAGGTAGAATGTGACGAGCTGACGTCCCTTGTCCGACATGTCGTGCCACGGTTTCGAGAGTGCTTCGGCATATGCCTCGGCATCCGACTCCAACTCCGTGGCGGTGGTAGCCAGGCTGTGGTCGGTCGCGGTTTCGGTACGAAGCTTCTGGATCGACCGGGGCAACGCGTCGGGTTCGACCCAGAGACGGTGTGCAACCCGTCTTGCCACGTAATTGTCACGTGCATCGAGGTTGGTTCGAAGTGGCGGATCGCCGGCGGCGGGTTCGCGAGCCCACCGAGCCGCGTCGAAGCAGGCCGCCAGCCACATCGCCTCGGCCATGTCCAATATTGTGTTCGCCACTACAGGCGTGCCAGGAAACAGGTCCGGTAGACCATCGAGATGGAGATGCTCAGGACCGATGTGCTCCGGATGCCAGTCGAGATCGCTGTGGAGCAGGGTTGCGAACCCCTCACCACGGCGCTGCCAGAAGATCAGATCTTCGCCGTGCACGTTCACATAGTGTTGCACGATGTCCGACGGGCCGAATTCTACGCCCGCCATTTCGCCCAACTGGGCCTGGATGGTCCGGTTGCCGCGGTAGCGGCCCAGGTAACCTCTGACCTTGGCGACGAAGTCCGCCATGGACCCGTCGTCCAACTGCTGGTCCCGGCTGATGGTGATCGTCTTGAGCACCTTGCCGTCACGCCTCGCCGCCAGCAGTTGCTTGGTGGCATTGGCCCAGTAGAGACCGTCGGTATCCGGGTCGTGCACAACACAGAGCACCGGGATGTTGCCATCTGCCCAGGTGCTGCCGTGGTCACCGACCGGCACGGCGTACCCGCCGGCCCGGCGCCATGAACGACCGCCCTTGACCTGGATCTTGACCACGTCGCCGGTGACCTCGCCGTCCTCGGTGAACGTGACGTGCTGGTCCTCACCGAAGTCGTTCTGGCCGTCCACCTCTTGGACGATGTGATTGTGTCGCTCCAGGAGCGTCCGCAGCACGTTGACTGCCGCACGGCTGGGTCTGCGAGCGTCAGGCACCTTCGGCAACGGCCCCTCCATCATGGTACGCGGCGACCGGGCGGATGGTTCGCGGCGATTGGGGATGTTCGGAGGGTAGCGGTTACTGACTCATTTCAGTACGTCGGCCGTTGTTTGGGGTGCGGTAGGAATAACCATGGCCCGCCAGCGAGATCGGTGGCGGGCCATGATCTTTGATTCAGGGGCCTGGGGACCTGACCTGCGCTAACGCGGGTCAGGCCACTGTGGCCGTACGCAACCCTTACACGTCGTAGTAGAGCGCGAACTCGTACGGGTGCGGCCGCAGGCGCAGCGGGTCGATCTCGTGCTCCCGCTTGAACGCGATCCAGGTCTCGATGACGTCCGGGGTGAACACGCCGCCCTCGAGCAGGTAGTCGTGGTCGGCCTCCAGCGTGTCGAGCACGGTGCCCAGATCACCAGGGACGAGCTTGACGTCCTTGGCCTCCTCGGGCGGCAGCTCGTACAGGTCCTTGTCAATCGGCTCCGGCGGCTCGATCTTGTTCTTGATGCCGTCGAGGCCGGCCATCGTCATCGCGGCGAACGCCAGGTACGGGTTGCCCGACGAGTCCGGGCAGCGGAACTCGACGCGCTTGGCCTTCGGGTTGTTGCCGGTGATCGGGATGCGAACACAGGCCGACCGGTTGCGCTGCGAGTACACCAGGCTCACCGGCGCCTCGTAGCCCGGAACCAGGCGGTGGTACGAGTTGATCGTCGGGTTCGTGAACGCCAGCAGGCTGGGCGCGTGCGTCAGCAGACCGCCGATGTAGTGCCGCGCGGTGTCGGACAGACCGGCGTAGCCGGACTCGTCGTGGAAGAGCGGCGCGCCGTCCTTCCACAGCGACTGGTGGCAGTGCATGCCCGAGCCGTTGTCACCGAACAGCGGCTTCGGCATGAACGTCGCAGTCTTGCCCGCGCCCCACACGGTGTTCTTCACGATGTACTTGAACAGCTGCAGGTCGTCCGCGGCGTGCAGGAGCGTGTTGAACTTGTAGTTGATCTCGGTCTGGCCCGCGGTACCCACTTCGTGGTGCGCGCGCTCGAGTTCGAAGCCCGAACCCATCAGGTTCAGGGAGATCTCGTCCCGCAGGTCGGCGAAGTGGTCGACCGGCGGCACCGGGAAGTAGCCGCCCTTGAACTTGGTCTTGTAACCGCGGTTGCCGCCCTCCTCGTCGGCACCGGTGTTCCACCAGCCCTCGACCGAGTCGATCTCGTGGAACGAACCGTTCTCGGCGGAGTCGAAGCGGATCGAGTCGAAGATGTAGAACTCGGCCTCCGGGCCGAAGTACGCCGTGTCGGCGACACCCGACTCGGTGATGTACTGCTCGGCCTTGCGGGCGATGTTGCGCGGGTCGCGGCTGTAGGGCTCACGCGTGAACGGGTCGTGCACGAAGAAGTTGATCGACAGCGTCTTCTGCTTGCGGAACGGGTCGATCCGGGCCGTCGCGGCGTCCGGCAGCAGGAGCATGTCGGACTCGTGAATCGACTGGAACCCGCGCACCGAGGAGCCGTCGAAAGCCAGACCCTCCTCGAAGGCATCGTTGTCGAAGGCCTTCGCAGGGAGGGTGAAGTGCTGCATCACGCCCGGCAGGTCGCAGAACCTGACGTCGACGAACTGAACGTCCTCGTCGGCGATGATGCGCTGGACATCGTCTGGAGTAGTGGACACCCTCGGTAACTCCTTCGTGTTCGTTCTCCGCGGCATGACCTGGCGCGCGTTAGGCTGTTCGGTCACGCTAAGAGCGCGGTGTTGCCCGACCGTCACCCGTATGTTTCGCGGGTGTTAACGGGTCGTCCGTCGGCGGACAGTCGACCAGGGCGAACGGGTCGCGCGCCAGCGGCATACCCTGGACGGGTGGCTAGATGGACCGGTGAGTGGCTGCCCGGAACGCGTGAGCAGGAGGGCGACGCGCGAGCGGACCGTTGGCGCGGGGAGCGGTTCGGCCTTCCCGAGTCCGGGGTCGGCGCGATCGCGGCTGGCGGTCGCCGGCTGCTGGGGCTGCTGGTCGACCTGGTGCTCGCCTCGCTGGTGACCTCGTTGTTCTACCCGCCGAAGTTCGACCAGCCCGAGGTCATGCAGACCTTCAACCTGTGGAGCGTCGTCACCTGGGCGGCGATCACCATGATTCCCGTGGCGCTGTTCAGCTTCACACCGGGAATGGCCGTCGTGGGGATCCGGGTGGCGCGGCTGGACGGCGGCGTCATGGTGGGGCTGTGGCGTGCGGTGGTTCGTGGCGTGCTGACCTTTGTGATCATCCCCGCCGCCGTCCGCAACGCGGACGGCCGCAGCCTCCTCGACCGCGCCACCCGCACCGTCGTCATCCGCATGCGCTGACCACGTCACCTCCCGAAGCGCGAGCAGGGGAGCTTTGCTTCCCTTCTTCGCTAGCAAAGCTCCCTTGCTCGCGGCTCGGGGTCAGGCGGCGCGGCGCCAGGGGCGGGCGTGGACCGGCGGAGGTGGGCGGCCTGCCGCCTGCTGGTACGCGGCACGCAGGGCGCGGATGACGCCGAGCGGGTCGTTGCGCAGTTGCTTCGGCAGGATGTGCACGACCAGGATGCCGGCCGCCGCCATGGCCGTGTGTTTGCGCATCGTCCGCTCGTAGCCCTCCGGGTTGAGGTGCCAGTCGAGCGAATCGACCTCGAGCGCGAGTGCGACTTCCTCCCAGTACGCGTCGGTGATGCCGAGAGACTTGCCGTTCGCGTCGCGGATCTCGACGTTCCACTGCGGCGCGGGCAGCTTCGCGCGGCGGACGACGGGCACGGCCCAGGCCTCGGCCGCGGACCGGATTCCCCGCTCCATCTCGCTGATCACCCGGCGGGGCAGCGCCGAACCGATGGTGGTTCCCTGCTCCAGCTCCTTGCGCAGGTCAGCGGGCTCGCACAGCCCGCGTTGAACGGCCTCGGCGATCATGGCGCGGATGTCGTCGAGGCGTTCCATCCGGTGGGCCGCGTCGATGAGGGCTCTGGCCAGCGGTGCGACAGGGACGCCGTCGATGACGGCGGGGTCGGGCGGGTAGATGGTGCGCTCGATGACGGCGAAGCCGCGGGTGGCGACCCGGCGGCTGTGCGGTAGGAGGACGTGAACCCGGTTGTCGGCGGGCAGCCGGCGGAGCCCGTGGAGCCGGGCGGCGGCGATGCCGGTGAGCATGGCGCCCTCGCCGGCGTGGGCGAGCGCCGCCAGGTTGAGTTCGGAGCGAGTCGGAGTCCCGTTGCTGAGCAGGACGACCCCTGGGATGAGCCGACGCCATGGGCCGCTCGGCCGGCACAGGCGGGAGATCATGGAGTGCGACATGCCCAGGGCAACAAGTCTCGCCCGGGGAGCTACGCCTCCCGGGAACAGGCTTCTGAGCGTCTCGCTCGAGTAAATAGGTCTTCGTGGCACACCGTCAGCATGACGTCACCCACCGACACTTTCCGGCGCGTGCTGAATCAAGGGAGCTTTGCTTCCCTACTTCGCTAGCAAAGCTCCCTTGCTCGCGCTTGGGAGGGTGGGTCAGCGGCGGCGGATCGTGCGCTGGACGTTGCGCATCTTTGCGCCCTGGGGCATTGGGCCCTTGGGCATGGCGGCGCCGCGGTTGCCGAGGGCGGCCAGCTTGGCCTCCAGGGCGTCGACCTGGGCGGGCTTGAGGTTGCGGGGCAGGCGCATCAGGTGGCTCTGCAGCTTGCGCAGCGGGACCTGGCCCTCGTCGTTGCCGATGATGACGTCGTAGATCGGGGTCTCGCCGACGAGCCGGGCGACCCGCTTCTTCTCCTGCGTGATCAGGCCCTTGACGCGGTGCGGGGCGCCTTCCGCCACCAGGATCACCCCGGGACCGCCCAGCACGCGGTGCACGGCGTCGAGGTGCGTCGTGGCCGCGACGGTCTGCGTGACCCGCCAGCGACCCCGCAGGTTGTCCAGCGCCCAGGCGGCGGCTCCAGGCTGTCCGTCCGCCTTCGTGTAGACGGTCTTCTGCACGCGACGGCCGAAGATGATCATGGCTGCCAGCACGCCGAACAGGACGCCGATCGGCAGCAGGATCCACTGCATGTCGAAGAGGAAGCCGACCCCGAAGAAGGCTCCGGCGACGACGAGGATGGCGCCGACCATCCACGGGATGAGCGCCTTGTCCTCCTTGCGCTGCATCTTGAACGCCTGGAACAGCTGGCCACGGCGAGCCTTGCTCGCGGCGCGCCGCTCCTTCTTCGCCTGCTTGAGGGCTTCCTTGTCCTGCTTCCCGGCCATATCGACCAGGATACGGGCATGGCTGTCCGAGCCATCTGCGAGGATGCGCGACGTGCGTACCGCAGCCGACTCCCGAACCGACACCGGCCTGCTGGACGGACTGGACCCGGAGCAGCGGGCGGCAGCCACCGCGCCCAGGGGCCCGGTGTGTGTGCTGGCCGGAGCCGGCACCGGCAAGACCCGCACGATCACCCACCGCATCGCTCACCTGGTCCGAGGTGGCCACGTCGCCGCCGGCCAGGTCCTCGCCGTCACCTTCACCTCCCGGGCCGCCGGCGAGCTGCGCAGCCGGCTGCGGGCACTCGGGGTCGAGGGAGCCCAGGCCCGCACCTTCCACGCCGCCGCGCTGCGCCAGCTGCGGTACTTCTGGCCCCGGGTGGTCGGCGGACCGCAGTGGGACCTCATCGAGAACAACAAGCTGCGCCTGATCGGCCAGGCCGCACACCGCACCGGCCTGAGCACCGAGGTCGAGGTACTGCGTGACCTCGCCGGCGAGATCGAGTGGGCGAAAGCGTCGCTGATCGTGCCGGACGACTACCCGGCCGCGGCCGCGCGGCGGCAGCGGGACACACCCGAGCCGCCCACCCGGGTCGCCGCCGTCTACCGGCAGTACGAGGAGCTGAAGAACTCCGCGCGGCTGCTCGACTTCGACGATCTCCTGCTGCACACGATCGCGGCGCTGGAGGAACATCGCGCGGTGGCGGAGGAGTTCCGCGACCGCTACCGCTGCTTCGTCGTCGACGAGTACCAGGACGTCACCCCGCTACAGCAACGCCTGCTCGACGCCTGGCTGGGCGAGCGCGACGACCTCACCGTGGTCGGTGACGCCAACCAGACCATCTACTCCTTCGGCGGGGCCTCCCCGCGTCCGCTGCTCGAGTTCCCCCGCCGCTTCCCGGAGGCGACGGTGATCCGGCTTGAACGGGACTACCGCTCGACACCCCAGGTGGTGGCCCTGGCGAACTCCGCGATCGGCGCTGCCCGCGGCCGCCCGGCCGGCTCGCGGTTGCGACTGGTCGGCCAGCGCCCCGACGGCCCGCCGCCCCGGTTCGTCGAGTTCGACGACGAACCGGCCGAGGCCGCGGCGACGGCCGCCCGTATCCGCGACCTGCTCGACGCCGGAGTGGCCGCCAGCGAGATCGCCGTCCTCTACCGGGTCAACGCCCAGTCCGAGGCGTACGAGCAGGCACTCGCCGAGCAGGACATCCCCTACCTGGTCCGCGGCGGCGAACGCTTCTTCGCCAGGACGGAGGTTCGGCAGGCCATGGTGGCCCTGCGCACCGCGGCGAGCCGTGCGGAGCCGGGCGAGCTGGTTCCCGCCGTCGGCGCGGTGCTGGGCCAGGTCGGTCTCACCGAGCAGCCACCGGCAGGCGGGTCCGCCCGCGAGCGGTGGGACGCGCTGGCCGCGCTGCGTGACCTGGCCGACGAGCTGAGCCGGACGGTCCCCGACATGGACCTGCCGGGATTCGTGGCCGAACTCGACCAGCGGGCTGCGGCCCAGCATCCGCCGACCGTCGCCGGCGTCACCCTGGCGTCCCTGCACGCGGCGAAGGGCCTCGAGTGGGACGCCGTCTTCCTGGTCGGGCTCGCCGAGGGCACCGTGCCGATCCAGCGGGCGGACGGCGACGAGCAGGCGATCGAGGAGGAACGCCGGCTCTTCTACGTCGGGCTCACCCGGGCTCGTGAGCACCTGACCCTGAGCTGGTCGCTGTCCCGAACCGCGGGTGGCAGGAGGCACCGCAGGCGCAGCCGCTTCCTCTACGGCCTGCTGCCGGAGAACCACCCCGCGAGCCGTGTCGCCAGGGCATCCGGCTCGTCCGGGCCCCGCGCCAAGGTGCGGTGCCGGGTCTGCGGGAGTTCGCTGATGGCGACGATCGAGATCAAGCTGGGCCGGTGCGAAGGCTGCCCGTCCACCGTGGACGAGGAACTGCTCGAACGCCTGCGTGGCTGGCGTGGTGCCCGGGCCCGCGAGCTCAAGGTGCCGGTCTACGTGGTGTTCACCGACGCGACGCTGATGGCGATCGCCGAGCAGCGGCCCACCGACGAGCGTGAACTGGTGGCCATCGCCGGTATCGGCGCGACGAAGCTGGAACGCTTCGGCTCGGAGGTGCTCGCCATGGTCAACTCCGGCACGCCTGCGTAGCCGGGCGGGTACGCCCTGTCGTGCGTATCCCCAGTTCAGGGACTATTTTCGAAGATCTTCGGACTTTCGGGGAAAATAAGTTGCCCCCTCCGTGTGGAGGGCAATAACCTGCAAGCACTGGGTGGTAGCGCCTGGGGAGGTTCCCCGCTCGCCGATCGGCGAGACGGGTCGCGGCGAGAGGAGGTGTCAGGGCATGAAGATCTTCACGATGAAGGATAACCCTGGCACCGGTCTGTCGACCGCCGCCGCGCGTATGCGCGATCGCCAGGGTTTCGGCGCGTCCGGTGAACTGCACGCCCGCAATGCCTTCGTGGCTTGCGGTGAGCGCGTGTTCGAGGGGACCGCTGTGGCCGGTGTCGCCGGCCTGGACACGCTCCAGGTTCGCGATGGCGTCCCAGCTCTGTACGCGCCGACCTTCAAGCCGGTCCAGATCCCGGTCCACGTTCCGTCGTCTCCAAGTGAGCGCAGCCCCTGACGCCAGGTCAGGACAGCAGGCTCACGAAGGCCGCGGAACCGTACATCGGATCCGCGGCCTTCGTGTTTTTTCAGTGAGAAACAACCGGAAATCCATCAAAACCGTTACGACACAAGGGAGAACGGGAATGTCTTCGGCATTCGCCTTCGCGTCAGAGAAGGCGGTTTCCGACGAGCTGAACGCCGTTGCCGGCGTCAGTGACCTGCTCGACGCCGTCGCGGCGCCCGAGCTGGACCTGCCGTGCCGGACCGGGGACGCGGACCTGTGGTTCGCCGAGGCCCCGGCCGAGCTGGAGCAGGCGAAGAGCCTGTGCGTCGACTGCCCGGTGCGTGCCGCGTGCCTGGCCGGCGCTCTGGCCCGTCGGGAGCCGTGGGGCGTCTGGGGCGGGGAGATCTTCGAGCGCGGGGCCGTCGTGCCCAGGAAGCGGCCGCGTGGCCGTCCGCGCAAGAACCCCGTCGTCGAGCCCGCCGCTGTCCCCGCGGCCGAGAAGCGTCCGGCCGCCCAGCCGGTCCGGCAGGGGAGCGCGGCCGCATGACCGCCTTCGAGAACGGCCCGATCGCACTGATCGGCACGCACGACAGCAACCACACGCCGGCCGGCCGGCCGAGCGGAGCACCGAACATGTCCAGGGAGATGGCTGAGATGTTGCTTTACGAAGAGCTGGCGCGGGCACGAATACGTGACCTGCACGAGTCCGTCCACGGCCGGCGGCCGTGGGTGCGGGCGCGGTCCCGCGGGCGGAGGTTGAGCCTGCGGGGGCGACGGTCGCACCGGACGCGGTAGCGGCGACCAGTGGCGGGACATGGCTCGGGGGCCATGTCCCGCTTCGTCGTATCCGGGCTGTTCGCGCCCGTCTCGCCCCGGCGGCGCCGGCCTGGGACGCTGGTGGGGTGAGCGAGCAGACCGCCGGACGACCGGACGACACGTGCGGGCGCTGCGGTGCCCGCCGGCCGGCGGATCCGGATTCCACGCTGTCGGCGCTGGCGTGGTCGGCCCAGCACGAGCGCGGCACCGTTCGCTGGCTGTGCCCGGACTGCGCGCGCAAGCACGTCCGCGACATCGAGGCGAAGCTGCCGGACGAGTTCTGGTGACACCCGCGGTCATGCCGCCACCAGGGCCCTGCTGTTGGTGCGGACCCGCGGCCGCCCCCGGCGTGCCGCTCTGCCGAACGCTCTGACCAGCTCGGTGCCGATCAGGTAGGCGTCCTCGTCCTGATCACTGGTCAGCTGGCGAGGCGACGTGGTGACGACGATGACGTCGGCGCCCGCCAGCGCCATGCTGCTGCGTGATCCGTTCCCGGCCGGCTCGGTGCCGAAGCGCCAGCCCATCGCCACCTCGTCCCACCAGGCATCGACCTCGCCGAGCGGCCTGCCCTCGAGGTCCTCGACCTCGACGTTCCACCTCGGCGGCGGCAGTGGGAGGTTCCGCAGCAGCCGCCTGGCCGCGGCGTAGAGGAACGTGCCGGCGGTGCTGCTGAGACCGCGCAGCAGCCGCCGGACCTCCCGCGTGCCACGCTGACAGCCGCGGTCGAGCTCGGCACGGAGCTGGTCGGCCGAGCACAGGCCGTAGTAGATGGGGACGGTCAGCAGTTCCTGCAGCCTGCCGGGGTCGGTTTCGCGGCGCGCGGCGTCCACGACGGCACGCGCGACCGGTGCGACCGGAAGGCCCTCGACGTACACCGGCCGGGGCAGCAGGGTGGTGCGCTCGAGCAGCATGGGATGGGGCAGTACGGCTCGCCGGTACTCGGGCACGAGCAGGTGGGGAAGGGGCGGTGGAGGCAGCCCCAGACCGTGGGCCTGCAACGCGTCGACCCCGGTGACGATCGTGTCGCGCCCGAGGTGGACGACCGCCGCCCTGACGAGCTGTGCCCTGGTCGGTTCGCTGTTGTGCAGCAGGACCGCGCGGGGAAACAGCTTCCGCCACGGCCCACCGGGGCGGCATCGCCGGTCGATGTCGTGTCTGGACATGCCTCCTGCCCGCAGGTCGGCGGGGGAGACGATCTTGTCGATCGCGGTACCGAAGGTGGCGATCGTGTTGACGGTGCTGAGTTGGGTCATGCCACCGAGAGTGGTGGTCGGGTGGCGGTGGGGAAACCTGTTGGCGGAAATGTGGATGGATCGGTGGCGCGAGTGGCGAACTCGTTCACGAGGACGCCGAGGCTGTGGACAACTCGGCGTCAGCGCGGGTTCACGCCGCGAAACCGGGTTGCCATTGCTGCACAATCGAGCGCAGTTCCAGCTCCGCGTCGAGCTGGCACAGAATGCCCACGGCACCGGCGGTGACCCGGTGGATCATCAACCACTGCGGAGGGAGGTTCAATGAGCGAGCGGTACGGAAATCCTGGCCACGGGTGTCGCCGAGCCTGAGCGCCTGCTTCTGCGCCCACCTGCGCGTGAAGTGGAACCTCTCCCGGGTGAGCGGCACGGTGAACGGCGCGAGGTATGCCTGGATGTCCTCGGCGTCGACCGTCGTGCCCGGCCGCACGAACCCCTCCCGCTTGAGTACGTCCAGCAGCTCGTCGGACCGGCCTTCGAGGGCGAGCCGCATGATGACTCCGAGTGCGGAAGGGGCGCCGTGTGGCAGGCGGGCCACCGCGCCGAAGTCGATCACGCACAGCCGGCCGTCCTCGAGCAGCATGAAGTTGCCCGGGTGCGGATCGGAGTGGAGCAGGTTGGCTCGCGCGGGTGAGGAGTAGTGGAACTCGGCCAGCAGGCGGCCGGCCTCGTTGCGTTGCCCGACGGTGCCGTCGGAGATGATCTTGGCCAGTGGGGTCCCCGTCACCCACTCGGTCACGACCACCTTCGGAGCGCTGGCGACAACCCTCGGGACTAGCACTTGCTGATCACCGGCGAACGCCTTGGCGAACTGGCGCTGGTTCTCGGCCTCGGTCCGGTAGTCGAGCTCCTCGTTCATCCGGTCGCTGAGTTCGGCCAGCAGTGGCTTGATCTCGGTGCCCGGGGCGAGCGCCTGCAACAGCCGGCTGAAGCGCTGGAGCTGACGCAGGTCGCTGCGCAGGGCCTGGTCGGCGCCCGGGTACTGCACCTTGACGGCGACCTCGCGGCCGTCGTGCCACACGGCGTGGTGCACCTGGCCGATGCTGGCGGCCGCGGCTGGCTCGTCGCTGAACTCGGCGAAGCGGTCCTTCCAGGACCGGCCGAGCTGCTCGGCGAGTACCCGGTGCGTCTGCCGGGTCGGCATCGGTGGCGCCGCGGACTGGAGCTTGGTGAGGGCCTCCCGGTACGGGCCGGCGAACTCGTCGGGCACGGCGGCCTCGAACACGCTCAGGGCCTGGCCGAACTTCATGGCGCCGCCCTTCAGGGTGCCGAGCACCTCGAAGAGCTGTTCCGCGGCCTTGGCCGAGAGCGTGGCGTTGACCTGCTCGGCGCTCTGGCCGGTGAGGCGGCGGCCCCACCCGCTCACCGCCCGGCCGGCGATGCCCAGCGGCAGGCTCGCCAGCTTCGCGGTGCGCGCGGCCGTGCGGTGAGGCATGGCGGTCTCGTCGTCGGCGGGGTCGTGGGCGCTGCTGGCGGTGTCGGCTTCGCGGTTCTCCCTCACCCCAGCGATTCTGCCTTGGGGACGCCGAGGCACGCAGCCGTTTGCGGGCGTCTTCGGGTGCTACGTCACACGGCGTACGACGCTGGGTGGCGTACCGGTCACCAGCCCGGTGGAGCGCCGCAGCCACAGGCCGGGTGCGGGGCCCACGCTCGGCGGAACACGGTGGCGTCGAAGTTGTCGATCTCCAGCGTCGCGTTCCACGCCGGCGGCTCCTCGTCGCCGGGGGTGAGCGCGCGCAGGACCTGGCTGGCCGCCAGCGAGGCGGTCGCCTGCGCGGTGGTGAGGTCGGTCCGCTGTTCGCGCCCGGCGAGCTGGCTGGCCACCCGGGGCCACGACCGGTCCCGGTCGGACCGGTGCAGGTCGGCACACCGCAGGCAGCTGCTGCGGCCGGGCATGACCAGCGGGCCGACGATGCCGATGCCCTCGCGGACCCTGACCGGCAGGTGGGGCAGCCCGTCCTGGGTCAGCTCGTGCACGATCTCCGGCGCGGGAACGACCGAGTCGGCCAGCACCACGAGGTCGGGCGACTGCCGCTCGGGAGGGTGCGCGAGCTTGCTGTGCGGGTTGACGCGGTGGATCAGCTCGGCAGCCGCGCGCCGCCGCGGTATGCCGACGTCGGCCCGGGTGTACCCGGAGCCGATGTCGCAGGGCGTGACCAGGCCGGTGGTCCGCAGGTCGAGATAGCCGACGCCGGCCGCGGCGAGGTGGGAGACGACGGCGATGGCCAGCCTGCTGCCCCCGTAGATCCGCACGGCGCAGTGCGCCCTGAGCTCGTGCAGGTCCTCGCTGCTGCACCGGACCCGCAACGGCCACGTGCCGGTCTCCCCGCGCGGCGCGTGCCGGCCGGCGCTCGAGGCGTCCTCGACCAGACCGAGTGCGGTGAGCCGGGTCAGCACCGTCCGCAGCTGCTCGACCCGTTCGCTGCCGGCGAGCGCGAACAGCGACGTCGCCGTACGGGTCCCGTCCAGCTCACGCAGGAGCGGCACCAGCTGCCGCGGCACGCCGCGCGCCAGGACCCCGTGCCGTGGATCGAGGCCCACCTGGACCTCGTCCGCGCCACGTTCGAACACCTCGATCCCAGGTACCAGGCAGGGCCGCCGGGGGATCGACACCGTGTGTGCTGACATGGACACGATCATGACCCAGGCCTGCTAACCAGCTGCTAAGAAGCTCGCTTGTTATCCACATTTTCACAGCCCTGTGGACAACCTGCCGTCATCCGGGCGCTGTGACTTTCTGCCTCTCGGCGATGTCGGTCGGGGGTCGTACGGTGGTCTCGTGGCCGAAGCACGGGTGCCCTCGCAGAGGGGCCGTAACGATGTCGGACAAGAGAAGATCGAGGTGCGCCGGAGCAAGCGACGCAAGCGCACCGTGACCGCGTACCGGGACGGAGACACGCTCGTCGTGCTCATCCCGGCCAGGATGACCAGGGCCGAGGAGGCGCACTGGGTCGCCGAGATGCAGCGCAAGCTGCAGCGGACCGAGAGCAAGCGGGCGGCGCCGTCCAGGCAGTCCGACGCGGCACTCGTCGCGCGGTGTGCGGTGCTGAGCGCCCGCTACTTCGACGGCAAGGCGAACCCGGCCACCGTGCGCTGGGTGCCGCCGATGCGGACCAGGTGGGCTTCGTGCACGCCGGTCGACGCGAGCATCCGGGTCAGCGAACGGCTGCGGGACGTGCCGTCATGGGTACTCGACTACGTGCTCGTCCACGAGCTGGCCCACCTGGACATCCCCGAGCACAACGCCCGCTTCTGGGCACGGGTACGCAAGTACCCGAAGACCGAGCGGGCCATCGGGTACCTGGAGGGACTGTCCGCTGCGGCGGGGTGGGGGATCGACATGGAGGAAGGCTGACGCCGGGAGCTGGCTGACCCGTCCGGGCTGCGGGTCAGCCGTCCCGGCGGTCGTCCTTCGGCTCATCGGACTTGCCGGACTCCTCCGCACGCTGGGTTCGCTCCAGCTCGGCGATCGGGTCGAGGCCCTCCAGCTCGTCGCCGGAACCGTCGCCGAGGCGCTCGGAGAACTCCATCGGGTCGTCGAGGTCCTCGGCCCTCGGCATGAGGTCCGGGTGCGACCACAGACTGTCACGCTTGTCGATACCGTGCGTGTCGCCGACCAGCTTCCACAGCGCGGCGGCCGCCCGCATGCGCCGGGGGCGCAGTTCCAGCCCGACGAGCGTGGCGAACGTCTGCTCCGCGGGACCGCCGCTGGCACGTCGGCGGCGCAGCGTCTCCCGCAGGGCGTCGGCACCGGGCAGCCGGTCGCCGACCGCTTCCGCCACCACGACGTCCACCCAGCCCTCGACCAGCGCGAGCAGGGTCTCCAGGCGGGACAGCGCGGCCTGCTGCTCCGGGCTGTTCTGCGGTTCCAGCATCCCGGACGACAGCGCCTCCTGGATACTCTCCGGGTTGCTCGGGTCCACCTGGCCGGCCAGCTGCTCGAGAGCGGCGGTGTCGACGGTGATGCCGCTGGCGAACTCCTCGACCGTGGCCAGCAGCCGCTGGCGCAGCCACGGGACGTGGGCGAACAGCCGCTGGTGAGCCGCCTCGCGGGCGGCGAGGAAGACCAGCACCTCGCTGCTCGGGCGCTCGAGCCCCTCGGTGAACTTCTCGATGTTCGCCGGCAGCAGAGCCGAGGTCGTCGCCGGGCCCAGCGGCAGGCCGACCTCGGTCGAGGTCAGCACCTCCGACGCCAGCTGCGCCAGCGCGCTGCCGAGCTGCGAGCCGAACGCCATGCCGCCCATCTGTCCCACCATCGACAGCAGCGGGCCCGCGGCCTGCTTGGCCTCGGCGGGCAGCGCCTCGACCCAGGCACCGGAGATCCGCTGGGCGACCGGGTCGCACAGCCGCTGCCAGGTCGGCAGCGTCTTCTCCACCCAGTCGCGGGCGGACCACGCGACCGAGGTGGTGGCGCCGGCGGGCAGGATGGTTGCCGCGTCCAGCCACAGTTCCGCGAGGTGGGCGGCGTCGCGCACCGCCGTACCGGACTTGCCGCCGTCGGGGGCGAAGCCCAGCTCGCTCTTGCCGGAGGCGCTGAGCTGCTGGAGCGCGATCTGCTTGGCCAGGTCGTAGTTGACCGGTCCGGACGAGCTGCCTGCCTGGCTGAGCATCTGGCCCAGCTGGCTGAGCATCTGACCCAGCTGGTTGAAGGCGTCGGCGCCCGAGGGCTGCTCGCCGCCGGAGCCGGACGGCTCGTTGTCACGACGTTTGTCGGGATCGGGTATCCCGAAGCCGAACGGGGGGTTGCTCATAACACCACCGTACGCGGCCGACGCGACGCGCACCGCGCCAGCGGACGCCTCCTGCCTCGTGCCCCCGGGTGGTGACCGTACGCTGTCGGGTTGTGAGCGAGTCCCGTGACGAAACCACCGCCCAGAAGACCCCGGCCGGCACGGTGACCAGCGGCCGGAAGGCCCCGGCCGCCGAGCCGGAGGACACCGACGACCGGCGACTGAGCAGGCGCGGCTGGACGGTACTGCTGAGCGGGGTACTGGTGGCGGTGTTCGCCGTGCTCGGCGCCGTCGTGCAGGTGCCCTACGTCGCGCTCGGTCCCGGGCCGACCTACGACACGCTGGGCAGCGCCGACGGCAGCCCGGTCATCCGGATCAAGGGGCAGCAGACCTTCCCGACCGGAGGTCAGCTGCGGATGACCACGGTGTCGCTCACCGACGAGGTCACCCTGTTCGGCGCCCTGGGCCTGTGGGTGAGCGGGCGGTACGCGCTCGCGCCACGCGAGGAGTACTTCAAGCCCGGCGAGACCGACGAGCAGGTGAAGCAGCAGAACGTCCAGCAGTTCCAGGACTCGCAGAGCAACGCCGAGGTGGCGGCGCTGCGCAGGCTCGGCTACCCGGTGAAGGTGCTGGCCAAGGAGGTCGTCTCCGGCAGCCCGGCCGACCACGTCCTCGAGCCCGGCGACCGTCTGCTCGTGGTGAACGGGAAGAAGATCACGCAGGAGGAAGACGTCCGGGCCGCGCTGGCCGGCACCAGGCCGGGGGAGACGATCTCGCTCACGTTCCAGCACGAGGGGCAGCCGGAGCGAACCCAGACGCTGACCCTCGCGCAGAACCCGGAGCCGTCGCGGACCGAGGGCTTCATCGGGCTGCAGCCCATCGACCGCGCGGATGTCCCTTTCGACGTCGACATCACCCTGCAGGAGGTCGGCGGGCCGTCGGCGGGGCTGATGTTCGCGCTGGCCATCGTCGACCAGCTGACTCCCGGCGAGATGGTCGCCGGTGAGCACATCGCGGGCACCGGCCAGATCACCCAGAAGGGCACGGTCGAGGCGATCGGCGGCATCTCGTTCAAGGTGGTCGCCGCCAGGGAGGCGGGGGCGACCGTGTTCCTGGTGCCCGAGCGCAACTGCGCCGAGGCCGCCTCCGCCGCGCCGGACGGCCTGAAGCTGATCAAGGTGGCTGACCTGGGCGGCGCCATCACCGCTCTGGAGGACCTCAAGGCCGGCCGCCCCACCCCGACCTGCTCCGGAAGCTGAAGCAAGGGAGCTTTACTAGCGAAGAAGGGTAGTAAAGCTCCCTTGCTCCCACTTCGGGTCAGGGGGCGAGGGTGGCTTTCAGGGCCTCGAGCAGGTTGGGGGCCAGGTCGGGGTGCTCGACGATCTCGTCAACCTCGCCGGAGGGGTTCTCGGCGTCCGCCGCGCCGCGCAGGCGCATGACGCACGCCGTCGTGCCGTCCCGCAGCACCGCCGCGACCAGCCGGGCCTCCGTCCGGCGCGGGTGGTCGGCCGCCGCCTGCCGCAGGCGCTCGGCGTCGGCGCCGCCGTCGGTCACGTCGGGCAGCTCCGCCTCGGCCTCCGGCGGCAGCACGATGATCTCCTGCGTCAGCGCACAGCCGGTCACGGCGTCCGGCCACGCGATCGTCGCCAGCGCGTCGGCGAGGTCGCCGTCGGGCAACTGGTCCTGCGCCACCGGCGTCAGCTCGGTCTCCGGGTCGAGCTGCCCGGCGAGCTCGGGCTGCTGCCGGAGCAACTCGGCCGTCGGCACCAGCGCGAACAGCTGCGGACCCTGGTCCCATCCCGCCGCGGCCACGAATTCCTCGACCTCGCGCGCCACCGCGCCGACACTCGTACTCTCAGCCATGCGCACATCGTCGCAGCCCCGGCGCGGGCCGCTACGACGCGTCCGCTTTGGGTGGTTCGGGGAACTCGGAAGGCCATCCGTAGAGTTAGGTAACCAGGGGCGGCCGGCGCCCCGCGGAAGTTACGACAACAGGAGCGTGTGCAGTGGCCACTCGGCCCGTGAGCCTGCCGAAACTGTCCAAACGCAGCCGGATACTGCTGATCATCGCGGCGGTTGTCGTGCTGGCCCTGCTAGTCGGCGCCAGACTGCTGGGGACCTACGTCGACTGGCTGTGGTTCGGCGAGGTGGGCGCCCGCAGCGTCTTCACCACCGAGATCGTGACCCGCATCGTGCTGTTCCTCGGCGTCGCGCTGCTGGTCGGCGGCGCGCTGGCGGTGAGCCTGACGATCGCCTACCGGACGCGGCCGGTATTCGTTCCCATCTCGGGCAACGACGACCCGCTCGCCCGGTACCGCGCCGCGGTCACCGCGCGCATCCGGCTGTTCGGCATCGGCCTGCCGCTGCTCGCCGGTGTCATCGCCGGCGCGAGCGTGGAGAGTGACTGGCAGCGGGTCCAGCTGTTCCTCAACGCCACCGACTTCGGCCAGGTCGACCCCGAGTTCGGCAACGACATCGGCTTCTACGCCTTCGACCTGCCGTTCTACAACTGGCTGCTCGGCCAGGTGTTCCTGGCCATCGCCGTCGCGTTCGTCGGCGGCCTGCTCGCCCATTACCTGTTCGGCGGCATCCGGCTCGCCGGCAAGGGCGGTCAGATCGCCGGCCCGGCCCGGGTCCAGCTCGCCGTCACCGCCGGCCTGTTCGTGCTGTTCAAGGCGCTCGAGTACTTCCTCGACCGGTACAACCTGCTGTTCTCCGACCGGAACATGCCGCTGTTCACCGGTGCGACCTACACCGACCTGAACGCCGTGCTGCCCGCGAAGCTGATCCTGCTGTGCATCTCGGTCTTCTGCGCCATCGCGTTCTTCGTCGGCGCGTTCATGCGCAACGTCCAGCTGCCTGCCATCGCGCTCGTGCTGCTGATCCTGTCCGGCGTCCTGGTCGGCGCGGCCTGGCCGGCCGTGCTCGAACAGTTCTCGGTGCGCCCGAACGCCAACGAGAAGGAAGCGGTGTCGATCCAGCGCAACATGGACGCCACCCGCAACGCGTTCGGCCTGACACCGGACAAGGTCGAATACCAGCCCTACACCGGCAAGCCGGAGGCGACGCCCGCCGAGATCCGCGCGGACAAGGGCACCATCCCCAACATCCGCCTGCTCGACCCGAACGTCCTGACGCCGACCTTCACCCAGCGCGTCGGCCGGGAGAACTTCTACGGCTTCCCGGACAAGCTCGACGTCGACCGGTACACCGTCGACGGCAAGCGGCAGGACTACATCGTCGCCGCCAAGGAGATCCGCACCGAGGGGCTGCAGGAGAACCAGCGGACCTGGATCAACCGGCACCTGGTGTACACCCACGGCAACGGCTTCGTCGCCGCTCCGGCCAACACCATCGACCGCGCCGTGCAGGGCACCGACTCCGACGGCGGTTACCCGATCGCGCGTACCAGCGACACGCAGAACCCCAAGGGGGCCGGCATCGAGGTGACCGAGCCGCGGATCTACTACGGCGAGCTGGCCACCGACTACGCCATCGTCGGTGGACAGCCGGGCAAGGCACCCGGCGAGTGGGACACCGCCACCGACCGCAGTTACCTCTACAAGGGCAGCGGCGGTGTCCCGATCGACAACTGGTTCAACCGGCTGGTCTTCGCGGCGAACGAGGGAGAGCGCAACATCCTCTTCTCCGACGCCATCAGTGAAGGCTCGAAGATCATGTACAACCGCGACCCGCGGCAGCGGGTCAGCAAGGTCGCCCCGTGGCTGACCGTCGACGGTGACCCGTACCCGGCGGTCGTCGGCGGCAAGGTGGTGTGGATCGTCGACGGCTACACGACGATGAACAACTACCCGTACGCCCAGCAGACCCAGCTTGGCGACGCCACGCAGGACTCGCTGTCCGGCGTCGCCAGGCAGGCCAACAGTTCCATCAACTACATCCGCAACTCGGTGAAGGCCACCGTCGACGCCTTCAACGGCACCGTGACGCTGTACTCCATCGACGACAACGAGCCGGTGCTCAACGCTTGGAAGAACGTCTTCCCCGGCATGGTGAAGCCCAGTTCGGAGATCTCCCAGGAACTGCGGGAACACTTCCGGTACCCGGAGGACATGTTCAAGGTGCAGCGGGAGCTGCTCACCAAGTACCACGTCGAGAAGCCGCAGGACTTCTACACCACCCAGACGTTCTGGAGCGTTCCGCCCGACCCGACCGCGGAGGGCGGCCTCGACCCGAACAACTCGGGCCCGAAGCAACCCGCCTACTACGTCATGGCGCAGGTTCCGGGCGACGACCGGCCGAAGTTCCAGCTGACCAGCTCGCTCACCGCGCTCCAGCGGCAATACCTCGCCGCGTGGGTCTCGGTGTCGTCCGAACCCGAGGACTACGGCAAGATCAGAGTCCTCCGGCTGCCGACCGACGGGTCGAACCAGAACGACGGCCCGGTGCAGGTGCAGAACCGGTTCCAGAGTGACCAGGGCTTCGCCCAGCAGCGAACACTGCTCGGCAACCAGAGCGTCAGCATCATCAACGGCAACCTGCTGACGTTGCCCGTTGCCAACGGCTTCCTCTACGTCGAACCGATCTACATCCAGCAACGCAACGCCAACAGCTATCCGCAGCTGGCCCGCGTTCTGGTGGCTTTCGGGCCCAAGGTCGGCTTCGCACCGACCCTGGAGGAAGCGCTCGACAAGGTGTTCGGCGAAGGCACCGGCGACACGGCGACGCAACCCAACCAGCCGCCGCCCACACCGGGGGCCCCGCCGCCGACCGCTCCGCCGCCGACCACGCCGGCGCCTCCCGCCGGCAACGCGGGCATCGACCAGGCCATCGCCGCGATGGACGCCGCCGCGGCGAAGCTGGAGACGGCGCAGCGCAATGGGGACTTCGCCGGCTACGGCGCGGCGCTCGCCGAGCTCCACGCCGCGCTCCAGAAGTACCGGGAGGCCAAGGGCGGGGCCGCCCCGACCTCGGCACCCCCGGTGCCACCGGCTGGAGGGTGACCTTCGCTACCTGAAGGGCACCCGCTTTGCCCCCGTCGGTAACCGACGCGTACAGTAGACGTTACCGACGCGGGGTGGAGCAGCTCGGTAGCTCGCTGGGCTCATAACCCAGAGGTCGCAGGTTCAAATCCTGTCCCCGCTACAGAGTGGGAGGCCCGTGCTTGCGGAACGCGCAAGCCGGGCCTCTTTCGCTTTCGCCCTGGGGGTCGAACCCCCCAGACCCCCGCCAGGGAGGGCTTCGCCCCCTGGACCCCCCTTCGCGGTGCCGGTTTCGTTGTTGGGTTGCGGTGGGTTTTGCATCAAGGGAGCTTTACTACCCTTCTTCGCTCGTAAAGCTCCCTTGCTTCACGGGTGGTGGGGGAGCAGGCCGGCCGACCAGGCCCAGCCCGCTATCCCGACGCGGTTGCGCACGCCGAGCTTGCGCTGGATGTTCGCCACGTGGTTCTTCGCCGTCCCGGCGCTGATGAACAACTCCGCGGCCACCTCGGCGTTGCTGAAACCACGGGCCACCAGACGGGCGATCTCCAGCTCCCGGTCGGTGAGCGGCTCCGACGGCTCACTCACCCCCGGCTCCGTCAGATGCCGCAGCAGCCGCACCGTGATCTGCGGACTGATCAGCGTGTCCCCGGCCATCGCCGCCCGCACCGCCTCCACCAGCAACGTCGGCCCCGACCGCTTCAGCAGGAAGCCGCACGCCCCGTTGCGCAGCGCCGAATGCACGTACGAATCCAGGTCGAACGTCGTCACCACGACCACCCGAACCGAATCCGGCAGCCGTCGCGTCAGTTCAAGACCGTCCATTCTCGGCATCCGGATGTCCGCCAGCACCACGTCCGGGCTCAGCTGCTCCACCAGATCCAGCGCAGCCAGCCCGTCCGCCGCCTCGCCGACCACCCGCATGTCCGGCTGAGCGTCCAGCACCATCCGGAACGCCCCGCGAATCGCCTCCTGGTCGTCGGCCAGCACGATCCGGATCGTCACGACGACACCGGCAACCGCGCCAGCACCCGCCAGCCGTTCCCATGCGGCCCCGCACGCAACGTCCCCGCCAGCGCCTCCACCCGCTCCGTCAGCCCCGGCAGCCCCAGCCCGCCCGACCGGCCCAGCTCACCAGGCGGCGCGTCACTCGCGTCGTTGGCCACCGACACCTCCACCGAACGGTCCACCTCCCGCACACACACCTCCACCCACTCCGCGCGCGGCGCGTGCCTGCGCACGTTCGTCAGCGCCTCCACCACGATCCGGTGCACCGTCGACGTCAGCTCCCGCGGAATCCGCTCCGCCAGACCGGACTCCAACTCCAGCCGCACCCGCGCCGGGCTCGCCGCCGCGAACCGCTCCACCAGCTCCGGCAACTCCGCCACCCCCTGCTGGGACCGGGCCTCGTCCGGATCGTCGTGCAACATCCGCACCGTCCGGTCCATCGCCGCCATCGCCCGCAGCCCCGCCGTCTCGATGTGCCGCAACGCCCCGAGCACCGGACCGTCCGCCGCCAGCTGCGCGGCCTGCGCCTGCGCGATCATCTCGCTGACGTCGTGCGCCACATAGTCGTGCAGGTCCCTCGCCAGCTCCAGCCGCTGCTCCCGCCTGGCCTCCTCGACCGCCCGCACCCGGCGGGTGTGCTGCATCCGCAGCAGACCCCCACCCGCCGCCGCCAGCACCGGGCCGAACGCCCAGAACGCCACGCCGTACACCGCCTCCGTGCCGGACATCTGCTCGCCGACCCGCAGGATCGCCACCGCCGACGGCAGCCCCGCCGCGAAACCACCCGCCACCGCCGCCCGCACCGGCGACCACCTGGCCACCGCCGCCACCAGCAGGCACAGCAGGAACAGCTCGATGATCGTCCAGTTCGGAAACGGCAGCCACGACCACAGCAGGCTGCCCGCCGTCGCCGCACCCGACACGGCACCCGCGCCGCCCGCCAGCCACGGCAGCCAGGCCCGCGAGCGCGGCCACCACACCAGACCGGTCACCAGCGCCAGCGCGGCCGCGACCAGCGGAATCCCCGCGGGCTCCGCCACACAGGCCGCGACCGCGGACGCGGCGGCCACCACCTGGGCCGCCGCCCGCGACGCGGCAACCACGGCGGAACGCACGACACCGATCGTAGAAACCCCGCCGGCGTGGCGCCCGTGCCGATCGGCACACCCGGCCGGATCCGGTGACCCCGATCGGTGCGCCACGGCACCTGCCGCCGCCGCACGTCACCGGCCAGCCTCGGAAAGTGCACACCACCCCGAGGAGGAGGCCATGATCGAACCGCTGCGCCGCACGCTGCGCGCCTGGCCACGCTGGACCGGCTACGCCGCGGCCGCCTGGTCCTTCGGCTACGGAACACTGGGTCTGCTGTGGACACTGGGCGTCCCCGGCTTCCCGTTCGGCGAGGGTGACGTGCCCGACGCCAGGGGCGAATCCCTGTTCGGAACCACCACGGCCGCCGGATTCGGCCCGGTGCTGGCCGCCATCGGGTACACCGGCGCCGTCGTGGCGTTCCTGCTGGCCAGGACCCGGTCGCGGATACTGGTGGCACTGGGCGCCTGCTACACCGCGCTGCTGCTCGTCGCCGCCGCCGACTTCCGCGTCCTGCTGGCCATCGCCTACGCGCCGATCGCCCTCGTCTCGATCTTCGGCTGGCCACCGGTCGACTACTTCACCACCGCCCTGCCCTGGCCCGTGCTGAACATGCTGCTGTGCCAGGCCGGCGGCCTGCTGTGGCTCGGCGCCACCCTGACCGCGCTGCGCCGCGGCCGCGACGCCTGCGCCCACTGCGGCCGTGCCGAGCACACCGCGGCGTGGACGACACCGGCCGCGGCCGCCCGCTGGGGCCGGGTCGCCGCCTACATCGCCTTCCTCGTGCCGCTGTTCTACGCCCTGCTGCGGGCGTCCTGGGTGCTGCGCATCCCGCTGGGAATGTCCGCCGGGGAACTGGACGAGCTGCACGCGAACGGACTGGTCTGGGCCGGCCTCTACCTGGCCTGCTTCGCCACCCTGGGCGGCGTTCTCACCCTCGGACTGGTGTACCGCTGGGGCGAGATCTGGCCCCGCTGGATCCCCGGGCTGCGGGGAAAACCGGTGCCACGGGGGTTCCCGCTCGTGTTCGCCTCCGTCGTCACCGCCGCGCTGCTGCCCACCGTCGCCGGAGTCGTCCGGATCGGCGGCTCCGACCTGACCACCCTGCTGACCAGCCCCATGACCTACTGGCCACTGTGGGCGGTCTGCCTCGGCGCGGCCACGCTCGCCTACCACTACCGCACCCGGCGCGCCTGCCGGGTCTGCGGTCGTGGCACCCCGGTCGTCGAACTGCCCGGACCGGTGCCCGCATGACCACCCCATGGGTCACGCGCGGGGCACACGCTGGGGCAGGTGGGCCGCGTGGACCGCCTTCGCCATCCCCTTCGCCTACGCCCTCTCCCGGTGGCTGTGGGCACTCGGCATTCCCTCGGAATCGACGACGCCTCGTTCGCCGAAGGCCGCCGCAACGGCCTCTGGGCGTTCGGCGCGCTGCTGGCAGGCGTCGCCGCCGCCTCCGGCGTGCGGACCCTCGGGCTGACCCGGCGGTGGGGCGAACGCTGGCCCCGCTGGGGCCTCGCGCTCGCCGCCGCCACCTGGGCCTACCACCTGTGCCGCCGCGGGCCGTGCGCCACCTGCGCGACTCAGCCGGTGCCCGCGTGAAACAACTCCCGCACCGCGGGCAGCAGCGGCACCTTCGTCCAGCCCGCCGTCGACACCTGCACGTACCGGCCCGACGCCAGCGCCACGCGCCTGCCGTCCACGTCCATGCCGAACTCCACCGTCACCGCGGTGGTACCCACCCGCGTCGCCCGCACCCCGACGGCCAGCACGTCGTCGAACCGGGCAGGCGCGAGATAGCGGATCGTGAACTCGGCCAGCACGAAATCCACGCCGGCCCGCTCCAGCGCGGCATAGTCGCCCAGCCCGTGCCGCAACGCCTCGATCATCGCCGCCTCGCAGAACACCGCGTACCGCGAGGCATGCACCACGCCCTGCCGGTCGCAGTCCACCGGCCGCACCCGCACGACGTGCCGGAACACCACCTGATCACCTGACATGCGCCCGAAGCTACCCCGCCCGGAACCCCCCTCCCAGCACGTGTAAACTCATAACTACCGACGCGGGGTGGAGCAGCTCGGTAGCTCGCTGGGCTCATAACCCAGAGGTCGCAGGTTCAAATCCTGTCCCCGCTACAGAGGCAGGGGTCGTGTGTCTGCGGAAAGCGCAGACCGCGGCCCCTTTCGCCTTTCCTGGGGGTCGAACCCCCAGACCCCCGCCAGGGAGGGCTTCGCCCCCCTGGACCCCCCTTCGGCGGTGCCGGTTCCGCTGTTTGGCCTCATCGGGCACAGTGTGTAGTGGTCCTTTGTGGACGTGGGCTTGGGGTTAGGCCGAACGAGGGGCGATGCACTAGCCACTGTGGACGGATATCTTCTCCACTGTGGACAGAATGGTGATTTAGTGGGAACGTAGAGGGGTGTCCGATTTGAACGCAACAGCCGCAGCCCTGCTCGGCCTGCTGCACGACGGCCCCGCTACCGGCGGGCAGCTCGTCGCCAGCGCCGGGGAACGTTTTGGTGCCTTCTTCAGCGTCACCAGGAGCCAGGTGTACCGGGAGCTCCCGGCACTGGAGAAGGAAGGCCTAGTGCGCCTGGGCAAGCAGGGCCCGCGCTCCAGCCAGCAATACGTCATCACCGCGGCCGGGAAGAAGGCCTTCAAGGCCTGGCTCATCGACACCCCCGGCCCCGACCACCTGCGCAGCCCGCTCATCCTGCGCCTGGTGCACGCCGGCACGCTGACGGTCAAGCAGCGCGCCACGCTCATCGAGAACGCGCGTGCCACCTACACCGAGGAACTCGACGCGGCGAAGGCGGCGTCGAAGGCCGCGGCAGGCGACCCGTACGCCAAGGCCGTCGCGGACTTCGGTCAGGCTCACGCCAAGGCGGCGCTGAAGCTGATCGACGCCATTCCGGCGTCTTGACCGCAGACGGCAGGGCGGTGGCCGGTGAACGCAACCGGTCACCGCGCTTGCCGTAACCTTGGTAGGCGTGAGTGCTGAGTTCGAAGCAGACCTGAAGGACCTCGCCGGCAAGCTGACGCAGGTCGAGTCGGTGATGGGCCTCGACGATCTGCGTGCCCAGGTCGCCGACCTGGAGCAACAGGCCGCCAGCCCGACCCTGTGGGACAACCCGGAGAAGGCGCAGCAGGTCACCAGCCAGCTCTCGCACCGGCAGGCCGACCTGCGGCGGGTCACCGGCCTGCGCCAGCGGGTCGACGACCTCGAGGTTCTCCACGAACTGGCCCAGGCCGAGGGCGATCAGGCCAGCCTCACCGAGGCGCAGAACGAGCTCGCGGCGCTGGTCGCCGAGGTCGACGCGCTCGAGGTGCGGACCCTGCTGTCCGGCGAGTACGACGACCGCAACGCCATGATCACCATCCGCTCCGAGGCCGGCGGCGTCGACGCGGCCGACTGGGCCGAGATGCTCATGCGTATGTACCTGCGCTGGGCCGAGCGGCACGACTACCCAACCCAGGTCTACGACATCTCCTACGCCGAAGAGGCCGGGATCAAGTCCGCGACCTTCAAGATCAGCGCCTCCTACGTCTACGGGACGCTGTCGGTCGAGCAGGGCACCCACCGGCTGGTGCGCATCTCGCCGTTCGACAACCAGGGACGCAGGCAGACCTCGTTCGCCCACGTCGAGGTGCTGCCCGAGGTGGAGGAGGTCGACCACGTCGACGTCCCGGAGAAGGACATCCGGGTCGACGTGTACCGCTCGTCCGGCCCCGGTGGGCAGAGCGTGAACACCACCGACTCGGCCGTGCGCATCACCCACCTGCCCACCGGCATCGTGGTGTCCTGCCAGAACGAGAAGTCGCAGCTGCAGAACAAGGCCGCGGCGCTGAAGGTCCTGCAGGCCAAGCTGCTGCAGCGCAAGAAGGAGGAGGAGCGCGCCGAGATGGACGCGCTCAAGGACGGCGGCTCCAGCTGGGGCAACCAGATGCGCTCCTACGTGCTGCACCCGTACCAGATGGTCAAGGACCTGCGTACCGACTTCGAGGTCGGCAACCCCTCCGCCGTGCTCGACGGCGACATCGACGGATTCCTCGAGGCAGGCATCCGCTGGCGCAAGCAGGCCGCCAACAGCTGATCCCAGCGCGCAGGGGGGCGTACTCCGGACGGGTGACGTACGGGCTACCACGGCTTAACGAGGGCCATGAGTAGGATGACGGACCGTGATCCGGCTCGAAGAGGTATCCAAGGTCTACAAGACCTCGACCCGCCCCGCTCTCGAACAGGTGTCGGTCGAGATCGACAAGGGCGAGTTCGTCTTCCTGATCGGACCGTCCGGATCGGGCAAGTCCACGTTCCTGCGGTTGCTGCTGCGCGAGGAGGTGCCCACCCGCGGCCGGGTGTACGTCTCCAACTTCGACGTGGCCAAACTGGCCCGGCGCAGGGTCCCCCGCCTGCGCCAGACCATCGGCTGCGTGTTCCAGGACTTCCGGCTGCTCAACAACAAGACCGTGGCCGAGAACGTCGCGTTCGCGCTGGAGGTCATCGGCAAGCCGGCGCAGACGATCCGCAAGGTCGTCCCCGAGGTCCTCGAACTGGTGGGCCTCGACGGCAAGGCCGACCGGCTGCCCAACGAGCTGTCCGGCGGTGAGCAGCAGCGCGTCGCCATCGCGCGCGCGTTCGTCAACCGGCCGCTGGTGCTGCTGGCCGACGAGCCCACCGGGAACCTCGACCCCGACACCAGCCAGGACATCATGCTCCTGCTGGAGCGCATCAACCGCACCGGCACCACCGTCCTGATGGCCACCCACGACCACTCGATCGTCGACTCCATGCGGCGGCGTGTCGTCGAGCTGCAGCTCGGCCGGGTCGTGCGTGACGACGCCCGCGGGGTGTACGGCGTCGGCCGCTGAGCCGGCCCGACGCGCCCCGCCCGAGTAAGCCCCCGACCCCCAAGGGACAGTCACCCCGATGCGTGCCAGCTTCGTGTTCAGTGAGGTCATCAACGGCCTCCGCCGCAACATCACGATGACCATCGCGATGATCATCACCACCGCGGTGTCGCTCGCCATGCTCGGCGGCGGCGTCCTCATCGTGAACACGATCGACAAGATGAAGACCAACTACCTCGAAGACGTCGAGGTGTCGGTCAACCTCACCAACGACATCAGCGCGGCCGACAAGAGCTGCTCGACGCCGCAGTGCACGTCGCTGCGTGCCGAGCTGGAGGCCAACCCCGGTGTCGAGTCGGTCGTCTTCGAGAACCGCGACCAGGCGTTCGAGCGCTTCAAGCGCATCTTCGCCGGGCAGCCGGAGCTGCTCGAACTGGCCCGGCCCGAGTCCCTGCCCGCGTCGCTGCAGGTGAAGATGAAGGACCCCACCCGCAGTGACGTGATCCAGCAGGAGTTCGGCGCGAAACCCGGGGTCGACAAGATCACCGACCAGAACCAGTTCCTCGAACGGTTCTTCGGCATCCTCAACAGCGGCCGCAACCTGACGTTCGTCGGCGCGTTGCTGATGGCTGTCGCCGCGTTGCTGCTGATCTCCAACACCATCCAGGTGTCCGCGTTCACCCGCCGGACGGAAGTCGGCATCATGCGCCTGGTCGGCGCCACCCGCTGGTACACCCAGCTGCCGTTCCTCCTGGAGGCGGTGGTCGCCGGAGTCGTCGGCGCGGCCGTCGCCGTCGGGATCCTGCTCGGCGTGAAGTACGCCTTCCTCGACGAGGCGCTGGCGACCACCGGGGACGTCATCCCGATGGTGTCCGCACTGGACATCCTGGTGTGGGCGGCGCCGGTCATGTTCGGTGTGTCGGTGCTGATCTCGGCCGTCACCGGATACGTCACGCTGCGTCTCTACGTCCGCCACTAAACCACCTGCTACACGCCTGGAAATCACGTAGAGTCGCCGTTATGCCCAAGGAACGTGGCCGCAAGGTCATCGTCTCGAACCGCCGCGCGCGGCACGACTACGCGATCCTCGACACCTACGAGGCGGGGATCGTGCTGGTCGGCACCGAGGTCAAGAGCCTGCGGGAAGGCAGGGCCTCGCTGGCCGACGCGTTCGCGACCGTCGACGACGGCGAGGTGTTCCTGCGCAACCTGCACATCCCCGAGTACGTGCAGGGAACCTGGACCAACCACACCCCCCGGCGCACCCGCAAGCTGCTGCTCCACCGGGGCGAGATCGAGAAGCTGATCGGCAAGACCAAGGAGAGCGGGCTCGCACTCGTCCCGCTGGCGCTGTACTTCAGTGACGGCAAGGTCAAGGTCGAGCTCGCGCTCGCCAAGGGCAAGAAGTCCTGGGACAAGCGCCAGGACATCGCCAAGCGGGACGCCAACCGCGAGGTCGCCAAGGCCATGGGACGGGCGCTCAAGGGCCGGTACTGAGCTCACCGGGCGACCGCCACGGCCGGCCGCGGCGCGGTGAGGCGGGCACCGCCCAGCGCGAACCCGGCCAGCACCAGCGCCACCCACGGCAGGACACCCGCCAGGTCACCGAAGCCGGTGGCGGCCAGCCCCAGCAGGCCCGCCGACCCGGCGACGCCCGCGGCGACCAGCTGCGCTGTCGGCGCCGTGCTGGGCCTGGTACCCAGGGTCTCGAACCGGCCGAACACCCTGAGCAGGACGACCAGCACGACGCCGGTGGCGGCCAGCCAGGTGGGTGCCGCGAGCAGCCACTGCACCGAACCTGGTTCCGGGGTGGCGTAGCCGAGGCCCACCACGGCGACGCCGCCGACGACGGTCAGCGCGGGCATGTGCCACAGGTACACGCTCATGAACCGCGGGCCGAGCCAGCCGAGCACCGCCGACGGCCCGCGCCGCGACGCCCAGCCGACCAGGGCGTCCCTGGCGGCCAGCAGCAGGCCTACCTGGCCGACCGCGACCGCCAGCAGCACGGCGCTGGGCGGGCTCATGTTCGACGTCGGTGCGCCCGGCATGCCGATCATGCTGGCCGGGTACGGCCCGAACGCCACCATCAACGCGGTCACCCCGAATCCGCCCGCGGACAGCCACAGCGCGCCACGGCGGGTCAGCCGGCGCAGGGTGCCGTCGGCGTAGGCGAAGCCGAGCTGGTGCACCGCGAGCCAGACGAACACCGCGTTGGCGTAGCCGATCAGGCCGAGATCGTTGAAGCGGGCGAGGTCGACCAGCAGCGCCGCCGCACCCAGCACGGCGGGAACCGCCAGGCCCCACCGGCGGTGGGCCGCGGCCATCAGTGGCGTGGCGAGGACCGTCAGCAGGTACACCGACAGGAACCACAGCAGCTGGGCGGCGATCGCGCCGGCGACGCCCACCGGCTGTTCCGGCACGCCGAGCACGCGCAGCAGGGACGGTGCCAGCAGCCAGACCCCGATCAGTGGCAGCACGGGCAGCAGGAGCCGGCGTACCCGGGCGCCCAGCCAGTCCCGGGGCGACGTGGCGCGCCGCAGGGAAAGCAGGTTGGCCGCGCCGCCGGCGAAGAACACCAGCGGCATCACCTGCGACAGCCAGGTCAGGATCCACCAGCCCGGTGTGCTGAGCGCGTTGCCGGTGGCCAGCTGCTCGCCGTCGAAGGCCAGTACCGGCATCAGCCAGTGCTGGCCGACGACGCCGACGATCGCGCCCGCGCGTACGACGTCGAGGAAGATGTCCCTGCGTTGCCCTGTCTGCATGACGACCAGCCTGGCCGAGACGGGGTTCCGGCACAGCCAGGTGCGCAGGTCTATCGGTGTTCGGGTTCAGCCCCGTGGCGTGGTGGGGCGTTCCCTACCCCTCGACCGGCCGGGTCGGCCGGACCCGGTACTCCCAGCCGGTCTCGGTGAGGTCGAGCTCGTAGTGGGTCTCGATCTTCGGGCCGTCGTGCAGGTGGACGTGCCGGACGACGCTGCCGCGCACCGGCTCCGTGTCGCCGAGTTCCTGCACCCTGCCGTCCAGCGGGCCGCCGAAGAAGCGGGCGCTCTGCCGGGGTCGCACAGACATCCGCTTCTCCTCACGCCGGTTCACCCGATTCCGGCCATGGTAAGTGAGCGGCAGGCGGCGTGGTGCCGTCCTCTTGGGTGAGCCGGATTCACCACACTGGGCGTAGCGTGACCGGCCGGCGGGTGGCGGCGTCCCGGACGAAGGCCGTCAGGCAGTCACGCAGACCGTCCAGCGCGCCGTCGCCGACGAGCGTGGCCCAGTGCTGTTCGACCTGCTGGGACCGCGCCACCACCCGTTCGATGCAGTCCCAGCCGCGGGTGGTGAGCGCGACCAGCCTGCTGCGCCGGTCGGTGGGGTGTGCGCGGCGGTGGACGTAGCCGCGCCGTTCCAGCTCGTCGATCAGCTGGACCGCGGCCTGTTTGGTGACCCCGAGGTGCTCGGCCAGCTCGACCGCGGTGGCGCCGTCGCGGTGGGAGAGGAACTGGAACGCGAAGCCGTGGGCCGGCCGCACGTCGCCGAATCCCTCCGCGGCCAGCTGCTCGTGGACGTCGTCCATGACCGCGCGGAAGGTCAGGGCCAGCAGGCCGGGCAGATCGCTCAACGCCGCTCCTCAATTGGACAAGTAACTTGACTGGATGGTCAGGTGTCTTTACCGTATTGCTCGTCAAGCAGGTTGACTACTTGGAGGTTCGGTGACGACGTTCGAACGTGGGGAATTCCGGTTCCGGCCGCTGGCGGTGCCCAGCACGGGGTCCACGGAGCTGGCCGTCTGGGAGATCGAGGCGGGGCCGGGTGCCGCGGGTGAGACGCACAGCGTCAGCCGGGAGGAGATCTTCGTCGTGCGGGCCGGGGAGGTGGTCGCCACGATCGGCGGTGAGCAGCGGCGGCTGGCCGAGGGGCAGGTGCTGGTCGTCCAGCCGCGGGAGGAGTTCGCGCTGGCCAACCCGGGGGAGCGGACGGCGTTGCTGACCGCCTGCAGCTCGCGTGGCGTGCGGGCCCACCTCGGCGGCAACACGATCGACCCGCCCTGGGCGCGCTGACCCCTTACGGGAGTCAGCGGCCCAGGTAGGTGAGCACGGCGCGGACCCGGCGGTGCTCCACCGAGCTGGCCTCCAGGCCGAGCTTGGCGAAGATGTTGCCGATGTGCTTCTCCACCGCGCCGTGCGAGACCACCAGCGAGTTCGCGATCGCCGTGTTCGACAGGCCCTGCGCCATCAGGCCCAGCACCTCCGACTCCCTGGCCGTCAGCGAGTCCAGCGGGTTCTTCCGCCCGCGTGCCATCAGCTGCGCGATCACGTCCGGGTCGATCGCCGTGCCGCCGCCGGCCACCCGGCGCACCGCGTCGAGGAACTCCGCCACGTCGGCCACGCGCTCCTTGAGCAGGTAACCCACCCCGCCGGCGCCGCCGGACAGCAGCTCCACCGCGTAGCTCTCCTCGACGTACTGGGACAGCACCAGCACCGGCAGGCCGTCGACGATCTCCCGCGCGCCCAGCGCCGCCCGCAGCCCCTCGTCGGTGAACGTCGGCGGCATGCGGACGTCGACGATCGCCAGATCCGGCCGGTGCTCCTTCACCGCGACCAGCAGGTCGTCGCCGTTGTCCACCGCGGCGACGGTCTCGATTCCCTCGTCGGCGAGCAGCCGCTGCACCCCGGCCCGCAGCAGAACGGCGTCTTCGGCGATCACGACCCGCATGGTTCCCCCAGGAAGGCGGTGTCAGCTCACCATGTGCACGGCAGGTCCGCGCGAAGCACCGTGGGACCACCCGGCGGGCTGACGACGGTTACGACACCGTCAATCGTGGCAGCCCGGTCGGCCAGGCCCGCAAGCCCACCCCCCGGACGGAACTCCGCGCCGCCCTGGCCGTTGTCGGTGACCTCGACGACGACCTCGTTGTCCGTGCGCCACACCTTCACCGAGGCGGCCGTCGCCTTCGCGTACTTGGCGACGTTGGTCAGCGCCTCGCCCACGATGAAGTACGCCGTGCTCTCCACCGCCGCCGGCGGCCGCGGCTCGACGTCCACCGACACGTCCACCGGCACCGGCGACTTCGCCGCCTGCGCCGACAGTGCCGCGTCCAGGCCGCGGTCGCCCAGCACCGCCGGGTAGATCCCGCGGGCCAGGTCGCGCAGCTCGGACACCGCAAGCTTCGCGTCGCTGTGTGCCTCGTCGATCAGGTCGCGTACCGCGTTCGGGTCGTTGTCCAGCTTCGACTTGGCCCGGCCCAGGCTCATCGCCACCGCCACCAGCCGCTGCTGCGCGCCGTCGTGCAGGTCGCGCTCGATGCGCCTGCGCTCGGCCTCCGCCGCGTCGACACCCCGCGCCCGCGACGCCTGCAGCCGCTCCGCCTTGACCTCCAGCGCCTCGCTGCGCGGCGGCCCCAGCAGTGCCCCGGCCAGCTTGCCGTGCAGCCAGCCCAGCGTGGGGATCACCCAGAGCATCACCGGGAACAGGACGAAGCTGACGATCGAGAGGGCGAACTCGAAGACCCCCAGCGGCAGCATCAGCATCACGTAGGCGAAGTCGCGCCAGGTCGTGGCGTCGGTCAGCCGGGTGCGCCAGCGGGTCAGCCAGTTGCCCTCCAGCGGACGGCGGTGCGGGTCGTCCACCGGCATGCGCAGCCCGACGCGGACCCACCGCCGCTCGACGTCGCCGAACCAGCGGGCCAGCCCGGTCGCCATCGCCAGCAGCGGCACCCCGATCCAGATGATCGTCGTGGCGATGCCGACCGCCGTCAGCACCACCAGCAGCACGAACTGCAGAAGCCGCAGCGGGAAGCTGACGAACATGAACGCCGCCGCCTTGAGCGGATGCGGCCGCAGCCGCTGATCCGCGGGCGAGCCGGCGACGGGCTCGTTCCCGCCGCCGACCTGCACGGCGGCACTCACCACGTGGTCACCGGTTTCCCCGCCCCCATCTCGCGTGCCTCCGGTCCGGAGGCCAGTGCTTTTCCCAGGAGGTCGTCCTCCCGCTCGGCGGCCTCCGCCAGCCGCATCGAGCGCCGCGTCGGACCGAGCAGCGCCCTGGCGAACCGGGCGTGCGTCGCGGCCAGCGCCTTCGTCAGCGCCACCGACAACGCCGCGGCCAGCACGCCCAGCGCCGCCCAGGGCAGGGCCTCCAGCGTCGAGTCTACGGTGATCCAGCGCACCTCGTAGCCGGGGAAGTGGTACGCGCCGCCGGGCAGGAACCGGAAGTAGATCGGCAGGGCGAGCAGCGACAGGCTGGTCGCCCAGAACGTCACCGTCAGGCAGAACTCGATCACACCGATCGGGAACAGCAGGAAGAAGTACGCCACGTCGCGCCAGGTCGCCCCGTCGGCGACGCGGGCCTTCCAGCGCTGCGCCACCGTGCCCTCGGGCAGCGGCCGGTACGGCAGCGCGATGTAGGTGTCCAGCATGGCGTAGATCCGGGCCCGTTCCACCTTCGCCGCGCCGCGGGAGAGCAGCAGGGCCAGTGCCAGGATCGGCAGACCGGCCCACACGATCACGGTGCCGACACCCGCCGAGAACAGCGCCAGCAGCAGCGACATGCCCACCACGCCGATGGGCAGGTTCAGCAGGAGGTAGGCGACCGACCCGCCGAGGCGGGGGCGCGGGCTGTTGCCCTCGTGCTCGACGCGGACCGTTTCCATGGCCGGATCCTTCCAGGCGGGTCGGGGTGTGACGGACTCCAGCATCGCCCGTGACCTGCGGCGCGGCCATGGTGTGCACGGCCGTCTGCCAGGTAGGGCCAGCCCCACCCCGCCCGACGGGAATTATCTCGCTTGCCGGGCGCGTTATGATGGACAGGTTGTGATACCCAGCAAGGGGGTGAACGGTTTCGACTCTGGACGTCGATTCAAGGGAAGCGTGCCGGTGCAGGCGAGAGACCACCGTAAGCGTCGTCGCAAACCAATAAGCGCCAAGGCCAATAGCCAGCGCGACTTCGCTCTTGCCGCCTAGGTAAGACCGAAGTCTGTCGGCCCGGGATCGCCTCCGACCCGGTCGCCGGCATCAGCTAGGAGGCTCACCGGTCAGCCCCGGCCACGGGGGCCGATCGGGACACTCACAGTGGCTGGGCCCGTCACACCGGCTTGTTCGCGTGACCGGTGGGGCCGAGTAGAGACACAGCGGACTGCGCACGGAGAAGTCTTGGAGAGCCGCCAGAGGACCCGGGTTCAATTCCCGGCACCTCCACTCTTGTTCGCGGGGCCCGGCTGCGCCGGGCCCCGCTTCCCTTTGTCCTCATCATGTTGGGGGGCCGAGCCCCCAAACCCCCCACGGTGCCTGCTCCTCGTCCTGACTGCGTGGGTGCGTTGGGTGTTGACCAGCTTGCGCGTGGGGTGGGGTGCGTTCAAAATGTGAGCATGTTCAATTTGAATGAACATGCCGAGTCGCTGAACGCGACTGGCTGGCCCGCGGAAGCGCGTCTCCGGCTTGAGGAGCTGGGCTTCCGGGTCGAGGTGCTCGGCACCGAAGCGCGGGTTCCCGGTGATGTGCCGGATAGCCGGGTGGACGTCATGGTGCGGCTCACCACGAAATCCGGTGCCACCCGGACGTACGGGGTGGAGATCAAGCGGCGGATGACGGCAGAACTGGCCACGGCTGTCCACTTTCCGTCGGCTCCCCCGCCGTTGCTGCTCACCACGTATCTAGGCGACCCGGTCGCCGGGCGGCTGCGTGCCCGGGGAATCGACTACGTGGACACCGCGGGCAATGCTCATCTCGCCTGGGACGACGTCCTGGTTGACATCCGCGGCCGGCGAAAGCCCGCCACGCCCGCCGGAAGAGCCTCGTCGCGGGGCGCGGGAGCCTTCGGCCGGGCCGGTCTGCGAGTCCTTTTCGTCCTGCTCAGCTGGCCGGAGACGGCCGCCTATCCGTACCGCCGGCTGGCTGAGGCAAGCGGAGTGTCGCTCGGCACGGTCAAGACAGTGATCGACGAGCTCGGCGACGCCGGCTATCTGTACGGACGTGGGGGTGAGCGACGGCTTGCTCGCGGAGCTGAACTGCTCGACCGGTGGTCCGAGGCATACTCGATCACCTTGGACTCCGCGCTCACCCTCGGTGAGTTCGATGCCGCGGACCTCTCGTGGTGGCGCGACGCGGAAAGCGATCTGCTCGCCCTGGGAGTTCAGGTGGGCGGGGAAGCCGGGGCGAGCCTCATCGACCCGCACCTGCGGCCGTCCTCCCTCACGCTCTACGCCGACCGGGTGCCCGTCCGCCTCATCAGCCGGTATCGCCTCGCTCGGGCGGAAAACAAAGGCAACGTGCACGTTCGAACCAAGTTCTGGCAGGCACCCGAACCCGAGTCCTGGATCGTGCCGTCCCCCTTGATCTACGCCGACCTGCTGGCTTCCGGGGATCCGCGCCAGCGCGATCATGGCGACCGGATTCGGAGGATCGATGCTCGACTTGAGCGCATCGACCGAACCTGATCTCCTGCTTGCCGCGAAAGTGCTGGCTCGGGTGGATGAGGTTGCCCGCGCAGCGGGAGTCGACTACCTCGTTGTCGGGGCAACGGCACGCACAATGCTGTCGATCGGGCTGGTCGGTGGGCCGCCTGACCGGGCCACTCGAGACATCGACATCGCCGCCGCGATGGGAACCTGGGAGGACTTCGACCGGTTCGTCAGCCGGCTGGAACGGCGCGGCAAGAGCGTGCATTCGTTTCTCGTGGAAGGCGTCGAGGTCGATGTGCTGCCTTATGGGGGCGTCGAGGAGGAAGACCGGACCATCCTCTGGCCCGACGACCACCGGATGAACGTTCGAGGGCTGAGTGAAGCGGTGGCATCGGCCGAGCTGGTGCGGCTACCTGGCGGGCTTGTCATCAAGGTGCCCACGGTGCCTGCGTTGGCGCTACTCAAGCTCCTGGCCTGGTGGGATCGGCGCGCCAGGACCACGCGCGACGCCATCGACCTCGGGACAATGATCGGCTGGTATTCGTCGGGACCGTATTTGGACCGGCTCTACGGCGAGGAAATCGACATCCTCGAGCGGCACGGCTACGACCCCGCGCTGGCGGGAGCCTGGCTCCTTGGGTCGCACATGCCGGGCCTGCTTGATCCTGCGGGCGTCGCGGTGCTGCTCGACATGGTCGGTAACACCGATGTACTGGCCCGGCTGGTCGGCGACGTTCGCCTCCCTCGAGGTGCGGCCCTTGTTCCGGCCCTGGCCGAGGGCATCAGGGAGGCGCACGTCTAACCGGGTTCTGTCACCTCAAGGTGCTGAAGAAGCTTCTGATGTCGTTGACCAGGTCTTCTGGGGATTCCATGGCGGGGAAGTGGCCTCCGGTCTGGTGCTCGGTCCAGTGGGTGATCTCGTTCGCGGGGTCGACCAGGGGTTTGATGCTGTGGTCGGCCGCGAAGACCGCGACGCCGGTGGGCGCGGCGACGCCGCCGGTGGGGTTGCCACCCGCCTGCCGGACGAACTCCCGGAACGCCCGCATGCCCTCGTAGGTGAAGTGCGCCGACGAGGCACCCGAGCCGGTGAACCAGTAGATGCTCACGGCCGTCAGCAACTGGTCGATGTCCACGGCGTCCTCCGGCAGCGTCGCGGCCGGGTCGGTCCACTCGGCGAACTTCTCCACGATCCACGCCAGCTGCATCGCCGGTGAGTCCGACAACCCGTAGGACAGGGTCTGCGGCCGGGTCGCCTGCAGGTGCAGGTAACCCATGCCGGTCTCGCGCCACTGCTCGAACCGCTCCGCCCGCTCCCGGTCCGCGCCGGACAGAGCGTCCAGCTCCAGCGGCGGGCCGAACGGCGCAGGCGCCGGGCCGTTCAGGTGCACGCCCAGCACCCGGCCGGGAGCCACCATCGGCAACATGCCCGACACGCCGGCGCCGACGTCGCCGCCCTGCGCCGCGAACCGTTCGTAGCCCAGCCGGCTCATCAGCTCGGCGAACGCCGCCGCGACGCGGAACAGGTTGCCCCACCCCTCACCGGACACCGGGGTCGAGAACCCGAAACCGGGCAGCGACGGGATGACCACGTGGAACGCGTCGGCGGGGTCGCCGCCGTGTGCGGCGGGGTCGGTGAGCGGGCCGATCACCCGCAGGAAGTCGACGAACGACCCCGGCCAGCCGTGGGTCAGCAGCAGCGGCACCGCGTCCGGCTCCGCCGAGCGGACGTGCACGAAGTGGATGGTCTGGCCGTCGATCTCGGTGGTGAACTGCGGCAGCTCGTTGAGCTTCGCCTCCTGCTCCCGCCAGTCGAACTCGCCGCCCCAGTAACCGGCCAGGCCCCGCAGGTAGTCCAGCGGGACGCCACGCGACCAGCCGGTGCCCACGGCCGCCGGCCAGCGGGTACCGGCCAGCCGGGCACGCAGCCCGTCGACCTCGGCCTGCGGGATCTCGATGCGGAAGGGGCGGATGTCGGTGCTGTTCTGAGTCATGAACCCACGGTAGAAAGCATTGAGGAAAGGTTCGTTCCGCGATTGCGGGGAGGGTGCAAGAATGCTGGAAACCTCCGCGCGACTGCTGCGCCTGCTGTCCCTGCTGCAGACCCACCGCGACTGGTCCGGGCCGGACCTCGCCGAGCGGCTCGGCGTCACCACCCGGACCGTGCGCAACGACGTGGAACGGTTGCGGGCCCTGGGCTACCCGGTGCACGCCACCCCCGGCGTCTCCGGTGGTTACCGGCTGGGTGCCGGCGCCCAGCTCCCGCCGCTGCTGCTCGACGACGAGGAGGCGGTGGCCGTCGCGGTCGGCCTGCGCACGGCGGCGAGCGGGACGGTCGCCGGTATCGAGGAGACGTCCGTGCGGGCCCTGGCGAAACTGGAGCAGATCCTGCCCGGCAGGCTGCGGCGGCGGGTGAACGCGGTGCAGGCCTACACGGTGCCGGTGCCCGGCAGGGGGCCGACCGTCGACGCCGACCTGCTGACCACGCTCGCCACCACCTGCCGCGACGCGCAGCGGCTGCGGTTCGACTACCGCTCCCACGACGGCGCCGCGACCCGGCGCGAGGTGGAGCCGCACCGGCTGGTCCACCTGCGGGGACGGTGGTACCTGCTGGCCTGGGACCTGGGGCGCGACGACTGGCGGACGTTCCGCGCCGACCGGATCGAGCCGAAGATCCCGGCCGGCCCCCGGTTCACCCCGCGGGAACCGCCCGAGGAGGGAGTGGGGGAGTTCGTCGAGCGGGGCGCGGCGCAGGCCCCGTGGCGGTTCCGCGCCCGGGTCCGGGTGCACGCGCCGCGCGACGTGGTGGCGGCGCGGGTGCCGGTGCTGGCCGGACAGCTGGAGGCGATCGACGACAACAGCTGCCTGCTCACCGCCGGCTCGGACAACCCGCACCAGCTGCTGGTCTGGCTCGGCATGCTGGACGTCGACTTCGAGATCGTCGACTCACCCGCGCTCGCGGACGCCGTCACCACCCTGATCGCCCGCTACCACCGCGCCTTGAAGCGGGAGCAAGGGAGCTTTACTAGCGAAGAACCTGGATCCACCGATGTGGTTTGTCGGTGGATCCAGGTGGTAGTTGTTGATCTTGTGTTGGTGGGTGGGCGTGCGGG
>NZ_SFCC01000028.1 GCF_004214935.1 Amycolatopsis suaedae
CGGAAGCTGGGGCTTCCGCCGTTGGCGACGAATGATTCGCATTATGTGACGAAGGATCAGGCTGCGTCGCATTCGGCGTTGTTGTGTGTGCAGTCGGGTAAGACGCTGAATGATCCGAATCGGTTCAAGTTCGATGGTGACGGGTATTATCTGAAGTCTGCCGCGGAGATGCGGGAGTACTGGGATGTCGAGGTGCCGGGCGCGGCGGACTCGACGTTGCTGATCGCCGAGCGGGTGGAGTCCTACGAGGAGGTCTACGCGCACCGGGACCGGATGCCGGTCTTCGAGGTGCCGGACGGCTACGACCAGGGCACCTGGCTGCGTGCCGAGGTCGAGAAGGGCATGCGCTGGCGGTTCCCGAACGGCGCCCCGGAGGGCTACGCCGAGCGGATCGAGACCGAGCTCGAGGTCATCATCGGCAAGGGCTTCCCCGCCTACTTCCTGGTCGTCGCCGACCTCATCAACTACGCCCGCAGCGTCGGCATCCGGGTGGGCCCCGGCCGTGGGTCGGCGGCGGGCTCGCTGGTCGCCTACGCCCTCGGTATCACCAACCTCGACCCGATCCCGCAGAAGCTGCTGTTCGAGCGGTTCCTCAACCCCGAGCGCGTCTCGATGCCCGATATCGACATCGACTTCGACGACCGCAGGCGCGGCGAGATGATCCGCTACGCCACCGACAAGTACGGCGCAGACAAGGTCGCCCAGGTCATCACCTTCGGCACCATTAAGACCAAGGCCGCGATCAAGGACTCCGCGCGCGTCCACTTCGGACAGCCCGGCTACGCCATCGCGGACAAGATCTCCAAGGCGCTGCCCCCGCCGATCATGGCGAAGGACATCCCGCTGTCCGGGATCGTCGACCCGTCCCACGAGCGCTACGGCGAGGCCGCCGAGGTGCGCAGCCTGGTGGAGACCGACGAGGAGGTCTCCACCATCTTCACCACCGCCCGCGGGCTGGAGGGGCTGATCCGTAACGCGGGTGTGCACGCGTGTGCGGTGATCATGTCCTCGCAGCCGCTGATGGAGTCCATCCCGCTGTGGCAGCGTGACGACGGCTCGATCATCACCGGCTGGGACTACCCCTCCTGCGAGGCCATCGGCCTGCTGAAGATGGACTTCCTCGGCCTGCGCAACCTCACCGTCATCGGCGACGCCATCGACAACATCAAGGCCAACCGCGGCGAGGACATCGACCTCGACACCCTCGAGATCGACGACCCCGAGACGTACAAGCTGCTTTCCCGTGGCGACACGCTGGGAGTGTTCCAGCTGGACGGCGGTCCCATGCGGGACCTGCTGCGTCGCATGCAGCCCACCCGGTTCGACGACATCGTGGCCGTGGGCGCGCTGTACCGCCCCGGCCCGATGGGCATGAACGCGCACAACGACTACGCCGACCGCAAGAACGGGCGGCAGAAGGTCAAGCCGATCCACCCCGAGCTCGAGGAGCCCCTGAAGGAGATCCTGGCCGACACCTACGGCCTGATCGTCTACCAGGAGCAGATCATGCACATCGGCCAGAAAGTGGCCGGTTACTCCATGGGGCGCGCCGACGTGCTGCGCCGGGCGATGGGCAAGAAGAAGCAGGAGGTCCTCGAGAAGGAGTTCGAGGGCTTCCACGCGGGTATGAAGGCCAACGGGTTCTCCGACGAGGCCATCAAGGCCCTGTGGGACACGATCCTCCCGTTCGCCGGGTACGCGTTCAACAAGTCGCACGCCGCCGCGTACGGCCTGATCTCGTACTGGACCGCCTACCTCAAGGCCAACTACCCGGCCGAGTACATGGCCGCGCTGCTCACCTCGGTGGGTGACAACAAGGACAAGTCGGCCATCTACCTGTCCGAGTGCCGCCGCCTGGGCATCAAGGTGCTGCCGCCGGACGTCAACGAGTCCGCCCAGCGCTTCGCCGCGGTCGGCGACGCCATCCGGTTCGGCATGGGTGCGGTCCGCAACGTCGGCGCCAACGTCGTCGAGTCGATCATCAAGACCCGCGAGGAGAAGGGCAAGTACTCCTCGTTCACCGACTTCCTGGACAAGTCGGAGCTGGTCGCCTGCAACAAGCGGGTGCTGGAGTCCCTGATCAAGGCCGGCGGGTTCGACTCGATGGGCAACACCAGGCTGTCGATGGTGCAGGCGCACGAGGAGGCTGTCGAGGCCGTCGTGCCGCTCAAGCGGCAGGAAGCCATGGGGCAGTTCGACCTGTTCGGCTCGTTCGGCGACGAGGGAGCCGACGACGCCGCGCCCAGCACGGCGTCCTCCCCGCTGGCACACCTGAAGTTCACCGACGAGGAGTACCCGCGCAAGCAGCTGCTCGCCTACGAACGGGAGATGCTCGGCCTGTACGTCTCGGCGCACCCGCTCGACGGCGCCGAGCGCATCCTGCGCAAGCACGCGAAGAAGCCGATCGCCGCGATCCTGGCCGACCCGCCCAAGGAGGGCGAGGTCATCATCGCCGGGCTGATCACGTCGCTGGAGCGGCGGGTCAACAAGAAGGGCGAGCCCTGGGCGATCTGCACGGTCGAGGACATGGACGCGGCACTGGAGGTGCTGTTCTTCCCCAAGTCCTACGCGATGTTCTCGGCCGACCTGATCGAGGACAACGCCGTGCTGGTCAAGGGAAGGGTGAACTGGCGCGAGGACAAGATGTCGATCTTCGGTGGTGGCCTGGTGCCGCTGGACCTCTCCGAGGCCGCGCTCGGCGACGAGGAGCCGCCGCTGGTGCTGCTCGCGGCCGCCGAGAAGATCGACCAGTCCGTGGTCAGCGAGCTGCGGTCGACGCTGCAGGCGCACCGCGGGGACACCGAGGTGCGCCTGAAGCTGATGAGCAGGCAGGGCCCGCGGATGTTCGCGCTCGACGACTACCCGGTCAAGGTCAGCTCGATGCTGATGGGCGAGCTGAAGAGCATCCCGGGCATCACAGCCGGTACCTGAGTCAGCGCCACGGCATGTGCTGCAGGCACCAGGTGTTGCCGTCGGGGTCGGCGAAGTGGGCGTAGAACACGCCGCCCGCGTCCTCGACCTCGCCGACCTCGACGCCGCGGCCGATCAGTTCGGCGCGGGCGGCTTCGATGTCGGCGACCACCAGGTGCAGGCCGCGCAGTGTCCCCGCGGGCATGTCGAGGGTGGGAAGGCCCTCGGCGAGGACGATCGAGCACGCCGAGCCGGGCGGGGTGAACTGGACGATGCGCACCCCGTCCTGCGGGGAGACGTCGACGTCGAGGCGGAACCCGAGCCGGTCGCGGTAGAAGGCCTTGGCTCGTTCGATGTCGGTGACCGGCACCGGAACCAGTTCCAGCAGCAGCGTGCCCGGCGGCACGGGTGGGTTGCCGGGATCGTTGGTGACCTGCGCGGGGTCCGCCGGGACCTCGGTGGTGGGGTGTGGTCGGTCATGGCTGCTGCCTTTCCGGTGTGAGGGTGGTCAGGACGGCCGCGAGCCGGTCGTAGCTCTCGCCCGCGCCGCGTTCCATGGGGCTGCGCACGACCGCGTCCCGGATGGCGGGCGAGGAATAGCGTGCGGTGACGGTCATGACGGTGTGCCCGCCGGTCTCCTCCAGGACGGTAGTGACCAGGGCCTCGCCCTCGGCCCAGTCGCGGTGGATCTCGGTCTGCACGAGGCGGGTCGGTGCTCGACCTCGTGGAACCAGCCGTGGATCACCATCTCGGTGCCGTCCGGGCCGGTGGAGACGAACTTCCAGGCGCCGCCGGGGCGCAGGTCGACCTCGCAGGTGGTGAGGTGCCAGCCGCGGGCGCCGTGCCAGCGGCGGAGCAGGCCGGGCTCGGTGAGCGCGGCGAAGACCAGCGACGCCGGCGCGGCGAAGGCGCGGGTGAGGACGAGGTCGGTGGACCCGGACGCGGTGACCCGCAGCCCGGTGTGCGGGAAGGTCACGGCCGGCCGTCCCGCAGGTCGTCCAGCAGGGCGTCCAGCCGCTGGTAGCTGGTTTCCCAGTAGTCGCGGTAGTCGGCCAGCCAGTCGGTCGCCTCCCGCAGCGGCTCGGCCACCAGCCGGCACGGCCTGCGTTGTGCGTCGCGTCCCCGGCTGACCAGCCCCGCCCGTTCGAGCACCCGCAGGTGCTTGGAGACCGCGGGCTGGCTCATCGCGAACGGGGCGGCCAGTTCGGTGACCGTGGCCTCGCCGTCCGCCAGCCGGGCCAGGATGGCCCGACGGGTGGGGTCGGCGAGTGCCGCGAACGTCGTGTCGAGCGAAGGCATCTAGATAACCCTTCAGTTCTATAACTGACAGGTTTTATAGATGCTCCGCCGTCGGCCTGTCAACCTCGTGGTGCGAGGCACAGTTGGCTGCCTGGTGGGCTGGGCTGGAAGGCAGACGTCACGAGGTGTTGCGTGCTCGGCAGCCTCGGTGGTCACAGCGGACTCAGCACGCCCGGTAGCCCCACCGGCCACCACGAACGAGACCACATCGGGCCAACGTCACCGCTACGAACGGCACTTTGGTTGCGCAACACGCAACCAAGGTGCCCTTGGTAGCACCGCCGGACGCCCGACCGCGGCAAAGTCCGGGTGGGGGTGGTGGTCTCGCTGGCCGGTGCGGACGTGGGCCCTGCTGCGGCAGGGGGCGCGTTCCTGCCCGGGACGCCACCCACTCCGTGCTCACCGGTCACATCAGCACCGAGCACCACACCCACCCCGCAGTCACCACGAACGAGACCCCGCGCGTCAGGCACAGGCACGTGAAGGCCACCATCACCACGTCAGGCGTAATGAAGGTGGCCTTCACGTGCTTTACCCGGGCCGATGTCTCGCCATCTGGAACCGGTGTGCCGGACAGTGGGACCAGGCGGGCCGGAACGGAGCACTCACGGGTCGGGAACGGTCGACTCGCGCGTGAGAACGTACGACTCGCGCGAGTGGAGTATTCACGCGGGCGACCGGCACCACGTGAGAACCCGGTCCACATCGTGAGTTCTGCGTTCCGGCCCGCGAGTTCTGCGTTCAGGGCCACCCACCTGGCCCTGCCGCATCCCGGACTTTGCCGGGGGCCTGCGGCATGCCAGGTGCGGGTGGCCTGTCTCGTTCGTGGTGGCCGGTGGGGCTGCCGTGTCCGTTGTGTCTGCTGTGCTCACTGACGTGGCGACACCCGGGCCTGAAACACATGAAGGCCACCTTCATCCCGTCAGACGACAGAAACTCGGCCATCACACGAACCCAGGCGCCCCACGTGCCCCAGCAGTCACCGGGCACCAGTGGTCACCACGAACGAGACCCCACACCCGCAGCCGCGCGGTCACCGGACTCTGGCGTCTCATGCCGTGAGGGCCCCTTCACGGCATGCCGCACTCACCCGACGCGCAGCCGGAGGGTTGTCGCCCGCGGGGCCTCGGCCAGGTCGAGGCGTTCTAGCTTGACGTTGGTCCCGCCGGGGTGATCGAAGAGACGGACGCCGTCGCCGAGCAGCACGGGCGCGATGGACACGAAGATCTCGTCGAGCAGCCCGGCCGCCAGGCACTGGCGGGCGACGTCGGCGCCGATGATGTTGACGTACTTCCCGCCCGCGGCGGCCTTGGCGGCGGTGACGGCGCTGTCGAGGTCGCCGACGAAGGTGACGGCCGGGTCCGGGGTCTCCGGAACATGGTGGGTGAGCACGAACTGCGGGCCTTCCCAGCCACCGCCGAACGCCTTGCCCTCCCGGTGCGGGTCGCCCCGGTGCGGGTCGTCGCCGCCGTAGCTGCGCTTGCCGCAGAGGATGGCGCCGATCTCGCCGATCAGGCGGTCGACGGCCGGGTTGGGCCCGATGTGCTCGGTGAGCCAGGACATGTCACCTCCCGGCCCGGCGATGAACCCGTCCAGCGACATGGTCGCGGAGTACAGCAGCTTGGCCATGATCTACCTCCCGGCACGGTCCGGTTCCGACCGTGTTGAGACGCCGCGGCGGGCGCCGGTTCAGCTCTGTGCTGGTGAGAGGCTTGCCGGGAGATCGAACGCCGGGAACAGGCCGGGGTCGTGGAAGGAGTCGATCTCCACGATGCGGCCGCCGGAGATCCGCAGCAGGGAGATGGCGAACTGCCCAAATCCGGTGTCGCCTGCCCGCCGCACGTAGGTGGCGACCGCGGGCTGCCGGTTGGCCTGGACCGGCACCATCCGGAACCTGCCGACGTAGTCGCCGGAGCCGGTGTCCCAGCTCGTCGCCAGTGCCGAGAGCACCGCGTCGCGGCCCAGCAGCCACATGGGCCAGGGCGGCATGGCCGTGCGGATGTCCTCGGCCAGCAGGTCGGCCAGTGCGGTCAGGTCGGCCCGTTCCATCGCGTCCATGTACCGGCGCAGCAGCGCGCGTTCCGCGTCGGTGGGACCGGTGGCCGACGCCCAGTCGAGGCGACGTTCGGGAAGGTGCTCGCGCAGCGTCGTCCTCGCCCGCCGCAGCGAGCTGTTCACCGACGCCGCCGTCGTCCCCAGCAGTGACGCGGTCTGCCTGGCCGGCCAGCCGAGCACGTCGGCCAGGATCAGGATCGCCCGCTGCCGGGCGGGCAGGTGCTGCAACGCGGCCAGGAACGCCAGCTCGATCGTCTCCCTGGACACGACGGCGGAGTCCGGCTCGGCGTCCGGATACGGCTGTAACCATGGGATGTCGGTCCGGGGCGGCAGTGCCTCGGCCGCGGGCCCGGTCAGGTCATACGGCAGGACCCGGCGTGACCGGTTGTCCAGCGCGTCGAGGCAGGCGTTGGTGGCGATCCGGTACAGCCAGGCGCGCGGCGACGACCGGCCCTGGAAGCCGTCGAGACCGCGCCAGGCCCGCAGGAACGTCTCCTGCACCAGATCGTCGGCCTCGTCGAGCGAGCCCAGCATCCGGTAGCAGTGCACCCTCAGCTCGGCCCGGTGCTGTTCGAAGAGCGTCGTGAACGCGGCCTCGTCCGCCACGCGCGCAGCCTAGCCGGGCGCCCGGTCAAGATCCGCGCGACGATGGACGGGTGAGTGACCCGGAACCCGATCCTCGCCGGTGGAAAGCGCTGGCCGTCACGCTGGCGGCCGGATTCATGAGCCTGCTCGACGTCAGCATCGTCAACGTGGCGCTGCCGTCGATCCAGCGCGACATCGGCGCGTCCGTCGGCGGCATCCAGTGGGTGGTCTCCGGTTACGCGCTCACGTTCGGGCTGGTGCTGGTCGCCGGTGGCAGGCTGGGTGACGCGCTGGGCAGGCGGCGGATGTTCCTGATCGCGCTCACCGGTTTCGTCGTGACCAGTGCGCTGGCCGGCGCGGCGCCCAACGAGACCCTGCTGGTGGTCGCGCGGCTGCTGCAGGGTGCGGCTGGCGGGCTGCTCACCCCGCAGAACTCCGGCCTGATCCAGGAGTTGTTCCGCGGGCCGGAGCGCGGCAAGGCGTTCGGCATGTTCGGTGCCACCGTCGGGATCTCCACCGCGGTCGGCCCGGTACTCGGCGGCGTCATCCTGGCGACGTTCGGGGAACCGGATGGCTGGCGCTGGGTGTTCCTGGTCAACATCCCGATCGGGGTGGTCGCGCTCGTGCTGGCGGCGCGCCTGCTGCCACGCCGGCCGCGGCGTCGCGGCGTGGCGTCGGAGATCGACGTCGTCGGCGCGCTGCTGCTGGGCGTCGCGGTGCTGGGTGTGCTGCTGCCGCTGGTCGAGTCCGAGCAGGGCGGGCTTGCCCGGCTGTGGTGGATGTTCGGGGTCGCCGTGGTGGTCGGCTACCTGTTCGTGCGATGGGAACGACGGGTCGTCGCGCGGGGCCGCGCGCCGCTGCTCGACGTCCGGCTGTTCACCGGCACCCCAGGCTTCTCCGCCGGTGCGGCCATCGGCGCGGTGTACTTCTGCGGATTCACCGGCATGTGGCTGGTGTTCGCCGTGTTCTTCCAGAGCGGGCTCGGTTACACGCCGCTGGAGTCCGGTCTGGCCGTGACGCCGTTCGCGATCGGATCGGCGGTGGCCTCTGCCGTGGCGGGCCGGTTCGTCGCCAGGTGGGGCAGGCGGATCACGGTCACCGGGCTCTCGCTCGTGGTCGTCGGCCTGCTGTGCGTCGCGCTGGTGGTGCAACTGGTCCCGTCCGGGTACGTCGGGCTCGGCGTGGCACTGCCGCTGCTGGTCGGTGGGCTCGGCGCGGGCATGGTGATCTCGCCGAACACCACGCTGACGCTGGAGTGCGTTCCCACCCGGATGGCCGGCGTCGCGGGCGGTGTCCTGCAGACGGGCCAGCGGGTCGGCACCGCGATCGGCACGGCCGTACTCGCGTCCGTGTTCCACGCCGTGGTCACGGCGTCGGAGAGGTTCCCGGTGGGGCTGTCGGTGTCGATGCTCGCCGCGGCGGGGATGATCGGTGTCGCGTTACTGCTGGCCGTCACCGAGCTCGTGCGGCGCGGCCGGCGTAGCCGACAGGGCAGTCCGCCGGTCGACGTGGTGGTGGAGTAGCGAGCCAAACGCAGCGGTAACAACACATGGCGTAGTAGTCGTTAGTCTATCCGGGTGACGCTGGTCATCCGGTGGTAGCGCTACGCAGAGCAACTATGAAAACCTATCCATACCTTCGTAGAGGGGGAAACGACTACCTAGAGTGGCAATCCGAGGAAAAGATCAGGGGATGGATCTCCCCTCGGGTTGAGCCTTGATGTCCGAAATGTACTCGGGCCGGATACTCAGGGTGATCTCTCGGTCGAAGGTTGCCGGCGGCCGCGGGGGATCGATCGGTGACACGCGAGGGCGCAGCCACAGCGGCTGGGTAGGAGCGTCGAAGGTGCTGACCGAGGTGGGCCTGGCGGAAGGGGAGGGCCAGACCCACCTCGGTATCTTCTGCCCTCACTCCGTTCGGATCAGGGCCGGCAGGACGTCGCTCAGCGGATCGCGCAGGACCACCTCGGCCACGTCGTCGTAGGGGGTCGGCGAGGCGTTGCAGATGATCACCGCCGCTCCGTGGGCGGCGGCCCGGCCAACCAGACCCGCCGCGGGCTGCACGGTCAGCGAGCTGCCGGCCACCAGCATCAGATCGCACGACTCGGCCGCTGCCCTGGCCCGCGCCAGCACCTCCGGATCCAGTGCCTGGCCGAACGAGATCGTCGCCGACTTCAGGATTCCCCCGCACACCAGGCAGTCCGGGTCGGCTTCGCCGCCGTCGACCCGGTCCAGCGCCTCCCGCATGTCCCTGCGGTCACCACAGGACAGGCACACGCTCTCGGCCAGCGTTCCGTGCAGTTCCACCACCCGGTCCGGATCGGCGCCCGCCTTCTGGTGCAGCCCGTCGATGTTCTGGGTGACGGTGGTCCGCAGCCGGCCGGCCCGCTCCAGCCGAACCAGCGCGTGGTGCCCGGCGTTGGGCCGGGCCTGCCAGCTCGGGTGGGTCAGGCGGGTCTGCCAGACCCGCTCGCGGAGCTGCCCGCTGTCCACGTAGGACTGCAGGCTGGACATCCGCTCGGCCTTCGGGTCACGGGTCCACACACCGTTCGGCCCGCGGAAGTCGGGGATGCCGGAGTCGGTGGAGATCCCCGCACCCGTCATCGCCACCACGTGGCTGGCGCCGCTGACCAGCGCGCGTGCGCGCTCGACGTCCACCGCTCAGCCCGCGGGTGCGGTGACCAGTCCAGGCGCGCCGTACAGGCCCGGTCCGTCGACCGTGAGGCCGTCCAGGAACGCCGCCGCGCTGCGGTAGGCCTGCTCGGTGAGTTCGGCGGTGTGCCGGAAGTCCAGCGGGCTCAGCCGGACCGGGGCCGGGCCCGGCAGGTACACCACCGGTACCTCGGCCGCGGTGGCCGGAGCCTCCAGCACCGCCTGGTTACGCATGCTGATCATGGCGGTGAACATCATCACCTCCGCGAAGGTCGCCGGCTGTCCCGGCATCTTGCCCGGGAACGCGCAGTCCAGCACCACCAGCGACCGGGCGCCCATCGCCACGGCCTGGCGCATCGGCACGTTGGCCACCAGCCCGCCGTCGTAGAGCAGCCGGTCCTCGTGCCGCACCGGCGGGTAGATGCCCGGGATCGCGCAGCTGGCCAGCAATGCCGGCCGCAGCTCACCGGAGCGGATCAGCAGTGGCTCGGCGGTGTCGACGTCGGTGGTCACCACGCCCAGTGGCAGGGCGAGGTCGTCGAACGTCGCGCCGGGCCCCAGCACGTCGTCGACGATCGCGGCCAGGCCGGAGTTGGGGAACAGGTGCGTCTTGCTGTGCCGCAGGGTGCGGACCTGGCTGAACACACCGCCGGGAAACGCCTCGTGCCGGGTCATCTGCGCCCAGACCCTGCCGAGCCGCTCGGTCACGTCGCCCGGCATCGCCAGCACAGCGCCGTTGAGCGAGCCGACCGACGTGCCGGCCACCAGGTCCGGCGTCACGCCGGCCTCGGTCAGTGCCCGGAGCATGCCCACCTGCATCGAGCCGAGGCTCCCGCCGCCACCCAGTACGAAGCCCACAGGCCGGGGTAGATCCAGTGCCATCCGTTGTGCTCCTCGGGGAGTTCGTGTCGCCCTGATGGTCCCTTGACGGGCCCGGGAAGGCCACACGACAGTGAGCAGGGTGACCGGGGTTGTTCCGCGGCGGTGCCGCCGCACGCTGACCGTCCTGCTCTCCCTCGTGCTGCTGGCGGCACTCGGCCCCGGGGTGGCGAACGCGCAGCGCCGGCCGGCCAGCGACGCCACCTTCTACAACGACGCGCGCACCCCGGGCGCGGACCCGTTCGTCCGCTACGACGAGCGGTCCGGCTTCTACTACGCCTACTCCACCGAGGGCGCCGATCCCGGCTACCACTTCGCCATCTACCGCTCACCGGACCTCGCCGTCTGGGAGAAGGTTCCGGGTGGCGCGCTGCGCGACGACGGCACCCAGTGGGCACACGACTGGTTCTGGGCACCGGAGGTCTACTTCAACGAGCGCACCGGCGTCTACTTCTTCTTCTACTCGGGCCGGATGAACCGCAACGTCGCCGAGCACTTCAAGTACGCGAACTTCGAGGAGCCGTCGAAGATCGGCGTCGCGGTGTCCAGGTCGCCGGAGGGGCCGTTCCGCAACATCACGACCGCGCCGATCGACTACTACCCGTACGACCCGGACTACCACGACGTCAACCTGATCATGGACAGCACGCAGCGCAAGCCGCCCGCGACGCTGGAGGAGGGCAGGACCGCGCCGCTGGGCACGTACATCCCCTACATTGACCCGAACGTGTTCTTCGACGACGACGGCCGGATCTACCTGTACTTCTCCCGCAACGCCTACCGCAACTGGGTGTGGGACACCGACCTCGGAAAGTACATCGAAGAGTCGAACATCTACCTGGTCGAGTTGACCCGGGAATGGTGGGACGACCCGGAGGGTCGCACCATGCCCGCCATTCACCCGCGGTACCGGGATGCCAACCGGGCCCCGGCGGACCCGCCGGGTGTGCGCAAGGACGGCTTCACGCCGATCCTGAACTACGGGTCGGACAAGCAGAGCTGGGAAAACGCCCACGTCGACGACTACGCCCGCAGCGGCGGTCAGAAGAAGGACCGGCGGTGGGCCGAGGGTTCCACGACCATCAGGACCACCGGCAAGGGCGGAAAGCCGCGGTACTTCCTGACCTACTCGGCGAACAACTACGAGAACGAGCACTACGGTGTCGGCTACGCGACCGCGGACAGCCCGCTCGGCCCGTGGCGCAAGAGCACCGCCAACCCGGTGCTGCGCCAGGATCCCGCGCAGCGGCTGTTCTCCACCGGCCACGGCAGCATCGTCGACACCCCGGCCGGGCAGCGGTACTACGTGCACCACGGCCGACCGTCCACATCGGACAGCAGGCGGATCTACACGTCGCCGCTGTCACTGGATCCACGCCGCGACGCGCTGGACATCCACGAGTCCACAACGGACCAGCCGATCCCGGACGGCGTCGCGCCGCTGCGGTTGACGCCACAGCGGCGGTGGGTGGAGGTGCCCGCAGGCGGGGCCGCGACCGTGCCGGTCGAGGTGACCAGCCGCGCCGGGGCCACCTTCGACCTCACCAACCCGCTCAACCGCCTGCGGGCGGAGGTGTTCCCGAGCTGGGCCGGCACGGCCGAGGTGCGTGGCGGCGAGGTCGTCGTGCGGGCGTCGCATCCCGGGGTCGCCGTGCTGACCATGACCTACCAGCGGCAGCGGGCCGACGGTGGCTATGTCGACGTATCCAACCTGCGGCCGCGGCGTGCCCCGGTGGCGGCCCGAGTGGCCCTGTACCTGCGTTAGCGCGCTCTGACGGTAAAGGGCCCCCGGTGCCTCGAGGGGGAGGGTGGGCACCGGGGGCTGAAGCCGGCCAACAAGGGCCGGCGCGTCATATCGTAGTGGTGGACGCTCGTTCGTGCTCTTTCGGCCTGCCAATCAGCTGTCTTCGAGCTGTCGCCGCAGGTCATCGAGTGTGTCCGCGACGTCGTCGGGGCCTGCGGGCGCCAGGTGGAGGTGTTCGTCGGCGTAGACGGTGCCGACGAGCAGGAGCCAGCGGCCCTCGGCCGTGTCGCTGACCCGTACGGGATGGACGCTGTGGCTGCGCCGGCCCGCGGGATCGCGGCGTTCGACGTGGAATTCGGCCCGCACGCGCGCGGGCAGCCGCAGGATCCGGCGGGCGCGCAGCACGTCGTCGCTGACCGCGACCCGCCCGGGCCTCAGCTCGTCCCGGCGCACCGTCACCGGTTCCTCGTCGGCCGCGCCGACGCCGTCGGGGAGGGCGTCGGTGAGCAGTGGACTGAGCCGCTGCGGGCCGAAACTGCGCAGGAAGACTTCGCCCTCGTCGCGGATGCCCAGCACGCCGAACCACGGGTTGGCCGCGACCAGGACGCCGAGCTGGACGCCGGTGCGAAGGTCGCTCACCCAGCCGTAGCGGGCCTCCGGTGGCGTGCTCAGCAGTTCGGCGACCTCGGCGAACGTGGGCTCGCCGTCGCCGGGATCGCGGTAGCGCGCGATGCGCTCGGTGGCGCGCCAGCCGGCGGCCGCCCGCTCGGTGACGTCACGCCAGCGTGCCGGCGGGGCGAGCGCGACGTGTAGTTCGCCACCGGTCGAGGCGGCGACCATCGCCGCGAGTTCGTCGGCGGCGAACCTTTCCGGTCCGGCGAACCACATGGCCCGGTCACTAGCCGATGACCGGCGGCACGACCGGTAGTCCGGTACGCGGGTCGACGACCTTGTCGTTCACCTTGTCCGGGCGCAGGTGCTCGTCGTCGCGGACGACGTACTTGCGTTCCCGCTCGGAGTCCTCACCGCGGCCCCGCCCCGTCGCGGGCTGGCCGACGAACGGCGTGCCGGGAGTTCCCGTCCGCGCGGCCTGTCTCCCCGGGGTGCCCGGCGTTGCCGGGCCTGCGGTCGGCGCGACACCGGTGACCCTGCCGGGGCTGGGCAGGGCCACCGGCGGGCCGGGAGGGGCAGCGGTCGGTGGCGCCGTGCCGTCCGGTTTCGCGGTCACCGCCGACGTAGCCGGCGCCGGTCCGGCCAGGGAAGGTGTGACCGCCTGGTGTCCGGCCGCGGTGGTGGATTCGCCGCCCGGCGACGGGGTCGACGGTCCGGGGCCGGCGGGCGGGACGCCGGACGGTTGGACGTCCGGGCGGGCCGGTGACGGTGCGTCGGCGACGTCTCGCGGCGAGGCCGGTGGCGCCGGAACCTCCGGGGGCGGAGTGGGGACCGAGGACTCCACGGCGGGAGTTGTCAGGACGCCGGTGCCCGGCGCGGTTCGGGGGTGCAGCACGATCGCGGCCGTACCGTCGATCGGGGCGAACTCCCGCTGTAGTAACGCGATGTTGTCCTCGGTGTGCCTGGTCCAGGTGTCCATGGCCTGCACGTTGGCCAGTTCTGTCGCCCTGGCCACGATCACGCGTGCGGCGTAGGTGGTCCCGGCGGAGCCGCTCTCCACGACATCGACGAGGCTGGGCGGGTGATCCGGCAGCGGGGGCACCGGTCGCACGGTGTTGCGTGCGACGTACCACGCGTCGCGTTGGCAGGCGAGTGAGTCCATGGCCGCATCCAGGGTGGCGACGGCACGGCCATGTGCTTCCGCGAGCGGGGCGGCCCCTCGCCGGGCGGCACCCGCGGCGTCTCCGCGCCAGTGCTCCTCCATCGAGCGAGCCAGGTCCAGGATCTGTTCATGTCTTGCGTGGTAACGGTTTCGGACCTTCTCGAGCTGCAGGCGGATCGCTTCCAGCCCGTCAGGGCCGGGGCCGCCTGCGAAGTTGTGGAAGATCTCGTCTGCTTTCATCTCAGCCTCCCCCGCTGATCGTCTGAATCACGGCCTCCGCGATGTTCTCTGCCGCCTTGCAACTGGGTTTGCCGGGCGGTTCGGTGATCAGCACGCTGAAAAAGAGCTGATCCGTCAGCGCTACGGCGAGTTCGCATTCGCCCTGCTGCCTGTTGTCGATCACGCTGCTGTACAGGGCCGGCTGGCCGCTGATCGTGGTCGGCTCGAAGTACCCCTTCTGCCAGTAGCCGGCGGACTGCAGGTGGTAGAGGTTGGTGAGGCCGTTGGGAACCTGCGGGTAGTACGACACACCCGCCGTGGTCTCTGGTGGCCCGCCGAACCGCCAGATGCACGAAGGGCCCTCGGCCTTGGGATTGACCTGTCCCTGCCTGCTGACCCGGAAGGTCCGTAGCTGCTCGGCGGTGAGGCTCGCGCAGGGGTCGGTCAGATACCGCCCGGCGTCGAGCGGACGTGGCACGTGTGGAGCCGACTGCCTGGTCTCGTCAGTCGGGCCGGGCGGTTCGGCCATCGGCCGTCCGGCTGTCTCGGACTGGGCACAACCTGCCCCGGCTGCGATGGCGACTGCCGTCACCCCGATCCGGAGTACCTGTTTCATGGTCAGCCTCTTCAGCGGTGCAGCGGATCGTCGTCAGGCGTGATGCTTTCGACTGTCTCGCCGGCGTCCTCGTCGCTTGCGCGGTATTCGTTCATGGCTTCCCGAAGGCGTTCGACGTGCACTTGGGCGTAGTTCGTCAGCGCCCGGTTGTGCTCGATCGCGGCCGCCATGAAGTGAGCGACCGCGGTCATGTATCGGACGGCAGGTGGATCGAGCGACGGCGACTGGACTGTGCCGACGTTCGTCTGCAGCGAGATTCGGTCCGATTCGATCTCATTTCGGAGCTCGTCCCACTGGCGAATGGTCGCGGCCAGGGCTTCTGCGTCGAACTCGTAACCCGACCCGGGCGGAATTGGTGGTTCGCCGCCACCTGTTCCGCCTTTTTGCGGCCCGTCAACAACGTTACTCACCGGATCTCCCCGATAGCCGAGAGTGAACGTGTCACGTTACCGAACGAAGCCGCCTTGCGGAACGTGCAAACTTTCTATGTCAACGAACTGACCCGTTTCTGCTCACTGAACGACAGTCTGGATTGAGTAGAACGGAGTAGTCGGGTGAGCCGGTCGGGTGTTTCATCGGAAATCCGGGCGATGATTGATCATGAATTTCACGGGTTCGGCCAGTCGAGTACCGCGTCGACGACGGTGAGAATGGAGCCGCGGATCGACTGGATGGGTGGTGGGCCGCCGTCGTCGAAAGCTGAGCCGTCGGTGTTCGGGTAGCGGCCGCCCATGGCGACCGCGTCCGGCGTCAGGCCGAGTACGAGGATGTCGACACAGTCGTCGTGCTCGCGCATTCCCATGAGGATGGTCGGCTCGTCGGGATCGGGGCGGCCCTCGAAGGAGAATCCGGCGGCGCAGGCCCGCGCGATCGCCGCCCCTTCCGCCACCAGCCTGCTGTTCTCCTGCTCGGTGTTCATGGCAGCTCCAGGAGGGCGATCGCCTCGCGCAGCGCCGCCCGCAGCTGTCCGGTCTGCATCGGTGTGAACCGCAGTGGCCCGTCCACGCTGGGTTCGAGCCCGACGTGGCCGTTCGCGGGGGCGATCCGCACGGTCGCCCGCTTGTCGGCTCCGTCTCTGCACCGCACGATCAAGACCACTCCACCTCTTCGATCCATGTTCCCCACTCCCTCGATGTCACCCAGGTGGCAACTGGACTATGCCACTGTATCGCATGGTGATCGCTTGTAGTCGTCAGGTGCGTACGTAGCGTGTCGCGCTCCGGTTCGGAGTGACCGGCCGGTAACCGTCGCCCGGTCGCAGGGTTTCGCATCGGCTACTGATGGGTAACACTGGTCACATTCCTCACCAGGCCCAGTTCGTCCCAGCCAGCCAGCCATGAGGAGGCGATGATGGCCGAACAACCCAAGGTCACGGAGAAGGAAGCACGAGCGGTGGCCGAGGAGGCCAGGGAGAGCGGCTGGCGGAAGCCGTCGTTCGCCAAGGAACTCTTCCTCGGACGGTTCCAGCTCGATCTGGTCCACCCGTATCCCAGGCCGACCGCCGAGGCGGACGCCAAGGGCGAGAAGTTTCTCACCGCACTACGTACCTACTGCGAGACGCTCGACGGCAGCGTCATCGAGCGCGAGTCCCGGATTCCCGACGAGTACGTCAAGGGCCTGGCCGAGCTGGGCTGCTTCGGCATCAAGATCCCGGAACGCTACGGCGGGCTCGGGCTGACCCAGGTCGCCTACAACCGGGCGCTGATGCTGGCCGGGTCGGTGCATCCGACGATCGGCGCGCTGTTGTCGGCGCACCAGTCGATCGGCGTTCCCGAGCCGCTGAAGCTCGCCGGCACCGAGGAACAGAAGCAGCGGTTCCTTCCCCGGTGCGCCAAGGGCGCGGTCACCGCCTTCCTGCTCACCGAACCGGACGTCGGCTCGGACCCGGCGCGGCTGGCCACCTCCGCAGTCCCGGTCGACGGTGGCGAGGCCTACGAGCTGGACGGCGTGAAACTGTGGACCACCAACGGTGTCGTCGCCGAACTCGTCGTCGTGATGGCCAGGGTGCCGAAGAGCGAGGGTCACCGCGGCGGGGTCACCGCGTTCATCGTCGAGGCCGACAGCCCGGGCATCACCGTCGAGCGGCGCAACGGCTTCATGGGCCTGCGCGGGATCGAGAACGGCGTCACCCGGTTCCACAAGGTCCGCGTTCCCAAGGAGAACGTCGTCGGCCGCGAGGGCGACGGGCTCAAGATCGCGCTGACCACGTTGAACACCGGGCGGCTGTCCATCCCGGCGTTGTGTGCCGGTGCGGGCAAGTGGTGCCTGAAGATCGCCAGGGAATGGTCGGCCGAGCGCGTGCAGTGGGGCAGGCCGGTCGGCGAACACGGCGCCGTAGCGGCGAAGATCTCGTTCATCGCCGCGACCACCTACGCGCTGGAAAGCGTGCTGGACCTGTCCGGCCACATGAGCGACGAGGGCCGCAACGACATCCGCATCGAGGCCGCGCTGGCCAAGCTGTGGGCCAGTGAGGTGTCCTGCCTCATCGCCGACGAGCTGATGCAGATCCGGGGCGGCCGCGGCTACGAGACGGCCGAGTCGCTCGCGGCGCGTGGTGAGCGGGCCGTGCCCGTCGAGCAGATCGTTCGTGACCTGCGGATCAACCGGATCTTCGAGGGTTCCAGCGAGATCATGCGCTTGCTGATCGCGCGGGAGGCGGTCGACGCGCACCTCGCGGCGGCAGGCGACCTCGCCGATCCGGAGGCCAGCGCGTCGAGCAAGGCCAAGGCGGCCGCGAAGGCGAGCGGGTTCTACGCGAAGTGGTTGCCGCAACTGGTGGCTGGCAAGGGCCAGGTGCCGACGTCGTTCGGCGACTTCGGCTCGCTCGCCACGCACCTGCGGTACGTCGAGCGGACTGCACGCAAGCTGGCGCGCTCGACGTTCTACGGCATGGCGCGCTGGCAGGCCGGGCTGGAGAAGCGGCAGGCTTTCCTCGGCCGGATCGTCGACATCGGAGCTGAGCTGTTCGCGATGTCGGCCAGTTGCGTACGGGCACGGATGCAGCGGGACACCGGCGCCGACGGCGAGGCCGCCTGCGAACTGGCCGACGCCTTCTGCAGGCAGGCCCGCCTGCGGGTCGACCGGCTCTTCGACGCGTTGTGGGACAACACCGACGACGTGGACCGGCGCATCGCCGGGCAGACATTGTCCGGCCGGTACAGCTGGCTGGAGGCCGGTGTGCTGGACCAGAGCGAGGGCACCGGTCCATGGATCGCCCACTGGGAACCCGGAAAGTCCACAGAGGACAACGTGGCCCGGCGTTACCTGCCGTCCACCAAGTGATCGGAGAACTCGTTGCGGAGCGCTGCCGCGCGGCGGTCGCAGTTGACCGCGGCGGCCGTGCGGCCCAGTGCTTCCAGTACGGCGCCGAGTCTGGTGTAGACGGTCGCGGCGTGCCAGCGGTCGCCGATGTCCTGGCAGATGGCGAGCGAACGACGATAGTGGCGTAGCGCCTCGCCGTGCGCGCCGGTGTCGCGGTGGACGTCGCCCAGCGTGCGCAGGGCGAACCGCTGGCCGTCGCGGTCGCCTGCCCGCTGGTGGACCTCCAGCGCCTGCCGTAGCCGGTCCGTGGCACTGGCGACATCGCCCAGGTCGCGGTAGGCGTCGCCGAGGTTGTTCAGTGCGAAGCCCTCACCGCGGCTGTCCCCGGCGCGGCGGAACAGTTCGAGTGCCTTGCCGTAGCAGTCGACGGCTTCGGTGACGCGGCCGATGTCGTGGTAGGTGACGCCGAGGTTGTTGAGGTTCCACGCGGCTCCCCGCGGGACGTCCAGCGTCCGGTAGTGCTCGGCCGCGGCGAGGTGGTGCTCGATGGCGGCGGTGTGCTCGTCGCGGTCGCTGTGGGCCACGCCGAGTCCGTTGTGCATGTCGGCCTGCCCGTGCCGGTCGCCTGCGGCGGTGGCGGCCGACAGTCCGATGCGATGGGTGGCGATCCAGTCGTCCCAGTGCTTGGTGAGGTAGCAGTAGGCGCGAAACGACGACGCGAGCCGCCAGGCGAGGTCGTGCCTGCCGCGGTCGGCCGCCGTCCGCACCGCGGCCCGGATGGCTGCCTGCTCGTCGGTGAACCAGTGCAGCGCCTCGGCGCTGCCGGTGAACACCCGCGTGGCAGGTGCCGCCGGGCCTGCCGCGTGCGGGTCCAGTGCCTGCCGCGCGTCGTGTGCGGTGGTCAGCGTCCAGTCCAGCAGCCGGTCCGTGGCGTGGCTGCGGTCGGCGGGGGAGTCCTCGACACGGGTCAGTTCGAGTGCGTAGGCGCGGAGCAGGTCGTGCGTCCGGTATCTGCCGAGGTCCTCCTCGGCCAGGTGGGCGCGGACGAGGACGTCGAGGTGGGCGCGGGTCTCGGCGACGTCGGTGCCGCAGAGGGCGGCCAGTGCCTCGGCTTCGGCGTCGCGGCCGGGATGCAGGCCCCACAGCCGGAACAGGCGGCGGGCCGGGCCGGGTAGCTGTTCGTAGGACCAGGAGAAGACGGCACGCACGGCCGCCTGCGGGTCGCCGCCCGCGTCCAGGACGTCGAGGCTGTCGTGGCCGTCGGCAAGCTGGGCGACGAGATCGGCGACGCTGTCGCGGCCGTGGAGCGACTCCGCGGCGATCCGGAGCGCGAGCGGCAGCCGCGCGCACCGCTCGATCAGGGCGGTGGTGGCCCGAGGGGAGGCGTCGGCGCGGGTGCCGAGAAGCGTGCGCAGCAGCTGCCCGGCCTCGTCGTCCGGGAGCCTGCCGAGGTCGAGCCTGCGGACGGGGCCGGTGAGGTCGGTCAGGGCGTCCCGGCTGGTGATGACGGTGCGGCAGGACGGCGAGGGCAGCAGGTGGCGGACCTGCTCGGCGGTACGGGCGTTGTCGAGGATCAGCAGGAGGCGGCGGTTCCCGGTCAGCTCGGCGAAGCGAGCGGCCCGTTCGGCGAGGCTCTGCGGTACCGACGGTCCGTCGACGCCGAGGGAACGCAGGAAGCCGCCCAGGGCGTCGGCCGGTGTCACCGGTGCTCGCGGGTCGTAGCCGCGCAGGTCCAGGTACAGCTGTCCGTCGGGGAAGTGCTTGCTGACCCGGTGCGCCCAGCGGACGGCGAGGCTGGTCTTGCCGACTCCGGCGGTCCCGACGAGCGCGCAGACGGGCGGTGCGTCGTCGGCGAGGAGGTCGTCCAGGGTGGTCAGCGGGCCGGTGCGGCCGGTGAACCCGCGGACGGCTGGCGGGAGCTGGGCCGGCACAGCCGGTGTGCGGTGCTGGGCGATCCGGAGCAGCTGGTGCAGGCGTTCCCTGCCGGGGTGCTCGCGGGTCAGGGTGGTGAGTTCGGCGGCGACCAGTTCGTGGCGGCCGCGGGCCAGTTCGGCCTGGTAGAGGTCCTCCAGGGCGAGCAGCCGCCGGCCTTCGAGCCGGCGTGCGCAGGCCGTGAGCAGCGGCGCGTCGAGGTCGCCGAACGGCGCGCCACGCCACAGTGCGAGAGCATCCCGCAGCAGTGCCACCCGCCGGTCCGGGTCGCCGGTGCCGGTGGCGTCGCCGACGAGGGTGTCGAACCGCTCGGCGTCCAGTTCGCCGGGGAGCACGGTGAGCCGGTAGGCGCCGTTGGCGAAGGTCAGACGGCCGGGGCTGCCGAGGGCCTGGCGCAGGCGGTGGACGTGAAGCTGGAGCTTCGGTGCCGCCCGGTCGCCTGGTTCGCCGTCCCAGACGGCGTCGGCGAGGAGGTCGACCGGCACCGGTTCGTTGGCTCTGGACAGCAGGACGGCGAGCAGGGTCCGCCGCAGGCGTCCGCCGAGTGGCACCCGTCGGCCGCCGGCTCGTACGTCGAGCTGTCCGAGAACACCGAACTCCAGCATGACCACCCTTCGGACGACCGTCTCTGGATACCACCCCGGGCCGACGATGTCGTGGGTCTCGTACCGGGTGCGGTGGGTGGTCCGGAGCGCGTCAACTCATGGTCCGGAACGTACGACTCGCGCGTGGGAACGTACGACTCGCGCGAACGGAACGTTGGACGTGGTGAAGGTGGCCTTCACGTGCTTGGGGTGGTGGCGGACATGCACGTGCCCCGGGCGTGCGCGGCACGCCCGGGGCACGGGGCTGGAGCTGGGAGCGTCAGTCGGAGCGGGGCCTGTTGTCCTGGCGGGTGTCGGCGCCTACGGACGCCGGGGCGTCGTCGTCGGCGTCGGCCTTGGCGGTGGTGCCGGACTCGCCGGCCTCGGCCTCGCCGGTGGTCTCGGCCGCTGCCGCCGCGGCGGCAGCCTCCTTCTCCTTGGCCTTCTTGCGCTTGATCAGGATGACCACGGCGAAGATCACCACGATGGCGGCCAGCAGGATCCAGCTGCCCTTGCCGACCGCGTCCTCGATCCGCGAGGCGGCCTCACCCGCGGCGGCACCGATCAGGATGTGCAGGGCACACCACGCGGTGGCGGCGACCGCCACCGGTGGGAAGAACTTGCGGAACGGCATGCCGGACGCTCCGGCCGCCGCCGGGACCAGCGTCCGCATCACCGGCAGGAAGATGGCGACCAGCACGGCCCAGGATCCACGCCTGCGGAGGAAGTCGGTCGCCTTGTCCCAGCCGTCCGCACCGTGCTTCTGGACCACCTTGGTCTGCCGCAGCTTCGGGCCGAACTTCTTGCCGATGAAGAAACCGACCGAGTTGCCGCCGACGGCGCAGACCGAGGTGACCAGCCACATCAGCAGGAACTTCGGCGCACTGTCGACGGTGGTGCCGAGGATGAACAGGCCGGTCTCACCGGGGGCGATGAACCCGAGCCCCAGGGTGCACTCGCCGAAGACGAGCAGGCCCGCCCCGGCCGTGACACCCGCGGGCGGCAGAGCGCGCAACCACTCGAGAATGTCGGTCACCAGTGCCACGGGCAGTCCCCTCGTCGTCGTTCGCCGCGCCGGCCTGTCCGGCGATGTCGTCCACGCTACGGCTGACAGTATCGGCTTGGCATCGAACTTGGGTCAGGGGTTTACCCCGACTTAGGTATGAGGCCGGGGCGGCTGCGACTAATACTTTCGTTACCGCGAGAGCAGGCTGCTGGCTTCCTGTGCGGCGGGGCCTTGGGTGGTGAGGTGGGCCAGGTGCTCGGGCAGGGGTTCGCCGCGGTGGGCCTTGGTCTGGGCATACAGCCGTCCGGC
>NZ_SFCC01000029.1 GCF_004214935.1 Amycolatopsis suaedae
AATCCACGACGGCTTCTTCTCAATCGGCGTCTGACTGTTACGAACCTCCAGCCGCAACAACTTCCGCCCGTCCGGGGTGGCGGTGGTCATGTCTCAGAGCTCCGTGTAGAGGGGGTGCTTCTTGGCGAGCAGCCCGACGCGGTCACGCAGCGACTGCTCCGTGGCCGAGTCGAGTTCGGGCCGCAGGGCGACGGCGATGATGTCGGCGACCTCGGCGAAGTCGTCGGCCTCGAAGCCGCGGGTGGCCAGCGCCGGGGTGCCGATGCGCAGGCCCGAGGTGACCATCGGCGGGCGCGGGTCGAACGGCACGGCGTTGCGGTTGACGGTGATGCCGACCGAGTGCAGCCGGTCCTCGGCCTGCTGTCCGTCCAGAGTGGACTTGACGAGGTCGACCAGCACCAGGTGGACGTCCGTGCCGCCGGTGAGCACCCGCACGCCCGCGTCGGCGCAGTCGGACTGCGACAGCCGCTCGGCGAGGATCTTCGCGCCGTCCAGCACGCGGCGCTGGCGCTGCGCGAACTCCTCGGAGGCGGCGATCTTCAGCGCGACGGCCTTGGCGGCGATGACGTGCTGCAGCGGCCCGCCCTGCTGGCCCGGGAACACGGCGGAGTTGAGCTTCTTCGCCAGCTCCTGCCTGGCCAGGATGAGCCCGCCACGCGGACCGCCGAGGGTCTTGTGCGTGGTGGTGGTGACGATGTCGGCGTAGGGCACCGGGCTGGGGTGCAGCCCGGCGGCCACCAGGCCGGCGAAGTGCGCCATGTCCACCATGAGCTTCGCGTCGACGGTGTCGGCGATGCGGCGGAACTCGGCGAAGTCGAGCTGACGCGGGTAGGCCGACCAGCCGCCGATGATCAGCTTCGGCTTGTGTTCGGCGGCCAGCCGTTCGACCTCGGCCATGTCGACGTGACCGGTCTCCGGGTCGACGTGGTAGGCCACGACGTTGTAGAGCTTGCCGGAGAAGTTGATCCGCATGCCGTGGGTCAGGTGCCCGCCGTGGGCCAGGTCGAGGCCGAGGATGGTGTCACCGGGGTTGAGCACGGCAACCATCGCCGCGGCGTTGGCCTGCGCGCCGGAGTGCGGCTGCACGTTGGCGTACTCGGCGCCGAACAGGGCCTTGGCCCGGTCGATGGCCAGCTGCTCCACGACGTCGACGTGCTCGCAACCGCCGTAGTAGCGGCGGCCGGGGTAGCCTTCGGCGTACTTGTTGGTCAGCACGGAACCCTGCGCCTGCAGTACGCCCAGCGGGGCGAAGTTCTCCGAGGCGATCATCTCCAGGGTGGACTGCTGGCGGTCCAGCTCGGCGTCGACCGCCGCGGCCACCTCGGGGTCCACAGTGGACAGGTTCTGGGTGAACGAGGTCATCGGGTCAGCCCTCCTGGGTGAGCGCGGCGTAGGCGTCGGCGTCGAGCAGGTCGGCGTCCCCGCTGGTGCGCACGGTGAACAGCCAGCCCTCGCCGTAGGGAGCGGAGTTGACCAGCTCGGGGGTGTCGGCGACGGCCTGGTTGACCTCGACGACCTCGCCGTCGACCGGGGCGAACAGCTCGCTGACCGACTTGGTCGACTCGATCTCCCCGCACGACTCGCCAGCGGTGACGGCCTCGCCCGGCTCGGGCAGCTGCACGAACACGACGTCGCCGAGCGACTCGGCGGCGAACGCGGTGATGCCCACGGTGGCGACACCGTCGGCCAGCCGCACCCACTCGTGTTCCTTGGTGTACTTCAGGTCCTGCGGAACGCTCATTGAACAGAGGCCTTTCAGCGCTTGTAGAAGGGGAGGGCGACGACCTCGACGGGAAGGTGCTTGCCGCGGATGTCGACGGACAGCTCGGTGCCGGGCTCGCTGTGCGCGGGCGGCACGTAGGCCATTGCGACCGGGTAACCCAGCGTCGGCGACAGCGCCCCGCTGGTGACCTCGCCGACGACCTCGTCACCGGCGAGCACGGAGTAGCCGTGCCGGGGAGCACGCCTGCCCTCGGCCCGCAGGCCGACCAGCGTGCGGGTGGCCCCGGCGTCCCGGCGGCGCTCCAGTGCCGCGCGGCCGACGAAGTCCGCTTCCTTCTCGAACTTCACCACCCGGCCCAGCCCGGCCTCGAACGGGGTCAGCTCGGCGGACAGCTCGTTGCCGTACAACGGCATGCCCGCCTCCAGCCGCAGGGTGTCGCGGCAGGCGAGACCGGCTGGCAGCAGGTCGTGCTGCTCGCCCGCCTTGGTCAGCAGTCGCCAGACGTCCGGCGCCTCGGCGCCGGGGACGTACAGCTCGAAGCCGTCCTCACCGGTGTAGCCGGTGCGGGCCAGCAGGACGTCGTGGCCCTGGACGGTGGCCGGGACCGACGCGTAGTACTTCAGCGAGTCCAGGTCGGCGTCGGTGACGGCGCCGACGATCCGCACCGAGGCGGGGCCCTGGACGGCGATCAGCGCCAGCTCCAGCGAGCGGTCGGTGACCTCGGCGTCGAACCCCTCGGCCCGCGCGGTCAGCTCCCGCACGGCGACCGCGGCGTTGCCGGCGTTGGCCACGACCATGTACTGCTCGTCGGCCAGCCGGTAGACGACCAGGTCGTCCAGCACTCCGCCGTCCTCCTGGCAGAGCATGGTGTAGCGGGCCCGGCCCGGCTTGACGCCGGACAGGTTGCCGACCAGCGCGTGGTCGAGCGCGGCCGCGGCACCCGGGCCGGTGATCTCGATCTCGGCCATGTGCGACAGGTCGAACAGGCCGGCCGCCTCGCGGACGGCCTTGTGCTCGGCCAGCTCACTGGTGTAGCGCAGCGGCATCGACCAGCCCGCGAAATCGGTGAACGAGGCACCGAGTCCGGAGTGGACGGAGTGCAGCGGAGACTGCGTGGACAAGCGGATCACCCTTCGAAGGAGGACGGCGGCGGGCAGGAGCACACCAGGTTGCGGTCGCCGCGTGCGCCGTCGATGCGGCGCACCGGCGGCCAGTACTTACCACGGCGGCGCACGCCTGCCGGGTAGACAGCCAGCTCACGGTCGTAGGGCCGGTCCCAATCACCCACCAGGGTCTCCGCGGTGTGCGGTGCGCCGCGCAGCGGGCTGTCCTCCACCGGCCAGCGGCCTGCGGCCACCGCGTCGATCTCGCGGCGGATGGCGATCATGGCGTCGCAGAACCGGTCGATCTCGCCCAGGTCCTCGCTCTCGGTGGGCTCGACCATCAGCGTCCCGGCCACCGGGAACGACATGGTGGGCGCGTGGAAGCCGTAGTCGATGAGCCGCTTGGCGACGTCGTCGACGGTCACGCCGGTCTCCTTGGTGAGCCCGCGCAGGTCGAGGATGCACTCGTGGGCGACCAGGCCGGACTGTCCGGTGTAGAGCACCGGGTAGTGCGGGGCCAGCCGGGCGGCGACGTAGTTGGCGGCCAGCACGGCGACCTTGGTGGCGGTGGTCAGGCCCGGCCCGCCCATCATCCGCACGTAGGCCCAGGAGATCGGCAGGATCGACGCCGACCCGAACGGGGCACCGGAGATGGGGCCGACGCCGGTGTCCGGGCCCGCGCCCGCGTCCAGCGGGTGGTTGGGCAGGAACGGCGCCAGGTGCTCGCGCACCGCGACCGGCCCGACGCCGGGACCGCCGCCACCGTGCGGGATGCAGAACGTCTTGTGCAGGTTCAGGTGCGAGACGTCGCCGCCGAACTCGCCGGGCTTGGCCAGGCCGAGCAGGGCGTTGAGGTTGGCGCCGTCGACGTAGACCTGGCCGCCTGCCTCGTGGACCAGGCGGGCGATCTCGCCGATGCCGTGCTCGTACACGCCGTGCGTGGACGGGTAGGTGATCATGATCGCCGACAGCGTGCCGGCGTGCTTGTCCACCTTGGCCTTGAGGTCGTCCAGGTCGACGTCGCCGTCGTCGGTGCAGGCCACGACAACCACGCGCATGCCGGCCAGCACCGCGGAGGCTGCGTTGGTGCCGTGTGCCGACGACGGGATCAGGCAGACGTCCCGCTCGGGCTGGCCGTTGGCGTGGTGGTAGGCGCGGATGGCCAGCAGGCCGGCGAACTCGCCCTGGCTTCCGGCGTTGGGCTGCAGCGACACCGTGTGGTAGCCGGTGACCTCGGCCAGCCAGTCCGACAGCTGCGTGACCAGCTCCCGGTAGCCCGCGGCGTCCTCGGCCGGGGCGAACGGGTGGATGCCGCCGAACTCCGGCCAGGTGATCGGCTCCATCTCGGTGGTGGCGTTGAGCTTCATCGTGCACGAGCCGAGCGGGATCATGCCGCGGTCCAGCGCGTAGTCCAGGTCGGCCAGCGAGCGCAGGTAGCGCAGCATGGCGGTCTCGGAGTGGTGCGCGCTGAACACGTCGTGGGTGAGGTACTCGCTGCGGCGCACCAGTCCCGCCGGCAATACGGCCTCGCCGGGCTCGGCGTGGGCCTCCAGCTCGAACGCCAGCAGCACCCGGCGCAGCGCGTCGGTGGTGGTCACCTCGTCGCAGGCGATCCGGACGTGGTCGGCGCCGGCCAGGCCGAGGTTGACGCCGAGGCGGCGGGCGTCGGCGACGACGCGCTCGGCGCGGCCGGGCACGTGGGTGAGCACGGTGTCGAAGAAGGCGCCGTGGACGACCTCGACCCCGCCGTCCCGCAACGCGGCGGCCAGGCCGGCGGCCAGGCCGTGGACCCGCTCGGCGATGCGGCGCAGGCCGGCCGGGCCGTGGTAGACCGCGTACATGGCGGCCAGCACGGCGGGCAGCACCTGGGCGGTGCAGATGTTCGAGGTCGCCTTCTCGCGGCGGATGTGCTGCTCACGGGTCTGCAGCGCGAGGCGGTAGGCCGGGGCGCCGTCGGCGTCGACGGACACACCGACCAGGCGGCCGGGCAGCGAGCGCTCCAGGCCGGAGCGGACCGACAGGTACCCGGCGTGCGGGCCGCCGTAGCCCAGCGGCACCCCGAACCGCTGGGTCGACCCGGCCGCGACGTCGGCACCGAACTCGCCGGGCGCGGCGACCAGCGTCAGCGCGAGCAGGTCGGCGGCGACGGTGTAGAGCGCGCCGGCGGCCTTGGCCGCGGTCGAGATGCCCTCGTAGAACTCCTGCTCACGCAGCACGCCGGACGCGCCGGGGTACTGCACGACGACGCCGAAGAACTCCTCCGGCAGGCCCTCGGCGAGGTCGCGGACGTCGACCTCGATGCCGACGGCCTCGGCCCGGGTCCGCACGACGGCGACGGTCTGCGGCAGCGTCTCGGCGTCGAGCACCACGGTGGCCGACTTGGACTTCGACGCCCGGCGCATGAGCAGCACGGCCTCGGCGACGGCGGTCGACTCGTCCAGCAGCGAGGCGTTGGCGGTGGCCAGGCCGGTCAGGTCGGCGACCATGGTCTGGAAGTTGAGCAGCGCCTCCAGCCGCCCCTGCGAGATCTCCGGCTGGTAGGGCGTGTAGGCCGTGTACCAGGCCGGGTTCTCCAGCACGTTGCGGCGGATCACCGCGGGGGTGACGGTGTCGGAGTAGCCCAGGCCGATCATCTGCGTCATCGGCCGGTTGCGGCCGGCCAGCGCGCGCAGCTCGGCGATGGCCTCCTCCTCGGAGGCCGCGACGGGCAGGTCGAGTTCGCGGCTGTCGCGGATGGCGGACGGCACCGCCGCCTCGACCAGTGCGTCCAGGCTGCCGTACCCGCACTCGGCCAGCATCTTGGCCTGCTCGGCCTCGGACGGGCCGACGTGTCGGGACGCGAACGGGCTACTCGTCACGCGGGAGCTCCTCGCATCGGGTGCGGGAGACCGTCTCCCGCAAGGAACTCCCCCTCTGTCATGGGCACCTGAGAGTTTCACCGTCTGTCGCGACGGCTTTCACCTTCGGTGAGGCGCATGGGCGCCTGCTTTCCAGAGTGGCCTGGCCTGGAGCGGTGTGGTACCTGAGAGATTGGCGGGGAGCTTGCTCCTTCGGTGCTCGTCCTGGGACGAGGCTCTCCCGCTCCGGCTCGTATCAGCCCGTTCTGTAGTTGTCTGTCTGTACCGTACGTGGTGTGCGCGGGGGGCGTCCAGCCGGAGGGAGCACGGATGAGGCAGCCACGAGCGGGATCACCTCTGTGGAAGCCCTTCGCCCTGGTCATGCGCGGCGTCGCGGCCGTCTACCGGGTGTCCGGCGGGCGGATCGGCGGGACACTGCGGGGCGCGCCGGTGCTGCTGCTGAACCACGTCGGCCGCCGCAGCGGCACCCGGCGGCAGACGCCGCTGCTGTATCTCACCGACGGTGACCGGCTGGTACTCGCCGCGTCCAAGGCGGGCTCGGACCGGCATCCGGACTGGTACCACAACCTGGTGGCCGCGCCGGAGACGTCGGTGCTGATCGGCCGCCGGGAACGCGCGGTGCGGGCCCGGGTGGCGTCGGCCGAGGAGCGGGCGGCGTACTGGCCGCGGCTGGTGGAGCTCTACGCCGCGTTCGACACCTACCAGCGGCGCACCGGCGGCCGTGAGATCCCGGTGCTGATCCTGGAGCCGCGCTGACCCGCCCGGTCCCGTGCCGTCTCTTGCCGCGGACACGTGGGCGAAAGCCCGGTGTTCGGGTGAAGGCCGAGTTTCTGTCGTCTCATGTGATGAAGGTGGCCTTCACGACCATCCCGCCCCGGCGTCGCGGCCTCACCAGTCACACCCGACCCAGCAGACCCAGCCGCCACCACGAAAGAGACCCAGCAAACTCCCCCAATGTGGCATTGGGGAACTTGAACTCCCCCAATGCCACATTGGGGGCACACAGCACCCGGACTTCGCCGGGGCCCTGGCTCGCTACAGCGGGGTGACGTAGGCGCCGGAGATGCCGCCGTCGACCAGGAACTGCGACGCCGTGATGAACGAGGCGTCGTCGCTGGCCAGGAACGCCACCGCCGCGGCGATCTCCTCCGGCTCGGCGAAGCGGCCGACCGGCACGTGCACCAGCCGGCGCGCGGCCCGCTCCGGGTCCTTGGCGAACAGCTCCTTCAGCAGCGGCGTGTTCACCGGGCCGGGGCACAGCGCGTTGACCCGGATGCTCTCGCGCGCGAACTGCACGCCCAGCTCCCGGCTCATCGCCAGCACCCCGCCCTTGGACGCGGTGTAGGAGATCTGCGACGTCGCCGCCCCCATCACCGCCACGAACGACGCCGTGTTCACGATCGAACCCCGCCCCTGCCGCCGCATGTGCGGCAGTACTGCCTTGCAGCACAGGTACACCGAGGTCAGGTTGACCTGCTGCACCTTCTGCCAGGCGTCGAGCCCGGTCGTCAGGATCGAGTCGTCCTCCGGCGGCGAGATGCCGGCGTTGTTGAACGCGACGTCCACCGAGCCGTAGGCGTCCACCGCGCCCTGGAACAGGGCCTCCACCTGGGTCTCGTCGGTGACGTCGGCACGCAGGTACAGGCCGCCGACCTCGTCGGCCGCCTGCTTGCCAGCGTCGTCGGCGACGTCGGCGATCACGACCTTTGCCCCCTCCGACGCCAGCCGCCGCGCCGTCGCCAGCCCGATGCCGCTGGCACCGCCGGTGATCACGGCGACCCGGCCGTCGAAACGCTGCACCATCAGTTGTCCTCCGATTCGGGCACGGAAATGAACACGTTCTTGGTCTCGGTGAACGCCTCCAGCGCGTCCGGGCCGAGTTCCCGGCCGAGGCCGGACTGCTTGAAGCCGCCGAAAGGCGTCCAGTACCGCACCGACGAGTGCGAGTTGACCGAGAGGTTGCCCGCCTCGACGGCCCGCGACACCCGCAGCGCCCTGCCGACGTCGCGGGTCCAGATCGAGCCGGACAGGCCGTACTCGGTGTTGTTGGCCATCGCCACGGCGTCGGCCTCGGACTCGAACGGCAGCACCGCCACCACCGGGCCGAACACCTCCTCGGTCGCCAGCGGATGCCGGATGTCCGGCGGCGTCACCACGGTGGGCGGGAACCAGAACCCGGGCCCCTCCGGCGCCCCGCCGCGGAAGACCACCGCCGCTTCGTCCACATAGGACGAGACGGAGGCGTGGTGGCCGGCGGAGATCAGCGGCCCCATCTCGGTGGCGTCGTCGCCGGGATCGCCGACGACCACGCCACGCACCGCCGGTTCCAGCAGTTCGAGGAACCGGTCGTACACCGTGCGCTGCACCAGGATCAGCGACCGGGCACAGCAGTCCTGGCCGGCGTTGTCGAACACCCCGTACGGCGCGGTCGCGGCGGCCTGCTCCAGGTCGGAGTCGGCGAAGACGATGTTGGCGTTCTTGCCGCCCAGCTCCAGCGTCACCCGCTTCACCTGCGCCGCACATCCGGCCATGATCTGCTTGCCCACCTCGGTGGACCCGGTGAACACCACCTTGCGCACGGCCGGGTTGCCGACGAAGCGCTGCCCCACCACCGAGCCCTTGCCGGGCAGCACCTGGAAGACGTCGTCCGGGATACCGGCCTCGCGGGCCAGCTCGGCCAGCCGCAACGCGGTCAGCGGGGTCAGCTCGGCCGGCTTGAGCACGACGGTGTTGCCCGCGGCGAGCGCGGGCGCGAACCCCCAGCCGGCGATCGGCATCGGGAAGTTCCACGGCACGATCACGCCGACGACACCCAGCGGCTCGTGGAACGTCACGTCCAGCCCGCCGGGCACCGGGATCTGCTTGCCTGCCAGGCGTTCCGGCGCGGCGGCGTAGTAGTGCAGGACGTCGCGGACGTTGCCGGCCTCCCAGCGGGCGTTGCCGATGGTGTGACCGGAGTTGGTGACCTCCAGCCGCGCCAGGTTCTCGATGTCGGCGTCGACGGCCTCGGCGAACCGGCGCAGCAGCCGCGCCCGGTCCCCCGGCGCGACCTTCCGCCACGCGGGCAGCGCCGCGTGCGCCCGGGCGATCGCGGCGTCGGCCTGCTCGGCCGTGGTCAGCTCGACCGTGCGCACCACCTCCTCGGTGGCGGGGTTGATCACGTCGAACGTCGTCATGCACTCTCCTTGCTCTCGCGGGCCGCGGTCACGAGTGCCGCGAACAGCCGCAGGTCGTCCAGGTTCTGCTCCGGGTGCCACTGCACGCCCAGCACGAACGGCCCATCGGGACGCTCGACGGCCTCGACCGTGCCGTCAGCGGCCCAGCCGACCGCCCGCAGGCCCTCCCCCAGCCGGTCGACGGCCTGGTGGTGGTAGCAGTGGCAGGCGGTCTCCCCGCCGAGGATCCGCGCGACAGTACTGCCCGGCTCCAGTCGCACCTTGGTGTCGCCGAAGACCGCGGGTTCCGGCTGATGGGCAGTGTTGCCGGTGGCTTCCGGCAGATGCTGGGTCAGGCTGCCGCCCAGCGCGACGTTGAGCACCTGCATGCCCCGGCACACGCCGAGCACCGGCATGCCGCGCTCCAGCGCGGCGTCCAGCAGGGCGAACTCCGACACGTCCCGGTCCGGCCTGCTGACCACGCTGGAATGCGCCTGCTGGCCGTACCGGGCCGGGTCGACGTCAGCGCCGCCGGTCAGCACCAGACCGTCCACACGCGACACCAGCTCGGCGTGCCCCGCCTCGACGGGCGGCAGCAGCACCGGCAGTCCGCCCGCCCGGCCGACGATGTCGACGTAACTCCGGTGCAGCACGGCTGCCGGGGTCGTCCACACGCCGAACCCGGCCACCTCCGAGTAGGTGGTCAGCCCGATGACGGGAACATCAGAGACGTTCGAACCCACGGACCCTCTCCCAGTCGGTGACCGCCGCGTCGAACGCCGTCAGCTCGACCCGGGCGGCGTTGAGGTAGTGCTCCACGACGTCGGCGCCGAACGCGGTGCGTGCCACCTCGCTGCCGGCGAGCAGGTCCGCCGCCGCACGCAGGGTGGTCGGCACGGTCGGCTTGCCCGAGGTGTAGGCGTTGCCGGTCAGCTCCTCCTCCAGCGCCAGCTCGTTCTCGATGCCGTGCAGCCCGGCGGCGATCAGCGCGGCGACGGCGAGGTAGGGATTGACGTCACCGCCGGGGACGCGGTTCTCCACCCGCAGCGACTCGCCGTGCCCGACGACCCGCAGTGCGCAGGTCCGGTTGTCGGTGCCCCACGCGACGGCGGTCGGCGCGAAGCTGCCCGGCACGAACCGCTTGTAGGAGTTGATGTTCGGGGCGAAGAAGTAGGTCAGCTCACGCAGGCAGGCCAGCTGCCCGGCGAGGAAGTGGTCCATCAGCGGCGAACGCCCGCCCGGGCCGTCGCCCGCCAGCACGGCGTCACCGCCCAGCGAGCGCAGGCTGATGTGGATGTGACACGAGTTGCCCTCCCGCTCGTCGTACTTGGCCATGAACGTGAGGCTGCGGCCCTCCTGCGCCGCGATCTCCTTGGCGCCGTTCTTGTAGATCACGTGGTTGTCGCAGGTGGCCAGCGCGTCGGTGTAGCGGAAGGCGATCTCCTGCTGACCGAGGTTGCACTCCCCCTTGGCCGACTCGACGTACATCCCGGCACCGCCCATGGCGTTGCGGATGCGGCGCAGCAACGGTTCCAGCCGCGCGGTGCCCAGCAGCGAGTAGTCCACGTTGTACTGGTTGGCCGGGGTCAGGCCGCGGTAGCCGGAGTTCCACGCCCGCTCGTAGGAGTCGTCGAAGACCATGAACTCCAGTTCGGTGCCGACGTAGGCGCCCAGCCCCCGGTCGGCGAGCCGGGCCAGCTGCCCGCGCAGCACCTGCCGCGGCGAGACCGGCACCTCCCCGCCGCCGACCCATTCGACGTCGGCCAGCACCATCGCCGTGCCCTCCTGCCACGGCACCAGCCGCAGGGTGGCCAGGTCGGGCCGGAGCACGCAGTCGCCGTAGCCGCGTTCCCAGGAGGAGATGGCGTAGCCGTCGACGGTGTTCATGTCGACGTCGACCGCGAGCAGGTAGTTGCACGCCTCGGTGGCGTGCGCGAGCACCTCGGACAGGAAGTACTCGGCCGCACAGCGCTTGCCCTGCAGCCTGCCCTGCATGTCGGTCATCGCGACGAGCACGGTGTCCACAGTGCCGTCGTCGACAAGGCGGCGCAGCTCGTCCACGGTCAGCATGCCTCGACGTCCGGCCATCGCCCACCTTCCTCCTCAATGGTCCTGAATTGAACCATTGATGTCCCTTGGTACCGGTTCACCCGGTCGGAAGTCAACCGGGCGCCCGGCGTCTTGACAAACTGGGGCGGTTGCCCCAACCTTCAGCAACTCCAAAGGACTGTTCAGCGACCCATTACGGCGGGAGTCCCCATGGCGGACAACAAGCACCGCGGACACGTCGAGTACAGCCAGGTCAGCGCCGACTACCTCCAGCACAGACAGCTCCGCCGCGGCGCCGCCGGGTGGATCCTGCTCGCCGGGCTGGGCGTCTCCTACGTCATCTCCGGCGACTTCGCCGGCTGGTCGTTCGGCCTGGACAAGGGCGGCTGGGGCGGTCTGCTGATCGCCACGGTGCTGATGGCCGTGATGTACGGCTGCATGGTCTTCGGGCTCGCGGAGATGTCCTCCGCGCTGCCGGTTGCCGGCGCCGGGTACGGCTTCGCCCGCCGGGCGCTCGGGCCGCTGGGCGGTTTCGCCACCGGGGTGGCGATCCTCATCGAGTACTGCATCGCCCCGGCGGCGATCGCGGTGTTCATCGGCGGCTACGTCGAGTCGCTGGGACTGTTCGGCCTGACCAACGGCTGGCCGGTGTACCTGGTCTGCTACCTGATCTTCATCGGGATCCACCTGTGGGGCGTCGGCGAGGCGCTGCGGGTGATGTTCGTGATCACCGCGATCGCGGTGGTCGCGCTGGTGGCGTTCGTCGTCGGCATGATCCCGAAGTTCGACGCGGGCAAGCTGTTCGACATGCCGGTGGGCGACGCCGTCGGCGCGAGCGCGTTCCTGCCGTCGGGCATCCCCGGCGTGCTGGCGGCGCTGGTCTACGGCATCTGGTTCTTCCTGGCCATCGAAGGCGTTCCGCTGGCGGCCGAGGAAGCCCGCGACCCGCGCAGGGACATGCCGCGCGGGATCATCGTGGCGATGGGCGTGCTCGTCGTGTTCGCCGCGCTGATCCTGGTGCTGGCGCCCGGCGGCGCCGGGTCCAAGGCCATCGCCACCTCGAACAACCCGCTGGTCGACGCCGTGAAGGGCGCCTACGGCGGGGACACCTGGCTCAGCCAGCTGGTCAACTACGTCGGCCTGGCCGGGCTGGTCGCCAGCTTCTTCTCGATCATCTACGCCTACTCGCGGCAGCTGTTCGCGCTGTCCCGAGCCGGTTACCTGCCGCGCTGGCTGTCGCGCACCGGCAGGCGCAAGACGCCACACCTGGCGCTGATCGTGCCGGGCACGATCGGGTTCGTCCTGGCGACGGTCACCCGCGATGGCGCGCTGCTGATCAACATCGCGGTGTTCGGCGCGACCGTGTCCTACGTGCTGCTGAACCTGTCGCACATCGTGCTGCGGCGGCGGGAGCCGGACCTGGAACGGCCCTACCGGACACCGGGCGGCGTGGTGACCACCGGCATCTCGCTGGTGCTGGCACTGGCCGCGGTGGTGGCGACGTTCCTCGTCGACGTGGTGGCCGCGGGCATCATGGGCGCCATCTTCGTGGCCGCGCTGGCGTACTTCTGGTTCTACAGCCGGCACCACCTGGTCGCCAGCGTGCCCGAGGAGGAGTTCGCCGTCATCGAGCGTGCCGAGTCCGAGCTGAGCTGACCGCCGTGAAGGCCACCCGCACGAGGGGTGGCCTTCACGGGTGCGATCAGCCGGTCACGTCCAGGTGGCCGGGGCGCGGGGTGGGGCGCGGCGCCTTGCCGCCGGGGCCGGGTTTGTCGCCGTCGTCCGGCTTGCTGGTCGTGGTGGTCGGCTTGCTCGGCTCGGTGCCGCCCTTGCCGCAGGTGGCCGACGCGATGTCGAGCGTCTGCGTCTTGCCGAGCAGCTTCACCGACACCGCCGTCACCGACAGCGAGTCACCGGAGCGGGTCTGCTTGTTGAGCACCAGTTCCAGCACCGGGGCGAGCGGGATGGTGGTGTTGGGACTGATCTTGTCCAGCTTGATCGTCCGGTCGCCGACCTTCAGCCCGGCGATGGACACCGATCCCTTGCCGTTCTTGCATTCCGCGGTGATGACGCTGGCGGCGACGTCGGGCACGAGGCCGAGGTCGACCGGCGCGTTCGGCAGCAGGCCGAGGTCGAGCGCGAGCCCGGCGACGCTGGCCTTGGCGTGCCCGGCGGACACGTCGGCGTTCAGCGCGCGGGCCTTGACCAGCGCGGGGCCGGAGGTGGGCAGGGCGACGGTGGCCAGCGACTCCGAGCCGCTGCCGCTCACCGACGGGGTCTTCGGGATGGTCAGCAGCCCGCCGGCGGCGATGGCGTAGGCGGAGTCGGCCGGGGCGGCGACGGCGGGGGCCGCGCAGGCGAGCACGGCGGCTGCCGCGACGGTCGCGGCAGCGGTCTTTCTGAGCGCGGTCAAGGGGTTTCCTCTCGGGGTTAGACGATGCTGACGATGGTGCCGAGCGGAAGCTCGACGAGACGTTCCAGCGCGTCGCGGGTCACGCGGATGCAGCCGTCGCTGGTGGCCTTGCCGACGAAGCTGTTGTCGGGCCACGTGTGGATGCCGACGGTGCCGGGGCCGCCGCCGAATGTCTCGTGCGAGTCCGAGTGGCTGCTCAGCGGCAGCACGATGGGGCTGTAGGTGTTCACGCTCTCCTCGATCGAGGCGAGAATGAACGCCCTGCCTGCCGGAGTCGGGTGCTCCGGCCTGCCGGTCCCGATGGTCCAGGATCCGGTCTTCCTCCCGGCTTCGAAGATCTCCAGCCGGAAGGCCGCGCGGTCGACGGTGACCGCGAAGTCGTTGTGCGCGGTCTCGACCGCGTCGGTGGTGGCGTGCAGCCAGCCGCTGGCCCCGTTGGGCCTGGTGGGCAGCAGCACGTGTGCCCAGTCGCCCTGCCTGGCGATGACCGGGACCCAGGTGGGCGAGCCGATCTGCTCGGCGGGCAGCGTGGCGATCGGCTTGCCGCCCGGTGCGTCGTGGACGGCGATGTCGGCCTTGGGGTGGACGACCTCGCCGCCGGTCTTGTCGGCGGGCGCCGGATCGAGCGGAGCGGCGGGGAGGTCGCCGAAGGTGTTGGCCAGCGGCAGTTTCGCCAGCGCGGCGGGCTCGACGGCGGGCGCCGGGGCCTGCTCGGGCTCGGCCGAGCCGCACGAGGTCAGCAGGATGAGCGCCGCACCGGCCAGCGTGAGCGCCAGCCAGCGGCGGAGGGCACGGGGGCGTGTTCGTATGCGGGTGTTCGACTCGTTTCTCAAGCGGCGTCCTTTGCGCAGTGTCGTCCGCAACTACCTGCGGGTGAAGCACGAAAGGGTGACCGGACGGGTTTGTTGGCACCACGTCGACGGCCTGCCATTGCTAACACCGCGATAACGCGTAAATCAACGAACACGCTCAGTGCACGTCGGCGAATCTACCAGCACTTTCCGTACATTTCCGCAGGTCGCGCACACCGCGATAGTTCACCCGATCGGGCAATTGTCAGTAACGCGGGATTTCGGCAACGGAAAGAAACCGGTCGATCCCGAGGCCGGAAAATGTCTCGCGGAAATGCACCCGAATGCCAGGCAACCTGGCCACCGAATCACACGGAGCGTATTGACGTCACCCGTTCGGGACCGTCAACACCCGCGCAAAGCACGTGAAGGCCACCTTCACCACATCTCACGTCAGGACCCCGGCAAAGTCGGGCGCCGGGCGTGAGCAAGGGAGCTTTACTAGCGAAGAACCTGGATCCACCGACGATGATGACGAATTGATCGTGTCGTAGACACGCAGATGCCCTCTGACCTGGGATTGTTGTTC
>NZ_SFCC01000002.1 GCF_004214935.1 Amycolatopsis suaedae
GTGAAGGCCACCTTCATCACGTCTGGCGACAGGAACTCGGCCTTCACGCGATCCCAGGTGTCCCGCTGGCATCGCAGGCCACGGCAGCCCCACCAGCCACACCCGTAAGGCAGCAAGGGAGCTTTACTACCCTTCTTCGCTAGTAAAGCTCCCTTGCTCACCCCGGCGCCCGACTTTGCCGGGGCCCTGACGTTTCAGAGGGATTCTCAATCCACCTGCCGGACCCGCGTGATGCAGGCCGCGGCCAGCAGGGTCGCGGCGGCCGACGCCGTGAACAGCAACCGGTAGGAACCCGGAGCGGCGAGCAGGCCGGTGGCCAGCAGCGGGGCGACGACCTGCGGCAGCGAGTTGGCGATGTTCACCAGGCCGAGGTCCTTGGCCCGGTCCTCCGCCGCGGGCAGCACCTGGGTCAGCATGGCCAGCGCCACCGCCCAGTACGCGCCGAACCCCACGCCCAGCAACGGCGCCGCGACCAGTGCGGCAGGCCAGGTCGGCCACGCCACCAGCACCAGTGCCGCCGACGCCATCAGGCCTGCGGACAGCAGGACGTAGCGCCTGCGCTGTCCCGACCGGTCGGACAGCCGCCCGACGACCAGCGACCCGGCCACCAGCGCCAGCCCGTAGCACCCCATCAGCACCAGCAGTCCGGTGTCCGGATCGGGGTGTCGCGCCGCGTCCTTCAGGAAGAACAGCAGGTAGAGCGTGCCGAGCGCGTTGCCGAGGCCGACGAGGAAGTGACAGCCCCACGCCCAGGCGAACCCGGGATGCCGCCGCGGCGACACCCACAGCCTGCCGACGGCCTGCCGCAGCGGCTGCACCGGCAGGTCGACGGGATCGTCGGGCGTCCTGACGACGAACGCCACCGCCCCGAGCAGCACCACCACCGCGCAGGCGACGTACCCACCGGCCAAGTCGCTGATCAGCACCGTGACCAGGACGGCCCCGAGCACGGTCCCGAGCATCTGGCTGATTCCGACGAACCCGCCGATCTGCGCGCGCTGGCCGACCGGCACGCGGTCCGGCAACGCGGCGGTCAGCGTCGCCAGCATGCCGTTCAGCCCGGCCTGCACCAGGCACCAGGCGACGACCATGACCGGCACCGAACCCGCCGACGCCAGCAGCACCAGCCCGCCCGCGCCGACCACCGCGCCGGCCAGCGTCCACGGGTGCCGCCTGCCCCAGCGGGACCTGGTGCGGTCCGACGCCAGCCCGATGGCCGGGTTCGCCACCAGCGACACCGCCGCTCCCACGCCGGTGACCAGGCCGAACACCATTTCCTTGCCCGCCGCGTCGATCAGCTCGGCCTGCCGGGGCAACAGGACCTGGATGGGGGCGTAGAACCCCAGCCACATCCCGAAGTTCGCGGTGAACAGCAGCGCGACCCAGCCGGGCCGCACCCGCCGGACCGGCTCAGCGAGCGCGGTGTCCACGCACCACGTCCCGGTACCAGCCGAAGGAGTCCTTCGGCGTGCGGACCTGCGTCTCGAAGTCGACGTGCACCAGCCCGAACCGCGGGGCGTACCCCTTCGACCACTCGAAGTTGTCCAGCAGCGACCAGACGAAGTAGCCCCGCACGTCGACGCCGGCGTCCATGGCCTCGCGCAGCGCCGAGAGGTGGTCGCGCAGGAACGCGACCCGTTCGGGATCACGCACCCGGCCGTCGTCGCCGACGACGTCGGGGAAGCTGCAGCCGTTCTCGGTGATGTGGATGGGCGGCAGCGCGTCGCCGTACCGCTCCCGCATGCCGACCAGCAGCTCACGGAACGCGTCGGGCACGATCGGTGAGTCGTTGTTGGTCATCGGGTAGCCCTCGACCGGCCGCAGGTCGAACGTCAGCGGGTTGCCCTCGCTGGGTGCCGCCGCGACCTGCGGCTCGTAGTAGTTCACGCCGTAGAAGTCGAGTGGCTGGGCGATCGTCGGCAGGTCGGCGGCGTAGCCGTCGGGCAGGTGCCCGGCGTACTCCTCCGGGTAACTGCCGAGCAGCACCGGGTCGGCGTAGAGCCGGTTGACCAGTGCGTCCAGCTGCCGTGCCGCCTCCACGTCGGCGGCCGAGTCCGACGCGGGCCAGATCGGCCCGTGGTTGTTGGCCGTCCCGACCGTCTTCGCGCCTGCCGCCCGCAGTGCCTGCACGGCCAGGCCGTGTGCGAGGTGCTGGTGGTGGGCGGTCGGGATCGCGTCGAGCAGCATGAAGTGCCCCGGCGCGTACTGGCCGATGGCGTAGCCGTAGATCGACGTGACCATGGGCTCGTTGAGCGGGATCCACAGGTTCACCCGGTCGGCGAAGCGCTCGCCGACGATCGCGGCGTAGTCGCCGAACCGCTCGGCGGTGTCCCTGGACAGCCAGCCGCCCGCGTCCTCCAGCGCCTGCGGGGTGTCCCAGTGGTAGAGCGTGATCATCGGCGTGATGCCGGCGTCGGCCAGCTCGTCGATCAGCCGGTCGTAGAAGCCGAGCCCGGCCGGGTTGGCCGCGCCCTTGCCGTCGGGCTGGATCCGCGGCCAGGCGATCGAGAGCCGGTAGGCGCCGACGCCGAGCGCGGCCATCAGCGCGACGTCCTCGCGGTAGCGGTGGTAGTGGTCGGCCGCGACCCTGGCGTGTTCACCGCCCGCGATCTTGCCCGGCGTCGCGGTGAAGGTGTCCCATGTGGACGGTCCGCGGCCGTCCTCGTCGACGGCCCCCTCGATCTGGAAGGCCGACGTCGAAACACCCCACAGGAAGTCGGACGGGAAGGTCGGGGTCTGCACCGGCATCGCCTCCGGACACGCCTGGGTGAAATATGAATTGTTCTCGGATATTAGCCATTACCTCGACCGGAGGAAAGGTGCATGACCCGCTACAGTCGGCGAGCAGCAGGGAGGAGAGGCTCGTGTCCACGCTCGGGGGCAACACACCACTACGCAGGCAGCCGGTCCAGCAGCGCAGCGCCAAGCGGGTGGAGCAGATGCTCGACGCAGGCGCGGCGCTGATCGACGAGATCGGCTACGACGCACTCACCACCACGCTCATCGCCAAACGGGCGGGTGTCGCGGTCGGTTCGCTCTACCAGTTCTTCCCCGACAAGCGGGCCGTCGTACGGGCACTGACCCACCGCAACCTCGAACGCTTCATGGCCGAGATCCGCGAGCGCCTGGAAGGCGTCGACCACCAGCACTGGTGGGACGTCGTCGACTCGATCCTGGACATCTACCTGCACATGCACCGCACCGTGCCGGGCTTTTCCAAGGTGCACTTCGGCGACGTCGTCGACCGGCAGCTGCTCGACGAGAGCAAGAGCAACAACAAGGTCATCGCCGACGAGCTCACCGACATGCTGTCGAAGTTCCTCGACGTGCCGGCCGAGCGCGTCTCCTTCGCCATCACGATCGCCAACGAGGCCGCCGACTCCCTGCTCAAGCTGGCCTTCCACCGCGATCCGGACGGTGACGCCGAGGTCGTCGAGGAGACCAAGTTCCTGATCAAGAACTACCTGGCCACCAGGCTCAGCTAACCGAAGGTGCGGCCCTCGCCGCGGTAGGTCGGCACGGTGCGCTCGACCCGATCGCCACTGATCAGGTGATAGTGGGTGAACCGCTCGGCCAGCTCGCCCGCCTTCGCGTGCCGCAGCCACACCCGGTCGCCCACCCGCAGGCGCCGGGCCGCCTGGCCGGTCACCGGCGTCTGCACCTCCCCGGCCCCCTCGATGCCGAGCAGGCGCAGCCCCTCCGGTGAGTACGGCGACGGCAGCCTGGACCGCTGTGCCGAACCGGACGCGACGTAGCCACCGGCGAACAACGTGGCGATGGCGGGGACCGGCTTACGGACGACCGGAAGCGCGAACAACGCGGCCGGCCGCGGGTGGAAGCGGCTGTAGCCGTCGAACAACGTCGGTGCCAGGAAGCCCGATCCCGCGGCGATCTCGGTGACCGAGGAGTCGGCGCCGGTCGTCTCGATGCTTCCGGTGCCGCCGCCGTTGACGAACTCCAGGTCCGCCACCGCACGCACGGCCCGCACGGCGGCGCCGCGCCTGCGGGTCAGCTCGGCCGCGGATCGGCGCTGCATCCACTGCACGACCCGCGTCCGCGCGCCGTTGCCGACGTTGTCCGGCAGGCCGGCGATCTGCCCCTCGTACGCCATCATCCCGACCAGCCGGAATCCCTTGCGGGACACGATGGTCCGCGCCAGCTCGGCGGCCTGCCGGGGAGTGAACACCGGCGAGCGGCGGGTGCCGACGTGCACGCCGGGCAGCGGACGCCAGGACGCGTCCAGTTCCAGGCACACCCGGATCTCCGGGTGATCGTGGCCCAGCGCCGCGTCGACCAGGTCCAGGTGCTCGGCCGAGTCGACCATGATCGCCACCGCGGCCCTGGCCCGGTCGTCGGCGGCCAGTGCCCGCAGTGCGGCGTGGTCGGCGGTCGGGTAGGCGACCACGACGTCGTCGGTGGTGCCCTCGCCGACGAGCCACACGGCCTCGGCGAGCGAGTAACACATGACGCCCGCGAACCCCGGCAGCGCGAGTGCGCGTTCCAGCAGCGAACGGACCCGGATCGACTTGCTGACCACCCGAACGGGCCGCCCGGCCGCACGCCGGGCGAGGTCGGCGGCGTTGGCGTCGAACGCGTCGAGGTCCACGATCGCCAGCGGCGGATCGAGGTCCTTCGTAGCCAGGTCGTACGCGGGGCTCACCAGCGCTACGTTACGACAAAGAGGCTTGAAACGCGAATTCCATTCACTTATCGTTCCGGTAATCACACTGGGAAAGGCCCGCGATGACACGCTGGACCAACTGGGCAGGCACAGCCACCGCGAACCCGCGACGGGTGCACACCCCGCGCAGCGTCGCCGAGATCGCGTCGGTGGTCACCAACGCCGCGGTGGAGAACCGCCGGGTCCGGGTCTGGGGCAGCGGCCACTCGTTCACCCCGATCGCGGTGACCGAGTCCGACGCGATCGACCTGCGTAACTGGACCGGTGTCGCGTCGGTAGACAAACCGGCCGGCTCGGTCACCGTGCGAGCCGGAACGACCCTGCGGGCGCTGAACGCCGAACTGGACCGGCTCGGCCTGGCCATGACCAACCTCGGCGACATCGACGCGCAGACCATCGCGGGCGCGGTGTCCACCGGTACCCACGGCACCGGTGCCCGTTTCGGCGGGCTGGCCACCCAGATCACCGCGCTGGAGCTGGTGCTGGCCGACGGCTCGGTGGTCACCTGCTCCGCCGAGCGCAGGCCGGACCTGTTCGCGGCGGCCCGGGTCGGCCTCGGCGCGCTGGGTGTGATCAGCTCGGTCACGCTGAAGTGCGAGCCGGCGTACGTGCTGGCCGCCGAGGAACGGCCGGAGCCGCTGGAACAGGTGCTGGAGACGTTCCACGACCAGGCCGACAGCAACGACCACTTCGAGTTCTACTGGTTCCCCTACGGCCGAAACGCCCTGGTCAAGCGCAACAACCGGCAGCCGGCCGGAAGCGAGCCGCGGCCACTGAGCAAGGCACGGCAGTTCGTCGACTACCGGATCATGGAGAACACCGCGTTCGGCACGCTGTGCCGGGCCGGGCGCGCGGTCCCCGGCCTGGTCCGGCCACTGGGCAGGCTCGCGTCGAACCTGCTGTCGGCCCGCGAGTACAGCGACCGGTCCCACCGCGTGTTCGTCACCCACCGGGCGGTGCGGTTCGTCGAGTCCGAGTTCGCCGTGCCCCGCGAGTCGGTGCACGACGTGCTGGCCGAACTACGGGCGCTGGTGCCGCGACTGGAGAACCCGGTGGCGTTCCCGGTCGAGGTGCGGGTCGCCGCGGCCGACGACATCTGGCTGTCCACCGCGTACGGCCGCGACTCCGCCTACATCGCCGTGCACCAGTTCGTCGGCATGCCCTACCGCGAGTACTTCGCGGGCTTCGCCGCCATCGCGGGCGAGGCCGGCGGCCGCCCGCACTGGGGCAAGATGCACGACCTGGACGCGAACGCGCTGCGCGAGCGCTACCCCCGGTTCGACGACTTCCTCAAGGTACGCAAGGACGTCGACCCGAACGGGGTCTTCGGCAACGAGTACCTGGAACGAGTGCTGGGTTAGAGGCGCTCGACGGCTTCGGCGATGGGCGTGTGCCCTTCGACCAGCTCCAGCGTGCGGCCGATGCTGCGCGGCACGTCGTCGAGCAGTGCCAGCGTCACCGCGGCAACGTCGTCCCTGCTGATCGAGCCGGGGTCGACCGAGTCGGTCAGGTGCACCTGACCGGTGCCGGGATCGTCGGTCAGGCGGCCCGGTCGCAGGATCGTCCAGTCCAGGTCACGGCCCCGCAGATCCTCCTCGGCGGCGGCCTTGGCCCGCAGGTAGGCGGCGAAAACCGGCTCGGTGTCCGGGTTGCCGGCCCGGTCCAGCCCCATCGCGCTGATCTGGATGTGCCTGCGTACCCCGGCCTGCTGAGCGGCCTCGGCGAACAACGCGGCGGCAGCGCGGTCGACGGTGTCCTTGCGTCCGGCGCCGCTGCCCGGTCCGGCGCCCGCGGCGAACACGGCCGCGTCGGCGCCGTCGAGCACCGCGACCACCTCGGCGAGCCCGGCCGTCTCCAGGTCGAGCACCGCCGGTTCGGCGCTGATGTCGCGCAGGTCGGCCGCGTGGTCGGTGTTGCGGATGATCCCCACGGCGGTGTCACCGCGGGGAGCGAGCAGCTTCTGCAGCCGCAGGGCGATCTGCCCGTGGCCGCCGGCAATGACAACACGCATACCGGCGAGCTTAGGACGCGTTGGCAGCCGTGTCCTGTGCGACGAGCAGCTGCTCGTAGACGGCCTCGTTGACCCAGCGGGACACGGCGTCCTCGCCGAGGACCATCCGCTCGGACCGGATGGCCAGGTCGGTGTCGACCATGCCGGTGTCGTGCGCGGTGAGCACGCCGAGGCCGTAGATGCGGGCCCTCGGCAGGCAGTTGGCGACGTAGTCCTCGGTCATGACGGCGGCCATCGGCAGCACCATCGCGGCGTTGCCGTACCGGACGAACGGCACGGTGCTGGCCATGCCGGTCCGCCAGTGGCGGGCGACGGCGATGACACCGGAGATCTCGGCGGCGGGCGCGGGGGCGGTACCGGCCAGCTCGGGCCAGGTCCAGGTGTCGACGGTGGCGCGGTCCAGCGTCGGGCCGACGCCCATGGCGATCCGCTCGGCGTGCACGTCGGTGCGCAGCCGGGCGACAACGAACACCTTGCGGCCGAGCATGGTCATCTCCGGCAGCAGGTGGCCTTCCCAGCCCAGCGCGGCGGCCGCCTCGGCGGCCAGCGCCTCCGGCTTGCCCGGCAGCTCTAGTGGCGGAACAACCCGCGTGGGAAGCGATCGTGTGCCGTTCGCTCCGCCCGTCACCGCGGTGCGCCCTGGGGTAGCCGCCACGAGTCCGCCTCCTCCGCCGTTCGCCTTCACCATGTCCGCCGCGCCCCGGTGCAAAAGGGCACACACTGTGACTACCAGTGCCACCGGCCGATGACCCCACGGCAACTGGGCACCTGCGATCGGCGGCGCTCAGCGGTCGGTGACCGGTCGATGGGCGGTCAATGGAATTCGGTCGGACGGTGCCGCCTAATGGGTGAGGAACCGCTGAACGGTGTAGTCAGCGCCAGGTGGCGTTCGCGAGGAGCTGTTCCAGCCCCGGTGTGTTCCATTCGTCGAGGACGACCTCCTCGCGACCGGGCACGTACCAGACCTGCTGCGTCACCTTGACCTCTCCGGCGCCGCCCCGGGTGCCCTTCGGCACGCACTGGATTTCCCAGCGCTGGTAGGTGGCCTGCTCACCGGCCACCGTCGACGGCCGCTCCTCCAGCAGCACGGCGTCGCCGTCCTGCCACAGGTCCTTGCGCCCGGCGGCGTTGCACGCTCTGCCGTTCGCGCTGCGCCGGTACGGCTTGCCCGGCTCGTAGCGGGGCTGCTCGGCCGACTCCTTGGTGTTGTCGGTGACCATGAAGTAGGCGCAGTTGGCGTAGCGGCGTGGGTCGGGACAGGACCGGCTCGGCAGGTCGACGACGACGTCCTCCAGTCCCTGCGGCCGGACGGTGAACCGGCCGCCGGACTCGATCACCAGCCTGCTCGCGGCGACTCCCTGCCGCGGCCCGCCGTCCGGCCGTGACGTCGGCGCGGGACCGTCCTTGGGTACGAGCGCCATGATCTCCGGCCGCAGCAGGCCGGCCGCCTCGGTGTACGCCAGTGTCTTCGTGCGGGCGCCGCACGCTGTCGAGCCGCCCAGCGCGGGCATCTCCAGGTCGAACTCCACCCCGCCGGGGGCGAGGGCGAACTCGATGGGCCGCTCCTGGGGGTCCGGGTTGTCCAGGTTCGCGGCCTGGTAGGTCACGCCCGCCGTCTCCGGGCAGTCACGGGGGTCCCAGATCTCGCGCATCAGCCTGGTCACGCCGTCGTCGGTGACGACGCTGTCGGCGAACACGTCCTTGGGGCCGAGCTGCCTGCCGGTACGCAGGTCGATGTTCAGCGTGGTGACCTTCATGTCCCAGGTGGCGTGTGGAGCCCCCTCGGTCCGGTGCTCGTACCGCACGACCAGCAGCGAGTCGGTGTGGGTGCGTACCGAGGCGTTGTTGCGGACCCCGGGGTTGCGGGTGTTCGGTCCCCAGCCGGGCACCGCGTCGCTGATGTAGCGGGTCCAGGCGTCGACCGGCGCCCGCAGCTGCTGGTTGATCCGCTCGGTCAGTGCCGGGTCCGCTCCGCCGGTCACCTGCACCAGCTGCGCGTTGACCGGCACGGTCGACCCGGGTGCCCGGTCGGTGGTGGTGACGACGCTGGCCCGCAGCGGCGCCGCGGCGACGACCGGTGGCGGCGGTTCGTCGCCGCCGCTCACCACGATGACCGCCCCGGTGGCGACCGCGGCGATGCCGGCCGCGATGGCGCCTGCCTTGACCAGGACGCCGCCGCCCGCACCGGTGGCGATGGCCGTCCCGCTGCCCGCGGCGACCGCGGCTCCACCGGGCGCGAGCGCGGCGGTCGCCCCGGCGAGCATGGCCAGCGGGGTGATCGCCACCAGGGCGGCCGCCCGCTGGGCGAGCCGGGTCCGGCCGCGTTCCTCCCAGTCCTCGCCGTAGCCGGCGACGGCGAACCGTTCCAGCTCGCCGAGGAACACGGCGGCGCTGGCGGGCCGCTCGGTGGCCCGTTTGGCCATGCCGAGGTTCACCAGCTCCCGCACCGGCTCGGGTGCCTCGCCGAACGGGATCGGTGCGTACTCGTGCAGGTTGCGCAGGACCTCGGTCTCCTGCGCCTGGTACGGCTTGTGGCCGGTGACGCACTGGAAGAACACGCAGGTCGCGGCATAGACGTCGGTGGCGGGTGTGGCCGGGCCGCCTGCCCACTGCTCGGGCGCCATGTAGGCGGGGGTGCCGACCGGCAGGCCGGTGTCGCCCGCGAGCACGGCTGTTCCGAAGTCGACGAGCTTGCTCTGCCGGTCGCCGGTGACCAGCACGTTGTCCGGCTTGTAGTCGCGGTGCACCACTCCGGCGGTGTGCGCGGCGGCGAGGCCGAGCAGGGAGCCCTTCAGCAGCGCGAGCGCCGCCTCCGGGTCGAGCACGCCGTCGGCCTCCAGGATCGCGCGCAGCGAGACACCCGGCACCGCCTCCATCACGATGGCCGCGCCCTGCGGCGTTTCGAAGAACTCGTACAGCCGCGCGACGTGCGGGTCGGCCACCCGGTGCAGCGCCGCCGCCTCCTGGCGGAAGGCACCCAGCTGGGTGGTGTCGGTGACGAACCACGGGAACAGGTACTTGATCGCCACCAGGTGCCCGGTGACGTCCTGGCGTGCGAGCACGACCCGGCCGAAAGTGCCTTCGCCGAGGGGTTCCAGCTCGGTGAACCCTGGCAGGGCCCAGTGCTCGGTCATGTCCACGCTCCCTGTGCCGGGTGGAGTGTCCCACCGGATCGGGAATCAGAGGTGATTTCCGCCGCAGCGGTTCCCGTGGCACGCCGTTAGGGTTACCAGTCGGTAGGCAACCACCCCGAGGAGTCACGATGCGTTCGCCGAAGGACTTCTTCGCCCCCCTGGCCGTCGGCGCGCCGGAACCGATCAGGCAGATCCCGGCGCTGCCGTCGCGGATGATCCACTTCTTCGACCCGTCGAACGAGAAGATGGCGGCCAAGGTGCCGCAGCTCGCGCCGAAGGTCGACGTGCTGCTGGGCAACCTGGAGGACGCTGTCCGCGCCGACCGCAAGGAGGCCGCCCGCGAGGGGCTGGTCGCCATCGCCAAGGCCACCGACTTCGGCGCCACCCAGCTGTGGACGCGGGTGAACAGCCTGGACTCGCCGTGGGTGCTCGACGACCTGATCACGCTGGTCACCGAGATCGGCGACAAGCTCGACGTGATCATGGTCCCGAAGGTCGAGGGCGCGCAGGACATCCACTACGTCGACCGGCTGCTGGCCCAGCTGGAGGCCCGCGCCGGGCTGACCAGGCCGTTGCTGGTGCACGCGATCCTGGAAACGGCGAGCGGGGTGGCGAACGTCGAGGAGATCGCCGGCGCGAGCCCGCGGATGCAGGGCATCTCGCTCGGGCCCGCCGACCTGGCCGCCAGCAGGCGGATGAAGACCACCCGCGTCGGTGGCGGGCACCCGGGCTACCTGGTGCGCACCGATCCGGTCGGCGACGATCTGACCGAGGGGCGGACGACCTACCAGCAGGACCTGTGGCATTACACGGTCGCGCGGATGGTCGACGCGTGCGCGATGCACGGGGTGCTGCCGTACTACGGGCCGTTCGGCGACATCCGGGACGTGGTGGCCTGCGAGGACCAGTTCCGCAACGCGTTCCTGCTCGGCTGTGTCGGCGCGTGGAGCCTGCACCCGGCGCAGATCGACATCGCCAAGCGGGTGTTCTCGCCCGCGCCGGACGAGGTCGCGTGGGCGCGGCGGGTCATCGCGGAGATGGGTGACGGCACCGGTGCGGTGATGATCGACGGGAAGATGCAGGACGACGCCTCGGTCAAGCAGTGCAGGGTGGTGGCGGAGCTGGCCGACGCGCTGGCCGCGCGCGACCCCGAGCTGGCCGCGGCCTACGAGGAGGCCGGCCGATGAGACCACGCAGATCCGTGCTGTACATGCCGGGTGCGAACGAGCGCGCGCTGGAGAAGGCCAAGACGCTGCAGGCGGACGCGTTGATCCTCGACCTGGAGGACGCCGTCGCCCCGGACGCCAAGGAGGAGGCCCGCGACCGCGTGTGCGCGGCTGTGTCGTCCGGCGCCTACGGCGAGCGTGAGGTGACCATTCGCGTCAACGGCCTGAACACCGAATGGCATGACGCGGACCTGCGGGCCGCCGCCCAGGCCGGTCCGGACGCGGTCGTCGTCCCCAAGGTCGACTCCGCCGCCGACGTGCGCAACATCGAGCGGGCCCTCGAACTGGGCGGCGCGCCGGAGCGCACGGCGATCTGGGCGATGCTGGAGACGCCGGTCGCCATGCTGCGTGCCGAGGAGATCGCGGGTGCCAGCGAGCGGCTCACGGTGCTGGTGCTGGGGACGAACGACCTGGCCAAGGAGCTGCACGCGGAGTTCGTGCCGGGCAGGGCGCCGCTGCTGGGTGCGTTGTCGCTGTGCCTGCTGGCGGCGCGGGCGGCTGGCAAGGTCATCCTCGACGGCGTCTACAACGACGTCGCCGACACCGACGGGTTCGAAGCGGAGTGCCGGCAGGGCAGGCAGTTCGGCTTCGACGGCAAGACGCTCATCCACCCGAAGCAGCTGGAGCCGTGCAACCGCATCTTCGCGCCGTCGGAGGAGGAGGTCGAGCGGGCCCGCCGGGTCATCGCGGCCTTCGAGGAGGCGCGGGCGGCCGGGCGCGGCGTGGTGACGGTGGACGGCCGGATGGTGGAGAACCTGCACGTGGAGGACTCCCGCCGCATCCTGTCCCTGCACGAGGCGGTCACCTCCCGCGCCTGATCCAGCCGGTTGTCGTCCGGTGGCCGTAAAGTGAGCGCATGGCCCACAAGCCGCTGACCGAGATCCAGATCGAGGGGTTCACCTCGATCCGTTCAGCGCGCGTGCGGCTCGGTCAGCTCAACGTCCTTGTCGGCGCAAACGGTTCCGGTAAGAGCAACTTCATCCAGGCATTCGGCCTCCTTGGCCGGATTGTCGATGAGGAACTCGGGTTGTTCGTCGGCCTCAACGGCGGTGCTTCGGCGTTGCTGAACGACACAGCAGCGCGGATCAAATTGGATCTGCACGCTGAGTCCAACGCCTATGAGGCGGTGCTTGTGGCGGCTGCCAACGACGAACTGATCTTCGAGCAGGAGGTTGTCTACTACCAGGGCGAAGGGCACCCACGCCCGTGGAACCTCGTCGTCGGCAAGGGGAACCGCGAAACCCGGCTCCATGAGGAAGCTGAACGGCAACCGGGCCGGGTGGCCGCGCACGTACTCGAACTGCTCCGCGGCTGCCGCGTCTACCACTTCCACGACACCAGCGCTGACGCGCCGGTGAAGCAACTGGTACCGACCGCCGACAACATCAGTCTTCGCTACGACGCCGGTAACCTCGCGGCGGTACTGCTGGCACTCCAGGAAAGCGACCGCGCCGCCTACCGCAGGATCGTCGGGGCGATCCAGCTAGTTGCACCGTTCTTCCGGGACTTCGTCCTCCGACCGGAGACAGGAGACCGGTTGCGGCTCCGCTGGCAGCAGCAGGGTTCGGACACGATCTTCTCCGCCAACCAGATGTCCGACGGCACGCTACGCTTCGTCTGCCTGGCCACGTTGCTGCTGCAGCCACAGCTTCCGGCGCTGGTGGTCCTCGACGAGCCGGAACTCGGCCTGCACCCCTTTGCCATCGTCCAGCTGGCCGGGCTCCTGAAACAAGCCGCCGTCCGCAGCCAGGTCCTGATCGCCACGCAGTCGGTGACGCTGATGAACCAGTTCGCCATCGACGACCTCATCGTCGTCGAGCGAGTCGACGGAGTGTCCACATTCGACCGGCCCGATCCCGACCGGTTCCGGAACTGGCTGGACGAGTACTCCCTCGGCGAACTCTGGGAGAAGAACCTGATCGGTGGACGACCCGGTGAAGGAAGTTCCTCCTGAATGGCTGACTGGCGTGGCCGCCTGCACGTCTTGGTCGAGGGACAGACCGAGGAGATCGTGGTGCGGCAGGTACTGGCTCCGCACCTCCAGGAGCACGGCTGGTCCGTGACCCACTCGCTGGTCACCACGAAACGTCCTGTCACTGGACCGCCGCAGCGCGGTGGCGTGACCAGCTGGGCGAAGGTCGAACGTGACGTCCGGTTGTTGCTGCGGGACACCGGACTGACCGCGCTGACCACGCTCATCGACTACTACGGCTTCCCGGAGGACGGCCCCGGCATGGCCACCCGGCCCAGCGGAACCGCGGTCGACCGGGTCGAGCACGTGGAGCGAGCGCTGGCCGATGTCATCGATGACCAGCGGTTTCTTCCCCACCTCGTGCTGCACGAGCTCGAAACGTGGGTGTTCGCCGCCGCCGGGCAGCTGGGCGAGCTCCGTGACGACACCGCGCTCACTGAGCGGCTGCGTGCCGACGTCAAGGAGGCAGGCGGACCAGAACTGGTCAACGACGACCCGCGAACCGCGCCGTCCAAGCGCCTCGCCGCCTACTGCGAGACCTACCTCAAGACCCTCGACGGGCCGATGGCGATCGAGTTGCTCGGGCTTCCGGCACTGCGCGCGGATTGCCCTCACTTCGACGACTGGCTGACGCGCCTGGAGGCCTGACCGCTCACGCCGCCGTGTGGGCCAGCCAGTGCTCGGCCAGGTCGCGGTCGCCGGTGACGGTGATCCGGTCGAGGGGCAGCCGCCTCGTGAACACCAGCAGCAGGTCGACGACCGGACCGGCCAGCGTCACGTCCGCGGTTCCCGTCGCGCGCTCCCACCGCACGCCGTCAGGGGTGCGGGTGATCAGCCAGCCCGGGCCCGCGCCGGGGTCGAGCGCGACGGTCTGGCCGGTTCCCCGCAGCTCGGCGAAGGCCGGTTTCAACGTCGCCGTGACCGGGTCGGACAGCAACTCCAGCCACTCGCTGATGCCGTCGGCCGCCAGGTCCGGCGCGACGTCGAACGCGCCACCCGTGGCGAGCGCGGCGTCCGCGTGGTGCACGGTGGTGTCGTGCAGCATCCGGCGCAGCCAGAACCTCGCGGGTCCGTCGCCGAAGAACGTCCACACCGGCCGGTCGCCCGCGGCCAGCACCGCGTCGGCGAGGTCCGCGGCGCCGTCGCGCAGCCACTCCGCCCACTGGCCGGGCTCACCGGGGTCGGCATCGAAGGGGTCCGGCACGGGGGTCGGCCCGGACCGGACGATGCTCGCCGACCAGCGGTGTGCCTGGCCGATGTGCCCGACCAGCACCCGCAGCGGCCACTCCGGGCAGGTGGGCACCGTGGCGTCCGGATCGGCGTCCGCCACCGCTTTCGCGAATCCGGCAGTGTGTTCGTGCAGTCCCTCGGCGAGTCTTTCGTCGTCCATGGCCGTACCGTAGGAATTCCACCCGGCTGGAGGTTCAACCGATGGTGACCGGGACCACATTCGGGATCGGCGACCTGGCGAAACGGACCGGCGTTCCCGTCCGCACGATCCGCTTCTACTGCGACGAGGGACTGCTGGAGACCGTGCGCAGCGGCGGCGGCCACCGCCGGTTCGACGCGACCGCGGTCGAGCGGCTCAACCTGGTCCGGCGGCTGCGTGGCCTGGGCCTGGGCCTGCGGTCGATCACCGACGTCCTGGCGGGCCAGCGCTCGCTCGACGAGGCCGTGGCCGCCGAGCGCGCGGCGCTCGACCGCGAGGTGGCGACGCTGGTCTGGCGGCGTTCGGCGCTGCGCGCCGTCGAGGAGGCGCCGCCCGCCGACCGGGCCGGCAGGCTCGAACTGCTGGCCGCGGTCCAGGACGGGTTCGCCGCACACGACATCCTCGTCCGGCTCTGGCGCCCGATGACCACCGGACCGATCCCACCGGACACCGCGAGCATGTTCCTCGACATCAGCGCGCCGCGGCCGCCGGAGCTGCCGACCCCCGCGCAGGTCGTCGCGTACGCCGAACTGGTCCGGCTCGCCGCCGACCGGGCGCTCGCCCGGGACCTGCGGGCCAGCACGCTCGTCGACCACGAGCGGATCGCCGACCTCGGTGCGCTGCATGCCGCCGTCGGCGCCGCCTGCGAGCTGGCATCCCCGCAGGTGGCGGCCGGGGCTCCGCCCGCGCCGGGCGCCGCGCTGGACCGGTTCGTCGCGGCCCACGCCACCGCGCTCGGCACCGCCGACACCCCGGAGTTCCGGCGGAGGCTGAACCGGCGCACCGCCGCCGACCGGCAGCCGCGCCTGCGCCGCTACTGGCACCTCGCCGGCGAGATCACCGGCGAACCCGCGCCGACGGGCGTCACCCACACCTGGCTGCTCGACGCCCTGGACCGCTCGGTGGCCTAGTTCGGCCCTCCGAACAGCCGCTGAGGACGATGTCCGAGAATCGGGGGGTCGACCCCGGCCGTAAGGACCAGCATGAAAGACCTCACCGCGCTACGTGACGAGTACCAGCAGCTCCAGGCCACGGGCCTCAAGCTCGACCTGACCCGGGGCAAGCCCGCGCCCGCGCAGCTCGACCTGTCCAACGCGCTGCTGGATCTTCCGGGCTCGGCCGAACTCAAGGCCGCCGACGGGACCGACATCCGCAACTACGGCGGCCTGCAGGGGCTGGCCGAGCTGCGTGCGATCTGGGGCGACGTCCTCGGCATCCCCGCCGGTCAGCTCGTCACCGGCGGCAACTCCAGCCTCGCGCTGATGCACGACTGCGTGGTCGCCGCGCTGCTCACCGGCACCACCGACGGACCGGCGTGGGCGGGCCAGAGCATCAAGTTCCTCTGCCCCGCTCCCGGCTACGACCGGCACTTCGCCATCTGCGAGCGGTTCGGCATCGAGATGATCACCGTGCCGCTCACCGACGACGGCCCGGACCTCGACGAGGTCCGCCGGCACCTGGCCGACCCGCAGGTCAAGGGCATGTGGTGCGTGCCGAAGTACAGCAACCCGACCGGCATCAGCTACTCCGCCGAGACCGTCGCCGAGCTGGCCGCCATGCCGGCCGCCGCGCCGGACTTCCGGCTGTTCTGGGACAACGCCTACGCCGTGCACCACCTCACCGACGACGAGGTGGAGATCGCCGACGTGCTGAAGCTGGCCGCCAACGCAGGCAACCCGGATCGCCCGTTCGTGTTCGCCTCGACGTCGAAGATCACCCTTGCCGGCAGCGGTATCTCGTTCTTCGGCGGCTCGGCGGCCAACGTGAAGTGGCTGCTCGGGCACCTCGGCAAGCGCACCATCGGCCCGGACAAGGTCAACGAGCTGCGGCACGCCCGCTTCCTGCCCGACGCGGACGCCGTCCGGGCACACATGCGCAGGCACCGGGAGATCATCCAGCCCAAGTTCGACGCCGTTCTGTCCATTCTGGACGAGGAGCTGGGTGACGAGAAGGGCGTGACCTGGACCCGTCCCGCCGGTGGTTACTTCATCAGCCTCGACGTGCCGGACGGCTGCGCCCGCCGGGTCGTCGAGCTGGCCGCCGAGGCCGGGGTCAAGCTCACCCCCGCCGGTGCGACGTTCCCCTACGGCGACGACCCGGCCGACCGCAACATCCGCCTCGCGCCGACGTTCCCGACCCTGGACGACGTCGAGGCCGCCACCCGGGGGCTGGCCGTGTGCGTCCGGTTGGCCGTCAGCGAACGCGCCTAGAAATCGTTTGTCCTGGTCGCACGCACGTCGTTAGCGTGCGACCAGGATGACGAAACTGGGGCGGGACTTCACGAAGTTCTGGACCGCGAACGCGGCCACCAACATCGGCGACGGCGTCGCACTCGCGGCGGGGCCGCTGCTGATGGCTTCGCTGACCGACGATCCCCGGCTGGTGGCGGGCGCGGTGTTCGTCCAGCAGCTGCCGTGGCTGCTGTTCTCGCTGATCAGCGGTGTGTACGTGGACCGGCTCGACCGGCGCAAGCTGCTCGTGCTGGTCAACCTGTTCCGCGGCGTGGTGATCACCGGACTCGCGGTCGCCGTCTGGTCCGGCAACGCGACGGTGTGGGTGGCGTACCTGGCGTTCTTCCTGGTCGGCACGGCGGAGACGCTGGTCGACAACGCCGCGGGCGCGATCCTGCCCAGCCTCGTCCCCGACGCCGCGCTGCCGAAGGCGAACGCCCGGCTGGTCGCGTTGAACCAGGTCGCCAACCACTTCGTCGCGCCTCCACTCGGGGCGGCACTGTTCGCGCTGGCCGCCGCGGTGCCGTTCGGCGTGAACGCCGTGGGGTTCGTGGTCGCGGCGCTGCTGCTGGCGACCGTCCGCGGCGGTGCCCGCACCGTCGAGGAACGGCCGCGACGGCCGATGCTCACCGAGATCGGCGAAGGCCTGCGGTACCTCGCGCGGCACCGGGTGCTGCGGATGCTCGCGCTGTCGATCTGCCTGATGAACGTCACGCTGATGGCCGCGTTCGCCATCCTGGTGCTGTACGCGCAGCAGCGGCTCGGCCTGAACGAGATCGGCTTCGGCCTGCTGCTGACCGCGATGGCCACCGGTGGCCTGCTCGGCGCCGGTGCCGCGACCTGGCTGCGGGGCCGGTTCTCCGACTCGGCGCTGCTGCGGGTCGGACTGATCATCGAGACGGGGACGCACGTGCTGCTCGCCATCGCCGAGACGGCGTGGCTCGCGGTGCCGACGATGGTCGTGTTCGGCTTCCACGGCGCGTTGTGGGGTGTCGTCGGCATGACCTGGCGGCAGCGGGTGGTGCCGGAGCATCTGCGTGGCCGGGTGAACAGCGTCTACCTGCTGTTCTCCGTCGGCGGCGCGGCACTGGGCAGCCTGGTGAGCGGGCCGATCGCGGCCGGCTACGGCATCACCGCGCCGTTCTGGCTGTCGGCGTGCGTGATGGCCGTGGTGACCGCGGTGGCCTGGCGGGCCTTCGGCCGCCACCTGCTGGTCAGGGCCAGCGCCGCTGCGGAGGGCGAAGCCGTTCCAGGGTGAGCGCCATGCCCAGGAGCGCCGGATCGGTGAAGCGGCGGCCCGCCAGCTGGACACCGACCGGCAGGCCGGCGTCGGTGTGCGTCCAGTTGACCGACACCGCGGGCTGGCCAGACATGTTGTACGGCACCGTGAACGCGATGTGCTCGAACGGGCGTGCCGGATCGTTCGTCGGTGACGCCCAGTCGAACGGCGGCGGGGGCACCGGGCTCACCGGCGACAGCACCGCGTCGAACCGCTCGGTCGCCCGCAGCGTGGCGACGCTCATCTCGTCGATCCGCGCGTAGCCGCGGTAGGTCTCGACACCGGACAGCTCGGCACCGCGAGCGGCCCACTCGGCGATGTAGGGCAGCACCATGGCCCTGCGGGACGCCGGCAGGGCCGAGATGTCCGACCAGGCACGCACCCGCCAGAACCGGTCGAGCCCGTCCAGCATCTCGCGGTTCAGGAACGGTTCGACCGGCTCGACGACGGCCCCCTCCCCGGCCAGCGCCTCGGCGGCGGCGGTCACCGCCGACGCGATCGCGGGGTCCACCGGCAGTCCGGCCCCGGCGTCGAGCTGCAGACCGATCCGCAGCCCGCGCAACGACGGCTCACGCGGTGTCCAGTCCAGCTCGGCCGGCGGTAGCGCGAGGTGGTCACGGGGGTCCGGGCGGGCCAGCACTCCCATCAGCAGCGCCGCGTCGGCGACCGTCCGCGTCATCGGGCCGATCACCCTGCCGCGGTAGGCCGGGTCGACCGGCACCCTGCCGAACGTCGGCTTCAGGCCGACCACACCGCACCAGCCCGCCGGCAGCCGGATCGAACCACCGATGTCGGTTCCGACGTGCAGCGGTCCGTAGCCCGCCGCGGCGGCGGCCCCCGCACCCGCGCTGGATCCGCCCGGCGTCAGTTCCGGTGCCCACGGGTTGCGGGCCGCCGCGTGGAAGCTGGACAGGCCGGACGTGAGCATCCCGTAGTCCGGCATGGTGGTCTTGGCCAGCAGGACCGCACCCGCCTCCCGCACCCGCGCCGCGGCGGGCGCGTCCCGTTCGGCCGGCACCAGCTCGGTTGCCGCCGTTCCCAGCGGCGTCGGGACGCCCGCGCTGGCGATGTTCTCCTTCAACGTCAGCGGGACACCGTCGAGCGGGCCGAGCGGTGCGCCCTCCCGCCAGCGTTCCTCCGACGCCTTCGCCTCCGCCCGCACCCGGCACGCGTCGAACGCGTACAGCGCGCGCAGTTCCGGCTCGCGGCGCTCGATGGTGGCCAGCACCGATTCGGCCACCTCCACCGGCGACAGCGTTCCCGCCCGGTAACCGTCGAGCAGCTCGACGGCGGTCAGCTCGTTCATCAAAACCTCCTACGAGGCCGGGGGTTCGTAGCGCCCGTCGACCGCGGTCCACCCGCCGTCGACGGCCAGCACGGCCCCGGTCACGAAGCTCGCCGCGTCGGAGGCCAGGTACACCACCGCTCCGGCCAGCTCGCTCGGTCGCGCCCACCTGCCGAGCGCGCTCTTGCTCGCGTACGCCCGGTACCACTCCGGGTCGCTCTTGATCTGCGCGGTCAGCGGCGTCTCGACCACACCGGGTGCGATCGCGTTGACCCGAACACCCGCCGGCCCGAACTCCGCCGCCGCGGTACGGAACAGCTGCACCAGCCCGGCCTTCGTCGCCGCGTACACGCCCTGACCGGGTTCGACGGTGGTGCCGCGGATCGACGAGAAGCCGATGATGCTGCCGTTCCCCCGGTCCACCATCGGTGCGCCGAACGCCCGCAGTACCTCGAACGTGGCACCCAGGTTCAGGCCGATGACCCGGTCGAACTCGTCCCTGCTGTAGTCGAGCAGCCGCTTGCGCACGTTCGTCGCCGCGGTCAGCACGACGACGTCCAGCTCGCCCAGGTCTTCCGCCGCCCGCACGACGGCCTCGGTGTCGAGCAGGTCGACCTGGTAGGCCTCGCCGACTCCGGTCTCCTTCGCCGCGGCCAGGTCGCGGTCGGCACACACGACGTCTGCGCCGTGTGCGGCCAGCGCGCGGGCGGACTCGCGGCCGATGCCGCTGCCCGCGCCGAGCACCGCGACGCGACGGCCGTCCAGGCGGAACAGGTCGGCGTAGTTCACGGCCGGATCACCGCCATCCGGGTCACGGTCAGCTCCTCGACGGCGAACCGCGGGCCCTCCCTGCCGATGCCGGAGTCCTTCACCCCGCCGTAGGGCATGGTGTCCGACCGGAAGCCGGGCACCTCGTTGATCACCACACCGCCCACCTCCAGCCGGTCCAGCGCGGCGAACGCCGTGTTCAGCGACCGGCTGAACACGCTGGCGTGCAGCCCGTACCGCGACGCGTTCACCACGTCGAACGCCTCGTCCACTGTGGACACCCGGCGCAGGCACACCACCGGGCCGAACACCTCCTCGTCCCAGCAGTCGACGCCGTCGGGCACGTCGGTGAGCACGGTCGGCGCGATCACCCCGCCGTCCACGGTGCCGCCCGCGGCCAGCCCCGCCCCCGCCGCGACCGCCGCCTCGATCCAGGACAGCACCCGGCTCGTCGACCGTTCGTCGATCAACGCGGCCACCCGTGTCGCGCGGTCGCGGGGATCGCCGACGACGACCTCGGGCAGCCGCGCCACGAGCCGCTCGGTGAACGGCTCGGCGATCTCGTCGGCGAGCAGTACCCGCTGCACCGAGATGCACGCCTGACCGGACGCGTAGAACCCGCCGCGCAGCACGGCGTCGACCGCGGCGTCCAGGTCGGCGTCGCCTGCGACGACCAGTGCGGCGTTCGAGCCCAGCTCCAGCAGCGTCTTGCGGGGCGCGGCGTCCCGCGCGATCCGGTGCCCGACGGCGGCGCTGCCGGTGAACGACACCGCACCCACCCTCGGGTCGGTGACCAGCGCTGAGCCCACGGCGACGTCGCCGGTCACCAGCTGCGCGATCTCCGCGGGCGCACCCGCCGCGGCGGCGGCCTCGCGCACCAGGTGCAGCAGCCACAGCGTGGTCAGCGGGGTCGACGGCGCGGGCTTGCAGACGACCGGGCAGCCCGCGGCGATCGACGGCGCGATCTTGTGCGACGCGAGCAGCAACGGGTAGTTGAACCCGGCGATGCCGACGACAACCCCGATCGGCTTACGTGTCCAGAACCCCACCAGCCCGTCGCCGGAGGGCAGCAGGTCCAGCGGCACCGTCTCCCCGTGCAGGCGTGCCACCTCCTCGGCCGCCGCCTGCCAGGTGACCAGCGTGCGGGCCACCTCGACCTCGCAGTCCACCAGCGGCTTGCCGGTCTCGACCACCAGCAGCCCGACCAGATCGTCCCGCCACTGCTCCAGCCGCCGCGCCACGCCGGTCAGCACGTCCCGGCGGACCCGCGAGGACAACTCGCCCACCTGACGCCGGACCCGGACGGCGTGATCGATCGCGGCCCTCGCCAGCTCGGCCGTGCCCACCGGGGCCTGGGCGACCACCGTGCCGTCGTAGGGGAACACCACCGGCTCGGTGTCCGCTGTGGACACCCAGTCGGGTCCGACGGGCAGGCCGGCCGGGTACGGCGGCTGGAACATCAGGAACCTTCCCTCCAGGAGGCGAGCACCCTGCCGAGATCGGGTGCCGCCGCGATCAGCTCACGCGTGTACTCGTGCTCCGGCTGCTCGTAGACCCGCTCGACCGGGCCGAGTTCGACGATCTCGCCACGGCGCATGACGGCGACCGTGTCGCAGACGTGCCGGACCACCGACAGGTCGTGCGAGACGAACACCAGCGTCAGGTCGAAACGCCGCACCAGGTCGTCGAGCAGGTCGAGGATCTGGGCCCGCACCGACACGTCGAGCGCGCTGACCGGCTCGTCGGCCAGCAGCACGCTCGGCCGCGGGGCGAGCGCGCGGGCGATGCAAATACGCTGCCGCTGGCCGCCGGAGAACTGGTGCGGGTACCGCGCGCCGGAGTCGGCCGGCAGGCCGACGGCGTCGAGCAGCTCGGCGACCCGCTCCGCGCGGCCCGCTCCACGCAGCGGCTCGGCGATGATGTCGCGCACCTTCATCCGCGGGTCGAGCGAGCCCATCGGGTCCTGGAACACCAGCTGCAGTTCCTCGCGCAGGAACCCGAGCCGCCGCTCCGGCAGGTCGTCGATCCGCCGGTCGCGGAAGGTGATCCGGCCCGACGTCGGCCGGTCCAGCGCGGCGAGCAGCCGCACCAGCGTCGACTTGCCCGAGCCGGACTCGCCCACGACGCCGAACCGCCGGCCGGCCTCGACCTGGAACGAGACGCCACGCAGCGCCTCGGTGCCGCCGCGGTAGGTCCGGCGTAGGTCGGTCACCTCGATCACGACGCCCTCCCCGACAGGTCCGACGCAGCGAGCAGCATCCGCGTGTACTCGTGCTCCGGCGCGGTGAACACCCGCCGTACCGGGCCTGCCTCGACGATCCGCCCGTCCAGCATCACCAGCACCCGCTCGCACAGCCCGGCGACGACGGCCAGGTCGTGCGTGATGAACAGCAGCGCCGCGTCACGTTCGCTGGTCGCCCGCTCGATCAGGCGCAGGATCCTGGCCTGCACGGTGACGTCGAGCGCGGTGGTCGGCTCGTCGCAGATGAGCAGCGCCGGGTCGTTGGCCAGTGCGATGGCCAGCACGACGCGCTGCCGCTGGCCGCCGGAGAGCTGATGCGGGTAGGACCGCGCCAGGTCGGGCAGGCCCATCCGGCCGAGCAGGTCGGCCGCCCGCTCGGTGGCCGCCCGTTTACCGGTGCCGTGGATCCGCAGTGCCTCGGCGACCTGCGCGCCCACCCGCATCGACGGGTTCAACGCGGTCATCGGCTCCTGGAACACCATGGCCACCTCGCGGCCGCGCAGGCGGGACAGCTCCCGTTCCGGCAGCCCGAGCAGCTCACGCTCGCCCAGCCGCACCGAACCGGTCGCCGCCAGGCCGTGTGGCAGCAGCCCGAGCACCGCCGACGCGGTCAGCGACTTGCCCGAGCCGGACTCGCCGATCAGCCCGACCCGTTCGCCCCGGTCCACCGCGAACGACACGGTGTCCACAACGGACAGTCCGCCCGCGGTGACCGTCAGGTCGGTGACTTCGAGCAGGCTCACCGGCGCACCTCCCGCAGACGCGGGTCGAACCGGTCCCGCAGGCCGTCGCCGAGCAGGTTGAACCCGAGCACGGCCACGGCGATGGCAATGCCCGGCACCAGCGCCAGGCGCGGTTCGACGGCCAGCAGTTCCTGCGACTCCTGCAGCATGCGACCCCACGACGGCGTGGGCGGGCGGGTACCGAAGCCGAGGAACGACAACGCCGCCTCGGCCAGCACGGCGATGGCGAACGACACCGAGGACTGCACGATGATCAGCCCGGAGATATTCGGCAGCACGTGCCGCCAGGCGATGTACCAGCGGGACCGGCCCGCCGAGCGGGCGGCGAGCACGTACTCGGTGCTCATCACGCGCAGCGTGCCGGAGCGGGCGATGCGCGCGAACGACGGGATGGTGGCGATGCCGATGGCCAGCATCGCGGTCAGCGTGTCGGCACCGAACACCGCGCCGAACAGGATGGCCAGCAACAGCGCGGGAAACGCGAGCACCAGGTCGTTGACCCGCATCACCAGCTCACCGAGCCACCGCGACGACATCCCGGCCAGCACGCCCAGCGGCGTCCCGATGACGGCGGCGACGCCGACCGCGACCACGCCGACGTAGAGCGTCGTGCGGGCGCCGACCATCAGCTGGCTGACGATGTCCCTGCCGAACCGGTCCGTGCCGAGCAGGTGATCGCCGGTCGGCCCGACGAGCCGGACGGCGGCGTCGACCCGCAGCGGATCGTGTGGTGTCCACAGGAACGACACGACGGCGGCCAGCACGACGAGGCCGACGAGCACGGCGCCGGTCACCAGGTTCCCGTTGCGCCCGGTCACGCCGGCCCCCGCAACCTCGGGTCGAGCACCGCGTACAGCACGTCGACCAGGTAGTTGACCAGCAGCACGCCGACGACGAGCACCAGCACGATGCCCTGCACGGTCAGCAGATCACGGGCGGCGACGGCGTCCAGCAGCATGCTGCCCAGCCCGGGCAGGACGAACACCCGCTCGACCACCACCGCGCCGACGAGCAACGTGGTCAGCTGCAGGCCGAGCACGGTGACCACCGGGACGGCGGCGTTGCGCAGGCCGTGCCGCCACAGCGCGCGGCCCGGCATCAGCCCCTTCGAGCGGGCGGTACGCAGGTAGTCCTCGCCGAGGACGTCGAGCACGGAACTGCGGACGTAGCGGGTCAGCACCGCGCCCTGCACCAGGCCGAGCGACAGCGCGGGCAGCACCAGCCCGCGCAGGAACTCGCCGGGGTTCTGGGCCGGCGGCGTCCAGCCACCGGCGGGCAGCCACTGCAACCGGACGGCGAACACCTGCACCAGCAGAATTCCGGCGAGGAACGCAGGCACGGCGATGCCGAGCTGGGACGCGCCGGAGATCACCGCGCCACTGGGCTTGCGGTGCCGCGCGGCGGCCAGCGTCCCGAGCGGAACGGCGATCAGCACGGCGACCAGCATCCCGGCGCCGACCAGCCACAGCGTGACGCCGAGCCGGTCGGCCAGCTGCGGGCCGATGACGTCGCGGGTGACGTAGGAGCGGCCGAAATCGCCGGTCAGCACGCCGCCCATCCAGTCCAGGTACTGCGTGATCAGCGGCCGGTCGATGCCGAACTCCTGACGCGTCCTGGCCAGCAGTTCCGGCGTGGCGTTGACGCCCAGCGCGACCTGCGCCGGGTCGCCGGGCAGGACCGAGGTGAACACGAACACGACGATCGAGGCGGCCAGCACACTGGCCGCGAGGATCCCGGTGCGCCGGGCCAGCCGGGCGATCACGTGTGCCCCAGCGCGGTGAGGTCGAACGACTCGCTCACCTGGTTGCGGACGATGCCGGTGACCTTCTTCTTGGCGGCGACCACGTTGGGCACGAGGAACAGCCAGTTCGCCGCGGCGTCCTGGGCGAGCGTACGGGCGACGCGACGCATCACGTCGATCTGCTGGGCCGCGGTGCCGGTGTCGGCCTCGGTGAGCTGCGCGCGGATCCCCGGGTTGTCGTAACCCCAGTAGTAGGCGGGCCTGCCGAACGTCGTGACGTCGCGGGCCTCGACGTGCTGGATGATCGACAGGTCGTAGTCGTGGTCGGTGAACACCTGCTTCAGCCACACCGCGGGGAAGTCCAGCGGCTCGATGTTCACCGTGACGCCGACATCGGCCAGTTGCGCGGCCACCACCTGCGCGGCCGAGACGGCGTAGGGCAGATTCGGGATGCGCAGCCGCAGGGTCGGCAGCGGCCCGGCCTCGGCCAGCAGTGCCCGCGCGGCGGCCGGGTCGTGCGGCACCAGGCCGGACAGGTCCTCGTACCACGGGTCGGTCGGCGGGACCATGCTGCCGAGCACCGTGCCGCGGCCGGCCCAGGTCGTGGCGACCACGGCCTTGCGGTCCACGGCGAGGGTGAGCGCCCTGCGCACGCGTGGGTCGTTCAACGGCGCCTTGGCGTTGTTGTAGGCCAGCACCACCTCGCTGTTGGTGGAACCCTGGGTGACGGTGAACCGGGTGTCGGCCTCGAACTGCGGGATGGAGTCGGGTGCGGCGATCGTGATGACGTCGATGCCGTTGCTCAGCAAGGCGTTGTTGAGCGCCGTCGGGTCGCGGTAGTACTTGAGGTACACCGTGCGGTAGGCGGGCTCGGGCCCGCGGAACGCCGGGTTGGCGCGCAGGACGATCGAGTCGCCGCGCCTGCGGGCGGCGACCTGGTAGGGACCGGTGCCGACGGGCTGGTTGGCCAGGTCGGCGACGCCGGTGGGGCTGAACATGATCCCGACCCTGCTGGTCATGTCGAACAGCCAGTTGTTGCTCGGCCTGCTGAGCACCACCCTGGCGTGCAGCGGGTCGACGACGTCGACCCGGCTGACGACGTCCATCTTGGACTTGAGCGAGATCGTCCAGTCCGTCTTCACCCGCATCAGCGAGAACCGGACGTCCTCGGCCGTGAACGGCGCGCCGTTGCTGAACCGCACGCCCGGCCGCAGGTGGAAGTCGTAGACGGTGCGGTCCTGGCTGACCGTCCAGCGCTGCGCGAGCAGTGGCTGGACGCGCCCCTCGGCGTCGAGCCGGACCAGGCCCTCGTAGACGTTGTAGAGCAGCGCCTGCGGGATGGCGACCCCGTCGCTGCGGGTGAGGTCGAAGCTGGCCGGCTCGGCGGTGAAGCCGACCGCGAGCGTGGAGCCGTCGTCCGGCACGGTGGCCGACGACCCGGCCGAGCAGCCCGCGAGCACCAGCAGCAGCGCCAGGGCCGCGGCGGGTACTCGGCGCTTCATCCGAACTCCTAGCCAGTCTACTGGTCGGACCAGTAGGCTTACACCGGTCCGCTTCGTCGTCAAGGGGTAGAAACGCCATGCAGTTTCAGCCGGTGGCTCCCGTGCACGCCTACCAGCACGTGGTCGACCAGGTGGAGCAGGCGGTGTTCACCGGACGGCTGAAGCCGGGCGAGCGGCTACCCAGCGAGCGCGAGCTGATGAGCCAGTTCGGGGTGAGCCGGTCGACCGTCCGGGAGGCACTGCGGGTACTGCAGGCGGGTGGGATGGTCCGGTCCCGGCCGGGCGACCCGCGTGGCCCCGAGGTGCTGCCCGCGTCGCCCGGTGTGCTGCACAAGTCGATGCACCGGCTGGCCAGAGCGGACACGCTGAGCCTGGCGGAGCTGCTGCAGTTCCGGATGGTCGTGGAGGGCGCGGCCTACGAGCTGGCCGCGAACCTGCGCACGTCCGAGCAGCTGGCGGAACTGGACGCCGCCATGGCGGCCATGCGGGCGGGCGCCGAGCGCGGGTTCGCCGAGTACAGCCGGGCGGACCTGGAGTTCCACGAGATCGTCGCGCGGGCCACCCGCAACACGCTGCTCGTGGTGTGCGGCGAGGTCGTCCGCGGCGTGGTACTGGACCTCATCGAGGAGACGTTGTCGAAGGCCGACGACCGGTCCGCGTTGATGGCGGCCTGGCTGGAGCACCACGAGCAGGTGCTGGACGCCGTCCGCCGCCAGGACGGCCCGCTCGCCGCGCGGCTGGCGAGGCAGGCGCTGTACGACAGCTACGCCGGGCACGTCGCCGAGGCCGACCGGCCGATGTTGTGGCCACTGCTCGATCGGGCACCCGAAGGTGACGACTCGGTGTAACCCACTGCCACTACCGGGGCAGTCCTCCTACGCTCTTCCGCATGACTGCGAGGGGTGAGGTCGGTCTGTGCCTGTCCGGTGGCGGCTACCGGGCGATGCTGTTCCACGCGGGCTCGCTGCTGCGGCTCAACGAACTCGGCTGGCTGCCCAGGCTGCGGGTGATCTCCAGCGTGTCCGGCGGGTCGATCGTGGCTGGCGTGCTGGCGAAGGCGTGGAACGACCTCGACTTCGTCGACGGCGTCGCGACGGATCTGACCCGGCGCGTCGTCGACCCGGTGCGGTCGCTCGCGTCGAGGAACCTGGACATCTGGGTGCCGCTGCGCGGGATGCTGCGGCCCGGCCGCAGTGTCGGCGAGGAGCTGGCCCGCAGCCTGCGGCGGCACCTGCTCGGCGACTTCCTGGTCAACCAGCTGCCGTCGACGCCGGAGTTCGTGTTCAACGCGACGAACCTGTGCAACGGCGAGACCTGGTGGTTCTACAAGGACAAGGAGGCGGCGACGGCCGAGGGGCCGCCGATCGGGCTGGCCACCGCGGTGGCGGCGTCGTCGGCGTTCCCGCCGATCCTGTCCCCGATCCTGGTGCCGACCAGCGCCGCCGAACAGGCCAACGGCATGCCGGAGAAGGCCGTGCTGAGCGACGCGGGGGTGTACGACAACCTCGGGCTGGATCCGGTGCTGCGGTACTGCGACACGGTGCTCGCCAGCGACGCCGGGCTGCGGCTGAAGACCGTCGACAAGGTGGCGAGGGACTGGCCACGGCACCTGTACCGGGTGCTGGGCACCATCGACAACCAGGTGCGCACGCTGCGCAGGCTGTCCCTCGTCAAGTCCTATGTGGACGGCAAGCTGGCCGGTGCGTACTGGTCCTGCCACAGCGAGCTGGACGACTACGGCGTCGAGGACGCCCTCCCGGCGCCGGTCGAGCACTCGTCGGCGCTGGCTGTCACCCCGACGCGCCTGCACCGGATGAAGCCGGTGCTGCAGGAGCGGCTGATCAACTGGGGCTACGCGGTGACCGACGCGGCGATGCGGGCCCACGTCGTCCCGGAGGCGAAGGCGCCGAGCGACTTCCCGTACCCCGGCGCCGCGCTGGGTTGACCTCTACATTAGTTGAGCTTCTACCGTCGTCGGCATGCCATTCACCGAAGCCGAACGGGCTTACCTGGGAAGCCAGCCGCTGGGCAGACTGGCGACGACCGGGCCCGGCGGAGCACCGCAGGTCCGGCCCGTTGCCTTCCAGTTCAACGACGACGGCACGATCGACATCGGCGGCCCGGACAACGCCGCCAGCCAGAAGTACCGCAACATCAAGGCGTCGCCGGAGGTGTCGTTCGTCGTCGACGACATGACGCCGGACGAGCCGGGTGCGCTGAAGCCGGGCTGGGGTCGCGGGATCGAGATCCGCGGCAGGGCCGAGCTGGTCACCGTCGACCCGCCACCCATCGCGCCGGACTTCTTCACCCCGGACGTCATCCGCATCCACCCGAGGCGGGCGGTGTCCTGGCACATCGAGCCGTCGAACCCGGACCTGCACGCCCGCGACCTTTAGGACAGCGTGCGCTCCAGGTCACGCCACAGATCCTCGGGATCTTCGAGGCCGACGCTGAACCGGATGAGCCCGGCCGGTACGTGACTGTCGCCTGCCAGCGCCGCCCGGCGCTCCACACTGGACTCGACGCCACCGAGGCTGGTGGCGTGCTGGATCAGCTGGAAGCCGCGGCAGGCGCGGTCGGCGGCAGCGCCGTCGGCCAGTTCGAACGCGATCATCGTGCCGCTGCCGGGGTAGCGCACCCGCCGCACCGCGGGATGCCCGGCGAGCCGCTCGGCGAGCAGCGCCGCGGTGGCCGACGCCTCGGCCAGCCGGACCGGCAGCGTCCGCAGGCCACGCAGCGCGAGGAACGCCTCCAGCGCGCCGGGGGTGGCGCCGTTGCGGGTGCGGGTGTCCCGCAGCCGCTGTGCCAGCCCGCCGTCCCGGGTGACCGTGACGCCGAGCAGCAGATCGCTGTGCCCGCCGATGAGCTTGGTCGCGCTGTGCACGACGACGTCCGCACCGAGTGCCAGCGGCTGCTGCCCGAGCGGGGTGGCGAACGTGTTATCGACCACCAGCTGCGCCCGTCCCCGCGCGACGGCGGCGATGTCGATGACGTCCAGCGTCGGGTTCGTCGGCGACTCCAGCCAGACCAGGTCAACCTCGTCGGCGGCCCGCAGCCAGTGCTCGGTGTCGTCCGGCTCGACCCTGGTGACCTTCAGCCTGCCGGTACCGGCGGCGTGGTCGAGCAGCCCGCGGGTGCCCGCGTAGCTGTAGACGGGCACCGCGACGTGGGCGCCGACCGGCAACAGGTCCAGCACGGCGGCCGTCGCCGCCATCCCCGACGCGAACGCCGTCGCGTTCCCGCCCTCCAGGACGCCGAGGGCGTCCTCGAACGCCTCCCAGCCCGGCGTGCCGTCCTCCCGGGAGTACGCCCGCTCGGTGCCGGCGTGGAAGTTGCTGGCGGGCGTGAGCGGCGTGTTCAGCGGTTCGCCCTCGGCCTGCGGCCGGCCGGCGACCACGGCCCGGGTGCGGGGCGACCAGTCGTCGAGATCCATGCCCGGCAATCTAACCTCCGCGGTCTACGTCAGGTGCCGTACGCCGCGGATACCGCACCGGGCAGACGCCGCTACCCCTGCGTCGCTGCGAGCCTCGCCTGCATGACGAAACGCAGATACCTTCCGATACTCGGGGCCGCGGCGGCCATGCTGACCGCGGCCGCCATGGTCGCCACACCGGCCGTCGCGGCCGATCCGGTGGTCCGCATCGGCGATGGCGCGCTCCGCGGCAGTGCCGGTGACGGAGTCCACAGCTACCTCGGCATTCCCTACGCCGCGGCGCCGGTCGGCGAGTTGCGCTGGCGGGCACCGCGACCGCCGGAGCCGTGGCAGGGGGTGCGGGACGCGACCCGCATCGGCTCGCCATGTCCGCAACTGGACACCCGCCACCAGCCGCCGACGCTGGTCGGCAGCGAGGACTGCCTGTTCCTCAACGTCGACGTTCCCGCGAACGCCCGCAAGCCCGTTCCGGTCATGGTGTTCATCCACGGTGGACTGATCGGCGGGCAGGGCGGCGCCTACGACCCCGGACGCGTGGTGCGCCAGGGCGAGGTCGCCGTGGTCACGATCAACTACCGCCTCGGCGCGCTCGGTTTCCTCGACCACCCCGGCCTGCGGGACCCGTACTCCGGCAACTTCGGCATCGCCGATCAGCAGGCCGCGCTGCGCTGGGTACGGAACAACATCGGGGCATTCGGTGGCGACCCGCGCAACGTCACGCTGTGGGGTGAATCCGGCGGCGGGTTCAACACCTGCGCGCAGCTGGCCTCGCCGTCGGCACGCGGGCTCTTCGACAAGGCCATCGTGATGAGCGCGCCGTGCGGCAACGAGCTGTTCACCCGCGCCGGCGCGCGGCGCACGGGACTCAAGACCGCGGCCGATCTCGGCTGCGGCGACGCCCGGCACGCCGAGGAATGCCTGCGGGACAAGCCGTTCGCCGAGTTGACCGGGCTGTACCAGGGCCAGCACGGACCGCTGCACCGGCGGATCACCGGCCTGCCGTGGCTGCCGGTCACCGGTACGCCGGCCGTGCCGTTCCAGCCGCTGACCGCGCTGCGCGTCGGCGTCAACCCGGTGCCACTGCTGCACGGCGGCACCCGGGAGGAAGCCAACGCACTGGTCGCCAACAACTACGACCGCAAGGGTCACTCGCTGACGGCCGCGCAGTACCCGGGCGTGGTGCGGGACCTGTTCGGCTCCGACGCCGAGGCCGTCCTGGCCCGCTACCCGGCCGCGAAGTACTCCTCACCGGGTGTCGCGCTGGCGACGATCCTGAGCGACGAGGGCCGCGCGGTCGGCGCCTGCGGTCAGCTGCCCGCCAACGACGCCGCCGCACGCCGGGCACCGGTGTACGCCTACGAGTTCGCCGAGCCGTCGCCCGAGGTTGTCGGCGAGATCCCGATCGCGGCGTCACACGGCGTGGACATCCCGTACTTCTTCAGCGGGCGTGGATCGGCGAAACCGCTGCCACCGCACATGAAGCCGCTGTCCGAGCAGCTGATCGGACACTGGACGGCGTTCGCCAGGACCGGCGACCCCGGCTGGGCGCGCTACCGCGACGGCATCGCCCAGTCACTGGCCGCCGGCCACAGCGGACCGGTGGACGTCGCCCGCAACCACCAGTGCGGGTTCTGGCGGACTAGGTGACGGTGCGCAGCACGGCGGCCACGCCGGCCATCCCGGACCGGCGTGGGTGGTAGCTGGCGGCGGCGAACAGGTTCGTGTCCTTGCCCTGGATCCACGCGGCTGCGCCCGGAGCGCAGGCGTCGTGGCCCAGCGAGGCGGGATACATGTCGACGAACCTGGTCGCCCCGTCAGCCGCCGCCGCGTTCGCCAGCGCGGCGTTCAGTGCCTGCTCGACGCTGTCCAGCCAGCGCACGTCACCGTCGGCGAACGGCAGCACGCTCGGGCAGGTGCCCTCCGGCGGGGCGATCCGGGGGTAACCGACCAGCAGCACCTTGGCCTTCGGCGCCCGCTGGTGCACCCCGCGCAGCACCTCGGTCACCCGGACCTGGGTCTGCTTGATCCGCTCCTTGATGGTGTCGACGCCGTTCACCGTGTACTTGTCCTGGCACGGCGAGCCCGCCGGATCCTGCTCGCGCAGCCCCGGGCAGGTGCCGACCAGGTCGCCGAACACCCCGAAGTCGTTGCCGCCGATGCCGATGGTCACCAGATCGGTCGTCGACCGCAGCGCGGAGAACTGCGGCGGGTTCCAGCCCAGCGGGACGCTCTGACCGGTGGTCATGTTCGTGGTGTCCGCGCCACCGCAGCTGATGTCGGTGAAGGCACGCACCCGCAACGCCCTGGCCAGCATCGACGGATAGTTGTCGGTCGAGCGGGCGCAACCCAGTGGGTCGAGCCGCTGGAACGGGATGAACGGACCGGACGTGTACGAGTCGCCGAGGGCGACGTAGTGCCGGTACGGCGCCGCCGCCGCGCTCACCCCGGCGAACCCGGAACCGAACACCAGCAAGCCGGCGGCCACAGCCGCGAACCTCTTCAGAAACCGCATCGTTTCCCCTGCTCGGACGCGTGAACCTGGCGTGTGAGATATCGGCATGCCGCGGGCCACGCGGCAGGGACCATCCGGACGAACGGGCTGCTCCACGGAGTGAAGCAGCCCGTTCACCGTCAGCGTTTGGTGCGGAACTCCACCACCTGCTGGAACGTCGGCCGGTTCTGCGTGTTGATCTTGCTGTGGGTGATCCCGCCGAGCGGGCGGTGGATCAGCGCGTCGGCACACCACTGGTCACCGGCACCGCAGTCGGCGTCGCCCGGGTACACCTGGTTGACCGGCTGCGCGGCCGCCTGCTTCAGCGTGTCCAGCAGGATCTGCCTGCACGCGTTCGCGTCGCCGCCACCGCAGTACGTGGTGCCGAGCGGCCCGCTCACCTGGTCGCCGAGGACCGTGCGGATGTCCTTGTGCACGTAACCCCACCAGCCCGCCTGGTACGCCGAACCCTGGTGTGGCTGACCGACGTGCTTGCCCGGCACCTCGTTCTGCCAGCCCGACGGCGACTCGTTGATCTTCAGCACGTCGACCATCGCGTCGAACGCCTGCTTGCCCATGCCCGGCTCGAACTGCCCGCGGACGAGCAGCGGCCACCACGCGTCCATGATCTTGATGGCGTCCGCGTCGGCGTAGGCCTTGCTGCCCGGCTTCGTCTCGGCCCGCAGTGCGCCGCGGTCCCGCCACTCCCGCAGCTTCGTCACGGCCGCGGCGGTGGCCGGGTCGGTCACCGGAGCCCGGTCGATCAGCCGCAGCAGCTCCGGTAGCACCCGCTCGGCCCGCAGGTCGGCCAGTGCCGCCTCGGCCATGGCCTGGGTCAGGTTGACCCTGGTGACCTTCTTGCCGCCCGCGATCAGGGCCCGCACCCTGCTGTCGAGCAGGTCACCTCGGTGCACCGAGGACTTCTCGTAACCGCCCGCCGCGTAGTCCTTGGCCTGGGCGTTGTTCCAGCTGATGTAGAAGTCCTGGTTGATCGAGTTCGGGTGCTGCTCGAACGGCGTGTAGTTCGCCCGGTTGCCGTCCGGGTTCCAGCCCTGCCAGTCGAAGCCGGCGTCGCCGCGGATGGGCATGGCCGGGTCGACGACCGGGTTACGCACCGGGTTGGCGCCCGAGTTGAAGTACGCGGTGTCCTTCGCGTCGGCGTAGAACCAGTTGAACGTGTAGTTGATCTTGTGGGCGGCGCGCTGGAAGGCCGCGGCCGACGTGATCGCCGCCGGGTCGTTGATCTCCTGGAAGCCGATCAGCGAGTCGATCTCGTTCAGGTACGTCGACCGCAGCGACGCGTAGGCCACCGGCTTGCCGTCGACCAGCGCGCGATGGGTCACCGGGCCGTAGGCCGTGCGGTAGGCCCGCAGCGTGTACGAGCCCGCGGGGGTGCCGTCGGCGACGGTCGGCTTCCACGAGTTCTGCCGCTCGACGACGTCCATCGGCAGGCACTGGCCACGGAAGCGGTAGGCGTTGGACTCCTTCGTCGGCGTGCCACCGTTCGGCTCACACAGCTCGACGGCGTAGGTGTCGATGATGTCCTGCGCCGAGGTCGTCGCGCTCCACGAGTAGTCCTGTCCCCTGCCGAGCAGCACGTACATGCTCAGGCCCGCGAACGACGCGCCGCGAGCGCTGATGCCCGGCCCCTGCAGTTCCTGCAGCATGAGCAGCTGCGGTGCGAAGTAGCCGGTCTGCGGGCCGAACACCGCGACCGGGTTGCCGCTCTCGGTGTGCTTTCCGGAGACGACGAGGGCGTTGGACATGCCGTGCTTCTCGGACAGCAGGTTCGCCGGCAGCACACCGTCGGCGAACTCGCCACGCAGCGGCTCCTGCTCGGCAGGCGCCGGCACGCGCACCTGCGCGCCCTTGCCGCCGACCTCGTCGAACACCGTCTGCTGCGGGGTGACCGAACCTGGCTGCGGCATCGCCCTGCCCTGGGCGTTGGCCGGCGTCTTGCCGTAGGGGAAGGACTGCCCGTCGTGCAGCGTCCGCACGGTCTCCGGGTCGTCCTCGGCCCGCAGGCCGCGCCAGACCTCCTCGGCCTTCTCGACGCCGTAGCGTTCCTGCACCGCGAGCTTCGCGATGGCGGCCTGCACCTCGCCGCCACCACCGCCACCGAACTGCGCGCCGACGACCGAGGACAGCACCACGAGGTCGGTCAGCTTGAACGGCTCGATCCTGCCCGCGTTGGTGATCGCGTCGACGTGCCCGGTCAGCACGTACTCGCCGGGGAAGTAGCGGCCGTTGTACGCGGCGGTGATGTAGGCGTTGATGCCCGCGATGTAGTCGGTGGCGTCGGCCAGCCCCTGCTTGCCCCGCGGCCCGCTGTTGGCGACCCGGTCGACCTGCGCCTGCAGGTCGGCCTCGGTGTAGGGAGCGGCGCCGAAGAACTGCCGCTCCAGGTCGCGGTTGCCCTGGGCACCGCCGGCGAACGGCGACAGCTGCCCCCTGCCGACCCTGCGGAAGATGTCCATCAGCCACAGCCGGTCCTGCGCGGCCGCGTAGCCCGCGCCGAACTGCAGCCCGGACCGGGTGGTGCCGGTGATGTGCGGGACGCCGGTCGCCTTGTCCCGCACGATCGTGACGTCGGCACGCGGTTTGCTGGTGCTCTCCACCTGATCGGGTGGAACGCCGAACGACGCGTCGTTGAAGAACTTGTTGATCGTGGACGTGGTGAGCCCGCGATAGCCGGAGGCGAGGTCGGCGTACTTGCCGAGCTGATCGGCCGAGTGCGCCGGACGGGTGCCGAGCACCCGGTGGGCGAGGATCTCGGCGAGCGTGGCGTTTCCGTTCTGCCCCGGGGGCAGGATGTCGGCACACTGGTTACCGCAGTGATCGACGACGGCGGGCGCCGGAGCCGCCGCCGCGGGCAGCGCTGCCAGCCCGCCCGCGCCGAGCACGAGGGCCAGTGCCGTGGTCAGGATCCGTGAGGTCCGCTGCATCCTCGCTCCTTGGAAAAAGGTGACGCGGGGCACGTTACCCACGGGTCAATTAATTGTGAATAGGTTTCGCATTCGTTGGCCCTGATGGCGTACGCGCAACGTCGGTGCACGTCGCGTAGCGTGCGGGCGAGAAGCCGATCACGAAGGAGAGCATCCATGGCACCGCAGCGACCCGAGATCGACCGCCCCGAGGGCGCGCCGCCGGCCGAACTGGAGGTCGTCGACATCTCCGTCGGCGACGGACCGGTCGCCGAGGCGGGCAACGCGGTGTCGGTGCACTACGTCGGTGTGTCCTTCTCCACAGGCGAGGAGTTCGACGCCTCGTGGAACCGCGGCGCGCCGCTGGACTTCTTCCTGGGCCGCGGTCAGGTGATCCCGGGCTGGGATCAGGGCGTCCAGGGCATGAAGGTGGGCGGCCGCCGCAAGCTGACCATCCCGCCGCACCTCGCCTACGGCTCCCAGGGCGCCGGCAACAAAATCAAGCCGAACGAAACGCTCATCTTCGTGGTGGACCTCATGGCGGTCCGCTAACCTCCCCTGTGACACCCCTCCCTACCGGTGTCACAGGGGAACGCGATGTGGGGCGCGAACCCCAAACAAGGTGAAGGCCACCTTCATTACGTCTCACGTAATGAAGGTGGCCTTCACGAGCTTTGAACGAAAGCAACCACGCAGCCAAGGTGACAGACCGCACCGTGGGGGATTTGGGGGGCTCGGCCCCCCAACATGATGAGAACACCGGGAGGGAGGCGAGGCGCCAGCCGAGCCTCCCGAACACTGTGGGCGAGGAGGGAGTTGAACCCTCACGTCCTTTCGGACACACGGACCTGAACCGTGCGCGTCTGCCATTCCGCCACTCGCCCTGAGTCACTGCGACAGCTCGATGAGCGTATCAGGGGCCCGGAACGGGTTTTCCCGGGGGTCTGCTCGAACCCTCCGTACCCAGATAGGATCGGGTGCGGAAGCACACGTGTGAGGAGGCGTTGAACCGGTGGGCCGCGTTGAGCGTTTTGATCGACGCCTGGAGGGCCTGGTCGGCAACACCTTCGCGCGCATGTTCGGAGGCAATGTCGTCACCCAGGAGGTGGCGCAGGCGCTGGAGCGTGAGAGTGAGGACAACGTTCGTCAGCTGGCCGGAGGGCGTGAGCTGGCACCCAATCACTACATCGTGTCGTTGGGGCCCGCGGATCACGATCGGATGGCCGGGGACGAGCGTCGGGTCACCCGAGTGCTCGCTGACGCCGTGGCGGCGCACCTCGCCGAGCACGGCTGGGACACCTATGGTGACGTCGTAGTTTCGCTCGAGCGCAACGAGGCGCTGCATACTGGACAGTTCAAGACCCGCTCGTCCGTCGATCCCGATGTCACGGCCGCTGAGACAACGGCCGCCGACAGCGGAAGTCCTGGACGGTCAGCACGACCCAGCAACGCAGGAGACCCAGCAATGAGCCAGCCCCCCGGCTACGGCCAATACGACCAGGGTGACCCGTACGGCCAGCAGGGCCAGTACGGCTACGGACAGGGCCAACCCGGGTACGACCAGGGCGGCTACCAGCAGCAGCCCGGCGGCTACGACCAAGGCGGCTACCAGCAGCCCGGTTACGACCAGGGCGGGTACCAGCAGGGTGGTTACGACCAGGGTGGCTACCAGCAGCAGCCTGGCGGCTACGACCAGGGCGGTTATCAGCAGCCTGGCGGCTATGACCAGGGCGGCTATCAGCAGCCCGGCGGGTACGACCAAGGTGGCTACCAGCAGCCCGGCGGCTATGACCAGGGCGGTTACCAGCAGCCCGGCGGGTACGACCAAGGCGGCTACCAGCAGCCCGGCTACGACCAGCAGGGCGGCGGTGGCTACCCGCCCTCCGGCGGTTTCCAGCAGCCTGCCGACCCGTACGCCCAGCAGGGTGGCGGCTACCCGCCCCCCGGTGGCGGCCGTCAGCTCTCGGCGAGCCTGCAGCTCGACGACGGCTCCAACCGCACCTACTCGCTGAAGCAGGGCGGCAACGTCGTCGGCCGCGGCCAGGACGCCGACTTCCGGCTGCCGGACACCGGCGTCTCCCGCAGGCACCTGGAGATCACCTGGGACGGCCAGAGCGCGACGCTCGCCGACATCGGCTCCACCAACGGCACCACGGTCAACGGCACCCCGGTGCAGACCTGGCAGCTGGCCGACGGGGACGTGATCAGGGTGGGTCACTCCTCGCTGGTGTTCCGCACGCAGGGCTGACCGCAGCCTCTCAGGGCGCCTCCCGCAGAATGGAACCTGCGGGGGCGCTGCAACGCACCCGGAGCACCCGAGACAAGGCAGGAGCTGACACGCACAGTGCCAGAGCTGGTCGTTCAACTGACCAGGGTGGGATTTCTCATCCTGCTGTGGCTGTTCGTGCTGGCCGCGCTTCGGGTCGTCCGCTCGGACCTCTACGCCGCGTCCGGCCTGCGGGTGGCCCTGCCGAGTCTGCGCAGGGGCAAGGAGAAGAAGAAGCCGCAGCGCGGTGGCAAGGTGCCGCGCCAGATGGTCGTCACCCACGGCGCGCTCGCCGGGACGCGGATCGCGCTGGACGGAAGGCCCATCCTGATCGGCCGGGCCGACGACTCAACGCTGGTCCTCGACGATGACTACGCTTCGACCCGGCACGCACGGCTTTCGCTGCGGGGTGAGGACTGGTACGTGGAAGATCTGGGCTCGACGAACGGCACGTACCTCGACCGGGCTAAGGTCACAGCACCCCTCCGCGTCCCGCTGGGGGCCCCCATCCGGATCGGCAAGACGGTGATCGAGCTTCGCCCATGACCCTCGTCCTCCGCTACGCGGCCCGCAGTGACCGTGGCCTGGTGCGTTCCAACAACCAGGACTCGGTGTACGCCGGCCCTCGCCTGCTCGCACTCGCCGACGGTATGGGTGGTCACGCCGCCGGTGAGGTCGCCAGCAAGGTGGTCATCGCCTCGCTGGCTCCACTCGACGACGACGAGCCCGGCGACGACCTGCTCACCCAGCTGCGCGACGCGGTGGCGGCGGGAAACAGCGCGATCGCCGAGCTGGTGGCGAACGACCCCGACCTCGACGGCATGGGCACCACGCTGACCGCGGTGCTGTTCTCCGGTTCCCGGCTGGGTCTGGTGCACGTCGGCGACTCGCGTGCCTACCTGCTGCGCGACGGTCAGTTCACCCAGATCACCCGCGACGACAGCTTCGTCAACGAGCTGCTGGAACAGGGCCGCATCACCGAGGAGGAGGCGGCCACCCACCCACAGCGCTCGCTGCTGCTGAAGGCACTGACCGGGCACGAGGTGGAGCCGAGCCTGACCATCCGCGAGGCCAGGGCGGGCGACCGCTACCTGGTCTGCTCGGACGGTCTTTCCGGCATGGTCAGCGACGAGACGATGGCCGAGGCCATGCTCATCCGCGACCCGCAGGACTGCGCGGACCGGATGATCGAGCTGGCGCTCAAGGGCGGTGGCACCGACAACGTCACGGTGATCATCGCCGACGTCGTCGACGTGGATTTCGGTGAGGACGCCCCGATTCTCGGCGGCGCCGCCGGAGACGGCAGCGACGACTTCAACCACCAGGGCGACTCCCCCGCCGCGCGCGCGAGGGCGCTGACCGCCCCGCCGCCGCAGCCGCGGGCCGAGCAGTCGCCGCCTCCGCCGGACCCGAAGGCCAAGCGGCGCAAGTGGTTCAAGGCGTTCGTGATCGTCGCCGTGATCCTGGTGGTGCTGGCCGCCGCCGGCGTCGGCGTGCGGTACTTCGTGCTGAGCAAGTACTACGTCGGCGAGGGGCCCGACCAGGAGGTCGTGATCTTCCAGGGCGTGACGGGCAGTGCGCTGGGCATCGATCTGCAACGCCAGGTCGAGGGCTCGTGCTCGCCCGGCGCCGCGTTGTGCGACAAGCTGCGGCTGCCCGATCTGCCCGAGGCGTTCCGCGAAGCCGTCCGCAACGGTGTGCAGCGGGAGAACCTCGCCGCCGCCCGCAACTACATCGTCGAGTTGCAGCACAAGCGGCTGAAGGACTGCCCCGAGCCCATGACACAGGGCGGCGGCGCGCCGCCGGACCAGGGTTCGGGCGGCGGTTTCGTGGGCGGCTTCGTCCAGGAACAGCCACCACCGCCTCCGTCGTCGTCCGCTCCGGCGACCTCCAGCCCGGCAGGGCAGCCGGGGGTGGACTGCCGGCCACGTCCCGCGGGTGGCCGCTGATGTGCCGCCACGCGCCAAGAGCGGACGCGGGTGACCATGTCCAACCCTGACCCGGCCGGCCAGTACGTGACGAACCCGCCGCGCGAGCTTCCGAAGCGGCGGGGGACCGAGCTGGTCATGCTGGCATTCGCCGCGTTGATCGTGACGTTCGCGTTCATCCTGGTCGAGGCCAACCAGGAGCATCAGCTCAGCTGGGCGATCCTCGGCTACGGCGCGTGCTACCTGGCCGTGTTCGCCGTGGCGCACCTGGCGATCCGGCGATGGGCACCGTACGCCGACCCGCTGATCCTGCCGTGTGTGGCGCTGCTCAACGGCCTGGGCCTGGTGATGATCTACCGGATCGACCTGGCCAAGGCGGCACAAGGCGAGACGATCGGCAGCGACACCCTCAAGCAGCTGCTGTGGACGGCCATCTCGCTGGTGTTGTTCCTCGGCGTGCTGTTGCTGGTCAAGGACCACCGCACGCTGACCCGTTACGCCTACACGTTCGGACTAGTCGGCATCATCGCGCTGGCACTGCCCGCGTTGCTGCCCGCCTCGCTGTCCGAGGTCAGCGGCGCGAAGGTCTGGGTGAAGGTCGGCGGTCTGTTCGCCATCCAGCCGGGCGAGTTCGCCAAGATCCTGCTGATGATCTTCTTCGCCGCCTTCCTGGTGTCGAAGCGCGACCTGTTCATGTCGGCCGGTAAGCGGTTCCTCGGGGTCGAGCTGCCGAGGGCGCGGGACCTGGGGCCGATCCTCATCGCCGCCGTCGCCTGCCTGGGCATCCTGGTCTTCGAGAAGGACCTCGGCACGTCGCTGCTGTTCTTCGGCGTCGTGCTGATGATGTTGTACGTCGCCACCGAGCGGTTCATCTGGGTGGCGCTGGGCCTGAGCCTGTTCGCCGCCGGCGCGCTCATCGCCTACCAGCTGTTCAGCCACGTCCAGACCCGCGTGGAGAACTGGCTGGACCCGTTCGCGAAGGCCGATGGCGCCGGCTACCAGCCGGTCCAGGCCCTGTTCGGGCTGGGTACCGGCGGCATGGCCGGTACCGGGCTGGGCGCGGGCAGGCCGGAGATCGTGCCTGCCGCCAAGACCGACTACATCAGCGCGGCGCTCGGCGAGGAACTCGGCTTCATCGGCCTGGCGGCGCTGCTGATGGTGTACGTGATCCTGGCGATGCGGGGCATGCGCAGCGCGCTGGCGGTGCGGGACACGTTCGGCAAGCTGCTGGGTGGCGGCCTGTCGTTCATCATCATCATGCAGCTGTTCGTCATCGTCGGCGGTGTCACCAACCTCATCCCGATGACCGGCGTCACCACGCCGTTCCTGTCCTACGGTGGTTCTTCGCTGCTGGCCAACTACATCCTGGTGGCGTTGCTGCTGCGCATTTCCGACGCCGCCCGCAGGCCGCAGGCCGGGCCGAAGCCGAGGCAGCCGCAGCAGCAGGCGCCGCTGGCCGAGGCACACACCGTCATGGTCCAGCGCGAGGAGCTTCCGCAGCTCCAGCAGGGGCAGGCACAGGGACCGCAGGGGGCCAACGGATGAACACACCGCTGCGCCGGGTGAGCATCGCCATGCTGGTCATGGTGTTGCTGCTGCTGGCCAACGTCACCTACATCCAGATGATCGAGGCCGACGACTACCGCACCAACAGCCGCAACCAGCGGGTGCTGCTCGACGAGTACTCCCGCCAGCGCGGGCGGATCATCGCCGCCGGAAACCAGCAGATCCTGGCCGGTACCGAGCCGATCGACGACAAGTACAAGTACGTGCGCACCTACCCGGGCGGTCAGGTGTACGCGCCGGTCACCGGGTACTACTCGATCCGCTACGGCTCCGGTGGCCTCGAGCGCGCCATGGACGAGGTGCTCAACGGCTCGGACCCGCGGCTGTTCGTCCGCAGGCTGTCGGACATGTTCACCGGCCGCGACCCGAGCGGCGGCAACGTGGCGCTGACCATCAACCCCGCCGTGCAGCAGGCCGCGTTCGACGGCATGTCCAAGCGTGGCTACACCGGCGCCGTGGTGGCGCTGAACCCGAAGACGGGCGAGATCCTCGGGATGGTGTCCACGCCGTCCTACGACCCGGCCAAGCTCGCCACGCACAACAGCAAGGAACTGCAGGCCGCCTGGAACGCTTTCGACGCGGACCCGAAGAAGCCCATGCTGAACCGGGCGATCTCGGAGACCTACCCGCCCGGCTCGACGTTCAAGATCCTGACCACCGCGGCGGCGCTGGAGGACGGCATGAAGGCCGACGCCTCCGTCCAGACCGCCGCCAACATCAAGCTGCCCGGCACCAACGCCGACCTGGAGAACTTCGGCGGCCAGACCTGCAAGGGCAGCACGCTCAAGGACGCGCTGGCCTACTCCTGCAACACCGCCTTCGCCGAGATCGCGGGCAACCTCGGCAAGGAGAAGATGCTGGCGATGGCAGGGAAGTTCGGCATCGGCATGAACGGGCTGAACATCCCGATGCGGGTGGCGCCGTCCGGCGTCGGCGACCTCGACGGCAAGCCGCAGCTGTACCAGAGCGGCATCGGCCAGCGTGACGTCCGGCTGACCCCGCTGCAGGTGGCGCTGCTGTCGGCGACGGTCGCCAACGGCGGCACGACCATGAAGCCGCAGCTGGTCAAGTCGCTGCTGGCGCAGGACATGTCGGAGATGGAGAAGTACACGCCGGACGAGCTGACCGGCGACTCCGCGATGTCGGCGAGCAACGCGGCCGTCCTGCGCGACATGATGATCGCCTCCGAGGCCAACACCCAGGGCGGCGGCAAGAAGCCGGAACTGAAGATCGCCTCCAAGACGGGTACCGCCGAGCACGGCAACGACCCCAAGCGGACCCCGCCGCACGCCTGGTACACCGCGTTCGCGCCGGCGGACGACCCGCAGATCGCCATCGCGGTGCTCGTCGAGTCCGGCGGTAACCGCGGGCTCGCCGCCACCGGCGGCACGGTGGCGGCCGAGATCGGCCGGGCCACCATCGCCGCCGCGCTCGGGGGTGGGTGAGCAGATGCTGTCCACGGGTCAGCTGGTCGCCGATCGATACCGGCTCACCAGCCGGATCGCGGTCGGCGGTATGGGCGAGGTCTGGAAGGCCAGCGACACCCGGTTGGACCGCACCGTCGCGGTGAAGGTGCTGAAGGCGGAACTGTCCGGCGACGCCGAGTTCCTGCACCGGTTCCGCACCGAGGCGCGCACGACGGCGTCGCTGAACCATCCCGGCATCGCGGCCGTACACGACTACGGGGAAACCGTCGCTGAGGAGCTCAGCATCGCCTACCTGGTGATGGAACTGGTGGAGGGTGACCCGCTTGCCGCGATCCTGGCCAAGCAGGGTCGGATCTCCGCCGAGTTCACCCTGGACGTGCTCCAGCAGGCGGGCGAGGCACTGCAGGCCGCGCACGAACGCGGGCTGGTCCACCGGGACGTCAAGCCGGGCAACATCATGGTCACCCCGGCAGGCAAGGTGAAGGTCACCGACTTCGGTATCGCCAAGGCCGCGCACGCCGCCCCGGTCACCCGGTCCGGGATGGTGATGGGCACCGCCCACTACATCGCCCCCGAGCAGGCACTCGGCCACGACGCCGAGCCAGCGAGCGACGTCTACTCGCTGGCCGTGTGCGGCTACGAGTGCCTGACCGGCTACCGCCCGTTCCTCTCCGAGAACGCGGTGACGGTGGCGATGATGCACATCAGGGACATGCCGCCACCGCTGCCGCCGGACGTGCCGCCGGGTGCGCGGGCGCTGATCGAGGCGACCCTGGTCAAGGACCCGAGGCAGCGGTACAACAACGGCGGCGAGTTCGCCGCGGCCGTCGCCGCCGTGCGGGCCGGCCACCCCCTGCCGACGCCTGCCGGGCTGGCCGCGTATGTTCCACTGCCGAACCCGCCCGTGGCAATGGCGCCCGTGGCGCCTGCTCCCGTGCCGCACGGGCCGCCGCCGGTCAGCCCGGGCACCCATCCCCGCCTGCAGCCGGTCGCCCCGCCGTCGGGCGGAGTGCTCACGCCACAGCGCCGGCGCAGCCCGGTCGCGCTGTGGGTACTGCTGGGCCTGGTGGTGGTGATTCTCATCGTGGCGGCGGCCCTGGTGCTGCCCAGACTGTTGGGTTCGACACGGACCACACCGCCCGCACCGGACAATATGCCCTCGACCAGCGCAGGCGTTCCGGGGCCACGTCAGGCACCATCAGGTGGTGGCGAAGATGGCGGATACGAGGACAACGCACCGGGTGGATCGCTGCGTTCACCGGATGACAGCGGTGTCGCAGGCACAGCAGGCATGATGAGCACAACCTGGACGGAACGGAAACGGCACGGATAGATGAGCGCACCCAGACTGCTCTCCAACCGCTACCAGCTCGGTGACGCGATCGGGTACGGCGGCATGTCCGAGGTCCACCACGGGCACGACGTCCGGCTTGGCCGTGAGGTGGCCATCAAGGTCCTACGGGCCGACCTGGCCAGGGATCCGCAGTTCCAGGAACGCTTCCGCAGGGAAGCGCAGAACGCCGCGGCGCTGAACCATCCGGCGATCGTGGCCGTCTACGACACCGGTGAGACACCGACCGAGTACGGCCCGCTGCCCTACATCGTGATGGAGTACGTCAACGGGCGCACGCTGCGGGACATCGTCAAGACCGAGGGGCCGCTGCAGCAGAAGCGGGCCATGGAGGTCATGGCCGACGTCTGCGCCGCGCTGGACTTCTCCCACCGGCACGGCATCATCCACCGCGACGTCAAGCCGGCGAACGTGATGATCACGACGACCGGCGCCGTCAAGGTGATGGACTTCGGCATCGCCAGGGCCATGCACGACGGCCAGGCCGCGATGACGCAGACCGCGGCCGTCATCGGCACCGCCCAGTACCTCTCGCCCGAGCAGGCACGGGGTGAGTCGGTGGACGCCCGCAGTGACGTCTACGCCGCCGGCTGCGTGCTGTACGAGCTGGTCACCGGCGAGCCGCCGTTCACCGGCGACTCCCCGGTCGCCGTGGCCTACCAGCACGTGCGGGAGGACCCGCAGCCGCCGTCGGCGGTGAACCCGGCGGTCTCCCCCGAGCTGGACGCAGTGGTGCTGAAGGCGCTGGCCAAGGGCCCTGCCAACCGCTACCAGTCGGCCGCGGAGATGCGGTCGGACCTGGTGCGCACGCTGTCCGGTCAGCATCCGCTGGCGCCGATGGTCATGTCGGAGGACGAGCGCACGCAGGTGATGAACAGCCGTCGCCAGCCTGCCTACGACGACTACCCGCCCGAGGCGTACGACCCGGACGAGGACGACCGGCAGCGCCGCAGGCGCAGGAACAAGATCCTGGCCGCCCTCGCCGTGCTGGGCGTGCTGGCCGTGGCGGGGATCATGTGGGCGACCGGGCTGTTCGACAGCAAGGAGGTCGCCGTCGATGTCCCGAACGTCGCCAAGATGTCGGAGGCGCAGGCCGTCGCCGACCTGAACAAGGCGGGCTTCCAGAACATCGAGAAGCAGTACAAGCCCTGCGTCAAGGACCCGAAGACCAACCAGGAGCCCTGCACCAGCGACGACTACGGCAAGGTGCTCGGCACCGACCCCGCGGCCGGCCAGAAGGTGGCGACCAGCACGAAGATCGTGCTCACCGTCGGCAAGGCCCCGGAGAAGAAGCCGGTCCCCGACCTGGTGGGCAAGTCCAGGGAGGAAGCCGAGAAGGCCCTGATCGAGGCCGGTTTCGCGCTCGACCCGAACATCCAGGAAACCAAGGTCAACGATCCGAACCAGTACGGCAAGGTCCAGAAGCAGAGCCCGACGGCCGGCACCGAGCTGGAGCAGGGTCAGCAGGTCGTGATCACCGTCGGCAAGGAGCCGAACAAGGTCAACGTCCCGAACCAGACCGGCAAGACCTACGCCGAGGCCAAGCGGGCGCTGGAGGCGCTGAACTTCGAGGTCAAGCGCAAGGACGTGGACTCGGACAAGCCGAAGGACCAAGTCGTCAACCAGACCCCCAACGGCGGTCAGCAGCCGGAGGGCACGGAGATCCTGCTCGAGGTGTCCAACGGCGCGGACGCGAAGATCACCATGCCCGACCTGGTCGGCATGACCGAGGACCAGGCGACCCAGGCGTTGCAGAACGCCGGCTGGTCCGGCCAGATCAACACGCAGGAGGATCCGGTCGCGGACAAGGAGGACGAGGGCAAGGTCACCCGCTCCATCCCGGGCAAGGGCAGTGAGATCGAGAAGAACCAGTCGATCACGCTGTTCATCGGCAAGCGCCCGGGCGGCGGGATCGGCATCCCGTAACAGGTCAGCTCCTCCGGGTGGCCACCAGCGCGGTGACCGCTCCGCTGAGGAGCAGCAGGACGACGGCGGCCGCCGTGCTCACCAGCACGGCGGCCGTCGCATTGGGCCGGCCGGCAAGTGCCCGCAGCATCGGGTTGATCACCGGGATCCAGCGGACCAGGATCAGCGCGGTCAGGCCGAGGAACGCCAGCACGACGGTCCAGCCGATCCGCGCGGTCACCAGCTTGGAGCACGGCAGCCCGACCGCGATGCCCGCTGCCGCACAGGCCAGGTGAGCGAGCACGCCGAGCCCGAGATCGCCTGCCGCCAGCCCGCCGTGGGACAACGCCGACCAGGCCAGTGACACGGCCGTGAGGCAACCGGCACAAACGAGGACGGCGAGGACGACCGCGGTCACCAACGTCCACCTGCGCCGTCCGGCGTGGCTCAGCGTCACCAGCCGCTGCACCGGGTCCTCGGCGTCGACCAGCGCGATGGTGAGCCAGCAGGCTACGACGGTCAACGCGCCCGCGCTGACCGTGAACTCCGGCAGCGGCTGGGCGTTGGCGTCGCCGTAGAGGATGCCGAACACGGCGAGCTGGATGAGCAGCGGCGGCAGGTACCGCTGGGAGTGCGCGAGCAGGGCGAGCTGGTAACGGATCATTCGCGGACCTCACGTACCGACCAGCCGCGGCGCAGCGCGGTCAGCAGCACGGCGTCGGACCGGTCGGCGTCGACGGAGAGGTCGACGTGGCCGTTCTCGGCGTTTTCGACGTGCACCCCGGGCTCGGCGGCCCAGTCCCCGGTGCCGCCGGTGAGCCGGATGCGCCTGCGGTGCCCGTGGGCAGGCCGCAGTGAGCCGCCGGACAGTTCCAGCACCCTGCTCGCCTGGCGGTGTGCCAGGTCCGGCCGGTGGTCGGTGAACACGACGCTCGCGCCGCGGTCCCTGGTCTCAGCGATGATCTCGCCGAGTACGCCGTGGCTGACCGTGTCCAGGCCGGACCAGGGTTCGTCCAGCACCAGCAACTCCGGGTCGCCGAGCAGGGCCTGCGCCAGCCCGACCTTCTGCGCGTTGCCCTTGGACAGCCTGCCGATCGGGGTGTCCGGCCCACCGGCCAGTTCGAGGCGTTCCAGCAGCTCAGCGGCCCGGTCGTCGACGCAGGAGATCCTGGCCATGTGCTTGAGGTAGGCCCGTGCGCTCATCCGACTCGCGCCGGGGAAGCGGTCCGGCAGGTAGCCGACCCGCCCGGACCGCGTCGCCGTTCCGGCGGACGGCCGGGATAGCCCGGCCAGGATCCGCAGCAGCGTGGACTTGCCCGAGCCGTTGCGGCCGACGATGCCGACGACCTCGCCGGTCCCGACCTCCAGGTCGACGCCGGTGAGCACCGGCCCGCCCCCGCCGTACCGTTTGCCGACGCCGGCCAGCCGCGCGGGCACGTCAGCCGGCAGCCCGCTGCAACGTCCGGGTCGACAGCTCCAGGGTGTCCACGGTGGACGCGGCGACCGGGTGACCTGCCGCGGCCATCCAGTTGGCCAGCATGCGGTGGCCGCCCTCGGTCAGCACCGACTCGGGGTGGAACTGGACGCCTTCCAGCGGCAGCTCACGGTGTCGCATGCCCATCACCACGCCGGATTCGGTACGGCCGGTGACCTCGAACTCGTCGGAGATGGTCTCCGGGAGCACGGTCAGCGAGTGGTAGCGGGTGGCGGTGAAGGGGTCGGCCAGCCCGGCCAGCACACCGGCACCGTCGTGGTGGACCTGGCTGGTCTTGCCGTGCAGCAGTTCGTCGGCCCGGTCGACGGTCGCGCCGAACGCGACGCCGAGCGCCTGGTGGCCGAGGCAGACGCCGAGCATCGGAGTGCGGCTCCCGGCACAGCGGCGGACCACGTCGATGCTCTGACCTGCCCGTTCCGGGGTTCCCGGCCCCGGCGAGACCAGCACGCCGTCGAAGTCGGGGACGCGGTCGAGGTCGACGACGTCGTTGCGCCACACCGTGCAGTCGGCGCCGAGCTGCGCCAGGTACTGCACGAGGTTGTAGACGAAGCTGTCGTAGTTGTCGACGACCAGAACTCGCATACCGCCACTCTAGCGATGCTCACATGCTGGACGGTCAGGCAGATCACAATGTAAGTTAGCCTTACCTTACTTTACCGTGGTAGGGGTGAGCCGATCTCTTCGTGTCGCCGTGGTGGGTGCCGGTCCCGCCGGCATCTACGCCGCCGACCTGCTGGACAAGTCCGAGACCGACGTGACCGTCGACCTGTTCGAGCGCATGCCGGCGCCGTTCGGGCTGATCCGCTACGGCGTCGCGCCCGACCACCCACGCATCAAGGGCATCGTGACGGCCCTGCACAAGGTGCTGGACCGGCCGAACATCCGCCTGCTGGGCAACGTCGACTACGGCAGCGACATCAAGCTCGACGAGCTGCGCGAGTTCTACGACGCCGTCGTGTTCGCCACCGGCGCGATGGCCGACCGGCCGCTGGACATCCCCGGCATCGACCTGCCTGGCAGCTTCGGCGCCGCGGACTTCGTGTCCTGGTACGACGGGCACCCGGACGTCCCGAGGGACTGGCCGCTGACCGCGAGCAGCGTGGCCGTGCTGGGCGTCGGCAACGTGGCGCTGGACGTCGCCAGGGTGCTGGCCAAGACGGCGGACGAGCTGCTGCCCACCGAGATCCCGCCGAACGTCTACGCCGGGCTGCGGTCGAGCCGGGTCACCGACGTGCACGTCTTCGGCCGTCGCGGTCCCGCGCAGGCCAAGTTCACCCCGCAGGAGCTGCGGGAGCTGGACCACTCGCCCAACGTCGAGGTGATCGTCGCACCCGAGGACATCGAGTTCGACGACGGCTCGATCGCCGCGATCCGCGGGTCCAAGCAGGTCGACCTGGTGGTCAAGACGCTGCAGGAGTGGGCCATTCGGGACGTCGGCACCCGGCGCAAGCGCTTGCACCTGCACTTCTTCGAAAGCCCGGCGGAGGTGCTGGGCACCGAGTCGGTGACCGGTCTGCGGACCGAGCGCACCGAGCTGACCGGCGACGGCAACGTGCGTGGCACCGGCCGGTTCACCGACTGGGACGTCCAGGCCGTCTACCGGGCGGTCGGCTACCTGTCGTCGCACCTGGCCGACATCCCGTTCGACCACGTCTCCGGGACCGTGCCGCACCAGGCAGGCCGGGTGCTGGACCTGGACGAGAACCAGCTGCCCGGCGTGTACTGCACGGGCTGGATCAAGCGTGGCCCGGTCGGGCTGATCGGGCACACCAAGGGCGACGCGGCCGAGACCGTGCGCAGCCTGCTCGCCGACGCCGGCACGCTGGCGCGCCCGGCGCGTCCGGACCCGGAGGAGATCCTGGACTTCCTCGCCCAGCGCGGCGTGCCCTACACAACCTGGGAGGGCTGGGGCCGTCTGGACGCCCACGAGCGGTCCCTCGGTGTGCCGGAGGGCCGCGAGCGGGTCAAGGTCGTCGAGCGCGAGGAGATGCTGCGGGTCTCCCGCGGCTACTGATCCACCGACACGTCGTTGAACGGGAGCAGCGGCTCCAGCCACGGGAACACGACGAACATCAGCAACGCGACGATCCCCAGGACCAGCACGACCGCCTCGACCACCCGCAGCGGCAGCGGCCCCGGCAGGTGCCGCCAGATCCAGGCGTACATCAGGCTTCTCCAATGGCTTTGAGCAGCTCGGCGTAGCCGGTTCCGGGCTGTTTGGCGTACTGGTTGGTCAGCACGCCGTGGATGATGAGCCGCTCGCGGTCGGAGAACTGCGGGTGGCAGGTGGTCAGCGTGATCAGGTGGGCCCGCGCGGCAGGCGGCAGGGCGTCCACCGGGCGGTACGGCACCGGCGCGACCGCGTCACCACGGGTCGGTGCCACGATCTTGCGGCCGTAGGTGTCCTGGTACTCCGGTGGTTCGCGCAGGGTCGGCACCTTCGCGCACCTGGCCTCCCGCCCGCGTCCGGTCAGCCAGCCGTCGACCTCGTCCTCCTTCGGCAGCATGCGGTAGACGAAGAAGTCGGTCGCGGTCTCGACGACGATCGCGTCGCAGGAGTTGAGCAGGTCCAGGTCGTTGAACGGCGCGCCCTTGCCGACCCGGTGACCCGCGACGGCGAAGTTGCCGGTCTCCCCCGGCATCGCCGTGCCCTTGTAGTGGCCGGGGCCGATCTCCAGCGCGTCGGCGCCGACGCCCTCCTGGATGGTGAACTGGTAGTCCGCGCCGAAGCTGGGGATGTAGAGGCGGGCGAACGACTGGCCGTCGGCGGGCGTGCTGTGCAGCTGCCTGCCCTGCTCGGCCCGCCAGCCCTCGTCGAGGCCGGCGCTGGCCGCGCGCTGCTTCTCGGCGGAGAACCAGTTGGTGACGTACAGCTCGTAGACGACGAACAACAGCACCACCACGCCCAGCGTGATGAGCACCTCGCCCACGGTGCGCACGGCCGTGCGCCCACGGGACGGTTCCTTCAGGGCAGTGTCACCGGAGTCCGGGCCGACGTACTCCCTGTCCTCCGCCACACGGGCTCCTTCCGGCGTCCAACTGGGTAACCATCCAGGCCTTCGTCCCCCATACGAGCGCCCGCTCGATTACGTTAACGTGTTGAGGTGGCTCTGGTTGCGCACGAGCCGCTACACGAACGAGCCCAACAGCACGCGAGGACTCCGATGCCCAAGTCCAAGGTCCGCAAGAAGACCGCCTACACCCCGCCCGCCGACCGGCGTACGCCGCAGAAGGTGCGGATGGGAGGCCCATCGCACCCGATCTACAAGGGTGTGATGTTCGGGCTGATGCTGATCGGCCTGGCCTGGCTCGTGGTCAACTACCTCGCCGGCGACAAGATCCCGTTCATGCTCGAGCTGGAGAACTGGAACTTCGCCATCGGCTTCGCGCTGATGATCTCGGGGCTGCTGATGACCATGAAGTGGCGCTGATCGCCGCATTGGTCCGAATGGCGGCTTGACTGTGAATTACATCCGTGTGACTAGTCCCCATTGTGGATAAGCCCTGTGGATAACTCCCCGGCGAGTTGGGCGCCCAAGCCGGCCGTGATCGGCCTGGGCTGGCTGCTCACCGTTTTCGCGGCCGCGGCGACCGTGTTCACCGCCCTGTCCGGCGACCCGGCGGGCCCCATCCTGTTCGGCATCGCCACCGTCGGGCTGCTGGCGTTCACCGCGCTGGGTACCGTGGTGCGCCCCAAGCTGAGCGCGGACACGCACGGCGTGCGGGTCCGGACCCTGACCGGCGACCACCGGCTCGACTGGTCACAGGTGCGGGTCCGGCTAGTGCGCACCCGCCGGTTCGGCCGCGAGGTGGCCACGCTGGAGATCGAGTGCGAGAACGTGCCGCCGCACCTGCTGGTTCTCGGCTGGATCGAACTGGGCACCGACCCTGAGGACGTCGTCGACGTCCTCAGCTCGCTGCGGCCCGGCGCGGCCTGAGCGTCACGCCGCGCAGTAGATCTGGCCCTCGTACACCCCGCACAGCGCCTCGCCGAGCTGGGCGTCGCGGAAGAACACCAGCCCGGCCAGCGCGACCAGCACCGCGAGGAGCATCCCGGTCTGCCACCCCGCCTTTCCCTTGTCCGGGGCGTACACCAGCAGGCCCATCACCAGCGCCCCGGCGGCGAGACCGCCGAGGTGACCCCACAGCGACAGGTTGGGGATGGTGAACGTGATGACGATGTTCAGCCCGATGGTGAGCAGCACACCGCCCGCGTTGAGCTTGAGCCGCAGCACGGCCACCAGGAGGGCGCCCAGCAGGCCGTAGATGGCACCGGAGGCGCCGACCGTGGGCAGGATGGGGTTCTCCAGGTAGAACACCGCGACCGAGCCGCCCAGCAGGGACAGCAGGTACAGCGCGAGGAAGCGGACCCGGCCGAGCACCGGTTCGAGGTCGCGGCCGAGGATCCACAGCGAGAACATGTTGACCGCGACGTGGATGATCCCCGCGTGCAGGAATCCGCTGGTCAGCAGCCGCCACCACTCGTCGAGACCGCTCACGGCGAGCGACTGGAGGCTGCCGTACTGGTAGATCTCCGACCGCTGGTTGTTCATCGGGTCGCCCGACTGGTACGCGGTCAGCACGTAGACGATCACGTTGACGGCGATCAGCAGCGGGGTGACCACGGGGGTCTGCACCGGCCGGGCGCCGACGAGCGTCCGCGCGCCGTAACCGGCCCTGCGGTACTGGACCTGGTGGGTGCGGTCCTGCTGCCGGCCGGCCTGCACGCAGTCGATGCACTGCGAGCCCACCGACGCCTCGCGGAGGCAGTCCGGGCAGGCCGGACGCTCGCAGCGGGTGCACCGCAGGCCGGTCGGCCTGTTCGGGTGCCACCAGCAGCCCGGCATGACCGGCTGGCTCGCCGCGTCCGGCGGGAACGGAGGATACGGGGGCTGAGTCACAGTGCTTCCCAACCTACCCGCATCCGTCCCGAGGTTTCAGCCCGTGCTCAGCGGGAAACCGACACCCGTTCGATGACGATGTCGTTCAGCGGACGGTCCTGCGGACCGGTCGCGGTGGTGGCGATCTTGTCGACGGTGTCGCGCGACTCCTGGTCGGCCACCTCGCCGAAGATCGTGTGCTTGAAGTTGAGGTGCTTCGGCGTCGTCACGGTGATGAAGAACTGCGAGCCGTTGGTGCCCGGGCCGGCGTTGGCCATGGCCAGCAGGTAGGGCTTGTTGAACAGCAGATCGGGGTGGAACTCGTCGCCGAACTCGTAGCCGGGGCCGCCGCGACCGGTACCGGTCGGGTCGCCGCCCTGGATCATGAACCCGTCGATGACCCGGTGGAAGATCGCACCGTCGTAGAACGGCCCGGAGTTCCCGCCCTTGGCGTTCGGCCGGGAGTACTCCTTGGTGCCCTCGGCGAGCCCGACGAAGTTCGCCACCGTCTTGGGAGCGTGGTCAGGCAGCAGATTGATGCGGATGTCGCCCTGGTTGGTGTGCAGAGTCGCCTGCAGACCGCCACCAGAGGGAGTGTCATTACTTGCAGTCACGCGCCCAATCGTGCCATCTGCGGCACGATTGGCCGAAAAGGGGCACGATAGGTTACAGGCAACGGAGCAGTACCGAAACGATTGACGAGGTGAAGCATGGCTCGGACCGCAGAATCGGCGGGGGAGTCGGTCAAGACCAACTTGCTCGCGGCGGGCCGCCGCGCCGTCGAGGGTGCGGAGCTCGTTCGGGAAGAAGCACGTAAAGCCGGTGACAAGGGGGGCGAAAAGGTGAAGGCCAAGTCCAAGAAGGCTCGCAAGGAACTCGCACGCAGCACCAAGGCCGCGCGCAAGGAGGCGATGGAGCGGCTCTCCGAGATGCGCAAGCCGGGCCGTAAGGCCAAGAAGGCCGCCATCAAGGCCGCCAAGGCCGCCGGTGAGTCGAAGCGTCGCGGCAAGAAGGACTTCAAGGCCGCCAAGAAGGACTTCAAGGCAGCACTGGTCGAGGCCAAGCTCGCCGCGAAGGGTGGCAAGAAGCGGCGCAAGTGGCCGTGGATCCTCGGCCTCGGCGTGCTCGCCGCCGCCGGATACGCCGCGCTGAGCCGCAAGCCGGAGCCGCCGGTCGCGCCGGCCCCGCCGCGGACCAACGCCGGTGGCAGCACGAACGGGTCGAGCGCGCCCAAGCCGGCCACCAACGCCGCGCCGAAGGCCGCCGAGCCCGCCACACCCGCCTCCAAGCCGTCGCCCCAGACCAAGGGCGGCTCCGGTGGTGGCAAGCCGCAGGCTTCCAACGGACAGCAGTCGTCCAGCTCGCCGAGCAGCGAGAAGAAGAACTGACCCCGCACGCGAGAAGGGCCCCGGTCGTCGACCGGGGCCCTTCTCGTTGGGTGGATCAGGCGTTGGCGGCGTGCTTGTCGATCAGCTTGCCGAGGCGGGGCAGGGCCTCCTCGACGTTCTTCTTGCCGTTCGGGCGCAGCTTGCCGTAGACCTTCTTGATGCTGTCCCGGCTGCTCTTCTCCGCGCGGGCGTCGGTCACGCCGAGCAGCGCGTCCGAGGCCTCGTCCGACCGGTTGGTCAGGTAGGCGCCGAAGTCGCTGCCGCCCTGGGCGCGGAAGTCGCCGTAGAACGGCTCCAGCGCACCGGCGAAGTCGTCCAGCAGGCTGTCGACCGCGGCGGGGATGATGCCGGGCTTGATCTTCTTGACGGCCGCGTAGCCGGTCTTGACGACGGCGCCGGACACGCCGCCCTTCTCCGAAACCTCTTCGTCGACCAGGGTCTGCAGGTCGGTCACGACGGCCGGACGCCGGTTGGTGTCGAGGAGGATTTCCTTAAGGGATGCAGCCACTGATTCTGTCCTTCTGCGAATCGATTAACCGACTGTTGCCAACCCTCACACCGGGTAACCCGGAGGGGGATCGAGGGTTGGATGCGCTGGTACTCGGGCACCTCCGCGCGTGGCGGTCAGGGTAGTACAAGATCAACTTGCGACTTTTCCCGGGAACCCTTACCGGTGAGTTCCCGATCACCACCCCAACCGGGTGACGATCTCCCGGGTGAGTTCACGTGCCTTGACCGTCTGCGCCTGGTTGGTCGTCACGACGACCGCGGCACCGCCCTTGGCCACCGCGTACACCGCTCCGCCCTCGACCGGCTGCGCGCCGCCGCTCCATCCCGCCGGCTCGTCGGCGGGGTTGGACGTGCCGACCGGCGCCGCCTGGTCCACCAGTGCCTTCGCGACCTGCGGGTCACCGGAGTAGACGCGGGTGGTCACCTGGACCTTGCCGGTCAGCGCCGAGAAGAAGCAGGCCGGGTTCGGCTGGTCGGCCGACAGCCGCACCTTCGACACCCGCTGCCCGTTGGTCCGGGCGACGAACCCGCTGTCCAGGTAGGGACAGTCGCCGTCCCTGGTGGCCTCGGGCGCGGGCGGGACGGTGACCGGCGCGGGTGGCGGTGGCGGCGGGGCGGGCGGCGGCACGGGTTCGGCCGCCTGACCACACCCGCCCAGCAGCAGACCGGCGGCGATCAGAACACGCTTCAGTGCCATCGGGCCAACGTACTGTGCCGTTGGCGTGTCAGTATGGGCACGTGCTCACCCCTGACCAGTACCTGAGCGTGGTCACCGAACGCATCCAGCGCACCGGTGGCCAGCTGCGGCAGGTCCCGATCGGCCCGGTCACCGCTGTCGTCGGCCTGTGGACCGAGTCGGTCATGCTGTCGACGATGAACTACGCGGTCGTCGCCGCTCCCCTGCCGGAGATCAGCGCCGCCGCGCTGCACAGCTTCACCGGGCAGGCCTCCCAGATCGCCCGGTCGAACGTGGTGGGTTCGGTCGGCTGGACCGCAGCGTCGGTGGTGATCGCCGGTCTGGTCGGCACCCGGGTGTACCCGGACGCGGCACAGGTGGCATCGGCGAAGTCGAGCAACCAGTGGGGCGGCGAGACCCGGATGGTCGCAGTGGACCTGTCGGCCGGGCACGCCCACATGTTCATCGGCACCAAGATGTGGGGTGCCGCCATGCACAGCTCGATCAACGCGAAGGTGACGTTCGGTTTCCCTCAGCCCGCCGAGGCGGAGGCCCAGTTCCAATGGCAAGCCCAGCAGCAGGGCGGTCAGCCTCAGCTGCAGCAGAGCTTCCCGCAAAGCGGACCCCAGCCCCAACAGCCCTATCCCCAGCAGCCGCAACCGCAGCAACCGCCATACCCGCAGCAACCCGGCCACACCCCGCCGTTTCCCGGCGGGTACCGGCACCCGCCCGGCTACCAACAGCCGGGCCCGTACGGCTACTGAGCCGTTCCGGGCCGTGTGCCGAGGACCGGCTGCCGCTCGTCCGGCTCGGAGTAGCCCTGCTCCCAGGGGAAATAGCCCCAGCGGTCGTCGGTGACGACCTGCAGTGCGGGCACCGGCGGCTCGCCGGGCTCCCGGTAGACGCGGTTGGCCGCGACCAGGTGGGTCGCCGAGTCGGGTACCTCGATCAGCAGCGCCCGGTGGACGCCCTCCTCGAACGCCACGATCCGGCCGTCGTACATCCGGTCGCCCTCCCGGATCCGCGCGCCCAGCTCGTTGAGCATGTAGCCGGTGTTGGCCGTCCCCCAGCCGAACAGGATCAACTCGGGATGCTCGTACCCGGATAGGCCGACCGTGTAACCGAACGGCGGGCCCGAACGCTGCGAGCCGTACACGTACTCGATCGCCCAGCCGTACCTCCGGATCATGTCCCGGGTCCTGGCGTCCTCCTGGTCCAGGAAGTGGATCAGCTGCGCAGGCGTCGGCATGACACCCCCTTAGTCAATCGAACCTTTGTTCGATTGTAGCGCGTTCTCGCACAGGGTGTGGACCTCTCGGACGATCTCGGTCAGGTGATCCGGTGCGGGCGTCGCCGAGGCCAGCAGGTCGTCGACGCCGGTCAGTCCCGCCTTCGTGAGCAGTGTCTTCTCGTTGGTCACCCACTCGCCGCGCGCCGCGAGGACGGCGTGTGCGGCCTGGGAGGCGCCCTGGGCGAGCAGGCCGAGGCACTGGGCGTACCGGCCGTACGGCGCGTGGTTCGCGGCCGCGTAGGTGAACAGCAGGCTCGCGGTCCCCCACCACACCGTGGGGGCGTTCTCCCGCAGCGCGGGCGGGTAGTCGGGCCGCGGCAGCGTTCCGTGCAGCACGCGGTTCAGTGCCAGCTCCGCCACCACCAGGTACGACGGGATGCCGGCGAGGTGGAACAGCAGCGGCTCCACGTGGAACCGGCCCTCCCGTGCCTCGGCGAGCTGGTGTTCGACCACGTCGAGATCGCGGTAATGCACGTCGACGTGGATTCCCTCCGGCCGCAGCCACGCGCCGCCGTTGAACACGCCGCCGCCCCAGCCGCCGATCTCCGAGACCTCACCCGGCCAGCCGAGATCGCGTACGTGCTGGGGATCGAACGTACCGCGGTAGTAGATCGCCAGATCCCAGTCACTGTCCGGCCGGTTGGTCCCCAGTGCCCGTGATCCGCCCAGTGAAACGGCCTCCACCCCCGGCAGTCCGGCGAGCGACTGGGCAACTCGTGCGAGAAACTCGTCCATCCGGCCCATCTTCCACAATGGACCGTTCGGTCACGCCGCCGGACCGTCGCGAAGGATCGCGCGCACCCGGTCGACCGACACCTCGGCCGGCGAGATGTCGGTCAGCCACCAGGTGGCGCCCGCGTCCGCGTACGGGCGCGGGTCGGTCCCCGGCGCCAGCGCCACGACGAGGTCGTACGGCCCGGGATCGGTTCGCAGCTCACCGATCGTGCCCGCGACGTCCGCGAGCTGACCAGGACCGTCCAGGTGCACCGGGAAGAACCCGTCGAGCCGCGCCGCACGGCGCAACGGCTTGAGGTTGCCGGGAAAACCCGCCGCCCAGACCGGAACTCCCGGCCGCTGCACCGGTCGCGGCAGGAACCGCAGGCCGTCGACCGTGTAGTGCTCGCCGCGGTGGTGGACCTCATCGCCGCTCCACGCGGTGGTGAGGACGTCGAGGAACTCGTCGAGCATCGCGCCCCGTGCGCGGTCGGCGAGCTGCTCCCCCGTCCCGGAGAACTCAGCGCCGAACCGGTCGCTGCCGATGCCGACGCCCAGCGTGAGCCTGCCGCCGCTGAGCACGTCGAGCGTCGACGTCTCCCTGGCCACCTTGGCGGGCCGCCGCCGGGGCAGCGGGGTGACCATCGGCCCGATCCGCAGTTCGCTGGTGGCGCCGGCGACCGCGGCGAGCGTGATCCACGGGTCGGCGACCGGCAGTTCCGAAGTACCCCAGCGCAGGTGGTCCCAGACGAAGAACCCGTGCCAGCCGGCCTCCTCCGCCTCCACGGCGAGCCGGGTGACCACCCGAGGATCGGCCAGTTCGTCGAAGATCGGGAGCCACAGAGCAGCACGCATTCCAGGGATCGTGCTTGACTCTGACACTGGCGTCAATGTCTAGCGTCGAGGGCATGAAGATCGGGATCTCGACGTTCGCCACCGACGAAACGCTGCGACCGGACGCGCTGGCCAGAGCTGTCGAGGAACGTGGGTTCGAATCCCTCTTCCTCGCCGAGCACTCCCACATGCCGAAGGGTTCGACGGGTCCGGACGGCGCCGAGCTGGGGCGCGCCTACTACCGGTCGCTCGACCCGTTCCTCGCGCTGACGGCCGCCGCGTCGTCCACCGAACGGCTGTTGCTCGGCACCGGAGTCGCGCTGCTGGTCCAGCGCGACGTCATCCACACGGCCAAGGAGGTCGCTACCCTCGACCTACTCTCCGGCGGCCGCGTGCTGTTCACGGTCGGCGCGGGGTGGAACCGGGCGGAGATGCGCAACCACGGTGTCGATCCGGGCAGCCGCGGCAGGCGCCTGGATGAGCAGCTCGCGGCGTTGAAGCTGATCTGGACCAGGGACGAGGCCAGCTTCCGCGGTGCGCACGTCGAGTTCGGCCCGATCCACATGTGGCCCAAGCCGGTCCAGTCTCCGCACCCGCCGATCTACATCGGCGGGCACAGCGCGGCGGCCCGGCGCCGGGTGGTCGAGTACGGCGACGGCTGGTTCCCGATCACCGTCACGCCGGACGACGTCCGCGGAATGCGGGCCACGCTGGCCGCGCACGGCCGCACCGGCGTCGTCATCAACGTGCCTGCCGACGAGGACGACCTCGACCTGGTGCACGAGTTCGCCGAGGCAGGCGCCGACCGCGCCACCTTCCACTTGACGACGGTCGGTGACGCGGCCACCCTGCGCAAACTCGACGAACTGGCCGCCGTGCGGGAGCGGCTCACCAGGTGACCGGCAGCTCGTGCACGCCGTAGATGTTCATGTCCGTCTTCAGCCTCACTTCCCTGGCCGGGACGGCGAGCCGTAGACCGGGGAAACGACGCAGCAGCCCGCTGAAGCCGGCCCGCATCTCGATACGGGCCAGCTGCTGGCCGAGGCACTGGTGGATGCCGTGCCCGAAGGCCACGTGGCCACGCGCCTTGCGGTGGATGTCCAGGGTGTCCGGGTTCGCGAAGCGCTTCGGGTCGTGGTTGGCGGCCAGCAGCGCGAGGACGACGGTCGAGCCCGCGCTGATCGTCTCACCGCAGAGTTCGATGTCCTCCGTGGCGTAGCGGTAGAAGATGTCGGCGACGGACAGGTACCGCAGCAGTTCCTCGACGGCGTCCGGCATCAGCTCCGGGTTCGCCCGTAGCTCGGTCAGCTGGTCGGGGTGCTCCAGCAGCGCGAACGTGCCCAGCGACAGCATGTTGGCGGTGGTCTCGTGCCCGGCCAGCAGCAGCAGGAACGCGACGCCGGTCAGTTCCTCGATGGTCAGGTCGTCCTGGCGGGCGAGGTCGGACAGGATGTCCTCGCCCGGCTCGGCCCGCTTACGCGTCACCAGCCCGGCGAGGTAGCCGGTCAGCGCGCCGACCACGCTCGCCTTCTCCTCCAGCTCGATGTCCCTCGCCATGAACCTGGCGGAGTTGGCCTGGAACGTCTCCCGGTCCTCGTAGGGCACCCCGAGCAGTTCGCAGATCACCAGTGACGGCACCGGCAGCGCGAACTCGCTGACCAGGTCGACCGGCGGCGTGAGCCGCTCCAGCGCGTCCAGTTGCCGCTCGGTGATGTCGGCGATGTGCTCTTCGAGCGCCTTCATGCGTTTGACGGTGAAGGCGCCGGTGAGCCGCTTGCGCAGCCGGGTGTGGTCCGGCGGGTCCATCGCGACGAACACGCCCGGCATCGGCGGGTTCGGCTCGGTCGGGGCCGGCATGCCGGGGGTCGCGTACGGCACGTGGACGATGCCGATGTCCAGGCGGGAACTGAACCGGGTGTCGACCAGGGCCTGGCGGACCGCCTCGTGCCCGGTGACCAGCCAGCCCTCGTGACCGTCGGGGAACAGCAGCGGGCTGACCGGGCGGGTGTCCCGCAGCTGGGACAGCCGGCTGGGCGGGTCGAAGGGGCCCGCGTCACGCTGCATCGGAAGGCCGTTCATCGGGTGTCCTCTCGTGGTGGGTGCTGAGACCAGGTTCGCCACCGGACCTGTCACCCTCCTGACACCGCCCTGACACCATTGGCCACCGTGGCAAAATCGGCCCGGTGCAGATCGGGATGCTCGGACCGTTCGAGGTTCGCACGGACGACGGCGTCCCAGCCGACGTGCCGGGTGCCCGCCTGCGCGGGCTGCTGATCGCACTCGCCCTCGAACCGGGCCGCGTCGTCCCGAAGGCGACGCTGGTCGACTGGATCTGGGGTGAGCACCCGCCCGCCGACGCGGCCAACGCCCTGCAGCGCCTGGTTTCCCGGCTGCGCAAGGTGCTGCCCGAAGGCTCCGTCGAGGGAACGAACAGCGGTTACCGGCTGCTGGTGGAACCCGACTCCGTCGACGCCGTGCGGTTCGAACGCCTCGTCGGTCAGGGCCGGTTGCGGGACGCCCTCGCGCTGTGGCGCGGCGCGGCCATGCAGGACGTCGGACTCCAGGACAGCGCGGCGTTCGACGCGGCGGTCACCCGGCTCGAAGGCCTTCGCCTGACCGCGCTCGAGGACCGCTTCGACGCCGAGATCCCGGGCGCGAACGCGGTCGCGGAACTCACCGACCTGGTGGCCGCGCACCCGGTGCGGGAACGCCTCGTCGCCGCGCTGATGCGTGCCCTCGCCGCGAGTGGCCGGGACACCGACGCGTTGCTGCTCTACCAGCGCACCAGGGAAACCCTCGCCGAGACACTGGGCGTCGATCCCTCACCGGAACTGTCCGCGGTCCACCTCGCGCTGCTGCGCGGCGAGCTGGGCCGCCGCGAGGACGACCGGAAGAGCAACCTGCGGGCCGAGCTGACCAGCTATGTCGGCAAGGAAGCCGACATCAGCGCCGTCCGCGAGCTGGTCACCGGACACCGGCTGACCACCGTGATCGGCCCGGGCGGCTCGGGAAAGACCAGGCTGGCCACCGAAGCGGCCCGCACCCTGCTCGGCGACCTGCCGGAGGCCTGGCTGGTGGAACTCGCGGCCGTCGGCGCGAACAGCGACGTCGCACACGCGACGCTGTCCGCGCTCGGCGGGCGCGACCCGCTGATCGGCGACGCTCCGGACGCCGAGCCGGCGGATCGGGTCGTTGCCGCGATCCGCGAGCGGGAAATGCTGCTGATCCTGGACAACTGCGAGCACGTGATCGAATCCGCCGCCGCGTTCGCCCACCGGCTGCTCGGCGAGTGCGGCCGGCTGCGGATCCTCGCGACGAGCAGGGAACCACTCGGCATCACCGGCGAGGCGCTGTGGCCGGTCGCGCCACTGACCCTGCCCGCACCGGACGCCGACCCGGCCGAGATCGAGTCGTCGCCTGCCGTCCGGCTGCTCCGCGACCGGGCCGGCGCGGTACGCAGCGACCTCAGGATGGACGCCCGGACGCTGGCGACCATGGCGCACATGTGCCGGGCGCTGGACGGCATGCCGCTGGCGATCGAACTCGCCGCGGCAAGGCTGCGCACGATGTCACTGGAACAGCTCGCCGACCGGCTCGACGACCGGTTCCGCATGCTGACCGGCGGCAGTCGCACCGCACTGCCCCGGCATCGGACGCTGCGTGCGGTGATCGACTGGAGCTGGGAGCTGCTCACCGACGCCGAACGGGCGGTGCTGCGCAGGCTCTCGGTGTTCTCCGGCGGTGCGAGCCTGGAAGCCGCGGAACAGGTCTGCGCGGGTGGCGGCGTCGAAGCGGGCGAGGTACTGGAACTGCTGACCGCGCTGACCGAGAAGTCGTTGGTGGTCACCAAGGACGACCGGTACCGCATGCTCGGCACGATCAAGGAATACGCCGAGCAGCGACTCGCCGAGGCGGACGAAGCGGAGCGGACCCGGCTCGCGCATCTGGCCTACTTCACCGAGCTGGCCGAGACCGCGGATCCACATCTGCGCCGCACCGAGCAACTGGAGTGGCTCGCCAGGATCGAGGCCGAGCACGACAACGTCACCGCGGCGATGCGTGGCGCACTCGCCGCCGCCGACGCGCAGGCGGCGATGCGGCTCGCGGCGGCGTCCGGGTGGTACTGGTGGCTCGGCGGGCACAAGGCCGAGGGCAGCGAGCTGATCATGGCGGCGACCAAGGTGCCCGGCGAGGTCAGCGACGAGGCCAAAACCATCGTCTACGCGTTCGTCTCGTCGTTCCTGACCTCGGGAATGGCCGACGAACGCCACGCGGAGGAGTGGATCCGCACGGCACATGAGATCAACCAGCGGGTCAGGAGTTCGCACCCCGCACCGAAGCTCATGGCCGCGCTGGAGCGCGTCCTGCGAGATCCGGACGCGTTGCTGGACGTGTGGGACGAGTTCCGCGCCGACGAGGATCCCTGGGTTCGGGCACTCGCCACGATGCATCTCGGCAGGACACGTGTCGTTCTCGGGCACAGCGGCCGGGAAGCCGAGGAGTATCTCGAGACGGCGCTCGACGAGTTCCGCGCGCTGGGTGAGCGCTGGGGAATCTCGCTGACCCTGTCCACCCTGGCGGACCGGATCGCGACGCGCGGCGAGTTCGCCGTCGCCTGCGAGTACTACGAGCAGGCGATCGCGGTCGTCACCGAGGTCGGTGCCGTCGAGGACGTCGTGCACCTGCGGTCGCGGCAGGCTCAGCTCTACTGGCTGGCCGGCGACCTGGACTCCTGCGCCGCCGCCGTGGCCGACGCGGAACGGGCGGCGGAAGGGATCTCCTGGGCGAACGCGCTGGCTGACCTGGCGCTGGCGAAGGCGGAACTCGCGCGCTGGCGTGGCGACGCCGCGGAGGCACGCCGGCAGGTCGGCGTCGCCGAGGAGCTGCTGGGCGCTGAGGCCCAGGAGCACTACGTTCGCGCGCTGACCCAGAACCTGCTCGGCTACCTGACCGAGGATCTGGCCGGGGCACGCGAGCATCGCGTGGCGGCCCTCCGCTCGGTGACCGAGGCCGGGCACGCGCTCGGGATCGCGCAGGTACTCGTCGGCATCGCGGATCTGGCTCTGCGGCACGGCGAGTACGAGCAGGCCGCGCGGCTGCTCGGGGCGAGCGCGGTCGTGCGCGGCCTGCCCGACAGTTCCCAGCCCGACGTCGCCCGGATCGAACGTGCCGTGCGCGACCACCTCGGTGAACCACGGTTCGCCGTGGCGACCGGGGAGGGCGCGCGGACGGACTGGCAGGAACTGGCCGCGGCCACGCTCGCCCGCTGACGGTTACCTTGCCGCCCTGCGTGCCTCGTAGAGCATGATCGACGCGGCCACGCCGATGTTCAGCGAATCCACGGTGCCGACCATCGGAATCCGCAGCCGGCGCGTCGCCCGCGCCAGCAGGTCGTCCGGCAGACCTTCCCGCTCGCTGCCGAGCAGAAACGCGAGCGGCGGCTCGTAGCCGGCGTCCCAGTGGTCGTCGTCCGCGGTGCCCGACGTGGCGAGAACGCTGACTCCGCGGTCCTCGGCCCAGGCGAAGAACTCGCCGGCGTCGGGCGTGTGCACCACGTCGACGGCGAACAGCGAACCCATGCTGGCCTTGACCGCGGCGGGCGAGTAGGCGTCCACCGTCTCACCGATCAGGACGACGCCCGCTCCGCCGACGGCGTCCACGGTACGGATGATCGTGCCGAGGTTGCCGGGATTGGCGATCCGGTGCAGTGCGACGAAGATCGATCCCGGTTGGACGTCCAGAGTGGACAGATCACCGGTCCGGCTCCGCACGATGGCCGCGAGACCGCCGGGACCGTCCCGGTCGACGAGGCGTTTGAACAGCTCGCCGCTGAGCCGCGCCACCGGCACGCCAGCCCGTTCCCGGTCGTCGACCATGCGCTGGGCGGCCTGGCCGGTCAGCAGGCTGGGCGCGACGATCAGCGTCTCGATCTCCCACCCCGCCTCGACGGCGTACCAGACCGGCTGGAGTCCCTCGACGACGAACGCGCCCTCCCGGCGCCGGTGTTTGCGGTCCGCGAGGAGCCGGACCCGCTTCGCGAGCGGGTTGGCCGCGCTGCTGATCGTGTCTGCCACTGACCTACCAGCCGTTCTTGTGCGCCCGCGCCTCGTACAGCAGAACCGACGCCGACACCGAGACGTTCAGCGAGTCCGCCGACCCCAGCATCGGAATCCCCACCCGCTGGAACCCGGCGTCGTACCACGGCCGGGAAACGCCGAACCGCTCGCTGCCGACCACCAGCGCCGTGCGGCCGCGGTAGTCCAGCTCGCGGTAGTTCACGCTGTCGTCGGTGTCCGCGATGTAGACCCGGAACCGGTTTCGCTTCAGCCAGTCGATGGCGTCGTCGACGTCGTCGAAATCGAGCGAGGGAACCTTGATGCTCATTCCCTGACTGCTGCGCAGCACCTTCGGATGGGTCATCCGGGTGCGCCGGTTCGTCATGACCAGGCAGTCAGCGCCGCAGGCATCCATGGTGCGCAGCAGCGTGCCGAGGTTGCCGGGGATCTCCAGCGCGTCGGTCACCAGCACCAGCGCGTCGTCGCCGAACTCGAAGGTCGCCGGATCCCAGTCGGGCAACCTGGCGACGGAGAGGAGGCCGTCCGGATTCGGCCGTTCGGCCAGGCGTGCCAACGTCTTCTCGGAGATCTGGTACGCGCGTCGCGCGCGGTCCGCGAGTTGTGCCGCTCGCTTCTTCGCCTCGTCGGAGTAGGCGGCATCGGGACACCAGAGCAGCGTTTCCACCGGGACGCCGGTCTCCAGGACGATGTTGTTCTCGAACAGTCCCTCGGCGACGAAGGTACGGCGCGGAATACCGGTGCGGTTGTTCTGGATGTCCCGGACGAGACTCGCCGCCGGATGCTGCAGGCCGATCTGCTGGAGTTCCATATCGCCGTTCGGTTACGTGGAGCTGAGGGGAATCGAACCCCTGACCCCCGCCTTGCAAAGGCGGTGCTCTACCAATTGAGCTACAGCCCCGGACGCGGGCGGTGCCCGCGTTGAGTTCAGTTGTTGGTGGCGGCGTCCGAGGAGCTCGCCTTGGCGGGCGCGCTGCCGTTGCTGGAGACCGTGCCACGGCCGGCGGGCACCGGAGCGGTGGCCTCGCGCCAGAGGGCAGCCTCGGCCTTGTTGTCCTTGTTCCGCTTGATGACGAAGAGAACGCCACCAGCGACGACCGCGAGTGCCAACAGCTTCTTCACGTGAGGCCCCTCCTCGAACTGCGATTACCGTGCTGCCCTGTTGATGCTACTGCACCCGGCCGGGGGCTTGCCGTCCTGGTCCGGCCGTGGTTCCACGTGGAACCATCCGTCATGGCGCCACCGGCCCCGGCCGGTGGTACAGGCCCTCGCCCACCCACCGCACGACGTCCCGCGGACGCCCGTCCGACTGCCGCGGGTACGGGAACACCGGCTCCGACCGCTTCCCGGTGGCGACGATGCGCTCGGGTGCCGTACCGCGCTCGACCCACGACACCAGCTCCCGGAACGGGTCGAACCGCTGCAGCTGGTAGCCACCCGAGCAGTGCGCCATCGTGGGCACCATGAACAACCGCGCCCACTGCTGGGTCGCCCGCAGACCGCCGCTTCGCTCCCAGAGCCGCTGGTAGTAGTCCAGGGTTCCGGCCGCCGGGATGGCCTGGTCGTCCCAGCCGTGCCAGATGATCAACTTGCCACCTGACCTGCGGAACCCGCTCAGGTCGGTGTTCATCGCGTTGGCCTTGACGCCCTCGGCTGCCAGTCTGCTGAAGTCCCGCGTGTCCAGCCTGAAGTCGGCCAGCGACGAGTGCGGCCTGCCGATCGGGAAGCTGACGTGACGCAGGGCGTTGTCCGCCAGCAGGCCGGCGACCGAACTGCCGATCGCGGGGTCGGCGACGCCCCACTCCGCCCAGGCCAGCTCCGAGCCCCTGGTCTGCGAGCCCGGGTACAGCCGCCGGCCGTGCGAATCGACCGGCCCGCGGTACAGCTCCCGCGCGACGGCGACCTGGTCGGCGGTCAGGCAGGTCTTCCCGTCGCCGTCGGGGCACTGGATGCTCGCCGGGTCGAACGTGCACTTCCTCGGGTCGTCGATCTGCTGGTCGACGCGTCCGTCCAGGCCGTCACAGGCCGAGACGACGGCACTGTGCAGCACGGGCAACTTGTCGACACCGATGATCGGCGTGCCATCCGCGCGGTGGTTGGTGCGGTGCAGCCAGGTCTGGTAGACCCCCGCCAGCGAGGAGAAGTGAAGAGCCGGGGCACCAGCGATGATGCCGTCGAAGTCGTCCGGGTAACGCTGGGCGAGGATCAGTGCCTCGCGGCCGCCGTTGGAGCAGCCGGAGAAGTACGACGTCCTCGGTGGTGCGCCGTAGAACTCGGCGATGATCCGTTTCGCCGCCTTCGACAGCACGTGCGGCGCGCGGAAGAAGTAGTCATCCCTGGCGGCCTGGTTGTCCCGCGCCCACCGGCCGTCGGTGAAGGCGAGCTCACCTCCCTCGCCGACGTGGCCGTCGTCGGTCGCGGCGACCGCCACGTCACCGGCCTTCGGCCCGCAGTCCGGGAACGGCGTGTTCGGCACGGTCCCGCACAGGCCACCACAGCCGTACTGCAGGTACCGGCCGAAGAACGTGTCCAGCGGCAACCGCAGGGTGAAGCGGACCGCGGGTTCGATGACGCCCCGGACCTCGCAGTGCGCGGGGCCGGTGCTCACCTCGGTCGCCGAGGTGACCGTGGTCCGCGCGTGTGGGACGTCGAACGTCCGCTCCAGGTCCGCGCATGTCCGCACCGGCCTGAGCGCGCCGGATTCGGCCACGGCCGGAGCCACCGGCGACAACAGTGCCGCACAGCCGATCAGAATCGTCAGCCTCTTTCCCCAGTTCACGCGCCGACGCTAACGACCGTCGAACGGCCACCGCCACCCCGCACGCCGCAGTTCTTCGGTACGGCTGACTGCCATTGACAGGCGGGCCGCGTGTTCCTCGTCGGCCCAGTACCGGCCGTCCGCGGTCGTCTGACCGTCGTGTTTGCGGTACAGCATGCTCGGCCGGGCGATGAACTCACCGGGCGCGACCGCCTCCGCGGCCAGCAGCAGGCCGACGGTCTCGGCGCCGGTGAGGGCGGGCCACCCGCCCAGCGCGCGGACGAGCCCGGTGTGCGCGGCGAACGTCGACGCCTGCACGGACAGCCGGTCCTCTCGCTGTTCGGCCAGGAACCGGCCGGGCGCGACCGGACCGTCCGGCGGGTCGTACGGGCCCGGGGTGACTGACCCGTCCGGGTGCAGGTCCAGGCACGCCGACACACACCAGGCCGCCCTGTGCAACGCCTCGATGTCCCGCGCCAGCGCACCCGGCAGCAGCAGGTCGTCGGCGTCGAGGCAGCGAACCAGCTCGCCGTTGGCCCTGGCCAGGGCCATGGTGCGGGCGACGGCCGCCCGGCCGGGCAGGCCGGTGCCGTGGCTGATCCGCGGGTCGTCCGGCAGCTCCCGGCGGGCGACGCCGGTGTCGCCGTCCTCCTGCACGCACCACTCCCAGGTCCAGCCGGCGGGCAGGTCCTGCTGGAGCAGCGACTCGTAGGCCGCACGCAGGTGCTGATGCCCACCGTCGAACACCGCCGTGACGACTGTGACCGCGCTCACCAGTTCCCCCATTTCGGTGACAGCCGTCACCGGTTCGGGCCGTTAGCCTTGACCTCACAAATCTACGGAGGTGATCGCCGTGGAGTTCTGGACGGTCCTCCCGGTGGTACTCGCCATCCTGTTGGTGGTCGCACTGATCGTGGGCAGGCACCATCAGGAACCCGGCAGAACGATCGACTGGCGCGACTGAGGCCCAAACGAAAACCGCCCCCGTCCCGAGTGGGACGAGGGCTGGTGATCTGTGGGCCCAGGAGGACTTGAACCTCCGACCTCTTCGTTATCAGCGAAGCGCTCTAACCGCCTGAGCTATGGGCCCGTGGAACGCAGGAAAGACTACCCGACGCCCCACAGAGCCCCGCAACCGGGTTACTCCCGCTCGGACAGCGTGACCTCCAGGCCGCCTGCGAGGTCGGCGGACACGTTGTAGATGAACGCGCTGACGGTAGTGAGCGCGGACAGCAGCACGATGTTCACCGCGCCGATGATGGCCGCGATACCGAACACGCGACCGGCGCTGATCAGCGGTTCCGCGGCGGTGGCGGTGCCCTCGCCCTGGACGAGCTGGGTGTAGGTGCCGTTGAGGTTGTCCCACACGCCCATGCCGTCCAGCACGGTGTAGAGGACCCCGACCGCGACCAGCCAGACGAAGAACAACGCGACGCCCAGCACCAGCGACAGCTTCAGCACCGACCACGGGTCGAACCGCTTGATCTGCAGGCTCGCCCGCCGCGGCCCCCGCCCGGGGCGGCGCAACGCCGTCGGCGTGGCCCGGCCGCCCCGGCTGCGGTCGCGGTCCGGCCGCGCGCTCGGCGGAACGGCGTCCTGTGCGCCGGTGTCGCCGAACAGCCGGTTGGCCGCCGTGCCGGTCACGACCGGCGGCTCGTCGGCACGCGGCGGTTCCGGGGCAGGCTGGCGCACCTCCGTGGTGGTGGCCTGCGACGGCCACATCGCCGTCGGTGCCTGACTGGGGTCGGCAGCCTGCCCGGCAGCGGAACCGGCCGGCGGGGTGGACGTGGCCCCGCCCGCCGAAGCGGCGGGGGCGTCCTCCTCCTTGGCCACACGCTGCCACGGAGGCGTGGACGCGCCGGCGCCGTTGGATCCTTGTGCCTCGGGTTTGTCGGCTGGAGTCACGAAGTGTCAGTCCTTACCCAGTTCGCGCCGCTTACTCCTGCGGTGCCTGCGTGTCAGTTGTCTCGGAGCCGTCGGTTTCCGCGGCGGTGCCCTCCTGGGCCGCCGCACCGTTGACGTTCGAGGGCTCGTCGGCGTTGCGTGCCACCGCCAGCAGGGTGGTCCCCTCGCCCAGGTTCATCAACCGCACACCCTTGGTCTGCCTGCCCGCCTTGCGAACCTCCTTGGCCGCGGTGCGGATCACGCCGCCGCTCGACGTGATCGCGTAGAGCTCGTCGTCGACGTCGACGATGAGTGCCCCCACCAGCCTGCCACGTTTCCGGTCGTGCTGGATGGTGAGCACGCCCTTGCCACCCCTGCCCTGCACCGGGTAGTCCTCGATCGGGGTGCGCTTGGCGTATCCGCCGTCGGTGGCGACCAGCAGGAACTTGCTCTCCGACACCACGCCGATGGCGAGCAGCTCGTCGCCCTCGTTGAACCGCATGCCCAGCACGCCGGACGTCGCCCTGCCCATCGGGCGCAGCGTCTCGTCCGAGGCGTGGAAGCGGATCGACTGGCCCTCCGCCGACACCAGCAGCAGGTCGTCGGTCGGACCGGCGAGCACGGCGCCGACCAGCTCGTCGCCCTCCCGCAGGTTGACCGCGATCAGCCCGCCCGCGCGGTTGGAGTCGAAGTCGACCAGCTTGGTCTTCTTGACCAGGCCGTTGCGGGTCGCCAGCACCAGGTACGGCGCGACCTCGTAGTTCTTGATCTGGATGACCTGGGCGATCTGCTCCTCCGGCTGGAACGCGAGCAGGTTCGCCACGTGCTGGCCGCGGGCGTTGCGGTTGGCCTCCGGCAGGTCGTACGCCTTCGCCCGGTAGACCCGCCCCTTGTTGGTGAAGAACAGGATCCAGTCGTGCGTCGAGCACACGAAGAAGTGCTGGACGATGTCGTCCTGCTTCAGCGTCGCGCCCTGCACGCCCTTGCCACCGCGCTTCTGCGCCCGGTACAGGTCGGTTTTCGTTCGCTTGGCGTAACCCGTGCGGGTGATCGTGACGACCACGTCCTCGACCGCGATCAGGTCCTCGACGTTGACGTCGCCGTCGAACGGGATGATCTGGGTCCGCCGGTCGTCGCCGTGCTTGTCGACGATCTCGGTCAGCTCGTCGGCGATGATCTGCCGCTGCCGCTCCGGCTTGGCCAGGATGTCCTGCAGGTCGGCGATCTCGGCCTCGATCCGGGCCAGCTCGTCGATGATCTTCTGCCGCTCCAGTGCGGCGAGGCGGCGCAGCTGCATGTCCAGGATCGCGGTGGCCTGGATCTCGTCGACGTCGAGCAGCTCCATCAGGCCGGTCCGCGCGATGTCGACCGTCTGCGACCGGCGGATCAGCGCGATGACCTCGTCGATCGCGTCCAGCGCCTTGACGAAACCACGCAGGATGTGGGCCCGCTCCTCCGCCTTGTTCAGGAGGAATCGGGTACGCCGGACGATGACTTCGATCTGGTGCTTGATGTAGTGCCGGATGATCTGGTCCAGCCGCAGCGTGCGCGGCACGCCGTCGACCAGGGCCAGCATGTTGACACCGAAGTTGTACTGCAGCTGGGTGTGCTTGTAGAGGTTGTTCAGCACGACCTTGGCCACGGCGTCGCGCTTGAGCGTGACCACGATGCGCATGCCGCGCCGGCTGTTGGACTCGTCGGCGATGTCGGCGATACCGGTGATCTTGCCGTCGCGGACCAGCGAGGCGATGTTCTCGACCAGGTTGTCCGGGTTGACCTGGTACGGCAGCTCGGTGGCGACCAGGATCGTCCGCCCCTTGGCGTCCTCCTCGACCTCGACCACCGCGCGCATGCGGACCGAGCCGCGGCCGGTGCGGTAGGCGTCCTCGATGCCGGACGTGCCGAGGATCAGGCCCTTGGTCGGGAAGTCCGGGCCCTTGATCCGCTGCAGCAGCGCGGCGAGCAGCTCGTCCTCGCTGGCTTCGGGGTTCTGCAGCGACCAGATGACGCCGTCGGCGACCTCGCGCAGGTTGTGCGGCGGGATGTTGGTCGCCATGCCGACCGCGATCCCGGAGCCGCCGTTGACCAGCAGGTTCGGGAACCGGCTGGGCAGGACGTCTGGTTCCTTCGTGCGGCCGTCATAGTTGTCGGAGAAGTCGACGGTGTCCTCTTCGATGCCGGCCAGCATGTGCATGGCCAGCGGGGCGAGCCGCGACTCGGTGTACCTCATCGCGGCGGCCGGGTCGTTGCCCGGCGAGCCGAAGTTGCCCTGGCCGTCGATCAGCGGATACCGCATCGACCAGTGCTGGGCCAGCCGCACCAGCGCGTCGTAGATGGCCGAGTCGCCGTGCGGGTGGTAGTTGCCCATCACGTCGCCGACCACGCGCGAGCACTTGTTGTACCCGCGTTCCGGCCGGAAGCCGGAGTCGTACATCGAGTACATGATCCGGCGGGCGACCGGCTTCAGACCGTCACGCACGTCCGGCAGCGCCCGCGACACGATCACGCTCATCGCGTAGTCGATGTAGGAGCGCTGCATCTCCTGCTGGATGTCGACCGGCTCGGTGCGGTCGTGCTCCGGCGGCAAGGTTTCCGTCATGGGTTCCTTCTCAGTGGTAACGCGCGGCGGGCTGGACTACACGTCCAGGAAGCGAACGTCCTTGGCATTGCGGGTGATGAACGACCGGCGGGCCTCGACGTCCTCGCCCATCAGCACGGAGAACAGCTCGTCGGCGGTGGCCGCGTCGTCCAGCGTCACCTGCCGCAGCAGCCGGTTGGCCGGGTCCATGGTGGTCTCCCACAGTTCCTCGGCGTTCATCTCACCGAGACCCTTGTACCGCTGGATCGCGTCGTCCTTCGGCAGCCTCTTGCCAGCCTCGACGCCGGCCGCGATCAGGCCGTCGCGCTCCTTGTCGGAGTAGGCGTACTCGGGTTCGGACCTCGGCCACTTGATCTTGTACAGCGGCGGGGACGCCAGGTAGACGTGCCCGTGCTCGATCAGCGGGCGCATGAACCGGAACAGCAGCGTCAGCAGCAGGGTGCGGATGTGCTGACCGTCGACGTCGGCGTCGGCCATCAGGATGACCTTGTGGTACCGGATCTTCTCGACGTCGAAGTCCTCGTGGATGCCGGTGCCCAGCGCGGTGATCAGGCTCTGCACCTCGGTGTTCTTCAGCACGCGGTCGATGCGGGCCTTCTCCACGTTGATGATCTTGCCCCGGATCGGCAGGATCGCCTGGTACATGGAGTCGCGGCCCTCCTTGGCGGAGCCGCCCGCCGAGTCACCCTCGACGATGTAGAGCTCGCACTCCTCCGGGTTGGTGGAGCGGCAGTCCTTCAGCTTGCCGGGCAGACCGCCGATGTCCAGCGCGCCCTTGCGGCGCACCAGGTCGCGTGCCTTGCGGGCGGCCAGGCGCGCTTGCGCCGAGGAGATCGACTTGTTGATGATCGTCTTGGCCTCGGCGGGGTTGGCCTCGAACCAGTGCCCCAGCCACTCGTTGGTGGTGGTCTGCACGAACGACTTGGCCTCGCTGTTGCCCAGCTTGGTCTTCGTCTGCCCCTCGAACTGCGGCTCGGCGAGCTTGATCGACACGATGGCGGCGAGGCCCTCGCGCACGTCGTCGCCGGTGAGGTTGGCGTCCTTCTCCTTGAGCAGCTTCTTGTCGCGCGCGTAGGCGTTGACGACCCTGGTCAGCGCGGCGCGGAAGCCCTCCTCGTGGGTACCGCCCTCGTGCGTGTTGATGGTGTTGGCGAATGTGTACACCGACGGCGTGAAGCCGTCGTTCCACTGCATCGCCACCTCGACCTCGAGGCCGGTGCCCTTGGCCTCGAACGCGATCACGTTCTTGTGGATCGGGTCCTTGCTGCCGTTGATGTGCCGGACGAAGTCCTCGAGCCCGCCGGGGTAGTGGTAGGTGCGCTCGGAGATGTGCGCCTTCTGCCCCTCGGCGTCCTCCTCGGTGTCCTGGCTGACCCGCTCGTCTCGCAGGACGATGGTCAGTCCCTTGTTCAGGAACGCCATCTCCTGCAGCCGGCGGGCGACGGTCTCGGCGCTGTAGGTGGTGGTCTCGAAGATCTCCGGGTCGGCCCAGAAGGTGACCGAGGTACCGGTGGTGTCGGCGGGCCCGGCGTCGATCAGCTCACCCGGCACGGACCGGTCGTAGTGCTGCCGCCAGATCCGGCCGTCGACCTTGATCTCCACGTCCAGCGCGGTGGACAGCGCGTTCACCACGGAGACGCCGACGCCGTGCAGGCCGCCGGAGACGGCGTAGGAGTCGCTGTCGAACTTGCCGCCCGCGTGCAGCATCGTGAGCACGACCTCGACGGTCGGCTTCTGCTCCTTGGGGTGCATGGCGACCGGGATGCCGCGGCCGTCGTCGACGACCCGGACACCGCCGTCGGCCAGCAGCGTGACCTCGACCCTGGTGGCGTAACCGGCCATCGCCTCGTCGACGGAGTTGTCCACGACCTCCTGGATCAGGTGGTGCAGACCGCGCTCGCCGGTGGAACCGATGTACATACCGGGGCGCTTGCGGACCGCCTCGAGTCCCTCGAGCACGGTGATGGACTCTGCGCCGTATTCTTTCTTCTGGTCAGCCACCGGGCCTGCTTTCTCCTCGGGACGCGCGCCTGGCGGCGCATGGGGTCGGGGTCGACTCACCACTCCATCTACATCCTACTTGCCCACCTTCGCTGACATACGGCAAGGACACCCCTGATTAGCTCACAGAGCCACGAAATCGCCCTTGGGCGTGTCGGATCGTAGCCAACGGGCCGTTCGCATGCTTGCGCGAAGCTCAGCCGTACGTGTCACGCGGGCCGCGGCCGGGCACGTGCCGGGGCCCCTTACGCCAACTGGGGGCAGTCGGCCCCTGGATCCGCATGCGCTTGACGACGCCGTTGCCGACCCCGGCCGCGATCTTCCCGATGAGCTGCCCCTGCAGCAGCCGCAACTGCGTGGCCCAGGCCGTCGAGCTGGCGCGGACGGTCAGCTCGCCGTCCTTCAGCGCGACCGGCTGGGCATGCTCGGCGACGTCCTCACCGACCAGCCGGGCCCAGCGGCCGAAAATCTGCCCGTTGGCGAGGTTGGTGTTCCACCCACGCTCGACGGCCAGCCGCGACGCGAGCCTGCCGAGCGGCTGCGGGTCCCTGCTGTCCGCGCCGGGCCCCGACCAGCGGCGACGGCGGGGGTCCTGCCGCATGCCGGTGCCGGAGCCGCCTCGGCTAGGCTTGCGAACACCCGGCTCCGAGCCCCGGGCGTCGGCTTTCGCCTTCGCCGCGGCCAGCGCCTGCCGGGCCAGGTCCCTCCCTGAACCACCGTTCACGTTTGGCCCAGCGTGATCATCACGTTCCGTGTTCGGTACCGTGGTCATCTCGGGATGATCGCCCACGCGAGGAGCAATCCCTCGACCATTTGGCCGTGTGTTCACCACCGGCGATGACTCTTTCCTCGTGTTATCCACACTATCCACAGGTTTATCCCCAACTTGGGGGGTAATTGCTGTGGCCCCGGTCACCCCTCGTGCCCGCGGACGGTCAGCGCTGTTCATCGACGGTGTCCTCTCGGTATCACTCAGGGTCACTCGCGGACGACAGTGGCGTCCGCGATGGTGAACCGGTCACCGGCCAGTTCGGCGGGAACGTCCTCCGCCACCGCCGCCGTGACCAGCACCTGCTCGGCGTCGGCGGCCACCTCGGCAAGCCGGGCCCGCCGGTTCCGGTCCAGCTCGGCGAACACGTCGTCGAGCAGCAGGACCGGCTCACCCGCCTCGGCCCGCAGCAGCTCGTAACTGCCCAGCCGCAGCGCCAGCGCGAACGACCACGACTCGCCGTGACTGGCGTAGCCCTTCGCGGGCGCCTCGCCGAGCACCAGTTCCAGCTCGTCGCGGTGCGGGCCCACCTGGCTGGTCCCGCGTTCCAGGTCGGCCGCGCGGGACTCGCCGAGCGCGGTCAGCAGCACCTCGGTCAGCCGATCCTCCTCCGCGCGTTCCCCGCCCGGTACCCCGTACCCCTCGGGCAGCGTGTCACCGAGGCTGGACCGGTAGCCGACGACGGCGGGCCGCGAGTCGGGTGCCACCCCGGCGTAGGCCGCCGCGGTGTGCGGTGCCAGGTCGGCCACCAGGTTCAGGCGCGCCGCCAGCAGTTGCGCGCCGGCGACCGCGAGGTGGTTGTCCCACACGTCGAGCGTGCTCTCGACGTACGGGTCGGCACCACGCGAACCCCGGCGCTTGCCGCTCGTCTTGAGCAAAGCGTTGCGCTGCTTGAGAACCCGTTCGTAGTCCGCGCGAACCCCGGCGTAGCGCGGCGCACGCAGCACGAGCAGTTCGTCAAGGAACCGCCTGCGCTCCCCGGGATCACCACGCACCAGCGCCAGGTCCTCCGGGGAGAACAACACGGTGCGCAGGATTCCCAGCACGTCCCTCGGTCTGCCGACCGCGCCGCGGTTGACCCTGGCCCGGTTCGCCTTGCCCGGCGTGATCTCCAGTTCGACGGTCAGTTCCCTGCCGTCGTTGACCACGGCTGTCCGCACCAGTGCACGCGGACGGCCGTGCCGGACCAGCGGAGCGTCGGTGGCCACCCGGTGCGAGCCGAGGGTGGCCACGTAGCCCAGCGCCTCCAGCAGGTTCGTCTTGCCCTGACCGTTGCGTCCAATGAGGACGGTGGGACCGGGCGTGAGCGGAAGATCCGCGTGCTCCCAGGAGCGGAAGTCGGTTACCTGTAGATGCCGTACGTACACAGCGGGTGCTACCCGCCTACCTTCCGGACAGCGTGGCCGCCGAACTGGTTGCGCAGCGCGGCAACCGCACGCATGGCGGCGGAATCCTGCTGGCGCGAGGCGAACCTGGCGAACAACGCGGCGGAGATGACCGGCGCCGGAACGGCGTTGTTGATGGCTTCCTCCAGGGTCCACCGGCCCTCGCCGGAGTCCTCGACGTAGCCCTCCAGGTCGTCCAGCTCCGGGTCCTCGTCGAGCGCACGCACGAGCAGGTCCAGCAACCACGACCGCACAACGGTTCCACGCTGCCAGCCCTTGATCACCGCGGGAACGTCGTTGACGACCTTCGCGGCCTCCAGCAGTTCGAAGCCCTCGGCGAACGCCTGCATCAGGCCGTACTCGATGCCGTTGTGCACCATCTTCGCGTAGTGCCCGGCGCCGACGTCGCCCGCGTGCGAGAAGCCTTCCTCGCGCGGGCCGTCCGGACGCAGCGCGTCGAAAATCGGCATCGCCTTCTCGACGTCGCTCGCCGCGCCGCCGACCATCAGGCCGTAGCCGTTCTCCTTGCCCCACACGCCACCGGACACGCCGACGTCGAGATAGCCGACGCCGTGGCCGGCCAGGATCTCCGCGTTGCGCTTGTCGTCGGTGAACTTCGAGTTGCCGCCGTCGATCAGCAGGTCGCCCTCGCCGAGCAACTCCGCCAGTTCGAGGACGGTCTGCCGGGTCGGGTCACCGGCCGGGACCATCACCCAGACGATCCGGGGACCGTCCAGCTGCCCGACGAGTTCCTCGAGCGACGCGACGTCGGAGACCTCGGCGTTGCGGTCGTAGCCGACGACCGTGTGGCCGGCGGCCCGCAGCCGCTCCCGCATGTTGAAGCCCATCCTGCCGAGTCCGACGAGGCCGAGCGAAACCATGAGTACTCCCCTTCTTACGTGCGGGTGATCAGCCGGGCAGCCGGACCGGCATCAGCAGGTAGAGGTAGCCGGGCACGACGTTGCCCTCCTCGTCAGCCGGCTTCACCAGCGCGGGCCGGTTCGGCGTGGTGAACGTCAGCTCGGCGCGGTCGGTGTGCAGTGCGCCGAGACCGTCGACCAGGTAGCCGGGGTTGAAGGCGATCGTCACCGGCTCGCCCTCGTACTGGACCTGCAGCTCCTCCTCGGCGCTGCCCTCGTCGTCGCCGCCGGCGGACAGCCGCAGCGAGCTGTCGGTGAACTCGAGCCGCACCTGGGTACCGCGCTCGGCGACCAGCGAAACCCGCTTGATCGCCTCGGCCAGCGGCGCGACGTCGATGACGGCGCGCGCGGTGTGCTGCGCGGGCAGCAGCTGGCGGTAAGGCGGGAACTCCGCGTCGAGCAGCCGGGTGGTGGCATAGCGGCCGGAGCCGGACAGGCCGAGCAGTCCCTCGCCGCTGGCGAGCGCGAGCTTGACGGTGGCGCCGGCGCCACCCATCGACTTGGCCGCCTCGGCGAGTGTGCGGGCGGGCACCAGGATCGCGGCGTCCTCCAGACCCTCGGCCGGCTTCCAGCTGAACTCGCGCATGGCGAGGCGGAACCGGTCGGTGGCGACGAGGGTGACGGTGTCGCCGGAGATCTCCAGGCGCATACCGGTCAGCATCGGGAGGGTGTCGTCCTTGCCGGCGGCGACGGCGACCTGGGCGACCGCCTGGCCGAACGCGTCGCCGGCGAGCTCACCGGCGAAGGCGGGCTGGGACGGCAGCTGCGGGTAGTCCTCGACCGGCATGGTCGGGAGGCTGAACCGGGCGCTGCCGCAGTTGATGGTGGCGCGGGCGCCGTCGACGGAGATCTCCACCGGCTGAGCGGGCAGCGCCTTGGTGATGTCGGCAAGCAGCCGGCCGGACACCAGCGTGCGGCCGCCGTCGGCGATGGTGGCCGGGACGCCGACGGTCGCCGAGACCTCGTAGTCGAACCCGGACACGGTGAGCGCGTCCCCGTCACCCGCCTCGAGTAGGACCCCGCCCAGTACGGGTACGGGCGGCCGGGACGGCAGGCTGCGTGCCACCCAGGCGACAGCGTCAGCCAACCCGTCGCGTTCGACGCGGATCTTCATGCGCCCATCCTTTCGACAGCCGAGCCCCTCCGGCTCGTTGAGATCAGCGGACGCCCCCACCTACGCGCCCTTCGTGCAGGGCGCGCGGAGGCCTCGCCGGCGTGGTGTGTGTGGTCCGGGAGCCGACGGCGCGCGCCGACTGGCGAACCAGGTGTGGGCACCCACGTTAGAACGTCGGCCGACCCGCCGTCACCCGGGGCCGGTGTCGACAAATCGATCTAGCTACCGCTTCGAGGCCAGCTGTCCCCAAGTTCGCCGCTCGCCTGTTTTTTCTTTGTTCTTTTCTTCGAAAGACAAAAGACAGTGACAGTAATAGGGGCTGTGGGTTGTGTGGACAGCGTCCATCGTCGCAGTTCGCACGGCGCGGCGCGCTGTGGACAGCCGGGGTGGCGATCCGGTGGACAGCTCCGGGCGCCGGTGGAGAACTTCGCGCCGTCCACCACTCGTCCACATCCATCCACAGTTGTCCACACGACTGTCCCCAGTTGTGGGTCAACCTGTGCCCAGGTTCCCCACCGCCCGCGATCGCTGTGCACAACCCAGGAACCGCCCGGGTGAGTGACCCACGTCGCACAAAATCTCGTTGGGCGTAGGGGTATCCCGCTTCGTCGCCGCGCAAACCGTCCACTCGCGACACTGGCCCGCACCGCGGCGGGCGGTACGGGCCAGTGGCTACTTTGGACAGTTACTGGCGGGCGCGCTGCTTGATCCTCGACGTCAGTTCCTGGACCTGGTCGTAGATCCGCCTGCGCTCAGCCATTTCCTTGCGGATCTTCTTGTCCGCGTGCATGACCGTCGTGTGGTCGCGGCCGCCGAACGCCTGTCCGATGCGCGGCAGCGACATGTCGGTGAGCTCCCGGCACAGATACATGGCGATCTGCCGCGCGGTGGCGAGTGCCTTCGTCTTGCCCGGCCCACACAGATCGTCGAGCGTCACGTCGAAGAACTCGGCGGTGACGCCCATGATCGTCGGCGCGCTGATTTCCGGTGCCTGCGAGTCGGGAATGAGGTCGCGCAGGACGATCTCGGCGAGGCCGACGTCGACCGGCTGCTGGTTCAGGGACGCGAACGCGGTGACGCGGATCAGCGCGCCTTCCAGTTCCCGGATGTTCGCCTCGATGCGCGTGGCGATGAACTCCAGTACGTCACCGGGAACGGCGAGCCGGTCCTGTGCCGCCTTCTTGCGGAGGATCGCGATGCGCGTCTCCAGCTCGGGCGGCTGGATGTCGGTGATCAGTCCCCACTCGAACCGCGTCCGCAGGCGGTCCTCCAGCGTCTCCAGCCGCTTCGGCGGCCGGTCCGACGACACGACGATCTGCTTGTTGGCGTTGTGCAGTGTGTTGAAGGTGTGGAAGAACTCCTCCTGAGTTCCTTCCTTGCCCTCCAGGAACTGGATGTCGTCGACGAGCAGGATGTCGATGTCGCGGTAGCGACGCTGGAACGCGACCTTGCGGTCGTCGCGCAGCGAGTTGATGAAGTCGTTGGTGAACTCCTCGGTCGACACGTACCGCACGCGCATGCCGGGGAACAGCCGTTGCGCGTAGTGGCCGACCGCGTGCAGCAGGTGGGTCTTGCCGAGTCCGGACTCGCCCCAGATGAACAACGGGTTGTACGCCCGGGACGGCGCCTCGGCGACGGCCACGGCCGCCGCGTGCGCGAACCGGTTGGACGCGCCGATGACGAACGTGTCGAAGTTGTACTTCTCGTTGAGCCGGGTCTTGGAGGTCTGCGGCTGGGCGGGCGCCGTGTACGGCTGGCCGGCGATCGGCTGACCGGAGAAGGTCGGCCAGATCTCGTGGACGGCGGCGAGCGCCTCGCCTTCCTCGTCCACCTCTTCCTCGGTGTCGTCCGGCGTGCCGGGATCGGGCACGTCCCTCAGCTCGCGGAGCTCACGCACGTGCTCACGCGGCGGCGGCTGCTCGACCCGGCTGACCCGGCCGGCGGGCGGCAGCATGCCGTCTTCCGCCATCGGTGGTGGTACCCGCGGCGGTGACTGCGGGCCACCGTCGCTGTGCGGGTCCACGCGGCCGGGTGACGCCGGGTACCGGCTGGGTGGAGGTGGGGCGGAGTCCGCGACGTCCACCTTCACCGCCAGGGAGACCTCCCGGCCGAGGCGGCGCGACAACGCGTCGGTGATCGGCTCACGCAACGCGCGCTCGATGGCTTCCTTGGCGAAGTCGCTCGGCGCGGCCAGTAGAGCTGTGCCGTCCAGCAGGCCGATGGGCCTGGTCACCCGCATCCACGCACGCTGCTGGGGCGAGAGGGTTCCGTCGGAGAGCTCACGGACGACCTGTTCCCAGACGACCCCGAGATTCAGCTGATGCTCGGACACCTGTGCGCTCCCCTCCCTCCAGGTTCACCCAGTTCATCGACGTCCCCCGACGGGACGGCGGGCGAACGCGGCTACCCGCACAGCAGGTATCCACATGCTTGTCCACAACTGTGCACCAATGTACGGCGAGCCGCCGCGACCGTGGTCGCGGGCTCGAACTAGGCAGCCGGAGCGAGAACAGGCACGCTAACAAGCCCCGGCGTTTGCCACAAGACCTCCTGGTGCGCAAGCATTTCATGGTGTACGGCGTGTTGCCATTCGGTGCTGCGGGGTAGGCTTACGGTCAGTCGCGAACGGTTATCAGGGGGCCGGTTTCGGGGTCACCGGGCCGGGTGCGTACCCTCGTAAGGTCCCCGCTGACGGCGGGTGTGTTGTGGTGCCCGTGTTCTCTCACCAACGAGGTGAGCTGCGGGTCGGCAGGGGACGACACTAGCTATGGGTGAGACAGGAGAAGCCGACCGTGGCCAAGGGTAAGCACACCTTCCAGCCGAACAACCGCCGTCGCTCGCGGACCCACGGGTTCCGCCTGCGGATGCGGACCCGTGCCGGCCGGGCGATTCTGTCCGCTCGCCGCCGCAAGGGCCGCGAGAAGCTGTCCGCCTGATCCCAGCGAGGCCCGCGGTGCTACCCGCCGCTGCCAGGCTCCGCCGCAGCGACGACTTCCGCGCGGTGATGCGCGGTGGTTCCCGGGCGGGACGCCGTCGTCTCGTGGTGCACGCACTGGTGGACTCGCCCGAGTCCACCAGGCGTGCCGGGTTCGTCGTCAGCAAAGCCGTTGGCAACTCGGTCGTCAGGCACCGGGTCACCCGCCGGCTGCGGCATCTGGTCGCGGACAGGCTGGGAACACTGCCGGGCGGTAGCTCGTTGGTGGTTCGGGCCCTTCCGCCGGCCGCCACCGCTACCAGCGCCGAGCTCGGTTCGGATCTCGACGCGGCACTCCGCCGGCTCGGACTCCTGCCGGACCGCCGGTCCGGCGGTCGAAGCGACGACAGGCCAGCGGAGTGAGTGACACGACTATCCCCTCCGGCCAACGGACCGCGGGTCCGGTCGCGTGGGTACTGCTTCTACCGGTGCGGTTCTACCGCCGGTTCATTTCCCCCTATCTGCCGCCCAGCTGCCGGTTCTATCCCAGCTGCAGTGCGTACGCGCAGGAAGCCCTCACCCGCCATGGCGCCGCACGCGGCAGTTATCTCGCCGTACGCAGACTGCTCCGCTGCGGACCGTGGACTCCCCCTGGGCGGGACCCGGTCCCGGAGGTCTTCAGCTGGCGCTACCACGGTCCGCAGCTGCCGGACGAGGACGAGCCGTGAGCCGTTCGTGGGGGACACAGACTCAACGAGGTGGAAGGACCAACAGGGTCGCCGAGGCGGCATGAGGTCGGGAGGAGAACAAGCATGTCCGAGACAGTCGAGAAGGTCGAGGCCGACGACGCGGTGGAGGTAGTTGCCGCGGAGGAGACCGAGTCGAAGAACACCGACGACCTTCTGGTGCGCGAGGGCGACATCGCGGGCGACTATCTGGAGCGCCTGCTGGACCTGCTGGACTACGACGGCGACATCGATCTCGACGTGGAGGCCGGCCGGGCGATCGTCAGCATCGACGGCGGTGAGGATCTCGACAAGCTCGTCGGTGCGCGCGGCAACGTCCTCGAGGCGCTGCAGGAGCTGACCCGGCTCGCGGTGCAGCAGGAGACCGGCTCGCGGAGCCGGCTCATGCTCGACATCGCCGGCTGGCGTGCCGACCGTCGCGAGGAGCTGAAGGAGCTGGGTCGCTCGACCGCCGAGGCGGTGCTGTCCTCCGGCGAGCGGGTTCGGCTCCAGCCGATGAGCCCGTTCGAGCGGAAGGTCGTCCACGACGCGGTGGCCGCCGTCGACGGTGTGCACAGCGAGAGCGAGGGCGAGGACCCGAAGCGTCGCGTGGTGATCTTCCGCGAGGAGTGATCCGCTCCCCTTTGTTCGGACGAAGGCCCGCCGGTTCGACCGGCGGGCCTTTCTTGTTTCACGTGAAACCCGGAGCGTCGCGCAGGCGTGCGGAGTCGATCGGGGACAATCGTCGGCAGAGCGTTTCACGTGAAACGAAGGTCCGGAGAAGGGTGTCGAGTGGGTGTGGACGAGGTGACGGCGCCGGCGACGGCGGCTCGGGTGTTCGGTGACCGGCTACCGCTGGCCGAGCGCTTTGCCGACATGTTGGCCGAGCACGGCATCGAGCGTGGCTTGATCGGGCCGCGGGAGCTGGACCGGCTCTGGGACCGTCACCTGCTCAACTCCGCCGTCATCGGCGAGCACATCCCCGACGGGGTCGGCGTCGTCGACGTCGGCTCGGGCGCCGGCCTTCCGGGGGTTCCGCTGGCGATCGCGCGACCGGACCTCGATATCGTTCTTCTCGAGCCGATGGCTCGCCGCGTCGACTGGCTCAACGAGGTCGTCGCGGAACTCGGCCTCTCCGCCACCGTGATCCGCGGCCGTGCCGAAGACGGTGTGGTCCGCACGGAGGTGGGTCAGCACGAGGTGGTGACCGCGCGAGCGGTCGCTCCCCTCGCGCGACTGGCGACCTGGTGCCTCCCCCTCGTGCGAACGGGCGGGTCACTGCTGGCGCTGAAGGGTTCGAGTGCCGCGGAGGAGATCGAACGTGACAAGCTGGCGGTGAGCCGCGCCGGAGGCGGCGAGCCGGTCCTCGTCCGCTGTGGCGAGGCCGTTCTGGAGACCCCGACCGTCGTGGTGCGGATCCCCCGAGTCGCACCCAAGCCGTCCAGGCGGCGTGGCCGGAAGCAATGACCATCGACATGTTCCACGTGAAACAAGGAGGTGCTTCGCCCGGTGAACCCCCCACGGCCAGCTGAGCCAGACACCAGGCACGACCTGGGTTGGACCCCGATCGCGGAGGAGGCCGAGCGCGCCGCGCGAGTACTTCACCCCGAGGCAAACCAGCTCCCCCGCCCGCATCGGCGCCGGGTCCTGACGGTCGCCAACCAGAAGGGCGGCGTCGGCAAGACGACCAGTGCGGTCAACCTCGCCGCCGCACTCGCGGTGCACGGGCTGAAGACGCTTGTCGTCGACCTCGACCCGCAGGGCAACGCGAGCACGGCGCTCAACGTGGACCACCGCTCCGGCACGCCGTCGGTCTACGAGGTGCTCCTCGGCGAGGTGTCGCTCGCCGACGCGGCCGCCGTCAGCGAGCAGTCCCCCAACCTGTACTGCGTGCCTGCGACCATCGACCTCGCCGGTGCGGAGATCGAGCTCGTCTCGATGTCGGCGCGGGAGTCGCGGCTCAAGGAGGCGCTGACGAGCGAGGCGATCGACCAGATCGGCGTCGACTACATCTTCATCGACTGCCCGCCGTCGCTCGGGCTGCTGACGGTCAACGCGATGGTCGCCGCGCAGGAAGTGCTCATCCCGATCCAGTGCGAGTACTACGCGCTGGAAGGCCTCGGGCAGCTGCTCAGCAACATCGACCTGGTGCAGCGGCACCTCAACCCGGAGCTGGCCGTCTCGACCATCCTGCTCACCATGTACGACGGCCGCACCAAGCTGGCCGACCAGGTGACGAACGAAGTCCGCAACCACTTCGGCGACACCGTGCTGAAGACCGTCATCCCGCGCAGCGTGAAGGTGTCCGAGGCGCCCGGGTACGGCCAGACCGTCCTCGCCTACGACCCCGGCTCGCGGGGTGCGATGAGCTACATGGACGCCGCTCGTGAGATCGCCGAGCGTGGTGCGAAGGGAAGCAGCTGATGGCTGAGCGGAGGGGCGGGCTCGGGCGCGGGCTCGCCGCGTTGATTCCGACCGGTCCGGCGGAGGAGCCGGGCGCCAAGCCGACGGCCGAGCGGCCGGCTGTCACGTCGAACGGCGCGGCACCGGCCGTCCCCGGCGGCGAGGTCGCCGGAGCGGTGTACCGGGAGGTCCCGCTCAGCGCCATCCAGCCCAACCCCAAGCAGCCGCGGCAGGTGTTCGACGAGGAAGCGCTCGCCGAGCTGGAGCACTCCATCCGCGAGTTCGGCCTGATGCAGCCGATCGTCGTCCGGGAACTGCCGGGCGGCAAGTACGAGCTGGTGATGGGCGAGCGCCGGCTGCGTGCGTCGCAGCAGGCGGAGCTGGAGACCATCCCCGCCATCGTCCGGCAGACCGCCGACGAGGCGATGCTGCGGGACGCCCTGCTGGAGAACATCCACCGCGTCCAGCTCAACCCGCTGGAGGAGGCGGCCGCCTACCAGCAGCTGCTCGACGAGTTCGAGGTCACCCACGAGGAACTCGCCGGGCGGATCGGCCGCAGCAGGCCGGTCATCACCAACACCATCCGGCTGCTGAAGCTCCCGCTCCCCGTGCAGCGGCGGGTCGCCGCCGGTGTGCTGTCCGCTGGCCACGCCCGCGCACTGCTGTCACTGGAGGACCCGGAGGCGCAGGAGGACCTCGCCACCCGGATCGTCGCGGAGGGCATGTCGGTGCGGGCCACCGAGGAGGCGGTCACGCTCAAGAAGAGCGAGGCACCGGCCAAGCCGAAGGCCGCTCCCCGCAAGCCGATCCAGGCGCCGGGTCTTCAGGACCTCGCGGTGCGGCTGTCCGACACGTTCGACACCCGGGTCAAGGTCGACCTCGGACGTCGGAAGGGCCGGATCGTGGTCGAGTTCGGTTCGATCGACGACCTCGAACGGATCGTGTCGATCATGGACCCGAATGGGACGAATCGGACTCGTGATGAGGACGTATGATCACCCACGGTCGTTTCGTCACGGTGATGATTTCGGTCCGCTGATCGCGGACCACGCTGGGTAGCGTCAGGAGGCGCGGGCGACGGCGCGCTTCACCAGCTCGGCGAAGACCGAACCGAGCGACTCGCCGTGTGCCTCGATCGCCATCGGCACGGTCGACGTCTCGGTGAGGCCCGGCGAGAGGTTCACTTCGAGGAAGTGAACTGAGCCGTCCGGGCACACGACCGCGTCGGTCCGCGAGATGTCGCGCAGCCCCAGCAGGCGGTGTGCCGCGACGGCGAGTTCGCCGACCGCCTTGGCCGCGTCGTCGGGGATGCGGGCCGGCGCGAAGAAGTCGGTCAGCCCGGCGGTGTAGCGAGCGGTGTAGTCGTAGACCCCGCCCTCCGGGACGATCTCCACCGCGGGCAGCGCGACCGGTCCGTCGGCACGCTCGACGACGGCGACCGCCACCTCGATGCCTTCGACGAACTGCTCGGCCAGAACCGTCTCGCCGTAGGCGAAGCAACCGACCATGGCCGCGGGCAGCTCGGCGGCGTCGCGGACCACCTGGGTGCCGAGTGCCGACCCACCCTGGTCCGGCTTGAGGATCATCGGCAGGCCGAGCCGCTCGACCATCGCGTCGAGCACGGCCTGCGCGCCCAGCTCCCGGAAGGTGCTGTGTGGCAACACGACCCAGTCGGGCGTGGTGAAACCGGCCTGCGCGAGCAGCGCCTTGGCGGTGGGCTTGTCCCACGCCCGGCGGCACCCGGTCGACGTCGTGCCGACGAACGGCACCCCGAGCATCTCCAGCACCGTCTGCACCGAGCCGTTCTCGCCCGAGCCGCCGTGCAGGGCGACGACCGCGGCGTCCGGCCGGTTGGTGCGCAGCCGGTCGAGCAGTCCGGAGTCGGTGTCCCACTCCTCCACGGTCAGTCCCTGGGACCGCAGTGCGGCGGACAGCCGCCTGCCGGAACGCAGCGAGATGTCGCGCTCGTGGGAAAGCCCGCCCGCGAGCACGGCAACGGTGTGGTCGGCCACGAAGGCTCCTTTATGAGTGGTGCAAAGGGATTCAGGCCGTGTCGGGAGACGGCGACTGCGGTGACTGCGGACCCGACACGGCCCTGGTCACCGTACCGAAGGTGCGCAGGAGGTCCATTTCGGACTCCAGCACGGCGGCAAGTCTGCGGACGCCTTCGGTGATGCGCTCGGGTGTCGGGTAGCAGTACGACAAACGCATCTGCCTGCTGCCGAAACCGTCGGCGTAGAAACCGGTCCCGGACGCGTAGGCGACCCGGGCGGTGACGGCGCGGGGCAGCATGGCCTTGGTGTCGACGCCTTCGGGAACCGTGACCCAGACGTAGAAACCGCCGTCCGGGCGGGTCCACTCGCAGCCGGCGGGCAGGTACTGCTCCAGCGCCGACAGCATGGCGTCGCGGCGCTCGCGGTAGTTCTCCTGGAACTTCTTGATCTGGCCCTTCCAGTCGTGCGTGGCCAGATAGCGGGAGACGATCAGCTGGTTGAGGGTCGGCGGGCAGAGCGTGGCCGACTCGGCTGCGAGCACCAGCTTCTCCCGCACGGCGTGCGGCGCCAGCACCCAGCCGACCCGCAGGCCGGAGGCGAACGTCTTGGAGAACGAGCCGAGGTACACCACGTTGTCCGGGTCGGTCGACCGCAGCGCCGGATAGATCTGGCCGTCGAAGCCGAGAAGGCCGTACGGGTTGTCCTCGATGACCAGCACCCCGTGCGTCCGGCAGATCTCCAGGATCTCCGCACGACGGCGCACGGCGAGCGTCACGCCGCCGGGGTTGTGGAAGTTGGGGATCGTGTAGAGGAACTTGACCCGCCTGCCGTCCTTCTCCAGCCGGACGAGTGCTTCCTTCAGCGCTGCGGGCTGCAGGCCCTCGTCGTCCATCGCGACGTGGACGACCTGCGCCTGGTAGGCGGCGAACGACCCGAGCGCGCCGACGTAGGACGGCCCCTCGGCGATCACGACGTCGCCGGGGTCGCAGAACAGCCGGGTCACCATGTCCAGGCCCATCTGCGAGCCGACGGTGACGACGACGTCGTCCGGATGCGCCGAGATGCCCTCCAGTGCCATGACCTCGCAGATCTGCTCGCGCAGCGCGGGCACCCCGTGTGCGGAGCCGTACTGCAGCGCCACCAGGCCGTCCTCGGCGATGGTCTGACCGACCTGGGCGGACAGCGTATCCAGCGGCAGTGCGGCGAGGTTGGGCATCCCACCGGCGAGCGAAACCACCTCCGGCCGGCTGGCCACCGCGAACAAAGCTCGGATCTCCGAGGCCGTCATGCCGGCCGTCCTGGCCGCGTAGCGGTCCAGGTGGGGATCGAGATTGTGGTGGCCGCTGCGCGGCTTGACGGGGTGCTGCTCGGTCATGTGGCACTCGCAAGGAGGTCGGCCGGTCGGCTAGGGGCTACCCTCGGGTAGATCCATCGAGTGTAACCGTCCCCTCTTCGGGGGCTCTGAGGCTTCCGACACTATGCTGGCAGGGCATATCCTCTGCGTGGGCGTTTGCCGGGGTTGGCCGTGCCCAATCGCGTTTCCTATTGGGGAGGTCGTCGGGTGTCGCGACGCGTCGTGGGCGTCACGCTGGACAACCTGGATCAGCTTCCACTGCACTGCCGCCGGTGTGTGTACTGGGAGGTCGCACCGCACCTGAAGGCCCAGGCCGAGGAGTTCGGGGAGACCGAGCTGGAGAAGGAAGCCTGGGTGTCCAGCGTCCTGCTGGAGTGGGGCTCCTGCGGCCGGATCGTCTACAGCGAGAAGCTCCCCATCGGGTTCGTGCTGTACGCCCCGCCGAACGCCGTTCCGAGGGCGAACGCCTTCCCCACCTCACCACCCGCGCCGGACGCGGTGCTGCTCACGGCGTTCCACGTCGCACCGGAGTTCCGTGGCGGCGGGCTGGGCAGGATGCTGGTGCAGGCCGTCGCCAAGGACCTCACCCGGCGTGGTGTCCGGGCCATCGAGGCGTTCGGGCAGTCCGGTCCCGCGCTCGACGACGAGCACGCCTGCGTGCTGCCGGCCGAGTTCCTGACCAGCGTCGGGTTCAAGACCGTACGGCCCCACCCTCGCTACCCCAGGCTGCGCCTGGAGCTGCGTTCGGCGATCTCCTGGAAGGAAGACGTCGAGGCGGCGCTGGAGCGGCTGCTCGGCCAGGTGACCATTTCCACGGCCGAGCCGAGCAGCGCCCGCGCCTGATCGCGACTTGTCCACAGGACTGCCCACAAATAACGGGGTTGTCCACAGGGTTGTGCACAGAACTAGTGCACAACCCTGTGGTATCGCGAAACTTACTCGGCTTTCGCCAGCTCGTAGGCGAGCACGTCGGCGAAGGTGAACGTGCCGGTGGGCTGGTCGCCCTCACCCAGCAGGTACAGCCGCTTCACGGCGATCAGGATGCCCTCGGCGACCACGTCCCGGAACGCCGGGTCGGCCAGCCTGCGCCGGTCGTCCGGGTTGGTCAGGTAGCCGATCTCCACCCGCACCGCGGGGCAGCGGGTCATCCGCAGGATCTCCCACGTCTTCGGGTGGGCCCGGCAGTCCAGCATGCCGGTGCGGGCGGCCAGCTCCCGCTGGATGAAGCCGGCCAGCAGCTCACCCACGGTCGACGTCGTGCCGTTGCCGGTCCCGAAGTGGAAGCTCGCAACGCCTTGGGCGTACGGCGACCGGTTCTGGTCGCTGTGCAGCGAGAGGAACAGGTCGGCACCCGCCTCGTTGGCGAACGCGGCCCGCTCGGCCTCGGTCGGGCTGTGCTCGGGGCCCCGGGAGATCAGCGCCTCCATGCCGGTGGCCTTCATCCGGCCTTCCAACCTGCGCGCCAGGTCCCAGGCGACGTCGGACTCCCGCAGGCCGGGCACCACGATGCCGGTGTCCTTGCCGCCGTGACCGGGGTCGATGACGATCCGCTTGCCACGCAGCCGCGGGCCGGCCTTACGCACCTGCTCCTGCTCGCGTAGGAAGACCGGACGCCCACCACGTGCCCTCGGCGACAGCTGCCGCAGCGAACGGACCGTCGCCGCACCGCAGATGCCGTCGACGACCAGGCCGTACTCGCGCTGGAACGCACGCAGCGCCCGTTCGGTCTGCGGGCCGAACACACCGTCCGGCCGCCCCGCGTCGAAGCCGAGCTCGGTGAGCCGCTCCTGCAGGGTGAACACGTCGTCACCGTGGGTGGGTGCCGAGATGAGGTACGCGAGCGGGCGGCTGCCCAGGTGATAGGTCGAGCCACGCAGGGCCCGGTAGGTCGAGGGACCGACGATCCCGTCGGTAATCAGGCCACGCCGCTGCTGGAAGGCCCGGACGGCCTGCTCCATCGCGGTGTCGAAAGATCCAGAGCCGTTCGCCGGGGCAAGCAGGTCCAATGCCGTCAGCATGGACCGGATCTCGGCGACGTCCGGGCCGACGTCGCCGCGGCGGAGTACCCGCATGCACTCCTCGCTCTTCCTTGGGCATCGATGGGGGGCTCGATGCTGTGCACTGGTGCTGAGTATGTCCCAGCCGTTCTATTGTGCCTTGAGAACTCTCGGTGAGCGCGCAGGGCCGGTTGGTGCGCGGCGTGTCACCGTCTTCGGGCATGAAAGAACCCGGGGGTGCGGTGTTCCCGCACACCCCGGGTCATCTGACGGTGTCTCAGGCGAGCACGTCGGACAGATCGGACAGCAGCGCCGCCTTCGGCTTCGCGCCGACGATCTGCTTCACCGGCTTGCCACCCTGGAACAGGATCAGCGTCGGGATGGACATGACCTGGTAGTCCCTGGCGGTGTTCGGGTTCTCGTCGATGTCCAGCTTGGCGATCGTCAGCTTGTCCTTGTTCTCGGCCGCGATCTCCTCGAGCACCGGCGCGACCATCTTGCACGGGCCGCACCAGGTCGCCCAGAAGTCGACCAGCACAGGCTTCTCGCTGGTCAGGACGTCGTCAGCGAAGCTGGCGTCGGTCACCTTCTTGGTCTCGCTCATGTTCACTCCTGTCGTGTCGAAATCTGTGGGTCAGTTGCTGGTGGCGTAGCCGCCGCCGACCAGCTCGGGGGCGGAACGGGCCGCGTCGGTCGCCGCGTGCTCGGCCAGCCAGCGCTCGGCGTCGATGGCCGCCGTGCAGCCGGAGCCGGCCGCGGTGATGGCCTGCCGGTAGGTGTGGTCCACCAGGTCGCCTGCGGCGAACACGCCGTCGAGGTTGGTGTACGAGCTGCGCTCCTTGGCGATCACGTACCCCTCGGCGTCGGTGTCGACCTGGCCCTTGACCAGCTCGCTGCGCGGGTCGTGCCCGATGGCGACGAAGAACCCGGTGACGTCCAGGGTCGACTCCTCGCCGGTCACCGTGTCGCGCAGCCGCAAGCCCTCGACCTTGCCCTCACCCAGCACCTGGGCGACCTCGGAGTTGAGCTGCCAGCGGATCTTCTCGTTGGCCTTCGCCCGCTCCAGCATGATCTTCGACGCCCGGAACTCGTCGCGCCGGTGCACGATGGTGACGCTGCGGGCGAACTTGGTCAGGAAGGTCGCCTCCTCCATGGCCGAGTCGCCACCGCCGACCACCGCGATGTCGTGGTCGCGGAAGAAGAAGCCGTCGCAGGTCGCACACGAGGACACGCCACGCCCGAGCAGTTCCTGCTCACCCGGCACGTGCAGGTAGCGGGCGGCCGCGCCCATCGCCAGGATGACCGCACGCGCCGCGTAACGCTTGCCGTTGACCGTCGCGTACTTGATGTCGCCGGTGAGGTCGAGCGCCTCCACGTCCTCGGCCCGCAGCTCGGCACCGAAGTGCTTGGCCTGCTCCCGCATCTCCTCCATGAGGTCGGGACCCATGATCCCGGTGCGGAAGCCGGGGTAGTTCTCCACCTCGGTGGTCGTCATCAGCGCACCACCGAACTGGGACCCCTCGAACACCAGCGGTTCCAGCTGCGCCCTGGCCGCGTACACGGCCGCGGTGTAACCGGCGGGACCCGATCCCACGATGATCAGGTTCCGAACGTCTTCTGTCACCCGTGCCTCCGCTCGTCGTGACCTGTACCAGGCTCAACACGATCGTAGGCGGAGGTGTTCCCGGGGTGACGCGCACCGCAGAAGCGGAGCAAGGGAGCTTTACTACCCCAAGACGCTAGTAAAGCTCCCTTGCTCCCACTTCAGGCGCCGCGGCCGATGGTGCGGTCGAGCAGCTTCGAGCAGTCCTCGCCCAGGACGAGCAGGCGGTACTGGGCCAGCTCCCCGGTGGTGCGCAGGACCATCGTGCCGGGCTTGCCGTCCAGCGTGACGCCCTTGACGCCGACGGCCTTGACCCTCGGGTCCTCGCCGTTCTGGCTCAGGCAGGCGTCCAGCCGCTCCTGGGTGCCCAGCGGGCCGAAGTCCCGCGTGCCCTGCGTGCTCAGCACCGAGCCGACGTCGAGGTCGTCCTGCTTGAGCGCCAGCGGCGCCTCACCCGGCGAGCCGGGCGCGGGCTTCGACGTCGCGGCGGGCGGCTGCGCCACGTCGGAGCTGCCGTTCTCACCCCCGGTGCCGGGCAGGACCACCGCCACGACGGCGACGGCCGCCGCTGCCGTGGCCAGCACCCCCGAGCCCCAGGCGATCATGCGGTTACGTCGCTTGCGGGCGACGTCGATGCTCACCACCGGCGCGACCGCCGGAGCGGGACGGGCCTTCTCCGCCTCCTCGGCGAGTGCCGCGTCGATCCTGGCCGCCACGTCGGCGGGCATCGGTTCGGGCGCGGCGTTGCCCCAGGCAGCCAGGTCGGCCGTGGTGGCCTCCAGTGCCTCGATGATCGCCAGCGCCTCCGGGTCGGCCTCGACCTGGGGCCACAGCCGTGCGGCCTCCTGCTCGTCGAGCACCCCCGCGTGCAAGTCGGCAAGCACGTCGACAGACCACGGCGGGCCCACAGCGCCGCCGATCCCCCGAGCTTCGTCCGTCATCGTCCCTCCCTGCGTTTGCTTTCGTTAGCTGGGACGCCGGCATCCGCGTCGGGGTTCCGCAGATGTCCGAGAACCTTCGCGAGTTTCGCGCGACCTCGGGCACACCGGCTCTTCACCGTGCCCTGGGCGATCCCCAGCAGCTCCGCCGTCTCGGCGACCGAGTAACCCTCGACGTCGACCAGCACGATCGGCGCCCGCTGGTCCTCGGGGAGCTGGTTCAGTGCCTCCTTGATGACCAGCCGGGTCTCCCGGTCGGCCATCGAGTCACGCGGGGTCGCCGGCTCGTTGTGGCCGGTCTCGGGTAGTGGCACTGTCGGCCTGGCCTGACGTCGGCGCACCCGGTCGAGGCAGGCGTTCACCACGATCCGGTGCAGCCAGGTGGTCACCTGCGACTCCGCGCGGAAGTTCGCCGCCGCCCGGTAGGCGGAGATGAACGCGTCCTGCAACGCGTCGGCGGCTTCCTCGGGATCTCGCACGGTGCGGAGGGCGACGGCCCACATCCGGTCCCGGTGTCGTCGCACCAGTTCACTGAACGCGTGGGCGTCGCCCGCGGCATGTGCCGTGATGAGGTCGGCATCCGTGGGTGAGGCTGCGGTCACGCGCAAGAGACTACTGAGTCTCCTGTCACCCACCGAGGCGACATCGGCCTGGCTCAGGGCGCCGCGATGAACTCCAGGTCAGCGATCTGCGAGGAGAACTTGTCGCCGTCGGCACTCAACTGGGTGATCCAGACGATGATGTAGCGGCCCTCGGCGGGCTGCTGCAGTGTGATGTCCGTGCTCGGCCCGCTCAGGTCGGCGCCGCCAGCCACCCTGGTCTCGGTCAGCTTCGGGTTCTTCTCGTCGGCGACCCGGATCTCGACCTTGGTGCCCGGGTTCTCCCCCTTGACCTTGACCTGGCTGATCTTCACCGGCTTGTCGAACGTGGCGATGAGGCCGACGCCCGGCTTGAGCGCGGGGAACTGCTTCTTGTACTCGTCGGTGCGCCAGGCCGTCTCCGGCTTGCCGTCCAGCACGTACTTGGCCCGTGCCGGGCCGTCACCGTTGCCCTCCGGGTTGTAGACGCCCACCGTCTCCGGCTTGACCGGCTGCCCGGTGGACGGCTGCGCGGGCGGCGGGTTGCTGTTGCCGTCGCTCGCGGGCGGCTGGGTCGTGCTGGACGGGGCCGCGACGTTCACCGTCGGCCCGGTCGCCGACGGGTTGTCCTGGAAGAAGCTGATCATCAGCATGCCCAGCCAGGCCAGGATGCCCACGGCACCGACGACCAGCACGGTGACGCCCAGCGCCAGCTTGCGCCGCCGCTTCGCGTCCTTCACCGGCTTCTTCGTGGTCCAGATGCCGTCGTCTTCCTCGGCCTCCTCGCCGCCGACCTGGCGGATCAGCTGCGTCCGCTCCTCGGCGTCGGTGAAGTCGTCGAGCATCCGCACGATCGCGGCCGTGGTGCGGATACCGCCCTGGTCGCCGTCGGAGATGGTGCGCACGGCCAGCGAGGACAGCTCGACCGGCACCCTCGGCTGCAGCGACCGCGGCGGCACCAGCCTGCCGTCCGGCGCGTGCGGCGCGGTCGGCACGGCAGGCGGCCCGCCGGGCAGTGCCCAGCGGCCGGTCAGCAGCAGGTACAGCACCGCGCCGATGGCCTTGACGTCGTCCCGCAGCGTCGCCTCCGGCAGCGGGCCGGGGAACGCCAGGCGTAACGAGCCGTCCGGTGTCAGCCGGAGCCGCTGCGGGTGGTCCAGGCCCAGCACCAGGCCGGTGTGGTGGGCCTGTTCGACGGCGTCGGCCAGCGCCCGCACCATGCGGGCGGCCGCGCCGGGCTCGATCGGCTTGTCCGCGACCAGGTCGACCAGGTCGGTGCCCTTGGTCCAGTCGGCGACGACGATGCCGAGCAGGCCCTCGCTGGAGCTGATCCCGTTGCCCAGGTTCAGCACGTCGAGCACCCTGGCGACACCGCTGTGGCTGAACTTGGCTGCGTGGGCGGCGCGCTCCAGCGTGCGCCTGGCGAGGCGGGCGGCCTCGGCGTCGGCCGGGTCGCCAACCAGCAGCGTCAGCGCGACGTCGCGGCGCAGCTGGCCGTCCCTGGCACGCCAGAGGTGGGCGTCGGCGCGTTCGTCGAAACCGAACTGCGCGAGCAGGCGGTAGCGGCCGTCACCTACGACGGCGCCAGGCGCCAGCGACCCGCTCCGGGCACGGGCTGCCATCCGGGCCGCACCTCCTGTCCGCTCGGCTCGCTGTCTTTGGTCGAGGGTACGTGAACACGACACCCGGTGAATGTCGATCCACGCCGCAATCGTTACCGGCGCTTGATCAACCGGGTGATTCTCGACGTCGCCGGCTTGAGCTCCTCGACCTTCAGCGCCATCAGCACGCCGAACGACACGCCGATGCCGACCACGCCCTGGAGCACCAGCTTCACCCACGCCTGCAGCGTCGGGCCGAGGAAGTCGGGCACCAGCCAGCCGACGGCTAGCGCCGCCCCGACGCCCGCGCCGCTGGCGACCACGGTGAACAGGATCACGCCGAGCACGCGCTTGCTGCGCAGGTGGCCGAGGCGCACCCACAGCCACACCTGGCCGAGGATGGCGCCGATGACGAACACCAGCGAGTTGACCATCATCACGCCGAGCACCACGTGCTGCGGCGCGAGCAGGGAGGACGCCAGGAACAGCAGCGGGATCTTGACCGCCGTCATCACGACCATGATCAACGTCGGCGACCGCGAGTCCTTCAGCGCGTAGAACACCCGCATCTGCAGCATGACCAGCGCGTACGGCAGCAGGCCGAACGCCGAGACGGCCAGCGCCTGGCCGAGCCGCTCGGCCTGGTCGACCTCGCCCTTGCCGATGGCGAACAACGCGATACCGATCGACGTGCCTGCCACGGTCATCACCGCGGAGATCGGCACGAGCATCACCGTGGAGATCCGGGAGGCGTAGGACAGGTCCGCGACCAGCTTCTTCGTCTCGCCGTCGGCCGCCGAGCGGCTCATCCTCGGCATGATGGCCGTCAGCAGCGACACGCCGATGACGCCGTAGGGCAGCTGGAACAGCAGCCAGGCGTTGGAGTAGATCGACACGCCACCTGCCGCGCCGCTGGTCAGCACGTTGGTGTTGACGATCATGCCGACCTGGCTCACCGCGACGTAGCCGAACACCCACAGCGCCAGGCCGCCGAACTCCTTGAGCCGGTCGTCGATGCCCCACCGCCACTTGAAGCGGAAGCCGGACCGGCGCAGCGCCGGGACCAGGAACAAGGCCTGCACGGTCATGGCGGTCAGCACGCCGGCGCCGAGGATGATGACCTTCGGCTCGGACATCCGCGACGGCACGATCGTCGGGTCGCCGGGGGCGAGCGCGAACGCGGCGATGGTGGCGAAGATGACCAGGTTGTTGATCACCGGCGCCCACTGGGCCGGGCCGAAGATCTGCTTGGCGTTCAGCACCGCCGACAGCACCGCGAACAGGCCGTAGAACAGCAGGCCGGGCAGCAGCAGGTAGGCGAACCAGGTGGCCAGCTCGAGGTTCGCCTCGCCACCGTCGGACATCAGCAGCGAGGTGATCTGCGGCGCGAAGAACACCGACACCACGGTCCCGACGAACAGGATCGTGGTCGCCATGGTGATGAGGCGCTGGGTGTACGCCTCGCCGCCGTCCTCGTCGTCCTGCGAGCGCACCAGCAGCGGCACGACGACGCTGGTCAGCACGCCACCGAGGAGCAGCTCGTTGATGATCAGCGGCAGCGTGTTGGCGACGGTGAACGAGTCGTAGAGCACGCCGAGGGTGGCGACCCAGCCGAGCATGACCTTCCAGGCGAACCCGGTGATGCGGCTGGTCAGCGTGGCGATGGCCATCCGGCCGGAGGACTTGGCCAGTGACGGCGTGCCGCTGGCGCCACCGCTGGGCTGCGCCTCGGTCGGCGCGACGCCGTCGGCGATGCGGGGGATGAACCGGGTGGCGTACTCCTCGTACGGCCGGTTCATGTCGGGGTCGGCCGACGGCCAGCGCGCGCCGGGCGGCAGGCCGCGGTCGACCGGGATCAGCTGGGTGTACTCGATCCGGGGCCGGGCGGGCGGCGGACCGCTCTGGCCCTCGCGGTGCCAGGGCCGGACCGGCGGCTCCGGCCGGGGCGGTCGCTGCGGGATGGGCGGCGGCCGTTCACCGGGGGCGAGCGGCCTCGGTGGCGGTGGCTGCCTGCGCTCCGGTGGCGGTGGGACGGGGACGGCCCGGGTCGGCGCCTGGGCGTTCCTCGGCGGCTGGCCGGTACCCGCGCGGCGCGGCACCGGGCGCCCGTCCGGCGGTGGCACCGGACGCTGCACCCGCGTCGGTGGTGGTGGTTGTTGTTGTCGGCGCCCACGTGGCGGTGGCTGGACAGGCGGCGGTGTCCGGTCAGCTTCCTGGCGCCTGGGTCGCTCCTGCCGCGAACCCGGCTCTCTGTCCAACACTCGCCCAATCCATATCGGCCAACTCTGCCGTCAAGGGTAATGGCCAGTGCCGCCGAACCGGGAATCAGCGCGGCCTGCGCTCGCGAATCCGCCGGTAGATACGCCGTCCGGCGAGTAACACCAGTGCCACGCCCGCGGTGGCGGTGAGGATGACGGTGATCAGCCCGAACTCGCTCGACGTCAGGTCGAACCGCTGCGGCGAGCCCAGCTCGATGCCGTCGGTGGTGGCCAGCGAGACGTCGACGGTGAACCGTCCCGTTCGCAGTGCCTCGGCTTGGATGAACTGCTGGACCTGGCCCATCGCGGGGATCGGCAGGGGCTGGACCGGGTCGGTGCGCAGCCCGGTGTTGTTGTTCAGGGTGAGCTGCACGGTGATGCCGACCGGCAGCCCGTTCTTGATGAACACCGGCAGCGGCGAGGAGCCCGAGGCCAGGGTGATCGGCTGACCCGGCGTCTCGATGGTCACCTTCCGCCGCATGGCGTCGAACTGGTCGCGGGCCAGGTTCGCGCCGGCCAGCGCGGCGCCGGTGTCACCTCGGGACGCCGTCGACGTCGCGCGGATCACCGCCTCCCGCAGCGGCTGGGTGAGCACCGCGGGCTGGGTCCTGGTCAGCGGGTCGACCGCCATGGCGCCGGTCAGCTCGGCCACGCCGTGCTCGGTCGTGCCGAGCGACTCGATGACGGCGCCGGGCAGCTCGACGGGCGCGTCCTTGGTGTAGTCCATGGCGGCGGTGCCCTCGACGGGTGCCTCCAGGACGTCGGTCAGCGGCGTCGGGTCGACGAACCCGGCCGTGGTCAGCTCGTTGACCGTGTCGAGCAGGCGGTCCAGCTCGGTGCCGGTGGCGGTCCAGCGGCGCGGCGGCGAGAGGATGAGCGGCCCGTTCGGCGGGCCCTGCTGGTTCAGCCCGGTGAGGAACGCGAGCGCGGCGATGCCGTTCTGCGCGGCGACGGCGGGCTGACCGGCCGGGGTGCTCGTGCCTGCCGCGGAGGTACCGCCCGCCATCGCCGTGGTGAGCAGGTCGTTCAGCGGCTGGCCCCGCAGCTGGGTGCCCTCGATGACGGCCGCGCCGCCCGGCAGCCTCCCCGGCTCGGTGATGACCGTGCGCACGCCCGCCTCGCCCAGTGTGTCCAGCGTGTCGGCGGTCAGCCCGCCACCGGGCCAGAGCACCCCGGGCAGCGGCTTGACGCCGAGGATCCGCTCGATCGCCGAGCCGTCGACGGCCTGCTTGACCAGCTCGGCGCCGCCGGTGACCTTGCGCAGGCCCGGCAGGTCTGCGTCGGCGAACGGCAGCTGGACGACGCAGTGCCCGCCAGCGAGCTGCTTGAACGAGTTCAGCCACAGCTGCGCGGCGTTCACCCCGCGGCCCTCGACGGTACCGCCGTCGGTGCGGACCTGGTAGCCCCTCGTCATCCGCTCGACGGTGCCCAGCAGGTCGGGGTCCACCGCGAAGCAGAGCGACGAGAACACGCCACCGCTGCCCTCGGCCGACCGTGCCGCGGCGAGCAGGCCGTCCAGGCGGCCGCCAGCGGACAGGTCGGCCGCCAACTGGTCGTCGGCGAGGACGAGCGGCCCGCCGAGCGGGGCGTCCAGCACCCGCGGCCTGCTGTCGGTGATGGGCCAGAGGATCGACAGCGGGGTGGCCTTGGCCGGCTTGGCCGGGGCCGCCTGCCCCGGCGCGCCCAGCGCGGGCAGCAGCATGCTCAGCGCGGCCAGCCGGGCGGGGCCGCCGAACTCCGGCGTGCCGTTGACGTTGACCAGCAGCGGGTAGACGCCCGGCCGGTTGACCGGCAGCGAGCGCAGCTCGTCACCGAAGTTGACGGTGATGTTGAACGGGACCTGCTGCCCCGGTTCGATGACGTCGGCGACCGGGACGAAGTTCGGCTGCGAGGCGTCCGCAGGCGGTGCCTCGGCCAGTGCCTCGGCCACCTGCCGCTGGCTGGTCTGCCGCTCGCCGATCTGGATACGGGCCCGGACGTTGGTGATCCGGCGGTCGCCGACGTTGGTGACCTTGCCGGCGATCGTGATGTTCTGCGAGGTCGACCGCACGACCCGCGGGTTCATCTGCTCGACGTCGAGCCGCAGCCTGCTCGGCCCCTCCGGAACCGGTTGGGCGGCCGCCACGCCGGTGATCGCGTGCAGCACCAGCAGGAACGCGGCCAGAACGACCGCGGCCAGCCTTCTCACTCGGGAACTCCCTCTGCGAACATCTCCCGCGCCTTGCGGACCAGCGTGCGTTCGTCGGCGTAGGCCAGCCGGCTCTCCAGTTCCCCCAGTGGAACCCAGGCGACCTCGGTGACCTCGACGTCCTCGTCGGACAGCTCGCCGCCGATCGCCTCCAGCAGGAAGTGGTGCACGGTCTTGTGCACCCGCCTGCGTTCGGCGACGAACCAGTAGTCGATCGTGCCGAGGAAGTCGAGAACCTGGGCGGAAATGCCGGTCTCCTCCTTCACCTCGCGCACGGCCGTCTGCTCGGTGGTCTCGCCGTCCTCGATGTGCCCCTTCGGCAGGGACCAGAGCAGTTTGCCGCGCCGGTCGAGGCGGCCGATCAGCACTGCCCGTTGCCGGTCGGCGTCGACCACGAGCCCGCCGGCCGAGGTCTCGTCGACGGTGGTCAGCCTCCTGCCACGGCGGCGCCGGGATCGGCGTCCCGGTTTGGCACCACCGGCACGACCGGCCGATCCAGGCATGCTGCGATGCTAGTGCGTGGCCTGCTGTGGTGGACGTGAATGCGTAGCAGGACGGTCACCCACCCTGATGGTATGGGATCGGTACGCTGGTTCCTCGTGAACGAGCTAGTGGCCGAGCAGAACGCGGTGATCGGACTGATGCGGATTTCACCGGTGGCCGACGAGCTCGCCACGCGGTTCCGGGACGCCGGGCACCGGCTGTACCTGGTGGGCGGCAGCGTGCGGGACGCGCTGCTGGACCGGCTGTCGACCGACCTGGACTTCACCACCGACGCGCGTCCGGACCGGATCATGGAGATCGTCCGCGGCTGGGCCGACGCCGTCTGGGACGTCGGCATCGCGTTCGGCACGGTCGGTGTCACCAAGGGCGGCATCCGGCTGGAGATCACCACGTTCCGGGCCGACAGCTACGACCGGGTCACCCGCAACCCCGAGGTGACCTTCGGCGACACCATCGAGGGTGACCTGCTGCGCCGCGACTTCACGGTCAACGCCATGGCCATCGACCTGACGACGAAGACCTTTGTCGACCCGTACAACGGCAAGGACGCCGTGCGGGACCGGATCCTGGACACCCCGGCGACGCCGCAGGAGTCGTTCGCCGACGACCCGCTGCGCATGCTGCGGGCCGCCCGGTTCGTCGCCCAGCTCGGCTTCACCCCGGCGCCGCGGGTGATCGAGGCGATGACCGACATGGCCGACGAGATCCGGCGCATCACCGCGGAACGCGTGCAGGTGGAGCTGTCCAAGCTGATCACCGGCAGGTTCCCGCGACGCGGCATCGAGCTGCTGGTCGACACGGGGCTGGCCGAGCACGTGCTGCCGGAGGTGCCCGGCATGCGGCTGGCCATCGACGAGCACCACCAGCACAAGGACGTCTACCAGCACTCGCTGACCGTGCTGGAGCAGGCGATCGCGCTGGAGCGCAGGGACGACCCGGAGGCCGAGCCCGACCTGGTGCTGCGGCTGGCCGCGTTGCTGCACGACATCGGCAAGCCCGCGACCCGGCGGTTCGAGCCGGGTGGCGGGGTCAGCTTCCACCACCACGAGGTGGTGGGGGCCAAGATGACCCGCAAGCGTTTGCGGGCCCTCAAGTACAGCAAGGAGATCGTCGAGCAGGTCTCCCAACTGGTGTTCCTGCACCTGCGGTTCCACGGCTACGGCCGCGGCGAGTGGACCGACTCGGCCGTGCGCCGCTACGTCACCGACGCGGGCGAGCTGCTGCCGCGGCTGCACAAGCTTGTGCGGGCCGACTGCACGACCCGCAACAAGCGCAAGGCCAACGCGCTGCAGCGCACCTACGACGAGCTGGAGGAGCGGATCGCCCGCATCCAGGCGGCGGAGGACCTGGCGAAGGTGCGGCCGGACCTGGACGGCAACGAGATCATGGAGCTGCTCGGCCTGCCGCCGGGGCCGCTGGTCGGCAAGGCGTGGAAGCACCTGAAGGACGTCCGGCTGGACCGCGGCCCGCTCAGCCACGACGAGGCGGTCGCCGAGCTGCGCAGGTGGGCCGAGGAGAACGGTCTCTAGGCGGTGATCGCCGCCGTCGCCCTGGCGGCCAGCGCGTGCAGGACATCGACGCGGGCGGGCGGCACGGTGATGTCCAGCCACAGCTCCGAGCTGGTGGCGGTCAGCGAGAAGGTCAGGTAGGCACTGCGGCTGACCGCCCACATCATCAGGTCGGCGACGTGGGCCGCGACCTCGCCGGTCGGGTCGAGTTCCAGCCGCAGCAACGCCGGGTCGGTGTGCCGGACCGCGCGCACGGCCGTGGTGAACAGCGTGTCGAACTCCGCCAGCCGCAGGTCGTCGCTCTGGTGCACCGCCATACAACGACGGTAAGCCCAGAGTTGGCCACACGGTGAAATCCGGTCCGCGATTAATGCGATTGGTGGCACTTCGACATCCGATAGTTCGCTTTGCATACGTTCTGTCAGATACTCAGTCCCCCAGATGAGCTAGAACGGGGTGAGGTGACGGTGTCGAAACGGCGGACGAGCTTCCTGCTCGCCCTGCTACGCCGGGGTGCACCGGCCATGGCGACGGCCACCAGCGAGCTGCGGGACGAGGTCGCGGACCCGACACCGGTGCGGGCGCTGCGCCGCATCTCGGTGATGGCGGGGCCGGTGGACACCGGCGCGCAGGACGGCCTGCTGCTCCGGGCCGCGCGGTACGTGGCGCTGGCCCCGCTGGTCTACCGGGTGTTCGCGGTGCCGGGTGCGCTGGTCGGCTTCCTCGCCACCACCGGCGGGCCGGGGACGGCCGTCGTGGTGGCGGTGGCCGTCTGCTCGTTGCTGCTGAACCTCTACGGCGTGCGGTGGATGCTGCGTTCCGCCCCGTTCCGGCCCGCTGCGGCCGTCCGGCTGCTGACGCTCGACGTCGTGTTCACCGTCGCCGCGAACCTGGCCGTCGGGCTGGCTGTCCCGCCGGCGGCGTTCGAGGCCGCCGCCGACGTGCCCGGTAAGCACCTGCTCGGGGCCATCGCCCTGCTGACGCTCGCCGTCGGCATGCCGTGGGGACTCGCGCTGCTGGCGGCCGACGTCCCGCTGCACGGCACGATGTACTTCCTCAGCTCCGGCCAGTGGGACTTCGGGATCGCCGTCGGCAGGGTCGGCAGCATGCTCGGCGTGCTGTTCACCGCCACCGGCGCGCTGATCCTGCTCGGCCTGGGCACCCGTCTCGCACTGGCCTACGGCATCCGCAACGGCATGCAGGCCGAGCAGGCCCGGCAGCATCGCCGCATCCACGACACCGTGCTGCAGACGCTGGAGGCGATGAGCCTGCCAGGGGCCGGCCCGCCCGAGGAACAGCTGGCCCAGCTACGCAGGCTGGCCCGCGCGCAGGCCAGCGAACTACGCAGGGCCATCGAGGCCGACGGGATGGCCACCAACCGCCCGCTCGGCGAGAAGCTGGCGTCGCTGGCCACGGAAATGGCCCGTGACGGGCTGCGGGCGCAGGTCGTGATCGCCGAGCTGGACGCCGCGACGCTCGACGAGGTGCGGCAGATCGCCATCCGCGACGCCGTGCGGGAGGCCATGCGCAACACCATGAAGCACTCCGGCACCGACCACGTCGTGGTGCGGGTCGAGGAACGCGACGGCGGCATCGCGGTGATCACCCGCGACCACGGCACCGGCTTCAGCGCCGAGAACCGGCCACCCGGGTTCGGCATCAGCGAGTCCATCACCGCCCGGCTGGCCGAGGTCGGTGGGACCGCGACCGTGGAATCCGCTCCCGGCAACGGCACGCGCGTGACATTGTGGGTGCCGTGTTGATCAACGCCACCGAACGCCTCGCCGAAGCCCTCGCCGCCGTCCGCGCCGGAGACCGCCGGAAGGCGGCCGAGCTCGCCGACTCCGCCGACTGCCCGCTCGGGACCGAGCTGGCGCTGCATCTGCGCGGGTCGGCAGGCCGGGAGGTCTACTCGCAACCGGACGCGTTCACGGCCTTCATCCGCGGTGGGCAGAACGTCGCGCTGTACGAGGCGCTCGCCGACCGGCTGGCCGCCCGGTACGCCGAGCTGACGGTGTCCACGCTGCTGGACGTCGGCTGTGGCGACGGCATGGCGCTGGTACCGGCACTGGAACGGGCCACCACCCGCCCGGCGACCGTCGGGTTGATCGAACCGTCGGAGGCGTTGCTGACCGCCGCCGTCGAGCGGCTCGCCGGGCTGCCGGTGGAGGTGCGGTCCTGGGGCACCGGGGTTCTGGAGTACCTCGCCGCGGACGCCGGGAAGTGGACGCTGGCCCAGTCCACCTTCGCACTGCAGTCGCTGCCGCCGGACGCCCGGCTGGCTGCGCTGCGTGGTCTGCGGGAACGCTGCGACGCCGTCCTGATCGCCGAGTTCGACATCCCTGACATCGATGTCGACAGCGACGAGTACCTGACCTCGCTCGCGCGGCGGTACCAGCGTGGGCTGGAGCAGTACCCGGACAACGCCCGGCTGGTGGCGCAGGGCTTCCTGCTGCCGATGCTGCTCGGCCAGGCGGCGCCGCTGACCGGGGCGAACAACTGGGAGCAGCCTGCCGCCGCCTGGGTAGACCAGCTGCGGGCGGCCGGCTTCACCGAGGTGTCGGTCGAGCCGCTGGCCGAGTACTGGTGGTCCCCAGCGGTGGTGGTCAATGCCGCCTGAGCGGGTCATCAGCCCGGACGGCCAGTCGCTGTGGCTGGTCACCAGTGAGCCGGAGGTGCGGGCCGGTCTCGCCGACCCACGGCTGACGTCGAACCGGCAGCTCGTCCGCAACGGGCAGGTGCCGCCCATCCTGCACGTCAACCAGCGTGGCCGCGACGGCGAGGACCACGCCCGGCTGCGCAAGCTGGTGGCCTCGGCCTTCGGTACCGGCAAGGTCGCCGCCCTGCGGGAACGTGTCGTCGGCTACGCCGAGGAGCTGACCGACGGCATGACCGGCACGGTCGACCTGGTGGCCGAGTTCGCCGCGCCGCTGCCGACGGCGGTGATCTGTGAGCTGCTCGGTGTCCCCGACGATCACCGGAGCGACTTCGCGGACTGGACGTCGACGATGATCGGCTCGACCGATCCGGCGCGGGTGCGTGACGCGGTGGCCAGCCTGCACCGGTTCGTCGTTAACCTGATCGAGGTGCGCCGGGCCGAACCGGGCGACGACGTGCTGTCGGCGTGGATCGCCGCCCGCAGCCCCGACGGCGCCGGGCTTACCGACAACGAGCTGCTGTCGATGGCGGTCCTGACCATGGCCGCGGGCATCGAGAACGTCACCCATGTGCTCAGCCACGGCATCCTGCTGATGATCCGCGATCCGCAGCTGCGGGTCGGGTCGGACCTGGTCGAGCAGCTCATCCGGTTCACCGCCCCGACGGTGGTCTCGATCCGCCGGTTCGCGACGGCCGACGTGGAGATCGGCGGGGTGACCGTTCCCGAGGGTGACACCGTGTTGCTGGTGCTGACCTCGGTCGACCGCGACCCGGCGGCGCTGGCCGAACCGCCGTCGCCGCACCTGGGGTTCGGCCACGGTCCGCACCACTGCCTCGGCATCCACCTGGCCAAGACCGAGCTGGAGGTGGCCTTCGAGACGCTGCGTGGCCGGTTTCCCCGGCTGGAACTGGCCGTGCCGGAGGCGGAGCTGGTGTGGCGCCGCTCGTTCCGCTGTCACGCCCTGCGTGCGCTGCCGGTCCGAGTGGACTAGAGCCGCTCCAGCGCGCCCGCCTCCACGTGCTGGCCGACCGCGCGCGGCAGCAGGTAGGCCACCGCGCCGCCGGGCTGGGTACCCCAGGGGACGGTCACGCCGGTCAGTACCCGCAGCGGTCGCACCACCCGGTAGCTGTGCCGTTCCCGTTCCCTGTCGAACGCCAGCGAGGTCTCCGGGAACGTGGCCGACGGCGTGTGCACCAGGTTGCCGCCCTCGTTGCCGAACCGCTGGACGGTCGCGCCGGCGGGCAGTACCACCAGGCGCTTGGCGGTGAAGAAGTTCAGCGGCGGCTCGCCCCGCATCGGCAGGATCGGCCAGTCCGCCGGGTTCTCCTGCTGGTCGGCGGGGCCCGCACCGCGGGAGGGGAACAGCGTCAGCGCGCCGAGCAGGTACTGCGCGGCGTCGGCGACGTGCTCGAACCGGACCGGCTGCTCGTCCTCGTGCCCGCCCGCGTACCGCGCGACGCCCCAGCTTGAGCCCTCGCGGGCCAGCCGCCAGCCGGTGTCCAGCGGCTGGTCGCCGATGGCGTAGGCGGACTCGTGCACACCCAGCTCGGCGAGCCGCCTGCGCAGCACGGTCAGCACCTCGGTCGCACGCAGCGTCGGCGACGGTTCGCGGTCGGCCTTCGTCTGCGCGTCGACCTCGTGTGGCTCCTGCGGTGGCCGGGGCCTGCCCGCGACGTCCGCCTCGGCCGTCGCCCGGACCTGCTCCGGCACGAACGGCGGCCGGTGCTGGTTGGCGCGGATGTGGTCGATCAGCTCGGGCTGCGGCGGCACACCGTACTTGCGCAGGTAGTGCGGGACGGCCGCGGGCCAGATCCAGGCGCCGTCGGTGTGGAAGGCGTCCGGTACGTCCGGGCGTCCGTTCGGGGCGAAGATGTCCGGCAGCGTGCCGGGCCGGGCCAGCGCGACCGGCGAGCGGTACAGGTAGTCCAGCACCCTGCGGACCTCGTCCGGCGGCACCGGCGGCCGGTTGACCACCGGCTTCTCGCCCTCGTTGTGTGCGTCGACGACGGCGGCCTGCACGAACGCGATACCGAGTGGCTGCCCGGCGCGGGCGGCGAGCCAGCCGGGCACCTTGCCGCGGTCGCGCGGGAACCGCTCCAGCTCGGCGGCGTAGACCTTCGCTCCTGGCCGTCCGGCCTCGCCAGGGGCGAGCCGCCAGTTCGGCTCCGCGTCGAGGTCGTAGTCGAAGTCGAAGTTGGAGTTCGAGTCCAGGGTGAACGTGCCCTGGAACCAGGTGCCGGCGCCCGGCTGGTACATGGCCGAGCGCAGCAACGTGAACAGCTGGCCGAGCTGCGCCGGCGGGGACAGCGAGACGATCAGGTCGTCGGCGACGGCCCTGACCTCCAGCTCGGCGTACCCGCCGACCTGCCGCAGCTGCGCGCCGACCCGCTGCCAGCCCTCCGGCAGGACCTTCAGGATCGTGCGGCCGATGGCCCGCAGCAACGTGCTGGGCTCCGTGCCGCCCGGCTGCGGCGGGCCCGCGGTGTCCGCCGCGAGGAAGTCGTGACGTTCCTGCCAGATGGCCTCGATCTCGTCCGGGTCGGCGCGGACGGTGAAGTCGGTGAGCCCGAGGTCGCGTGCGCTCGCCTCGTCGGTGCCGGTCCAGCGCAGGGTCAGCGTGTCGCCGCCGTTCTGCGGTGCGACCCGGTAGATGTCCTCGGCGTAGCGGCAGTGGGTCTGCACGCTGAACGTCGACGGCGCCTCCGCCTCGGGAACGACCTTCGCCTTCGCGCCGTCGACCTCGCGGTCGAAGTCGGCGGGTGCTTCTTCGCCGGGCAGCGTCGTCAGCAGTACCGTGCCGTCGGCGGTGGAGCGCTGGGCGCGGAACACCTGTCCGTTCCACACCGTGTAAAGCGCGTCAGGCCGTTCAGCCGCGTCGATCCGGTATCGCACCGTGGGCCCCCTTGTCCCCTCGAATCAGCCCGCACAAATCTAGCCGGGTGCGTCACGGCAGCGGGTAGCGGTGCCGCCAGTCGGTGTCGCCCACATCGGTGAACACGGCCAGCGCGTCCTCGGCCGCCGTCTCGACCACCGTGCGGAGCTGCAGCTTCTCCAGCCAGTCCGGCCGGATGGCCCCCTCCCCGTACCACGCGCCCACGATGTTGCCGCAGATCGAACCGGTGGAGTCACTGTCCCCGTCGTGATTGACCGACGCCAGCAGCGCGGCGTTGGGGTTGTCGGTGGCCAGCGCCGCGTAGACGGCGATGGCGAGCGCTCCCTCGCCGACGCCGCCGCGGCCCAGCTGGGCGACCAGTTCCGGGGTCGGCTTGCCCCGTCCGGCCAGCGCGACGGCCGCGTCGAGCGCGCCGGACTGCTCCTCGTGCCCGTTCCAGCGGACCAGCTGGGTGCGCGCACCGTCGAGTGCCTGGTGCAGGTCGGCCCCGCGGACCAGGTGGTGGACGAGCACCGCGAGCGCACCTGCGGACAGGTAGCCGCTGGGGTGGCTGTGCGTGAGCGCGGCGGCCGCGGCACCGACCTCGAAGACCTCGGCCGGGTCGTCCGACCACAGTGCGGCAGGCGCCGCCCGCATGACCCCGCCGCAGCCCTTGGAGTTGTTCAGGGTGTGGGTGAACGTGCCGATCTCGCCGGTCGCGCCGTAGCCCTTCAACGCGAAGAAGCAGGTGGCACCGGGGGCACGGCGGCGGAACAGGTCCTTGATCCCCATCAGCCAGCCGTCCGGCTCAGCGGTGGTGTCGCGCGGTCCGCGTGCCTTCTCCCATGGCACGCCCTGCGTGTGCAGCCAGCGCTGGTAGGCCAGCTGCAGCGAAAGCCGCATTGTCGACATGTCGCCTTGTCCGGTGACCAGTCGCCGGTGCCGCTCGCGGATCAGCCCGTCCAGGGTGAACAGCGTCATCTGGGTGTCGTCGGTGATCCGGCCGACGCCGTCGTAGTCGGCGATGTAGTCGGTCAGCCCCTCCGGGCCGGTGGCCTGGCGAATGCGGTCCATCGGCTTGGACTCGATCGGCGCCCCGAGCGCGTCACCCACCGCGCCGGCGAGCAGGCTGCCCCGCCACTTCTCCCTGGAGACGGGTCCGAGTGCGGCGGGAGCGGCGACCCGCACCGGCTGGGTCGTTTCCGGTCCGGGCGGCAACGGCGGAGGCGGTGGATACGGCGTCCACGCCTTGGCCGGCCGCAGCGTCTCCGGATCGGCGTCGACGGTGGGCTGCCTGGTCAGGTAACGCCTGCCCTTGCGGTCGGTGGCCAGGTACAGCTCGACCCGCATCACCTCGTCGGGCTCGCGCAGCGGCGGCGGTGCGTCGTTCAGTTGCCGCTGTCGTTCGAGCAGCCGGGACAGCACGCCGAGGTCGTTGTCGCTGAGCCAGTGGTCACCGGCCACGTCAGTACGCCTTCGGGTAACGCTTCTGCCAGTCGGCCTGCCGGTCCGGCTCGCGGCCGACGCCGAAGCGGTGGAAGTACCGGAACACGTCCTCGGCGATGTTGTCGATCAGCCCGAGGTGCGGCAGCAGGGCGACCCAGTCGGCGGGCAGGCCGGGCACCCCGTAGCAGCCACCGAGCAGCGCGCCGGTGATCGCGCACGTCACCGACGAGCGGCCGGACTGGCCCGCCGCCAGCCGCAGTGCCGCGCGTGGGTCGGTCCCCTCGGCCAGCACGGCGAACAACGCACGGTCCAGTACTGACCGCGGAGTCCTGCCGTCGCCGAGCGTCTCGATCTGCTCGGACCGGTTCGCGGCGCGGTTCACCCGCATGTCGACAACGGCCTTCAGCCGGGCACGCAGCGGTGAGCCGTCCGGTTCGTCCCTCATCAGCAGGAGGACCTGCAACATCGGTGACGGCGGCACTTCCAGGCCGGCGCCGGAGTCCCGGCGGAACAGCATGTGCAGCAGCGTCACCAGCAGGTCGACGTCCTCGGTCAGCTCGGGTCCGGCCGCGGCGCCGATCAGCTCGCGGGCGACGGCCTGCACGTAGGCGAGGTCGATGCCGTCGACAGGAGTGCCACCCGCTGTGGTGGCCGCCAGCGCGGTGGCCAGCAGCGTCGAGTACTCCTGTGGTGCCGGCCCGGTTCCCGCGGTGACCGCGTTCAGCCAGCCTTCCGGCCGCCCGACCGCGGGCAGCGCGGCAGGCACGGTCGCCGTCTCGTTGACCGGCGGGATGCCCCGGATCACGGCCTCGGTCTGGAACAGCGCCTGCCGGGTGAGCCCGCCACGCGGCAGGGGCTCGCCGTTCCACGCCCCGGCTTCGTCGAACACCGTGCCGATCGAGTCGCCGAGCGCGAACCCGATGTAGGCGCCGAGCACCCGGTTCCAGGCGTAGTTGCTGCCCTCCACGGGCAGCGGCTGGACCGGGAACTTGCCGAACGTCCACGGCACCGGGTTCGGCTTGCCGGCCGAGTCGATGTGGGCGACCAGTCCGTTCGCCCACAGGTCCTCGGGCCACTCCGGGGTGGCGCCGGTGTGTGGTGCGCGCAGGTTGCGGAAGCGGATGGCGAAGCCACGCGCGTAGCTCAGGCACTCCTCGGTGGTCAGCTCGTAGCCGTACCGGCGGGCGACGGCAGCCACCGACGGCAGCGTGCCGGACAGCACGCGTGGCGGGTCGAGCTGGAACTCCGCGGCCAGTGCCGTCGCCGCTTCCGTGACCGGGGCGCTGACCTCGGGCGACACCTCGTCGACGGGCGCGGGCGAGTCCGGTGCCTTCGTCCCGTTGATGTACTGCCCGAGCGTGGTCAGCCGCTCGCCACCCGGACGGTTCAGGTTCAGCTCCAGCCACGCGGGCTGGTCGCCGGTGATCTCGTTCTGCCGCTGCCACACCTGCCGCGGGGTGGCTCGCCGCCAGCGGGTGACGTCCGGCGGGATCTGCTGCGACGAGGTGTAGGCCAGGACGCGGTGCCGGACGTCGGCGAGGTACTCACCGTTGTCGTCGACCAGGAACAGCAGCTCGGTGTCGGCGAGCTGGCGCAGGAACTGGTCCTCGGTCAGCCAGTCGACGATCTTGTAGTGCCACAGCTTCTCCGCCGTGGTCCGTGCCTCCGGCAGACCTCGCCACCGCGGACCCGTGTGGTACTTCGGGTTCTTCCTGATTTCGCCGGTGGGCTCGGTCCAGTACATGACGGCCCACTCCGGCGTCTCGTCCAGCCACGGCAGCAACGCCGGGTCGAACTCCGGGTCGACGACCGGAACCGGTTCCGGTTCGGGTGGGGTCATGGCCGCGGCGAAGTGCCGCGGCTCGCCGCCGTCGTCGGGAACGAACAGCACCGGCGTCGGGAACAGGCCCTTGCCGATGTCGGTGCGGTCGAGGTAGGCCGCCGCGTTGTACGGCACCGCCCATCCTTTGCCGCTGCGGACGACGTGCTCGGTGCGTACGCGCAGCGCCGACGGACCGACCGTGCGGTCGCCGTCGGGGTGCTCACGCAACCACGTCTCGACGCGGCTGATGGCCTGCTCTGCGGTCAGCTGGTTCATCGTCGCGGGTACCGCCTTGCCCATTCCGGCCTGTCGAACACCGGCGACGTCCGCTCGAAATGCCAGAACGCGTCGGTGGCCAGGTTCTGCACGAGGTAACGAAGCTCCAGCTTGCTCAGCCAGTGCTGAGGCAGGCCGGGGATGCCGTGGTACGCGCCGATCAGCGCGCCGGCGAGCGCGCCGGTCAGCGCGCTGCGCCCGGAGTGGTTGACCGCCCGCAGCAAGGCGTCCTCCGGGTAGTTCTCGAACCCGGCGACCGCTGCGATCACCTGGCCGAGCACGGTGCGCGTGTCGCGCCCGGCGCCGAGCGACTCGGGATCACGCAGCTCCCGCAGGCCCGGCCGGTTCAACGCGGGCAGCGTCTCGTCGACCAGGGCGGTGAGTTCCTCCCCGGCTCCGGCGACCGCTTCGCGTCCGCAGGCCCACAGCGGCGAGGCGACCGGGTCCTTGGTGAACGCCTTCTCGAACACCAGCGCCAGGTAGCCGGCGGCGTCGAGATCGAAGCCCTGCTGGTGGGTGAGGCCGGCGAGCGTCCGCGTCGCGGCGGTGACCCCGCCGGGCAGGGCGGTGTCCGGCCCACCGGCGGTGAGTACACCGGGCATCGCGGCCAGCAGTGCGGCCGGTCCGGTTCCGGTGCCCGGCTCCTCGACGGCCAGGCGGCGGATCGCGTCCAGCTCCGCCGGGTCGGGATCGCGCTTGGCGTGCAGGCCGGAGACCTTGATCAGCCAGCCGTCGTCCTCGACCGGGGCGGGCTCGCCCTGGGTCCGTAGCCAGCGCAGCAGCCCGCGGGCCGCCGCCGGGGCGAACTGCGCGTGGGCTTCGGGGTTCTCCCGGTGCGGGCTGCGGATCACGCCCTCGGTCAGGAACAGCAGCCGCTGCGTCAGCGGACCGAGCCGCGCGGGTTGATCCGGCTCGGGGACCAGCTCGGTGAGCCCCTGGGCGCCGAACCGCTGCTCGATCTCCGCCCTGGTCAGGCCGTCGACGGTCGACCCGAGCGCCTCGCCGAGCGCGAACCCGGCGTACGCGCCTGCCACCCGCTGCCAGCCGTAGCGGAAGCCGGGGTAGCCGTAGAAGAAGTACTTGCCGAACCGGTCGGTGACCGGGACGACCTTGCCGTCGTCGTCGTACCAGGGCATCAGCCCGTTCGCGGCGAGGTTGTCCGGCCAGCGGACCCCGCCGGCCCGCTTGTGCAACCTCTCCCACGTCCAGCCGAGGACGGTGAGCTGGCACTCGCGTTCGGTGAGCGTGAAGCCGCGTTGCCTGGCTTTCTCGGCCGGCCCGATGGGCTTCCCGACCGGCTCATCGACGCCGAGCCGCTCCGCGGCCTCGGCAGCCAGGCGAGTCAGGCCGTCGGAGACCTCCGGCGCGGCCGCGACCTCGTCGACGATCGGCGCGGTGTACGGGAACCGTTCCAGTACACCGGTCAGCTCAGCCGCGGTGATCTTCTGCAGGTAGGGCGGGCAGCCGTAGACGTAGAAGGTCGTCGCGGGCTCGTCCTCCAGCAGCTTGCGGACGTCGACGTGCCGCCAGTGGCGCGTTCCCGCGCGCAGCCGTTCCGACGAGGTGTAGACGTCCAGCTCGCGGACGCCGTCGCGGTCGCGTACGTGGGAGAGGTCGAGCGATCCGTCCTCCAGCAGCGGGACGAACACCCGCCGCGCCGACACGCCGACGACCATCGTCTCGTGGTCGATCCAGCCGTTGAGGCGGCACGCCAGCAGCCACTCCACCTCGCTGATCGGCCGGGGCATGCCACGGCGGACCGGACCGGGCAGGTAGCCGGGGTTGGCCCGCTCCTCGCCGGTGCGTCCCTGTCCCGGTACGACGCGGTAGTAGCCCGCCACCGCCCGCTCCGGGACGCCGATGTCACCGATCCCGGCGTCGCGGAACTCGGGGTCGACGAACTCGCCCCAGTACTCCCTGGACCGCCACTGGATCGGGATGCTGATGCCACCCGGCTGCGGGTTGGCGTGCCGTAGGTCGCCCTGCGGCTCCCTGACCAGGACGTACGGCATCGGGAACAGGCTGGCGGTGAACTCGCCGGTCTCCAGGTACTTGAGCGTGTTGTACGGCACCGACCAGCCCTCGGGGATCCGGTGGACGTTGTCCCGGTCCACCCCGACGGTTGGCTCGTCGCCGTCGGCTCCCTCCCGGAGCCATTCGTCGACCTTGGCGATCGCTTCAGCCGCTTCCACTCAGCTGAGTCCTTCCAGGCTCGCGTCGGCGAGGTGCTCGACGATGGTCTTCGGCAGTACGTACGCGACCGCGCCGCCGGGCAGGGCGTCCACCGGGTGGGCGACACCGGTGACCGCGTACAGCGCGCGCGTCAGCCGGTAGCGGCGCCGCGTGTGCTCCGCGTCCAGCGGGAGCGAGGTCATGGGAAACCGTACGCCATCGGCGTAGAGCACGTTGCCGGTTTCGGCACCGAACCGCACCAGCACCGTGCCGGCGGGCAGCCGGACCAGCCGCTTGGCGCCCAGCGTCTCCAGGCCGGGTTCACCCTCGGCGGGCCGGACCGGCCAGTCGACCGGCTCGTCACCCGTGGCCGGTTCGGTCAGCAGGGTGCCCAGTAGGTGGGTCGTGGCGTCGGCGAGCCGGTCGAACCGCACCCCGTCGACCTCCCAGTGCGTGCCCGTGTGGTGCAGCGAGGGGACGCCGGGCTCGGCAGTGCCGAGCCGGTAGGCCGAGTCGGGAACGCCGTACTCGCCGAGGCGCTGCCGCAACGTGGCCAGCAGGTCACCGGCGTTCGGCGTCGCGTCCGGGGTGGTCTCCGGCTCGTACTGGTTGGCCGCAGGCCGGGGCTGGCCGAGCAGCTCGGCCGCTGCCGTCAGCCGGATCACCCGGTCGACGTAGCCGAGCCGGTAGTCGCGGGCGCGGACGTGGGCGAGGAAGTCCGGGTCCGGCGGCAGGCCGTACTTGCGCAGGTAGTACGGCACGGAGGCATGCCAGATCCAGAGCCCGTCGGTGAGGTAGCGCTCGGGGACGTCCGGCGGCTGGTCCAGCGCGAAGATGTCCGGCCCCGGCTGGTCGCCGACCAGCACCGGCTGGGCGGCGTCGAGGTAACCCAGGACCTTCTCGGCCTCGCCGTCGGGCAGCGGCGGCCGGTCGACGACCGGTGGTGCGCCCTCGCTGTAGGCGTCGACGATCCGCGCGTGCTGGAACACCACGGCCAGCGGCAGCCCCGCCCGTCGACGCCACCACAGCGGCACGTGCTCGTCCTCGCGGGGGAACCGGGCCAGCTCGGCGGCGTGCGCGGCGGTGTCCGGGGCGGTCCGCCAGGCCGGCTCGGAGTCGTTGTCGAAGTCGACGTCGAACGAACCGTCCCTGCTCAGCACGTAGGTGGCCCGCAACCAGGTGCCCCGGCCCGGCTCGTAGCGGCCTGCCCGCAGCTGCGCCAGCATGCCGCTCAGCTCGGGCGGCGCCGACCAGTACAGCGTCTCGGCGTCGGAGCGGGTGGTCAGCTCCAGCTCGGCGTAGCGGTCGAGCTGGCGGAACTCCACGACCAGCCGCTGTGCGTCGGTGTGCTCGGTCTCGGTCAGCAGCCGGTGCAGCAGCTGCCCGACGACGATGAGCTGTTCCCGCTCCTCGTCCTCGGTCAGTTTCGTCGCCGCCGGCAGCTCGTCGGCCGTGTCGACACGGACCTGCCACAGCGCGGTCAGCTGCTCGGGACGTGCCGAGTCGGCCCCCTCCGGGCCCACGCCGAGCACCGCCGCGAGCTGCGGGTCCTGCCCGGTCCAGGTCAGTGCGTAGGCCGGCGGCGTGAAGTCGCCGACGAGGAACGTCTCGTCCTTGTACCTGGCATAGGTACGCAGCAGGTATCCCGCGAACTCGCCGTGGTGCGGCTTCTGCTCGCGGACGCCCTGCTCCCCCTGTCGCGTCATCTGTCAGCCGTTCGAGTCATACCAGTAGTTGACGGAGGAAGGCTCACCCGCGGCCTGGCGGGCGAAGTCCTCCTCCCACATGTGGAAGGTGCGTTGCCGCAGGGCGTACACCAGGTCCGCTTCCTGGTCGGTGAGCTCTCGTCCCTCCTCCTTGGCCTGTGTGTACAGCCCTCGTATGGTGTCGTACAGGGCGAAGATCGGTCCATCGCCGTCGAAGTAGCGCATGCGGTTGCGTTCGGTCTCGTCGGCGAACTCCTCGGCGGACAGTGTGCTGATCTCCGGGTGCCCCATGTCGAACAGCACCCGGTCGATGATGTCTGTGCGTGGGTCGAATCCGCCGGTGTCCCAGTTGTACAGGTAACCGACCATGCCGCCCTCGGGCGTTTCGTCGATTCGGTACGTCCGGTGGAAGTACTCGAAGTACATCGGGAACCTATATCGCGCCACAGGTCACCCGCTCAGATCTGACCGGTACGCGAACGAAGGAGGTTCACCCGCGTCCTGGCGGGCGAACTCCTCGTCCCACATGCGGAACGTTCGGCGGCGGATGCTCATCACCAGCGCCCATTCCTCCGCGGTGAGCCGACGTCCCTCGCTCTTCGCGGCAGCGTAGAGCCCGTTGATGGTCTCGTAGAGTGCGAAGATCGGTCCATCGCCTTGCAGGTAGCTGGCCCGCTTGCGTTCGGTCTCGTCGAGGAATTCGTCTTCGTCGAGCCGGCTGATCTCCGGATTGCTGGTGGCGAACAGCACTTTGTCGATCAGGTCGGTGCGCTGATCGAAACGTCCGGTGTCCCAGTTGTGCAGGTAACCGACCATGCCACCGTCCGGAGTCTCGTCGATCCGGAAGGTCTTCTTGTAGTACTCGTAGTACCGCGGGAACGTGGTGAGTGCCATGGTCAGCCGTTCGGGTCATACCGGTAGTTGAGGGACGAAGGCTCTCCCGCGGCTTGGCGGGCGAAGTCCTCCTCCCACATCCGGAACGTGCGCTGCCGCAGGGCATGAGCTAGGTCCGCTTCCTGCTCGGTGAGCCGCCGCCCCTCTGCCTTGGCCTGTGCGTACACGCCGCGGATGGTGTCGTACAGGGCGAAGATCGGTCCGTCGCCGCGCAAGTCGCGCATGCGGTTGCGTTCGGTCTCGTCGGCGAAGTCCCGAGCGGACAGCGTGCTGATCTCCGGGTGACCCATGTCGAACAGCACCCGGTCGATGAGGTCCGTGCGTGGGTCGAAGCCACCGGTACGCCAGTTGTACAGGTAACCGACCATGCCGCCGTCAGGTGTTTCGTCGATCCGGAAAGTTCGCGCGAAGTACTCGAAGTACATCGGGAACCTGGTGAGTGCCATGGTCACCGGTCCCACTTGGAGCGGTACTCGAACGAGGGCGGTTCACCTGCGGCTTGGCGGGCGAACTCGTCCTCCCACATGCGAATCGTTCGGCGGCGGAGGTTCATCACCAGCGCCCATTCCTCCGCGGTGAGTCGACGTCCTTCACTCTTCGCCGCGGCGTAGAGCGCCCGGATGGTCTCGTAAAGGGGGAAGATCGGCCCATCACCGGACAGGTAGCGAGATCGGTTGCTTTCGGTCTCGCTGATGAACTCGTCTTCGTCGAGTCGGCTGATGTCGGGGGTGCTCGTGGCGAACAGGACCTTGTCGATCAGGTCGGTGCGCTGGTCGAAGCGTCCGGTGTCCCAGTTGTGCAGGTAGCCGACCATGCCACCGTCCGGAGTCTCGTCGATCCGGAAAGTCTTGGCGTAGTACTCGTAGTACCGAGGAAACTTGGTGAGTGTCATGGTCAGCCGCCTACATCTGACCTGTACTCGAACGAGGGCGGCTCGCCCGCCGCTTGGCGCGCGAACTCCTCCTCCCACATCCGGAACGTCCGCTTGCGCAGGCTGTCCACGAGCGCGCCTTCCTCGGGATCGAGGCGTCTTCCTTCGCTTTTCGCCTGGTCGTAGAGCCCGTCGATGGTCTCGTAGAGTGCGAAGATCGGCCCGTCACCGTGGAGGTAGTGGGCACGGATCCGTTCGGTTTCGTCGATGAACTCGTCTTCGTCGAGTCGGCTGATCTCCGGGTTGCTCGTGGCGAAGAGCACCTTCTGGATCAAGTCGGCGCGTCGGTCGAAACCACCGGTCGACCGGTTGTAGAGGTAACCGGTCAGCCCCCCGTCGGGCGTTCGGTCGATCCGGTAGGTGCGCTTGTAGTACTCGAAGTAGAGGGGTACTGGAAGTTGCGCCATGTCAGCGGTCCAGCTCGGAGCGGTACTCGAACGAGGGCGGTTCACCCGCGTCCCGGCGGGCGAACTCTTCCTCCCACATGCGGAACGTCCGCTTGCGCAGGCTGGCCATTAGCGCGAGCTCGTCCGGGCCGAGTGGCCTGTTCTCGCTTTTCGCCTGGTCGTACAGTCCGTCGATGGTCTCGTATAGTGCGAAGATCGGCCCGTCACCACGCAGGTCCATGGCGCGGTTCTGCTCGGTTTCGTCGATGAAATCGTTCTCGTTGAGCCGGCTGATCTCCGGAGTACTGGTGGCGAACAGCACCTTGTGGATCAGGTCGGTGCGCGGTTCGAAACGCCCGGTGGACCGGTTGTAGAGGCGCCCGATCAGCCCTCCATCAGGTGTTTCGTCGATCCGGAAGGTCTTGTTGTAGTACTCGAAGTAGAGGGGGACTGGAAGCTTATTCGCCGCCATCGGTGTTTCTCCTCATGTTCTCCGGTAGCCCGGTCTGCAGCGCCTTCCAGAACAACTCCTGCTCACGCTCGAGCAGTGCCACGGCCAGAGCGTTCTCCTCCGGGGTCAGCACCGCCTCGTCCTCCCCCTTCTCGTTCTTTCGGACCCTGCCCTCGTCCACGGCGAGCGACTCGATGTCTCTGCGTACCTCGTACAGCGCATGCTCGTACTCGCTGACCGCGTCGAGCGATTTGAGGTGTAGGCGGAACTCGGCGATGTGGTTGTTCGGCTCCATTCGGACGTTCATCTGAAGATCGCGGTACCCACTGCCCTGCGGATTGGCGAACCGGTCCTTGAACTTGACGATTTCGAGTTCCGGATGGCTACTGACTGCGGCCAGTGCGCTGTACACCTGGGCGACGGAGTCGAACTGGATGTAGACACCGGTAAGGTCCGTCAGCTGCGCGGCGTCGCCATCGTAATCGTTCTTGATCTTGTCCCAGGCCCGGCCGCGTTCCTTCGGCTGTTCCCTGCCCTTCGCGATGGCGTCCTGGGAGATCGCGCCCGCGATGTCCGTGGCGATCTGGGTCAGCCGCTTCTGCGCGACCTTGTGATCGTCGTAACGGGCGTCCAGGTATTTCTTCAACTTCTCCTGGTAATCAGCCTTCTCGGGGTTGTCCCTGTCGTACAGGTTCTTGCCGTCGAACGGCACCTGATACCGATCGGCCTTCGTGGCGCTACGTGCTGCGGCGTCGACGGGCTCAGCCGCCTTCAGTTGCGCCTCCGTCAGCGGCGTGATCTCGACGACCGGCGGGGTGCGGTCCAGCGAACCGCTGTCGATTCCGGCCGCGACCTCCTCCACGGCTTCACGCAGGATCGGAAGTGACTCCGGGTGCTGCAGCAGGCTGAGCATGGTCTTCGGCCTGGTCAGCAGCGACTTCTCGAGGTACTCGGCATTGCGCGAGGTCATGATCTCGGTCAGCCGCGGGTCCGCGAGCATCGCGTCCCGCAGAACCTCGGCCGGATTGGTGAGCGAAACCTTCTGACCCTCGGCGATCGCCCGGTCGGTCTCCGCCTGCCAGCGGGCGAGCGACTCCTGGACCTTGTCCCGCGCCAGGTATTCCTCCACCTTGGCCCGCTGCTCCGGGGTCACCTGCTGCGGCGTGCCGGCGTCCTCCGGGCCACGGTCGGTCGGGCCGCCGAAGCCACCCTGGGCGTGCTCCGGCGTGCCGATGTCCTGCGACACCGCGGGCACCGGCCGGCCGTCCGGCCCGATGCGGGACGGACCGGCGCCGTAGTTCGGCGGCTGCATCCACTGCTGGCGCGGGTCGTTCGGGCGCATCCACTGCTGCCGCGGGTCCGGCCTCGGCGGAGGCGGGGGCGGCGGGGCCTGCTGCTGTTGCGCGGGCGGGTGCCAGGGGTGCGGCGACGGCGACTGCTGGGCAGGCGGGTGCCACGGGTGCGGTGACTGCGACGGCTGCTGCCCGGGTGCCCGCACCGGCTGGGTCGTGTCCGGCCCCGCCTGGTTCGGCTTGACCACGGCGGAGTTCGACGCCGGGTTACCGTCCAGATAGGACTGAGCGGCCGCGGCCGGGTCGTAGGACAGCGTTCGCAGCGTCGCCGCGGGGTGCGGCAGGCGCATGAGGCTGCCACTCTGCGGGTCGATGAACGCCACGCCCTCCTTGGTGTTCACCACCTCGGCGACGTGCCCGATCAGACCGCCACGGCCGTCCGGGGTCTGCACGGCGACGATGGCCCGCGAACCGAACGGCTCGTTGCGCATGTGCCGGATCAGGTCGTCGTAGCCGTTGTGCGGCTTCCAGCCGTTGGCATCGACGGCCAGCCCCTCGGCCACGAAGTCGAGCGAACCGAGCCTGCGCATCTGCTCGGGCGTCAGCGGGATCGTCGAGACGTCGATACCCATCTGCCGCAGCGCGTGCACCACGGTCGCCCTGGTGCAGTTGGTCTGGTAACCGGCGTCCCACGCACCGGGGTCGTTGAAGTGCGGGTTCGTGCCGAGCAACGCGGGGTGCCGCTCGGCGATGTACTTCGCGGCCTGCGCGGGGTTGGCCGTGTCGAAGTGGATCGCCGGCTCGCCGGGCGGGTTGGTCGACCTGGCCAGCGGCGACCAGTCGCGGTCGCCGAGCTCGCCGAGATCCGGCCCGACGTGCTGCAGCTCCGGCTCGGCCTTGCCCTCGTCCGGCTGCTCGCCGGTGTCGCCGGTGTCGCTGTCCGGCGTCTCCTCCGGCTGCGGCTCGGCGGCCTTCTCCGGCTCCGGCTCGGGCTTCGCCTCCGGCTCGGGTTCCGGCTTGGCCTCGGGCTGCTGCGGCGGGATGTCCTCCCGCGACGGCGGCGTGAGGTCCTCGGCGGTCCGCTGCGCGGGCGCCTCGGTCTCCGCGCGTTCGGTGCGCTCGGCCAGAATGTCGGCGATCGACCTCGACGGCTGCGCCGGCGGCGCCTCGGACTGGGCCTTGTTCTTCCCTTCCGGGTCGAGGAGGTCGCTCACCGACTTCGCCGGCGTGCTCGACTCCGGCTTGGGGCTGCCGTCCGCGGTCAGCGTGGTGAGGCTGTCGAACGGCGACTTCGCCGCCGCGGCCTCGAACAGCGGCCTGTCGTTGCGGTAGCGCTCGCGCCGGGCTTCGAGCTCCTGGCGTGCGTCGGCGGGCTCGAGATAGCGCGGATCGCCGGGAAGGACTTCCTCCAGCTTGATGACCCACTTCTTCCGGCCACCGCTGCCCGGGATCTCCTCCTGGTACTTCTCGACGCAGTGGTACTGCGTCTCCGGCTTCGACAGCGCCTCGTTCTCGCCGGGGTTCTGCGAGATCTTCGAGATGTCCCTGCTGGTCTTCGACTCGATGTGGATCTCGACGTCGTCACCGAACTTCGACCGCTGACCGGGGCGGTCGACCTTCGACGCGCTGGTGAACGTCGGCTCCGCGGTGGTCTTGCCGGCCTGGTAGTGGTCGGCGATGGCCTTGGCCAGAACCGGGTCGCCACCGGTGTCGACGCCCCGCAACAGCGGTCCGACGTGCGGATCCAGCTTGTTCAGCGCGGACGCGATGGCCCGCGACGTCGCCTCGGCGTCGGCGAAGCTCTGGTGGGTTTCGCCGTGCCGCATGACGTCGTTGTTGGTGTCGTACAGCTCGTGCCCGGTGTAGGCGTAGATCGCCGCCGCGTCCCTGCGCTCCAGGTTCCCCAGCGTCGGGTTCTCGCTGGCGGCGTCCTTGTCCAGCTTGCGCTGCGCGAGATCCTCGATCTCGGCGTACCGGTCGGCGTTGTCCTTCGAGCAGGCCTTCTCCAGGGCCTCGTGATCGGCGTCGCCGGCGACGAAGTCGTCGTCGCGCATCGGGTTCGACGCCACCTCGGGAGCTTCCGGAGTGCTCTCGGCGTGGTCGGCCACCGGCTGGTCGGTGGTGGTGTCCGCGGTCGCAGGAGTGTCCGTGGTCCGGTCCGGGCCGCCGTAGGGCAGCGTGCTGACGTCGGTCGCCGGATGCGGCAGCGTGGCGAGCCGGTTGCTCATCGGGTCGACCAGTGCGAGGCCGTGCTCGGTGTTGACCGCGGTGAACATCTGCGTCACCGGCCGCTCGGGCAGGCCCCTGGCGGGGTCCGCCGGCGCGATGTGCTCGACGGCGATGACCGACCGCGAACCCACCGGCCGGTCGGCCAGCTGCTGCAGCGCCGCGTCGTAGTCGGTGCCGTGGCTACGCCACTCGCCGCCGAGCTTGTCCTTGACGTAGTCGAGGCTGCCCGTCCTGTCGACGTCGCCCGGCTTGACCGGCTCGGCAGTGCTGTCCTGGCCCTGCAACCGTTCCTCGAACGCCACGACCGACCGGCTGGAGTTGGTCTGGTAGCCCTCGGCCAGCGCGTCCTTGCCGTAGTACTTCAGGCCGTTGGCACGCGCGATCTCCGGCATCTCCTCCCGGAGGAAGTTGACGCCCTGGTGCGGCGAATCGGCGGTTCCGGCGTGGATGGCAGCCACGCCCGGCGGATTGGTCGCCCTGGCCAGCTCCTGCCAGCCCGCCTCCGGACGTTCGGTCCGCGGACTTCCGGCGTCGGTGTCGACCGTGGTGTCCGGCTGCTGGGTGTCCGGGGTGGGGTCCGGCGTCTCCTTGACCGTGCCGTCCGCGTTCACCAGGGTGGTCTCGAGGGCGAAACCACTGCGCGGCTGCGCGGCCTCTTCGGCGGTGCGGTCCCGCCGCTCGTCCATCTTCTGCTTGACGGTCTCCGGGTCCAGGTACCGCGGGTCGCCGGGACCGATCTCGTCGGCCTCGATGACGTGGACCATGTGGGTCCGGGGGTTGCCGTTCTCGTCGAGCTTGGGGTTGCCCTCGGAGTCCAGCAGCGGCTTCTCGACGAGTTCGTTGCGGGTGACGTAGAGCTGCGTACCCGGCTGGTAGAGGACCTCACGTTCCTTCTTGATGACCGCGAGGTCGGTGATGTCGCGGCCGGACAGCCCGTTGACCCACAGCTCGACCTTGCCGGGCAGCACCGGGTTCGGGTTGTCCGCGTCGACCGCCGACGAGCTGCCGAACTGGTGCTCGACGACGACTCCGCCGACCGGGTAATGCGCGGCGTCGATCGCGGCCTTCTCCGCGTTGCCGGACTTGCCCCAGGTCCGGACGGTGCGGCCCTGGTGCGGCGGCAGCTCGTTGAGACCCGAGGTCAGCGCGCCGGCGACCTTGGTCCACTTGTCGAGGTCCTTGCCGTTACGCATCGCCCAGTTCATGTCGCCGAAGTAGTCGGAGACGGCGTAGGCGCCGATCGCGTAGGCACCGTCGTCGGACATCCGGCGCACGGCGGGCGACTTCGCCTCGGCACGCATTTCCTGCGCACGTACGCGCAGTTCCTCGTGCCGCAGCGCGCCGGTCTCCGGGTTCGGCTCCTTGCCCTTGTTGACCAGCGCCTGGTCGAGCGCGTCGATGTCGGAGTGGTCCGGTGAGCGGTAGCCGGGCTTCACGTACGGCTCGTCGACCCGGGGCAGGTCCGAGGACGGCACCTGGTCGGACCGGTCCTGCTTCGGGACGTCCGCTTCCTTCGCCGCAGGCGTTTCCGGGACCTCCGAGACCTCCGGGGTCTTCGGTGGTTCCGGTGCCTTCGGCGGCTCCGGCGTTTTGTCCGCGGGCGGCGGCGTGCCGCGGTCCGGAGCCGGTTCGCGCAGATCCGGACGCGTCACCGGCGGACCCGCCTGCTGGCCCTGCCGCTGGTCGGGGATGCGCGGCGGCGCGTTGGGGTCGGGCTTCTGCCACGGGTTGAAGTCCTGCGGACCCCGCTGCGGACGCCCCGCAGGCGGTGGCGGCGGCGTGGGGCCCTGCGGCCGCGGTCCGGCGGGACCGGGCTGGTAGCCCTGCGGCGGACGGCCGCCTTGCGGCGGGCGTTGCTGGCCGGGGTACGGCGGCTGGCCGCCCTGCGGCGGCATCGGGCCACGCGGTGGTCCCTGGCGTCCCGGGCCGGGCTGCCCCGGCTGGTTCTGCCAGAGGTCGCCGCGCACGGGCTCGAACCCGCGCCGGTTGGGCGGCGGGCCCTGCGGTGGCGGCGGTCCCTGGGGCGGACGCGGGCCGCCCTGGTTGGGCCGGGGACCGGGGCCACCCTGCTGCGGAGGCGGCGGGGGGTAGCCACCACCGGGCGGCGGGCCGCCCTGCTGCATCGGCGGCGGGCCGTCGGTCCGCGGAGCGCCGGGAGCCGGGCCGTCGTGGCGGGGCATGCCGCCGGGCGCGCCGGGGACGAAGCCTGCAGCCGACACGTTGTCGTTCGGCCGGTTGCCGCCCTGGGGCGGGCTGTAGTTGCCGGGCGGCGGTCCGTACCCGCCGGGACCGGGCTGAGGGCCGTAGCCGCCCGGGCCCTGGCCGCCACCCGGGGACGGGCCGTAGCCACCCGGGGCGGGACCGCCGGGGGACGGACCGTAGCCACCCGGTGCGGGACCACCCGGCGCCGGTCCGCTGGGTGCCGGGCCGTTCGGGGTGGGACCGCCACCACCGGGCGGCGGCCCACTCGGCGCCGGTCCGCCGGGGGCGGGTCCACCCGGCTGAGGGCCGTACCCGCCCGGCGTGGGGCCACCACCGCCAGGCGGCGGGGTCGAGTTGCCGAAGCCACCGGAGCTGGGGCTGGGGCTGGGGCTGGACGACGCCGAGCCGAAGCCGCCACCGCTCGAACCGGCCGACGGCGTCGCACCGCCACCGGGCGACGGCGCGCCACCGGCCGACGCCGCGGCGGGGCTCTGCCCGCCCATCGCGGCCATGCCCTGTTGCTGACCACTGCTCTGGCTCTGCTGCCCGCCGCCGTCCGAGGACGACGACGGCGCGGGCGACGACGGCGCCGACGTGGGTGTCGCCGCCGGGGTGGGACCACCACCGTTCTCGGTGCGGTCCAGAGTCGGCGCCGACGCGGACGACACGGCGTCCGACGAACGCGGCGCGCTGGGCGTGTTGTCCGGCTGCGAACCGCCGGACGGCCCGAAGTCGCCACCGCCACCGTTGCCGGACGGCCCCGGCGACGAGGAGGAACTGGACGGCGCCGGCGCGGAGGCCGTGCTCGGCTCGGGCGTGCTGGAGCGGCTGGGCGAGTCGGACGACGAATCCGGCGTGGAGGACGGCGAGGGGTCCGAGGACGGGGTGTTGACCGGGTCCGCGTCCGGCGTGTTCAGGTCCCGCAGGCCCTTGATGGCCTCGGTGCCGCTGCCGATGCCGCGGTCGAACGCACCGCCGGACGCGCCCTTGGCGATGTCGCCAGCGGACAGCTCGTCGAGGTTGCCGGTGACGGCGGCTTCGCCGATGGTCGTCGCGGCACCTTCGGCAGCGCCCCGGACGGCGCCGCGCGCGATCCCCTCGGCGACCTGCCCGCCCGCGCTGCCTGCGATGTTACGGGCCGGCCCGTCCGGGCCCAGGCCCCCGACCACGCCCTCGACCGCGCCGCCGATGGCGCCGTCCTTCGTCTTGCCCCAGTCCCACGACTTGCGGTCACCGGAGGCCATCTGCAGACCCTGGATGCCCGCGTCCAGCGCGACACCGGTCGCGACGTTCGTACCGACCTCGATGGCCAGCCGCCTGCCGAGCTTCTGCAGTACTTCCTTGGTGATCTTCTTGAGGACCTGCTCGAGGACCTCCTTGGCGACCTTCTTGAAGCCCTGCTGCATCAGCTTCTGCAGCAGCTGCCGGAAGATCATCTGGACGGTGACCCTGGTGGCGATCTGCGCGGGCGCGATACCGGCCGTCGAGCCACCGAACGTCACCGCGGCCGCGGCGATCATGCTGGCGATCGAGATGGCGAGCATGATCAGCGACGCGATGATCATGTACTTCGTGTACTCGACGTCCAGCGCCGTCGAGTCACACGCGTCACCGAGTGCCTTGCAGGCCTCGGCGAGCGATTTCAGGTAGGCCTCGTCGCCCTCGACGAACTTCTTCCAGGTGTCCTCGAAGGCCTTCGCGCCGTCACCGGTCCACGCGCCGAGAACCTGGGACGCGCCCTGGGTGGCGGTGTCCGTGACACCGGGGATGGCCTCGGCCGCGGCGTGCCAGGCGTCGCGCAGGTTGCGCAGCTTGTCCTCGTCGCCTTCCGGCCAGCTCTCCCCGACGACGATGGGCAACAGCCACTTGACCTCGTCGGGCATCTCCATACCCACGGTGCACTACCCCCAGAGCGCGTTCGCGCGTGCGCGGCCGGACGACCTCATCGTCAGGCGTCCTTGACCGAAAGATCTTTGGTGAAGGTTTCCTCGGTGTTCTCGAATCCGGCCACCGCTTTGTCGACCTGATCCTTGAGGCCGCGCAGGCCCTCCACCAGCGACGTGAACGCGTCGACTGCTCCCTGGGCGCCGGGCTCGTAGTCCTTGGCGAACTCCTTGCCGGACTCGTCGTCGCCCCAGCAGGCGCCCTCCGCCTGCAGCGCACTGGACAGCGTCTGACCGATCTGGCCCAGTGCGTCGGCGGCCGTGCTCAGCTGGGTGCCACCGGACTTCGCCTCGTCCGGGCGGAGGGTGAAACCACCACCGGACGTCATCAGCGGTCACCCCGGGTGAGCCAGCTGTCGGGCAGCTCTTCCTCTTCCTCGTCGCGGTCCGGGCGCCTGCGTGGCGTCACCTTCGGGGTCGGCGGCGCGGGCGGAGGCGGAGGCGGCGGTGGCGGAGGAGGTGGCGGTGCGGCGGCCTGCCGCTCGGACTGGTCGAAGATCGACCCCTCGTCCTCGAACGACTCCGGACGCTGCGGCTGGGCGGCCTGCTGCTGTTCCGCGCTGAAGTCGGGCATCTTCGGCATCAGCCCGGCCAGCGACGGGGCGCCCTCGACGAGGTCCGACAGGTCGGGCATGCCCTCGGTCAGCGGCGCCATCAGGTCCGCGACCTGCTGCTTGACCTGCATGGTGCCTTCCCGCACGACCTGCAGGACGCTGGCGGCCAGCGCCGCGGGGCTGCTGCGTTCGAACGCCGGGGGCGCGAACTCCAGCTGGGTCAGCACACCGTTGGAGTCGACGGTGGCCCGCACCAGGCCGTCCTTCGACGTGATGGTGGCCGTCGCCGCGGCCGCGGCCTGCTGGGCGTCCTGCAGCTGTTCGGTCTGCTTGCGGAACGTGTCGAGCAGGCTGTCGACCTGTTCCTTCATGGCCGCGTTGCGTGCCTCAAGGAACGCTCGGTCGTCAGGCGTGGTCACAAGGCCCCCGGGGAACGTGGTGCTGTCGTCGACGTCACCCTAACGGTCCACCCGGACCGCCATATGGGGTTTACCGCTAACGCATGACCATCGTTTGCGCGGGCGAACAGAGCTAACAGCTGAATGACCCGCCGGCCGCGGGAGCGGCCAACGGGTCATTCAGCACAAGCACGCTCGGTCGCCTCTCGGCGGCATTGCGCAGTGTGGCTCCAGCCGGACGGTATTCCACAAAGGCGTTTCTTCAGTGAGCCCGGGGGACACGGAAGCGTGCCTGCGATATCTCCAACGGCCCGGGGCCCGCACTTGTTCCCGAGCGGTGGGATCATTGTGCGCGTGCCACCGGACGCCGAGGTTGAACCGGGAACTCTCCTGGTCGCTGCCCCCACGATGTTCGATCCCAACTTCCGGCGAACCGTCGTGTTCGTCATCGACCACCGGGACGAGGGCACGCTAGGCGTCGTCCTGAACCGGCCGAGCGAGGTGCCGGTCGACGACGTGCTGCCCAGCTGGGGCCAGCACGTCGTGGAGCCGCAGGCGGTGTTCGTCGGCGGCCCGGTCGAGAAGAAGACCGCGTTGTGCCTGGCCGCGTTGCGGACCGGTCAGGACGCCGACGACGTGCCCGGCGTGATCGCCGTTCGCGGCCCGGTCGCGCTGGTCGATCTGGACGCCGACCCCGACGAGCTGGTGCCGAAGGTCCGCGGGTTGCGGGTGTTCGCCGGATACGCGGGCTGGGACTCGGGTCAGCTGGCCGGGGAGATCGACCGCGGTGACTGGCTCATCGTCCCCGCGCTGCCCAGTGACGTGCTGGCCACGCCGGACCGCGACCTCTGGGGCCAGGTACTGCGCAGGCAGGGTGTGCCGACCGCGTTGCTGGCCACCCACCCCGGCGACCTCCAGCGCAACTAGGCCCTGGACAGACAGGCACTTCCGCAGGCGCAGCCCTTGCACCCGGCGGGCTCCGGCTCCGGGACGGCCTCCGCCGCCCGGTTGCCGAGGACCGCGCCCGCGCCGAGCAGCAACGTCCCGCCGACGATGCCGATCAACACGGCGACCACCGTCCCCGTCCCGCTGGGCATGGCCAGCGCCGCGGCCCCCGCCGCGACCGCGACCACGCCACCGGCGAGCGTCGGCAGGCCGGCGACCTTGTTGCCGACGCGGAACGCCTCCTCGCTGCGCAGCGTCGCGGCCGTCCGCACCCCCGCGCCGCGGTCGAACGCCAGCCGCTCCCGCCAGGCCAGCAGCCCACCGGCACCGATCAGCACACCGAACACCATCGGGATCACGGCCACGAACGTCATGTGACGAGCATAAATGCCATCTGGCGGCAATCTTCCCGCTACCCTGACCCGCTGTGCTGCACGCCATGCCACGCAGACTGACTGCCGCCGTACTGGCCGGCGCCCTCGCTCTCCCCCTGCTCGCCACGCCCGCCGCCGCGGACAGCGGCCCGCGCCTGCTCGGCGAGCGGATCGTTCCCAACGGACTGCTGTTCGCCGGGACCGAGGTCGGCGGGCTGTCCAGCATCGACTACGACCGGCGCACCGGCCAGTACGTGCTGATCAGCGACGACCGTTCGGACCGCCAGCCCGCGCGGTTCTACACCGCCCGCATCCCGGTGACCCGCGACGGCATCGGCACGGTCGAGTTCACCGGCACGACGCCGCTGCTGCGCCCGGACGGCACGACCTACCCGCCGCTGCGCGCGAACGACCCGGCGGCGCCGCAGAACGCCCAGACGATCGACCCGGAGGAGCTGCGAACCGATCCGCTCGGCGGCGGATACTACTGGTCGCAGGAGGGCGAGCGCAGCGCGTCGGCGCTGATCGACCCGTCGATCCGCGAGGCGGACAGGGACGGCCGCTACCGTCGTGACCTGCCGATTCCGGACGGCGAGCGGATGACCGCGACCACCGGGCCGCGGCAGAACTACGGCATCGAGGGCTTCACCTTCGCCGCGGGCGGCGTGTTGGTGGCCAGCGCGCTGGAGGGCCCGCTGCTGCAGGACGGCCCGGAGGCCACCCCGTCCTACGGCCCGCTGTCCCGCATCACCGTGCAGGGCCGGTTCGGGCCGGTGCTGGCGCAGTACGCGTACCCGCAGGAGCCGATCTTCGCCACACCCAACCCGCCGACGGCGTTCGCCAACACCGGCGTCACCTCGATCCTCGCGGAGAACACCTGGGACCCGAGCCGGTTCCTGGTCATGGAACGCAGCTTCGTCACCGGCGTCGGCAACAGCGTCCGCATCTACGAGGTGGACACCCGCGGCGCCACGAACGTGCTGCGCATGCCGTCCCTGAAGGACCGGAAGGTCACTCCGGTTCGCAAGCGGCTGCTGGTCGACCTCGCCGACGTCGGCTTGTCCACTGTGGACAACATCGAGGGCATGACCTGGGGCCCGCGGCTGCCCGGCGGCAAGCGCAGCCTGCTGCTGGTCAGCGACAACAACTTCTCGGCGACCCAGGTCACCCAGATAATCGCGCTGGCCCTGTGAGCTACCATTACCCCATGAACACGGCTCGGCTGCTTCTTGGCCTGCCGCGCTGAGCTGACCACCGGTTCGGCGCGGCGACCCCTCATGCCCTCGGGCTGAGGGGTCGAGTTGTTTCTGGAGCAGCAGCCACAAGGCACGGAGGAAACGGGCACATGAGCGAGGAGACTCCCGAGCACCGCTACAGCGCGGCGCTGGCAGGGAAGATCGAGCGTCGGTGGCAGGACTACTGGGCCGACAACGGCACCTTCCACGCCCCCAACCCCTCCGGCCCGCTCGCGGAGGGCGAGGTCCCCTCGGACAAGCTGTTCGTACAGGACATGTTCCCCTACCCGTCCGGTGCCGGCCTGCACGTCGGGCACCCGCTGGGCTACATCGGCACCGACGCGTACGGCCGCTATCACCGGATGATCGGCCGTAACGTCCTGCACACGCTGGGTTACGACGCGTTCGGCCTGCCCGCCGAGCAGTACGCCGTGCAGACCGGGACGCACCCCCGGGTCACCACCGAGGCCAACATCAAGAACATGCGCCGCCAGCTGCGTGCGCTGGGCCTGGCGCACGACGACCGCCGCTCGATCGCCACCACCGACCCGGAGTACTACCGCTGGACGCAGTGGATCTTCCTGCAGATCTTCAACTCCTGGTACGACGAGAAGCAGGGCAAGGCCCGGCCGATCATCGAGCTGGAGACCGAGTACGCGCAGGACAAGCGGCGTACGCCGGACGGCCGCAACTGGTGTGAGCTGACCCGCGTCGAGCAGCGCAGGATCATCGACTCGCACCGGCTGGTCTACTTCTCCGAGGCGCCGGTGAACTGGGCGCCCGGCCTGGGCAGCGTCGTGGCCAACGAGGAGGTCACCTCCGACGGCCGCACCGAGCGTGGCAACTTCCCGGTGTTCCGCAGGAACCTGCGGCAGTGGATGATGCGGATCACCGCCTACGCGGACCGCCTGGTCGACGACCTGGACCTGCTGGACTGGCCGGACAAGATCAAGACCATGCAGCGCAACTGGATCGGCCGCTCCATCGGCGCGTCGATCCGGTTCCCCGCCGGCGACGCCGCCGTCGAGGTGTTCACCACCCGGCCGGACACCGTGTTCGGCGCGACCTACCTGGTGCTGGCGCCGGAACACCCGCTGGTCGAGAGCCTGACCGCGCAGCAGTGGCCGGACGGCGTCGCGCAGGCGTGGACCGGTGGCGCGGCCACCCCGGCCGAGGCCGTCGCCGAGTACCGGCTGGCCGCGTCCCGCAAGTCCGACCTGGACCGGCAGGAGAACCGGGACAAGACCGGTGTGTTCACCGGTACATACGCGACCAACCCGGTCAACGGCAAGCCGATCCCGGTGTTCATCGCCGACTACGTGCTGATGGGCTACGGCACCGGCGCCATCATGGCCGTCCCCGGCCAGGACCAGCGTGACTGGGACTTCGCCGAGGTCTTCGGGCTGGAGATCGTCCGCACCGTGCGGCCGACCGAGGGCTTCGACGGCAAGGCGTTCACCGGCGACGGCCCGGCGATCAACTCGGACTTCCTGGACGGCATGGGCGTCGACGACGCCAAGAAGGCCATCACCGCCTGGCTGGAGGAACACGGCCACGGCGAGGGCACCGTCCAGTACAAGCTGCGGGACTGGCTGTTCGCCCGGCAGCGGTACTGGGGTGAGCCGTTCCCCATCGTGTACGACGAGGACGGCCTGCCGGTCCCGCTGCCGGAGAGCATGCTGCCGGTCGAGCTGCCCGACGTCGACGACTACTCGCCCCGCACGTTCGACCCTGAGGACGCCGACTCCGAGCCGTCGCCGCCGCTGTCGCGGGCGACCGACTGGGTCAACGTCACGCTGGACCTGGGCGACGGCCCGAAGCAGTACCGGCGCGACACCAACGTCATGCCGCAGTGGGCGGGGTCGTGCTGGTACCAGCTGCGCTACATCGACCCGACCAACTCCGAGGTGTTCGTCGCCCCGGACAACGAGCGGTACTGGCTGGGGCCGCGTCCCGCCGAGCACGGGCCGGCCGACCCCGGTGGCCTGGACCTGTACGTGGGCGGCCAGGAGCACGCCGTGCTGCACCTGCTGTACGCCCGGTTCTGGCACAAGGTGCTGTACGACCTGGGGCACGTGTCGTCGAAGGAGCCCTACCGCAGGCTGTTCAACCAGGGCTACATCCAGGCGGCCGCCTACCGCGACGCCCGTGGCGTCTACGTGCCCGCCGAGGAGGTGACCGAGGCCGACGGGAAGTTCTTCCACAACGGCGAGGAGGTCACCCAGGAGTTCGGCAAGATGGGCAAGAGCCTGCGCAACGTCGTCACGCCGGACGAAATGTACGACCAGTACGGCGCGGACACGTTCCGGTTCTACGAAATGGCCATGGGGCCGCTGGACGTGTCGCGGCCGTGGGCGACCAAGGACGTCGTCGGCGCGCACCGGTTCCTGCAGCGGTTGTGGCGCCTGCTGATCGACGAGGAGACCGGCGCGCTGCGGGTGTCCGACGCCCAGGCGACCGAGGACGACCGGCGCCAGCTGAACCGTGCCATCGCCGGCGTCCGGGAGGACTACGCGGAGCTGCGGTTCAACACCGCCGGCGCGAAGCTGATCGAGCTGAACAACTACCTGACCAAGGTGTACGGCTCGGCGCAGGCCACGCCGAGGGAACTGGCGGAGCCGCTGGTGCTGATGCTGGCGCCGCTGTGCCCGCACATCGCCGAGGAGCTGTGGCAGCGGCTGGGGCACACCGGCACGCTGGCTTACGGCCCGTTCCCGGCCGCCGACGAGAAGTACCTGGTGGACGAGTCGGTGGAGTACCCGATCCAGGTCAATGGCAAGGTGCGGTCCCGGGTGACCGTGCCCGCCGACGCCGACCAGGACGCCGTCCGCGAGGCCGCGCTGGCCGAGGAGAAGATCGCCGCGCTGCTGGACGGCGGCGACCCGCGCAAGGTGATCGTCGTACCCGGCCGCCTGGTCAACGTCGTCGTCTGAAAGGCGCCAGCATCGGCGCCTCCCGCTCGGTTCGATGGGTGTCGTACAAACCCCATCGAACGGAGTGTGGAGATGTCCCTGGACGGCAAGGTGGCCCTGGTGACCGGCGGCAGCCGCGGGATCGGCGCGGCGGTCGCGCTGCGGCTGGCCGCCGACGGCGCCGACGTCGTGCTGACCTACCAGAACGGCGCGGAGCGGGCGGCGGCCGTCGCCGACCGGATCAAGGAACTCGGCAGGCGGGCGCTGGCCGTGCGGGCCGACAGCGCCGACCCGGCCGCCGTCGAATCCGCCGTCGCTGAGGCGGTGGCCGAGTTCGGCAGGCTCGACGTCGTGGTGAACAACGCCGGTACCGGCGCGGTCGGCCCGATCGGCGACTTCTCGCTGGCCGACGTCGACCGGGTGCTCGACGTCAACGTGCGGGCGCCGTTCCTCATCGCCCGCGCCGCGGCCGCGCACCTGGGTGCCGGTGCCCGCGTGGTGAACATCGGCAGCTGCGTCGCGGACCGGGTTCCCGGGCCGGGCATGACGTTGTACGCGATGAGCAAATCCGCCGTCGACGGGCTGACCAAGGCGCTGGCACGGGAGCTGGGTGAGCGGGGCGTGACCGTCAACGTGGTCCACCCCGGCCCCACCGACACCGACATGAACCCCGCGGACGGGCCGTTCGCGGAGTCGCAGCAGGCACTCACCGCGCTGGGTCGCTACGGCACCCCGGACGAGGTGGCCGCCGCGGTGTCCTACCTGGCAGGCGACGAGGCCCGGTACGTGACCGGCACGGCCCTGTCGGTGGACGGCGGCCACGCGGCCTGAGCTCAGAGCACGTGCGGCCGGCTCCACGAGCGGGCCGACGGGTTACCGGTCACCCACAGTTCCAGCAGGGTCCGCGCCTGCTCCTCGGAGGCGGCGAGCAGCATCTGCCGTTCGCCGTCCTTCGGGGACAGGTCGCGGGCCGTCGCCACGCTGCCCTCACTGCAGCAACGGCACAGCGTCCGTCCGCTGTCGGCGGGCTCGACGGCCAGGCCGAACTCGTCGAACACGTCGGACAGCGCGACGAAGTCCGCCTCCTCACCCCGGATGACGCAGCTCAGCGTCGGGATGGCGGACGGCGTGAACGGCATCAGCTCGTCGAAAACCAGGAACCGGTCCTCGCCGACGACCCGCTCGCCGTTGGGGGCGCCGTCGTGCAGTACCACCTCGCCGAACCGGCGGTCCGGCGAGAACGGAATGCTCAGCACCCGCGCCCGCGCCGGGCACAACCGCTGCGCCCAGACGACCTCCTGACCGCCGGCCGTGGAGACGCGGACACAGGTGACCCCGAAGTCGGCCTGGATCTCGCCGTCGCCGGGCGGCAGGTCGATCCCGTAGCCCGCCCAGGCGTCGCGGGCCACCGGCCAGTCCCGCAGGGCCGTCGCCGCGATACCGAGGTTCCAGAACGCCGGGTCCTCCGTCCCGCGTTCGGTGCGAGCGGCGGCCTCGACGCCCAGCCGCAACGCCCTGGGCCAGTCGTGGAGGAACTTGGCCGCCAGCGCCGCGTCGAACCACCACGCCGGGCTGAACCTGTGGTCGGGGAACCGGGCTAGGAGTTCCTCGTAGGCCGCGACGGACGCGGGCCAGTCCTCGCGTTCCCACGCCTCACGTGCCCGCCGGTACAGCGCCTTGGCTTCGGTCGTCACGGCGCCAAGTATTCCAACACCTTCGGCCCTAGCGGGTCGCGAATCACCTCGGGCATCGTGATGAACACGCCGAGTGACGTCGGGTTTCTGGGGGGCCTCATGTTCCGTCGTGTCCATCCGCTCGCCGCGGCGCTGGCCGCGCTCGCCGTCGTGGTCACCGCCGCACCCGCGACCGCCGCCCAGCCGCGGATCGCCGTCGAGGACGGCCAGACGCAGCCGGTCTTCTCCCGGGCGAACGCCATCGTCGAGTCGGTGTTCGTCGAGGCACCGATCGACTCCGACCGCGACGGCAAGCGGGACCGCATCGCGCTGGACATCATCCGCCCGGCCGAGACCGCGTCCGGCCTGAAGGTGCCGGCCGTCATGCGGGCGAGTCCCTACTACGGGCTCTCCGACGACCAGTTCCGCCAGGTCAGCGCTTCGGGCTACCGGATCCCCAGGGACTTCGCCGACTGGTACGACGACTACTTCGTCCCGCGCGGATACGCCGTCGTCGAGGTGGAGATGCAGGGCACCTCCCGGTCCACCGGCTGCGCCACCACCGGCGGTCCGGAGGACACGGCGAGCGCCAAGGCCGCCGTCGACTGGCTGAACGGCCGGGCACCCGGTTTCACCGCCGACGGTGATCCGGTCACCGCGGACTGGAGCACCGGAAACGTCGGCATGATCGGGGTGTCCTACGAGGGCACGCTGCCCAACGCCGTCGCCGCCGAAGGCGTCGAGGGGCTCAAGACGATCGTGCCGATCGCCGCGATCTCCAGCTGGTACGACTACACCCGCGACTCGGGCATCGGCTACGCCAACGGCTGGGACAACCGCTACCCCGAGTGGCTGGCCCGGTATGTCGGCACCCGCATGCAGAACGCCGTCTGCCGGCCGGTGCTGCGGGAACTGGGCGACCAGGCCGCGGACGACCCGTTCGACCACACGCCCTTCTACGACGTCCGCGACTACCGGCCCAAGGCGGGCAACGTGAAGGCGTCGGTGTTCGTCGTGCACGGCCAGGAGGACTGGAACGTCAAGCCGGCCAACTTCTCCCGCTGGTGGACCGAGCTGGCGAACCACCAGGTGCCGCGCAAGCTGTGGCTGCACAACGGCACCCACATCGACCCGATCTCCGCGCGGCCGCAGGAGTGGCAACGCCAGGTCGGCCGCTGGATGGACCACTGGCTGCACGGCATCGAGAACGGGATCATGGACGAGCCCATGGTCGACCTGGAACGCCCGGACGGCACCTGGGAAACCCACCCCACCTGGCCCGCCCCGGAGGCGAAGCCGACCGACCTGTGGCTCGACTCCAGGTTCGGCGAGGGGACCCTCGGCACCGCGAAGCCCACGCAGTCGTTCGACCGGTTCACCGACGACATCAACCAGTTCGAGAACGCCATGATGGCGGAGCCCGAGCTGCGTAAACCGTTCCGGCTGGCCTACCGCACGGACCCGCTGCGGCAGGACGTCCGCATTTCCGGCACCCCGTCGCTGGAGGTGGAGTTCGCGGCCAACCGCACCAGCACGCCGCTGACGGCGCTGCTCGTCGACTACGGTCCCGGCCCGCGCATGCTGCCGACGCAGCAGGAGCCGATCGACCTGTACCGGTCGTCGTGCACCGAGGCCGACATCGCCAACCGCACCGGATGCGCGGCCCCGCCGGAGAAGGTCGCCGACGACAAGCCGTACGTGCTGGTCACCCGCGGCTCGGTGGACACCAAGCACCGCGACGGGCTGGAGTCGAGCAAGCCGCTGACACCGAACCTGCAGTACACCGTGCGCTGGCCGACTCACCCGAAGGACTACGTCTTCAAAGCGGGGCACCGGATCGGCGTCGTGCTGGTCGCCAACGACCGGGAGTACGTCACCACCGACCCGGCGCGGGCGACGGTGATCGTGTCGCACGGCCCGAGCAGGCTGACGCTGCCCGTGGTCGGCACGTTCACGGGGTGATGGCGAGCCCGATCTCCCTGCCCAGGTCGGCGAGCAGGGCGTCGAACAGGACGTCCGGCTTGGTGACCGGGATCGGGTAGTTGCCGAACACCTCCAGGGTGACGTGACCGTAGAGGCGTGCCCAGAACTGGATCATCAGATACGTCGTGCCCAGGTCCAGCTTGTCGGCGGGGAAGTCGAGGCCGGACTCGGCGAGGCTGGTCAGCAGCTCGCCGCGGTAGGCCGTCAGGTCGTCCCGCAGCTCGGCGGGGACGGTCTCGTCCGGCGGGGTCACGACGTCGTGCGTGGCCAGCACCCGGCCCGCGGTGGCCAGGAACAGCCTGCCGAACGGGTCGTCGACCCGGTTGAGCGTCGCCACGCTGGCCTCGGTCGACCCGACGGCACCGGTCGGCGAGGCGAACACCAGCGTGAACTCCTTGGTGTGGGTCAGCGCCCACCGGCGGAAACCCTTGCACAGCGCGAACAGCTGGATGGCGCCGTCGTCGGGCAGGCCGGCCAGCTCGGCGCTCATCTGCTCACCGAGGTCACGCACGACGTCCAGCCGCAGGTGACCGATGAGGTCGTCGCGGGAGCCGTAGTAGCGGTACAGCGCGGGCGCGGTGATGCCCAGTTCGCGGGCGATCGCGCGCAGCGTCACCGCCTCCGGCCCGCGCTCGACCAACAGTGCCAGCGCGGTCGCGCGGATGTCCTGGTCGGTGGCGGCACGGACCCGGCCACGTCGCGTGGGCCTGCTCATTCCCCGGATTCTAGGAGGTCAGGCGCGATCTCCTCGCGGGGCACGCGTGAGGCGCCGGATGACGTACCCGGCCGGGACGGCGATGGCGAGCCCGACGATCGCGTGCACCACCCACGCGCCGAGCAGGGTCGGCCCTCCCCAGGAGGTGTTCGGGTCGGTGGCCGCGTCCCAGAACAGCGGATACGTCAGCACCCGGAAGGCCAGGAACGCCACGAGCAGGACCAGCGGCAGGGCGAGGATTCGGCGGAACGTGAGCACGCCTCGACGGTAGGTGCGGCGGGGGCCGCGACGGCAGCCGGAAAACCCGCCGCTTCGGTGGGGAAAACCCGGGGCGCCGCCGGCACCGATCACTCGGGGGGCTACGTGATCGGTGCCGGCGACCCGATGCCCTTCCACCGGCGGGGCCGAGGTCGGGCAACGCCGCCGCCCGAGGACGGTGGCGTGTCAGGAGAGGGGCGGCTGGACGACGTTATGACGCCTGGCCGTACAGACACCCCGATCGGGTGAAGCCTGGCAACCACTCGCCTGATTGTCGCATTCGGGAGGCAAGAAGTTACAAAGTTGTTCACATCTGCATAGGCGGGTCCGTTTCGTCTAGCGCCGAACGAGTAACCGGCTGTGTCTGCGAGGCTGGACGGATGAGCGAGTTGCTGGTTGTCGGGTCGGCCAACGTCGACCTCGTGGTGGAGACACAGCGGCGTCCCGGAGCCGGTGAGACCGTGCTCGGCGGCGACACCCGGGTTCTGCCCGGCGGGAAGGGCGCGAACACCGCCGTCGCGGCCGCCAAGCTGGGCGCCGGCACGGCGCTGTACGGGGCGGTCGGCTCCGACGAGTACGGCGAGCTGCTGCTCGACTCGCTGGGCGAGGCCGGCGTCGACACGTCGCTGGTGGAGATGACCTACCGGCCGACGGGGATCGCCTACATCACCGTCACGCCCGACGGGGAGAACTCCATCCTGGTCTCCCCCGGTGCGAACAACACTGTCGAGCCGGACCGGCTCACCGACGCCCTGCCGGGCGCGAAGGTGCTGGTGGCGTCCATGGAGATCCCGCGGGCAACGGTCGAGCGGGCCGTGCTGGACGCCGCGGCGGCGGGAGTGCGGACGATCCTGAACCTGTCCCCGGTCGCCCGGGTCTCCGGTGAGGCCCTCGCCGCGCTGGACATCCTGCTGGTCAACGAGCACGAGGCGAAGTGGCTGCTGGACGGCGGCGACGACCTGACGGCACTGCTCTCGCTCGGCCCGTCGGCCGCGGTCGTGACGCTGGGCGCCCGCGGTGCGCTGGTCGTCGAGTCCACCGGGACGACCGAGCTGGAAGCGCTGCGGGTCGAGGCCGTCGACACGACGGGGGCGGGCGACGCCTTCGCCGGTGCGCTGGCCGCGGGTTTGGCCCGCGAGGTCGGTCTGGTCCAGGCCGCACGGGAGGCGACCTGGGTCTCGGCCTACTCGGTGACCCGCGCCGGGGCGCAGCCGTCCTACCCATGGGCGACAGAACTACGGGAATGGAGCCTCCTCCCGTCGCGTTAGTCCTGGTATGAGCGCCGTCACGGACCACTTCGGCCTGGCCTGGTGGCGTGGCAGGCTGGCATCGCTGGGCGCACTCCTGGCCGTCCGGCCTCCGGAGGAGCTGGCCATCATGCCGCTCGACGCGGCCGTCGCCGCGCTCGGGCATCGGGGGGAGGTGGACCTCGGCCGCCAGGAGGTCCACCTCGCCCACGTTGTCGGCACGCAGGCTCGCGCCGAGGACTTCGACCGCGACTTCCGTCCCCGCAGCAGGCTGCTGCGACACCGCTGGGAAGCGGCCGCCGCCTGCCCGGCGGACCGCCCGGTCGACCTCGTCCGGCTCGGTGACCTGCACTTCGTCGTCGACGGCCATCACCGGGTCTCGGTGGCGAAGTCCAGGGGTTTCCCGACGATCGAGGCGAGGGTCCGGCAGATCCTCACGGTGGCGTTCGGGATGGCGTGCCTGCGGTTGATCCACCTGGCTTCGAAGAACGCCGAGCGGCAGTTCCTGGAACGCGTTCCGCTGCCCGAGGACGTCCGGCCCGGCCTGTGGCTGGACAACCCGGCCGACTGGGCCCGGCTGGCCGACGCGGCCGAGGCGTGGGGTTACCGGCAGGCCCTGGCCGGGCGACGGCTGGACCGGCGGGCGCTGGCCGAGGCCTGGTGGACCGAGGAAGTGCAGCCCCTGGTGCGGGAGCGGCGCGCGGACACCAGGTACGACATCGAGACCTACTGCGAAGCGGTGCTGCCCCGGACCACGCGGTCCGCTATGGTCTAGACCATGTCTGACTCTGCTCTCACCGGTGTGCCGGTCAGCCCGGGGCGCGCCAGCGGCCCCGTCGTCCGCGTGGCCGAGCCGATCGGCGAACCCGCGGGCACTCCGGAGCCGCGGGATCGCGCGGCCGAGGCCGCCCGGATCGGCCCGGCCGCCACGGCGGTCGCGGCCCGGCTGGAGGCCCAGGCCGGCCTGGTCGAGGGCGAGGCGGCGACGATCCTGCTGACCACCGCCGCCATGGCAGGCGACCCGGCACTGGTCGGCAAGGCGGAGGAACTGGTCAACACGCGGGGCCTGCCCGCGGCGAAGGCCGTGTACGACGCCGCGGCCGGATTCGCCGAGGCACTCGCCGCGGCGGGCGGCTACCTCGCCGAGCGGGTGCGGGACGTGCAGGACGTCCGCGACCGGATCGTCGCCGAGCTGCTCGGCCTGGCACCGCCCGGCGTCCCCGAGCTGGCCGGCCCCAGTGTGCTGGTGGCCAGGGACCTGGCCCCGGCCGACACCGCCGGGCTCGACCCGGCCAAGGTGCTCGCCCTGGTGACCGAGGAGGGCGGACCGACCAGCCACACCGCGATCCTGGCGCGGGCACTGGGCATCCCCGCCGTCGTGGCCGTGCGCGGCCTGCTGGCGTCCGACGCCGAGGCACTGCTGGTGGACGGCGGGAACGGCACCGTGGAGCCCGTCGACCCGGCGGCGCCGGTACTGGCCGCCGCGGGCCGTGCCGCCGCCGAGTGGGACGGCGTCGGGCAGACCGCGGACGGGCACCGAGTGAAGGTGCTGGCCAACGTCGGCTCACCGGCCGACGCGCGAGCTGCCGCCGACGCGGGCGCGGAGGGCGTCGGCCTGTTCCGCACCGAGTTCTGCTTCCTCGACGCCGCCACTGAGCCGTCGGTCGAGAACCAGCGTGCCGCGTACGCGGCCGTGCTGGAGCCGTTCCGCGGCAAGCCGGTGGTGGTGCGGACGCTGGACGCGGGTGCCGACAAGCCACTGGCGTTCCTCGCCCCCGACCCCGAGCCGAACCCGGCGCTCGGCGTGCGGGGCCTGCGGGTGGCGTTCGACCGCCCGGACGTGCTGGACCGCCAGCTCGCCGCCATCGCGGGCGCCGCCGCGGACTCCGGCGCCGAGGTGTCGGTGATGGCCCCGATGGTGGCGACCGCGGCCGAGGCCGCCTGGTTCGCCGAGCGGGTCAGGGGGGCGGGAATCGCCAGGGCGGGTGTGATGATCGAGATCCCCGCGGCGGCGTTGTCGGCGCGGGAAATCCTGGCCGAGGTGGACTTCGTGTCCGTCGGCACCAACGACCTCGCCCAGTACACCTTCGCCGCGGACCGCCAGCTGGGCGCCGTCGCGAAGCTGAACGACCCGTGGCAGCCCGCGTTGTTGCGCCTGCTCGCGTTGATCGGTGAGGCCGCGGCCGAGACCGGCAAACCGGCCGGTGTCTGCGGTGAGGCGGCGGCCGACCCCGCGCTGGCCGTGGTCCTCGCGGGCCTTGGCGTGTCCAGCCTGTCGATGAACGCCGCCGCCGTGCGTGCGGTCGGCGCCGCGCTGGCGGCGACCACCCTGCAGGCCGCCCGCGATGCGGCGGCCCAGGCACTCAACCCTTCCACTCCAGCCGCCACGGCCAGCGGACGGTGATGGGCCCGACCTGCATGTAGCGCGGCGTGCGGATGCGGACCGACCCGGCCCGCACCGTGCCGTAGAGCACGAACCGGGGCGTGCCGGACGGGCCGTCGAACTCGGTCTCGTCGTCGAGCGTCCCGGCGGCGACGGTGACCCCGCTCGTCGACATCCCCGCGCTGGCAGGCAGCAGCAGCTCCACCGAACCGGCCAGCACGTGCAGCTCGATCCGCACCTCGGAGTGCCGGATGTCGGCCTCGGTGAAGTCCAGCTCGGTCGAGCCGACCCGGTTGTAGACCGCGATCTCGTGCGGCACCTTCCAGCGGCCCTCGCGCTTGGCCGAGGACATCGTGTTACGTAGTTCCAGCCGTTCCGACCGGGCCGGAACCGTCCCGCGGGGCCCGTGGTGCACGAGTCCGGGAAGGTCGGTCAGCACGGCGTTCAGCTCGCCCCGCGTCCGCGCGGCCAGCGCGCGGTCGGTCCGTTCGGTGAACTCGTCGAGGTTGATCAACCCCTGCCCGACGGCTCTCTCCAGCAGGCCGGTCACGTGCTCCCGCTCCGCGTCCGAGACCCGAAGGTCGCGTTCTCCGTTCACGAGCTCACCCGAAGATGCCCCGCCGCGGGTTGCGCAGCTTCAACGCCCCACCGTGCACCTTGCCGGTCAGCACGAACATCGGCGAACCGGTGGCGCCGGTCGCCCGCTTGTCGTCGATCTCGCCGTACTTGACCTCGGTGATGGCCGAGACGTCCACGCCGGCCTGCTCGGGCACGATCAGCTCAACCGAGCCCCACTTGTTCTGCAGCTCGATGTGCACGACCGGCGAGGTCAGCTGTGCCTCGGTGAAGTCCAGCTTGGTGTGGCCGTACTTGTTCTGCACCAGGACGTGGCTGGGCACGACCCACGGTCCGCTGCGGTTGATCGTCGACATGTGCCCGCGCAGCTCCAGCCGTTCCCCGACGACCGCGCCCGCGTACTGCACAACTTGCGGGGCCGCGTCGCGGTGCACCAGGCCCGGAAGGTCGGTCAGCACGGCGTTCAGCTCGCCCCTGGTCCGCGCGGCCAGCGCGATGTCGGTGCGCTGGGTGAACTCCTCGAGGTCGAGCATGCCCCTGCCGATGGCCTTCTGCAGCAGCCCGACGACGTGCTCCCGCTCGCCGTCGGACACCCGCAGGTTGCGCGGGTCGAATCCCGCGGACTGCTCGATCTCAGCCTCAGCCATACCCACCATGCTAGGTCGCCCATACCCGGCCCGGATCGGGGAAAATCCCTGAACGGGAGGTGAGGCCGGTGCGTGTCCTCGTCGTGGCGCTGGTACTGCTCCTGGCCGCCTGTACCGAACCGCCGCCACCGCAACCGGTTCCGCCCGACCCCGAACCCGGCCCACTCGCGGGTGCCCCGGCGCCGGCCGGGCTGCGACTGCTGTTCGCGACGGCTCCGCCGGTGGTGTTCGACGTCGGCACCGGCGTAGCGACTCCCGTGCCTGCTGCGCCGCCGGGCGACCGGCTGACGTCGGTGTTCCGCGCCGGCAGCACGTCCGTGTTGCTGTCCGCCGAACGCTGCGGCGCCACCTGCGTGCAGCCCGCGGAGATCTTCCTCCTCGACGGGCCACACGCCCGCTCGATCGGCCAGGCCCGCAGCGCCGCGCCGACCGCCGACGGCCGCGGGCTCTGGCTGGTCCGGCACGAGGGCGAGGTCTGCAGGCTCGTCCGGGCTGGTCTCGACGGCACCGAGACCAGCCTGACCCGGCCGTCCAGCTGCGACACCGGCGTCCGCGCGGAGACCTCGGCAGGCCTGCTGATCACCGTCCGCGCGAACCGGCAGTCCGAGCAGTCGGCGCAGGACGTCCTCGTCGACCCGGCCACCGGCCGTACGCTGCGTCAGCGGGGCCGCGTCCTCGGCATGGCAGGCGACCAGGTGCTGTTCACTGAGCTGACCGGGTTCACGCTGCTCGACCAGCGCACCGGCGTCGAGCAGCCGCTGCCGGACCCGCTGCCCAGCGGCGAGCCGGGCGACGCGCTGACCAGCCCCGACGGCCGTTACCTCGCCGTGCCGTTCGGCGATCCGGCCTGGCGTGGCACCAGCACGCAGGTGTTCGACGTCTGGCTGCTCGACCTCGCGGCCCGCCGCTGGATCCGCGCGCCGTCGATGCCGGTGTCGGCAAGGCTCAAACACCAGGCGGTCGACTGGGCTCCGGACGGCTCGCTGGTGCTGGCCGGTGCGCTCGGCCCGCGGTCGGCATCGGGTGACCCGGCCACGGTCGTCGGCCGCTGGCAGCCCGGTGCCGAGCAGTGGCAGGTCGCCCAGGTCCGCCTGCCCGAGAACCGGGGGCAGTCGATGGTGGTCCTGTCCTAGTCCCTGTCCAGCCCGTGCTCGATGGCGTAGCGGGCCAGCTCGACCCGGTTGTGCAGCTGGAGTTTGCGCAGCGTGGACTGGACGTGGTTTTCCACCGTGCGGTGCGAGATGACCAGCTTCTCCGCGATCTGCCGCGCGGTCAGCCCCTTGGCGACCTGCCGCAGCACGTCGGTCTCCCGCTCGGTCAGCCGCGGCGGCGGGTCGCCTTCCGGCGGCACCTCGGCCATCCGCCGGTACTCACCGAGCACCAGCCCGGCCAGACCGGCGGTGAACACCGGGTCGCCTGCGGCGGTCCGCCGCACTGCGTCGACCAGTTCCCGCGAGGACGCGGACTTGACCAGGTAACCGCACGCGCCGGCCTTCACCGCCTCCAGCACGTCGCTGTGCTCGCCGCTGGCGGACAGCACCAGCACCCGGGTGTCCGGCAGCGCCGAGGTGATCTCCCTGGTCGCGTTGACGCCGGAGGTCGAGCCCAGGTTGAGGTCCATCAGGATGACGTCCGGCCGGACGGTCTTGGCGATCCGGACGGCGGTCGTGGCGTCCGGCGCGGTGGCCCGCACGTCGAAGCCGTGTTCGGCGAGGTCGCGGGCGACGCCGTCGCGCCAGATCGGATGGTCGTCGACCACCATCACGGAAACTCCGGTCATCGCCTCGGCCTCCCCTTGGGCACCCGCAGCTCCCATTCGGTACCCGATCTCGGTCCGGTGTCCAGGGTGATGGTGCCACCCAATCCGGTCACCCGTCCTCGAATCGACTGGTCCACCCCGAGATGGCCCTGTGCGCGGGCCTGTTCGAGCCTGCCCTCCGGGATGCCGGGGCCGTCGTCGCGCACGGTGATGACGACCTCGTCGCTCAGGTCCTCCAGCAGCACCCACGCCCTGGCGTCCCGGCCCGCATGCTTGTCCACATTGGACAAAGCCTCGCGGACGGCCGCGACCAGCTCCGCCGTCGTCGCGGCGGGCAGGTTGACCTCGCCCGCGGGCGCCGAGACCTGCACCCGGGAGGTCGCCAGCAGTTGCAGAGCACCCCGCAGGTCGGCGGTCTCGCCTGCCGCGGACCCGGCGGGCTCGCTGGTCACCAGCGCACGCAGCGCGATCTCCTGTTCGCCTGCCAGCTCGGCAAGCTCCGTCGCCTCGCCACCCAGCTCGGTGCCGCGCTTGCGGACCCTGGCCAGCACCTGCAGGACGTTGTCGTGGATCGACCGGGCCAGCCGTTCCCGCTCGGCCGTCGCGGCCTCGGCCCGCAGTGCCTGCGCCAGCCGCGCCCCCGACCGCCGGGCGACCGTCGCGGTCAGGCCCACCAGCAGCCCGCTGATCAGCAGCAGGAACCCGTCGCGGGCCAGGTCGAGGGTGAACTCCTGGCGGGAGAGGCCGGTGGCGATGGCGATGACGGCCGCGCTGATCACCCCGCCGCTCGCACCGAACCGCATCCCGCCCGCCAGCGGCGCGACGGCCGCCCAGACGGTCGTCACCAGCGGTGCGCCCGCGCTGATCTGCTCGCGGGTGAGCACCCAGTGGCTGGCCACCACGAGTGCGGCGGTGATCAGCACGTCCGCGTAGACCACGCCACGCCGGCGCCAGCGTGGCCGTTCCCGCGAGTAGACCAGGCTGGTCGCGATGGTCCAGGCCGTCATGATCCCCAGCACGATCCAGGCCAGCCACTGTCGCCGGTAGTCCTCGTGGTGCACGACGGCGACCACCAGCGCGTAGATCAGCGTGACGACCCGCAGCCCGATCGTCGCCCACCACAGCGGGGTGGCGAGATCGCGTGGCGTCGGCCCGAACCGCGTGCTCACGACTGTTTCGGCGGCGGTGTGTCGTTGGGGTGAGCGCTGGCCTTGTCGAGCACGTCGACCGATTCCGGGTCCAGCGGACGGTGCTCGTGCACCAGCGACCGGATCCCGGCGTTGAGCACGGCCAGCAACGGAACCGACAGCAGCGCACCGGCGATACCGGCGACGACCAGACCAGCGGCGATGGCCAGCACGACGGCGAGCGGGTGCAGCTTCACCGCTCGGCCGAGCAGCAGTGGCTGCAGCACGTGGCTTTCCAGCTGCATCACGCCGATCACGATGGCCAGCACGATCAACGCGGTCACGAACCCGTTGGTCACCAGTGCGACCAGCACCGCCACCGCGCCGGTCACGACCGCGCCGATGATCGGGATGAACGCGCCGAGGAACACCAGCGTCGCCAGCGGGATGACCAGCGGCACGCCGACGATCCACAGCCCGATCCCGATGCCGACACCGTCGACGACGGCCACCGCGGCCGTCGCCCGCACGTAGCTGACCAGCGAGGCGAAGCCACGTCGTCCCGCGGTGTCCACCCGGTCCCTGACCTCCCTCGGCACGCCGCGGACCAGGAACGACCAGATCTGCTCACCGCCGGAGAGGAAGAAGATCAGGATGAACAACGTCAGGATGAGGCCGGTGAGGATCTCGCCGACGGTGCCCGCCGTGGTGAGGGCGCTGTCGGTGATCGTCGACTGGTTCTGCTTGATGAACTCGACGGCGTTGTTGATGAAGTCCTGGATCTGCGTCTGCTGCAGGTGCAGCGGGCCCTCGATCAGCCACCGCTTGATCTGGTCCAGCGAGTCGCCGACCTGCTGCTGCAACGCGGGAAGGCCGCTGGTGAACTGGATGATCACGAACGTCAGCAGGCCGCCGATGAACGCGATCCCCGCGATCATCACTATCCCGACGGCCAGGCCGCGTGGTACCCGGGCCCGCACCAGCCTGCCGACGCCGGGCGCCATCAACGCGGCCAGCAGCAGCGCGATCGACAGTGGTACGACGACGACGGCCAGGTAGCCGACCACGTAGACGATCACGTACAGGGCCGCGATCACCACGAGGAAACGCCAGGCCAGGGCCGCTCCGATGCGCAGGCCCCGAGGGACCGCGGACGTGACGTCCAGTTCGACCGGAACGATGGGGCTGCTGGGGGATTCGGGTGCGGGCTCGCGTTCGGGCTTGCTCACGCGGCAAACCTACCCGTTCCGCGGACGCACCGAACCCTGCCAGTGGTGATCACGAAAAGTCACAACCGGATGCACAGCGTGCGCTTCACACGATCAGGGAGTCAAGTCGTGTCGGACGTGCGTCCCGCCCGGGGTGGCTGCCATTGTCGATCTCGCGTCGACGGAACGTGATCAACGCGCACCCTGTGCAATCAAGGTCAGTTCCCTGGCGCCCTGGACCACCGGAACGGAAAGGCGATCGTGGCGGAGACGGCGAAGGCTCGGCGGGACGCGGCAAGCGTCGGCCGCTGGGCTGCGCGCGCTCTGCTCGTCCTCGGCGGCATCGTCGCCGGCTGGCTGCTCGCCGTCGGTTCCGCGTCCGCCAGTGACTCCGGCGAGGCCCCGACCGCCGACCTGACCCCCGTCACCGACGCCACCGTCGCCGGCCTCGGCGACGTCACCGGCGGCGTGGCCGACCTGTTCGGCACGCTCGGCGGTGTGGTCGTCAAGGCCGACCCGAAGGCCGACCAGGCCACGGCCCGCGAGGTGGCCGGCAAGGTCCGCGACGGTGCCGAGGACTTCGCCGAGGACGCCCTGCTGAGGCCGGCCCACCGCGCGCTCGGCTCGCTGGAGCACATCGTCCGCAAGCCGGACGACGCGCCGAAGGTGATCGAGGAAGCGCTCAAGCCCTCGCAGGAGATGCGCGACCTCGGCGAGAAGGTGTGGAAGCTGTTCCACCCCGAGGTTCCGGATCTTCCGGCCCTGCCGGTGATCCAGCACCCGATCGGCGGCCCGGCCACCGACGTCGTGCCCGCGCCGATCACCCTGATCTCCGCAACCGACCCGGTCACCGTCCTGGTGCCGGCGGATGCGGACCGCCTCCCGCCCGTGCACAACGGCTGGAGCGGTGATGGTGGAACCGACGACTCGGACGGTTCCACGGACGGCAACGAACTGCCTGCCGTCCCCGTGCGCCTGCCGGTGGCTCCCGGCGGTGCCCCCACCTACCCCGGTGGTGGCTCCGGTGCCGGTGCTCACCTGGACGGGCTGCTGTTCGGTGTCCCCGCCGGGACGCTGTCCGCTTTCGGTAGCGCGGTGATCGGCTCGGTCCGTACCGGCTCCGGTCACCTGGTCATGGAGCCGGGCGCGCAGCCCGGCGTCACGCCTGACTGATTCCCACGCGGGTTGAGAAAGCCCGCGTGCCCCGCCCGCCGCAATCTTTCGACGGCCGGCTCTACGCGTGCTTCTTTTCCCGCGTTTCCTCCGCGGTTCGCCATTTCTCGCGCGACCGCACCCCCAAAAGACCCGCAAGGGAACCCAAGGAAAAGGAGATCCACCTAATGCAAACCTGGGCGAAGCGCGGCCTTCAGACCGCGCTGGTCACGGGTGGTTTGCTGATGCTGGGTACCGGCATCGCTTCGGCCGACGAGAAGGTAAACCCCGACTCGCCTGCCGGCCCGCTCGACGTGAACCTCACAGTTCCGCTGCAGATCGACCAGAACGCGCTCGGCCTCCCCGGCAAGCAGGTCAACCTGCCGGGCGTCGACAAGGAACTGAGCACCAAGCCGGTCACGAGCAAGCTGAAGGGCCTGACCGCCCCGCTGCAGAAGGCCGCCGCTCCCGCTGAGAAGGCCACCGCTCCCCTCGCCGGTGCCACCAGCAAGGCCACCGGCGCGCTGTCGGGTGTCACGAGCAAGGCCACCGAGCGTGTCGGTGCCAAGCAGGTCACCCCGCCGAGCCTGGAGTCGAACGGCGACGTCTTCAAGGGCAACAAGGTCGACCTCGACCTGACCGTGCCGATCCAGATCTGCGGCAACGCGATCGGTGTGCTCGGCGACGCCGCCGTCGAAGGCGACTGCGTCCAGTCGTACTCGAACGACGAGGACACCTCCACCGACGGCAAGAACTCCGGCCTGGCCGGCAACGCCGTGGTGCTGGACTGGGCGCTGCCCATCCAGATCGCGGGCAACGCGGGCGGTGTGGCAGGCGGTAGCGGCTACACCACCGGTGTGGCCGAGCAGGAAGTCACCGAGACCGGCGACATCAAGACCGACGGCACCGGCTCCGGCACCTCCGGCAACGTGGTCGCCGGGCAGTTCGCCACGCCGGTCCAGGTCACCGGCAACGCCGCGTCGTGGATCCTGGGCAACGCCTACAGCGACTTCGAGGCGGAGACCGAGGCCGAGTCCGGCGGGTCCATCCAGACCAACGGTGACGGTGGCTCGGTCGCGGGCAACGCGGTCGGCGTGCCGATCGGCCTGCCGGTCAAGTTCAACGGCAACGCTGCCGGTGTGTGGGGTTCGGACGCCGACTCGACCTCGCACTCCGAGGCCGACGCGACGGCCGGCGGGACCACCCCGGGCCTCAACGGCAACCCGAGCTACATCCAGACCGGCGGCGACAAGTCGTTCCTGTCCGGCAACATCGCGCAGCCGCAGGGCGCGCTGCTGGCCAACGTGACCGGCAACGCCGGCTCGTGGATCGGCAACGCCACCACCGGCAACGCCCTCGACGGCGGCGAGGCCAGCTCGACCACGAGCGAGGTCCAGGCCGGCGGGTTCTCCAGCACCACCGGTGACAAGTCCGGCGGTTCGGGCAACGTCGCCGACCTGCCCATCGCGCTGCCCGCCGAGGTGTTCGGCGTCGGTGGCACCTACATCGGCAACGCGCACGCGAACGCCGACAGCGAGACGGCCACCGAGGCCGGCGGCGGCACCTACAGCACCGGCAACGGCTCGGTGCTGGCCGGCAACACGGTCACCGGCCAGGGTGCGCTCGCTCCCGAGGTCTTCGGCATCGGCGGCTCGCACATCGGTAACGCCTCCGGTACCGCTTCCGAGGACAAGGTCGTCACGGCCGGCGGCTACAACGGCACGCAGGGCAACGACTCCAGTGCCTCGGGCAACCTGGTCCAGGTGCCGCTGGCGGTGCCCGCCGAGGTGTTCGGCGTCGGCGGGTCGTACATCGGCCAGGGCAAGGGCGCCGCGAGCGAGACCAAGGAGATCACGGCCGGCGGCGGTGGCAACACCGACGACGACAACGGCTTCGGCACCTCGAACCTGGTGGCGACCCCGGTGTCGCTGCCGGTCCAGGCCTTCGGCATCGGCGGCTCGCACATCGGGCGCGGCTCCGGCCAGGCCGTCACCGACACCCAGGTGACCTCGGGTGGCGACGTCAAGGCGACCGGTAAGAAGGCCGGGCTGGCCGGCAACATCGGCTTCGTGCCGGTGGCGCTGCCGCTGCAGGTGCACGGCGTCGGTGGCTCGTTCATCGGCACCGGGCACGGCGCCAGCGAGAACCTGACCGACGCGGTCGCCGGTGGCGACGCGAAGGCGACCGGCGAGGACGGTGCCGTCGCGGGCAACATCATCCAGGCGCCGTTCGCCGGTGTGGGTGACATGTTCGGCTCGTCGGCCGGGCTGGCGGCGCTGGTCGGTGGCCAGACCGCGGTGAACGACGTCGTCGCCGAGGCCGGTGGCGACAGCGAGACCAACGGTGACGGTGGCGGCCTGGCCGGCAACGTCATCAGCGCGCAGGGTCTGCCCATCGCGCAGGTCTTCGGTGACGCCGTCGCCGCCGCGGCGAAGGCGTCCGGTGCGGCTTCCAACTCGGTCGAGGCGACCTCGGGTGGCGACATCACCACCTCGGGCGAGGAGGGTGCCTTCTCCGGCAACATCCTCGACGTCCCGGCCGCCGCGGTCGCGCAGGTGTTCGGCAACAGCGTCGCCGGGCTGGGCGTGGCCGACGCGGTCGCCGACAACAACACCGTCGGCACCGTGGGTGGCAGCACCGACACCAGCGGCTCGACGAACAGCCTGTCGGGCATCGACGGCCAGCTGCCGGTGGGCGTCCTCGCGCAGATCTTCGACGTTCCGCTGGAGGTGCTCGGCGTTGCCACGGCCGACGCCACCAACGCGACGGTGATCGACGTGGCCGGCGACGAGCCGCAGATCAACCTGCCGATCGACGGTTCCGCGATGCCGATCAACGCGCTGCCGAAGATGCCGATGCCGGCTCTGCCGGGCGTGCCCTCGCCGGGCATGGCCGCGGGCGAGACCGGGCTGCCCGGGCTTCCCGGACTCCCCGGCGCGGGCGAGCTGCCCGTCCCGGGCCTGCCGGGTCTGCCCCAGCTGCCGGTTCCCGGTGGCGCTCGTTCGGACGTCCCCGGCCTGGACGCGCTGCCCGGCCTGGACGGCCTGCCCGCCTTCCCGGGCGTGCCGACCAACGTCACCGACGGCCTCGCCGCTCCGGTTCAGATCTCGAGCCTGAACGGGCTGCCGATGGACGTCACGTCGCTGCCGACGCTGCCCGCCGTTCCGGGTGTGCCGACCGACGTGCCGACCACGGTTCCCGCGCTGGACGCCCCGAGCCTGCTGCCGCAGGCCGACGTCCCCGCGCTGGCCCAGGTGGACTCGGGCCCGCTGTCGCTGTTCCAGCGGATCCTCGACGGCTTCGCCGGCAAGTTCCGCACCCAGTGAGAACCTGCTGAAGTAGCTGTCTGATTTTCAGGCCGGGCCCCGGGAATCCTCCCCGGGGCCCGGCTCTTTTACGTGAACTGGAGCGAGCGTTTCGCCAGCCCGAACCAGAAGCCGTCGATCACCGTGGACGGCGTGGTGTCGGTGGCGGCGCCGAGGGAGACGAACAACGGCGCGAAGTGCTCGGTCCGTGGATGGGCCAGCGTCGCCGCCGGTGCCTTGACCGCGAAGTCCAGCAGCGCGTCGACCTCCCCCGCGGCCAGCACTTCCTGGCCCCACTGGTCGAACTCCGCCGACCACGACGGCGGTGCGTGGCCCGCGTCCCTCGACATGTCCAAACCGGACAGATTGTGGGTGAAGAAGCCGCTGCCGACGATCAGCACGCCCTCGTCCCGCAACGGCGCGAGGCGCCGGCCCAGCTCGAACAGCCTGCGCGGGTCGAGCGTCGGCATCGACAGCTGCAGCACCGGGACGTCGGCGCCGGGGAACATCTCGACGAGCGGGACGTACGCGCCGTGGTCCAGTCCGCGGTCGGGCGCGTCGTGCACGTCCGGGACCAGCTGGCGCACCCGTGCGGCCAGCCCGGGCGCGCCCGGAGCCGGATAGGTGACGCGGTAGTAGCGCTCGGGAAAGCCCCAGAAGTCGTAGACCAGCGGCACGGTCGTGGTGGCGCCCAGCGTCGCGGGCGCCTCCTCCCAGTGCGCCGAGACCACCAGGATCGCGGACGGCTTGTCCAGGCCAGTCGACCAGTCGGCCAGCTGGCGGGTCCACGTCGGGTCGTCGGCCAGCGGCGGGGCGCCGTGACTCAGGTACAGCACCGGGGTCGGCATCGTCAGCTCCAAGCAGTTGAAGATTCAACTATAACATCAGACCCGGGTATGACGCCGAATCTCGGAACCCGGTCGGACGATCCGCACCGCGTTCCCGGGGAGAGTTCCCGCCATGAGCACACCCTTTCCGGGCCGGTGGGCAGGCGGCGTCTCCGCCACGCTCGCGCCGGTCCTCCTGCTGGCCGGCATGCTCCTGCGCTACGGCCCGCACTTCTTCTTCCCACACCAGCTCGCGGCATTCGGCGACCAGCCGAACCGGATGCTCGCCGCGTACAGTCTGGTTCTGCTCGGCACCGTTCTGCTCTGGCCCGGTGTCGCGGCACTCGTCGCTTCGTGCCGGCGGAGGGGCTGGGCGCTGTGCGGCGGCGTCCTGGTGATCCTCGGCCTGTTCGGCCGCACGTTCTCCGCCGGCGTCGACCACCTGGCCGCCAGCCTCGTCCCGGTGCTCGGCGCCCAGGGTGCCACCGAGCTGGTCGCCCAGACCTACGGCGCGTTCCACATGGCGAGGCTGTTCACCGTGGCGACCCTGTTCGGCTGGGTGGTGCTGGCGGTCGCGGTCTGGCCGACGAGCCGGGTTCGCGCGATCGCGCTCGGGCTGGGCACCTGCATCCCGGTCGGCGTGCTGAAGGGCACCGACGTGTTCTCGCTGGTCGGTGCGGCGGGGCTGGCGGTCGCACTGGTGCCGTTCGGCCTTTCGCTGCTGTTCGCGCAACCGAGGCCGAGACCACTGGTGGCCGCACGCTGGACGGCCGTCGCCGTGCTGGCGACCGCGGGGATGTTCGTGCTGGGCCAGTTCGGCTAGGCCGTGTTTCATAAGTCTGTTCGATGGGCTTCGTGATCCAGGTGGTTCCTGGCGGTGCGGGCGGATCGCCCTCGTACTGGGCCGTACTCGGGCGCATCCGCCCGTGCCGTCCAGGGGCCGCCTGGGCGCGAAGAACCGCGAACGTGACTTGTGAAACGCGGCCTAGGCCCGGTCGACGACGTGATCCACCAGGCCGTAGGTCTTCGCCCGCCGCGCGGTGAACCAGCTCCCGCGCTCGGAGTCCGACCGCACCCGTTCGACGGGCCGCCCGCTCGCCTCCGCGGTGATCCGGTACAGCTCGTCGGCCCAGCGCAGCATGACCTCGCGGCCGACGTCGCTGTCCGGCTGCCCGGACGGCCGCATCAGCAGGAGCTTCGCGCGGCGCAGCGCTGTCCGCTTGCCGGGCGCCCCCGCCGTGGCCACCACCTGCGCCATTCCGGCGGCGAGGCCCATGACGGTGGTGGCGACGTCCGGCCGCACCAGGCGCATCGTGTCGACGATCGCCATGCCCGCGGTGACCGAGCCGCCGTTCGAGTTCACGTACATCGTGATGTCGGAGACGGGGTCGTCGTCGGCGAGCAGGAGCAGTTGCGCGGTGACCCGGTTGGCCAGGTCGTCGTCGATGTCGCCGGACACCAGGACGATCCGCCGCTTCAGCAGCGCCTCGACCTGCTCATCGGTGAACGTCATGCCGCATGTTTACCGTCGCGTGCCCGGAACGCGGAAGGATGACCGCCATGACACTGCCTGCCCTTCCCGAGGAGTCCTTTCAGCGCGTGCTCTGCGTCGTGGCGCACCCCGACGACATGGAGTACGGCACGTCGGCGGCCGTCGCCCGCTGGACCGCGCGCGGCATCGAGGTCGGCTATCTGCTGCTCACCCGTGGCGAGGCTGGCATGCCGAACCATCCCGACGAGACGGCACGCATCCGGGTCGCCGAGCAGCGGGCGGCCTGCGCTGCCGTCGGCGTTGAGCACCTGACCGTCCTCGATCACCCGGACGGCGTTCTGGTCTACGGCCTCGACCTGCGCCGGGACATCTGCCGGGAGATCCGCCGGTTCAAGCCGGACGTCGTGCTCGGCGGCGGGTACGACATCGAGGCGCCATGGGGCTTCGACCAGGCCGACCACCGCGCGGCCGGGCTGGCGACCCTCGACGCGTTGCGCGACGCAGGCAACCGCTGGGTCTTCCCCGAGCAGATCGACGACGAGGGTCTCGAACCGCACTCCGCGCGGTGGTACCTCGTCCCCGGGATCCCCGCAGGCGCGACCCACGGCGTCGACGTCACGGGTGAGCCGCTGCGCCGCGGCATCGCCTCACTGGAGGCACACGCCGAATATCTGGCCGCGCTCCCCGACCACCCCGCCCCGGCGGACTTCATCCCGACGTTCGCCGCGATGAGCGGCAAGGCCATGGGCGTCGAGCACGCCGTCCTGTTCCGCGCCCACGACCTGCAGGCACCGCCGGAGTTCGACTGACGTCAGCCCTGCGCGAGGTCGGCGAACCGGCTGTAGTGCAACTGGTGGGCCACCACGACGGTGTTCAGCGGACCGGCACGGTGCTTGGCCAGGATCAGGTCGGCCTCGCCGGCCCTCGGGTCGTCGCGCTCCCACGCGTCCGGCCGGTTGATCAGGATGACGATGTCCGCGTCCTGCTCCAGCGATCCGGACTCACGTAGGTCGGACAGCATCGGCCGCTTGTCGGTCCGCTGCTCGGGGCCACGGTTCAGCTGGCTGATCGCCACCACCGGCACCTCGAGTTCCTTGGCCAGCAGCTTGAGCTGCCGGGAGAACTCCGACACCTCCTGCTGACGGGACTCGACCCGCTTGCCGGACGTCATCAGCTGCATGTAGTCGACGACCACCAGCTTGAGGTCGTTGCGCTGCTTGAGCCGCCGCGCCTTCGCCCGGATCTCCATCATGGTCATGTTCGGCGAGTCGTCGATGAACAGCGGTGCCTCGCTGATCTCGCTCATCCGCCGGGCCAGCCGCGTCCAGTCGTCGTCGGTCATGCGGCCACCACGCATGTCCTGCAGCCGGATCTTGGCCTCGGCCGAGAGCATGCGCATGACGATCTCGGTGCGGCTCATCTCCAGCGAGAAGATGACGCTGCTCATGCCGTGCTTGATGGAGCACGACCGCGCGAAGTCCAGTCCCAGTGTCGACTTACCGACACCGGGCCGGGCGGCGACGATGATCATCTGGCCCGGGTGCAGGCCGTTGGTCAGGTCGTCGAGATCGGTGAACCCGGTCGGCACACCCTGCGCCGAACCACCCCTGGACGCGATCGCGTCGATCTCGTCCATCGTCGGCTGCAGCAGTTCCTCCAGCGCGACGTAGTCCTCGCTGGTGCGCCGCTCGGTGACCTCGTAGATGGCTGCCTGCGCGCGGTCGACCACCTCGTTGATGTCGCCGCCGTCGCGGGCGTTGGCGCTGTAGCCGTACTGGACGATCCGGGTGCCTGCCTCCACCAGCCTGCGCAGGATGGCCTTCTCGGCGACGATCTCCGCGTAGTACCCGGCATTCGCGGCCGTGGGCACGGTGGCGATCAGGGTGTGCAGGTACGGCGCACCGCCGACCCTGCCGAGTTCGCCCCTGCGCTCCAGTTCCGCGGAGATAGTGATCGGGTCGGCGGGCTCGCCCCTGCCGTACAGGTCGAGCACGCAGTCGTAGACGGCCTGGTGTGCCGGCCGGTAGAAGTCGCCGGGCCGCAGCACCTCGACGACGTCGGCGATCGCGTCCTTGGACAGCAGCATGCCGCCGAGCACGGACTGCTCCGCGGCAAGATCCTGCGGCGGCTGGCGTTCGAAATCGCCACCCCGGCCGGGACCGGGGTCTTCCGGCGGCGGACCGTCGTTGGTGTAGACGGGACCGCGATCGTCGGTGAGCGCCACCGCGGCAGGCACCTCCTCAGGATGCGAACATCAGTTCGATTATGCCGGATCAGACCGACATCGGGGGCGATCCCCGGTGGGCGTTTCGCCGCCGGATCGGCAGCCGGACAGCACACGTCCGGGCGGCACAGTATGTCCCTCGGACGGAGCAGCGCAAAGGCGCTTGGGGACCGTCCTGTGGATAACCTGGGGACGGAAGCGGGCATCCCTTCACAGGCAACTTCCAGCCTGTGTACAACCTGGGGACAACACGGGGAAGCCTTGGCAAAACCGCAGGTAGAACCCTGTGTGCAAGTTGTGGAGAAATTAGTTCGAACTCGTCCGGCGTGTCGCGCGGGGTCGGCCCGTCGGCGTGTCGCGGACACCGCGCCGGGGGAGATACCCCCAGCCCCTGTGGATAGGACTACCGAGCGTAGAGGCACCACTCACTAGGCTGAACGGGGCTATCCACCGAGGGTGCTCTGCGCTGCTCGCAGTCGCTCCGTGAGCACCGCGGTGGTCGCCGGGGTGAACACGATCAGCGGCTCCCCCCGGCCCGCGGTCTCCTCGGTCAGCCAGCGGCCCTCCGAGGTGTCGATGTAGTTCACCGGCTTGTCCACCCGGACCCTGCTGCCGCTGCGGTTGCGCAACGCGACGTACAGGCTGCCGCCGCCGAGCCGGGGCAGGTGCAGGACCCGGCGCAGCTCGTCGGCCTCCTGCGAGCCCGCGCTCTGCCTGCCGCTCTGCATTACCGAGAAGCCCTCGTCCTGGGCGGTGGTCCGACGGTTGCCACCCAGCTCGCTCTTCGGCACCGACAGGGTGTTGCCCTTGCCCGCGGCGAGCCTGGGGATCTGGCCGATGAACTCGGGCAGCAGCTCGCTCGGGTGCACCGACGCCACCACGACGCCTTCCTGCTTCGTGTTGCGCGCGAGGACGAACCCCTCGGCGCCCGCCGCGCCCGCCAGCAGGTTGTAGTCCAGCGACTTGCCGTCGTACCCGCCGTTGATCCAGGCGTAGTACTCCAGCTGCGGCCTGGCGATCGCGTCCACGGTGGCCAGCAGGCCGGGATCCACGCCACGGCGGCCGGCCAGTCCGGCACCGGCCAGCTCCTTGTCGGCCCGCTCGTTCTCCTTGCGCTGCGCGTCCTCGCTCAGCCACGTCGGCGTGCTGGCGAGGATCTGGTGTGGCTCGCCACCGCGCCTGCGGATGAGGTTGAGCAGGGTGCCGGTGGACATCGTGACCTGCTTGGCCAGCACCGTGGTGGGTCCCCTCTGTTCTGTTTGGGCGGAACGGGAAAAGACTACTCGCCGATCACCGGCGGAGCCGTCAGCTCATCGGTGCCGAACACCTCGTTGGGGTCGTCACCGACCAGGAACCGCGACTGGCGCTCCTCGTCCTCGGCGCCCTGACCGCGGCCCGCGCCAGCGCCCATGCCACCCATTCCCATGCCGCCCATGGCTCCGGGACGGCCACCGGCGCCCGCGCCACCGGCACCGATGCCACCGGGCCGGGCACCTCCCGCACCCGCACCGGGACCAGCGCCTGCGCCGCTCTGCGTGCCGCCAGGGCCGAAGCCCGCGCCGGGCATCCCGCCGGGACCGAACCCGGCGCCGCCGGGGCCGAAGTCGCCACCGGGCATGCCGCCACCCGGCACCCCACCGGGCATGCGGCCGCCACCCGGACCGAAGTCCGCACTCGGCATCTTCGGCGGGGTGTATCCGGCCGCCGACGTGCCGTCGTCCCAGGCAGGCGGCTTGTAACCACCGCCGGGCATGTTGCCGCCCGCGCCGGGGAACTCCGGTGGCTTGTAGCCGCCACCGGGCATCTCACCGGGCTTGAAGCCGGGAACACCGCCGGGCATCCCGGCGCCACCGGGCATGCCACCCCCTGGCATGCCGCCACCGCCACCGGGCATTCCCCCGCCCCCGCCGGGCATCCCGCCGCCACCACCGGGCTGGTCGGGGTTCGGGTCCTGGGAGTCGGGGATGCCGTCGCCGTCGCGGTCGCCGTCCTTGCCGCCGTCGACACCGACGTTCTGGACCTGCCCCTCCATCTGGCTGTAGGTGGGCATGCCCTTGGCGTTCTCGTTGCTGGCCTTGAAGTACTCGTTGAAGGCCTCGACGTTGGCCTGGCCCTTCTCGTTGTACTCCTTGATGGCCCGGTCGGTGTCGGTCTCCCACGGCGTGATGTCGTTGAGGAAGCTGCTCTCCGGCGGCTTCTGCGGGACCTCCTGCACCTTCGAGTGCACGGTGGTGAACGCGCTGCGCTGCTCGCCGAGGAACTTGTCGCTGTCCTGGAGCTTGGTCCGCGAGTCCTCCATCCACTTCTTCAGCGGGTGGGCGCCGGACTTCGCGGCGTCGGCGCTGTTGCCGGTCCAGGCCGCGTCCATCTCCTTGATCAGGTCGTCGATGGTCGACATCCGGGACTCGTAGGTGCCCTTGAGCTTGCCGGCGGCCGCCCTGCCGTTGTCCAGGGACTCGGGGCCGTTGCCGTGCGTGATCTGCTCCCAGATCTGGTAGCAGTCGATCTTGCGATCGCCCTCGCCCGCGGTGTAGCTGCCGGCTTCCTCCTGCGTCAGCGCCGCGATGATCGGAATGAGGATCAGGCCCACGATCAACAACCCCTCGGAACGAACGACGAATTCAACGCAATCACCGAATCGGACGTACCGCCCGACCTCCCGGTTCCCCCGCGGTACACGTCAGCCGCCCTTGAGCGTCTCGACCATCGCCACCGCGACCTTCTCGGCCACCGGACACGGGTTCGCCTTGTCGGGCTCCCGCAGGAACTGGGTGCTGACCTGCACGGCGAGCTGATCGGTCACGCCGACGTGCAGCGTGCAGTCGCCACTCGAGCGCTGGTCCGCGTCCGAGGCGTACACCGCCGGGTACCCGGCGACCTGGGTTTCCTCGAAGTAGGCGAACTCGGCCTTCTGGTCGTAGATGTCCGACAGCCCGTTGGTGTTCTTCGGGTTGGCGGTCAGGTCGACCCGGTTCGCGTCGGCGGCCGTCTGCTTCCAGTAGCAGCTCGGTCCCACCGCGGACTCGCGCGAGGTGCCGTCGGCCAGGCCCAGTTCGCTCAGCTTCGACGCCGAGACGGCGGAGCACGGGTCACTCGAGAGGGTGGACGTGTTCAGCGGCTCGCCGACCCGCGGGGCACTGCCGCCCGGCGCGGCCGAGGAACTGGGGGCGGAGGCGCCCTCACCGGCCCTGGGCACCGTTCCGGAGCCCCGGTTGTCCGAGCCGCAGCCGGCGACCACGGCCGCCGCGACCAGCGTCGCGGCCCCGAACGCGAGCAGGCGGGAAGGGTTCATTGCGGCATCGCACCCGACTTGTTGACGTCGGCCATCGCCTGTTCCTCGCCGGTCTGCATCTTCCGCTTGGCGTCCTCGAGGGCACGCACGTAGTTGTCCACGTACTCGCGCATCTTGGTGTTCTGCTCGAGGAACGCCTTGCCGGACGGGTTCGCGCCCTTGGTGAAGTCGCCGCTGGCGAACTCCTTGCCCGGCGCCTTGACGTTCGCCATCAGCTCGCCGTCGGCCTTGTCGTTGGCGAGGTCCTCCTGCAGTTGCTTCCACTTGCCGATGACGGCGTCGAGCTTCACCGGATCGAACTGGAAGCCACCCGCGCCACCGGGAGCCGACATGTTGACGTTACCCATTGCGCCCAGTCCCCTTCACCTTGGACAAAGGTCAGTTTCCCTGCGCTTTCGACGCCGTGCAAGGCCGAACCGTTCCGACCGAAAGCGGGGCCGCCCTCCCGAAGGAGCGACGACCCCGCCATGGTGTTGCCGGGTGTTACTTGGCGACGATCTGCAGCCGGACGTCAGCCTTGACGTTGGGGTGCAGCCGGGCGCTGACCTGGTGCTTGCCCACCGTCTTGATGTGCTCACGCAGCTCGATGACGCGCTTGTCCAGCAGCGGGCCACCGGCCGACTTGATGGCCGCGACGATGTCGTTCGCGGTCACCGAGCCGAACAGCTTCTTCGAACCCTCGGCGGCCTTGGCCGACAGCTCGACGGCACCCAGACCCTCCAGCGCGGCCTTGACCTCCTTGGCGTGGTCGAGGTCGCGGATCCGGCGGCTCTCCTGAGCGCGGCGGATGGTCTGGACGTTCTTCTCCGCACCCTTGGTGGCCACGATGGCGTACCCGCGGGGCAGCAGGTAGTTGCGCGCGTAACCGTCCTTGACCTCGACGATGTCGCCGGGGCCGCCGAGGTTCGCCACGTCGGTGGTCAGAATGATCTTGGCCATGACGTGCCTCCTTCTCTTCTCAGGCTCAGCGAGCGGTCGAGGTGTAGGGCAGCAGCGCCATCTCACGGGAGTTCTTCACCGCGACGGCGATGTCCCGCTGGTGCTGGCTGCAGTTACCGGTGACCCGACGGGCACGGATCTTGCCGCGGTCGGAGATGTACTTACGCAGAAGGTTGGTGTCCTTGTAGTCGATCGACTCGGGACGGCCCTTCTTCTCGGCCTTGCAGAAAACGCAGACCTTCTTCTTCGGCTTACGAATGGGTGGCTTGGCCACGGCTACTCCTGGAAACTCTTCTCACGAAATGGGTCTGATCAGAACGGGGGCTCGTCGTTGAAGCCGCCTCCGCCTCCGCCACCGGCGGGCGGGGCCGAGCCCCACGGGTCGTCGGCAGGCGCGCCGCCACCGGGGCCGCCGCTGCCGCCGCCGAACCCACCGCCGCCGTTACCGCGGCTGACCTTGTTCACCTTGGCGGTGGCGTAGCGCAGGGACGGGCCGATCTCGTCGACCTCGAGCTCGACGACCGTGCGCTTCTCGCCTTCCTTGGTCTCGAACGACCGCTGCTTGAGGCGGCCCTGCACGACCACCCGCGCACCGCGGGTGAGCGACTCGGCAACGTTCTCGGCGGCCTGCCGCCAGATGTTGCAGCGCAGGAAGAGCGCCTCGCCGTCCTTCCACTCGCCGCTCTGGCGGTCGAAGGTGCGGGGGGTAGACGCGACGGTGAAGTTCGCGACCGCGGCGCCGGACGAGGTGAACCGCAGTTCCGGGTCGGCCGTCAGGTTGCCGACCACCGTGATGACGGTGTCTCCGGCCATGATCAGGCCTTCGCCGGGGTGCGCTTGACCTCACGCCGGACGACCTTGGTGCGGAGCACGGTCTCCTGCAGCGACAGCTGCCGGTCCAGCTCCTTCACCGCCTCGGGCTCGGTATTGAGGTCGAGGATGGCGTAGATGCCCTCGGCGTGCTTCTTGATCTCGTACGAGAGCCGGCGACGGCCCCAGACGTCGACCTTCTCCACGGTTCCGCCGGACGTCCGGATCACGTTGAGGAACGTGTCCAGCGTCGGAGCGACGGTCCGCTCGTCGAGGGTGGGATCCAGGATGACCATTACCTCGTAATGGCGTGACATAACCACTCACCTCCTATGGGCTCGCGGCCACGGACGTTCCGTGACAGGAGGGTATGTCCGCCCGAAAGAGTACCTGGGGGCTACGACACCCTGCGCAGCACCCAGGTGCGGACCAGCGCGGCGGCCACTCCGGCCAGCGCGACGACGGCCAGCAGCATCGGCAGCTGAACGGTTCCCGGCTGCTCGGCCGCGGCCAGCGAGGTGCCGTTGCCCGCGTTGTTTCCGGCGGGCTGGACCGGCTGCTCCTGGCCCAGGATGCCGAACTCGGGCGAGTGCTGACCAGGCAGCGGGCTGCCGGCGGGGTACCGGGCGCCCGGCGGCAGCGCGAGGCCGGGGACGGCGGCCGGGATGTTGCTGTAGTCCCTCGGCGGCACGGGCAGCGTGCCGGTGCCGAGCGGAACCGTGCCGGGGGTGGTCGGCGTGCCGCCGCCCGGCTGCTGACCGGCCGACCCGCCGGGCTGGGTGGTGGTCGGTGGGGTGTAGTTGCCCGCATAGGCGGTGAACCCGCAGCTACCGGCGACCTTGTTGTGGATGCTGGCCAGCGTCTTCTCGCGGTTGAGCCCGAGTCCCCACGAGCCCGCGTCCTTGAGCGCCTTGGTGACGGCCGCGCCGATGGCCTCGCCGGTGACGCTGCCGCTGGCCGCGTTGGGCACCGTGCCGACCTTGAGCTGGGCGACCTTGGCGATGTCGTTGGCCGCGACGTCGTACAGCGCCAGCGTGCCCGCCTCGCGGGCACCTCGGCGGACCAGTTCCTTGACCGAGGCCCCGGTCACGGCGACCTCGTCGCCGATCTGACCGGTCACGGCGGTGGCGCAGTCCTTGGGCAGCACGGTGGTCGCCGACGCGGTACCGGAGGTCAGCAGCATGCCGCCGGACGCGAGCGCGGCGAGCACCGTCGCGGTGAGCGCCCTGCGGGTGGTCGTGGCCAAATGGGTCCGCACGGGCGCAGTCCTCCGCTTCACTCGGTCAGGGGTCACCCACCATAACGACAGGGCGTCGTGGACGTTACGCCGTCGGCACGCGCCGCAACACCCAGGTGCGCACCAGACCCGCGGTGACACCGGACAGTGCGAGCACGGCGATCAGCGTCGGCAGCCCGACCCCGCCCCCGGACCCCGCAGGTGCGGCGACGGCCTCGGCGCTGCCTGCGTTGCGGACGCCGTCGTCCGGCTTGGGCTGGTCCTGCCCCAGGATGCCGAACTCGGGCGCGTACCCGGGCACCTGACCGCCGTAGCGGACGCCGGGCGACGGCGAGAACAGGCCCGCGGTGGCCATCGGGATGTTGCTGTAGTCGCGCATCGGGGAGAAGCCGGTGCTGAAGTTCGTCGGCAGCCCGGCGAACGTGGGCGCGCTGCCGCCGAGGACCGGGCTGTTCGGGCCGGGGATCAGCGGTTGCTGGGGCTGGGTTCCCGGGTTGCCTGGCTGCTGGCCGGGGTTCTGTGCCGGAGGTTTGGTGCCGGGCGCGGGCTGCTGCTGCCCGGGGTTGAGTGCCTGGCCTGCGGCGCCGGTGAGGCCGGAGACGGTGCCGTTCACCGCGTCGGCGGCCGGGCCGCCCACCACGGGAATGGGCGCGACGACCGTGTCGACCACGGTCACGGTGACCTTGCACAGCGTGCCGAGGACACCGGAGAGCAGCGTGGTGGCCGCGTTGACGATCCCGAGGTCCAGCGGGCCCAGCAGGGTCTGGGCGACCACCTTGTCGCCCGGTTTGGCGGTCACCGAGCCGCCGCATTTCGCGTAGTGGGTGTCGGCGGCGTGGGCAGCGGGTGCGGCGAGTGCCGCGGACCCGGCGAGCACCAGCGCGGCGGCCGCGGTGGCGGTGACCTTGCGGGGCAAGCCCATTGCATCCAGCCCTTTCAACGCTACAGCCCGTTGAACTGACAACGACGCTAACCGGAACCGGTGACGGCGTGCCTGCCGAAAGCGGCTGGCGAACGGGTGGACTTGGGGTTACCCACAGTGAAGGGCCCCTGCTCCGCGGAGCAGGGGCCCTTCAGGCTGGGATCAGGCGACCTTCTTGCGCCAGGCCCTCGCCAGCAGTGCCGCGACGATGGCCAGCGCGAGCACGGCCAGCAGCAGCGGCAGCCGTTCCGGCGGGCTGGACGCCGGCAGCGACTCGGCCGTGCCGGAGTTCTCCGCCAGCACCTGCGGCGGCGCGCCGCCCAGGTCGGGCGCCATCGGCGGAGCCGCGCCGGGCGGCAGCACCGGGCCGATCACGGCACCGAGCGGGCCGAGCGGCTGGAGGTTCGACTGGATCGGGCTGACCGCGCTGCCCCCACCGGAACCGCCGCCGGGGTTGATCCCACCCGGACCGTTGGACGGCGGGGTCGGCTGCGGCTTCGGGTCGTTCGGCTTGTTCGGCGGCTCGGGTCGCTCTTGCGCCGGGGGCTTCGTGTCGACGATGTCGTCGGTGGGCAGCACGCTCTGCGTGAGGCCGCTGACTTCGTTGCCTGCGGACTTGGTCGTGTCGCAGAGCCTGCCCGCCGTGTCGGCGACGAGCCGGTTCTTGCTGATCCCCAGGCCGTCCAGCGCTTCCTTGACGGGCAGCGACAGCAGCGGCTTGGAGTTGCCGTTGGTGCCCTTCGACTTGCTGCCGAGACCCACCGTGAGCAGCCCGGGCGCGTCCACCGGTGCGCCGAGATCGATGGTCAGCGGCTTGCCGTTCTTGCCTTTCAGCGTGGCGTCGCACGAGTCGACGATCATGGGATCCACGCCCACGTCCGCCGAAGCTGTGCCGGGCAGGGCCAGCGCCGCCGCGACCAGCGTGGCGATGGCGATCCCTCCGGCGCGTCCAATGGTTCTCCGCATCGCACCCCTCCCATCACGGATCGCGCTCACGGTACTTCATGTGCGTGACCGACTGTGCGTCGAGTGCGGAAGTTTCCGCCTGTAGCGTGCCCTCATGCAGATCGGCGCACATGTCCGCGACGAGGACCCGATTCCCGCAGCTCAGGAACGTGACGCGGAGGTCGTCCAGTTCTTCCTTTCCGACCCGCAGGGCTGGAAGGCGCCCAAACCGCACCCGAGTACCGAGCAGATCCTGGCGTCGGACATCGACGTTTTCATCCATTCGCCGTACCTCATCAACGTGGCGTCGCTGAACAACCGCATCCGCATCCCCTCCCGCAAGCAGGTGCAGCAGCAGGCGGCGGCCGCGGCGAAGGTCGGTGCGAAGGGCCTGGTGGTGCACGGCGGGCACGTCCGTAAGGACGAGGACCCGGCCGAGGGCCTGGCGAACTGGCGCAAGCTGTTCGAACGCCAGCAGGAGCAGGGCGGGTTCGAGGTGCCGATCCTCATCGAGAACACCGCGGGCGGCGACGGCGCGATGACCAAGGACCTGGACATGATCGCCCGGCTGTGGGACCAGGTCGGCGAGTTCGGCGCGGGGTTCTGCCTGGACACCTGCCACGCCTTCGCCGCGGGCTGGGAGCTGGACGGCGTCTGCGAACGGGTGCGGGCCATCACCGGCCGGATCGACCTGCTGCACCTCAACAACTCCCGCGACGAGTTCGGCTCCACCCGCGACCGGCACGCTCCGGTGGAGGGCGGCACCATCGCGCCGGACGTCCTGGTGGCCGTCGCCGCGACCGCGCAGGCACCGATCGTCGTCGAGACCCCGGCCGACTCGCAGGCCGCCGACGTCGCCTACCTGCGGGAACACCTTTCCGCTTGACCCTCACGTGACGTGAGGCCGCAGCCTGGGGCCCATGATCACGATGCACCCTGTCCACCGGGAGGACGACGGCGAGCTGGTCGGCTACCTGAAGCCGGTCGGCGACCACTGGCAGCCGCTGACCGTGTTCGGCTACCCGCTGGCCGAGCCCGCGGACCACGGCGACTCCACCGCGGTGCTGGAGCGCGCCGGGCTGAGCTACCTGGCCGAGCGCTGGTCGGTGTACTGGCCGTCCGACGACGCCTGGTACGCCTGCCAGCTCGTCGAGGTGGCGCCGGGCCGGGTCACCGTGTCCAACGCCGACTTCGGCTCGCCGGAGTTCGGCACCAGGGTGACCCTCCACGACCCCGGCCCCGACCGCCTGCGGCTGGGCTGACCACGCCGCGGAGGGAATGGGGTCCCTCCGCGGCGGGAGGAGACCGCCGCGCCGCCCGGCCAGAGTGAGTGCATCACCGACCGGGAGGACGACGAGATGCGCAGGGGAACGAGGATCTGGGTGGCGGCGCTGGCCGGGATCGCGGCCGTGGTCGCGGGGGCACCCACGGCGGCTGCCGGTGACCCGCGGGGGGTGCGGGTCACCGGCAGCGCGAGCGGACGGCTCGATGCGCTCGGCGAGTACTGGAAAGGCCACCAGGTGCGGTTCACGGTCGACGGCCGGTTCTCCGGTGAGGGGCAGCCGAGCGGGCGGTTCCACGTCGACCACCGCACTCCCGGCGGCGGCCCGTTCGCCGAGTTCGAGGGCCGGGTGGACTGCGTGCTGGCGTCCGACGGCCAGGGTGTCGTCACCGGCGTCATCGAGCGTGCCGAGACCCCGGGCCTGCCGCCGGAGGCGAACCTCGTCGGCCGGCGCGTCGGCATCAGCGTCGCCGACCGGCCGGGCAGGGACAAGCTCGGGTGGAGCTGGATCGCCGGCGGGTTCGACAAGGACACCCTGCCGTGCACCAGCGCGCCGCCGTTCCTGAACGTCGACAGCGGCGGTTACCGGGTCACCGGCTCGTCGATCGGCTGAGCACCCGCACGTCGGCGGCCCGGTCGAGCACTCCGCCGATCGGGTCGTCGACGCCGGCCTGGCGCACGACGTCGCGGGCCGGGCGGTAGATCTCCCGCAGGATCAGCACACACAGGCAGACGACCGCGACGTCCCGCACGACGACGGTGCCGAGGAACCAGCCCTCGGGCAGGCCGCGGTTGTTGACGCCGAGGTAGAAGAACATCCGCGGCGCCCACACCAGCGCGTCGATCACCATCCAGGCCAGCAGCGGCCGCCAGCGTGGGATCGCCAGCACGGCCAGCGGCACCAGCCACAGCGAGTACTGCGGGCTCCACACCTTGTTGGTCAGCAGGAACGCCGCCACCACGAGGAAACCGAGCTGCGCCACCCTGGGCCGGGTCGGCGCGGACAGGCCGACGTAGGCGATGCCCAGACAGCACAGGACGAACAACACGCCGCTGACCGCGTTGAGCACGACCGGGACCTCACCGTGCTCCAGCGGTCCGTCGAAGCCGGCCCAGCCGGTGAAGTAGGACACGACGTTGTACAGCGAGTCCGGGTCCATCCCGCGCTCGTTGTTCAGCCGGAAGAACTCCTGCCAGCCCTGCGGGTACAGCAACGCGATCGGCAGGTTCACCGCCAGCCAGGTGCCCAGCGTGGCCGCGGCCGTCCGCAGCCAGGCAGGCATCCGGCCCGCCCTGACGCACAGCACCAGCAGTGGCCCGAGCAGGAACAGCGGGTACAGCTTCACCGCGGCGCCCAGCCCGAGCAGTACGCCGGCCAGTACCGGTCTGCGCCGTGCCCAGGCCAGCAGGCCGCCCGCGGCACACGCGACGGCGAGCGTGTCGAAGTTGGTGAACGCGTGCACCAGCACCAGCGGGGACAGCGCGACCATCGCCGCGTCCCACGGACGTCTGCCTGCGGACTTCGTCACGGCCCAGACGACCAGCAACCAGGCCAGCCCCAGCCACAGCGCGCTCAGGTTGAAGTAGATGGCCACCGAGAGCCCGCCGGGCAGCAACCCGCCATCGGACAGGTTCTTCCAGCCCTCGGTGAGCTTCGCGTTGACCCACTGGAACAACCCGGCCAGCACCGGGTACTCCATGTACCTTTCCTGCTCCTGCGGCGTCCCCTCGTTCTCGACCCACTTCGTCTTGTACGGGAAGGTGCCCGGCTCGTTCAGCTTCTCCGCACCGTAGAGCGGGACGACGTCGGAATAACACATGGCGACGTACGGGCGCCCCGACCGCCAGTCCAGCTCGGCCTGGCCCTGGTCGTTGGTGTACTGCTGAATGCAGCCCGCCTTGCCGAACCAGGCGAGGGTGAGTGCGAGCACACCGAGTAGCAGGCACACCCGCAGCGGCGACCAGAACCAGTGCCTGCCGACGGCCGCGTGCTCCCCCACCGGGCCGCCCAGCGGCGCGGTCGCGGCTCTGACCAGCGGATCCGTCCGGCTCGGCAGCTCACGCTGCCGCTCGTCCAGCGACGTGACGTCGCCGGCGGTCCGCGGCTCGGAGTCGGTCGGCACGCGCCGGATCGTAACCAGCGTGGAGTGGGGTCCGGGTAGAAACCCACACTTGGCCACAATGGACGCATGGCGAATCTGCGAGTCGGCGTTCTCGGTTACGGCACCGGCGGCAGGGTGTTCCACGCCCCGCTGGTGGCCGCGACACCGGGCCTGGAGGTGGCCGTCGTCGTCACCGGCAACCCGGAACGGGCAGAGCGGGCACGTGCCGATCACCCCGGTGCCGAGGTCGTCGCCGACGCGGAGGCGATGTTCGCGGCGGGCGTCGACCTGGCCGTGGTGAGCACCCCCAACCGCACCCACGTGCCGCTGGCGCTACGGGCCGTCGAGGCCGGCGTCCCGGTCGTGGTGGACAAGCCGTTCGCGCCGACCGCGGAGCAGGCCCAGCGGGTGATCGACGCCGCCGCGGCGGCGGGTGTCGGGCTCACCGTGTTCCAGAACCGCCGCTGGGACTCCGACTTCCTGACCGTGCGCAAGGTGCTCGACTCCGGCGAGCTGGGCTCGGTGTTCCGCTTCGAGTCCCGCTACGACCGGTGGGTGCCCGCGCTGCGGGACAGCTGGCGGGAACTGGCCGACCCGGCCGACGCCGGTGGACTGCTGTACGACCTGGGCGCCCACATCGTCGACCAGGCGCTGCAGCTGTTCGGTCCGGTCACCGAGGTGTACGCCGAGCTGGACTCCCGCAGGCCGGGCAGCGTCGTGCACGACGACGTGTTCGTCGCGCTGCGGCACGCGAACGGCGTACGCAGCCAGCTGTGGACGACCGCGCTGGCCGGCACGCTCAACCCGCGGTTCCGGTTGCTCGGCGACGCGGGCACGTTCACCAAGTACGGCCTGGACGTCCAGGAACCCCAGATCAAGGCCGGGATGAAGCCGGGTGAACCGGGCTGGGGCGTCGAGCCGGAGTCCGACCACGGCACGCTCGGCGTCGGCGCCGACACCCGCCGGGTGCCCACCGAGACCGGCCGGTACGAGCGGTTCTACGCCGAGGTCGCCGCCGCCCTGCGGGGCGAGGGCCCGTGGCCGGTGGACCCGGCGTCGGCCGTCGACGCGCTGCGGGTCATCGAGGCGGCCGTCACCGCGGGCACCGAGCGCAGGGTCGTGACACTGTCCTGAACGGACGAAACCCCCGCCGGGCGGGCCCGGCGGGGGTTTCTGTCGCAGGTTACGGATCTTCGCCTCTGCCGTTCTGGTTTCCGGCTCCCGGCCACGGGATGTCGGGCGTCCTCGTGTTCGTCTTCGTGTTCGTCTTGGACGAGCTGGTCGGACTCTCCGTCGACGACGGGTTCTCGCTGGACGACGTCGACGAGGTCGGGCTCTCCGCGGAGGACTCCGTCTCCTTCTTGGACGACGACGGCGGCGCCTCGACCCGGCCGATCGGCTTGACGTCCTCGAACTTGTCCTTGGGCTTGCCCTTCAGGTACTCGTTCATGAACTTCTGCCACATCTCGCCGGGCAGGTCCTTGCCGTAGATCGGCCGGTTCCTGGCGTCCCGGATGATCTCCGACGGCCCCTCACCGGTACCGACCCACGCGGCGGCCGAGACCTGCGGCGAGTACCCCACCATCCACGCCTGCGCGTTGTCGTTGGTGTGGTCGACGGCCTGGTGCGTGCCGGTCTTGCCCGCGCAGTCGCGGCCCTCGGCGCAGGTGAGCTTCGAGTACGGCAGCACCGGGGTCAGCGACTTGGTGACGTTGCCCGCGATCTGCTTGCTCTTGTCCGCGTCACCGTTGGCGAAGGCGATCTTCTCCTTGGGCTTGGAGAAGTCCTCGACGATGTTGCCGTCGGCATCGGTGATCTTGGAGACGAAGTGCTGATCGCGGTGGACGCCGTTGGCGGCGAACGTCGCGTAGGCGGTCGCCATGTCGGCGGTGGTCACCTGGGTGTTACCACCACCGATGGCGATGTTGCTGTCGCCCTTCTGCATGGTGTCGACGTTGCCGACCTTGGCGGGGATGCCCGCCGCCCGCGCGGCCTCGATCACCGCGTCCACGCCGGTGTCGTTGACGACCATGTCGACGAACACGGTGTTCACCGACTTCTCCATGGCCTCGGCGACCGTGCACTGGTCACTGCTGCAGTTGGTGGAGTTGCGGATCGGTTTGGAGCCACCGAACGTCGAGCCGGACCGCCCGTTGTAGATCTCGCCGAGGCCCTTGTCCTTCTCCAGCAGCGCCACCAGGTCGAACGGCTTGTACGACGAGCCCGGGTTACGCGGCACGTTGGCCCAGTCGGTCATGTCGACGTTCGGGATGCGCGGGCCGCCGTAGTAGGCCAGGACGCCGCCGGTCTTCGGGTCGACCGCGACCAGTGCCTCCTTCAGCTTCTCCGGCTGCCCCTTCATCACCTCGGTGACCGTCTTCTTGGCGATCGCCTGGGCGTTCTGGTCGATCGTCGTGTAGATCTTGTAGCCGCCGGCCTTGACCTTGGACTCGGGATAGCCCTTGGCTTCCAGTTCCTCCTTGATCCGGGCCTTCACGAACTGGTCCGGGCCGTCCATCGGCTCCGGCCGCGCTTCCTCCAGCGGACGGATCGTGGGGAACTTCGCCTCGGCCCGCTGCTGCGGCGTGATCCAGCCGTTCTGCAGCATGCGGTCCAGTGCCGTGCGCCAGCGTTCCTCGGCCACCGCGCGGTTCTCCGAACGGCCCGGCTGCTGGATCAGGCCGGCCAGCAGCGCGGACTCGGAGTAGTCGAGCTGATCGGCCTTCTTGCCGAAGTACGCCTCGGCGGCCGTGGCCACGCCGTACGCGCCGCGCCCGAAGTAGATGGTGTTCAGGTAGGCCGTGATGATGTCCGGCTTTTCCTGCTCGTTGTTCATCTTGAACGACTGGACCAGCTCGACGGCCTTACGGGTGAGGGTGTACTCCTCGTTCTCCGTCGCCTTCTTGATGTACTGCTGGCTGATCGTCGAACCACCACCGACACCGGCGGTGACCTGGTTGTACACCGCACGCAGGATGGCCGTCAGGTCGAAGCCGGCGTTCGTCTCGAACGTCGAGTCCTCGGTCGCGTAGACGGCCTTGCGGGTGATCTCGGCCATCTGCTCGTACTTGAGGATCTGCCGGTTACCGCCCGGCGGGATGTCCCGGCCCAGCTCGGTCTGGCCGTCGCCGTAGTAGTAGGTGACGACCTTGTTCTGCTTCGCAGCCACCTCCTCCGGCGTCGGCACGTCGACCACGAAGTAGGCGACGGCGAACGCGACGGCCGGGATGACCACGAACAGGCCGACCATGACGTAGGCGACGCGCCGGACCCGGCGCCAGCGGCGCTTCTTCCGCTCGGCGACGGTCAGCCCGCCCTTGCCCCTTGCGGGTGGCTCGTCGTCGTAGCCCTCGGCGCCGGACGCGGTGTAGACGTCGTCACGGTCGTCGTAGTCGTAGTCGTCGTAGTCGTCCCGGTGGCCACGCGGGTCGGTCGTGCCGTTGTGCTCGTGGTGCGTGATGAGCTCCGGCTCCCGCTCGGGGAAGCCGGCGGCACCGGCGGCCGGGGCGGCACCGCGACGCGGGGGCAGCGGCGGCTGGTCCGGTGGGGGCGGCCGGTAGCCGCCACCGTGCTGAGGCGGCGGTGGTGGTGGCGCGCCACGGTGGTCCCTCGGTGGAGGGCCACCCTGCGGCCTGCCCTGCGGGCGGCGCGGTGGCTGCCGGGGTCGCTCGGGCTCCTGGCCCGGCCACTGGTGACCCGCCTCGTCGCCGGAGGGCCAGCCTCCGCGACCCTGCGGTTCACCGGGCCACTGCGGCTCCTCCGCGGGCCAGCCGTCGTCGCCGCGCCCGTCACCGGGCCACGAATTACCGTATCTGTCGTTCACCTGAGAGCCTCCCAGACCAGCGTGTCGGGGTACGCCGTTCTGTGGTCCAACAGCGTGTCCACCTGCCTCGTCACTGTCCCGCGGTTCTCCGCGGGGTCGTGCGCGGTTGTGGGGTGTCCGTGCCAAGGACGTATGACTGCACCAGGTGGTTCCAGGCACACGACCGGCACACTTCCACCACGTACACGGTGAACTCGCTGAAGAGGTTCGCCATCCGGGCGAGTTCCTCCGGTGTGCGAGCCGAACCGGCGGCGTGCTTGAGCTCGTCGCCGTAGACCCAGCAGACCTGCGTCAGCGGCTCCTTGCGGCACACCGGGCAGGTCGTGCTGGTCGGCTGACCATGGAACTTCGCAGCTCGCAGCAGGTACGGGCTGGCGTCGCAGACCTCCATGGTGCCGACGCGACCGGAGTAGACCTCGGCCAGCAGCGCACGGCGCTGCAGGGCGTAGTCCACGATCTGTCGCTGGGTTCGCACGATGACAGCGTACGTGCCCGTGGCCGGTTGGCGATGAGCCGTTCTGCCTAGCGACCGTCACGCTGCGCACGACACGCCGAAGTTTCGATAACTCTCTGGTGAATTTCCGCAGCGTACGGCGCCGTCCGAAAGGTTAGGTGCACCACTTCGATGTATCGGCGCGATATACTCGACCGGTAGGTTCACAGCGCAGTGGGCGATACATCTCAACGCCCTGACCGATCCGGTGTTCCGGGAAGGGGGTGCCACGTGTTGGAGCTCGCAGTTCTCGGGCTGCTGCACGAGGCACCCATGCACGGCTACGTGCTGCGCAAGCGGCTGCACGACACGCTCGGCATGTTCCGCACCTTCTCGTACGGCTCGCTCTACCCCACCCTGCGGCGGTTGCAGCGAGCCGGCTTCATCGTCGAAGAGCTGGACGAGGGCGAGGCGGCCGGCCGTGGCTGGTCCGGGCGCCGGGCGAAGCGGGTTTACAAGCTCACCGCGGAGGGCAAGGAACGGTTCGGCGAACTGCTCGGCGACGCCGGTCCGCAGACCTGGGACGACGAGGGTTTCGGTGTGCACCTGGCGTTTTTCTCCAGGACACCGGCCGACGTCAGGATGCGGATATTGGAAGGCCGGCGACGCAGGGTCGAGGAGCGGCGCGAAGGGCTTCGCGCCGCGATGGCGCGTGCCGAGGAGAGGATCGACCGCTACACCCGCGAGCTGCACAGGCTGGGCCTGGAGAGCAGTGAACGAGAGGTGCGCTGGCTCAACGAGCTGATCGCGCACGAGCAGGCCGAACAGCGCCGGCAGCAGGACTGACCGGGCTCGGCCACACCTACAACACGAGTGACTAGCTAAGGAGAAACCGGCATGGGCGAGCACCGCCGCAGCGTGAGGGTGGCCATCGTTGGCGTCGGAAACTGTGCCGCGTCCCTGGTCCAGGGCGTGCAGTACTACCGCGACGCCGACCCCACCGCGCGCGTGCCTGGCCTCATGCACGTGCAGTTCGGCGACTACCACGTGCGCGACATCGAGTTCGTCGCCGCGTTCGACGTCGACGCGAAGAAGGTCAACCGCGACCTGTCCGAGGCCATCGTGGCCAGCGAGAACAACACGATCAAGATCGCCGACGTGCCGCCGCTGGGCGTCACCGTGCAGCGCGGGCACACCCTGGACGGGCTCGGCCGGTTCTACCGGGAGACCATCGACGAGGCCGACGAGACGCCGGTCGACGTCGCGGCGGCCCTGCGCGAGGCGCGGGCCGACGTGCTGGTGTCCTACCTGCCGGTCGGTTCCGAGGAGGCCGACAAGTTCTACGCCCAGGCGGCGATCGACGCCGGTGTGGCGTTCGTCAACGCGCTGCCGGTGTTCATCGCCTCCGACCCGGAGTGGGCGAAGAAGTTCACCGACGCCGGTGTCCCGATCGTCGGTGACGACATCAAGTCGCAGGTCGGCGCCACGATCACGCACCGGGTGCTGACCAGGCTGTTCGAGGACCGCGGTGTCCAGCTGGACCGGACCATGCAGCTCAACGTGGGCGGGAACATGGACTTCCTGAACATGAAGGAGCTGGAGCGGCTGGAGTCGAAGAAGGTCTCCAAGACGCAGGCAGTCACCTCGCAGGTCGACCGGGACCTGGGCAGGTCGAACGTGCACATCGGGCCGTCGGACTACGTGCAGTGGCTCGACGACCGCAAGTGGGCCTACGTCCGGCTGGAGGGCCGGGCGTTCGGTGACGTCCCGCTGAACCTGGAGTACAAGCTCGAGGTGTGGGACTCGCCCAACTCGGCCGGAATCATCATCGACGCCGTGCGCGCCGCGAAGATCGCCAAGGACCGCGGCATCGGTGGTCCGATCCTGTCGGCCTCGTCGTACTTCATGAAGTCGCCGCCGGAGCAGTACGACGACGGCACCGCGCGTGAGGCCGTCGAGAAGTTCATCCGCGGCGAACTGGAGCGCTGACCCTCTCCCGCGACCGGCCCCGCCAGCACGGCGGGGGCCGGTTCCGTCTGTGCGCAGGCTTACTTAGACATGCTAAACAATATTGGTTAGCATAGCTAAGTGACTGATCACGGGAGTTTGCTGGCCGCGATCAAGGGCCAGCCGAAACAGGTCTGGATCACGGCCTTCGCCGCCGTGATCGCGTTCATGGGCATCGGTCTGGTCGACCCCATCCTGCTGTCGATCGCCGAGGGGCTGCATGCCACGCCCGCGCAGGTGACGCTGCTGTTCTCCTCGTATCTGGGCGTGCAGGTCGTCGCCATGCTGTTCACCGGCGCGATGAGCGCCCGCTTCGGCGCGAAGCGCACCGTCATCACCGGCCTGGTGCTGATCGTGCTGGCCACGGCGCTGTGCTCGGCCGCGGGTTCGATCGAGCAGCTCGTCGGCCTGCGGGCCGTCTGGGGTCTGGGCAACGCCTTCTTCATCGCCACCGCGCTGTCGGTGATCGTCGGTGCCGCGACCGGCGGGCAGGCCGGCGCGATCCTGCTCTACGAGGCCGCGCTCGGCGTCGGCCTGTCGGTCGGGCCGTTGCTGGGAGCGCTGCTCGGCAGCATCTCCTGGCGCGGGCCGTTCCTCGGCACCGCGGTGCTGATGGGTGCCGCGCTCGTGCTCTGCGCCGTCTTCCTGCAGCACGACAAGAAGGGTCCGCGCATCCGCCTGCTCGACCCGCTGCGAGCGCTCGGGCACGGCGGGCTGCTGCGTACGTCGATCGGCTCAGCGCTCTACACCGCCGCGTTCTTCGCCGTCCTCGCCTGGTCGCCGTTCGTGCTGAAGTGGGACGCCATCGCCGTCGGGCTGGTGTTCTGCGGCTGGGGACTGAGCGTCGCGGTCGCCGGGGTCGTGCTCGCACCACGGCTGGCGGCCAGGCTCGGCGAACGGCACGCGACGGTCGTCGCCGTGATCGGGTACGCCGCGCTACTCGCGGTCATGCTGGTCCCGAGCAAGCCGGTGCTGGTCGTGGCGATCGTCGCCTCCGGTCTGGTGTCCGGCCTGCTGAACACGCTGTTCACCGGAACGGCCATGTCGATCAGCTCCGCGCCCCGCCCGGTCGCCAGTGCCGGCTACAACTTCCTGCGCTGGCTCGGCGGCGCGGTCGCCGCGACGCTCGTCGGCCACATCGCCGAGTGGTTCGGGTTCGCGCAGGCGCCGTTCCTGGTGTCGGCCGTGCTCTGCCTGCTCGCCGCGGGACTGCTTGCGGTGCCGACCCGGGTGCCCGACCCGCACCGCGTCCCGGCCGGGGCCGCGTTGGTCGGGTCCGAGAACTGAACGGCGGGTGAACATCCGACCAACGGAGGTATTTCCCTCCCCGGTCGGCTGAGGCTAGCGTCGGACCACCCGAACTCCCACCACTCGGAGGTCCGCGTGAAGCTCCTGCCGCTGCTGCCCGGCCACGCCCCGAGCCGGGCAGCCGTGACCTGCACCTACCGCTGCGGTGACGCGTGCCTGCACGACGCCCCGAACACCTCGGACAACCCGACGTTCGCCGACGTCCTCGGCGAGGTCAGCAGGCGCGGTGCGCTGCGGGCCGGTGCGGTGGTCGCCCTGGCCACCGGCGGGCTGGCGGCCATGCCCGCGGCGCAGGCGCAGGCCCCGGCTCCGGACGGCAGGCCCGCGCCGGGCACTGACTTCCCCAGGGTTCAGCCCAACACCCGCGACGCCGTGGTGATCCCCGAGGGCTACGAGCAGGGCATCGTCATCCGCTGGGGCGACCCGGTGCTGCCCGGGGCGCCGGAGTTCGACTTCGGCAAGCAGACCGCGGCCGCCCAGGAAAAGCAGTTCGGCTTCAACTGCGACTTCGCCGCTGTGTTGCCGCTGGACCACTTCGGGCTGGTCAACCTGCTGGTGACCAACCACGAGTACACGTCGGAGAACTTCATGTTCACCGGCTACGACGAGGACAACCCGACCGAGGAGCAGGTCCGGATCGCCTGGGCCGCGCACGGGCTGAGCGTGGTCATGGTGACCAGGCCGTTCCACAGCGGGCACCTGCGGCCGAGGATGTCGCCGTTCAACCGGCGGATCACGCTGCACACCCCGTTCCGGGTCACCGGCCCGGCCGCGGGCAGCGACCTGCTGAAGACCCCGGCCGACCCGAGCGGCACACTCGTGCACGGCACCATGAACAACTGTGCCGGTGGCGTGACCCCGTGGGGCACGATCCTGTCCGGCGAGGAGAACGTCAACCAGTACTTCGCCAACGCGGACCTGGTCGCCGACGAGACCACCCGCAGGCGGCTGGCCCGCTACGGCATCCGCGGCAAGGAGACCGTCCGCAAGTGGGAGCGGTTCGACTCCCGGTTCGACCTGACCAAGCAGGTCAACGAGGCCAACCGGTTCGGCTGGGTGATCGAACTCGACCCGCACGACCCGAACTCGACCCCGGTCAAGCACACCGCGCTGGGCCGGTTCAAGCACGAGTGCGCCAACGTCCGGGTCGCCCACGACGGCCGGGTCGTCGCGTACTCCGGCGACGACGAGCGCTTCGAGTACATCTACAAGTTCATCTCCGACAAGAAGATGAAGCACGGCGACAGCGCGCACGCCCGCAGGCACAACATGACCCTGCTCGACGAGGGCACGCTCTACGTCGCCCGGTTCACCGGCGACAGCCCGCCCGCCGAGATCGACGGCTCCGGCAGGCTGCCCTCCGACGGCGAGTTCGACGGCGTCGGCGAGTGGATTCCGCTGGCCGCGGGCAAGCGCTCGTTCGTGGACGGCATGACCGCCGAGGAGGTCTACGTCTTCACCCGCGAGGCCGCCGACAAGGTGCACGCCACGAAGATGGACCGCCCGGAGGACATCCAGGCCCACCCGCGGACTGGCCGGATCTACTGCGCGCTCAGCAACAACGTCGAGCGTGGCAACCCGGGCAAGGAGGGCGCGACCGAGCCCAACCCGCGGGTCAACAACAAGCACGGCCAGGTCCTCGAGCTGGAGGAGGCCCGTGGCGACGCGCTCGCGCTGCGGTTCTCCTGGCGCCTGCTGCTCGTGTGCGGCGACCCGAGGTCGCCGGACACCTACTTCGCGGGCTTCCCGAAGGACCAGGTCTCCCCGATCTCCAGCCCGGACAACGTCGCCTTCGACCGCCACGGCAACCTGTGGATCTCCACCGACTCCGCCGGCGCGCTGGGCATCAACGACGGCCTCTACGCCGTGCCGCTGGAGGGCAGGCGCCGCGGTGACCTGAAGCTGTTCCTGACCGTGCCGAAGGGCGCGGAAACATGCGGGCCGGTCGTCCAGGACAAGATCGTCACCGTCTGTGTTCAGCATCCCGGTGAGGTCGACGGTGCCAGCGCCGACAAGCCCGTCTCGCACTGGCCGGACGGTGGGAAAAGCCAGCCGAGGCCGTCGGTGGTGGCCGTCTGGAAGCCGGGTAGGCACGGTCTGTCCGATATCGGCGGTAGGTGAAAAGTCCAGCTCAGGGGTAGTGCGTCACTCACGGTTCGCGTGTTGTTAACCAAGCCGTCGAGGCGAAATCGCCTTGCTTGCTTAACGTCACGGCGTTCCCCTGACTGGACTACCCCGGAGGCACTGTGTCCACCGAACCTCGGCGGCTGCTGCCGCTGATGACCTCTCACCCGGGCGGCCGATCCGCGGTCACCTGCGAGTACCGCTGTGGCAACGCCTGCGCCCACCCCGCTCCGAACACGAGCGACAACGAGTACTTCGGTGACGTCGCCAAGGACGTCCTGTCCCGCCGCGGGGCACTCAAGGCCGGTGCGGTGATGGCCGCCGCGGCCGGCGGGTTCGCCGCGTTGTCCGGCACCGCCGCCGCGGCCGAGCCCGCCGGTGTGGAGGCCGCGGGCCGCGGCCGCCCCGCCCGCAAGGTGCCCGGCACCGACTTCGACAAGGTGCCGCCGAACACCAACGACGCCGTCACCATCCCGCCCGGCTACGACCAGCGGATCGTCATCCGCTGGGGCGATCCGGTCGTCCCCGGCGCGCCGAAGTTCGACTTCGCCAAGCAGACGGCTGCCGCGCAGGAGAAGCAGTTCGGCTACAACAACGACTTCGTCGGGCTGATCCCGCAGGACCCGCTGGGCCTGCGCAGCCTGCTCGTGGCCAACCACGAGTACACGACCGAAACGCACATGTTCCCGGCCGACCAGTACGACAAGAACAACCCGACCGAGGAGCAGGTCCGCATCGCCTGGGCCGCGCACGGGCTGTCGGTCGTCCAGGTCACCCGTGACCTGCTGCGCGGCGGCCTGCACGTCGTGCCCAGCCGGTACAACCGCCGCATCACGCTGAACACGCCGTTCGAGGTGCGTGGCCCCGCCGCCGGGTCGCAGTACCTGAAGACCTCCGCCGACCCGACCGGCCGCCGGATCCTCGGCACGCAGAACAACTGCGCGGGCAGCGTCACCCCGTGGGGCACGGTGCTGTCCGGCGAGGAGAACGTCAACCAGTACTTCGGTCACGCGGGCGAGGTCACCGATCCGGTGGTCGCCGCGCGGCTCAAGCGGTACGGCTTCTCCGGCGCGGAGAGCACGCGGAAGTGGGAGCGGTTCGACAAGCGCTGGGACGTCCGCGCCGAGCCCAACGAGACCAACCGGTTCGGCTGGGTCGTCGAGATCGACCCGAACGACCCGAACTCGACGCCGATCAAGCACACCCACCTCGGCCGGTTCAAGCACGAGGCCGCCGCGGTGAAGATCGCGCGCGACGGGAGGGTGGTCGCGTACTCCGGCGACGACGAGCGCTTCGAGTACATCTACAAGTACGTCTCCAACGGCAAGTACAAGCCGGGCAAGAGCGCGCACGCCCGCAGGCACAACTCGGCGCTGCTCGACGACGGCACGCTCTACGTCGGCCGGTTCACCGGTGACAGCCCGGCTGGCGAGATCGACGGTTCCGGCAGGCTGCCGTCCGACGGTGAGTTCGACGGCGTCGGCGAGTGGATCCCGCTGGCCGCAGGCAACAAGTCCTTTGTGGACGGTTTCACGGCCGAGGAGGTCTACGTCTTCACCCGGCTCGCCGCCGACAAGGTGATGCCGACGAAGATGGACCGCCCCGAGGACATCGAGCCGAACCCGGTCAACGGCAGGGTGTACGTCGCGCTGACCAACAACAGCGACCGCGGCAAGGCTGGCAAGGCGGGCGTCGACGAGGCCAACCCGCGCAACATCAACCGCAACGGCCACGTGCTGGAGTTCGAGGAGATCGGCGACGCCACCTCGACGAAGTTCGCCTGGCGGCTGCTGCTGGTGTGCGGCGATCCGAAGGAGGCCGACACCTACTTCGGCGGGTTCGACAAGAACCTGGTCTCGCCGATCTCCTGCCCGGACAACGTCGCGTTCGACCCGCACGGCAACCTGTGGATCTCCACCGACGGCAACGCGCTGGGCTCGCACGACGGCCTGTTCTCGGTGCCGGTGACCGGTCCGGAGCGGGGCTACGTCAAGCAGTTCCTCTCGGTGCCGGTCGGCGCGGAGACCTGCGGCCCGGTGGTGACCGACAACGTCGTGCTCGTCGCCGTGCAGCACCCCGGTGAGAACGCCGACAGCTCGGCCAACCCGACGTCGCACTGGCCCGACGGCGGCAACTCGCAGCCGCGCCCGTCGATCGTCTCGGTGTGGCGCAAGGGCGCCTGGGGCCTGCCCGGCCGCATCGGGATTAGGTAGTTAGGTGGTGGTCCGCGGGCGTGGCCGCAACGCGATGGCCACGCCCGCGGCGACCACCATGCAGATGCCGACCGCCCACATGCCGGCCTTCTGGCTGCCGGTCAGGTCACGCAGCCAGCCGGTGACGTAGGGCGCGGCGAAGCCGCTGATGTTGCCGAGCGAGTTGATCAACGCGATGCCCCCGGCCGCCGCCGCGCCGGACAGGAACTGCGACGGCAGCGCCCAGAACGTCGGCAACGCGGCGCAGACACCGACGGCGCAGACCGTCACCGCTGCCATCGTGGCGAACGGGTTACCGAGGTAGAGCGCGACCGGGATGGCCAGCCCGCCGACCAGCATCGGCAGTGCGACGTGCCAGGTCCGTTCGCCGGTACGGTCGCCGTGGCGCGCCCAGAACACCATGACCACCGCGCCCACCACGTACGGGATGGCGTTGATCAGCCCGGACTGCGTCACCGTGAACGTCGTGCCGAACTGCTGGGCGAACCCGGCGATGATCGTCGGCAGGAAGAAGCCCAGCGCGTACAGGCCGTAGGCGATTCCGAAGTAGACGAACGCCAGCGCCAGGATGCGCGGGTGGGTCAGCGCCTTGCGCAGCGGCCAGTGGTGTTGTGCCTCGGTGGCCTTGCGCTCGGCGTCCAGCGTGCGGGTGAGCCAGTCGCGTTCGGACTCGGTCAGCCAGCGGGCCTTCTCCGGCCGGTCGGTGAGGTAGAACCAGGTGACGAACGCCAGCAGGATCGCCGGGATGCCCTCGACCAGGAACATGAACCGCCAGCCGGGCAGCCCAGCGACCCCGTGACCCGCCGAGATGAGCAGGCTGGACAGCGTCGCGCCGACCGCCGACGAGATCGGCACCGCCATCATGAACAACGCGACGGCCTTGGCGCGCTGCGCGGCGGGGAACCAGTAGGTCAGGTAGAGGATGATGCCGGGGAAGAAACCCGCCTCGGCGACGCCGAGCAGGAACCGCAGGATGATCAACGTCGTCGCGTTCGGGACGAACGCCATGGCGGTGGCCACGATGCCCCAGCTGATCATGATCCGGGCCATCCACCGGCGGGCACCGAAGCGGTGCAGCGCCAGGTTGCTCGGCACCTCCAGCACGAGGTAACCGAGGAAGAAGATGCCGGAGGCGAAGCCGAACGCGGTCGCGGTCAGGCCCAGCTCGGCGTTCATGCCGTTGGGCGCGGCGAAGCCGATGTTGACTCGGTCGAGGTAGTTGACGAAGTACAGCAGGCACAGGAACGGCATGATCCGCAGCGCGACCTTGCCGAGCACCCGGTCGCCCTCGGTGATCTTCTTCGCCGTCCTCAGCCCCGCCGCCACCCTCAACGGAGACGCTTCGCGTCGCTTCTTCATCCGTGGCATCCCACGCCCACGCGACCGCCGAGTCAAGGGGTTACCGTGAGCCGGTGACCGATCTGCCGCTCGCGTTGGTGACCGGGGCGTCCCGGGGCATCGGCGCCGCCGTCGCCCATGTCCTGGAACCGTCCTACCGCGTGCTGCTCGGCGGCCGGGACGCCGACGCGCTGCGGGAACGGGCCGATGAGCTGCCCGGTTCGGAGCCGTGGCCCGTCGACCTCGCCGACGCCGGTGCCGTGCGGGAGGCCGCTGCCCACATCGACAGCCTCGACGTGCTGGTGCACTCGGCAGGCGTCGCCGAGCTGGGCACGATCGCCGAGGCGGATGACGCTGCCTGGCAGGCGAACTTCGAGGTCAACGTGCTGGCCATGGTGCGCCTGACCCGGCTGCTGCTACCCGCCTTGCGAGCGGCCCGCGGACACGTCGTGGTGATCAACTCCGGCGCCGGGCTGAACGCGCGGCCGGGCTGGGGGCCGTACGCGGCGAGCAAGTTCGCCGCCAAGGCGTTCGCCGACGCGCTGCGGGCCGAGGAGGAGGGCAACGGCGTGCGGGTCACCTCGATCCACCCCGGCCGTACCGACACCGAGATGCAGCGCGGCATCGTCGCCGGCGAGGGCAAGGAGTACGACCCGTCCCGCTTCCTGCGGCCGGACTCGGTGGCCACGGCCGTCCTGACCGCCGTGTCGGCCACGCCGGACGCCCACCTCACCGACCTGGTCCTCCGCCCCTCCTAACCACGCAAACGCACCGCGCGGGCGGCCACGTCGGCCTGCGCCGCGGCGCGGTCCACGCGGGTGGACTCCCCGTCGCCGACCACCTGCTCACCGGCCACCCAGACGTCCCGCACCCGGCGCGAGCCGGCCGCCCACACCAGGTTCGCCAGCAGCTGGTCGTCGGGCACGTCCAGGCCGGTGGCGAACGCCGGGTCGTCCAGGTCGACGTGCACCACGTCGGCCCACCGGCCCGGCTCCAGCGCGCCGATGTCGTCCCGGCCCAGCGCCTCGGCGCCCCCGCGGGTCGCCATCAGCAGCGCCTGCGCCCCGGTCAGCGCCGCGGAGTCCATCGTGGACACCCGGCTGAACATGGCCGCCAGCTGGATCTCCTCCCACAGGTCGAGGTCGTCGTTGCTGGCCGGACCGTCGGTGCCGAGGCCGACCCGGACCGCCGCCTCCCGCATCCGGGCCAGCCGCGCGATCCCGGAAGCCAGCTTCGCGTTCGACCCGGGGCAGTGCGCCACCCCGGTGCCCCGCGCGGCGAACAACGCGATGTCCTCATCGGACAGATGCACGCAGTGCGCGGCCAGCGTCCGCCCGGCCAGCATGCCGACCTCGTCGAGCAGCCGCGGCACCGATCCGTGCTCGGCCCGCTGCCGCGCGTCCTCCTCGGCGGACTCGGCCACGTGGATCTGCACCAGCGCACCCCGCGCCGCGGCGGCCTTCGCGGTCAGCGTCAGCGCCTCGACCGGCAGCGTGTACGCCGAGTGCGGGCCGTAGCCGAGCTCAATCCGCTCACCCGGGCCGAACCGCAGGCCGTCGGCGTCGATCCAGCGGTCGGCGTCGTCCAGCATGGCCCGCCAGTCCAGGCCCGGCAGGTCCAGGATCGGCAGCCCGAGCACCGCCCGGCCGCCGGTGGTGAGCACGGCGTCGGCCGCCTGCTCGTTGTAGAAGTACATTTCCGCGCTCGTCGTGACGCCGCGCCGCAGCATCTCCAGCGACCCGAGCAGCATCCCGGCCCGCACATCGTCCGGCCGCAGTTTCGACTCGGCAGGCCAGATCACCTCGCGCAGCCACCGCAGCAGCGGCAGGTCGCCACCCATGCCACGCAGCAACACCATTGGGGTGTGCGCGTGGGTGTTCACCAAGCCGGGCAGCAGGATCCCCGGCAGGTCGGTGACCATGGCGTCGCCCGGCGCCTCGGTGGCGGGCCCGCAGTAGGCGATGCGGCCGTCGGCGTCGATGTCGACGACGGCGTCACGCAGGACGGAACAGGCGGGGTCGGCGGGAATGACGACCGGGGCACGGAGGCGGCGCATGCCCGACTTTAAGCCTTAGTCCATGAGCCCACTACGCCAGGCCCAGGCCGCGATCTCGACCCGGCCGCGGGCGCCGATCTTCGACTGCACCGAAGCCAGGTGCGTCTTCACCGTGGACAGCGAGAGGAACAGCTCCGCGCCGATCTCGGTGTTGGTCAGTCCGCGCGCGGCGGCCTTGACCACGTCGATTTCCCGCGGGGTCAGCGGCTCGGCAGGCGGGTCGACCTCGGGCCGGGCGGGCGCGGTGTTGAAGTGCTTCAGCAGCCGGACGGTGATCTGCGGCGACACCAGCGCGTCACCCCGGTAGGCCGCCCGCACGGCCTCGATCAGCAACGCGGGCCCGGCGTCCTTGAGCAGGAAGCCGCTCGCGCCGTTGCGCAGTGCCGTGTGCACGTACTCGTCGAGGTCGAACGTCGTCACGACCACGACCTTCAGTGGATCGGCGACGTCCGGCCCGGCCAGCGCCTTCGTGACGGCCAGCCCGTCCATCCCCGGCATGCGGATGTCCAGCAGGCACACGTCCGGCCGCAGCTCGCGGGCCTTGCGTACCGCCTCGACGCCGTCCGGCACGTCGGCGACGACCTCGATGTCCTCCTGGGCGTCGAGAATCATCCGGAACCCCGTGCGCACCATGTCCTGGTCGTCGGCGATCAGTACCCGAATCACTCTGCCCCTTCCAGCGGCAACCAGGCCTCCACCAGCCACCCGCCCTCCGGCGACGGACCGGCCTCGAGGCGCCCGTTCAGCAGCGCGACCCGCTCGCGCATGCCGACCAGACCGTAGCCGCCCGATCCGCCGGGCGGGTTGGCGCTCCCCGTGCTGCCGTCGTCGTGCACCCGGATGTACAGCAGATCACCCGCCGTGCGCACCGAGACGTGGGCCAGTGACGCGCCGGTCGCGTGCTTGCCGACGTTGGTCAGCGCCTCCTGCACCAGCCGCAGCGCGGACCGGGACACCTCCTGCGGCAGGCCGGGCGGCAGGTCCAGCTCGACCTCGGTCGGCACGCCGTGGCTGGCCTGGTCGACGAGTTTGCGCAGGTCCGCGGCCAGGTCCATGGTCGCCTGCTCGCTGAACTCGGTACTGCCGATCGGCGCGTCCCCGCGCATGCTCCTGACCAGCCTGCGCATGGCCGTCATCGCCTCGGTGCCTGCCAGCTCGATGCGTTCCAGCGCCTCCAGCGCGGCGCCCGGGTTCTGCGCGGCGACCACCTTCGCTGCCTGTGCCTGCACGACGATGCCGGTGACGTGGTGGGCGACGACGTCGTGCAGTTCCCTCGCCAGTGCCATCCGCTCGGACGTCTGCGCGCCGGCGACCGCGGACTTGACCACCTGCTTGCGTTCGGAGTCACGCGACTTCAGGAACAGCCCGAACGCCACGGCCATGCCGAGCAGCATGCAGGCGCCGATGAACAGCGACTGGATGTCGCCGCGGAAGGTCCGGTTGGCGATCACCGCGACCGCGACCCCGAACGACATGGCCGCGATGCCGCCCCACGCGCGCGGCGGCGATTCGTACCGGATCAGGAAGATGGTGACCGCGATGCCGGCGGCGACGGCGGTCAGCGGCAGCGAGCCGGGGATGGTGGCCGAGGTACGCCCCAGGCCGAACAGGTACACCGTCGCCCCGACGACCAGGAAGGTGCCTGCCAGCAGCACCGCGGCGGGCAGCCGCCAGCGGCTGGCGGCGATCGCGAGCACGGCGGCGGCGACCGAGCACATCGCCAGCGGGATGCCGACAAGACCCCTGCCGACCTGGTTGGTCACTTCGAAGAACAGCAGCAGCGACATCACGCCCATCAGCGGCCACTGCGCGCGGGCCAACCGGGTGATGACGTTGTCGTCGGACTTGCGGTCAGGTGAGCGTCCGACGAAACCGACCGCGACGGCGACGATCAGCATCACCAGGCCGAAGATCCCCGACCGCAGCACCGCGTATCCGTCGCCGCCGGTCATGTCGCGGCCGAGCACGGCGCCGAGCCCGCTGATCACCAGCATGGTCACCGCCACGAACGCGGCCCCGCCGCGGACTCCGCGCACACACAGGTAGACCAGCTCGAACCCGGCGACGGTCTCGGCGAAGGACACGTTGGCCAGCACCGTGCTGTAGGCCGGGATGTCACCCAGTCGAACGACCACAGTGGACACCATCATCGTCGCCGCACCGGCGAAGGCGGCCGCCAGCGGCTGCGTCCGCGCCCACAGCGCGCACCCGGAGATCGCCAGGACGCCGGGCAGGAACAGCAGGTCACGCAGCACCGGGCCGGTCTCGTCGACGGCGGCCGGAAGGATGATCGCCAGGTCCACCAGCAGAGCGGCGAGCAGCACGATTCCCGGCGGGCCGAGCCAGCGGGCAGCCGCCGTGGCCCGCTCTACGAGTCTGGTGGCGGTGGACACCAGACTGACGGTAGAGGATCGCGCGTACCGCGCACCCCGGCCATGGAGCCACCGCGGGGTCGGCCGATCGGCCGAGGCGGGCCGGGCCCGGCATGGCCGTCTGCCCGAAGTCCCGCACCCCTTCCGAAGGCGAGTCTTACCGCCGAGACAAACACGGAGGGAGTACGAGACAGTGCACGCCGAGCAACTGCAGCGTCCGAACAGGACAACGGGAACACCGGTGCTGTCCGGGCGCGGGCTGGTCAAGCGCTACGGCACCCAGCACGCACTCGACGGGGTCGACATCGACATCGCGGCGGGTGAGGCCATCGCCATCGTCGGGCCGTCCGGCTCGGGCAAGACGTCGCTGCTGCACGTCCTGGCCGGCATCCTGCGTGCCGACGCGGGCGAGATCCACCTCGCCGGCCAGCGCATCGATCAGCTGAACGAGAGCAAGCGCAGCCTGCTGCGGCGCAGCGAGTTCGGTTTCGTGTTCCAGTCCGGGATGCTCGTGGCCGAGCTGACGGCCGAGGAGAACGCCGCGTTGCCGCTGCTGCTCAGCGGTACGAGCCGGGGCGACGCGTTGACGGCGGCCCGCGGCTGGCTGACCCGCCTCGGCCTGCGTGGCAAGGAGTCCAGGCGGCCGGGTGAGCTGTCCGGCGGTGAGGCCCAGCGGGTCGCCATCGCCCGCGCACTGGCCCACCAGCCGAAGGTCATCTTCGCCGACGAGCCGACCGGCGCGCTGGACACCCGCACCGGCGGGGAGACCATGAACGCCCTGCTCGCCGCGGGGCGGGAAACCGGCGCCGCGGTTCTCGTCGTCACGCACGACCGTGACCTCGCCGCCGCCATGCCGAGGACCGTCGCCATCCGCGACGGCCGGATCGACGTCGAGGTGCCGGTGTGAACCCGGTGCAGCTCGCCCTGCGGGTGCTGCGTGGCGACCGCCGTACCCGTACCTCGGCCATCCTCACCGCGGTCGGTGTCGCCGTCGCCACCGCGCTGGTTTTGCTGCTGGTCAGCCTGCCGTTCGCGACGGAGGCCAGGTCGCAGCGTGGCCTGTGGCAGGAGTACCCGCGCGAGTCCACGCAGGACAGCACGCCGACCCTCGCGCTGGCATACAGCAAGGACTTCACCGGCGATCGGCAGATCAGCCGGGTCGACGTCGCGCGGCTGGCCGACGTCCCGCACCGCAGCCTGCCACCGGGCATCGACCGGCTGCCCGAGCCCGGCGAGGTGCTGCTGTCGCCGGAGCTGGCGCAGCTGGCCTCGAAACTGCCCGCCTCGCAGCTGTCCGACCGGTTCGGCGGCAAGGTGGTCGGCGTACTCGGGCAGGACGCGCTGACGTTCCCCGAGCAGCTGGTCGCCCTCGTCGGGCAGACACCACAGTCCATCGGGGACAACGCCGTGCCGGTACCGGCCTTCCCCAGCACGGGGGCGCAGGTCGACCCGTATCTGCAGCTGCTGTCCGGCGTCGGGATCGTGGTGTTGCTGGTGCCCAGCCTGGTGCTGGTGGCCTCGGCGGCACGGCTGACGGCGGCGCGCAGGGAGCAGCGGCTGGCCGCGCTGCGCCTCGCCGGTGCCACGCCCGGCCAGGTCACCGCGACCGTCGCGGCGGAGACGGCCATCGCGGCCGTCGCCGGTGCCGTGCTCGGCGTCGCGGCCGGTCCCGGGTTCCACCTGCTGGCCTCGCTGGTGCCGTGGGCGGGTGGCACGTGGCAGACCGACGACTTCGTCCTGCCGGTCGGGGTGACCGTCGCCATCGCCGTCGCCATCCCCGCACTGGTCGTGCTGGCCGCCGTGCTCGGCCTGCGCCGGGTGGTGCGGCAGCCGCTCGGGGCGGCCTCGTCGCACGCCCGCAGGCCGCTGCACTGGTGGCGGCTGCTGGTGCTGCCGGTCGCCGGTCTGCTGTTCGCGCTGGCGCTGATCGCCTCGAAGGAGTCCGGCGCCGGGATCCTGCCGGTGCTGGCTGGGCTGGCGCTGCTGGTCGGCTCGGCGGCGGTGGTCGGGCCGTGGGTGACCTCGGCCGTCGGCGGCATCTTCGTCAAGCTGTGGCGCAGGCCCGCGGCGCTGCTGGCCGGCAGGCGGCTGCGGGACGACCCGAGGGGTGCCTACCGTGCGTCGGCGGGCGTGGTCCTCGCGGTGTTCGCCGGTTCGATGGCGCTCACCCTGCTGCCCAGCCTGGAGTCGCTCGCCGGTGGCGGACGGTCGTTCCAGGACTCGGTGCTCTACATCGACACGTCGCCGGACAAAGCCGCCCAGGTCGCCGAGAAGGCCGGCGCCGAGCTGGACCGCTACGGCATCGCCGAGCGTCCGGTGTCGATCCCGCAGGTCAGCCTCAAGTACGGCAACACCGGCCAGTACGCCATGGTCATGCCCTGCGCCGACGCGGCGCGGCTCACCCGGCTCGTGCCCGGCGCCGCCTGCACCGGCGGGCCGGCGATCTACTCCGGCTACCCGGTGACCGCCAGGGACGTGACCGTGTCCGCCGACTACGAGCAGCCGGGCGTGCCGCTGACCCCGGGCACCGTGGAGCGGACCGTGCCGGCCACGGACAGCGACGCCCGTGGCGCGGTCATCGTCGAACCGTCGGCGGTGCCGGCCTCGGTACGGCCGGAAAAGGTGACCGTGGCCGTGCAGACCACCCCGGCCAGCCGGGAGGTCGTGCGGACCGCGCTGGTCGGCGCGGCGAACGGTGAGCAGATCGAGAGCAGGGAGCTGCACCTGAGCGACCAGCAGACCCAGCTGGCCGACCTGCGCAGGGTCACGGTGATCGGCCTGGTCGCGGCCGGGCTGCTCGCCGGATGCAGTGCCGCCATCGCCACCGCGGGTTCGGTGATGGACCGCAGGCGGACGTTCGGTGCCCTGCTGGCGGCGGGAACGCCGGTCCGCACGCTGGCGCGGGCGCTGCGTACGGAAGCCGCGCTGCCCGCGATGGTCGCCACCATCGGGGCAGGCGTGGTCGGGGCGTTCGTCGGGCTGGGGCTGTTCAGCATCGTCGACAGTTCGCCGGTGGTGATCAGTCCCTGGATCCTCGCGCCGGTCGGGGTCGGCGCGCTGGTCGCCGTGCTGGCGGCGTCGGTCTGCACACCCGCGTTGAAGCGGGTCCAGGCCGAACCGCTGGCCGACGAGTAAGGGGGCCGCCTGGGTTGCCCTCTCGTCGGGGGGAGGGCAACCCAGGCATGATCGGCGCTGTGCTGAGCAGAGATCTGGGTGACGGCGCCGAGCTGCGCCCGCTGGAGCCGTGGCAGGCGGCGGAGTTCGCCGCGTTCGTCGACGAGGCGCGGGAGATCCTGGCGCCGTACCTGCCGTGGGCCTCGACGGTCGTCGACGAGGAGTCCGCCCGGGAGTGGCTGCGGTCCTTCGCCGACGAGCAGGCCCGTGACGGTCGCCGCATCCTCGGGATCTATCTGGACGGGACACTCGTCGGGGGGATCACCGTCGTCGTCTTCGACAAGGTCCGGAGCATTTGCGAGCTGGGTGTCTGGCTGACGCCGTCCGCGCAGGGCCGCGGCCTGGTCACCCGGGCGAGCCGGGTGCTGATCGACTGGGCCGTCCGCGTCCGCGGCATGGCCAGGATCGAGTGGCGCGCCTCGGCGGACAACGAACGCAGCCTCGCCGTGCCCAAGCGGCTCGGCATGACCTACGAGGGCACGTTGCGATCGGCCTTCCCGTGCAACGGCGTCCGGCAGGACATCGAGGTGTGGTCGCTGCTCGCAGACGAGTGGACCGGCTAGCCCGCGACCCGTTCGAAGATCAGATCGCGGCTGATCCGGTTCTCCTCGCGGGCCCGGTTCTCGAACTTCGTCACCGGGCGCCACGCCGGGCGCGGCGCCCAGTCGTCGAAGCGGTTACGCAGCAGCGGCTCGGCCGAGCACACCGCCAGCATCTGGTCGGCGTAGTCGGCCCAGTCGGTCGCCATGTGGAAGGTGGCGCCCTCCGCGAGACGCGACGCGACCAGCGCCACGAACTTCGGCTGCACCAGCCGGCGCTTGTGGTGACGCTTCTTCGGCCACGGGTCCGGGAAGAACAGCCGCACCCCGGCCAGCGACCCGGGCGCCACATGCTCGGTGAGCAGCGTGACCGCGTCGCCGTGCAGCAGCCGGAGGTTGTCGACGCCGAGCCGCTCGGCACGCAGCATCAGCTGCCCCAGCCCGGCCTGGTAGACCTCCACCGCGACGTAGTTGACCTCGGGCGCGGCCGCGGCCAGCGCCGACGTCGTCTCGCCCATGCCGGACCCGATCTCCAGCAGTACCGGGGCACGACGGCCGAACCACTCGGCGAAGTCGATCGGTCCCGCCGGCAGTTCGGACACCTCACGGCCCAGCCGCGGCCAGTGCTGTTCCCAGGCACGCTGCTGGCCGACGGTCATCCGCCCGCCACGCTGCACGTAGCTGACCACACTGCGCAGCCTCGGTTGCTGCTCGCTCTCCACCAGCCTCACGCTAGCCGGGAGCTACCTGACGGCCTCGAACTCCCCCAGCCTGGCCCGCAGGCCGGCGAGACCGGCGACGGCGATCGGCGCCGGGCTGGTCACGCTGTAGGCGGGCAGGACGTCGATCCAGCCGGTGTGCCGGTCCGTCGTCAACACGGTGGTGGGAATGCGGTTACCGGTGTTGCCGCCCTCCGACGGCATGAACTCCCAGTAACCCGACTCGCCGTCGGCCGCCCACGGCACGAACTCCCAGCCGGGACGGCGGGTGAGTAGCTGGTGGATGCGGTCTTCGACGCGGAAACCGTCCTCACGGGACAGCAGTGTCCCCGCGGCCATGGCTCGTAGCCACCAGGGCGCCGGCATGGGCCCGCCGCTCGCGCTGGCGGCGTGGTAAAGCGCCAGCACCTGTTCTTCGGGTGCGCGGTGCACCCAGGACCGCCGGGCTTCCGACGGCTTGGTCGCGCTCGACGCGACCCGGGGCAGTTCGATGGCCTGCGACCACTCGAGATCGACCATCGGCTCCAGGCGGAGCTGTGGGGAATCGTGACGTGGTGCCGGGATCGTGCTGTCCACTCCTCGACCGGAATCCACCACCGTCAAGTGTCACCTCCGTAAGGCTTCCTAGGCGGGGTTCTGAACCAAATATCGCCTGGTCAGCGCGGCGTGTCCGGTGCTTGTGGGCGATCCCACAGGCAATTAACGCGGTCTTAATGTCCCGCCGTGCATTAATGCGCCTCACGTTATATCGAATTGATCTTCGCGATTGTTACCGCGCGCGAACGGGTGATCACAGCGAAGGCCCGGGTCGCCCCCCGATAGGCGACCCGGGCCTTCATCCCCTGTCCGATCAGGCCGTCGCCGGCCCGATCGTGTTTCCTGTGGAAACGATCATGCGTCCCGCTTCTTCGCCACCCCGATGGCGACGGCCAGCATCACCAGGGCGAACCCGGCGAAGTACGCCAGCGCCCAGCCGGGGGTCAGCGGGGAGTTCGACAGCGGCGGACCGTCCTGCGCCACACCGTCACCGGCGATGAACCGGTGCGCGACGTTGAACGGCAGCCAGGCGTAGATCTTCTCGCCGACGGTGGGGATCAACTGCACCAGGTTCTCCACCGCGAGTGCGTAGATCAGCAGGATGGCGACCGCGCCGGCGCTGTGCCGGACGAGGATGCCGATGGCCACCGCGATGATCGCGGCGAGGCCGTAGACCACGCTGATGCCCGCGACGTTGATCCAGTCCGCGGCGCTGTCCAGCGCGAGGTCGCCGTCGGGCTGGATCAGCAGCGCCACCGCCCAGGAGCCGAACCCGGCGAGCAGGCCGATGAACGCCGCCAGCGCGGCGACGACCGTCGCCTTGGCGGTGAGCGCGGCGCCGCGGTGCGGCACGGCCTGGAAGGTGGTGCGGATGGTCCCGAAGCGGTACTCGGTGGTCACCGCCAGCGCGGCGAGCACCATGACGACGGCCATGCCGAACCGGTAACCGAACTCGGAGCTGGCCACGTTGACGAACTCGGCCGAGGGAGCGGAGGCGCTGATCATCGCGGCGAACCCGACGGTGACCGCGAGCGCGACGAGGGCACACCACCACGGCGAGCGCGTGGTGAACAGCTTGATGCGTTCGACTGCGAGCAGAGTCATGGGAGAGGTTCCTTCGAAAGTCAGCTGGCCGCGGACGCCAGCACCTGGCGCGCCTCGGTGTCCAGGTCGGTGTGGTACTCCACCGAGTCGCCGGTGATCTGCATGAACGCCTGCTCCAGCGAGCCCTGCTGGGGGCTCAGCTCGTGCAGCACGATGCCGTTGGCGGCGGCCAGCTCACCGATCTTCGAGCTGTCCACATCGGACACCAGGATGGCGTCGTCGACGTCGTTGACGGTGGCGCCGAACTCGGCGAGCGCGGCACGGAGCCGCGGCAGGTGCGGGCTGCGCACGCGCACCGAGCTGTCCGAGGCGCGGGCGACGAACTCCTTGGTGCTGCTCTGCGAGATCAGCCTGCCCTTGCCGATCACCACCAGTTCGGTGGCGGTCAGCGCCATCTCCGAGAGCAGGTGGCTGGACACGAACACGGTCCGGCCCTCGTCGGCGAGGCGGTGCATGAACTTCCTGATCCACAGGATGCCCTCGGGGTCCAGCCCGTTGACCGGCTCGTCGAACAGCAGCACCTCGGGGTCACCGAGCAGCGCGCCCGCGATGCCGAGCCGCTGCGACATGCCCAGCGAGAAACCGCCGGCGCGCTTGCCCGCCACCGAGGTCAGGCCCACCGCGTCGAGCACCTCGTCGACCCGGCGGGCGGGGATCTGGTTGGACCGCGCCATCCAGGTCAGGTGTGCGCGGGCGGAGCGGTTGGGGTGGACCCACTTCGCGTCCAGCAGCGCGCCGACCGTGCGCAGCGGGTGCTTGAGTTCGTGGTACTGCTTGCCGCCGATCCGGACACTCCCCGACGTGGGGTTGTCCAGGCCGAGGACCATACGCATGGTCGTCGACTTGCCCGCCCCGTTCGGGCCGAGGAAGCCGGTGACCTTGCCCGGTGCCACGGTGAACGACAGGTCGTTCACCGCGACCGTCTTGCCGTATCGCTTGGTGAGGCTGGTCGCCTCGATCATGTCTCCTCCTGTGGCCTGCGGACGTTCCCCCGGTCCGTAGCCGTAGCTTGGTGCCTCGAGGGGGTCGAGCACGATCGGGAATGACCCTGAACCGCACCCTGAACTCTGTCCGCCGAAAGTCAGGCGACGCCGGGACGGGTGAGGCCGGTTTCGTAGGCCAGCACCACGGCCTGGACGCGGTCCCGCAGGCTGAGCTTGGACAGGATGCGGCCGACGTGGGTCTTCACGGTCGCCTCGGAAAGGAACAGGGTCTCGGCGATCTCGGTGTTGGACAGGCCCTTGGCGATCAGCACCAGGACCTCCCGCTCCCGGTCGGTCAGCACGTTCAGGACGGACGCGTCGCGCAGCGGCACGTCGCCCGCGCCGAAGAAGCGGTCGAGCAGCCGCCGGGTCACCGACGGCGACACCACCGAGTCGCCGCTGGCGACCGCCCGCAGCGCCGAGACCAGGTGATCCGGCGGAGTGTCCTTGAGCAGGAACCCGCTGGCTCCGCCGCGCAGCGCGGAGTACACGTACTCGTCCAGGTCGAACGTGGTCATCACCAGGACCTTCGACGTCCCGGCCTCGACGATCCGCTTCGTCGCCTCGACGCCGTCGAGCACCGGCATCCGCACGTCCATCAGGACGACGTCCGGCCGCAGTTCCTCGGCGAGCCGCGCGGCCTCGGCGCCGTTGCCTGCCTCGCCGACGATGTCGATGTCCGGCTGCGCGCCGAGCACCATCCGGAAGCCGACCCGCATCAGTTCCTGGTCGTCAACCAGGATCACCCGAATCACGTCTCCAACCTAACGGGAATCCGCGCGTGCACGCGCCAGCCCCCACCCGGCCGGGGCCCCGCGGTGAGTCGCCCGCCGAGCACGTTGGCCCGCTCGCGCATCCCGATCAGCCCGTTCCCGCCGGGTAGTGCGGTGGTCAGCCCGGTGGTGCCGTTCACCCGTGTCCTGGTTCCGACCAGGGACGGGCCCCTGCCGTTGTCGAGCACCTCGACCTCCACTTCGGACTCTTCGAGCCGGACCGACACGGTCGCCCGCGCCTGCGGTCCGGCGTGCTTGAGCACGTTGGTCAGCGATTCCTGGACGATCCGGTAGACGCCGAGGGACACCCCGGTGGGCAGCCTGTCCAGGTCCTTGTCGAGATCGACCGACACCGGGAGGCCTGCCGCGGTCATCCGCTCGGCCAGCTCGGCCAGCGACCCGGCCGTCGGCTGCGGCACCCTCGGTTCCTGGTCGTCGTCGTTACGCAGCACGTCGAGCAGCCGACGTAGCTCGGCCAGCGCCCCGCGGCCGGTTTCCGAGATGGTCCGCACCGCGCGTTCGGCCAGCTCCGGGTTGCTGCGCACGGCGTAGGACGCGCCGTCGGCCTGCACCACGATGACGCTGACGGCGTGCGCCACCACGTCGTGCAACTCCCGCGAGATCCGGCTGCGCTCCTGCGCCACCGCGATGCGGGTGGCCTGGTCGCGCTCGGTCTCCAGCAGGTGCAGCCGCGCCTCGACCTCGGCGTGGTACGCCCGCCGCGCGCTGACGAACTCGCCGAGCACCCAGCAGAACGCGAAGCTGACGGTGAGGATCAGCGTGGTCGCGTTGTTCTCGCCGTCCTGTGGTCCTCCGGTCACCAGTTGTATGGAACTGATCGCGATCAGTAGCAGCAGGTACACCACGCCACTGCGCCTGCCCGTGTAGACGACCAGGGTGTAGACGGCGATGGCATTGACGATGATCCCGCTGACGCCGACGGCCAGCGTGCCCTGGAGCAGGCCGAGCGGCAGGGCCAGGTATGCGAACCACAGCGGGTGCTTGCGGCGGATGGTCAGCGGGGCCACCGCGACGACGTTGAGCAGGACGGCGGCCGACCAGTCGTCCTCCAGCACGAACTCGAGGAACCCGATGTCGACGACCAGGAGCAGCAGTGCGACGAAGCAGTCCCCGACCATCGGGTGCTTACGCATCCAGAGGCTCAGCTGTCGCACCGGTTCACACTAGGTCGTTCGGGGCGCCACCGCGTCGGTCGCCGGGACCACCTTCGGTGCGACCGGGGGATGACAGGCATGGCACGATGCAGCGGGGCCGAGTTCGAGGGAGGGACACGCGGGTGACGGCAGTGAGTGAGCAGGGCGGCCGGCTGGCGGGGCCGCTGTCGACCTCCGTCGGCAACCTGTGCCACCGCCTGCAGTCCCAGGTCTCGGCGCGGACGGCGGCCGGCTTCGCCGAGGTGATGCGCAGGCTGGCCGCGCCACTGCAGGTCGCGGTCGCCGGCCGCATCAAGTCCGGCAAGTCCACCCTGGTCAACGCGCTCATCGGGCGCCGCGTGGCGCCGACAGACGTCGGTGAGTGCACGCGGCTGGTGACTCGTTTCCAGTACGGGACGGTCGACCGGGTCGAGGTCGTCTTCAACGACGGCCACAAGCAGGTGCTGCCGTTCGGCCCGGACGGGATGATCCCCGCCGAGCTGGGCGTGGACATCGAGCGGGTGTCGCACCTGGAGGCGTACCTGACCAACGCCGTGCTGCAGAGCATGACCGTCATCGACACACCCGGTCTCGGTTCGCTGGACGCCGCGTCGGTGTCGCGGACCGAGGAGCTGCTGGGCGCCGCACGCGGCAGGCACAGCAAGGAGGACGGCGACGCCGACGAGGACGGGACCGACGAGCTGGACGACACCTCGCGCAACGCCGTCGCCGGTGCGGAGGCGGTGCTCTACGTCGTGACCCAGGGCGTGCGGGCCGACGACCAGCAGGCGCTGGCCGCGTTCACGGCGGCGACCGCGAGCCGCGAGGCCGGGCCGGTCAACGCCATCGCCGTGCTGAACAAGGCCGACACCATCACGCCGGAGTCGGTCGAGGGCTCCGACGGCGAGGTGTGGAAGGCGGCGACCCTGCTCGCCGAGCGGCAGGCGGCCACCCTCAAGCCGAGGGTGGCCGACGTGCTGCCGGTGATCGGCCTGCTGGCCGAGTCCGCCGAGTCCGGCGGTTTCACCTCGTCCGACGCCGACGCGCTGCGGCAACTGTCCGAACTGGACGACGCCACGCTGGAGACCATGCTGATCTCCGCGGACATCTTCACCAGCTGGGAGTGCGACGTCCCGTCCGGCATCCGGCTGCGGCTGCTGGAGAAGCTGGACCTGTACGGCATCCGCAGCGCCATCGACGCCATCCGGGCCGACCCGCAGATCACCGCGGGCGCGCTGCGGCGCACCCTGCTGGACCGCTCCGGCCTGGAGGCCGTGCGGGCCAGGCTGGCGACCGTGTTCGCCGCCAGGGCCGACGGCATCAAGGCCGCCGCCGCGCTGGCGTCGGTGACCGCGCTGGCCCACGCGTCCGGCGACCCGGCCGAGCGGCAGCGGGTGCACGACGCCATCGAGGTACTGCTGGCCAAGCCGGAAGCTCATCAGCTGCGTCTGCTGGAGGCGTTGACGCTGGTGGCGTCCGGTGCGGTGGACATGCCCGAGGACCTCGCCGACGAGGTACTGCGGGTCGGCAGCAACGCCGACGTCGGCGCGATCCTCGGCATGCCGGGCCGCCCGCGCGAGGAGCTGGCCGCCCAGGCGCTGGAGCGGGCCGGCTGGTGGCGCTCGTTCGCGTCGTTCGGGGCGACCCCGGCGCAGAGCCGGGTCGCCCACGTCGTGCACCGCGCCTACTTCCTGCTCTGGCAGTCGCTGCGGGACACCGCCGCGGCGCAGTAATCCGGCAGGTCGATGTCCTCGGTGACGTCGACGCCGTCCTCGATCCGCTCGGCCGTGGCTGAGACGTCGGCGAACGCCGCGTCGCGTTCGGCCAGCGCGGCGGCCGTCGGCGGGGCGAGCACCGCGGCGGTCTCCGCACCGCCCTCCTGGCAGCGGGTGGCGTAGCCGCGGACCATCCGTTCGTACCGTTCGAACGCGACGCGGTGCTCACCGCGGGCGAGCTCGCCGGCCAGCACGTACGCGGCGACGAGTGCCGTCCCGGTGCCCCTGCCACCGAGCGTCGCCCCGCATGCGGCGTCGCCGACCAGCACGACCCTGCCGCGGCTCCACGGTTCGACGTCGATCCGGCTGATGGAGTCGAAGTAGAGGTCCTCGGCGTCGTCCAGGGTGGCCAGCAGGCTGGGAACGAGCCAGCCCATGCCCGCGAAGGCCTCCCGCAGCTGCCGCTTCGGGTCGGCGTCGGTGTCCCGCTCGGAGGCGAACAGCAGGTAGGCGTTGTTGCCCGAGATGCCGGCGTACCGGCCCGGCTGGGAGTGCGCAAGCGTTTGCCTCCCGGCGTCGCCGGGCAACTGCCAGCCCGCGACCTGATAGCCGAGGTACGTCCGGTACCGCGACTCGGGGCCGAACACCAGCGCGCGGACGTTCGAGTGCATCCCGTCCGCGCCGGCCACCAGGTCGAAGCGGCGGGCAGGCGCGTGGCCGAACTCGACGTGCACACCGTCGCCGTCGTCGTGCAGTGAGCGGATCGAGTCGCCGTGGACGTACTCGGCGCCGGACTCCTCGATCAGCAGCCGCGAGAGGTCACCTCGCCGCACCTCGAGTGCGCCGGCGGCCCACTCGGCAGGCAGGACGAACTTCGTCGCACCGTGCTCGTCGACGAACCGGGGTGCCACCGGCTCGGTCCGCAGCTCACGCAGCCGGTCGAGCAGCCCCATCCGGCGCAGCAGGCCGAGGTGGACCTCGCCACGGAAGTCGACGGCGTAGCCGCCCGTGCGGGGGCGAGGGGCGGTCTCGACGACGGTGACGTCGAAGCCGTAGCGGCACAGCCAGAAGGCGAGCGCGGGACCGGCGACACCGGCGCCGGAGATCAGAACAGAAGTACGGGAGAGCAAGCGACACTCCTTCGAGTGAGGATCGGGAGGGCATGACGAACCGCCGTGTCACGGGCCATGGCGGTCAACCTCCCCGGTCGCAGTGCTCTTGGCGGGCAGACTATAGGTTCTGCTGGACTTGTTGCGGCGGTTTTCTGACCAGCGGGGGTTGGGATGTCACTCTGGTCCCGGAGGGGGAAGCAGGGCGAGAACCCGGACGATGTGCCGACCGTGAAGATCGGCGCGGACGATCTGACGAGAATCCTCGCGGACCCGGGAACCGAACCGGTGCCCGCCGCGTCGAAGGTCATCGTGGAGCCGTCTGTGGAGGCCGTCGAGCTGGCCGATCCCGACCGCGCGCTGACCGAGCGCAGGGCGCTCATCCAGCTGTGCCTTTACGCCATGGACCGCGCGCGCAGCGGCGGTGTCGTCGAACGGCTGGAACACGGCCTCGCCGAGGTGGGGGTCCGGGCACTGCGCCCGGACGGTGAACGGTTCGACCCGGCCCACCACGAGGCCGGCGGCGCCGTGCCGACCGACGACACCACGCTGGACGGCATCGTCGCCGAGACCGAGGTGGTCGGGTTCGCCGACCGCGACGTCGTGCTGCGCGCACCCGTCGTCACGGTGTACACCGCTCGCTAGAGTTCGGTGCGTGACCGCACCAGCCGCCTTAGGGTCCATCGGCCAGCCGTCCCTGCCCGCGCAGGTCAAGCAGGTCAGGGAAAGCCTGCTCACGCTGCTGAAGGAACTGGACCCGGCCGCGGCCAAGTGGGTCGAGGACCAGCGCAAGGCCCGGCCGAAGAAGCCGTCGGTCGTCGTGGTCGGCGAGACCAACCGCGGTAAGAGTTCCCTGGTCAACGCCCTACTGGCGATGCCAGGCCTGTCCCCGGTCGACGCGAACGTCGCCACCTCCACCTACCTCGTGTTCGAGCACGCCGAGGAGTGGGCTGCCCAGGCGTGTTATCCCGGCCAGCTCGCACCGGTCGGCATCGGCATGGACGAGCTGGTGCGCTGGGTGTCCGCGCAGCACGAGCTGCCCGAGGGGCAACTGCCGCCGCGCTACGTCGAGGTCGCCGGGCCGGTGCCGCTGCTGGAGCGGGTGTCGATCGTGGACACCCCCGGCGTCGGCGGGCTCGACTCCTCACACGCCGAGCTGGCCATGGAGGCGGCGGCCAACGCGACGGCGCTGCTGTTCGTCGTCGACGCGTCGGCCCCGTTCACGTCCAGCGAGCTGAACTTCCTGAGCAACATGGGCGATCGTGTCGAGACAGTGGTGTTCGCACTGTCGAAGACCGACCAGTTCCGCGGCTGGCGGCAGGTGCTGGAGGCCAACCAGGAGCTGCTGGCCGAGCACGCGCCGCGGTTTGCCGGTTCCCCGTTCCACCCGGTGTCGGCCCGGATGTTCGAGATGGCCGCCAAAGCGCCCAACGAGCAGGCGATGTCGATGCTGCGGGAGCGCTCCGGCGTCGTCGAACTGCAGATCGCGCTGCAGGAGCTGGTGGTCGGCCGGTCGGCCATGCTCGGCGAGGCCAACACGCTGCGGTCGCTGTCCAGCGCGATGGCCGAGCAGCACGCGAAGCTGCAGGCCGAGCGCAGGGCACTGTCCGCGGGCGAGGCCGAGGCCGAGGCGCTGCGGGAACGCCGGGATCAGCTGGCGGTCGAGCGCCGGTCGTCGACCAGGGGCTGGCAGCTCAAGCTGCGGGGCGAGATCCAGCGGACCAGGGTCGAGATCGGCCACGAGGGCGCGCGGCAGATGCGGGACGCGCAGGCGTACTTCCGTCAGCAGATCGACGGCGCCAAGCGCGAGCAGCTGCAGGAGCTGCCCGGTCAGGTGGACGTCGCGTTGCAGACGATCTCGCAACGGGTGTCGCTGACGCTGGCGCAGCGGCTCAACCAGGTCACCGACGTGGCGCTGTCCGAGCTGTTCTCCGCGGAGGAACTCGACGTCATCCGGGCGCAGTTCGCCAGGGCCGGTGGCCCGCCGGTGGTGCTGCGCCCGCCGGACAAGCGGCCGCCGACCGCCGAGGACAAGCTGCTGGTGTTCATGGGGGTCTCCGGCGGGGTCGGCGCGGGCAAGCTGGTGGCCGCGCCGCTGGCCGGGGTCGCCCTGCTCAACCCCGTCGTGCTGCCCGCGACGATCGTCATCGGCCTGGGTGCGGGCTGGTGGATGGCCCGTACCCGCAGGCACGCGGCGGACAAGCAGCACATGAAGCAGTGGCTGGTCGAGTCGATTGCCGACGCACGCTCCACACTGGACCAGCTGGTCGCCGAGCAGCTGATCGAGGCGGAGCAGCAGCTGTCGCTGGCGCTCGACGAGGCGCTGGGCCGTCGCATCGACGCCATCGAGGCCGAGCTCAAGGAAGTCGACAAGACGATCAAGATGAGCACCCAGGAGCGGAACAAGAAGCTCAGCGTGGTGGTCAAGCGGCTGAAGGAGGTCGGCGACGGGCGGGATCGCGCCGAGAACTTCCTCAACCGCATTCGCAGCCTGCGTGACAAGGCCTGACCAGCCACTCGAAGGGGACCCTCGGTTGTGGATGGGAACCGAACGGGCCTACCGTGAGTCTCACCTTCAACGAAGCAAACAGACAGCTGAGCAGCCGGCCAGGCCGGCGAAGGGGGCAGTCCCGTGTGGGTTGACGAGAGTGGTGGCACCGACACCACCGAGACCGCCTCGGACGAGATGACCATCTCGGTCGGAGGCGAGGAGTACACCGCCGACGTCAACTTCGACATCAACGAAGACGGCGTCAACGACACCGCGACCATCGAGACCGAGGACGGCGGGGTCCAGGCCTTCGTCGACAAGGACGGCGACGGCGACGCTGACGAGTACCTGCAGCTCGACGCCCAGGGCGAGAAGGTCGCGCACGCGACCTACGACGAGGCCAGCGGCCAGTGGATCGACGCGGGCGGCGCCGGCACCGGCCCGACCGGTACCGACTCGCAGACCGGGTCCGAGGGCACGATCACCGCCGACCTGCCGCAGGGCGACGTCGAGGTGGGTCCGGCGACCGTCGACACCAACGAGGACGGTGTGAACGACACCGCCGTGGTCAAGGACGAGGCGGGCAACACCATCGGCTTCACCGACGTGGACGGCGACGGCAACGCCGACGTCGCGGTGGTCATCGACTCCTCGGGCAACGCCACCACCTACGAGCACACCGGCGACGGCCAGTGGACCGAGACGCAGGGCGGCCAGCCCAGCGGTGCCGTCGGCGACACCGGCGTCGACACCAGCGACGCGGCGTGGGGCGGTGCGGGCACCGACCACGTCGAGGGCGTCGCCAAGATCGACCCGGGCACGGGGCAGTGGATCTCGCAGAATTAACTGGCCAGTAGCCAGACAAATTTCCCGAAGGCCACCTTCACTACGCCAATCGTGGTGAAGGTGGCCTTTGCTCGTTTGTCTCGCGCGTTGTCTCGCCGTGCCGGAATCCTTTTCGTGCTCGTCCGGTTCAGCGACAACTGAATCGATTCCCTTATCGTTCCTGTGAGAGAACCGACAGGCCAGGGCTCGGTTACCTGACGTTTGCCCCGCTACTCTCGGGGAATCCCAAAACCTGCACACCGGTTCGCCGCCGGTGTGCGAAGCCATTCGGTCGCCGGCGATGGAGCCCGCATCCGGACGATGAAGTCCGGGGTGGGCTTTATTCGTCGGAGTTCAGGAGAAGAGATGACTGCAGTAGCCATCCCCGGACTCGACAACGCCCCCACGACGCACAGCGGGGTCGTGTCGTGGGTGCGGGAGGTCGCTGAGCTGACCACCCCGGACCGAGTGGTGTGGGTGGACGGCTCCGATGAGGAAGCCGCCCGCCTGAACGCTGAGCTGGTGGAGGCAGGCACGTTCGTCCCCCTGAAGAACCGGCCCAACTCGTACTGGGCTGCCTCGGACCCGGAAGACGTCGCCAGGGTCGAGGAGCGCACCTTCATCTGTTCGGTCGACGAGGAGGACGCCGGCCCGACCAACCACTGGGCGGACCCGGTCGAGATGAAGGCCACCATGACCGAGCTCTACCGGGGCTGCATGCGGGGCCGCACGATGTACGTCATCCCGTTCTGCATGGGCCCGCTCGGTGACGACAACCCCAAGCTCGGAGTCGAGATCACCGACTTCGCCTACGTCGTCGCCTCGATGCGGGTGATGACCCGCGCCGGCAAGGCCGCGCTGGACAAGTTCATCGCCCCGGACGGCACCGAGCGTCCGTTCGTGCCCGCACTGCACTCGGTCGGCGCGCCGCTGGAGCCCGGCCAGAAGGACGTGCCGTGGCCGTGCAACAAGACCAAGTACATCACCCACTTCCCCGAGGAGCGCACGATCTGGAGCTACGGCTCCGGGTACGGCGGCAACTCGCTGCTCGGCAAGAAGTGCTACTCGCTGCGGATCGCGTCGGTCATGGCCCGCGACGAGGGCTGGCTGGCCGAGCACATGCTGATCCTCAAGCTGATCTCGCCGGAGGACAAGGTCTACTACGTCGCCGCCGCGTTCCCCAGCGCCTGCGGCAAGACCAACCTCGCCATGCTGCAGCCGAGCATCCCCGGCTGGCGTGCCGAGACCCTCGGTGACGACATCGCCTGGATGCGGTTCGGCGAGGACGGCAGGCTGTACGCCGTCAACCCCGAGTTCGGCTTCTTCGGTGTCGCGCCCGGCACGGACTGGCACACCAACCCGAACGCCATGCGCACCATGGAGAAGGGCAACACCGTCTACACCAACGTCGCGCTGACCGACGACGGCGACGTCTGGTGGGAGGGCATGGGCAACCCGCCCGCGCACGCCACCTCGTGGAAGAAGCAGGACTGGACGCCGGACTCCGACGAGAAGGCCGCGCACCCGAACTCCCGGTACTGCACGCCGATGTCGCAGTGCCCGATCCTGGCGCCGGAGTGGGACGACCCGAAGGGCGTGCCGATCTCGGCGATCCTGTTCGGCGGCCGTCGCAAGACCACCGTCCCGCTGGTCAACGAGGCCCGCGACTGGCAGCACGGCGTGTTCATGGGCGCCACCATGTCGTCGGAGACCACCGCCGCCGCCGCGGGTGCCGTCGGCAACGTCCGGCGCGACCCGATGGCGATGCTGCCGTTCCTCGGCTACCACGCCGGTGACTACTTCCAGCACTGGCTGGACATCGGCAAGAACGCCGACGACGCGAAGCTGCCGAAGGTCTTCTACGTCAACTGGTTCCGCCGCGGCGACGACGGCCGGTTCCTGTGGCCGGGCTTCGGCGAGAACTCGCGTGTGCTGAAGTGGGTCGTCGAGCGGATCGAGGGCACCGCCTCGGCCACCGAGACCCCGGTCGGCTTCGTGCCGAAGGCCGAGGACATGGACACCTCCGGCCTGTCCGAGCCGATCGAGGACATCCAGGCCGCGCTGAACGTCGACCCGGCGGAGTGGCGCGAGGAGCTGCCGCTGATTGAGGAGTGGTTCGCCAAGATCGGCGACAAGGTGCCGTCGGCGCTGCGTGACGAGCTGGAGGCGCTGCGGCAGCGTCTCGGCTAGAAGATGACTCCGGTGGGGCCCGGGGCGCGACAACGGCGTCGTGTCCCGGGCCTCATCGGTAACGTCGGAGCATGACCCTGCCCCGGGAACGTCCCTTCCGTTTCGGTGTCGTCCTGCTCGCCCCCGCCACGCGTGCCGAGTGGATCGCCGCGTGCCGCAGGGCGGAGGAACTCGGCTACGACGTCGTGTCCGCGGCCGATCACCTAGGCAGGCCCGCTCCGTTTCCCGCGCTGGTGCTGGCCGCCGAGGCCACCGAGCGGATCCGGCTGGGCACCTGCGTGATCAACACGGCGTTCTACAACCCGACCCTGCTGGCCAGGGACATCGCCACCACCGACCAGTTCACCGGCGGCAGGCTGGAGCTGGGCCTCGGCGCCGGCTACGTCAAGGCAGAGTTCGACGCCGCCGGGATCGAGTGGCAGCGCGCCGGCAAGCGCGTCGACCACCTGGAACACACCATCGAGGTGCTGGACCGGCTGTTCGCCGACGAGCGTGTCCAGCCTCGTCCGGCCCGGCGGCCGCCGCTGATGCTGGCTGGCAACGGTGACCGCATGCTCGGGCTGGCCGCCCGGCACGCCGACGTCGTCGGGTTCACCGGCGCACCCATCCCGGCCGACGGCGAGCTGCCGAGCCTGGCCAGGAGCGAAGCCGTCGCGGAGCGGGTCGCCTACGTCACCGGGCTGCTCGGCGAGCGGATCTCCGAGGTCGAGTTCAACATCCTCGTCCAGAAGGTGCTCCCCGAAGGCGCCGAGGAGGTGCGGGATGTCTGGGGTGGCCCGGTCCACGCGTCGGATGCCGAGCTGCTCGACGTCCCGACGTTGCTGATCGGCTCGCCCGCGGAGAAGGCGGAGATACTGCGGCGGCGGCGCGAGACCTTCGGCTTCAGCTACGTCACGGTGCTCGGCGACGCCATGGAGGAGTTCGCCGAGGTGATCAGCGAGCTACGGTGATGGGCATGGGGGTGACCGCGAGAAACTTCGGGGTGCGGGCAGGCGACGTCTGGCTGTTTCGTGAGCTGGACCTGGACGTGCCGGCCGGTGAGTGCCTCGCACTCGTCGGGGAGAACGGCAGCGGGAAGTCGACGATCCTGCGTTGCCTGTACGGGATGCAGGTGCCGCTGGAGGGCACGCTCAGCGTCGCGGACAGGCAGCCGGACGAGCTGGACGTCGAGTTCCGGCGGGACGTCGCGGTGCTGTTCGACGACTCCGACCTGTTCGTCGAGCTGACCCCGGTCCAGCACCTCGAACTGCTGGCCGGCACGTTCGGGCTCGACCTCGACATCGGCGAGCTGCTGCGGGACGCCGGGCTCGACGAGCGGTCCGACGTCACCGCGGGCAGCCTGTCCGCCGGTCAGCGGCGCCGGCTGATGCTGCTCGGCGCCACCGCCCGGCCGTTCCGGGTGCTGCTGCTCGACGAGCCGGAACGTGCGCTGGACGCCGGTGGCAAGCAGTGGCTGACCGAGGTCGTCGGCAGGGCGAAGGACGCGGGTGCCGCCGTGGTCGTCGCCACCCATCATCCGCCGCTGCTTGAGGTTGCCGAGTCCGTCGTCGACCTGTCCGGTCAGCTGTGACGGACACGCTCACCCGCGTCCGGATCCCCGGTAGGCAGCGGTTCGCCGGGGTGTTCACCGGTGACACGCCGACGCTCGTCGCGTTGTTCGTCGTCGGCCTGCTGGTCAGTGCGTTCTACAAGCTGGCCTGGTGGCGGGGGTTCCTGCTTGGACAGTCCACACCGGACTCCGGTGGAGCGGCGGCGATGGTCGCGCTGGTGCTGGTGTTCTCGGCGCTGGCCGCGCGGTCGATGCTGCGCCGCGGATTCCTGTGGGCCGAGGCCGCTGAGTTGACCTGGGTCCACCTGGACCGGGTGCCGCGGCTGGGTGTCCGGCTCTGGCGGCTGTGGTTCGGCTGGCTGGTCGCGGTGGGATACGCGGGCACGCTGGCGACGGCGGTCTACGGGCTGGGTGCGGCGCTGTGGTCGGCCGGTGCCGCACTGCTCGTCGCCGGTTTCACGTTGACGCTGGCCGCGACCCGCAGACCGGGTGTGTTCGGTGAGCACGCAGGCCCGGTGGTGCTGGCGGGAGCGGGTCTGCTGGTCGCGGTCGCCGGACTGTCGGTGTTCTGGCTGTATGTGCTGGCCGGGGTGCTCGCGGTGGCGGCGGTCGTCCTGCTGTGGGGTTCCGGCGGACCGCTGCGGCCCGAGTCCGCGGCGCGGGCCGACCGGGCTCAGCTGCTGGAGAACTGGCGTGAGCGAGTGGTCCGTTCGGTCGCCGTCACGTTCCTGGATCCGATGCTGCTGCTGCCGTCGGGCCGCCCGATCGGTGGCCGCTCGCTACGGAAGGCGACCGTGCTGCGGTTCGCCTGGCTCTCGGTGCGTTCCCGTGCCCGCTACGCGACGTCCGCGGTGCTGCTCGCCGTGCTGGTCGTCATCGGGCACCGCGCGTTCCCCGCGTTCCCGGACACGGTGCTGGTCGCCGTCGGGATGTTCGTCGCGTTGATTCCGTTCGCCGGTGGCATCGGTGCCGTCTGGCGCAGCCCCGGTCTGCGCAGGTGGATCGGCGGGAAGGACCTGACGGTCCGTGCCTGGCACTCGCTGGTGTTCGCCGGGGTCGGTGCGGCGTGGGCGGTGGTCCTGCTCGGTCTCTCGCTGCTGGTGGCGGCCCCGTTGAGCCTCGCCGCGTGGCTGACCGTGCCGCTCGCGGCCATGGCCATCGGCCGCACGGCGACCCGCAAGCAGATGGACTACGGGAACGTGGCCGTCAGCGACACCCCGATGGGCCAGCTGCCGGTCGGCCTGGCCACGCAGGCGGTGCGCGGGCCGGACCTGCTGCTGGTCGGTGTCGTCCTGCTGACCGCGTGGCCGGGTCCACTGCTCGTGCCGACGCTGGTGGTCGCTGTTCTCACGCTGTGGAGTGCGCTGCGCTGAGTTGGTACGGTCACTCTGGGGATGGGGGTGAACCGTGACAGTTATCAAGGCTGGCTGGGAAGCTCTCACCGAGCGCGAGAGTGCGCTGGGTGAGGCAGGCCGAGCCTGGGACGCCGACTTCGAGGACCTCGAGTTCGGGCTGCGTGCTCTGCACGCGAGCTGGAAGGGACTAGGTGCGGACGCGTTCGGCCGCGCGATCGACGAGTGGCGGGCTGCGGCCGAGGAGATGCGCGAGGTGCTGCGCGACATCGAGCGCCGCATGGGCACGGTCCAGTCGAACTACGGATCGGCCGTGCGCTCAGCCAACGAACTGTGGGCCGGCGGCGGAGGGGCAGCCCCGGGAGCCTCCGGTGGTTTCGAGATCACCGTCGACAGCCTGCGGGAGACCGTCCGGACGATCGCCGATGTGCAGTTGGGGCTGGTCGCTGCCGTCGACCGGGCGACTGGGGCCTTGGCGGCCACGGGTGGAATGGTCGGCGACGCCCTTCTGGAGGGTTGGCGTGAGCCGTACGATCGGTGCGCCAAGGCGGTGTGCAACGCGGTGGGCGGTGTCGTCACTGTGCTCGGGGCGGTGGCGATCAGTCTGAAGGACACCGCCAATCGCTTCCTGGAGGCTGAGGAAGCCAACGGCGCGCCACCCGAGGAGCCGATTCCATTTCCGGGAACGCGGTCGGACTTCGAGATGGCGCCGCCACCCGGCAGTGGGGGCCAGGGACCGGAGCCGTTCGTTCCGGAGATTTTGGCTGGCTTCTGGCCGAATGCCCACCTCGACCGACTGTGGGGGGCTGCGGAAGCATGGCGGCAGCTGGGGTTCAAGCTCTTCGAGGCCAACCAGGTTGCGACACGAGCCTTTATGGCGCTCTCCGAGCAGAATCAGGGCGAGACGTTCAGTTTGATCCGTGGCTATTGGGGTGCGCTGTGCAGCGGCGAAAACTGCCGTCCTGACCTGCCGTTCGACTGTGCATTTGTGACGACGATGGCGATGGCGGGATCATGTAAGACCCTGGCCGACGCCATCGCTGAGGTCCAGCACGGTGTGGCGAATGCCGTCAACAATGCCACCGAGCAGCTGGAGGTATTCGAGCAGATCGCCATCGCGATGGACGCCCTGCTGACCCGAGGTGCATCGCAATGGGTGGTCAAAGTTGCCACGGCGTTCTGGGCTGGCGCTGATATGGCGGATTTCAGGCATGCCTACCTGGCCAATCTTCGTTCGGCGATCGACCAGCTTCCCACGGAGTACCAGAATGCGTTGAACTTGTTCGGCGATACGCACAAGAAGACCTTGGTCGAGGGCGGTCGTCTGGAACAGGTCGACGACGTGGTGATGGGAGAACTGCGTGGCAAGTGGGACGAGGTAGAAGGTGATCACCCCAGGCCTGACCAGATTCATATCACGCAAGATCGTGTGGTACATATTCTTGACGGTGACGGGCCCGGCCTAGGTGGCGGCCATCGACATGGGACAGGGAAGCCTGGTAAGACAGAATTTCCGGACGACTGGGACGATCCGCAGATAACCAATAATGTAGTCAGTGTTGCAAGGAATCCAGATTCTGTCGAACTGCAATCCAATGGACGGTACAAGCTCTCAGGAGTTCGAGATGGAGTGCACATCATTGTGATAGTCATGCCGGACGGCAGGGTATGGACCGCGTGGCCGCCTCCTCAACCTGGTATAACTAAGAACCCGAAGTAGGTGGAGATATGGCGGGGATCGACCTCGGTGCTGAAATGGAAGAATTGCTTACATCTATGGAAGATCGCTTGCCTGTCAAAGATGTAAGGTCGCTTCGGGAATTTTTGGAGGGCGGCGAAGAAGAGGAATTTGCGGACCTCATGCTGGCCAGTTTGGAACAGGGAAACATTGAGGTAAAGCAGGTGGAGCGGGGCCGTCTTCTGGCGATCGCTGACGTCTACCGAGAGGTGCACACGGTTGGGTATCCTTACCTCGTCCGCATTGACGAGATCGTCGAGGCATTGCCTGACGCGGGATCGTGAACCACCTTCGGGTACGGGTTCACCCGTCCGATGAAGGGGCAGCCGACAGTAGTGCGGAGTAGTCTGCTCGCGCCGGAAGGAGGCACCGTGGGTGGTGGACACGCACCGGGCAAGGGACGAAGAGCGACCACCGAGTTCCCCGTCGGCTGGACCGACGAGCGGATTCTGAGCACCGTCGTCGACGTCGCCAAGAATCCGGACGAGCGACCCCGCCGACTACGCAACGGGCGCTGGCGCACCGCCGGCGTCCGCGACGGCGTCGAGATCGTCGTCCTCATCGAGCAGAACGGCCAGGTCCACATCGCCTACCCGGTCGGCGGCACCGGCGTCGTGCGCAATCCGGACACGGCCCGCGATCCGGCCCATCCGACGGTCGCCGACCTGACCGACGGCCGCGTCAGCTACTTCGCCGAGACGCTGTTGTCCCAGCTGTCCGACCGCATCCCGCCCGACGACCTGGCGCACTACCGCAGCCTGCACCACTCCGGGGAGTGGGAGGAGCTGGTCGACGTGCTGGCGGCGCACCTGTCGGCGCAGGACGTGGTGCTCACCCCGGACGAGCTGGCCGACTTCACGCGGCTGATGAACAGCTACGACATCCCGCGGCCGGGCTACAACTTCCTCAACGACAGGGACAACATCCTCGGCCTCCTGCGACCGCGACGCCTCGTCTGAAGTCCCAAGCACGTGAAGGCCACCTTCATTACGTGAGACGTCAGGGCCCCGGCAAAGTCCGGGAGTCGTGGTGGTGCGGGAGCGTGGAGTTCGCGTGCCGGAGCGTGGGACTCGCGTGCACGACGGTGGGACTCGCGGGTCCGGATGGTGAGTGTCGTGTTCGGGAACGCGAATGACGTGTTCAGGAACGCGAAACTCGCGTTCCGGCCCGGCAGGGCCGCGCGAGCGGCCCGTTCGGCCAGGCGAGGACGGGTTCGTCCCGCGATCTGGAATCGGCGTGCCGGGCGGTGGGACCAGGTGGACGGGAACGTGCGACTCGTGGGTCCGCAACGGTCGACTCGCGGGTCGGGAACGGAGGACTCGGCGACCGGCCCGTTCACGCGGCGATCGGCACGAGGTGAGAACCGGCGTCCACATCGTGAGTTCTGCGCTCACGCACGCGAGTTCCGCACTCCGGCCCGCGAGTTCTGCGTTCGAACGCACAGAGCCCGACTGTGCCGGGGCCCTGGCGTTTCACCTAATGAAGGTGGCCTTCACGAGCTTGGAGCCCGCGCCACCGCCGGAACGTCAGACCGCCTGCTCCAGCGGCGCGGCCTCGACGGCGCGCCGCAGCAGGTCCAGCGGCAGGTCGACCGCGTCGGCGATGGCCGCGACAGTGAAGAACGCCGGGGTCGGGATCCGGCCGGTCTCGATCTTGCGCAGGGTTTCCACGGAGATCCCCGCCCGCGTGGCCACCTCCGCCATGCTGCGCGCGCCCCGCGCCTCACGCAGCACCACGCCCAGTCGCTCGCCCCGCTCGCGTTCGGCTTCGGTCAACGGCACACGCACCATGGAACCAATAGTAATACCACTCGTACCCGACACTTGCCCACAGCCTGTGGACAACTCTGTGCACAGGCTGTGGGCAAGTGAAATGCAACTGAACGGATCGGGTCCCCCGTGCGTCTCAGTCAGTGACGGTGGTCACCGAGGCCGCTGCGGACAGCGCACGAGGAGGTAGGTCATGCTGCTCGCCGGAATCGCGATGCTCGTCCTCGCGCTCGGCGCGGTCCTGCTGGTCCTGGTCAGCGGGATGTTCGGCGACGACGAGGTGGAAACGAAAGAGAGCCCCGCCGAGCCGAGGCTCGACGGGGCTCTCGCCCGCTAGCGGAAATCAGGCGCCGGGCGGCACCGGCAACGGCAGGCCGGGCAGGCTCTGGTCGTTCGGGACGATCCCGTCCACCAGGTAGCGCTCCACCACGTTGTCCACCGGCGCGTTGCCGCCGGCGTAGATGCCGTGGTCACCCTCAGCGGTGACGGTGATCATCCGCGAACCCTGGAACGCCCGGTGCGCACGCTGCGCACCCTCCAGCGGCGTCGCCGGGTCGTTCACCGACTGCACGATCAGCACCGGCGGAACGCCCTTGCCGTCGACCGTGGGCAGCGGCATCGGCTGGTTCTTCCAGAAGATGCACGGCTGGATCAGCCAGCCAGCGCCCAGCAGCGGCAGGTCCTGGTCGATCAGCCGCTGCGACTGCCGGATGACGCTGTTGCGGTTGGCGTTCCACGGACCCTCGTTGCACGGGATGGTCCAGAAGCTGGCGTCGTAGGCGTCGTCGTAGTCGGTCGGCACCATCAGCGGCTGCGGACCGATCACGTCGCTGTCGGCCTGCTCGGCCTTGACCTTCTGCTTCGCGGCGACCTTCTGCTCGGCCGTCGTGGAGCCCTCTGTCAGCGTGCGCACGGCGACCAGGTACTCGGCCAGCACCGGGAAGTTCCGCTTGGCGTAGAGGTAACCCGGGATGGTCGAGTCGAACTTGGCCGCGCTGACCTTCTCGCCGTCCAGCTCCACCGGGTTCTGCGTGAGCGCGTAGCGGACCTTCTCGTAGGTCTGCCGCGCGGCCTCACCGGTGGCGCCGAAGTGGTAGACCGAGTCGTACTTGGCCATCCACGGCAGAAAGTCCTCCCGCCAGCGCCGCTCGAAGCCCAGCGGCTGCCAGTCGAACGACTTCTGCCAGGTGGTGGTGAACTCGGTCGCCGAGTCCAGCACGAACCGGCCGACGTGGTCCGGGAAGCGGGTCGCGTAGTGCGCGCCCATCCAGGTGCCCGCCGAGTAACCGACCCAGTTGATCTTGTCGCGCTTGAGCAGCACGCGCAGCAGGTCGATGTCCTTGGTGGTCTGGTAGGTGTTGATCAGCGGGCCCAGCTCGCCGGACTTCACCTGGCACGAGTTCGCGGCGTACCGCGTGGCGTCCAGGATCAGGTTCAGGTTGGCGCGGTTGCGGTCCCTCGGGTCGAGGTGGCTGCCGGTGCCGATGGCACCGCCGCAGGTGATGTTGGTGCTCTTGCCGGTGCCGCGCGGGTCGAAACCGACGATCTCCTGGCTGGCACGCAGCTTGGCCTGGTTGCGCAGCCGGGTCGGGAACGCGCGGCCGGGCGCACCCGGGCCGCCGGGGTTGGTGATGACGCTGGCGGTCGCCTCACCGCCGGTCGCCTTCAGCCTGCTGACCGCGATGGTCAGGTCCTGCTTGTCGTCGGCGCGGTCCCAGTTGCGCGGGGTCCGGTACGTCGCGCACTCGATGTCCTCGGCACCCGGCGGCGGCGCCGACGGCAGCTCGCCCTCCCCGCAACGGTGCCAGTCGAGGACCTGGTCGGCGTAGCGGGCCGGAATGTTCGTCGAGTTGAGTGGCGGCGCGGCCGCCGGCTGGGCAACGGCAGGCGCCACGCCGGCCAGCATCCCACCCGCCAGCGCCGGAATCGCCACGGCGAGGCGAAGTTTTTTCATTTATTGACCCCTTGCTATCCGTTTTCTCGGCTCCCCGACCGCACGATCAAACTCAGGAAGTCCCTCGGTGGACAACAGACGTTCGTCGGGTAGACCAACCCGTTATCTGGGCAGCGGTGCGTTGCCGATGCCCTTGAGCTGCCGCGTCACCGGGGCGTCCACCTGGGCGAAGCAGGTGACGTTGGTGTAGCCCTGCGCCCACTCCTGCTGGCTCGGCCAGCGCCACGCGGCCAGCACGTCGGACCGCGTCGACGTGCCGAGGTAGTTCACCAGCGCCTGGGTGCACTTCGGCCGCGCGGCGGCGTTGAACTGCTCCGGGCTGGGGATCGGGTCGGTCGGCTTGCCCATCGGCACGACGGCCAGGCCTTCCGCGACGTGCGGTCCGGCGCAGTCGACCCGGGCGACGGCCGCCTCCTGCGGCTTGACCGACGAGCACGCCTGGAAGGCGTAGAACCCGTCGCCGGCCAGCGCGCCGCGGACCGTTCCCGCGCGCATCATGGCCTTGTTGTCCGGGGTGAGCTGCGCGATGCCGCACCGGTACCAGCGGTTGCCCGCTTGCCAGTCCTGCTCGCTGGCCCACAGCATCCACGCCGCCAGCGTCGTCGCGTCGTACGCGTCGCTGCCCAGGTACCGCGCCGCCTCGGCACGGCAGTCGGGCAGCGCGGCCTTGAAGATGTCCAGCTGCGGCGGCCGGGTCGCGGGCAGTTCCATCGGGAACGTGCCGCCCTTGGTCACCTCGACCGTATGTGGCTTCGTGCAGTCGATCGGTGTCAGGCTGTCACCGGCGACGCACTGCCCTGCCTCGGGCAGGCCGGGACGCCCGGACGTCGGGGTGGCAGGCGCCGACGGACTCGGCGGAGGTGGGGGCGGCGCTCCGGCGACGGCACGCCCGCTCACCTGCGTGGTGCAGGCGGCGAGCGTGGTCACCACCAGCGCGGCCATCACCACGTGCGACAGTCTCATCACCGCTCGCACTCCTCACCCCCGATCGCTCGCGCTGACCTTACCTACCGGTTCGATCAAATCGACACAGGACGGCGTGACGGGACCGCCCCGAGGTTCTAGGGTCTACGCGATCTAACGCGTCCCTGCCCAGGGCGTGACCGGAAACGTTGGTGAGGCCGCATGTCGTCAGGCAAGCACGGTGGCAGGGCGACCGGGCTGGTGTTCAGCCCGTGGAACCTGCTGCTGATCATTCCACTGTGGATCGTGATCACCCCGTTGTTCAACTTCGAGGGGCCCGCCCTGTTCGGGTTGCCGTTCTTCTACTGGTTCCAGTTCGTGGGAATCGTGATCGGCGTGGTCAGCACCTCGCTGGTCTACCTGGCGACGAAGAACAAGCCGACCGTCGCGCCCCGTACGCCTGAGCACGACGTGGACGAGCTGGACGAGGGGAGCGCCCGGTGAACGAGATCCAGTGGCCGGAGCTGATCATCTTCGCCCTGCTCTTCCTGGTGGTGACCGTCCTCGGGTTCGTGGCGTCCCGCTGGAAGGCAGGCGAGACCCTGGACCACCTCGACGAGTGGGGCCTCGGCGGCCGCAAGTTCGGCTCGTGGATCACCTGGTTCCTCATCGGTGGTGACCTCTACACGGCCTACACGTTCGTCGCCGTGCCCGCGCTGATGTTCAGCGCCGGCGCGATGGGCTTCTTCGCCCTGCCCTACACGATCCTGGTGTACCCGCTGGTGTTCCTGCCGCTGCTGCGCCTGTGGTCGGTGTCGCGGGCCCGCGGTTACGTCACGCCTGCCGACTTCGTGAAGGGCCGGTACGGCTCGAAGGTGCTGGCCACCCTCGTCGCCATCACCGGCATCGTCGCCACGATGCCCTACATCGCGCTGCAGCTGGTCGGCCTGGAGGCCGTGCTGCGCACCATGGGCTTCAACGAGGCAGGCTTCCTCGGCCACCTTCCGCTGCTGATCGCGTTCATCATCCTGGCGGTCTACACCTACCAGTCCGGCCTGCGCGCGCCCGCGTTGATCGCGTTCGTCAAGGACATCCTGATCTACGTGGTCATCCTGGTCGCGGTGATCTACCTGCCGCTCAAGCTGGGCGGCTGGAGCGAGATCTTCGGTGCCGCCGACGCGAAGTTCGACGCGACCCCGTCGCCGAACGACGGCATCCTGCTCAACTCGAACAACCAGCTGCAGTACGCCACGCTGGCGCTCGGTTCGGCACTCGCGTTGTTCCTCTACCCGCACTCGGTCACCGGCGTGCTCGCCTCCCGCGGCCGCAACGTGATCAAGCGGAACATGTCGGCGCTGCCCGCCTACTCGCTGCTGCTGGGCCTGCTGGCCCTGCTCGGCTACGTGGCCATCTCCGCCGGCACCAAGGCGCTGACCAACAACGCCACCGGCAAGCCGGACACGAACACGGTCATCCCGGTGCTGTTCGAGCAGCAGTTCCCGGCCTGGTTCGCCGGGATCGCATTCGCCGCCATCGGCATCGGCGCACTGGTGCCCGCGGCGATCATGTCGATCGCGGCGGCCAACCTGTGGACGCGCAACATGTACAAGGAGTTCATCAAGCCGGACGCCACCCCGGTGCAGGAAGCCAAGCAGGCCAAGCTCGCATCGCTGATCGTGAAGTTCGGCGCGGTCGCGTTCATCCTGTTCATCGACCCGCAGTTCTCGATCGACCTGCAGCTGATCGGCGGCGTGATGATCCTGCAGACGCTGCCCGCCGTGGTCATCGCGCTGTACACCAGGTGGCTGCACATCTGGGGCCTGGTCGCCGGCTGGATCGTCGGCATGGGCTGGGGAATGCTGCTGCTCTACAACATCCCCAACCCGGCGACCGGCAAGGCGCACTTCGGCGGATCGGCGCTGACCCTGGACAAGCTGAACCTGTTCGGCTGGCAGCCGTTCCCCGGCTCGCAGGTCCAGATCTACGTCGGCATCGTCGCCCTGGTGGCGAACCTGGTCGTGGCGCTGGTGGTGACGGCGATCGTCCGCCGGTTCAAGGTGTCCAACGGCACCGACGACACCGACGACGCCGACTACCACGTCGACGAGGGCGACAAGGACCTCCGTCCGGTCGCCGCACCGCACTAGCCGGACGTTCGCGGCGGCGGCGGTGCCAGCGCCGCCGCCGCGGACACCAGGTACAGCACCAGCCCGTTGAGCAGGTGCCACAGGAAGTGCGTGCCCGGCGGGAAGCTGCCGCAGACACTGTGGTCGGCGGTGCGCAGCGCGAGCGAGGCGCCGAAGACGCCGCCGGTCACCGCGAACCGCGGCCACCATCGCCGGATCTCCGGTCTGCGTGACGCCGCCAGCAGCCCGGCGAACACGAACAGGCCGATCAACGCGGGCAGGTACGTCCCGCCGATGCCGAGCAGTCCGAACGCGACGGTCACGGCGAGGAAGGCGGGCGCGGCCAGCCAGGCGTAACGCCACCGCACGTCGAGGAACAGGCGCGTGAACGCGGCCGCGTAGAACAGGACGAACACCAGGATGAACCCGGTGTCCGCGGCCCCGGCCCACCGCGTCGCCAGGGTGTGGAACGCGCTGCTGGCCAGGAAGATCAACCCGAGCAGGACCGAGAGGGTCCTGGTGATGCGCGGGTGCGCGCTGCGCCCGGCCAGCCGCCAGGTCGCCACCGTGGCGACGAGGAACGACAGGTTGCTCACGGCGTTCAGCGGTTCGGCCCAGAAGCCGGGCGCCAGCCGCTCGCAGTAGCCGTCGACGTAGGCCGTCCAGTCCACGCGGCGTGTCTATCAGCCCGAGGTGAACTCCAGACGTCGTTCGATAAACCTTCGCTGAGGCTCTGAGCAGGGCAGTTCCAGTGCCCGCCGGTAGCACTCGGCCGCCTTCCGCGGCTCGTCCGCCCGCAGCCACAGCGCGCCCAGCGCCGCGGGCAGCAGGACGTACCCGGCGAGCCGGGGATGCCCGGTCAGCTTCTCCAGCTCGGCGATCCCGGCCGCCGGACCGTCCACCATGGACACCGCGATGGCCCGGTTGAGCCGGGCGACCGGTGACGGGTGCAGCTCGATGAGCTGGTCGTAGAGCGCGACGATCCGCGCCCAGTCGGTGTCCTCCGGCTGCTCGGCGGCCGCGTGACACAGCGCGATGGCCGCCTCGACGTGATACGCCGACAGCTCGGGACCGGTGCACGCGGCGGCGAACAGCCGGGTGCCCTCGCCGATCATCGCGCGGTCCCAGCGGGTGCGGTCCTGCTCGTCGAGCAGCAGCAGGTCACCGGAGGAGTCGGTGCGCGCGGGCAGCCTGCTGGCCTGCAACAGCATCAACGCCACCAGGGCACGGGCCCGCGGGGTGTCCGTGCGACGGTCGGTGAGCAGCAGCCTGCCCAGCCGGATCGCCTCCCCGCACAGCTCGCCGCGGACGGCCGCCTCGCCGCTGGACGCGTCGTACCCCTCGGTGAACAGCAGGTAGAGCACGGCCAGCACGCTGTCCACCCTGGACTCCAGCTCGGTAGGCGAGGGCAGTTCGAACGCCTGACCGCTGGCGGCCAGCCAGCCCCGCGCCCTGGTCAGCCGCCGCGCGACGGCCGCGGGTTTGGCGAGCAGCGCGGCGGCGATCTCGCCGATGCCGAGACCGCCGACGGTCCGCAGCGTGAGCGCCACCTGCGAGGACATCGACAGTTCGGGGTGGCAGCACAGCAGCATCAGCGCCAGCTCGTCGTCGGTGCCCTGCCGGTCGGTGGTGACGTCCAGCTCGGCGAGCATCGGCAGCTTGCCGCGCAGGGTGTTCTCCCTGCGCAGGAGGTCGACGGCCCGGTTGCGGGCGGCGCGGAACAGCCAGCCCCGCGGGTTGTCCGGCACGCCGGCGTGCGGCCACGTCCGCAGCGCCTGCTCCACCGCGTCGGCGACCGCCTCCTCGGCGAGGTCGAGCCGTTCCGGCCCGAGGAACCGGGCGAGCGTGGCGGTGATCCGCCCGGCGCTGTGCCGGAACAGATGCGCCACCAGCTCGCCCGGCTCCGCGCTCATTCGAGGACCACCTCACGGACCTCCAGCGGCCCGAACTCTAGGTGCGGGTGATCGGAGAAGATCCGGACGGCCTCGTCGTAGTCGGCCGCCTCGATCATCGCCCAGCCGCCGACGACCTCGCTGGCCTCGGCGAACGGCCCGTCGCTGACCAGGACGTCGTCCTCCTTGCGGCGCAGTACCCGGGCGGTCTCGTTGAGACCGGCGCCGGAGACCATCCGGCCCTGCGCACGCAGCTTCTCGTCCCACTCGCCGTAGCGGGCCATCGCCTCCTCGGCCGTCTTCGGATCGGCCCACACCGGGTGATCCTCCCCGCCGATGGCGAACCCCACGTACTTCGGCATCTCAGTCCTCACATCCCTTTTCGCCGATCTTGCGGATCTCGATGGGCCCGTAGGCAAGGTGCGGGTGCGTGCCGAAGATCCGCTCGGCCTCGTCGAGGTCGGCCGCGGCGATCTCCAGGTACCCGCCGACGATCTCGGTCGCCTCGGTGTGCGGCCCGTCGGTCGTTTTCAGGCCGTCCCGGAGCACCCTGCCGCTACGGGAGAGCGGGTTGCTGCCGGTCAGCACCCCGTCCAGCCGGGCCTTCTCGCTCCAGTTCAGGTAGTCCTCCAGCAGCTGCTGTGCCTCGGCAGGTCCCAGGTGGGCCTGCGCGTCGCTGGTGGACCGGAGCATTCCGACATATCTGGGCATCTCGTCCTCCACTGCCTCTGTGGTCGGTGTTCGGAACGGAGACGAACGACGACACCGCAACCAGGACACCCGTAGCGTGGACAGCATGACCGAAACGAGCAGGTTCGGCGTGGTCGAACCGGACGAACTGCCCGCTGACCTGGCCGAACGTGTCTCGGCGATCGCCGAGAAATCCGGCTTCGTCCCGAACATCTTCCGTGCGCTCGGGCACCGTCCGGCCGAGCTGCGGGCGTTCCTCGACTACCACGACGCGTTGATGGACAAGTCCGAAGGACTGAGCAAGGCCGAGCGGGAGCTGGTCGTGGTGGCGACGTCGGGCGCCAACCACTGCACCTACTGCGTGGTCGCGCACGGCGCCATCCTGCGCATCCGGTCCAAGGATCCCGAGCTGGCCGACCGGGTGTCGAGCAACCCGTGGCAGGCCAAGCTGGACGCGCGCGGCCGCGCCATCGTCGACCTCGCGCTCGCGCTGGCCCAGGACTCGGCCCGGTTTGGTGACGAGCACGTGTCCGCCGCGCGGGCGGCCGGCCTGACCGAGGACGAGATCTGGGACGTCGGGGCCATCACCGCGTTGTTCGCCATGTCGAACCGGCTGGCGCACCTCACCGCGCTGCGCCCGAACCCGGAGTTCTACTCAATGGGGCGATAGCCGCGGCCACAGCGCCAGCAGACGCGTCCACCAGCGGCGCGACGTGCGCAGCCAGCACGGCCTCGTGTCGAAGACCCTCGGGTCGACGCGCGGAGTGAACGACTCGCCGGTCAGCACCACGAGCTGGTGCCCGCGCGGGCAGGTGCTGGTCACCGAGATCAGGCCAGGTGCGAGGTTGTGCACCCACTCGACCTCGTCGATCCCGACCAGCATCCGCCGGTCGCACACCGCGCAGTACCCGACTAACACGGCGGGAACTCCAGTCGCCAGGTTTGCCAGACCAGGCGGTGACCGAAGTCGTCGCTGGGGTTCTGGTCGATGAGCTGGAAACCGGCGTCCTGGTAGAGCTTGCGGGCAGCGGCGAGCAGGTCGACGGTGAGCAGTTCCATGGCCGTGTAGCCGTGGCTCCTGGCGAACTCGACGCACTCGGTCACCAGCCGTCTGCCGACGCCGTAGCCACGGGCGGTCGGTTCGACCAGCAGCAACCGCAACTTGGCGGTCTGCTCGTCGGAGCCGCGGACGCAGGCGATGCTGCCGACCCGCTCGCCGTCCAGTTCGGCGATCCAGACGGCTTCGCGCCGCGGGTCGTGCTGCTCGACGTAGTCGGCGACGATCTTGGCGACCATGGCCTCGAAACCGGCGTCCCAGCCGTACTCCCTGGCGTAGATGTCGCCGTGCCGCTGGACGACCCAGCCCAGGTCGCCCGGTCGCGGCGGGCGAAGGACCAGCGTCGGCCGCTCCTCGCGGCCGGCCACGACGTCGGTGATGGTGGCCATGGCACGCAGCAGCCGCTGCTGCTGGTCCTCGTCGAAGCGGCCGAGCAGCGAGCTGATGTTGCTGACACTGCGCTGGTCGAGGATGCGGAACGCGGCGCGGCCGTGCTCGGTCAGTTCGACGACCTGGCGGCGGCCGTCGTCCGCGCAGCGGCTGCGGGCGACCAGGCCGCGGGATTCGAGCCTGCCGAGCAGGCGGCTGGCGTACCCGGGGTCGAGGTCGAGGCGTTTGCGCAGGTCGGGGACGGGGGTGCGGTCCCGGCGGGACAGCTCGAACAGCACCCGCGCCTCGCTCAGCGAGTACTCGGCGTCGGCGGGGCCTTCGTCGAGAACCCCGATCACACCCGTGTAGAGGCGGTTGAACGCACGCACGGTGGATACGCGTTCGGCCAGATCGACGTTGTTCATTGACCCGCTCCAACAAGTTCGTTGACTGAGTCAATGATCAGGTCACAGGTCGGCCGAAGGCAAGTCATTTTCTCGCTGCGGCGCCCTGAACAGGGCAGACATATGGAAACCCCGTGATGCTGCCAGGTCGGGGGTCCGCCAGCATCACGGGGTCATACGGGGTATCGACGGCGCCTTCGGCTGCGTTACACCCCTGGCTTGATGTGTCCTAGGTCACTCGTTTGGGTGAAAATCACCCGCCGAGGACCGTCAGCGCATGGTGGTCTGACGGGCCTGGGCGATGGCGATGAGCTCCTGACGAACAGTCGCGGTGGCCGCGGTGTCGATCGCCCGGTTCAGCGCCCGGCGAGTACGAGCCTCGGCGCGGCGGGCACGGAGCTTGGCGGCGATGTTGTTCATCGGTTCTGGCATCCCCTTCGGAGGTCTTTGGTCTTGCTCGGTGGCTGTGCTTCTAGTATGCACCTTTTTTCACAAGGTTGCCAACGATTATCCGGTGATGTGGCACACCAGCCGATGAATCATCGGCAACATCGAGCTGAATCCGGCCAGATTAGGTGTCACCGCTCACTCTCGCGGCGTATGCCGTAATATCGCGATTTCGCTAGAAAGCTGTAGCGACAGCTAGCCGCCGACGCCGTGCCCGGCAAAGTCCGGGTGCTGTGTGCCCCCAATGTGGCATTGGCGACCCTGCTTTTGTGTACATACTCTTGAGGCATGGGTGCCGACAACGAGGTTAATGCAGGTCAGGGCTCCGACCGGCCGTTGGTGCTGGACTCCTACGGCCGGTTGTCGAAGAAGCCGGACACGGGCGAGTTGGAGAAGGTTGAGGACCAGTGGGCCGATAACCGCGAGGTCATCGCCGAGATTCCCAACGCGGTGTTGGGGCTGGAGTTGGCCGACGGGATGTCGGCGTGGCGGCGTGGTGCCCGGCGTAAGGACTGGGAGAAGCTGCTAGCGCGGGTGGAGTCGGGCGAGTCGCAGGGTGCGGTCATCTGGCACACTGACCGGCTGTTTCGGCAGCCGCGTGACCTGGAGAAGCTCATCGAGTTGGGCGAGAGTGGCTACAAGATCTACTCGGCTCATGGCACCCGGGATCTGTCCAACCCTGACGACCGGTACGCGTTGCGTATTGAGGTCGCGCAGGCGTGTAAGTCCTCGGATGACAAGTCGCGTCGCATTCGGCGCCGGTTCAAGACGAAGCGCAAGCAGGGTCGGGCATATCTGGGGGGTCCGCGTCGGTTCGGCTGGCCGGGCAAGGAGGCGTTGTGGACGCCTGGTCCCGGCGAGTCTGAGGAGGATCGGCCGGATGTGGCGCCGGAGAAGCTGGAGGGCGAGCGGGAGGCCATCCGGACGGGGACGGATGCGCAGCTTGCCGGGATCGGGTTGGGCACGATCGCGGCGGAGTGGAACGCGGCAGGTGTGCGGTCGGTGAACGGGAATGAGTTCGTGCCGGTCACGGTGCGGGCTGTGCTGGAGCGTCCGGCCAACGCTGGGCTGATCGAGTACGAGGGCAAGCTTGTCGGGCGTGTCGATGGTGAGCCGATCGTGGACCCGGAGAAGTTCAAACGGCTGCGTGCGCTGTACGCGGGTCGTCGGCGGGGACGGAAGTCCGGCGAGACGGGACAGACCTACATCGGCACGGGGATTCTGCGGTGTGATTGCTGCGGTATGCGGCTCACGGCTCGCAAGCAGGCGCCCAAGACTTACCCGGACGGCACGACGCGGGCGACCTACTACTGCGCCAAGCACCGGCGCGGCTGCGGCAAGGTTTTCGCGGACATGCGGGCCGTGGATAACGCGATCATGCTGTTCACGGTGGCCCGGTTGTCCGACCCCCGGCGCGCGGCGGCTGTCACGGCGGCGCGGACCCGGCACAGTGAGCGTCTGGACGCGGTGGAGAAAGAGATCACGTTGTGCACCTCGTTGCAGGCCGCGTTGTCGGACCGGCTGGGACGTCGGCAGATGACGTTGGAAGCGTTCGACGCGGCCAACGAGCCGTTAGTCGCTGATCTTGCCCGGCTGACCGCAGAGCGGGAAGAACTGGAGAAGGTTTCACCGACCGGACCGGGGCAGGCCGCGAGCAAGGATGCTCTGATCGCGGAGTGGACCGCTGACGCGACCACTGTTGCCGACAAGCGCGCGATGTTCCTCAACGCTCTGGGACGGGACCGCATGACGATCGCACCGAGCAGCCGGACGGGGAAACGGACATTCGACAAATCCCGGATCAAGGTCATCCCGGCCGCAGAGCTGATCACGGCGGACAAGGAGTAACGTCCTGTCGCAGACTGATGCGCCCCCGGTCACCTCGTGACCGGGGGCGCGTCTGTACGGCAGGCTCCTTACGGTGAGCGTCGCCGTTGGTCGATCCTGCGGAGCACGGTCGCGGCTCCGTTGATCTGCTCATCGGTCATAGGTGGCAGCGCGGCCACGATCTTCGCCCAGTAGTTGAAGTCGTCGGCAACGGTGGTTGCCGCCGGGGTTCGGGGGCGCGGTACCGGGTGGTCGGCCGTGGTGTCGTCGTTGCCGGGGTCTGTGGGTACTCCGTCGCGTTCTGTCCGGTGCCGGTAGTCGGTGTCATGGTCACTGGCCTTTCGTGGGTGTCGTGCTGGGGTCGGTTGTGGTTCAGGTGAGCTGGGATTGGTCAGGGTGATCACCTCCCCTCGACCGGGTTGTTGGGGAGCGCGGGGAACGGCCGAACGGGGTCGGCGACACCCCCGGTTTCCGGTGGTTCAGTCGGCGTCGCGGGTGGCGCTTCCCCGCCTCCCCACGCCCGGTTTGGCCTGGTCATCGGGGGGATGTTGGCCGGGGGGCGTGGCGGGGAGGACTCCCCGGCTCCCCGGCTGTTCCCCGTCCGGCTCCCCGGTCTCATCCTCGGTGTCGCGGCGGGTCAGCGCGGCTGTCACGTCGGCGGCGTGCACGGTCATCACGCCGTGGGACTTGCGCGCGGTGATGCCGTGTTCGGCCAGCATCGCGGCCAGTGCGGCGAAGGACCAGGCTCCGTAGTGCTCCGGGTTGGCCTCAGCCAGCCGCGCCAGCACGTGTTGCGTTCGTACCCGCTCGTCACCGGCCATGACGTCGGCGAGGTCGGCGAGCGTGTCTACCTCGACCGGCCCGGCCGCCTCGATCTCGCGTCGTGCGCTGGTCTCGATCGCGCGGCCCGCTTCCTCGATCAGCGCCATAGCGCGCGCAATGACCGGGGTCACGTCGTCGGCCCCATCCTCGAACGGGACGTAGAACGTGCGGACCAACTCGAACGTCTCATCAGTGATGCCGACGGCTACGCAGGTTCCCCGATCGGTGTTGATGCGTAGCTCCGTCGCCCGGATACCGGCCGCGTACTTGCCCGACCCCAACAGCCCGTCGTTGGCGACCTGATCGGCCACGGAGAACGCGGCACCGCAGGACACGTTGCGGGTGACCTCCCGGGGGATGCTGTCCTTGGTCGGCGACTGTGTGGCCAGTAGCAACGTGATGCCGTACTTGCGGCCGCGTTTGATCAGCCGCACGGCCAGCTCCGCGGCTTTCTTGCCGTAGCTGGGATGCTGGAACAACTCGTGACACTCGTCGATCCCACACACCAGCGGGTGCAGCCCCAGGGCGCGCTTGTCGGCGAGCTTGCGCGACACCTTGGGCGGCCGGCCCGGCTGCTCACCCAAGATCTTGCCGCGTCGCTCCATTTCGGACAGCAGGTCCGCCAACGCTTGTGTCGCGGCTTCGGCAACGCTGTCATCCATCCCCATCCGGTAGCGGGACAAGCGCGGCGTGAACGGGTCGAAGTCCGGGGACTCGCCCATGACGAACACCCACAGTTCGGCCGTCGGGTCGAGCGCCGCACCGAGCAACAAGGTTCGCAGGGCAGCGGACTTGCCTTGGCCGGGTCTGCCGCCGATCAGCCAGTTCACCCCGATCAGCGGGGCGTTGATGACCAGTCCACGTTGCGACAGCCCGAACGGCACCCCGTCGAACAGGTCGACCTGTCCCTCATCGGCCAGCGGCCACTGTCCGGCGCCGCCCCGAAGCACGCCCTTGTCAGCGATCCACAGATCGAGGATGCCGTCTTCGTCGCCCTTAGTGGGCCACGTTTCCAGCGACGCCCTGCCCAGGTTGGCGGCCAGTTTGGACCGGCGCGCGGCCACCATGTCCGCTGTCACGCCCAGCGGTAACCGAATCTGGGCGAAGGTGCCATCACCGTCCTTGCGAGCGGCCACGGTGTAGACCAGCTCACCACCGTCCCGATAGAACCGGTCCAGCGGGCCGATTCCCAAGTGTGCCAACGCTTTGGAGATCATCCGTTCGTCAATCCACGAATCAGCGTCGTCCCGGTCCGGCTGGACCAGCCATCCCGCACCCGGCGTACCGTCCCGCCCCTCGAACGCGGCAGCCACCGCCCACAGCACCGGCACCGTCCACAGCAGCACCGGTACCGCGGCCGTCAACGCCGACCACACCGTGTCGAGTGCCGCGTAGACCTCTGCCAGCCACGTCCACATCGCTTTCCGATCCATCAGGGAATCAGCCGCCCACAGCACCACCGCGACCGGCGCGACCACCCGCAGCGTGATCACGATCCGCTGCAAGGCGATCCCGAGCTTGGCCCACCGTGCCCGGGCGTCCGACCGGATCAACTCCTGTGCCGTCCGCCGTGCTTCGGCGTCCCCGGCCAGCCGCGCCCGCCGCGCGTCGGCCCGCAAGTCGGCGTAGGTGGCCCACTCCCAGAACTTGACCAGCCACCGCCAATGCCCCCGCACCACGAACCACGCCAGCCGCGCCACGTCGGCCGGGGCCTTGCGCACCCGGTAGGCGGCCACTGAACGCGCCCGCACCGCCGGGCCAGACTGCCAGCCCCGGCCGACCAATCGAGCCAGCCACAGCGGCACTCGGGGCGCGTACCGCCACCACCGCGTGATCCGCTGCCGCAGCGTGCGGCGGCGAGGCTGGGGCAACGTGTCGTCGACAAGCTCCCCGTCCAGGATCGGGCCGACATGCTCCACATCGGTCCCGCCGTGCTTGGCCACGGTCCCCGGGTCCGTGCGCCGGGCGTCTTCCCGCTGCTCGTCGGTCATCGACGCACCCCCTCACCGGTGGTGGCCAGCTCCTCGGCGAGCGTCCTCGCCAACCGCGACGACAGACCCCGTGAACACGAGGTGACCTCACGCACCCACGCGGGGGTGACCTCCACCCCCGGCGTCCACGCGCGCCGGGCGTCTGCCAAGTAGTCGGCGAACAACTTGCGCCGGGCACCCGGCGCCCCAGCCGCGTCGGCGTCCACGTCCGCGTCCGCGTCCGCGTTCACGGGCGCCGGACACGGTTCATGGACAGCCACGGCCGTCACAGCGGACGTGGTGATCACGGCCGCGCGGGTGACTGCCTCGGTGAGCTTGTCCCGCAGGTCCGTAATCGCCTCCACCGCAGCGAACACGACCAGCGGCGGCACCGAGTGCAGCACCACCCCGGCGGGTGAGCCGGCCACCCAGGACTCCCACGTGTTCATGACGTAGGTCGCCGAGAGTGTGAGCCACTTCGCCAGCCGCACCGACCGGCCCGTCCGCACCCGGTACCGGGCCGTCACCTGCTCTGCCCGCAGGATCGCGACCAGGACCAGTGACACCGTGGGGTCCAGCACCCACGCGGTCAGCCACGGCAGCGACCACGCTGCGGCACCCTCAGCGGCGAACCGCTGAACGTTGGCCGCCGTAAACGCCAACCCCAGCAGGATGCCCGTCCAGCACAGCCGTTCCACCTGCCGCCGCACGCGCTCCACCCACGCGGCCACATCACCGTTGCGGCCCTCCGAGTCCCGGCCCGGCCCTGGCAGCGTCCGCGCCGGGGCCACGCCGTGTACGCCGTCGTTCACCGCGTTCATCGGCGTTCACCGCCCCGGCGGTAGTGCCGCCGACCCGTCGTCGTGCCGTCCGGCGGCGTCAGCGTCAACGCCCGTGTGAGCACGTAGGCCGCGATCAGGTCCGGCAGGGCCAGCACCACGATCAACAGCGTTGGGTTGCCCGGGTTGGAGATGACCAGCCACTGAACGCCGACGAACGCGGCGGCCATCAACAACACCCGGCCCGTCAGCGACACCGCCCGCGCACCGGCCCGCGCCGCGTCCGCCGCACGCTTGGCTTTGCGCGATCCCGCACGCCACACCATGAACACCACGACCAGCACCGCCACCCCGGCGACAATCTGTGTCGGGCTCAGCGTCACGCCGTTCATCGGGCCTCACGGCCCCGGCGCCGACGCCACACCGGATACAGCTCCCGCCGGTCCGTGTCGCTCATCGCGCCCCACACACCGGTCGTGTCCGGGCCGTGTGTGCGCAACTCCAGTTCAAGACACTCGTTCATCACCGGGCAGCCGCCACACATCCGCGCGGCCAACTCCCGATCCGGCGTGTCCTTCCCGGTCAGCTCCGGCATCGCCGAACGGTCGAACGCCCAGAAACACAACCCGTCCCGTGTTACAACCTCCGCTAGCACGTCGTCAGGCGCCCCGGCGTACCGGTCGAGCTGTTCGGCAAGCTCCTCCCAGCGGTTCATCGCACATCACCACCGGCAAGCACGCGCTGCACGTCCGCGACCGGAATCGCCACCCGAGACCGCCGCCGCACCGCCCGTAGCAACCCCACCCGGATCGCCCAAGAAACGCGGGACTCAGAAACACCCAGCAGCCACGCAGTCTGCCGGATTGTCAGAAACACCGAAGATCCGGCGTCACAGAATTCCGTGTAACTCATTGTTGATTGCCCTAACTCTTTGGCTGCGACTCGCGGGACTGCGAACCGCTGCCATCAAGTAGGCCGCCGATCTGGAGAATCAACTATGCGCGCTTAGGCATACAAAATCCTCTGGGCGAATACGCCTAGGTCGGAAACATTGGGACGCGCATGAATATTCTGAGAAAGAATATTATGTGCTCGAAATATTCTCGCCTGGAATGTTGAGCTTCGGGGCGCGCTTGATGTCGGCAAGCACCTCGCGGAAGTCAGCGCCTGCGCTGGCGCCGTAGGTGTCAAACTCCCGCTCCAGCTCGGTCGACACCATCAGCAGGGAGGGACGACTCTGCCGACCACTCTGGAGAGCCTGCAGCCCCAGGGCGGTCGCTTCTTCCAGGTCGCCGCGCCGTGCTGCGATGACGGCAAGCGTGAGCTGAGCTTCGGCCGTACGCATGGGGGACGTGAGGACACCCTCGGAGTTGACGCCGCGTCGGATCACCTCGTGCGCGTTGCGCTCCGCGAGCTGGTCCTCGCCTACGATTCGGTAGGTGTCCATCGCGTAGAAGTCCCACTTATCCGGGTCCACTACGAAATGGTTTTCCGGCCGTTCGGGATACGGGAGACGGTCAAGCAGTGCGCGGCCCCGGTCTAGAGCTTGGTGGACTTCTTCCGCCCTGCCCATACGCGCGTACGCTTTGGCCTGCTGCCCGTAGAGTTGGACCGCGACCGAGTGCGAGGGTGCCGCCCCTGCGCCTGTTTCGGCCGCGTTGATTACCGCCCGGTAATTTCCGGAGGTTAGGTGGAACCAGGCGGACATTTCGTGAGCCCAGCCGATAATTCCGGCGTCGCCTGACTCTTGCCCTAGTTCCATCGCCATGCGCCGGGTGGCTTCTGCCGCCCGAACGTCGCCCATGTCATTCTCAAGACATCCCACGAGCAACGCCAGCATTCCGGCCTTGTTGAGAATGTCTCGGTGCTGAGCGAGTGTCAGCCGGTTGTTGAGTAGCTCGGTCATTTTGCCAAGCCACTCCTTGCCGCTTTTCATCAGCTCACGCGCATCCGCGTGCGAATATTCGCAGCAAAGTTGTTCTACAGTAATGTCGAGAGCGTCGATTGTCGACGAGTCGATAGCAGAGGCGCGCACGCGCCGTAGCAATTCCAATGTGTCCATACCAGTGTTGGCCACGAGAATTGCATCCTTGTCGGGAACGACCAAACCATTTCCCGATCCCAGCTCACTGCCTGCGCTTACGTCCTGCGCCCGTCGGGTTATCCGGAGGCGGCTTTGCCCGGGAAAATCGAACCAGAGTAGATGTTGCGGCAAGTGAAGAATCCTGGCGTAATTCCTGAGCGTTTCAAGATTCTGTTCCGGCTTACCGTTCTCCAACTTACTAACCTGCGCCTGCGTGAGGCCAAGCCAGCGCCCAAGAAGCTCCTGATTGAGAGCCTTGCCGAACAACTGAAGATGACGCGGATGATTTCTGTACGCCTTGAAGACCTTACCGATGTGCTGGCTCTCGAACGCAGCCCGGAACTCGTCCGTTTCGAAAAACTCGTCTCGCAGTTGCGCGGGAGGTGTACGAAGCTGGTCGCGTTGCTCGCGGTGGCAGCGACTACACAACCGAGCGGTGTTGTCGGCAGCCAACTCGATTCCGCAGCCTTTACAGCGTCGGCCCGGCGCGCGGCTCGTGCGTCGCGCGCTGCCGCCTGCACTCATCCCGATTCCCCTGTCGATCACGCCTTCCGACCTATCAGACCAGCCTACCCAGGGCAGCCACGTCCGGCCAGATCTCGGACCGGAAAACCGCCCATGACCTGCTGATATGCCAACCGCGGCATGCCCCATTCCCAGCGCGGCATAGACGGAATGGTCGCAGAGCGTGAGCGTGGTCGCAAGGCAGGACCGGGACACCAGATGCGAAGTCTGGCGAACCGGACGACCCACCCGACCTGGGAGAGACTTCCCCCGAGTGAACGGCGACATCCGGGACATGCTTGTCACAGCATCGCTCACGACCGGCGTGGCGAAAGTCGCGCGGGGAATGCATGCGGCAACCAGATTGGTCGACGAAATTCTTGCAACAAATCACGTGGACTGGGAAACAACACTCGCCGTTGGCGACGTCGAATTCCATCGAACCAAGGATGGCCCGTTTCCCAACCATCAATTCCGTGTCAGCGTTCGCCCTTCGGCTGGCCTCGCGGCGCTGAACTACATGGATCACGACGACGCGAAAATGCCTATCGCGAACTCGTTCAACCCCAAACGTCCCCTGCCGGAACTGGACCTCATCTTTAACGGCACAACGGGCGCCGTCTTCCCCAGAAGCGCCGCAATCCCCATCGCTGACACTCGCAGGGCACTCATCGAATGGCTAGGCACGCGAAAACGGCCATCCTGCATCGAATGGCGACCCTATGACATGTACTAGCGCACTCGACGTTAGGGCCTTTGTGAAATGCCTACGCAGGCAAGCTAGTAGGGCGATTCGCGCCGCGCGGCTTGTGAAGTAGACGACTGTCGGACGGCGAATGGAGCGACTGTGACCGGTGCACTTGCGGACACCCCGCTGATGGACAGGAATGTCGGGCGGCACTCTCGGCGACGCCTGCAGCAGAGCCGGGCTACCCGCCTGACTGTGAGTGACACAGACGCGGCCGTTCGACCAGCTCCACGTTTCCGTCCACCAGCTTATGAATGGCACGCGTTCATTGACGGATTGGCCCATTGGTACCTCGTAGTGCAGTTGGATTCCGACTGGCCTCCGCTACTCATGCCGAAATGCGAGGAAGGGCAGCGTTTCCCGCGTCGGCACGAGCGCGAGAACGTGACAAGCTGGCCTGTGCGCCCTATTCCCGGCCGAACCTGCCTGGGTTGCGAGCGTCTCGCCCTGAGGTCGACTCGGGAAGCCCTTCACGAGCAGGGCTTTATTCTGGAGGTGCCGCGTGCACGAACGCGATAGAGAATTGCTCGCGAGAATGGCCAGCGTCAACCGCGCGATGGGCGATATAACGCTGCGACTTCTTCACGTGCAAACCCGAGACGACGAATACGAACAGCACCTACGACAACTCGGTAAACGCCTCACCGAGCTCGGCAAAGATTTGGTCGAACGTGCCGACGAGATCGGCCACGTCATTGAAATCGATCCCTAACTCCCCGGTCGACGCCGCTGCATTCATTCGCGCCGCGTCGACCGGGGCACCACAGCCCCCAATCCGGCGTCAACGTCACCGCCCGGCTTTTTCACCGTTTTCCCGGGAGAACGGAATCCAAGGCGTCATCACGTGCATGCCCCGTAAATATGATGCCTGCGCCGGATTGGGTCCCACACGCGACCAGTTCGTGAGAACTGTCTGGGCTCCACGGAAGGACAAGGGCAGATGAGCACGCGACGTGATGAGCCGGGTGAGGATTCCGTGTCACGGGCCGAACGCAAGACGGCCGAATGCCTGGATAACGTTGCCGACGACCTGACCGAGGTCGCGGACAGGCTGCGCCGAGCGGTTGAGGATGGCACGGTGCCGCCGAACGTGGCAGCGCGACTTATCCGGCATCTGGAGAGCCTGACCGCACGGATGCGAGAAACCGAACCACCCGGCGTCAACGACTGAGTAGAAATACCTAGATATCCCTGCGTGGATCTCCTTCAGTGGTGAGTGACACCCCCACTGAGGGTGACCGGCTGGTTGATAGGCCGCGCGGTCTTCCCATAGTGTGATTGAGCGACTACGGGAGGGAGCCGCTGTGTCGGGCTATCAAGTGGTGATCGACGGCATCAGATCCGCAGGTCAAGCCGCAGGACGTGTGGCCGATGGCCTGCGTGGGGTGGACTGCGCGGCAGCGGTACCCACGGGGGACGCCGGGGTGCCGGGGGCGCGTTGCGTGGGCAAACTGGCGTCTGTGAAGCAGGCACTGGAGGGCCGTGAAGCCCGCTTCGTCTCCGGTCTGGGCGACTATGCGGGCAGCATGGGGCAGGCCGCGCACCTCTACAGCGGCCGTGAAGACGCCGCCGCCCGTGATCTGACGGTCGCAGGCCAGCCCCTGCCCTCAGGGCGGCGGCCCGTCTGATGGTCACCTGGGGAGAGGTCAGACGCTGGCAGCCCGGCCCGCTGCAGAACGCGGTCGGGCCGATGAACGACGCTTACAACAAGATCATCGCCTGCGGTGACGACCTGCGGGCAGCTGGCACGCCGTATGGCTGGTCCGGGCAGGCCGCGTCAGCGGCAGCGGGCAAGATCAACGCGATCATCGACGGGCTCGAAGAACACGCGGCGGATGTGGCGGCGGCTCGCCGGTCCTTCGGTGACACCGGCGACGCGATCACCGGCGTGGTGAACGGGGTGCGTGAAGCCGAGGACTTGGCTAAGGCGCATCACTTCAGCATCGGCGATGACGGGGCCGTGATCGACCACGGCCCGCCCCCAGATACCCCGGAGGACCAGAAGGCCGCCGTCGCCGAGGAACGCAAGGCCATCGCTGAGGAAGTCCGTGAGCGGGTCATCCAGGTGTTGCGCAGTGCTACCGACGTTGATGACGACTTCTGCGCGGTGCTGGACAAGATCTTGTCCGAGCACACCATCGATGCCGCCGCGACCAGCAACGACCAGACCAGTCTTGCGGCGGCCGGCAACGCCGGACACATACTCGGCTCGCTGTCCGTCCCAGCGCCCCCGCCGGACGGGGCAACCGCCACACAGAACGCGGCATGGTGGGCATCCCTGTCCCGCAATCAGCGGCTACAGCTCGTCGCCGACAGGCCAGACCTGGTAGGCAACCGGGACGGCCTCCCGGCCACCTACCGCAGCCAGGCCAACCTCAACGCGATCCCGAAGGAACGCAACCGGCTCCGCACCGAACTCGACAACCTCAAAGCTCAAGCATCTGGCGCGACCCCCGCTGAGGCGCTCATGCTCAACCTGCAAGGGCAGGAAATCGAGAACAAACTAGCCTCCCTCGACAAGATCGACGAAATGATGTACGTAGCACCCGGCCAAGTGAACCCTGACCGTCAGTTGCTGTCGCTGGACATGTCGGGCGACTCCGCGATGGCAGCCGTAGCCAACGGTAATGTCGACACCGCCCGTCACGTCGCGGTGTTCACTCCCGGCATGAATTCCGCCGTCAACGAAAACATGCTGGGCTACGTCAAAGAAATGGAGAGCGTTCAAAGGCACTCCGAATATATGTCGGAACGGTTCGGCGATGAGGGATCTGTGGCGACGGTGACATGGCTGGGTTACGAGCCGCCACGGGTTCCCGATCTTGAGGCGAATTTCCTGGAAGTGGGTAAAACGGGAGGTGACCTCATCGGGGGCTATGAAGCCGACAAGGGCGCCGAGAAGCTGGCGAGCTTCAACCAGGGCATCAATGCTTCCCGTTCTGACGACCCGCACTTGACAGCCCTCGGGCATTCCTACGGCTCACTCACCACCGGCATCGCGTTGCAGCACAACACCGGGGTGGATGACGCGGTGTTCTTCGGATCGCCGGGAATCTCGGACGCCCCTGATATCCCAATCTCTCCGGACGGAGTCAATAACGAGATCAAGGACCTGAAAATACCGCAGGGACACGCCTACAACCTGGAAGCCGATGGCGACGCCGTCGCAGACATCGGCAAGACCGGTCGATTCGGCAGCGACCCGGGAACCATGTCCGGCATGCAGCAACTATCCACCGAAGGCGCGGTCACGAAAGACGGCAAGCAGGTGTTCGGCGTTACCGGCCATAGCGACTATCTGAAGTCCATCGGTGATGGACCGGACAAGATGCATAGCACCAGCCTCCACAACATGGCTTCCATCGTGGCAGGACTTCCGACAATGGCAGTCCGCACACCCTAACGAAAAGAGCACGAACGTCTGATGCCCTACCGCAACCGTGGATTAGCAATCACAGCCCTGACCCTCGTGGCAACGCTGACCGTCGGCTGCGGTAACAGTGCAGACCGCTACTTCGGTAACGAGACGAGCAAAAACACCATGCCCTCCCAAGAACAATTCCAACAACTCATGTCTCGCCCCACGGTCGAGGAAGCGGCCGCCAGCAACGAAGAAATGCTTCGCCAACTGCGCGAACGCCTGTCGGCCGAGTTGAACGTTAAACCCTGGATAGAGAAGCCGGATACCGCCTCCAACTATGGAGGCTGCATGCAGGAATTCTCAGAAGTACACGGGTGGGATGCAACTATTATCGGATCGAGCCTTTGGTCCACAGAAGCTGCCCTGTCTGGAGCCGATTGGCAGCGAGGCAAGCAAATAGCCAAAGAAATTGGGGCACAGTTCGGCTTCACGAAGGTAGCCCAGGAGAGCGATCAACAAACTGACTTGTGGCTGCGCGACGATTTTGGCGCCGAACTCAAATTTGGCTCTGGCAATCGAACTGCCGTGAGTGTCACCACCGGTTGCCACCTCTACGCAGAGGCGAAGAAACGCGGAACGCCACGCCAAGGCTCCACGACCGCCACACCTCCGCCCACATAAGGACAGCCGGTTGCAGTGACTGGTCGCGATCCTACTGTCGCTGCGTTCAGGGGAACCGCACGGCGACTTCAACGCTCTCCCCGCTTCGCCGTGGCTCGCGCGCCGACGCCGCGCAACCGGCCTACCCCCGTCCCGAAGGCGGGACAGGTGCCCGCAACCCGTCCCAGTCACGGGACGGGACGAAATGGCCTCTGACCTGGACGAACACGCCTAGGACGGCTGGGACAGCCTCGCTGGCACCCGTCCCAGAAGCTCAGAACCTCCCTGCGCCCCGCACCTTGAGACTGTCCGGCCACCAGCTTCCTCACGCACGCGCTCAACTCGCCCAGCGACGGCGTATCGCCAGGTCACAAGTAAGTAAACAAATAACGGTTCGCATTGGGGAACTTGAACTCCCCCAATGCCACATTGGGGGAGTTTGCTGGGTCTCTTTCGTGGTGACGGCTGGGTCTGCTGGGCCGGGTGTGACTGGTGAGGCCGCGACCGCCGGGCGGGAAGGTCGGTGAAGGCCACCTTCATCCCGTCAGACGACACAAACTCGGCCTTCACACCAGCACCGGGCTTCCGCCCACCTGTCCGTGGCAAGCATGCCGTGAAGGGGGCACTCACGGCATCAGACGTCAGGGCCCCGGCAAAGTCGGGAGTCGTGGGCGCGATTGCCGTGAGGGCCCCCTTCACGGCATCAGACGCCACCACATCCGCCCTCACCCCGGCACACCCGCCCCACCAGCCTCGAACACCACAACCACCCCACCAGCCACCACGAACGAGACAACCCCAGCAAGCACCAGCTTGACCTCAAGCCCGCGTCTCGTGATCCGGAACCGGCGCGCCGGACAGTGGAACCAGCCGGGCGGGAACAGACAACTCGCGGGTCCGGAACGGACGACTCGCGCGAGCGGGCCGGTCACGCAGGCGACCGGCGCCACGGGAGAACCGGCGTCCACATCGTGAGTTCTGCGCTCACGCACGCGAGTTCTGCGTTCCGGCCCGCGAGTTCTGCGCTCGGGACCACCGCCCACCCCGCTGCACCCGACTTTGCCGGGGCATCAGACGCCGTGAGCGCCCCCTTCACGGCACAGTCGGCGCGGGTTGGCTTGTCTCGTTCGTGGTGGCCGGTGGGGCTGCTGAGCCCGCTGTGACCGTTGTGCTCACAGAGGTCGCTACACCCGGGCCGGCAAGCTCATGAAGGCCACCTTCATTCCGTCAGACGACACAAACTCGGCCTTCACACCAACCCACAACCCCACCCGCCCCAGCCACCGCAACAGCACCAGCGATCACCACGAACGAGACCCCACACCCGCAGCCAACGGCACCATGCTTGCGAATCACGCAACCAAAGGACCCCTCGCAACAGCGCCACAGCCGCGATCGGGAGCGTCAGTCGGCGCGGCTCAGCAGGTAGTGGCCGAAGTGGGGCACGGTGAAGGCGATCCGGCCACGCACGGCGGAGTAGACCAGGCCCTTCTTCATCAGGCTGTCCCGCGCGGGCGACAGCGACGAGGGCTTGCGGCCCAGGTAGACGGCCACGTCCGAGGTCCCTGCGGCCTCGTCGCGGCCCTGGGTCAGCTCGGCCATCGCCAGCAGGTACTCCCGCTCCGCGGGCGTCGCCCGCTCGTAGCGCGAGCCGAAGAACCCGACGGCCAGCTCCGATTCCGCCTCCGGCGCGGCGACCTGCACGTCCTGGACGGTGATCGGGTCCGCCGGGGCGGCGTCCCACGCGGCTTTGCCGTAGGCCTGGATGAAGTACGGGTAGCCGCCCGACGCGTCGAACAACGCGTCCAGCGCCTCCGGGACGATCCCGGCGTCCTCCCGTTCGATCGGCGCCAGCACCGCGCGGTCGGCTTCCGAACGGTCCAGCCGGTCGATCCGGGCGTAGCGAAAGAGCCGTTCGGAGTATGACTTCGACGCCGACAGCACCGCGGGCACGTGCGGCAGTCCCGCGCCGACCACGACCAGCGGCGCCCCGGACTGGGACAGCTCGTGGCAGGCCGCGCACAGCGCCGACACGTCGTCCGGCCCCAGGTCCTGGATCTCGTCGATCAGCAGGGCGACGCCGGTGCCCACGTCGGCGGCCAGCTCGGCGACGTCGGTGAACAACTCGACCAGGTCGATCTCGATATCGCCGGAGTCCGCGCGGCCCTGGGCGGCCGGGACGTCGATGCCCGGCTGCCAGCGGTCACGCAGCTTCGCGTCCGGCTTGGCGGCCCGCAACGCGAACGCCTTCAGGACGCTGAGCACCTGCTCGACGCGGTCGGGCGCGCGGTGGCGCACCGCCAGGTCCCGGATGGCACGGTGCAGCGCGGCCGACAGCGGTCTGCGCAGCTCGGACTCGGGCCGGGCCTCGATCTTGCCTGCGCCCCAGCCCCGGCGGACGGCCATCGACCGCAGCTCGCCCAGCAACACCGTCTTGCCGACGCCACGCAGGCCGGTCAGGACGAGGCTGCGTTCCGGGCGGCCACGCGCGACCCGTTCCAGCACGACCTCGAAGGCGTGCAGCTCGCGTTCCCGGCCGGCCAGCTCCGGCGGACGCTGCCCCGCACCGGGGGCGAACGGGTTGCGGATGGGGTCCACTCTGGGACCGTATCCGCGTTTCTAGGCCGGGTCCAATACTGGCGAAGAAAGGGGTAGGTCTGCAGCCCTACCCCACGGCCTACAGGTTGCGCTCCGCGTAGACCTTCATCGCGTCGCGGACGAACTCCGCGGCGCCCTTCTCGTGCTTGTCGTAGACCTCGGTGAATCGAGGGTCGGCGACGTACATCTCACCCAGCCCGGCGAAGTACTCCTTGCTGACCTCGACGGTCTGGCTCAGCCAGCGGTGCTGCCGCCCGGCCAGCGCCTGCGCGACCTCACCGTCGGCCGGCTCACCGGCACGCAATGCGGCGCCGAAGTCGACGGCGATCGACGTGCCCTCGTCCTGGAACGCCTTGCGCTCCTCGGCGGACAGCGAGCGCCACCAGTTGTCACCCCGCTCGTAGGCGTCGCGACCCCAGCGGCGGACGACCTCCTCCTCGTACCGAGTGTGGTCGAAGCCGGCGAATGCCTCTTCTGCCATCAGTTGTTCACCTCCTTCCAGTTTCCGCAGTGTCGTCCGTACCGACTCGATCTGGCGGCCGATGCGCTCGCGTTGCTCCTCGAGCACCTCGAGATGTGTCGTCAGCGCCGCCGCGGTGTCCCGCTCCCCGGCGAGTACCTCGCCGATCGCGGGCAGGCCCAGCCCCAGCTGTCGCAGCAGCAGGATTCGCTGCAGCCGCACCACGGCCCGCTCGTCGTAGAAGCGGTACCCGCTGCGGCCGACCCGGCTGGGCCGCAGCAGCCCCACGTCGCCGTAGTGACGCAGTGTGCGGCTGGTCGTCCCGGCCGCACTGGCCAGCTGCTGGATGGACCACTCCACCCCGTTTCCCCCTTGATCTCCGTCGGTGAAATCCACGATAGAAGTTGACGCTACGTCAAAGTCAACCCGACTTTTCCCGCCGATCACCCGTTCGTGCTTGGCTGCTCGAATGAGAAGACTTCTGCTGGTCGCGGTGGTGCTGAGCCTGCTGGTGCCGGGCACCGCGCAGGCCTCCGGCCGCCGTGACTTCGACATCCAGGCCCACCGCGGCGGTCTCGGCCTGACGGTGGAGGGGACGCTCGCCGCCTTCGCCAAGGCGATGACGCTCGGCGTCACCACCCTCGAACTCGACATCCAGATCACTCGCGACGGCCGCGACGTCGTCACCCACGACCGGAAGACGAACCCGGCCAAGTGCCGGGACACCGCGCCGGCCACCCCGGGCGACCCCGATTTCCCCTACGTCGGCAAGTACGTCAAGGACCTGACGTTCGCGCAGGTCCGCACGCTGGACTGCGGCTCGCTGCGGCAGCCCAGCCACCCGAACCAGGAACTCTCCCCCGGCGCGAAGATGCCCACGCTGGCCGAGGTGTACGCGCTCGCCCGCGAGCACCGTGCCTGGGGCATCCGGTTCAACGTCGAGACCAAGGTCGAGGCGGCCGCACCACACGAGACGGCACCACGCGAGCAGTTCGTCCGGCGGGCGGCGTGGGAGATCACCCGCTCCGGCTTCGCGCACCGCACCACCGTGCAGAGTTTCGACTGGGGCGCGTTGATGCTGCTGAAGCGCACGGCGCCGTGGCTGAAGACGGTCGCGCTGACTCAGCCGGAGTTCCTGCAGGTCGGTCAGCCCGGCCGGTCGCCGTGGCTGGGCGGCCTGGACATCGACGACTTCGGCGGCAGCCCGGTGCGGGCGGTGCGCAGCTTCGGGGCGAGCGCGCTGTCGCCGGTGCACGGCAACCCGCAGGGTGGCAGCGTCAACGACCCCGGCTACCAGCCGTTCACCACGGCGGCGCTGGTGCGCGAGGCGCACCGGGCGGGCATCGAGGTGGTGCCGTGGACGGTCAACGACAAGCCGACCATGCACAAGCTGATCGACGACGGCGTCGACGGCATCATCACCGACTACCCGGACCGGCTGCGGGAGGTCGCGGCCGAGCGCGGCTTCCGCCTGCCGAGGGCCTATCCAGCTCGCTAAAGCTTTATAGCTCAGATTCTAGAATCATGTAGAGGGTGCTAGCGGCCGGTCGGCGCGTGAATCCACGCGGTTTTGGGTAGCTTCGTCAGTGACCGGGAACCTGCGTGAAAGGCGAGGACCGTGATTGTGCGTCGGCTGGCCCGCCCCCTGCTCGCGTCCATCTTCATCTTCGGTGGCATCAACGCCCTGCGGTACGCCGAGGGGCACGCGGAGCAGGCCAAGCCCGTGCTCGACAAGCTCGGTGAACGGGCCGACGCGCTGCCCGCGTCGATCCCGACCGACCCGGTGACGCTGGTGAAGATCGACGCCGGCGTCAAGATCGCCGCCGGCTCGCTGCTGGCGCTGGGCAAGATGCCGCGGCTGGCGTCGCTCGCGCTGCTCGGCAGCCTGGTCCCGACCACGATCGCCGGTCACCCGTTCTGGGAGGAGAAGGACCCGCAGCAGCGCCAGCAGCAGCTCATCCACCTGCTGAAGAACGCCGGTCTCGCCGGTGGCCTGCTGATCGCGGCCGCGGACACGCACGGCAAGCCGTCGCTGGGCTGGCGTGCCCGCCGGGCCGCCCGCAAGGCCGGCGAGCAGATCTCCGACACCGCCGAGTCGACCCGCAAGTCCGCCCGCAAGGCGGCCAAGCAGGCCCGCAAGCAGGCCAAGGACCTGATCCCTAGCTGATCCGGCGGTACCGCATGGTCGCCAGCGGCGCGAACACGGCGATGATGCCGACGCAGCACAGGATCGAGTAGAGCACCGCGTTCTCCGCCGGCCAGCCGGTGGGCGGCTCGCCGAAGCGGTTGCCGAACAGGTCCCTGGTCGCGTTGATGACCGCGGTGAACGGGTTCCAGTTCGCGATCGTCCGCATGAACTCGGGCAGGTTCTGCACCGGGACGAACGCCGAGGAGATGAAGCTCGCCGGGAACATCCACATCAACCCGGCACTCTGCGCGACCTCGACGCTGCGGGCCATCAGGCCGACCAGCGCGCCCACCCAGGACAGCGCCCACGCGAACAGCAGCATGATCAGGTAGCCGGACACGGCGTCGACGAAGCTGCCCCGGATCCGCCAGCCGACCAGCAGGCCGCACACCGACATCACCACCAGCGCGAGCACGCTCACCACCAGGTCGGACAGCGTCCGGCCGACGATCACCGACAGCCGGGACACCGGCAACGCGCGGAACCGGTCGACGATGCCCTTCTGCAGGTCGTTGGCGAAGCCCACCACGGTGAACGACGAGTTGAACGCCATGAACTGCGCGAACACCCCAGCCACGATGAACTCCCGGTAGCCCGCCTCGCCGGTCGGGCCGCCGACGGCGTTGCCGAACACAGTGGAGAACAGCACCACGAACAGGATCGGCTGCAGCGTCGCGGTCAGCAGCCAGTCCGGATTGCGGCGGACGTTGAGCAGGTTGCGCCAGGTGATGACCGTGCTGTCGGCACACGCCTTCAACAGCCCGCTCACCGCTCGCCGTCCCTGGTCAGCGCGAAGAACACCTGGTCGAGCGTCGGCCGGTGCAGTGCGACGTCACGCACCACGATGTGCCGGTCGTCCAGCCGGCGTAGTGCCTCGACCAGCGCCTTCGGCCCGGTGTCGACGAGCACCTCCGCGCGCCGGGTGTGCTCGTCCCAGGTCGGCAGGCCGGTGCCGACGGCGCTGAGGATCCGCAGCGTCTCGGGTGCGTCAGCGGCCTCGACGACCAGTTCGAGCCGCTCGCCGCCCAGTTGTTCCTTCAGTCCGTCGACCGTGCCCCTGGCGATGACCCTGCCGTGGTCGACCACCACCACCTCGTCGGCGAGCTGGTCGGCTTCCTCCAGGTACTGCGTGGTGAGCAGCACCGACGTGCCCCCGGCGACGAGTTCCCTGATCACCGCCCAGGTGTCCTGCCTGCCGAGCGGGTCGAGGCCGGTCGTCGGCTCGTCCAGGACGACCACGGGTGGCTCGGCGACCAGCGCACCGGCGAGATCCAGCCGCCTGCGCATGCCGCCGGAGTAGCCCTTGGCCGGACGGTCGGCCACCTCGTCGAGGCCGAACCGCCGTACCAGCGCCCGCGCCCTGGCACGCGCGTCGGTCCGGCGGCAGCCGTACAACCGGGCGACCAGGTAGAGGTTCTCGTAACCGGTGAGGTGCTCGTCGACCGCCGCGTACTGCCCGGACAGGCCGATCGACCGCCGGACGGCGTCCGGCTCGGTCAGCACGTCGTGCCCCGCCACCCAGGCCCGGCCGGAGTCCGGGCGCAGCAGGGTGGTCAGGATTCGAACGGTCGTCGTCTTTCCGGCGCCGTTCGGCCCGAGCAGGCCGAGTACCCGGCCCGGTGGCAGTTCGAGGTCGACCTGGTCCAGTGCCCTGGTCGGCCCGTAGGTCTTGACCAGGGCTTCGGCACGGACCGCCAACGAGAGGTTCCGCATCGGCCCGCACTCCCCTGTTCGGCTCGAAACCAGACTAGGAAGGGTTGCGGGTCGAATGCGTCAGCCGGTTGGGCTTACTTCTCCAGGATCGCTGTTACACCTTGGCCACCCGCGGCACAGATCGAGATGAGTCCCCGGCCGGAGCCCTTCTCGTGCAGCAGCTTGGCCAGCGTGGCGACGATCCGGCCGCCCGTTGCGGCGAACGGGTGACCGGCGGCCAGCGACGAGCCGTTGACGTTCAGCTTCGACCGGTCGATCGACCCGACGGCCTCGTCCCTGCCCAGCTTCTCCTTGGCGAAGGCCGGGTCCTCCCACGCCTTCAGCGTGGCCAGCACCTGCGAGGCGAACGCCTCGTGGATCTCGTAGAAGTCGAAGTCGCCCAGGCCGAGCCCGGCGCGGTCAAGCATGCGCGGCACCGCGTAGGCGGGGGCCATCAGCAGCCCCTCGCCGCCGTGAACGTAGTCGACGGCCCCGGTCTGCGAGATCGTCAGGTAGGCCAGCACCGGCAGCTTGTGCTCCTTGGCCCACTGCTCGCTGGCCAGCAGCACCGCCGACGCGCCGTCGGACAGCGGCGTCGAGTTGCCCGCGGTCATCGTCCCGTCCTGGCCGCCGAACACCGGCTTGAGCTTGGCCAGCTTCGCGGCCGACGAGTCAGCCCGCAGGTTCTGGTCCCTGGTCAGGCCGAGGAACGGGGTGACCAGGTCGTCGAAGAAGCCGCGATCGTAGGCGGCGGCGAGGTTGCGGTGGCTGGCGGCGGCCAGCTCGTCCTGGTCGGCCCTGCTGATGTCCCACTCGCGTGCGGTCAGCGCCGCGTGCTCGCCCATGGACAGGCCCGTACGCGGCTCGGCGTTGCGCGGGATCTCCGGCACGATGTGCCCCGGACGCAGGCGCGTGAGCAGCTTGAGCCGGTCGCCGACCGACTTCGCCGCGTTGAGCCGGACCAGGATGCGGCGCAGGGAGTCGTTGACGGCCAGCGGCGCGTCGCTGGTGGTGTCGACGCCGCCGGCGATGGCCGAGTCGATCTGGCCCAGCGCGATCTTGTTGGCCACGTTGATCACGGCCTGCAGGCCGGTGCCGCACGCCATCTGCACGTCGGACGCGGGGGTGTCCGGCGACAGCCTGCTGCCGAGCACGCTCTCCCTGGCCAGGTTGAAGTCCCTGGAGTGCTTGAGCACCGCGCCCGCGGCGACCTCGCCGATGCGTTCCCCCTGCAGGGCGAACCGGCTGACCAGCCCGTCCAGCGCCGCGGTGAACATGTCCTGGTTGGACGCGTTGGCGTACGGCCCGTTGGAGCGGGCGAACGGGATGCGGTTGCCGCCGAGCACGGCGACCTTGCGGACCTGCTGCGAGGCTTTCCTGGTGGCCATACTCACCAGTGTAACCTACCCGCGAGTAGGTTAGGCTGGAGCGTGACGCACCCGGCACCGAAGGGAAAGCCATGGCGGACAGGTACCAGCAGTTCACGAGGAGCCCGATCGGCCGGTTCCTGGTTCCCAAGCTCGGCCTGCCCAGTCCCGCGCCGCTGCGCCGCTACCGCAGGGGCGAGCCGCCGCTGGACGGGCCCGCGCTGGTCGGCTCGGCCCCGGGTGGACGGCTGGCCAAGGTGGTCGACGACCAGCTCGCCGCCGCGGGCATCGAGGTGCTGTCGCTGCCCGACGGTGGCCGCAGGCACGGCGCGCTGGTGTTCGACGCCACCGGCGTCACCGAGCCCGCCCAGCTGCGCGAGCTGTACGACTTCTTCCACCCGGTGATGCGTGGCATCGGCCCGTGCGGCCGGGTCGTCGTCCTGGGTACGCCGCCCGAGCAGTGCGAGGGCACCGAGCGCGTCGCGCAGCGGGCCCTGGAGGGGTTCGTCCGCTCGGTCGGCAAGGAGCTGCGCCGCGGCGCGACGGCCCAGCTCGTCTACGTGGCGCGGGGCGCGGAGGAGGCGGCCGAGTCGACGCTGCGGTTCCTGCTGTCCGGCAAGTCGGCGTTCGTCGACGGCCAGGTCATCCGGGTCGGCACGCACACCAGCACGGCGAGCGCGCCGGAGTCCTGGGAGACCCCGTTGGCCGGCAAGGTCGCGCTGGTCACCGGCGCGTCCCGGGGCATCGGTGCCGCTATCGCCGAGGTACTGGCCCGCGACGGCGCGCACGTCGTCGCGCTGGACATCCCGGCCCAGGGCGGGGACCTCTCGAAGGTGGCCAACGAGGTCGGCGGGTCGGCGCTCCAGCTCGACATCACCTCGGCGGACGCGCCCCGGACGTTGTCCGAGTACCTGAGCCAGCGGCACGGCGGCGTCGACGTCGTGGTGCACAACGCGGGCATCACCAGGGACAAGACCCTGGCCAACATGGCGGCGGGCGCCTGGGACGCCGTGCTGTCGGTCAACCTCGCGTCGCAGCTGGCCGTCAACGACCGCCTGCTCGCCGACGGCGTGCTGCGGGACAACGGCCGGATCATCGGCGTCTCCTCGATCGCGGGTATCGCCGGCAACGTCGGCCAGACCAACTACGCGACCAGCAAGGCAGGCGTGATCGGCATGGTGGACGAGGGCGCGGCCCGGCTGGCCGAGCGCGGCGCCACGATCAACGCCGTCGCGCCCGGGTTCATCGAGACCAAGATGACCGCGGCCGTCCCGCTGGTGATCCGGGAGGCGGGCCGCAGGATGGCCAGCCTGTCGCAGGGCGGGCTGCCGGTCGACGTCGCCGAGACCATCGCCTGGTACGCCAACCCGGCGTCGTCCGCCGTCAACGGCAACGTCGTCCGGGTCTGCGGCCAGGCCCTGCTGGGAGCGTGACCATGGTCGTCAAGGAACTCGACTCGCCGCCGAGCCTCGCCACGCTGTACCCGAAGGCCGTGCTCGGCGGGCTGCGGTCCTCCGGCGGCGACACCCTGCCGGACACCGAGTTCGCCCGGTCCGGCGTCGTCGTCGACCCGGCGCACCTCGCCGCGTACAACGGTGTCTGCGGCTTCCGGCTGGAGGACCGGCTGCCCGCCACCTACCCGCACATGCTGGTGTTCGGCCTGCAGATGGCGTTGATGACCGAGCCGGACTTCCCGTTCCCGCTGCTGGGCATGGTCCACCTGGCCAACCGCATCACCGTGCACCGGCCGGTGCTGCTCGGCGAGACGTTCGACCTGCGGGTGCGCGCGGAGAACCTGCGCCCGCACGAGCGCGGCAGGCAGTTCGACGTGGTCAGCGAGCTGACCGTGGGCGAGAGTCCGGTGTGGACGGAGGTGTCGACCTACCTGCGCAGGGGCGGTGGCACCGGCGGCAAGTCCGGCGACCGGCTCGCACCACCGTCGCCGACCGCGATCTGGCGGGTGCCCGCCGGCATCGGCCGCCGCTACGCCGAGGTCTCCGGCGACCGCAACCCCATCCACCTGCACCCGCTGACGGCGAAGCTGTTCGGCTTCCCGACCGCGATCGCGCACGGCATGTGGACCAAGGCCCACGCGCTGGCGGCGTTCGAGGGCAGGCTGCCCGACGCCTACACCGTCGACGTGCGGTTCAAGCAGCCGGTGACGTTGCCGGCGAAGGTGGCCTTCACGTCCTGGGAGCACGACGGCGGCTGGGCGTTCGAGCTGTGGCGGGCCGGCAAGCCCGTGCCGCACCTGTCCGGCTCGATCGGCCCCTACTGAGCGCCGGTCGGCTTCCAGACGTCGCCCTCGACCAGGTCATTGAAGCCCAGCCAGACCAGGTTCATCAGCCAGGACGCGAGCACGCCGTCGGGGATGTCCGGGTGGTCCAGTGCCCAGTCGGCGAGCGACTCGGCCGCGCCGACCAGCGCGGCCGCCAGGCCCTCGCCGGACCGTTCCGCCTCGGCGGCCAGGCCCTTGCGGCTGCCCGCGGACACCACGAGCGCGGCGACCAGCTCGATGGCCCGGCCCCGCATGGCGGTGACCTCCTCGGCGAAGCTGCCGCCGACGGTGAGCGCCTGCCGGTGCAGGACCGTCCACGATTCCCGGTACTCGGCGACGAACCGGTAGAACGAGCGCAGCCCGTGCCACAGCTGCATGTCCGGGGCGACCTCGGGCTGGATCCCGGCCTGGATGGCCTCCAGCAGCCGGGCGGCCTCCCTGCGGATGCAGGCGCCGAACAGGTCCTCCTTCGAGCCGAGGTAGGTGTAGATCATCGGCTTGGACACCCCGGCCACGTCGGAGATCTCGTCCATCGAGGCCGCGTGGTAGCCGTAACGCGAGAACACGGACACCGCGGCGTCGAGGATCTGCCGTTCCCTGACCGCCCTCGGTAGCCGCTTGGCCCGCTCGGGTGCTCGCTGTACTTCCTCTGACACACCTACCTCCTCGTGTGGGTCAAAGTACCTGGATGCCCCCCGACCGGGTTACCGCGACGCTCTTGTCGACGTTACCTACTCGTACGTAGACTTACTGGCGAGTAAAATAAGGTCGGGAGGCGCGCATGACGGACATCGGTGGGCTCGACGGCCCGGCGCTGGCGGAGATGCTGCGCGGGGTTGACCTCGGCGAGATCGAGCCGGAGCAGTTCGCGCAGCTGGTGGCCACGGTGACGCCCGCGCAGCTGAAGATGATCACCGACGACCCGCAGCTGCGGGAGATCGTGCTCGGCGAGATCTTCGGCCGGATGAGCAAGCACCTGCGGCAGCAGCGGGCTCGCGACCTGAACGCCGTGATCCGCTGGCGGCTGACCGGCGGCAGCGGGCCGGACGGCTACGACCGGTACGAGACGATCATCTCCGGCGGCACCTGCACGGTCAGCCGGGAGCCGTCGGATCGCAAGCCGAGGGTGACGATCACGATCTCCCCCGCCGACTTCATCCGGGTCATCACGCACCAGGCCACGGCGGCGACCCTGTTCGTGACCGGAAAGATCAAGGTGAAAGGTGACCTCGCTTTCGCCGCGGGCCTGACCGGCTATTTCGACCTTCCCCGCGCGAGCTGAGGTTACTTTCCAGTACACTCCATTTTCGTGTCCACTCGATATTCCGGTACCTGGTGGGACAGATTACGTCGCCGTCGTTTTCACCGGCTTGCCGCCGAGGTGGAGAAGCCCGCGGTGGTGGACGCGTTCGCCAGGGAGATCGACATCTCCGCGCTGTCCGCCGAGCAGTTCACCCAGGTGCTGGAAACCTTGCACATGCTGGACTCGGCCGGGTCGGGCATCGAACTGGGCGGGTTGTCGACCCCGACGCTGGTGAGCGTGGTCAGCCGCGCGTCGAAAGAACAGATCAACGCAATTGCCGAACACGATGTGTTACGGCCGGTGTTTCTCGACGAGATATTTCGCCGGATGGCCGACCAGGTGATCGAGGAAAAGGCCAGGAATGCGTCTTTCGTGATCGGCTGGCGGTTTACCGACGGCGACGGTGACGGCGGGTTCGACCGGTTCCAGACGGTGGTCGAGGACGGCGTCTGCGTGTCCAGCGCCGACCTGGGCAGGGAGCCGGACGCGACCGTCACGCTATCGGCAGCCGACTTCATCCGCATGGCCACCGGCTGTGCCGCGCCCACGGCCATGTTCGTCACCGGCAAGGTCCGGGTGAAGGGCGACTACGCCCTGGCGGTCCGCTTCTCCAGCTACTTCGACATCCCCAAGCCGGAGTGATCAGCCCTCGATCACCGGGCGGGTGTGGTCCGGACGCGGGTCGTTCGGGACGACCTCGCTGTCCACCACGATGGTGGCGCCGGCAGGCCTCGGCATCGACGCGACCCGGCGCTCCACCCGCCGCACCCAGGCACGGCGCAGCGGCTTGCGGGTGAACGGCAGGAGCAGCAGCAGACCGAACACGTCGCTGACGAACCCGGGCAGCAGGATCAGCACACCGCCGAGCGCGACGAGCATGCCGTCGGTGATCTCGTTGTGGGCCGGACGGCCCGCTCGCGCGGTGTCCATGAACGCCCTGGCCGCCTTGCCGCCCTCGCGCCTGGCCAGCCAGGAGCCGAGGAACGCACCGGCGACCAGCAGCCCGATCGTGCCGAGGAAGCCGACGGCCGACCCGACGGCCCACACGGCCACGACCTCGGCGACGACGTACAGCAGCAGAACGACAGCCATACCCGCTCAACGCCCGAAACGTCCGCGTCGTTCCCGGCACGTGAAGGCCACCTTCACCACGTGAGACGTAATGAAGGTGGCCTTCACGAGCAGTGCGTCAGAACAGGAACGCCGTCGCCGGATCGGACAGCAGCGCGCCGACGTCGGCGAGGAACTGCGAGCCCTGCTGCCCGTCGATCACCCGGTGATCGAACGACAGCGACAGCTGCATCACCTTGCGGACGACGATCTCGCCGTCGACCACCCACGGGGTGTCCCGGATGGCGCCGAGCGCCAGGATCGCGGACTCCCCGGGGGTGATGATCGGCGTGCCGGTGTCGACGCCGAACACGCCGACGTTGGTGATCGTGAACGTCCCGCCGACCATGTCCTCCGGCGGGGTCTTGCCCTCCCGCGCGGTGTTCGTAAGCTGCTCCAGCGACCCGGCCAGCTCGGCCAGTGACTGCCGCTCGGCGTTGCGGACCTTCGGCACGATCAGCCCGCGCGGCGTGGCCGCGGCGATGCCCAGGTGGACGTAGTTCTTGTAGATGATCTCCTGGGCGTCCTCGTCCCACAGGGCGTTGACGTCCGGCGTGCGCTTCACCGCGAGGCACACGGCCTTGGCCGCGAACGCCAGCGGGGTGAGCTTGATCCCGGCGAACGCGGGCGTCTTCTTCAGCTTGTCCCGCAGCTCCATCATCGGCGTGACGTCCAGCGTCAGGAACTCGGTGACGTGCGGAGCGGTGAACGCGCTCTGCACCATCGCCTTGGCGGTTGCCTTGCGCACGCTCCTGATCGGCACCCGCCGCTCGTCCAGCACGCCGGAGATGCTCTCCACGGGCTCGGCCGGCGCCGGAGCGGCCGCCCGCTGGACGTCCTCCCGGGTGATCACGCCGCCGCCGGCCGTCCCGGCCAGTGCGTGCAGGTCGACGCCGAGGTCCTTGGCCAGCTTGCGCACCGGCGGCTTGGCCAGCGGTACGTAGCCACCGGGGGCCGGCGCCGGGGCGGCCGTGGCCACCGGAGCGGGTGTGGTGTCCTTGCGTGCCCGCCGCTTGGCGACCGTCGTCTTGGAGCCGTAGCCGACCAGCGGCTTCATCTCCTCCTCGGCCGGAGCCTCGGCGGCAGGCGCGGAGCCGTTGCCCGACGGTGCCGCGGGCGCGCCACCGGGATCGGTGTCGACGGTCAGGATCGGCGTGCCGACCTCGACCGTCTGCCCCGGCTCGACGTGCAGCTCGGTGATCACCCCGGCCCACGGGATGGGCAGCTCGACCGCGGCCTTCGCGGTCTCGATCTCGACCACGATCTGGTTGACGGTGACCTCGTCGCCCGGCTGGACGCGCCAGCTCAGGATCTCGGCCTCGGTCAGCCCCTCCGCCGTGTCGGCAAGGGGAAACTGCTTGTAGTTCGGCATTCGATGTTCCCCCTTACCAGTTCAGCGAGCGGTCGACGGTGTGCAGGACCCTGTCCAGGTCGGGCAGGTAGTCCTCTTCCAGCTTCGTCGGCGGGTACGGGGTGTCGAAGCCGGTCACCCGCAGCACGGGTGCCTCCAGCGAGTAGAAGCACTCCTGCTGGACGCGGGCCGCGATCTCCGAGGTCAGCGACGACTCGCCGGGCGCCTCGCTGATCGCGATCAGCCGGCCGGTGCGCCGCACCGACTCGAACACCGGGTCCAGGTCCAGCGGCGACAGCGTGCGCAGGTCGATCACCTCCAGCGAGGTGCCTTCCTCCTCGGCGGCCGTTGCGGCGTCCAGCGCCACCTTGACCGACGGCCCGTAGGCCACCAGCGTCGCCGCCGTGCCGGTGCGGACGACCCGGGACGCGAACAGCGGATCGGGCGTGGCGGACGGGTCGACCGGCGCCTTCAGGTTGCCCGAGTGGTACAGCCGCTTCGGCTCGAAGAACAGCACCGGGTCGTCGGTGGTGATGGCCTGCTGGATCATCCAGTAGGCGTCGACCGGGTTCGAGCAGGACACCACCTTGAGGCCCGCGACGTGCGCGAACAGCGACTCGGGCGACTCCGAGTGGTGCTCGACCGCGCCGATGCCGCCGCCGTAGGGCACCCGGATGACCACCGGCACCTTGATCTTGCCCTGGGTGCGGTAGTGCAGCTTGGCCAGCTGGCTGGAGATCTGGTCGAAGCCGGGGAAGATGAACCCCTCGAACTGGATCTCGCACACCGGGCGGAAGCCGCGGACGGCCAGGCCGACTGCGGTGCCGATGATGCCGGACTCGGCCAGCGGCGTGTCCAGCACGCGCTGCTCACCGAAGTCCTTCTGCAGGCCGTCGGTGATCCGGAAGACGCCGCCGAGCTTGCCGACGTCCTCGCCGAGGACGATGACCTTGCTGTCGGCCTCCATGGCCGTGCGCAGACCCAGGTTGATGGCCTTGCCGATGGTCAGGTTCTGCACGGCCGAGTTCGATACGTCCACAGTGGACTTCATGGTCGCGGTCATCAGTGCTCACTCCCCGCGAAACCGTCGAGGTAGGCGAGGTACTCGCGGCGCTGGGCCTCCAGCACCGGCGAGGGCTCGGCGTAGACGTTGGAGAAGATCCGGTCCGGCGGCGGGTCCGGCATGTTGAACACGTGGTCGCGCAGCTCGGCCGCGAACTGGTCGGCCTCGGCCTGCACCTGGTCGAAGAACGCCTGGTCGGCGCCGCCGCCACGGGCGAGGTGGGCCCGGACCCGCTCGATCGGGTCCTTCAGCTTCCACTCCTCCAGCTCGTCGGAGAGCCGGTAGCGGGTGGGGTCGTCGGTGGTGGTGTGCGCGTCCATCCGGTAGGTGAACGCCTCGATCAGCACCGGGCCGTTGCCGTGCCTGCACTGCTCCAGCGCCCAGCGGGTCACCGCCAGGCAGGCGAGGACGTCGTTGCCGTCGACGCGGATGCCGGGGAAGCCGTAGCCGCGGGCACGCTGGTACAGCGGCAGCCGGGACTGGCGCTCGGTCGGCTCGGAGATGGCCCACTGGTTGTTCTGGCAGAAGAACACCAGCGGCGCGTCGTACACCGCGGCCCAGACGAAGCCCTCGTGGACGTCGCCCTGGCTGGTGGCGCCGTCACCGAAGTAGGTGATCGTCGCCTCGCCGTCGTCGTCACCGACCTTGCCCTCGAACTTCTGCCCCATGGCGTAGCCGGTGGCGTTGAGGACCTGGTTGCCGATGACGATCGTGTACGGGTGGAAGCCGTGCCTCTTGAAGTCCCACCCGCCGTGGTCGGTACACCGGAAGATGCCGAGGAGCTCGCGGAAGTCGACACCGCGGGTGTAGGCGACCCCGTGCTCGCGGTAGCTGGGGAAGGCCATGTCGGTGGGCTTGAGCGCGCGGCCGGAGCCGATCTGCGCGGCTTCCTGGCCCAGCAGCGGAACCCAGATGCCGAGCTGGCCCTGCCGCTGCATCGCGTTCGACTCGCGGTCCGCGCGGCGCACCAGGACCATGTCGCGGTACAGGCCGCGCAGCGCCTCGTGGTCGACGTCGGAGACGTACGGGTCGAACTGGGCGGACGGGATGCGCTCGCCCTCGGGGGTCAGCAGCTGAGTCAGCTCAGCGCCGCCTTCGGATGTGGTTCGCAAACCTGCGATCACCTGCTCGGGGGTTGGTGCGGCCGCGGTGGCGGCCGGCCCGGCGCCCGGCTCGGGATGCGTCCACTGTTCGGGGGACGACATGCGATTGACTCCTCGGTTCGGTGCCGCGCAGCCGCTTGTGGCGACTACCACGACATCGCCGGCGGCCGCGAACGCGTCGGTCGAAGCGCTCGGGTCCGTCAGCGGTGACGGTTCACGGCAGCCATCCTGGCACGAAGCCGCCGATCTGGTGAGCCCTCGAAGCCGATTTGTTGCTCTGAGCTGGGCAAACGCTTGGAAGACCAATGGTGGGGGCGCCGAAGGTAGGTGGTGCATGCGCGGCTGGACCTGCTACTGCGCGGCCCCGCCCGGCGCTGCGCCGGCCCGGTGGGACCGGCAACGTGATCTGGGTCGCACCGCCTCCCGCGTGTCAGTATCGGAGGTATGGACCACGGGGTGCTGCGCGAGACGATCCGGAACCTGTGGGAGGGGGACGCGCTGGCCGGCCTCTCCGAGTTCGTCAGCATCCCGGCGTTGTCGCCCGCGTTCGACGGGCTGTGGGCCAGCAACGGGCACCTGCACGCCGCCGTCGAGCACGTCCGCAAGTGGCTGGCCGCACGCCCGGTCCCCGGTCTGACGGTGGAGGCCGTCAAGCTGCCCGGCCGCACACCGGTGTTGCTGCTCGAAGCGCCGGGCACCGGCTCGGACGGCACCACCGTCATCTACGGCCACCTGGACAAACAGCCCGCGGCGGGTGAGTGGTCGCCGGGGCTGGACCCGTGGATTCCGGTGCTGAAGGACGGGCGGCTGTACGGCCGGGGCGCGGGCGACGACGGTTACGCGGCGTACGCGGCCGGTGCCGCGCTGGAGGCACTGCACCGAGCGGGTGGCAGGTACGGGCGGACGGTCGTGCTGCTGGAGACGTGCGAGGAGTCCGGCAGCCCGGACCTCGCCGCCTACCTCGACCACCTGCGGGACCGGATCGGCGCGGTCTCACTGGTGATCTGCCTGGACGTCGCGGGCGGCGACTACGAGCGGTTGTGGCTGGCCACCTCGCTGCGCGGCATCGCGTTCCTCGACCTGACCGTGCGGGTGCTGGAGTCGGGGGTGCACTCGGGGCACTCCAGCGGGCTCGTCGCCAGTTCGTTCCGGGTGGTCCGGCAGCTGCTGGACCGGCTGGAGGACTCGCGGACCGGCGAGATGCTGCTGCCCGAGCTGCGGGTGGACGTCCCGCCGGACCGGCTGGCGGAGATCCGCGAGGCGGTCGCCGAGGGCGGGCTGCGACCGGAGCTGCCGATGACCCCCGGCGTGCGCCTGGCCGCCGACGACCCGGTGGAGCTGGTGCTGAACAACACCTGGCGCACGACGCTGTCGGTCACCGGCGCCAGCGGCCTGCCGTCACTGGTCGACGCGGGCAACGTGCTGCGGCCCTACACCGGCCTGAAGCTGAGCTTCCGGCTCCCGCCGACGGCCGACGCCGAGGTCGCGCTGAGTGCCATCCGCACCGCGTTGACCACCGACGTCCCGTACGGCGCGCAGGTGAGCATCGAACGGGCCGCCGGCGCGGGCGGCTGGAACGCGCCGCCGCTCGCGCCGTGGCTCGTGTCCACTTTGGACAAGGTGAGCCACGAGGTGTTCGGCAGGCCGTGGCGGGCGATCGGCCTCGGCGGGACCATCCCGTTCCTCGGCTTGTTCGCTCGCGCATACCCGGACGCGCAGTTCGTCGTCACCGGCCCGCGCGGGCCCGGCAACAACGCCCACGTGCCGGACGAGTGGCTGCACCTGGAGCAGACCGCCCGCGTGACCGAGGCGGTCGCCCACATCCTCAGCCAGCGGCCTTGAATTCGTAGGCGCGAGCCGCCTCGGAGCTGAAGTTGTACTTGAGCTTGGCCAGGCCGAACGGCTTGGCCGGGTCGATGCTGAACAGCGTGCTCGACCGCGGCGGGTTGCGGTCGGCGGCCGCGCCGTAGGCGTAGTCGCCTGCCAGCCCGTCGAACGTCACCGTGCCGACCTGCTTCGACGCCTCCAGGATGCCCTCGCGGGACAGGTTGCCCAGCTGCACGGCCTTCTCCAGCACCGCGCCCATGGCCCTGGCCTGGTTGTAGCCGAACGCGAAGTAGTAGTCCGGCTGCTGCTGCGGCGCGAACTGCGTCGCCCGCGCGACCATGTCCCGCATGCCCGGCACGCTCGCATCGCCCCACTCGGTGCCCTCGGACACGATCGTCACGTTCTGCCGCAGGTACGGCGCGATGGCCGACTTCGCGAACGCGCCGGTGTAGCTGGGCGACTGGCCGTACCACTTGGCGCCGAACCGGGCCTGCGCCGCCGTGCCCCAGATCTTCGCGGCGTCGGTCGGGGTGGCGGTGAGGAATACGAGCTGACAGCCTGCACCGGCGAGCTGGCCGATCTGCCCGGCGAAGTTCTCCGTCCCGGCCTTGTACCGCTGGGTGTTGGCGACGGTGAAGCCGTAGCGTTGCGCGGCGAAGTCGATGCCCTGCTGCCCGGCCTCGCCGTACACGTCGTCCTGGATCATCGTGCAGATCTTCGACTGCGGCGTGCCGCCGCCCTCGGTGAGATAGTGGTCCATCGCGTTGATGGCTTGGATCTGGTACGGCGCGCCAACCGGCAGCAGGTTCTCCTCCCGCACCCACAACGCGTCCAGTGACGCGGGCGCCGCCAGCACCTTGTCCGCCTTCAGCTGCGGCAGCACGGCCAGCGTCGACGGCGTGCCGAGCAGCTGGGTGAACGCGACGACGTTGCCCTTGACCTTGTTGTACTGCTGGACCGCCACGTCCGGCTTGTACTGGGTGTCCTCCTGGACCAGTTCCACCTTGTACTTGCCCGCGATGCCGCCCGCGGCGTTGACCTGGTCGAACCACACCTTGTTGCCCGCGGTCAGCGGCTGCCCGATCACCGCGACCGGCCCGGACAGCGGGCTGAGCACGCCGAGCTTGATCGTGGTGCCGTCGAACCCGGTGGCCGACCCGGGTGCGCCGGCCGTGCCGCCGGCGGAGTCGTTGTCATTGCCCGCACCACCGCAGGCCGCGACCAGCAACGCCGTCGCGGCGAGGACTACCCAACGCATGATGAGCCTCCTAGTACGAGAACGGCCAGGCCCTGAAGTAGGCCTTGATCCGCAGCCAGATCCCCGCGAGCCCCAGTGGTTCGAAGACCAGGAACAACACGATCAGCACCCCGAAAATGGCCTGGTTGAGGGCGAAGACGCTGATGAACCCGTCGTCCCCGACGCTGGTCTGCACGCCGGGGATGACCTCGCTGTACCGGTCGATCAGCGCGGGCAGCGCGCCGACGAACAACGCGCCGAGCACCGAGCCGAAGATCGTCCCCAGGCCGCCGACGATGATGATCGCGATGTACTGGATGGACAGCAGCAGGTTCCACTCGTCCGGGCTGACGAACTGCTGGTAGGACCCGAACAACGCGCCAGCCATGGCCGCGATCGCGCTGGAGATCATGAACGCGCCGACCTTGTACCGGCCTGCCCGCACGCCGATCACCTCGGCGGCCTGGTCCCGGTCGCGGATGGCCTGCAGCGCGCGGCCCGGCCGGGTCCGTACCAGGTTCTTCGCCAGCAACGCCACCAGCGCGACCATGCCCCAGACCAGCCAGAACCAGCCCTGGTTGCGGGAGTACTCCTCGCCCGCGATCTCCAGCGCGCCGAGGTCGACCGGTCCCAGCGCCGGTTTCGCCGTGACGGCCGTTCCGGAGTTGCCGCCGGTCACGCCCGTCAGGTTCCGCCACAGGTGCTCGCCGATGAAGATCAGCCCGAGCGTCACGATGGCCAGGTAGTTTCCCCGAAGCCGCAGGGCGAACGGCCCGATCAGCCCGCCGAGCACGGCGCCGGTCAGCGCCGCGGCGGCCAGCCACAGCGGCAGCGGCAGGCCGAGGTCGCCGCCGACCCTGGCCGTCACGTAGGCACCCGCGCCGATGAAGAACGCGTGGCCGAGCGAGATCTGCCCGCAGTAGCCGGTCAGCAGGTTCAGCCCGATCGCGCCGACCGCGGTGATGCCGACGTAGATCAGCACCGACAGCCAGAAGTCGTCGCGCACCACGGTCGGCAGCACCAGGAACACGACCACCATGGCCGCCAGTCCGGCCCGTGCCCACGGCGTGCCGAACAGCCGCAGCTGCTCGGCGTGCGAGCGCTGGAGGTTGCGATGCGGGCGCTGCCTCATCAGATCCTCCGCACGTCCTTGGTGCCGAGCAGGCCGTACGGCCGCAGCAGCAGGATGACGATCATCAGCAGGTACGGCACGATCACCGACACGTTGTCGCCCGCCCAGGAGAACAGCTGGTCCTGGTAGCCGCGGGTGAGTGCCTCGGCCAGCCCGATCAGCAGGCCGCCGAGCACCGCGCCACCCGGCGAATCCAGCCCGCCGAGAATCATCGCCGGGAACGCGGCCAGCGCGATGAACCCGATCGACGGCGACAGCCCGCCCGGCCCGGCCGCCATGGCGATGCCGGCCAGCGCGGCGAGTGCCGCGGCGATGGCCCAGGACACCGCGTACACCCGCCGCGCACTGATGCCCTGTGCCAGCGCGGCCTCCGGGTCGAACGCGGTGCAGCGCATGGCCAGGCCGAGCGAGGTGTAGCGGAAGAACAGGAAGAACCCGGTCACCGCGGCCGCGGTCAGGCCGATCGTCCACAGGTCACGCACGCCGAACACCAGCCCGCCCGCCTCGACCGTGCGGATGTTCCACGGGTTGTCCAGCTGCAGGTTGTCGAAGCCCCAGATCGCGGTGATCACCGGCTCCAGCACGAACAGCAGGCCGATGGTGATCATGATGACCGCGAACGGCGGCTGGCCGACCATGCGCCGCAGCACCAGCCGTTCGAACGTCGCCCCGACCAGCGCCGCGGACAGGCAGGCCAGCAGCACCGCCACCGCGAACGCCAGCGCGAGGTTGGTGGAGAACGTGTAGCCGAGGTAGGCGCCCAGCGCGAGCAGGCCGCCCTGCGCGAAGTTGATGACGCCGGTCGACTTGTAGATGACCACGAACCCGAGTGCCACCAGGGCGTACGTCGACCCCAGCGCGAGCCCGGCGAACACGTTCTGCAAAAAGAAGGTCATCGGTACATCGCCTCGATCTCACTGGCGAAGCGGTCGGCGATGGCCCGGCGCCGGACCTTCTGCGTCGCGGTCAGCTCACCGTCGTCGTGGTCGAGTTCCTTGGTGAGCAACGAGAACCGCTTGACCTGAGCGACGGCGGCGAAGTCCCGGTTGGCCTCGGTCACCACGCTCTGCACCAGCTCCCGCACGTCCTTCTTCGACGCCAGGTCGGCGTAGGTCGTGTAGGCCAGCCCCCGCCGGGTGGCCCAGTTGCCGACGGTGTCGGCCTCGATGCCGATCAACGCCGTCAGGTACGGCCTGCGGTCGCCGATCACCACGGCCTCGCGCACGAACGGTGACACCTTGAGCCGGTTCTCGATCTCCGACGGCGCCACGTTCTTGCCGCCCGCGGTGATCAGGATGTCCTTCTTGCGGTCGGTGATGCGCAGGTAGCCGTCCTCGTCGACGACGCCGACGTCGCCGGTATGCAGCCAGCCGTCGGCGTCGACGGCGGCCTCGGTGGCGAGCGGATCGTCGAGGTAGCCCTGGAACACCCCGGCCGAACGGGTGAGGATCTCGCCGTCGTCGGAGATGCGGATTTCCACGCCGTCCAGCGCCGTGCCGACCGCGCCCAGCCGCACGTCACCGGCGGGCGTGAGCGTGCACAGCGCGGTGTTCTCCGTCTGCCCGTAGCCCTCGCGGACGGGAACCCCGATGGCCCACAGGAACTCCAGCACCTTCGGCGCGATGGGCGCGGCGCCGGACAGCGCCGTGCGTACCCGGACCAGGCCGAGCTTCTCCCGCAGCGCGCGGAACACCAGCAGTTCACACAGGGCCAGCACGAACCGGTCGGCCGGGCGCACGGCGCCGGTCATCCGGCGGGGTGCGATCCGCCTGCCGTGCCGCATGCCGAAGCGGTACAGCGCCCGCTTGAGCCGGGAGGCGTCGGCCATCCGGATCTCGACACCGGCCAGCATCTTCTCCCAGACGCGGGGTACACCGAGGAACACGGTCGGCTGAACGTCCCGCAGGTCGGCGGTGAACGAGGGGCCGCCCTCACCGAAGTTGACCACCGAGCCCGCCCACACCGGGTCGATGACCGACAGCAGCCGTTCGGCGATGTGGCACAGCGGCAGGTAACTGAGCACCTCGTCGCGTGGCCCGGCGCCGACGGCTTCGGTGAACGTCCGGCCGGCGGCGACCAGGTTGGCGTGCGAGATCATCGCGCCCTTCGGCGGTCCGGTGGTGCCGGAGGTGTAGACGAGGATCGCGGTCGACGCGGGGTCGAGTTCGGCCACCGAGGACGCGTATTCGGCGGCAGCGTCCTCGGTGGCCCCGCGGGATTCCAGCTCGGTGAAGGTGAGCAGGTCGTCGACACGGACACCTCGGGGGTCGATCACCACGAGGTGCCGCAGGTTCGGCAGCCGGTCGCGGACGGCCAGCGCCTTGTCCAGTTGTTCCTCGTCCTCGGCGATCAGCACCTCGGTGCGGGAGTGGTGCAGCAGGTACTCGACCTCGTTGGCGGGCGACGTCGGGTAGATACCGACCGCGACCGCGCCGATGCCCTGCACCGCGAGGTCGGCGATCACCCACTCCGGGCGGTTCTCGGAGTGGATGGCCACGCGGGCGCCCGGCCGTACGCCCAGCGACCGCAACCCGGCGGCGACGTGCGCGACCCGCTCGGCGTACCGCCGCCAGCTCGTCTCCCGCCACAGGCCGCGGTGCTTGTCCCGCAACGCGATCCGGTCACCGGCGGTGTGTGCGTGGTGCAGCAGTCGTGCGGGCAGCGTCATGGTGTCCACAGTGGACGCGAGGGTCGCCGTCATGCCGCACCGCCAAGGTAGGCGGCGATGACGTCGGGGTCGGACTGGATGTGCTCCGGCGTGCCGGTGGCCACCATGACCCCGAAGTCCAGCGCCAGCACGCGGTCGGCGAGGTCCATGACCAGCCGCATGTCGTGCTCCACCAGGATCATTGCCGGCTTCAGCTCGCGGCGGACCTCGACCAGGTAGCGGGCCATGTCCTCGGTCTCTTCCAGGTTCATGCCCGCGACCGGCTCGTCCAGCAGCAGCAACCGCGGTTCCATCGCCAGCGCTCTGCCCAGCTCCGCGCGCTTGGCGACGCCGTAGGGCAGCAGGCCGGCCGGGGTGTGCCGGTAGGGCTCCAGCTCCAGCAGCTCGACGACCTCTTCGACGGCCGCGCGGTGGGCGATCTCCTCGCGCTTGGCCCTGCCCCACCACAGCATTCCGGTGAGGAACCCGGTGCGCATGAGGTGATGGCGGCCCAGCATCAGGTTCTCCACCAGGGTGAGGTGGGTGAACAGGCCGAGGTTCTGGAACGTCCGCGCCACGCCGAGTGCGGCGACGGCGGCGGGCGCGCGGCCGGTCAGCGGCTGCCCGTCCAGCGTGATGGTGCCCTCCTGCGGTCGGTAGACCCCGTTGAGGCAGTTGAAGATCGACGTCTTGCCCGCGCCGTTCGGGCCGATCACCGCGAGCAGTTCGCCGCGGTCGACATCGAGGTCGACGGAGTCCAGCGCGGTCACCCCGCCGAACCGGAGGGTGAGCCCGCGGACCCGCAGCAGCGGCTCGCTCACGCGCTCCATCGTTTCCTCCTGCGGTAGCTCTTCACCTCGGCGAAGGAGCCGCCGACCCCCAGGTAGAACTCGCGGATGTCCTCGTCGGCGAGCAGTTCGGCGGCCGGGCCGTCCTTGACGACCTTCCCGGTCTCCAGCACGTAGCCGTAGTTCGCCACCGACAGCGCCATCACGGCGTTCTGCTCGACCAGGAGCACGCTCGTGCCCTGCTGGTTGATCTCCTTGACGATGTCGCGCACCTGCTCGACCAGCTTCGGCGCCAGCCCGAGCGACGGCTCGTCGAGCAGCAACAGCTTCGGCTCGGCCATCAGCGCGCGGCCGATGGCGAGCATCTGCTGCTCGCCGCCGGACAGGTACCCGGCGATCGCGGTACGGCGCTTGGCCAGCACCGGGAACAGGTCGAGCACCCGCTGGTAGGACTGCCGCGCGTCGGCCCTGCGCCGGGTGTAGCCGCCCGCACGCAGGTTCTCGTCGACGGTCAGCTCGGCGAAGACCCGCCTGCCCTCCATCACCTGCGCGATGCCGCGCCGGACGACGTCGGCCGGGTCGGCCCCGGTGATCGGCGCACCGGCGAGGTGCACGGTGCCCTTGGTGATCTTGCCGCGATGCGGGCCGAGCAGGCCGGTGACGGCCCGCAGCAACGTCGTCTTGCCGGCGCCGTTCGCGCCGAGGAGGGCGACCACCGCGCCGTCGGGCACCTCGAGGCTCAGGCCACGCAGCACCAGGACGACGTCCTGGTAGACCACCTCCAGGTTGGCGACGGACAGCATCGGTGTCGACACAGGTGGTCCGCCCTTCAGCCAGCCCCAGCCGTCAGGTGATCTGGATCACAGTGATCTCGGAAGGTAGCCGCCAGCCCGGCGCCGGGGCAAGAGCCCCGGTCGAAACTGTGACCTGTCAGGATGGCTGCCGTGGAACAGACAACAGTGCGTGAGACCGTCCGCCGTATCTGGGCCGACGACGTCCTGCCGAGCCTGTCGGGACTGGTGGAGATCCCCGCCCTGTCCCCGGCTTTCGACACCGAATGGGCCGCGACCGGGCACCTCGACGCGGCGATCGCCCACGTCAAGGGCTGGCTGGAGGCCCGGCAGATCCCGGGCGCCACCGTGCGCGTCGTGCGGCTGGAGGGCCGCACGCCGGTGCTGCTGCTCGACGTGCCCGCGACGCCCAGTGCCGAGGACAGGGGCACCGTCCTGCTCTACGGCCACCTGGACAAGCAGCCGCCGGTCGGCGGCTGGGCCGAGGGCCTCGGCCCGTGGAAGCCGGTGGTCCGGGACGGCAGGCTGTACGGCCGCGGTTCGGCCGACGACGGCTACGCCGGCTACGCGGCCACCGCCGCACTGGAGTCGATCCACGCCGCGGACGGTGCGCACGCGCGGGCCGTCGTGCTGCTGGAGACCGGCGAGGAGTCCGGCAGCCCGGACCTGCCCGCCTACCTCGACGAGCTGAGCGACTTCCTCGGCGACGTGTCGTTCGTCGTGTGCCTGGACTCCGGCGGGCAGGACTACGAGCGGCTGTGGCTGACCACCAGCCTGCGCGGGCTCGTCCAGGTGCGGGTCACCGTTCGGGTGCTGGAGTCCGGGCAGCACAGCGGCCTGGCCAGCGGCGTCGTGCCCAGCTCATTCCGCGTGCTGCGGCTGCTGCTGGACCGGCTGGAGGACCCGGCGACCGGTGAGCTGAAGCTGCCCGAGCTGAACGTCGATATCCCGGCGAACCGGGTCGAGGAAGCCACCCGGACGGCGGAGTCCGTCGCCAGCATGAGCACGGCGTTCCCGCTGGCCGGCTCGACGCGGCCGGTCACCGAGGACAGCCTGGAGCAGCTGCTGAACAACAGCTGGCGGCCCACGCTGTCGGTGCTCGGCGCCGCCGGCCTGCCCGACCCGGCCGAGGCAGGCAACGTCCTGCGGGACTCGACGACGCTCGCGCTCGGCTTCCGGCTGCCGCCCACCGCCGACTCGGCCGCCGCACTGGCCGCCATCGAGAAGGTGCTCACCACCGACGTCCCGTACTCGGCGACCGTCGAGCTGTCCGGCCTGGAGTACGCCGACGGCTGGAACGCCCCGGCGACCGCGCCGTGGCTGTCGGCCGCGCTGGACCACGTCGGTGAGGCCGTGTTCGCGGCGCCGTCGCGCTCGGTCGGCCTCGGCGGGTCGATCCCGTTCATGGGGCTGCTCGGTGAGAAGTACCCGAACGCGCAGTTCCTGGTGACCGGCGCACTGGGCCCGGACTCGAACGCCCACGTGCCCGACGAGTGGCTGCACCTGGACCAGGCGCAACGCGTCACCGAGGCCGTCGCCCACATCCTGGACGCGCACGCCCGCGGCTGACGCCCAAAGCTCGTGAAGGCCACCTTCACCACGTGAGACGTCAGGGTCCCGGTAAAAGTCGGGAGTCGTGGGCGATTGCCGTGAGGGCCCCCTTCACGGCATCAGACGCCACCACATCCGCCCTCACCCCGGCACAACCACCCCGCCAGCCTCGCACGCCACAACCATCCCACCAGCCACCACGAACGAGACAACTCAGCAAGCACCAGAGCACGTGAAGGCCACCATCACCACGTCACACGTAATGAAGGTGGCCTTCACGAGCTTGATCCAAGCCCACCTCTCGCGATCCGGAACCGGCGTGCCGGACAGTGGAACCAGCCGGGCGGGAACGGACAACTCGCGGGTGTGGCCTTCACGTGCTTCGACGGCGACGCTACTTCCAGTCCCGCCGTTTCGCCTCGTCCTCGGTGACGAACGAGATGTTGGTGGCCCCGCCGACCCACACCTCGCGGACGTCGGTGGTGACGTCGTAGTGGTAGCAGCGGATGCCCGTCTCGGTCCAGTCCCGGTCGGGCTTGATGGGCACCGTGGTCACCTCGGGCATCTTGTCGCAGCGGACCTGGTCTTCGGCGGCGGGCGGCTCGCCGTCCTCCTCCGAGACCAGCATTTTGTAGAACTCGCGGTGCACGTACGCGCGGGTGAGGAAGCGCGTCTCCGAGCTGATGTCCAAGGTGTAGAGGCTGCTACCGGTGCCGCCGATCTTCGCGGTGAAGGTCACCTCATGCCCGTGGAAACGCGCGTTGCACGGCACGATCTGGCCGTACTGCGACCACGTGCACTTGACCTCCAGGGCTGGGTCCGGTCCACCGATCATGGCCTCGGCGTCCTCCCGGACCTCATGCGTGACCTGCCCGGACATGTCACGGGGGCGCTCCACACTCGCCGGGCTCGGCGTGGGCGGCGGACTGGTGACGGGGTCGGTCTTCGCCTCCTCGAACCTGGGCCCGCACGCGGTCAACGTGACCAGGAGCAGGCAGGCCAGGGCGACAGGGCGGTTCATGATCGGCGACCGTACCGCCCTGCGATGGCAAACTCATGTCAGAACGCCTGCCGTGGGCGTGCCCGTGCGCCATGGCCCGCGATGGCCTGACTACTTCCAGTCCCGCCGCTTGGCCTCGTCCTCGGTGACGAAGGACAACTGGCTGACCCCGTCGGTCCAGACCTCCCGGACGTCGGTCACGTTGTCGTAGTGGTAGCACCGCACGCCGGTGTCGGTCCACGCATCGCCCGGCTTGACCGGAATCGTGGACATCTCCGGCATCTTGTCGCAGCGGACCTGGTCGTCGGCGGCGGGCGGCTCGCCGTCCTCCTCGCGGACCAGCGTCTCGTAGAACTTGCGGTGCACGTCCGCGCGGCTGAGGAACCGGCGCTCCGCGGTGATGTCCAGCTTGACGAGGGCGCTGCCGCCGCGGTGGAGCTCGACGTTGAACGTCACCTCGTGCCCCTGGTAGCGCGCGGTGCACGGCACGAACTTGCTCTGCGAGGAGTACGCGCACTGGACGTCCAGGCCCGGGGTCGGCCCGCCGAGCATGCCCTCGGCGTCCCGCCGGACCTCATGGGTGATCTGACCGGCCATGTCGCGTGGGCGTTCCACGCTGGCGGGGCTGGGCGTGGGCGGCGGGCTGGTGACGGGGTCGGTCTTCGCCTCCTCGAACCTGGGCGCGCACGCGCTCAGCGCGAACAGGCAGGTCAGCGCGGCGGTGAGACGCTTCATGATCGTGAAGCTAGCGCCACCCGATGGCAGAACTATGCCAAGCGCGTCAGCTGCACCGAGACGTCGAGGGTGGACTGACCGCCGCCGGTGAAGATGCCCTTCAGCGGGGCGACGTCGGCGTAGTCCCGGCCGGTCGCCACCCACACGTGGCGAGGGCCGACCGGGATGGCGTTGGTCGGGTCGTAGGCCCACCAGCCACCGGTCCACGCGTCGATCCACGCGTGGCTCTCCCCCTCGACAGTCTCGTCCAGCTTCGCCTCCGGCCTGGTGTGCAGATAGCCGGAGACGTAGCGGGCCGGGATGCCGACCGACCGCAGCATCGTCAGCGAGACGTGTGCGAAGTCCTGGCAGACGCCCTCCCGCGCCCGCCAGGCGTCGGTGGCCGTCGAGTGCACGCCGGTCGTGCCCGGCTGGTACTTGAGCTGCTCGTACACCCAGCCGCAGATGGCCAGCACCGCGTCGGCGGGTCCTTTGCCGCGGCACAGCTCGCGTGCCATCCGGGACAGTTCGCGGTCGCGCGGGGTGTAGTCGGTGGTCTCCAGGTACTCCGAGCGCTCGTCAACGACCTCGTCGGACCGTAACTGCTTCCAGTTCGCGTCCCGTACCGGCACCGGGGCGTCCATGGTCTCCACCACCGACGTCGCCACCACGGTGAACTCGGTATGCGGTGCGTGCAGGTCGAACGAGGTGACGACCGTGCCCCAGTAGTCGGAGTAGCGGTACGCCCTGGTCGCGGGCGAGGTCTCGATCCGGTGCGCGACGACGTTCTGCCGCCGGTCCGACCGTGGCGTCAGCCTGGCCTCGTTGTACGACTGGGTCGCCGGGGTCTCGTAGCGGTACCCGGTGCTGTGCACCACCCGCATCCGCCAGGTCACAGGCTCACCTCCGCGCCGTGCCACGCCACCCAGGGCGAGGAGTGGAAGTACTGCACGGACACGGCCTCCCCGGTCTCGCGGATCGTCGTCTGCAGGCCGCGTAGCCGTTTCGGCAGGTCCTCCAGCAGGTCGGCGGGGCGCAGGAACTCCAGCTCACTGCGGGCGCGGCCGAGCAGCCGCAACGCCTCGGCCTTCTCGTTGCCGCGCCCGTGTGTGCCGCGCGCCAGCTGGTCCAGGCAGGATTCCGCCTGCCGCAGCGCGTGGAACACCGAGCGTGGGAACAGCGTGTCCCGCAGCAGGAACTGCACCACCCTGCCCGCGTCCAGCGCGCCACGGTAGGTGCGCAGGTAGGTGTCCTGCGCGCCGGCCGAGCGCAGCACGGTGATCCACCCGGGGCTGGACGCCTTGTCCTGCACCCGCGACAGCAGCAGCCGCACCACCATGTCGGCGCGCTCGACCGACCGGCCGAGCACCAGGAACAGCCAGCCGTCGTCGCGGCTCATCGTGGAGTCGGCGAGGCCGGCGAACATCGCGGCGCGTTCCTCGATGAACGACAGGAACGAGTGCGGGCCCGCCCTGCGCGCGTACCGTTGCCGGTCCGGCACGGCGTTCCAGGTCGCGTTGAGGCACTCCCACATCTCCGTCGAGACGACCTCGCGCGCACCTCGGGTGTTCTCCCGCGCCGCGGTGATCGAGCCGACGATGGAGCTGGCGTTCTCCTTGGCGTAGGCCACCAGCTCGGTCAGCTTCCACACGTCCAGCTCGACACCTGCCTGCGGCGGGATGCCCAGTACCGCCAGGAGCTGGCGGCTGGCTTGGTCGGGGTCGACGCTGGCGTCCTCCAGCAGCTGGTGCACCGAGACGTTCAGGATGCGTGCGGTGTCGTCGGCGCGTTCGACGTAGCGGCCGATCCAGTACAACGATTCGGCATTGCGAGCCAGCACGTCCGCCTCCTCGTCATTGTTGCTGCTGCTGGGCGCTGGTCAGCTCGGGCCCCTGCTCGGCCACCAGCCCGTCCACATCGGACTGTGTGGCCAGCGCGGGCTGGGCCAGTTCGCGCTCGGCGGTCGACGACCGGCTGGCCAGCACCCAGGTGTCCTTCGACCCGCCGCCCTGCGAGGAGTTGACCACCAGGCTGCCCTCGGGCAGCGCCACCCTGGTCAGCCCGCCGGGCAGGACGAAGACGAAGTTGCCGTCGTTGACCGCGAACGGCCGCAGGTCGACGTGCCGCGGCGCCAGCCGTTCGTCCACCTTGGACGGAACGGTGGACAGCTGCACCACCGGCTGTGCGATCCAGCCGCGGCGGTCCGCCCTGATCTTGCGGCGGACCTCGGCCAGTTCCCTCGCGGTGGCGTTGGGCCCGAACACGATGCCGTACCCGCCGGAGCCCTCGACCGGCTTGATCACCAGCTCGTCGAGGTGGGCGAGCACGTGGTTCAGCTCGTCGGGCAGCCAGCAGCGGAACGTGTCGACGTTGGGCAGGATCGGTTTCTCGTTCAGGTAATAGCGCACCATCTCCGGTACGTAGGTGTAGACCAGCTTGTCGTCACCGACGCCGTTGCCGACCGCGTTGGCGATCACGACGTTGCCCGCGCGGGCGGCGTTGAGCACGCCCGCGATGCCGAGTACGGAGTCCGGCCGGTAGTGCACCGGGTCGAGGAACTCGTCGTCGATGCGCCGGTAGATGACGTCGACCTGCTGCTCGCCCTCGGTGGTGCGCAGGTAGACGACGTTGTCGCGGCAGAACATGTCCCTGCCCTCGACCAGCTCGACGCCCATTTGCCTGGCCAGCAGCGAGTGCTCGAAGTAGGCGGAGTTGTGGATGCCCGGCGTCAGCACGACGATCATCGGATCCGCGACGTTGGCCGCCGCCGCGGCACGCAACGCCCGCAGCAGGTGCGTGGCGTAGTCGCCGACCGGGCGCACCCGGTGCTGGGCGAACAGGTCCGGGAACACGCGCGCCATCGTGCGGCGGTTCTCCATCACGTAGGACACCCCGGACGGGTTGCGCAGGTTGTCCTCCAGCACCCGGAACGTCCCGGCCTCGTCGCGGACCAGGTCGATGCCGGCGACGTGGATGCGCACGCCGTTGGGCGGGCTGATGCCGAACGCCTCGCGCTGGAAGTAGGCACACGAGGTGACCAGCCGCCGGGGCAGCACCCGGTCGCGCAGGATCTGGGCGTCGCCGTAGACGTCGTCGAGGAACGCCTCCAGTGCCCGGACGCGCTGCGCCACCCCGCGTTCCAGCCGGGCCCACTCGGCCGCGGTGATCACCCGCGGCACCAGGTCCAGCGGGAACGGCCGTTCCTGGCCGGAGAGGGAGAACGTGATGCCCTGGTCGACCAGCGCCCGGTCGAGTGCCGCCGAGCGGGCGGTGAGGTCGCCCGCGTCGAGTGCGGCGATCGACTCGTACAACGCGCGGTAGGGCGGGCGCACGGTCCCGTCCCCGGCGAACATCTCGTCGTAGGCACCCGGATGCGGCCGGTTGGCCGCCAGGTAGCCGTCGAACTGCGCGCCGGGCCTGCCGTTGGTCCGAGCACGCGCCGTCCGGGGCCGCATTCCCGCCGGCGGCAGCTTCGGCGGCGCGTTGTTGTTCATGGAGGTCATCGTGACGCACCGCGCGTCGGTTGCACGAGGTGTGTTTGTGATTCACCAAATTAGCGAAGTTTCAGGTGAACTATAGACATGGAGGGTCACCTAGCGCGTCAGTCCCAATGCCCCGTCCACATAGGCGACCAGGGTCCGTTCCGGACCTACTACACGGATACTTTCGGCTGGTATACGACCAGCGTCAGCTATCTCGCCGTCAAGAGCCCCGAGGTCACGCTGACCTGCTGAGTGTCCGCTGAGTGGTGCACAGGCGTCCGCTTCGCAACGGGGCCGTAACGTCCGAACTCTGGGCAGTTGGTACTGAAGAGTGGCAGGATGCAAATCTGCCCGAGTACTGACTACTAGGAGTTACACAGTGGCGCGTCGACACACACGCAGAGCGCTCGCCGTGGTCCCCGTCGTGGCACTGGCCGTGACCGCGGCAGGCTGCGCCCAGCAGGTGAACACCGGTGGAAACACCGAGGCCGGAGGGCAGATCACCCTCGTGGAGGCGGGCAAACTCACGACCTGCACGCACCTGCCGTACGCGCCGTTCCAGTTCACCCAGGGCGACAAGACCGTCGGCTTCGACGTCGACCTCGTCGACCTGGTGCTCCCGCTGGTCGGGGCTTCGGAGCAGAAGATCTTCGACACGCCGTTCGAGGGAATCCAGACCGGTGAGTCGCTGAACATCGGCAAGTGTGACGTGGCCGCCGCCGCGATGACGATCAAGCCGGAGCGTCAGGCGGTGATGGACTTCTCCGACCCCTACTTCGACGCCAAGCAGGCGCTGCTGGTCAAGAAGGGCTCCGGTCTGGACAGCCTGGAGAAGCTGCGCGGCAAGAAGCTGGGCGTGCAGCAGGGCACCACCGGTGAGAAGTACGCGAACGAGAACAAGGACAAGTTCGGTTACGAGATCATCCAGTTCGAGGACCTCGCGCTGGAGCAGACGGCCGTGAAGACCGGCCAGGTCGACGCTGGTATCAACGACGACGTGGTGCTGTTGGACTACCTCAAGGCCAACCCCGACGTCGAGGTGACGACCACCTTCGACACCGGCGAGGTCTACGGCATCGCCGTCAAGAAGGGCAACGGCGCACTGCTGGCGAAGGTGAACGAGGCGCTGAAGAAGGCGAAGTCGGACGGAACGTACGACCGCATCTACGAGAAGTGGTTCGGCAAGAAGCCGACTCCCTGATCCGTCGCCGGAAGGGGCGGCCACCGCGGTGGCCGCCCCTTCCGCTGTCAGCCCTCGACTGGAGAAATCCCGATCATGGCACTATCGAAGCGCAAGCGACGTCAGCGAATTCAGCTGGCTCAGTACGCGCTGCTGGCGATCATCATCGTCGTACTCGCGCTCATCGCGGACTGGGGCGACATCCAGCGCGCGTTCTTCGACGTTGACGCCGCTGCCAAGCAGTTCCCCGGCATCCTGACCGTCGCGCTGAAGAACACCATTATCTACACCCTGCTCGGTTTCGCCGTCGGGCTCGGGCTCGGCTTGGTGCTGGCACTGATGAAGCTGTCCTCGGTGCCGCCCTACCGCTGGATCGCCACGGTCTACATCGAGTTCTTCCGTGGTGTTCCCGCGCTGCTGATCTTCATCGCGCTGGGCTTCGGCGTGCCCACGGCGTTCGGCCTGATCTTCGACATCTACTCCACGGTGGCGATCTCGCTGGGCTCGGTAGGCGCCGCCTACATCGCGGAGACGATTCGCGCCGGTATCCAGGCTGTCCCGCCCGGCCAGGTGGAGGCCGCGCGTTCGCTGGGCATGAGTCAGGGCAGGGCGATGGTGACCATCGTCATCCCGCAGGCGTTCCGCATCATCCTGCCGCCGCTGACCAACGAGCTGATCCTGCTCACCAAGGACTCCTCGCTGATCTATCTGCTGGGCGTCAGCCGTGACCAGTTCGAGCTGACCAAGTGGGGCCGCGAGGGCCTCAACGACACCGGTTCGATGACCCCGATCCTGCTCGCCGGCCTCTGCTACCTGATCATCACCCTGCCACTGGGTTACCTGTCGCGGTACCTGGAGCGTCGTGCCGGCAGGCAGAAGGACCGCGGCCTGGAGGTTGAAGCGTGAGCCCCGTCGTCGAGATCACCGGACTGCAGAAGGCGTTCGGCGAACTGCAGGTGCTCAAGGGCATCGATCTGCAGGTCGAGCGTGGCCAGGTGGTCTGTGTCATCGGGCCGTCCGGTTCCGGCAAGTCGACGCTGCTGCGTTGCGTCAACATGCTGGAGGAGCCCAACAACGGCACGATTGCCGTCAACGGCACCGAGTTGACCGATCCGGACGTCGACATCGACGCCGCGCGGCGATCGATCGGCATGGTGTTCCAGTCGTTCAACCTGTTCTCGCACCTGTGTGTCCTGGACAACCTCACGGTGGCCCAGCGCAAGGTCCTCAAGCGAGACAAGGAGGAAGCCGAGCGCATCGCCAGGGACAACCTGAAGCGGGTCGGCCTGTCGGACAAGGCCGGTTCCATGCCCTCGCAGCTGTCCGGCGGTCAGCAGCAGCGGGTGGCGATCGCCCGTGCGCTGTCGATGAACCCGGACCTGATGCTGTTCGACGAGCCGACCTCGGCGCTCGACCCGGAGCTGGTCGGCGACGTGCTGAGCGTCATGCGCCAGCTCGCCGAGGAGGGTATGACGATGCTCGTGGTGACGCACGAGATGCAGTTCGCCCGCGAGGTCGCCGACGTCGTGCTGTTCATGGACGGCGGCGTCGTCGTCGAGCAGGGGCCGCCGGAGCAGGTCATCGGCAACCCGCAGCAGCAGCGCACCCAGACGTTCCTGTCCCGGGTGCTCAACCCGACCCACGTCAGAGACGGGGAGGGGTCCCTCCCGGACGCGTGACACTAGTGGTCACGACCACTAGGAGTCGACGCGACCGGGGAGGTGAGCGATGCCGGGCATCCGGCGAAACCGCGGCAAGGAACCGGATGAACCCGAGTTCCAGCCGCCGAGCGACAACGGCACCGCGCCGCTCGACCCGTTCGCGGGCGTGCCGGACAAGAAGTACGAGATCAAGGCGGCCGACCTGGTACGGCCGCTGATCGAGCCCGAACCGGGCAGGCTGCTGCGCTGGCGCAAGCAGCCGACCAACGCGCCGCTGGTGCAGGTGGAGGACGCCTACATCACGGGTCGGCTGGACGTGCGCGCACTGGATCTCGGCTACCTGTTCCGGTTCGAGCGGTGCCGGTTCGAGCATCCGCCGGACGTCCGCGAGGCCACCCTGCTCGGGCTGGTCTTCCGCGACTGCTGGCTGCCCGGCCTGAAGGCGCGCAACCTGTGCAGCCGCAACGATCTGCGGCTCATCCGGTGTGTCGTCGACGCCGGTGAGTCCACACAGGACGCCGGGGAGACGGCCGTCCAGCGGGGCGACGACAGGGAACGCGGCAAACCGGACGCCGCGATCAACCTGACCGACGCCACCGTCGAAGGCTCGGTCGTGCTGACCCGCACGAAGATCCTGCACCCGAAGGCCAAGGCCGTGCAGGCGGACAGGCTGGTCATCAACGGCGCGTTGCTGGCCTACCGGATGGAGGCCGTCGGCGAGGTCAGGGTGCCGGGCATGCGGACCGGCGGTAACGTCAACTTCTCCGGCGCCCAGCTGTCCAATCCGGACGGTTTCGCGCTCAACGGCAACGGGTTGCACATCGGCGGCAGCCTGCTCTGCGAGGTCGACACCTACGGCAGGCGCAGCCAGCGGCGGCGGTTCTCCGCCGACGGCATCGTCTACCTGCCCAGCGCCAAGGTCGACAGCGACCTGGTGCTGCGGGGCGCCTGGCTGCGCACCGACCAGCACGGGCCGATCGCCGTCGACGCGTGGAAGTCCCGTGACCCCGGCCTCGATCCACGGCCCGCGCTCTACGCCGACCGGCTCACCGTCGACGGCAACCTGGAGCTGAGCGACGGGTTCAAGGCCAACGGAACCGTGCGGATGCTCAACGCCCACATCGGCGGCACGCTCCGGCTGGCGCACGCCGAGGTGTCGGTCGCACGCGGCAACGTCGAGCCGTTCTACGACCGCGCCCTGCACCTGGACGGCTGCGAGATCAACGGCGACATCGAGGCCACCAACCTGTCCGTGCCGGTCGGCATGGTGCGGATGGCCGACGTGACCGTCGGCGGGAACCTGCTGGCGTGGAACGCGACGATCCTGCACCACGACCGCGACGCGTTCTCCGCACGCCGCACCAAGATCGCGGGCAACCTGCACATGACCGACGCCACCGTCCACGGCACCGTGCGGCTGCAGGGTGTCGAGGTCGGCGGCAGCATCTACCTGTACGGCACGCAGCTCACCGAGCCCGCGGTGAAGGAACGCAACAGCTTCTCGCTGGACGTCCGCACCGCCAAGATCGGCCGTGACCTGCTGCTCACCGCCAACCGGGACCGGGTGTTCCACGCGGCCGGCGGCGTGAACCTCGACGGCGCGACGGTCGCCAGGCGGGTCGACGTCGGCGGCGCGGTGCTGGAGTCGCTGGAGCGGGACGGGGTCGCGCTGGACGCCGGTGACGTCACCGCGGACGAGTTCGTGCTGACACCGGAGAAGCCGCCGCAGGGCAAGGTGGTGCTGCTGCGGGCACACTGCGGGACGCTCAGCGACAGTCCCGAGCTGTGGGCCGCCACCGACGGCATCGACCTGGAGGACTTCCGCTACGACGCGATGAAGACCCCGATCGGGCTGAAGGACGACCGGGAGGTCGACCGGCGGATCGAGCTGCTGCGCCAGGCCATGGGCGGGTACCGGCCGGGGCCGTACGACCAGCTCGCCGAGATGCTGCGCACCAGCGGTAACGAGGAGCACGCCGCCACGGTGATGTTCCGCAAGCAGCAGTTCCGGTACGAGTCGCTCGCCGACGGCTACCGCACGCTCGGTCCGCTGGTGAAGGTGTGGAGCTGGCTGCAGCGGATGATGGTCGGCTACGGGTACCGGCCGGTGCGGGCGGTGGCGTGGCTGCTCCTGCTGCTGGCGGCGGGCAGCATCTGGTTCGCCGTCGGCGAGACCGACCACCCCTGCCGCACCGACACCGAGAACTACGCGCAGAGCAACGGCCGGTGCGCGGTGAACAGCGACGACAAGGGCCTGGAGTGGAATCCGGCGCTGTACACGGTCGACCTGCTGGTCCCGATCGTCGACTTCGGCAACAAGGGCCGCTGGTTCATGGAGGGCGCCGACAAGTGGGTGGCCGTCGGCTTCACGGCCTCCGGCTGGATCCTCGCCACGACGGTGGCCGCCGGCGTCACCCGGACCCTCCGCCGCCAGTAACCCCGCACGAGTCGTACGTTCAGCGCACGGTCTCGGCCACCAGGACGGCCGCCAGCGCGCCGTAGACCCCGGCCGCTAGCCGCTCCAGCAGCTTCCGGACGCCGGAGCGGCTCAGCACCCGGTCGCGGACGGCGCCCGCGGCGTACCCGATTGCCAGGTCCGTGAGCAGGCCCAGCAACTGCAGGATCAGGCCGAGCATCAGCAGCTGGAGTACCGGGTTCTCGCTGGTGTCCCCGAGGAACTGCGGCAGGAACGCCGTGAAGAACAGCATGATCTTCGGGTTGGAGATGTTCACCAGGAAGCCGCGCCGGAACGCGCCGGTGGCTCCCGCGGACGCCTCCATCGGAGCTCCGCCTGCCCGCCAGCTCGACCAGGCCAGGTAGGCGAGATACGCGGCTCCGGTGAGCCGGATCGCGTCGGCGACACCCGGCGCGGCGGCGAGGAACGCGCCGAGGCCCAGCGCCGTGAGCACGACGTACACGCTGACTCCCGCGGTGATGCCGAGGGCTGCCCGGGTGGCGCCCTTGCGGCCGTCCCGCAGTCCGGTGGCGACCATGAACGCCATGTCCGGTCCTGGCGCCAGCATGAGGACGACGGCGGCGCCGATGAACGCGGGCAGCACGCCGACGTCGATGTAACCAGAAGACACGGATTAGGAGGTTACACTGGTTTCGTGTACGACGTTCCGGTGCTCGACATGGGCCGCGTGGTCGAGTTCGTCAACGAGCACGCCGACCGTCCACGTGTGGTCGCGGACGAACAGGACATGCCCTACCCGGAGATGGCTGTCCCGTCCGGTGACCTCGTGCCGGCGGCCAACGCGGCCTTCGAGGTGTTCGCCGCTGCACCCGACGGGCGCGCCTTCGAGCGGCTGAACGACCTATTGCGTGCTGCCCGCCCGCTGCCGGTCGCCACCGAAGCGGGCCTGCGCTGGACGGTCGACGCGCCGGAGAACGTTCTCCCCGCGGCCCTGGGCGCCTGCCTGCTGGAGTGGCTGGTGAACCACGGGCAGGAGCGCCTGGGCACGTGCCATGGTGCGAAGTGTGTCGACGTCTACGCCGACGCCTCCCCGGCCGGGCGACGGCGGTTCTGCTCGTCCACTTGCCTGAACCGCCACAAGGTCGCCGCCTACCGTCAGCGCGCCCGGTAGTACATACTGCCGGTATGTCGGAGCCGAACGCGACCGGGACCGTCACCGTGCTGGCCGAAGCGGACACCGTGTACGCCCTGGTCAGCGATCCGGGCGTGCTCGCGGAACTGTCCGAGGAGTACGCCGGTTTCAGCTGGCTGAACGGCGCCACCGAGGCGACGGTCGGTGCCCGCTTCCGCGGCCGCAACCAGCGGGGCGTCCGTCGCTGGAGCACCGTCTCCACGGTGACCGAGACCGTCCCCGGCCGCCTGTTCGCGTTCGACGTGACGTTCCTCGGCCTGCCGATCTCCCGCTGGCGCTACGACCTCGAACCGGCCGAGGACGGCTGTGTGGTGACCGAGAGCACCTGGGACCGCCGCCCGGCCTGGCTGCGCCTGCCCACCGGCCTGGCCACCGGGGTGATGAACCGCGCCGAGCAGAACACCGCCAACATCGCCGCCACCCTGCGCCGTCTCAAGGCGCGAGCCGAGGGAACAGCGGGCGTCGGCACGTAGTTGACTCCGGACGTGACGCCTCGAACCCAGGCGCGCGTGCGCGCCCCCGAGCTGACCGGTGACCTGTGGCTCAACACCGGCGGCAGGACCGTCAGCCTCGCCGAGCTGCGCGGCAAGATCGTCCTGCTCGACTTCTGGACCTCGGGCTGCATCAACTGCCTGCACGTGCTCGACGAACTGCGCCCGCTGGAGGCCGAGTTCGCCGACGAGCTGGTGACCATCGGCGTGCACTCGCCGAAGTTCCTGCACGAGGGCACCGCCGACGCCATCGAGGCCGCCGTCCGCCGCTACGAGGTGCACCACCCGGTACTCAACGACCCCGACATGGTCACCTGGTCGCAGTACGCCGTCCGGGCCTGGCCGACGCTGGTCGTCATCGACCCGGAGGGCTACGTCGTGCACGTCGCGGCCGGGGAGGGGCACGCCGAGGCGCTGCGCCGGGTGATCGCCGGCCTGGTCGACAAGCACGACGTCCGCCGCGGCGGTAGCCCCTACATCCCGGTCGAGCGGGCCGACACCGCGCTCAGTTTCCCGAGCAAGGCGGTGTCCACACCGGACGGACGGCTGCTGGTCGCCGACACCGGCAACCACTCGGTCGTCGAGCTGAGCACCGACGGCGCCACCGTGCTGCGCCGGTACGGCACCGGCCGCCGGGGTGAGCCGTTCACCGAGCCCGGCGGCCTCGCCGTCCTGCCGCCCGACGTCGCCGAACGGGCAGGTTATGACGTCGTCGTCGCCGACACGGCCGCTCACCTGTTGCGTGGGCTCGACCTCGACACCGGCGAGGTCACGACCGTCGCCGGCACCGGCGAGCAGTGGCGTGACGGCCCGGACACCGTCCTCACCAGCCCGTGGGACGTCACCTGGTGGAACGGCGCGGTCGTGGTCGCCATGGCAGGCAACCACACGCTGAGCACGTTCGACCCGCTGACCGGCCACGTCGAACGGCTGGCAGGCACCACGGTCGAGGGCCTGCGGGACGGGCCGGCGCGGGAGGCGTTCTTCGCCCAGACGTCCGGCTTCGCCGCCACCGAGGACCGGCTCTGGCTGGTCGACGCCGAGACGTCGGCGTTGCGCTGGCTCGACCGCGACCACACGGTGCACACGGCCGTCGGCACCGACCTGTTCTCCTTCGGCCACCGCGACGGCCCGGCGGCCGACGCGTTGCTGCAGCACCCGCTCGGCGTTGCCGTGCTGCCCGACGGCTCGGTCGCGATCGCCGACACCTACAACGGGGCCGTCCGCCGCTACGACCCGTCGACGACCGAGGTGTCCACGCTGGCCACCGGCCTCGCTGAGCCGTCCGGGCTACTGGTGACCGCCGACGGGCTGCTGGTCGTCGAATCGGCCGGGCACCGCGTGTCCGTGCTGCCCGTCGAGCAGACCACCGTGGCTGGCGACCAGCACGTCGTCCGCAGGCCACCGACCGTGCTCGCGCCGGGGACGCTGGAGTTCGCCGTCGTGTTCACCCCTCCCCCTGGGGAGAAGCTGGACGATCGCTACGGGCCGTCGACCAGGTTGGAGATCAGTGCCTCGCCACCGGAGCTGCTCGCCGAGGGTGCCGGAACCGGCACCGACCTCACCCGCACGCTGCGGCTGGCCGGCGCGGTCACCGAGGGCGTGCTGCAGGTCGTCGCCCAGGCGGCCAGCTGCGACAGCGACGCCGAGCACCCGGTTTGCCGGGTGACCCGGCAGGACTGGGGTGTCCCGGTGCGGATCGCGCCGGACGGGGCGGGCACCTTGGAGCTGGTGATGGCAGGCATGCATACCGAGGCCACGTAGCATGACCCGCGTGTCGGACCCCAATACATCGTTGCCCACAGCGGCAAAGCTCGAAATCCAGATGTTGCACGACCGCGTGCTGGCCCGGCTGTCCGGCGAGGAGGGTGAGCGGCGCAGCAGCGGCGGCATCGTGATTCCGGCGACCGCGCAGGTGGCGCGCCGGCTGGCGTGGGGTGACGTCCTCGGTGTCGGCAACAACGTTCGCAACGTCAAGGTCGGCGACCGCGTACTGTTCAACCCGGATGACCAGCTGGAAGTGGAGATCCAGGGTGAGGCGTACCTGGTGATGCGGGAACGCGACATCCACGCCATGGCCAGCGAGCGCACCGAGCACGGCACGGGACTTTACTTGTAGCGCTGGAGGGGCAGTGCGCGACGAACCCGAGTCAGACGACGAGGAGCTGGTCGGCGCACTGCTCGGCATGCCGACGGTGCTGGAGCGCCCGCGGACACCCGCCACCCGGTTCCGGCGCAACCTCGGCAAGGTCTTCATCGGCCTCGGCCTGTTCGCCGTGGCGTTCGTCATCGCCTACGCCGTCGACCTCATCGCCACCATCGGCACGGTCCCGCGTGGCGTCACCGTCGCGGGCATCGACGTCGGCGGCATGGACCGCGAGGACGCCGAGGCGAAGCTGCGGACCGAGCTGGAGCCGCGGCTCACCCAGCCGGTCCGGATCACCGCCGGCGACGTCGTCGTGCACCTGGACCCGGTCCGTTCCGGGCTGGGGCTGGACTGGCCACGCACCCTGGAGCAGGCAGGTGATCCGCCGTTCAGCCCGATCACCCGCCTGCTGTCGTTCTTCACCTCCCGCGAGGTCGGCGTGGTGACCGTGAGCGACCCGAACCTCCTGCGGCAGGCCGTCGTGGATCTCGCGGTCCAGCGGATCAACCACGGCATGACCGAGGGCAGCATCGGGTTCCGTCCGGCGGCCGGTGACGGCGCCGTGGAGGCGTACCCCATCGATCCGCGCCAGGGCCAGGAGCTGACCGACATCGACGGCGCGGTCACACTGATCCGTGACAACTGGCTGCTGTCCGGCGGCGTCACCGTGCCGGTGTCGGTCACCCACCCCAAGGCCACCGCGGCCGGGGTGCGTGCCGCACTGGACAGCCTGGTCGCCAAGGCGGTCGCCCAGCCGGTGATCGTCCAGGGCGACGGGCGCGACGCCGTGCTGCGCCCCGCGGAGATCGCCGCGGGATTCCGGTTCCGCCCGCTCGACGACGGCAGGCTGGAGGTCCTGCTGGACCAGAACGCGTTGCAGGCGGGCCTCGCCCCGCAGCTGGCGCCGACCGAGCGGCAGGCCAAGGACGCCCAGATCACGTTCCCCGGCGACCGGCCGGTGGTGCAGCCCGCCGAGGACGGCAGGCGGGTCGCCTGGGTGAAGACGTTCGAGCCGTTCATGCGGGTCATCCAGCAGCCCGGCGAACGTCGGCTGGTGGCGGTCTACGAGCCGCAGCGGCCGGGCGTGACGACCGACGCGGTGAACGCGCTGGGTATCCGGGAGGTCGTCGGCGAGTTCACCACCTCCGGCTTCTCCGGGGCGATGGTCGCCAACGTCCACGCCATGGCGGGGAAGGTGACCGGCGCGATCGTCCGGCCCGGCGAGACGTTCAGCCTCGACCAGCGCACCGGGCCGAGATCGGCCGCCAACGGCTTCGTCGCCGCACCGGTACACGAGGACGGCACCGGCCCGGCGCTGATCGGCGGTGGCGTCTCGCAGTTCACGTCCACCCTGTACAACGCGGTCTACCTGGCCGGTCTCGCCGACGCCGGGCACACCGAGCACGACTACTACATCGACTGGTTCCCGCCGGCGCGGGACGCCAAGTCGCTGGCCGAGGACGGGTCCACTGTGGACATGCTGTTCACCAACGACGGGCCGACCGGCGTCGCCGTGCAGGCCGTCGCGTCGGGCTCGTCGGTGACGGTACGGATCTGGGGCACCAAGCGGTTCCGGGTGGAGAGCGCGACCGGCCCGCAGACCGACATCGTCGACCCGCCGGTGCGGGTGGGTGGCCCGGGTTGCCAGCCGAGTCCCGGCATCCCCGGCTTCACGGTCGCCGACACGCGGATTCGGTACGACCTGCGCACCGGCGCCGAGGCCGGCCGGGACACCCGGACGGTGACCTACCGGCCACGTCCCCACGTCCTGTGTCCCTGACCGATCGTGTGATTGCCGTGGGCGCCGGAATGGATACTGTCGGTGACACCTGTCGTCTCGAACTAGGAGGTTGGGTGTCCCGCCTACGCGCGCTGCTGGTCCTTCCCGTCGTACTGCTCGGCGCGGTGCTGCTACCGGCGCAGGCCGGAGCCGCCGAGCCCGAGCCACAGCTCGTGCACGCCAACACCGTCAACAAGTGCAAGCTCAACGTGCGGGCAGGCGCGGAGCTCGCTTCGCAACTGCTGCACACGCTGACCTGCACCAACTACACGACCTGCACCCAGCCCGCGGAGAAGGACGCCCCGTGCGGCAAGCCCGTCGTCGGCGGCAGGTACAGCTGCGTCGGACCGGACGGTAAGCAGGTCACCGACGACCGCTGGGTCCCGGTCGCCTGGCGGACACCGCAGGCCGCCTACGTCGCGCTGGCCTGCGCGGCCTTCCGGAAGTAGGCAGCAGGCCGCCGTCGCCCCACGAGGGACGACGGCGGCCAACCGGTCAGTGCGTCACCCGGCGCCTGCCGTAGGCGCCGGCCGCGATCATCACGCCGACCACGGCGATGCCGACCTGGGTCAGCAGCTCCAGCCAGTCGAAACCGGCGGTGTCCGCGTAACCGATACCCCGCGCGATGGCCGTACCGATGAACGCGGCCACGATGCCGACCACGATCGTCAGCCAGATTGGAATGCCCTGTTTTCCGGGTGCGACCAGCCGGCCGAGCACCCCGATGACCAGGCCGACCAGTATCGCGCTGATGATTCCGGCGATCTCCATCGCTCGTCTCCTCACAGCAGGTTTGCGATGCCAGGAGAGTTCCCCGAAAAATCTCCGCCAAACGATGTCGAGAACCCGTCATCGGCTCCGTCCCGGTGGTGAACGTGACCAGAATGGGTCACCACCGCACCGAGGAGAGCGACCATGGCCAAGTACCTGCTGCTCAAGCACTACCGCGGCGCCCCGGCCTCGGCCAACGACGTGCCGATGGACCAGTGGACGCCGGAGGAGATCTCGGCCCACATCGAGTACATGGACACCTTCGCGGCCAGGCTGGAGAAGACCGGCGAGTACGTCGGCAGCACGGCGCTCGCGCCGGAGGGGACGTTCGTCCGCTACGACGGCGAGGGCCGCCCGCCCGTCACCGACGGCCCGTTCGCCGAGACGAAGGACCTCATCGCCGGCTGGATGATCATCGACGTCGACAGCTACGAGCGCGCCCTCGAACTGGCCGCGGAACTGTCCGCCGCCCCCGGCGCGGGTGGCAAGCCGATCCACGAGTGGCTCGAACTGCGCCCCGTGATGGCCGAGCCGCCGACCATCACGGAGTGAACGTCCGGATGGACGAGGCCCTGCTCCGCGAGCTCACGCCGCAGGTACTCGCCGTCCTCGTCCGCCGCGGAGCCGGCTTCGCGGCGGCCGAGGACGCCGTGCAGGAGGCGTTGCTGGAGGCCGTCCGGGTCTGGCCGGCCGTCCCGCCGCGGGACCCGAAGGGCTGGCTGGTCACCGTGGCGTGGCGCAAGTTCCTGGACACCGCCCGGTCGGAGACCGCCCGCCGCAGGCGGGAGACCGTCATCGAGGAGGAGCCGGGCCCGGTGCCCGCGGTCGACGACACGCTCCAGCTCTACTTCCTGTGCGCGCATCCGTCGCTGACGCCGTCGTCCGCCGTCGCGCTCACGCTGCGGGCGGTCGGCGGTCTCACCACCCGTCAGATCGCCCGGGCGTACCTGGTGCCCGAGGCGACCATGGCGCAGCGCATCAGCAGGGCCAAGCGCACCGTCTCCGGCGTGCGGTTCGACCAGCCCGGCGACGTCGCCACCGTGCTGCGGGTGCTCTACCTGGTCTTCAACGAGGGCTACTCCGGCGACGTCGACCTCGCCGCCGAGGCCATCCGGCTGACCAGGCAGCTCGCGGCGGCGATCGACCACCCCGAGGTATCCGGCCTGCTCGCGTTGATGCTCCTGCACCACGCCCGGCGTGCCGCCAGGACGGCTCCCGACGGCAGCCTGGTGCCACTGGCCGAGCAGGACCGCGGCCGGTGGGACACCACCGCGATCGCCGAGGGCGTCGGGATCCTGCAGGCGGCACTGGCCCGTGACCGGCTCGGCGAGTTCCAGGCGCAGGCCGCCATCGCGGCACTGCACGCCGACGCGCGGACCGCCGGGGAGACCGACTGGGTGCAGATCGTCGAGTGGTACGACGAACTCGCCGGCCTGACCGGCAGCCCGGTGGTCCGGCTCAACCGCGCGGTCGCCGTCGGCGAGGCCGACGGACCCCGTGCCGGGCTGGCGGCACTGGCGGAACTGGACGGTTCACTGCCGCGGCACACCGCGGCGGCGGCCTACCTGCACGAGCGGGCCGGTGACCTGGCACTGGCCGCGCGGCTGTACGCCGAGGCGGCGGGCAAGGCGGCCAACCTCGCCGAGCGCGACCACCTGATGCGCCAGGCCGCCCGGCTCAACAGCGGCTGAACGGAAAAGGGCCACCTCCGTCGCGGAGGTGGCCCTTTCCAGGGGACCGGATCAGAACGCCGCTTCCGGCACGTCCATCAGGTCGTTGTCGGCGGCCTCGACGATCGCGCGCCGGGCGGTCAGCTCGGGCAGCACGGTCTTGGCGAAGTACGACGCCACGGCCACCTTGCCCTCGTAGAACGCGGTGTCCTTGCCCGCGCCCGCGTCGAGCCTGTCGATGGCCACCTCGGCGTTGCGCAGCAGCCGCCAGCCGACCAGCAGGTCACCCGCGGACATCAGCAGCCGCACGGTGTGCTGGCCCACCTTGTTGATGTTCTGCGGGTCCTCCTGCGACGAGGTCAGGTAACCGATCATCGCGCCGAGCATGCCCTGGGTGTCCTCCAGCGCCTGCTTGAGCAGCGCACGCTCGTTCTTGAGCCTGCCGTTGCCGCCCTCGGCCTCGATGAACTTCGTGATCTCGCCCGCGATGTGGGCCAGCGCCTGGCCCTTGTCGCGGACGATCTTGCGGAAGAAGAAGTCCAGCGACTGGATGGCCGTGGTGCCCTCGTACAGCGAGTCGATCTTCGCGTCGCGGATGTACTGCTCGATCGGGTAATCCTGCAGGAAGCCGGAGCCGCCCAGCGTCTGCAGCGACTGCACCAGCTGCTCGGTGGCCCGCTCGGAGCCGACACCCTTGACGATCGGCAGCAGCAGATCGTTGACCCGGTGGGCGAGCTTCTGGGTGTCCTCGCCGCCCTCGCCGGTCCACAGCTGGTCCTGGAAGGTCGCGGTGTACAGGTACACCGAGCGCAGGCCCTCGGCGTAGGCCTTCTGCAGCATCAGCGAGCGCCGGACGTCCGGGTGGTGGGTGATGGTGACCCGCGGCGCGGTCTTGTCCAGCATGTTCGGCAGGTCGGCGCCCTGGACCCGCTCCTTGGCGTAGTCGAGCGCGTTCAGGTAACCGGTGGACAGCGTGGCGATGGCCTTGGTGCCGACCATCATCCGGGCGTGCTCGATGACCTGGAACATCTGCGCGATGCCGTCGTGCACCTCGCCGAGCAGCCAGCCGACGGCGGGGGTGCCGTGCTGGCCGAAGGTCAGCTCACAGGTGCTGGACGACTTGATGCCCATCTTGTGCTCGAGGCCGGTGACGAAGGCGCCGTTGCGCTCGCCCAGCTCGCCGGTCTCGGAGTCGAAGTGGAACTTCGGCACGAGGAACAGCGAAAGGCCCTTGGTGCCGGGCTTGGTCTCGATGCCGGGACCTTCGGGGCGGGCCAGCACCAGGTGCATGATGTTCTCGGTCATGTCCTGGTCGCCGGAGGTGATGAACCGCTTCACGCCGTCGAGGTGCCAGGAGCCGTCCTCCTGCAGCACGGCCTTGGTGCGGCCGGCGCCGACGTCCGAACCGGCGTCCGGCTCGGTGAGGACCATGGTGGCACCCCAGGCCTTGTCGAGCATGAACCGCGCCCAGCGCTTCTGCTCGTCGGTGCCGTTCTTGTGCACGATCATCGCGAAGTTCGCGCCGGCCATGTACATGAACAGCGGCGGGTTGGCGCCGAGGATCAGCTCGGCCGCGGCCCACTGCACGGTGGGCGGCAGGCCGAAGCCGCCGAGGTCGCTGGTCAGGCCGAGCCGCCACCACTCGCCGTCGATCAGCTGGGCGTACGACTTCTTCAGCGACTCCGGAACCGTGACGCTGAACGTCTTCGGGTCGTAGGTCGGCGGGTTGCGGTCCGCGTCGGCGAACGACTCGGCCAGCGGGCCGGTCGCCAGGTTGTTCAGCTCGGCGAGCACACCGCGGGCGGTCTCCTCGTCGGACTCCTCCAGTACGCCCTTGCCGAGGCGCTCCTGTACGCCGAGAACCTCGAACAGGTTGAACTCGAGGTCACGCACGTTGCTCTTGTAGTGGCCCATGTCGTCTCTCCGTGTCGCTCGGGAACCCGGCTGGGCACGCCATCCCTACTGGCCGGTAACATCAGGATATTACCTGCCGGTAACTCGCGGCAAGCGAAACCGCCCAGATGTGATCCACGGATCGGTGACCGGCGTCACTTCCGTTGCGGCAGCGGAGCGAGGTCGGCACCGTCCGTGCAGGACTCCGGAATGAGCAGGCCGTGCCGGAAAGCCGTGGTCACCGCGTGCGTGCGATCCCGCGCCGAGAGCTTGCGCAGGATGCTCTTGACGTGGGTACGGACGGTCTCCACCGAGAGAAACAGCATTTTCGCGATAGCCGAGTTCTCCAGGCCTTCCGCGACCAGTTGCAGGACCTGGTACTCGCGGCGGGACAGCGGCATGGCCGGACCGGCGACCCGTGGGGGCTGGCCGTCGTCGGTGGCCGGACGGCGTTTCGGCCGGGTGGCCAGCGGCGCCAGCGCCGGGTCGACGTACCGGCGTTCCAGGTGCGCCCTGCGCACGGCCTCGATCACGCGGCGGGAGTCGGCGTTGCGGGGGACGGCCGCCCTGGCCCCCGCGGCGAGGATGCCAGCGAGGTAGGCAGGGTTGCGGGCGGCGTCCCGCACCAGGACGACGATGGTCAGGGTCGCGTCTCCGGTGTGCAGCAGCCGGGTCAGGTGGCAGTTCGGGTCGATGCCCGAGTCGATCAGGACGACGTCAGGGCGTGCCTGCTCGCACAGTTGCATCGCCGCGTGGTGGGTGGCGGCGTGCCCGGCCCAGTGCAGGCCGGGTGTCCGGGTCACCAGTGCGGACAGGCCGTCGCGGTAGATCGGCACCGCATCGATGGCGACCACACCCACGCTGCGGTTGCCGTTGGTCGGGGGCGTTCCGGCCGCGTACATCAGTCGCCGGTCAGTGCTGCGCGTCATCAACAATCCCACTCTCACACCGCGCATCACCGGTGTGAACGCCCATCCCGCCTGACAGCCGCCCCCCGGCCGTCATGCGCTCTGGGCGTCGTGGTTCCGGTCCCCCTGCGGACCGGGCCGGCGACGCGCACTCACTGGTGTGAGTCGTCTCCGGGCAGCTCGTGACGCCAACTCACCCTCATGGCCGTATCGGAGGGTTGCAGTAAGACCCAGAGTCGAAACACGGCGAAATTGACGTGGCGGCCGTCACCGATCTGTGCTGGTGGGCCGGCGTTTTGTTACCCAGGGTGTGTCCGTGACGGTCAGGACTTGCGCTCGCGCTTGACCGAGGCGCCGATCAGCGCCAGGCCGCCCACGCCGACGGCGAAGTTGACCCACAGAGGTATGTCGACGGCCCGTTCGGCCAGTGCGAGCAGGCCCCAGTTCGTGTCCCAGACCAGCTCGGCCAACGCGGAGCCGAACCCCTGGATGATCAGCAGAATGCCGATGAAGACCACGGCGATCCCCCATTTCAATGCGTGCGACTTGATTTGACGCCGACGGTAGCATAGCAATACAAGTGCATGGGGATGGGTGGTGACAACCGGTTGACCCGGACACGCGGGCTGGGTGCGAAGCACCAGGAGCGGCGGGCGCAGATCGCCGACGCGCTGCTGCGGATCATCGACGCCGAGGGGCTGGAGGCGGTCAACCTTCGGCAGGTCGCCCGCCAGGCGGGGGTCTCCATGGGGGCCGTGCAGCACTACTTCCGCACCAAGGACGAGATGCTGCTGTTCGCGCTGGACTACGTCTCCGAGCGCGGCGGCGAGCGGATCCGCGCCCGGCTGGAGTCCGACTCGCCGCACCGCGTGGTCCTGCGGGAGGTGCTGGCCGAGTTCATCCCCGCCGACGACACGCGTCGCGCCGAACTGCGGGTGTCGACGGCGTTCCTGGCCAGGGGCCTGGTCGACGACCGGGTGACCGAGCACGTCCGGCAGGGCTACGCCGGGATCCACGGCCTGCTCACCCTGCTCGTCCGGCGGGCGAGCGGCGCCGTCGATCCCGAGCAGACCGCGGTCACGTTGTTCGCGCTCGCCGAGGGGCTGGGCGACCAGGTGCTCGTCGGCCACCTCGACGCCACTGCCGCGCTGGCCGTCCTGGACGCCCAGCTGGAACGGATGGTGGCGGGCCCGCCACGCGATGCGTACGCTGAGTGATCCGGGACACAGCGACGTGGAAGGGGCAGGGCGTGGACTTCGCGCTGGTCATCGGCCTCGTCCTGGTGATCTTCCTGGTCGCGGGGATCGTCGTCGTCTCGCAGGACCGCAGGGCCGCCCGGCAGGCGGCCCTACGTCGGCAGGAGCGGTTAGCGCGCCTGGGTGAGGTGGATCCCCTTGCGGTCCGGGATGGGCAGCCGGACCGTCGTCCGCGTTGACGTCGCGCGAGCCTTGCGCAGTGCCAGGAACAGCGCCGCGGCGATCCAGCCGAGCAGTGCGCCCGCGGTGTTGGCCATGAGGTCGTCGACGTCGAAGACCCGGTAGACGAACGGCGCGGTGCCGAAGTTCGCCGTCGCCTGGGTGATCTCGATCAGCAGCGAGAACCCGAACCCGAGCGCCGCGCCGCCGACGATGCCGCGCCGCCACAGCGTCCTGGCGAAGAAGCCGAGCGGGACGAACAGCAGGACGTTCATCGCCAGCTGGCTGAACGTCTGCGTGGTGAACCACTGCGCGTCGCTCAGCCCGTGCTTGTGCAGTTCCGAACCGATGTCGGCGACCCACTGGAACGGCTGCAGCTGCACGGTCTGGCTCAGCCGCGGCGTGTTCGGGCCGGGCAGCGGGAGCATCACCAGTGCCAGCGTGAACGTGAAGTACATGGTGACGACGCCCGAGGTCAGCAGCCGCTTCGGCAGCACCATCGCGTAGCGGTGCAGGTGCACGACGATCTGCGGCACCAGCACGATGCCCCAGATGGCGAGGAAGCCGATCAGTCCGTATTGGAGGGCGGTGACCTGTGCGTACGTCATGTGATCAAGGTAGGAATCCGGGTGGGTGCGCCACTTCGGTCGACCGGTTCGCCCCCGGCGACCGGACTCGGCCATTCGGCCGAGGCGCCCCGGGCCACTTGACCGGGCGAGGGTGACCGGCAAGAGTGCCCGCGTGAAGATGCCCAGCTTGCTGCGCCGCACCGCCGTGGTCGGCCTCGCCGTCGCCGCCGGTCTCGGCCTGAGCGTCACCGGTGCTTCCGCCGAGTCCACTGTGGATGTCCGGCTGATCGCGTTCAACGATCTGCACGGCAACCTCGAACCGCCGTCCGGCTCGTCGGGCCGGGTGACGCTGCCCGACGGCAAGACCGTCGACGCCGGTGGAGCCGCCTACCTGGCGACGCACGTCAAGCGGCTGCGGAGCGAGGTCCGCGACTCGATGGTCCTCTCGGCCGGTGACAACATCGGGGCGTCGCCGGTGATCTCCGCGCTGTTCCACGACGAGCCGACGATGGAGCTGCTGAACTCGCTGGGCGTCAAGGCGTCCGTGGTCGGCAACCACGAGTTCGACGAGGGCTACGCCGAGCTGAAGCGCATGCAGTTCGGTGGTTGTCATCCGGCCGACGGCTGCCAGTTCCGCGACCGCTACCGCGGTGCCCGGTTCCCGTTCCTCGGTGCGAACGTCACGTTCGACAACGGACTGCCCGCGGTCCTGCCGTTCAGCATCGAACTCTCCGGTGGCGTTCCGATCGGCATCATCGGCGTCACGCTGAAGGATCTGCCGTCCGTGGTCACCCCGGAGGCGATCAAGGGCCTGAAGTTCGGTGACGAGGTCGCCGCCATCGACCGCACGGCGAACCTGCTGGACCGGCTGGGCGTCAAGGCCCAGGTCGTGCTGCTGCACCAGGGCGACAACACCGAGGGCGGCGGCCCGGACGACTGCCGCACCACGCCGGGCCCGGCGAGCGAGATCGCCCGCAAGGCCTCGCCCAAGGTCGACGTCATCTTCACCGGGCACAGCCACCAGCAGTACAACTGCGTGGTTCCCGACCCGGGCGGCAAACCACGCACGATGATCCAGGGCGCGTCGTTCGGCAGGCTGCTGCCGGTCGTCGACCTGAAGGTGGACCGCCGCTCGCGGGACGTCGTGCGCGAGAAGAGCAAGGCGCACAACGAGATCGTCACCCGCACGGTGCCTGCCGACGCCGGCGTGACGAAGCTGATCGAGGACGCCAAGGTCAAGGCGGCGCCGATCGCCAACCGCAAGATCGGCGCGATCACCGCCGACCTGCCGAGGGCGGCCGCGCCGTCCGGCGAGTCGCCGCTGGGCGACGTGATCGCCGACGCCCAGCTGGAGGCGACGAAGGGCAACGGCGCGCAGGTCGCCATCACCAACCCCGGCGGCATCCGCGCCGACCTGACGTTCGCGTCGTCGCCCGCGGGCGAGGGCGACGGGGTGGTGACCTACGGCGAGGCGTTCACCGTGCAGCCGTTCGGCAACATCATGCAGACCGTCACGCTGACCGGCGCGAACCTCAAGGCCGTGCTCGAGCAGCAGTGGCAGGGCGCGTCGCCGCGCATCCTGCAGGTGTCGTCGACGCTGAAGTACTCGTACTCGACGTCGGCACCGGCCGGTTCGAAAGTCCGCGACCTGACGATCGAGGGCAAGCCGGTCGAGGACGCGGCGCAGTACCGGGTTTCGGTGAACAACTTCCTGGCCGCGGGCGGGGACGGCTTCACCGAGTTCACCAAGGGCACGAACCTCACCGGTGGCCCGGTGGACCTGGACGCGTTGATCGCCTACTTCGCCGCTCACCCGACGGTGGCGCCCCCGCCGGCCGACCGGATCACCGTGGTGGGCTGAGTTCCCGTTTCACCAAGACTCCGCCGCCGCGATGGCCGACGATGTCGGTATGCCTACCTGGGAAGACGTCGTCGCCATCGCGGCGAAGCTGCCCTCGGTCACCGAGGAGACGTGGTACCGCACGCCGTCGCTGAAGGTCGCGGGCAAGGGATTCGCCCGCCTGCGTACCGAGGCCGAGGGCGGACTGGTCCTGATGTGTGAGCTGTCGGAGAAGGAGGCCCTGCTGGCCTCCGGCGACCCGGCGTTCTACACCACCCCGCACTACGACGGCTACGGCGCGATCCTGGTCGACCTGGACAGGGTCGACGAGGAGCAGCTGGCGGAGCTGATCGAGCAGGCCTGGCTGCTCAAGGCCCCCGCCAAGCTGCGTAAGTCCCGCTGACGGCCCAAAGCACGTGAAGGCCACCTTCACCACGTCTCACGTCAGGGCCCCGGCAAAGTCCGCTGCGGCGGGCTCGGCCCTGGTGTTGTCTCGTTCGTGGTGGCGGCTGGGGTGGTTGTGCCTGCCGGTGCCGATGTGGCAGGTGTGTCCCGTCCGTGGGTCTGGCCAGGGTGGGAAGGCCCCCTTCATTACGTCTGACGTGGTGAAGGTGGCCTTCACGTGCTTGGGACGGGACAACTCGCGCGAACGGGCCGCTCACGCGGGTGACCGGCACAGGGTGAGAACCCGGTCCACATCATGAGTTCTGCGCTCCGGCCCGCGAGTTCTGCGTTCGAACGCACAGAGCCCGACTTTGCCGGGGCCCTAGCAGACCCAGCACGCCCGGTAGCCCCACCGACCACCACCAACGAGACAACACCGAGCCAACACCACGCCACGAACGGCACCTTGGTGGCGCAACGCGCAACCACGGTGCCCTTGGTAGCACCGCCGGGAGCCCGACCGCCCCGGACTTTGCCGGGCCCCTGACGGCTCACGTAATGAAGGGGGCCTTCACGACCCCGGTAAGCGAACTGTCCTAGCGATTGCTAGCAGTTGCTATGCTGTCGGCGTGGACGAGGAGAAGGTGGCCGCCGCGTTGCGGCAGATCAGCAGGGGCTTCGCGGCGCTGGCCGACGCCGTCGCTGCTCCACCCGACGTCTCCGGCCCGGATCGCTACCGGGCCGTCATGGCCGAGTGGGGTGAGCGCGGCCTGACCCGTGCCGAGGTCAGCGAGCTGTTCCGGCGGCACGGCTTCTCGCCGCAGGCGTCCGGCGGCTGGGCCCGGGGCGACTGGATGGAGACGCGGGGAGACGGCCTGCGTTACCTGACCCCGCGTTCGCTGGACTGGCTGCGGTCATGACGTTCTCCGTGCGCGTGTCGGTCCGGGTCTACGAGGTGGACCCCCAGCTGCACCTGAACAACGCCGTTTACCTGCAGTACTGCGACCACGCCCGGTTCGCGTTTCTGACGTCGGCCGGCGTGGCGGTCGACGAGCTACTGGCCGGCGGTGTCGGCCCGGTCAATCTGGAGACCACCCTGCGGTACCACCACGAGCTGCGTGGCGGTGACGAGGTGGACGTGAGCTGCGCGTTCGTCTGGGGCGAGGGCAAGACCTACCGGGTCGAGCAGTCCCTGACCCGCGCCGACGGCGTGCTGGCCGCGGAGGTAACCCACGTCAGCGGCCTGCTCGACCTGGCGAAGCGTCGCCTCGTCCCCGACCCGGCGGCCCGCTTCCGAGCCGTGGCGGCGAACCCGGCAGCCCTCGGCTGACGCGAGTTCTGCATTCCTGCACGCGAATTCCACATTCCGGCCCGCCGGCAACAAAAATGGCGCCTCCCGAATGGGGAAACGCCATTTCAAAACCGTTTTGGAGCGGATGACGGGAATCGAACCCGCGTTCTCAGCTTGGGAAGCTGATGTTCTACCATTGAACTACATCCGCAGTGCCGACGAGCATACCGTGTCCGCCGCGGCGCCCGCACCCACCCCCTCGCCTCTTGACTGCTCGCGCAGCAAGTGACAACACTTGTTGTCGAAGAGGTGAGGCCCATGCCGGACGAGCCCCTGCCCGACCCCGAGCTGTTCCGCCAGGGCGGATTCCGCCTGGTCTCGAAGCTGCTCGCGCCCGGCGATATCCGGGGCACCGAACCCCAGCTGCGGCGCCTGCGGCAGTACGCCCAGGTCGAGGACCCGCTCGCCGACGCCGTCGTGGCGCTCTTCGCCGACCTGCCACCGGGCGAGGGCCGCGCCCAGTTCGAACGCGCGCTCGCGGGCGGCACACCGGAACACCCAGCACTCAAGGACTTCTTCCACACCGTCCAGGCCACGCCCTACTGGGTCGACGAGGCCCGCCTCGAACGGGGCGCCCGCGCCATCACCCGCACCGGCCTGCTCGGCCTCTTCCCGCTCGGCGACATGTCGCTGATGGGCGGATACCTCGCGTCCCGCGCCACGAAGTCGCTGGTCGGGACCGGGGAGATCGAGCACAAGGCCACCCGGCGGCTGGTCGAGACGGCGATCTGGTGGATTCAGGTCACCACGCCCGGCGCGCTCACCAGGGGCAGGGACGGGTACGCCGCCGCGCTGCGGGTACGGCTGGTGCACGCCCACGTCCGCGCCGCGATGAACCGCCGCCCCGACTGGGACTACGCCGCCTGGGACCGCCCGGTCAACCAGGTCCAGACAGTCGGCACGCTGCTGCTGTTCTCGCTGGTCTTCGTCGTCGGCACCCAGCTGCTCGGCATCCGCTACACCGACCGCGAGCGCGAGGACATCCTGCACCTGTGGCGGTACGTCGGGTGGCTGATGGGCGTCGACGACGCCCTCCTGCCCGCCAACGAGCAGGACGCCTGGCGGCTGCTGTGGCTGCTCGCGTCCAGCGAGTTCATCCCCGACGCCGACTCGCAGCGCCTCGCCGCCGCCCTGCTGGAGTCACACGCCGAGGTCGGGCACGGCCGCGGCGCGGTCGGCAAGGTGCTCTCGCACGTCTCGGTCCGGGTGCACTCCTCGATCAGCAGGCTGGTGCTCGGCCGGACCAACGCCGACTTCCTCGCCCTGCCGAACGACCCGCTCGCGCAGCTCGCCGTGCTGACCGGCGCCGCCACGACGTTCGCCACCGAGACCGTCCGCCGCCGGATTCCCGGTGCCACCGCCCTGGCCGAACGCGTCGGGCAGGCCGAACGCAGGCTCTACGTCCAGCGTCTCGGCAGCCTGTTCCGACTCGACCCCACCTACCTCCGGCACATGTCGCTACCCTGACCGGGTGCTGCTCAGTGACCGCGACCTGCGCAAGGAACTCGACGCCGGCCGCCTCGGGGTCGAACCGTTCGACCCGCCGATGCTGCAACCGTCCAGCATCGACGTCCGGCTGGACCGGTACTTCCGCGTGTTCAACAACACCAAGTACACCCACATCGACCCGCAGCTGCAGCAGGACGAGCTGACCTCGCTGGTGGAGAAGGACGGCGAGGACCCGTTCGTCCTGCACCCGGGCGAGTTCGTCCTCGGCTCGACGTTCGAGCTGGTGACGCTGCCCGACGACCTGGCCGGCCGGCTGGAGGGCAAGTCCTCACTCGGTCGTCTCGGCCTGCTGACCCACTCGACGGCCGGGTTCATCGACCCCGGCTTCTCCGGGCACATCACGCTGGAACTGTCCAACGTGGCCAATCTGCCGATCACGCTGTGGCCGGGCATGAAGATCGGCCAGCTCTGCCTGTTCCGCCTGGAGAGCCCGGCCGAGCACCCCTACGGCTCGACCAAGGCCGGATCGCGGTACCAGGGCCAGCGCGGCCCGACCCCCAGCCGGGCCTACCAGAACTTCCATCGGACCGACACGAGCCGCTCACCTGGGTGAACCCGCTGTAACAACCGGGGCCCCGTCAGCGAACAGTGACAAGATCCGTCTCGTCATGTCCGGCTGCCCCGGGGGTTCGCGCACATGTCCAAGTTCCGGCTCGCCGCTGCTGCTTTGCTGGTGGTCAGCGGCGTCGCGGTGGCACAGCCGGCCGAGGCCGGCGTGGTCAAGCCGTTCTCGCTGGGCTTCAACAAGGTGGTCTACGGCGATTTCGCCTACACCGGCAACGCCGTGCTGCGCTGCCCGGTGGCCTCCGACGGCGCGCCTCAGACGGGTGACAACACGCCGGCTGCCTGCCAGCGGGGTGCGAACCAGCAGGAGAACCGGGTCAACGACAACTTCTTCATGCAGTGGTCCGACGTGGACAGTGATGCCGGGACGTTCAACTCCAGCCGGACCACCGTCCGGATCCCGCCCGGGTCCACTGTGGAGTACGCGCGGCTGAACTGGGCGGGCAACACCGGCTCGTTCCACCGCACCCCTGGCAGGCCGACGAGCGTCCAGATGTGCCAGGACCGCAACCGCTCGACACCGGCAGAACTGCCGCCAGGCTCGCCGAGGGATCAGGCCGTGCGGCTGAGCGTGGGAACGGGTGGCGCTTCGGACGTCGCACCGGCCTCCTACGCCGACGACCCGTCCGGCACGTTCAGCGGCGGCCAGTACTACTCCGCCTTCGCCGACGTCACCGCCAAGCTCAAGGGCATGCCCACCGGGACGGCCGTGCCGGTGACGGTCGGCAACGTCTGGGCGCCGAAGGGCTTCGGCTGCATGGGCGGCTGGTCGCTGGCGGTCGTCTACTCCTACCCGCAGCGTGACCCGGTCAACGCGCCGAGCAAGCGGGAGGTCTTCTTCTACGACGGCCACGTCCGGCAGAACAGCAACGACCCGACCACGAACACCACCATCTCCGGCTTCCGTGCCGCCGCCGCGGGTGCCCGGGTGGGCGTCACCGCCTACGAGGGCGACTACGGCATCACCGGCGACAAGTTCCTGATCAACGACCAGCCGGCCGGCGATCCGAACAACTTCTTCGTGTCCGACGCCCAAGGCGCGCAGCAGCCCAACAACTACAGCGTCGACGCCCGCGCGTTCGACACCGGCGCGATCCCGGCCGGCGCCACCAGCGCCAAGCTGGGCTTCGCCACCAGCGGTGACGCCTACCTCGCGCAGCACCTCGCCTTCTCCGTGCCGGTGCCCGAACTGCAGCTGACCAAGACGGCCTCCCCCGACCGAGTCCACGCCGGTGAGCAGGTGACGTTCACGCTCACCGTCACCAACCCCAGCGGGGCACCCGCCCGCGACGTCCGGGTCGCCGATCCGGCCTTCCCGCAGTGCGCCTTCACCGTCGGCACGCTGGCCGGTGGCGCCTCGGCCAGCCACACCTGCACGGTCACCGCGGCCGAGGACGACTTCACCAACACCGCGACCGCGACCGGCACCAGCGCGGTCGGCGAACCGCTGGACGGCACCGCGACCACCGAGGTCGACGTCGTCCACCCGGCCGTCGACATCGCCAAGCGAGCCGACCGCGAGGCATACCGGGCCGGCGACACGGTCACGTTCACCATCGTGGTGACCAACACCGGCGACGTGCCGCTGACCAGCGTCACCGTCGCCGACCCGAAGACCCAGTCCTGCGCCCGCACGCTGCCCGGCAGCATCGAGCCGGCTGGCAGCGTCAGCTACACCTGCACCACCACGGCGCCGGTGCCCGACGGCGTCAACACCGCGACGGTCAACGCGACCGACCCGCTCGGTGCCCAGGTCACCGCGACCGCCGACGCCCCCGCGCCGACCATCGCGCCCGCGCTGAAGGTCGACAAGTCGGTCGACAAGCCGACCGTCCGGGCCGGTGAGCAGGTCACCTGGACCATCGTCGTCACCAACACCGGCGACAGCCCGCTGACCGGGGTGAAGCTGGCCGACGACACCACCACGGCCTGCTCGGTCACCTTCGACGGCACGCTGGAGCCCGGTGCGTCCCGCACCCACAGCTGTACCGCCAATCCCGGCGAGACCACGACCAACACCGTCACCGCGTCCGGAACGGACAGGTCCGGCCAGCAGGTCGAGGCCACCGACTCGGCGACCGTCACCGTCATCAACCCCGCGCTGAAGGTCGACAAGTCGGCAGCACCGGCGACGGTGCGGCAGGGCGACACGGTCACGTTCACCATCGTGGTGACCAACACCGGTGACGTCGCACTGACCGGAGTGTCCGTTTCGGACAGTCGCACGCCGGAGTGCGCACGCACGATCGGCACGCTGGAACCCAGGGCGTCGCAGACCCACACCTGCACCACGACCGCGCCTGCCGACGACTTCACCAACACCGCCACCGCGACCGGCAACGATCCGACCGGGCGCCCGGTGACGGTGACCGACGACGCCGCGGTCGACGTCATTCACCCCGCGGTGACGCTGGACAAGCAGGTCGGCACCGAGGTCGTGCGGGAGGGTGACCAGGTCACGTTCACCGTGGTCGCCACGAACACCGGCGACGTGCCGCTGACCGGCGTGACGATCACCGACGAGCGCGCGCCCGGTTGCGCCGCGACCGTCGGGACGCTGGCTCCCGGCGCCAAGCACACGGTCACCTGCACGATCACCGCGCCCCGCGACGGCTTCACCAACACCGCCACCGTGACCGGCGACGACCCGACCGGGCGGCCGGTCACCGCGACCGACGACGCGGCGTTCCGGGTGGTCCACCCGGCGGTCACGATCGCCAAGGACGTCATCGGCGGGCCGTTCCGCGAGGGCGACCAGGTGACGTTCCAGATCACCGTCACCAACACCGGCGACGTGCCGCTGACCGGCGTCGCTGTCGCCGACGAGCTGACCGCGAGCTGCGCGCAGACCTACGACGAGCCGCTGCAGCCGGGCGGTACCTGGGGCTTCGGCTGCTTCGGCACGGCACCGGCCGACGACTTCACCAACGTCGCGTCGGTCACCGGGACGCCACCGGTCGGCCCAGCCGTGTCCGCGACCGACGACGCGCCGGTCGACGTCATCCACCCCGGCATCGAGATCACCAAGACGGCCACGCCGACCGTCGTCCGGCCGGGCGGGGAGGTCACCTTCCGGATCACGGTGACCAACACCGGCGACAGCCCGCTGCGCGACGTGTTCGTCGCCGACCCGTCGGCGCCGTCCTGCGCGAAGCGGTTCCCCGGCCAGCTGGCCGCCGGTGCTACGCAGACCTACGAGTGCACGCACGTCGCGGGCGACGCGGACTTCACCAACACCGCCCGCGCGAACGGCACCGACGGCACCAACCGCGCGGTGACCGACAGCGCGGACGCCGCCGTCGACGTGATCCACCCGGCGATCGCGGTCACCAAGACCGCCGAACCGGCCGAGGTGCTGGAGGGCGACACCGTCCGCTTCACCATCCTGGTGACCAACACCGGCGACGTCCCGCTGACCGGCGTCACGGTCGCCGACGACCGGACCCCGGAGTGCACACGGCAGATCGGCACGCTGGAACCGCAGGCCGAGCAGAGCTACACCTGCACGACGACGGCAGGCCCGTCCGGGTTCACCAACACCGCCACCGCCAGCGGGGACGCGCCGGGCGGACCGCCGGTGACGGCGAGCGACAAGGCCACGTTCACCGTCCACCACCCGGACCTGGCGCTGGTCAAGAAGATCACCGGCGGGCCGTTCCGCGAGGGTGACCCGGTGCCGGTGGTGCTGACCGTCACCAACACCGGCGACGTCGTGCTGCGGCAGGTCACCGTCGCCGACGAGCTGGCCCCCGGGTGCGCGCGGGTCATCCCCGAGCTGGCGCCGGGTGCCTCGCAGACCGTCGAGTGCACGATGCCCGCGCCGAAGGACGACGTGATCAACAAGGCCACCGTGACCGGCACCCCGCCGGTCGGCCCGCCGATCACGACCGGGTCCGAGGCGCCCGTCGACGTCATCCACCCCGGCGTCCAGATCACCAAGACCGCCGTGCCCGACCGCGTGCGGGCGGGCGAGGAGATCACGTTCACGATCGTCGTCCGCAACACCGGTGACGTGCTGCTGCGGCAGGTCGCGGTGGCCGACCCGATCGCGCCGGACTGCGCTCGCACGGTCGAGGAACTCGCCGTGGGAGGCGTGCTGAGCTACACCTGCGTGCTGGTGGCCGGACCGGAGGACGTCACCAACACCGCGACGGTCACCGGCAACGACCCGACCGACCGGCCCGTCACCGCGACCGACGACGCGAAGGTCGACGTGATCGCGCCGCAGATCACGGTCACCAAGACCGGCCCGGCCGCCGCCGTGCGGCCCGGCCAGAAGGCGACGTTCACCGTGCGGGTGCAGAACGTCGGCGACGTGCCGCTGACCGGCGTGACGCTGAAGGACGACGTCGCGCCGGGCTGCTCGGTCACCATCGGCGACCTGGGTGTCGGCGCGGTGTCCGAGCCGGTCACCTGCGAGGTGACGATGGGCGACAAGGACATCACCAACACGGTGACCGCCACCGGGTACGACCCGAACGGCAAGCCGGTGACGGCGACCGCGGAGGCCGTGGCCAAGGTCCTGAAGGAGACCACGCCGCCGACCACCACGCCGCCGACGACGGGCCCGGGTCAGCCGGGAGGCGGGCACCGGACGACACCGCCGCTGGCGAAGACCGGTGTGGCGATCCTGCCCGGCGTCGCGCTCGGCGCGGGTCTGCTGATCGCCGGGGCCGGGCTGCTGCTGGGCTCTCGACGGGGGCGTGACTCACGGTAGTGCCGACGCGCGGCGGCTTCACGGCGTCACCCGTTGGTGGTAACTTGCCGCCTCGTGACCAAAACGAGACATCGCCGTAAGTCACTGCTTGTCGCGTTGAGTGTCCTCGTCGGCGTAACGCTGGCGGCAGGCGGAACCCTGTGGTTCCGCGAGCCGCAGGGCAGCGCGCCCGCCGAGCTGGCGGCGGCCCGCACCCCCGTCGAACCCGGCGGCGCCGAAGCCGGCGCGGGCATCCCACGCAGGCACACCCCCGCTCCACCGCCGGTGACCACGACGACGCAGCCTCCGGCCACGACGACCAGCGCCCCGCCGACCACCTCCAGCTCTGCCAAGCCACCCACGTCCAGCACACCCCCGAAGCACGGCAGCGCCGGTGAGCGTGGCGACCGCGTGCTTGAACTGGTCAACATCGAGCGCGGCAAGGCAGGCTGCGACCCGGTGCGGGCCGACGACCGGCTCGACACCTCGGCCCAGAAGCACAGCGAGGACATGTCCGCCAAGGACTACTTCTCGCACACCAGCCAGGACGGCACCACGTTCGACCAGCGCATCAAGGCGGCCGGCTATCCGAAACCGGGTGCGGAGAACATCGCCAAGGGCACCCCGGACGCCGACCAGGTCATGGAGCTGTGGATGAAGTCCGACGGCCACCGGCGCAACATCCTCAACTGCAAGCTGACCGCGCTCGGCGTCGGCGTGGCGACCGACGGCTGGTACTGGACCCAGAACTTCGGCTACTGAAAGGTCCCGTGCCGCCCCTCGCCGGACGCGAAGCGGGCGGCGCCGGCCGCGGCGTCGGCGCCCAGCGACACCTCGCCGTGCCGGGTCTCCACCGCCATCGCCTCGTCCTCGGGCAGGCCGTGCTGATCCAGCACCGACAGCCGGTCCCGGCGCAGGCAGGTCTGCGGGAACCGGGCCAGCTCGGCCGCCAGCCGCTCGGCCCCGGCCCGCGCCTGGCCGGGCTCGGTGATCCGGTTGACCAGGCCCATCGCGTGGGCCTCGGCGGCGTCGACCGGCCTGCCGGTCAGGATCATGTCCATCGCGCGGCTCGTCCCGATCAACCGCGGCAGCCGCACGGTGCCGCCGTCGATCAGCGGCACGCCCCACCGCCGGCAGAACACGCCGAACACCGCGTCCGGCTCGGCCACCCGCAGGTCACACCACAGCGCCAGTTCCAGCCCGCCCGCGACGGCGTGCCCGGACACGGCGGCGATCACCGGCTTGCCCAGCCGCAGCCTCGTCGGGCCCATCGGGCCGTCGCCGTCCCGGCCGAACCGGTTGCCCTCCGGGGTACCGACCGACTTCAGGTCGGCACCCGCGCAGAACGTGCCGCCCTCGCCCCACAGCACCGCGACGCTGGCCGCGTCGTCGGCGTCGAACTCCCGGAACGCCTCGGCCAGCGCGGCCGCGGTCGGCCCGTCGACGGCGTTGCGCCGCTCCGGCCGGGACAGCACCACGGTGGTGACCGGCCCGTCCCGCTCCACCCGCACGCTCATCGCGGCCTCGATCCGTAGTCGCCGAACGGGTCGTCGCGTTCGCGGACCGCCTGCCGGACGCCCGCGGTCCGCATCCGCTCGACGAAGTCCCTGCCTTCCTGGGTGTGCCGGGCGACGCCGTCGAACAACGTCCCGAGCGTGCGGGTGGACGCCATGCCCATGTTCTCCGCCTGCTGGTTGCACAGCAGCTTCAGCATCTCGAGCTGGTTGCCGGGCAGCCGTGCCATCCGCCTGGCCAGTGCCGTCGCGTGGTCGTGCAGATCGGCGGCCGGGACGCACTCCAGCGCCAGCCCGATCTCCGCGGCCTTCGGGCCGGGGATCTCGTCGCCGGTCAGCAGATACCGCTTGGCCTGCTGGAAGCCCAGCCGGTACACCCACATGGCCGTCGTCGGCGTGCCCCACACCCGCGCCGGTGGGTAGCCGAACACGGCGTCGTCGGCCGCCACCACCAGGTCGGCACACAACACCAGGTCCGTGCCGCCCGCGACGCACCAGCCGTGCACGGCCGCGATCGTGGGTTTCGCCGCGTACCACAGCTTCTGGTACACCCGCACGAACTGCGACATCAGCCGGTAGTCGGCGGCGGAGTCCCACACGCGGCCGCTCGCGTCCTCGGCCGCCTGGTACTCCGACGACCAGTCCAGTCCGTAGCCTGCGCAGAACGCGGGCCCCTCGGCACGCAGCAGCATCACCCGGACGTCCGGGTCGGCGTCCGCCTCGTCGATGGCGTCGGACAACGCGTCCCGCAGGGCCGGGGTGATCGTGTTGTACTCCTTCGCCCGGCACAGCACGATCGACCGGACCCCGTCCTCGGTCTCCGTGCGCAGTGGCGCGGTCATGCCACGCGGTCCAGGATCGCCCGGGTGTCCACACCGGACGGAAGCGTGCCGAACGCACCGCCGTGGTCACCGGCCAGCCGCGACGCGCAGAAGGCGTCGGCGACGGCCGCGGTGCCGTGCCGCACCAGCAGGCTGCCCTGCAGCACCAGCGCCAGCGTCTCGACGATCCGGCGGGCCCGGAACTCGATGCCGTCCACGTCGGCGAACTCCTTGCGCAGCCCGGCGACGGCGTCGTCCAGCCGGGCGTCGGCTCCGGCGGCCAGGTCCACCTCGGCGAAGTACGCCTCCACCGAGTCGGGCTGCTTCACCATCGCCCGCAGGGTGTCCAGCGCGGCGACGTTGCCCGAGCCCTCCCAGATCGACGACAGCGGCGCCTCCCGGTACAGCCGGGGCATGCCGGAGTCCTCGATGTAACCGTTGCCGCCCAGGCATTCCAGTGCCTCACCGGCGTGCACGGGTGCCCGCTTGCAGACCCAGTACTTGGTCGCGGCCAGTGCCAGCCTGCGCAGCGTCGCCTCGCGCTCGTCGCCGGCGGCGGCGCGGTCGGTGGCTCCCGCCAGCCGCATCGCCACGGTCGTCGCGGCCTCGGACTCGATCGCCAGATCGGCCAGCACGTTGGTCATCAATGGCTGGTCGATCAGCGCGGCGCCGAACGCGTGCCGGTGCCTGGCGTGGTGGACGGCCCTGACCAGGCCGTACCGCATGGCTGCCGCGCTACCGGTGACGCAGTCGAGCCGGGTCATGTTGACCATGTCGATGATCGTGCGGACCCCGCGGCCTTCCTCGCCGACCAGCCAGCCGACCGCGCCGTCGTACTCCAGTTCGGCCGAGGCGTTGGACTTGTTGCCCAGCTTGTCCTTCAGCCGCTGGATGTGCATGCGGTTGCGGCTGCCGTCGGGCAGGACCCTGGGCAGCAGGAAGCAGGACAGCCCGCCGGGTGCCTGCGCCAGCGTCAGGAACATGTCGCACATCGGCGCCGATGTGAACCACTTGTGCCCGGTGAGCAGGTACTCCGACCCGTGCGGGACGGCCGTGGTGGTGTTGGCCCGCACGTCGGAGCCGCCCTGTTTCTCGGTCATCGACATCCCGGCGAGCAGCCCGCGCTTGCCGCTCGGCTCGCGCAGGCCGGGGTCGTAGTCCGGCGAGGCCAGCAGCGGTTCGAACCGGGCGGCCAGCTCGGGACTGTGCCGCAGCGCGGGCACGGCGGCGTAGGTCATCGACACCGGGCAGCCGTGCCCGGCCTCGACCTGGCTCCACACCAGGAACTTCGCCGCCCGTGCGACGTGTGTGCCCGGCCGGTCGTCGGCCCACGGCGCGGCGTGCAGGCCGTTCGCGAGTGCCGTGCGCATCAGCTCGTGCCAGTGCGGGTGGAACTCGACCTCGTCGATCCGGTTGCCGACGGTGTCGTGGGTGCGCAGCACCGGCGGGTTCTCGTTGGCCAGCCGTCCCCACTCCTGGGCCTGCTCGCTTCCGGCGAGCCTGCCCAGCTCGCGCAGCTCCGGCTCGGCCCAACCCGCGCCCTCCCGGCGCAGGCCCTCCAGCAGTGCCGGGTCGTCGGACACGTCATGCCCGGTCAGTACCGGGACCTGGTTGGTGACCTCATGAGTCGCTGGCATCGGAGCCTCCCAGTGCACGCACGGTGAACGTGAACAGTTCGCTGATGGAGTCGGTGTCGCCCGCGGTCAGCGGGCCGATCAGGACCTCGGCCGCGGCGCCGACCAGCGCCGCGGCGGTGATCTCGGCGTCCTGCGGTGGCAGCAGGCCGGCCGCGACGCCGTCGGTGATCCGGCGGGCGATGACGTCGCGGAACGCCCTGCGGAATACCAGCCGCTGCTCCTCGACCGGTGCGTCGACCGGTTCGGCGAGCAACGCGTAGGCCAGCCGCGGGGCCTTCAGTGCCCGGCCGGCGAACGTCTCGAAGACGGCGACGACCTGCTCGGTGACGGTGCCCGTGCCGGTCGCCGCCTGCTCGACGGCGGCCACCTCACGGCTGACGACCTGCCGGAACACCTCGGCGACCAGATCGGCCTTGCCGGGGAAGTGCCGGTAGACGCTGCCGGTCGCCACCCCGGCCTTGGCGGCGACGGCTGCCATCGAGCAGCCGGCGTAGCCCTGCTCGGCGAGTTGCTCGATCGCGGCGTCGACGATCGCCACCCGCTGGTCGTCGAGCCGCGCCTGGACCCGGGGGGTGCGGCGGTACGGCATGAAAGAAGTGAAGCACTGATTCAGGGCTTCAGCAAGCGTCCGTACCGGCGCAGGACCTCCTCACGCAGTGCGGGATCGGTACGCGGGACGGGTTCCAGGAAGACCTCGCTGATGTCGGTGTCCCGTTCCCGCAACTCGTTCGCCAGCCGGACGCAGACGCGTTCCAGGTCACCGGCGGTCAGCTTGTCGTCGAAGTCGATGCGGGCGCAGACCAGCACCTGGTCGGTGCCCAGCAGCATGGTCTGCAGGTCGACCAGCGCGTCGACCTCGGGCGCGGCCAGCAGGTGCGACCGGACGCCGCCGATCAGGTCGGGATCGGCCTGCCGCCCGATCAGCAGATCGCGGTTGGTCCTGCCGAGCAGGTAGGCGACGCCTGCCAGCAGTACGCCGATGGCGACCGAGGCGAGGCCGTCCCACAGCGACGAGCCGGTGAGCTGGTGCAGGCCGAGGCCGGCGAACGCGAGCAGGATGCCGACCAGCGCGGCGGAATCCTCGAACAACACGGTCTTCGGCGCCGGATCGTCCAGCAGCCGCAGGTGCTCGCGGACCGTGCGGCCTTCCTCGCGGGCCTCACCGACGACCTGCCGGACGGCCTGCGCCCACGACACCGACTCCAGTGCGAACGCCACCACCAGCACGAGGTAGCCGACGAGCGGGTCGGTCTGCTCGGTCTCCTCACCGAAGATCGTGGTGAACCCCTGGTAGAACGCGAACATCGCGCCGGAGGCGAAGATGGAGACCGCGGCGAGCAGTGCCCAGAAGTACCGCTCCTTGCCGTAGCCGAACGGGTGAATCCGGTCGGCGGGCCGTCCCGACCTGCGTAGTGCGGTCAGCAGAAGGATCTCGGTGATGGTGTCGGCCACCGAGTGCGCGGCCTCGGACAACATGGCCGATGAGCCGGTCACCAGCCCGGCCACGGCCTTGCCGACGGCGATGACCAGGTTCACCCCGCCGGCCAGCAGAACGGTCAGCGTGCTCTCGCCGGATTCGCTCACCGGCCGATGGTAGGACCGAGGTCAGAGGCGGTGCAGCCCGGCGAGCACGCGCTCCATCAGCGCGACGTCCGGCCGTAGCTTGTCGGTGAGCGTGGTGACGTGGACGTCGACGAGGCCCTGTTCGGCCATGTCGCCGAGCAGCACCCTGGCCACGCCGAGGGGGACCCGCAGCCGCGCGGCGATCTCGGCGACCGAGCGCGGCTGGCTGCAGACGGCGCGGACCGAGTGGTACTCGGCGCCGAACCGGTGGGTGTGCCACTTCGGGCAGATGCGGGTGGAGATCAGTGTCTCGATCGCCAGGTGCCTGGCCGACTTCGTCCGACCTTTGGTCAGGACGTACGGTCTGACGAGCGAGCGGGAACCGGAAGGTTCCTCGGACATGGAGATCACCTCGGGCAAGCGCGGCGGCGGTAGCGACGGGTGCTGCTGTGCGTAGCGGGGACGCTGCCGGCCTGCATCCAGCGCTGCGGACCTGTTGTGGCGACGTGCTGGAAGAGCGCGTTCCCCCGGCAGGCCCGCGGCCGGGTCCGGCCGCGTGGCAGTACTGCCGTGTTCGTTCGGATCGTCCACGCTCATCGCCCTGTCTGTTCAGCACGCAACGGGATACCCCACAGGCAACGTCGACGGCGAGGAGTCTTCATGTTACTGCGCTTGTCTATCCGCCAAACGGTACCGAAATTAGTTCAGTGAATATGCTTAGCGCGGGCGAAACAATTCGCCGCGAGAAGTTGTCATCGCAGGTCAGTGTGGATCGCCGACGATCTTCCGACCGGTATCGTCACTCTTTCGACGCGTTAGTGCACATTCTGTAGAACTTCCGCGTCAGGGTGAATTTCGCGCGAATTCTGCCGGTTTCCTGCCTGTTTCGACCCTTGTTGGCATAGATCCAACCTCTGACCGGCAGTACCCGTTTGGCGCCTGGTGAGAGCCGTCACCTTTCGGTTATACATCGGATGACTGGAGGAGGTAGGTGCCATGCGCAGAGTCGCGCTGGTGTTCCTGGCGGCAGCCGCGTCGGCAACTCTGTACGTACCGGCGGCAGAAGCCGCCACCATCTGGGACGGCGACGCGTCCCGTGGCACGGGCATCTTCGGGCCCATCGGTTCGAACTGTTCCTCGCCGGGAAGCGTCACGGCAGTGACGGACGCCACACATGGCAGAGTCTGGCGCTACCACAAACCGAGCGGTTCGAACCGGTGTGAGACCCGGGGCGTGCGGGTCGGGTCGAATGTCTACCAGTTCCGGAACGGCTCGACCTACTACCTGGGCTGGCGCAGCAAGCTGTCCAGCACCGTGAACAACAACGCGACGTTCCAGTGGAAGTCGTTCGGCAACCACACCCAGAACTACCCGGTGGTGCTGAAGGTCATCGACGGGCACCTGTCGATGTTGCAGCGGCAGCCCGACGACTCCGGGAAGATCATCTGGCGCACACCGGTGTCCGCGGGCTCGTGGAACAGCATCGTCATCGGGCTGCACCTGTCCAGCGCGACCAGGGGCGGGTGGGTCGAACTCTGGTACAACGGTGTGCGGCAGACGTTCACCGACGGGTCGCAGCGCTACGCCTGCCGCACCTTCGACAGCGAGAACCATCCGAAGTGGGGCATCTACGGCGCGTCCGGCAGCACCGTCACCAACACCGTCGACGCGCTGAAGATCGGGACCGCCTACTCCGACGTGGCGCCCTGACGGCCCATCAGCGCCAGCGGCAGCAGGACGGCGACGCCGGCCACCACGGCGACCAGCACGATCCCGCCGAGCCCGAACAGCGGACCCGCGGTGAGCCCGGCGAGCGCTGACGTCGCCCACACCGCGGCGTCGACACCGCCCTGCACCCGCTGGTCGGCGCCGCTGAGCAGGCGGCTGCTGCCGACGAACACCAGGTTCCAGCCGTAGCCGAGCAGGAACAGCGCCGCCGGAACGCCGCTGGTGTGCGCGTCCGGCGTCGAGACGAGGACGACCGACGAGCACACCAGCGTGCCGATGCCGGCGAGGATCGTCGCCCGGCCGCCCCAGCGGTCGGCGATCCGGCCGGTGACCGGGGACAGGGCGAACATGCCCGCGATGTGCAGGCTGATCGTCCAGCCGACGACGTCGAGGCCGTGGCCGGCGAGGTGCAGGTGGGGCCCGGTCATCGTCATGACGGCGACCATCGCCACCTGCGCCGCGGTCATGGCCGCCAGCGGCACGCGGAGTTCCGGCGCCCGCAGCGCTGTCCACAGTGGAATCTCGGTGCGTGGCTCGGCGGACGGCAGCATGACCGGCAGGGTGAACGCCGTCGCCAGCGCGGCGGCGACGCCGAGCGCGGTCAGGCCGAGCGGGCCGGCCAGGCTGGGCACGTCGAGCCGGGTGGCGAGTTCGGACGCGGGTGCCATCAGCGTCGGCCCGACCAGGCCGCCGACCGTCCCGGCCCACACCACGACCGACAGCGCGAACCCGCGCCGCCCCTCCGGGTACAGCACCGACGCGGTGTAGCGGGACAGCGTCGCCCCGCCGTTGCCGACGCCGAGCAGCAGGATGCCCGCGATCAGCAGCGGCAGTGACTCCAGTGCGGCACCGGCGAACGCGACCGCGCCACCGGCCGCGCCGACGCCGTAGGTCGCCCGCAGTGAGAGGTGCCTGCCGAGCCGGGCGACCAGGCGTCCCGACCACAGGGCACCCAGCGCCGTCCCGAGCACCCCGGCCGTCGACGGCACGCCGCTCCAGCCCGAGCCGTAGCCGGCCGCGATCAGGCCGCCCGCGGTCGTCGCGGTGGCCATCGCGAGGTTCGTCGACGCGACACCGGCGAACAGGGCCGTCATGGTCCGCCGCCGGACGGCGGGCTGCAGCGTGATCGTCATGCGGATGAGGCTAGGCAGGTCAGAGTCGAATTCGAATGGCCTTCAAACGGTCCTGACCGGTTGCTACCGTCGATACGAACGGAATATCCGGGAGGTGACCTTTCGAATGGAAAGACCCCTGGACGAGGTCGACTGGCGCATCCTGGACGAGCTGCAGTCCGACGGCAGGCAGTCGCTCAAGGAGCTGGGCAGGCGGGTCAACCTGTCCGCGCCCGCGGTGGCCGAGCGGGTGCGGCGGCTGGAGGAGTCCGGCGTCATCACCGGCTACCGGGCCCAGGTCGACCCACGCCGGACCGGCTACCCGGTCACGGCGTTCGTCGAGATGCGGTGCCTGCCGCACAAGTGCCTGCTCAAGACCAGCCGCGCGGAGGACTACCCGGAGGTCGTCGAGGTGCACAAGGTCAGCGGCGCGCACTGCGCACTGGTGCGCGTGCGGGCGGCGTCCCTGGAGCACTTCGAGGGCATCCAGGAACGCCTCGGCCAGCACGGCGAGGTGCGCTCGACGGTGGTGCTGTCGACCCAGTACGAGGGCCGCCCCGTCTCGCCTCCCGACGACGACTTCCTCAGGGCCACCAACTCCGCGGGCTGGAGCGCCTGAACCTCACTTGTCCTGGTCGGGCAGTGCGGTTCCGGTGGGGACCTCGTCGGTGGGCAGGTCGGCCTTCTCGTCGGCCGCGCCGTTCTCCAGCGGGTCGGCGTCGGGAGCGGGCAGCGACGTCGACACCGCCGCCGGAGCGGGGGCAGGCTTGCGCTTCACCGCCGTCAGCAGCAGCTGCGCGACGTCGACGACCTCCACCTTCTCGCTCGCCACACCGTCGTTCTGCCGCGACGTCACGCCGTCGGTCAGCATCACGCGGCAGAACGGGCAGCCGGTGGCGATCTTCGACGGCGCAGTGCCCAGCGCCTCGTCGACCCGCTCGACGTTGATCCGCTTGCCGATCCGCTCCTCCATCCACATGCGGGCACCGCCGGCGCCGCAGCACATGGACCGGTCGCCGTGCCGCGGCATCTCCCGCAGCGCCGCACCGGACGCGCCGACCAGCTCACGCGGCGCGTCGTAGACCTTGTTGTGCCGCCCGAGGTAACACGGGTCGTGGTAGGTGACGTCCTCGGCGACCGGCGCGACCGGCACCAGCCGCTTCTCCCGCACCAGCCGGTTCAGCAGCTGCGTGTGGTGCACGACCTCGTACTGCCCGCCCAGCTCCGGGTACTCGTTGGCCAGCGTGTTGAAGCAGTGCGCACAGGTCACGACGACCTTGCGCTTGAGCGGCTCCACGTCCTCGAACACCGAGTTCAGCACCTCGACGTTCTGCTGGGCCAGCATCTGGAACACGAACTCGTTGCCTGCCCGCCGCGCGGGGTCACCGGTGCAGGTCTCCTCCGGGCCGAGCACGGTGTACTTGACGTCGGCCATGTGCAGCAGCTCGGCGACGGCCCGGGTGGTCTTCTTCGCGCGGTCCTCGAACGCACCGGCGCAGCCGACCCAGAACAGGTACTCGGCGTCGCCGAACTCCCCGTCGAACACCGGAACCTCGAAGTCCAGGCCCTCGGTCCAGGCCAGCCGGTCCTTGGCGTTCTGGCCCCACGGGTTGCCCTTGTTCTCCAGGTTCTTGAACATCGCGTTCAGCTCGGTCGGGAAGTTCGACTCGATCATCACCTGGTAGCGGCGCATGTCGACGATGTGGTCGACGTGCTCGATGTCGACCGGGCACTGCTCGACGCAGGCACCGCAGCTGGTGCACGACCACAGCATGTCCGGGTCGATCACGCCGCCGTCGTCACCGGTGCCGACCAGCGGCCGTTCCGACTCGGCGATGGCCAGCACGTCGATCCCGGCGTACATGTTGTCGCCGGAAAGGCCCACTTCCTCGCCGGTGACGTCGCGCTTGCCGCCTGCCAGCAGGTACGGCGCCTTGGCGTAGGCGTGGTCACGCAGCTGGGTGATCAGCAGCTTCGGCGACAGCGGCTTGCCGGTGTTCCACGCCGGGCACTGCGACTGGCAGCGGCCGCACTCGGTGCAGGTGGTGAAGTCCAGCCAGCCCTTCCAGCTGAAGTCCTCGACCTTCCCGGCGCCGAAGACGTCCTTCTCCGGGTCGGCTTCCTCGAAGTCGAGCGGCTTGCCGTCGCTCATCATCGGCTTGAGCTTGCCCAGCGCGACGCCACCGTCGGCCTCGCGCTTGAAGTAGATGTTGAAGAACGCGCTGAACCGGTGCCAGGCCACGCCCATCGTCATGTACTTGGCGACGACGACCACCCAGACCATCGCGCCCATGAGCTTGACGAAGGCGAACACCGAGACCAGGTCGGGGCTGGCAGGCAGCAGGTTGCCCAGCGGCTCGGACACGAACGCCGCCCACAGCGGCAGGTCGTGCGTGCCCATGGCGGACTTGGCCGCGCGCACGCCGAGGATGCCGATGCCCTCGAAGATCACCACGGCCTCGACGAAGTACGCCTGCCAGAAGTTCGACCCGGCGAACCGCGACTGCCGGTCGGCCCGGCGCGGGTGGTTGGCCTGGCGGACGATCACCAGCGCGACGCCACCGACGACGGTGCCGACGCCGAGCACCTCCATCAGCAGGTGCCACAGCGTCCAGTGGTCCAGGATCGGCCAGCCCCAGCTCGGCACGAACACCTCGCCGTAGGCCTCGAACAGGGCCGCGGACCCGATCAGGAAGCCCCACATCACCAGCCAGTGCCACGGGCCGACGTGACGGAGCTTGTTCATCCGCGTGTGTGCGGCGAACTCCTTGATCAGCGTGGTCAGTCGCGGCACGAACGGCCCGTTGCGGGTCCCGTCCGGCTGGCCGAGCCGGATGGTGCGCACCATCCGGGCGATCGTGAGCACGAACATGCTCCAGGCGACGACGCTGACCGCGACGGAGATTCCGCCGAGCGTGAGCTGCAGAGCACCCATGGATCGGGGCCTTTCGTCCGGCTTCGTGTGGTGGGGCAGGGGGAGCGTAGCGCTGCTTACTGATGAGTAACCGATAAGCGCGCCCTAAGTCCCACCGATGTGGTGCAGGACTCGCTGGCTATTGGGACGATCGTGCAGGTAGTTTCGTTCGTATGGGTGCCTATTTGCTCCTCGCCGTCGCCATCATGGGCGAGGTGACCGCGACCGTCTCGCTGAAGCTGTCCGAGGGGTTCAGCAAGCCGATCCCGTCGGTCCTGGTCGTGGTGGGCTACGGCGTCGCGTTCGCCGTGCTGGCTCAGGTGCTCAAGCTGGGCGTGCCGCTCGGTGTCGCGTACGCGATCTGGGCGGCGGCGGGCGTGGCGCTGGTCGCGATCATCGGCGTGGTGTTCCTGAAGGAGCAGTTCACCTGGACCATGGGCGCCGGCCTGCTGCTGGTCATCGGTGGCGTGGTGCTGCTGGAACTGGGGCGGGCGCACTGAGGCGGCAACCGGACGGCAGGAAGGCGCGCGGCGAGAAGCGGCGGGCCGAGCTCATCGACGCCACGCTGCGGGTGATCGAGCGCGACGGCGTCGCCGGGGTCACCCACCGCACGGTCGCCGCCGAGGCCGGGGTGCCGACGACGTCGACCACGTACCACTTCTCCAGCCTCGACGACCTGCTCATCGCCACCCTCATCTCCTGCGCGCGGGACATGGCCACCGAGGTCTACTGGATGATCGACCGCGCCCGGTCCCGGGGCAGCCGGGGTGCCGAGGAGGTGGCGGCGCTGCTGGCCGAGGCGCTCGGCCCGCGTCGTGGCCGGACGATGGCGGAATACGAGCTGTACCTGCTGGCCGCTCGCCGTCCCGAGCTGCGGCCAGCCGCCCGGCGCTGGCTGGATGTGCTGACGTCGATGGTGCGTCACGATGATGAGGTGGCGTTCCGGGTGTTCCTCGCCGGTATCGACGGGCTGCTGGTGCAGGGGCTGATCGACGACGAGCCGCCGACGGCCGAGGAACTCCGCCCCGTCGTCGACTACCTGCTGAAACCGAGGTGACATGACCGACGTCGACCGGCTCGCGGCCGAGACCGGGTTCTCCGGCGTGGTGCGTATCGACACCAACGGCACGGTCGCGCACGCCCGGGCGTACGGACTGGCCGATCGCGCCAACGGTGTGCCCAACACGCTCGACACCCGGTTCGGCATCGCCAGCGGGACCAAGGGACTCACCGCGCTGACCGTGGCCAGCCTGGTCGAGGACGGCACGCTGAGCCTGGACACCACGGCCCGCGCGCTGCTGGGCGACGACCTGCCGCTCATCGCGCCCGACGTGACCGTGTGGCACCTGCTCGCGCACCGGTCGGGCATCGGCGACTACGCCGACGAGGAGACCGAGCCGCCGCTGACGGTTCCGGTCGACCGGCTGGACGGCACCGAGGACTACCTGGCAGCCCTGGCCGGGCACGCGACGAAGTTCGCCGCGGGCGAGCGGTTCTCCTACTGCAACGGCGGGTACGTCGTGCTGGCGCTGCTGGCCGAACGGGCCGCTCGCACGCCGTTCCGGGACCTGGTGGCCCAACGGGTCTGTGAGCCCGCCGGGCTGACGGCCACCGGCTTCCCCCGGGCGGACGAACTGCCGGGCGGCTCCGCGTTCGGTTACCTCGAGGGGCACCCCGCCCGCACCAACGTCTACGAGCTGCCCGTTCGCGGCAGCGGCGACGGCGGCGCGTACTCCACCGCCGCCGACGTCCACCGGCTGTGGGCCGCGTTGTTCGCGGGCAGGATCGCCCGGCCCGAGCTGGTGACCACGCCGGTCAGCGACGTGCCGGCGGAGTCGATGCGGTACGGCCTCGGGTTCTGGCTGCACGAGTCCCGTGATCAGGTGATCCTGATCGGGTACGACAAGGGCGTGTCGTTCTACAGCAGGCACGACCCGGCCGCAGGCGACACGATCACCGTCATCGGCAACACCGCCGCCGGCGCCTGGCCGCTGGTGAAGGCGTTGAGCTGACGGCTTTGGACGCGCCCCGGGAACCTAGCCGCGGTTCTCGTGCGTGCCGATCAGCGTCGCGCGGGCGAGCGTGTTGCCGAACATGTTGAAGCCGAGGAACGCCGGGGTCGCGGTGGCCGGGACGTCCAGCGACTCCACCCCGAGGGCGTGCACCACGAAGAAGTAGCGGTGCGGGCCGTGTCCCGGCGGGGGCGCGGCGCCGAGGAACCGGGCGAGGCCACCATCGTTCTTCAGGGTCACCGAACCCGCCACCGGCGACTCGCTGCTGCCGGCGTCGCGCGGCAGCTCGGTCACCGAGGCGGGGATGTTGAACACGGCCCAGTGCCAGAACCCGCTCGCGGTCGGCGCGTCGGGGTCGTAGCAGGTCACCGCGAAGCTCTTGGTCCCGGCGGGGAAGCCCGACCAGGACAGCTGCGGTGACACGTCCTCGCCGCCCGCGCCGAAGATCCCGCTGAGCTGCGGCGTGCCGAGCGCGGCGCCGTCGGCCAGGTCGGTGCTGGTCACGGTGAACGCGGGAACGGACGGCAGGAAGTCGTACGGGTCGGGGGCCTGCGGCATGCTTCCTCCTCCAACTGGCGGACGGGATCGGGCCCAGGTTATCCACGATCCCCTCCGGCCAACCTCAGGGGTGAATGGGGGGCCAGCCCTGATGCCGTCGGGGGTCCGCAGGCCTTAGCGTCTGCCCACAGAGAAACCTGCGTGGGGAGGACTCATGGCAAGGCCCGCACTCGCAGTCGGGGGCGTCGTGCTGATCGCGGCGGGGGTCGCGCTCGGCCTGGGCTGGTGGTGGCCCTCGGATGAGGAACGCACCGGCGAGGTCGACGCGGTGAAGACCGTGCGCATCGACAACGACTCCGGCACGGTGTCCGTCCGGGCCGCCGACGTGCAGCGGACAACGGTCGTCCAGAAGATCGACTACCGCTGGGGCTCGCCGTCGGACAGCTACCGGGTCAACGGCGGCGAGCTGGTGCTCGCCGACTGCGGCTGGTGGTGCTCGGTGGACTACGAGGTGGTCGTCCCCCGCGGCACGACGGTGACCGGCGAGAATGACTCCGGCGACGTGTCGCTGGACGGTGTGGCCAGTGTCGACGTGAGCGTCGACTCGGGGAACCTCGACGTCCGCAACATCGCGGGGCCGGTGAAGGCGGACGCCAGCTCCGGCGACGTCACCCTCTCCGGCATCGGCGGCGACCTGGAGGCCAAGGCCAACTCGGGCGCGATCTCCGGCGACGGACTGCGCGGCAGGGTGAACGCCGAGGCGGACTCCGGCGACATCTCGCTCACCCTGGCCAACCCGCAGAACGTCCGGGCCCACGCCGACAGCGGCAACGTCGAGGTCGCCGTGCCCGCCGGCAGCTACCGGGTGATCGGCGACTCGGACAGCGGCGAACGCCAGATCGGCATCGCCACCGCCCCCAACGCGCAGTTCGAACTCGACCTGGGAACCGACAGCGGCGACGTGCTCGTCCGCACCGCCTGACGAACCGGAAGGAACGCAAGACATGAAGGCCACTTACCGGCGCCTACTGGGTGGGGTGCTGCTGGCGGTGACCGGGGCGCTCGCCCTGGCCGGGTGCCAGAGCATCAGCGTCGGCGGCGAGACGCTCAACGACGGCGAGCCGATCAACGAGCAGGTCAGCAAGGTCCAGCTGGACGTCCCGGCGGGCACGGTCAAGATCCGCGTGGAGGACAACGCGCCGCTGTCGCTGCGCAGGGAGGTCCGGTTCCACGACCAGCGACCAGGCAAGACACACCGGGTGGAGGGCAGCACGCTCGTCCTGGCCGGATGCGGGGACGAGTGCAGTGTCAACTACGACGTGGTGCTGCCGAAACCGCTGGAGGTCACCGGCAAGGCGTCGGCAGGAGACGTCGAGCTGACCCGGGTCGGAGCGGTGGACGTGCGGGCGTCCGCGGGCAGGGTGGCCGCGCTGGACGTGACCGGGCCGGTCAAGGTCGACGCCGCCGCCGGCGATGTCAACGTGCGCCTGGCGCGGCCGGACAACGTCACCGTGCGGGCGTCGGCTGGCAACGTCGAGGTCACCGTGCCGAAGGCCCGCTACAACACCAAGCTGGACGCGAGCGCGGGCAAGACCTACAACGACACCGTCCTCGACCCCGCCGCGCCGACCACGATCGACCTCAAGTCGTCCGCCGGTGACCTGAGCGTGCGGACCGCGGCATGAGGGCCGGCGCGGTTCTCGCCGCCGTCGCCGTCGCGTTACCGCTCGCCGCAGTTCCGGCAGCCGCCTCCCCAGCCATCGACTGGCGGCCGTGCCCGATCACCCAGGTGCCGGACAAGCAGTGCGGCAGCCTCGCGGTCGCCGACCCCGCCGGGACGGTCACCATCGAGCTGACCCGGCTGCCCGCCCGTGACAGGGCGAACCGGGTCGGGGTGCTGCTGACGAACCCCGGCGGCCCCGGTGGTTCCGGCGTGGACACCGTCGGGTTCGGCGGGCTCGGGATCGCCACCCCGGAGTTCGGCGTGGTGCGCGACCGCTTCGACATCATCGGCTGGGATCCCCGCGGGGTCGGGCACAGCAAGCCGGCGGTCACCTGCGACCCGGCGACGCTGTACCGGCCCGGCCGGAACTTCTTCCCCCGGACGAAGGCCGAGTACGACCGGCTCGCCATGCAGAACCGCGCGGCGGGAGAGGACTGTCTGGCCCGGACCGGGCCGCTGCTGGACCGGGTGGACACCGGCAACGCGGCCGACGACATCGAGGACATCCGGGTCGCGCTGGGCGAGGAGAAGATCAACTGGCTCGGCCTTTCCTACGGCACCGAGCTGGGCGCGGTCTACGCGTCGAAGTACCCGCAGCGGGTGCGGGCCATGGTGCTGGACGGGGCCGCCGACCACGGCCGACCGACGCGTCAGGTCATCCTGGAGGAGGCAGCAGCGGGCGAGCAGGCACTGAACCGGTTCGCCGCCTGGTGCGCGGGTGCCGCCGACTGCGCCCTGCGCGGGCGCGACGTGCTGGCCGACCACGACCGGCTGATGGCCCAGGCCGAAGCGGGCCGGTTGCCGTCGTCGGCACTCGACCGCCCGGTGACGGCGGAGGAGGCCAGTGCCGGCGTCTACGGGTTGCTCGGAATCAAGGGCGCGTGGCCGGTCCTGTCGCAGGCGCTGGCCAAGGCGACCGACGCCCAGCCGGATGCGAAGGACCTGACCGCGGCCACCGTCTTCGGGCATCCCAGCTACGCGGCCTACCGGGCGGTGGGCTGTCACGACTTCCCCGCGCCGTTCATCGGGGCCGCGGACATGCGGATCACCGGCGACCTGATGAAGGCCGTGGCACCGCGAACCTGGCGGTACGTCGAGTTCTGGGATTTCACCGCCGGGTGTGTGGGCTGGCCGGTGCGCCCGGGTAACCCTCCCCAGGATCACCCGATCAAGGGAACCGGTCCGATCCTCGTGGCGAGCACCACCCACGACCCCGCCACACCGCTGGCGTGGGCCCGTGGCCTGGCCGGGACGATCGAGAACTCCGCGTTGCTGATCGCCGAGGCCGACGGCCACACCGCCACCTACAACTCGGCATGCGCCCGGTCGAGGGAAGCAGAGTACCTGGTCAGCGGAAATGTCCCGGCTGATCTGCGCTGCCGGGAACAAGCCGGGCAGGTGGCTCGTTAGACTGGCAGGAAGGTTGAGTCGGGCTCGCTCAAGTCTGGTTGACTCGGGCGGCGGCTCCGACTAGAAACCCTGAGCGGCGTGCGCTCAACTGTGGCAGCACGCACCACGGCATCACACAGGAGGGAACACACCATGGCGCGAGCGGTCGGCATCGACCTCGGCACGACCAACTCGGTCGTCGCCGTCCTTGAGGGCGGCGAGCCGACGGTCATCGCCAACTCGGAGGGTTCTCGCACGACCCCGTCCGTCGTCGCCTTCGCCAAGAACGGCGAGGTGCTGACCGGGCAGCCGGCGAAGAACCAGGCGGTCACCAACGTGGACCGCACCATCCGGTCGGTCAAGCGGCACATCGGCACCGACTGGAAGCAGGAGATCGACGGCAAGGCCTACACCGCGCAGGAGATCAGCGCCCGCGTGCTGATGAAGCTCAAGCGCGACGCGGAGGCCTACCTCGGCGAGGAGATCACCGACGCGGTGATCACCGTCCCGGCGTACTTCGAGGACGCCCAGCGGCAGGCCACCAAGGAGGCAGGCCAGATCGCCGGCCTCAACGTCCTGCGCATCGTCAACGAGCCCACCGCCGCGGCGCTGGCCTACGGGCTGGACAAGGGCGAGAAGGAGCAGACCATCCTGGTCTTCGACCTCGGTGGCGGTACCTTCGACGTCTCGCTGCTGGAGATCGGTGAGGGTGTCGTCGAGGTGCGGGCCACCTCGGGTGACAACCACCTCGGTGGTGACGACTGGGACGAGCGCATCGTCACCTGGCTGGTCGACAAGTTCAAGGCCGCCAACGGCATCGACCTGACCAAGGACAAGATGGCGCTGCAGCGCATCCGCGAGGCAGCCGAGAAGGCGAAGATCGAGCTGTCCAGCTCGAACAGCGCCAGCATCAACCTGCCCTACATCACCGTCGACGCGGACAAGAACCCGCTGTTCCTTGACGAGACGCTGTCCAGGGCCGAGTTCCAGCGGATCACCTCCGACCTGCTCGACCGCACGAAGGCGCCGTTCAACAACGTCATCCGCGACGCGGGCATCTCGGTCAGCGACATCGACCACGTGGTCCTCGTCGGTGGCTCCACCCGCATGCCGGCCGTGGCCGAGCTGGTCAAGGAGCTGACCGGCGGCCGTGAGCCGAACAAGGGCGTGAACCCGGACGAGGTCGTCGCCGTCGGCGCGGCCCTGCAGGCCGGTGTGCTCAAGGGTGAGGTCAAGGACGTCCTGCTTCTGGACGTGACCCCGCTGTCGCTGGGCATCGAGACCAAGGGTGGCGTGTTCACCAAGCTCATCGAGCGCAACACGACGATCCCGACCAAGCGTTCGGAGATCTTTTCCACCGCGGACGACAACCAGCCGTCGGTGCAGATCCAGGTGTTCCAGGGTGAGCGGGAGATCGCCGCGCACAACAAGAAGCTCGGCATGTTCGAGCTGACCGGGCTGCCGCCCGCGCCGCGTGGCGTGCCGCAGATCGAGGTCACCTTCGACATCGACGCCAACGGCATCGTGCACGTGACCGCGAAGGACCTCGGCACCAACAAGGAACAGTCGATGACCATCACCGGTGGCTCCGCGCTGCCGAAGGAGGACATCGAGCGCATGGTCAAGGACGCCGAGGCGCACGCGGAGGAGGACAAGGCCCGCCGCGAGGAGGCCGAGACCCGCAACCAGGCCGAGACGCTGGTCTACCAGACCGAGAAGTTCGTCAAGGACAACGAGGACAAGCTGCCCGACGAGCTCAAGGGCAAGGTCAAGACCGCGATCGACGAGGCGAACGAGGCACTCAAGGGCACCGACTCCACCCGGATCCGGGAGTCCATCGAGAAGCTGAACAGCGCCTCGCAGGAGCTGGCCACCTCGCTGTACGCCAACGCGCAGGCCCAGGGCGGTGCCGAGGGTGCTGCCGCGGGTGGTGCGGGCGACGCCGGTGCGAACGCCGGTGGCGCGAAGGCCGACGACGTGGTCGACGCCGAGATCGTGGACGAGGACTCGAAGCCGGGTGAGGGCGGTAAGAAGTGACCGGTAACGCGGACCGCGAGAACGGCCCGAAGCACAGGGCCGAGGACCCGGAGGAGCCGCGAGTCGTGGTCAACGACCGTCGCAAGATCGACCCGGTGACGGGCGAACTGCGCGCGCCGGTCGAGGAGGAGGCCCAGGAGGTGCCCGCCGCGGAGGGCACCTCCGGCCCGTCCCTCGGCGAGTCCATTGTGGACGAGTCGGTGGCTCCGGTTTCCGATCTGGAGAAGCAGCTCGAGGAGCGCACGGCAGACCTGCAGCGGCTGCAGGCGGAGTACACCAACTACCGCCGCAGGGTCGACAGGGACCGCGAGGCCGTGGCGGCTTCCGCCAAGGCGTCCGTGGTCGGCGACCTGCTGCCGCTGCTGGACGACCTGGAGCGGGCCGAGCAGCACGGCGACCTCACCGGTGCGTTCAAGGCGGTGGCCGACAAGCTGGTCGCCAGCCTGGAGCGTGCCGGGCTCGAGCCGTTCGGCTCGGAGGGTGATCCCTTCGACCCGAGCGTGCACGAGGCCGTGCAGCACGACACCTCACCGAAGGTGGACGGGCCGACGGTCACACTCGTCATGCGCCGGGGCTACAAGTTCGGCGAGCGGGTGCTTCGGGCGGCGCTGGTGGGCGTCACCGACCACGAGCCGGAGCCCGAACAGCCGGATCCGCCGCTCGAGGCTTCGCAGTCCGGCGAGCTGCCGCTCGATGAGAACGCGCAGAAGTAGTAGGAGAGGTTCGGGAGGGAGGAGACATCCGGCATGAGTGCACGGGAGTGGATCGGTAAGGACTTCTACCGCGAGTTGGGTGTCTCCTCCGACGCCACGTCGGACGAGATCAAGCGCGCCTACCGCAAGCTGGCCAAGGAGAATCACCCGGACGCCAACGCGGGCAACGACAAGGCCGAACAGAAGTTCAAGGCCGTGTCCGAGGCGTACGGCGTGCTGTCCGACCCCGGCAAGCGCAAGGAGTACGACGAGGCCCGCAGGCTGTTCGGTTCGGGCGGAGCGGGTGGCTTCGGGTTCCCCGGTGCCGGTGGCGCCGGTGGTCCGGACCTGAGCGACCTGTTCGGTCAGGCGTCGGCCGGCTCCGGCGGGTTCGGCGGCCTCGGCGACATCCTGGGCGGCCTGTTCGGCCGCCGGGGTGGTGCCGCGGGTGCGACGGCGAACCGTCCGCAGCGCGGTGCTGACGTCGAGACCGACGTGCGGATCGACTTCGTCGAAGCCGTCAAGGGCGCGACGCTGCCGCTGCGGCTGTCCAGCCCGGCGACGTGTGCCACCTGTGGTGGCAGCGGGGCCAAGCCCGGCACCAGCCCGCGGACCTGTGCCACCTGCGGTGGCAACGGTCTGGTCAGCCGCAGCCAGGGGGCGTTCGCGTTCTCCGAGCCGTGCCGCGACTGCCGTGGCCGGGGCAAGATCATCGACGACCCGTGCCCGGAGTGCGCGGGTGAGGGCATCAGCACCCGGACCAGGACGCTGACCGTCCGGATCCCGCCGGGTGTCGACGACGACCAGCGAATCCGGCTGGCCGGTCAGGGTGAGCCCGGTCGCGCGGGTGCGCCGGCCGGTGACCTCTACGTGCGGGTGCACGTCAGCCCGCACCCGGTGTTCGGCAGGTCCGGCAACGACCTGACCATCGCGGTTCCGGTGACGTTCACCGAGCTGGCACTCGGCGGCACCATCGCCGTGCCGACACTGGACGGCAAGGTGTCGGTGAAGGTGCCGCAGGGCACGTCCAGCGGACGGACGCTGCGGGTGCGGGGCAAGGGCATCACCAAACGCGACGGCACGCAGGGCGACCTGCTGGTCACCCTCCAGGTCGCGGTGCCCGCGAAGCTCGACGACGAGGCGCGGGCGGCGCTCGAGGCGTATGCCGAGGCGTCGAAGCAGCACGACCCGCGTCCTGAGATCACCAAAATGCTGGCTGAGCGGAGCTGAAGGGGCTGAGCGATGTTCGGGTCCGGTGTGCCGGGAGGAATGCCGCAGGGGGCCGACGAGGACACCCCGGTTTTCGTCATTTCCGTTGCGGCGCAACTGTCCGGGCTACACGCGCAGACGCTGCGTTCCTACGACCGGCTCGGGCTGGTCTCCCCCGGCCGCACGGCCGGGGGCGGCCGGCGGTACTCGCTGCGCGACATCGCGCTGCTGCGCGAGGTGCAGAAGCTGTCCCAGGAGGAGGGCGTCAACCTCGCCGGGATCAAGCGGATCATCGACCTGGAAAACCAGGTCGACGCGTTGCGCTCCCGGGTGGCCGAGCTGACCGAGGAACTGGCAGGCGCCTACGCCGCCGCCGAGCAGGCGGCCGCGGCCGTGCACGCCTCCTACCGCAAGGACCTGGTCCCCATGCGCCAGCAGACGGCGCTCGTCGTCTGGAAGCCCCGCCCCCGCCGCTGACCCCGCGTGCGAGTCCGCCCCTCGCCCCGCGCGAGTTGCACGTTCCACACCCGCGAGTCCCACCGTCGTGCACGCGAGTTCCACGCTCCGGCACGCGAACTTCACGCTCCCGCACCACGACTCCCGACTTTGCCGGGGCTCGCGTCTCACGTAATGAAGGTGGCCTTCACGAGCTTTCGCCCGGTGGTCAGTCGATCGTGAACGGGTCGTACTTGATCTGGTCCAGCGCGGTGCCCGCGACGAGCATGCGCGACACGGTCGCCCGGATCATCGCCGGCGAGCCGGACACCAGCACGTCGTGCTTGGGCCAGGCGCCGTGCCGGGTGACCGCCTCGGCGAGGGTGCCTTCCTCGCCGCCGGAGAGGGCGGGGCCCTTCTCCACCACCGGAACCACGCTCAACCACGGGTTGACCGCCGCCAGCGAGCGCAGCTCCTCCAGGTCGTACAGGTCCTCGCGGGTCTGGCCGCCGTAGAACAGGTGGACCTTCGGGTTCTCGCCCCACTGCGCGAGGTCGTCGATCAACGCACGCAACGGGGCGACGCCGGTGCCGCCCGCGACCATCAGCACGTCCCTGCCCGCTTCCCGGTCGACCGAGAGCCTGCCCAGTGGCGGGCCCAGCCGCCACACGTCGCCGGGCTGGGTGTGGCTGACGACGGCCCGCGAGACCCAGCCGCCCTCGACGGCCCGCACGTGGAACTCGATGGACCCGTCGGGCCGGGGCGCGTTGGCCGGGGACAGGTAGCGCCACAGCCGCGGCCGCTGCGGCACCTCGACGCTCAGGTACTGCCCGGCCTGGTACGGCACCTGGCCTTCCGGCTCGACCCGGACCAGCGCGAGGTCCCAGGTGAGCCTGCGGTGGTCGGTGACGGTGGCGGTCCACGACGCCGGGTACTCGTCCTTGGCTGCGGCGTCCTGCATGAACCGGGCGATGATGGTGAAGGCCTCGGCCCACGCCCGCTCGACGGCGGGCGTCCAGTCCGGGCCGAGCTGGGTCTTCAGCGAGGCCAGCAACGCCGTGCCGACAGCCTCGTAGTGGTCGGGGATGACGCCGAACTTGCGGTGGTCACGGCCGAGCTGCCGCAGGAACGGCAGCAGGTCGTCGGGCCGGTCGACCATCTGGACGATGTGCACCAGCGCCCGCACCAGGCGGCCGCGCTGGACCTCCATGTTGATCGGGAAGAAGTCGCGGGTGGCCGGGGCGAGCGTGAACAGCATCCCGTAGAAGAACTGCGAGATCTCCGGGGTGTACGGCTCGGCCTTCGCCCAGCTGTCACGGATCAGCCGCACCATCGCCGTGACGGCGGGCGGCGCCTCCCTGCGCGGGGTGGTCCTCGGGACGGGGCTGACCGGTTCTGCTGTCATCGCTGTCGGGTCACAAACTCCATGTGGTTGCTCGGCGTGTTCACCAGGCCGCGCGGGTCGGGGGCGGCATGATTGTGGCCTGGATTATTCAGTAGTGCCCGGCCGTACGGCTTCCGCCGACTGGGGCAGGCCAGCGGTCTGCCAGCTCTGTCGCGACCTGGCGAATAATCTTCGGCCTGCGTTAGTTCATTTGGCCCAGGCGGGGTCGGCGCCCCTCTCGGAGGGTAACCGCGCTCGGGGCTAATGCACCCAGAGTTGCTCCGGACGGGTGGTCATGACCCGCCGGTAGTGCGATGTATCACCTGGTCAGAGCCCTTTTCACCAATGGTGATCATGTGGGTGCCCACCGTCAAAGTCAGGGTTGAGCGGAACAGGCTCAACTTTCCTGACGTTGTGCATGGTGGAACCACTTACGGGACTCTGGAACCCACAGGCACACACCTAGACGAGGTAGGGGATGGACGCTTTCAACCCGACAACCAAGACCCAGCAGGCGATCTCGTCCGCCGCGCAGGCGGCGACGGTCGCCGGCAACCCGGACATCGCGCCGCCGCACCTGCTCGGCGCGCTGCTGGCGCAGGGCGACGGCCTGGCCGGCCCCCTGCTGACGGCGGTCGGAGCCGACCCCGAGCAGGTACGCAAGGAGCTGGAGCCGCTCACCCAGGCGCTCCCCTCGGCCACCGGCGCGACCGTGTCCACGCCCCAGTTCGACCGGCACGCGCTGAAGTCGCTGACGCACGCCCAGAAGCTGGCCACCGAGCTCGGTGACGAGTACGTCTCCACCGAGCACCTGCTGGTCGGGCTCGCCGCCGAGGGCGGCAACGTGCGCGACCTGCTGCAGCGCCACGGCGCCACCCCGGAGGCCCTGCGCGAGGCGTTCACGAAGGTCCGCGGTTCGGCCCGGATCACCAGCCCGGACCCGGAGGGCACGTTCAAAGCGCTGGAGAAGTACGGCGTCGACCTGACCGCGCGCGCCCGCGCGGGCGAGCTGGACCCGGTCATCGGCAGGGACGCCGAGATCCGCCGCGTCGTCCAGGTGCTGTCGCGGCGCACGAAGAACAACCCGGTGCTGATCGGCGAGCCCGGCGTCGGCAAGACGGCCATCGTCGAGGGCCTGGCCCAGCGCATCGTCGCGGGTGACGTGCCGGAGTCGCTGCGCGGCAAGCGGGTCGTCGCACTGGACCTGGGGTCGATGGTGGCCGGCGCGAAGTACCGCGGTGAGTTCGAGGAGCGGCTGAAGGCCGTGCTGAAGGAGATCACCGACTCGGCGGGCCAGGTCATCACGTTCATCGACGAGCTGCACACGATCGTCGGCGCCGGCGCGACCGGCGAGGGCGCCATGGACGCGGGCAACATGATCAAGCCGATGCTGGCCCGCGGCGAGCTGCGCATGGTCGGCGCCACCACGCTGGACGAATACCGCCAGCACATCGAGAAGGACGCCGCACTGGAGCGCCGCTTCCAGCAGGTCCTGGTCGGCGAACCGTCGACGGAGGACACCATCGGCATCCTGCGTGGGCTGAAGGAGCGCTACGAGGTCCACCACGGTGTGCGCATCACCGACGCCGCGCTGGTCGCGGCGGCCACGCTGTCCGACCGCTACATCACCGCGCGCTTCCTGCCGGACAAGGCCATCGACCTGGTCGACGAGGCCGCGTCCCGGCTGCGCATGGAGATCGACTCCCGGCCGGTCGAGATCGACGAGGTCGAGCGGGCCGTGCGCCGCATGGAGATCGAGGAGATGGCCCTCGACAAGGAGGACGACGCCGCGTCGCGGGAACGGCTGGTGGCCCTGCGGGCCGAGCTGGCCGAGAAGCGGGAGGAGCTGTCCGCGCTGACCGCGCGCTGGCAGAACGAGAAGGGCTCGATCGAGAAGGTCCGCGAGCTGAAGGAGCAGCTGGAGCAGCTGCGGGGCGAGGCCGACCGCGCCGAGCGCGACGCCGACCTCGGCAGGGCAGCCGAGCTGCGCTACGGCCGGATCCCGGCGCTGGAGAAGGAACTGGAGGCCGCGACGGCCGCCAGCGAGGACGCCGTCAAGGCCGACGTCATGCTCAAGGAGGAGGTCGGCGCGGACGACGTCGCCGACGTGGTCAGCGCGTGGACCGGCATCCCGGCAGGCCGCCTGCTGGAGGGCGAGACCGGCAAGCTGCTGCGCATGGAGGAGGAGATCGGCAGGCGGGTGATCGGCCAGGCCGACGCCGTCAAGGTCGTCTCCGACGCGGTGCGCCGCACCAGGGCGGGCGTCGCCGACCCGGACCGGCCGACCGGCTCGTTCCTGTTCCTCGGCCCCACCGGTGTCGGCAAGACCGAGCTGGCCAAGGCGCTCGCGGCGTTCCTGTTCGACGACGAGCGCGCGATGACCCGCATCGACATGAGCGAGTACAGCGAGAAGCACAGCGTGGCCCGGCTGGTCGGCGCGCCGCCCGGGTACGTCGGCTACGACCAGGGCGGCCAGCTCACCGAGTCGGTGCGCAGGCGGCCGTACAGCGTCGTGCTGCTCGACGAGGTGGAGAAGGCGCACCCCGACGTGTTCGACGTGCTGCTGCAGGTGCTCGACGACGGCAGGCTCACCGACGGTCAGGGCCGCACGGTGGACTTCCGCAACACCATCCTGGTGCTGACGTCCAACCTCGGCTCGCAGGCCATCGCCGACGCCGCGCTCGACGAGCGGCAGCGCAGCGACGCCGTCATGGCGGTGGTCCAGCGGCACTTCAAGCCGGAGTTCCTGAACCGCCTCGACGACATCGTCGTGTTCCACTCGCTCGACACCGAGCAGCTGACCTCGATCGTCGACATCCAGATCGAGCGGCTCGCGCAGCGGCTGGCCCAGCGCAGGCTGACGCTGGACGTCACCGACAGCGCGAAGGAGTGGCTGGCGCTGAACGGATTCGACCCGATCTACGGCGCCCGTCCGCTGCGGCGGCTGGTGCAGTCGGCGATCGGCGACCAGCTGGCCAAGCTGCTGCTCTCCGGCGAGATCCGGGACGGTGACACGGTCCGGGTCGACATGCTGGACAGCGCCGGCAACGCCCTCGAAGTAAGCCGTTCCACTAACGGATGACGCGACACGGCGCGGGCGATCTTGGTCGCCCGCGCCGGGGGGATACGCTGGTTGCGTGGGTATTCCGGCGTGGATCTGGTTCGTCGTCGCCGCCGTCGCCTTGGTGGCGGGGCTAGGCCTGCTCGCTGCCGACCGGGCCAGAGAGGGCTCCCGCAACCGGGAGCGAATGCGCTGGGCCGACCTGCGCGGGTGGGAGTTCGCCGAGGAGGACGACCGGCTGGCCCGGCAGTGGTCCGGCGGCGCCATCGGGTACTTCGGCGCCGAGGTGGCGGTCAACGTCGTCGCCGGCTCCACGTTCACCTCCGACGGCCGTCGCCCGGTGTTCGTCTTCGACATCGAGGCCGACGGCCAGATCCCGGCGGTGGTCGTCGCCGTCCGGTGCAACCGGGTGCACGAGGCGCTGGTCGAGCTGTGGCTGGCCAGCGTGCCGTTCCAGCGGGCCGAGATGCCCGAGCTGCTGGGCCCGGTCGGGCAGCGCTACGCGTTCGCCGACGACTCCGAGGCGGCTCGCAGGGTGATCACCCAGGACCTCGTCGACGCGGCCGACGCGCTCGGCGGCGACGTCGGCGTCTGCTGGCTGGAGAGCGAGTGGGTGCTGGCCAGTGTGGCCGCCAACGCCGGCCCGTCGCGGCTGGAGCGGCTGCTGCGTGACCTCGGTGAGATCGCCGACATCGTCGACCCGTTCGACGAGGAGTACACCGGCACCGCGGGCGGCGGCAGGCACTGGCAGCCGCCGCAGGAGAGCGCACCACCGCAGCAGAACCACTAACCTGCGCTCATGCCTACCGCCCTGATCACCGGAGCCACCGCGGGCATCGGTGCCGAGTTCGCCCGCCAGCTCGCCGCGAAGGGTTACGACCTCGTGCTGGTCTCCCGCGACGAGGCGCGCCTGCGGGAAACGGCAGGCCGGCTGCCGGTCGACGTCGAGGTCCTGCCCGCCGACCTGTCCACAGTGGACGGCCGGGCGGTGGTGGAGTCCCGGCTCACCGAACGGCCGGTGGACCTGCTGGTCAACAACGCGGGCATCGGCCTGCCCGGCGAGTTCCCGGACACCCCGCTGGAGGACATGCAGCGGCAGCTGGAGATCAACGTGGTCGCCGTGCTGCGGCTGACCAAGGTCGCGGCGGACACCATGGTCGCGCGGGGACGCGGCGACATCATCAACGTCGCCAGCGTCGCCGGGTTCATGTCCGGCCACGAGGCCACCTACACCGCGAGCAAGAACTGGGTGATCGCCTTTTCCGAGGGCGTCGCGGGCAAGCTGCGTGGCACCGGCGTCCGGGTGCAGGCGCTGTGCCCCGGCTTCACCCACACCGAGTTCCACGAGCGGGCCGGGGTCAAGAAGGTCGGGCCCGGATTCCTCTGGCTGGACGTCGAGCAGGTCGTCGCAGGGTCGCTGGCCGACCTGCGCCGCGGCAAGGTCGTCTCGGTCCCCAGCCCGCAGTACAAGGCGGTGGTCGCCCTGCTCGGCCTGATCCCGCGTGGCCTGATGCGGGCCGTCGGGTCGCGCGTCAACACCCGCGAACCGGGCGTGTGAGAATGACGGCCGTGGCGAACCCCGTTGTTGATCCCGCGGCGAAGCTCGAGCTCGCCAGGCTGGTCACCGAGTTGTCCGTGGTGCACGGGAAGGTGACCCTCTCGTCAGGCAAGCAGGCCGACTACTACGTCGACCTGCGCCGTTCGACGCTGCACCACGCTGCCGCGCCGCTGATCGGCAAGCTGCTGCGTCAGCTCACCGCGGACTGGGACTACGTCTCGGTCGGCGGGCTCACCCTCGGTGCCGACCCAGTGGCCGCCGCCATGCTGCACTCGGCGTCCGGCGACGGGATGGTGCTGGACGCGTTCGTGGTCCGCAAGGAGGCGAAGGCTCACGGTATGCAGCGCCGGATCGAGGGCGTCGAGGTCACCGGCCAGCGGGTGCTGGCCGTCGAGGACACCTCGACCACCGGCGGCAGCGTGCTGACCGCCGTGCAGGCGCTGGAGGAGGCCGGGGCCACCGTGGTCGGCGTTGCCACCGTGGTGGACCGCGACACGGGCGCCAGGGAGGCCATCGAGAAGGAGGGCCTGCCCTACCGCTACCTCCTCGGCCTGAGTGACCTGGGTCTCACCTGAGCCGGAGAGCGTGAGCTGTGGCCGCCGACGGTGTCCGAACAGGTGCGATGACGGGAACGACCGCGCCACCACTGGACGACGTCACCCTCGTGAGCAGGGCTCGCGAGGGCGATACGGCTGCCTACGAACAGCTGGTCCGCCGCTACCAGGGCCCGATCTACCGGCTGGCCGTGCGCATGCTGGCCAGCACCGGCGACGCCGAGGACGTCGTGCAGGAGGTGTTCCTCGCCGCCTGGCGGGCACTGCCCCGGCTGCGGGAGGACGCCGCGTTCGTCGGCTGGCTCTACCGCACGGCGACCAACCGGTGCCTGAACCTCATCCGCGGTCGCAAGCCGACGGCCGAGGTCGAGCTGGACGAGGCGCCCTCGCCACGTACCGACATCCGCCCGGAGGACGCCGCGCAGGTCAGCGCTCAGCTGTCCGCGCTCGCCGACGCCTTGCAACGGCTCACGCCGGAACAGCGGGCATGCTGGTTGCTGAGAGAAGTGCACGGCCGGTCGTACCAGGAGATCGCCGAGGTCGTCGGCTCCGGTGAGACCGCCGTGCGCGGCCGGATCTCGCGGGCACGAGCGCAACTGGCGGAGGTGATGAAGCCATGGCGCTGAACTACGAACTGCCCTGCGACAGGGACCTCGACCAGGTGTGGGAGCGGCTGGACGAGATCGAGTCCGGGCACGCCGACGCACACGAGCTGGACTGCCCGCACTGCCGGACCGCGAGCGAGAGCCTGCTGGCCCTGCGGTCGGCCACCAGGGAAATGGCCGCCGAAGTGGAGCAGCCACCCCCGGATCTTCTCGGCAAGATCATGAATGCCGTACGGGCCGAGGCCCGCCGGGGTCATCTGGTCCGGCTGCCGACGCCCGAGCCGGGCCAGGTCGACGTCAGCGAGGCCGCGGTGGCCGTGGTCCTGCGGTTCGCCGCCGACCAGGTCGACGGCGTGCGGGCGCGGCGCTGCCGGGTCCGGGTGCTGGGCAGCGGCGATTCGGGTGAGCACCTCGTGCGCGTGGAACTCACCCTCGCGGTGGACGTTCGCATCGTCGACGGCGGTGCGGCGTTGGACCAGGTGCGGGAGCGGGTATCCGCCGCGGCGACGGCACGGGTGGGGCTGCGGATCACGGAACTCGACCTCGTTCTGGACGACATCTACGACGGGGGATCCGACGGTTCATGACAGCCGTGGCACACACCGAATACGTGATCGGTGAGGCGGTGGTGGCGAGCGTCGCCGCGCGTGCGGCCGCCGCCGTTTCCGGGGTGGTCCGGTTGGAGCCGGGCCTGGTGGGGCTGGTGGCCGACTGGGGCCGCACGATCCGGCAGCGCTGGCAGGGCATGACACCCGCGCCGGCCGACGGCGTGCGGGTGCGGATCGGCGAGGACGCGGTCACCATCCAGATCGACCTGGTGACCAGTGGGTTCGACCAGGCGGCTGCCGTCGGGCAGGCCGTGCAGCGTGCGGTGACGCGAGCCGTCGCCACCCAGACCGGGCTGGCCGTCGACGCCGTTTCGGTGTCCATCATGGACATCGAGGTGTCCCGATGACGTCCACCGAGGCCGCCGAGCGGCTGCTGCGGGCGCTCGCGGAGGTGCCGGGACTGCGCCCGGCCGTGCCGTTGCTGGGTGGTGAGACGGCGGCCGTCGAGATCGACCCGGACCGGGTGCGGGTCAGGCTGGTGGCCATGGCACTTCCGCTGCCGCCGCTGCTGGACCAGGCCACCGGCCTGTTGCGTGGCGCGCTCGCGGGGACGGCGTGGGAACACCTGCCGCTGACCCTGCTTGTCACGGATATTGACGGAACCGCTTTCGAATGAGGCAGCGACGCGGAGCGTCACCGTTGAGGTGGTGGTGGGGCTGGCGGAGGTGAGGCAGGGGTCACAGTGAGCCCCGTCCCGCCGGCGGGTCCTTCCAGTACCAACCGAAACACTGGAGGACCACATGGCTGCCACCACCGAGCAGAAGTCCGTCACCACCAAGACCGGCGAGCTGGTCACCGACCAGGGCGCCACCACGGTCGCCGACACCGTCGTGCAGAAGATCGCCGGCCTCGCCGCCAGGGAGGTCAGTGGGGTGCACGACCTGGGCGGTGGTGCCGCCCGCGCGTTCGGCGCGCTGCGTGAGCGCATTCCGGGTGCCAGCGCCAGCGTCGGCCAGGGCGTTTCCGTCGAGGTCGGCGAGAAGCAGGCCGCGATCGACCTGCAGCTGCTGGTCGAGTACGGCGTCGCCATCGCCGATGTGGCCCGTTCGGTGCGACGCAACGTGATCGGCGCCGTCGAGACGATGACCGGGCTGGAGGTCGTCGAGGTGAACATCGCGGTCAGTGACGTGCACATCGCCGACGATGACGACAACGACCAGTCCAGCGATCGCGTTCAGTAACGATTGGGTTCCCGCCGCCTCCCGACCGGGCGGCGGCGGGATTTCTTGTCGACAAACGGGTATCCGGTACAGGTACGTTGGAGATGTAAGGGGGACGTGAAGGGACGAGGGGGGCGTTGGAACATGGCCGCATTGCTCGCCAAGGCGACCGTCGCGCTGCACATCCTCGCTCTGCTGTACATCGGGCTGGGCGGGTTCCTGGCGTGGCGCTGGCCCAAGACGGTGTTCGTGCACGTCTTCTTCGCCGCGTGGGGCGTCGCGGTGAACGTCTTCCCGATCCCGTGCCCACTGACCGCGCTGGAGGACTACTTCCGCGGCCTGCAGGGACTGGGGCCGCTGCCCGGCGGATTCAACGAGTACTACCTCTACGACACGATCTTCCCCAAGGACATGCTCCCGGTCGTCGCGGGTGTGGCCGCGGCGGTGCTGGTGTTGTCCTACATCGGGGCCTACGTGCACTGGCGGCACCGCCACGAGCAGGACTCCGACGAGGGCCCGGCCCGCCGGGTCCGCCCGGCGGGGTGACTTCAGGATCGCTCAAGATCCGACGGGATAGTGTCCACCCGTGGGAATCGTCATCCTGGTGGTCGCGCTCGTCGTCATCGTCGTCGTCGCCGTGGTCTACGTGATCATCCAGCGGCCCAGGCACCAGGCCGGGGCAGCCAGGCACGTCGACATCGTGCAGACGATGGCCGCCACCTACGGCTGGCAGATCGACCGGCAGGCCATCGACATCCACGCCCGCCTGCCGAGGGTGAACGACACCTTCGGCTCCGGCAACGGGTACGGCATCCACGTCGGCACCCAGCTGTCCGGCGCCTGGCGTGGCGTGCCGATCCAGATCGTTCAGATCAGCTTCCGCAACGTCCAGCGGATGGTGGAGGTCCGGCAGGTCATGACCGTGCTGCTGATGCCGCGGCCGGTCCCCGGACCGCACGTCGTGCTGACCGCGCAGGGCATGTCCTGGACCAACTTCCTGGCGAGCGACCGGCAGGTCGGTCACCCGGGTTTCGACACCCGCTTCCACATTCACGCCCGCGACGACCAGTCCGCGCGGGCCACCATCAACCCGGCGCTGGCCGACCTGCTGGCCGTCGACCCCCGGGTGCAGGAGCGGATCTTCTTCTTCGGTGACCGGGACATCGCCGTGGCTTTCCCCGGGCACGTCACCCAGCAGCAGGTGCTCCTGGCCACCGCCGACCTGCTGCTGGAGGTCGGGCAGCGGATGGCGGTCAGGTGACCGGTCCGAGCGAGTGGGGCACGTCGCCCGAGGTGGGGGTCGGGCCGTGGCAGGGCGAGTGGCCCGGTGACGAGCGCTACGACCCCGACCTGCTCGCCGAGGGCGACCGCCGCAACGTCGTCGACGCCTACCGGTACTGGCGCCGCGAAGCCATTGTGTCCGATGTGGACACCCGGCGACACGCTTTCCACGTCGCCATCGAGAACTTCCAGCACGACCACAACATCGGCACGGTGGTCCGGACGGCGAACGCGTTCGCGGCGGCGGCCGTGCACATCGTCGGCAGGCGGCGGTGGAACCGCCGTGGCGCCATGGTGACCGACCGCTACCAGCACCTGCACCACCACGACACGATGGCAGGCCTGGTGGAGTTCGCCGCCGCCGCGGACCTCGCGCTGGTCGCCGTCGACAACACGCCGGGTGCCCAGCGGCTGGAAACGGCGGAACTGCCGCGAAACTGTGTCCTGGTGTTCGGCCAGGAGGGCCCGGGCCTCTCGCCGGAGGCGAGCGCGGCGGCGTCGCTGGTGGTGTCCATCGCCCAGTTCGGCACGACGCGGTCGATCAACGTCGGGGTCGCCGCCGGCATCGTGATGCACACCTGGGTCCGGCAGCACGCCGATCTCACGAAGAGCTGGTGACCAGGAGCGCGCTGAATCACCCGGCCCTGCTGCGCGGCGCCCAGGCGGCGCCTCGCTGCGTTGTCGGATCGCCCGAGTACGTCCAGTACGAGGGCGATCCTCCGCCTTGCGAGGCGGCGCCTGGATCGCCGCTCGCTACGGGCCGGGTGATTCAGCACGCTCCTGCCGCTCCAGCCCGTCGAGCAGGAACCCCAGTCCCCTGGTGAAGCCACCGTCCCAGTCGTCGTCGTGGAAGTAACCGCTGGCGGCCAGCGTGGGGAAGCCGTCGGTACGTAGCTTCTCCTGCGCGATCCGGCGTTCCTCGGCCGAGATGGTCAACGCCGTCTGCGCGGCCGCCGAGCCGAACACGTGGTTGTACAGCGCCCAGGTCGCGGCGGCCAGATCGGGACCGGTGAACCCGGCCGCGGCCAGCGCCGACTGGAGCCGTTCCATCCAGGACAGGAAGTTCGGGCCGATCGCCGGCCTGCGCCTCGCGGGAACGCTCGCCGCCCACGGGTGCCGCAGCAGGATCGTCCGCCAGGCCGTGATCACCTCGGTGACGTTCGCGCGCCAGCCGTCGTCGCGCGGGGCCGGAGTCAGCTCGCCGAAGATCGCGTCGACGGCCAGGTCCAGCACGTCGTCCTTGGTGTCGACGTGCCAGTACAGCGACGGCGCCGAGATGGCCAGCCGCTCGGCGAGCCTGCGCATGGTGAGCCGGTCGATGCCTTCCGCGTCGAGCAGCTCCACCGCCGCCTCGGCAATGCGCGGCAGCGTCAGTGGCGGCTCTCCTCGCCGCGCCTTGCGCGGCCGCAGCCACAGGCTCCGAACGTTATCCACCCGGGCGAGTGTAGTAGCGTCTAACAGTGTTAGGTAAGCCAACCGACGTTAGGGGGGACGATGCGGCTTACATTGCTCGTCGTCAGTACGGCCCAGCTACTGGTGGTCCTCGACGGCACGATCGTCAACATCGCCCTGCCGTCGGCGCAGGCCGCGCTCGGCATGACCGACGCGACCAGGCAGTGGGCGATCACCGCGTACGCGCTGGCGTTCGGCGGGCTGCTGCTGATCGGCGGCCGGATCAGCTCGGCGCTGGGCCACCGGCGGACGTTCATGGCCGGGCTGGCCGGATTCGCCGCCGCGTCCGCACTGGGCGGCGCCGCCGTCACGCCGGAGATGCTGTTCGCCGCGCGGGCACTGCAGGGCGTGTTCGCCGCGGCGCTGGCGCCGGCCGGGCTGTCACTGCTCACCACCACGTTCACCGAACCGCGAGAGCGCGGCAGGGCGTTCGGCGTGTTCGCCGCCGTCGGTGCCGCCGGGTCGGCGGTCGGGCTCGTCGCGGGCGGCTTGCTGACCGAGTTCCTCAGCTGGCGCTGGTGTCTCTACATCAACGTCCCGGTCGTGCTGCTGGCGTTGCTGCTGTCGACGTTCGTGCCACGTGACGAGCCCGTTCGCGGCGGACGGCTGGACGTCGCCGGCGCGTTGCTGTCCACGGCGGGCTTCGGCGCGCTCGTCTACGGCTTCGCCGAGGCGGAGTCGCTGGGCTGGACGGCGCCGCCGGTGCTCGGTCTGCTCGTGCTCGGCGTCCTGCTGCTGGTGGCGTTCGTCGCGGTCGAGCTACGGGTCACGAATCCCATGCTGCCCATGCGAATCCTGGCCGATCGCGCCCGCGGTGCCGCGTTCACGTCGATCACCCTGCTGTTCGTCTCGATGATGGGCTACTACCTGTTCCTGAGCTACTACGCGCAGACCGTGCTCGGGTACTCGCCGGTCGCCGCCGGGATGACGTTGATCATCCACGCGACGGCCGCGTTGCTGGCCGCGACGCTGCTCGCCGGACGGTTGCAGCACCGCGTCCCCGCCGTGGCGCTGGTCCTGCCGGGCCTGCTGGCCGCCGCGATCGGGACGTTCGTGCTCACCTTCGTCGGTCAGCAGACCGACGGTGTGTTCTGGCCGTACCTGGTGCCCTCGCTCCTGCTCACCGGCCTGGGGATGGGTTGCGTGCTGCCGCCGACGGCCAGCCTCGCCACGTCCGGAATGGAGCCGCGTGACATCGGTGCCGCTTCGGCCGCGTTCAACGCCGCACAGCAGCTCGGCGGCGCGCTCGGGGTCGCGTTGCTGAACACCGTCGCGGTGTCGACGGGCACCTACGGCGCGGCGCTGACCGTCGGCACCGTGGTCATCGTGCTGGCGGCGGCCGCCCAGGTGCCCCGGCGCCTAGTCAGGCGGGCGTGACCTCGACCGGGATGCCGTTGAGCACGGCAGTGCCGGACAGGGCGTCGAGCAGCGTCTCGTCGGTGACGAGGTTCGAGTTCACCCCCGGGTGCGCCGCCGCGATCCTGGTCGTGACGCCCTCGACCGCGTGTCCCCAGCCGTGCGGGATGCTCACCACGCCGGGCCGGATGGCGTCGGTGACCTCCACCGGCACCTCGATCTTGCCCACCCGCGAGCGGACCGTCGCCACTCCGCCCTCGGTGAGGCCGAGCCTGCAGGCGTCGGCCGGGTGCACCTGGACCGTGCACCGGTTCTTGCCGCGTACCAGCGCTTCCACGTTGTGCATCCACGAGTTGTTCGACGACAGCTGGCGCCGCCCGATCAGCACCAGCTGGTCGGACGGCCCGGTCAGCTCGGCGGCGAGCCGGGGGACGTCGGCGACGACGGCTTCGGGGGCCAGCTCGATCTTCCCGCTCGCCGTGCACAGCACGTCGGGGATGCGCGGGGTCAGCGGCCCCAGGTCGACGCCGTGCGGGGCGGCTTCCAGGTCGGCCAGGGTCAGGTCGTACGGCCCGGCCCGCAGCATCAGGTCGAGCAGCCGTTCCGGCCCGGTGCGCCCGGCCGCGACCGAGACGTCCAGGCCCGCCCGGCCCGCGATCCCGGCGGCGACGAAGTCGTCCAGCGCGGCGATGTCGGCGCCCGCGCCCTGGCCGGTGACGATCGCGGTGAGCCGCAGCAGCGTCTCCCACTCCTGCGGAAGGTCCGTCGGCAGCGCGGCAGGCGTCCAGTTCGCCACGTTGCGTACCGCGTTCTGGTACAGCGCCAGGTCGTAGTGCGGACGCTCCAGCGGCCCCGGCCCGGGCAGGATGACGTCGGCGTGGCGGGTGGTCTCGTTGCGGTAGACGTCCAGCGACACCATGAAGTCCAGCTCGCCGATGGCCGCGGTGAGCCGGTCGGAGTTCGGCGTGCTCAGGCACGGGTTGCCGGCGACGGTCACCAGCGCCCGCACCCGGCCCTCGCCCGGCGTGGTGATCTCCTCGGCCAGCGTCGCGGCGGGCAGTTCGCCGAACGCCTCGGGAAAGCCGCGCACCCGGCTGTGCCAGCGGCCCGTCCGGAACGGCTTGCGCCGTCCACCCGGTCCGGCCGCGGCGCGGGGGAACATCGCGCCACCGGGGGTGTCGAGGTTGCCGGTCAGGACGTTCAGCACGTCGACGAGCCAGCTCGCCACCGTGCCGAACGCCTGGGTGGTGGTGCCGATCCGGCCGTAGACGACGGCCTGCCCGGCGTCGGCGAGTTCCACCGCCATCCGGCGGATCTCGGCGGCGTCGATGCCGGTCACCGGCGCGACGGCCGCGGGACTGAACGGCCGGGCCAGCTCGCGGACCTCGTCGACCCCGGCGACGTGGCCGTCCAGCCTGCCCAGGCTCACCCGGTTCTCCGCGAACAACACGTGGACCAGCGCGAACAGCAGCAACGCGTCGGTGCCCGGACGGATGCTGTGGTGCTCGTCGGCGAACTCCGCGGTGCGGGTGCGCTTCGGGTCGACGACGACGAGCTTGCCGCCGCGGGCCCGTAGCGCACGCAGCCTGCCACGCATGTCCGGCGCGGTCATCAGGCTGCCGTTGGACACCAGCGGGTTCGCGCCGAGCATGAGCAGGTGCCCGGTGCGGTCAATGTCCGGCACCGGAATGGCCAGCGGATCACCGAAGAGGTACCCGACCGACACGTGCTTGGGCATCTGGTCGACGGTGCTGGCGGTGTAGAAGTTCTTGGTGCCCAACGCTTTGAAGAACACCCGGCCGTACAGCGTGGTGGCCAGGTTGTGCACGCTGGGGTTGCCCGCGTAGACGGCCACCGCGTCGCTGCCGTGTTCGGCGAGGATCGGGCGGAGGCCGGCCTCGACGGCGGCGAACGCCCCGTCCCAGGTCGCCTCGGCCAGTTCGCCGTCGCGGCGGACCAGTGGTGTGCGGAGCCGGTCGGGGTCGTGGTGCAGTCCGCCGATCGAGGCGCCCTTGGGGCAGATGAACCCGGCGGAGAACACGTCGGCGGCGTCGCCGCGCACACCGGTCACCCGGCCGCCGTCGATGCTGACGTCCAGGCCGCAGGTCGCTTCGCACAGGGGGCAGGTGACGTGGTGGGTGGTGGTCATCGGGCACCTCCGGCCCTGAACATACCGAGCGGTATGTCCAGGGGCAAGGCACGATGGTCGGGTGGACAGCGCACAGCGGGCGGACGCCGCGGAACGGGCGATCACCGAACGGCACCTGCGACGGTTGTGGGGAATTCCGGGCACGGTGCTCGGGCGCAGCGCGTGGCCGCCCCGCGCCGGCGACCGGGTGCACTGGCACTGGAACTACTGGTGGCAGGCACACCTGCTGGACTGCCTCGTCGACGCACAACTGCGCAGGCCCGATCCCGCGCGGGCACGGACGATCGAGCGGTTCGCGCGGACCATCCGGCTGCGTAACTTCGGCCGGTGGACCAACGACTTCTACGACGACATGGCCTGGCTGGGGCTGGCGTTGCACCGGGCGGGCCTGGAACCCGACGCGGTCGGCACGCTCGTCGACGACCTGCGGGGCGGCTGGACCGACGACGCGGGCGGCGGAATCTGGTGGCGAAAGGGCGACCGGTTCAAGAACGTGCCCGCCAACGGTCCGGCCGCGATCCTGCACGCACGCGTCGGTGAACGTGAGCATGCGGCCCGGCTGCTGGTCTGGATGGAGGAGCGGCTGGTCGATCCGGACAGCGGCATCGTCTGGGACGGCCTGCGGGTGGACACCGGCGAACTGGTGGCACTGGTCTACACCTACTGCCAGGGCGTCTTCCTCGGCGCCTGCCTCGAACTGTCCGAAGTGGACGCGGCGGTGCGGACCGTGCACGCGGTGGCCGACCGGTGCACCGTCGACGGCGTGCTGCGGGGTCAGGGCGGTGGCGACGGCGGGCTGTTCGCGGGGATCCTCGCGCGGTACCTGGCGCTGGCGGCCGTCGAGCTGCCTGGTGACGCCGCCGGCGTCGCCAGGCAGCTGGTGCTCGACAGCGCCGACGCGTGCTGGGAGGGCGCGTCGGAGGGGCCGCTGTTCAGTCCGGAGTGGACGGAGCCGTCGCCGGGGACACCGCCGCCCCCCGGCCACGTCGCCAGGGACCTCTCGGTCCAGCTCGGCGGCTGGATGCTCCTGGAGGCGGCGGCCTCGCTCAGCCGCGAGGATTGAACGGGATGCCCTCCGGCTTGGCCTTGGCGAGGTTGTCCTCGAAGGCGCCGTCCTTGATCGCGAGGCTGGCCTTGCCGTAGTCGGCGCCGGTCAGCCTGTCCCTGATGCCGTCCGGGAAGTTGTTCCAGCTCACCAGGGCCGGCCGCTGCCAGGTGCCGTGGTGGTTCTCCGGCTGCTCGTCCGCGCCGGCCAGCCGGAAGCAGTGGGTGCTCGCGCCGTCCTTGTGGTAGACGATCTTGGCGTGCGTGCCGTCCCAGGCCACCCTGTCCCGCGGATAGGTCGAGTACCCGCCGTGGCAGGAGACGGAGACGTGCCTGGCCTCGTCGTTGTTGACCCACACCACGACGTGCTCGATGTCGTGCCGGTGGCCGAACGCGTCGATGCCGGGGACGGCCTGGTCCTTCTCGAAGTACAGGTCGTAGAGATAGGCACACCAGCCGTTGTCGCACTTGGCGCGGGCGTAGGAGTTGGTGTTGCGTAGATCCGGCTCGTCCCGGCACTGCCCGTTGAGGGCGCCGGAGTTCTTGAGTCCCTCGGCGATCTTCCCGTCCCGGCCGATGGCCGGGGTCGGGTAACAGCCGTCGGTGTCGTAGTCGAACGACGGCTGCCACTTGCCGTCGGGTTCGGAAAAGCTGGCGTCGAGGGCAGCCGGGGGTTCCGCCCAGGCCACCGCGGGGACGAAGGCGGTCAGCAGCAGCGAGCTGAGCACCGCCCCCAGTACGACCTTGCTTCGCGCCCTGTCGACCACGGCAGGACACTATCAGCGAACTGCCCGGCGGCGGGCCAGCAGCCGGCGGGTGACCAGGCCGTGCCGTGGTCCGAACAGGTAAGCCAGCACGAAACCGCAGCCCTGCACGAGCACGATCATGCCGCCGGACGCGGTGTCCAGGTGGTAGCTCAGGTACAGGCCGGTCACCGCGGCGACCGCCGAGAAGGCCGGTGCGATCAGGAGCATGCGGCCGAACCGGTCGGTCAGCAGGTAGGCAGTCGCGCCGGGGATGATCAGCATCGCCACCACCAGGATGACCCCGACCACCTGCAGCGCCACGACCGACGTCAGCGCGAGCAGTCCCAGCAGCGCGGCGCCGAGCAGCCGGGGATTCAGTCCGATGGCGTGAGCGTGCGTGGGGTCGAAGGCGTAGAGCGTGAAGTCGCGCCGCTTGAGCACCAGCACGGCGAGGGTGAGCACGCCGAGCGTCACGATCTGGATCAGATCGGAGCCGTCGACGCCGAGCAGGTTGCCGAAGATGATGTGGTTGAGGTCGGTCTGGCTCGGTGTCACCGAGATCAGCACCAGGCCGAGCGCGAACAACGTGGTGAACACGATGCCGATCGCGGCGTCCTCCTTGACGCGGCTGGTGTCGCGGACGACGCCGATGAGCGCCACCGCGAGGAACCCGAACACGATGGCCCCCACCGCGAACGGGGCGCCGACGATGTAGGCGAGCACGACGCCGGGCAGCACGGCGTGGGAAACCGCGTCCCCCATGAGCGACCAGCCGATCAGCACCAGCCAGCAGGACAGCACCGCGCACACCACCGCGGCGACGAGCGTGGACGCCAGCGCCCTGAGCATGAAGTCGTAGCTGAGCGGCTCCAGCAGGAGTTCGTAGAGGCTCACGCGGACTCCTCGACGCGGCCCAGTACGTCCAGGCCGAAGGCGAGCGCGAGGTTCTCCGGCCGGAGCACGTCGTCGGGTGTGCCGTGGGCCAGGACCGTCCGCATCAGCAGGACCGCCTCGTCGGCGAGACCGGGCAGCGCGTGCAGGTCGTGCGTGGAGATCAGCACCGCGGCCCCGGCACCGGCGAGTTCCCGCAGCAGGCGGGTGATCGTGGCCTCGGAACGCTTGTCGACGCCGGCGAACGGCTCGTCCAGCAGCAGGATGTCCGCCTCCTGCGCGATCCCCCTGGCGACGAAGGCCCGTTTGCGCTGCCCGCCGGACAGCGCCCCGATCTGGCGGCCGGCGAGTTCGGTGAGCTCCACGCGTTCCAGCGCGTGGTCGACCGCCTCGTGGTCGGCGCGACGCGGGCGGCGGGTGAACCCGAGGTGCCCGTACCGCCCGGTCATCACCACGTCGCGTACGGACAGCGGGAACGCCCAGTCGACGGCCTCGCTCTGCGGGACGTAACCCAGCACGCCTGCCCGGCGGGCGCGGGCCGGACTTCCGCCGCGGATCCGCACGGTGCCGTGGTCCGGCCGGATCATGCCGGTGATGGTCTTGAACAGCGTGGACTTCCCCGAGCCGTTCATCCCGACCAGCCCGCACACCCGGCCGGCTTCCAAGGCCAGCGAGACGCTGTCGAGGGCGAGGACCTCGCCGTAGTGGACGGTCACGCCGGTGACCTGGATCGCGGGTTCGGTCATCGCGCCGCTCCGGTGAGCCCGGCGACGATGGTCCTCGCGTCGTGCCGGATCAGGTCGAGGTAGGTCGGCACGGGACCCTCCGGGCCGGACAGCGAGTCGACGTAGAGCACGCCGCCGAACGCCGCGCCGGTGGCGGAGACGACCTGCCGCATCGGCGCGTCGGACACGGTGGATTCACAGAACACGGCGGGAACCTTGTTCTGGTTGACGAACTCGATGGCACGGGTGATCTGCTGGGGTGTCGCCTGCTGCTCGGCGTTGACCGGCCAGATGTAGCGCTCGGCGAGACCGGCGTCGCGTGCCAGGTAGGAGAACGCGCCCTCGCAGGTGACCAGGGCACGCTCGTTCGACGGCAGCCGGTGCAGCGAGCCGGTCAGCTCGTCCTGCACCTGCTGGAGCTGCCGCTTGTAGTTCTCGCCGTTGGCGTGGAAGTCGGCCGCGTGGGCCTGGTCGAGCGAGCTGAACGCCCGGACCATGTTGTCGACGTAGATCCGCACGTTCATCGGGGACATCCAGGCGTGCGGGTTGGGCTTTCCGCGGTAGGCGTCCTCGGCGATGTCGATGGGCGCGACACCGTCGCTGACCACGACGTGTGGCGCGTCGACCTCGGAGACGAACTGGGCGAACCACGCCTCCAGGTTCAGCCCGTTGTCCAGGATCAGGTCCGCCTTGGTGGCCTTCTTGATGTCGTCGGGCGTCGGCTCGTAGCCGTGGATCTCGGCGCCGGCCTTGGTGATCGACTCCACCTGGAGCTTGTCGCCCGCGACGTTCGCGGCGATGTCGGCCAGGACGGTGAACGTCGTCAGCACCAGGGGCCGCTTCGCGCCCTCGGTGGCGGCACCGCCACCGCACGCGGTCAGCAGCGCCACGCAGGCGAGGGCGCAGACCGTCCTGATCGTTTTCGCCATGCCGAAAGTCTAGAGTTCGGTGCACCGAACTTCAAAGTCACCTGTGCCGTATCTGACAGCCGCAGGAGGCGCCGCGGACCAGTCGAGGCGGCAGGCGGACGGCCTCGGGGCGCCGGTCGGGCTCGGCGAGGCGGGTCAGCAGGGTGTGCACGGCGCGGGTGCCGATCTCCGCGAGCGGTTGCGCCATCGTGGTCACCGGCGGATCGACCGACCGTGCCCAGTCCGGGGCGCCGTAGCCGGCCAGCGCCACGTCGGCGCCGGGGCGCAGGCCGCGGCGGTGCAGCTCGAAGTGCGTGCCGATGAGCAGCGTCTCGTCGGCCACGACCAGGGCCGTCGCCGCCGCCTGGTCCAGTAGCCGTGCCGTCGCCTCGGCCGCGCCGGGATCGCCGCACGCCACCAGGTCCGGGTTCCACGCCAGTCCGGCGCGTCCCAGCCCGAGCCGGTAGCCCAGCGTCCGCTCGTCGTTGGTCGCCGAGCCCGGCGCGCCCGCCACCAGGCCGATGCGCTGGTGGCCGTGGTCGGCGAGGTGACGCACCAGCGCGCACATGGCCTGGATGCACTCGGTGCTGACCTGGTCGACGTCGTTGCGGCTGGCGGTCCGGTCCACCAGCACGGTCGGCACGCCGAGGCGGACCAGCCCGCTGATCACCGCGTCGTCCCCGGCCGACGGCGTCAGCAGCAACCCGTCCATCCCGCTGGCACGCAGCGAACGGACCACTCGCGTCTCCGTGGCCACCACGTTCTCGGTGTCGGCGAGCGTCACGGTGCAGCCCGCCTCGTCCGCGGCGGCCTCGATCGCCGCGATCAACGCCGTGGTGCGCGGACCGTCATGCAACGCCATCGCCACGCCCAACCGGTGGGTGAACGGGGCGCGAAGCAGGGGAAGATCTGACGACAGAGCGGTCATTTCTCGACTTTCGGGCGGTTCCAGCGGGAGGAACCTAACCCGGATGGTGTGTCATCCGGTCGTGCTCGGCCGAGGTCAGCCGCACAATCATCACTGTGGGTGAATACATCCACAGGACTCGCGGTGCCGCAGCGTCGGCGGCAGCCGCAACTGCTCCGGAGCACGTTCCGGCTCCCTGATCCGCGCGAGCAGCATCCGCACCGCGTGCGTGCCGATTTCCTCGATGGGCTGCGCCATCGTTGTCAGCGGCGGGTCGACGAGGTCGGCCCACTCCACGTCGTCGTAGACGACGACCGGAAGGTCGTGGCCGATCCGGATGCCGCGGGCCCGGGCCTCGTGCAGCACGCCGACCATCATGCTGTCGTTGGCGACGACCAGTGCCGTCGGCGGTTCGGGCAGCGACAGCAGTGCGCTCAGCGCCTCGGCCCCCTCGCGGCGCGCCGAGTGTCCACATGCGACAAGCCGGGGATTCCACGGGATTCCCGCCCTGCCGAGTCCCAGCCGGTAGCCCAGCGTCCGCTCGTCACTGGTGCTCAGCCCGGGCGCCCCGCTGATGAACCCGATGCGCCGGTGCCCGGCCGCGGCGAGGTGCTCGGTCAGCGCGGACGTCGACTGGATGTTCTCCGCGCCCACCTGGTCGACGTCGGTGCGGGTGGCCAGCCGGTCGACCAGCACGGTCGGCACGCCGACCGACACCAGCTCGCTCACCAGCGCGGCGTCACCTGGCGACGGGGTCAGCAGCATGCCCTCGACCCGGCGTGACCGCAGCGTCCGGATGGTCGCGCGTTCGGTGTCCACGTTGTCGTGGGTGTCCGCGAGCAGCACGGTGTACCCGGCCAGCGCGGCCTCCCGCTCGATGGCCTGGATGAGCATGGCGAAGTACGGGTTGGCCACCAGCGAGATCGCCACGCCGATCGACCGGGTGCCGCCGGTGACGAGCGAACGGGCGATGGCGTCGCCGGTGTACCCGGTGGTCTCGATGGCCTTGAGGACCGCCGCCCTGGTGTCGTCGGCGACCGCCCTGGTGCCGTTGACCACGTGCGACACGGTCGTGATCGAGACGCCTGCCAGCTCGGCGATGTCCCGCTGGGTGGGGCGGGCACGGCGAACGGACATTGTGCGACTCCCTGAACGACGCTGGCAAGCGTTTGCGCAAACGCTTGCGACGCAGCATAGCGCTGCCTACGGTGCCGGGCATCCATCCGATCCTCAGCGCGGAGGACGCCATGATCACATCCCGGGCGAGGACAGTGTCCCGCGTCGGAAATCCGCTGTGCGATTCGACGGGTCCAGCTTCCCGCTGGCGGCGTCGCCGGTCCGCCCAAGTACGGTCCAGTACGAGGACGAACCGGCGCCTTGCCAGCGGAAACCTGGACTCGCCGACTCGCGCACCGGACTTCCGACGCAGGACACTAGCGGGCCTCGCCACGCTGACCGCCGCGGCACTCGCGGTGAGCGGTTGCACGGTAGAACGCCATTGGGGCGGCAGCACGAACGCGGGCTCGGGCGGCAAGGCCAAGGTAGGCCTGGTCACCAAGACCGACACCAACCCGTACTTCGTCGAGCTGCGGGCCGCCGCCGCGGCCGCGGCGCAGGCCCAGGGCGTCGAGTTCAGTGCGCTCGCCGGGCAGTTCGACGGCGACAACGACGGCCAGGTCCGGGCCATCGAGAACCTCATGCAGCAGGGCGCGACGACCATCCTGATCACGCCGAGCTCGTCGACCGGCGTGCTGGACGCGATCGCCAGGGCCCGCCAGTCGGGGGTGCTGGTCATCGCACTGGACACGGCGACCGAACCCGCCGAGGCCGTCGACGCCACGTTCGCCACCGACAACTTCGCCGCGGGCAAGCAGCAGGGCGCCTACGTCAAGGCCGCGCTCGCCGGAGCCGCGCCGAAGCTGTTCATGGTCGACGGAACGGCGGGCAGCACGGTCGACACCCAGCGGCACACCGGTTTCCTCGCCGGCATCGGCCTCGCCGACGGCGCACCGGAGATCCGCGGCCGCACCCCGGCCGACGGCGACCAGAGCAAGGCCCAGCAGGGCGTCGAGAACCTGCTGCAGCGCACCACCGACATCAACGCCGTCTACACGATGAACGAGCCGATGGGCCGCGGCACCTACGCGGCACTCAACGGCCGCGGGCTCGCCGACCGGGCGGTCATCGGGTCGATCGACGGCGGCTGCGAGGGCGTGCGCAACGTGCGTGACGGCCAGTTCGACGTGACCGTCATGCAGTTCCCGCGCAAGATGGCCGAGCAGGGCGTGCAGGCGGCCGTCGAACACGCCCGCAGCGGCGCCAAGCCCAGCGGGTTCGTCAACACCGGCTCGGTCGTCATCACCGACAAGCCGATGCCGGGCATCGAGAGTCAGAACACCCAATGGGGCCTGCAGAACTGCTGGGGGACCAAATGAGCACGGCGACCCTGAACAACGACCGGCCGACCGTCGGCGAGTTCTTCCTGCGTGCCCCCGCCGTCGGCCCCGCGCTCGCGCTGGTGGTCGCCGTCGCGGTGTTCTCGCTGTCCACCGACACGTTCCTCAACCTGGACAACATGTCGCTGGTCGTCCAGCAGTCCCTGGTGATCGGCACGCTCGCGCTCGGGCAGACACTGATCATCCTCACCGCGGGCATCGACCTCGCCAACGCCGCGGCCATGGTGCTCGCGACGTTGATCATGGCGAAGCTGGTCGCCGGCGGGGTGGACGGGATCTTCGCGCTGCTGCTGGGAATCGCGGCGACCGTCGTGATCGGCGTGGTGGTCGGGTCGCTGGTGACGAAGGTGAAGCTGCCGCCGTTCATCGTGACGCTCGGCATGCTCACCATGCTGACCGCCGCGGGCAGGCTGTTCGCCGATGGTCAGGCCGTCCCGGTGGCCGACGAGCTGCTGAGCTGGCTGGGCACCCGGCGGTACCTGTTCGGTGGCATCGAGATCACCTACGGCATGACGCTGGCGCTGCTGATGTACCTCGGCATGTGGTACGCGCTGACCCGCACCGCGTGGGGCAAGCACGTCTACGCCGTCGGCAACGCGCCGGAGTCCGCGCGGCTGTCCGGGATCAAGGTCAACCGCACGGTGATCTCGGTGTACATCGTGGCCGGGGTGATCTTCGGGATCGCCGCGTGGCAGGCGCTGGGCCGGGTGCCCAACGCCGACCCGAACGCCTACCAGCTCGGCAACCTCGACTCGATCACCGCCGTGGTGCTCGGCGGGACCAGCCTGTTCGGTGGCCGCGGTTCGGTGCTGGGCACGATGATGGGCGCGTTGATCGTGGCCGTGCTGCGATCCGGGCTGACGCAGCTCGGCGTGGACGCGCTGTACCAGGACGTGGCGACCGGTGCGCTGGTGATCGCCGCGGTTGCCGTCGACCGGTTCGCGAGGAGGCAGCGATGACCGAGACAACACTCGCGGCCAGGGGACTGGTCAAGCGCTACGGCAGGGTCACCGCCATCGACGGGGCCGACTTCGACCTCTATCCCGGTGAGGTGCTCGCCGTCGTCGGCGACAACGGTGCCGGCAAGTCCAGCCTGATCAAGGCCCTGTCCGGCGCACTGGTGCCGGAGGCGGGCGAGATCACGGTGGACGGCAAGCCGGTGCACTTCCGCACGCCACTGGACGCGCGGCACTACGGCATCGAGACCGTCTACCAGGACCTCGCGCTGGCGCCCGCGCAGGACATCGCGTCGAACATGTTCCTGGGCAGGGAGAAGCGGCGCGGCGGTCTGCTCGGGCTGTTCCGCAAGCTCGACACCGCGACCATGCGCAGCGAGGCGCAGCGGGTGCTCGACGAGCTGGGCATCTCGGTCAAGTCGATCACGCAACCGGTGGAGACGCTGTCCGGTGGCCAGCGGCAGGGTGTCGCCGTGGCGAGGGCCGCCGCGTTCGGCACGAAGGCCGTCATCATGGACGAGCCGACGGCCGCGCTCGGTGTCGCCGAGTCCGGCAAGGTGCTGGCGCTCATCGACCGCATCCGCGAACGCGGGCTGCCGGTCGTGCTGATCAGCCACAACATGCCGCACGTCTTCGACATCGCCGACCGCATCCACGTGCACCGGCTCGGCAAGCGGGTCGCGGTGGTCTCGCCGAAGACGCACACGATGAACCAGGTGGTCGGCCTGATCACCGGCGCGCTGCGGATCGGCGAGAACGGTGCGGTCGAGGAGGTGGAGTCGGCGGTGCACACCGGGTTGTCGACGTGACCGTCCTGCTCGCCGGTCTGTCCACTGTGGACGTCGTGCAGCGGGTCGGGGAACTGCCGGAGCCGGGGCGGAAGGTCCAGTCGGCGACGGTGGCCGTGGCGGCGGGCGGGCCCGCCGCCAACGCGGCCGTCACCGTCGCCGCGCTCGGCGGCGACCCGCTGCTGCTCACCGTCCTCGGCAGGCACCCGCTGGCCGGGCTGGCCAGGGCCGACCTGGAGGCACACGGCGTGCGGGTGACCGACCTGCTGCCCGAGCACGAGGCGGCGCCCGCGTTGAGCGCCGTCGCCGTGCGCGAACGGGACGGTGAGCGCACGGTCGTGTCCCACAATGCCGCCGGCGTACCCCCGATCACCGCGCGGCTGCCGTCGCTGGAGGGCGTGCGGGTGGTGCTGCTCGACGGGCACCACCCCGAGCTGGCGATGGCCGTCGCCACGGCCGCGCGGGACCGCGGGATTCCGGTGATCCTGGACGCGGGCAGCTGGAAGCCGGTGTTCGACGACCTGCTGCCGCTGGTCGACGTCGCGGCGTGCTCCGCGCAGTTCCGGGTGCCCGGGCCGGGCCTTGCCGAACGTGGCGTGCCGGTGGTGGTCACCACGGCGGGGCCGGAACCGGTGCGCTGGCAGGAGGGCGGACGGTCGGGTGCCGTGGCCGTCCCGGCCGTCGAGGCAAGGGACACGCTCGGCGCGGGTGACGTGTGGCACGGCGCCTTCGCGTACGGCTACGGCAGGCCGCTGCCCGAGCTGATCGGGTTCGCCAACGAGGTGGCCGCCGAGCGCGTGCGGCACGCCGGACCGAGGACGTGGGTCGCGCGGGTGCGGGCCCGATGGGAGGAGTGAGATGACCACCTTTGAGGACCTGCTGGCGAGGGCGCAGGCCCTTGCGGTGCCGGGGAAACGTTCGGTGCTGGGCATCATCGGCGCGCCCGCCGCCGGCAAGACGACGCTGGCCTGGAACATCGCCAAGGCGCTCGGCGACCGCGCGGCGGTCGTCGGGATGGACGGGTTCCACCTGGCGCAGGTCGAGCTGCGGCGGCTCGGCCGGACCGACCGCAAGGGTGCGCCGGACACCTTCGACGCCGCGGGTTACGTGCACCTGGTGCGCAGGCTCGCCGAGGGGACCGAGACGGTCTACGCGCCGGAGTTCCGCAGGGAGATCGAGGAGCCGATCGCCGGCGCCGTGCCGGTGCCGCCGGAAGTGCAGCTGGTCATCACCGAGGGGAACTACCTGCTGCTCGACACCGAGCCGTGGTCCGGCGTCCGGCCGCTGCTGACCGAGGCGTGGTTCCTGCGCCCCGACGAGCCGGAACGGCTGGAGCGGCTGGTCACCAGGCACCGGCACTACGGCCGTTCGCTGGCGGAGGCGCAGCAGCGGGCGCGTGGTTCGGACCAGCGAAACGCCGACCTGATCGCGACGACCGAGGCCCGCGCGGATCTTGTGGTCGAGGACATGTCGCTGGTGAACTTCCCGCTGTGAGCGGAGTGGTGATCGTGACCGGCGGCAGTCGCGGCGTCGGTGCCGAGGTGTGTGCGCTGGCGGCGGCCGACGGGTTCGACGTGGTGGTCAACTACGCCAGCGACGGCGAGGCCGCCGAGGCCGTCGCCGAGCGGGTGCGAGCGCAGGGCAGGCAGGCGCTGACCGTGCGGGCCGACGTGTCGTCGGAGGAGGACGTGACGGCCATGTTCGCCGCGGCTGCGTCCCTCGGCCCGCTGACCGGCCTGGTCAACAACGCGGGTGTCGTGGGCAGCGCGGCGCGGCTGGACGAGCACGACGCCGAGACCGTGCGCCGGGTCATGGACGTGAACGTGACGGGCGTGTTCCTGTGCCTGCGGGCGGCGGTGCGGCGGATGTCCAGCCGCTACGGCGGCGACGGCGGGTCGATCGTGAACATCACGTCGGTGGCCGCCCGCCTCGGTGCGCCGGGCGAGTGGGTGCACTACGCGGCGAGCAAGGCCGCGGTGGAGACGATGACGTTCGGGCTGGCCAAGGAGGTCGCGGCCGAGGGCGTGCGGGTCAACGCGGTGTCGCCCGGTCTGGTGGACACGGACTTCCACGCCACGGCCGGGGTACCGGACCGGGTCGCCCGCCTCGGTCCGTCGCTGCCGATGGGCCGCGCGGCGACGCCGGGCGAGGTCGCGGAGGCCGTCGTCTGGCTGCTCTCACCCCGCGCGTCCTACACCTCCGGGGCGATCCTCCCCGTGGCCGGCGCCCGCTGACGGCTTTAGCTCAGGTGGGAGGCCGGGGTTGTGGTTTGCGACGGGTACGGATCGCGCCAGGGAACTCTCGTTGAGCCCGTTTGTTCATGGCGGCGCCGTTGGCGAGTGAGTGTTCGATGCCTTTGCCGACCAGATCCCACAACTTCTGGTTTGAGGTGATCTTGGAGAAATCTTCCTCGACTTTTGCGCCATGTCGATCCTTCAGCTCCAGACTTGGTGTTCCGTAGGAGCCCATGCGATAGTTAACCTCGGTCAGCTCGTAGGTTCGGACAATCGTGCCTCGTATGTTGAGCCAGTCCGTGCCGGCGGACATTCTGTGCCCACGTGGGACGAGGAAGGCCAGCCCGGAAACCGCCACGACACCGACCCAGACTCCCCAGTTTCCTATCCAGCCAAAGCCGTGCGCGAGAATCGCGATGATTACGCACAGGACGAATGTCCCGCCTCCAAATCCCCACTGCCACCGGCGGTCGCCGTATTCCCACGCCAATGGCGGCCCAGCGCCCTGCGGTCCGGGAAGCACTCTCTTCCTGTGGTAGGGCTGTTGGGAGTCCGGCGTACTGGAACTCGTGACCGGCTCGTCGTCATCCGCCATATCCGCTCGTCCAGGTCTCAGTGCTACCCAAGTTCGGGGTTGGGGTTGCCGTCGTGATGGTTCTTGCGCCGATGGCGACCTCCGGGGGGCAAGGGTTGGTAGGTCCGCGGGATGCGGTCACCGATCGGGAATTCGCGTTGGGCGCGCTTGTTCATAGTGGCGCCGTTGGCAAGTGAATGCAGGATGCCGTTGTAGACCAGGTCCCACAGCTCCCGGTTGGACTCCATGAAGGTCATCTGCGCATCGGCTTCCCCGCCGTGCTTGTCCTTCAGTTGCAGGACGGGTGTGCCGTAGGGTCCGGTGTCGAAATTGACCTCGGTCAGTTCATAGGTCCGGACGATTCCGCCCCGTGTGTTGAGCCAGTCCGCCCCGGCGGAAATCTTGTGCCCGCGCAAAAGTAACGAGAACAGTCCACTTATTACTACAAGTCCCAGCCAGATGCTCCAATTGTCCAGCCAATCGAAGCCCTCCTTGAAAAAGGCGAGCGCGATCCCTAGAACGAGCATCGTAGCCGCTGCCCACAGCTGCAGTCGACGGTCGCCGTAGTCCCATTCCAGCGGCGGCCCGGCGTCGCTCGGACCGGGGAGCACCTTCTTGTCGTGGTAGGGCTGCTTCGGGCCGGGTTTCTTGGAGCTGCGTACGGGGGCCCTAGGAGGTCGGGGATCGCCGGTCATCCGGTCCGGCATGGGTGGTAGCGCGGCTTGTTCCTCGCTCAACGGTCCTCACCTGCCGTATGCGCCACCTGGCGGCCCGTATTTTTCCACCATCCCGGGTAGTTTGCCCATGGCTTCGGCGACATCGGGACCCCACTCCTCGACCGCGAACCCGACTCCGGTGGAGATGATAAACCCGGCGACAGCGCCTACCGGGCCGCCGAACGCGGAGCCGACGGCCGCGCCGCCGAGCCCACCTGCCAGCAGACCAGCGCCATTAGAAGCTACGCTCAAGGCTGGGTCCTTCCCGCTTTCGATGTCGATCCAGACGCTTACGCCGGTGAGGCCTGTACCGACGCCCGGGATGTGTTTCAGGACGGCGGTGGATCTCGCGAGGTAGGGCGCGTTCTTTGGGATGGCCTGGGAAAGCTTGTACGTGACTACCTTCTTAGCGGGGTCAGGAAGTTTGTCCAACCACTGGCCGACTCTGCTGGCCGCCGCCTTGTGCGCTTCGGCGTTGGCGCGGACCTGCGCGATCATCCCCGTCACCAGGCTCTGGGCGCGAGTGCTCGAGTCCAGCGCGACGTTCTTCGCGGCACCCAGCGCCTCGTCGGCCATGGCACCGAACTTGGCCGCGCTGGCCTTCCACGTCGACTGCTGTGCGATATAGCCGGCAGCCAGCCCGGTGAGGAGGTCGGCTCCGTTGATATGCCACTTCTCGGCGACGTTGCCCAGGTAGGCGAGCAGGACGTTCTGCGAGTCGGTCTCGATCTGCCGCGCCTCGATGACCACGGCGGACGCCTCGGCGTAGGCCTGTGCCTTCTTGACCCACTCCTGCCAGGCCGCCTCGGCCCGCGCACGTGAACCCGCGGCGGCCGGTGTCTCTGGCTCGTCGGTCGAGATGGGTTGCGGCTGCGGTGGCGGTGGGCCGGGTTCGAGAATCTCCCGATCGGTGACCACCAAGCCGGCCGCCCTGGCGATGTCCGCGGCCTGCCGCATGCGGGCACGGACCGTTTCGATGTCGTCGGTATGCAGGGCCAGAGCCACCGCCGTGCCTTGCCAGCCGTCGGAAAGCCCGTCGGCCTGTGGGCGCAGGTCTCCCATCGCGCTGTGGAAACCACTCGAACCGCTGCCGGTCCAGCCGTCGTAGGCCCGGGTGCTTGCACTCGAGGTCGCCTGCGAGCCACTGTCGGCCAGGACCGCGGCCGCCTTCATGCCCTCCGCGCAGGCACGCATACTCGCCGGATCGGCCTCCACATGGATATTCAGAGTCATGACGTGCCCCCGGACTTCACGAGGGCCTCGGGCCAGGCTTGGGCAGGGTGGATTCCGCTTCCTGCTCCGCCCGTTCGTAGGCGCCACGGCCGGTGGCCACCGCGTCGGCCGCGCCCTGCAGCTTTCCGGAGAACAGGTTCATCTGGGAAGCCAGGTGCGCCATCACACCCACGATGGCGCCGGTGACCGCTCCGGCGACCGGAGTCGGTGGTTCGGTGCCGCCGTTGATCTCCGCCGCCGCCCCGCGCAGGATTCCGGACACGTCATTCAGCGTGACCGGATCCGTCCGGTATCCCCCGCTCATCGCTCCTCCCCGTCGTACTCCCCGTACTGCCGGATCTCCGGCGCCAGTACCGGGTCCCACAGCACGGTGTCGGCTTCGGCCAGGTGCTGGAACTCGTGCACGGCCTGGCTGCGGAACGCCGTCCAGGGCTGGTCGTCACCACAGCCCCTGACCAGGTTCTCCAGCGAACTGAACACCAGAAGCGCCCGGCTGCCGTTGTCGAGTGTTCGCAGGACGAACGTGACCCCGTCATCCCGCATCGGGGCGGCGGTCGGGGTATGGAGCGTGTCCGGTAGATCGTCGGCCTCGATCATTTCGGGGCCCAGCACGGCGGGCGCTACCTCGACGGTACGGCCCTGGTCACGGATGTTGCCAGCTTCCATGATCCCTCCCTGCAACCGAGGGTAGTCAGCCGGAAGCTAGCTGATATCAGGTTCGCGCTATCTGCAAACATTTCACCCGAATAGCGCAAACCGGTCAGGAGGACTGCGTGGCCTCGGTGTCCTCGTCGATCGGGCGGCGCATCTCCTGGCGGTAGCGCCACACGCCGTAGGCGGTGCCGAGCACGAAGAACGCGATGCTGATCCACACCACGGCCGTCTTGACCCACGGAATCTGGTCCAGCAGCCCGGCGCCGTAGTAGCCGAGCAGCACCAGCGTCGGCACCCAGAGGATGCCGCCGGCCGTGGTGGCCAGCATGAACCGCTTCGGGTCCATCCGCACCGCGCCGGCGATGAGCGGCGCCAGCGTGCGGATCCACGGAATCCACCGCGCCGCCACGATGGCGAAGAACCCCTTGCGGTCCAGGAACGACCGGGCCCGGTCCAGGTTGCGGCGGTTGAGCACCCGCCCACCACGCCGGGCGATGAACTTCGTGCCCGTCCCGCGGCCGATGTAGTAGCCGACCTGGTTGCCGACGACCGCGACGATCAGCGCCGCACCGGACAGCAGCCAGGCGTTCAGCTCCTCGTGGTGCTGCGCGAGCACCACGCCCGCGGCGAACAGCAGGGAGTCGCCCGGTAGGAACAGGCCGAAGATCAGCGCGCACTCGATGAAGATGAAGCTGAGCACGATCACCCAGACGAGCACCGGGCCCGCGGTCTCCAGCCAGTCCAGGCCGAAGCCACCCCCGCCCTGTGCCTGCACCGCTGCCTGCGGAAACCCGATCAAGTCGACTCACCTACGTCCGTACCCCGGAATCCCCCGTACGCCCGCAGCCTACGTCGAGGCTGCGGGCGCCACCCAGCCGAACCGGGTAATTCGGGCAGTTGACTACCGACGGTGATCGCTGGTCAGCTCGTCGATGGTCTGGTCGTAGCCGAGCCGGACGTCGTGCACCGCGTCGCCGCCGGACAGGTCCAGCCGGCTGGTCGCCGGCGGATAACCGCTGGCCACCACGGTGTAGACGCCCTCGGGCAGGTCGCTGACGACGTACCGTCCGGTGTCGTCCGTGCGGGCCACCGCGGCGACCCTGCCCTGCTCGTCGAGGACCGTGATCCGGGCGTCGGGCACCACCCGGTCGCTCTCCGTGCGGGCCGTCCCGCTCAGCAGCACCGACCGGTCCAGCTCGACGTCCCGCTGGGCGCTGCCGCTGTCCGGCACGTCGACCGGCACCGCGACCGGGCGGAACCGCTCGGACCCGGCCACCAGCGTGTAGCTGCCTGCCTGCACCCCGGTGAACGCGTAGGCGCCGTCGCCGCCGGTGGTGCAGCTGTCGATCACCTCACCGCGGCTGTCGGTCAGCGTCACCGTCGCGCCGGGCAGCGGGCCCGCACCGGCGATGCGGACGGTGCCCGCCAGCTCGCCGGCCCCGGTGAGCGTCACGTCCAGCGTGGCCGGACCGCCTGCCACCACCACGCTCGACGCCTGCGGCTGGTGACCCGGCGCCGAGATGATCAGCACGTAGGTGCCCGCGCCCGGCGCGCCGACCTGGTAGCCGCCGTCGCCACCGGTGGTGGCGCGGCCGACCTGGTGACCGTTGCGGTCGATCAACGTCAGCGTCGCCGCCGGAACGGGTGAGCTGTCCTGCCGCCGCACGTGCCCGCCAACCGGAGTCAGACCGTCCATTTCGGACAGTGTAAGCACCGCGTTGGTGATCGGCTCGGTCTGATGCCCGTTCGTGTGAGCCTTGCCGTTCGAGCGCGGGTCGGCCTCGCCGCCCTCGTCGAGCAGTGCCTCGCCACCCTCCAGCGTGGCCGCGGCGGCACTCGGGCCACCGCCGGACAGCGGGATCTCCTTCATGAACATCAGCACGATCATGGCCACCACCGCGGCACCCGCGCCGAGGTAGAACACCGTGCTCAGCGACTCGGTGAAGCCGATGAAGAACGGCTTGGCCTGCTCGACCGGCAGCCGCTGGAGGAACGACGAATCCTCCATGATGTTGCCTGCCCCGGCGACCGCTCCCGGCGGAATGCCCGCGTCGGTGAACGCCTTGGCGATGTTGTCGCCCAGCGTGCTGAACAGGATCGAGAGGAACACCGCGACACCGGTGGTGCCACCGATCTGCCGGAAGAACGTCGCCGACGCCGTGGACACCCCCATGTCCCTGCGTGGACCCGCGTTCTGCACCGCGATCATCAGCGTCTGCATCGACAGACCGAGGCCGAAGCCGATGATGAACATGTACGTCAGCGGCTGCCACAACTCGGCGTCCCAGGCGATCCTGGCGAACAGCAGCGTGCCGACGGCCATCAGGCCGGTACCGATGATCGGGAAGATCTTGTACCGCCCGGTGCGGGAGGTGATCTGCCCGGAAATGATCGACGCGCTCATGATGCCGAGCATCAGCGGCAGGCTCAGCAGACCCGCCTCGGTCGGCGAGTAGCCCTGGACGATCTGCAGGTACTGCGGGACCAGCGTGATCGAACCGAACATCGCGATACCGACGATGAACCCGCCGAGGATGGCGACGCTGAACGTCGAGTTCCTGAACAGGCGCAGCGGCAGCAGCGCCTCGTCACCCATGACGTACTCGGCGAACAGGAACGCGATCAGGCCGACCGCACCGGTGGCGTAGCAGATCACGGCGTCGGTGGAGCCCCAGCCCCACTCGCGGCCCTGCTCGGCGACCAGCAGCAGCGGCACCAGGCCGAGCGTCAGGAAGCCGGCGCCGAACCAGTCGATGCGGTGGTCGTGCCGCTCGTGCGGGACGTTGAGCACCTTGGCGACGACGAACAGCGCGATGATGCCGATCGGGACGTTCACCAGGAACACCCAGCGCCAGCCCTCGAGCCCGGCGAACGAGTCCAGCCCGGCGAAGAAGCCGCCGAGGACCGGGCCGAGCACCGTCGAGATGCCGAACACCGCCAGGAAGTAACCCTGGTACTTCGCCCGCCGTCGCGGCGGGACGATGTCCCCGACGATCGTCATGGCCAGCGACATCAGACCGCCCGCACCGAGACCCTGCACCGCGCGGAACGCCGCGAGCTGGTACATCGAGTTGGCGAACGACGACGCGGCCGAACCGATCAGGAACAGCACGATGGCGACGATGTAGAACGGCTTGCGCCCGTAGATGTCGGACAGCTTGCCGTAGATCGGCGTCACGATCGTCGAGGTGATCAGGTACGCCGTGGTGATCCACGCCTGCATCGACAACCCGTGCAGGTCGTCGGCGATGGTGCGGATCGAGGTACCGACGATCGTCTGGTCCAGTGCGGCCAGGAACATCCCCGTCATCAGTCCGATGAGGATGGTCACGATCTGCCGGTGGGAGAGGCCGTCCGCCTCCGTTTCCTTGACTTCTGTTGCTGCGTGGGTCATGCGTTGTCCCCCTTTGCCCGGGCGGTGGCTGCGCCGAGCTGTGGATTCAAGTGCTCGATGCCGTCGTTGAGGCGTCCGAGCAGGGTGTTCAGGGTCTTGCGGTCGGCGTCGTCCCAGTCCCCGATCATCTGGGCGAGCCACCGGTTTCGTTGCTTCCGGTTCTCCTCGAAGATCCGGTACCCCTCCTGGGTCGGCTGGAGCAGGCAGGCCCGTCCGTCGCCAGGGTCAGCCGTTCGCTCCACCAGGCCGTGCGACACGAGTGCGCTGATCTGCCTGCTGATCGTCGAGATCTCCAGGTGCATGGTCTCGGCGAGCTGGCTGGTGCGCTGCGGGCCGTCGTGCACCAGGTTGAACAGCAGGGCGTACGCGGCGTGCTCGATGCCGTCGGTGCTCTGCTTCGCCACCTGGCTCTTGACCTTGTGCATGAGGCGCATGAACCGGACCATCTGGCGGCCCAGTTCCTCGACGTCGTCGGAAGGAGTCATCGGAGTCTTCTTAGTTGGTAGATGCAACTAGTTGTTCTCCACAAGCATGCTCCTGAGGGCATGCGGATGACAAATCCATTTCCGGTGATCTACGTCATGCCTCGTTGACGAGGTGGGGAAAAGTCCGATATTGGCGCTTTGTGTCAGCCCTTCAGGCGACGCAGCACCTCGTCGAAGTCCAGGTCCGCGGCGGGCTCGGTGCGACCGTCGTCGATGGCGGCCCGCAGGTACAGGCCGTCGCCGACCAGTGTGATCAACTCGGCCGTCAGTGGGTCGGTGACGGACTCCGCGATCAGGGCGTGCCAGTCCTCGGTGCACTCGCGCAGGGTGGCCGAGACCTTGGGCTCGATCGACGACATGCGGATGACCGCGAGCAGGGTGCGGAATGCGGGGTTGTCCGGTTTCGCGTCGGAGATCGACGTCCGCAGGTAGTACCGCACCGGCCCGTCCGGCGCCTTCCTGGCGAGTTCGACGTCCTCGGCGTGCAGCGTGCGTACGCGCTCCAGCAGCCCGTCGAGCAGGGCGTCCTTGGAGCCGAAGTGGTACAGCAGGCCGCCCTTCGACACCTCGGCTCTCGCCGCGACCGCCTCCAGCGTCACGGCGACTGGGCCGTGTTCGATCAGGATCTCCCGGTACGCGTCGAGGATCTGCTCGCGAGCTGAAGGGCGGGGCATGCCTTGACTGTACCGTCTGGACGGTTTACATTCAAACTGTACCGTCCAGACTGTTGAGAAAGGGACACCCATGCCTCGGGCAAGCCGTCGTGACTGGGTCGCGCTCGGCGTACTCGTCCTCCCCGTGCTGCTGATCAGCGTCGACATGACCGTCCTCGGGTTCGCGCTGCCGTACCTCAGCGAGGACCTCGCGCCCACCGGCGCGCAGCAGCTGTGGATCGTCGACATCTACTCGTTCGTACTCGCCGGCCTGCTCGTGCTGATGGGCTCGCTCGGAGACCGCATCGGCAGGCGCAAGCTGCTGCTGGCCGGCGCGTTCGCGTTCGGTGCGGCGTCCGTCCTCGCGGCGTTCGCCGACAGCGCCGAACTGCTGATCGTCGCCCGCGCGCTGCTCGGACTGGGTGGCGCGACGCTGATGCCGTCGACGCTGTCCCTGCTGCGATCCATCTTCACCGACGCGGACCAGCGGCGCGTCGCCATCGGCGTGTGGAGCGCGGGCTTCTCCGGCGGTATGGCACTCGGCCCGGTCATCGGCGGCTGGCTGCTCGAGCACTTCCACTGGGGCTCGGTGTTCCTGATCAACGTCCCGGTGATGGTGCTGCTGCTCGTGCTCGGCCCGATACTGCTGCCCGAGGCAGCCGACCCGAACCCCGGCCGCTTCGACCCGCTGTCGGCCGTCCTGTCGCTGGCGACCACGCTTCCGGTCGTCTACGGCATCAAGACCATGGCCAAGGAGGGCATCGAACCCACCGGCGTCGCCGCGGTGCTGGCTGGCCTCGCGTTCGGCGCCTGGTTCGTCCGCAGGCAGACCGTGCTGGCCGATCCGATGATCGACCTCTCGCTGTTCCGGCGGCGTGCGTTCGGCGCCTCGGTGCTGACCAACCTGCTGTCGGTGCTGGCGTTCACCGGCCTGATGTTGCTGACCCCGCAGTACCTGCAGCTCGTGCTCGGCCTGCGGCCGTTCGAGGCGGCGCTGTGGATGCTGCCGGCGACCGCGGCGGGTGTCCTCGGCGCGGTGGCCGCGGCCCAGGCGCCGAGGTGGTTCGCGCCGCCGAAGGTGATCTGCACGGGTCTGCTGCTGGCCGCCGCCGGGCTGCTGGCGTTGCTCGGCACCGGTGTCGTGGGCGGACTTCCGGTCCTGGTCGCCTCGTTCGTCCTGATGGGCGCCGGGGTGTCGCTGGCCGACACGCTGACCAACGACCTGATCATCTCGACCGCGCCGCCGGAGCGCGCGGGGGCCGCGTCGGCCATTTCGGAGACGGCGTTCGAACTGGGCGGCGCCATGGGCGTCGCGGTGATCGGCACCGTGGCCGGCACGGTGTACAGCGCGGGACTTCCCGAGCAGGCCGACCCGGTCGCGCGGGAAACGCTCGGCGGCGCCGTGGCCGTCGCGCAGACCCTACCCGCGGAGCAGGGCGCGGCACTGCTGGACGCCGCGAGGACCGCGTTCGTCGACGGCATGCACATCGCCGCGGCGGTGGGTGCCGCGCTGCTGGTCTACGCCGGTACGCAGGCGGCGATCCTCCTGCGGAACTCAGCCCGCGCCAAGGCAGAGGAACGGGCGGCGTAACGGGTCGGCCGCGGTGGCCTCGGCAAGGGCCACCGCGGGCGCCGTGCCCGCCGCCAGCCTGCGGTGCAGGTCGGTCATCGCCTCGGCCGCCGCCTGGTCGCCGACCCTGGCGATCGCACCGATGACCGACCGTGACCCGCGGGCCAGCAACGTCCCGGCGAAGCCCAGTGCCTCCTCGCCGGGACGGATGTGGCTCATCGCCAGCGAGCAGGCCGCCAGCACGACCCGTTCCGGCGGGTGTCCCAGCCGCGTGGTCTCGTGGGCGAACAGCGGGCCGTCCACCAGTTCCAGCCGGGAGAACAGGGCGTTGGCGGGCTCGTGAGCCCCGTGTGCCACCAGATGTGCCAGCCCCGCACCGTCCACAGCGGACAGTACGGCCGCGCTCGTCGCCTTCGGGCCGTCGACCAGCTCGGCGCCCGGGTACACCGACCGCAGGTGTGAGACCTCACCGAGCGACCCGGGCACCCCGGGCCCGCCGACCAGGACGACCGGCCCGCTGCCGACCGCACCGGGACGTCCCGACGCGCTCACCCACGCCGTTCCCGACGGTGCCACCGAAATCGGGCGGCCACGCAGCGACGGCAGCGCCGCCCACGGCAACGCGTACAGCGAGCCGAGCGGGACGATCACCAGCTCCCGGTCGCCGATCTCGGCGGCGAGCGGTGCGATCAGCAGCCGGTCCAGCCGCTGCGCCCGGGTCCGCGCCGACGCCGACACCGCGTCCGCCAGCGGAGCGGGCAGGTGATCCGGTGCCAGCGCGTCCAGGTCGGCGTGCAGCTGCTTGGCGGTTTCCATGACCTCCGCCAGGGCACCCAGCCGGTGCAGGGTGAACCGCCCGTCGGTGACGACGACCGCCGCGAGCTTGTCGCCGTGTGCCGCCAGGCTGACCAGTGCGCGGCCGTTCAGTTCCGCGGCCACCTCGTCCGGCCCGGAAACCGGGCGCGGCCTTCCCCACGGGCTGGTGTACCAGCCCAGCCTGCTGGCCTCGCGCTGCAGCCAGGCGTAGCGCGACTCCAGCCCGCCGACCGGCTTGCCCTCCAGCCTGCGTTGCTGCGCCGTGCGCTGGACGTGCCGCATCTCGGCGATGTGCCGCGCCAGCACGGGATCCTCGATCGCCGGCAGTGGCTCGTAGCGGTAGACCTGCGCGCGGGTGCGTTCCTGCCAGGCCAGCACGCGCCGGGCACCGGCCTGCCCGCGGGCGCCGTCGAGCACCAGCCGGACGGCCAGGCTGCCCAGCGCCCTGCCGTGCACCGCCGTGCCGCACACCAGGTCCAGCCCGCCCATCTTGTCCCTCGCCCAGCCGAGTTCGCTGAGCCCGGCGCGGGCCTGCGCGAGTGCCGCGCGGGTCCGCCCGGTCGCGACGGCGAGTTCGGCGCGGCACAGGTGCAGCAGCATCCGGTGGTCGATCGGCGTGGTCCGGCGTGGCCGGGGAACCTCGGCCAGCAGCTCGGCCGCCGCCTGGTGGGCGCCCCGCCGCAGGTACAGCCGCACCGCCAGCAGCCGGGCGACCGCGGCCTCGTCCCGCAAGCCGAGGTCGCTCAGCCGGTCGCCGAGGTGCCGCAGGCCGGCGGGCAGGTGCGAGCCGCGCCGCGGCCGGGTCTCGTCGAGGGCGTCCGCGCGCATCCGGGTCAGCGCCGCGATCTCGGCCCAGCGGGTGTTGCCGCGCCGGAGGAACCGGCGGCGGGCGTTGTCGGCCAGCCGCCGGGCCAGCGCGAAGTCCTCTTCCAGGATCGCCGCACCGGACCTGGCGACCTCGGCTTCGGCCCGTTCCTGGACGACGCCGTTGCGCCGTAACTCGGGCAGTGCCTCGTCGAGCAGCTTCGCGGCCTCCTCGCCGAGCCCCGCGGTCAGCAGCGCCTTGGCCTGGTCGATGCGGACCAGCGGCAGCGAGCCGGGGCCGGCGGACTCGAAGATCCGTGCGGCCTCCTCGTAGTGGTGCAGGGCGCCGGGAACGTCGCCGACCAGCTGGGCGCGGTCGCCCAGGTTGTGCCGGACCTTCGCCTCCAGCCGGGCGTGACCATGTTCGATCGTCAGCTCAAGACTGCGTTTGAGATCGAAGAGAGCTGCCTCCGGATTGCTCATCTGCAGGTGAACGTAGGCCCGGTTCATCAGGTTGAGTGGAACCGCTACGCCGTGTGCCTTGTTGGACAACCGGGGCAGGTTGCTGTCGAACAGCCGGAGGGCTTCGTCGAACCGGCCACCGGTTCGGAACAGCATGATGGCACGCTGGAGATTGACGATCGGCTCGAGCGTGCGTCGGGTTTCCGCGACGCTGATCCGGCTCACCGAGGACTCGGCCTCGTGTAGTCGGCCCAGGCCGGCGGCCAGCGAGGTCGTCTCGGTCTCCGCGGAGGCCAGGCTGATCAGGATCCGGGAGCGCAGCTCCAATGAGCGGTCGTCGACCTGGTCGACGGAATCCAGCCGTTTCAGCGCACGTTGGAAGAGCCGGGCAGCTTCAGCCGGGCCGTGATTCGCCGCGGCGGCACGGGCTCGCTGGTCGAGTCCGGCGGCGGCGTCGACGGCGCGGCTGAAGGGGTCGGGCACACGCCCAATAGGAGCACACCCAGGGGCCCTCCGGTCAACCGCATGTGCTCAGAGAACGACCGTCGGTGTGACGATCGTCCGCCGGGCATCGTCCGATCCAATGTGGACAACGATCTGCGTGGTCCCCGCCGGGACGTCCTCCAGCACGAACCGGCCGCCGTCGTCGGCCGTGGTCCCCACCGAGCCGTGGTCGGCGACCCTGACCTCCACCCGATGTGGTCCGGCCGGTACCAGCCAGCCGTCGATCCGGTGCTGTCTGCCGATCTTCGTCAGGTTGACCATCACGGTCAGGTCGCTGACGGTGAAGGTGATGGTGCCCTGATCCACGGTGCTGCGCACCCCGGTCAGGGCGTCGGCCCGCTCCCACCGCGCCACCTCCACATCGAGGTCGTCCAGCGCCAGTGCGAACTGCACCCGGTCCACCAGGCCGGGTGGTGGTGCGTCGATCCGGTCCATATAGCGTCCGACGCCGGCCAGCAGGGCGGCGTCGTCGAGGAACCCCGAGTTGTCGGTCATTGTCAGCTGCCCCCTTCAGCGGCAAGCAAGTCGCGCAAGGTGTTCAGGCAGCGTCCCCTGGTGGGACCGATGCTCCCGCGGGGCATCCGCAGGGCCTCGGCCACCAGTTGGTACTCGGCCCTCCCGGCGAGCACGGTAAGTCGGATCAGCTCCTGGCACTTGTCCGTGAGCTGTGCGAAAGCGGTCCAGATCCGGCGGTCCCGGTCCGCTTTCACGGCGGCGGCCTCGGGCGTCGGCAGGCTGCTCGGCACCGTCTCGGCAAGCTCGTCGCTGAGCGGCAGCGGCTGCGTCCTGCGCCCGTGTGGACGGGCGGCTTCGCGCCGCGTGGTGGTGATCAGCCAGCCCGCCAGCGCGCGTGGTTCGCGCAACTGGTCGAGGTGCCGGAACAACGACAGCCAGACCGTCTGCACGACGTCCTCGGCCGTGTGCTGGTCCAGCCGGTAGCTGCGGGCGACGTGCCACACCAGCGGCAACAGCTCGGCGACCAGCCGGTTGAGCGCCCTGCGGTCACCGGCCTGGGCCGCTCGCAGGCAGGCGGCGTGCAGCTCGGCACCCTCCAAGCCCTCCCAGGCGGGGACCTTGGTCGTCGTTCGGGCGTCGGTCACCGTGTTGACCCCCCATCGGGTGGCTCGATCTCCTCAAGTCGGCGCAGGAAGTATCTCCGGCTTGGCAGCCTGTGCGAACCGCATGGTCTGTGCTGGGGACATATGTCACTTACTTGGCGTAGTCGCGGACGGTGGTCAACACGAAGCTGAGTGACCGGCGCGGCTCGCCCTCCCACGGCCGCGCCAGGTCGGCTTCGAGGAGATGCCGGCCGGCGCCCGTGATCTCGAGCGCCAGCCGGCGTACTCCACCCATTCCAGGAGGCCCCGCCCCCGAAGCCTCCCGACCCCCTTGCGGGTGGTCCTCCTCGGCAGAGAAGGGAGCGATGTGCTCGTCAGCGACCAGCCGGACCCCCTCTGGCAACCGCCAGCGCCACCGGTACCCGGTCGTCGGCGTCTCCGGGAGCCGCAGCTCCACGGTGTCCCCGACACGCAGTTCCGTCGCCGCCCCTGCGTCGGACTGCGCTAGCTGAACGAACACGTCGTCCCTCCTCTGCCTGGCGGCGGATTCCGGCGGCCCCCTCGGCTGCCGGACTCCGCCCTACCCAGGGCTCAGACGACCAGCTGGTCGATCTGCCCCTGAGAGTCCTCGTGGTAATCCACCGGGAGCCGGTGGTTCTTGGCGATGGCCGCGAGCATCGTCAGATGGCTGTGCCCCGAGTCGGAGGCCGGCGACAGCCGCTTCCAGCCGGCGCCCTGCACGTACACCCACACGCCGGGAGCGGCGTTGTACGAGTACAGGTGTGTGATCGCCCGGTTACGAACCCAGCCGTCCGGGTTCTGCGGGACCGGAGCGACCTGGACCGGCGGGCTGTTCGGCTCCCAGTTGCCGGTGGGAATTGGCGCCGGACCCGGTGCGGGCGGGCTGTTGGGCTCCCAGTTGCCCATCGGGGCCAGGGCTGGGCGACCTCCGGTGCCATTGGGCTCCCAGTTGCCTGTCGGCCCCACTGGCCGGCCGCCGTTGGGCTCCCAGTTGCCGTCCGGGTCCGGCGGGGTCGGCGGCGGAGTCGTCGGGTCCTCCACCGTCTCGACGGCTTCCTCGCGCTTCGTGTTCTCCACGGTCATGCTCTTCTCCCCTCGCAGGTCATCCAGCGACCTGGATCATGCTGAGCTCGCCGTTGTCGATGAACGCGGCGACCGGCTGGCCGTGGGCCCGCGCGTAGGTCAGCAGGGCAAGCTTGTTGGTCGTGCTGAGTGGGCCGCCGGACAAACGTGTCCACCCCAGGTTTTCCAGGTAGGCCCAGCCGTTGGCGTCGTGTGCGGAGGCGAACAGTCGCAGCGCCCGCTGCGCGGGCAGCCACGCCCGGAGGTTGACGCCCGTACAGCCGAGGGTCGTCGGCCGCGGGTCGGGGTAGTCCTCGATGTACGCCTCGCCGTACCCGATCCGGAAGAAGCCCTGCTCCCCCCAGTCGTCCCCCCAGGAGTTCTTGGCGATCCAGCATCGGGCGAAGTCGTCCCAGCCGACCAGCGCGACGCAGTGGCCGCCGCTGGATTCCTCGGTGGTCCGCCGGTAGACGCCGCCCGTGTAGTGGAACAGGTCGTTGTAGACCACCAGGCAGGTGGTCACCGGGCCGTAGCCGTAGATGTGGTGCTTGATCGCGGCCGGGTTCCCGGTCAGGTTGACGATGTCCTCGACCTTCGCCAGCCGGTTGGGCCAGTCCGGGTTGAGGGTGCCGGAGCCGTCCTCTGTGTACGGGTAGTAGTCCTCGAAGGTGACCCCGGTGGACATGCTGTCGTCGAACAGCTCGTCCGGCCACGAACCGGTCTGGTTCGTGTACCCGCGAGCCGCGCCGTGTCCGAAGAACAGGTGCGCCTCGGACAGGTCCAGGCTCATTCCTGGGACGCCCCGCGTGTAGGCCGCGGTTCCCTCCATCGCGGCCACGGTGCCGAAGGCACTGCACGAGCCGGACTCGCCCTGGTCGCGGGCGGGCGAGACGAAGCTGCGGCCACGCACGTCGCGCAGGTCGAACCGGACCGGCAGGCTGCCGGTCGGCGCCCGCTGCGCGATGACCTGCTCGCCTGCCGCCCGCAGTGCCCTGGCGGACATCTCGCGGGCTTGCTCGGCGCGCTTGGCCACCTCGGACGCGGTCGGGGAGGGCACGCCCAGCCGGAGGACACGCGACTCCTGGTTCATCACGCTCAGCCGGGTCTGGCCGGCGTGCCAGGGGTCACCCATTGCGCTCAGTGAGTCACGGACCGCCGCGATCTCGGCCACACACGGGTGCTCCTCGGTCATGCTCGCCTCCCTCCGCGAACTCGTTGTTGCCCCATATGACGCAGCGAGAGGCTCCGTGGATACACCTTGAGTGAAACTTTTTTGACGAGTTTCCGGACGGTTACCGTTGGGGAATGAACGACAGCGTGGTCGCCCGACTCGTGCAGGAGCTCGGCAAGGACGCCGTGCTCACCGATCCCGACGTCACAGCCGCCTACTCGCGCGACATGATGCCGCTCGCGCCGTACGGCAGTCCGGTGGCGGTGGTGCTGCCCACCGACGTCGCCGGAGTGCAGGCCACCGTCCGCGCGTGTGCCGACGCGGGCGTCCCGATCGTTCCGAGAGGTGCGGGCAGCGGCCTGTCCGGCGCGGCCAACGCGGTCGACGGCTGTGTGGTGCTGGTACTCACCAAACTGGACCGGATTGTCGAGATCGACGCGGGCAACCGGATCGCCGTCGTCCAGCCGGGCGTGGTGAACCTGGACTTCCGTAACGCCGTGGAGAAGGACGGCCTGTTCTATCCACCGGACCCGTCGAGCTACGACTGGTGCACGATCGGCGGCAACCTGTCCACCAACGCGGGCGGGCTGTGCTGCGTCAAGTACGGCGTCACCACGGATTCGGTGCTGGGACTGGAAGTCGTGCTGGCCGATGGCTCGGTCCTGCGGACCGGTCGGCGCACGGTGAAGGGGGTGGCCGGGTACGACCTGGCGAAGCTGTTTGTCGGCAGCGAGGGCACGCTCGGCGTGATCACCGAGGCCACGGTGGCGCTCAAGCCGTTGCCGCAGGCGCCCGCGACGCTGGTGGCGGGATTCCCCGCCACCGCCGCGGCCGGCGACGCCGTCGCCAGGGTCGTGCGGGAGGGCCTGGTGCCGTCGCTGCTGGAGATCATGGACTCGACGTCGATCAAGGCGGCGGAAAACCACCTGAAGACCGACCTCGGCACGGGCTCGAACTGTCAGGCGCTGCTGCTGGCGCAGTCCGACACCGGCGGCGAGGCGGCCCGCCGCGAACTGGCCGTGCTGGAGCAGATCTGCACCGACTCCGGCGCCGACATGGTCTACGCCACCGACGACCTTGCCGAGGGCCGGATGCTGCTGCAGGCACGGCGGGTCGTGCTGACCGCGCTGGAGCACTACGGCGTGTGGCTCACCGACGACGTGTGTGTGCCCCGGACGCGGATCGCCGAGCTGATCTCGGGCTGCCAGCAGATCGGTGAGGACGTCGGGCTGCGCATCGCGGTCGTCGGGCACGCCGGCGACGGCAACATGCATCCGACGATCGTCTACTCGCCCGACTCGGAGGACGAGTTCGCCAGGGCGCGGGTGGCGTTCGACCGGATCCTGGAGGTCGGGCTGTCGCTCGGCGGCACGGTCACCGGCGAGCACGGCGTCGGCAAGATCAAGCGGGAGTGGCTGGAACGCGAGATCGGCCCGGTCGGCATGCGGGTGCACCGGGAGATCAAGCGGGCGCTCGACCCCGGCAACCTGTTCAACCCCGGTTCGATGTTCTCGCTGTGAGACTCGTCCGCACCGAGGGGCCTTGGGGCAGCTGGGAAATCGCCTACGGCGAGCCGCACTCGTCGCTGCGGCCCCACGTGGCGCGCTACGTCGGGTACGTGGAGCGGTCCGGCCCGGGGCGGCGGCACGAGGTGCCGGGGACGGTGTTCCCGCTCATCGTGAACCTGGGCGAGCCGCTCCGGATGATGGCCGGGGTGTTCCCCGACGGGTTCGTCGCCGGCCTGTACGACACTCCGGCACTCGTCGACTCGGGCGGCGAGCAGACCGGGATCCAGGTGAACCTGGGTCCGCTGGGCGCGCAGCTGCTGCTGGGGTTCCCGCCGGGTGAACTGGCACGTACGGCGGTGGGCTGGCCGGACCTGTTCGGCGGCGACGTCGTCGACCGGATGCGGGACACGGCGTCCTGGGCCGAGCGGTTCACGCTGCTGGACGACTTCCTGCGGCGCCGCTTCGCGCGGGCGCCTGCCGTGCCGCCGGGTCTGGCCTACGCCTGGCGGCGGCTCGCCGGAACCGGTGGCGTGCTGGGTGTCGGCACGCTGGCGGCCGAGGTCGGCTGCAGCAGGCAGCACCTGAACCGGCGGTTCGGCCGGTATCTCGGACTGCCGCCGAAGACCGTCGGCAAGATCCTGCGGTTCCAGCGGGTGCTCGGTGAGCTGGGCGGGTCGGCGAGCCTGGCCGAGCTGGCCGTCGCCAACGGCTACGCCGACCAGGCGCACCTGACCAGGGACTTCCGCACGCTGGCCGGTGTCACGCCCGCCGAGTACCGCAGGCAGCGGCAGACCGATCTGTCCATCGAGTGGTGACATTCGTTCAAGCCGTGGCGCCGCGCCGGGCCTACCTTGATCGGCATGACCGTTCCGAGCCTGAACCCGTTCCTGATCTGTGCCGACGTCGAGGCCAGCCTCGATTTCGTGGTGTCGGCGTTCGGCCTGCGCCGTGGCGAGATCGACGGTGGCCACGGCACCGCGTACCTCGGCGACTTCGTGGTCTACCTGGCCCCCGCTCAGGAAGGGCTGGTGCCCGCGCGGACGTTGCCTGCCAGCCATTCGCTGCTGCTGGCCTACGTCGAGGACGTCGACGCGGTCTTCGCCCGCGCCCGGCAGGCCGGCGCCGAGGTCGCCTACGAGCCCACCGACATGCCCTACGGGCAGCGCGAGTGCGGCCTGCGTGACCTGGACGGCAACCTCTGGAGCTTCGCCACCCCGACCCGCTGACCCGCTGCCGAACGCTCCCAATGTGGCATTGGGGTACTTGAAGTTCCCCAATGCCACATTGCGGAACTTTGCTGGGTCTCTTTCGTGGTGGCGGTTGGGTCTGCTGGGTCGGATGTGACTGGTGAGGCTGCGACCGCGGGATGTCCCTGGCAAGCACGCCGTGAAGGGGGCCCTCACGGCATCAGACGCCGTGAAGGCCCCCTTCACGGCAAAGTCCAGGGTGCGGCGGGGCCAGGTGGGTGGTTCCGAGCGCGGAACTCGCGGTCCGGAATGCAGAACTCGCGTGCGCGAGCGCAGAACTCATTATGTGGACCGGGTTCTCACGTGGTGCCGGTCGCCCGCGTGGACGGCCCGTTCGCGCGAGTCCTCCGTTCCCGACCCGCGAGTTGCACGTTCGGTCAGCCGTCGACGCGGGGGATGCGCTGGGTGACCTCGGCCGGGTCCTCCACCGGGCCCTCGGCCGCGGCGCGCTTCTTCTCCCTGCGCGACTTCAGGTACTCGAACACGATGGGCAGCACCGAGACCAGCACGATCAGGATGAAGATCGCGTCGACGTTGTTCTTGATGAACGGGATGTTGCCCAGCAGCGAGCCGAGAACGATCAGCCCGGCGGCCCACAGGATGCCGCCCAGGACCGTGTAGGTGAAGTACTTCTTCGGCGACATCTTGCCCGCGCCGGCGATCCAGGTGATGAACGTCCGCACGAACGGTACGAACCGGGCCAGCACGACCGCCTTCGGCCCGTGCTTCTCCAGGAACGCGTGGGTGTTCTCGACGTATTCGGGCTTGAAGAACTTCGAGTCCGGCTTGAACAGCTTCGGCCCGACCTTCCAGCCGATGCCGTAGCCGAGGACGTTGCCGATGATCGCGGCGAGCGTCGCCAGCACGCAGACCAGCCACAGCGGCGCGTCGATCTGACCGCCCGCGATGAACAGCCCCGCCGTGAACAGCAGCGAGTCGCCGGGCAGGACAGGGAAGATGCTGCTCTCCGCGAACAGGATCAGGCACAGGATGGCGACGACCGTCGGCGTCAACCCGGACAGCAGGACTTCCGGGTTGAGCCAGTCGGGCATCAGGCTCATCTTTTCCGTGGTCTGCGCGAGAATCACGCGCTCAACGGTACAGGGTGACCCTGCGCACACTCTCAGAGCAGAGTCAGCAGCCCGACGACCGTGCCCGAGGCCAGCCCGAGCAGGACCGCGAGCAACAGCACCCAGTGCGCGGGCAACGGCCGGGCCGGAGTGATTTGCCTGGTCGTCGCGCCCGGCTGGGCGTCGGCACGCACCGTCGGCGGCTCGGTCTCCTCCAGCTGGGCGCGGGCCCGCTCCAGCGAGTCCGCGCCCGTTCCCGACAGCAGTCCGTAACCGACCGGTGGCGGGGCGGAAGGTTGCTCACCCGGCGGCGCGCTGCGGGCCTGGGCACGCAGCGCCTCGGCGAGCAGCCGTTCCGGGTCCTCCGCCTGGTTCACGACGTCGAGCGTAGCCGCCCGACACCCTCGACCCACTCACCGTGCCGCAGCACGCGAACCGGCCGCAGGTCGTCGTCCAGCACGACGAGGTCCGCCGCGAGCCCCGGCCGCAGCGCACCGGTCCGGTCGTCGATGCCCAGCAGCTGAGCGGGCCTGGTCGCGGTGGCGTGCACGGCGTCGGCGACGCTCAGCTTCGCCCCGTGCACCAGGTTGCGGAACGCCGCGTCCATGGTCAGCGTGCTGCCTGCCAGCGATCCGTTGCCTGCCAGCGTCGCCACCCCGTCGGTGACGTCGACGTCCAGCTTGCCCAGCCGGTAGCTGCCGTCAGCCGCGTCGGTGGCCGACATGGCGTCGGTGATCAGCACGGTCCGCCCGGTACCGGCGTGCCGGGCAGCCAGCCGGAGCACGGTCGGGTGGACGTGCACAAGGTCGCAGATCAGCTCGACGGTGATCCGCTCGTCGTCGAGCAGCGCCCCGATCGGCCCGGGCTCCCGGTGGTGCAGCGGCCGCATGCCGTTGAACAGGTGCGTCGCGACGCTCGCGCCGGCGTCGACGGCAGGCAGGATCTGCTCCTCGACGCCGTCGGTGTGCCCGATCGCCGCGATCACGCCGCTCTCCACGAGCTGACGCACCGCCTCGACGCCGCCGTGCAGCTCGGGCGCGAGGGTCACCATCCGGACGTGGCCGTGCCCCGCGGACAGCAGCTTGTCGACGACCGCCGTCTCCGGCTCGCGCAACGCGGCCGGGTCGTGCGCTCCGCAGCGGGCCTTCGAGATGAACGGCCCCTCCAGGTGGATGCCCGCGATCAGGCCGTCCTGCGCGAGCTCGGTCAGCGCCGCCATCTGCTCGACCAGCGTGTGCACCGGATCGGACACCAGGCTGGCCAGCATCGTCGTAGTCCCGTGCCGCCGATGCGCGGCCACCGCCCGCGCGAGGTCCTCGGGGTCGGTCCCGGAGAAGGAGCCACCGCCACCACCGTGACAGTGGGTGTCGATGAAGCCGGGCACGATCAGTGCCCCCGCCACATCGACCCGCTGGCCGTCCGGCGGATCGCCGGTACCGATCTCGCTGATCAGACCACCCGACACGGCAAGCCAGTCACCGCTCTGGCCGGCCAGTCTGCCGCCGGTGATCACGAAGTCCATCGCACCCGTCACCAGTCCAGCATATTGGTCTAAACCAGATTGCGGGTCACGGCCCGCGAACCTTCCTTCTACCGGCGGGCCAAGCTGGGCTAGTTGGGTGCCTGCATGACCCGCTGTAGTGCCTCCAGGGCCCTGCTCGCCGTCGACTTCACGGTGCCCTTGGAAATGCCGGCGGCCTCCGAGATCTCCGCCTCGGACAGGCCGCCGTAGTACCGCAGCACCAGCACCTCGCGCTGCCGGGGCGGCAGTTTGCCCAGTGCGTTCACGACGGCCTGGTGCTCGGTGGACAGCATCGCCAGGCTCTCCGCGGACCGCGCGTTGACCGCGTGCGGCGGGACGTACTCGCGGGCCGTCTTGCGCCGCCTCAGCACGCTGCGTGACCCGTTGACGACCGCCGTGCGCAGGTACCCGACGGCCGCGGCCGCGTCCCGCAGCCGTCCCCAGTTGCGGTGCAGGCCGGTGAACGCCTCCTGGACGACGTCCTCCGCCGTGGCGGGCTCGTCGACGAGCAGGATGGCCAGCCGGACCAGCCGCATCCGGTGGGTGCGATACAGGTCCTCCAGGGTCAGCGGCCCCTGCGGGCCCTGCGGTGCGACGGCCGGCGCCGGTCCGTCCATGGTGCGGAGGTGTCCGAGCGTGCGCTCGACGCTGCGCTCCGCGCTGGCCTCCTGCATCGGTGTCCGTCCGTCCTGTCCTGTTTGCACGGTGTATCCCGCGGGTGAGCTCACGTGACGAGTCACGTCGCTCAAGCCTAACGGGTTGGCTGCCCGGGAGGCAGTGCTCATATTGTGGGAGTCTCCGCTCACCCACTGGACCGTAAGGAAGCCCATGGCCTGGTTTCTAGTAGAAATCCGCTACGACCAAGACCGCTACGGCGCGGTCCGTCCGCGGCACCGCGAGTTCCTCACCGGGCTGGCGGAGCAGGGCGTCGTCGCGGTCGCCGGCCCGCTCGGCGACGGCTCCGGCGGCATCACCCTGTACCAGGCCGAGGACCGCGAGGCCCTGCAGGCGATCATCGACCGCGACCCGTACTTCGTCGAGGGGGCCGTGGCCGATCACACCGTCCGGGAGTTCCAGCCGCTGATCGGCGCCTGGGTGCCCGGTCAGTAGGTGCCGGCCAGCTTGGCGTGATCCCAGCTGACGATCTTCGTCGGTGTGAACACCAGCCCCACCCGCTTGGCGGCCTGCGCCCGGAGGAAGCCGTCCACCTCCGGGCCGGTCGCGCCGCCGGTGAGGTCGTACCGGGCCGACATCGCCGAGCCGATCTCGAAGACCCGCTCGGTGTCGGTGACGATCTCGACGTCGGCCTCGAACGACACGCCGCGCAGCTCCTCGTAGGCATGCCCGGACTCGATCTGCACGGTGGCCTGCGGCAGCCGCCTGAGGTTGGCGACCTTCTGCGATTTGCCGTAGGTCCAGGTGGCGACGCCGTCGCCGTGTGGAACGTAGAACAGCGGTGCCAGGTGCGGCCTGCCGTTCGGGCTCATGGTTGCCACGCTGATCACCCGCTGCTCGTCGAGGTAGGCCCGCACCTCGTCGGGGGTCATCCGGATCTGTGCTCGTCGGGACATCGTCACCTCGTCGCTGCCCGGCCACCGTGGCCGGTTACGGACGACTCCTTGGCTCCGCGCCGCTCGATGTCGGCCAGTGCGGCGCGGTCGGCGTCGGGCACCCGGGACCGGGCGCCGAACTCGATTATCCGGGGTAGCACCGTCCGGATGTTCTTGAGCGCGCCGACCCAGCGCGGCACGTGGATGACCCGCGCCCGGCGCAGGACGCCCGCCTCGATCTGGTCGAGCGCCGTCTTCAGCGGGTAGGTCTTGCCGATCAGGCCGGGCATGCCTGCCCGCAGCTTGCCGAAGACCGGGTGCGCGTCGGCGCTGGACACCAGGTCGGTGCGGATCCACGTGGGGTGGGCGACGCCGACGGTGACGCCGAGGTGGGCGACCTCGGGACGCATGCTGTTGACGAACGCCTCGACGCCTGCCTTCGCGGCGGCGTAGTTGGCCATGCCGGGGGCGTGCGCGATGGCGGCCAGCGAGGAGATGGCGAGCAGGTAGCCCCGGCTCTCGATGACATGCGGCAGCGTGACCCGGAACGTGCGCCAGACGCCGAGCAGATCGACCTCGATGACCTTCTCGAAGGCCGCCGGGTCGACCGAGCGGACGAAGCCCGTCGTGGCGATCCCGGCGTTGGCGATCACGATGTCGATCCGGCCGAAGAGCTCGATGACCTCGGCCGTCGCGCGTTCGAGGTCGGCCCAGCTGGTGACGTCGACCTCCCAGGACCGCGCGGCGTCGCCGATCCCCTCGGCCACCTTGCGCTGTTCCTCGGCTTCCAGGCCGAGCAGGGCCACCTCCGCGCCTCTGGCGGCGAACCGCTCGGCGAGCCCGGCACCGATTCCGCGAGCCGCGCCTGTGATCAGCACCACTTTGCCGTTGAGGTCCTTCGGAGTGGCCACGTTGCCTCCCTTGCTCGGCTGACCAGCACGGTACCTCAACCTACTGCGAGTAGGCTACTGTCGAGTAGCTCACGGTGCGGGGAATGAATCCGTCGCCGGGCGCCGTTGACCGGGCCATGACCGTTGATGTGGGCAGGTTCGGAATCTGGCGGCGTTCGTGGGACGTGACCACCGAGGAGGTCGCGCTGGTCGAGGAACTGGGCTTCGGCGCCCTCTGGATCGGCGGTTCGCCCCCTGCTGACCTCGAACTCGCCGAACGGCTGCTGGGCGCGACCGGCTCGCTCGTGGTGGCCACCGGCATCGTGAACATGTGGGCCAGTGATCCGACGGAGCTGGCGCGGTCCTATCACCGCATCGCCGCCCGGTATCCCGGCCGGTTCCTGCTCGGCGTCGGCATCGGGCACCGGGAGCACACCCAGGAGTACCGCTCGCCGTACGACACCATCGTGTCCTATTTGGACACACTGGATGCCGAGGGTGTCCCGAGGGAGCATGTGGTGCTGGCCGCGCTCGGCCCGAAGGTGCTGAAGCTGTCCGCCGAGCGGACCGCGGGCGCGCACCCGTACCTCACCACCCCGGAACACACCCGCAGGGCCAGGGAGATCCTCGGCGACGGCGTGCTGCTCGCGCCCGAGCACAAGGTCCTGCTGGAGACCGACCCGGCGCGGGCGAGGGAGATCGGCCGTCCCGCGGTGCGGGATCCGTACCTGTCGCTGAGCAACTACGTCAGCAACCTCAAGCGGCTCGGCTACACCGACGCCGACGTCTCCGACGGCGGATCCGACCGGCTGGTCGACGCGCTCGCGCTGCACGGTGACGCCGCCCAGATTGCCGCCGGCCTGCGGGAGCACCTCGACGCCGGTGCGGACCACGTGGCGGTGCAGGTACTGGGTGACCGGCCGCTGGAGGACTACCGGACGCTCGCGGGTGAGCTAGTGCACTGAACGTGCGGTTTTGCGTGGGCGATGGGCTCGTAAGATGCCGCTTGAACGGCGACCAAGCCCCCTAGGAGGACTTACGATGCCCATCGCCACCCCCGAGGTCTACGCGGAGATGCTGGACCGGGCCAAGGCGAACGAGTTCGCTTACCCCGCCATCAACGTGACTTCCTCGGAAACCCTGAACGCGGCCATCCGGGGCTTTGCCGAGGCGGAGAGCGACGGGATCATCCAGTTCTCCACCGGCGGGTCGGAGTTCGCCTCGGGCCAGAAGGTCAAGGACATGGTGACCGGCGCGACGGCGCTGGCCGAGTTCGCGCACGTCGTGGCCGCCAAGTACCCGGTCAACGTCGCGCTGCACACCGACCACTGCCCCAAGGACAAGCTGGACGGCTTCGTCCGCCCGCTGATCGACATCTCCACTGAGCGGGTCAAGCGCGGTGAGAACCCGCTGTTCCAGTCGCACATGTGGGACGGCTCGGCCATCGACCTGGACGAGAACCTGGAGATCGCCGCGGAGCTGCTGCCGAAGGCCGCCGCCGCGAAGATCATCCTGGAGGTCGAGATCGGCGTCGTCGGCGGCGAGGAGGACGGCGTCGCGCACGACATCAACGACAAGCTGTACACCGCCGAGGGCGACTTCGTGAAGACGATCGAGGTGCTCGGCTCGGGCGACAAGGGCCGCTACTTGCTCGCCGCGACGTTCGGCAACGTGCACGGCGTGTACAAGCCGGGCAACGTGAAGCTGCGCCCGGACGTGCTCAAGCGTGGCCAGCAGGTCGCCGCCGAGAAGCTCGGCCTGCCCGAGGGCTCCAAGCCGTTCGAGCTGGTGTTCCACGGTGGTTCCGGCTCGCTGCTGGAGGAGATCCACGAGTCGCTGTCCTACGGCGTGGTGAAGATGAACGTCGACACCGACACCCAGTACGCGTTCTCGCGGCCGATCGCCGACCACTTCTTCAAGAACTACGACGGCGTCCTGAAGATCGACGGCGAGGTCGGCAACAAGAAGGTCTACGACCCGCGTAGCTACCTCAAGGTCGCCGAGGGCGCGATGGCCGCCCGCGTCGTCGAGGCCGCCCAGAACCTGAAGTCGGCAGGCCAGAAGCTCTGACCCGTCGCTCCCGGGCTGGGATGCGGGGCCGGATGCCGAGTGTCGTGTTCGGGAACGCGAATGACGTGTTCAGGAACGTGAAACTCGTGCTCCGGCCCGTTAGGGCCGCGCGAGCGGCCCGTTCGGCCAGACGAGGACGGGGCCTGGGGCGCCCGATCTGGACCCGGCGTGCCAGGCAGTGGGACCAGTGGGCGGGAACGTGCGACTCGTGGGTCCGGAACGGTCGACTCGCGGGTCGGGAACGGAGGACTCGCGCGACCGGACCGGTCGCGCGAGTGATCGGCACCAGGTGAGAACCGGCGTCCACATGGTGAGTTCTGCGCTCACGCACGCGAGTTCTGCTTTCCGGAACGCGAGTTCTACGTTCCGGTACTTGCCGGGGCATGAGGCGCCGTGAGGGCCCCCTTCACGGCATCACCTCGGCCCTCAGCCGCAGGACTTTGCCGGGTCTGACGCTGACCCGTCAGACCACCGCGTCGGGCAGATGATGCGGCTGGGGGCGGCGGGAGTTCCACCAACGGGCCAGTGGCCCGCCCGCCGCCCACAGCAGCGCCACCCCGGCCAGCACGACCGGCACGGTCCAGTAGGCGATCGGCGGCGCCGACGCGGTGTGCGCGTCGGGCAGCAGCCAGTCGCTGAACTGCGCCTGCGTCCACAGCGCGCCGTAGCCGAACGCGGTGACCAGCAGCCCGCCCACGCCGGCCGTCAGCAGCGCGTGGCTCCGCCCGATCCGGAACGCCAGGTCCACCGCCAGCCCGACGAACAGCAGATAGAACGGCACCGTCGAGGTCGGGAACTCCGCGGCCAGCAGCAGCGGCCAGATCACGCCCCGGTAGCCGACGTACAGCGTGGCCACCACGGTCGCCGCCCACGCCTTGCCGATGGTGTGCCTGGCCAGCGCCAGAATCAGCGCCATCACGCCGATGCCCCACACCGGGTACACCCACTCGGCGATCGGCAGCGTGAAGTTCAGTACCGCCACCCGGTCCACCGGCCTGCCGATCTGCTCGGCGGCGAAGGACAGCAGCTCGTGCTCGGCCTCCGGCGTGCCGCGCTCCCAGGACAGCAGCCCGAGCACGCCGTACTCCTGCTGGCCGTTGGGGAAGAACGTGTTCTCCAGGAAGAACGCCCACAGCCCGGTCAGCACCAGCGCCCGCGTCCGGCCCGGCGTCGAGAACTTCAGCCAGCCGTCGATGACGCCGAGCAGCATGATGCCGGTGCCGATGTAGAGCATCATGTGCGACGGGCTCCACGCGGTGAGGTCGAGCCCGTTGATCCGGTGGTTGATGACGTCCAGCGGCGCGGCGATCAGGAACACCACGGTGCCGGTCTGCATCAGCCGGAGCGACCGCTTGTCGCAGCCGAGTCCGGTGTAGCTGTGGATCGAGACCAGCACCATGATGATCACCGTGCCGACGGTGTTGATCAGGTGCGGCGGCGCCAGGTCGTCCCGCAGCCACTGGAAGTGCCACGACATGTCCCACGACGAGCCGATCAGCTTGAACAGGAACGCCGTCAGCCACATGCCGTAGGCGAAGTTCAGCGCCCACGGCGCGGTCGGCTGTCCGGGTGCGCCACGTTTCCAGTACAGCTGGAAGAACAGCTTCGTCTTCGCGATCGGGCTGCGCGGGACGACGTCGGGATCTGCGGCTACTGCCTTGGTCACCCGTCCATCATCGCCCTTCGGTGTGACACCCAGTAGGTCAGGTGGCCCGAAACATCCGAAAACCCGGGTTCACCCGTAGGGGTGGCGGGTTTGCGTGGCCGCCGGGCCCACGGGCATGGTGTCGGGCGATGATGCCCAAACGACTCGTTGCCGCAGTGCTCGTCGCCGTCCTCGTCCTGGGTGCGGGCGGCGTCGTCACCAGCCTTTTCCTGTAAGTGCAGAATGGCGGCATGACTTCCGCCAACCTGCTCGGACCCGACCCCACCCGCCTCCCCGAGCGCGCCGCCGCGCAGGCCGCGCTGGACGCGGGCACCGACCCGGCCGAGGTGGCCGCCGAGCACCCCGACTTCAGCGAGGCGTGGGCCGCGCTCGGTGAGAACGCGCTGGCCGACGGCCAGGTGGTGGCTGCCTACGCCTACGCCCGCACCGGCTACCACCGCGGCCTGGACCAGCTGCGCCGCGCCGGCTGGAAGGGGCACGGCCCGGTGCCCTGGGACCACCGGCCGAACCAGGGCTTCCTGCGTGCGCTGGCGGTGCTCGCGAAGGCAGCCGAGCGGATCGGGGAGACCGAGGAGTACGAGCGCTGCTCGACGTTCCTCACCGACTCCGACCCGGCGGCTGCTCATCTGCTGGAAAAGTAGGTTCCGGTAGGACGGTGGTCAGCGCGCCGTCCACGGTGATGGTCTCGCCGGAGACGAACCTGGCCCGCTCGCTGAGCAGGAAGGCGATCACGTCGGCGATGTCCTGTGGCTGGGCCAGCTCGCCGAGCGGGTAGGTGCCGGCGAGGGCGTTCCTGACGTCCTCGTCGCGCCAGCGGTGCGCGTTGCGGGGCACCGCGACGAACCCCGGCCGGACCATGTTGCACCGGAGCCCGCGTGGGCCCAGCTCGACCGCGGCGGCCCGGCCGAGTGCCTCCAGCGCGGCCTTGGCCATGGCGTACGGCGCCTGCCCGGCCCAGGCGTAGCCCGCGTGGATCGAACTGACCAGCACCGCGGCACACGGCCGTCCGCCCGCGCGGGCGAGCAGTCGCTGGAGCGGCGCCAACGCGGACACGGCGCCGATCTCCAGCACCCTGCGCAGGGCGTCCGGCGTCTGCTCCGACAGCCCGGCACGGTGCTCGGCGAGCAGGCAGTGCACGAGCCCGGTCACCGGGACGTCCAGTGCTTCGAACGCGGCGTCGCAGACCGCGGGGTCGGTGGCGTCGCCGCGGATCCACGGCACGGCGGCCAGGCCCGGCGGCGGCTCAGCGAGGTCCACGACCGCGACCTGCCGCCCCTGTTCCAGCAGCTCCACCACGACGGCCGAGCCGATGCCGCCCGCTCCGCCGAGCACGACCACACCACTCACGAGCCGACCCTTTCCCAGACCGCCGAGGGCGCCAGCCCGATCCCGCACGGCTCGGAAACGACCGAGCCACGGCGGTCACCGGACTCGCCGAACATGACCTCCAGCGTGCCCGCTCCCAGAGCGGAGAGCACGTGTGTACTGGTCGCGGTCGCCACCGGGCCGGTCGGGTTGTGCAACGACACCGCGGCGCCGAGGTCGTACAGGCGCCTGGTCAGTTCCAGGGTGCGCCGGGCGCCACCAGCGTGTTTGACGTCGGGCAGCACCACGTCCAGTGCGCCGGCGACGACCGCGGGACGTGCCTCGGCGAGGTCGGCGATCAGTTCACCACCCGCCAGCGAGCACTCGGCCGCGCGCTTGATCGCCAGCAGGTCGTCGATCGCGTCGATCGGGGCGACGTCCTCCAGCCAGGCCAGCTCGAGCGCACGGAGCTTCGGCGCGATCCGCAGCAGTTCGTCCCGCCGCAGGACCTGGTGCACGTCGACCATGACGCCCGTGTCGGGCCCCACCGCCGTCCGGACGGCCTCCACCCGGGCCAGCCCCTCCTCGGCCCGGTGACGGCCGTCGAGGCCGTCGAACGGCGCCAGCTTCACCGCGGTGTAGCCCGCGGCGACCGCGGCCTTCGCCTTGACGGCGAACCCGTCCGGGGTCCGCTCGGTGGTGCCCCGGTTGATGTTGGCGTACGCCGGAACGTCCGCCTCGGTGCCGCCGAGCCACCGCGCCAGCGGCAGGCCGGCTCGCCGGGCGGTCAGGTCCTCCCACGCGGCGATCAGACCGCTGGCGACGGTGCGGGACGCCAGGTCGCCACCGGCGGCCATCGCCCACTGCCAGGCTTCGTCAGGGCCCGGGACGCGGCGCAGCAGCGCGGCGGCCGTGCCGGCGTCGCAGGCGTCGGAGCACTCGCCGTAGCCGGTGAACCCGTCCTCGGCGACCTCGATGATCAGCCATTCGGACCGCTGGTTGAGCCGGAGCCGGTGCAGCACCGGGGTCATGCCGCGACCCCGGTGGCGAGGAAACCACGCACGACCAGTCCCGCTGCCGCCATGACCAGCGAGTCGGGACCCGACCTCGGCCGGACCAGCGCCTCCGGCGGGACCGCCTCGGCACGATCGCGGACCGCGTCGAGCCAGTGGTCCGACGGCGCGCCGCTGCCGCCGAGGAGGATCAGGCCTGCCCCGGTCAGGTCGTGCAGGGTGTCGGCCAGCAGGGCGACCTGGGTGCTGCGTGCCTCGAGCAGCCTCGTCGCTGCCGGGTCGGCGTCGTCCGCCAGGCGCAGCAGGTCCGGCAGGGATGTCACCGTGAGCCCGGCGGACCGGGCCGCGGCGAGCAGCGCCCGGTCCGTCCCGCACTCGCCGAAACGCGCGTGACCGCCGGTCAGCCCGGGCACCAGGATGCGCCCGACGGTCCCCTGGACGATGGTGTCCGAGGCCGTCGCGACGAACCCCATCTCGGCGACGTTGCCGACGAACAGGTACAGCACGCTGTGCTCGGCCGGCGCCGCCCCGAAGGTCAGTTCGGCGCCTAGGTGAGCACGCACGTTGCTGTCCACCACGACGTCCAGGCCGGTCCCCGCGCGGAGCGGCGTGGCGACGTCGACGCCGGTCCAGCCGAGGGCGTCGTGGCGCACGACCCGTCCCGCCGCCCGATCCACCTCGCCGCCGGTGATCACGCCGACGCCGAGTACCGGACCGGGCGCCGACGCGGCCGTCGTGGCGGCCAGTTCGGCGGCCCGGCGCAGGGTGGCGGCCGCGTCCGAGGGATCGCGTTCCTCGGCGTACCGCTCGACACAGCGGCCGGCCAGGTCGGTCAGCCCGACGGTGGTGCGTTCGAGGCCGAGGTGCACGCCGACCGCGTGCCTGCTCGACGGGTTCAGCTCCACCGGCACCCTGGGGCGGCCGATCCGGCCGGGCTGCTCGGTGAGCTCGCGGACGATGCCCGCGGTCAGCAGCGGCTCGATGATCCGGCCGACGCTGCCGTGGTTGAGTGCGAGTGCCTTGGCGATGTCGCTCCGCGCCACCGGGCCCCGCCGCGCGAGCAACTGCAGCACGGCCGCTGTGTTGGCCTGCCGGGCCTGACGCGGCTGCGTCATGTCTTCACCGCCGTTCCGGACTCGACGCCGTTGACTTCCTCCAGTTCGACGCCGGTGGTGGCCAGCCACGGCGACGCCGCGACCAGCACCGCGCACACCACGAACGCACCGGCGTACCACGCTACGACCTGGATCCCGTACTGCTGCGCCAGCATGGGGGCCAGGAACACGTTGAGCGCGATGGCCAGCCGGGTCACGCACTGGGCGATGCCGGACCCCAGCCCGCGCAGCGCCGTCGGGAACGCCTCGCTGCTCCACACCCAGCTCAGCACGCCCGGACCGAACCAGGTCAGCGTGGCGTACAACGCCCAGAAGATCACCAGGCCGGTACCGGAACGCTCGCCGAAGAAGGCGATGCCGAGCCCGGCGACGAACACGCCGAGACAGGTCCACACGCCGAGCCAGCGGCGGTTCACCCGGTCGATGACCTGCGCGCCCACCCACACCGCGATGATCCCCAGCACGAAGCCGAGCAGGGAGAAGTACAGCGTGTTGGACACGCCGATGCCGGTGCTGCTGACGATCAGCGGGCCGGAGACCGTCGCCACCGCCCCGCCGAAGGCCTGGATCGCGAAGAACGCCGTCACGGTCGCCAGCCGCCGCCACGCACCACCGGCCAGCAGAGCCCGGTAGCTCCGCTTCTCGACGACGGTGTGCCTCGGCGGTTCCAGCCCGAGCGCGTCGTGGACCCGCTGTGCCTCCTCCACCCGGCCGTGTGCACGCAGCCAGCGCGGCGACTCCGGCAGGAACTGCCTGGCCACCAGCACCGCGGCCGCGGGGATGGCGGCGATGCCGAACAGCCACCGCCAGGTCTCGTCACCGAACAACGGATCGAGGGCCAGCGCGAGCAGTACCGACACGATGGCGCCACCGAGCCACATCAGGTTGGGCAGGCTCCCGGCGACGCGGCCGCGGCGGGCCGTCGGGGCGATCTCGGTGAGGAACGCGTGCGACGTCGGGATGTCCATGCCCACCGCGACGCCGAGCACGAACCTGGCGGCCACCAGCTGCCAGACCTCCTGCACGAACGCCGCGGCGATGGAGGCCACCACGAAGAACGCCAGGTTGATCATGAAGATCAGCCGGCGACCGAACCGGTCGGACAGATCACCGAAGACCAGCAGGCCGACCGCGGTACCCACGAACGCGGCGGCGGTGACCAGGCCCACCTCGGTGACGGAGAGATCGAAGTACGGCCGGAGGAACAGCATCGCGGCCCCGATGACCAGCAGGTCGTAGCCGTCGATGAACTCCCCGAAGGCGACCAGCCTGCCGGTCCAGTTACGGACGAACCGCGCCCGTCCCGGGGAGATCGGGGTGGACTTCGCTACGGCGGACACCATTGGGAACCCCCTTATGTGCGACGCGCACAAAACTACACCCGATTGGGTCCCGAACGCCAGAAGGGCCGCCTCCCCGAGGGGAAGCGGCCCTGTGTTGCCTGGGGCTAGAAGCGTCCGCAGTTGTTCGGGGCCGGCAGCCCGGCGAACCGGCCCTCCAGCCAGGCGAACGCCTCGGGATAGGCGCGGATGGCCCCGCCGACGTGGCTGGGCACCAACGAGGCGCTGAACTGCACCTTGGTTCCCGCGTCGCACCAGTCGACCGCGGCCTCGCGGCCCTGGGCGAACGGCACGATGTCGTCGAGCCTGCTGTGCACGACCAGCACCGGCGCGCCGGGCTCGCGGTCGCCGATGCGCTGCTCCGCGACGCGGCTGCGGTACGGCTCCTCGTCGAGGTACGCGGTCAGCGGCCTGCCGTCCTTGGTGAGGTCGACGGAGCGGGTGAACGCGTGCGCGGCGATGGCGTCCACCGTGCACTGGTTCTTGACCTGTTCGAACAGCCGCTTGCCGCGCTCGTTGAGCACGCTCGGGATGTCCAGCTCCGGGTACGCCTCGTTCAGGCTCACCAGCGCGAAGCCGAGGAAGCCCGCGGCGTAGTGGCCGTCGAGCACCTTGGCGACCTCGGCGAGGTCGGCGGGAATGGCGCCGGCGTAGGCGCCCTTGAGGTCGAGTTCCGGCGCGTAGCTGGGCTGCAGTTCGGCGGCGGACGCCGAGGCGGCGCCGCCCTGCGAGTAGCCGGCGATGCCGACCGGGCCGTCGTCCGGCAGGCCGGCCTCGGGCAGACGCTGGGCCGCCCGGATGGCGTCGAGGACGGCGTGGCCCTGCGACTCGCGGTTGACGTAGGTGTGCACGCCCGGCGTGCCGAGGCCCTCGTAGTCGGTGATCACGACGGCGAAGCCACGCAGGAGCAGGCCGGAGAGGAACGGGCCCTCGTATTCGAGGCCCGCGGCCATCGCGCGGCTCGGGGCGCAGTGGTCGCCGACGCCCTGGGTACCCGCCGCGTAGGAGATCAGCGGACGCTCGCCCTTGCCGATCCACGGGGTGTTCGGGGTCAGTACGGTTCCGGTCACCGCGATCGGCTTGCCGTGCGTGTCGGTGCTGCGGTACATGATCCGCTGCACCTTCGCCGGTGCGCGAAGCAGTTTGGCCGGGTCGAGGAAGAAGTCCGCGGGCTCGTGCCGGATGACGTCGCCGTTGCGACCGGGCGGCAGCGGGGAGGGCGGATCGTAGAAGGAGGTGTCAGCGGAGGCCGGCGTGCCGGCCGTCAGCAGGGCGGTGGCGGCGGCAACGACGAAACCGACGACGAGACCGCGACGAGTGGACCGGCTCATCCTGTCTCTCCATTGAGTCGAGGATTTTCCGACGGAAGTGTCGGAAAGTATGTTGAAGTGAGGTGAACCCGGTGTCAAGCCGCGGACGTCCCCGGAAGCTGCCGGTGGACGAGCAACGCGCGCTGGTGCTGCGAGCGGCCCGTTCGGTCTTCGCGGCCAGCGGTCTCGCCGCGGGCACCATCGAGCAGGTCGCGCGGGCGGCGGGGGTCACCAGGCAGGCGGTGTACGAGCTCTACGCGGACAAGGCGCGGTTGTTCGCGGCGGCGGTCGCCGACGCCGAGCGGATGGCATTCGCCGAGGTCGGTGAGCGGGCCCGGGACGCGTCGGAGCCCCGACTGCGGGTGTGGGCACGCGGCAACTACGCGGCGATGTTCGACTTCGTCGCCGAGCACCCCGACGTCATGCCGCTGCTGCAGCAGGCCGAGCGGGCGGGCGACCCGGCGCTGACCCGGCTACGCGAACGGCTGGCCGTCGTCTACGCCGAGGCCAGCCGCAAGCGCTGGGCCGCGCAGGGTGTGCGGTCGGGCCGGGCCGACCGGGCGCTGGTCACGATGTACTTCGCGATGACCGAGGCGCTGGTGAACATGACCTGGGACGGCGACCCGCCCGACCGCGAGGCGCTCGTCGACCTGCTGACCGAGTTCACCGTCGGCGGCGTGCTGCGGCTGCAGGGCCAGGCGCCCGAGGTCATCGAGCGCCTGCGCTGAGGTCCAAGGCACGTGAAGGCCACCTTCACCACGTGAGACGTAATGGCCCCGGCAGAGTCGGGAGTCGTGGGCGATTGCCGTGAGGGCGCCCTTCACGGCATCAGACGCCACCACATCCGCCCTCACCCCGGCACACCCGCCTCCAACACCACAACCACCCCACCAGCCACCACGAACGAGACAACCCGCCAAGCACCAAAGCACGTGAAGGCCACCATCACCACGTCACACGTAATGAAGGTGGCCTTCACGAGCTTGACCCCAGGCGCGACGGGAGAACCCGGTCCACATCGTGAGTTCTGCGCTCACGCACGCGAGTTCTGCACTCCGGTGGCCTTCACGTGCTTGGCGCGGGAGTGGAACGAACCCTCAGCAGCGGCCCAGCATGTCGGTCAGGGCACCCTTCTCCGGCTCGCTCACCGTCAGCTGCCACTTGTGCTTGACCGCGATCCACATGCGCGCGTAGGTGCACCAGTAGCCGACCACCGGCGGCTTCCACTGGTCCGGCGACTTGTCGCCCTTCTCCTGGTTGACGTTGTCGGTGACCGCGATCAGCTGCGGGTCGGACAGGTCGTTGGCGAACTGCTCACGTTTGTCGGTGGTCCAGCCGGACGCACCGGTCCGCCAGGCGGCGGCCAGCGGCACCACGTGGTCGATGTCCACATCGGACGCCTGGCTCCAGGTCGCGTCGTCGTACGGGCTGAACCACTTGCCGGACGTCGCCGCGCAGTCCGGCCCGGTCTGCACGCCCTCGCCGTCGCGCTTGAGGACGACCTCGCGGGTGTTGCAGCTGTTGCCCTGGTCGCTCCAGTGCGGGAACTTGTCCCGGTCGTAGCCGTCCGACGAGCCGTCCGGCTTGACGGTCAGCGCGCCCAGCTGGGTGCGGGCCGTCGCGGCGTCCGGGATGTTCGGCGGTTCGGCGACCGCAGCCGGAGCGGCGCTGACGGTCGCGCAGGCCACCAGGGTGACCGATACGCCGAGAGTGGCAAGGGAACGACGGGCGAGCCGGGCAGGGGACACGGTGTTACCTCCGGTTCGGCGACAACGGTCAGTACAACAGTTGGTTACTTTCTGACTGTGACTGACACGGGTGACGAGAGCAACACCTGTGGGTGAACGATTGTGTCAGGCCAGACCACGAACGAGGCGGAGATCCTCGGTGTGTCGGTACCACGTCCAGCGTTTCATCGGCCGCGGATGCCGCACGCCGTCGTACTCCGGCACCGCCGGGATGCAGCCGAGCTGGAACGCTCGCCCGCTGAACGTCACCGGACGGCGGAACACCAGCCCCCTGGTCACCCGCACCACCAGCCCCGCTCCGCCGTCGGGATCCGGCGTCACCTCGACCGTGCGGGCCGCACCGCGCAGCGCGACGTCGTCGTCGCAGTAGCCGACCCCGCGCACCGGCCCGATCCGGCCGGACCCCACCAGCACACCGCCCGCGTCGTCGCGGATGAGCGGCACCGGGTCGACGTCGCCCCGCACGGCCAGGGCCAGCGCCCGCACCGGGTCCACCGGCAGCCGCCACAGCTCGGCGACCGCCGAGTCCGGGTCGGTGGTCACGTAGCCGACGGTCGTGCCGGTCAGCCGCTCCTTGCGCAGCAGCCGCAGCACGACGGCGGCCAGATCGGCGTCGGTGCCGACCACGACGAGGTGATCGGCCTCGGGCAGCAGCGGGTCGACGTCGGCCTTGCCCGGACGGCTCCCGACCCGCTCGACCCGCAGGTCGACGCCGGGAAGTTCGGGCGTGTCCGGCCCACAGAGCAGCACCAGTCCCCGCACGCCGAAGCCCTCCGTTACGCTCATGCACCGGCATTTACCGAGGCCAACTTATCCAGCCCGCCGAATACCTGGAGTGTCACATGCCGGCCATTGTGCTGATCGGTGCCCAGTGGGGAGACGAGGGCAAGGGCAAGGCCACCGACCTGCTCGGCGACCGCGTCCAGTGGGTCGTCCGCTACCAGGGCGGCAACAACGCCGGTCACACGGTGGTGCTGCCGGACGGCCAGGACTTCGCCCTGCACCTCATCCCCTCCGGCATTCTCACGCCCGGGGTCACCAACGTCATCGGCAACGGCGTGGTGGTAGACCCGGGCGTGCTGCTCGACGAGCTGGCCGGGCTGGAGGAGCGCGGCGTGGACACCTCGCGGCTGCTGCTGTCCGCCGACGCGCACCTGATCATGCCGTACCACGTGGCCATCGACAAAGTCACCGAGCGCTACCTCGGGGCCAAGAAGATCGGCACCACCGGCCGCGGCATCGGCCCGTGTTACCAGGACAAGATCGCCAGGGTCGGCGTGCGCGTGCAGGACCTGCTGGACGAGAAGATCCTGCGGCAGAAGGTCGAGGCCGCGCTGGAGGTCAAGAACCAGATCCTGGTCAAGGTCTACAACCGCAAGGGGCTCGATCCCGAGCAGGTCGCCGACGAGGTGCTGGCCGCTGGCGAGAAGTTCGCCCACCGCATCGCCGACACCCGCCTGGAGCTGAACAAGGCGCTGGAGCGCGGCGAGACCGTGCTGCTGGAGGGCTCGCAGGGAACCCTGCTCGACGTCGACCACGGCACCTACCCGTTCGTGACGTCGTCCAACCCGACCTCCGGCGGCGCCAGCGCCGGGTCCGGCATCGGGCCCGGCCGGATCACCACCGTGCTGGGGATCCTCAAGGCGTACACCACGCGGGTCGGCTCCGGGCCGTTCCCGACCGAGCTGCACGACGAGTCCGGCGAGAACCTGCGCAAGGCAGGCGGCGAGTTCGGCGTGACCACCGGCCGTTCCCGGCGCACCGGCTGGTTCGACGCCGTGATCGCCCGCTACGCAGTGCGCGTCAACGGCATCACCGACTACTTCCTGACCAAGCTGGACGTGCTGTCCGGACTGGAGAAGGTGCCGGTGTGCGTGGCCTACGACGTCGACGGCGTGCGCACCGAGGACATGCCGATGACGCAGACCGACGTCCACCACGCCGTTCCGGTGTACGAGGAGATGCCGGGCTGGTGGGAGGACATCTCCGAGTGCCGCACGTTCGAGGACCTGCCCGCCAACGCGCGCGCCTACGTCGAGCGGCTGGAGGAGCTGTCCGGCGCCCGCATGTCGGCGATCGGCGTCGGCCCCGGCCGCGAGCAGACCATCGTGCGGCACCGGTTCCTGTAGCGGCGCCGCACGATGGTCGCGCGCTACCCGAGGGCTTCCAGCGCGGTGTCGGGGTGGTCGCTGAACAGGCCATCCACCCCGGCATCGAGGTAGGCCCGGTACTCGGCGAAGGCGTCGCCCCACGCCGCCGGGTCGGCCGACGACCGCAGGTTCGCGGGCAGGAAGCTGTTCTCGTTGCGGAAGGTGTAGGGCACCACCGGCAGCCGGGCGGCGTGCGCGTCACGCACCAGTGACGTCGGCTGGGCCAGGTTGCCCGCCGCGTCCCGAGGGATGACCTGCGCCTTCTCCGGGCCCAGGTAGTCGGCGTAGCGGGCGATCTCCCGCAGTCCCGCCGGCGTGACCAGGTCGGCGTAGGTACGCGGGTCACCGGACTCGACGAAGTCCGCCGGAGCGCCCTGCGCCGACGTCAGCTGCACCAGCCGTACCCGCAGCTGCCGGTTCAGCTCCTTGAGGTTGCCCACCTCGAACGACTGCACGATCACCGGCGCGTTCGGCCGGTTCAGGCCGTTGCGCCGGATCAGCTCGACGAGCTTCGGCTCGGTCGGGTTGCCGATCTTGCGGAAGTACGTGGAGTGCTTGATCTCCGGGTAGGTGCCCAGTTCCCTGCGCAGCTCGCGGCCGAGCCGCTTGGTCAGGTCCAGCACCTCCTGGTAGGTCGGGACCTGGAAGCGCCCGTTGTAGATCGTGTTGTTCGGCCGCAGCTGCGGGATCCGCTCGGTGGCCCGCAGAGTCTTCAGCTCGGCGAGCGTGAAGTCCTCGGTGAACCAGCCGGTGTACGACGTGCCGTCGATCGTCTTCGTCGTCTTGCGCCCGGCGAACTCGGGGCGGGAGGCGACGTCGGTGGTGCCGCTGATCTCGTTCTCGTGCCGGGCGACCAGCTGGCCGTCCTTGGTCGGCACCAGGTCGACGTCGACCCAGTCGACGCCCTGCCGGTAGGCCAGCTCGTAGGACGCGAGCGTGTGCTCGGGACGGTAGCCCGGCGAGCCCCGGTGGCCGACGATCACCGGACCATCATGACCCCTGCCGATGGTGGGTTGCACCGAGGCCGGTTCGGCACTCGCCGAGCCGACGCTGAGCACACCGAGCAACGTGAGCCCGGACAGGGCGATTACACCCAGCCGCTTTCGCATGTTGACCGCCTTAGCTGATGGACCTGGGAAAACGTGGCAACGAGTTCGAACACTGAACGGCCCGCACGTCCGTCCGGCGACGCTGGCGCCACAGAACGGCTACATACGGGTAAACGCCCGATAGATCAAACCTTTTCGTGTGACCGTCGACACCGTAACGTGCATTCAGCACATCGGGTGACAACGCGGAGTGACGATGACGGTGCGGGAGTCGGACGCGCAGGCGGCCGAGATCGCCGCGTCGCACGACGAGGAACGCCCGGCCCGGCGACTGCCCCGCCGTCCCGAGCTGATCGTCTACCTCGCCGCGCTCGCCGTCGCGTTGTTCGTGCTCAAGCAGGTGTTCTGGCCGCTGGCCAAGGGCAACCACTTCTACCTGGTCATCTTCCTCGGCTGCACGCTGCCGCTGGTGTTCGTCTGCTACCGCCCGCGGGCCGGGGCGAGCGACAGCCCGGGCTGGCTGGACTGGGTGCTGGCCGCCTGCTCGCTGCTGGTCGGGTTGTACCCGGTGCTCGGCGGGTTCGACAGCTTCCTCGACCGGCAGGGCTCGCTGTCCACAATGGACGTCGTGGCGGGCGCGCTGCTGCTCCTGCTGGTGCTGGAGGCCACCCGCCGCACCACCGGCTGGGTGCTCCCGATCGTCTGCCTGATGTTCCTCGCCTTCGCCTACTACGGCGGTTTCCTGCCGCAGGACTGGGGAATCGCGCACGCGGGCATCGACTTCGACCAGATCGTCAACGCGCTCTACAACGACGCCAGCGGCTTCTACGGCACCCCGCTCGACGTCGCCGCCAGCTACATCGTGTTGTTCACCATCTACGGCGCGGTGCTGAACGCGTCGGGTGCGGGCACGTTCTTCGTCGACTTCTCGTTCGCCCTGTTCCGCCGCTCCCGCACCGCGCCGGGCCGCACGACGGTGCTGTCCGGGTTCCTGCTCGGCACGGTCTCCGGCTCGGGGACCGCGACGGCGGTCAGCCTCGGCTCGATCACCTGGCCGATCCTGCGTAAGGCCGGTTATCCCAGGGAGAACGCGGGCGGGCTGCTCGCCGCGTCCGGCATCGGCGCGATCCTGTCGCCGCCGACGCTGGGTGCCGCCGCCTTCATCATCGCCGAGTACCTGCAGACCGAGTACCTGACCGTGCTGGTCTGGGCCATCGTGCCGACGTTGCTCTACTACCTCGGCATCGTGTTCGCCGTCGAGGCCGACGCCCGCCGGTTCGGCGCCACCGCCGTCGAACTGACCACCGGCAGCGCCGGGAAACTGCTGCTGCGCGGCGGTTACCACTTCCTGTCGCTGGCGATCATCGTCGTCTTCCTCGCGCTGGACATCCCGCCGTTCGCCGCCGTCGTCTACGCCACCGCCGTGGCCGCCTTGTTCGCGCTGGTGGCCCGGTGGCGTGCCGGTGATGTGCGGGGCTGGGGCCGCGCGATGCTGGACGCGTTGTCGCTCGGCGTCCGCGGCGCGCTGCCGGTGATCGCGGTGTGCGCGGCCGCCGGGGTCATCACCTCGGTCATCACCAAGACCGGACTCGGCCAGGAACTGGCGAACGCGCTGGTCGCCGCCGCGCGGGCGATCACCGACAACGGCACCGCGGTGCTGATCCTGACCGTCGTGTTCTCCGCGGTCGCGGTCGGCGTGCTCGGACTGGCAGTGCCGGTGACCGCATCGTTCATCATCGCCTGGGTGGTGCTCGGCCCCGCGCTGGCCGACCTCGGCGTCGACGACGCCGAGCGGGCGATGTTCATCTTCTACTACGCCGTGCTGTCCGAGGTGACGCCGCCGACCGCGCTCGCGGCCGTCGCCGCCGCGGCCATCACCGGCGGGTCGGTGATCAGAACCATGTGGCAGGCGTGGAAATACACCCTGCCCGCGTTCCTGGTGCCGATAGCCTTCGTGCTGACCGACAACGGCGCGGCCCTGCTGCTGCGGTCCGATCCGCTGACCGTGCTGTGGGTGCTCGCCGCGTCGGCGCTTGCCGTCGCCGCACTGGCCGTCACCACCGGTGGCTGGCTGGGCGGGCCGGTGCGCTGGCCGGTGCGGGTGGTGGCCGCGCTGGCGGCCGTCTGCCTGCTCTACCTGGAACCGGTCGTCGTGGTGGTCGGGGCCGGGTTGTGCCTGATCGCCGGGGTCCTGCAGTTGCTGTTCCGGTCGAAACCCGCCTGACAAGGAGATCCTCATGCGCTCGAAGGTGTTGCTCGCCGGCGCGCTGGTGGCCGTCCTGACCGCGTCCGCCTGCGGTGGGAAGCAGACGCAGGACCCGCCCGCCCAGGGCGGTCCCGCGGCCTGCGAGGCGTCCGACGGCCGGATCACCATCGCCACCGGCAACACCGGCGGCGTGTACTACGTGCTCGGCGGTGGCCTGGCGCAGGTGATCAGCGCCAACTCCAAGCTGAAGGCGACGGCTGCCGAGACCGGCGCGTCGGTGCAGAACATCGAGCAGCTGGTCGCCGGTGCCTACGACATCGCGTTCACGCTCGCCGACACGGCGTCCGACGCGGTCGGCGGCAAGGAGGCGTTCAACGGCAAGCCGCAGAAGATCCAGGCCCTCGCGCGGATCTACTCGAACGCGACGCAGGTCGTGGTGCGGGCCGACTCGGGGATCAACAGCGTCGCCGACATGCGGGGCAAGCGGATCTCGACGGGGTCGCCGAAGTCGGGCACCGAGGTGATCGCCAACCGCATCCTGGCCGGCGCCGGGCTCAAGCCGGACACCGACGTCCAGGCACAGCGGCTGGCGCTGGGCAAGACCGTCGAGGGCATGAAGGCCGGCACGCTGGACGGGCTGTTCTGGTCGGGTGGCCTGCCGACGCCGGAGATCACCGACCTGACCACGTCCATGGGCGGTGCGGTGAAGTTCATCGACGTGACCCCGCAGCTCGGCGCGCTCAAGCAGATCAGCCCGGTGTACGAGTCGGGCGCGATCCCGGCCGCGACGTACAAGCTGCCAGCCGACGTCCCGACGGTGATGGTGCCGAACATGCTGGTGGTGCGGGAGGACTTCCCCGCCAACAACGCGTGCGCGATCTCGAAGCTGCTGTTCGACCGCAAGGCCGACCTCGAACAGGTGCACCCGGCCGCGAAGCTGATCACCAAGGACCACGCCGCGCACACCCTCCCGGTGCCCCTGCACCCCGGCGCGGAACAGGGCTTGGGCATGCAGGCACACTGAGGTCTCTGCCCTCGCTTCGCTCGGGCGCGGTCGGGCCCCCTCAGTCGGCGTCTTCCCTCCTCGCCGTCGCTCGCTGCGCGAGCTTGGGGCTCGTCAGTCCAGACGCCGACGGGCCCGACCGGTGCCTGGGTCGGCGCGTCCCCTTATCCTTGTCGACGTGCGTGTCCTGGTAGTCGGGTCCGGTGCCCGCGAACATGCCCTGGTCCTGGCCGTCTCGCAGGACCCGGCGGTGACCGCCCTGGCCTGTGCCCCCGGCAACGCCGGCATCGCCGCGCTGGCCGAGCAGCTGGCCCTCGACGTCGCCGACCCCGCCGCTGTGGCCGAGCTGGCCACCACCTGGCGGGCCGACCTGGTGGTCGTCGGTCCCGAGGTCCCGCTGGTCGCCGGGGCCGCCGACGCTGTTCGCAAGGCAGGCATCCCGTGCTTCGGCCCGTCGGCCGCGGCCGCCCGGATCGAGGGGTCCAAGGCGTTCGCCAAGGACGTCATGCTCAAGGCGAACGTGCCGACCGCGCAGAGCGAGATCGTCGACAACCCGGCACGCCTCGACGCGGCACTCGCCCGCTTCGGCCCCACCTGGGTGGTGAAGGACGACGGCCTGGCCGCGGGCAAGGGCGTCGTGGTCACCACGGACGTGGAGAAGGCGCGCGCACACGCGATGACCCTGCTCGACGGCGGTCACCCGGTGCTGCTGGAGTCGTTCCTCGACGGGCCGGAGATGTCGTTGTTCTGCCTGGTCGACGGCCGCACGGTACGGCCGCTGCTGCCCGCGCAGGACTTCAAGCGCGTCGGCGACGGCGACGCCGGCCCGAACACCGGCGGCATGGGTGCCTACTCCCCGCTGCCGTGGCTGCCCGCCGACCTGGTCGACGAGGTGATCCGGACGATCGTGCAGCCCGTCGTCGACGAGCTGGCCGACCGCGACACCCCGTTCAACGGCCTGCTCTACGCCGGTCTCGCGCTGACCTCGGCCGGTCCGCAGGTCATCGAGTTCAACTGCCGCTTCGGCGACCCGGAGACCCAGGCCGTGCTCGCGCTGCTGCACACGCCGCTGGCCGGCCTGCTGCTGGCGACGGCCACCGGCCGTCTCGGCGAGCAGCCGCCGCTGGAGTGGGAGGACGGCGCCGCGGTCACCGTGGTCATCGCCGCCGACGGCTACCCCGGTGTGCCCCGCGCTGGCGACGTCATCACCGGCGCGGAGTCCGACGGCGTGCTGCACGGTGGCACCCGCAGGCGGGACGACGGCGCGCTGGTCGCCCACGGCGGCAGGGTGCTGTCGGTGGTCGGGGTCGGCAAGGACCTCGCCGCCGCCCGGCAGGAGGCCTACGCCAAGGTCGACAAGGTGCACCTGGCCGGGTCGCACCACCGCACGGACATCGCGCTGAAAGCCGTTCGCGGAGAAGTCGCGGTCTGACGGAACCGGCGGGTGCCGGGCTGCGTCCAACTACAGGTCGCCGTTACACGCACATTGGTAGCCTGCTACCGACCGTAGGGTGGGGTGCGCAGATGTCAGACAACGAGAACCTGGTCACGAACGCCTTCTACACGAAGCCGGCAGGCGGATCCGGGCTGCCGACGACCGTGCCCGGCATACCCGGGGCAGCCGATCTGCAGATCGAGCCGGACAAGGTCGGCGCGGTCGCCAAGGTGATCGTCGACCAGGCCGACGCTCTGGAGGAGCGGCTCAGCCAGAAACTGGCCGAGCTGCGCATCGACGCCCCGTCGGCCGACGTCGTCAGCACCAAGGCCGTCGAGGCCTGGAACGACGTGATCACCGTCGGCGAGGGCTCCTACGAGAAGCGGGTGCGTGCCTACGTGCAGAACCTGCGCACGCTGGCCGACCAGATCCGCGCCGCGGCGCGGACCTACCGTGCCGACGACGACGCCACCGCCGAAAGCCTCGGGGAGCGGCGTGTCTTTCCGGTCTAGCGCCGCGGGCGCGGGACTGGTGCTGCTCGCGCTGGCAGGGTGCGGATCCGACCCGGCGCCGCAGCAGCAGCCGCAGACCCCAGCGAGCCCGCCTGCCCCGTCGCCGGCCGCGCAGCGTCCGAGGGACCTGCCGATCGCGGGCGTCGACCCGTGCTCGCTGTTCACCCAGCAGCAGCTCGACGAGCTGAAGGTGACCCGCAAGCCCAAGCAGCTGGAGGCCGACGACCAGCGGGACGGGCCCACCTGCTCGCTGGGCGTTTCGGTCGGGCAGCCGCACTACACCTACTACGTGGAGCTGATCGCCGACGCCGACCTGCAGGACTGGGTGTCCGGCAGGCACGCGGAGAACAGCATGACCAGCGAGCCGGCCGATGTCGCGGGCTACCCGGCGCTGACCCGGTTCGCGCGCGGCGAGTCGCCGAGCGACTGCGAGACGATGGTCGGGGTGGCGCAGGGGCAGACCCTGCGCTCGCAGATGTACCCGGTGACCCAGGGTGTGTTCGACCAGAAGCAACTGTGTGACATGGCCAAGCAGGCCGCGACGGCGGCCGTGCGGACGCTCGAGGCGAAGGGGTGAGCGTGGTGGACATTCCGGCCATGGTGGAGAGGCTGCGCACCCACCGGTTCGACGGCTACACCAACGAGATGCTGGCGACCGAGATCCAGGCGTTCCGTACCGGGCGCGGCTCGGACAGCGTCGGTGACGCCGTCGAGGCGCTGCGAGCGGTGGCCAAGGAGCTGTCCAACACCGACCGGACGCTGCGGGAGGAACTGGCCAAGCTCGGCGTCGACTGGACCAGTGGCGCAGGCACCCGGGCGGGAGCCGTGCTCACCGAGCACGCCGGGTTCTCCGACGCCGCCAACGACCGGGTCAACCGCTCGGCCGGGCTGCTGTTCGCGCAGGGCGAGGCGTTCACCCGGACCCTGCACAAGCTGCCCGACGCGCAGCAGCTGCTCGCCGGCTCGGGTGAGCTGACGCTCGGCGACGAGATCATGAGCCTGATCGGGTACGAGACCGACCACGTCAAGGCGGTCAAGGCCTCCCGGGAGGCGCGGCAGCAGGCGATCGGCGCGCTCAACGAGTACGCCCAGGAAAGCGGTCAGCACCTGTCCGAGTCGCAGTCGATCGACCAGCCGGACATGATGCGGATGGTCGGCGACAGCGAGTCGTCGACCCAGGCCGCCGGTGCCGCGGTCAAGGTCGACCCGGTTCCGGACGTACCCGTCACCGGTGGCAAGGGCACGGTTCCGGCGTCCGTCCCGGCCGGTCCGGTCGGCGGCTACGACCCGCCGACTCCGCCGATGGGCTTCCCCCGCCCGGGCACCGGCGCAGGTGTTCCGGACACCACCACACCCAGCGGCACGGCCCCGCCGTCGTCCTCGCCACCGCCCGCGGCTCCGCCGCCGCAGACCGGTGTCGTCGGGCCGGTGCCCGGAACCCGGCCGTCCGACCCGCCCGCGGCACGTCCCTCGCCCGCTCCGTCACCCGGCACCACCGGGCCCGGCGGTCTCGTGGTTCCGCCGACCGGCGCCGGGACCGGGCCGGGCGGGCAGTCCGGCCAGCCCGCGCGGCCGGGAACGCCGGGGTTCGTTCCCGGCAAGACCGGGGTCACTCCCGGGGTCCCGGCGCCGGGAGGCACGTCCGGCGCGCCGTTCGGGAAGATCCCGGCCACGGGTGGCGACGCCGGCTTCGGCAAAGTCGCCGGTGGTGGCGGTGCCGACGGCCTGCTCGGCAAGCAGGGCGGTGACGAGGCCCTCGGCAAGGGCCGGGTGATGGGTGCCGGGCCGCAGGCCCCCGCGAGTGGTCCGGTTTCCGGCGCGGGCTTCACGAACGTGCCCCGTCCGGCCGGTGGGGTCGGCGACTTCGCGGCAGGCGCGGCCGCGCTGGGTGCGGGCGGTGTGGCCGGTGCGGTCAGCGGTGACGACGAGCGGCGTGGCCGCGGCGTCGGGCGCAGCGCGCCGGGTGCCGGACGGCCCGGTGCGGGGCGGGTGCCCATCGGCGACCTGCCGGAGGAGGAACTGCGCGCACTGCGCAATGCGGACAAGCTCGGCGACCGGGAGGGCCGCCGCGGCGCCAACTACCTGGAGAAGGCCGCACCGCAGGACGGCGACGAGGACGCCGACCACGTGCGCCGGTACGGCATCGACGACCAGGACCTGTTCTCCGACCAGCGGATGGTGTCACCGGACGTGATCGGCGACCACGGCGGCGAGCAGCGCTGACGTGGGCGCGCCGAACGACAGCATCGTGCTGTCCACTTTGGAGTTTGACATGCTGTGGGAGGCCGAACGGCTACCCCTGCGGCACGTCGCATTGGACGTCCCGACGCCCGGCATCACCCACGCCGAGCGGGAGCAGCTGATCGAGCAGGCGTGGACGTCGCTGGCCCGTCGCGGGCTCGCCCGCGGCAGGCAGGCGTCCGGTGAGCTGATCGACATGCTCAACCTGTTCGCGCACCCGAAGGTCAGCATCGACGTGTGGGTGTGGACGGACCGGGAGATCCGCGGCCTCGCGGTGAGCACCGGCAGCCAGGCGCTGCTGGGGGTGGTCGACGGCGACGAGGTGTGGCTCATCCCCGCCCGGGACGCCGCGCTGCCGGAGGCGGCGGTGTCGGTGACCGGGGAGCTGGCGCCCGGCGTCGGCCGGTCGGTGAGCCTGCCGCACGACGTGCTCGTCGAGGCCGATGCCGAGGCACGCGGCGACGCGAAGGCCCTGGTGACCTGCCTGGAGGACCGTGGCGTCGTGCTCTGGCAGGCGCAGGAGCTGGCCGGGATGCTGCTCGGGCAGACCGCACGCGGGCAGTTCGGCGTCGAGCGCACCGGCCGGGACGGCCAGACGCACCGGGCCCGGCGGGTGGTCGCGTTCCACGACACCGACGCGGGCCGGTATCTGTTCCAGCTGGCCACCAACACCGACGGCAGGGACTGGGCGACCATCGCCCCCGCCGACAACGCCCTGCTGGCGCAGCGGATCTGGGAGCTGCTGGAGGAGGTCTAGTGTCCCCGCACCGGACTTCCGGTGCAGGACACTAAACCTTCGGAAGCTTCGGCAGCACGGCTTTCGCCAGCGTGCTGACCTGTTCACAGCTGCGTTCGCGGGAGCCCGCGGCGTAGGACACGGTGATGTTCTCCGTGCGGTACTCGCTGACCTTGCGGTGCACGATCGTGAGCACACAGAGGCCCTTCGCCCCACCATCCTTGTTCCGGTACACCGGCACCGGGACGCCAATGTCGAACGGCTCGAGATCCTGGTCGGTCGCCGGGTCGTTCCCGCGCTCGTAGGCAAGGGCCAGCGTCTGTGACGTCTCCCACTCGCACCGGTAGAGACCGTTCCGCTCGACCTCGGTCACGATGCCGACGACCGGTTCGACGGCCGCCTTGTCGAGCACGGCACACGGATCGGTGGCCGCCAGCGACGCCGGATCGGGCTGCCGGGCCGCCTGGCCGTTGCGTAGCCGGGTCAGCACCTTGGCGAGTAGTGTCCTGGCGACGTCGCACCGTCCCTCGGCGTTGTCGGCGTTGCGGACGAGGACCGCGAGGTCGGGGGCGGTGGGCAGCTGGATCAAGGCTTCGCAGGCGGAGCCAGCCTCCTCATCGAGTCGCACGGGCATACCCTCGATCGGCTCCGGCGCGGGAATCAGACCGCGCGGCGTGAACTTGGCGGCCAGCCGCACCTCGACACGTCGGTCGTTCTCGGTCTCGTACTCGCAGTGGTTCAGGTAGAAGACCTGATCAGCCCTCGCTGCGAATTCGCCCAGCCCGGAGACCCTCTCGGGTAACGCGGCGCAAGGATCAGCGGTGCGCAGCCGGTCGGGCCGGAGCACGTCGGCCGCGGATGCGTTCGGCGGAGGCTCCGGCGGCTCGCTGTACCAGTTGACTGTCGCGACGACGGTGATCGTGGCCGCGGCGAGCAGGAGTGCGGCGACCACGGCTCCGACCGCGAGTGCGGCGCGGGACTTCTTCTTCGGTGGCGTCGGTGGTGGCAGCGGCATGGCCAGTGCCGCGTGTACCTGCGCCTGCTGGTCGGCGATGAGCCTGCCGACGGCGGGCGGCCACCGGACGGGGCCGGGCGCGTTGTGGCCGAGGAAGTCGATGATCTGCGTCGGAGTTGGCCGGTGGGCGGGGTGCTTGGCCAGGCACGGCTCGATCAGTTGCCGCAGCTCCGGTGGTACGGCGGCGAGGTCGGGCTGGGTGTGCACCAGGTTGTACAGCGTCTGCGGGGTCGACTCGCCGAGGAACAGACTCTGCCCGGTCGCCGCCAGCACCAGCAGCACGCCGAGGCTGAACACGTCGCTGGCCGGAGTGAGCGGCCTGCTTTCGGCCTGCTCGGGCGACATGAACGCGGGTGAGCCGATGACCGCGCCGGTGCTGGTCAGCTCCGAGCCGCCCTCGGTGGCGCGGGCGATCCCGAAGTCGATCACGCGAGCACCGTCGACGGTGAGGATGACGTTGCTGGGTTTGAGGTCGCGGTGGATCAGCCCGGCCCGGTGGATGTCCGCCAATGCCGCCGCCAGTCCGGCCGCCAGGTGACGGATGGTCGGTACCGGCAGCGGGCCGGTGGCGTCGACGGCTTCCCGCAGGCTCGGGCCGGTGACGAACACCGAGGCCAGCCACGGTGTCGCGGCCTCGGGGTCGGCGTCGAGGACGGCGGCGGTGTAGGCGCCGGAGACGCGGCGGGAGGCGTCGACCTCCTGCCGGAACCGCGAGCGGAACCCGGAGTCGGCCGCGAACTCGGCGTGCACCTGCTTGACCGCGACCAGCCGTCCGTCCGGTGCCAGCCCGAGCAGGACCCGGCCCATGCCGCCCTCGCCGAGTGCGGCGACCAGGCGGTACGGGCCCGCCTGGCGGGGTTCGGTCGGGGACAGCGGCTTCATGGCTTGGGAAGTTTCGGGATGATCGTCGCGGCGAGGTCGCGCAGATTCTGGCAGATGGTCTGTGGCGGCACGCCCGTCCCAGCGCCGTCGTAGCTGAGCGCCACGATCTCGACCCACGAGTCGTCGAACGGGCGGTGTGCCCACGCGAGCCGGCAGCCACCGTTGCCCGGACTGACCTCGTCGACCTGCTGGTACGCGGTGATCCCGGCGACCTGGACAGGCTGGGACTCGTCCTCTCTGCCTGGGTCGATCCCCGTGTCGAGGCTTACCGACAATGGTCCGGCGAACTGCCACTTGCATTCGTGGAGCTTGTTCGGGCCGGAGGTCGTCGCCGTGCCGAACAGGCGGGCCGTGGTCGCCGGGTCGGGAAGCGCGCACGGGTCGGTCGTCTGGAGAGTGCCCTGCGGCAGGTGGCCTGCCGCGCTGCCACTGCGGATGACCCGGATGGCCTCGGCAAGCATGGACCGCGCGGTCTTGCAAGCGGCCTCCGGTTTGCGGTGTTCGAAACCGACCGTGGCCGAGATACCCAGACTGGGGACATCGACAGTCGGCGTCATCGCCTGGCAGGTCTTGTTCCCGTCGACGCCGCGCATGATGAGCGGCCTGCCCTCCACCTGTTCCGGCGGCCCCGGCGAGTCATTGCTCACCTGCTGATAGCCAAGACCGAGGTCGACGGTTATGCCGTCGGGAAGTTCCAGGCCGCACCTGGCGAACCGGCTGGTGGGCTTGGCCTTGAGCTGTCCTCCGGGCTCGACGTGACGGCCGTCTAGCACCTTGCACGGGTCGGTGCGGCGCAGGTTCGGCGTGGCCAGCGGGTCCGGGTTGGGCTGTGTGGTGCTGGTGGGCGGCGGCGGTGCCGCGATGGTGGTGTTCGGCGTGGTGGCCTCGTCGCCGCTGAGCGTCAGCCCGACGATAGTGGCGGCAGCGGCCACGACGACCGTTCCAGCCGCCACGGCCATCAGCGGTCCTGTGCGGCGGCGCCGGGGCTTGAGCGCGGCGGCGACCGCGGCCCGCTGGTCGGCGACCGCGGCGTGGACGGCGGGTGGCCACGGTCGTGCGGTCGGCGGAATCTGGCCGAGGTGGGCCAGGATCTGCTCGGGCGTGGGGCGCCGGGCGGGGTCCTTGGCCAGGCAGGCCGCGGCCAGGTCGGCGAAGGGAACCATTCGCAGGTCGGGCTGCTGGTGGACGATGTTGTACAGCGTCTGCGGGGTGGAGGCGCCGGCGAACGGGCTGTGCCCGGTAGCGGCCATGACCAGCAGTGAGCCGAGGCTGAAGACGTCGCTGGCCGGCGTGAGCTGCCTGCCCTCGGCCTGCTCGGGCGACATGAACCCGGGCGAGCCGATGACGCTGCCGGTATGGGTGAGTTCGGACGCCCCCACCGCGGCACGGGCGATGCCGAAGTCGATCACGCGCGGTCCGTCGTCGGTGAGAATGACGTTGCCCGGCTTGAGATCGCGGTGGATCAGGCCCGCCCGGTGAATCTCGATGAGTGCCGACGCGAGCCCGGCGGCCAGGTAGCGGATGGACTCCGGCGGCAGCGGAACGGCGTCCCCCAGCGTCGGCCCGTTGACGAACACCGAGGCCAGCCAGGGTGCCGGAGCCTCGGGGTCGGCGTCGAGGACGGCGGCCGTGTAGGCGCCGGCCACTCGCCGCGAGGCGTCGACCTCGCGCCGGAAGCGGGACCGGAACGTCGGGTCCTGCGCCAGGTCGGGCCGGATCTGCTTCACCGCCGCCAGGCGTCCGTCCGGCGACAGCCCCAGCAGCACGCGCCCCATGCCGCCCTCGCCCAGGATGGCCACGACGCGGTACCGGCCGATGTGGACGGGCGCCAGCGGTTTCACCCGGCTAGGTTACAAAGCCCGGAGAGCTGTCACTGTCGTGCCTTCCTCTGCGCGAAAGGCCCCCGGCGCGACGCGTCAACCCATAAAGTGTGACGTGGGAACCGCCAGGTCGACGGGTGCGTCTGACCGGCGGAAGCGAGAAGGCTTGAAGGGGATGAGCTGCCGTGCCTGTGTACGACCCCGAGTCGATGGGAATCGTCGCCGGTCAGGTCGAGCGCCTGAAGGACGAGTTCGACAAGACCAAGGGCAAGGTCAAGGGCGTCGAGGGGGAGAGCCCGTTCGGGGAGATCGAGGGCGCCGAGGACGCCCCGAACGGCGTCAGCACCTTCCACAACAACATGAACGCCGAGTTCGACGCCGGCGCACGCATCATGACCGAACTGGGGACCGCGCTACGCAAGGCGGCGGGGCTGATCGCTGAGACCGAGCAGGTCCACAAGGACAACCTGAAGGTGAACGGGCAGGGGATATGAGCCTGGGAATGCCGCCCAACTGGCCTGACGTCGAGGGCAAGGCCAAGCAGGTCGAGAAGGTCAAGCCGACCGAGATCCAGGCGGTGGCCGACCAGTTCAACACCGCGTCGAGGGACGCAGGCGATCACACCCAGGCGCTGACCAACGCCACCAACGCCCTGAACTCCGGGGTGTGGGACGGACCGGCCGCGGAGGGCTTCTTCAACTATGTCCGCGAGGTCAGCAAGGCGGGCACCAAGGTCAAGGACAAGCTGGACGAGGCCGCCAGAGAGCTGACCGCGCTCCAGGAGAAGCTCACCACCCTCAAGCGTGAGATCGAGTCCACCCAGGCCGATGCGAAGGCGGAGATCGAGGGCAGGAACAAGACGGCCGAGGCGGAAGCCGCGACGGCCAGGGCCGCTGCCGAAGCCCACCAGAAGGATCCGAGCAAGCCCCCGCCCGCGAAGGACGCCGCCACCATCGAGGCGGAGGCCATTCAGGCGAACACCAAGACGGCTACCGCGGCCTCCGAGAAGATGAAAGGCCTGCTCGACCAGGCCAACACCGCTATCGCCCAGGCACAGAAGCTGATGAAGACCGAGATCGAGGGCGGCTACTCGAAGGTGCCCCCGATCGGCAGCGGCGGTTCCGCGCCCAGCCGTAACGGCGGCATCAACAGCGGCAGCGGCTACTCCGGTTCCGGCGGGGGCGGCGGCAGCTCCGGCGGTGGTGGCGGTCTCGGGCCGAGCGGTGGCCCGCCGAGCAGCGGCCCGCCGCCTGGCAACGTCGACCAGTGGATCCGCGAGGCCATCAAGATCCTGCAGGCCAACGGCGTCCCGGTCACCGAGGACAACATCGACGAGATCTGGACGATCATCGAGAAGGAGTCCGGCGGCAACCCGCACGCCATCAACAACTGGGACTCCAACGCCGCGAAGGGCACGCCGTCCAAGGGCCTGATGCAGTGCATCGACCCGACGTTCCAGGCACACAAGCTGCCCGGCCACGACGACATCTACAACCCGGTGGACAACATCATCGCCGGTGTCCGGTACACGTTCGACCGCTACGGCGGCTTCGAGGGCCACCCCGGCCTGAAGTCGATGGCGGGCGGCGGCGGTTACCAGGGCTACTGACGCACCCGGCGCCGCCGCTACGGGGTCCTCTCATTTGCCGTGAAGGGGGCCCTCACGGCATCAGACGCCGTGAGGGCCCCCTTCACGGCACAGGCGGCGCGGGTGGCTTGTCTCGTTCGTGGTGGCCGGTGGGGCTGCTGAGCCCGCTGTGACCGTTGTGCTCACAGAGGTCGCTACACCCGGGCCGGGAAGCTCATGAAGGCCACCTTCATCCCGTCAGACGACACAAACTCGGCCTTCACGCCAACCCATACCCCACACCCGCAGCCAACGGCACCATGCTTGCGCGGCTCGCAACCAAAGGGCCCCTCGCAACAGCGCCGCAGCCGCGCGGTCTCCGGAACGTACGACTCGCACCGACCGCTGAAGCTACCGGACCACCTGCACGGCGTCGCCGTTGCTCAGCGTCGAGAAGTACTTCGCGGACGCGGCCGGGGACAGGTGGATGCAGCCGTGCGACTGCTGCGACAGGCTGCCGGTGTGGAAGGCGATGCCCGGGATGAAGAACACCGAGTTCGGCATCGGGGCGTCGAACTGCCTGCTGTGGTAGTTCTTCACCTTCGAGATCACCCGGAACGTCCCGACCGGCGTCGCGTGCCCCTTCTTGCCCGCCGTGATCTTCACCGGCCCGTAGACGACCTTGCCGTTCTCGATCAGCCACGACTTCTTCGCCGAAAGGTCCACGCAGGCACCCGACGTGATCGAGCAGGGCACCCCGGGCGCGGGCGCGGGCTTGGGCTTCTCCTTCTTCGCGACCGGCTTCGGCGTGGCCGAACTGGTCGGCGGTGCGGGCGAGGACGAGGGCGACTCGGCGACCGGAGCCGGATCAGCCGGGGCGACCGGCGCCACCGGAGCAGGCACCGCCGACCCACCGGCAGGCGTGCTCTGTCCACAGGCCGCCAGCACGGCCGCCGCGGCGATCCCCGTCACCGCCACCAAGAGCTTGCGCATCCCCAACCCCCAAGTCGTTCTTGATCCCCTCAACCGTCAAGACGCCGCTGGGCCGAATCCGTTGCACCACTCAGGTCACGAGTGGATGACAGCGTCCCAGGAGTGCGCTGAACGACCCCGCCCTGCTGCGCGGCGCCCAGGCGACGCCTCGCTGCGTTGTCGGATCGCCCGAGTACGGTCCAGTACGAGGGCGATCCTCCGCCTTGCGAGGCGGCGCCTGGATCACCGCTCGCGACGAGCGGGGTCGTTCAGCACACTCCTAGGCTGACAGCCATGTTCGGACCCTCCAGCAGGGCGGACGTGCCGCCCTTCCACGTGATGGACGTCCTGTCCGCGGCACAGGCCCGGCAGCGCAGCCACGGCGACATGCTGTCGCTGGCCGCGGGCCAGCCCAGCGCCGGAGCACCCCGGCCGGTGGTCGAGGCGGCCGAGCGCGCGCTTCGTGCCGGCGACCTCGGCTACACCGTCCAGCTCGGCATCCCCGAGCTGCGGGAGGCCGTCGCGGCGCACTATGACCGCTGGTACGACCTGCCGGTGAGCCCGGACGACGTCATCGTCACCACCGGGTCGTCGGGCGGGTTCATGCTGTCCTTCCTCGCCGCCTTCGACCGCGGTGACCGGGTGGCGATGGCGCGTCCCGGCTACCCGGCCTACCGCAACCTGCTCTCGGTGCTCGGCTGCGAGGTCGTCGAGTTCGCCACCGACGAGCGCACCCGCTTCCAGCCGACCACCGACCTGCTCGACGAACTCGGCCCGATCAAGGGCCTGGTCCTGGCCAGCCCGAGCAACCCGACCGGCACCGTGCTCCCACCCGGCGAGTTGGCCGCCATCGCGGGCTGGTGCGCCTCGCACGGCGTCCAGCTGATCAGCGACGAGATCTACCACGGCATCACCTACGAGGCCGAAGCCTCCTGCGCCTGGCAGACCAGCACCGAGGCGATCGTGCTCGGCTCGTTCTCCAAGTACTTCGCGATGACCGGCTGGCGGCTCGGCTGGATGCTGGTGCCGCGACGGCTGCACCGCGCGGTCGACGTGCTCACCGGCAACCTGACGATCTGCCCGCCCGCGCTCGCCCAGCGCGCCGCCGTCGCGGCGTTCACCCCCGAATCCTACGCCGAGCTGGACGGCCACGTGGCGCACTACCGCACCAACCGCGACCTGCTGCTGGACGGCCTGCGCGGCATCGGCCTGGACCGGACGGCACCGGTCGACGGGGCGTTCTACGCCTACACCGACGTCTCCACGCACACCACCGACAGCCTGTCCTGGTGCCAGCGCCTGCTCGCCGACACCGGGCTGGCCATCACCCCGGGGATCGACTTCGATCCTGTCGACGGTGGCCGGTTCGTCCGGCTGTCGTTCGCCGGGGCGACGGCCGACCTCACCGAAGCCGTCACGAGGCTGGGAGCCTACCTCGGGGGAACCCGGGGATAACCCTGAAACTCGACGTCGACGCGGGTGTTCCCACCGCGGGCATGGCAGCCTCGGAGGTGGGACTCACACACCTGCGGAGGATGCCATGTTCTGGAAGATCGTCGGAGCGCTCATCGCCATCTGGCTGGCGTTCACCGTGCTCGGCTTCGTGTTCGAAGGCCTCTTCTGGCTGGCGGTCATCGGCGGCGTCCTGTTCGTCGGCACCGCCGCGTACGGCGCGATCAAGGGCCGCAAGGACCCGAAGCGCCTGCCCTAGTTCTTCCGCGCCACGCCACCGAGCGTCGCGAAGTTCAACGGCTTCAGCGGGGTGTACCTCGGCCCGTCCGGCCACCATTCGTGCAGGTAGGTCAGGCCGGGCGGGACCAGCTCCAGCCCGTCGAAGAAGCCTTCGATCTGCTCGCGTGCGCGTGGCGTGACGCCGATCGCCGTGTCGCGGAACGTCCTGGTGACCGCACGCACCGCGTCCCTGGTCTCGCCGCTGTCCTCGGGCTCGAGCAGGTGCGTGAGCGCGACGTACGACCCCGGGGCCAGTTTGTCGACATAGTTGCGCAGCACCGCCCTGGCCTGGTCGTAGTCGGGCAGGTGGTGCAGCACCCCGCTGACGATCAGCCCGACGGGCTGGCCCAGGTCGAGGTGCTTGGCGATGACCGGGTCGGACAGCGTCTCCTCGGGCCGGGTCAGGTCGCTTCCCGCCACGTGCGTGTAGTCGTTGTCCAGCAGCAGCGCCCTGGAGTGCGCCTGCACCACCGGGTCGTTGTCCACGTAGACGACCCGCGCGTCCCGGTTGGTCTTCTGCGCGACCTCGTGGGTGTTCTGCGCGGTCGGCAGGCCGGAGCCGAGGTCGATGAACTGCAGAATCCCGATCTTGTCGGCGAGGTACCGGACGGTGCGCAGCATCCAGTGCCGGTTCTCCCCGGCGACGGTCTTCGCCTCCGGAACGACCCTGACCAGCCGTTCCACCAGGTCACGTTCGGTCTGGTAGTGGTCGCTGCCGTCCAGGAGGGCGTCGTAGATGCGGGCGAGGTTCGGCCTGTCGTTGGTCACGGTTTGCGCGCCACCCCTCCCAGCGTGATGAAGTTGAGTTTCTCCAGCGGGGTCGTCCGAGGCCCGTCCGGCCACCATTCGTGCAGGAACGACAAGCCCGGTTCGACCAGCTCCAGGCCTTCGAAGAAGGAGCCGATCTCCTCCCGGGTGCGGTACACCGTGTCCAGCCCGGTACCGCTGAATCGCTGCTCCAGGCTGCGGGCGACCTCACTCCACTCGCTGCCGTCGGCCGCGTCGAACTGGTGGGCCAGCACCAGGTAGGACCCGGGTGCCATGGCCTCGGTGTAGGCGTGCACGACCTTGCGTGCCATCGCCAGGTCGGGAATGTGGTGGATGACCGCGCACATAATCAGCCCGATCGGCCGGTCCAGGTCGAGGTGCTTGGCGATCACCGGATCGCTCAGCGTCTCCTCCACCTGGGTGAGGTCGGCGCCGGCGATGTGCGTGAAGTCGTTCTCCACCAGCAGGGCCCTGGCGTGTGCCTGCACCACCGGGTCGTGGTCGACGTAGACGACCGTGGCCTCGGCGTTGTTCTTCTGCGCCACCTGGTGGGTGTTCTGCGCCGTCGGCAGGCCGGAGCCCAGGTCGAGGAACTGGTCGATGCCGACCCGGTCGGCCAGGAACCGCACCGTCCTGATCAGCCACTGCCGAGCCTCGAGCGCCATGGCGGGCGCCTCCGGCACGAACTCCATTATCTGCCGCAACACCGCCCGGTCGACCTCGTAGTGGTCGTGTCCACCCAGCAGCGCGTCGAACACCCGCGCGATGCTCGGCTGATCGAAGTCGATCTGAACCGGCGCGCGGTCGTCGCTTGCGGAGGTGGTCATCGACACCCCAGACGGGCCAACGGGCGACACGGACGGTGCTCAGTTTATGACATGGCGCACAGCGTGAGTATGCGGTTCACCGACGCGCCCTAATCCAGGACCTCATGAGCCGTGGCGACACCCAGCCAGCGGTGTGCCCGCAACCCCGCCACTCGCGCTCCGTCCACATTGGACTGGCGGTCGTCGAAGAACAGGCAGTCGCCGGGTTCGGCGCCCAGTCGTTCGACCAGCAGTTCGAAGATCTGCCGGTCCGGCTTCGCCATGCCGAGGTCCCCGGAGAACAGCAGGTGACGGAAATGCCTGGTCCAGGGCTGCTTCTCGACCCAGCGGCCGAACGAGGACGAGGCGTTGGACAGCAGCGCCAGCGCGGCACCGGCCTCGTCGAGTGCCTCCAGCAGTTCGATGACCGCGGGATCGGTCCGGCCCCATCCCTCGACGTCGATCTCGGCCAGTTCCTCGGCGAACCGGGCGTCGACCGCGACGCCCAGCTGGTCACCGACGGCCTGCCAGTACTCCAGGTCGGTGGTGCCCCGGTCGTAGTCGTCCCGGTGTGCCCAGTACGCCTGCTCGAACCCGCCGAGCGGAACGCCGAGCCGGTTCGCCAGGTCGGGCAGCGCGGTCGTCCGCTGCACGATGACCTCGCCGTAGTCGAAAACCACCCAGTGCACGCATACTCCCTAGTTGTCGGAGATCCGCAGCAGAGTCTCGTCGATGTCGGCTGTCGTGGTGTCCCGGTGAGTGACGAAGCGCACCCTGCCGCCCATCGGCCCGGCGAGCACGCCCAGCGTCCGCAGCCTGGCCAGGGTCAGCTCCATGTCGGCGACCTCGGCGAGGACGATGTTCGTCTGCGGTGGAACGACGGTCCAGCCCAGCTCGGCGAGGCCGTCGGCGAGGCGGCGCGCGTTGACGTGGTCGGTGTCCAGCTCGTCGATCCGGTCCAGCCCGGCCAGCCCGGCCGCGGCCAGCACACCGGCCTGCCGCATGCCGCCGCCCAGCATCTGCCGCACCCGCCTGCCCTCCTCGACGAACTCGGCCGTGCCCGCGACCACCGAGCCCGCCGGCGCGCCGAGCCCCTTGGACAGGCACGCGGACACGGTGTCCGCACCGACCGTCAGCGCACCGGGTGGCAGATCCAGCGCGACCGCCGCGTTCCACAGCCGGGCGCCGTCGAGGTGCACCTTGAGCCCGGCCTCCCGCGCGGTGGCGACCAGCCGGGCGTGCTCGTGTGGTGGCGTGACCGCGCCGCCCGCCGCGTTGTGCGTGTTCTCCAGGCAGAGCAGCGTGGTGTGCAGCTGGTAGTACGCGGCGCCACGGGCGCCGATCGCGGCGGCCAGCGTGCCCGGTGTCGGACGGCCGGGGCCCGCGTCGTGGGGCAGCGCGTGCGGCATCCCGCCGGCCAGCCAGGCCGCCGAGCCCAGCTCGTTGGCCAGCACGTGGGCACCCTCCGTGGCGAGAAATCGGTCGCCGCGGCGGAGGTGGACGGTCAGCGCGACCAGGTTCGCCATCGTCCCGGTCGGCACCCAGAGTGCCGCGGGAGCGCTGAGCAGTTCGGCCGCCCGTTCCTCCAGTGCTCTGACCGTCGGGTCGGCGTCGAGGACGTTGTCGCCGACTTCCGCTGCCGCCATCGCCGCACGCATGCGGTCGTCGGGGAGGGTGACGGTGTCGGATCGCAGATCGATCGTTGCGTTCGCACTGAAGGTCACGGTTGGATCACATCACACCGTTAGTAAAGCGTTCAACGGCGAGCGCTCGAGTAGATCCATCGGCCGGACCATGCAACCGTGGAGAGGTTGCGGTCCGTCTTCCCCCACGAACAACCCAACGAGCGGAGAGCCAACCGCGTGAACCAGCGCGACGAGGAGGAGTTCGCGGAGTACTTCGCGGCCAAGCGCGACTTCGCGCGCCGGACCGCGTACCTGCTCTGTGGCGACTGGCACCGGGCCGACGACCTGGCTCAGACGGCGTTCGTCGCGTTGCACCGGCGCTGGCGCAAGATCAGGGACCGGGCGGCGACCGACGCCTACCTGCGCAAGACGCTGGTCCGCGCGGCCATCGACGAGTCCCGGCGGCCGTGGCGGCGGGAGCGGCAGGTCGAGGAACTGCCCGAGGCGCCGGCAGGCGAGCGGGTCGACGACCGGGTGGCCACCCGGCAGGACCTGCTGGACGGCCTGCGCAGGGTGCCGCCGAGGCAGCGTGCGGTGCTGGTGCTCCGGTACTTCGAGGGGTTGGACGTCAGCGGAGTCGCCAAGGCACTCGGCTGCAGCGAAGGGACCGTGAAGAGCCAGACCGCGCGTGGGTTGGCGAACCTGCGCGACGAGCTGGGCGAGGAGGTGGACACACATGGATGACCGCGAACTGGAGACGCTGTTCCGGACGGCGCCCGGTGACGCCCCCGCGCCCACGTTCACCCTCGACGACGTGACCGCCCGGTCGCGCAGGCAGACCGCGCGCCGCCGGTCGACGATCATCGCCGCCTGCGGCTTCGTCGTGGTGGTCGGGCTCGGTGCCGGTGTGCTCGGCCTGGCCGGATCGACCGAGCAGACGGCCAGTGCCCCGGGGATGGCGCAGCAGGAGCAACCCAACGGGGTACCCGCGCGTCCACCTGAAGACCGCGTACCCATGGAAATGGAAAGTGTCCCTCCCCAGTCGCCCATGCAGGGGGGCACTGGGACAGGGGATAACGGCCCTCGGGCCGACAGCACCTTCGGGTGCGACAAGGTGGACCGGGAGCTCGCCACCGCCCTCGCTGGCGAGCTCCCGGCCACCGGATCGACCGAGGCGTCACCCGGTCGTGTGTGTACGACGGGCGCCCGTTCCGCCGGGTTCCCGGTCGCCGGCGGGTTCGTCTCGGCCACCGTCTTCCCGCCCGGTACGACCGTCCAGCTACCGCCGCTGACCAACGGGGCGCTTCCGGTCGAGACGTTCGGCGCCTCGGGCAGGCGGATCCTGGTGTTGAGCGAGCCCGCGCCCGGTTCGTCCGTTCCGCCGGTGGCCGAACGGGACGCCCAGCGGATCGCCGATACGCTGGCCGCACGTTTCTGATCGGCCCCTACCTGGCAAAATGAGCTGAATGACCGCAGCCGCGAGTACCCCGAAGGGCGAGCGCAGGCGCGCCGAGCTGGTCGAGGCGGCGGCCGCGTTGCTCGCCGAGAGCGGGTTCGACGCCATCCGGCACCGGGCGGTCGCCGAGCGGGCCGGGTTACCGCTGGCGTCCACGACGTACTACTTCGGTTCCCTCGAAGAGCTGGTCACCGCGGCCGTCGAACGGCACTCCCGGCGCGAACTCGCCAACGGCAGGGCCTGCCTGGAGCGGATGGAGCCCGGTGCGCGGGACGTCACCGCGCTGGTGGACCTGGTGCTGGAGCTGCTGCTCGGTCCCGTCCAGGACGACCACGAGGCCGACGCGGAGGCGGTGCTGCTGCGGTACGAGCGGCTGGTCGCCACCGGCAGGCGGACCTACCTGCGCCCGCTGATGCGGACCCTGTCGGCCGAGCTGAACCAGCTGCTCACGGAGATCTTCGCCCGTGCGGGGGCGCCGAAGGAGCCGGCCGAGCTGGAGCGGCTGGTCGCGCTGGTCGACGGCGCGGTGGTGAACGCCCTGATCGCCGTCGACCCGAACCCCCGCGCCGCCGCCGTCCGGATGCTCACGACGGCGCTGTCGTGAGGCCATTTACGCTGGCACCGTGAGTAAGCCGCGCATTCCCAACGTTCTCGCCGGTCGCTACGCCTCGGCCGAGCTGGTGGCGCTCTGGTCGCCCGAGTACAAGGTCCGGCTGGAGCGCGAGCTCTGGCTGGCGGTGCTGCGGGCGCAGCGCGAGCTGGGCGTCGACGTTCCCGACGGCGTCATCGAGGACTACGAGCGGGTGCTCGACCAGGTGAACCTCGACTCGATCGCCGCACGCGAGCGCGTCACCCGGCACGACGTGAAGGCGCGGATCGAGGAGTTCAACGCCCTCGCCGGTCACGAGCACGTCCACAAGGGAATGACCTCGCGCGACCTCACCGAGAACGTCGAGCAGTTGCAGTGCCGGCGTTCGCTGGAGCTGGTGCGCGGCCGTGCCGCGGCGGTGCTGAGCAGGCTGGCCGCGCTCGCCGTCGAGCACTCCGACCTGGTCATGGCAGGCCGGTCGCACAACGTCGCCGCGCAGGCGACCACGCTCGGCAAGCGGTTCGCCACCGCGGCCGACGAGCTGCTCGTCGCGTTCGAGCGGCTGGAGCAGCTCATCGCGCGTTACCCGCTGCGGGGCATCAAGGGTCCGGTCGGCACCGCGCAGGACATGCTCGACCTCCTCGGCGACCAGTCCACTGTGGACCGTTTGGAGGACAGGGTTGCCGAGCACCTCGGGTTCGACCGCAGGTTCACCAGCGTCGGCCAGGTGTATCCGCGCTCGCTGGACTTCGACGTCCTGTCCACCGTGGTCCAGCTCGCGGCGGCGCCGTCCAGCCTGGCCAAGACGATCCGGCTGATGGCCGGGCACGAGCTGGTGACCGAGGGCTTCAAGCCGGGCCAGGTCGGCTCGTCGGCCATGCCGCACAAGATGAACACGCGTTCCTGCGAGCGGGTCAACGGCCTCGCCGTGGTGCTGCGTGGCTACCTGTCGATGGTCGGCGAGCTGGCCGGTGACCAGTGGAACGAGGGCGATGTGTCCGACTCGGTGGTGCGCCGGGTCGCGTTGCCGGACGCGTTCTTCGCGCTGGACGGCCTGTTCGAGACGTTTCTCACGGTGCTCGACGAGTTCGGCGCCTACCCGGCGGTCGTCGGCCGGGAGCTGGCGCGTTACCTGCCGTTCCTGGCCACCACCAAGGTGCTGATGGCCGCGGTGCGCGCGGGCGTCGGCAGGGAGACCGCGCACGAGGCGATCAAGGAGAACGCCGTCGCCGTCGCGCTGGCGATGCGCGAGGAGGGCAGCGGGGAGAACGACCTGGTCGCGCGGCTCGCCGCAGACGACCGGTTGCCGCTGGACGCGGGCGACCTGGACAAGCTGCTGGCCGACCCGCTGTCGTTCGCCGGGCTCGCACCGGCGCAGGTGGAGACCGTCGCGCGGCGGGTGGCCGACGTCCTCTCCCGCTACCCCGAAGCGGCGGCGTACGTACCGCAGCCAATCCTCTAGCGGCGGCGCGGCCGAGCGTCAAAGCACGTGAAGGCCACCTTCATTACATGAGACGTCAGGGCCTCGGCGAAGTCGTGGGCAGCGACGGCCTGGGCCGTCGGCAGGGGCGCCATGGTTGCGTCTTGCGCAAGTATGGTGCCGTTGGTGGCAGCAAGGTGCCGGGGGTGTTGTCTCGTTCGTGGTGGCTGGTGGCTGGTGGTGTGGGTGTGCTGGCTGGTGCCGGTGTGGCAGGTGTGCCCGCGTAGCGGGTTCGCGTCGGGTACGTGAAGGTGGCCTTCACGAGCCGCAGCCGATCCTCTAGTGACCAAGCCCACCACGGGCTTTTCACACTCTGGGACGAGGTTCGCCGGGCGGGCGTGATCCCTACTGTGGGCGCGAATCCCCGCGCCCACAGGCGCCCGAACCCTGGAATGACTGATGCGATCCATGCTGTCCCGAATACTGGCGGTCGCCGTCGCGAGTGCCGCCGTGCTCGCCGGCTGCGGCAGCGGCGAAGCCGCAGGCGGCACGCTGCGGGTGGGTACCCTCACCGACGCACCGCCGTCGATCTACCTGGAGAACGGCAACTACACCGGCTACGACAACGAACTGCTGCGCGAGATCGCCCGCCGGGAGGGCTTCCAGGTCGAGTTCGTCGGTACCGAGTTCGCCGGCCTGCTGGCCAATGTGGCCAACCACACGTTCGACATCGGCAGCTCGACGATCTCCACCACCGACGAGCGCAAGAAGACCGTGGCGTTCAGTAACGGCTACAGCACCGGCTTCACGACGATCGTCACCAGGAAGGGCGCGGGGCTGACCCAGGTCGGGCAGTTCGCCGGCAAGCGGATCGGCGCCGTGCAGGGTTCGGTGCAGGACGAGTTCGCGACGAAGAAGGTGCCCGGCGCGCAGGTCGTGCGGTTCCCCGACTACAACGCCGGTTTCGCCCAGCTGCGGAACGGGACGCTGGACGGCTGGGTGGTGCCCAAGGACATCGGGCACCGCTACCTGGAGCAGAACCCGAACGAACCGCTGGAGTTCGGATACACCGTCGAGACGAAGGACACGCCGTCGGCGTTCGCCGTGCGCAAGGGCAACACCGAGCTGCTGGACAAGCTCAACCGCGGCCTGGCCGCAGCCATCGCCGACGGCACGGTGAAGCGGCTGCACGCCCAGTTCTTCAAGAACGAACCGCTGCCTGCCGAGCTGGAGCCGGGCGGTCCCGGCCTGCCCGTCACCAACCCCGCGAGCTGAGTGAGGACGACCATGCGCAAGACAATCATCACCGTGCTCGCCGCCGCGCTGGCACTCGCCGGATGCGGCGGGGGCGACAGCGACACCCTGCGGGTCGGCACGCTCGGCGACGCGCCGCCGAACATCTACGTCGAGAACGGCAACTACACCGGGTTCGACAACGAGCTGCTCAAGGCCATCGCCGCCAAGCAGAACCTGAAGGTCGAGTTCTCCGCCACCGAGTTCTCCTCGCTGCTGGGGCAGGTCGCCAACGGGCAGTTCGACATCGGCAGCTCGGCCATCGCGCAGACCGACGAGCGGAAGAAGAACGTGGACTTCTCCGCGCCGTACAACTTCGAGGTCATGAGCATCCAGACGAAGGAAGGCTCGCCGGTCACCGACGAGGCTTCCCTTGCGGGCAAGCGGATCGCGGTGATCCAGGGCACGGTCGGCGACCGCTGGCTCACCACGACGGTGCCTGCCGCGCAGGCCGTCCGGTTCCCGGACTACGCCGCCGCACTCGGTGCGCTGAAGTCCGGTTCGGTCGAGGGCTACATTCTCGATCTGACCATCGCCGAGAAGAACGTCGCCGCCAACCCGGACGTCAAGCTGAAGGTCACCAAGTCGTTCACCACCGACGTCCCGCACGGGTTCGCCGTGCGCAAGGGCAACGGCGAGCTGCTCGGCAAGCTCAACGCCGGGCTGGAGCAGGTGATCGCCGACGGCACCTGGGCGCGGCTGCACCAGCAGTTCCTGCCGAGCGCCCCGGTCGACCCGCGGTTCCAGGGGAAGTCCTAAGTGGACATCTTTCTGGACACGTTCCTCAACTGGGACTACATCCTCCAGGTCCTCCCGGACCTGTTCGGAACCGGCCTGCTGAACACCCTGATCATCGCGGTCTCGTCGTCGGTGCTCGGCACGCTGCTGGGCATGGTGCTGGCCGTCATGGGCCTGTCCGAGCGTCGCTGGCTGCGCTGGCCCGCCCGGGTGTACACCGACATCTTCCGCGGGCTGCCGGCGATCCTGACCATCCTGGTGGTCGGACAGGGACTCGGCGTGCTGGCGCGGGATATCGTCGGCACCAACCCGTACCCGCTCGGCATCCTGGCGCTCAGCCTGATCGCCGCGGCCTACATCGGTGAGATCTTCCGGTCCGGCATCCAGAGTGTCGACAAAGGACAGTTCGAGGCCAGCCGTGCGCTCGGGATGAGTCACGGCAAGGCGATGCTGCTGGTCGTCATCCCGCAGGGCGTGCGCCGGGTGCTGCCCGCGCTGGTGAACCAGTTCATCGCGCTGGTCAAGGACTCCGCGCTGGTCTACTTCCTCGGGTTGCTCGTGTCGCAGCGGGATCTGTTCCGGATCGGGCAGGACCTGGCCGCCAACACCGGCAACCTGTCCCCGCTGGTCGCCGCGGGCCTGTTCTACCTGGCGATCACCGTGCCGCTGACGCACCTGGTCAACCACATCGACCGGCGGCTGCGGGACGGCAAGAAGGAACTGGACCTGGTCGCCAGCGGAAAGGTCACGGCATGACGGCGGCGAGCGTCGAACTACGCGGCGTCTCGGTGTCCTTCGGGACGCTGGAGGTGCTGCGTGGCGTCGACCTGAAGGTCGAACGGGGCAGGACGACGTGTGTGATCGGGCCGTCCGGCTCGGGCAAGTCCACGCTGCTGCGGGTGGTGAACCGGCTGCAGGAACCGGACTCCGGTGACCTGCTGCTGGACGGCGAGAGCGTCGTCCGCGCCGACCCTGACGCCCTGCGGCAGCGGATCGGCATGGTGTTCCAGCACTTCAACCTTTTCCCGCACCGGACGGTGCTGGACAACATCACCCTGCCGCTGCGCAGCGTGAAGCGGCTGACCAAGCCGCAGGCCGAGGAGATCGCCAGGACGAGGCTGGCCGAGGTCGGGCTCGCGGACAAGGCGCCCTACCGGCCCAGCGCGTTGTCCGGAGGGCAGCAGCAGCGGGTGGCCATCGCCAGGGCGCTGGCCATGGACCCCGAGGTGATGCTGTTCGACGAGGCCACCAGCGCGCTCGACCCGGAGCTGGTCAAGGGCGTGCTGGAGCTGATGGCCGGACTCGCCGAACGGGGCCTGACGCTGCTGGTCGTCACGCACGAGATGGGGTTCGCCCGCCAGGTGGCCGACCGCGTCGCGTTCATGGATCACGGCCGGATCGTCGAGGAGGGCACGCCGGCGGCCGTGTTCGACGACCCGGCGAGTCCCCGGCTCCAGAAGTTCCTTTCCCAGGTTCTCTAGGCTGGGCGGCGTGGCACGTATCGCATCGCTGTTCTACTACCCGGTCAAGGGCTGCGCGGGCACCCCGGTGACCAGCGCGGAGGTCACCCCGGCCGGGCTGCGGCACGACCGCACGTTCATGGCCGTCGGCGCCGACGGGTCGTTCCGCAGCCAGCGCCGCTACCCGGTGATGGCCACGATCCGGCCGCGGATCCTCGACGACGGCGCGCGGCTGGAGCTGGCCGCACCCGGCGTCGAGACACTGGTGCTGGACGTGCGCCGGGACGGGCCACGCCACGAGGGCAGCACGTTCACCTGGCAGGGCAAGGGCGTGCACCAGGGGCCGGAGGCCGCCGACTGGGTGTCGACCGTGCTGGGTGAGCCGTCGGTGCTGGTCGGCGTGGCCCCGGACCACGAGCGGGTGACCGCCGGGCTGACGCCGGGAACGGCGGTGTTCGCCGACGCGCACGCGCTGCTGGTCACCTCGGAGTCGTCGCTGGACGCGTTGAACGAGCGGATCGCGTCCGCGGGCGGTGAGCCGGTGCCGATGGCCCGGTTCCGGCCGAACATCGTGGTGTCCGGCTGGGCCGAGCCACACACCGAGGACCGGGTGCGCGCGATGTCGGCCGGCAGCGTCGGCATCGGGTACGCGAAGGACGCCGTGCGCTGCGTGGTCATCACGATCGACCAGGAGACCGGTGAGAAGCGCGGCCCCGAGCCGACCCGGACGCTTGCCGGGTACCGGCGTTCGCCGGACGGCGGTGTCACGTTCGGCATGAAGGGCGCCGTGACCCGGCCGGGGACGCTGTCGGTCGGCGACGAGATCACGGTGGCTGACTGGGCCTGAGCCGGGCCAGGAAGCCGTCGTCCGCCCGCCAGGCCCGGTCGCCGGCCGCGACCGTGCCGTCCCGGCCGGCGGTCACCTGCTCCAGGGGCACCGTGTCGATGCGTGGGTGCTGCCCGGTTTCCAGGTCGACGATCCACAGGACTTCGTCGTCGAGACCGAGAACGGTCCGCGGCTCGTTCGACAGGGTGGCGACCTGGATCTCCGGGATGATCTCGCTCCAGTGCCGGACGAGGTCGTCGCCGGACAGCGTTTCCGGCACCGGGGTGACCGTCCATTCCGGGCCCGGCGCGCCGGGCGCGGTCAGCAGTTCGACGAGGCACCGGTCGTAGAACTCCATCTCGCGTTCGGTGATCGGGGCGACGCCCGAGGCGGCCGCGAACACCATCCGGGCCGCCGCGCCGGGGCGCCACGGGTGGTAGGTGAACGTCCATTCCTCGTCGCCGATGGTCCGGCTGCGGCTGCAGCGGGGCAGGGCGAGCAGGCTGTCCCGGATCGGGGCCACCACCCTCGCCTTGGCCAGGTCGTCGACGACCGTGCTCACGAGTTCGTCGCCGTTCCAGCCTGCGAGGTCCAGGCACGCCGCGTCGGCGCCGACGGACGCGATCGTGGGGAACTCCCACCGCCGCAGGCCGCCGTCGTGGTCCAGGTAGACCGCGCGGTGGGTGACGTAGACCATGGCGCGGTCGCGGCCGACGTCGTAGGCGACGATGCGGTCACCGCGTGCCAGCAGGTGGCGGATGCGCCGTTCAGCGAGCCGGGTGATCAGTCCCATGCCCGGAACGTACCGTGATCAACCGGGTGCTGCCGACGTTCAGCGCCTCCGCCGCCGAGCCGCCGTTGACGGCCACGGCGAGGTAACCGGCCGAGTCGGTGAGCAGCACGGCTTCGCCGGGCTCGACGTCGGCGAACGTCCGCCCGGTCCGCGCCCGCAGGCTGACGGGTCCACAGTGGACGGTGACGGCGCCGCGGAGTTCCGTCGCGCGGGCGGCGAGCTGGACGTTGCCGAAGCCGTCGACGGTGCGGATCTCGGCCTCCAGCAGGCCGGGCTCCTCGTGGACGTGTGGCGGTGGCAGCTCGACGGGGTCGTCGATCCTGGGCCCGGCCGGAGCCTCGCCGAGGGCGAGCCGGGCGGCGGCCGGGGCGAAGACGTCCCGCCCGTGGAAGGTCGCCGACGCGGCACGGCTGGTGTCCAGTTCGTGGACCGCCAGGACGCCGCCGAGCTGTTCTGCTGCGGGCAGCAGCAGGCCGTTGTCCGGCCCGACGAGCAGGCCGTCACGTGCGGTGACGACGATCCCGCGCCGCGTCGTGCCGACGCCCGGGTCGACGACGGCGAGGTGGACCGACGGCGGCAGGTGGGCGACGGTTTGCGCGAGCACCGCGGCCCCGTGCCGCACCTGCTGTGCAGGGACCTGGTGGCTGACGTCGATGACCCGCACCGCCGGCGCGATGCGCGCGATCACCCCGTGACAGGCCGCGACGAACCCGTCCCCCAGCCCGTAGTCGGTGGTGAACGAAACCCACTCGTACGCCATGCGGGTCAGTCTTCCAGGATCTGGGAAGCGCTGGATCGGGGTGTTGACGTCTGCGACGATCGAGATCGTGGTGACGCGCTTGCACATCGTCGACAGGGTCGCGCTGGTCCAGCGCAGGCATGTCGACCTGCTGCGCGTCAATTCCGCGCTCTGCCGCACGTTCTGAGCTGACGCCGCCCGGCGGCGAGGCATCTCCCGGCTCGACTCCCCTTTCGATCCAGGCCGCCCACGCGGCCCTACCGAAGCCGAGGTCTCATGCGGTTCCTCATCCTGTTCGGACTGGCCGGGTTCCTGGCCCAACTCGTGGACGGCACGCTCGGGATGGCGTTCGGGGTCACCTCGACGACCACGCTGCTGGCCATCGGAACCACCCCGGCCGTGGCGTCGGCGGCGGTGCACCTCGCCGAGGTCGGCACCGCGCTGGCCTCCGGCGTCGCCCACTGGCGGTTCCGCAACATCGACTGGCGCACGGTCGGCATTCTCGCGCTGCCCGGCGCGGTCGGCGCCGTGCTCGGGGCGTACGTCCTGACCTCGCTGTCCACCGAGAGCGCGGCCGTCTGGATCACCACGATCCTGCTGATTCTCGGCCTCTACGTGCTGATCCGCTTCGCCTTCCTCCGCCTCGGCAAGCTGATCTCCGGCAAACGCCCCGGCGCGAAGTTCCTCGGTCCGCTCGGCCTGATCGCCGGGTTCGTCGACGCGACGGGCGGGGGCGGCTGGGGGCCGGTCGCCACCACGACGCTGCTGTCGTCGGGCAGGCTGGAGCCGCGCAAGGTCGTCGGCTCGGTCGACACCTCGGAGTTCATCGTCGCGCTGGCCGCGAGCGTCGGCTTCCTGTTCGCGTTGTCGGAGCAGGACAACCTCAACTACACGGTCGTGCTCGGCCTGATGATCGGCGGCATCATCGCCGCACCGCTGGCCGCCTGGCTGGTCCGCCGCATCCCGGCCCGCCTGCTCGGCGCACTGGCCGGCGGGCTCATCGTGTTCACCAACGCCAGGACGCTGCTCAAGGAGCTGGACGCGGCCGACGCCGTCTACACCGTTACCTACGCGGTCATCGTCGTGCTCTGGGCCATCGGCGTGTACGCGGCCGTCCGGGCCGTCCGCGAGGAGAAGCGGCTGGAGAAGCCCGAGCCGGAGCCGGTCGCCTCCTGAGTTTCCTCGGGCATCCACCCCGATGTCGACTCGCCGTCACCACGGTCGTGCTCACTGTAGGGGTGGATGCCCGTCTGCTGGTCTCGCTGTCCGGGGTGCGTGCCCGGACCCTGCACCTGTGTGCCGACCTCGCGGCCGAACTGGACCACCGGTCGGTCCCGTTGTCCATCCTGTTCACCCCGCCGTCGGACGACGAGGATCCGGCCGTCGCGGCCTGGCTGCGGCAGCGGTCCCGGGCCGGTGACGGGATCCTGCTGCACGGCTACGACCACAGCGTCCCGCCGAGTTCCCGCGCCGTGACGCTGGGCCGCCGCGCGGAGTTCGCCGACCTGCCCGCACACGAGGCCAGGCTCAGGCTCATCGCCGCGACGGCCGCACTCGACCGCGCCGGCCTGCACGCCGAGGGCTTCGCCCCACCGCGCTGGCTGGCCTCCCGCGGAACGCTCGCCGCCCTACGGGAGCGCGGGTTCCTGTTCTGTGCCGACACGAGCAGCGTGCGGGACCTGCGGACCGGCGTGGTGCGCCGCGCCAGGGTGCAGGGCTTCGGCAGCCAGCGGCAGCGCACCGAGACGCTGCGGTGCTTCGCGCTGGTGCTGTGGGCGGCGCGGGCCGCCCGCCGGGGTGGGCTGGTCCGGCTCGGCGTCGACGCCGGTGACCTGACCAGGCCCGGCCGCAGGCAGGCGTTCCTCGACGCGGTGGACCAGGCGCTGGAGCAGGGCGCCACCGGGTCGACCTACGCTCAGACGCTCACCGGCTCGCCGGACGGCAGCGGCCTGACCTCGGTGCCGTCCGGGGCGAGGTTGGTGAACAACCCGTAGTGCATGGCCGGGTTGGCCAGCACCGCCTCGTGGATCGGCACGGCCACCCTCGGCTTGACCGTCCGCATGAACTCGACGGCCTCGCTCGCCTTCAGCCACGGCGCGCCGGTGGGCAGGCCGAGCACGTCGACCTCCTCGTCCGGCACGAAGAACGCGTCGCCGGGGTGGTAGAACGCGCCGTTGTCGACGAGGTAGCCGACGTTCGGGATGGTCGGTATGTCGACGTGGATGGTCGCGTGCTGACCGCCGACGGCGGTGAGCGTCGTCGAACCGAAGGTCAGCCGGGTGCCGGGTTCGGCGGTCCGGGACGCCAGGCCGAGCTTCTCCACCAGCTCGGCAGAACCCGGGTCGGTGATCAGCTGGGCGTTCGGGTTGGCCGACAGCAGGCCGGGCAGCCGCTCGGAGTCGACGTGGTCGAAGTGCTGGTGGGTGATGACGACGGCGTCCAGGTCGCGCACGTTCTCGAAGCCGGTGGAGAAGGCGCCAGGATCGAACAGGACGCGGGCGTCGGCCGTCTCGGCCAGCACGCAAGCGTGTCCAAAGTGGACGAGTTTCATCGAATCATCCCCTTCTGGAAACCACCCTACGGGCGGACGAGAAGGTCGCCAACCCGAGTGCGCCGGTACCGCACCTCACGGCCGTGCCTGCTGGTCTCCAGCAGCCCGGCGTCCCGCAGCGCGGTGAGGTGTTCGGACACCGTGCCACGAGAAAGGCCCAGCCGCGTGGCGAGCGCTGCGGTGCCCGCCGGCTCGCCGAGCAGGCACAGTAGCGACGCCTTGGTGCGGCCGACGACCGCCGCCAGGCTGTCCGGTGCCGCCGGTTCGGCCGACCACAGTGAGGCGACTCCGCGTGCCGGGTACACCAGCGTCGGCTGCCACGGCGGCACCATGATCACGCCGGCCGTCGGCCAGGCGAACACGCTGGGCAGCAACAGCAGGCCACGCTCGTCGAGTGCCAGCCTGCTGCGGGTCGCGCTGCGGACCGTCACGACGTCGTTCACCAGCCTGATGTTCGGGTGCAGGCCGGCGAGCGCCAGCGCGACGCCGCCCTCGCCGAGCCGCCGCGACCGGTGGTCGACGTCGGCCAGCAGCACGTCCCGCAGCCGGGGCCAGTGCGGCGCGATCAGCTCGTGCCACGCCAGCTCCATCTGGTCGGCCAGCAGGTCGCGGGCCGTCGCCGGATCGCCGGGCAGGCCGCTCAGGTCGGCGTCCACCATGGACAGCTCCAGCGCGACCTGCTCCGGCGGCGTGCCACGTAACTCGGCCAGCTGATCGTCGACGGTGGTGCGCCGGTCGCGTGGCGGCGGGCTGAGGAACTCGGTGACGTAACGTCCGGCGCCCAGCACCGCGAACAGCTCGGCCACCGGCAGCGCGCGGGCCCGCTCGGCCGACTCCCGCAGCCAGGGCAGGCTGGACGGATGGCGCCTGCGGCCGAGCACCGTCCGGATGGCGCCGAGTGCCTCCTCCAGCGGCGAGATGGCGAGCCGCACCCGCCCCGCGGCGGCAGGCGTCAGCACCAGCTCGATCACGACCGCTCCAGGATTCGGGTATTTCCGAATCAGTATCCGCGTCCGGCGGCGCGACGAACACTCGGCGGCATGACTTCACCCATGTACTGGCGTTGGTCGGCCGCGGCCCAGTTCGCCCGGCTTCCTGCCGGGATGGCGCCGCTGGCCTACACGATCCAGGCCACCGCCACCACGGGTTCGTACCGGCTGGGCGGCGTGCTGATGGCGGTGTTCGTCGCCGCGGAGATCGCCGGTGCCGTCCCGGTCGGCAGGCTGCTCGACCGCATCGGGCCGAGCCGGGGCCTGGTCGCACTGCTGGTCTGCGCCGCCACCGGGATGGCCGGCCTGGCGACGGCCGCGGCACTCGACGCCCCGCCCGCGTGGCTGCTGGCGTTCGTGCTGGTGCCCGGCGTGATCACCGGCGGACTGTCCGGCGGCCTGCGTAGCCTGCTCGTGCTCACCGTCGAGCCGGACCGGCTGCCCAGGGCCATCGCACTGGACACGACGATCGTGGAGGCGGTGCTGATCGCCGGACCGACGCTCGTCGCCCTCGCGGCCACCGCCGGCCCGTTCGTGCCGCTGATCGTCATGACCGGGTCCTACCTGGTGTCGGCACTGCTGGTGCCGCGCCTGCGGGGGCTGCCCGAGACTGCCGGTGAACAGCCGAAGTTGCCGCTACGTGCCGCACTGGGCTGGCTGGCCTGCGTGTTCTCCGTCGGTCACCTGCTGTCGACGCTGGAGGTGGCGACCCTGCCGCTGGCGCGGCGGGTCGGTGGCGGGGAGGGCGTCGCGGCGTTGCTGGTGGTCGTGCTGTCCGGCGCGAGCATCGTCGGCGGTCTGCTGTACGCCTGGCGTGGTGAATCCCTGCGGGCCGGGGCGGCCGTCCGGGCGCGGGTGCTGCTCGCCGGGTTCGTGGCCGGCGCGCTGGCCGTGTCGCTGTGGCCGGGCTGGCCGGGACTGCTGTCCGGCCTGGCGCTGGTCGGGCTGTGCACGGGGCCGCTGGTGACCGTCGCCGTCGTCGAACTGCAGGCAATACTGCCGCCCCGGCGGCGGTCGGAGGGCTTCTCGGTGTCGTTCGTGGTGCAGGCGAGTGGCTTCGGCCTCGGTTCGCTCACCGTGGGTGTCCTGCCGCTGTGGCTGGCCCCGCTGCTCGGCGGAGCCAGTGCGCTGGTCACCTGTGGGATGCTGGGGGTGAGGTCCCGCCAGACTGTTGGCAGCGCGCCAGCAGCCTCGTAGCCTGGGACGGAGCCGACCCTGGGAGCCGTCGATGACCGCAGTTGAGGAACACGCCCCCGCCGTCGAAACCTTCGACTCGCGTAACCCGGCGACCGACGAGGTCGTCGGAACCCATCCCGTGCACACCGCCGAGGACGTCCGCGCCGCCGTCGAGCGGGCCCGCGAGGCCGCGGGCTGGTGGGCCGGGCTCGGATTCGACGGCCGCGCCGAACGGCTACGCCAGTGGAAGGGCGTGCTCACCCGCCGCCTCCCGCAGCTGTGCTCGCTGGTGCGCGAGGAGACCGGTAAGCCGCTCGGCGACGCTCAGCTGGAAGCCGTACTGGCCATCGAGCACGTGGCGTGGGCCGCGAAGAACGCGCGCAAGGTGCTCGGCGGCAAGCGCCGCTCGCCGGGCATGCTGCTGTCCAACCACACCGCCACCGTCGAGTACCAGCCGCTCGGCGTCGTCGGCGTGATCGGCCCGTGGAACTACCCGGTGTACACCCCGCTCGGCTCGATCACCTACGCACTGGCCGCCGGCAACGCCGTCGTGTTCAAGCCCAGCGAGTACACGCCGGGCGTCGGCAAGTGGCTGGTCGACATGTTCAACGAGGTCGTGCCCGAAGCCCCGGTGCTGCAGCTGGTCACCGGCTACGGCGCGACCGGCGCGGCACTGGTGACCTCCGGCGTCGACAAGATCGCCTTCACCGGCTCGACGGCCACCGGCAAGAAGATCATGGCCGCCGCGGCCGAGACGCTGACGCCGGTGGTGATCGAGGCAGGCGGCAAGGACCCGCTGCTCGTCGACGCCGACGCCGACCTGGAAGCCGCCGCCGAGGCCACCGTGTGGGGCGCGTTCTCCAACTCCGGTCAGACCTGCGTCGGCGTCGAGCGGGTGTACGTGCACGAGCGCGTCTACGACGAGTTCCTGGAGAAGGTCGTCACCAAGGCCCGCGAGGTACGGCCCGGCTTCGACCAGGACGCCAACTACGGCCCGATGACCATGCCCGCGCAGCTCGACGTGGTTCGCAGGCACATCGCCGATGCCCTGTCCCGGGGCGGCAGGGCCCTGCTCGGCGGAGCCGACGCGGTCGGCGACCGCTACGTGCAGCCGACCGTGCTCGTCGACGTCCCGGAGGACTCGGAAGCGGTCCGCGAGGAGACGTTCGGCCCGACGGTGACCGTGGCCCGGGTGCGGGACATGGACGAGGCCGTCGAGAAGGCCAACGCCACGAACTACGGCCTCGCCGCCACCGTGTTCGCCAAGGCACGCGGGATGGAGCTGGCGCGGCGGCTGCGGTCGGGCATGGCCTCGGTGAACGCGCCGCTGTCGTTCGCCGGTATCGCGTCACTGCCGTTCGGCGGCGTCGGCGACTCCGGCTTCGGCCGCATCCACGGCCCGGAGGGCCTGCGGGAGTTCGCCAGGTCGAAGGCCATCGCGCGACAGCGGTTCACCGCGCCGATCAACCTGACCACGTTCGCCCGCACGCCGAAGACCGACGCACTGGTGGCGAAGCTGATCACCGTCCTGCACGGGAAGCGGTGATCAGGTCCGCGGCCTTCTCCGCGAGCATGATCGTCGGCGCGTTGGTGTTGCCGCGTGGGACCACCGGCATCACCGACGCGTCGACCACCCGCAGGCCCTCGACGCCGTGCACCCGCAGCTCGGTGTCGACGACGGCCAGCTCGTCGGTGCCCATCGCGCACGTGCCCACCGGGTGGTACAGCGTCTGCGTCCACCGGCGGGTGTGCTCGGCGAGCGCGTCGTCGTCCAGGTCGAGCCGTTCCGGCAGGAACGGCCGGTCGAGGAAGCGGGCGAGCGGCCCGGTCGACCCGATCTCCATCAGCACCCGCAGCCCGGCCAGCATCGCCTCGAAGTCGGCAGGCTCGGCGTAGTAGGCGGGGTCCAGTTCCGGGCGCCACAGCGGGTGACCGGAGCGCAGCCGCAGGCGGCCCCGGCTGTGCACCTCGACCAGCGTCGCCGCCGAGGTGAACCCGTTCACCGTCGGCTCCCGCAGGCCGTTGTCGTAGAACAGCGTCGGCGCCACGTGGAACTGCATGTTGGGCGCGGGCAGGCCGTCCAGCGTCGACATGAACCCGCCTGCCTCACCGACGTTGGACGTCAGCGGCCCGCGCTGGGTGGCCTTGTACTTCAGCAGGCCGAACAACGTGCCGAACTCGACCAGGTCGGTGGTGTCCCTGGTCGTCCAGATGACCGGTGCGGCGGGGTGGTCGTGCAGGTTCTCGCCGACGCCCGGCAGCGCCACGGCCACGTCGATGCCGTGTTCACGCAGATGCTCGGCCGGCCCGATGCCGGACAGCATCAGCAGCTGCGGTGAGTTGATCGCGCCACCGGCCAGGATCACCTCGGCGTCGGCCCGCACCTCGCGGGCGACGCCGCGGTCCAGGTAGGACACGCCGACCGCGCGCGTTCCGGCCAGCGTCACGCCGGTGACCTGCGCGTGCGTGCGCACGGTGAGGTTGGGCCGGGACAAAGCGGGCCGCAGGTACGCGTCGGCCGTCGACCAGCGGCGGCCCCGGTGGCAGGTGACCTGGTACAGCCCGGCGCCCTCCTGGGAGGCGCCGTTGAAGTCGTCGGTCGGCTTGAGACCCCAGGTGACGGCGGAGTCCACCCACGCCTGGGACAGCTCGTGGGTGAACCGGCGGTCCTCCACGTGCAGCGGACCGGACGTGCCGTGCAGCGGCCCGCCGAGCCGGGTGTTGCGCTCGGCCCGGATGAAGTACGGCAGCACGTCGTCGTAGCCCCAGCCCTCGGCGCCGAACGAGTCGCGCCAGCCGTCGTAGTCGGCGCGGTTACCGCGGATGTAGATCATCGCGTTGATCGACGAGCAGCCGCCCAGCACCTTCCCCCGCGGCCAGTACGCCGGCCTGCCGAGGTGTTTCTGCTCGACGGTCTCGTAGTTCCAGTCGTAGCCGGTCTTGAACAGCGAGGAGAACGTCACCGGGATGTGGATCTCGTCGGCGTCGTCCTCGCCGCCCGCCTCCAGCAGCAGCACCTTGGCCGAGGAGTCCTCGGTGAGCCGCGCGGCCAGCACGCACCCCGCGCTGCCGGCTCCGACGATGACGTAGTCGAAGGACTCCACGGTGCCTCCTCGGGTCGGCGTCAGGCCCGATGATGCTCGCCGGGGCCGGTTCACGCACCCGTTGTCCCCCGGTTGCCAGATGTTGACCACGCAGGGTGGTTGCCGATCGTCCGGTTCGGGTAATCGTGGGTCAGCGCGCAACCGATGTCGGGTTCGTTACGTCCCGACATACAAGTGACCGTGCCCGTACTGCCCCACGGGCGCGGGTCATGAGGTCAGCCGGCTTTCGCGCCGCCGGTTGTCCAGCTCGTAGGGGCGGGTGGCTCGTCGGGGGGTCACCCGCCCCCGAGTGCGCCCTGCTCGGTTAGGCTCTGGTCGTACCGCCGACCGCATCCCTGGAGCGACCAGCCGTGGCCCGTGTCGTAGTCGACGTCATGCCCAAGCCCGAGATCCTCGACCCGCAGGGTCAGGCGGTGGCGGGCGCCCTTCCCCGCCTGGGATTCCAGGGGGTGACCGACGTCCGTCAGGGCAAGCACTTCGAGCTCGAGGTGGACGATTCGGTCGACGACGAGACCCTGGCGAAGATCGCCGAGGGCTTCCTGGCCAACCCGGTCATCGAGAACTGGACCGTCCGGCGGGTGGACTCGTGAGGGTCGGGGTCATCACCTTCCCCGGGACGCTCGACGACGTCGACGCGGCCCGCGCGGTGACCTACGCCGGTGGCGAGGCCGTCTCGCTCTGGCACGCCGACGCCGACCTGCGTGGCGTTGACGCCGTGGTCGTGCCCGGCGGGTTCTCCTACGGCGACTACCTGCGCTGTGGCGCGATCGCCCGGTTCGCCCCGGTGATGACGTCGGTCGTCGAGGCGGCCGGCAAGGGCATGCCGGTGCTGGGCATCTGCAACGGCTTCCAGATCCTGTGCGAGGCCGGCCTGCTGCCCGGCGCCCTGGTGCGCAACGCGAAGCTGCACTTCGTCTGCCGTGACCAGTGGCTGCGGGTGGAGAACAACACCACCGCGTGGACCACCCGCTACGACGCCGGCGCCGAGATCCTGGTGCCGCTGAAGTCGGGCGAGGGCGGCTACGTCGCCGATCAGTCCACTGTGGACGAGCTGGAGGGCGAGGGCCGGGTGGTGTTCCGCTACGTCGGCACGAACCCGAACGGCTCACGCAACGACATCGCGGGCATCACCAGCGCCAACGGCCGCGTGGTCGGCCTGATGCCGCACCCCGAGCACGCCATCGACGCCCTGACCGGCCCGTCCGACGACGGCCTCGGCCTGTTCTACTCGCTTCTGGACGCGGTCGTCTCGGCCTGAAGCACGTGAAGGCCACCTTCATTACGTCTCACGTCAGGGTCCCGGCAGAGTCCGGTGGCGGTCAGGCGAGGTGGCTGGTCTCGAGCGTGGAACTCGTGTACCGGAACGTAGAACTCGCGTGCCGGAATGCAGAACTCGCGTGCGTGAGCGCAGAACTCACCAGGTGGATCGGGGTTCTCACCTGGTGCCGGTCGCTCGCGTGACCGGGCCGTTCGCGCGAGTCCTCCGTTCCCGCCCCGCGAGTCGTCCGTTCCGGACCCGCGAGTTGCACGTTCCCGCCCTCCTGGTCCCACTGCCCGGCACGCTGGTTCCAGAAGGTGAGACACACGAACGAGACCCCACACTCGCAGCCAACGGCACCATCCTGGCGAATCTCGCAACCAAGGTGCCCTTCGCAGCAGCGCCGCGGCCGCGGTCACCGGACTTTGCCGGGACCCTGACGTCTCACGTAGTGAAGGTGGCCTTCACGTGCCGTGAACCTCAGCCCGCCGCCACCCGGACGAGCCTCGCGTAGGGGCCGTCGGCCTCGAGCAGCTCGGCGTGGCTGCCCAGCTCGGTGATCCGCCCGTCCTCCACCACCGCGACCCGGTCGGCCGCGGCCGCCGTGTGCAGGCGGTGCGCGATGGCGATCACCGTCCGGCCGGCCAGCACGCTGTTCAGCGACCGCTCCAGCTCCCGAGCCGAGCTGGTGTCCAGCAGCGACGTCGCCTCGTCCAGCACCAGCGTGTGCGGGTCGGCCAGCACCACCCTGGCCAGCGCCAGCTGCTGGGCCAGCGCCGCGGGCACCGGCTCACCGCCCGCGCCGACCCGCGTGTCCAGCCCGTCCGGCAGGCCCTCGGCCCACTCGCGCGCGCCCGCGGACTCCAGCGCCGACAGCAGCTGCTCGTCGGACCACTCGCCGGCAGGCAGCTCCAGGTTCTCCCGCAGCGTCCCGGCGAACACGTGGTGCTCCTGGGTGAGCAGCAGCACCTCGCCACGCAGCAGGTCGTCCGGCAGCGTCGACACCTCGACGTCGCCGATCTTCACCGAACCCGACGTCGGCGCCGCGATACCGGCCAGCAGCCTGCCCAGCGTCGACTTGCCCGCGCCGGACGGCCCGACGATCGCCAGCCGCTGGCCTTGCGGGATCCGCAGGTCGACGCCGTGCAGCACCTCGCGCCCTTCGGTGTAGGCGAAGCGCACGCCGGACAGCACGATGTCCTGCCCCTCCGGCGCCGTGCCGGTCCGCGACGGCGCCACCGCCAGCCGGACACCGAGGATCCGGCGCAGCGCGGTACCGGACACCTGCAGGTCCTCCAGCCACCACAGCAGCTCGTCCATCGGCGAGGCCAGCGCGGCCGCGTACAGCACCATGACGGTGACCGTGCCCAGTTCGACCCAGCCCGCGGAGTACGCCCAGGCGCCGATCAGCAGCATCGCGGCGACCGGCAGCGCCTGGGAGAAGTCCAGCCACGGCGCCCACTTCGTGTGCAGGCTCCGCAGCGAACGCTCACCCTCGATGGCCCCGACCAGCGCGGTCTCGCCCGCCCGCACCCTGCGTTCCCGCAGGCCGAGCGCCTCCGCCGTGCGCGCGCCCTCGGCCGTCTCGTGCATTCCGGTGTGGACCTGCGCCCACGCGTCCAGCATCCGCTCGATCGTGGACGGCACCCGCTTCAGGAACCACCGCGTCGGGAAGTACAGCACCGGGAACGAGACCAGCAGGCCCAGCGCCAGCAACGGCGACGTGATGATCATGGCCGCGATCGTCAGCACGGTGGTGATGGCCGCGATGGTGATCTCCGGGACCGCGTTGCGCAGCGCGAAGTCCACCTTGTCGACGTCGGCCGTCGCACGGCTGAGCAGGTCACCCGTCCCGGCCGATTCGACCGTGCCGAGCGGCAGCCGCAGCGACCGCGCGACGAAGTCCTCCCGGGTCTGCGCCAGGACCTTCTCGCCGAGGTAACCGGCCTGCACCCGGGCGGTGCGCTTCAGCAGTGCCTGCACCACCAGCACGCCGACGAAGGCCAGCGCCAGCACGTCGATCGTGGTGACGGTGATCCCGGAGGTGACCGAGTCGACCAGGTAACCCAGGATCTGCGGCCCGATCAGCCCCGCGATGGTCGCCAGCCCGAACAGGCCGATGACCAGCGCGAACTCCCGCCGGTTCGCCCGGACCGTGTCCCGGAACCAGGAGCGTGCCTGCGTCGGCGCGGCCAGCGGCAGTGCCGTTCTCATCGAATCACCCGTTCGTCGGCAACGTTCATCCACAGTGGACTCTGTGTGAAGACCACCGTCGTCTTTCCCCTGCGCAGCTCGGCGACCCGCTGCGCGATCCGGGCCTCGGTGTGCGCATCGACGGCCGACGTCGGCTGGTCGAGCAGCAACACGTCGGCGTCCGTCGCCAGCGCGCGAGCCAGGTTCAGCCGCTGCCGCTGGCCGCCGGAGACCTCGCGGCCGCGCTCGCCGATCGACTCGTCCAGCCCTCCGGGCAGCGCCGCCACGATGTCGTCGGCGTCGGCTGCCGTCAGCGCGGTCCGCACGTCGACGCCGGTGGGCCGGTCCGGCGCGACCTGCTCGCCCAGCACGCCGGAGAACCAGATGTCCTGGTTGTGTGCGTGGACGATCCGCTCGCGCAACTCGGCCAGCGCGACCCGGTCGGCGGCGATACCGGCCACCCGGACCTGCTGACCCGGCTCCGGGTCGGCGAACCGGGACAGCCGGGAGGCCAGCGCCTCGGCGTCGGCGCCCGCGTCGACCACGGTCAGCTTGCCGGCCACCGCGGTGAACCCGGTCGTGGTGTCGTGCAGCTCCAGCGGGCCGTCCGGCAGCTTGACCGGCTCGGCGGGCTCGGGCAGCAGCGGCCGCAGCCGCAGCAGGCCGCACGCCTTCTTCGCCGCCACCATGGCGGACGCGAACTGACCCGTCGCCTCGGTGGTGGTGCTCACCGGGATCACCAGGAACGCCGACGCACCGTAGAAGGTCACCAGCTCGCCGACGCTGATCGTGCCCGCGATCGCCAGCCGCGCGCCCAGCCAGGTGATCACCACGGTCACCAGTCCTGGCAGCAGCACCTCGGCGCCGACCAGCCACGACTCGCTGCGGGCCACCTCGACACCACGGCCGCGGACCTGCTGGCTGGCCGCCCGGAACCGGCTCAGGAACCGGTCCTCGCCGCCCACCCCGCGCAGGATGCGCAGGCCGGACACGATGTCCGCGCCCTGGCCGTTGACCTCGGTCAGGCTCTCCCGCTGCGACTCCTTGCGGCGCTGCAGCGGCCCGATCAGCGGTCCCATGCCCAGCACGGCCAGCGGTACGCCGACCATGGCGACCGCGCCGAGCAGCGGCGACACCGACAGCAGGAGCACGCCGAGGGTGAGGAACGCCACGGCGGCCCCGATCACCCTGCCGAACACCTCGAAGGCGTTGCCGACGGCGTTGTCGTCCGACGAGGAGATGGCCATCACGTTGCCGGTGCTGGTCTGCGACCGCAGCGACGCGCCGAGCCGCGCGACGTGGGTACCGACCGTGCGCTGGGTCGCCGACGCGCCGTGCATCCACATCCCGACCCCGAGCATCATCAGCGCGGCCGCGCCCAGCGCCTGCACCACACCGAGCCCGACGATGAGGCCGACCTGGCCGAACAACGCCGAGGAGTCCCCGCCGCCGACACCGATCTCGATCGCCTGCCCGATGACGAGCGGCACGAGCGCACCCGGCAGCAACCACAGTGCGCCGACGACGGCGGAGGAGGTCGCGAGCCACGGACGCGCCCGGAGCATCGCCAGCAGGAGACGGATGGGCGTCAAACGTGCCGGCAACCGGATCTGCGGTGCCGGATAAGGGCGTTTGGACACGTTGAGCAACGGTACGGTCGTGCCAGTCAACCTGGCCAATCAATTTCGCGACCCGCCGTTTAGGCTGTTCGCGTGGCGATCGACACCGCTCTCGACACCGTTGACCATGCTGCTTCCACCCCCGAGGTGACGCAGCCCTACGCCGAACTCGGCCTCGCCGAGGACGAGTACGCCCGCATCCGGGACATCCTCGGTCGCCGGCCGACCGACGCCGAGCTGGCCATGTACTCGGTGATGTGGAGCGAGCACTGCTCGTACAAGTCGTCCAAGGTCCACCTGAAGTACTTCGGTGAGACCACCACCGAGCAGATGCGTTCGAAGATGCTGGCCGGCATCGGGGAGAACGCCGGCGTGGTCGACATCGGCGACGGCTGGGCGGTCACCTTCAAGGTGGAGAGCCACAACCACCCGTCCTATGTGGAGCCCTACCAGGGCGCCGCGACCGGCGTCGGCGGCATCGTCCGGGACATTCTCGCCATGGGCGCGCGGCCACTGGCCGTCGCCGACCCGCTGCGCTTCGGGCCCGCCGACGCGCCGGACACCCGCCGCGTGCTGCCCGGCGTGGTCGCCGGTATCGCCGGTTACGGCAACTGCCTCGGCCTGCCCAACATCGGCGGCGAGGTCGTCTTCGACGCCAGCTACGCGGGCAACCCGCTGGTCAACGCGCTCTGCGTGGGCGCGATGCGAGTCGAGGACCTGCACCTGGCACACGCCTCCGGGACCGGTAACAAGATCATCCTCTTCGGTGCCCGCACCGGACTCGACGGCATCGGCGGCGTGTCCGTGCTGGCCAGCGACAGCTTCTCCGCCGACACCGGCCGCAAGAAGCTGCCCAGCGTCCAGGTCGGCGACCCGTTCACCGAGAAGGTGCTCATCGAGTGCTGCCTCGAGCTGTTCGCCAGGAAGCTGGTGGTCGGCATCCAGGACCTCGGCGGCGCCGGACTGTCCTGCGCGACGTCCGAGCTGGCCGCGGCCGGTGACGGCGGCATGCACGTCGTGCTCGACCGGGTGCCGCTGCGCGCGGAGGGCATGACCCCGGCCGAGGTGCTGTCCAGCGAGTCGCAGGAACGCATGTGCGCGGTCGTAGCACCGTCCGATGTGGACGCCTTCATGGCGGTCTGCGAGAAGTGGGACGTGACCGCGACCGAGATCGGCGAGGTCACCGACGGCGACCGGCTGGTCGTCACCTGGCACGGCGAGACGGTCGTCGACGTGCCGCCGCGCACGGTCGCCCACCAGGGCCCGGTCTACCACCGCCCGTATGCCCGCCCCGCCGCGCAGGACGGCGTCCAGGCCGACACGACGGCCAAACTGCCACGGCCGAAGACCGCCGACGAGCTGCGGGACGCGGTGCTGCGGGTCGTCTCCTCGCCGAACCAGGCGTCCAAGGAGTGGGTGACCAGCCAGTACGACCGGTACGTCCGCGGCAACACCGTGCTCGCGCAGCCGGCCAACTCCGGCGTCATCCGCGTCGACGAGAACACCGGCCGCGGTGTGGCGGTGTCCACCGACTGCAACAGCCGGTTCGTCTACCTCGACCCGTACGCCGGTACCCAGCTCGCGCTGGCCGAGTCCTATCGCAACGTGGCCACCAGCGGTGCGACGCCGGTCGCGGTCACCAACTGCCTCAACTTCGGCGCGCCGACCGACCCCGGCGTGATGTGGCAGTTCGAGCGCGCGGTGCACGGCCTCGCCGACGGCTGCGCGGAGCTCGGCATCCCGGTCACCGGCGGCAACGTCAGCTTCTTCAACCAGACGGGTGACACCGCGATCCTGCCGACGCCGGTCGTCGGCGTGCTCGGCGTGCTCGACGACGTCCGCCGCCGCATCCCGACCGGCATCGGCGCGGAGGCGGGCGAGACGCTGATCCTGCTCGGTGAGACCCACGACGAGCTGGACGGCTCGGCATGGGCCGAGGTCCTGCACTCCCACCTCGGCGGCCTGCCGCCGAAGGTGGACCTGGCCAGGGAGAAGCTGCTGGCCGACGTGCTGGTCGCCGGGTCGAGGGACGGCCTGATCTCCGCCGCGCACGACCTGTCCGGCGGCGGGCTGGCGCAGACGCTGGTCGAGACCGTCCTCATCGGACAGTGCGGTGCGCGGGTGGTGCTCGACGACGGGCAGGACCCGTTCGTCCAGCTGTTCTCCGAGTCGGCCGGCCGGGTGCTGGTCGCCGTGCCGAGGACCGAGGAGCTGCGGTTCACCGAGCTGTGCTCGGCTCGCGGGCTGCCCTGGCGCAAGACCGGCGTCGTGGACCCGGAGAGCCAGGCACTGGAGATCCAGGACGTGGCCACGTTCCCCTTGGACGACCTCCGCACCGCCTGGGAGTCCACCCTCCCCGCCCTGTTCGATTAACCGCGTTCGATCACGAAGCCGCCGTCGCGTTCCTCCTCGAGGGTCCAGCCCTCGGGGAGCTGAACGTCCTTGCCCGTGCCCACCCTGGTGTCGCCGAAGCGCACCTCGGAGGGTTCACCGGCGACCCGCAGGTCGGCGTGGTGGCGGAAGGTCGCGTTACGCAGGTCGAGTGCGGCTTCGAACCGGGCGTCGCGCAGGCTCATGGTCGCCTGAAAGGTCGCGCTGAACGCCACGTCGCCGCCGAACGTCACCCGCTCCAGATCGGCGGCCTGCTTCAGCGTCGTCCCGCTGAACCACGCCCTGCCGTCGACGCGGGCGCCCGCCATCTCCAGCGGGCCCTGCAGCGTGGCTCGGGTAAGCCAGCACGAACCCGTGATGTGTGCCGATTCCAGGATGGTGCTCCGGCCGAGCGTGGCTTCCCGCAGGGTCAGCTCGCCGATCCGTTTGCCGGACAGGTCGAACCGGCTCAGCGCGGCTCCGGTGAGGTCGAGGTCGTAGGACTCGGTGGCGTCGCGGTCGGGCAGTAACCCGGTGAGCACCTGCTGGGCGTTGAGCCGCACCACCCTCTCCGACGGGGCACCGTCTTCGAGGTCGAACGGCCTGCGCAGGTACGAACAGACGATGTCCAGCACCGTCTGGGTGTACTCGGGGCGCCCCCTCGCCAGGCCGGCCAGTGCGTGCATCGCGCCGACCCTGACCTGCTCGGCTTCGTGCCCCAGCAGCTCGATGGACTTGGCGAACCGTTCGTCGGCCACCCGTTCCAGATCGCGCTCGGCCCGGAAGCTCTCCAGCTCGTGCCGTCCCCGCTCGATCTCCTGCCGGGCCTCCTCGACCTTGCGGCGACGGTCGTTGAGCCACAACGCGTACAGCGCCACCACCGACGCCCCGGCCAGCCCGCCGGTGCGCACGGCGTCCGCCGTGGTCGACTTCGGGTCGGTGAGCACCCAGACGCTGACCCCGACCACGACGGCGATCGCCAGCAGGATGGTGCCGGCGAGCGGCGTGACCCTCTTCTTCTGCCTGACAACGGACACGGCCGGCACCCTATCGGGTACCGGCCGTGTCAGCTGGCGTTATCAGAAGGTGTAGATACCGAAGATGCTGATGCACCAGCCCTTGTCGTCGAAGTTCTCGATGCCGAGCAGGCCGTTGGTGACCGTCTCGCCGCCGATGGTGCCGGACAGCTTGCCACTGACGTAGCTGTTGCCGGGGTTCTCCGGGGTGAACTGGATGTTCGGCTTCTTGGGCAGGTACTCGTCGATGCGGCCCTCGATCTCGTTCTTCTCGGCCGCGCAGGCCATCGCCTTCGCGCCGGCGGCGTCACCGGCGTTGACCTTGGCGAGGAAGTCGTTGATCACGGGCTGCGCGGCGGCGATGCCCTTGCCGCTGCCGGTGCCGCCGGGCGCGCTGGTCGGCGCCGAGCTGCGCGGGCTGCTCTTCGGGGAGCTGCGCGGGCTGCTCGCCGGGCCACCCTCGTCGAGGCCGCCGAGCTTGGCGTCCTTCCAGCACCAGTTCCCGCCGCTGTTGGCGAGGGTGCCCTCGACGGTGATCGGCTTGCTGCCGCCCCGGGTGGTGGTCACGTCGACGTTGGCGACGGCCTCGTTCTCACCGCGCTTCTGCACGGCACCGTTCAGCTTGGCGCTCGCCACGCCGTCGATGTCCTTGAGGTTCTTCACCGCCGGGCTGGCGTCCGCGCACTTCACGGCGTTCAGCTTGTTGATGTCCTTGGCGTTGAGCGCCTCGACGATGCTGTTGGCCGTCGCCTCGGGGCCGCCGCCGCTGCCGCTCTCGTCGCTGAGGAAGAAGCCCGGCTTCCAGAAGCCGAGGATGGCCACGACGCCGAGGATGATCACGACACCACCCGCGGTCAGACCGACCCACAGGCCGGTCTTGCTCTTCTTCGGCGGTCCCCCGTCCCCACCGGGGTAGGCGCCGTACTGGGAGTACGCACCGCTCTGGTCGTACCCCTGCTGGCCCCACTGCTGTTGTTGCCCGTACTGCTGGGTCTGGTCGTAGCCCTGCTGGCCCCACTGCTGCTGGCCGTACTGCTGGGTCTGGTCGTAACCCTGCTGCCCCGGCTGCTGGAAACCACCGGACTGCGGGTACCCGCCCTGCTGCCCGTACGGATCCGGCTGCCCCGGCTGCGGTGGGTAGGTCATGTCGAAGCCCTCCGTCACTCACTTACGTGGCACTTGCCCGTCAGCGGCAAAAGCTCTCCAGAGCTTCTCCATGCCAGCGCATACTTCGTGGCTGCGACGCACGGACTGGGGTTGGGGTTCCCCCATTCTGGCGCCTGCTGCCCCTGGGAGGCATTCTGCCTGGTAAGCCCCAGGACTCCTACAGGGGTACCGGGTCGAATCCTCACGTGTTCGGGTGATCTCGGAGGGTGGTGCCGGGGCACCCCCGCGTGGAGGCGCCCCGGCAGTGCCGCGTTACAGCCGATCAGCCGTTGTTCGCCAGGACCACGAGGCGGTCGTAGGCGCCGTTGAACCGGTTGAAGTCGATCGGCGAGGAGGTGTACTGCCAGAAGGTGTAGAAGCCCCAGCCGGGAGGCAGCGGGCCGACGGTCGAGTTGTACCGGGCGATCCACAGCGGCACGGTGCCGCCGAAGTTCTGCCCGCCCACGCAGGTGTTCCACCAGTTGGTGGTGGTGTAGATGGTCGGCCAGCGGCCGGTCCTGGCGTGGTAGCGGTCGTGGAACGCCCTGATCCAGTTGCCCATCGCGGTCTTGGACAGGCCGTAGCAGGTCGCGCCGTACGGGTTGTACTCGATGTCCAGCGCACCCGGCAGCGTCTTGCCGTCCCGCGACCAGCCGCCGCCGTTGTTGACGAAGTAGTCGGCCTGTGCGGCACCGGAGGAACGGTCCGGCAGCGCGAAGTGGTACGCGCCGCGGATCATGCCGATGTTGTACGAGCCGTTGTACTGCTGGGCGAAGTACGGGTTGCGGTAGCCGGTGCCCTCGGTGGCCTTGACGTAGGCGAAGCGCTTGCCCTGGCCCCACCAGTGGGCCCAGTTGACGTTGCCCTGGTGGCCGCTGACGTCGATGCCCTCGACGCTGGCGAGCACCTGGTTGCCGTTGGCGTCCCTGGCCGGCTCGCGCCGGGCCTGCTCGATCGTCTCCGGGGTGGAGTGGTCACCCTCGACCCGCTTGATCTGCGAGCCCATCGGGTGGTCGTAACGTTTGACGTATTCGTCGACGGGTAATCCGTCTGTGGCGGGATTGGCGGTTGCCGTGGTCGCCGTGCTGAGCAGGAGCACGCCGGACATGACAACGATGACGGCGCCGAACGGGCGTCGCCAGCCTCTTCTCATGCTGGACATGACTTTCCCTTCACGTTGCCCTCGCGGACGGACGGCTTACTGCAGGTAGCCGTCCGAGCGTTGATTGTTATCGACAAACCGCCATTTGTCACGAAATTGCGTGAAGGAACTTGCACGCGTGGGTGATTCACGGGTGCCTGGGGTGACCAGCGAAGATCATCCGCGGGCGAGTGTCGCCAGCCTGTCCGGCGCGCCGTTGAAGTAGTTCTGGTCGCCGGGAAGATCACCTTTGTCCGCCCACTGCCAGACGGTGTGGGTCGACCACCCGGCAGGCAGCGGTCCGATCTCCGGCGCGTACCGCGCGATCCACAGCGGGTTGACCGAGCCGAACGCCTTGCTGCTGCCGGTGCACCGGTTCCACCAGCTTGTCGACGTGTAGATCACCGGGGCGCGGCCGGTCCGCCTGGCGTAGGTGTCGGAGAAGTCCTTGATCCACGCGGTCATTCCCGCCGGGTCGAGGCCGTAGCAGGTTTCGCCGTACGGGTTGTACTCCACGTCCAGCGCACCCGGCAGCGTCTTGCCGTCGGCCGACCAGCCACCGCCGTTGTCGACGAAGTAGTCGGCCTGCGGCCCGCCGGGGCCGACGTCGGGCCGGGCGAAGTGGTACGCCCCGCGGATCAGCCCGGCGCCGTGGGAACCGTTGTACTGCTGGCTGAACTGCGGATTGCGGAAACCGGTCCCCTCGGTTGCCTTGACGAAGACGAACTTGGCGCCCTTCGCCGCCGACGCCGGCCAGTCGACCGCGCCCTGGTGGCCGCTGACGTCGTGGCCCAGTGTCCTGTCCGCCAGGAGCGGCGGAATCCCTTGTGAGCCCTCGATCCTGGCGATCTGCGAGCCCGCGTGGTTTTCCGGGGCGAGCGAGTAGTCGGCACCGGCGGGAGTGGCGACCACACCGCTCACCGTCGTCGTGGCGACCAGTGCTAGCAACGAGTTCCACATAGAACGCACTGCGTCACCATGCCCGTTGTGGGCGACGCGCGCTAACCGAGTGTCACCCGAAAGTGGATCACCGTTGCTCGTCGGCGAGGGCCTTGATCAGGTGTTCCGCCGGGACGATGGCCGTCACGACGTCGTGCGGGTTGATGGCCACCGGGTGCCCGCCCAGCAGTTCGACCATGTCGCGGCCCAGCACGGCGCGGGCGTGCGGCCATTCCTTCGGGACCATGCTCTTGGCCGTGTAGGCCGGAACCAGCACGCGGCCGTCGGTGTTGTGGAAGCCGATCACCGTGCGCTGCACTGGGGAAAGCGCGTAGACGAACAGCGTCGAGTCGAGGATGACCTTCGGCAGGTCCTCCGCCGGCCGGTGCTCTGTGCGAACCAGCTGCAGCAGCCGCTCCAGCTCGCTGGTCGGCTCGGGGAACCCGAGCGCCTTCGGCGACGGGCGGTACCGGTCGTTGGGGTGGAAGTCCTCGACCACCTCGCCGCGGGTGTTCACCGGGTAGGCGCCGACCACGGCCCACGACGGAACCGGGCCGTTGGGGTCGAATGCCTCGTCGATGACGTACAGCCAGCTGTCGGGATTCCGCCTGGCGTTCGCGCGCATCTCCTCGGTGATCCTGGGTTTGCGCACCCCAGCCGGGCCGGATACCAGCCGGTCTGCCTCGTCCCGCTGCGCCATGAAGTCTTCCCTCGGTTCCCGCTGTAGCAGTAGTGCCACTCTACTGTGGACGCATGCCCGCTTCGCGTTCGGTCGACCCCGCTGAGTTACGCGCCGCAGTGCAGGCGGTTTCCGCCTGGCTGGACGGTGCGGCACCCGATCCGGCGCGGCCGGAACTGGCCGCCGCCGTGCGGCTGAGCCTGCGCACGATGGCGAACGACGCCCCCGGGCGCAGCGTCGAGGTACGGGTGCCGCCGTTCGCCGCGGTGCAGTGCGTGGAAGGCCCCCGGCACACCAGGGGCACGCCGCCGAACGTCGTCGAGACCGACCCACGCACCTGGCTCGAACTGGCCACCGGGCGGCTCGCGTGGGCGGAAGCGGTGGAGGCGGGAAGGGTCAGCGCGTCGGGTACCCGCGCCGACCTTTCCCGCCTCCTGCCGGTGGTTCGCGTCTAGGGCTTGCGGCCGACGCCGCCGGCGATGCAGTGCTGGACCTGGTTCAGCGGCTTGAGCCGGGGGCCGTCCGGCCACCAGTCGGCGCAGATCACCAGGCCCGGCTCGACGAGCTCGACGCCCGGCAGCAGCTCCAGCAGTTCGGCGTGGGTGCGGAAGCTGCCCGAGCCCATCGGGCTGTGCACGAAGACCTCTTCCATCTTCCTGGCGACGGCGCTGTGCTCGTTCTCCGGGTCGAGGAAGTGGCTCATGCCGACGTAGGAGCCGGACGGCAGCGCGGCCACGTACTCACGCATGATCGCGGCCGGGTCCTCCTTCGGGCCCACGTAGTGGTGCAGCGTGCCCATCTGGAGCAGGGCGATCGGCTGCGTGAAGTCGAGGTGCTGCCTGATCTGCTCGTTGTTGAGGATCTCCTGCGGCTTGAAGATGTCGGCGGAGACGAAGTGCGTGTTCTCGTTCTCCTCCAGCAGCGCGCGCCCGTGCGCGAGGACGACCGGGTCGTTGTCGACGTAGACGACCTTCGCCTCCGGCGTGATGCGCTGCACGACCTGGTGGGTGTTCTCCGCGGTCGGCAGGCCGGAGCCGAGGTCGAGGTACTGCATGACCCCGGACTGGCTGGCGAGGAAGCGGCAGGCGCGGATCAGGAACCCGCGGTTCTCGGTGGCCAGGTCCTGGGCCTCGGGCGCCTTCTTCTGGACGCTCCGGAAGACCTCGCGGTCGATCTCGTAGTTGTCCTTGCCGTTGAGGAACGCGTCATACACCCTGGCGATGCTGGCGCGGGTGGGGTCGACCCCAACCGGCACGCGCTCGGACTCGGTTGTGGCACCGCTGGGCATCGAAACCTCCATGTGAGCTGGGACCTGTTGTGATGTGGAGCACGACCCACGTAGCGTAAGGGCACGCGCTCAGCGCGTAAATGCGGGCGTTGCTTGACCGGAACCTCGGTTTCCGTACGCTGGGTGGTCGGTCGGTTATTTCCGGTATGGGGAAGAAGCGGGAGCAGCGGTGCCTGGGTTGGACGGGATCGGCATGGCCGACGAGCCCGCTCACGAGCCTGCCGGTAACAAGCCGACAGCCCGGCGAATGGTGCTCGGCACCCAGCTGCGCAGGCTCCGCGAGCGGGCCAACGTCACCCGTGCCGAGGCCGGTTACAACATCCGCGGCTCGGAGTCGAAGATCAGCCGCATGGAGCTGGGCCGGGTCGGCTTCAAGGAGCGCGACGTCGTCGACCTGCTGTCCATGTACGGCGTCAACGACCCGGAGGAACGCGAGCGCTTCGTCGAGCTGGTCCGCGAGTCCAACCAGCCCGGCTGGTGGCGGCCGTACAACGACCTCATCCCGAGCTGGTTCGACGACTTCGTCGGCCTGGAAGAGGCCGCCGTCCGTATCCAGACCTACGAGCCGCACTTCGTCCCGGGTCTGCTCCAGACCGAGGACTACGCGCGGGCGATCATCAGCCACGGCAAGCCGGAGACCGCGGGCGACGAGGACGAACGCCGCGTCGCGCTGCGGATGCGCAGGCAGAAGCTGCTGACCGGCCCGGACGCGCCGCGGCTATGGGTGGTCATCGACGAGTCGGTGCTCTACCGGCCGATCGGTGGTCCGCAGGTGCTGCGCGACCAGCTCGAGAAGCTGGTCGAGGTCACCAAGCAGGCCAGGATCACCGTGCAGGTCGTGCCGTACGAGCTGAGCGGCTACGCCGCCGAGGGCGCGTTCACGCTGCTGCGGTTCTTCGAGCCCGAGCTGCCGAACGTCGTGTTCATCGAGCACCTGGCGGGCGGCATGTACCTGGAGAAGCCGGCCGACATCGAGAAGTACAGCCGGGCGCTGGACCGCCTGGCGGTCGACGCCGAGACGCCCGACCGCAGCCGAGCGCGTCTCCAGAAGCGCATCGCCGAGCTGTAAGCCCGCGGGGCGTGAGCGAGGGAGCTTTACTAGCGAAGAAGGGTAGTAAAGCTCCCTTGCTGCCTTACGGGTGTGGCTGGTGGGGCTGCCGTGGCGTGTGATGCCAGTGGGGCACCTGGGATCGCGTGAAGGCCGAGTTCCTGTCGCCAGACGTGATGAAGGTGGCCTTCACGAACCCATCACGCGGGCGCACCTGTCACACCGGCACCAGCCAGCCACCACGAACGAGACAACGCCCCCCGCACCTCGTCGCCAGCAACGGCACCGTACTTGCGCGAGACGCAACCACAGCGCCCTTGCCGACGGCCCCCAGGCCGTCGCTGCCCACGACTTTGCCGGGCAGACGTGGTGAAGGTGGCCTTCACGTGCCTCGACGCCTAGGTGAGCGGGCCCCCGACCTTCGTACTCACCCGCGTTACAGGTTTTCTTGACGTTCACTCAGACGAGCTACAAATGCGGCCCGTAACCGAAAAACGTAGCCCTCGGTAATCGTCGCTGGTGATCACCTTGCGTCCGTTGACTCCATTGGGACGAGAAGGTCAACATGGCGCTTACTCTGGGGAAAGTTCGGAAATTCTTCCCTGCACGTGCATTCTCACGACCGTCTTCGCGTGCTAACGTTGAGCACACGCGAATGCACGTGCAGATGCATCCCCCAGGTTCAAAGTCGGGAAGGGTGGGGATCACCATGGAGCAGATCTCGAACGGTATGTCGGCAGACCTGCTGACTGACGTCCAGTGGCGCAAGAGCCGGTACAGCGGGGCGGTGGGCAACTGTGTCGAAGTAGCCCAGCTTCCGACCGGTGAGATCGCGATGCGTAACTCCAGGTTCCCCTCCGGGCCGGCGCTCGTCTACACGCGTGAGGAGATTGCCGCGTTCCTCGCGGGAGCCAAGGACGGAGAGTTCGACAATGTTCTCCACTGAGGCCGCTCCGGCCCCAGCGCTCAACGAGACGGAAGACGCCCTGCGTCGCCTGATCGACCGTGGCTACCAGTTCGTCCACCCGCGCAACGCGGAGGGCGACATCGTGGCCGTCGTCGGGATCAGGGCCCACAACGGTGTGATCGACATGGTCCGCCTGCACGCGGAGGACGACGTCCTCGCCACGCGGATGCCGGGTGACGAGAAGGACATCATGGCCCCGGTCAACACCCTGTGGCAGGTGCATGGCGCGGTGCGGCAGGTGATCGACGAGTTGCTGGGCCTGCCGGACGTCCAGGAGACCGCCGGCGAGGGCAACGGCTGCTGGGTACCCGGCCGCCCCGGCGTGTCGAAGTGGCTTCCGGCCTCGGCCTGAAAAGCCTGAAGCAGGGGGGCAGGCCCCGCGTGGGAAGTGGTCAGAGCCACCCCGTGCGGGGCCTGTTTCCTGTTCACGGCGTCTACACTAGACACGCCTGATCCCTCTCCCCTGGGAGCTCCCCGGTGCTATCCGACCAGTCGACCACTGGCCACGAACCCGATCCAGAACCCCGTGAGGAATGTGGCGTCTTCGGCGTCTGGGCGCCCGGCGAGGAGGTCGCCAAGCTGGCCTACTACGGGCTGTACGCGTTGCAGCACCGTGGGCAGGAAGCGGCGGGCATCTCGGTCTCCGACGGCAGCCAGATCGTCGTGTTCAAGGACCTCGGCCTGGTCAGCCAGGTGTTCGACGAGCAGGTGCTGTCCTCACTGCAGGGCCACATCGCCGTCGGGCACTGCCGGTATTCCACCACCGGCTCGACCATCTGGGAGAACGCCCAGCCGATCTTCCGCACCACCGCGACCGGCAGCGGCCTGTCGTTCGCGCACAACGGCAACCTGGTCAACACCGCGGAGCTGCGGGAACGCACCACCGCGGCCGGGCTGAAGCCGCACGCCGGGCTGACCGGTTCGTCCAGCGACTCCGACCTGATGTGCGGCCTGCTCGCCGCGGCCGCTGCCGACAAGGGCATCGAGGCCGCCGCCCTGGAGCTGCTGCCGACGCTGCGGGGCGCGTTCTGCCTCACCTTCGCCGACGAGTCGACGCTGTACGCCGCCCGCGACCCGCACGGCGTCCGCCCGCTGGTGCTGGGCAGGCTGGAGCGGGGCTGGGTGGTCGCCAGCGAGACCGCCGCGCTGGACATCGTCGGCGCGTCGTTCGTGCGCGAGGTCGAGCCCGGCGAGCTGCTGGCCATCGACGCCGAGGGGCTGCGGTCCTCGCGGTTCGCCACGCCCGAGCCCAAGGGCTGCATCTTCGAGTACGTCTACCTCGCCCGGCCGGACACGACGATCGCCGGCCGCAGCGTGCACGCCACCCGGGTGGAGATCGGCCGCAGGCTGGCGAAGGAGTTCCCGGCCGACGCCGACCTGGTCATCCCGGTCCCGGAGTCCGGCACGCCCGCCGCCATCGGCTACGCGCAGGAGTCCGGCCTGCCCTACGGCCAGGGCCTGGTCAAGAACGGCTACGTCGGCCGGACGTTCATCCAGCCGTCGCAGACCATCCGCCAGCTCGGCATCCGGCTGAAGCTGAACCCGCTGCGCGACGTCATCCGCGGCAAGCGGCTGGTGGTGGTCGACGACTCGATCGTGCGTGGCAACACCCAGCGGGCGCTGATCCGGATGCTGCGCGAGGCGGGTGCGCTGGAGGTGCACGTCCGGATCGCGTCGCCGCCGGTGCGGTGGCCGTGTTTCTACGGCATCGACTTCGCCTCGCGGGCCGAACTGATCGCCAACGGGGTCGACGCCGACGGCGTCCGCCGCTCGATCGGGGCCGACACCCTCGGCTACGTGTCGCTGGACGGCCTGGTCGCCGCCTCCGAGCAGCCGAAGACCCGCCTGTGCACCGCGTGCTTCAGCGGCGAGTACCCCATCCCGCTGCCGGACGACGCCCTGATCGGCAAGCACCTCCTCGAAGGACTCGACGCCGCCGACGGCCCCGCGCTGCCTGTCAGCCCAGCCGGGTACGGTGCCGAGGACGCCGTCCGGCGTCCCTAGCCTTGAGTTCCAGGATGGAGTCCGCTTCGTGAGCGAGTCCACGGGCGCTACGTATGCCGCAGCCGGTGTCAGCATCGCCGCAGGTGACGAGGCCGTCGAGCTGCTCAAGCCACACGCCGAGAAGGCCACCCGGCCCGAAGTGCTCGGGGGTGTCGGCGGGTTCGCCGGACTGTTCTCGCTGAAGCTCGACCGCTGGACCGAGCCGGTGCTGGCGTCGTCGACCGACGGCGTGGGCACGAAGATCGCCGTGGCCCAGGCGCTGGACAAGCACGACACGGTCGGCATCGACCTGGTCGCGATGATCGTCGACGACCTGGTGGTCACCGGCGCCGAGCCGTTGTTCGTGCAGGACTACATCGCCGTCGGCAAGGTGCAGCCACGCAAGATCGAGGCGCTGGTCAGTGGCATCGCCGAGGGCTGTGTGCAGGCAGGCTGCGCGTTGCTGGGCGGGGAGACCGCCGAGCACCCCGGTCTGATGGGTGAGCACGACTACGACCTGTCCGGCACCGGCGTCGGCGTCGTCGAGGCGTCGGCCGTGCTGGGGCCGGAGCGGGTCCGGCCGGGCGACGTGGTGATCGCCATGGGCTCGTCGGGGCTGCACTCGAACGGGTTCTCCCTGGCCAGGCACGTGCTGCTGGAGATCGCCAAGATGCCGCTGGACGGGCAGGTCGAGGAGTTCGGCCGCACGCTCGGCGAGGAGCTGCTGGAGCCGACCCGCATCTACGCGAAGGACTGCCTCGCGCTGATCGCCGAGGCCGAGGTCCGCACGTTCGCCCACATCACCGGTGGTGGCCTGGAGGCGAACCTGGCCCGGGTCATGCCGCGGGGCCTCGTCGCCCACCTCGACCGGGGCAGCTGGAACCCGGCGCCGGTGTTCGCCATGCTCGCGCAGCGCGGCAGGGTGGAGCGGGCCGAGATGGAGAAGACGTTCAACATGGGCGTCGGCATGGTCGCGGTCGTCTCACCGGAGGACGTCGACCGCACGCTGGCCGTGCTGACCGCGCGGCACGTGCCCGCCTGGGTCCTCGGCGACGTCCGCCCGGCCGAGGACCCGGACGGCCCCCGCACCGTGCTGTCGGGTAACCACCAGCGTTTCTAGTGCGAGTCACCCGCCGGCTGGAGATCCCGGAGCGGGAGCTGACCGAGCGGTTCTCCCGGTCGTCCGGTCCTGGTGGACAGGGCGTCAACACGACGGACTCGCGGGTCGAGCTGTCGTTCGACGTCGCCCGGTCTCCCTCGGTGCCGGACGACCTGCGCTCCCGGCTGCTGGCCCGGCTCGCCGGCAGGCTCGTCGACGGCGTGCTGACCATCGCCGCGAGCGAGCACCGGGCACAGCTGGCGAACCGGGAGGCCGCCCGTGCCCGGATGGCCGCCCTGTTGCGGGAGGCCGCGGCCCCGCCACCACCCAAGCGGCGTCCGACCAAGCCCACCCGGGGTTCGAAGGAACGCAGGCTCGCCGCGAAGAAGCGCCGGGGCGACGTCAAACGCGACCGCCGGCGGCGGGATGACGACTGACGTACAGGTCCGGTGGCAGCCGGGGCAGCGGGATGGGCACGGTGACGGGAGCCGGATCCACTCGCGGCGGCCGCGGCCAGAACGCGCGCGACGCCAGCGCGCCGACCGCGGCGCCGAGCGTGTTCAGCAGCACGTCGTCGGTCGACGTCACGCGGCCGGCGTGCAGCAGGAACTGCACGGATTCCACGGCTACCGAGCAGCAGAACGCCAGCGCGGTCATCCGCGTCGCCGAGCGCAGCAGGCGAATCCGCAGTGGCAGCAACACGCCGAGCGGTACGAGCATCAGCAGGTTGCCGAACACCTGCCAGCTGAATCCGCCGCCTGCCAGGGCGATCTCGATGTCGGTGCCCGGCCGCAGGTGCAGCTTGGTGCTGTGTGAAGTCCGCACCGGCATGAACACCAGCACCAGGATGAGCCCGCTCACCAGGACGATCATGGTGTCGGCGCCGGCCGTCAGCACCGAGCCCCGCCGCCGGGCGAGTAACCACCACGCGGCGGCGGCGAACGGCAGCGCGACCGCGGTTACCGGGATCAGCAAAGAAAAATCTCGCAGCAGTGCACCCACGCGTCCCCCTTCCCGAACGCGATCCCAAGATCACCTTTGCACCGTGTCCGATTCTCGGCACGCCGAACGACCCGCTCGAACAGGTGATCTTGAAGGGTGCTGCGGGTCGAAGCCGGAAGTTCAACTACGCCAGTGATATTGGCGTTCCGGCCGCCCTGTGCTGCCGTATCGCAGGCGGACGTCGGCACGTCCGGTTTCGGCGAAGTGTTCGAGGTAGCGGCGTGCGCTGGGCCGGGAAAGTGCGGTCACCTGGGCACATTCGCTCGCGGATAACCCGTCCGGGTGATCACGCAGGGCCTGCTCGACGAGTTCGGCCGTCGGTTGCGCGAGTCCCTTCGGCAGGGTGCTCGCGGTACGTGGCCGCGCGCCGAACACGTCGTCGACGTCCTCCTGCCCTGCTGACGCCAGCCGGCGCAGTTTTTCCTGCAGGGTGGCGAAATGCAGGAGCTGGTCACGCAGTGCCGCGTAGGAGAACGGCTTGATCAGGTAGTGCAGCACCCCGCCACGCATGGCGCCCCGGACGGTCTCGACGTCCTTCGCCGCGGTGATCACGATGACGTCGGTATCCACAGTGGACGGATCGGAGCGCAGCTCACGCAGGACGGAAAGGCCGTCCTGGTCGGGCAGGTAGATGTCCAGCAGCACCAGGTCCGGCCGTAGATCGCGGACCGCACGCACCGCGTCGGCACCGGTGTGGGCGACCCCGACGACGCTGAACCCGTCGGTCCGCTCGACGTATCCACTGTGGACCTTGGCGACCATGAAGTCGTCGTCCACCACCAGCACACGAATCATCGGGCCACCACCTCCGCCGACAACGGCAGCACGGCGGTGAACACCGCACCCAGCGCGTTGTGCACTTCGACCGAACCGCCCCGCCTGCGGCAGATCTGCCTGGTCAGCGCCAGGCCGAGGCCGCGCTGGCCGCCGTGTTCGGCCGCTTTCGTGGTGAACCCGTGTGCGAACACCTCGGTGGCGATCTCCGGCGCCACGCCCGGCCCGGAGTCCCGCACCACGACGCTGACCTGCGTCGTGTCCTGCTGGATCTCCACCTCGACCCAGTCGCCGGAGGTCGTCGACCCGTGCAGCGCGTCCAGCGCGTTGTCCACCAGGTTGCCCACCACGGTCACCAGGTCGGCGGACAGCCGCTCGTCGACCGGTTCGAGACGGCTGGTGTCGGCCAGCCGCAGGCCGACGCCCTGCTCGGCGGCGAGGCTGGCCTTGGCGATCAGCAGCGCGGCGACGGCGGTGTCGGCGATCCGGTCGGTCACCTGGTCGTGCCATTCGTCCTGGGTGCGGTTGACCAGGTCGACGTAGTTGCGGACCTCGTCGTACTCACCCAGCTCGATCAGGCCGGCGATGGTGTGCAGCCGGTTGGTGAACTCGTGTGCCTGCGCCCGCAGGGTGTCGGTCGCCCGCGAGCTGGCGGCCAGTTCCTCCCGCAACGCGGCCAGCTCGGTGCGGTCACGCAGCGTCGCCACCGCACCGAGCTGGCGGCCGTCCCAGGAGATCGGCAGCCGGTTGATCGCCAGCACCCGGCCGGCCCGGAGCACGATCTGGTCCATGCCGCTGGACCGTCCGGTGAGGACGTCCCGCAGCCGCTCGTTGATCTCCAGCTCGTCCACCTCGACGCCGACGCAGTCCTCCGGCAGTGCCAGCAGCTCTCTGGCCTGGTCGTTGACCAGGGTGACCCGGTGCTGCTGGTCCATCGCCAGCACGCCCTCCTTGATGCCGTGCAGCAGTGCCTCCCGGTGCTCGACCAGGCCGCTGATCTGCCTCGGCTCCATCCCCAGCGTCTGCCGCTTGACCCGCCAGGCCAGCAGCAGTGATCCGGCCAGGCCCAGCACGGTGGCGATGCCCAGCAACGCCAAGGCGTTGCCGGGTGAATCGGCGATTCCCTCGAAGAAGCCCGGCGTGGCCTTGCCTGCCGAGACGATGCCCAGCAGGCGGCCGAACCGGTCGGTCACCGGGACCTGCGCCACCAGGGATCCGTCCAGCTCGCCGACCCAGGCGCGGCCGGTGAGCACCCGCTCGTCACCCAGCCGTAGCTGGGTGCGGATCTCGGTCGGGTTCGGCGAGGTCAGCACCCGGCGGCTGGGGTCGGCGATGACGACGAAGTCGGCGCCGGACAGGCTGCGCGCGCCCTCGGCGAACACCGGCAGCGGGTCCCGGCGGATGGGGTCCTCCAGGCTCACCCGGACGCCGTCGGTCGCCGCGACGTTCTCCGCCACCGACAGCATGCGCCTGCCCTCGGTGTCGGTGAACACCTCGTCGGACTGCACGACGGAGAAACCGGCGACGCAGGCGAGCAGGGCGAACACGATCACCAGCTGCCAGCCCAGCAGCCGGCGCGCGAGCGATCCCTTGACACCCATGCGGGTCACTATCGCACTTTCCCGCGTTTTCGCACGTGACCGTAATGAGCACAAGTACCGATACGCCCGCAAGCGAGACAGCCGGGCGAGGCGGAGGCACCATGTCTGCTCGACCGGGTCTGTATCGCGGGTCACAACGAGGTGAGCAATGAAGAACCCCAAAGCCTGGCTGGCGGTGCTCGGCGCCGCGCTGCTGGTGCTGCTGGTACCGCCGCTGGTGTCCACCGGCAGCGACGAGTCCGGCACGCAGATCCGGAACTTCCGGGTCATGGTGCCCAACGCGCCGGGCGGCGGCTACGACGTGACCGCTCGCAACGCCGTCAAGGCCATCGAGGACGCCGGGCTGAACGGCACCACCGAGGTGTTCAACCTGCCCGGTGCGGGCGGAACGGTCGGGCTCGGCAGGCTGGTCGGTGAGCGTGGCAACGGCAAGCTGGCCATGTCGATGGGCCTTGGCGTCGTCGGCGCGGTCTATACGAACAAGGCGCCGTTCTCGCTGACCGAGACGACGCCGATCGCCAAGCTGACCGAGGAGTCGGACATCGTGGTGGTCGGCAAGGACTCGCCGTACCGCACGATTGGCCAGCTCATCGAGGCGTGGAAGGCCAACCCGGCGGGCGTGCAGGTCGGCGGCGGCTCGCAGCCGGGCGGCCCGGACCACCTGGCGCCGATGCTGATGGCCAAGGCCGTCGGGCTGGCGCCGAAGTCGGTCAACTACATCCCCTACGACGGCGGCGGCGAGCTGATGGGCTCGGTGCTGGGCGGCAAGGTCGGCTTCGGGGTGTCCGGCATCGGTGAGACGCGTGACCAGATCGCCGCCGGTGAGCTGCGTGCGCTCGCGGTGACCGGACCGCAACGGGTGCCGGGCATCGACGCGCCGACGCTGCGTGAGTCCGGTGTGGACGTCGAGTTCACCAACTGGCGCGGAATCGTCGCGCCGCCGTCGCTCGGGCCCAACGACAGGCAGAAGCTGGTCTCGATGTTCAGCAGGCTGCAGGACACTCCGCAGTGGAAGGACGCCTTGCAGCGTAACGGCTGGACACCGGCGTTCCTGGCCGGCGACGACTTCGGCGCGTTCCTGAAGGCGGAGAACGAGCGGGTGGCGACGGTGCTGAAGGAGCTGGGGCTGGCATGACGTCTACTGTGGACAACCCTGTGGAAGAACCGTCCGGCCTGGGGAAAACCCGGTCCTGGCGGGACTACTCCGAGCTGGGGATCTGCCTGCTGCTGCTCGCGGTCGGAGTGCTCGTGCTCACCGACACGCTGACCATGTCGGCCGACTTCACCCAGCGCGGGCCGGTCGGCCCGAAGACCGTGCCGATCATCGTCGGCGCCGGGCTGATCGTGGTGTCCCTGCTGCTGGCCAGGGATGTGCTGCGGGGCGGCAGGGGCGAGGCCGAGGCCGGTGAGGACGTCGACCTGTCCGCGCCGACCGACTGGCGCACGGTGCTGATGCTGTCCGGCGCGTTCCTGGTGAACGCGGCGCTCATCGATACCGTCGGTTTCCCGATCTCCTCCACGATCATGTTCTGGGGTTCGGCCTACGCACTGGGCAGCCGCAACCACGTGCGGGATCCGCTGATCGCCGCCGTGGTGTCGGTGGTGACCTGGCTGGTGTTCAACGAGCTGCTCGGAGTTCCGCTGCCCGGCGGCCCGCTGATGGGAGCGTTCTGATGGATGCGATCAACAACCTCATCGACGGGTTCGGTACGGCGCTGACCCCGCAGCACCTGCTGTTCGCCGCCATTGGCGTCATCCTCGGCACCGCGATCGGCGTGCTGCCCGGTATCGGCCCGGCCATGGCGGTCGCGTTGCTGCTGCCGGTCACCTACGGCCTGGACCCGACGGCGGCGTTCATCATGTTCGCCGGTATCTACTACGGCGGCATGTTCGGCGGGTCGACCACGTCGATCCTGTTGAACACGCCCGGTGAGAGCGCGGCGGTGGTCGCCGCGATCGACGGAAATCCCATGGCCCGCAAGGGAAGGGGATCGCAGGCACTGGCCGCCGCCGCGATCGGGCACTTCGTCGGCGGCATCCTCGGCACGATCGCGCTGGTGCTGCTGGCGCCGACGGTCGCGTCGCTGGCCGTGGGCATCGGCGCGCCGGACTTCTTCGCCCTCATGGTGCTCGCGTTCATCGCGGTCACCTCGGTGCTGGGCCGGTCCCGCATCCGCGGGTTCGCCTCGTTGCTGATCGGGTTGACGATCGGCCTGGTCGGCCTGGACGAGATGACCGGGCAGTCGCGGCTCACGTTCGGCTCGCTGCACCTCGCCGACGGCATCGACATCGTGATCGTCGCGGTCGGCCTGTTCGCCGTCGGCGAGTCGCTGTGGGTGGCCGCGCACCTGCGCGGCCGGCCGGCGGAGGCCATTCCGGTCGGCAGGCCGTGGCTGTCCAAAGCGGACATCCGGCGGACGTGGAAGCCGTGGCTGCGCGGTCCGTTCATCGGCTTCCCGATGGGTGCGATCCCGGCGGGTGGCGCGGAGATCCCGACGTTCCTGTCCTACGTCACCGAGAAGCGGCTGTCCAAGAACCACGACGAGTTCGGCAAGGGCGCCATCGAGGGTGTCGCCGGGCCGGAGTCGACGTCGAGCGCGTCAGCAGCCGGAACGCTGGTGTCGATGCTGACGCTCGGCCTGCCGACGACCGCCGTCGCCGCGGTGATGCTGGCGGCGTTCCAGCAGTACGGCATCCAGCCGGGACCGCTGCTGTTCGAGCGGGAGTCCGAGCTGGTGTGGGCGCTGATCGCCAGCCTGTTCGTCGGTCTGGTGCTGTTGCTGGTGGTCAACCTGCCGCTGGCGCCGGTGTGGGCCAAGCTGCTGCGGATTCCGCGGCCGTACCTGTACGCGGGCATCCTGTTCTTCGCCAGCGTCGGTGCCTACGCCGTCGGTGGCGAGGTGGTGGACCTGCTGCTGTTGTTCGTGATCGGCCTGATCGGGTTCGCCATGCGCCGGTACGGCCTTCCGGTGCTGCCGGCGATCATCGGCGTGATCCTGGGGCCGAGTGCCGAGCAACAGCTGCGCCGCGCGTTGCAGCTGTCCGACGGCGACCCGGCAGGCCTGGTGAACTCGCCGATGGCGATCGTGATCTACGTGATCATCGCGGTGCTGCTGGCGTGGCCGTTGCTGCGCAAGCTGCGTAAGCCACGGGACCGTCAGCCGGTGGGCACCAGGTAGAGCCGGTCGTCGGCGAGCATCGGAGCGGAGATGGGCCACGATGCCAGGGCGTTCGACGGTGGTGTGCCGCCGAGTTGCCGCACCAGCTGGAAGTCGAGGTGGCGCGGCCGGACGCCCTGGTCGAAGAAGGCGAAGTTGACGTTGAGCACCCCGCGGGCGATCCGGGAGGCGCCGGCCTGGCGTTCGGCCAGTGCCTCCCGGAACAACCCGCGATCGGAGAAGACGTCGGTCACCGGGCAGTCGCAGGCGTACGCGAGCGCGCCGATCTCGCCGTGGCTGCCGACCGGCCGTCCGCCGGTCAACTGCCGGACCTGCTCGCCGATGTCCAGGTACTGGGCGCTGCTGGTGTAGTTCGTGGTGATCGGCGCGTACCGCCTCGGCAGTTCCGGAACGGCGTAGCTGACGGCGCTCGCGGCGACCAGACCGACGCAGGCGAGCTGGAACGGTCCGGGAAGGCGCGCCGCGAGTGCACAGCAGAACACGGTGGCCGCGACGATGGTCGGACCGTAGTACCAGTGGTACGGCGGCACGGTCAGCCCGACGTACACCACGAAGTAGGCGATCCCGCCAGCCGCGAGTGCCGCGAACGGCAGCGGGGCGCGGTCGCGCCGGAGTATCCACAATGGACACAACAGGACGGCGAGTGCGACCGGAGCCAGCGAGAGGGCGGTCGCGGCGGGGAACGCCTCCCAGTACATCAGCAGGCCGTTGCCGAACGTCCATTCGTTCCACGCCCGTTTGGCGCCCTGCAATGTCTTGATGACCAGCGTGTCCGGGACCAGGCCGCCCAGCGTCACCCAGCTGAACAGGAACCAGGGCCCGGTGACCAGCGCCGCGCCGAGCACGCTGCGCCCGGCATCGGCCCAGAACCGTTTGCGGGCAACGAAGATCACCGCGACGAACACCAGCAGGTCCAGCCGTACCAGCGCCACCGCCCCCGCGACGCAGCCGAACGCCAATGGCCGGCGTTCGCCAGCTAGTACGAGCAGCCAGGCCAGACCGGTCGCGCCGAGCGCGACCTCCAGGCCGATCGACGAGATCAGCAGCGGATTGACCAGCAACGCGGCGACCGTCAGCCCGGCGAACCAGCCGGGCAGCCCGGTCCGGTCACCGATCCGGCGCAGCGCCAGGTACATGCCGACCTGGCACAGCACGAACAGGATTCCGGCCGCGACGACGGCGTCGCGGACGAGGAACGTCAGCGCGCCGAGGGCGAGGACGTTCAGTGGCGACGTGGCCGTGTTGGACACCGAGTCGGCGACGAGTCCCCAGTGGCCGTGCAGCGCGAGGTTTCGCGCGTACGACAAGGTGATGTAGGTGTCGTCGACGAGGTGACCGCTGGCGAACACGAACACGGCGGCCGACATGACCGCCACGATCGCCGGGCCGGTCGCGACCCGTACCGGCTTGCGGACAGCGAGCTGCATGCGTAACCCCCAGATGGTTCTCATCTGGTAGTTGCCCGCATGGGGCTCGGCTGTTGCGTCAGGCGGTGAGGCGCTGTGCTTTGTCGATGATCCGCTGCAGGTGCAGCCCGCGGCGGACGTCGCAGGTGTGCTCGCGCACGCCGCTGTCGATCATCGCGGCGAAGTCGTCCAGCAGGGCCGTATAGCACTCGTTGGACGTGCCCGGCCGCTTGCCGAGGACGCGGTAACCGTTCTGGCCGTACACCGCGACCTCGAACACGGTCGGGATGATCGGCAGCTTCATCGACAGTGTCGCGGTGCTGGTGACGCCCCCGGCGTGCTGGAACGTCAGGTGCCACAGGTCGTTGTCCGCCCGGTGTGCCGACAGCACGTCGGTGATCTCGCCGAGGGCGGCGTCGAGCAGGTCGAACGCGTGCGGGCCGACGTCGACCAGCGCGCCCGACTCGTGCCGCCAGGCCGAGCCGCCGTAGGCCTCGCCGAGCAGCGCGCCGGACAGCCAGCGGCCGGCGCCGCCGACCCAGCCACCGGTCTCCGCGACGCCGTCCAGCCACTCCTGGGTCTCTGGCGCGTAGCGCAGGGTCAGCATCACCAGCGCGGCGACGCCCGCGTCGCCGATGGCGGCGGCGAGCCGTTCGGCGGTCGCGAGGTCGCCGGCGATGGGCTTCTCCAGGATGAGGTGCTTGCCCGCCTCGGCGGCGGTGATCGCCAGGCCGGCCTGTACCGCGGGCGGTACGGCGAACGCGACGGCGTCCACCTGGTCGAGCAGCTCGTCGAAGCTGCCCGAGACCGAGGCGCCGCGGGCTTCCGCGAGCTCGGTGGCGGCTTCGGTGCGTCGCGCCCACACGGTCGTCAACTTCGTGGCGGGATGCTCGAACAGCCCCGGGGCGTGCACGATGCGTGCCCACGGTCCGGCGCCGACCAGTCCCACTCGCAACTGCGCATCCACGCCCGTCACCCTAGTGACCCTGGTCGCAGTGGGCTCACTTGCGCCAAACGCTCTCTACCGGCAGTGCTGCCGCCTGGGTTAACGTCGGTTGGCTCTACAACCGAACACTCACCTCACCCGCGGGGGAAGCCGGTGCGAATCCGGCGCTGACCCGCAACCGTGACCAGCTCGCCTGGAAGTCGGAATGCCCGCCGTGAGGTCGTCGACCCCCCACTGTCGAGGTATGCGGACCGGGGTCACCCGGCCGCGGCCGGGGCCGGTCCGTGTGCCCCGGAAAGGCACCGGAGATGTCCAGACTGACCGGCCTGCTGGCCGCCGCGGGTCTGTTGTTGCTGGTAGGCGCGGTTCCCGCGGCTGCCGACACCCCCAACCGTCACCAGGCCGCCGGCGTCGCGGCCGGCAAATGGCTGGTCACCAAGCTCGTCGACGACCGCTACCCGGGCTTTGCCGGGCCGGACTGGGGACTCACGATTGATGCCCTCATGGCCTTGAAGGCGACGAGGGCCGACGACGCCGCTGCCGCCGCCATCGCTGACGCCATCCACGCCGACGGCGCCGGCTACTACACCTACAAGTCTGGGGATCTGCAGGCGTGGACCGCCGGCGCCACCGCGAAGACACTCGTCGCGGCGGTGACGGCCGGACGCGACCACACCACGTTCACCGGTCGTGACATGCGCCAGGCGACCCTCGACCTGGTCGCGAAGGACGGTCCGTATGTCGGTCAGGTCCAGAGCAAGAACAAGAACGGCAAGCCCGGCCCGACCACCGACGCGAACACCTTCGACCAGGCACTTGCCGTCATCGGCCTGGCGCGTACCGGCGGAGTACCGAAGCCGGTGGTCGACTACCTGGTCAAGCAGCAGTGCCCGGCAGGTGGCTTCCGGCTCGGCGGCTTCGACGAGGGTAAGGAGTCCTGCATCAGCGACACGGCCATCGACAACGACGCCACCGCAATGGCGGTGCTCGCGCTGCAAGAGGCAGGCGCGACCGAAGCCGCCGAGAAGGGCGTGCGGAACCTGCTGGATCAGCAAGCGGCCGACGGCTCGCTCAAGGGCAAGGCGCCCGAGGTCCCGAACACCAACTCGACCGGGCTGGCCGGTCTCGCCCTCACACTGGCGGGCAAGACTGCCGAGGGTGACCGGGCCGCGGACTGGGTTCTCGGCAACCAGCTGGTCGCCGCCAATGCCGGGCCTCTGAGCGGTGAGCTGGGCGCCATCGGCTGGAACCAGGAAGGCATCGAGAACGGCAAGGCCGGTGCCGAGAACGGAAAGCTGACCATTGGCGTGGACCAGTTCATCCGGGCCGGTTCTCAGGCCGTGCTCGCCCTGGCGAAGGTTCCGCTGGGCAAGGAAGGCTCGCTCCCGCCGTCCGGGGAGCCGGAAACGACGCCGCCCACCACCACGACGACCGTCACCTCAACCGTGCCTCCGGTGGCGGCCGCGGGCGCGGGCGGCCAGGGCAGCGCGCCGAACGGCCCGCTCGCCAACACCGGCGTCCCGACCCTGCCGGCCGTGCTCGTCGGCACCGGCCTGATCGGCGCCGGGATCGCCCTGACCTACCTGGCCCGCCGGAGGGAAACGTCATGAGAGCCGCCCGACTGCTCGCCGCCACCGCACTGGTGCTGGCGAGCACGGCCGGGACAGCGTCGGCCGTCGACCACAGCAAGGGCTCACCCGGATACTGCCCCGACGCCAACGGCGTGACCGTGGTGATCGACTTCCAGGACCTCGGCGGGGACGTGCTGATCCGCTGCGCACCTGGCCCGCAGGGCAGCGGGCTGGCCGCGCTGCAGAACTCCGGTATCCAGGTCGCCGGTGTCGACCGCTGGGGCCTGGCGTTCATCTGCCGCATCGAGGGCAAGCCGGGACCGGACACCGAGGCGTGCATCGACACGCCCCCGCCGAGCGCCTACTGGTCCTACTGGCACGCCCCCAACGGCGGCAACTGGACCTACAGCTCGCTCGGCGTGATGAACCGCAAGCCGCCGACCGGCAGCTTCGAGGGCTGGTCGTTCTCCAGGAACCGCGCTGCCGGCTCCAACCCGACGCCGCGGGTGGCACCGGTACGGCCGGGCCAGCCGGTCGGACCCGCGCCCTCGCCGGGCGAGCAGAACGGCGCCATCCCCGGCCGCGACGGGGTTCCGAAGGCGGCGCCGCCACCCGCGGCCCCGAAGACCACGGCGCCGAGCACCCCGGCGTCGACGACCACCACACCACCGGCGTCGTCGACGACCAGCACGCCACCGCCACCGCCCCCGCCCGCCGAGCCGCTGGTCGGCGGGGTCGCCCCGGGCGGTGTCGCGTGGACCGGCGGGCAGGACGCGCAGCCGGTCGGCGAGTCCGGCTTCCCGTGGGGTGCGGTGCTCGGCGGGGCGGCGGTGCTGGTCATCGGCGGCGCGGCAGGGTTCACGGCGTGGCGTCGCAGGCGTGCTGGCTAGGACACTGCACCCGGCGGCCTGGTGGGTGTGGGCGCTCGGCCTGGCCGTCGCGGCCAGCCGCACCACCAACCCGTTCCTGCTGGGCCTGATCATCGCCGTCGCGGCCTACGTCGTGACCAGCCGTCGCGGCGACGCGCCGTGGGCGCTGGCGTTCCGGCTGTACGTCTGGCTCGGCGTGTTCATCGTGGTCATGCGGGTGCTGTTCCGGATCCTCGTCGGCGGCCTCGACGGCGGGCACGTCCTGTTCGAGCTGCCGGAGATCCCGCTGCCCGACATCGCGGCCGGCATCACCCTGCTCGGCCCGACGAGCGCGGAGGAACTGCTCGGCGGGTTCTACGACGGGCTGCGGCTGGCGACCATGGTGATCTGCATCGGCGCGGCTAACGCACTGGCCAACCCGAAGCGGATGCTGAAGGCCGTCCCCGGCGCGCTGTACGAGGTCGGCACCGCGGTGACCGTCGCGTTGTCCGTCGCGCCGCAGCTGGTGGAGAGCGTGCAGCGGGTGCGAAAGGCCCGCCGGCTGCGGGCAGGGAGGAGAAAGGGCATGCGTGCGCTGCGCGGCATCGTCATCCCCGTGCTGTCCGACGCCATGGACCGTTCGCTGTTGCTGGCCGCCGCCATGGACTCCCGCGGCTACGGCAGGCGCAACTACCTGCCGCTACGGCTGCGGGTGCTGATCGGGGTGTGTGTGCTGGCCGGGCTGGTCGGCGTGTGTGTCGGGGTGTACGGCGTGCTGGACGGCACGTCGACGGTGCTGGGGGTGCCGATGCTGCTGGCCGGAATGGCCGTCGCCGGGATCGGGTTCGTGCTGGGCGGACGTCGCGTGCGGCGCAGTGTGTACCGGCCCGACCCGTGGCGCTGGCCGGAGACGGCGGTGGTCTGCTCGGGCGCCGGCGCGGCGGCCCTGCTGATGCTGACCAGCGGCATCGACCCGGGCAACCTCTATCCGTCGCTCAGCCCGCTGGGCTGGCCGGAGCTGTCGCCGGTACACGGCGCGTCGCTGCTGGTGGGGCTCCTCCCGGCGTGGCTGGCGCCACGTCCGCTACCGGTTACGGAGGCCGTCGCGTGATCGAGTTCGACCGGGTCACCATCAGCTACTACGGTGCCACCAGACCGGTTCTGTCCACTGTGGACCTGATGGTGGACGAGGGTGAGCTGTGCCTGGTGGCAGGCCGTACCGGTGTCGGCAAGTCGACATTTCTCGGCGCCATCAACGGCCTGGTGCCGCACTTCACCGGCGGGCACCTCCGGGGCAGCGTCCGGGTGGCCGGGCAGTCGACCGCGGACCAGCCGCCGAGGGAGTTCGCCGAGCTGGTCGGCGTCGTCGGGCAGGATCCGCTGGCCGGGTTCGTCACCGACACCGTCGAGGAGGAACTCGCCTACGGCATGGAGCAGCTGGCCGTGCCGCCGGACGTCATGCGCAAGCGGGTCGAGGAGACGCTCGACCTGCTCGGCATCGCCGAGCTGCGACGCCGTCCGTTGCGCACCCTGTCCGGCGGGCAGCAGCAGCGGGTGGCGATCGGGTCGGTGCTCACCGCGCATCCGCGGGTGCTGGTGCTGGACGAGCCGACGTCGGCACTCGACCCGACGGCCGCCGAGGACGTCCTGGCCGCCATCACCCGGCTCGTGCACGACCTGGGCACCACGGTCGTCGTCGCCGAACACCGCATGGAACGGGTCGCGCAGTACGCCGACCGGCTGCTGTACCTGCCCGGCGACGGCAGCGTCCGGTCCGGGCCGCCCGCCGAGGTGCTGGCCACGGCCGACGTCGCACCGCCGCTGGTCGAGCTGGGCAGGCTGGCCGGCTGGTCACCGCTGCCGCTGTCGGTACGCGACGCCCGCAGGCTGGCGGCGCCGCTGCGGGACCGGCTCGCCGACCGCGTGCCCGCCGCCCCGGCCGCGGGGGAACGGCGGACCGCTCTGGAGGGCAAGGGCGTCGTCGTCCGGTACGGCGAGCTGGTCGCGGTTCGCGGCGTGGACCTCACGCTGGGCCGTGGCGAGGTCGTCGCGTTGATGGGCCGCAACGGGTCGGGCAAGTCGTCGCTGCTGTGGGCGTTGCAGGGCAGCGGGCGCCGGGACGGCGGCAGCGTCGACGTCGGCGGCGAGGATCCGGGCAAACTGCCGGAGCGGGCACGCGCGCTGGTCGGCCTGGTCCCGCAGACCCCCGGTGACCTGCTGTACCTGGAGACGGTCGCCGCCGAGTGCGGGCAGGCCGACGTCGAGTCCGGCGCCGAGCCCGGCACCTGCCGCAAGCTGCTGGACCGGCTGGCGCCGGGAATCGCGGACGACGGCCACCCGCGCGACCTGTCCGAGGGACAGCGGCTCGCGCTGGTGCTGGCCGTCCAGCTCACCGCGGCACCGCCGGTGCTGCTGCTCGACGAGCCCACCCGGGGCCTGGACTATCACGCCAAACGGCACCTGACGACGATCCTGGCCGAGCTGGCCGCAGAGGGGCACGCCGTCGTGCTGGCGACGCACGACGTCGAGTTCGTCGCCCGCACCGTCGGACGCGTGGTCGTCATGGCCGAGGGCGAAGTGGTCGCGGACGGGCCGACCGCGCAGGTCGTCGTGTCCTCACCGGCGTTCGCGCCGCAGGTGGCGAAGGTCCTGGCGCCGCAGGAGTGGCTCACCGTCGACCAGGTTGCCGAGGCACTGAATGACTGACTTCCTGGAGCGGCCCTCGGTCGTCCGCATCACGCCCCGCACGGCCGCGGTGCTGGCGGTCGCCGTGGTGCTCGGGCTGGCCATGTTCACCTGGCCGCTGTTCGCCGCGCCCGCGCCGGACCCGCAGGCCCACTCGGTGGACGCGCCGTTCATCTTCCTGGCGACGCTGCCGGTGCTGATCGTCATCGTGCTGGCCGAGATCTCCAGCGGCGGCATCGACTCGAAGGCGCTGGCCATGCTCGGCGTGCTCGCCGCGGTCAACGCCGGGCTGCGCCCGCTGGGCGCGGGCACCGGCGGGATCGAGACCGTCTTCTTCCTGCTGATCCTCGCCGGGCGGGTGTTCGGACCGGGCTTCGGTTTCGTGCTCGGCTCGACGTCGCTGTTCGCGTCCGCGCTGCTCACCGCGGGTGTCGGACCGTGGCTGCCGTTCCAGATGCTGTCGTCGTCGATGCTCGGCCTCGGCGCGGGCCTGCTGCCGCGCCGGGTGCGCGGCAGGGCCGAGATCGCCATGCTGGCGGCGTACGGCGTGGTCTGCGCCTACGTGTTCGGGCTGCTGATGAACATGTGGTTCTGGCCGTTCCTCGCCGGGACGTCGATGGACCCGAACCTGGCCGGCCTGGCGTTCGTGCCCGGCGCACCGGTGCTGGAGAACCTGCACAGGTTCCTGGTCTTCTCGGTGCTGACCTCGACGTTCGGCTGGGACACCGGGCGCGCGGTCACCAACGCCGTGGCGATCGTGCTGATCGGCCCGGCCATCCTGGCGGTGCTGCGCAGGGCGTCCCGGAAGGCCGCCTTCACGGCCCCGGTGACCTTTCAGTAGCTGTAGAAGCCCCTGCCGGACTTCTTGCCGAGCAGGCCGGCGTCGACCATGCGCAGCAGCAGCGGCGGCGAGGAGTACAGCGGCTCCTTGAACTCGGTGTACATCGAGTCCGCGATGGCCTTGACGGTGTCCAGCCCGATCAGGTCGGACAGCTTCAGCGGCCCCATCGGGTGCGCGGTGCCCAGCTCCATGCCGCGGTCGATGTCCTCCGCGGAGGCGAAGCCGGACTCGAACATCCGGATGGCCGAGAGCAGGTAGGGCACCAGCAGCGAGTTGACGATGAACCCGGCGCGGTCCTGCGAGCGGACGACCGTCTTGCCCAGCGCGTTGGTGGCGTGCTCGTCGGCGCGCCGGATGGTGTCCTCACCGGTCAGCAGCGACGGCACCAGCTCGACCAGCGGCAGCACCGGGACGGGGTTGAAGAAGTGGATCCCGACGACCTGCTGGGGCCGGTCGGTGGCCATGCCCAGCTTCATGATCGGGATGGACGACGTGTTCGACGCGAAGATGGCGTCCTCACGTTCGACGACCTTGTCCAGCTCGCGGAAGACGTCGACCTTGGCCTGCTCCTGCTCCAGGATGGCCTCGATGACCAGGTCACGATCGGCGAAGGCGCCCAGGTCGGTGGTGAACGTCAGCCGGCCCATGGCCGCCTCGGCGTCCTCGGCGGTCAGCTTGCCGCTGCGGGTACCGCGGTCCAGGGACTTCTGAATGCGGGCCTTGCCCGCGTCCAGCGCCGGCTGGTTGACCTCGGTCACCACGACGTCCAGCCCGGCCCTGGCGTGGACCTCGGCGATGCCGGAGCCCATCAGACCCGCGCCGACCACGCCGACCCGCTGCACCTGCTGCGTCACCGATCCTCCTTCACGACCGCCGCGCAGCACGCGCGACACGAGGGTGGGTGACGGGATCGCTCCCGGTCGCCCACCCTCGTGTCACGACGTGTGTCAGCGGCGGTACTCGTCGTACCTGTCGTCGTACGGGTCGTCGTCGTACGACTTACCGTCCTCGTGCTTGTCAGAGGAATTACCCGACAGCTCGCGCTGCAAAGCATCGAAGTCGGTCTCGTGGGAGCTGTACTTGAGCTCCCGCGCCACCTTCGTCTGCTTAGCCTTCGCTCGGCCGCGCCCCATGGCTCGACCCCCTCGCACAGGGGCGGGGCGGCCGGGGGAATCGGCGGCCCCGCTCGTCTCGACAACTGTTTCCTGGCACTACCGTACCGTGTCGATGGGGTCTGATGCGACGCGGCATGGTGTGCGGGATACGACAGTGTTGGTGAAGTCGCCCGGCCGATGGTGAGGTCTCGCGCGTCACGTGCCACGATTCGGGGGTGCTCCGACCGTTCGTGGCCTATCTGAGGGTGTACGAACCCCTGTCCGCGTTCGGTGATCCGCCGGATCCCCAGCTCCAGCGTGCCGTCGAGGCGCGGAAGCTGACCAGGGCCGGCGTGGGCGAGCGTGAGCAGCACATGTGGCTCAGATCACAGCTGGCTGCTCCGGCCCGGCTGCTGCCTGCCGAGCTGGCCGACGGCAGGGCCGCTCCGAGCACGCGGACCGACGTGCTGGTGCTGGACCCATCCGACGTCCCCGGCGAGGTCGGCCCCGGGCCGCTGGTGTGCCCGCTGGAGCTGCGAGCCCGGTCCGCGGCCGCGCTGGTCAACTTCCTGACCGAGGCGCACCCCGCGTTGCGGACGTCCGTGCTGTCCGACGCGGGGGCCTCGGCGGAGGCGGTCCGGGCCCGGACGTCGTCGGCCCTGGGCGGCATGGACGGCCCGGCCGTCCACGTCCTGTCGACGACCTGGACGGTCCCGTTGCCGTGGTTCGCGCTCATCGACCCGGACTCCCGCAGGCTGGAGCTGGGCAGCGGCAGGCACGACCCGCGGCGCGAGCTGTCCTGGCGGGCGTCGATGGCCGACGCACGCAGGCGGGCCACCGAGGCACGGGAGCTCGTCGAGCGGACCATCGGCGAGTCCGGCCCCAGCCGCATCCTCGCCGAGACCAACCGCTGGCTGGACCAGTTCGACCCGAACTCGGCCGTCGAGCTGGACTACGGCGGGCTGGTGCAGCTGATCGCCGACCCGATCCTGGAGTCGGACACGTCGGCGCACGAGGTGCACCGCATCCTCGACGCGCTGCGGGCCGGTGACGGCGAGGAGCTGGCCGAACTGTTCACCGACCTGCGTGAGTACTGGGGTGAGCTGGCCGCGCGCGAGCGGTTCAACTGACGCCCGTGCCCGGCAACGCCCTAATGCACGTGAAGGCCACCTTCATTACGTGAGACGTGGTGAAGGTGGCCTTCACGTGCTTGTGCCTGACGCGGGATGGTCTCGTTCGTGGTGGCAGCTGGGGCGGGTGTGGGGCTCGGTGCTGATGTGACCGGTGAGCAGGGAGTGGCTGGCGTTCCGGGTCGTGAATGCGCCCCTTCCACGGCGGTGCCCGCGTCCGCACCGCCAACGAGACCACCACCCCACCCGGACTTTGCCGGGGCCCTGACGTCTCACGTGGTGAAGGTGGCCTTCACGTGCTTGTGCCTGACGCGGGAGCCTCAGCTCAGCGGGGCGAAGACCGAGGGCAGGACGCGCAGCACGCCCACCGGGCGGCCACCGCCGAAGACGTCGCCGTAGCCGTCACCCATCCCGGTGAGCACGGACGCGGCCGCCGGGTTCGACGGGAACGCGCCCAGCGCCCGCAGGGCGGCCACCAGCAGCGGATTGCGGGCCCGCTGCCCGCCGTCGTCCACCTTCAGCGCCACCGCCGTGCCGTCGGGCAGGGCGATGGCGTGCACGCCCTCGGCGCCGCCCTTGGCCAGCAACCCGGGCACGGACAGCATCAGCATCGTGTCCTCCCGCCCGGACCCGCCGACCAGCCACGGGTGCGCCCGCATGGCGTCGGCCACCCGGCGCTCGTCACCGCCGGGCGCGGTCACCAGCCGGGAGAACGCCCTGGCCAGCCCGGTCAGCGAGAACGCCATCAGCGCCGCACCGCAGCCGTCGACCCCGGTGGCCGCGATCGGCTCACCGGCCAGGTCGCTGATGGTGTCCGCGATGACGCGTTGCAGCTCGTGCTTCTCGTCCTGGTAGCCCTCGACCTGCCAGCCCCTGGTCACGCAGGTGCTGATCATCGCCGCGTGCTTGCCGGAGCAGTTCATCATCGACCGCCGCTTGCCGCCGGCGCGCACGGCGTCGATCCGGCTGGCCTCGTGCAGCGGGTAGTCGGCGGGGCAGGCCAGCGCCGACTCGTCCAGGCCATGCCGGGCCAGCATGTCCAGGCACCGCTGGACCTGCGCCGGCTCGCCGTTGTGCGATCCGCTGGCGAACGCCAGGTCGGCGTCGTCGACCTCCAGCCCGGCCCGCAGCATCCCCAGCGCCTGCAGTGGCTTGTTCGACGAGCGCGGGTAGACCGGCCGGTCCACATCGCCGACCGCCAGCCGCACCGAACCGTCGGGAGCCAGCACCACGAGGGCACCGTGGTGCACGCTCTCCACGAACCCGGACCGGACGACCTCGACCAGGGCTGGGTTCACCGGTTGTCCCCCTCGTTGCGTGAACGTTCGTTGGCGAGCAGCTCGTCGACCGACGCGCTGCCCTCGGCGTAGCGCGAGGCGATCTCGGCGTTGATGGCGTCGACGACGCCCTGCACCTCGCGCCGCCGCGTCGACACCGCGGCCTCGGCCTCGGCGTAGGTCTCCAGCGCCGCGGTCAGCTTGTCGTCGGGCAGGCCCACCACGTCGGTCAGGTCGGCGTCGCCGACCAGCGCCTCGGCCTGCCGCCGGTACTCACCCGCCCGGGACGGCTCGAGCTGCTGGTGCCTGCCGGAACCGGCCGCCGGGCCGATCGCGTTGTCGGCGAGGATCGCTGCCAGCCGGTCGACGACGCTGCTCTGCTCGCCGCCCGCCCGCCGCTCCTGCTCAGCCCGGACGATGTCGATCCGCGCGTGCAGCAGCCTGCGCAGGTAGGACAGGTCGGTCTCCTCCTGCGCGGCCTCGTTCCGCCGCTCACGCAGGGTGTTCAACGCCAGCTCGTCCAGCCCGCGCACGTATCCGGCGTCGAGGACACGGTCGATCCGACGGCGTCCACCTGGTCGGACTTCAATCACTTCGCCACCCGTGTTTCAGCACTGCCCCCGCGCCACCTTAGCCGGACTGGGCATGTGATCAGCCCCGCAGTCGCGCGGCGGCCTCCCTGCCGGGTGCGGCCCGCTCCTCGGGGACCGAGTCCGGGTCGACGACCGCCTGCACCACGCGGTCCTCCACACCGGTCAGCACTTCCGCGCCGCCCTGGACGGTCCGCTTCACCAGCGCGAGCGCGATCGGTCCCAGCTCGTGGTGCTGGACGACGCTGCCGACCCGGCCGACGGTCCGCTCACCAAGCAGCACCGGGTCACCCGTCTCGGGGGTGATCTCCGGGGAACCGTCGAGGTGCAGCAGCACCATCTGCCGAGGTGGACGGCCCACGTTGTGCACCTTCGCCACCGTCTCCTGCCCCCGGTAGCAGCCCTTGGCGACGTGCGCGGCCGAGCCGACCCAGTTCACCTCGTGCGGGATCGCGCGGTCGTCGGTGTCGACACCCAGCCGCGGTCGCAGCGACTCGACGCGCAGCGCGTCGAACGTCCAGGTCCCGGCGGGCCGGGCACCCGCGTCGGTGATGCGCTGCCACCAGCCGGTGAGGTCGGCCCTCGGCACCGCGAGGTCCACACTGGACTTCCCGGGCCACGGCATCCGCCGCGCGAAACCACCCGGCAGTGGGGTGACGGCGTACGGTTCGCGGGCCAGTTCGATGCCGAGCTTGGCCAGCACACCGTCGACCTCGGGGCCGAGCAGGCTCAGCACGGCGATGTCCGCCGTGCGGTCCACGATGTCCACTTTGGACCAGAACTTCATGGCCTCGAGGTAGTCCCGCAGCGTCTGCTTGCCGCCCGACGGCAGCGCGCTGGTGGCGACCGGCTCGGGGTCGGTGTCCAGGTAGACCGTGCCCTCGGTGTGCGCGACGACCATGTGCGTGTCGATGCGGCCGTGCGAGTCGAGCACCAGCGCCTCGGTGCCGGTGCCCTCGGCCAGCTCGGTGACGTGCTGGGAGATGACCAGGTGCAGCCAGGACAGCCGTTCCTCGCCGGAGACGGCCAGCACCTCGCGGTGCGACCGGTCCACCACGACGGCGGACCGCGTCGCGGCCCGCCCCTCGGCGAACGGGTCACCCCAGTGCCAGGCGACGCCCGCGTCCGGATGTCCATCCGGGGTAGCGATCGAACGCGGAAGGTCCAACAGTGGCGACTGGTAGGTCATAACCCAATGGTAGGCGCGTACGGTGAGCGCATGCCCGTGCTCGCGTTGATCACCGAAACCGGGGTGGAGCTCGCCGACCCCGACACGCCCCACGTCAAGGTCACCGACCTCGGCCTCATGCGGGGCGACGGCATCTTCGAGACCGTTCTGGTCGTCGACCGCAAGCCGAGGGAGCTGGGGCCGCACCTGGCCCGGCTGGCCCGCTCGGCCCGGATGATGGACCTCCCCGAGCCCGACCGTGCCACCTGGGAGCAGGCGACGGCCACCGTCGTCGACAACTGGACCGGCTCGCCGGAAATGGCGCTCAAGCTGGTCTACACCCGTGGCCCGGAGGGCGATCCGGACGAGCGCACGACCGGGTTCGCACTGGGTCTGGACATCGCGGCGCCGGTCATCCGCGCCCGCACGGAGGGTGTCTCGGTGATCACCCTGGACCGCGGCATCGACCCCGGCCTTGCCCAGCGCGCTCCGTGGCTGCTGCTCGGCGCGAAGTCGCTGTCCTACGGCATCAACATGGCCGCCCTGCGGGAGGCTGCCCGCCGGGGCGCGTCCGACGTGGTGTTCACCGCCACCGACGGTTCGGTCCTGGAGGGTCCGACGTCCAACGTCGTCGTCGCCAAGGGGCGGACGCTGTACACCACGCCGCCGCACATCGGGATCCTGCCCGGCACCACGCAGGCGGCCGTGTTCCGTGCCGCGGAGAAGGCGGGCTGGACCACCAAGGTGGAACCGCTCACCGTAGCCGACCTGCGCGAGGCCGACGGGCTGTTCCTGTCGTCCTCGGTCCGCAAGCTGACCAAGGTGCACACCCTGGACGGCGAGGCGCTGCCGGACTCGACCGCACTGCACGCCGAGCTGACGGCGGCCTACGAGGCCGAGTACTGACTGATCCGGACCACCCACGGTTCGGTGTTCTCCGCGCGGTAGGCGGCGATCTTGTGGTGACCGTCGACGATGGTCGTCTCCAGGATCACCGCCACCGGCTTGTGCCCGGTGCGGATGGCCGCGCGGTAGTACGCGACCCTGGCCTCGTCGGCGGGCGGCCACGGCTCGGTCGGCACCAGGTCGAGGAACTCGGCGAGCCGCTGTGGCTCGGAGATCGTGTAGTCGCCGTCGGAGAGCAGGTCGAGAACCGGGCGCAGCGTCTCGCGTAGCGGACGGCGTAGCTGGCCCGTCGCCAGCGCGATACGTAGCCCCTGCGACAGCTCGGGGCGGCCGTCGATCGGGTTCGTTCCGAGAGTTCCCGTGCCTCCGGTGACGGTGACCTTCTCCATGCCTAGCCTGACGACCGGAAGCGCAGGGTGGTTCCGGGGCGCGCCTGTGCGAGTGCCGAGAGTGACCCAGGTCGCACCACGGCGACGACCGGGTAGCCGCCGGTGGTCGGATGGTCGGCGAGGAACACCACCGGCAGGCCGTTGGGCGGTACCTGGATCGCGCCGGTCAGGATGCCCTCGCTCGGCAGTTCCGTCCCCGCCCGCTCGGCGACGCGGTCCAGCGGGGTGCCGTCGAGCCGCAGGCCGATCCGGTTGGACTCGGCGGTCACCGTCCACGCCGCGCTCAGCCCGGTGACGTCGAACCAGTCGTCCCGGGGGCCCAGGGTCACCGGCACGGTCAGCTCGTCCGGTGGAGCGGGCGGCGCCAGGGTGTCCGCGCCTGCCGGGATGCCGGTGGCCTGGCCGAGCGGGAGGACGTCGCCGTCGCGCAGCGGAGGCGGGCCGATCTCGGAGAGGACGTCGCGGGAGCGGCTGCCCAGCTCCGGTTCGACAATGATGCCGCCGGACACGGCGAGGTAGCAGCGCAGGCCACGGGACGGCGTTCCGATGGCCAGTTCCTGGCCCGGCCGCAGGTGGATGGGGACGTGTGAGCCGCGGCCGCGGCCGTCGACGGTCACCGCGACCGGCGCGCCGGTGACCGCCGCCGTGCACGAGGTGGCCGCTCGCACGACCAGGCCGCCGAACGTCGCCTCGATACCGGCGGCGTGCTCGGGGTTGCCTGCGAGCCGGTTGGCCAGCCGCAGGGCGGCCTGGTCCAGCGCACCCGACGGTGGAACGCCGAGGTGCGCGTGACCGGGCCGGCCGAGGTCCTGGACGAGTGCGGACGGCCCGGTCGTGACGACCTCCAGCGTCCTCATGACGCTTTCCTGAACCGCACGCGGTCGCCCGGGGTGAGCAAGGCGGGACGGTCGGCCTTCGGGTCGAACAACACGGTGTCGGTGTGCCCGAGCAGTCGCCAGCCACCGGGCGAGGACCGCGGGTAGATTCCCGCGAACTCGCCCGCGACGGCGACCGACCCGGCCGGCACCCGTGTCCTCGGACTGTCCAATCTGGACTGCCGAAGCGGTTCCGGCAGCCCGGTGAGGTAGCCGAAGCCCGGCGCGAAACCGGTGAAGGCCACGGTGTACTCGGCGCCGGTGTGCAGTTCGACGACCTCGTCGACGCCGATGCCGGCCGTGCGGGCGACCAGTTCGAGGTCCTCGCCGTCGTAGTGGACGTCGATCTCGATCTCGCTCGGCTCGCCCGCCGGCGGGTGGTCCAGGTCGGCCGACTCGGCCAGCTCACGCAGCTCGCCGAGTGCCGCCGAGCCGGGCCGGACGGCGAGCAGGACGGTGCGGGCGCCGGGAACCAGCTCCACGACGTCGGGATGGTGTGCGTCGGCCAGAACCGCGCGCAGGGCACCGGCTTCGGCCAGCGAACCGCACTCGACGAGCGCGCCGTGTTCGCCGTAGCGCAGCCAGCGCACGGCTAACCGGCGACGCGTCGCAGGTAAGCGGAGACGTGGGGCTGCATCGGCTGCCCCATCATGGCGCGTTCCTCGACGTAGCCGAGGTCGCCGTTGTTGACCAGGCCGTAGAGCCGCTGCGCGCCGTTGACGTCCTTGGCCGTCGCGGTGCGGATGACGGCGTCGGTGCCCAGCTCCCACGACGTGGCGTTGCGGGGCTTGCCGTAGAACAGCTCCAGGATGCCGCTGGAGTGGGTCAGCAGCAGCTCGATGGTGTCGTCGGCCTGCGGCCGCCACCAGCCGACCTCGCGGGCGGCCGGGCGGATGACGTTGCCGTCGTCGTCGAGCAGCCACGAGCGGGCCTCGTGGTACAGGAACGGGCGGCCATCGTGCGCGATCGTGAGCTGCTGGGCGAACCGGCGCGGCCCGTCGATCGTGGGGTAGCTGATCTCGCCCTCCCCACGCCACACGCCGACCAGCGGCAGCAACGCCAGGCAGGCGTCGTTGAGGTTGGGGCCCTCGCGCAGGTTGGCGGTGTCGTCCGGGATGGGCAGATCGCCGAACGACGGCAGGTTGCGCCCGCGTGTGCTCTCCGCGCGCTCGGCCGCGGCCTCGATCGCCTCGTCCCCGCTCGACGCCATGGTCAGCGCTTGTCCGAGTACAGGCGGTAGACGACGTACCCGGCGAACCACACGGTGGCGACGGCGACCAGCACCATCAGGGTCGTGAAGAAAATATGCACGTCGGCAGGATAGCGCCGGTGCGCTCACCGGGCCGGGCGCAGGGTGGCGGCGGTGAGCGTGGTCACCCGAGCCCCAAAGCACGTGAAGGCCACCTTCATTACGTCTCACGTAATGAAGGTGGCCTTCACGTGCTTCGAGCCGTTGCCGACTCAGGTCGTCAGCCGACGGAGACGGCCAGGCGGTGCAGGCCGGGGCCCTCGGCGGTCACCGAGGCCTCGCCGTTGCCGCTGCGGTGCAGCGCGCGAACGGTCCATTCGCCGGGGGCGGCGTAGAAGCGGAAGTCGCCCTCCGGGGAGGAGACCACCTCGCCGGTGAAGTCGCCGCTGCCGTCCAGCAGCCGGACGAACGCGCCACCGACCGGGCCGGACGCGCCGGTCACCGTCCCGGCGAGCACGACCTGCCCGTTCGTGTCGAAGTCCGCAGGCGTCGCCTCCTGGGCCGGGGCGCCGCAGCCGTCATCAGTCTTGGTCGCCATCACTTCGCTCCCGTCTCGACCGGCACGCCGACCAGCGAGCCGTATTCCGTCCACGAACCGTCGTAGTTCTTCACGTCCGGCAGCCCGAGCAGCTCGTGCAGCGCGAACCAGGCGATCGAGGACCGCTCACCGATCCGGCAGTACGCGATGGTCGGCTTGGACTCGTCCAGCCCGGCCTCGGCGTACAACTCCTTGATCTCCTGCTCGGACTTGAACGTCCCGTCCTCGTTGGCGACCTTGGCCCACGGCACGTTCAGCGCACCGGGAATGTGGCCGGGAACCTGGGCGACCTCCTGCGGCAGGTGGGCGGGTGCCAGCAGCTTGCCCGAGTACTCGTCGGGAGAACGCACGTCGATGTAGTTCTTCTGCCCGATCGACTGAACGACCTCGTCACGGAACGCGCGAATCGACACGTCGGGCTCAGCGGCCTTGTACTCGGTCGGCTCACGCTTGACCTCGTCACTGGACAGCTCGCGGCCGTCCAGCTCCCACTTCTTGCGGCCGCCGTCGAGCAGCTGCACGTTCTGGTGGCCGTACAGCTTGAAGTACCAGTAGGCGTAGGCGGCGAACCAGTTGTTGTTGCCGCCGTAGAGGATCACCCGGTCCTCGTTGGAGATTCCCTTCTCCGACAGCAGCTTCTCGAAGCCTTCCTTGTCGACGAAGTCGCGGCGGACCGGGTCCTGCAGGTCCTTGCGCCAGTCGAGCTTGACCGCGCCCCGGATGTGGCCGCCGTCGTACGCGGTGGTGTCCTCGTCCACCTCGGCGAAGACCACACCTGGCGTGTCGAGGTTCTCTTCTGCCCACTGGACGGTGACCAGTGCGTCTTCACGGCTCATGGAGCGGCACTCACTTTCTCTGGTTACGGGCTTTGCTTACTGGGCTGGGTTGCTCTGGCTGGGGGCGAACCTGCGCAGCAGCAGGTACACCTCGCAGCCGAGGCAGAAGTTGAACGCGGCGTTGAGGAACGCGGCGAACAGGGCGAACGCCGTGGCGACGACACCGAGCACGGTCAGCTCGGTGGCGTAGCCGATCGTGCCGACCAGTGCGAACACGAACCCGACGGCCTGAGCGAAACGCAGCGGCGCGGCGTCCTCGCGCTCGCTCGTCGGCTTCAGGCGCGGCGCCACGAGCAGGCGGTAGAGCACCGAGTACGGCGCGGGCTTGAGACCGACGAACGCCCCGATGGCGAACACCACGGTCTGCGCCGCCAGCAACGGCCAGAAGCCGGTGATCAGGACGACGGCCAGCACGACCGTGGTCAGGATGGCGGCGAACCGGGGTCCGCGGGGGTCGACGGGAGGTCCTGCCGACATGTCACCTCCAAGGGATGGGGTCGGCATCTGCTCGGGTACTGACGGCGCGCGAATACACCAGGAGAAACGGGGATTTGGTGTCCGCTGTTCAGCGAGCGATTGAAGGGCGACACAGCATGCTGCGCACGCGGCACAGGTCAACTGTGCGGCGTTGCGTCAGCAAGGTGACCGGCAGCCTCTCCATGGGCGTCACAGTACCGATCCTCCCTCAGAGTGGGAACCGTGCTCACCCAGTGGGACGCTTCTCAAAATGCGGGCGCAACGCGTCCAGCAGCTCCTCCGCGCGGGGTACGCCGCCGACGCGGAGCAGCTCGGTGCCGTCGGAGGCGAGCGCCAGCGTGGTCGGCGTGCGCAGCACGCCGAGCTGCTGGGCGACCTCCGGCTGGTTGGTGACGTCGAGGTCGACGTGCCGCAGGCCGTCGGTGCGGTCAGCCAGGTGGGACAGCAGCGCGCGGGTGTGCCTGCAGGGGGCGCAGAACGTCGTCGACAGCTGGACCAGCGTCACCGGGGTGTCCGGGTCCAGCTGCCGGGCGATCGGCTCGGGAAGGGTGGCGGACGGCCTGGCAGTGCGGATCCGGCCGTTGCGCCAGCGCAGCGCGGCACCGGCGGCCAGGCCCAGCACGAGCGTGCCGAGCACCACCCACAGTCCGACCATCTGTCCCTACGCTCCTCCGGACGATCCCGCCATGTCGCCGAACTTGACGTTGTCCGCGGTCCCGCCCACGGTCACGGCACCGGTCTTGACCTGCACCGACGTCGGCGTGACCTTGAACGGAAGGTCACCGGTGTCGATGGTGGCCTTGAAGTTCGGCAGCAGCGCGTTGCGTACAGCAGAGGGAACGGAAACGGTGCCCTCGTCATTCCCGAGTTCCATGCGCTCCGGCGCGATCTGGATCGACGTGCCGCTCACCTTGATGATGGCGTAGCAGATCACCTCGGTCTGGCTGCCTGCCACGTCGGCCTTGACGGACATGCGGATGCCGGCCGAGCTGCCGGTCGTCGCGTCGTCGTCGCGGGGCTTGGTGTCGGCTGGCTCGTCGCTGCCCTTGCCGTTCTTGACGTAGTCCTCGCTGGCCGGCTCGATCTTCAGGTCCTTGAACTTGTTCAGCGGCGGGACCTTGGCGATGTCGCTGGCCTTGATGGTGGCCTTGCCCTCCAGCTTGCCGATGGTGACCGACTTGACGTTGCCGCCGATCAGGTCCGAGAGCGGGGCGTTCACCTGGCGCAGCTCGGCGCTCAGCTCGACGTCCTTGAGCGTGCCGACGGCCACGCCTGCCGCCTGCATGCTGATGTGGTCGTACTCGCCGCCGATGGCCTGGGTGAGGAACGGGAAGCCGTGCACGGTGACGGCCGGGTCCTCGGCCAGCTTCAGCTGTTCCCGCGCCTTCTGCGACACCGTGCTCTCGGCGAACGCGGCCGCGCCGAAGTCGATCCCGACCAGCACCCCGATCAGGATCACCAGGGTGATGATCCACTTGCGGGCGCGGCGCCCGCCGCGGCCGGTGTCCTCGTACCCGTAGTGGTACTCGTCCTGGCGAACCGGGCTGTTCACAGTGTGCGTCCGATCTGTCGGTCGGGGTCGGCTGAACGGGGGCTCGGGTGTGACCCCGGTAGCAGAGCTGGGGTGTTTCCGGTGTTCACCCGCTATTCTCACTCAGCACCGACCGAAGTCACTTCGCGGCGACCACAGGACAGGGCGGTGCGGCCGATGAGCCTCGACCTTCTCGTACTCACCCCCGAGCCCAGTGCGGCCACCGTACTGCCCGCGCTCGATCTGCTTCCACACACCGTACGCGTGCGGCCCCCGGAGGTCACCGCGCTGCTCGACGCGGGCCACCGCGACGTCATCCTGCTCGACGCGCGCACCGACCTGGCCTCGGCGAAGAGCCTGTGCCGCCTGCTGAAGGGCGCCGGTGAGGACGACGGTGTGACTCCGGTCATCGCCGTCGTCGGCGAGGGTGGCCTGGTGGCCGTCAGCGCCGAGTGGCGGACCGACGACATCCTGCTGCCCACCGCCGGGCCCGCCGAGGTCGACGCCCGGCTGCGGCTGGCGACGACCCGGGACGGCGCCGCCTCCCAGGTGGACGCCGAGCTGCGGGTCGGCGACCTGGTCATCGACGAGGCGACCTACACCGCCCGGCTGCGCAAGCGCACGCTCGAACTGACGTACAAGGAGTTCGAGCTGCTCAAGTACCTCGCCCAGCACGCCGGCCGGGTGTTCACCAGGGCCCAGCTGCTGCAGGAGGTCTGGGGTTACGACTTCTTCGGCGGCACCCGCACGGTCGACGTGCACGTCCGGCGGCTGCGCGCGAAGCTCGGTCCCGAGCACGAGCAGATGATCGGCACCGTGCGTAACGTCGGCTACAAGTTCGAGCGGCCGGTGAAGAACTCCCCGTCGCAGCCTGTCCTGCGGGACTCGGTGGATCTGCGTCGTTGATGGAGCTGCGCTGGGCCGACGAGGCCGAAGCCGAGCGTGTTGGCGCCCTCCTGGCCGGCGTGCGGGAGGTGGACGGCCGTCCCGAGGAGACCGGGTTCTCCGGTGACCGGCACCTCTACGCCGAAGACGGCGGTGAGCTGGTCGGTTACGCCAACCTGGACACCGCCGGCGACTCGTTCGGCCGCCAGGTCGCCGAGCTGGTGGTCCGGCCCGACCGCCGAGGGCAGGGCATCGGCACCGCGCTGACCGGCGAACTTCTTACCCGAGCGGACCGTTCGGTGCGCCTGTGGGCACACGGTGACCACCCGGCCGCGGCGGCGATCGCCGAACGGGCAGGCCTGAAGCGGGTGCGCGAGCTGCTGGTCATGCTGGCCGACGCCACCACAGCCGACTGGCCCGAACCCGCTCCTGCCGCCGGTATCGCCCTGCGTACGTTCGAGCCGGGCCGGGACGAGCAGGCCGTCGTGGACGTCAACGCGCGGGCGTTCGACTGGCACCCCGAGCAGGGCAGCCTGACCGTCGAGCAGCTGCGTGCGACCGAGACCGAGGACTGGTTCGACGCCAGCGGTTTCTTCCTCGCCGAGGACCGCGGGCGGGTCGTCGGCTTTCACTGGACGAAGGTCCACCCGCCGAACCCGCGCCGGTTCGGCGGCGAGCGGGTCGGCGAGGTGTACGTGGTCGGCGTCGACCCCGATGCGCAGGGTGGCGGGCTCGGCAAGGCACTCACCCTCGCCGGTGTGCGGTACCTGCGTGGCCTGGGGCTGGGCAAGGTGATCCTGTACGTCGAGGGCGACAACGCCCCCGCGGTGGCGGTGTACTCGAAGCTCGGCTTCGGTCGGCACGAGGTGGACGTCCAGTACGGCCGCTGACCCGGCCCCTGCGTGCGCGTGCTGTTAACCAACGGCGAGCGAGCGGTCACGGTAAGAAAATCCCCAGGTCACGGGCAGGACACAGCGGCCTTTCGGACGCGTTGCCCTGCTCACAATGGGTGACTTGTTCACCTTCTGTTCATCCGCAGAGGGTCGGCCGTCCACCGTGGCTGCCTACTGTCCGGTCTCGACAGCGGCGGCCGTACCGGGTCGCCCGGCTGATCCCGAACTCTCTTCTGCGGAGGAAATGCTGTGAAGATCAAGCGGTCGCGTGCCGTCGCCGGTGTCGTGGCGGGCGCCGCACTTGTCCTCAGTGCCTGCGGTACCGACCCCGCGGCACAGAACAACGCCCAGCAGCCCGCTGCCCCGGCGCCTTCCGGCACGACCAACGTGGAGTGCGGCGGCAAGAGCCCGCTGTCCGCCGAAGGGTCCTCGGCGCAGAAGGGCGCCATCGACATCTTCGCCCGTGAGTACGGCAGGAAGTGTTCCGGGCAGCAGATCAACTACAACCCCAGCGGTTCCGGTGCCGGTGTCAAGCAGTTCACCGCCGGCCAGGTGGACTTCGGCGGCTCGGACTCGCCGCTGAAGGACGGCGCGGAGACCGAGGACGCCAAGAAGCGCTGCGCCGGCTCCGAGGCCTGGAACCTGCCGCTGGTGGTCGGCCCGGTCGCCATCGCCTACAACGTGGCCGGCGTCGACAAGCTGGCCCTCAACCCTGAGGTGACCGCCAAGATCTTCAGCGGCGCCATCACCAAGTGGAACGACCCGGCCATCAAGGCCGTCAAGGGCAACGAGGCCGTCAACCTGCCGGACAAGCCGATCCAGGTGGTCTTCCGCTCCGACGAGTCCGGCACCACGGACAACTTCCAGAAGTACCTGACCGCCGCGTCCAAGGGCGCGTGGACCAAGGGTGACGGCAAGCAGTTCAAGGGCGGTGTCGGCGTCGGCGCCGAGAAGTCCAACGGTGTCGTCGAGTCGGCCAAGGCCACCGACGGTTCCATCACCTACGTCGAGTCGGCCTTCGCCAAGGACGGCGTGAAGCCCGCGCTGCTGGACAGCGGTTCCGGCCCGGTCGAGCTGACCGCGCAGAACGTCGCCACGACGCTGGACTCGGCGAAGTTCAAGAAGGAGGGCACCAACGACCTCGCCCTCGACCTGGACGCCATCTACGCCAGCAACACCCCGGGTGCCTACCCGCTGCTGCTGGTGACCTACGAGATCGTCTGCTCGAAGTACTCCGACCCGGCCGTCGCCAAGGCGGTCAAGGCGTTCCTGAGCGTGGCCGCGACCGACGGTCAGGCCCCGCTGTCGGAGAAGGGCTACGTGCCGATCTCGCAGGGCCTGCAGACGAAGGTTCTGGCCGCGGTCAACGCCATCGCCTGACCTTGCGAGCCGGACAACACGAGGGTAGAGACAGGCCTGGCGAAAAACGCCGATGAACGAGCCAACCTCGACGCGGACGCCCACCGGGGACACCGGTGGGCGTCCGCCGTCCGCATTTGACCCGGAGGGTCCGATTTCGGAGCAACCACCGGCACCGGAGACGTCGTCCGGGCCGAACCCCAGCGGCAAGGGAAATCTCGGCACCGGCAAGGCCTCGCGCGCCGGTGACAAGATCTTCCGCAACCTCACCACTGGTGCCGGCATCTTCGTGGTGGCGCTGATCGGCCTGATCGGGCTGTTCCTGCTGATCCAGGCGATCCCGGCGCTGCAGGCGAACAAGGGCAGCTTCTTCGGGACCGAGTGGAACACCACCGACCCGGCGGACCTGCACTTCGGCATCACGGACATGCTGCTGGTCACGGTGACCGTGTCCCTGGTGGCGCTGGTGATCGCGATGCCGATCTCGCTGGGCATCGCGTTGTTCCTCACCCAGTACGCTCCCGCCCGGCTCGCCCGGCCGTTCGCCTACATCATCGACCTGCTGGCCGCGGTGCCGTCGATCATCTTCGGTCTGTGGGGCCTGCTGTTCCTCGCGCCGGAACTGGAGCCGATCGCGCAGTGGATCAATTCCACCTTCGGCTGGATCCCGATCTTCGGTGAGGGCAACATCGCGCCGAACATCCGCGGCACGATCTTCACCGCGGGCGTGGTGCTGGCGGTGATGCTGCTGCCGATCATCACCTCGCTGACCCGCGAGGTCTTCCAGCGCACGCCCACCACGCAGATCGAGGGCGCGCTGGCGCTGGGCGCGACGCGGTGGGAGGTCATCCGGACCACCGTGCTGCCGTTCGGCAAGTCCGGCTACATCGGCGCCTCGATGCTCGGCCTCGGCCGGGCGCTCGGCGAAACCATCGCGCTGACGGTCATCCTCGGCATCCCGACCGTCCCGTTCGACTGGAGCATCTTCGACGGCGGTGCCACGTTCGCGTCGAAGATCGCGCTCGCCGCCGCCGAGTTCAACGACCCGACGTCGGCAGGCGCCTACATCGCGGCCGGCCTGGTGCTGTTCGTGCTGACGTTCCTGGTCAACTTCGTCGCGCGCGCCATCATCGGCGACAAGAAGGGGGACTAGGCGATGACCATGACCGACACCGAACGGCCGGCCATCACACCGGCCTTCCAGCACGTCAGCGCCGTCCGCAAGGCCAAGAACCTGACGGCGACCGTGCTCGTCTGGCTGTCGTTCCTGATCGCCGTGGTGCCCCTGGTGTGGGTGCTGTACACGGTGATCGAGGCGGGCATCACCCGCATCCCGTACACCAACTGGTGGAGCCAGGACTTCGGCGACGTGCTCTCCGACGAGGTCGGCGGCGGCGTACTGCACGGCATCATCGGCACCCTGCTGCAGGGGCTGCTGTGTGCGGTCATCGCCGTGCCGCTGGGCATCCTCGTCGCGATCTACCTGGTGGAGTACGGCCGGGGCACGAAGCTGGCCAGGGTCACCACGTTCATGGTCGACATCCTGTCCGGTGTTCCCTCGATCGTCGCCGCGCTGTTCATCTACGCGCTCTGGATCACGACGTTCGGCTTCCCGCGCAGCGGGTTCGCCGTGTCGCTGGCCCTGGTGCTGCTGATGGTCCCCGTGGTGGTGCGCTCCACCGAGGAGATGCTGCGGATCGTGCCGGACGACCTGCGTGAGGCCTCCTACGCGCTGGGCGTCCCGAAGTGGAAGACGATCATGAAGGTCGTCCTGCCTACGGCGCTGTCCGGCATCGTCAGCGGCGTGATGATGGCGCTGGCCAGGGTGATGGGCGAGACCGCGCCGCTGCTGGTGCTCGTCGGCTACTCCGGCTACGTGAACTGGAACATGTTCAGCGGCGAGATGGCCGCCCTTCCGCTGGTGATGAACAACGAGCGGGTGTCCAACCCGATCGGCGAGGGCACCGTCGGTTTCGACCGCATCTGGGGTGCCGCGCTGACGCTGGTGCTCATCATCGCCCTGATCAACCTCGCGGCCACGGTCATCGCCAAGCTGGTCGCCCCCAAGACGAAGTGAGTGTGTGATGGCGAAGCGAATCGACGTCAAGGACGTTGACATCTACTACGGCAAGTTCCACGCCGTGGACGGCGTGACGCTGTCAGTGCCGCCGCGCAGCGTCACCGCGTTCATCGGCCCGTCCGGCTGTGGCAAGTCGACGGTGCTGCGCACGCTGAACCGGATGCACGAGGTCATCCCGGGTGCGCGCGTCGAGGGTGACGTCCTGCTGGACGGCGAGAACATCTACGCCGCGGGCATCGACCCGGTGCAGGTGCGCCGCACGATCGGCATGGTGTTCCAGCGGCCCAACCCGTTCCCGACGATGTCCATCCGGGACAACGTGGTCGCCGGGCTCAAGCTGGCCGGCATCAAGAACAAGAAGCGGCTGGACGAGATCGCCGAGCGCGCGCTGCGTGGGGCGAACCTGTGGGCCGAGGTGAAGGACCGGCTGAACAAGCCGGGCGGTGGCCTGTCCGGTGGTCAGCAGCAGCGGCTCTGCATCGCGCGGGCGATCGCCGTGCAGCCCGACGTGCTGCTGATGGACGAGCCGTGCTCGGCGCTGGACCCGATCTCCACGCTGGCCATCGAGGACCTGATCGCCGAGCTGAAGAAGGAGTACACGATCGTCATCGTGACTCACAACATGCAGCAGGCGGCGCGGGTCTCGGACCAGACGGCGTTCTTCAACCTGGCGGGCGTCGGCCAGCCCGGCCGGCTGATCGAGCTGAACGACACGGAGAAGATCTTCTCCAACCCGGACCAGAAGGCGACGGAGGACTACATCTCCGGCCGCTTCGGTTAAGCCATGCCGTGAAGGGGGCCCTCACGGCATCAGACGCCGTGAGGGCCCCCTTCACGGCATCCGGGTCTCAGCCAGGCGAGGCGGCCTGGTCTCGAGCGCAGAACGCACGATGGGGACTCCGGTTGTCACATGGTGCCGGTCACCCGGCTGGTTCCACTGGCAGGCGCGCCGGTTCCGGGCCGCTGGTCTCGGCGGGCGTGGGCCGGAGCGTGGAACTCGCGTGTCCGAAGGTGGAGTTCGCGTGCACGAGCGTGGAGTTCAGCATGTGAGACACCCGCCGCACCGCCCGGACCCGCGAGTCCCACCGTTACGCACGCGAGTTCCACGCTCCGGCACGCGAACTCCACCGTCCCGCACGATGCCTCCCGCATCCGGGTCTTAATCGGTGGGACGCCGATAGCGGGATTGGTACGGTCGTACCTGTGGTGTGGGCTTACGTAGAGGGAGTGGGTGACCGGCCGCTGCCGCGGCCGGGCCTGATCGCGCTGGCCGGCCGGGCCATCGGGGCGATCCCGCCGCCGATGCAGGTGCTCGTCGGCATCGTCAGCGTGCAGCTGGGTGCCGCGTTCGCCAAGCAGCTGTTCGCCACCGTCGGCCCCGCGGGCACGGTGACGCTGCGGCTGTTCTTCGCCGCCGTGGTGCTGATGCTGATCTGGCGCCCGGCCATCCGCATGGGCCGTGACGCGATCCCGGTCGTGCTGGGCTACGGCCTGGTGCTCGCGGCCATGAACATCTTCTTCTACCAGGCCATCGCCCGGATCCCGCTCGGCATCGCGGTCACCATCGAGTTCCTCGGCCCGCTCGCGGTCGCGCTCGCCGGGTCCCGGCGCTGGCGCGACGTCCTGTGGGCGCTGCTGGCCGGCGCCGGCGTGGTGCTGCTGGCCGAGGGACGCGGCGACGTCTCCCTGCTCGGCATGGCGTTCGCACTCGCCGCCGGCGCCTGCTGGGCCGCCTACATCCTGCTCGGCGCCGCACTGGGCAGCCGGACCAGCGAGGGCAACGGCCTCGCCCTCGCCATGACGATCGGCGCCATGGCGGCTATGCCGTTCGGCATCGTCGAGACCGGCACCGGGCTGCTGGAGCCGTGGGTGCTGATGATCGGTCTCGCGGTCGCCCTGCTGTCCTCGGTCATCCCGTACTCGCTGGAACTCGAGGCCCTGCGCAAGATCCCGCCGAGGGTGTTCGGCGTGCTGATGAGCCTCGAGCCCGCGGTCGCGGCACTGGCCGGACTGATCGTGCTCGGCGAGCTGCTGGCGCCGCTGCAGTGGCTTGCCGTGTGCTGCGTGGTCGCCGCGTCCGTCGGCGCTACCAGGACGGCGAGACCAGAGGTGTAGAGGCGGCGCGAAGCGTCACCGTTGAGGGCGGTGGCGGGGCTGCGGAGGCGTAAAGGTTCCGAACCGGTCCTCCAGTATCCGCGCGGCCGCCAGGCAGGCGTCCTCGCGGTACCAAGGGCCGATCACCTGCACACCGAGCGGCTGCCCGTCGACGACGGCGGTCGGCACGGCGACGGCCGGCACCCCGAGGCAGGTGGTGGCGGTGCACAGCCGCATTCCGAACATGACGCGCAGGGCGTCCTCCGGCTCGGCGTCGAACGGCCGCTCGGTGGTGACCGGGCCGAGGACCAGCGGGTAACGCTCGCCGAACGCGGCCCAGTCCCGCATGGCGCCGAACCGGGTCGCGGTCGCCGCGAGGTAGCCGGCCAGGTCCGTCGGAGGCTGCTGGGTCATCGACACCTCCATGTTCCGGGCGGACTCCTCGGTGAGCAGGCCCCGGATGTCCGGCCAGCGCTGCCCGAACTCGGCGGTGATCAACGTGCCGTACGACGTCAGCGCATCGGCGAGAGCCGGCGGTTCCGCCTCCTCGACCTGGTAGCCCGCGTCGGCGAGGGCGTCCGCGGCCCTGCCGATCTCGGCACGCACCTGCGGGTGCACGCCGAGTCCGGCCGGGTCGGCGCAGACCGCGACCCGCTTCGGCAGCTCCGGTCCCCGGTGTGGCACCGGCACCGTCCTCGGGTCGGCGGCGTCGGCTCCGGCGAGAACGCCGAACGCGAGTTCCAGGTCCTCGACGGTCCTGGCGATCGGACCGTCGACCGGGAACAGCTGCGATGCCAGGGTCGGGTCGCTGCCGCCGATGCGGTGATCCATCGCGAACCGGCCGTAGCTGGGCTTCAACGCGGCGACGCCGCAGTACATGGCGGGCAGGCGCACCGAACCGCCGGAGTCGTTGCCCAGCCCGATGGCGGCCATCCCGGACGCGACCGCCGCACCGTCGCCACCGCTGGTCCCGCCCGGCGTGCGGATGGCGCCCCACGGATTGCGGGTCTCGCCGAACAGCTGGCTCACCGTGATGTTTCCGCCGATCGTGAGGTCGGGCATGTTGGTGTGCCCGAGCGCGATCGCGCCGGCTGCCCGCAGCCGTCGCACCGGTGGTGCGTCGGCCCCGGCGACGGCGTCCGCGAAGTGCGGCACCCCGTGTGTCGTCGGGTGACCGGCCACGTCGATGTTTTCCTTGACCGTGAACGGGACACCCGCCAGCGGACCGACCGGTTCCCCAGCCCGGATCCGCTCGTCGACGCGGTCCGCCTGTTCCCGTGCCTCGTCGAATCTCACCGTGACCGCGTTGACGGCCGGATTGACGTCGTCGACACGCGCCAGGTGCGCGTCGAGGGCTTCCCGCGCGGACAGTTCGCCGCTACGCACCGCCGCCGCGATCTCGGCGGCACCGAGGCTCCAGATCTCACTCACGGCCGCCAATATACAGACCTGTATCCAAATACAAACCTGTATATTCGGCCCATGGCCAGACTGAGTCGTGCCGAGAGCCGGGCACGCACGCGGGAACGGCTGCTCACCGCCGCCGCCGAGCTGTTCACCGAGCGCGGGGTGAACGGGACGTCGGTCGAGCAGATCGCGGAACGGGCCGGGTTCAGCCGCGGCGCCTTCTACGGCAACTTCGCGGACAAGCAGGAACTCGTGCGAGAGTTGCTGCTCGAACGCACGCGGGCCGAGGAGTCCGAGGTACGGGCGATGGGCGCGTCCTTCGCCGCGGCGTCGGAGGAACTGCGCGCGTGGAACCGCGAGCGAGCCGAGCACCTGCCGCAGTGGCTGGCGCTACGCCTCGAGCTGGTCCTGCACGCCCTGCGGGAACCGGACAGCAGGCCACTGGCCGCCGAACGGGACAGGCGCGCACAGGCCGCGATCGCCGACGGGGTCAGGGCGAACACACCGGGCGCCGACGCGGACTTCCTCGCCCTGCTCATCCACGCGCTGGAGGACGGCCTGCTGATCCAGCACCTGCTCGACCCGGAACGGGTTCCCGCCGACGTCGTGGTCGACGCGGTGTCCTACCTGCTCGGGACGGCCCGAGGTTAGAGGTCCTCGCTGGTGCCGTAGCCCGGCATCTTGCCGGTCACGACGAACACCATCCTGCGGGCCACGGACACCGCGTGGTCGGCGAAGCGCTCGTAGAACCGGCCGAGCAGCGTGACGTCGACCGCCGCGGCCACGCCGTGCGGCCACTCGCGGTTCATCAGCACCGTGAACAGGTGCCGGTGGATGTCGTCGACCTGGTCGTCGTCGGTCTCCAGCTCACGGGCCGCCTCGACGTCCTTGGTCTTGATGATCTGCTCGGTCTTGCGGGCCAGCCGTACCGCGACCGTGCCCATCTCGGCGAAGTAGGCCCGGACGGCCTCCGGCAGGACGGCCTCGGGGTGCCGGCGCCGCGCGGCCTTCGCCACGTGCAGCGCCAGGTCGCCCATCCGCTCCAGGCTCTCCGCGGCGTGGATGGCCGCCAGCACGGTCCGCAGGTCCGTCGCCACGGGCGCCTGCAGGGCGAGCAGCGCGTACGCCTTCTCCTCGCAGTCGGCACGCGCGTCGTCGACCTTCGCGTCGTTGCTGATGACCTGCTCGGCCAGACCGAGGTCGGCTTCCAGCAGCGCCTTGGTCGCCTGCTCCATGGCATCGGCGACCTGGACCGACATGGCGGCAAGCCGGTCGGCCAGCTGTTCGAGTTCGACGTGGTAAGCCTCGCGCATGGCGTCACTCTACGGGGCAACCGATCCAGCCGACGAATCCTCGGGTGAACCCCGCGTGAACCTGGCCTAACGAGTTACTTCCCCGGCTGGGCCTGGGCATTCGGTGTGGGCGGCGGCGCGGGCGCCTTCTCGTCCGGCAGCGGGACGTTCTCGATCAACGCCTCGAACAACGCCTTCGCCGGCTTCTCCAGCATTTCCTCGTTACCCCGCGAGTTGGACTCGCCGACCGTCGGGATGGTCAGGAACTTCACCTTGTTCGGGTCCAGGCCCTGCATGGACTGGGCCAGCGTGAGCAGCTGGTCGACGCCGATGTTGTCGCCGAACGTCGCACCGGCGAACGCGGTGACCAGGCCGGACAGCTTGCCGGTGTCCAGCAGCACCTCGCGGGACATGGTCTTCTTCAGCAGCGCGCCGATCACCTGCTGCTGCCGCTTGATACGCCCGTAGTCCGACGTCGGGTCGCCCTTGACCTTGCGCACGCGTACGTAGTTCAGCGCCTGGTCGCCGCTGACGACGATGTCGCCCGCCGTCGGGATGACGGTACCCAGCTCCTCGTCGATGATCGGCTTGTCCACGTGGATCGGCACGCCGCCGACGACGTCGATCATGCCCTTGAAGCCGTGGAAGTCGATGCCGACGAAGTGGTTGATCTTCATCCCGGTCAGCTGCTGCACGAGCTTGGTCGTGCACGCCGGGCCGCCGATGGCGAACGCCTCGTTCAGCTTCGCCCTCGGCTTCGCCGGAACGGTCTCGCCGGTGTACTGGCCGGTCTTGGAGTCCCAGCGCTGGCACTCGGGCCGGGTGACCTCCAGGTCACGGGGGAAGCCCACGACCACGGCACGCTTCCGGTCGGCGGGCACGTGGGCGATCATCAGCGAGTCCGACCGCGCACCCCCGACGGCCTCCGCCGTGCCGACGCCTTCCTCGGCCTCCGCGCCAGCGCGGGTGTCCGAACCGGCGATCAGGAAGTTCTCGTCACCGTTCTGCCCCGCGGCGTTCTTGATGTCCGCCGAGTTCTCGTCCAGCGCGGCGATCTCGTTGAACTTGCTGTTGAACCAGGTCTTGGTGCCCCACAGGCCCCCGGTGGCGAGGAACACCAGGCAGGCAAGCGCCGCGGCGGTGATCCGGGCGATGCGCGCGGTCCGGTCCTGATGCCGCTGCTTCTTCTCCTGCAGCCGGGTCAGCTCGGGCTTGGCGGGCTCCTCCGGCTCCGGTTCCTCGGACGGAGAGGTCACCACCCGCTGCAGGCGCGTGCGGGTCTGCTCGATGAGCTTCACCGGACCCGCGGTGAGCCGTTCCCTGCGCTGCCGCTTGCGTTCCTCCTCGCGCTCCAGCTCGTCGTGCGCGGCGGAGAACCGGGCAAGGGTGTTGTCGATCTTGCGGCGGACCCGCGTGGCGTCGTCGACCGGCTCCATCTGGTCGGTCATCGTCAGCCGGTCCTCCGCCGACCGCTGCGGCCGGGCCGGACGGCGTTGCGGCGGCCGTTGCGGACCGCCGGGCGCCGCGACGGGTGGCGTCACGGTGGTCCTGCCCTCGACCGGACGGCGAGGCGGGGGCGGCTGCCTGCGTGGCGGGCGCGCGGGTGGCTGGTCGGCGGCGTCGATCGAGCCGACGTGCTGACGCAGCCGCGTCGGCGGGTCGACCGGCGGCGGCTTCGGCTGCGGCCCGGACGGCTGCTGCGGCTTCGGCTTGGCGGCGGCAGGCGGCGGGGTCGCGCGCCGCGGCTGCGGCGGCTTGGGCGGCTGCGCCGGATTCGGCGCGGCACGGCGGGCCGGGGGCTTGCTGGTTCGCGGAGCCGGCGGGGGGTTGACGGCAGCCGGGCGACGCGGGGATTCGGGGGGAGGGCCGGCTGCCTGCCGTCTCGGCTGGCGGGCCGGCGGGACCTGCCGGGTCGGTGGCTCGTCCACCTGGGGCCGGGGATGCGCGCCGGTGTGCTTGGCGACCACGTCGGAAACGCTGATGCCGCCGTAGGTGTCCATCGAGCGGCGACGTTTTCGGGGACCGGTGCCTGAGCCGCGGGGTTCGTCTGGCACTCGGTCTCCTTCCTACATTCGTGGCGCTTCTAACTCGGACGCAGCCGAGCTCCCCGTGGTTGCCCCCCGATGCATGTGTCCTGGCTTTCCATCGTCGGCGCCAGGGCTCCCGTTATCGTACGGATACCCGGCGTGGGTGACGACACCATCCCGTGACATTTTTACGCAGGGTGGGATTTTCCACGTGGCTGCGGGCCGTTCGGGCGACCGTCGTTCACCGACTGTGCAACAAGGTCGCTCAATGACTACCGGTTGTGAAACGCACGGTGTCCCCGTCGGCGTAAGCGACGGTGTTGCGGCCCGCGCCCTTGGCGGCGTAGAGCAGGCCGTCGGCCCGGCTCAGCGGGTCGGTTCCGGGCAGTGCGACGCCCACGCTGACCGTGACCCGCGAGTGCGCGGCGACCCGCCTGCGGGCCAGCTCGGCGGTCCGCACGGCGTCAATGGCACCGGGCAGGACCAGGGCGAACTCCTCGCCGCCGTAACGTGCGCAGAACCCGCCAGCAGGCAGCCCGGCGGCGAGCAGGCCGGCGACGTCGCGCAGCACCCGGTCCCCGGTGAGGTGGCCGAACGTGTCGTTGACGTGCTTGAAGTGGTCGAGGTCGACGAGCGCGACCGCGAAGTCGTCGGCGGCGTCGAGGAGCCAGACGTCCAGGTGGCGGCGGTTGTAGATACCGGTCAGCGGATCGAGTGCCAGAGCCGAGCGCAGGTGCTGGTACGCGCGGCGCCAGTCGCCGCGCGCGGCGAACCGGTTCGCGAGTGACTCGTGCAGCCGGCTCACGTTCTGTGACACTTTTCGCCACCTCCGTCACCGTTTGTCGTCGTCCGGTTTCGGTGGTGGCTTGAGCGTCAAAGCGAAAATCCCTCAAGTGGTCGACGTACGCGGAGCGGCCTCCCGTTCGGCTGCCTCGGCCTCGGCGAGATCGCGGGCGGCCAGCTCCTCGTCGGTGGGACCGCCGTGCAGCAGCCGGGCGACCTCGCCGCGCAGCCGGACGAACTCGGCCGACTCGCGGGTGGTGATCTGGTCCCGCTCGGCGGGCAGGTCCACCGTCAGCTCGGCGACGATGGAGGCCGGGGACTTCGATAGCACCAGCACCCGGTCGCCGAGGTAGACGCTCTCGTCGATGTCGTGCGTCACCAGCAGCACCGTACTGCCGCGTTCCCGCTGGACACGGCGGAGCAGGTCCTCCAGTTCGAACCGGGTCTGCGCGTCGACCGACGCGAACGGTTCGTCCATCAGCAGCAGTGCAGGCCTGCTGGCCAGGGCGCGGGCGATCGAGACGCGTTGCTGCATCCCGCCGGAGAGCTGCCACGGGTACTTCGACCCGACGCCCTCCAGGCCGACCCAGCCCAGCGCCTCGGCCGCCCGCTCCCTGCGTTCGGCCTTGGCGACGCCGCGGCCGCGCAGCGGGAACTCGACGTTGGCGCGGACCGACAGCCACGGAAACAGCGAGCGGCTGTAGTCCTGGAACACCACGGCCAGGTCCTCGGGCACGCCGCTGACCAGGTCGCCGTGCAGCCGCACGGTCCCGGCGGTCGGGCTGAGCAGCCCGGCGACGCAACGCAGCAGCGTCGACTTGCCGCAGCCGGACGGGCCGACGATGCACGCCAGCTCCCTGGCCGGGACGGCGAAGTCGAGTTCGGCCAGTGCGGTGTGGCTGCCGTAGTCGTGCCGCAGGCCTGCCACTTCCAGCATCGTCGGCATGTCAGGCTCCCACTCTTTCGCGTCCAGGTTGCCAGCCGAGCACGCGTTCCTCCACCGCGAGCAGGAGCCGGTTCAGCGCGTAGCCGAGCACGCCGAGCAGGACGATGCCAGCCCACATGCGTGGGAACTCGTAGAGCCGCTGGTCGTTGATGAGCTGGTAGCCGATGCCGTTGGTGGCGCCGATCAGCTCGGAGATGACCATCAGCACCAGCGCGAGCGACAGGCTGACGCGCAGCCCGGCGAAGATCTTCGGCAGCGCGGCAGGCAGCACGACCATGCCGATCCACAGCGCCCTCGGCGTGCGGAACGACCGGGCGGTGTCGGTCTTCACCGGGTCGACCGACCGCACGCCGTCGATGGTGTTGAGCAGGATCGGCCACAGCGCGCTGAACACGATGGCCGCGAGCTGCTCGGTGGCATTGATGCCGAAGATCACCAGGAAGAACGGGATCAGCATGATCGGCGGCACCGACCGCAGGAACGCGAACACCGGGCCGAGGTAGTCGGCGCCGTAGCGGGAGCGGCCCACCGCCGTGCCGACGGCGACGCCGATCAACGCGGCCAGCAGCCAGCCGGCCAGCAGCCTGCCGAGGCTGGGCAGCACGTCGTCGAAGACCATGTCGGACAGGCCGAGCTGGTGTGCCGGTCCACCCAGCCACATGTCCCCCGCGGCACCGAGGATCGCCGTCGGCGGCGGGAAGTAGACCGAGCCGGCGAGCCGGGTGGCCACCTCCCACACCACGACGGCGACGGCGAACACGGCCCAGGACTTGGCCAGTCCGCGGAGCTTCGTCATGTCGCCTCCGCCCAGCCGAACGCCCTGCGGCGCAGGCGCTGCATGCCCTCGTCGATGAGGTAGCCGATCAGCCCGGCCAGCATGGTCGCGGCGAGCACGAGGTCCTGCCTGCCGCCGGTGCTCGCGGCTTCGAGGGTGAACGTGCCCAGCCCGATGGTGCCGCCAGCCAGGTACTCGACGCTGATCACCACGATCAGCGTCACCGCACTGGACATCCGCACGCCGGTGAGGATGAACGGCGCCGCGTGCGGCAGCGCGACCGCGTACATCGTCCGGACCCGGCCCAGGCCCATGGCGCGGGCGGTGTCGATCAGCAGCGGGTCGATCTCGTCGAGCGCGTAGACGGTGTTGAACATGATCGGCCACAGCGCGGCGTACACCGCGAGCGAGATCTTCGCCTCCGGGCCCGCGCCGACCAGGACGATCACCAGCGGGATCAGCGCGACCGACGGGATCGGCCGCAGGAATTCGATGATCGTCCTGGTGGCGATCCGCACCGACGGGATGCTGCCCAGCAGCAGCCCGGCCGGTACCGCGATCGCGGTCGCGATGACCATGCCGATGGCCCACGCCAGCATGGTCGCCACGACCGCCCGCACGAAACCGTCGTCGCCGAACAGTTCCACCAGCCGGGGCAGAACCGTCGACGGCGGCGGCAGGTAGTACTCGGGGAACAGCCCGACCAGCGAGCCCAGTTCCCACAGGCCCAGCACCCCGAGGATGCCGAGCAGCCCCCGAACGGCGATCTTCAACTCAGGCGCTCGGGCTCGGCATCAACATCGGCGCCACGTCCAGCCGCTGCGGGGTCACGCCGAACTCGTGCATCAGGTCGGCCACCCGCTGGATGCGGACGGCGTCCAGGCTGCGCGGGTACTCGGCGATCGTCACCAGCGGCGCGGTGTCGGCGGGGATCTTGACGTACTTGGTCAGGATCGGTTCCAGCACGGCCCGGTCCTGCACGTCGGCGACGCCCTTGGCGAGGCCGCGCTGGAACGCCGCGACGGTCTTGGGGTTGGCGTTGGTGAACTTGCTGACCGCGCCCCAGCCGGACATCGGCAGGTCCGCCGTCGGGCCGGAGCAGGCGTCGAGGATCGGCACGGCGCTGATGGTCTTGGCGGTGTTGGTGACGAACGGTTCGACGGCGACGGCCGCGTCGATGTCACCGCGGTCCATCGCCGGGCCCATTTCCGGAAGGCCCATCTGCACCCACTGGATGGTGTTGATGTCCACGCCGTGGGTCTTGAGCACCGACATCACGCTGAGGTCGGAGATGGAGCCGCGGCTGGTGACGGCGATCTTCTTGCCGGCGGCCTGCTCCGGCTTCTTGAACGCCGACTTCGGCGAGGACACCAGCATCATGTGCCCCGGCCGGGCGGCGTAGGCGTCGGCGACGACCTTCATCTCGGCGACGCCCTTGGCCTGCGCCCCGAGGACGCCGGGGTAGCTGGTGAACGCGATGTCGAGGTCGCCGCCGACGACGCCCTGGACGGCGGCCGGGCCGCTCTGCACGACCACGGCCTCGACTTCGACGCCCTGCTCCTTGAAGTAGCCCTTGTCGATGGCCTGGTACAGCGGGGCGACGTCCACCACCGGCAGCACGCCGACACGGATCTTCGGTTTCTCGACCGCGCCATCGCCCTGGGCCGGTGCGGGGTCGGACTCGCCGCCCAGCAGGCCGCAGCCGCCGAGGGTGCCGAGGAGAGCGATCGACGTGAGGACGGAACCGACGGTGGTTCGCATGGTTCTGGACAAGACCAACTCCAGGTCGTGGAAATGCTGGGCGCAGGGATCATTTCAGTGATCGCACACCGGGTGAACAGGTCCGAACGGACGCATTACCCTCTGTTAACTTGTAGTCCCTGACTAGGCCAAACGAGTGGGCGCGATACGGTTCGATCGTGCGAACTGTGCGGGACGTGTCCAGAGAGTTGTTGCGCCAGCTCGGATTGACCACAATTTTCGGCAATCCGGGTACCACCGAGATTCCGTTCCTGATCGACTGGCCGAGCGACTTCCGCTACGTACTCGGCCTGCAGGAGTCGGCGGTCGTCGCGATGGCCGACGGCTATGCGCAGGCCACCCGTCGACCCGTACTGGTGAACCTGCACTCGGCCGGGGGTGTCGGCCACGGCCTCGGGCACGTGTTCACCGCCTACCGCAACCGCACGCCGATGATCGTGCTGGCCGGTCAGCAGGTGCGTTCCCTGCTGCCGGACGACCCGTTCCTCGGCGCGCTGGACGCGGCGAGCTTCCCCCGGCCGTACGTCAAGTGGTCGATCGAGCCCGCGCGGGCGCAGGACGTCCCGGCCGCGTTGTCGCGGGCGTTCCACATGGCGACCCAGGCACCGCACGGCCCGGTGTTCGTCTCGGTTCCGGCCGACGACTGGGACGCGCCGGGCGAGCCGTTCCCGGCCCGGCCGGCGATGGGTGGCCTCGCGCCGGACCCCGACGCGCTGGCCGGGCTGGTCGCCGCGCTGACGGCGAGTTCGGCGCCCGCGCTGGTCGTCGGCGCCGGGGTGGACGGTGACGGTGCCGTGCCCGAGGTCGTCGAGCTGGCACGGCGGCTGAAGGCCGGGGTCTGGGCGGCGCCGATGTCGTCGCGCTGCTCGTTCCCCGAGGACGATCCGCTGTTCCAGGGCTTCCTGAACCCCGAGCGCGGCGCGGTGGCCCGTTCGCTGGCGGGGCACGACGTGGTGGTCGTCGTCGGGGCGCCCGCGTTCACCTACCACGTCTACCGCGGCGAGCCGGACGTTGAGCTGCCTCCGCTGTACGTGCTGAGCGACGACGAGCAGGTGCTGGCGCGGATGCCGCGGGGAACCGGCGTCCGGGCGACGGCGAAGCTGGTGCTGCGGCAGTTGCTGGACGCCGTGTCCCCGGCCGACCGGCAGCCGCCCGCACCTCGTGCGACGCCGCCTCGTCCGGCGGCGGCGACGCCGGTGTCGGCCGCGTACGTGTTCGCCACGCTGGCGGAGTTGCTGCCGTCCGACGCGCTGGTGGTCGAGGAGACGCCGAGCCATCGGCTGGCGATGCAGGCCCACCTGCCGATCACCGCCACCGACACGGGTTTCCTGACGATCGCCAGCGGCACGCTCGGCTACGGCCTGCCCGCCGCCGTCGGCGCGGCGCTGGGCCGCCCGGACCGCAAGGTGGTGGCCGTGCTCGGTGACGGGTCGAGCATGTACGGCATCCAGGCACTGTGGACGGCGGCGCGGGAACACCTGCCGGTGACGTTCGTGGTGCTGGACAACACGCAGTACGCGGCGGTGCGGATCCTCGGCGGTGAGGACAAGCTGCCCGGTGTCGAGCTGGGCGGGCTGGACTTCACCGCGCTGGCCACCGGCATGGGCTGTGCGGCGAGGCGGGCCGAGTCGCCGGAGGAGCTGACCGCCGCCCTGACCGCGGCGCTGGCCGACGACCGCCCCACGGTCGTCCACGTGACGGTCGACCCGGACCCGCAGAAGTTGTACTGACCCGCGTTCCCGGCCACGGCCCGAAGCACGTGAAGGCCACCTTCATTACGTCTCACGTGGTGAAGGTGGCCTTCACGTGCCTTGCGCGGGAGTCAGGCCTTCGCGCGGGAGCCGTGGCCGGTTTCGTCGAAGCCGATGACCGGCAACGTCTCCAGGCCGAGGGTGCTGGCGCCGATCAGCTTGCGGGCGGCCAGGTTGCCCATCGGCATGAACGTGCCGGCCTGGGCGTCACGCCACATCCGCTCGAACGGCAGCCTGCGTGTGTAGGACATTCCGCCGATGACGTCGACCAGCCGCTGCATGACCTTCACCGCGTTGTTGCTGGCGACGTATTTGACCACCGCGGACCGGGCGATGCCCTCCTGCACCCCCAGCTCGAACAGCCGCCTGCTGGTGACCTCCTCGGCATGCCGCTGCATCAGCGCCCGCGCGCTCTCGACCAGGATCGTGCACTCGCCGATGACGTCCTGCACGACCGGGTCGATCGGCTTGCCCCGCTTGGTCAGCTGCCCGACCGCCCACTCCAGCGCACCGGCGGCGATGCCGGTGTAGGTGGCGGAGAACGCCGGCATCGCCCACGCCCACACCGTTTCCAGCACCCGTGCGTCGAGATGCTTGACCGGTAGCGAGTGGACCACCGCGTCGTCGGGCACGAAGACCTCGGCCAGCTCGATGTCGTTGCTCTGGGTGCCCCGCATGCCCAGCGTGTCCCAGGTCTGGTGCAGCGTGACGCCCGGCTGGTCCAGCGCGATCTGGCAGAGCAGCAGCCGCGGCCCGCCCTCGGCGTCCTCGTGCCGGGCCGTCGTCGAGCAGTGCGTGGCCACCGCGGAGTTGGTGGCGAAGCTCTTGCGCCCGGTGAGGGTGAACCCGCCGGGGACCTTCGTCGCCTTCGTGAGCGCGTCGGTCAGGTCGTTGCGCATGCCGATCTCGCTGGTGATCGACGCCCACACCAGCGTTCCGTCGGTGGCCCGGCGCAGCAGGCTCTCCAGCCGGGGGTTGCGGGTCTGCCGCCACACGTTGCCCCACTGGCCCAGCGGCGACAGGTGCATGGTGAACGCCAGCGCCGTCGCGCCGTCCCCCATGGCCAGCCGCTCCAGAACCGGCAGGAGGTCCGGCAACTCGGCGCCGCCACCGCCAAGCTCGGCGGGCACCGACAGCTTCAGGAACCCGGCTTCACGCAGGTCGTCGTAGTTCTCGTGCGGGAACGTGTTGTCCCGGTCGTGCTGTTCGGCCCGTTCGGCGAACCGGTCGGCGAGCAGCGCCGCCCTGTCGACGAACTCCCGCTGCCGTTCGGTCAGGCACTTCATCACAGCTTTTCCTTCGACCGGGGCTCGGCCAGCCGCTCGGCCGCCTCCGCCTCGGCCAGGTCACGGGCGGCCAGCTCCTCGTCGCTGAGCCCGCCGTGCAGCAGCCGCGCCACCTCGCCCCGCAGCTTGACGAACTCGGCCGACTCCCGCGTGGTGATCTGGTCCCGGTCGGCAGGCAGGTCGACGGCCAGGTCGGCGACGATCGACGCGGGCGACTTCGACAGCACCAGCACCCGGTCGCCGAGGTAGACGCTCTCGTCGATGTCGTGCGTCACCAGCAGCACCGTGCTGCCCTGCTCACGCTGGACCCGCCGCAGTAGGTCCTCCAGCTCGAACCGGGTCTGCGCGTCGACCGACGCGAACGGCTCGTCCATCAGCAGCAGCGCCGGCCTGCTGGCCAGCGCGCGGGCGATCGACACCCGCTGCTGCATCCCGCCGGACAGCTGCCAGGGAAACTTCGACCCGACGCCGTCCAGGCCGACCGCCGCCAGCGCCTCGGCCGCGCGTTCCCGCCGGTCCGCCTTGCTCATATCCCGCCAGCGGAGCGGGAACTCGACGTTGGACCGCACCGACAGCCACGGAAACAGCGAGCGGCTGTAGTCCTGGAACACCACGGCCAGGTCCTCCGGCACACCGGTCACCCGGTCGCCGTGCAGGCTGACCTGCCCGCCGGTCGGCTTGAGCAGTCCGGCGATGCAGCGCAGCAGCGTCGACTTCCCGCAGCCGGACGGCCCGACGATGCACGCCAGCTGCCCGGACTCGACGGTGAAGTTCAGGTCCTTCGCCACGACGTGCTCGCCGTAACTGTGGTTGAGGCCGTTGACCTCCAGCATGGTCGACATTCGTCACACTCCAGCCGTGGCTTGTTGGGTGTTGCGGGCAGGCTGCCAGCGCAGGACGCGCTTCTCGACACGCAGCAGCAGCGCGTTCAGGCCGTAGCCGAGCACGCCGAGCAGGGCGATCCACGCCCACATGTTGGGGAACTCGAACTGACGCTGGGCGAAGATCAGCTGGTAGCCGACGCCGTTGATCGCGCCGACCAGTTCGGAGACCACCATCAGGATCAGCGCGATGGACAACGCGAGCCGCAGGCCGGCGAAGATCTTCGGCAGTGCCGCGGGCAGCACGACCATCCCGATCCAGTAGTGCCGGGGTGTCCGGAACGACCGCGCGGTCTCCTGCTGCAGGCTGCCGACCGAGCGCACCCCGTCGACGGTGTTGAGCACGATCGGCCACAACGCGCCGAACACGATGGTGACCACCTGCATGGTCGTGGTGGCGCCGAACAGCACCAGGAACACCGGGATCAGCGTCGGCGGCGGCACGCTGCGGAAGAACGCGAACAGCGCCCCGACGTAGTCCATGCCGGTGGCGGACCGGCCGAGCGCGGTGCCCAGCGCGACGCCGACGATCACCGCCAGCGCCCAGCCACCGAGCACCCTGGCCAGACTGGGCAGGATGTCACCGTAGACGGTGTCGGTGAGGAACAGCTGGCTCGCCGGCCCGGTGAACCACAGCTCCGCCGCCGTGGCGACGATCTCGGTCGGCGGCGGGAAGTACACGCTCTGCGCGAGCCGCGTGGCGATCTCCCAGAGCACGACGATCACGGCGAACAGCAGCCAGCGGCTGGCGAAGCCGCGCAGGAAGCGCACGGTGGCGGTGTTGGTCCGGTCGCTCATGCTCGCACCGCCCCCGAGGTCGCGGCGTTCCACCGGAACCAGCGGTTGCCGAGCCGTTCCATGCCGTCGTTGATGACGAACCCGATGATCCCGGCGACGACCGTGCCGGCCAGCACGAGGTCGATGCGGCCGCCGCCGCTGCTCGCCTCCAGGATGAAGTTGCCGATGCCCCGGCTGGCGCCGGCCAGGTACTCGGTGCTGACCACGAGGATCAGCGCGATGGTCGCGGACAGCCGGATGCCGGTGTAGACGAACGGCGCCGCGTGCGGGAGCGCGACCGACGTCAGCTGCCGCACCCGGCTGGTGCCGTAGGCGCGAGCGGTCTCCAGCAGCAGCGGGTCGATCTCGTCCAGCGCGTAGATGGTGTTGTAGAGGATGGGCCACACCGCCGCGTAGACGGCCAGCGTGATCTTGGCTTCCGGGCCGCCGCCGATCACCAGCAGCACCAGCGGGATCAGCGCGACCGACGGGATGGGCCGGAGGAACTCGACGATGGATCGGGTGGCCACCCGGATGGCAGGCACGCTGCCGAGCAGCAGTCCGGCCGGGACGGCGACGGCCACCGAGATCAGCAGGGCGATGGCCCAGGCCAGTACCGAGGCGATGACGTCCCGCAGGAACGCCTGGTCGCCGAGCAGCTCGACCATCCGGACCAGCACGATGCTGGGCGGGGGAAGGAACTGCGCGGGCACCAGCCCGGTCCGGGCCGCCGCCTCCCAGATGAGCAGGAAGACGGCGAGCCCGATCAGGTTGCGGAGCAGAATTTTCATGTAATCAGGCGGCGGGTGCCTTGGCGATCATCGTGTTGACGTCGATCTTGTTCGGGATGATGTTGAACTCCGCCAGGATGTCCGGCACCCGCTGCAGGCGCGAGGCGTCCATCGCCGACTGGAAGGTCAGCAGGTTGGTCACCGCGGCGGTGGCGGCGTCGACCTTGGCGAACTCCACCAGCAGCGGCTCGATCTTGCTGCGGTCGGCGGCCTCGTTGGTCGCCTTCTGCATCACCCGCTGGAACGCGGCCAGCGTCTTGGGGTTCTCGTTGGTGAACTTGCCCAGCGCGCCGTAGCCGGCGGTGGGGAAGTCCTGCGTGGGCCCGGTGGCCGTGTCGAAGATGGGCACCGCGCCGACCGAGCGGGCGGCCTGGGTGATGAACGGCTCGGTGAGGAAGCCGGCGTCGGCGTCACCGCGCTGCAGGGCCGCGCCGATCTCCGGGAACGGGAACTCCCGCCACTGGATGCCCGAGTAGTCGACACCGTTGGTCTTCATCACGGACTTGATCAGCGTGTCGGTGATGGTGTTGATGCCGGTGATGGCGACCCGCTTGCCGGCCATGTCCTTGACACTCTTGACCGGCGAGTTCGGCATCGCGACGACCATGGTGCTGTTCGGGCCGGCCGACGAGGCGTCGGCGACCAGCTTGACGTCGGCCGCGCCCTTGCTCTTGGCGATGAAGAACGGCGTGTAGCTGCCGTAGGCGATGTCGACCTCGCCGTTGAGCATCTTGGTGACCGAAGCCTGCCCGCTGGGGGCGGTCACGGTCTCGACCTCGAGGCCCTCCTGCTTGAAGTAGCCGTTCTTCATGGCGAGGTGGAACGGGGCGACGTCGATGGTCGGCATGATCGAGATCTTGATCTTGGCCTTCTCCAGCCCGCCGCTGGACGGCGCGGCGGAGTCGTCGCTCCCACCGAGAAGGCCGCAGCTCGCGGTCACGGTCAGCAGGCTGACCGACGCGGCGACCGCGCCCAGCCTTCCTAGACGACGACGGATCGGCCGGTCGGTGCTGTGTCGAGGCAAGGTCAGCTCCTGTGTGGAATGCGACGTTGAGATTTGAGGGGCCTTGTGAGGCCGATCGGGGTACTTTTGCCGTCGGGCAACCACTGTAAGACCCGTTACTTTAAGTAACCCCAGGTGGTCGATATCCCTCTGACGTGCACTTATTACCGCTCGTTGGAGCAGTCGTCAATGGGTGTTGATCTACCGTCTGTCCAAGTTTTCGGTGAATCACAGGGTGGTAATCCGCAGGTGTAGCCCGTTGGTGGAAGATTGATCGGCGATGGAGGGTTACATCTTGGTAGCTCCTTCGCTACCTTCTGCTCGATCAGTGTGGGGCGTTGCCGCCTGGACGGGTTGATGCTGTGCGTGAACCGGCGGGCAGACGCCACGGAGAGTGAGTGGTCGCTCGCCGCGGTGTGCAGCGTCCGGGGATGTCGAGCGGTTCGGAAGAAGTGATGGTGGGAGAGCGGTGTCGAGTACGTCGACCGCGGCAGTGAACAGTACGCCGGACGGCGGGCAGCCCACGCCGCCGAGCGCCCCTTCGACATCCCGGCTGAGCCTGCGCAACTGGAAGCTGCGCTCGAAGCTCGCCGCGGTGTTGATCATCCCCGCGCTCACCGCGCTCGCGCTCGGTGGTCTGCGGGCGGTGAACGAGTTCAGCCTCGCCGGTGAGTTCAACGACACGGTGACACAGGTGGACCTGGCCACCAAGGTCACCGGGGTGGTCCACGATCTGCAGAACGAGCGGACGCTCGCCGTCGCGGCGATCGCCTCGCCGAACAACGCGGACCGTGCGGCGCTGAACGCCCAGATCGACCGCGTCGACCGGGCCGTCAACGACCTGCGTCAGGCCGTCGAGAACTTCGACACCGACGACCCCGGCATCCGCGACCGCATCCAGCGCGGTGTCCAGCGGCTCAACGCACTGGACCCGCTGCGGGCGGCCGCGAACGACCCGACGTTCCCCGACCTGTCGGCCTACAACACCTACACGTCGGTGATCGGCTCGCTCGGCCAGCTCGGCCGCGAGGTCAACGCGACGGTGACCGACCGCGACCTGCTCCGCGAGGGCACGGCGATCCTGGCGGTCAGCCAGGCCAAGGAGTTCCTCTCCAGGGAGAACGCCGCGCTGCAGATCGCCGCCGGCCGCAACCAGTTCCCCGGTGACCTGCTCGAACAGCTCCGCGCGGCGCAGGCCAGTTTCCGCGCCGCCGTCACCGACTTCAACGCCGACGCCAGCCCGAGCGAGCGCCAGCTGTTCTCGGCGACGTTCAGCGGCGCCGAGGTGGACGACCGCGAGCGCATCAAGGCCAGCACGCTGGTCCGGGCCGACGTCGGCGGACCGCTCGACGTGCCGATCGACCGGCTGACCACGGACAGCCGGGTCACCGAGCAGAAGCTGCGGGACGTCGAGCTCGGCCTGTTCGGCGGGATGCGCGCACACGCGACCGACCTCGCCGCGCAGGCGACCACCGCGGCGTGGCTGTTCACCGGCGGTGTGCTGCTCGCCGTGCTCGCCGCGCTGGTCCTGATGGCGGTTGTCGCCAGGGCGCTCACCAAGCCGCTGCGCACGCTGCGGTCCAGCGCGCTCGAGGTCGCCTACGCCCGCCTGCCCCAGACGGTCGCCCGCATCCTGGAGGACCCGGACCCGATGGAGGCGACGAAGAACGCCGTCGCCCCGGTGCCGGTGCTCACCCGCGAGGAGATCGGCGAGGTGGCGCGCTCGTTCGACGCCGTGCACGAGCAGGCCGTCCGCCTCGCCGCCGAGCAGGCGCTGCTGCGGGAGAACGTCAACGGCATGTTCGTCAACCTGTCGCGGCGGTCGCAGCGGCTGGTGGAGCGCCAGCTGGGTGTGATCGACCGGCTGGAGGCCGACGAGCAGGATCCGGACCATCTGGCGAGCCTGTTCGAGCTGGACCACCTGGCGACCCGGTTGCGCCGCAACGGCGAGAGCCTGCTGGTGCTGTCCGGCGCGGGCCTGGCCAAGTCGGTGCCCAAGCCGGTCCCCGCCGCCGAGCTGATCGGCGCGGCCGTCTCGGAGATCGAGCAGTACGCCAGGGTCGAGGTCGGCGTGGTGCCCGAGGTCGCGGTGCAGGGCCGTGCCGTGCACGACCTGGTGCACCTGCTGGCCGAGCTGCTGGACAACGCCACCTACTTCTCCGAGCCGGAGACGAAGGTCAGCGTCCGGGCCGTGGTCACCAGGCGCAAGTCGCTGGCCATCCAGATCACCGACCGCGGCGTCGGGATGCAGGAAGAGGAGATCCAGGAGGCCAACGAGCGGCTGGCCAACCCGCCCGCGTTCGACGTGTCCGTGACCCGCCGGATGGGTCTGTACGTGGTCGCGCGGCTGGCCCAGCGGCACCGCATCGAGGTCCGCCTGCGGGAGAACGACGAGATCGAGGGTGGCGTGATCGCCCGCATCGTCGTGCCGACCGAGCTGCTGGTGGCCACCCAGCCGATCGACCCGCGCACGATCTCGTCGATCGACCGCACCGGTGGGACGAGCCCGTCATGGCCTTCGCAGCCTTCCCAGCCGTCGCAGCCTTCACAGCCCTCCCAGCCGCCGATCGTGTCGCCCATGCAGTCGTTGCCCACGGTCGGGCAGATGCAGCCGCCGCAGCAGCCACCGGCACCGCCGTCGCAGCCCGCTGCCCCGCCGGTGCCTGCGGGCTCACCGTCCGGCAGCAACGGTCTTGCCTTGCTCGACGAACCGATCCGGCTGGACGACCTGGTGGCGGGTACGTCCGGCGCCGCCTACCTGAGCGCCCCGGCCGGCGCGCCGGCGCCGAGCTACCCGGCGACCGCTCCGGACCCGTCGGAGATCCCGCTGCCCAAGCGTCAGCCGGGCATGGCCATGCCCGGCGGGGCGGCCTCGCCACCGGCGACCGCGGCCGAGTCGTTCGGCACGGTGGAGAGCACCCAGCCTGCCACCGACTACCTGCCCGTCGAGCCGCAGCCGCAGCCCGCGCCAGCGGAGTCCGACGACCAGCCGGTCGCCGACGACGCGCCGACCCGGCGGTTGCCGATCTACCAGTCGGTGATGTCCCGCTGGTTCAGCGAGGAGGCGGGCGAGCCGGAAGCCGGTGGTCCCGACGCGGAACCGCCCGCCGAGCCGGCTGAGTCCGCGGAACCCGCCGAGACCGCCGAGGTCACGCAGGTCACCGAGCCGGTGGAACAGCCTGCTGCTCCGGCGCCGGTCAGCGAGTGGACCAGCTCGGCCGACGCGGGCTGGAGCGCCGTGCGCACGCTGCTCGACCCGGCGCGGGAGCAGGTCGTCACCGAGGCGGGCCTGCCGAAGCGGGTGCCCAACGAGCACCTCGTGCCCGGGTCGGTGAGTGGGCCGCCCGAGCGCGACGCGTTCGTCGACACGTCCGTCGGGCTGCCCGGCCCGAGCGCGATCTCCCGGTCGGCCGAGGCCGCCAGGGAGAGAATGGCCAGCTTCCAGCGCGGTTACCGAACCGGCCGACATGCGCTGGAGGATCCAGGCAAGGGTGAACAAGCAGAACAAGGCACGAAGGAGTGGCAGTGACACGGGCGGGAGTGGGGCCCAACCACGGCCCAGGGAATGACCCCAGGCATCCGGTGACCGCATCGCAGAAGGTGGACACCAACAACTTCGCCTGGTTGATCACCGACTTCGTGCAGCGGGTGCCGGGTGCGGCGCACGCGGTGGTCGTGTCCGCGGACGGACTGCTGCTGGCGTCGTCCCGCGGGCTGCCGAAGGACCGGGCCGACCAGCTGGCGGCGGTGGCCTCCGGGCTCACCAGCCTCGCCAGGGGCGCGGCACAGATCTTCGAGGGCGGCACGGTCGCGCAGACCGTCGTCGAGATGGCCAACGGCTTCATGTTCCTGATGTCGATCAGCGACGGGTCGTGCCTGGCGGTGCTCGGCGCCCCGAGCAGCGACATCGGCCTGGTCGTCTACGAGATGACGTTGCTGGTCGACCGGGTCGGCCGGCAGATGACGCCGAAGCAGCGCGCGCAGGCGCAGGCCAGTCTCGGCGGTCCACAGGCCGTGCCGAACTGACGATCGGAGACAGCGGTGTCCTTCCGGAAGATCGAGCACCCCGGCGGCGGGCCGACGATGTCGGCCAAGATCGTCGTCGCCGGTGGGTTCGGCGTGGGCAAGACGACCATGGTCGGATCGGTCTCCGAGATCGACCCGCTGACCACCGAGGCCTCGATGACCGAGGCGAGCAGAACGGTCGACGACATCTCCGCCACGCCGGACAAGACCACCACCACGGTGGCGATGGACTTCGGCAGGATCACGCTGGACTCCGACGTGGTGCTGTACCTGTTCGGCACGCCGGGGCAGCACCGTTTCTGGTTCATGTGGGACGACCTGGCGCTGGGCGCGATCGGCGCGGTCGTGCTGGTGGACACCCGCCGGCTCGCCGACGCGTTCCCGTCCATCGACTTCTTCGAGAACCGCAAGCTGCCCTACGTCGTGGCGATCAACTGCTTCGACCGGCTGCTGCATCACCAGATCGAGGACGTCCGGCACGCGCTGACGATCTCGCCGGGCGTGCCGGTGGTGGCCTGCGACGCGCGGGACCGCGAGTCGTCCAAGCAGGTCCTGATCGCCGTCGTGCAGCACGCCATCCGTAAGGAGACCGCGCTCCAAGCAGGTTGACCTGCGAAAACGCGACTCGCGAAAATTTCTGGAGGTTTTTTCGCGAGGTGTGTCGATTGGCGCCGCGCCGGTTCGACGCAGGGGTGAGAGCAAGAGAACAGCACCCCCGGCGGATCGGAGCAGTCCCATGTCGCACCCCCTCGGCCCCCTCGCCGACAACCTCACCGCCTACGCCATCTACGCCACTGCCCAGACCGAGATGCGGCACGCGATGTCGCTGATCGAGTCCGGCCAGTACGAGGTCGCCGCTGACGAGATCAGCTCGGCTGCCCGGGCCGCCGAGGTGCTGGCGCAGATCACCGCCCCGGTCGACTCCGACCGCAGTCAACGGTGGCTGCGGGTCGTCGCCGCCCGCAGACGGTTCGCGGGCCTGGCCCGTGCCCGCGCCACCCAGCCGTCCCTGCCTGCCGCTGCCTGAACTTTCGAGAGGAAAACGATCATGACCACGATCACCCGCGAGACCGCCGCCCGGACCACCTCCACCAACACCACCACCGACCGTCTGCGTGGCTACGGCATCGCCGCCGCCCGGGTCGCCTTCTCCGTGTTGTTCCTGATGCACGGCCTGCAGGGCTTCGGATTCTTCGGCGGCATCGACGGCGCCGGTGCCGCGGTCGAGTTCGGCAGCTGGCCCGGCTGGTTCGCCACCGTGATCGAGACCGTCGGCCCGCTGCTGGTCGCCGCCGGCCTGTTCACCAGGACCGCCGCGGTCATCTGCTCCGGCGCGATGGCCTACGCCTACTTCGTCGTGCACCAGCCGATGGGCCTGCTGCCGATGCAGAACATGGGTGAGCAGGCGGCCCTGTACGCCTGGGTGTTCCTGCTGATCGCCGTCGTCGGCCCCGGCGCCTGCGCCCTGGACAACCTGCGCAAGCGCCGTTGACCGTCAAAGCACGTGAAGGCCACCTTTATTACGTGTCACGTCACGGCCCCGGCGAAGTCGGTGTGGGTGGCTTATCGCGTGTACCCCAATGTGGCATTGGGGGAGTTCGCCGGTCGTGGGGTTGTCTCGTTCGTGGCGACCGGTGAGGCTGCCGAGCCTGCTGTGACCACTGAGGCTACCGGGGCCGTGACACCCGGGGCCGCGAAGCTCGTGAAGGTCACCTTCATCACGTGAGACGACAGGAACTCGGCCTTCATGCGGACCTACAGGTCCCAGCTGTCCCAGGCGTCACAACCGCATCACCGGTCACCCGCCACCTCACGACACGAGAACCGGGTCCACGTCGTGAGTTCCGCCCTCCGGCCCGCCTGCCCGACGCCAGCGCCGACTTTGCCGAGACCCTGACGTTTCACGTAGTGAAGGTGGCCTTCACGTGCTTTGGGGCTCAGCCGCCCGAGTGCATGTCCTCGGCCTCGGGCACGCAGTCGTCGTCGGGGTCGTTCAGCCAGCCGTGCGGGAGGGTGACCTTCCCCGGGGAGCCCTGGCGGCCCCTCGGCCCCTCCGCGTCGGCGGGGAACGGGGCGTCGGCGTCGAGGAGGGCGATCAGCTCGTCCAGCTCGTCCAGTGACGACACCATGGCGAACCGGCGGCGCAGCTCGGAGCCGACCGGGAAGCCCATCAGGTACCAGGCCATGTGTTTGCGCAGGTCACGCAGGGCCTTGCGGGCGCCGTCGTGCTTGATCAGCAGCTCCGCGTGCCTGCGCAGCACCCGGCCGACCTCGCCCAGCTTCGGCCCCGGCGGCACCGGCCTGCCCGCGAAGGCCGCCTCCAGCTCGCCGAACAGCCACGGCCTGCCGAGGCAGCCGCGTCCGACCACGACGCCGTCGCAGCCGGTCTCGGCCATCATCCGCAGCGCGTCGTCGGCGGCGAAGATGTCGCCGTTGCCCAGCACCGGGATGCCGGTGACGGCCTCCTTGAGCCGGGCGATGGCCGACCAGTCGGCCTTGCCGGAGTAGCGCTGCGCCGCGGTCCGGGCGTGCAGCGACACCGCCGCGGCACCCTCGGCCTCGGCGATGCGGCCGGCGTCGAGGTAGGTGTGGTGGTCGTCGTCGATGCCGATGCGGAACTTCACCGTGAACGGCACCCCGGCCTCGGCCGCGGCAGAGGCGGACTCGCGGACGATGTCGGCGAACAGCCGCCGCTTGAACGGCAGCGCCGCGCCCCCGCCCTTGCGGGTCACCTTGGCGACGGGGCAGCCGAAGTTGGAGTCGATGTGGTCGGCCAGGCCCTCGCCGACGATGATCTTGACCGCTTCCCGCATGGTCTTCGGGTCGACGCCGTAGAGCTGCATGGACCTGGGCTTCTCGTTGGGCCCGAAGGTCATCATGTGCATGGTGCCCGGATGCCGCTCGACGACGGCGCGTGCGGTGATCATCTCGCAGACGTAGATGCCCGCGCCGTACTCCTGGCAGAGCCGGCGGAAGGCGACGTTCGTGATCCCGGCCATCGGGGCCAGCACGACCGGAGGGTCGACCTCGTACGGGCCGATCCTCAGTGCGGGCTTGCTCAGGGTCGCGGTCACGTCCTCCATTGTCGCCTGTGGTGTCCGCCACGCGGTCCGGGGTGGCCTCGGAATTCGAACCGAGGCTGTACCAGGAGGAAGTTCGGTAGGCTTCGCCAGCCAGCCGACCCCGGAGAACCCGAGAGATGACCGACCCGACCGACCTGGCCACGATGCCCGGCGTGATTCCCTACGTCGACAACCACGAGGGCCCGCGCCGACTGCTCACCGTCGAAATTCCTCCCGTCTCGGGCAATGCGGTGCGGTACTACGTGCCCATGGCGAGCATCGACGGGAGGCAGTACGTGGTTTCCTGGGGTGCGGTCTCGTTCGAGATCCCCGCTGACCGGAACGTGCACGTCAGCGTGCACCTGCAGACCAACCACGCGACCGGATACACATCGACTCCGTTCGCGTCGATCGTGCTGGTCCCACACCCCGGCCCGCTGCGGCTGGTCACCCGCCTGACCAATTCCGAAGGCACACTCACGCCGGTCGGCTGAACACCGGTATGCCATGCCGTTCGGGCGATGACTCAGGTCGCCCGGGCCGGGGGCGTCGTCACCTCGGTCACCCGGTTGCCCCGGAACACGATCTGGATGTCGCGGTCGCCGGGCTTGCCGAGGTAGAGCCAGTACGCGTCGCGCGGCACACGCCCGAACCCGGCGACCGAACCGCCGGCGCGGCGCGTCTCGCGCAGGTAGGACCGGGTGCTGGTCTTGGCGCTCGGCGGACCCAGCAGCCGCTTGACCTGCCGCTTGGTCATTCCCACGGTGATGGTGCCCATGACCGGACGGTACGGCTTCCGGCGGGGACCGGTCCCCCGACGGCAGGTTGCGGCCACGGCCGGTCCCGGCGTCGTTTCCCGTGTCAACGTCGGATCATGCTCGCCAGGACCGCCGTCGCCGCGCTCGCCGCCGTGCTCGCCCTCGCCGGATGTGGCAGCGCCGCACCGGCGGCCGCGCCCCCGCCACCACCTCCGCCGCCCAGCGCACCCCCACCGCCGCCTCCGCCGCCGAGCCCGACCACGACGACCCCTACCGCGCCGCCCAAGCCCGCCGACGGGACCAACCTCCGTGCCTGCACCGACGGCGCGTGCGAGGTCGAGATCAAGGAAGGCGACGTGATCAGGTTCGGCAAGCAGGTCAAGGCGACCCCTCGGATCGACGCGCTGACGATCCTGCGGGTCTCCGCCGACGGCGTCATGGTGAGCATGTCCGGCGGGATGATCGGCACCTTCAACGGTTCGGTCACCATGAACAACGCCGTCAACATGGAGATGCTGCACGTCGCCGACGGAAGCGCGGTCGTCAGGATTTCGCGGGTGAGCTGACCCGGGCGCGGCGGCGGGCACGGTTGCCACGCTGCAGCCACCACTCGACCACCAGCAGCGGGATCACCCAGCCCAGCCACGCGCTCAGCCCGGCGATCGCGTGCCCGAGCGCGACCGGGCTGCCCTGGAACGTCGTGTCCAGCTGGGGACCGAGCACGGCTTCGGCCACCGGCGCCCAGACCCGGTTGGTGATCGTCGACGCGGTGAGCGTGAAGCTGCGGATCATCCACTTGCGATGGTCGCCGAACCGCCGCTGCCGGGCTGTCCGGTAGCCGGCGATCGTCGTGCCCAGCCACACGACCGACAGCAGCACGTGGCTGGCCGCGGCGACCGGGCCGAACGGGGTCATGAACCCGACCGTCAACGCGGCCAGGCCGGCCGGAAGCACACCGGCGAACACGTAGATCCTGCCCGCCCACCGGTGCGCCACCTGGTGGCGTTGCCGGAACCAGGGCCAGACCTGCAGAAACCCGGTGACCATGGCGACGGTGCCGAAACCGATGTGCACCAGCAGGATCGGGTAGTGCCCGGCGAAGCTCTGCGGCACCAGCGACCGTGCCGGGTCGAAGCCGACGTAGTTCGGCAGCGTGTAGGCCAGGAACGCGACGATGACCGCGCCCAGCGGCAGTACCCACGGTCGTCGCCACCACGGCGTGCTCCGGGCCGCAACCGGCCGTTCCACGGTCGCTGTGCTCATGTCCCCTCCAGTCACGTTCCCGTTGTCCGGAAACAAAACTAGGGATTTCCGGGCACCGTCCCCATGGTGTGGACCGGCGAACCCGCGGTGGGGACAACCCCCGTGGCTCAGAGTTCGAGGATGCTGCCGGGGGTGAGCGGGATGTGGTGCAACAGCAGGCGGCTGCGGACCTCTCGCACGCCGTGCTCGCGTTTGAGCACCGCCAGTACGCCCTCGAACTCCTCGGTCCCCGTGCAGGCCACCCTGATCTGGTAGTCGTACTCCCCGGTGACCCGGAACGCCTCGATCACCTGCGGGATACCGGCGAGCCCGCGGTGGAACTCGTCGTTGTCGGTGCCCTCCCGCAGCCGCAGGTCACTGATCAGGTGCAGCGGCCTGCCGATCGCGGTGTGGTCCAGCGTCGCGTGGTAGCCGCGGATGACACCGGACGCGTGCAGCTTCCGCACCCGGTCCGCGGTCGTGTTGGCCGACAGCCGCACCGCGCGGGCCAGCTCCTGGTAGGTGAGCCTGCCGTCCTCCAGCAGCAACGCCACGAGCTGCCGATCAATGGCGTCCATTCGTGAAAACCTCGCTTCGAATCGACGAATACCGAGATTATCACGGCTTAACCGCACAGTAATCCGAGATTTCCGAGACAAAATAGGCCCGAGACTTGGCAGGGTCGAGACATGTGGAGGTACTACTCAAGGCACTGCTGGCCCCGGTACTCGTCCTGCTCGTCTCACTCGCCCAGCGCCGCTGGGGCGACCGGCTGGGTGGCAGGCTCACCGCGCTGCCGCTGACGTCCGGCCCGTTCGTGCTCGTACTCGCCCTGACCGACGGCGCCGACGCCGGCCGGGAAGCCGTGCACGGCGTCCTGCTCGGCATGCCGGCGATCGTGGTGTTCTGTGCCGGTTACACGGCACTCGCTCCTCGGCTGCCGGGCTGGGCGGCGCTCGCCATCGCCGTGTCGGCGACGGCCGCGACCTGCGCCGCGACGGCCCTGCTCGCGCCGCCGTTGTGGTTGTCGCTGACGGCCGTCGCGGCGGCCGTGCTCTACCGGAAGCGTCCCGCGCCGACCGCCGCCGAGAGCCCGCCGGGCTGGGAGCTGCCCTGCCGGGTCACGACCAGTGCGCTGCTCGTCCTCGTGCTCGGGCTGGTGTCCACAGTGGTCAGTCCGGGGGTGGCGGGCGTGCTGGCGACGTTCCCGGTGCTGGCCTGCGTGATGACCGCGGGGACCCGGCTGTCCGGGCGGCGGGCCGCGTCGGTCGAGCTGACCCGCGGGCTGCTCGCCGGTACGCCGCCCACCGCGGCCCTCTTCGTTGTGACCCTGGCCGCGATGACGATCTAGAAGTTCACCGTCAGGCACGCCAGCCGGGAACCCGCGGTTCCGGCGTGGCCGGGGTCGGTGTGCGTGTGGTGCTCGTGGATGACAACGGACCCGGCGCGGCGCTCACCGAATCGCCAGTCCACAGTGGACTTCGCAACGGCGGAGCCGAGCCGGTTCGTGGTGAAGTCGAGCCAGACCTCGTTGCGCGGGTTGGCGTAGGCGGGATCGACCGACGGCTGCTTCGGGTCGACCCGGTGCTGGAAGTGCGGGCCTGCCGCGTCGCCGGTGGCACCACACGGCTTGGTGTGCACGTGGGCGCCGTACTCGCGGTCGGGCCGCAGGCCGTGGACGATCAGCTTCGTCCGCAGGCCGGTTGCCTGGCTGGACACGGCCAGCACCGACGCCCGCGACCCGACGGGCACCAGGTCCGGCTTGTACGTCGTGGCGACGGCACCCGGCCGGTAGGTGTCGAAACGGCCACTCGCACCGACGAAGCGGGACGGCTCGGCCGCCTGCGCGGTTCCGGCGGTCAGGAGCAGGGTGGCGGCGGTCAGCATGAGGAGACGGCGCATACGCCACTCCCTATCGCGATCACCCTGCCGGACGCCAGGGCATGTAGCCCGATCGAGTGAATTGGTTCTATAAACGTCGTACAATCACGGGGTGAACCAGACTCCGGCCGACCGCACCTGGCTCGTGGCGATCGCCGCCGCCCTGTGGGGGACCGACGGCCTGCTCCGCCTCCCGCTCGCCAACGCGCTGCCGTCCGCGACCGTGGTGTTCTGGGAGCACCTGATCGTGGTCGTCGTGCTGATCCCGTTCATCCCGAGGGCCCTGCGGGCGCTGTGGCGGTGCAGCGCGCGGGAACGGCTGGCGGTGCTGGTCATCGGCGCCGGCTCGTCGGCGCTGGCGACCGCGTTGTTCACCGCCGCCTTCCGCGCCGGCGGCCCGATCACGCCGCTGGTGCTGCAGAAGCTGCAGCCGGTGTTCGTCGTGCTGGCCGCGTTCGTGGTGCTCAGGGAACGGATCCGGCCCGCCTACCTCGCCTTCGCCGTCCCGGCGGTCGTGGGTGCCTGGCTGCTGGCCTTCGCCGACCCGTTCGACATCCAGCTGACCGTGCTCGGCGCGGCACTGCTGGCGGTCGGCGCCGCGGCGCTGTGGGCCGCGGGCACGGTGCTCGGCAGGCTGGTGTCGAAGACGATCGCGCCCCGCGAGGTCACCGTGCTGCGGTTCACCGTCGGCCTGCCCGTCTCGGCGGTGATCGTCGCCGTGCAGGGCGTTTCGTTCCTCCCCGGATGGGGTAATGCTGGTGGGCTAGTGCTGCTTGCCTTCGTCCCCGGGCTGCTCGCGCTGAGCCTGTACTACCTGGGCCTGCGTGCCACCCCCGCGGCCAGGGCGACGCTGGCGGAGCTGGCGTTCCCGGTCACGGCCGCGTTGATCGGGGTGTCGTTCCTCGGCGCCCAGCTGACGCTCACCCAGTGGCTCGGGTTGGTCGTCGTGATCGCCTCGGTCACGGCGCTGGGCTGGCACGAGAAGGTGCGGCGCAAGCCGGTGGTCCACGAACTGGAGGCGGTGTGAGCACTACCCCTGGAACGAGATCGGCCGGGGAGGAGACCGAGAACGAGCGCCTCACCCGCAACGTCAACGAGCTGCTCGGCGAGCTGCGGGTCGCGCAGGCCGGTGTGCAGATCCTGTTCGGGTTCCTGCTCACCGTGGTCTTCACCGATCACTTCCGCGCCGCCAGCGGCTTCGAGAAGGGCCTGCACCTGGTCGCCGTGCTGCTCGCGGTGACCTCGACCGCGCTGCTCACCGCACCCGCAGCCTGGCACCGGGTCCTGTTTCGCGGCGGCAGACGCGACGACATCCTGCGGGTCGGCAACCGCTCGGTGATCTTCGGACTCGCCTGCCTCGGCGCCGCCGTGACCGCCACCGTCTCGCTGATCGGGAAGGTCGTCTACGGCCCGATCGCGATGGCCATCCTCGGCGGCGCCACGGCGGTGATGTTCGGCGTCGTCTGGTTCCTCGTCCCGCACCGCCTGGAAGACCGCTAACGCGGCAGGTTCAGCGACAGCACCTTCGCGCTCTGCTCACCCCGCGGGGTCCGGTAGGTGATGGTGTCGCCCTTCGACTTGCCGATCAGTGCCCGGCCCAGCGGGCTGTCCGCGGTCAGCGCGGTGACGTCGTCCTCGGTCGTCTCGTCGGCGAAGGCCACCACCCGCATGGTCTCCTCCTCGCCGTCGGAGAACCGCAGCTTCACCGTGGTCCCGTCGGGCAGCTGGCCCTCCCTGCGGGCCGCCGCCTCCGGCGACTCGCCGTGGGTGAGCATGTCGGTGATCTCCCTGATGCGGCGGTCGATCCACGCCGTGGTCTCCGCCCGCTCCAGCAGCCCGGCCTGGTCCGCGCTGTCCCCGACCGGGTCCTCCTCACGCAGGTTCAGCGCCTGGCTACTGCGTTGTTCCCGGAGCCGGGCGAGCTCGTCCTCCAGCCGCTCCCGGGCGGCAGGGCTCAAGTTGCTCGCGGCCATCTGGTCCTCCCGGAAATCGCGGCTGAGACGGATTTCCCATTGTCCAGCCCGAGCGGGTTCCCGACCACTCAAACGTCATCGGAAGTGATCAGACAGTCCTTGACCACCGAGAGCACCGGGCCGCCCGGGTCGGTCAGCTCGGCGAGCCTGCCCGGGTCGGTGAGCAGCCCGGCCAGCGCGAGGTCGACGAAGCTCGCCGCCACGGTCTCGACCGGATCCGGCCCGGCCGGGTCGAACCACGTCCACGCCCAGTGCGCCGAGCCGAACAGGAACAGGCTGCGCAGCCGGGTGTCGCCCGGCCGCAGCTCGCCACTCTCGATGCCGGCGTCGAGCACCGACCGCACCAGGTCCAGGTACTCGGCCCGCAGCCGCGCGCCCTCCGCCATCGACACGTGCTGGGCCAGCCGTGCGATCTCCCGCTGGAACGCGACGGTCGCCTCGCGGTCGTGCACCTGGTACAGCACGAACGCGAACAGCAGCGCGGCCAGCCGGTTCGACGGTCTGGACAGCCGCCGCAGCACGGCACGGGCCTCGTTCAGCCTGCGGCGCATGTAGGACTCGTGCAGCGCCGCGAGCAGGCGGTCCTTCGTGCCGTAGTGATGCACGATGGTGCCCTTGGAGATGCCCAGTTCCTGTGCCAGGTCACCGAAGTTCGTGCCGTCGTAGCCACGTTCGGCGACGCTGCGGGTGAAGGCCGCCAGGATTGCCGGCGACTTGCCGGCCGTTCTGCTCCTGCCCATGCGGGGACGGTAGTCCTGTTTGGTCACATCTTGGCGGCGGCCTTCTTGATCGCTTCCCTGATACGGAAATAGGTTCCGCAGCGGCAGACGTTCTCGATCGCGTCGATCTCCGCGTCGGTCGGGTTCGGGTTGCGTTTCAACAGCGCGACGGTCGCCATGATCTGGCCGGGCTGGCAGTAGCCGCACTGCGCGACGTCCATCTCCAGCCAGGCTTCCTGCACCGGGTGCAGGTCGTCGCCGTCGGCGAGGCCCTCGATGGTGGTGACCTCCCGGCCCGCCGCCTCGGCGACCGGCACGACGCACGGGTTGACCGCCTTGCCGTCCAGGTGGCTGGTGCACGCCTTGCAGACGTTGATGCCGCAGCCGTACTTCGGACCGGTGACGCCGAGCTTGTCGCGCAACGCCCACAGCAGCGGCAGATCTGCCGGTGCGTCGACGGAGACCGTCTTCCCGTTGAGGGTGAAGGTGTACTGGGGCATGGGGTTCCTCTCAGCGCGGGAACGGCTCGAAGTCGACGTCGAAGTTGATCGGGAAGCGGCGTGGCTTGGTGCCGGTCGCCCGTGCGTAGGCGTTGGCGATGGCCCCCACCGCGGCCGGGACACCCAGCTCACCGGCTCCGCCGGGTTCGCCGTTCGCGGGCAGCACGAAGACCTGCACCTTCGGCGGCGCGTCCTTCTGCCGCGCGTAGTGGAACTGCGAGTAGCTGCCCTCCAGCGGCAGCCCCTTGTCCAGGTGCAGCCCCGCGCGCAGCGTGGTGGCGATGGCGTCGGTCAGCCCGCCGAGCATCTGCGCCTCCAGGCCACGCGGGTTGATCGGCCTGCCGACGTCGACCGCGATCGTCGCCCTGGTCACCCTCGGTTTCTTCGGGTCGCGGGCGTCGATCTCGACCAGGCACGCGGTCCGGGACTTGTACTCCTCGTGGAAACCGATGCCCTGCGCGAACCCCTTCGGCATCGCCTTGCCCCACTGACCGGCGGTGGCGACCTTGTCCAGCACGGCCCGCTGCTTGTCGTTCTTCAGGCTGGCCCTGCGGAACTGGTACGGGTCCTTGCCCAGTTTGGCCGCGATCTCGTCGACCATGATCTCCTCGGCGCCGCGGGCGGTGGCCGAGTAGACCGAGCGCCAGCTCGCGGTGTTCAGCGGCAGCGCGACCTCGTTGAGCAGGTTGGTCACCACGCCGAAGTTGTAGGGCGTCTTGACCGTGGTGAGGAAGACCGTCTGCGCGAAGCTGAGGTTGCCGCCGACCGGCAGCGACGCGGCGGTGGCGGTGAGGATCTCGCCGAGGCCGTGCCGCAGGTCGGTCTCGACGCTGGCCACCCTGTGCTCGTAGGTGAGCACGTTGCCCAGCGCGAACGTCGCCCGGATCTTGTGGTGGGTGGCACCGCGAGCGCGGCCGTGCCGCATGTCGTCGATGCGGGTCCACATCAGCTTGACCGGCCTGCCCGCGGCCTTGGACACGTGCGCGGCCTCGAGCGCGCCGTCGAAGAACAGCCTGCGGCCGAACGAGCCGCCACCCTGCACGACGTGCACGGTGACCTTGTTCTCCGGCAGGCCGATCTCCCGCGCGATCGTCTGCTTGGCCACGATCGGCGACTTCAGCGACGACCAGATCTCCGCACGGTCCGCTCGCACGTCGGCGATGGCGGAGTTGGTCTCCAGCGGCGCGTGGCTGACGAACGCGAAGTCGAACTCGGCGTCGACGTGCTGCGTCAGCAGCGGCGGCACGACGAACGGCAGTGCTGCCGCCCGGAGCTTCTCCCGGACGTCGTCGTCGGACAGGTTCGCGTTCGGTCCCGGGTTCCAGGTGACCTTCAGCTTGTCCTTGGCGGCGATGGCCTGGCCGAACGTCTCCGCGATCACCGCGACCCCGGTCGGCACCTTCACGACGTCGACCACGCCCGGCATCGCGCGGGCGGCCGAGTCGTCGACGCTGCGGACGGTGCCGCGGATCGTCGGCGGATGCCGGACGACGGCTGGCAACGCGCCGGGAACGACGTCGAGGTCGAGGGTGTACCGCTGCTTGCCGGTGACCATGGCACGGGCGTCGATCCGGTTGACCGGCGTGCCGACCAGTTCGTGCTCGGACTCCTTCTTCGGCGTCACCGCCACGGCCGAGCGGCTGACCTTGGCGGCGGCGACGGTCAGCTCGCCGAACCGGGCACGCTGACCGCCCGGCGCGAGCACGGCACCGTCCCTTATGGACAGTCGGCCGGCCGGGGCGTCGAAGCGCTCGGCGGCGGCGGTGAGCAGCCGGGCCCGTGCGGCGGCCGCGGCCGAGCGCACCGGGCCGTAGACCGAGCGGATCGTGTTGGAGCCGCCGGTGAGCTGGTTGAACAGCAGTTCCGAGCGGGCGTCGGACAGCGGCACCTCGACGCGGTCCAGCGGGATCGAAAGCTCCTCGGCGACCAGCATCGCCACCGCGGTGGTGATGCCCTGGCCGACTTCGGCGCGCGGCAGGTACAGGCGCACGCGGTCGTCCTCGCTGACCTCCAGGACCAGCATGTTCGCCGTCGGCGTGCCGGCGAGAATCAGAATGTCGCCGAGGTCGACGATGTCGGCGGGCCCGGGCAGGCTCGGCACCTGCGCGCCCGCGGGGGCGTCGGCGCCGAGGTTGGTGGCGATCGTCAGGGTGGGCGCGGCGACCAGGAACGTCAGGAAGCTGCGGCGAGCGATTCCGCCGCCGGCTTCGGGTTGGGCGGGTTCGGTGGTGGGGCTGGCCATGCGGAAACCCTCGCAATGTGGTGGGGACAGCACGTCAGTGGGCTGTTACCCGCGTCACGCTAACCCTGACCGGGCGTACGGTCCAGATGCCGGTATTACCCCATTCAGGTGCATCTCGACTGGTCTGTTCGCTAAAAAATATCATGGTATTATTCAGGCATGGTTCGCACCGCTGACGCCGAAACCCGTCGCATGCAGGTGGCCGACGCCCTGTTGCGGGTGGTGGCCCGGGACGGCCTGGCCGGGGCCAAGCTGGTGAACGTCGCCGACGAGGCGGGGGTGTCGGTCGGCCTCGTGCAGAGCTACTTCCGGTCGAAGACCGACCTGCTCCGGTTCGCGGTCGAGGCACTGCTCGACCGGACCGAGCGGCGGGTGGACGACGTGCGGTCGGTCCGCCCGCTGCGGGAGGCGCTCCGTCAGCTCGCGGAGTTGCTGCTGCCGCTGGACGACGATCGCCGCGACGAGGCCGCGGTGTGGCTGGCGTTTCTCCCGGTCACCCTGACCGATCCGGAAATGGCCGCGATGCACCGCGCCGCCATCGACCGTCAGCTGGCCGGTGTCGACCGGGCGTTCGCGGCCTCGCGGACGCTCGGCGAACTGACCCGGAAGGTCGATCCGGCGCTGGAGGCGATGGCGCTGACCGCGTTTCTCGACGGCCTGTCCAACTACATGGTGACCATGCCGCACGTGTTCGACGCCGAGTCCGCGCGACGGATGCTGCGGACGTATCTCGACCGGATTTTCGAGGGGGACGAATGACCAAGGCTCCGGAGACGTTCCAGGAGCAGTTGACCGCCGCGTGGAACCACATCGGGCGGGTGCCCGGCGTGGTCCTGACGACGGTCCCGGTGGTCACCTTCGTGGTGGTCAACGCGCTGACCGGCATGTGGCCGGCGATCTTCGCCTCGGTCGGGGCGGCGGTGGCCGTCGGCGTCGTGCAGCTGCTGCGCGGGCAGAAGCTGACCGCGGCGTTCGCCGGCCTCGGCGGGGTGCTCGTCTCGTCGATGGTCGCCGTGCTCGTCGGTGCCGCGAAGGGCTACTACCTGTGGGGCATCTACATCACGCTGACCATCGGGTCGGCGTTGCTGCTGTCGGTGCTGGTGCGGTGGCCGCTGATCGGGCTGGCCTGGTCGGGACTCAACGGCCAGGGCACGTCGTGGCGCCGCGACCGCCGCTCGCGCCACTACTACGACGCGGCCACCCTGTTCTGGTCGGCACTGTGCTTCACCCGGTTCTCGGTGGAGAACTGGCTCTACGACGCCGACCAGGTCGACGCACTGGGCGTCACCAGGCTGCTGATGGGCTGGCCGCTGACGTTCGTCGCGGTGCTGGTCAGCTTCTGGGCGATCCGCAAGGTCGAACAACGCCGCCGGACGCTCGCGCGCTGATTCCGTCAGCCGCGCGGCGGGACGGGGACGCCGAAGTGCTGCGCGATCTGGTCGAGCATGGCGTGGGCACCGTGCAGGCTCACCGAGCCGACCCACACGCCGTCCTCGACCTCGGTTCGCTTGCCCTTCAACGTGCCCCACAGCGGGTTGGCCTGGAACTGCGCCTTGACGTCGACGCCCTGCTCGTCCGGGTCGGTCCAGGTGGACACGAAGATCTGGTCGGCGTCGACCTTCCCGATGTCCTCCTGGCTGAGGTTCACCGAGATCTTGTCGGGCAGGTCGGGCTGGCCCTGCGGGCGGGTCAGGCCGGCGTCGGCGAGCACGATTCCGGGGAACGAGTTGCTGGTGTACAGCCGCAGCGTCGGCTCGCCCTCGACGAACCGCACCAGCGACGCCGTCGCCGGCCTGCCCAGCTTCGCCTTGACCGCCTCGCCGACGGCCCGCGCCCGCTCCGCGTAGGCGGCCAGCCTCCGCTCGGCCAGCTCCTCCTTGCCAAGGGCCCTGCCCAGCAGCCGGAGGTTGTCCTTCCAGGTCGCGCCGGTCGTCTCGCTGAAGACCGTCGGCGCGACGCCGGTCAGCTCGTTGTACAGCTTCTCGTGCCGCACCTTGGCCGAGATGATCAGATCCGGCGCGATGTCGTGCAGCTGCTCGACGTTCGGCGTCTCCAGCGCGCCGATGGGCTTGGCGGCGGCGCCGAACCGCTTGGCGTCCTCGCCGAGGTAGGGCGGCAGCGCGTCGCCGTAGGCGGAGAACTTCGTGAACGCCACGACCTCGGTCTCCAGCGCCATCGCGGCGCCGACGTAGGTCGCGTCGAGCGCGGCGACCTTCTTCGGCTGCGCCTCGATGGTCGTCCTGCCCATGGCGTGATCGACGGTCCTCGGGAACCCCGCACCACCCGCGGCAGGCTCGGCAGGCGCTGGTTCACCGCCACCGCACCCCGCGAGCAGCAGAGCCGCGGCCACGACACACGCCTGGTACCTCATGCGGGTCTCCCGAGTTCTTAGGCTTGGCTAGGCTAACGCAGCTTAACCGTGGGACAGGGGACGAGTCGTGGAGCATCGGGGACGCTGGCTGGGCCTGTCCTGCGTGGCACTGCTGGCCGTCCTCGTCGCGAGCGTCGCGCTCGGCGCGCGGGCCATCCCGCTCGACGTCGTGTGGCAGGCGATCACGGCGCCCACCGGCAGCGAGACCGACATCGTGATCCGCTCGCTACGCGTGCCCCGCACGGTCCTGGGGCTGCTGGTCGGCCTCGCCCTCGGCGCGGCGGGCGCGCTCATGCAGGGACACACCCGCAACCCGCTCGCCGACCCCGGCCTGCTCGGCGTCAACCAGGGCGCGGCCTTCGCCGTCGTCCTCGCGGTCGTGACGCTGGACGTGCACAACCTGTACGCCTACGTCTGGTTCGGTTTCGCCGGGGCACTCGTCGCCAGCGTCGTCGTGTTCACGCTCGGCTCGGTGGGTGGCCGCGGCTCGACGCCCGTCACGCTCGCGCTGGCCGGTGCGGCGGTGTCGGCGCTGCTGCACGGGCTGGTGGCGACGATGGTGCTCGCCGACCGGCAGGGCATGGAGACCTACCGCTTCTGGCATGTCGGGTCCATCGCCGGGCGCGACTACACCACCGCGACGCAGATCCTGCCGTTCCTGCTGGTGGGCCTGGTCCTCGCGGTGGCGAACGCGCCGGGCATGAACACGCTCGCGCTCGGCACCGACGTCGCCACCGCACTGGGCCAGCGGGTGCGCTGGACCCGCGCGGTCGGCGTTCTGGCGATCACGCTGCTGACCGGCGCGGCTGTCGCCGCGTGCGGGCCGATCGCGTTCCTCGGCCTGGTCGTTCCGCACGTCGCCAGGGCCGTCACCGGCCCGGACTACCGCTGGCTGGTGCCGTTCTCCGCGGTGCTCGGCGCGGTCCTGCTGCTGTCCGCCGACGTGCTGGGCCGGGTGGTGAGCGGTGACACCTTCGAGGTCGGCATCCTGCTGGCCCTGATCGGCGCGCCCGCGTTCATCGTCCTGGTCCGGCGGAAGGGCATGGTGCGCCTGTGAAGACGTCGCTGCCGGGCCGCAGGGTCCTCGCCGCCGGACCGTTCGCGTGGACGTTCCGCCCGAGAGTCATCGTCGTGGTGGTCGTCGCGCTGGCGCTGCTGGTACTCGTCGCGTCGCTCAACATCACGCTCGGGACGTCCCGCATCGGGCTCGGCGACGTACTGCGCACGCTGGTGGGCGGCGGTACCCGGCGCGAGGCGGCGATCGTGTTCGACCTGCGCATGCCCCGCACCCTGACCGGCATCCTGGTCGGTGCGGCGTTCGGCCTGTCCGGCGCGTTGTTCCAGACCATCGCCCGTAACCCGCTGGCCAGCCCAGACGTCCTCGGCATCACCTGGGGCGCGGGTGTCGGCGCGGTCGCGGTGATCACGCTGTCCGGCAACTACGGCCAGATCAGCGGCCTGGCCGGGGCGCTCGGCGTGCCGCTGGCCGGGCTGATCGGCGGGCTGCTCGCCGGGATCGCGCTGTACGTCCTGTCCTGGCGCCGCGGTCTCGACGGCTACCGCATGGTGCTGATCGGCATCGGCATCTCGGCGGTCGGCTACAACGTCACCTACTGGCTGCTGACCGTCGGCGATGTCGACGACGCCGCCCGCGCGACGACCTGGCTCGTCGGCAACCTCGGTGACGTCGGCTGGGAGGCCGTCGGGCCGGTGCTGCTGGCACTGGCCGTGCTCGTGCCGATCACGCTGGTGTGCGGACGGACCGTCGGCGGACTCCAGTTCGGCGACGAGACCTCTCGCGGCCTCGGCATCCGGGTGGACGCCGCCCGTGGTGGCTTGCTGCTGCTGGCCGCCGGGCTGGCCGCCGTCGCCACCGCCGCGTCCGGTCCGATCGCGTTCGTCGCGCTGGCGACGCCACAGATCGCCTTGCGGCTGACCAGGTCCGCCCAGCCGCCGCTGTTTGGCTCGCTGGTGCTGGGCGCCCTGCTCACCGTGACGGCCGACCTGCTGGTCCGCGTCCTGCCCGGCGCGGCCGATCTGCCGGTCGGCGTACTGACCGCCGTGCTCGGCGCGCCGTACCTGATCTTCCTGTTCGTCCGCACGCGCCGGGAGGCCACCGCATGAGACTCGAAGCCAGGGCGCTGCGCCTCGGCTACGGCGACCGGACCGTGGTCGACGGCCTCGATCTGGAGGTCCTGACCGGGCAGGTCACCGCCATCATCGGCCCGAACGGTTGCGGCAAATCGACCCTGCTGCGTGGGCTGGGCAGGCTGCTCGCGCCGAAGGACGGCGCGGTGCTGCTGGACGGCAAGCGCATCGACCGGATGCCGACGCGGGAGGTGGCGAAGAGCGTCGGCCTGCTGCCGCAGGCACCGGTCGCGCCGGAGGGACTGACCGTCGCCGACCTGGTCAGCCGCGGCAGGCACCCGCACCAGGCGTGGTACCGGCAGTGGACCTCGTCCGACGAGGACGCCGTCACCGCCGCACTGCGGATGACCGGCATGGAGCCGTTCGCCGAACGGGCCGTCGATCAGCTCTCTGGCGGCCAGCGGCAACGGGCGTGGATCTCGATGACGCTCGCCCAGGACACCGGCCTGCTGCTGCTCGACGAGCCGATCACCTACCTCGACCTGGCTCACCAGATCGACGTGCTCGACCTGGTCTACCGGCTGCACGCCGAACGCGGCACCACGGTGGTGATGGTGCTGCACGACCTCAACCTCGCCGCCCGCTACGCGCAGGTGCTGGTCGCCATGCGGGACGGGAAGGTCGTCGCCGAGGGGGCGCCCGCCGACGTGCTCACCGAGAGCCTGCTCGACGAGGTGTTCGGGCTGAACGCGAGGGTGCTCGACGATCCCGTCTCCGGTACGCCCCTTGTGGTTCCGGTGAGTGCGCACCTGGCGCCGGGCGAGTAGGCCCGGCGCCAGGTTTCGCTCACTGCTTGCGGCGGTACAGGAACGCCGTCAGCGAACCGAACACGACGGTCAGCACCGCGCACCACAGCAGGACCAGCCCGATCTGGCCGGCCGTGGCCGTCCCGTGGACCAGGCCGCGTACGGCCGTCGCGGCGTGGCTGACCGGGTTGACCTCCACGATGGCCCGCATCCAGCCGGGCATGGTGGCAGGCGGGGCGAAGATGTTGCTGATGAACGTCATCGGGAACAGCACCATCATGCTCGTGCCGCTCACCGACTCCGGCGTGCGGACCACCAGCGCGACCGCGGTGAAGATCCAGCCGACGCTGAACGCGAACAGCAGCAGCACCAGCCCGGCCAGCAGGATCCCGGTCAGCCCGGCACCGGCCCGGAACCCGAGCACCATGCCGAACCCGACGAGGATCGCCATCGTGATCACGAACCGGGTGACGTCCCCGGCGAGCGCGCCGACCAGTGCCGACGGCTGCCAGATCGGCAGCGTCCGGAACCGGTCGAAGATGCCCTTGGTGACGTCGTGGTTGAGCGACGCTCCGGTGTAGACACTCATCAGGATGATGTTCTGCACCAGGATTCCCGGCAGCAGGAACTGCAGGTAGTCGCCGGTCGATCCGGCGATGGCCCCGCCGAACAGGAAGTTGAACATGATCAGGCCGATGATCGGCATGAACAGCACGTCCAGCAGCTGCTCGGGAGCGTGCCTGAAAGAGATCATCGCCCGCCAGGCGAACGTCCCGACCGAGGACAGCACGCTGGGCCGCGGCGGGCGTTCCCGCTCGGTGAGCACCCGCTGCAGTGCCGCTTTCGAGGTGGTGGCTGGGGTTTCGATCACGGTGGTCATCAGGCGGCTTCCTCCGATTCGGTCGCGGTGTGTCCGGTCAGGGCGAGGAAAACCTCGTCGAGGCTGGGCTGTGCGAGGGAGAAGGCGGCGACGGAGATGCCGGCGCCGGTGAGGACGGCCAGTGCGTTCGCGGCCCGCTCGTCGTCGTGGGCCGACGCCGAGAGGGCCACCGGGTCGGACTCGGGGCGGACGGTCGTGTCGAGTGCCCGGGACAGCACGGTGATCGCCTCGTCCCTGCGCCCGGCGTCCCGTAGCCGGACGTGCAGGACGCTGGCGCCGACCGAGGACTTCAGCTCGCCGACCGTGCCCTCGGCGATGACCTTGCCGGTCTCGATCACGGCGATCCGGTCGGCCAGCTGGTCGGCCTCCTCCAGGTACTGGGTGGTGAGCAGGACCGTCGTCCCGGTGCCGATCACCGCCCGCACGATCTCCCAGACCTGGTTGCGGCTGCGGGGATCCAGGCCGGTGGTCGGTTCGTCGAGGAACAGCAGGTCCGGTGTCACCACGATGCTCGCCGCGGTGTCCAGCCGCCGGTACATCCCGCCGGAGTAGGTCTTGGCCTGCCTGTGGGCGGCCTCGGTGAGCTCGAACGCCTCGAGCAGGTCGTCGGCCCGCCGTTTGGCGGCCGCGCGGGAGTAACCGAGCAGCCTGCCCAGCATGACCAGGTTCTCGAACCCGGTCATGCCCTGGTCGACGGCCGCGAACTGGCCGGTCAGCCCGATGCGGCTGCGGACCGCGTCCGCCTCGGTGCGGATGTCGTGGCCGAACACCGTCGCCGTGCCGGCGTCCGGCTTGAGCAGGGTGGCGAGCATGCGGATGGTGGTCGTCTTGCCGGCCCCGTTCGGGCCGAGGACGCCGTAGACGACGCCCTGCGGGACGGTCAGGTCGACGCCGTCGACCGCTCGTTTCTTGCCGAAGTTCTTCACCAGTCCCGAAGCTGAGATGGCATGGGTGTACTGCTTGTCCAATGTGGACACATTCGCTCCCGGAGAAGGCATGGGTCTAGCGCGGAAGGCACTCGGTTTGAGGCCGGGATTTCCGGCCGGATTCGAAGATACCCCCCGATTCCGGAATCGCAAAATATGCGAATCACGATTCGCGTTTCGCTGACCTGCGGTTATGTGGCCATGTATCCGTACGGTGACGGCAAGGCGGCGAATCGTGCCATGCCATAACAACCCGCCTGATCGAAGCGAGTTGTGTGGCATGAGAAGAGTGCTGATCGCCCTTGCCGCCGGCGTGCTGTTGTCCGCGTGTGGAATGTCGGGCCAGGACCCCGGGGCACCGGCAACGAGAACGGTGATCTCGCAGGTCACTGTCACCCAGTCGCCGACGTCGGTGACGACTTCACCGACGACCACCACGTCGGCGCCGGTCGTGACGGAGTTGCTGGATCCGCCTGATCCGCCGCCTGCTCCGACTCCGAAGAAGAAGGCCACGACGCCCAAGGAGGAACCGGCGAGCGTCTACTACAAGAACTGCACCGAGGCGCGGAAGGCCGGTGCGGCACCGGTGTACCGGGGCGACCCCGGCTACGCCCCGCACCTGGACCGCGACGACGACGGCGTCGGCTGCGAGTGACGGATCGCCTCAGAACTCGACGGACACTGTGTCAACGTCGCGGAAGGGCGCCATCGACGCGGCCTCCCGCTCGAGCGCCTCCCGGGTGCGGCGGGGCAGATCGGCCGCCGTCTCGACGCGGACGGTCAGCCGCCTGCCCTGCTTGCGTGGCCGCCACACACCGGCGAACTCGCCCCGGTCCAGCACTACGCCGGGGTTGCCGGAGAACCGCCACACCCGCTGGTGCCACGCCTTGTCCGGCACTACCGTCGCCTTGTCCTTCGTGGCCAGGTACGGGTCGTAGGGCGGGAGCAGCCGGACGCCGTCCGGCTCCGGTGGATCACGCAGCAGGTCGGCGTCGACGGCCCAGCAGCGGCGGCCCGCGTAGTCGACCTCGGTCAACTCGCCGGCCACCAGGGCCCACGACCGTTCGGCGAACGCGGGTGACGCACCGGTCCACCACGCGAACGCGCCCGGGCCCGCCGGACCGTGACAGCGCAGGAACCGCCTGACCAGCTCGGCGCGGGCGTCGTCGTTGTGCGGCAACGGTTTTCCCAGCCACTCCCGGGTGGAGGTGAACCGGGCCGGTGAGGTCTCCGGGACGAAACACACGGTCGCGGACAGACCGGCGACGTAGAGCGCGAAGCGCACGAGGCTCTCGCCGTGGGTGTTGGACCGCAGGCCGTCCGGGGAGTCCCACACCTTCTTCGGCGAGATCTCCGGGCGGACCAGCTTCGCCAGCCGTTGCCCCAGCTCGTCCTTGGTCGGCGTGCCGTCGAGTGCGTCCGGCAACGCGTCGAGGGTGAGCCGGACGGCGGTGCTCGCGTCGAGCCCGAACTTCGTCAGGTGGTCACGCGCGCCCTGGATGAACCGCGCACACGACTCCTCGTCGTCGGGCCGCAGGCCCGCGGTGAACACGGCGGCGTCGGTGGTCGGCACCACGTGCGGCGCGCCACGCAGGCTCCACACCTGGATCAGGTCCTTGCTGTCGAGCAGCGCGGCCGAGACGTCCCCGGGCGTGAGCCCGTCCAGTCGCGTGTGGAGGGTCAGTGCCGCCGAGCCCGGCGGCGTGTGCTGCACGCCCGCCCGGCCTGCCGCGGCGAGCAACTCCCCGGCGGGTGCCCGGCGGTGCAGTCCGTGCGCCGCCAGCCGAGCTCGTACGACCTGTCTCCGATCGACCCGCACCCCCTCACGTTAGGCGGCGAAGAACGTCTTCGCCTGGGTCATCACCTCGGTGTCGGCCTCGACGCGGCCCGGCCTGCTGCCGATGCCGACCAGCATGCCACCCCAGCGCATGTGCAGGTAGGAGGCCGTCTGCCGGAGCACGCCGACCAGCGGGTCGGCCATCTTCCTCGGCTCGGCGAGCACCGAGACGCCCCACAACGTCTTGCCTGCCATGTGGCGCTTGAAGTCGATGTCGTCGCGCTCCATCCAGGCGGTCCAGTGATCCAGGTACAGCTTGGTCGTCGCGGACACGCTGTACCAGTAGACCGGCGACGCGATCACCAGGTCGGTCGCCGACAGTGTCGCGTCCAGCAGGACCTTCGCGTTGCCCTCGGGTTCGGGGTAGTCGAGGCCGGCGTGCCGGATGTCGGCGAACGGCGGCAGCGGCAGGTCGTCGAGGTGCAGCCATTCCTGGCGCACGTCGTTCGGTAGCTGCAGTGCGGCCTCCCTGGCCAGTTTCTCGGTGTTGCCGTCCCGCCGGGCGCTGCCCAGTACGAACAGGAACTTCCGCTCGCTCATCGTGTGCTCCTCTCGTTCAGGCGACGATTAAGTGCATGTACATGCAGATAATGCGTGTGCAGGTATGCTGTGTCAAGTGAGCACCGAGACGGTGGCCTGGAAGCGCCTGCTGGCGTTGCACAACCGGGTCGAACACGAGCTGGCCAGGGTCGTGCGCCGGCATGGTCTCGGGCTGACCGAGTTCAGGGCGCTCGACGCACTGGTCAACTCCGCGAGCGGCAGCTTGCGCATCCAGGAACTCGCCGGGGCGATCGGGCTCGACCAGAGTTCGGTCAGCAGGCTGGTAGCGCGGCTGGAGCGCGACGAGTTGAGCGAGCGGGACATCTGCGAGGACGACCGGCGCGGCGTCTACACCGCGATCACCGAGCACGGCCGGTCTCGCCACGCCGAAGCCGAGCCGGACTACGCCGCGGCGCTGAAGCGCGCGCTGGACGAGGTCCACGGCGACCCGGAGCTGACCCCGATAGTCACCGCGCTGCGTGGCTGACCCGCGGACGTTGCCGTGAAGGGGGCCCTCACGGCATCAGACGCTGTGAGGGCCCCCTTCACGGCATGGGCCCTAGCCGACGTCGCGCCTGCGGAACGCCGCGAGTCCTGCGACCAGCGCGACGGCGGCGATCGCCGACAGCCACAGCAGCGGCGGCGCGGTGACGTCACCGCCGGGCACCTTGGGGATGTGCGAGAACGGCGAGATGTTCAGGAACGCCTCGCTCAGCCCCAGGATCGGGCCGAACAACGTGAGCAGCACGCACCCGATCGCCACCGCCCAGGCGAGGATCGTGTACTTCGGCAGCACGCCGAACAGCACCATGGCGACCCCGATGACCACCCAGATCGCAGGCAGCTGGACCAGCGTGCCGCCGAAGACGTCGGCGACGGTGCCCCAGAGGTCCCCCACGCGCAAGCCGTGCCCGGCACCCATGGCGAACCCGGCGACCGCCGTCACGAACACCGGGCCGAGCAACGCGAACGTCAGGTGGCTGAGCGTCCAGCGCAGCCTGCTCACCCGGGTGGCCAGCAGCGGCTCGGCACGCACCGCGGTCTCCTCGGACCGCATGCGCAGCACGGCCTGCACGCCGTAGATCGCGGTCACCATGCCGAACATGCCGGTCATCGTGGCCAGGAACGCGTCGATGATGCCGCTGGAGCCGCCGAGCTTCTCGAACATCTGCCTGGTCTGCTCGCTGGCGCCGACGATCCCGCCGATTCCGTTGGCGATCGACCCGAACGTCGCGCCGACGACCGCCATGCCGACCGTCCAGCCGATCAGCGCCCCGCGGTGCAGGCGCCAGGCGAGTGCGAGCGGGCTGCTCAGGCTGCTGGCGGCCGCCGAAGGGCCCGGTCGCGGCGGCAGGATGCCGGTGCCGAGATCACGGCGGGGCAGCAGGGAGTACGCGACGGCGGCGAGCACGAGCGTCAGCACGACCGGCAGTGCCAGTACCCACCAGCGTTCACCGGCGTACGGCCGGATCTGCTGGGCCCAGCCGACCGGCGAGAGCCAGGACAGCCAGGTCACGTCGGTCGTCGAGTCGCCGACCGCCCGCAGCAGGAACGCCGCGCCCAGCACGGTCGCGCCGATTCCGTTGGCGGTACGCGAGTACTCGGCGACCTGGACGGCGACGGCGGCGACCGCGGTGAACACCAGGCCCGCTGCCGCTGTCGACAGGCCGAACGCCCACGAACCCGCCGCGGGCAGGCCCGTGCCGACGAGCGAACCCGCCTGCGCGAAGCCGACGATCAGGCTGGTCCCGCCGCTGACGACGATCGCGGCGGTCAGTGCCGCGTACCGGCCGAGCACGCCCGCGCTGAGCAGTTCCAGCCGTCCGGTGTCCTCCTCGGCCCTGGTATGCCTGGTGACGGTGAACACCGCCATCAGCCCGATGAACACGGCCAGGAAGCTGCCCATGCGCCAGGCGGTGAAGCCGCCGGCCGTGGACAGGTCGAACGCCGGGCCGTAGACGACGGCGACCGACGGGTTCGCCCCGAGCGTCGCCGACAGCATCTCCCGCTCGGCGGGGTTGGGGTAGAGCTGGTCGTAGGCGCCCGCGCTGCCCGCCGGCGTGAAGCTGAGCAGCAGGATCCACAACGGCAGGATGACGCGGTCCCTGCGCAGGGCGAGCCGGACCAGCTGCCAGGTGCCGGTCAGGTTGCCCGTCCGCTGCGCGGCGTGGTGCGCGGGGCGGTCGAGCGTCGCGGTCATTTCGCCGCCGCCTCGGTGTAGTGGCGGAGGAACAGCTCCTCCAGCGTCGGCGGCTGGCTGGTCAGGCTGCGCACGCCGACCTGGGTCAGCTGCCGCAGCGCCTCGTCCAGCGAGTGGGTCTCGACGTCGAACCGGACCCGGTTGCCGTCGATGCGCAGGTCGTGGATGTCCCGCAGGCCGGACAGGCCGTTGGGTGCCCCGGCCAGCTCCGCGGTGATCGACGTGCGGGTGAGGTGCCGCAGGTCGGCCAGCGTCCCGGTCTCGACCGTGCGCCCGTTGCGGATGATGCTCACCCGGTCGCACAGCGCCTCGACCTCGGCGAGGATGTGACTGGACAGCAGCACGGTGCGGCCCTGCTCGCGTTCTTCCTGGATGGCGTACTGGAACGTGGCCTCCATGAGCGGGTCGAGGCCGGAGGTCGGCTCGTCCAGGATCAGCAGGTCCACATTGGACGCGAGTGCCGCGACGATGGCGACCTTCTGCCGGTTGCCCTTGGAGTAGGTGCGCCCCTTCTTCTTGGGGTCCAGCTCGAAGCGCTCGATGAGTTCCTTGCGGCGGCGCTGGTCCAGCCCGCCACGCAGCCGGCCGAGCAGGTCGATGACCTCGCCGCCGGAGAGATTCGGCCACAGGTTGACGTCGCCGGGTACGTAGGCCAGCCGCCGGTGCAGGCTCGCCGCGTCCTTCCACGGGTCGCCGCCGAGCAGGCGGACGGCGCCGGAGTCGGCACGCAGGAGTCCGAGCAGAACGCGGACGGTGGTCGACTTGCCCGCGCCGTTGGGCCCCAGAAACCCGTGTACTTCGCCGGTGGCGACGTTGAGGTCAAGGCCGTCGAGGGCCTTGGTCCGGCCGAACGATTTGTGCAGGCCGGAGATGGCGATGGCGTTGTCCATGGCCTCAAGCTACGCTCAATTTACAAAGTTGTGAAGTTAAGAAAATGTATGGATGGGGTGACCCTCGCCGCCCCGCCCGGAGAGGATGATCGTCATGTCGAGCAGGCCACAGTCCCAGCGTGATCCAGCCGCCGCGCGGAAGTTCGTGGAGGACTTCGCGCTGATCCTCCACCAGGCCGGTATGCAGCGCATGCCGTCCCGTGTGCTCAGCGCGTTGCTGGTCAGCGAGACCGGCAGCATGACGGCGGGTGACATCGCCGAGTCCCTTCAGATCAGCCCGGCAGCCGTGTCCGGCGCCGTGCGCTACCTCGCCCAGGTTGGTCTCGTGCGGCGCACCCGTGAGCCGGGTGAGCGCCGGGACCACTACGTGATCGGTGACGATTCCTGGTACGAGGTGCTCAGCCACAAGGACCGCGTGTACCGGCACCTCGCGGAGGTGCTGGAGCGGGGCGCGGCCTCGGTCGGCGAGGACAGCGAGGCGGGCAGGCGGCTGGCCGAGACCCGCGAGTTCTTCGCCTATCTCGGCAAGGAGATCCCCATGCTCATCGACCGCTGGCGCGAGATGCGCGCGCAGGAGCGATGACCAGCGGCGCGACGAGCGTTCCCGCCAGCGTCTCCAGTTCCGCCCTGCGCGGCGTCGTTCCCCCGAAGGCGATGAGGAAGCCCTGCTGGAAGCAGGCACCGAGCAGCAGCGACGCGATCGCCCTCGGCTCGTCGCCCGCCCGCAGCCTGCCCAGCCGCTGTTCGGTGCTCAGGTAACGCGCCAGTACGTCGATCACGTGGCTGGGATCGCGGCCCAGTTCGCCGAGCCTGGTCCGGTGCGCGTCGAGTAGTTCCCGGGAGGAGAACACCGACGCGGCCATCGGGAAGGTGTCGGCGTAGAACTCCATGGCGGCCACCGCGACCCTGGTCAGGTTGGCCCGCAACGTCGCCCCGGTGGGGTTGTCGACGAGTTCGACCAGCGTCGTGAGCAGGCCGGGCGACTGCTCGGCCAGCACGGTGGTGAAGATCTCCGTCTTGTCGCGGAAGTGCTTGTACAGCGCCGCTTCGGAGTAGCCGGCCGCGCGGGCGATCTCCTTGGTGGTCGCGCGGGCGAAACCCTGCTCGCGCAGGACCCGCGCGGCGGCCTCGACGATCTTCGCCCTGGTGTCCATCGGCTCTCCCGCTTGACGGGTGGGTGAGTGCTTACCCACTATAGTTGGTGAGTGTTCACTAACCGAGGAGGCGGACGATGCGGGTGACGGTCTTCGGCGCGACCGGTGGGGTCGGCGTCCAGGTCGTGCGGCAGGCACTCGACGCGGGGCACGACGTCACGGCCGTCGTCCGCGACCCGGCGCGGCTGGACGCCGGCCCGCACGACCGCCTCGAGGTGCTGACCGCCGACGTCATGGACCCGGCCGCGATCGAACCGGCGGTGGCCGGCCGGGACGCCGTGTTCTGCTCGCTGGGGCCACGGGGGAGCGGGCCGACGACGGTGGTCACCGACGGCGTGCGGTCCATCGTCACCGCCATGCGGGCGGCAGGCACCCGGCGGCTGCTGGTGGTGACCGCGAGCGGGTTCCACACCGAGGGCGACGGGGTGCTGGTCCGGGGCGTGCTCAAGCCGCTCGTCGGCAGGATGCTGCGGCACCAGTTCGCTGACATGGCGCGGGCCGAGCGGGTCGTGGAGGACAGCGGGCTGGACTGGACCATCGTCTGCCCGCCGCGGCTGCGGGACAAGCCGTACACCGGCCGCGTGCGCAGCCGGGTCGGCGCCAACGTCCGCGGCGGGTTCAGCATCCGCCGCCCCGACGTCGCCGCCTACCTCCTGCGCGCGGCCGCGGACACGTCCCTGGTCGGCAAGCCCGTCTTCATCGCCGCCGCCTGACGGCCGTCACGAGGTCCGGAGGGCCTCCAGTGCGGCGCGCAACGGGCCGTCGGGGGGCACCGGACGGCGGGTCGAGCGGTTGACGAAGACGTGCACGAAGTGCCCCTCCGCCACCGGGTCCCCCTCGGGCGCGGAGTCCGCCGACCGGTAGATGCCGATCTCGTACCGCACGCTGGACCGGCCGAGATGGCCCACCCGCAGCCCCACGGCGAGCACGTCCGGGAACGCGACCGACCCGTGGTAGTTGCAGTGTGACTCCACACACAACCCGATGACCTCGCCGTGCTCGATGTCCAGCTCGCCACGCTCGATCAGCCAGCGGTTGATCACCGTGTCCATCAGCGAGTAGTGGACGACGTTGTTGACGTGCCCGTACACGTCGTTGTCCTTCCACCGGGTCGGCATCAGCTCCCAGTGCGGGTAAAGCGAAGCGGTCACGGAGAACACCGTAGGCCCGGACAGGGCCGAAAGCCCTATGCCGCACGTGCCCGGAGCTGTCATGCTGCTACGGCGGGAAATGACCGTACACGTGTACGATATTTCGCGCGATGGGGGACGGGAAGGGTGACGCCACATGGGCTCGACCGTCGCGCGGCAGGTCGTACGGATCTTGGCCGATGCGAGGGTCAGGCGCGCCTACGCCGTCCCCGGTGAGTCCTTTCTCGACCTCTTCGACGCCCTGCACACCGAACCCCGGATGACCGTGGTGTCCACTCGGCACGAGGCCGGCGCGGCGTTCATGGCCGAGGCGGACGCGAAACTACGCGGAACGCCCGCGCTCGCACTCGCCGGGCGTGGCCCGGGGGCGTCGAACCTGGCCATCGGTGTCCACACGGCACACCAGGACGAGACGCCGATGATCGTGCTGCTCGGGCAGGTCGCGTCCGCCAACCTCGGATCGGACGCGCTGCAGGAGGTCGACCTCGCGGCGATGTACCAGCCGCTGGCGAAGTGGACCCGGCAGGCGAGTTCGGCCGACGAGGTGCCCGGGCTGGTCCTGGAGGCCCTGCGGGTGGCGACGACCGGCCGCAAGGGACCCGCCGTCCTCGCCGTGCCGAGTGACTTCTGGACGGCCAGGGTGGACAGTCCCAAGCCGGAGCCGGAACGCGAGGTGCGCCCCGGCGGGGTCCGCAGGCTGGCCGCGGAGATCGGCAAGCTGGTCGACGACTCCCGCTATCCGGCCGTGATCGCGGGTGGCGGCGTGCGCGAAGCGCGTTCGGCGCTGATCGAGGTCGCCGAGCATCTCGGATTCGCGGTGTACAACGCCTTCAGCCGCCAGGACGCTTTTCCCGAAGATCATTCGCATTACGCCGGGCATCTCGGGCCCGGCGTCTCCGACGATCAGCTGATCGCGTTGCAGCAGGCGGATCTCGTGCTGGCGCTGGGTACCCGCCTCGACGAGGTGACCACCCGCAACTACCGGTTCCCCGCCGCCACCCAGCCGCTGGTCATGGTCGGCGGTGTCCGGCCGGGACCACGCAGGCGCGGCCTGACCTTCCACGTGGACGCCGACATCGGCGAGTTCCTCACCGAGCTGCGGGTTGCCGCCTCCCCGCGCAAGCGCAACCTGGTCGTGGCCAGCCAGGCCGTCCGCGACTTCATGACCCCGCCGCCCCGAGGGCGCTCCGGTCCCGTTCACCCCGCCGACGTCGTACGGACGCTGCGGGAACTGGCGCCGGACGACACCATCGTCGCCAACGACGCGGGCAACTTCGCCGCGTTCGTGCACCGCTACTGGTGCTTCACCCGGCCCCGCACGCAACTCGGGCCGTGCAACGGCGCGATGGGCTACGCCGTTCCCGCCGCGCTGGCGGCGAAACTCGCCGAACCGCAGCGGACGGTCGTCGCCATGGTCGGCGACGGCGGCGCGCTGATGACCGGCCAGGAAGTGGAAACCGCGGTCCGCCACCGCGCGCCGATCGTCGTGGTCGTGTTCCAGAACGGCCTGTACGGCGCCATCGCCATGCATCAGGCCCGGGTGCACGGCAGGCTGTCGTCGGTGGCGGTCGGCACGATCGACTTCGCCTCGTGGGCCCGCGGGCTCGGCGCCGCCGGCTACACCGTCAACGACCTGGAGGAGCTGGAACCGGCCCTGGCCAGCGCGCTGGTCCGGCAGCGGCCGTGCGTGATCGACGTCCGCACCGACCCGGACGTCCTCAGCCCGGACACCCGGCTGAGCCAGATGCTGCGGCCGGCCGACCCCGACGGGTGACGGGCGACATTTTCGCTGGCTTCCACCCGTGATCGGTGATTCACTGTGCGCGGTCCCTTCGGACCCGGGGCGCCGGACGGCGTCCCGTTGTTTTGCGTATGGAGATAGTTGATGACCCAGGGAACAGTGAAGTGGTTCAACTCCGAGAAGGGGTTCGGCTTCATCACTCCTGACAACGGAGGCGGCGACGTCTTCGTGCACTATTCGGAGATCAAGGGCGCCGGCTTCAAGAGCCTTGAGGAGAACGCCCGCGTGGAGTTCGAGATCGCACAGGGACAGAAGGGGCCGCAGGCCACCGCCGTTTCCGTGATCTAGCGGGCACGCAGACTTTTTCCCTGAACGGGGCCGCCACCGGCGGCCCCGTTTTCAGTTTCCGGGGCGCGCCGACACAGGCTGCTTCTCTGACGGCGGGTATCTCCGATACGTTCTCCCCCGTGTTGTTACGGGGTGGGAGGATCGATCGATGACGAGCACCGTGCAGCGGCCACCGGCTCCGGCCGCGCCCGCTCCGGCGCCGCCGGAGGAGCGCACCGGTCTCGCCGGGCTGCTCGGCCTGCCGGCCGCGGCCGTGCGCGCGATCGTGCGATCGGCCGCGACCACGCCGGGCAGGCTGTCCGTCATCGCCGTCGGGCTGGTGCTGTTGTCGCTGCTCACCGGCATCGTCGGGGCGTTCGCCTTCCAGGACCGCAAGGACATCATCGGTGGGCTGACCGACCACCGGGAACCGCTGGCGGCGGCCGCGCAGCAGGTCTACCGGTCGCTGTCCGACGCCGACGCGACGGCCGCGAGCGCGTTCCTCTCCACCGGCACCGAGCCTCCCGCGCTGCGGGAACGCTACGAGGTCGACATCGCGCAGGCGGGTGCCGCGCTGGCCAAGGCGGCAGCCGACTCCGGCGGTGTCGCCGAGGCGGCGGCGCAGGTCGACATGCTCAACCAGCAGGTTCCGGTCTACACCGGCCTGGTCGAGACCGCCCGGGCCAACAACCGGCTCGGCTACCCCGCGGGTGCCTCCTACCTGCGCGAGGCGTCGGAACTGATGCGGGCGAAAATCCTGCCCGCCGCGCACGAGCTGTACCGCATCGACACCGAGCGGCTGCTGGCCGAGCAGGACGAGGCCACCGACATCCCGTGGCTGACCGGGGTGCTCGTGCTCGCCCTGATCGCCGCGCTCGTCGCCACCCAGCTCTACCTGAAGCGCCGCACGAACCGGGTGCTCAACATCGGCCTGGTCGTGGCGACCGCGGCCGTCGTACTGGCGTTGCTGTGGGGAGCGGTGGCGGTCGTCGTGCAGAGCATCGGGGTCAGCGCCGGTGGCGACTCCGGGACCAGGCGGGTCGACCTCGCCGTCAAGGCCAGGATCGCCGCGCTGCAGGCCCGCGCCGACGAGACGCTGACCCTGGTCGCCCGCGGCGACGGCGGCAAGTACGAGGCCGAGTTCAAGGAGCTGGCCGTCCAGCTGAGCGGGCAGGACGGCAACGGCGGCTACCTCGGCGAGCTGCGCAGCGTCGCCGCCGAGTACGGCGCTACCACCGAGGTGGACTCGGCCATCGCCAACGCCAAGGCCTGGCTGGCCGCCCACGCCAAGCTGCGGGAGAACGACGACAACGGCGCCTACGACGAGGCGGTCACGCTGGCCATCGACGAGAAGGCCGAGGGCAGCGCGGCAGCCGCGTTCTTCCGGCTGGACAACGACCTGGTGACGGCCATCAACGGGGGGCGGCAGGCGTTCCTCGACGAGACGTCGGCCGCTGACGGCGCGCTGACCGCGCTGGCCCCCGGCTTCGCGGTGCTCTGTGTGATCGCCGCGGCCGGTGCGACGATGGGGATCAGGGAACGCCTGATGGAGTACCGGTGATGACTGTGCGGTGGAAACGAGTTGCCGTGCTCGGCCTGGTCGCCGGGCTGCTGACGGCATGCGGCAGCGCGGGCAAGCCGGTGGACCCGGCACCGGTGGAGCGGGTCGAACGGCCGCTGCCAGCCGGGGTGGTCGTCGGCGACCGGCCGCCGCCCGCCGCCGCCGGCACCGACTGCAACGCCACGGCCAGCCTCGCGCCGCAGGGCACCGGGGTCACCCCGGGGTCGACGATGAACGCCATCCGCCAGCGCGGAAAGCTGATCGTCGGCGTGGACCAGACCACCTACCTGTTCGGCTTCCGCAACCCGACGTCGGGCCAGCTGGAGGGCTTCGACATCGACATCGCCAACGAGATCGCCAAGGCGATCTTCGGGACGGCCGACGGCAAGGTGCAGTACATGGCCATCCCGTCGTCGCGGCGGGAGCAGGTGCTGGAGAACAAGCTCGCGGACGTCGTCGTGCGGACCTACAGCATCACCTGCGAACGGCTGAAGAAGGTCGCGTTCTCCACCGAGTACTACACCGCGGGGCAGCGGGTCCTCGCGCCGAAGGTCGCCGGGGTGAAGTCGCTGGCCGACCTGAAGGACAAGAAGGTCTGCGCCACCAAGACGTCGACCTCGCTGCGCAAGCTCGCGTCCGACCCCGCCGGGGTGGTGCCGGTGTCGGTGGAGAACTGGTCGGACTGCCTGCTGTTGTTGCAGCAGGGGCAGGTGGACGCCGTGTCGACCGACGACACCATCCTGGCCGGCATGGCGGCGCAGGACCCGACGACGGAGGTCGTCGGCGAGCGGTTCACCGTCGAGTCCTACGGCGTGGGTGTGCCGAAGGAGAACGAGGACATGGTGCGGTTCGTCAACGCCGTCCTCGAACAGGTCCGCGGCTCGGCCTGGCAGACCAGCTACAACAAGTGGATCGCGCCGCACCTCGGTCCCGGCACGCCACCGGCGCCGAAGTACAAGTAGGGGGCTTTCGCAAGTGACGGATCAGCCACGGCGTCCTCGGCACGCCGCGCCCGACCCCGACGACGAGCCGCAGGCGGGTTCGCTCGCGGAGGACCCAGGCACAGGGTGGCGGCAGTCGCTCGACCGGCTCACCGGGTCGCAGGCGTCCCCGCCCCCGCCGTCCGCGCCGCGCCGGGCCGGGCAGCGCCAGCCTGCCACGGAGCAGCCGACCGTGCAGAACCTGCAGCCGGTCCAGCGTCCGTCCGCCGAGCCGCAGCTGACCAGCGTCCTGGCGGCACCCGCGCCGGCCACCCAGAGCATCACGCCACCGCCGCCCCGGCCGGAACCGAGCAGCCCGATGGCGCTGCCCGATCCGGGTACGGAGAGCGTGCTGCCGCCCAGCACCAGCTCCGGAACCGGCCCCGGCACCGGGCGGGGAACCGGGACCGGAACGGGGTCGCAGACCGGTTCCGGCGCGTTCCCCGGTACCTCGCGGCGGACGTCGTCGCGGACCTCGCGGCGGGGCAGGCTCGGTGCGGGCCTGGTCGAGGTGCCGCCGGTGCCCTACCGCGACCCGGCGTCGGCGGTGCTGACCGACCCGGTGGTGTCGGAGGAGAAGCGGTTCTGCGGCAACTGCAGTGCGAAGGTGGGCCGCGGCAGCAACGGGCAGCCGGGGTCGCCGGAGGGCGTGTGCCCCAAGTGCGGGCAGCGGTTCTCGTTCAAGCCCAAGCTGCGTCCGCACGAGATCGTCGGCGGGCAGTACGAGGTGCTCGGTGCGCTCGCCTACGGCGGGCTGGGCTGGATCTACCTGGCGCAGGACCACAACGTCAGCGACCGCTGGGTCGTCCTCAAAGGACTGATCGACACCGGGGACACCACCGCGCTGGCCGCGGCGGTCAACGAGACGCGGTTCCTCGCCGAGGTCGAGCACCCGAACATCGTCAAGATCTACAACTTCGTGCAGCACCCGGACTCGGCGACCGGGACGTCCATCGGCTACATCGTGATGGAGTACGTCGGCGGGCAGTCGCTGCGTCAGCTGGCGCTGGCCCACCACCGGGAGAGCGGGCGGCCGGAGCCGCTGCCGATCGGTCAGGTCATCGCCTACGGGTTGGAGATCCTGCCCGCGCTGGGGTACCTGCACAACCAGGGCATGCTCTACTGCGACCTCAAGCCGGACAACGTCATCCAGACCCACGAGCAGCTCAAGCTGATCGACCTGGGTGCCGTGCGGCGGATGGACGACTACGAGAGCCCGCTGTTCTTCACCACCGGCTACAGCGCGCCGGAGCTGGCCACGCACGGTGCGACGGTCGCGTCGGACCTGTACACGGTCGGGCGCACGCTGGCCGTGCTGAGCTTCGAGTTCACCGGCTACACGACCACGTACAAGACGTCGCTGCCCGGTGCCGACCAGGTGCCGCTGTTCGCGCTCTTCGGGTCGTATCACCGGTTCCTCAAGCGGGCCACGCACACCGACCCGGACCGCCGGTTCCTGTCCGCGGAGGACATGGCCGACCAGCTCACCGGTGTGCTCCGCGAGATCATGGCGATGGGCACCGGCAAGCCGCGGCCCGGTGCGTCCACTGTGTACGGACCGGAGATGCGGACCTTCGGTGTCGACATGGTGGTGCCCGAGCCGGGTGCCAGCGTGCCGCTGCCGCCGCCGGACGAGGTCGTGACCGGCCTGCCGATCCCGCAGGTCGACACCGACGACCCGGCGGCGGGTGTGCTGGCGTCGATCACGGCGGCGGAGCCGAGGGAGGCCATCGAGGCCCTGACCAACGCGCCGCACAACTCGATCGAGGTCCGGCTGCGGATCGTCCGGGCCAGGATCGAACTCGGCGAGCTGGCCGAGGCGAACCGGCAGCTGCAGGCCGCCCAGTACCTGGCGGTGAAGAACGGCTTCCCGCACGACTGGCGGATCGACTGGTACCGAGGGCTGATCGAGCTGGCTGGCGGGCGGCCGAAGGTCGCGCAGGTGGCGTTCGAGGCCGTCTACGACGACCTGCCCGGTGAGATCGCGCCGAAGCTGGCGCTGGCGGTGAGTGCCGAGTGGGTCGGCGACTACTTCGCGGCGTCACGCATGTACGAGCTGGTCTGGCGAACGGACCACTCGTACGTCAGTGCGGCGTTCGGGCTGGCCCGCGTCTACCTCGCCCAGGGCGCCAGGGGCGGTGCGATCGAGGTACTGGAGTCGGTGTCGCCGTCGTCGACGCACTTCGTCGCGGCCCAGGTGGCGGCCATCAAGATCAAGACCCGGGTGAGCGGGCCGAAGGAGGGCGTCTCCGAGCGGGACCTGGTCGAGGCCGGGGCACGGCTGGAGCGGCTGAACCTGGACGCCGAGCGGCGAACGGCGCTGTCGGCGGAGGTGCTGGAGGCCGCGCACCAGTGGGTCCGCTCCGGGCGGAACCAGCCGACGCAGGGGCTGAGCGTGCTGGGCTGCGCCCTGCACGAGCGGGATCTGCGCTTCGGGCTGGAGCGGTGCTACCGCTCCCTGGCCCGCCTGGCCTCCACCGCGGCCGACCGCATTTCCCTGGTCGACAAGGCGAACGCCATCCGCCCCCGGACCCTCACCTAGCGGCGGGGCTCGGCGACGGCCAAAGCACGTGAAGGCCACCTCCGGCGCGGCAGCCTCACCAGTCACATCCGGCCCAGCAGACGCAGCCGTCACCACGAAAGAGACCCAGCAACGTCCCCCAATGTGGCATTGGGGAACTTGAACTCCCCCAATGCCACATTGGGGGCACACAACACCCGGACTTTGCCGGGACCTTGACATCTCACGTGGTGAAGGTGGCCTTCACGTGCTTTGCGGCACCGGCATCGCCTCAGGGGTTGATGTCCCACTTGCGGTTGTTCGCGATCGCGGTGGCGGTGAGCTTCTCGATGGCGTCCGGGTCGCCGTGGGTGCTGAAGTGCTCGAAGGCGACCTTCACGAACAGCGCCCGCGCGCTCACGGCGACCGGGCCGTCCTCCGCGTCGAGGTGACCGTCGGCGCTCGCGTAGATCTTCCGGCCCGCGATGCCGTCCAGCCGCGCCACGATGTACAGCGTCGAGCCGACCGGCACCGGCCTGCGGAAGTCGGTCTCCAGCTTCCCGGTGACGGCCGGTACCCGCAGCAGGTTGCCGACGACCATGCCAAGCGCCTCGTCGAACGCGCAGGCCAGCAGACCGCCGTGGGCGAGCCCCGGCGCGCCCTGGTGTGCCTCGCTGACGTGGAACCGCGACCGCACGGTCGGACCCTCGTCGACCGACGTGCGCATCCGCAGCCCGGACTCGGCCTGGTCACCGCAGGCGAAGCAATGGTCGTAGTGCGTCGGGAGGTCGGTCCCCGCACCCGGCGCGTCCGGGTGCGGGGTCGCGGGCTCGGTCGGCACGGGCGGCCACACGGGCTTCGTCATGCCCGACACGCTAGATCACACAGCTTCGGTCTTTCCATTGCCGTGCGGGTCGGTCGAGCTGGCGACCCCACGCATCGACAGCCCACGCGTCTCCGGCAGGACCAGGATCGGCACCAGCGCGATCGCCGCCGCGCCCATCAGGTAGAACGCGGGCCAGAGCGTGTTGCCGGTGGCGTCCACCAGCGAGCCGACGATGTACGGCGCGGTGCCGGCGAACGCCGCGGTGGAGAAGTTGTAGCCGATGGAGAACGCGCCGTAGCGCACCTGGGTCGGGAACATCGCGGGCAGCGTCGACGCCACGACCGCCAGGAACAGCACCAGGCAGCCGCCGATCAGCAGCAGCCCGCCGCCGAGCATCACCGCGTCGACACCGGTTTCGGTCTTGCTGTTCTCCATCAGCGTGAACGCCGGGATGGCCAGCACCAGGTACCCGATACAGCAGCCGAGCAACATCGGTTTTCGCCCGATCTTGTCCGACAGCGCACCGATCGGCACGATCACCGCCAGCATCGCCAGGATCACGCCCATGACGATGAGCAGCGGCGTGTGCCCCTTCAGGCCGAGGACGTCCTTGAGGTAGGTCTCGATGTAGCCGAACATCATCCAGTCGCCCACGTTGAGCAGGATGACCAGGCCCACCAGGTGCAGGATCGACTTCCAGTGCTGGGTCAGCAGCAGCTTCAGCGGCGACTTCGCCACCTGCTTCTGCTTCTCGATCTCCCGGAACACCGGGGTGTCCTCAAGCTTGTTCCGCAGGTAGAGACCGACGAGGCCGAGCGGGCCGGCGATCAGGAACGGCAGCCGCCAGCCCCACTCCCGCATGTTCTCGTCGCCGAGCAGGATGGTGAACAGGGTGACGAACCCGGCGCCCATGAAGAAGCCGACGAGCGTGCCGAACTCCAGCCAGCTGCCCAGGAAACCGCGTTTGCGGTCCGGCGCGTACTCGGCGATGAACGTCGCCGCGCCACCGTACTCGCCGCCTGCCGAGAAGCCCTGCAACGCGCGGAGCAACACCACCAGCACCGCGGCCGCCGGGCCGATCGTCTCCCAGGACGGCAGCAGGCCGATCACGAACGTCGACCCGGACATCAGGATGACCGTCAGCGCGAGCACCCGCTGCCTGCCGAGCTTGTCACCGAGCGGACCGAGGATGACGCTGCCGAACGGGCGGATGACGAACGTGACCGCCAGCAACGCGAACGTCGCCAGCGCGCCCTCGGACGTGCTCGACGCGTTGAAGAAGACCTGCCCGAGGATCGCCGGCATGAAGCCGAAGACACCGAAGTCGTACCACTCGATGCAGTTACCCATCGCCGAGCCGGCGACGGCCTTGCGCACGTCTCTGGGGCTCGCCTCGACCGGTTCGCTGCTTCCCCCGGATTGAACCGCCTGATCGGTCATGACGTTGTCGACCTCCGCTTGCCCCACAAACCAAACGCCCTCGAAGACCCCTCGACCGTAGGGGTTTCTTGACGGTTGTCCAGTCGGGTGATCCACATCGGAGTGTTCTGGGAGGCCGTTTGCGCAGGTGACGAGCCGTGTCGGAAATTTTCCGGAAAGATGCCGCCGATGTCGTCCTGTGACCGTTCCGTTTCTCTTCGTGCATCGTTCACCCGGATGGGGTTCGGTATCACCCCATGGGACTGAACCGGAGAGATCTTCTGCGAGGCGCCGCCGCGGCGGGCGCGCTCGGCGTGGCGTGGCCGTTGAGCAGCAGGCTGACCGTGGCGCAGGCCGAGGAGGCCGCGCATCAGCTCGGGGTGCGCTGGGACGACGGCCCGTTCACCCTCGGTGTCGCCTCGGGTGACCCGGTCGCCGACGGCGTCGTGCTGTGGACGCGGCTGGCGCCCCAGCCGCTCGCGGAGGAGCAGCCGCTGCCGGACACCGTCCAGGTCGACTGGACCGTCGCGGCCGACCGGGACTTCCGCCGAGTCGTCAGCAGCGGCAGCGTTGCCGCCACGGCGGCCCGCGGGCACAGTGTCCACGTGCCACTGCGCGGCCTGGAGCCGGGCCTGCGGTACTACTACCGGTTCACCGCCCTCGGCCGGACCAGCCGTACCGGCCGGACCCGCACCGCGCCGGACGGCCGGGTCACCAGGGTCAGGTTCGCCTCGGCCAACTGCCAGGCGTTCCACGACGGGTTCTACGCGGCACACCGCGGCATCGCCCGGGAGGACCTCGACTTCGTCGTCCACCTCGGCGACTACGTCTACGAGCACGGCAAGGTCGGCGGCAACCCGGTGCGCGACCACGAGGGTCCCGAGGTGACGACGCTGCCCGCCTACCGCAGGCGGCACGCGTTGTACAAGGGCGACCCGTCGCTGCGGGAGGCGCACGCCGCGCACCCGTGGTTCCTGACCTGGGACGACCACGAGGTGGTCAACGACTACAGCGGCACCTCGCCGTCGCTGCGGGCCCGGCGCGACGCCGCGTACCAGGCGTGGGTGGAGCACATGCCGGTCGACGCCCCGAACCCGCTCACCCCGCCGGTCTACAAGCAGCGGCGGTGGGGCAACCTGCTCGATCTATCCATTTTGGACCTCCGGCAGTTCCGTTCGGCGCAGAACCTGCCGGACGGCACCATTCTCGGCGCGGAGCAGAAGGCGTGGCTCAAGCAGCGGGTCGACCAGGCAGGCGACGCCTGGCACTGCTGGGTCAACTCGATCATGCTCAGCCAGCTGGCCAGGAAAGGCGGCGGCTACTACTTCACCGACCAGTGGGACGGTTTCCTCGCCGAGCGCAAGGAGGTGCTGTCCCACGTGCACGAGGCGGGCATGCGGGACCTCGTGGTGATCACCGGTGACTGGCACTCGGCCTTCGTCGACGACATCCGGCCCGACTTCGACAACCCGGACAGCCCGGTCATCGGCACCGAGTTCACCGCCCACTCGGTGGCCTCGGGGGCGTACTCGCCGGAGTGGAACGCCACGAACGGGCCGGTCATGGGCGCGGCCAACCCGCACCTCAAGTACTTCGAGGGCAACCGCTATGGCTACGACGTCTACGAGGTCAACCCCCGCAGGTGGAGCACGCACATGCGGGTGATCGGCGACCGCAGGGACCCACGGTCGCCGGTGAGCACCCTGACCACCTTCCACGTGGACCGGGGCAGGGCCGGGTCGTGGGAGGACAGGGCCACCGCGGACTCCCCTGCCCAGTACCGCAGGAGGACGTGAGTACACTGGGCGACGGACCCCCGCGGCGTCCATCCTGTGAACCTCCCCAGGGCCGGAAGGCAGCAAGGATAAGCAGGCTCTGACGGGTGCGGGGGTCCCCTCATGTGTGGGTGCTCGCGTGTCGGGGCGTGCCGGTACGCTCGCCGCGTGGCATTAGCGCTGTACCGCAAGTACCGTCCGGCGACGTTCGCCGAAGTGGTCGGGCAGGAGCACGTCACCGAACCGCTGCGCACCGCGCTGGCGGCCGGCCGGATCAACCACGCCTACCTGTTCTCCGGGCCGCGTGGCTGCGGGAAGACGTCCAGCGCACGCATCATGGCCCGCTCGCTCAACTGCGCGCAGGGGCCGACGCCCGACCCGTGCGGCACCTGTGACTCGTGTCGCGCGCTGGCGCCGGAGGGGCCGGGCAGCGTCGACGTCACCGAGCTCGACGCGGCCAGCCACGGCGGTGTCGACGACGCCCGTGAGCTGCGCGACCGCGCGTTCTACGCGCCTGCCGAGTCGCGCTACCGGGTGTTCATCATCGACGAGGCGCACATGGTCACCACGCAGGGTTTCAACGCCCTGCTGAAGATCGTCGAGGAACCGCCAGAGCACCTGATCTTCATCTTCGCCACGACCGAGCCGGACAAGGTGCTGCCCACCATCCGCTCGCGTACGCACCACTACCCGTTCCGGCTGATCCCGCCGAGCGCGATGCGTGAGCTGCTGGAGCGCAACGTCGCCGCGGAGGGGGTGCCGGTCGAGCCCGCGGTGTATCCGCTGGTCATCCGCGCGGGTGGCGGGTCGGCGCGGGACACCCAGTCGGTGCTGGACCAGCTGCTGGCCGGTGCCGGTCCGCAGGGTGTCACCTACGACCGGGCCGTCGCGCTGCTCGGCGTCACCGACGTCGCCCTGATCGACGACATGGTCGACGGGCTGTCCGCCGACGACGCCACGGCCGTCTTCGGCACCGTCGACAAGCTCGCCGAGGCCGGGCACGACCCGCGCCGGTTCGCCACCGACCTGCTGGACCGCCTGCGGGACCTGGTGCTGCTGCGGTCGGTTCCCGACGCGGCGACCCGCGGGCTGGTGTCGGCTCCGGAGGAGGAGCTGAGCCGCATGGTCGCCCAGGCCGAGCGGATCGGCGCCGCCACCCTGTCCCGGTACGCCGAGATCGTCCACAATGGACTGCTGGAGATGCGGGGGGCCACGGCCCCCCGGCTGCTGCTCGAACTGCTGTGTGCCCGGATGCTGCTGCCGTCGGTCGCCGACGACGAGGCGTCGGTGCTGCAGCGGATGGAACGGCTGGAACGACGGCTGACCGCCGGTGGGCCCGCTCCCGCGGCTCCGGCCGAGCAGGCCGCGGCTCCGGAGCGCACCTTCCAGCGGCCGTCCCAGCGGCAGGCGGACGCCCCGGCTCCGGCCGCGCCGCCGGAGCCGAAGCCCGCGGCAGCGCCGCCGCCCAAGGCACCCCAGCCGGAGCCGAAGCCCGAGCCTGAGCCCGAGCCGGTCGAGCCGGCCCCCGAGCCCGCACCGAGCGGCGCGCTGGACGCCGCCGCCATCCGGCGGGTGTGGCCCGAGCTGCTGGCCGCGATCCGCAAGCAGCCGGGTGGGCGCAGCACCGAGGCCATGCTCACCCAGGCGACGGTGCAGTCGGTCGACGGTTCCGAGGTCGTGCTCGCCCACACCGCCGAGCCGCTGGCCAGGCGCCTTTCCGACAAACACAACACCGACAAGATCGCCAGCGCACTGCACGAGGTGCTCGGCGGTCAGTGGCGAGTCAGCTGTGTGCACGGCAACGCCGCGGTGAAGGCCCAGCCGGCGCCGCGGCAGCAGCAGGCCAGCCAGCAGGCGCCGGAGCGCCGGTCGTTCCAGCGCCCGTCCGGTGGGCAGCAGCAGGCGCCGCCGAAGCCGCCCGAGCGCCCGGCACTGCCGGAGCCGGATATTCCGCTGCCGCCCGAGCCGGAGCCCGAGGAGGACGAGGCCGAGTACGTCGCCGCCGCGGCGCAGCCGGCCACCGCCCCGCCCCCGGACCTGCCACCGCCGCCTCCGGCGGCCCCCGTCGTCGACGACGAGGAGGCCAGGGCACACAAGCTGCTCTCCGACCAGCTCGGCGCCCGCCCGCTCGACTGACCCGAGGTCAGCCCAGGTAACGCAGGATGCCCGCGGAGATGGCCTCGGCGTAGGCACGCTGGCCCTGCTCACTGGCCATCCGCGCGGCCTCGGTGGCGTTACGCATGTTGCCGCACTCCACCAGCGCCGCCGGCCGCTCGGACAGGTTCAGCCCGGCCAGGTCGTCGCGGGGTGCCAGACCGTCCTGGCCCAGGTAGTCCGACACCGCGAACCCGTGCCCGCGCAGGTCGTCGCGCAGCGCCGTGGCCAGCCGGGTCGACGGCTCGCCCTGGGCGGCGTTCAGCGGCGGTGCCGAGTAGGCGACGTGGAACCCGTGCGCGCCGGGCTTGGTGGATCCGTCGGCGTGGATGGACACCACCGCCGCGGCCCCGGCACGGTTGCCCGCGGCGGCGCGCTCGTCGACACACGGGCCGACGCCGTCGTCGTCCTGCCTGGTCATGAGCACCTTCACGCCCTTCTCGGCGAGGATGCGCGCGGTCCGGTTGGCCACCGCCCAGGTGAAGGCGTGCTCGGGAAAGCCCGCGTCGGTGGCGGTCCCGGTGGTGTTGCAGGGCTTGGTCCGGCCCCGGCCGGCGGGCACCTTGCGGTTGATGACGGCCGGGTTGGCGCTGTTGCCGCCGTTGTGACCGGGATCGAGCACGACGACCGGCGCGGGCTTGGGCGCGGGGGTGCTCGGAGACGTGGAAGGAGCAGACGGAGCGGGCGGCGGCGGCGGAGGCGGCGGTGCGGGAGCGGGCGGCGGGGCCGTCCCGCACGCGGTGAGCAACAGGGCCAGCAACACGGACACACACGTACGCACGGGCCTACGTTGCCACACGGCTACGCTGGAGCCAGGCAGTTACGCGAGTCAACGGATCGGACTTCGAATCATGGTGCAACCCGGCGGCGGCTTCGACATGCAGCAGATCCTGCAGCAGGCGCAGAAGATGCAGGAACAGCTGGTCAACGCCCAGGACGAGCTGGCCAAGGCCGAGGTGACCGGCACGGCGGGCGGTGGCCTGGTGACCGCGACCGTCACCGGCGGCATGGAGCTGAAGGGCCTGCAGATCGACCCGAAGGTGGTCGACCCCGAGGACACCGAGACGCTCGCCGACCTGATCGTCGCCGCCGTGCGCGACGCCACGGCCAGCGCGCAGAAGCTCACCGAGGAGAAGCTGGGCCCGCTGGCCGGCGGCGGCATGCCGGACCTCGGTGGCCTGGGCCTCCCCGGTCTCCCGGGGCAGTGAAGGCACTGAGGCACTGAGTTGTACGAAGGCGTAGTCCAGGACCTCATCGACGAGCTGGGCAGGCTGCCCGGCGTCGGCCCCAAGAGCGCCCAGCGCATCGCCTTCCACCTTCTCGCGGCCGATCCCGCCGACGTGGGACGGCTGCAGGAGGTGCTGGGCAAGGTCAAGGAGGGCGTGCAGTTCTGCGAGGTCTGCGGGAACGTGTCCGAGCAGGTCAACTGCCGCATCTGCCGGGACGAACGGCGTGACAAGGCGCAGATCTGCGTGGTCGAGGAGCCCAAGGACGTACTGGCGGTCGAGCGCACCCGGGAGTTCAAGGGCCGCTACCACGTGCTCGGCGGCGCGCTGGACCCGTTGTCCGGCATCGGTCCCGACCAGCTTCGCATCCGCGAGCTGCTGGGCCGGATCGGCGGCGAGGAGGTCACCGAGGTCATCATCGCCACCGACCCGAACACCGAGGGCGAGGCGACAGCGACCTACCTGGTGCGCATGCTGCGGGACTTCCCCGGCCTCACGGTGACGCGGCTGGCGTCCGGGCTGCCGATGGGCGGTGACCTGGAGTTCGCCGACGAACTCACCCTGGGCCGTGCGCTGTCCGGTCGCCGTGCGCTCTGAGCACCTGGCCGACGCCGTGCTCGCCGGGCCGCCACGGCTGGGGGACGTCCGGGTGCTGGCCATCGACGGGCCGTCCGGCGCGGGCAAGTCCTGCCTCGCGGCCGAGGTGACCGAGGTGCTGCGGGCCCGTGGCGTGCGCACCGCGCTGGTCAGCACGGACGACTTCGCCACCTGGGACGACCCGGTGGCCTGGTGGCCACGGCTGGCCGACGGCGTCCTCACCCCGCTGGCGAAAGGGCTACCCGGTCGCTACCGCCGTACCGAGTGGGCCGGTGGCACGCCGCGTCCTGGTCTGTTCGTGGACGTCGACGTGCCCGAGGTGCTGGTCCTGGAGGGCGTGTCGGCCGGCCGGACGTCGGTCCGCCCGGTGCTGACCTACCTGCACTGGATCGCCGGGCCGGACGCACCGCAGCGGCTGGAACGCGCCGTCGCGCGGGACGGCGAGGACTCCCGCGCGCACCTGTCCGCATGGCAGGAATTCGAACGCGGGTGGTTCGCCGTGGACGGCACCGCGGCGGCAGCCGACAACGCAGGGTGATCGCGCGAAAGGACCAGTGGTACTGGTCCGAGAGCAGCAAAGTGGGCTGAAATCGCCACTTTCCGTCGTTGTTCGCGGACTGTACGAGGTCAGGTCCCCATGCACGTAGCGCGATCGTAACCTCGCGTGCTTAAGTGAGCGCCCGATAACCGACTAGTGTCGGCCACCACAACGCACCGCCCGGCCGGGTGAGGCTCCGGGCGGTCCTGTCGAACATGTCCCAAGGGGTGCCAACATGCTCCACACACGGGTGGCTCGAACGCGCCGCGTGGCCCTGATCGGGCTCGCCGGCGCGCTCGCGCTCTCAGTGACCGCCTGCGCCGAGTCCCAGCGCGACGCGGGCAGCGGCAACACGGGCACGTTCATCTTCGGAGCCGCGGGCAACCCGAAGATGTTCGACCCGATCTTCAACGACGAAGGCGAGACGTTCCGGATCGTACGGCAGATGTACGACACCCTGATCCAGAACAAGCCTGGCACCGCCGAGCTGGAGCCGTCCCTCGCCGAGAAGTGGGAGCCCAGCAACGAGGGCAAGACCTGGACGTTCAGCCTGCGTAAGGGCGTCACGTTCCACGACGGCACCCCGTTCAACGCCGCGGCCGTCTGCTTCAACTTCGATCGCTGGTTCAACATGAAGGGCAAGGCCGCCCAGAGCCAGATGATCTACTACGGCGACGTCTTCGAGGGCTTCGCCAAGAACGAGGGCGACGCCACCGGCGAGCCGGTGTACAAGGACTGCCAGGCCAAGGACGAGCACACCGCCGTGCTGAACCTGAACAAGGCCAAGGGCGCCTTCCCCGCCGCGTTCACGCTGCCGTCGCTTTCGATGTCCAGCCCCGAGGCGCTGAAGAAGTACAACGCCGACCAGGTCACGCAGACCGGTGACTCGTTCGCCTACAACGACTACGCGAACCTGCACCCGACCGGCACCGGCCCGTTCAAGTTCGAGGGCTGGGACCAGGGCAAGGGCGAGGTCACGCTGGTCCGCAACGAGGGCCACTGGACCAAGCCGAAGCTCGAGAAGATCATCTTCAAGGTCATCAAGGACGAGAACGGCCGCAAGCAGGCGCTGGCGTCCGGTGACATCCAGGGCTTCGACTACCCGGCACCCGCCGACTACCAGCTGCTGCGCGGCCAGGGTCAGAACGTGCTGATCCGGCCGTCGTTCAACATCCTCTACCTGGGCATCAACCAGAAGGGGAACCCGAAGCTGCAGGACGTGAAGGTCCGCCAGGCGCTGGCCTACGGCATCAACCGTGAGCAGTTCGTCCGCAGCAAGCTGGCCGAGGGCTCCGAGGTGGCGACCCAGTTCGTGCCGAAGGCGATCTCCGGCTACAACGACCAGCTCCAGGCGATCCCGTACGACCCGGAGCGCGCCAAGCAGCTGCTGCGTGAGGCCGGCGCCGAGGGCCTGACGCTGAAGTTCTACTACCCGACCGAGATCACCCGGCCGTACATGCCCAACCCGGCCGACACGTTCACCGCGATCTCCGAGGACCTGAAGGCCATCGGCATCAAGATCGAGCCGATCGCCAAGCCGTGGAACGGTGGCTACAAGGACGACGTCCAGAAGCACGGCAAGCAGGACCTGCACCTGCTCGGCTGGACCGGTGACTACAACGACGCCGGCAACTTCGTGGGCACGTTCTTCGGCAGGGAGAAGCCGGAGTTCGGCTTCAACAACCCCGAGCTGTTCAACGCGCTGTCCCAGGCCGACGGCACCGTCGACAAGGCGGCGCAGAAGACGGCTTACCAGCAGGTCAACAAGCAGATCATGGACTACCTGCCCGCCATTCCGATCGCCTACCCGACCCCGGCACTGGTCGTGGGTCCGAAGGTGCAGGGCATGGTCGCCAGTCCGCTGACCGACGAGCGGTTCTTCTCGGTGAGCATGGGATAACTCTGGAACGGATAGCCGACCGAGGGCGGGACGCCACGAGCGTCCCGCCCTTCGGCCCGCCACCCAGGGCTACTGAAGAGAAAGTCACATGCTCCGATTCATAGTGCGTCGGCTGCTGCAGGCGATTCCGACGCTGATAATCCTGTCCATCCTCGTGTTCGCCTGGCTGCGTTCGCTTCCCGGCGGTCCCGCCGGGGCCATGCTGGGCGACAAGGCCACTCCGGAGAGGGTCGCCGAGCTCAACGCGCTGATGGGGCTCGACCAGCCGATCTTCATCCAGTACTTCAAGTTCCTCGGCCGGGTTCTCACCGGCGACTTCGGCAACTCGCTGATCTCCACGCAGCCGGTGCTGTCCGAGATCGGCTACGCGTTGCCGGCCACCATCGAGCTGTCGGTGGCGGCACTGATCCTCGCCGTCGGGTTCGGTATCCCGCTCGGCTACGTCGCGGCCCGGTTCCGCGGCGGCTTCCTCGACAACGCGACGATCATGACCACCCTGGTCGGCGTCGCGGTTCCGGTGTTCTTCCTCGGTTACCTGCTCCAGTTCGTGTTCTCGCAGAAGCTGGGCATCTTCCCGGTCGGCGGTCGCCAGGACACGCTGATCGGCGCCACCGACGTCACCGGGTTCGCCGTGCTCGACGGCATCCTCACGCAGGAATGGGACGCGTCCTGGGACGCGCTGGTCCACCTCGCGCTGCCCGCGGCGGCGCTGGCGACCATCCCGTTCGCGGTGATCGTCCGCATCACCAGGGCCTCCGTGCTCGACGTGATGAACGAGGACTTCATCCGCACCGCCCAGTCGAAGGGTCTCGGTGCACCGGTCATCCGCAGGCGGCACGTGCTGCGTAACGCGTTGCTGCCGGTGGCCACCACCGTCGGCCTGCAGACCGGTCTGCTGCTCGGCGGTGCCGTGCTGACCGAGCGGGTGTTCAACATCAACGGCCTGGGTTCGCTGCTGGCCGAGGGCATCGAGCGCAGGGACTACCCGCGGCTGCAGGCGCTGATCCTGCTCGGCGCGGTCGTCTACGTGCTGGTGAACATGCTGGTGGACATCTCCTACGGCATCATCGACCCGAGGGTGCGTGCGCGATGACCAACCTGCTCACCCGCAAGAAGGACAAGGTCGACGAGCTCGCTGCCTCGGCCGGGCACAGCCTCGCCCAGCAGGCGATCCGCCGGATGGCCCGCAGCCCGGTGGCGATCGTCGGCGCGGTGATCACCGGCCTGTTCCTGCTGCTGGCGATCTTCGCGCCGCTGCTGGCGCCGAAGGACCCGTACGAGCGTTACCTGCAGGGCGAGGTCGTGCTGGGCAGCGGGATCATCCCCGGCCCGCGGGACGGTTTCCCGCTCGGCGTCGACGACTTCGGCAGGGACCTGCTGTCCCGGCTGCTCGTCGGTGCCCAGCAGACGCTGCTGGTCGGTGTCATGGCGACGCTGATCGGCCTGGCCATCGGCATGGTGATCGGCGGTCTGGCCGGTGCGTTCGGCGGCTGGGTCGACACGGTGCTGATGCGCCTGGTCGACGTCATGCTGTCGATCCCCAGCCTGCTGCTGGCGATCTCGGTCGCGGCGCTGGCCGCCAAGCCGAACCAGTGGACGGTCATCATCGCGGTCGCGATGGTCAGCGTCCCGATCTTCGCCCGGCTGCTGCGTGGAACCATGCTCGCGCAACGGGGCAGCGACCACGTGCTCGCGGCGACATCGCTCGGCGTCAAGCGGCACACGATCGTGCTGCGGCACATGCTGCCCAACTCGCTCGGCCCGGTGATCGTGCAGGCGACGCTGACCCTGGCGACGTCGATCATCGAGGCGGCCGCGCTGTCGTTCCTCGGCCTCGGCGACCCGGACCCCAGCCGCGCGGAATGGGGTCTGATGCTGGGCAAGGCCGCCAAGCAGTTCCTGGACATCCGTCCGGAGCTGGCGTTCTACCCGGCCATCGCGATCATCATCGTCGCGCTGGGCTTCACCCTGCTCGGTGAGTCCATGCGGGAAGCTCTCGACCCCAAGAACCGGAGGTGAACTGACATGGCTCTGCTCGAGGTACGCGACCTGAAGGTCGTGTTCCAGCGCAAGGGAGAGCGGCCGTTCACCGCGGTGGACGGCATGAGCTTCGACGTCGAGCCCGGCCAGACGGTCGGGCTGGTCGGCGAGTCCGGCTGCGGCAAGTCGGTGACCTCGCTGGCGATCATGCGGCTGCTCGCCAAGCGGGGCAACAAGGTCACCGGCTCGGTGAAGTTCGAGGGGACCGAGCTGCTGTCCCTTTCGGACAGCCAGATGCGCGACCGCAGGGGCCGCGACCTCGGCATGGTCTTCCAGGACCCGCTGTCGTCGCTGAACCCGGTCATCCCGATCGGCCTGCAGGTCACCGAGGTGCTGGAACGGCACCGCGGCATGGCCCGAAAGAAGGCCATGGTCGACGCGGCCGAGCTGCTGGACAAGGTCGGCATCCCGGACCCGAACCGGCGGCTGTCGGAGTACCCGCACCAGCTGTCCGGCGGGATGCGTCAGCGCGCGCTGATCGCCATCGCGCTGGCCTGCCGGCCGCGGCTGCTCATCGCCGACGAGCCGACGACGGCACTGGACGTCACCATCCAGGCGCAGATCCTGGCGCTGCTGCAGGAACTGGTGCGCGACACCGACACCGCGCTGATCATGATCACCCACGACCTGGGTGTGGTGGCCGGCCTGTGCGACGAGGTCAACGTGCTCTACGGCGGCCGGATCGTGGAGCGGGCGCAGCGGCACGCGTTGTTCGCCGAGCCGCGGCACCCGTATACCCACGGCCTGCTGGCCTCGATCCCGCGGCTGGACGCCGGGCGCGGGGAGAAGCTGGTGCCGATCAGGGGATCGGTCGCCGACAACATCCCGTGGGACTCGGGGTGCGCGTTCGCGCCCCGCTGCCCCAACAAGATCGACACCTGCGTCTCGGTGACCCCGAGCCTGGAGGAGGACCGCGGCGGGCTGCTGCGCTGCCACAACCCGGTGCTGCCGGCAGCTGCCACGGCCGGGGAGGGAGCGCGATGAGCGACGAGGTTCTGGTCGAGATCTCCGATCTCAAGGTCCACTTCCCGATCAAGCACGGTGTCGTGTTCGACCGCACGATCGGGCATGTGTACGCGGTCGACGGCGTCGACCTGACCATTCACAAGGGCGAGACCTACGGCCTGGTCGGCGAGTCCGGCTGCGGCAAGTCGACGCTGGGCCGGGCCATGCTGCGGCTGACCGAGCCCACGTCCGGCTCGGTCGTCTTCGACGGCACCGACGTCGCCAAGCTCAAGGGCGAGACCCTGCGCAAGGCACGCCGCCGCATGCAGATGATCTTCCAGGATCCACTGTCCAGTTTGGACCCGCGGCAGTCGGTGGAGTCCATCCTGGTCGAGGGCATGCGGGCACACGGCCTGGACAAGGACAAGGAGTCGACCGCCAAGCGGCTGCGTGAGCTGCTCGCGGCCGTCGGTCTCCCGGAGAGTTCGCTGCGCAAGTACCCGCACGAGTTCTCCGGCGGGCAGCGGCAGCGCATCGGCATCGCGCGGGCGCTGGCCGTCGAGCCGGACCTGATCGTGGCCGACGAGCCGGTGTCGGCGCTGGACGTGTCGGTGCAGGCGCAGGTGGTCAACCTGCTGGAGGAACTGCAGGACAACCTGGGCCTGACCTACCTGGTGATCGCGCACGACCTCGCGGTGGTGCGGCACATCTCCGACCGCATCGGCGTGATGTACCTGGGTTCGCTGGTGGAGGAGGCCGACTCGGACGCGCTGTACGAGCAGCCGCTGCACCCGTACACCAAGGCGCTGCTGTCGGCGATCCCGGTACCGGACCCGGTCGTCGAGGACAGCCGGGAGCAGATCCTGCTCGCCGGCGACCTGCCGTCGCCAGCCAACCCGCCGAACGGTTGCCGGTTCCACACCCGGTGCCCGTGGAAGCAGGAGACCCGCTGCGACACCGAACGTCCGGCGTTGCGGGAGGTCGAGGGCGCCGCGCCGGGGCAGCGCGTCGCCTGCCACTGGGCGGAGGACATCCGCGACGGCAAGATCAAGCCGCACGAGGTGAAGCCGGAGCTGGTCGAGACCGGTGCGCTGAACCCGGACGTCCCGCACGTCGCCTCGGTCGTGGAGGCCATGGAGAGTTAGCTCCGAAGCGCATGAAGGCCACCTTCATCCCGTCTCGCGGTATGAAGGTGGCCTTCATGCGCTTTCGGCGAGAAGTACGGCGGGAAAGCTGGCAAACTAGCTAGTCATGCAGGTCACGGTGTTGGGGTCCAGCGGTCGTACCGGCATCCACCTCGTCCGGCTGCTGTGCCGGCACGGCCACCGCGTGCGGGCCGGTGTCCGCAGCCGCGGCCGCGGCACCGAGGTCGTCCGTCTCGGCGCCGAACCCGTCGTCGCCGACCTCGCGTCGGACCCGGCCGTGCTGGTCGACACGTTCCTCGGCTCGGACGTGGTCATCAACGTCGCCGGGGCTGCCGACCCCGACCCGGCCGCGGTGAACATGGTCGATCGCGACGGCGCGATCGCCGCCGTCCACGCTGCCGAGCGGGCCGGCGTGGCCCGCTACCTCCAGCTGTCGGCGCAGTTCGCCGACTCACCGGACCAGGGCGACCGGCTGGTCCGGTCGATCCTGCTGGCCAAGCAGGTCTCCGACGACGCGCTGCGCAAGTCGAGCCTGATCTGGACCATCATCCGGCCCGGCACCCTCACCGACGAGCACCCGACCGGACGCGTGAAGCTGTCCGGTCACCTCGAGCCGGGGCGGGTCTCCCGCAGCGACGTCGCCGCCGTGCTGGTGGCGGCACTGGACGAGCCGTTGACCGAGAACCGCGGCTTCGACGTGATCTCCGGCGACGTGCCCATCCCCACCGCGCTGGCGACGGCGGGCTGACGGCGGGCGTACGACCCCAGCAGCACGCCGGCGACCACGACGACACCGGCGCCGATCTCGATCCAGGTCGGCCGCTCACCCAGCACGACGAACGCCGTCGACATGCCGACGACCGGCACCAGCAGCGAGAACGGCGCCACCACCCCGGCCGGGTAGCGCCGCATGAGCGCCGTCCACAGCCCGGTGCCGAGCAGGGTGGCGGCCAGCGCGATGTAGGCGAGCCCGCCGAGCGCGATCAGGCCCTCCGTGCTGCCGACGGTCGCCAGCGACCGGCCGATCTCGCCGGTGTCCTCCACCGCGAGCGACAGCGCGAACGACGGCACCGGCGGCACGACCGACATCCACAGCATGAGGTGGATCGGGTTGACGTCGCCGCCGTGCGGGTTGTCCGGCCCGAGTGCCTTGCGGGAAGCGAGGTTGCCGAAGGCCCAGCTCAGCGCACCGAGCAGGACCAGGACGGCGGGCAGCAGCGCGGCGTTCTCCGCCCGCTGCCAGGCGATCACCGCCATCCCGGCGACGGCCACCACGATGCCGGCGAGCTGCCGCCTGCTGACCCGCTCACGCAGCAGCGCCGCGCCGAGCAGGACCGTGAACGGTGCCGAGGCCTGCAGCATCAGCGAAGCGAGCCCGGTCGGCATGCCCACGTCCATGCCGATGAACAGGAACACGAACTGCAGCGTGCCGAAGCCGAGGCCGTAGCCGAGGAGCCAGATCGGGCGGGCCTTCGGCCACGGCACGAACAGCAACGTCGGGACGGCCAGCACCAGCCAGCGCAGGCCGGTGGCCAGCAGCGGCGGGAAGTGGCTGATCGTCGCGTGGATCGCCAGGAAGTTGCAGCCCCAGAGGACGGCGACGAACACGGCGATGAGGCGATCACGGGGGGACATACCCCCACGGTGCCTCTGGACAACTGTGAAGGTCCAGCGAGAAAATCTGCAACGATCGTGAAGCAGTGCTTCAGAATTGTTTGAGCAGGCTCCGGGCGCGGAAGTACGCGATGCCGGTCAGGACGTACACGGTGACCAGCATCAACGTGTACAGCACCGTCCCGAGGTGGGGATAGTCGACCATGAGCACGAAGCAGGCGAACCCGCTGAAGGCGATGCTCGCCAGCCACCAGCCCAGCAGCATCCGCCGCAACTGCCCGGTCTGCGTCGTCTCGACCCAGTCCGCCTTCGCCGTCGACCGCAGCCCGAGCAGGCACACGCCGGACAGCAGCAGGACCAGCACGGAGCCGCCCGCCGGCACCATCCACAGCACGGCGCTGATTTCCTGGCCCGCCGGCAGGCGCAGGCCCCAGACCGGAACGGCCACGCCGATCAGGAACGCGGCGGTCAGCAGGCCCCAGCCCCAGGTGGCAGCCATCGCGCGGATCCGCGCGACCAGGCGCGGATCGACCCGGACGTAGTGCGGGCGGTGCACGACGATGACCACGGGTGGATTGTCGCAGATCAGGAGGCACGCGGAGTGGATATCGGCAGGTTGCGCACCCTTCGGGAGTTCGCCGACCGGGGCAGCGTGACGGCGGCCGCCCAGGCGCTGCACTGCTCGCCGTCGGCGGTGTCCCAGCAGATCCGGGCGTTGCAGGCGGAGGTCGGGCTGCCGCTCACCGAGCCCGCCGGCCGCGGCCTGCGCCTCACCGACGCCGGCAGGGCACTGGTGGCCAGGGCCGACGAGGTGCTGGCCGCGCTGGACCGCGCCGAGTCCGAACTGGACACCTACCGCAGCACGCCCCGCGGCGTGGTGCGGCTGGCCGTCTTCCCCTCGGCGGGGCTGCTGCTCCTGCCCGGCCTGCTGCACCGGGTCGCCGCGTTCGACGACCTGCGGATCGAGGTGCGGGACGTCGACATGGTCCCGGACGACACCTCGCGCCTGGTCGCCGACTTCGACATCGTGGTCACCCACCGCGACGAGCACGCCGAACCGTTCGACACCGCCCGGCTGGACGTGGTGCCGCTGCTGCGCGAGCCCATCGACGTCGTGCTCCCGCAGGGCCACCGGCTGGCGCGGTCGCGCAGTGTCGGACTCGCGGAACTGGCCGGGGAACGCTGGATCGGCGTCGACGTCGGCTTCCCCGTCGACGACGTGCTGCGCTCGGCCGCCGTCCGCAGCGGGGTGCGGCCGGAGGTGGTGCAGCGGATCAACGACTTCCGCATCATCGAGGCGCTGGTCGCCGCCGGGCACGGCGTCGCGTTGCTGCCGCGCTACGCCACCGACACGCGGCGGGGCCGCAAGCTGTCACTGCGCCCGCTGGCCGGGATCCGGGCGGCGCGGCTGGTCGAGGTCGTCCTGCGCAAGGGGGCGCGGCAGCGGCCCGCGGTCGCGGCCGTACTCGGCGCGCTCCAGGACGAGGTGGCGGAGATCACCGGCGCGAACCATGCCATGAACTGACAGGGTTCGCGCCGATCGTGGACGTCGATACCGACGACACGAACGGAGTACGGATGAGCGGGAAACTGCGGGGCAGGGTGGCACTCGTCGCGGGCGGCACACGGGGAGCGAGCCGGGCGATCGCGGTGGAGCTTGGCCGCGCGGGGGCGACCGTCTACGTCACCGGCCGGACCACGCGGGAGCACCGGTCCGAGGTGAACCGGCCGGAGACCATCGAGGAGACCGTCGAGCTGATCGAGGCCGCGGGCGGCACCGGCACGGCGATCCGCGTCGACCACCTGGACAGCGACCAGGTGGCGGCGCTGGCGAAGCGGATCGACGCGGAGCAGGGCAGGCTGGACATCCTGGTCAACGGCCTGTGGGGCGGCGACTACCAGCTCGAGTGGGGCAAGCCGCTGTGGGAGCACGACCTGGGCAAGACCCTGCGGCTACTCGAACTGGGCGTCAACTCGCACCTGATCACCAGCCACCACATGCTGGCGCTGATGATCCGCGAGAAGGGCGGGCTCGTGGTGGACCTGACCGACGGGACGACGGAGTTCAACCTGAAGTTCCGCAAGCAGACGTCGCTGCCGTACTACCTGGCGAAGGCGTCGGGACACCTGCTGGCGATCGGGCAGGCCTCGGAGCTGGAGCCGTACGGCTGCACGGCGGTGGCGTTCACGCCGGGCTGGCTGCGGTCGGAGGCGATGCTGGACCACTACGGCGTCACCGAGGCGACCTGGCGGGACGCGCTGAAGGAGGTGCCGCACTTCTGCATCTCGGAGACGCCGACGTTCAGCGGCAGGGCGATCGCGGCACTGGCGGCCGACCCGGACCGGGCGCGCTGGACGGGGCAGACACTGAGCAGCGGACAGCTGGCGAAGGTGTACGAGTTCGACGACCTCGACGGCAGCAGGCCGGACGCGTGGCGTTACATCGAGGAGGTCGAGCAGGCGGGCAAGCCCGCCGACGCCACCGGTTACCGGTGACAGGTTCCTGCCGGGCGGGCTCCGGCCTGTCCGGCAGCGGCCACACTGCTTGCGTGGACACGAAACCGAGCCGCGTCACCGTGGTGCTGGCATCGCTGGCGTCGATGTTGGTCGGCGCCTACTTCCTGCTGTTCGGCGTTCTTCGCGAGATCGGCATGCTGGAGCGGGCCGCCGACGTGACGATCGTGGTCGTCGTGTTGATCGCCCACAGCCTCTGTGTGGTGTTCTCGATCGCCGGTGGGATCACGTTGGCGCGGGGCAGGCCGACGGGAATCGGCAACGTGACCACCGGCGGTGCCATCGCGGTGCTGTCGCTGGTCGTGTCGGCCCTGTACTGGCCGAACTGGAGCGTGGGCTCGGTGCTGGGCATGGCCCTGGTGATCGGCCTGCCGGCGGCGGCGGTCGTGCTGGCCTGGGCGCCGTCAACCCGTCGCTATGTCGACTGGGCAGAGTCATCTGCCCTCTCTTCGTTCGGGCGTGGTCGGGCCCCCTGAGTCGGCGTCTTCCCTCCTCGCCGTCGCTTGCTGCGCAAGCTTTGGGCTCGTCAGTCCAGACGCCGACGGGCCCGACCGTTCCGGCTGGCCATTCGTTCGCCGACCTCGGCGAGGGCGGCCCGCAGGTGCTCCGGTTCGAGCACCTCGACGCCGTCGCCGAGGGAGGTCAGCTGGGCCAGCGCGATGTCCTCGCGTTCCAGCGCCAGGTCCGCTTCGGCCCACCCGTCGGCGTCCGGCTCGCCCAGCCGCAGCAGCGAGTCGGCGATGTCCTCCGGGCCGATGATCCGGCGTAGGTGCCGCACCGCGGCCGCGCTCAACCTGGCGGTGACCCGGGTGGGCAGCGGCAGCCGTTCGAAGTCGGCCGACGAGGCCCGCCACCAGCCGGCGAGGTTGAAACCGGGTGGCCGCTCGAACCGTTCGTCGGTCGCGGTCGCCGACACGATCCGGGACACCCGGTAGGTGCGCGGGCTGCCGTCGACCCCGGCGACGAGGTACCAGACACCGGCCTTGAGGACGAGCCCGAGCGGCTCCAGCAGGCGTCGCGCGACGCCGTCGCGGCGCTGGTAGCCGATCTCCAGCCGGCGCGACTCCCACACGGCCTGGGCTACCGTCGCCAGCTCGGCGGGTTCGTCCTCGCCCCGGAACCAGCCCGAGGCGTCCAGGTGGAACCGGCCCGCGACGTGTTCGGCCTGCTCGCGCAGGCCCTCGGGCATGCTGGCCGACACCTTGGCGTGCGCGGCCGACACGGCGGTGCCCAGGCCCAGCGCGGCCAGCGCGTCGGGTACGCCGAGCGCGAAGATGGCGACGGCCTCCCGCGAGGTGAGGCCGCCAAGCCGCGCCTTCCAGCCGTCGACCAGCCGCACCCCACCGTGCCGGCCGGGCTCCGTCCACAGTGGAACGCCAGCCTCCCGCAGGGCGGCGAGGTCGCGGTGCATCGTCCGTTCCGAGACGCCCAGCGCCTCGGCCAGCTCGGGCACCGTCGCCGCTCGCCTGCCCTGCAGGGTGAACAGCAGCGCTACCAGCCTCTCCGCTCGCACACCGGCGAAACTACCGGTGCGAGCGGTTCACCGCCGACACGACGGCCCGCAGCGAGGCGGTCACGATCGACGGGTCGACGCCGACGCCCCAGAACACCCGGTCGTCGATGGCGCACTCGATGTAGGAGGCCGCCTTCGCGTCGTCGCCGGGCGAGAGGGTGTGCTCGCTGTAGTCCAGCAGCCGCAGGTCGAAGCCGACCCCGGCCAGCGCGTCGAAGAACGCCGCGATCGGGCCGTTGCCGCGTCCGGTGACGTCGTGGTCGTCGCCGTCCACCCGGATCGACGCCGCGATCTCGTACTCGCCGCCGCCGTTGTCGGTGACGTGCTGCCGGATCAGCTCCAGCGGCACCCTCGGCTCCAGGTACTCCGCGGAGAACGCGTTCCACATCGTGGCCGGGTCGACCTCGCCGCCCTCGGTGTCGGTGTGCCGCTGGATGACCTTGGAGAACTCGATCTGCAGCCGTCGCGGCAGGTCCAGCTGGTGCTCGCTCTTCATGATGTAGGCGACGCCGCCCTTGCCGGACTGCGAGTTGACCCGGATGACCGCCTCGTAGCTGCGGCCGACGTCCTTCGGGTCGATCGGCAGGTACGGGACCTCCCACGGGTGGTCGTCGACGGGGACGCCCGCCTTCTCCGCCTCGCGGGCCAGTGCGTCCAGGCCCTTGTTGATGGCGTCCTGGTGGCTGCCGGAGAACGCGGTGAACACCAGGTCGCCGCCCCACGGGCTGCGCTCCGGGACCGGCAGCTGGTTGCAGTACTCGACGGTCCGCTTGATCTCGTCCATGTCGGAGAAGTCGATCTGCGGGTCGACGCCCTGGCTGTACAGGTTCATGCCCAGCGCGACCAGGTCGACGTTGCCGGTGCGCTCGCCGTTGCCGAACAGGCAGCCCTCGATGCGGTCGGCCCCGGCCTGGAAGCCCAGCTCGGCCGCCGCGATGCCGGTGCCGCGGTCGTTGTGCGGGTGCAGCGAGAGGATCACGCCGTCCCGACGTTCCAGGTTGCGGTTCATCCACTCGATCGAGTCGGCGTAGATGTTCGGCGTCGCCATCTCGACGGTCGCCGGCAGGTTCAGGATGACCGGCCGGGCGGGCGTCGGCTGCCAGATGTCGGTGACGGCGTTGCAGACCTCGGCCGCGTAGGACAGCTCGGTGCCGGTGTAGGACTCGGGCGAGTACTGGAAACGGAAGTCGGTGTCGGAGTACTTCGCGGCGTACTCGACCACCAGGTCGGCCGCCTGCAGGGCGATCTTCTTGATGCCCTCGCGCTCCTCGCGGAACACGACGCGACGCTGCAGGATCGACGTCGAGTTGTAGATGTGGACGATGGCCCTGGGCGCGCCCTCCAGTGCCTGGAAGGTCCGTTCGATCAGCTCGGGCCGGCATTGCGTCAGCACCTGGATGTGCACATCATCCGGAATGGCACCGTCGGTGATGATCTCGCGGACGAAGTCGAAGTCGGTCTGGCTCGCCGCCGGGAAGCCGACCTCGATCTCCTTGTAGCCCATGCGGACCAGCAGGTCGAAGAACTTGCGCTTGCGCGCCGGCGACATCGGGTCGATCAGTGCCTGGTTGCCGTCCCGCAGGTCGACGGCACACCACAGCGGTGCCCGTTCGATGCGGCGGTCCGGCCAGGTGCGGTCGTCCAGACGGATGTCCTCGACCAGTTCGAACCACGGCCGGTAGCGGTGTACCGGCATCGAGGTGCCGCGCTGGGAGTTCCAGCTGGGCTGGTCATCCGGAGCGGGCCGGGACGGCTTCCGGATGCGGCTGGGGGGTACGGATGAGGTGGTCATTTCTCCTGCTGGGGTGGTCGGCTGGCGACCGGCGCTGGATGCACCAGAAAGCCCCGCGACGGGGGGCCGGTCGGATCAGGCCCCGTCGCGGCAGCGAAGCAGGAGAGCGCGTGCCACGTCGTCAGCTTAACCACGGACCGCCGCCGGGCACAAAACCCGGCGGAGTTACTCGGGCGTAGCCTCGGCGTGGCGGGCGTGTCAGACTGCGTGTATGGGCAACCACTCCGAGGAACGGGACGCCGAGGACCCGGCCCAGACCCAGGCGTTGCCGCGGGACGAGGCCCGCCCGCGCCGGGACTGGCGTGCGACCCGCCTGCGGGTGGCCGGTGTCGTCGCCAACGTCGTGCGCTGGATCGGCCTGGTGTTCGCGGCGGTCCTCGTGTTGCACGTCATCTTCGTGGTCGGCGGCGCGAACTCCGCCAACAGCATCGTGCGGTTCATCCGGAGCTGGGCGGAGACGCTGTCGCTCGGCTTCACCGACCTGTTCGTCATCCAGGACGACGCGAAGCTGCAGGTGCTGGTCAACTACGGCATCGCGGCCCTGTTCTGGCTGATCGTCTCGGCCATCGTGGCGAAGGTGATCCGCCGCCTCGGCGGCAGTTCCTACTGACTTTCAGCCCGCCGTGTCGCTGCCGCATAGTGAGGTCTGTCACTTACGGGATGAGAAGCTCCGGGCCGAGGACCGTGCGAAAGACCGCCTCGAGTCGTTTGGCGCCGAGGGGATTGCGACGGGTTAGCCGCAGCTCATGCCCGTCGTGAGTCCTGAGCACGACCTCCATTGTCCAGGCACGCCGGATGATCTGAGCTTGTGCGACCGAGGTCGCCTTCAACACCGGCTCGGTAAAACCGCGAATCGCCAGATTCCGGCGCAAGTCGGCGACAGTGCGGTGACGCAAACGCGGGCCGGTGAGGCCGAAGATCATTGGTCTCATCTCGTGGTGTGTCCACGGCCAGGAGTCCTGCCCCTGACGTCCCGCCAACCAGGAGATTCTCAGCAGTACACCCTGTACGGCTACTCCGACAACCACGACGCCCAGTCCAGTCGTAGGTGCTTCAGGCAGGCCGAGTTCCGTCCATAGAACGCTGAGCGCGATCATTGTCCCGAGAATTAGCAGACTCCCACCCAGCAACTGCTGCCGATACCACACGTAGGGATCGGGCAGCAGGCCGAAGCCGTCCGCGAGTTCATGTACAACGATATACCGGTGTTCGCGCGTGCGAACCCACGCAACTTTTCGCAGCGTCCGTCTACTCACCCCGTCGTCAACACCTCTTCGACCAGTGCCATGACATGCTTACATGCGGAGTCATCTATTCCGGTGAAGTCGGCACTCAGTGTGGTGCCGTCCACGTCGAAGAGCGCAGTGCAGGTTGTGGGGAGCTTCGCCAGAGTCACCGATCGGCCTGCCAATATCCGATCCTCGGCTGTCCCGCCATTGATCTTGCGCCAATCATCGACCGTTCCCTGCCGATTGGCGACTATAAGAGCTCTGGCTTCTGCGCTATGCCCTTCGGTATGCCACACACAATTGGGGCCGCCGGGAGCATCATCGCGTTGCTTCGCCTGGGCTCTCGGGAATACTCTGCGTACCGCTTCAGGCACAGGGGCTGCGCACGATTTATGTATCAAGTCCACTGCACGAGGTGCGGCCGAGTGTCCGGTTGAGTCCGACAGTGGCTTATCGCCGGGCGTTTCGTTCCCGCCGCATGCGCCCAAGCCAATAAATGTGACGCAGATCAGGATCGATGAAAATACATGGGTCTTCATTATGGCCCGTCTTGTGTCCAATTGATTTCGTCGAAGTCCTCTATGTCTTCATCGCCGCGCCTTGTTCGCGAGGTCTTGGCCGGGTTCGGCGTGTCGGCTGACATCTGATTCAACTCACGCGCGACTCTTTCGATTTCGCTCTGTGCGGCTTTGATCAAATCAGAGCGCTGCTCTTCTGTCATCGCGTCGTAGCGGCGAGTGAATTCCGTAACTGCCGACATTGCTGCGGGTGCGTCGTCCAGCACCTTGCCCGCTTCGCGGGTCGATATTTGACCCTTGGCGTACTGTTCCAGAGTACTCCTGATCTGGGGATCGTCGATCTTGGAAGCAGCTGAAAGGAGTGTTCGGCGCTCGTGCTCTGTGCGCGCGAGCTTCATTTGGTCGGCTTCGGCGTCATCCACTTGAACTCCCTTCAGTTTCCGACTGGTGATTTGTACGGCGCGGCGGGTATCTCCCGCCCGCCGTTCTTGATTTCGAAAGAGTTGTTACCGTTCACGTCCAGCATTCCTTGAAACCCGTTCAGAAGGTCTTTCAGGCGCATTGTTGCTGACAAGATCTCATAACCACTCTTGGCGGCTTCGACCAAGCGATATGCGGCATTCGCTGCAGTGACAATATTTAGTCCTGGGACTGTCGAGGTTCCGCCGGCAGCCATGGCGGCCAAGGCTGCCTGGATAAGCTTGTCGGCCCAGGCTCCTACCTCGCCAGACAAGAAAATGAAGATGTTGTAGGAGCCTTCTGCTAGTTCTTTGAATTGGTCTGAAAGGTGTCGGTTGACGTCGCATTCTCCGCTTAGGCCTGTCGTCAAGCTGCCGAGGTATTCGTAGGCTAAGGCTGCAGCGTTGCCTCGCCAATCTTCTTGGCCGCGACGTATGTAATCCTCGATGTTCAATTTGACATCGAGGTACGCCCATGCTGCATTGTTAAATATGTCCGCACTCCGTCGGATTTCCCGCCAGTCGCCGAGTAATCCGTTGAACATTGTCTCGAATGGGTCCTCACCCAACGCCCACTTGACAAACTCTCGCAGGCCGGCGGTCACGCTGAGAAGATCGGCTTCAAGAGCTGGTTTCCAAGACATCTCCTCGTCGTAGGAGGGAGGTTCGACAAGGCGTCCACGTGCATCCGATAGATCGGTGTATGGGGCGTTGGGAGGCGGGACAGCTCCCCCGCCGATGGGTAATGGAACCGTGTACTTCCCCGCTGGCAAGGTGGAGTCAACGTGCTCAGCGTGCGCGGATTCTGTTTCAGAGTAATAGTTCTGCGCGGTTGTTAGATTGTCGCCAGTCTGACTGCAACATGTCTGTGCGGCAACCGCACGATTCATGTTTCGAAATTTGACGTTCTCGACGTGGGGTTTAATGTTTCCGAGCAATCCTGTGAAAGCGCCCGAATTTATCTTATAGAAGTGATTCGACAAAGCGTACATGGATTCTGCTTGACGTTCCATTCCGCTTGCCATGCTGCGTAACGCTTCAATATTGACATGGAAACCTGACACTGACGCCCTCCCCGATTACACGTGGTCACGACCTGTGTCAGAACGTAGCTGGCGCTGCGATAACTAGCAAGCTTCGACACCGGCAGTTGACGGGCAATCGGTCCGCGGGGGTCCTCTTGCAGGTCCTCGCTTGGCCAGAATGCAGTCAGCGTGAACCGAAGCAAGCGGGCCCCATTGCCGTGAGGCGATGAGTCGATGGGCCCGGGTGTTCGCTACGCGACTGTCGTTCAGTGCTATCGCATGGTGGACACGATCGGTGACTGTTGGTTACAACGTGGACACGCCTGGTTGGCAGGCTTGACATGTGGGAGGCATGTGATGAGTGCATCAGGGGCGAACGTGGAGGGTCCGGTGGTGCGGGTTTTCGCAACCAGCGCGGGCCGTCCGTCCCTGGAATGAACTACCAGGTGGATCGGGATCTCAAGAAGCTAGGTGCGGAGCAGGCGAAGGCAGATTTCGCGTCGGCTGGCGCGGCCTAACAGTTCGGCCCGGAGGCGATCGACGGCCTGATCCGAACGCTGGATGACATCCGGCAGAGCCCGTTGCGTGAGACGCAACTTCTCGCGCCGTCCTTTGGGCTGGATGACTCCATCGGGGGATGAAGTAGCGAGCCAAACTACGTCAATGACGCGAATCGGCCGGGTGTATGGTGCGGCCGGCAACTACAGGCGATAACCGCGATATTGCAACCACCGGAGGCATCTCGAACCTGGTTGAACTGCGCCGCCGGATAACCACCAATCGGAGCCAAAGGCCGGAAAACTCAAGCTACCCCCCCCGGAGAATGGGACTCGTAGACAGTGCTGAGCCCCTTGATCACGTTGTTAGCGTTCTGGGGTCAGCGACGCGCGGCAATAATTTGTTGGGGCCAGTCTGAGTCCCCGGAATTCGCATTAGGGTGATCCCTGCGGGCTGGCAGTGAGGCCGCCGAATTTATCGTTGGGTAATTGAAAGGGGGACAATGGCGGCCGGGTGCGGCGGACTGGGGATCTGCGGGCAGATTACCTGCCATTCCGGCCGTCATCCGGTGCCGTGGGCGTTGTTCATGCGCCTATCACATGGTAGAACAAGTGCGACTGTCTGTGTTGGCATGAACACACATTGTTGGCGGTCGGACAACGTGCGGGGAGGCATGTGATGAGTGCGCCGGGGGTCGAGCGCCCGGAGGGGCCGGTGGTGCGGGTTCCGCACAACCAGCATGGGCCGTTCGTGCCTGGGGTGAACTACCAGGTGGATCAGGATTTCAAGAAGCTGGGTGCGGAGCAGGCGAAGGCGGATTTCGCGTCGGCGGGCTCGGGTTGGCAGTTCGACCCGGAGGCGATCGACGGCCTGATCCGCAAGCTGGAGGACATCCGGCAGGGCCCACTGCGCGAGGGGGAGAGACGGGCGCCCCGGCTGATTGGGATTACACCGCCGGGTGACGAGATCGCGAGTCAGAACTACGTAGCGGACGCGAATCGTTCGGGTGCGTCGTATGCCCGGCAACTCCAGGCGAATGTCGAGTTCCTGGAGGCGTACGTCGAGACGTTGGTTGCGATCAAGAACGCCTACCAGGCACAGGACGAAGCCGCGCTGGCGGCACTCAGAGGAAAGGCTGCCGATGCGTAGAGGCGCCGTGGCCGCGGTGGGTGGTGTGCTGTTAGTGGTGACGGCGTGTGGTGGTGGGCAGCCGAAGGCGGCGCCGCTTCCACCTCAGCCGCCTGCGGAGACGCTGCCTGCGTATGGCGCTCCGAAAGTGGAGCATCCACTCGATGTCGGACCTGTAGAGAAGGTGCCATGCGAGGTGCTTACTCCGGAGCAGGTGGAGTCGCTGAGTGGCTCCTTGCGAAAACCGCCGTCCACCGAGGAACACGGGGCGGCTGGCCTGGCTTGTGTGTGGGTCTTCGAGCAATCGGGCTCTATCACAGTGGGTCCGAACATGAATAACGTCGTTAAGGGATTGAGCACCATATATGAGGCACGTGAACGGGGGCAATTGGAGGTGTTCCGGCCGCTGGAGCCGATCCGCGGTTACCCGGCCGTGCATTTTGCTCAGGTGAAGCCGGCTGAGGGTAGCTGCGATATCGCCATCGGGATCAGTGATGATCGCCAGTATCTCGTCGGGACCAGCCTGAGCGCGCGGAATCCGCACCGGAGTGATCCGTGTGGATTGGCTGTCAGAGCCGGAGAAATGATCGTGGAACACCTGAAGGGGAGACAGTGATGTCCGGGTACAGCGGGGCTGAGATCTACAGACGCATGAACGCCATGCCGACGACAACGGAGAAGTTGGACGCAGCCCAGGTGGCATCTCATGAACTCGAGGTCATGCACCAGAACGTCGCCACCGCACTCGGGGAGGGGCAGCGGGCACTGAGCGAGTTCTGGAAGGGCGGCGGCGCACAGAGTGCCTCGGCCGGGCTGAACCCGCTGGTGCAGGCCAACCACACCGCCGCCCAGAACATGCAGCAGGCCCGCCAGTCCATGTTCGAGCAGAACCAGGTGTTCCACGAGCGCCGCGGCAGCCTGTCCGCCATCTCCTCCGAGCGCCCCGATGACAGCGGCCTCGACGACATGATCTCCATCGGCGCCAGCGACGACGAGGTCGCCGCCGCGCAGTGGGACACCGACAACCGCAACAACATGGCCCAGTACGAGGCGTACTTCAACGCCACCGAGGCCAACCGTCCCAAGCTCGCCCCGGACTACGGCCCGGTAGCCGCGACGCCGACCGCGGCACCGCCGGACGCCCATGGGCCCGGCTCGAAGGTGGACGGCGGACGCCTTGACGGGTTCGACGCACCCTCCGGCCGCGGCGGCAACGACGACACCCACGCGGCCGGGTTCACCGACCCCGGCGGCGGCCGCCCGCAGACCCCGCCACCAGCGGCGCCTCCCCCACCGCAGGCTCCACCGCCGCCCGTTGCCGGCCCGCCGCAAGGGCCGTTGCCAGGCACCGGCCCGTCGAACGCCCAGCCGAAGCCAGGACCGCGCCCGCAGACGCCCCGGCCAGGGCCGATGCCACCCGGCGGCGGGCTCGCCCAAGGCCCCAGGCCGGGCGGCTTCGGACCGCGTCCGGGCGGGACCGCCGGGTTCGGCCCGGGCGGGTCCCGGGGGCCCGGATTCGGCCCCGGAGGAGGTGCTCCCCGCGGACCCGGCGGCTTCGGCCCGACCGGCAGCGTCCCCAGCCAGCCGGGCGCCGGCCGGCTGACCGGCGGCGGCCTGCCGGGCGAGGCCGTCCGCGGGGGACCTGCCGCCGCCCAGGCTGGCGGCCGCGGCACACCCGGCATGTCCGGCATGGCACCCGGTGCGGCGGGTGCGGGCCGGGGACAAGGCGCGGAGGACGAGGAACACCAGCGCAAGACCGTCTTCGTGCCCGACGATCCGGAGGGCCTGTTCGGCGGCCTCCCCGACGGCGAACGCCCGACACCCCCGACGATCGGCGCCTAGTGATGCGCGACGAGATCACACTCAGCCTGACCACGTACAAGCACCTGCTGGACCGGCTCAACCTCGGCGAGCCGCATCCGACGCTGGTCGGCGGCGAGCGCTGGTATCCGCCGGACGAGCGGGCCGGGCTGCGCGCGGCCGCCGACGCCGAGCTGGACCGGCTCGGCCTGCTGCGTGGTGGACGGCTGGACGACGGGTTCCTGGAGACCCTGCACCTGCTCCAGCGTCCGTCCGTCGAGTACTACACCTGGGCGAAGTTTGCCGACGGCCACACCGCGACGGTGCGCACGGCAGGCAACGGGTGCACGGCCGTCGTCGCCGTCGCCAACCAGCACACCCTGCACCTGAGCCCGTCGCAGCCGGACACGCTGGCAGCCGACCTGGTCGAGCGGCTCCCCGAAGCGCCGCCCGCGGCCGGGCTCAGCTCGACGTCGTGCTCCGAGGCCGACTACGAGGCGCTGCTCGCCGGCGCCTCGGTTCCACCGGGGAGCAGCGCGACCAGCGCCAAGTACATCCTGCGCTGGATGCGACTGCCCCGGCAGCACGGCGGCAGGCTGTACGCGGCCGTCCGCGGTGCGGCAGGACGCAGGCGCACGATGAAACCGCCGTTCTGGATCGACGTCGAGGCCGGGCGCTTCCTGCTCAGCCTCGACGCCACCGGCTGGCTGAGCATCGCCGCGGCAGGCACGCGGGAAGTCGCCGCGCGCCTTGAGGCGCTGGCGGCGGGCCTACACGGCCGGTGAACCCCAGCGGTCGGTGAACGCGAACTCCGCCAGCGGGATACGGCTGCGCGGCGCCCGCTCCCGCTCGATCCGCCAGTCCTCGCCGAGCACCTCGGGGTCGGCCAGCGTGCCGACGGCGATCGCCACCAGGGGTTCGGCGTCGTCGGGCAGTTCGAACTCGCGGCGCACCGCGAGCGGGTCGAACCCGGCCATCTGGTGGACGACCAGCCCTTCCGCGACGGCCTGCAGGGCCAGGTTCTGGCTGGCCAGCCCCAGCCCGTACTCGGCGTAGGGCACGTCGCCCTTCTCGTTGCGGGTCACCGCGACGCCGATGAGCAACGCCCCGGCCCGGTGCGCCCACGCCTTGTTGCCGTCGTTGAGCGTGCCGAGGATGCGGTCGAAGCTGGCCTCGCCACGGCGGCCGACGAGGTAGCGGGCCGGCTGGGTGTTGCCGTACGAGGCCGCCCACCTGGCCGCTTCCAGTAGCGCGACCAGCTGCTCGGGCCGCACCTCGGCGGTCTCGTCCAGGGCTCGCGGACTCCACCGCTGCGCCATCAGTGGGTGGATCGGTGTCTGGGTCTCGGCACGCTTGCTCACCCCCCGACGCTAACTCCTGGGAAGTGGCCGGGGCCACACAGGACGGACGACGCGAAACGCCCGCCCGGTAGAGTCCTGGTCAAGTGGGACGCGGAGGCTCCCCGAACGGGGCGAGCCGGCCCGCTGTCGGCGAGGAGGTTCGGGCGTGGCGCTCGTGGTCCAGAAATACGGTGGTTCCTCACTGGAGAGCGCTGACCGGATCAAGCGCGTGGCCGAGCGGATCGTCGCCACCAAGAAGGCCGGCAACGACGTCGTGGTGGTCTGCTCGGCCATGGGAGACACCACCGACGAGCTGCTCGACCTCGCTCAGCAGGTCAACCCGGTGCCCCCGGAACGCGAGATGGACATGCTGCTCACCGCGGGCGAGCGCATCTCGAACGCGCTGGTGGCGATGGCGATCTCCGCGCAGGGTGCGCAGGCCTGGTCGTTCACCGGCTCGCAGGCCGGTGTCGTGACGACGTCGGTGCATGGCAACGCGCGCATCATCGACGTCACGCCGAGCCGGGTCACCGAAGCACTCGAGCAGGGTTACGTGGCGCTGGTCGCCGGCTTCCAGGGTGTCTCGCAGGACACCAAGGACATCACCACCCTCGGCCGCGGCGGGTCGGACACCACGGCCGTCGCCCTGGCGGCGGCACTCGGCGCCGACGCCTGCGAGATCTATTCCGATGTGGACGGTGTCTACACGGCGGACCCGCGCATCGTCCCGGACGCGCGCAAGCTCGACACCGTCCCGTACGAGGAGATGCTGGAGCTGGCCGCGAGCGGGTCGAAGATCTTGCACCTGCGGTCGGTCGAGTACGCCCGCCGCTACGGCGTGCCCATCCGGGTCCGTTCTTCCTACAGCGACAAGCCGGGCACGACGGTGGCCGGATCTATCGAGGAGATCCCCGTGGAACAAGCGTTGATCACCGGTGTGGCCCACGACCGCTCCGAGGCCAAGATCACCGTCACCGGCGTGCCGGACCACGCCGGCGCCGCCGCCCGCATCTTCCGGGTGGTCGCCGACGCGGAGATCGACATCGACATGGTGCTGCAGAACATCTCCAGCACCACCTCCGGCCGCACCGACATCACGTTCACGCTGTCGAAGGCCAACGGCCCGAAGGCCGTCAGCGAGCTGGAGAAGATCAAGGCCGAGCTGGACTTCGCCGCCGTGCTCTACGACGACCACGTCGGCAAGGTCTCGCTGGTCGGCGCCGGCATGCGCTCGCACCCGGGCGTCACGGCGACGTTCTGCGAGGCGCTGGCCAAGGTGGGCGTGAACATCGAGATCATCAACACCTCGGAGATCCGGATCTCCGTTCTCATCCGGGACGCGCAGCTCGACGACGCGGTGCGCGCGATTCACGATGCATTCGAACTCGGCGGTGACGAAGAAGCCGTCGTCTACGCGGGAAGTGGTCGGTAGCAGTGGCTCCTGTACTTGCGCTCGTTGGTGCGACCGGCGCGGTCGGCACCGTCATGATCGACATCATCAACGCGCGGGAATCCGTGCCGTGGGGTGAGATCCGGCTGATCGCGTCGGCTCGCTCGGCCGGCAAGAAGATCACCGTGCGCGGCGAGGAGCTCACCGTCGTGGCCCTGTCGCCGGAGGCGTTCGACGGCGTCGACATCGCCATGTTCGACGTCCCCGACGAGATCTCCGCCGAGTGGGCGCCGATCGCAGCCGAGCGTGGCGCGGTCGCCGTCGACAACTCCGGCGCGTTCCGGATGGACGACGACGTGCCGCTGGTCGTGCCCGAGGTCAACGCGGACAAGGTCGCCGAACGTCCGCGCGGGATCATCTCGAACCCGAACTGCACGACGCTGTCGATGATGGCGGCGCTCGGCGCGCTGCACCACGAGTTCGGCCTGCGTGAGCTGGTCGTCGCGTCGTACCAGGCCGTTTCCGGCGCCGGCAAGGAAGGCGTCGACCAGCTCTACGCCGAGCTGTCCGCGGTGGCCGGCAAGGAGGTCGGCGTCCGGGCCGGTGACGTCCGCGACGCCATCACCGCGGCCGGAGTGTCCATCGAGGACTCTCCGTTCCCCGCCCCGCTCGCGCTGAACGTGGTGCCCTCGGCCGGTTCGTACAAGGGCGACGGCTGGTACTCCGAGGAGCTGAAGGTCCGCAACGAGTCCCGCAAGATCCTCGGCATCCCGGACCTGAAGGTGTCCGCCACCTGTGTGCGTGTCCCGGTGGTCACCACGCACTCGCTGGCCGTGCACGCCACGTTCGAGCGGGAGGTCACCGTCGAAGAGGCGCACAAGGTGTTCGCCGCGCAGCCGTCGCTGGTGCTGCAGGACGACCCGGCCAACGGCGTGTTCCCGACGCCGGCCGACGTCGTCGGCGAGGAGCCGACCTACGTGGGCAGGGTCCGCCAGGCGCTGGACTTCCCGAACACGCTGGACTTCTTCGTCTGCGGCGACAACCTGCGCAAGGGCGCGGCACTCAACACCTACGAGATCGCCGAGAAACTCGCCCCGGAGTTCTCCTAACGGGAAGGGCGGCGCGCCTTCTTGCACGCGTCCCACCGCGTGGTGAGGAACTTCAGCCGGGCGTCCGTGGAGTAGCTCCACGCCCAGCTGTCGGCGCGCCGCCCGAGCAGGCGGAACTGCTCGACGGCCTCGTCGTGCCTGCCCGCTCCGGTCAGACCGAGGGCGGCGATGCTGCGGTCGTGGTGCTCGTGGATGCTGCCCGCGCCGGCACCGGCCAGCCAGTCAAGCAGGTTGTCCAGTGCGAGACGTGCCCTGCGGGACCGCCAGATCGGCTTCTCCTCGCGGATGACGTACTCGTAGCAGGCCTGCACGGGCAGGCTCGACAGCGACGGGTCCTTGGCGGCGGACGCCTCGGCGAAGTCGAACATCCGCTCGTGGGTGCCCGCCCACTTGTCACACCAGTACTGCAGCGCCTGGTCGTGGCCGTACCGGTGCAGCGGCGCCCTGGCGAGCAACCCGGCCCAGATGCGGCGGAACCGGTCGTGGCTCATCTGCTGGCCGCGGGCGAGGGTGACCATGGTCCACCACGGCGTCGGGTCGTCCGGTGCGGCGTCGATCGCCTGGGTGGTCGCCTCCTCCGCGGCGTCCAGCGTGCGGAAGAACCCCGCGAACTGCTCGGCCGACGTCTGGCGGGCCAGCCGCGCGCCACGCAGCTTCCAGGCCAGGGTCACCAGCATCCTGGCGTGGACGGTCGCCGCGTGCGGATCGCCGGGCCGGGCGGCGCGCCAGGTCTCCAGCCAGTCGACGTCGACCGCCACGTCCGCCAGCGTCTCGACGTCGACGGCCCGGCGTTCCCAGTCGGCGCCGTGCCCGGCGAGCAGGGCGGCGGCAGGTTCCCACTGGCTCTTTCGCGCGGCGGCGACGACTTCGGCCAGCCGGGGATCGCGCGGCGGCACGTCGGCGGTGATGTCGTCGTCCGGCGGAAGGCCCCAGCGGGCCGGGTCGACCGGCTTCATCGCCAGGCGCAGCGCGTCCTCGTCGGTCATGGTGTCGCTGAACTCGGCCGCGGAGATCCCGCGTCTGCGGGCCTCACGCGACATGCGGTACAGGATCCGGATGTCACGAGGAGTGAACACGACCATGATTCGTCGCGGGAGGCGAAAGCGTTACGGGAGGAAAATCGGTGGTGTGAGCGCCGGTCGTCACGCGATCGTGTGAGTCCGACAACGAGATGGGGAGGAATCATGCACACCGCGGTGGACGGCGCCCGGGTACCGATCCGGATGTGGGCAGACCCGCAGTCCGTCGAGGACCAGGCGATGCGTCAGCTGCACAACGTGGCCAACCTGCCCTGGGTGCACGGCGTCGCCGTGATGCCCGACGTCCACTACGGAAAGGGCGCGACGGTCGGCAGCGTCATCGCCATGCGCGACGCGGTGTCGCCCGCCGCGGTCGGTGTCGACATCGGCTGCGGGATGAGCGCGGTGCGGACGTCGCTGACCGCGTCGGACCTGCCCGACGACCTCGGCAAGCTGCGCAAGCGGATCGAGTCGGCCGTGCCGGTCGGCTTCGGCCTGCACCGCACGCCGGTGAACCCGGCGAAGGTGCACGGGGTCGGCGGCTGGGACGCGTTCTGGAAGGCGTTCGGCGATCTGCACGAGGGTGTCCAGGACCTGCACGACCGGGCGGCCCGGCAGATCGGCAGCCTCGGCGGTGGCAACCACTTCATCGAGGTGTGCCTCGAACAGGGCGGGCCGGACGAGGGCCGGGTGTGGCTGATGCTGCACTCCGGGTCGCGCAACATCGGCAAGGAGCTGGCCGAGCGGCACATGGCCGTCGCCCGCAAGCTGCCGCACAACGCCGACCTGCCCGACCGCGACCTCGCCGTGTTCGTGGCCGGCACGCCGGAAATGCAGGCGTACCGCCGGGATCTGTTCTGGGCGCAGGACTACGCGGCCCGCAACCGGGCGACCATGGTCGCGCTGGTCAAGCAGGCCGTGAAGGACACGGTGCCCGGCGTGACCTTCGACGACGTGATCAGCTGCCACCATAACTACGTTGCCGAGGAGACCTACGACGGCGTGGACCTGCTGGTGACCCGCAAGGGCGCGATCCGGGCGGGTTCGGGCGATCTGGGGATCATCCCGGGCAGCATGGGCACCGGCTCGTACATCGTGCGGGGGCTGGGTAACGACGCGTCGTTCCAGTCCGCATCGCACGGTGCGGGACGGCGGATGTCGCGGAACAGGGCCAAGAAGATGTTCACCGCGGACGACCTCGCCGCGCAGACCGCGGGCGTCGAGTGCCGGAAGGACTCGGGCGTGGTCGACGAGATCCCGGCCGCGTACAAGGACATCGACTCGGTCATCGCCGCGCAGACCGACCTGGTCGAGGTGGTCGCGCACCTCAAGCAGGTCATCTGCGTGAAGGGCTGAGCTGAACGGGGGAATCGGCTTCCTCCCCGGTGCTCCGGGCCTCGATCATCGAGGTTCGGTCAGCATCGGGGAGGTTGCTGAATGACGGATGACCAGCCCAGGAATCCTGACGGCACATACGCCTCGAAGGGAAAGCTCTTCGTCGCCGCTGCCGCGGTGGGTGGCGTCGTGGCGGCAGGCGGTGGCGGCGTCGCGGTCACCTCGGGCACGGCGGGCAGTTCCGCCGGGTCGTCGATCGGGCAGAGCGTGCGCGCCAAGGCCAACACCAGCAAGAAGCACGCCCGCAAGGGCAATGCCGAGGCGGCCTGGCGTCAGCTCGGCATGCGGTCGCTGCGGCGGCAGGTCAGGCAGGCCGCGAACTGCGCACTCAACTCCTACGGCGAGGTGCGGCAGTTCTTCCTCCGGACGCCGTGCCGGTCGCTGAAGCGGCAGTTGCTGGTGGTCGGCGACGGTGCGGGCAACAGCATCACCGTTGCGGTCGCGTGGGTCCGGATGCGCGACGCCGCCGCGGCGGGTCGGCTCCGGTCACTGGCCGACCGGGACGGCACCGGCAATGTCGCCGCTCTCGGTCAGGTGGACGCCGGGCCGTTCACCGGCGAGTACTACGACTCCGACCGCCGCGGCACGACCACCGTCATCGCCGAAGCGGCACCCGCCGGCGGCCGCCCGGACGGTGACGCGATGCAGGTGGCCGCCGAAGTCGCGGTGAACCTGCCGCCGTGACGGCGGTTTTCGCTAGGCTGGTGCCGGAAATGTCTGGGATCAGGTTGGGGACCATGAAGAAACTCGGTGTTGCGCTCGGCGTTGTCCTGTTCGGTGTGGTTCTCGCCGGCTGTGACCAGGTCAACGAGGCGGTGAACACGGCGAACAAGGTGTCGGACAAGGTGACGGCCTGCTCCGAGGCGGTGGGGCTGGCGAGCTTCGACCCCAACCAGGAGGCGGAACAGCTCCAGGCCGACGCCAAGCAGAAGGCGCAGCGCCTGTCCGAGCTGGGCACCCAGGTCAACGACCAGGGTCTGCAGCAGACGCTGAACGACATGGCAGCCAGCTACACGCAACTGGCGGAGCAGAAGCTGGACCAGGTCACCAACGTCAGCGAATGGGTCAACAAGGCGACGGAGAACCTGAACAGGCTGCGTCAGGCCTGCCTCTAGACGGTCGTCGGCTGCCGGGCGCCCTGCCGCGTGAGCAGCAGGGCGACGGCGGCGACCGCGACGCCGACGCCACCGGAGGCGACGAAGCCCCAGCCCGCCGCGCTGTGGTCGATCACGAACCCCGCCGCGGGGCTGCCCAGCGCCAGCCCCAGCCGCACGGCGGAGTCCTGCATGCCCATCGCCTCGCCGCGAACCCGCACCGGCGTCATCGCCACGACCGACTCCGACGTCGCGGCCAGCGTCGGCGCGCAGAGCAGGTTCATCGGGATCAACGCGAGCGCCAGCACCCACCACGGGTCGGTGAACAGCCCGACCGGCACCAGCAGCGCCGCCATCAGGGCCATCAGCCACAGCTGTGGAAGCGACCGCCGGACCGCGCCGTGCACCAGCCCGCCGAGAGCCGAGGCCGCGCAGATGACCACGAACAGGATCCCGGCCCAGTCGACGGCGCCCGTCTCGCGCAGCGCGGCGAGCATGGACAGTTCCATCCCCATGAGCGTGAAGCCGGCACCGGCCGCGATCAGCAGGGTCGCCACGATCTTGCCGGTCAGCCAGGTCCTGGTGGCCGGCCGCGGCCCGGTGACCACCTCGTGCTCGGTCCGGATCGGCGGGTTGACCCAGCACAGCAGCCCGGCCGACACGAGGAAGCACACCCCGATCCCGGTCAACGCCACGGTGCCGGAAATCTGCGTGCTGACCAGGATGCCGACGGCGGGCCCGACCATGAACGACGTCTCGACGACGATGGTGTCCAGCGAGTACGCCGTGCGCCGCAGGTCGGTGGGCACCAGCGCGGCCAGCACCTGACGGGCGATTGAGCCGATCGGGATGGCGAGGGCACCGGCAGGCAGGGCGACGACGAGCAGCACCAGATACGGCAGGTGCGGCGTGCTCATCCAGAACAGTCCGGACGCCAGCCCGCAGCCCGCGACCACCGGCCGCAGCCCGTGCCGGTCGATGAGCCTGCCGAGCACCGGCGCGCCCACCGCGCTGCCGATCGTGGTCGCGGTGCCGACCAGGCCTGCGGCGCCGTAGCCGCGGCCGAGGTCGGTGACGATGTGCAGGGTCAGCGTGATGCCCATGGCCGTCACCGGCAGCCGGGTGAGGAAGTTCAGCAACATCGACGTCGGAACACCGGAGATACCGAGTAGTCGACCGTACGCCCGCACGCCGCGATGAGACCGCAGAGTGGCACGGCCGTGCAACCCGTTTTCGGGCCCGTCATCCCCGTGGTGATTGCGACATACGTGGGGGACACCTGCTCGTACGGTCTAGCCGACACGCTTGCACCACGGGGTGATGGGGGAAACTGATCACCGAATGCGCCCGATCGGGTTGCCGCTTTGCACGACCGAGTGTCCCTGTCACGGATCGTGAAATCGCCTCTCGGTGTTCATGATCGGCTGAGCGAGACGCAATAGTCCGGGGTTAATCAATTGCGGGGATGTTTTTAAGGAATGAACTCAGCTCGTAAGGGTTGAAAAGAACCCCGTCCCGGTGGCCGGGTGGTGGTTCCCCCACACGGCGAGTACTCATAACGCCGACAGGTCTTTGAGGCCGGGAGGTAGAAATGAAACGCAAGTTCGTGCGAACGATTGCCATGCTGGCCATCGGAAGCCTGCTGACGGTCGGTGGATCCGGCATGGCGGCGGCGAGCGTGCTCGACAACGGCAAGGGCGCCACCAGCTCCCAGGCCGCGGGAGCGCGGCTGCTGGAGCTGCGTGACGAGCTCACCAAGGTCGCCTACGCGGGCGACGCGGTGGCGGCCCGCAGCGTGCTGGAACGGCTCGATCCCGAACTGGCCACGGCCGCGGCGGGCGAGAAGTACACCATTCAGGCCGCTGAGCAGGAGAAAGCCGGCGTGGCCAGGGAGTACAACTCGGAGATCTCCCGAGTACTGGACGACCCGTCGGTCGTCCCGACGCAGCTGCCCCCGCTGCCGCTGCCGCCCATCCCGGACCTTCCGGGGCCGCTGAAGATCGTCAGCGACCTGCTGAAGGCGTTGCTGGGCGCGGTCACCGGAATTCTGGCGGGGCTGCTCGGTGCGGTCCCGGTGCCGCCACTGCCGGTGCCGCCACTGCCCGCACCGTAGAAGTCCATCGGTAAATAACAGGGGGGACCGGAATCCGGCGCGACTACCGCGCCGGGTTCCGGTTTTCGCTATTCGCGGGAAATCAGCTCAATCCCACCCGCAACGCACCGGCGGCCTCGGCGGTGGCCTCGCGGAAACGCCTGCCGACGCCGAGGAAGTTGATATAGCCGTGAATGAGGTCCTCCTGCCGGCTCAGCGCGACCGGCACGCCGGCCTCGGTGAGCTTCGCCGCGTACGCCTCACCCTCGTCCCGCAGCGGGTCGAAACCGGCGGTGGCGATGTAGGCGGGCGGCAGACCGGTGTGATCGTCGGCCAGCAGCGGTGACATGCGGACGTCGGTGCGGTCCACGCCCGGCGGCGCATAGTGGTTGGCGAACCAGTCCATGTGCTCGTCGGTGAGGAAGAACCCGTCGCCGAAGATCTCCCGGGACCGGCGGCGCGCGCTGAGGTCGACCGCCGGGTAGAACAGCAGCTGGAACGCGGGCGCCGGGCCGTCCCCCCGGCTGGTGAGCAACGCCGTGACGGCGGCGAGATTGCCGCCGGCACTGTCGCCGCCGACGGCGATGCGATCCGGGTCGGCACCGAGGTCGGCCGCCTTGGCGTGCGCGTAGTTGAAGGCGTCGACGGCGTCGTCGGCCGCCGAGGGGAACGGATGCTCGGGTGCCAGCCGGTACTCCACCGACAGCACCCGCACGCCCGCGTGCTGCGCCAGGAAGCGGGCCGCGCCGTCGTGGCTGGCCCTGGTGCCGATGACCCAGCCGCCGCCGTGGAAGAAGACCAGCAGCCCGGACGGCGCGGGCAGGCCGGCCGGCGTGTAGAGGGTGGCGTCCAGGTTGCCGCCGGTGCCGGGAATGACCACCTCGCGGGTCTGCATCGGCAGCGGCGGGCCGCTGACCAGGTGCCGGGCGCCGTCCAGCCGGATCCGTGACTTCTCGACGGATTCGTGCACGAGGCTCGAACCGGTCAGTTGCTGCAGGCGCAGCAGGAGCTGGGCGTCGAGCGCGAGGTCCTGGCCGTCGAGCCGGATCTGGCGCCCCGCGACGGCTCGTCGCAACGGCCTGGGCAGGGCGTAGACCAGCTGCGCCGCCGCGGCCTGTGCGCGGATGAGTGGAGCCGGCATCGTTGCCTCCTTAGCGACGTACTCCTGAGTAGGAGGCTACTCGCCAGTAGCTTGTGGCGCACCTCTCGCGTCCAAACCGTGGCCCTCTACTTAACTGGAGGGGATAGCCTCGGGGCGTGAGTTCACAGGTGCGTGCGGTCAAGGTCCTCGGTATCGGCGGCTCCCTGCGGAGCGGCTCGCAGTCCGAACGGGCACTTCGCATCGCGCTGGCCGGCGCGGAAGAGGCCGGCGCCACCACGTCGGTCATCACCGCGGAGGGGCTGGAACTGCCGTTCTACGACGTCATGACACCCGAACGGTCCGATCGCGCACTGGCCCTCATCGAGGCCATCCGCACGGCGGACGGGCTGATCGTGGTGTCCCCCGGCTACCATGGCGCGCTGTCCGGGCTGGTCAAGAACGCCCTCGACTACGTCGAGGACCTGCGTGGCGACGTCCGTCCCTACCTGGACGGACGCGCGGTCGGCCTGGTGTCGGTCGCGTTCGGCTGGCAGGCGGCGGTGAGCACGCTCGGCCAGCTGCGCACGATCGCGCACGCTCTGCGGGGCTGGCCGACGCCGCTGGGTGGCGCGGTCAATTCCGCGGAGGTCAAGTTCGACGAGGACGGCAGCATTTCCGGCGACGAGTCCGGCAAGGTCGACCGCACGCTGCGCCTGGTCGGCGCCCAGGTGACGCAGTTCGCACTCGCCCGCCGCTGATCAAGGGATTCACCGGAGCCTTCCCCGGGTATTCCTTCGGGTGACACCCGCCATTCGGCGGCACGGTTGTCGTGCCCTGCGACGTTGTGCGGAATGGGTGGCGAGACGGCCCCCGAACATCGACAGGAAGGCGAACACATGGTGCAGCCGGTGTACACCGCGGTGGCTACGGCTCGTGGCGACGGGCGCAACGGCGAGGTCACCTCGTCCGACGGCGTCATCGACGAGAGCCTGACCGTTCCCAAGGAGATGGGTGGGCCCGGCGGCGAGCACACCAACCCCGAGCAGCTGTTCGCGGCCGGGTACGCCGCGTGTTTCCACGGCGCGCTCCGGCTGGTCGCCAAGCAGGCCAATGCCGACGTCGACAAGTCGACCGTCGAGGCCCAGGTCGGTATCGGCAAGAACGACAGGGGCGGCTTCGAGCTGGTCGTCACCCTGACCGCCAACCTGCCGGGCCTGGAGCAGGGCAAGGCGGACGAACTGGTCGCGCAGGCGCACCAGGTGTGCCCGTACTCCAACGCCACCCGCGGCAACATCGAGGTGACGGTCCGCGCCACCACGTGAGAAGCGAAGAGAGGATCGAAGAATGGCCAACTCGCCGATCACCAGTCCACTGAGTGAGAGCGACAAGGAGGTCACCGGCAACGTTCTGCAGGCCACCCTGGTCGACCTCGTCGACCTCTCGCTCATCGCGAAGCAGGCCCACTGGAACGTCGTCGGCAAGAACTTCCGCAGCGTCCACCTCCAGCTCGACGAGCTGGTGGACGTGGCGAGGACCTACACCGACAGCGTCGCCGAACGGGCCAACGCCATCGGGGTCTCGCCGAACGGCAAGGCGAAGACCGTCGTCGAGAGCTCCGGTCTGCCCGACTACCCCGACAACTGGCAGTCCGACGAGGCGACCATCAGCGCGATCGTCGACATCCTCGCCGAGCTGATCCAGCGGCTGCGGGCCCGGATCGACGAAACCGACAAGAGCGACCTGGTCACCCAGGATCTGCTGATCGAGATCACGAACAAGCTGGAAGAGGCCCACTGGATGTGGCAGGCGCAGCGCGCCTGACGCCTTCGAAGGGCCCGGCCGCCCGGCCGGGCCCTTCGGTCACTCCATCCCGAGCGCGCGGCGGGCGAAACCGACCTCGATGGCCGTCTGCTTGATGGTCTCGGCGATCACCAGAGAGCCGTGGCCCGCGTCGTAGCGATAGAACTCGTACGGCGCGTCCCGGCGGCGCAGCCGGTCCAGGTAGTTCTCGATCTGCCGGATCGGGCAGCGCGGGTCGTTGTCGCCTGCCAGCACGAGCACGGGGGCGGCGACCGCCTCGACGTAGGTGATCGGCGAGCACTCGTCGTACACGGCGGGCACGTCCTCCGGCGAGCCACCGAACAGCGCCCTGTCGAACGAGCGCAGCTGCTCCATTTCGTCCTCGTACGCGGCGACGTAGTCGGCCACCGGCACGGCCGCGACCCCGGCCGCCCAGCGGGTCGGCTGTGTGCCGAGCGCGAGCAGCGTCAGGTAGCCGCCCCAGGAGCCGCCGTTGACGACACACCGCTTCGGGTCAGCCAGCCCGCTGCCGACGGCCCAGTCGTGCACCGCGGCGACGTCCTCCAGCTCGGTCAGGCCGGGCCTGCCCTCGATGGCGTCCCGCCAGGCCGAGCCGTATCCCGTCGATCCGCGGTAGTTGACCTCAACGACGGCGAAACCGGCGTCCAGCCAGGTGGCGCGGTAGGCCGAGAACCGGTCCTCGTCGGCTGAATGCGGGCCACCGTGGAGGTTGAACACGGTCGGCAGCGGCCCGTCCGGTGCGTCGACGGGCCGGGAGATCAGGGCGTGGATGCGTCCGCCTGCTCCCTCGACGAACGCGTCACCGATCGCCGCGGAGCCCGGTGCCCGGTCGCCCGGCGGGGACAGCAGGATGCGGTCGTCGCCGTCGGGGGTCCGCGCGCGGATCGACGACGGCTCGGCGCCGCTGGACCACGAGTACTCGACCGTCCCGTCCGGCCGGACGGAGGCGTTGCCGATGCTGCCTGCCGGGTTGTCCAGCGCGGTCAGCTCGCCGGTGGCGAGGTCGTAGCGGTGCAGCGAGCTGCGGCCCTGGTGGAAGTGGACGACCAGCAGCGCGTCTGCGGCCGGGTACCAGTCGGCGACGACCTCACCGGGCAGGTCGAGCGGCAACTCGGTCTCGGTGTCGGTCGCGGTGTCCCAGACGAGCAGCTCCTCGCGGCCACGGCGTTCGTGCAGCACGAGCAGCCGCTGGTCGCCCGCGACCGGCGAGAACGACAGCGGTGTGAGGCCCTTGCCCTGCCCGTCCCACTTGTCGGCGACGGTCCCGAATCCCGCCGTGGTGAGCACGCGGACGGCGGGGTGGCGGGAGTCACCGTGTTCGGAGTGCGAGATCGCCAGCAGCGTCTCGTCCCTGGACAGTGCGGCGACGGACGCGTCGTCGGCGTTCTCGTAGAAGCACTCGGTGCCCTCGGCGGTGACGGCGTAGAGCCTGCTGCCCTCGTCGGTGGAGACGCCGGCCGCGGTGAGCCGCTCGCCGATCTCCAGCCCGGCCGGGTAGCCGTCGGGCACCTCATTGAGCGCGGGAACGGCGTCGGTGTGGTCGCCGGTGAACGGCTGGCGCCGCCACGAGCCGAACTCGTCGCCGTCGGTGTCGTTGAACCACCAGACCCACTTGCCGTCGGGCGAGAGCGTGGCGTGCAGTGTGCCGTTGGGCCGGTCGGTCACGCGGCGGTGCTCGCCGGTGCGGCGGTCCCAGGTGTAGACCTCCCAGACGCCACTGGCGTTGGAGACGTACACGCAGGCGTCGGGTGCGTCCAGTGGCCAGCCGGGCAGGCTCATGCGTGCCGCGTGGAAGCGGGCTTGCCACCGGTTCTCCGCCTCGGCGTCGGCGAAGAGGCGTTCGGGCACCTGCGCGGGGGTGTACGGCTCAGTGGTCACCCCCCGATCCTGCCAGCGGAGGGGTACCGATCGGGGGACGGGGCCGTACTGTGTGCGGAGTGCGGGACGGTTTGGGGTCGACGGCGGCGGCGCGCGCCGAGTTCGCGGCACGGTTGCTGCGCCCGGGGATGCGGGTGCTGGACGTCGGTTGTGGCGCCGGGGTCATCAGCCGCATGCTCGCCACCTCGGTTCCGGACGTCCGTGTCGTCGGCGTGGACGAGGTGAACCGGCTCGGGTCCGCACGGTCCATTGTGGACTTCGTCGGCGGTTCGGTGTACGCCCTGCCGCTGGCGGACGGGGCCGTGGACCTCGCGTTCGCGCACGGTCTGTTCGATCACCTGCGGGACCCGGCGGCGGCGCTGGCCGAACTGCACAGGGTTGTCCGGCCCGGCGGCAGGCTTGCTCTGTCCACTTCGGACTGGAGCCGGGCGAAGCTGCGGCCGAGGACGGCCAACGTCGACGCTGCCCTGCGGGGCTACTACCTGCTGCGCCGCAGACAGGGAGCGGACCCGTTCGCCGGAAAGCGGCTGGCTGATCTGGTGACCGCGGCGGGCTTCGCCGAGGTGCGTTCCCATGCCCGCTTCCGCGGTGACGTGGCCTACCGCGACCTGGCCAGGCAGGTGGAGGCAGCCCTCGCGGCCGCATTGGACACCCCGAGCCGCGACCACCAGCAGCTCACCAGCGCGGCCAGAAGCGCCTGGGTCTGGTCCCGAGCAGGCGACGGCGAGTTCAACCAATGCTGGGTAGAACTAACAGCAACCCGCTAATCGCGAACTCGGGGGTCCTGAACGGTCAACTCGCGGGTGCGCAATGGTGGACTCGCGGGGAACGAGCGGTGGACTCGCGCAACCGGGCTGGTCAACACCAGAAGCAACCCACAGCACAAAGGCGAGGAGCGAGACGGGGGTCCAGGGGGCTTGCCCCCTGGCGGGGGTCTGGGGGTTCGACCCCCAGAAGACGCCGGAAGGGGGCGCGGTTCGCGCTCTCCGCGAACACACGCCCCCTGTCAACTTCCGTCGGGGTGGCGGGATTTGAACCCACGACCTCCTCGACCCGAACGAGGCACGCTACCAAGCTGCGCCACACCCCGAGGTCCTGCTTAACGGGCCGTGGAGAAGTCTAGCGGACGTCCGATCGGGCTTTGCGGCGGGCCAGCCTCTGTGCGTTCGGGCTGGCCGTGTCCCTCGGGACCAGCGTGAGCAGGCTGGCTTCCGGCGGGCAGGCGAACCGCACCGGCGCGTAGGGCGAGGTGCCCAGGCCGGCCGAGACGTTGAGCCACATGTTGGCGCCCCAGCGGGAGACCCCGCGGGCACGGGAGCGGTCGAGGTCGCAGTTGGTGACCAGCGCGCCGTATCCCGGCAGCCGGAGCTGGCCGCCGTGGGTGTGCCCGGCGAGGACGAGGTCGTAGCCGTCGGCGGCGAAGGGGTCGAGCACCCGGGGCTCCGGGGAGTGGGTGACGCCCAGCCGTAGTGCGGCGGAACGGTCGGCCCGGCCTGCGATGTCGTTGTAGCGGTCGCGGTGCAGGTGCGGGTCGTCGACGCCGGCGGTGAAGACCTCCTGGCCGGCGACCTTCACGGTACGGCGCACGTGGGTCAGGTCCTGCCAGCCGTGCTCGACCAGTGCGGCCCGCAGGTCGCGCCAGGGCAGGTGGACGCCGTGGATGCGCTTCTTGCGGCCCTTGGGCATGAGGTAGCGAGCCGGGTTCTTCGGCTTGGGGCCGTAGTAGTCGTTGCTGCCGAAGACGAACACGCCCGGCCGGTCGAGCAGCTTGCCGAGCGCGCGCAGGACCGCGGGTACGGCCTGGCGGTGGGCGAGGTTGTCGCCGGTGTTGACGACCAGGTCCGGGTTCAGCTCGTCGAGTGCGGCGACCCAGCGTTGCTTGGACTCCTGGCCCGGAAGCATGTGCAGGTCGGAGATGTGCAGGATGGTGATTGGTCTGGACCCCGGGGTGAGCACCGGGATCTCCGCGGTGCGCAGCGTCCAGTGCCGTCGTTCGATCGCTGACGCATAACCCAGGGTCGCGGCCCCCAGGGCGACAGCCCCCACTGCCAGGTGCTTGACCTTCGGTCGCACCGGGCCCCTATCACCGTGCGTGTTCACAGTGTCCACTATACGTGCTCGGATTCCACGCCCCCAGGTGATACTCCATTCCGGTGACGGGTACCGGCTCAGCGGCGGCCGACGCGGTCGTAACGCGGGTCGAGCGGGGGCAGCGGCAGCTCCGGTTGTCCCTCCAGGATCTTGCTGACGGCACCGAACCACGTACGGGCGGGCGTCTTGCCACCGAACATGTCGCCGTTGGTGCCGCGGGCGGCGACGACGTTGCCGGGGCCCCGGTCGTACAGCCCGCCGTTGGGCGAGTCCGGCCGGAACACCATGGCGGCGCCTGCCAGCTGCGGGGTGGCGCCGACGAACGCGGCCGAGCCGTTGTTCTGGGTGGTACCGGTCTTGCCGATCATCGGGCGGGTCCAGCGAGCCGCGGCGGCGGCCGCGTGCGAGGTGCCGCCGGGCATGTCGTCCTTGCTCATGCCGACGGCGAGCGAGTTGGCCAGCCCTTCGTCGACGACCTGCTCGCAGGCGGGCTCCTTGTACGGCACGGGCTTGCCGTCCCGGTCGGTGATCGACGCGATCGGGGTGGGCGGGCACCACACGCCGCCGCTCATGATCGTGGCGGCGACGTTGGCCATCTCCAGTCCGCTGACCGGGCTCACGCCGAGGGTGAACGAACCCTTGCCCGGCGAGTTGTCGCTGGGGCCGTACCAGGCGGTCTGGCTGGTACGGAACTGCGCGTTCTCGTTGTCCGGGTCGACCGGGCCGCCGGTGGCGGCGTTGCCCGCCATCGAGTTACGCAGGCCGAGCTTGCTGGCCATCTCGACGACCGGGCCCATGCCGGCCTGCTCCTCGAGGATCACGAACGCGGTGTTCGGCGAGGTGGCCAGTGCGGTCTGCAGCGACATCGCCCCGCTGCCGCCCTCGGTGGCGTTGCTCACGCAGTAGGTGCGGGTGTAGCGGTCCTTCGGCGGACATTGGTCACCACCGCCGGTGAAGACCTGGGAGATGTGGAAGTTCGGCACCTGGATGGTGCTGTTGATCCCGGCAACTCCCTGCTTCAGCGCGGCGGCCGCGGTGAAGATCTTGAAGCTCGACCCGGCGCCGGTGACGTTGGTCACGCCGGACGGCAGCGGGTAGGTGGTCTGCCCCCGGTCCTTGTCCAGGCCGTAGTCCCGGTTGGCTGCCAGCGCGACGACCTCGTGCCGTTCCTTGCCCGGCTTCACCAGCGACAGGGTGTTGGCGACGTTGGGCTGGTTCTTCTTCACCTGGGCCTCGGCCGACTTCTTGGCCTCGTCGTTGGCCCGCTGGTCCATTGTGGTCTTGATGGTGTAGCCGCCGGTGAACAGCTCGTCCTCGGACATGCCGTGCTGGAGCAGGTAGTCGACGACGTACTGGCAGAAGAACCCGTTCTCCGGGCCGGCGCCGACGCAGTTGGAGGCGGGCTTGTCCGGCGCCTTCTCGACCACGCCGAGCGGTTCGGTCTTGAGCCGCTCCGCGTCGGCCGGGGCCAGCTTCTTGTTGTCCACCATGCGGTCGATCACGAGATTGCGCCGGTGCATGGCGTTGTCCGGCTTGCGCCACGGGTCGTACATGATCGGGTTGTTGACCATCCCGGCCAGCAGGGCGGCCTGCGGGACGGTCAGCTTGTCCGGCGTGGTGTTGAAGTAGGCCTTCGCCGCCGCGCCGACGCCGTAGATCTGGTGCGAGAACTCGACGACGTTGAGGTAGCCGGCGAGGATCTGGTCCTTCGGCATCTTCGTCTCGAGCTGGATGGCGATGCGGGCTTCCTTGAGCTTGCGCGCGATCGTCTGCTCCTGGGCCTTCTCCTGGCCCAGCGGGTTCTCCCGGTTGACGACGTTGATGAGGTAGTTCTTGACGTACTGCTGGGTCAGCGTGGACGCACCCTGCGTGTCGCCGCCGGTCTGGTTGGAGATGGCGGCGCGGATGGTGCCCTTCCAGTCGACGCCCTTGTGGTCGTAGAACCGCCGGTCCTCGGTGGAGATCAGCGCCCATTTCATGGCGTCGTTGATCTGGTTGGCGGCGGTGGGGATGCGGTACTGCTTGTACAGCGTGGCGATGACGTTGCCAGCCGAGTCGGTCACGTTCGTGACCAGCGGCGGCGGGTCGGTGGCGAGCTCGGACGACATGCTGTCGACCGTCTCGCTCGCCTGGTTGGATGCCACACCGGCGGCGCCGACGACCGGGAACAGCACCCCGGCGACCAGCACGCCCGCGAGCAGGCAGAGGCTGAGCAGCTTGAGCAGACCTTCTGTCTTGCGCACGACCCTCAGGCTACCCGCGCGGTGTGGGGTCCCGGTGACCACGGCCGGGTGTCCCGAACGTGTGCAGAGGTAACGGAAGACAACTCGGAACTTGGCGAATGGAACCGGGGAGCAATACAGTCCGTCAACATCTCACGTAAACAAGCCAACGGATGGGTGAGTCGGAGCCTCGGCTCGTTGATCCATTCGGCCGCAGCGGTGCGGGGACGCACTGGCTGTTGACCGCGTGAGACCAGAGGGAGATCAGACTCCGCGGGCCCCGGGAGAGGCCGGAGTCTGTTCGCGGAGGCGATCCACCAGGTAGGGAGCTTGGGGGTATGGAGAGCAACCAGTCGCATTGGCGGGTACGAGCCAGCTGCCGGGACGCTGATCCGGACGGCCTGTTCGTGCGAGGAGCCGAGCAGAACCGGGCGAAGGTCGTCTGCATGGGCTGCCCGGTGCGTACCGAGTGCCTGGCCGAGGCACTCGACAACCGAATCAGCTTCGGTGTCTGGGGAGGAATGACCGAAAGAGAACGCAGGGCGCTGCTGCGCCGCCGCCCGGACATCGAGTCCTGGCACGAGCTACTCACCACGGCCCGGCGCGAGTTCGCCGGTGCCGACGAGGAAGAGGACGAGCCCGCGGTCCGAGTGGGCTGAACGCAGTAATTACTCAGTGTCACCGGCTAGGCGGGTGCCGATGTCGCGCAGGCCGGCCAGGTCGTGGACGTCGGCGGGGAGGGCAGGCACACCGACCACGGGCACCTCGGGGTGGGCCCGGGTGAACCGCGCCAGCAGGCGCTTCTCCCGGTCCGCCACCGCGACCCGGTCGGCGTGCAGCCGCAGCACCGCCGACGCCAGCGGCGCACTGCGCCCGCCGCGGTCGAGCGCGTCGGCCGCGGCGAGCGCCTCGGTGCCCGACAGCGGCGCCAGCACCGGGTGCGTCCGGTTGGCCACCAGGCCTGCCAGCGGCATCGACTCCGACGACAGCCGCTCGACGAAGTAACTGGCCTCGCGCAGGGCATCCGGCTCCGGCGCGGCCACCACCAGGAACGCGGTTCCCTTGGAGCGCAGGAGTTCCGCCGTCTTCCTGGACCGTTCGCGGAACCCGCCGAACATCGTGTCGAAGGCCTGGACGAACGCCGACGCGTCGGCCAGCAGCTGGCCGCCGATGATCGTCGACACCGCCTTGGCGAACATCGAGAACCCGGCGCTGACCACCTTGCGCAGGCCCCAGCCGCCTGCCTTCGCCGGCCCGGTCAGCAGCCGGATCATCCGGCCGTCCAGCGCGCTGGACAGTCGCGTCGGCGCGTCCAGGAAGTCCAGTGCGGACCGGCTCGGCGGCGTGTCGACGATGATCAGATCCCACTCCCCGGTCGCCGCGAGCTGACCGAGCTTCTCCATCGCCATGTACTCCTGCGTGCCGGAGAACGACGTGGAAATGGTCTGGTAGAAGGGATTCGCCAGTAGCTGCTCGGCCCGTTCGGGGCCGGCGTGCACACGCACCATGTCGTCGAAGGTGCGCCGCATGTCCAGCATCATCGCCCACAGCTCGCCCTTGGGCTCGAAGCCTTCGACGGTCACCTGCTTGGGGTGGTTGCCCAGCTCTCGCAGCCCGAGCGCCTGCGCGAGCCGCCGTGCCGGGTCGATGGTCAGCACGACCGTCTGCCTGCCGCGCTCGGCCGCCCGCAGGGCGAGTGCCGCGGCGGTCGTGGTCTTGCCGACGCCGCCGGAACCACAGCAGACGATCACCCGGGTCTCCGGCGAGTCGATCAGCTCGTCCATGTCGAGCATCAGCGCACCCCCTGGTCGATCAGGGCCTCGGCGAGGTCGTAGAGCGCGGCGACGTCGACGCCGCCGGTCATCTCGCCCAGTTCGAGCGTGGGCAGGTCGGCCTCGGTCAGCTGGGTGCGGGCGCGCTGCTCGGCGGCCACCCGGATGGCGTGCTCGACGGTTTCCTCGACGAGCGCGTCCAGCGTCTCCTCGCCCAGCTCCAGCCCGGCGGCGGCCAGCCCCTGCCGGACCCGGGACGCGTCCACCCGGCCGTCGGCGGCGGCGACGACCGAGCGCGCGGGCAGCCGCGGCGGCCGGACGCGGTTGACCAGCACCGCGCCGGGACGCAGGTCGGCGCCGTCCAGCTCGGCGACCGCTTCGACGGTCTCGCGCACCGGCATCTCCTCCAGCAGCGTCACCAGGTGAACGGCAGTTTCGCCGGAGTGCAGCAGCCGGACGACGCCTTCGGCCTGGCCGCGGATGGGCCCGGTCTTGGCGAGATCGGTGAGGGCCTTGGTGACGTCGAGGAACTTGACGACCCTGCCGGTCGGCGGTGAGTCGACGACGACGGCGTCGTAGGTGTGCCTGCCGTCGGACTCGGTCCGCCCGACGCATTCCTTGATCTTGCCGGTGAGCAGTACGTCCCGCAGGCCCGGCGCCAGCGTCGTGGCGAACTCGATCGCGCCCATGCGGCGCAGCGTGCGGCCGGCGAAGCCGAGGTTGTAGAACATCTCGAAGTACTCGAGCAGCGCGGCCTCGGCGTCGATGTGCAGTGCGCGTACCTCGCCACCGCCGGGCACCGACGCGATGCGCTGCTCGGCGTAGGGCAGCGGCTCGGTGTCGAAGAGCTGCGCGATGCCCTGCCTGCCCTCGACCTCGACCAGCAGTACCCGGCGCCCGCCGCTGGCCAGCGCCAGCGCCAGTGCGGCCGCGAGGGTGGTCTTGCCGGTGCCGCCCTTGCCGGTGACGAAGTGCAACCTGGCGCGGGAGAGCTCGTCGGTCCAGCCGGCAAGGGGTGTGGTCACCTTGCCAGCGTAAGTCAACTAGCGAGTAGCAGTACGCCGACCACCGCAGTGACGGCGACGACGATCCCCCAGCTCAGACCGGACGGCAGCACGGTGAGCACCAGCAGGCAGAGCAGCAGGAGCGTGGTGAACGCCACGGCTCCGGAGGTCGCCACCTTGCTGCCGGAGTGCGTCCGGTCCCGGACCTGCGCCATCACGATCAACACGGCGAACAGGCCGGCGAGGCCGAGCAGCGAGGTCGCGACGATCCGCCAGGTCTCCACGGCTTCACGTTAGCTGGGCTGCCGCCTTCTCGGCGACGTCCGGCGGTGCGGTGGCGATGACCGTGTCCAGCGTGCGCATGGCCTCGGTCAGCTCGGTGATGGCCGACGTGATCCGCCTGCGTTCCTGGTACAGCTCGATCAGCAGTTCCGGGCAGTCCGCGACGAGCCTGCCGCCCTCGGTGGCCAGGCACGGCAGCATGTCCGCGATGGTCGCGGTGGACAGCCCGGCCGCGAGCAGGTTGCGGATCTGCGCGACCGTCGTCACGTCGGTCTCGTCGTACACCCGGTACCCGCTGGGCAGGCGTCGCGGCCGCAGCAGGCCCTGCTCCTCGTAGTACCGCAGCAGGCGCTGGCTGACGCCCGTTCTGCGTTCCAGCTCACCAATCCGCATGTCGCCCCTTGACTCTCACATTGATGAGAAACTTTAGCGTCGCGGCATGTCCCGAACACAACTGGAAATCACCGCGGGGCCGAGACAATGGCTCGGGCTCGCGGTCCTGGTCCTGCCGACGGCGTTGCTGTCGATGGACGCCACGATCCTTTACCTCGCACTGCCCCGGCTGGCCACCGATCTGGCGCCCAGCGCCAGCGAACTGCTCTGGATCAACGACGCGTACGGCTTCCTCGTCGCCGGGTTCCTGGTGACCATGGGAACCCTCGGCGACCGCATCGGCCGCCGCAGGCTGCTGCTGATCGGCGCCGCCGCGTTCCTGGTCGTCTCCGTCCTCGCCGCCTACGCGCCGACGGCCGAGGCGCTGATCGCCGCCCGCGCGCTGCTCGGGATCGCCGGTGCGACGCTGATGCCGTCGACGCTCGCCCTGATCAGCAACATGTTCCGGGACGACCGGCAGCGCGGGCTGGCCATCGGCTGGTGGGCAGCGGGCATGTCCGGTGGCGTCGCACTCGGCCCGGTCGTCGGCGGGCTGCTGCTGGAGTCGTTCTGGTGGGGGTCGGCGTTCCTGGTCGCCGTCCCGGTCATGGGCCTGCTGCTGATCGCCGGACCGGTCCTGCTGCCGGAGTACCGCGACCCGGATCCCGGAAAGCTCGACCTGATCAGCGTTGTGCTGTCGCTGGGGGCAGTGCTGCCGCTCGTGCACGGCGTGAAGCAGCTCGCCGAGGGACACGTCGCGGTCGGCCTGGGGGCGGCCGCGGCGGGGCTGGTCCTCGGGCAGGTGTTCCTGCGGCGGCAGCGCGGACTGACGCATCCGCTGGTCGACGTCCGCCTGTTCGCCGACCGCGGCTTCCGCGGCGCGCTGACCGTGCTGCTCGTCGGGCTGACCAGCCTCGCCGGGGTCTACCTGTTCGCCACGCTGTACCTGCAGCAGGTCGCCGGCCTCTCGCCGCTGGGCGCCGGGCTGTGGCTGCTGCCGTCGGCGCTGACGATGGTCGTCACCTCGGTGGCCGCGCCGGTGCTGGTCCGCCGGATCCCGGTCGCCTATGTGCTGGCGACCGCGCTGGTGCTGTCCGCGGCGGGTGTCGGGCTGATGGTCCTCGTCGACGGCCCGCAGGGGTTCGCGGTGCTGGTGGCCGGCACCGTCGTGCTCTATCTGGGGCAGGGGCCGATCATGGCGCTGGGCACCGGCGTGGTCGTGGGTGCCGCGCCGCCGGAACGGGCGGGTGCGGCGTCGGCGTTGTCGGAGACCAGCGTGGACTTCGGGCTGGCGCTGGGCGTCGCCGTGCTGGGCACCGTCGGCACGCTGGTCGGCCGCGTCCACTCGTTCACCGCGGGCCTGAACGTCGTCGCGGCGATCTGCGCGGTGCTCTTCCTGCTGCTGGCCGTGCTGGCGGTGGTCACACTGAGACCACGCGTCGGGTGAGGCTGGACAGGGTAGCTACGCTCGCGCACATGAGCGCCACCAAATGGGAGTACGCGACGGTCCCCCTGCTGATCCACGCGACCAAGCAGATTCTCGACCAGTGGGGTGAGGACGGCTGGGAGCTGGTGACCGTACTGCCCAACCCGAGCGGGGAGCAGCACGTGGCCTACCTGAAGCGGGCGAAGGGCTGAGCATGAGCTGGTCAGCCAGGCTCGCCGAGCTCGGCATCGAACTGCCGGGCGTCGCCGCACCGGTCGCCGCCTACGTGCCGGCCGTGCGTACCGGCGACTACGTCTACACCTCCGGTCAGCTGCCGTTCGTCGACGGCGCGCTGGCGGCGTCCGGCAAGGTCGGCGCCGAGGTGGGGCCGGACGAGGCCAAGCGGCACGCCCGCACCTGCGGGCTCAACGCGCTGGCCGCCGTGCACGCGCTGGTCGGCATCGACTCGGTCGTCCGCGTGGTCAAGGTGGCCGGCTTCATCGCGTCGGCCGAGGGGTTCACCGGCCAGCCCGCCGTCCTCAACGGGGCGTCGGAGCTGTTCGGCGAGATCTTCGGCGACGCGGGTGTACACGCGCGTTCCGCGGTCGGTGTCGCCGAGTTGCCGCTCGGCGCTCCCGTCGAGGTGGAACTGATCGTGGAGGTGAAGTAGGTGGACCCGGACATCGAGCAGTCCAGTCACGAACTGTTACTGCGGCTGGCCGGCCGGCTGCCGGACAAGACGCTCTGGCGGTTCCGCGACTGGCTGGCCGAGGGCGCCATGGCGACGCTCGCGCGGACCATTCCAAGATCTTTGCTCAAGCACAGCGTTGACCTCGATCAGCCCGAGTATCGCCTGCTGGTGGCGGGCCTGATCCCCCACGGGGCCGATTGGCACCAGGTCAGTTCGACACTCGGGGTGGACGACGGCACCGAGAACAGGTACACATTCACCCGGAGTGCCCCCGATCGGGTGAACTCTGTCGACTCGGTGTCAGTGGTGCTTCACGCAACGTTGCGTGGTCGCCCTGACGTCGGTGAGGTACGGGAGAGCTGGCGGCACACCGGCACCCCAGGCGACCGCGATGCCAAGCGCGTACTGCTGGTCACCGCGTTGTCCGGGATGCCGAGGCTGACCGGTGAGCTGCAACGGGTGCTCCGCGTGCTGGGCGATGAGGAGCCCAGCGTGGAGGTGCTCCCGCCGCGGTTCGAGCTCCCGGACTACCACCGAGCCGCGCTGGCCAACTCGTCGTTGGTGTGCCAGGGCGCGGTGGACGCCGGGCATCGACTCGTCGCCGCGTAACGCGCTCGCTCCTCCGGCGGGCGTCGGAGGGAGAGAGTGCGATGGTGGAGGCCCACGACGGGCTCGGTGTGCCGCTGCGGCTGCACAACCTGTTGCTCGCCATGGCCGGCCGCCTCGACGACAGTGCGCTGTCGGAGGCAAGGGAACTGGTCGCGCGGTCACGCCTGGACGAGGCCGTCGAGCTGACCGCGGGCGCGCTGATCGCCGGACGCATTCCGGTGCGGGCCGTCGAGCAGCGTGAGCTGGCGCTGATCCTGGAGATGAGCCGGTCGGACGCGACGCTCGTCGACGAGGTGATCATCGACGAGGCTGAACCCGCCGTGACGCACCGGTTCAGCGCCGAGAACGAGCCCGAACGCGGCATCGCCGACGCACTGGACCGCGCCATCCAGGTGCTGCCCGACCTGCGGTCGGTGCACGCGGTCTGGCGCAACACCCCGGCAGGCAGCGTGCCCGGTCCCCTTCCGCAGCGGGTCGTGCTGGTCGAGATCGGCCCGGACGGTCACCCGCCCGCGGTCGCCTTCCGGGTGGACACCGCGTTGCGGCGTGCGGGGATTCGCTCGGTCGTCGAGGTCACCGGTCCCGGTGCCGAGCGGACCGGCTACTACGAGCAGGGTCTCGCCTCGGCCAACCTGGCCTGGCACTCGGGTTCCCGGCCGAACGCCGGCAGCGGTGGCGGCCCGAGCATGCCGCGGCACGTGTCCGACAGCGGTGCCGCGCCCGCGCACGCGCTGATGGAGGCCGAGGCGCCGACCACGCCCGCGCCGCCCGCCCAGCCCGCGCCTGCCGTCGCCGTGCCGACGCCCACGCAGTCCGCCCCGCCGCCTCCGCCGCCGTCCGACGACACGACGCCGGTGAAGAAGAACCCGGCGCCGCCGCCTCCGCCCGCGGAGACGCCGGAGCCGGAGCCGCGGGTCAACTACGTCGACACCACGGCCGACATGTCCTCCGCCGAGGTCGCGCAGCTGCGCAGGGCGCTGGCCGAGGACTCGGAGACGGGCAAGGCCATCGCGTCGGCGAAGCTGGGGGCCGACGGCGAGGTCGTCGAGCTGCCCGAGCTGGACCTCAACGACCCGAACCTGAGCGAGCGGGACCGCAAGCTGCTGCGGGAGCTGCACGCGGAGCTGGCCCAGCGCGAGCGTGCCGAGGCCGCCCGGATCCGGATGAACAACGGCTCCGGCCGCGGTGGCGACCGGCGCTGGGTCGACGGCTTCAGCGGTGCCTGAGTGTGACGCGGCTTTCATGACGTCTCAGGCGGTCAGGGCGTAACGTCCCCGGGGTGGCTGATGTACCCGAGGAAGTGTCCATCCCGATGCCGCCGACCGACCCGCACGGGGACGGTCCCGAGCGGCCGATGAAGGACGCCGCCACCGTCGTACTGCTGCGGGACACCGACCACGGCATCGAGGTCTTCCTGCAGCGGCGGGTGAACGCGATGGCGTTCGCCGCCGGGATGACCGTGTTCCCCGGCGGCGGTGTGGACGGCCGCGACGCCGACACAACCGTCCGCTGGGCCGGGCCCGCCCCCGCCGAGTGGGCAAATGCGTTCGACTGCGACGAGTCGCTGGCCCGTTCGCTGGTGTGCGCGGCCGTGCGGGAGACGTTCGAGGAGTCCGGTGTCCTGTTCGCGGGTTCCGGGGACGACGTCGTCGCCGACACCGCCGAGTACGCCACCGCGAGGCAGCGGCTGATCGACCGGGACCTGTCGCTGGCCGCGTTCCTCGCCGAGTCCGGCCTGACACTGCGTGCCGATCTGCTGCGCCCGTGGGCGAACTGGGTCACCCCGCCGCCCGCGCCACGGCGCTACGACACCCGCTTCTTCCTCGCCGCGTTGCCTGCGGGCCAGCTGGCCGACGGCGCGACCACCGAGGCCGACGAGTCCGGCTGGTTCCGTCCCGAGGACGCGCTGGCCGACGCCGAGGCCGGCCGCAGCATGCTGATGCCGCCGACCTGGTACACGCTGGCGGAGCTGCGTGAGTTCGGCACGGTCGCCGACGCGCTGGCCGCGCAGCGGGAGATCGTCAAGATCACGCCGACGCTGGAGCGCGACGGCGAACGGCTCAAGGTCGTCCTGGAGGGCCGATGAACCCGGAGTACGGCGTCCGCCGCGAGGTCAGCCCCATCGCGTCGGTCGTGCTGGAGAACAACCCGTCGACGATGACGCTGGAGGGCACCAACAGCTGGATCCTGCGTGCGCCCGGTGCGGCGTCGACGGTCGTGGTCGACCCCGGCCACGACGACCCGGACCACCTGCCGCGACTGGCCTACGACCGGGTCGAACTGATCCTGCTCACCCATCACCACCCCGACCACGCCGACGGCGCACCCTGGCTGGCCCAGCGCACCGGCGCGCCGGTGCGGGCGCTGCGGCCGGAGCTGTGCCTGCGCTCGCCCGCGCTGGAGCCGGGGGAACGGCTGACCGCCGCCGGCCTGGAGATCGAGGTCCTGCACACCCCCGGGCACACCGACGACTCGGTCTGCCTGCGGGTGTCCGGCAGCGGGACCGAGCACGTGCTGACCGGCGACACCATCCTCGGCAGGGGGACGACCGTCCTGTCCGACCTGGGTGCGTACCTCGGGTCGCTGCGGCTGCTGACCGGCCTGCCGGACGGCATGCTCGGCCTGCCGGGGCACGGCCCCGAGCTGCCCGACCTGCGGGCGACCGCCCGCGAGTACCTCGACCACCGCGAGCAGCGGCTGAACCAGGTACGCGACGCGCTGGACAAGCTGGGCCCGGACGCGACGCCGCGGCAGATCGTCGAGCTGGTCTACGCCGACGTCGACCAGGCCCTCTGGGGCCCGGCCGAGTACAGCGTGAAGGCGCAGCTGGACTACCTGCGCTCGTAGCCGCTGGCCTCACCAATGCGGCTTCCGTAGCGCCCCCAATGTGGCATTGGGGAACTTGAACTCCCCCAATGCCACATTGGGGATTTTTCATCCTGTCTTGGCTGGTCAGTGGGTGTGGGTGGTGCTGGTGGGGTGGTGTTGTTCGTGGTGGGTGAGGACGAGTAGGGCGCGGAG
>NZ_SFCC01000030.1 GCF_004214935.1 Amycolatopsis suaedae
CGGATGCTCACCTCCGCCGCCGAACTCCACGTCCACGGTGTCCCTGTCGACTGGACCACCGCCGTGGACGGCGGCCGCCTCGTCGACCTGCCCACCTACCCGTTCCAGCGCCAGCACTTCTGGCTCAAGCCCACCGGACTCCGGGACCTGCTCGACGACGCCGACGCCGTCGCGGCCGCACTCGACGCCGAGCCCGACGCGGAACTGCGCCGCCTGGTCGGCGAACTGGCCGCCTGGCGACGCGACACCCAGCCACCGCGCTACCGGGTCGAATGGCACCCCGTCGACCCGGCGCCGCGGCAGACCGGCCCCTGGCTCGCCGTCGCCCCGCCCGGCATCGACCCGGCGGCCCTGCTCGGCCCCGGCACCACCTGCCTCACCGCCGAACCCGGCATCGACCGCGACACCCTCGCCGCCCGCCTGCGTGCCGCCGGCCCGCATCCGCACGTCGTGTCGTTCCTGCCCGACGCCGCCGCCACGCTCACCCTCGTCCACGCCCTCGGCGAGGACACCCGGCTCTGGTGCGTCACCACCGGCGCGGTGTCCACAGGGGACGACGACCCGGTGCGGCACCCCGAACAGGCCCAGATCTGGGGACTCGGCCGCGTCATCGCACTCGAACAGCCCAGCCGCTGGGGCGGCCTCGTCGACCTGCCCGGCCCGGACGCCGACGGTCTGCGCGCGGCACTGGCCGGCGACGAGGACCAGGTCGCCGTCCGCGGCACCCGCCTGTTCGCCCGGCGCATCGGCCACCACTCCGCCACCCGGGCGCGGCAGCCGTGGACACCCCCCGCCGGCGCCGTGCTGCTCACCGGCGGCACCGGGGCACTGGGCGCACACGTCGCCCGCTGGCTCGCCGGGCAGGGCGCCGACCACCTCGTCCTGCTCGGCCGCACCGCCGCCGACACCGCCGGGCCGCTGGCCGACGAACTCGGCGCACTCGGCGCCAAGGTCAGCGTCGTGTCCTGCGACGCCGCCGACCGCGCCGCCGTCGCCGGAGTCCTCGACGCACTCGACGCCGAGGGCACCCCGGTCCGCGCCGTGTTCCACCTCGCCGGGCTCATGGACCGCACCGACATCGCCGACCTCACCCCCGCCCGCCTCACTGAGGTACTGCGGGCCAAGGCGACCGCCGCCCAGGTGCTGCACGAACTCACCCGCGACCGGGACCTCACCGCGTTCGTGTTGTTCTCCTCGATCGCCGGGCTGTGGGGCAGCGGCGGCAACGGCGCTTACGCCGCCGCCAACGCCCACCTCGACGCGCTCGCCGAACACCGCCGCGCCCACGGCCTGCCCGCCACCTCCGTCGTCTGGGGGCCGTGGGCGGGCGAGGGCATGATGGCCCGCGACGGATTCGGCGACCTGGTGCACCGGCACGGCATCCGGCGGCTGGAACCGCGGCGCGCACTCGCCGCGCTGCGTGGCGCCCTCGACCGCGGCGACGTCACCGTGGCCGTCGCCGACGTCGACTGGCCACGCTTCCACACCGCGTTCACCGCCACCCGGCCCAGCAGGCTGTTCGACCCGCTGCGCCCCGCGCGGGACACCGAACCCGCAGCACCCCCGGCAACGTTGTCCGACCGCCTGCGGGACGTCGACCCCGCGCGGCGGCGCGAGTACGTCACCGGCCTGGTCAGTGCCGAGGTCGCCGCCGTCCTCGGCCACACCGCCGACGCCCGGATCGACACCCGGCGGGCGCTGCGCGACCTCGGCTTCGACTCGGTCAACGCCGTCGACCTGCGCAACCGGCTGCGTGCCGTGACCGGGCTCGACCTGCCGGTCACTCTCGCCTTCGAACACCCGTCGCTGGACGCGCTCGCCGGCTTCCTGCTGAGCCGCGCCCAGCCCGAGCCCGCCGCCGACGCCGACACGATGAGCCTCGACGACCTGGTGCGCTCCGTACTCGAAGGACAACGGGAATGACCGGACCCTCCGTCGAACAGCTCGCCGCCGCGCTGCGTGCCTCGGTCAAGGAGACCGAACGCCTGCGCGAGGAGAACCGCGCACTGGCCGCTCGCACCGAACCGGTCGCCATCATCGGCATGGCCTGCCGCTTCCCCGGCGGTGTCACCAGCCCCGCCGACCTGTGGCGGCTGGTCGCCGACCGCCGCGACGCCATCACCGAGTTCCCGGCCGACCGCGGCTGGGACCTCGACCGGCTCGTCGACCCCGACCCCGACCGGCCCGGCACCTCCTACGTCCGCCACGGCGGGTTCCTGCACGACGCCGCCGAGTTCGACGCCGCGTTCTTCGGCATCTCCCCGCGCGAGGCACTGGCCATGGACCCGCAGCAGCGGCTGCTGCTGGAAACCACCTGGGAAGCCGTCGAACGGGCCGGAATCGACCCCGCGTCGCTGGCCGGCAGTCGCACCGGCGTGTTCGTCGGCACCAGCGGCCAGGACTACGGCAGCCGCCCCGGGCCGGCTGAACTGGAAGGCTTCTCACTGACCGCGGGCGTCGCCAGTGTCCTTTCCGGACGGTTGTCCTACACGCTCGGCCTCGCCGGGCCCGCCGTCACCGTCGACACCGCCTGCTCGTCCTCACTGGTGGCCATTCACCTCGCGGTGCGGGCACTGCGGGCGGGGGAGTGCACGCTCGCCCTGGCCGGTGGCGTCACCGTGATGGCCACCCCCGCGCAGTTCCAGGGTTTCTCCCGGCAGCGCGGCCTGTCCCCGGACGGGCGCTGCCGGTCGTTCGCCGCCGCCGCCGACGGCACCGGGCTCGCCGAGGGCGCCGGTGTCCTGCTGCTGGCCCCGCTGTCGGAAGCCCGCAGGCTCGGTCACCCGGTGCTCGCGGTGGTGCGGGGCAGCGCGGTCAACTCCGACGGCGCCAGCAACGGCCTCACCGCACCCAGCCCGGCCGCGCAGGTCGCCGTCATCGGCGACGCGCTCGCCGACGCCGGCCTCGCACCGTCCGATGTGGACGCCGTCGAGGCACACGGCACCGCCACCACCCTCGGCGACCCCATCGAGGCGCGCGCACTGGTCGACGCCTACGGCCGGGGCCGGGAACGGCCGCTGCGGCTCGGGTCGGTGAAGTCGAACATCGGCCACACCCAGGCCGCCGCCGGCGTCGCCGGGGTGATCAAGATGGTGCAGGCCATGCGGCACGGCGTGCTGCCCGCGACCCTGCACGCCGCCGAACCCACCCCGCACGTGGACTGGGACGGCGTCACCCTGCTCACCGAACCGGAGCTGTGGCCGGACACCGGCCGCCCCGCCCGCTGCGGCGTGTCCTCGTTCGGCATCAGCGGCACCAACGCCCACGTGATCGTCGAAGCGGTGCCCGGACGAACCGAACCCAGCCCGGGTAACGGCCCCGCACCCGTGGTCCTGTCGGGCAAGACCGGCGACGCCGTGCGAGCCCAGGCCGCCCGGCTACGGGACTGGCTGGCCGAACATCCCGACCTGACCCCGGCCGACGTCTCGCTGTCGCTGGCCACCGGCCGCACCGCGTTCGACCACCGCGCCGCCGTCGTGGCCGACGACCGCGCCGGACTGCTGGCCGCACTGGACAACGTCGACCCCGTGGCCGGCCCGGGCGGGCGGCTCGCGTTCCTGTTCACCGGCCAGGGCGCCCAGCGGCCCGGCATGGGCCGGCAACTCCGCGAACGCCACCCGGTGTTCGCGCGGGCGCTGGACGCCGTCCTGGCCCAGTGGGACTTCCCGTTGCGCGAGGTCATGTGGGGCCCCGACGACGGCAGGCTGAACCAGACCGGCTGGGCCCAGCCCGCCCTGTTCGCCGTCGAGGTCGCCCTGTTCCGCCTGCTCGAACACTGGGGCATCCGGCCCGACGTGGTGGCCGGGCACTCGATCGGCGAACTGAGCGCCGCCCACGTCGCCGGGGTGCTGTCGCTGCCCGACGCGGCGCGGCTCGTCGCCGCCCGCGCCCGGCTGATGCAGGCACTGCCCGCCGGGGGCGCGATGCTGGCCGTCGCCGCCACCGAGGACGAAATCGCCCCGCTGTGCGGGGCGAGCGTTTCGATCGCCGCCGTCAACGGCCCGTCCGCGGTGGTCGTGTCCGGCGACGAGGCCGCCGTCGCCGAGATCGCCCGCGCCCTGCCCGGCCGCCGCATCAAGCGCCTGCCGGTCAGCCACGCGTTCCACTCGCCGCGCATGGACGGCATGCTCGACGACTTCCGCGCCGCCGCCCAGGGGTGCGAGTTCCACCCGCCCGCCATCCCGATCGTGTCCACCCGGCAGCCCGGCGACGACCTGTGCACGCCGGAGTACTGGGTGCGGCAGGTCCGCGACACCGTCCGCTTCGCCGACGCCGTCACCGCCCTGACCGCCGACGGCGTGCGGACCTTCGTCGAGCTCGGCCCGGACGCCGTGCTGTCCGGCCTGGTCGACGGCGCGGTACCGGTGCTGCGGGCGGGCCGGGACGAACCGGCCGCGGTGGCGGCCGCCGTGGCCGGCCTGCACGCCCGCGGCGTCCCCGTCGACTGGACGGCGCTGCACGCCGGTACCGGGGCACGCCGCGTCGAACTGCCCACCTACGCCTTCCAGCGCCGCCGGTTCTGGGTCGAGCCACGCGACACCAGGCACTCCGAGCACCCGCTGCTGGACACGATGATCAGCCTCGCCGGCGGCGACGGCCTGGTCTGGTCCGGCAGGCTGACCGGCAGCGGCTGGCTCGCCGACCACCGCGTCGGCGACCGGATCGTCGTGCCCGGCACGGCACTGCTGGAACTGGCGCTGGCCGCCGGGCAGCGCTGCGACTGCCCGAGGGTCGACGAACTGACCCTGCACGCACCGCTGGTACTGCCCGAGTCCGGCGCCGAACTGCAGCTTCGGGTGGGCGAGGCCGACGGGACCGGCGGCCGCCCGGTGACGATCTCGGCCCGCACCGACGGCGACTGGACCCGGCACGCCACCGGGACACTCACCCCCGCCACCGGCTCGGCGTCCACAGTGGACCGACAGTGGCCGCCGCCGGGAGCCGAACCGGCCGATGTCGACGGCCTGTACGACACCTTCGCCGCCACCGGCATCGACTACGGGCCCGCGTTCCGCGGCGTGCGCGCCGCCTGGCGGCACGGCGCCGACCTGCTCGCCGAGGTGAGCACCGACCAGCCGCCCGCCGGATTCACCGTCCACCCCGCACTGCTCGACACCGCCGTGCACCCGGTCGCACTGGACGGCTGGGACACCGCCCGGCTGCCGTTCAGCTGGCGCGGGGTCACCTGGCACGGCCCCGCGGGCACCACCCTGCGCGTGCGGCTGACCCGCACCGGCGACACCGTGTCGTTCACCGTCGCCGACGACACCGGACGGCCGGTGCTCGACGTCGACGCGCTCACCCTGCGACCTGCCGCCCTGACCGCCGGGGCGTTGTTCCACCTGGACTGGCGCCCGGTCGCCCGGGGCACCGGGACGCCGGAGGTCCGCGTCGAGACCATCCCGCCCGGCGACGTGCGGGCCACCACCGGCCACGCGCTGGAACTGGTCCGGTCCGGGCTCACCGGTCCTCCGCTCGTGTTGCTCACCCGGCACGGCGTGGCCGTCCCCGGCGACCCGGACGGCGATCCGGCCCACGCCGCCGTCTGGGGACTGGTGCGCTCCGCGCAGGCCGAGCACCCCGGCAGGTTCGTCCTCGTCGACACCGACGGGCCGCTGCCGGACGACCTGCTGACCGCGGCCGTGGCCACCGGCGAGCCGGAACTGGCCGTCCGGGGCGGCGAACTCCTGGCACCCCGGCTCACCCGGCTGTCCACATCGGACACTCTCGCGGTGCCGGACGCGCCGTCCTGGCGGCTCGACGTCACCCGCAGGGGCACCCTCGACGGCCTCACCCTCGCCCAGACCGCCGACGCGGCCGTGGCGCCCGGCGAGGTACGGATCGCGGTACGCGCCGCCGGTCTCAACTTCCGCGACGTCCTGAGCACCCTCGGCCTGTACCCCGGCGAACCGGGCCCGCTCGGCGTCGAGGCCGCCGGGATCGTCACCGAGGCCGGGGCCGGTACCGGCCTGCGGCCGGGGGACCGGGTGTTCGGCCTGGTCCGCGGCGGCATCGGCCCGGCCGCCGTCGCCGACGCGCGGCTGCTGGCGCGGATCCCGGCAGGCTGGTCGTACACCGACGCCGCCGCGACCCCGGTCGTGTTCCTCACCGCCTACTACGCGCTCGTCGAACTGGGGCAACTGCGCCGGGGGCAGTCCGTCCTGATCCACGCCGGTGCGGGCGGGGTCGGCATGGCCGCCGTGCAACTGGCCCGCCACCTCGGCGCCGAGGTCTACGCCACCGCCAGCCCCGCCAAGTGGGACGCCCTGCGTGCGCTCGGCCTGGACGACGACCACCTGGCCTCCTCCCGCGATCTCGGCTTCGCCGACCGGTTCCCCGGCGGCTTCGACGTCGTGCTCAACTCGCTGACCGGCGAGTTCGTCGACGCCTCACTGGGCCTGCTCGCCCCCGGCGGCCGGTTCCTCGAACTCGGCAAGACCGACGTACGCGACCCGCGCGACGTGCACTACCGGGCGTTCGACCTGTTCGACGCCGCCCCCGGGCGGCTCGGTGAACTGCTGGCCGAGGTGGTCGGCCTGTTCGGCCGTGGCGTGCTGCGGCACCTGCCGGTGGCGACCTGGGACGTCCGCCGGGCACCGGCGGCGTTCCGGCACCTCAGCCAGGCCCGGCACGTCGGCAAGGTCGTGCTCACCGTCCCCGCCGCCGCCGACCCCGCCGGGACGGTGCTGATCACCGGCGCCACCGGCGCGCTGGGCTCCGCGGTCGCGCTCCACCTCGCCCGGCAGGGCTTCCGCGACCTGCTGCTGCTCAGCCGCCGCGGCCACGACCCCGCGCTGGCCGCCGAACTCGCCGCGCTCGGCGCGACCGCGACGTTTGCCGCCTGCGACGTCGCCGACCGCGACGCCCTCGCCGCCGTGCTCACCGGCCGCGCGCTCACCGCCGTCGTGCACGCCGCCGGTGTCCTCGACGACGGCGTGGTCACCTCGCTCACCCCGGAGCGGCTCGACCACGTGCTGCGGCCCAAGGCCGACGCCGTCACGCACCTGCGGGAGCTGACCCGTGACCACGACCTGGCCGAGTTCGTCGTGTTCTCCTCGATCTCCGGCGTCACCGGCTCCGCCGGGCAGGCCAACTACGCCGCCGCCAACGCCTTCCTCGACGCCTGGGCCCGCAACGAGGGCGCGGTGTCCGTCGCCTGGGGCCCGTGGGCCGATTCCGCCGGCATGACCGCACGACTCGGCGAGGCCGACCGGGCCCGCTTCGCCCGGCTTGGCCTGGGCACCCTGACCGAGGCCGGCGGTCTCGCCCTGTTCGACGCGGCCCGCACCGCCGCCGAACCCGCCGTCGTCGCGGCCGTGCTCACCGGCACCCGGCCGGCTGCCCGCCCCGCCCGGCCGGGCGGTGACCTGCTCGACCTGGTCCGGATCCAGGCCGCCGCCGTGCTCGGCCACGCCACGGCCGCCGACGTCGCACCGGACCAGCCGTTCACCGAGCAGGGCTTCGACTCGCTGACCTCCGTCGAACTACGCAACCGGCTCGCCGAGCACACCGGCCTGCGCCTGCCCGCCACCGTCGTGTTCGACCACCCCACCCCCGCCGAACTGGCCGCGTTCCTGCGCGGACAGGACAACCGCCCGGCGCCCGCCACCGTGACGTCACCGGTGACCGAACCGATCGCAATTGTGGGAATGAGCTGCCGGTATCCCGGCGGCACCGACTCGCCGGAAGCGTTGTGGCGGCTGCTCGCCGACGGCCGCGACGTCGTGTCCGGCCCGCCCGCCGGGCGCGGCTGGAGTCCGGGAGACTTCGGCGACGCGCCCCCGCGCGGCGGATTCCTGGACGACGCCGGGATGTTCGACGCCGCGTTCTTCGGGATCTCCCCTCGGGAGGCGCTGGCGATGGACCCGCAGCAGCGGCTGCTGCTGGAAACCTCCTGGCAGGCACTGGAACGCGCCGCCATCGACCCGCACTCGCTGCGCGGTGAGCAAGCCGGCGTGTTCGTCGGCGGGTCGGCGCAGGACTACGCCACCGGTGCCGTCCCGGCCGGCCTCACCGGCTACCGCCTCACCGGCGGCACGCCGAGTGTGTTGTCCGGGCGGATCGCGTACACGCTGGGGTTGACGGGTCCGGCGTTGACGGTGGATACGGCGTGTTCGTCGTCGCTGGTGGCGATTCATCTGGCGGTGCGGGCGCTGCGGCAGGGGGAGTGCACGCTCGCGCTGGCAGGCGGTGTCGCCGTCATGGCCACCCCCGCGATCTTCGCCGAGTTCGCCCGGCAGGGCGGGCTGTCCCCGGACGGCCGGTGCCGGTCGTTCTCCGCCGACGCCGACGGCACCGGCTGGTCCGAGGGCGCCGGGATGCTGGTGCTGGAGCGCTTGTCGGACGCGCGGCGGAACGGGCACCGGGTGCTGGCGGTGGTGCGGGGTAGCGCGGTGAACTCCGACGGTGCGTCCAACGGCCTGACCGCACCCAACGGGCCGTCGCAGCAGCGGGTGATCCGGGCGGCGCTGGCCGATGCGGGGCTGTCACCGTCCGATGTGGACCTGGTCGAAGCCCACGGCACGGGCACGCGGCTGGGCGACCCGATCGAGGCGCACGCCGTGCTGGCCACCTACGGCCAGGACCGCGACCGGCCGCTGTGGCTCGGGTCGGTCAAGGCCAACCTGGGCCACACCCAGGCCGCCGCCGGGGTCGCCGGCGTCATCAAGTCCGTCCTGGCCATGCGGCACGGACAACTACCCGCCACCCCGCACATCGGCACCCCCACCCCGGAGGTCGACTGGGACGCCGGTGCGGTGCAGCTGCTGACGGAGCCGGTGTCGTGGCCGGAGGGTCCGCGTCGGGCGGGTGTGTCGTCGTTCGGTATTTCGGGGACGAATGCGCAT
>NZ_SFCC01000031.1 GCF_004214935.1 Amycolatopsis suaedae
GTGAACAGATTCCGCAACCCCGTCGCATTCTCCGCCAGCATCGTCATATGCGTATACGCACCACCACCGGAGACGTCGCCGCCCTCACCGAACTCATCGGCACCCCGCTGCGACGACTGCCCCCAGAACACCGGCTTCTTGTGAAACCGCGACTCCGGCGCGATATACGCCTCAATCCCGATAATGGGCTTCAACCCGGCCTTACGAGACTGCTGATAGAACTCGTCAGCCCCATACATGTTGCCGTGGTCGGTCATCCCCACCGCGGGCATCTCCAGCCGCGCCGCCTCAGCGAACAACGGAGCGATCTTCGCCGCACCATCCAGCATGGAGTACTCGGTGTGAACATGCAGGTGGACGAAAGAATCGTTTGACACCAGCGAAAACCTCCCCTGAACGGCAACCGTCCCACAGCCAACGACCCGGGGCACCCAGACTAGTCCCGACCCCCAGGGCTCTCCTAGCCGCCTCGCCGGAGCGCGTGAAGGCCACCTTCGGCACGTCTCAGTACCGAAGGTGGCCTTCACGAGATGCGGCCGGTCAGCCGACCTTCTGCACGATCACCTCACCCGAGCCGACCAGCACGTTCGCGTCCGTACGGACCTCGACGTTGCCGAGCAGCACCCGGCCCGCCGCCGGGGCGGCCTGCGCGGTCACCACACCCGGGACGGTCCAGGTGGCTCCGGCGGGCCGCAGCGCGTTGCCGTCGGTCACCGCGACGTTGCCGAACGCCGGGTTGGTGAAGACGTCCAGGTAGCGGAACGCCGTGCTGCCCGACGGGACCTTGTACGCGTGGACCTGCGCGATCCACCTGCCCGCCGCCGGGTTGGGGACGTTGATCTCCTCCTCCGAGTCACCGTCGGCGCTCTGCGCGTGCAGGACGCAGCTCCCGCTCGTGCAGTTGAACAGGAACAGGTCCAGGTCGGCGCCGACGTCGGCGGGCGAGCCGATCCGGGTACGCAGCCCGGTCGAGCCCGGGGTGACGTCGATGTTCCACTGCGCCCGCGCGTCGTGGGCCATGGTCGGCTGGGCGACGACGGCGCTGCCCAGCGTGGTGCCCGCGGCGCGGCCGGTGAACGGGCCGAACAGGTTGGTCAGCTGGTACTGCCGGTTGATCGGCTGACCGGGCTGCGCGGCCGGGATGGTGTCCGGGCTGGGCGTGACCGACGCACCCAGCACCGACGCGGTCAGCGTGTACGGGGCGAACGCCGCGTCGGAGGTGCGACGGGCCTCGACCTCGATCTCCCAGACACCCGGCGTCGGGTTGCTCACCGTGCGGCTGGCCGGGCTGCCGGTGTCGCACCCGCCACCACCGGCGACCGGCGGGTTGTAGCAGTTCAGCGACGAGTTGTCCTCGAAGCCGACGCCGTACGGGTGGAACCGCAGGAAGCGGATCTGGCCCGCGCCCGGCGTGGTCCCCCCGCCGGTCATGTCGACCTTGAGCGCCGGCGCGCCCTGCGGGACCCGCACGAAGAAGCTGCTGGTCTCGTTGCGGCCGATCTGCCCGCCGTGGCGGACGGTGTAGCCGTTGGCCGCGGTGAAGTCCTCGGCCGCGATCACCGTGTTGAGCGTCTGGTACTCGACGCCGGTGGTCATCGGGCTGTCCAGGTTGAGGATCGCCGAGTGCGCCCCGGCCGTCCTCGGGTTGACGGTCACCCGGAACTTCACCGCCGAGTTCTTCGGCAGCAGGATCGTCGGCGCCGAGCTGAACGTGCCGTCGTTGCCGACCCAGTTGACCCGGTAGGTCATCGGGTGGTCCGGCCCGGACCTGCGGGTGAAGGTGTACTCCCTGACGTAGCGGTCACCGGCCTTGACGCCCTCCCGGTCGTGGATACCGACGCCGACGCCCGGGGTGGCCAGGAAGCCGGACAGGACGGTGCTCACCGGCACCGACGAGGTGATGTCGACGGTGCCGATACCCGCGCGCAGCTGGTTCCAGGCCCGCTCGACCTGGATGAGGCCGTTGCCCTGCTCGTAGGCCTGGTAGCCGGGGATGAAGCGGGTCGTCGAGTTCAGCGCCTGGCGCAGCTGCGCCGGCTTGTGCTCGACGCCCCTGGCGACCGCGGCGCTGACCAGCACGGCGGCGGCACCCGCTGCCTGCGGCGAGGCCATCGACGTGCCGTTGAACATGCCGTAGCCCGGCGGCAGCGGGTAAGTGCCGGCGGTGGGCTGGCCCTGCTGCCAGGTCGGCACCGGGGCGACGGCGGCACCCGGGGCGATCAGGGTCGGCTTGAACCCGCCGTCCTCACGCGGGCCGCGGGAGGAGAAGCCGTGCAGGTTGTCCAGGTCGGCGGAGTCCGAGCCGTAGTTGCTGCGCCAGGTGGCCTGCGAGATGTACGACCCGACGCTGACCACCCGGTCGGCCACCGACGGATCGCCGACGGTGTTCGACCCGGCGCCCTCGTTGCCCGCGGAGATGAACATCTGGACGTCGTAGGTGTCGATCAGCCGGTTGTACAGCTCGGCCGTGGCGTTGTCGCCGTCGTTGAGCGGCGGCAGGCCGCCGATCGACATGTTGATCACGTCGACGTTGGCGTCCCGCGCGGCGTAGATCATGCCCTCGAACAGGGCGTGGTCGGTGCAGCCCGCGACGAACAGGCAGGCCCGCACCGACACCAGCTTGGCGCCGGGTGCCGCGCCGTTCATGGCGCCGCCGAACAGCTTGTTGCCGGCGATGATGCCCGCGACGTGCGAGCCGTGGGCGTCGGAGACGATGCCGATGTTGACCACGGAGTTGGCCGGGTCGGTCTGCACGGCGAACTTCATGGCCTCGCGGACCGGCGTGGCCGGGTTGTCGGTGCCGAAGGTGCCGACGTCGCCGCGCACCTTGTAGTCGGTCATCGGCTTGTCGTCGGCGAAGTTGGCGTTCTGGTTGGTGTCGACCCACACGGTGCCGGAGTCCGGCGCCCAGAGGGTGGCGAACTTGCCCGAGCTGCCCGCCGGGTTGCCGTCCCGGTTGACGTCGTTGCCGACGTCGCCACCGAGGCGCGGGTCGCGCTCGTCGAACACCGCGAAACGGAACGCACCGGGTCCCGGCGCGGTGTAGGAGACGCCGCCCTGGGTGAACGTCGGTCCGGTGACCTGCGTGACCATGTTCAGCCAGGTCGGGTCGTCGTCGTTGTTCACGCCGTTGGTGAACCGGCCGTCGGTGTAGGTGACCCAGTCGGTGACCTTGCGCTCGCCGGTGCTGGTGACGTTCAGCGACGGGTGGTCGAGGTCGATCCCGGTGTCGACGACGCCGACGGTGACGCCGCGGCCGTCCCAGGCCGGGTGCGCGCCGGTGAACTGGGCCGCGCCGGTCTCACCGGTGGGCAGGTACGGGTTGACCGCGGGCGTGCCGGGGCCGGGCGGGGTCTGCGGGGTGGGCGGCTTCTCGCCCTGCGGGCGCGGATCGGGCAGCGGGACGTTCTCGTCGACGTCGACGGCGTGGACACCGGGCAGGGCGGCGAGCTGCTTGACCTTGTCGACCGGCACCTCGGCACGGACGTAGCCGATGTCGTCGGCGCGGTACTCCACCTCGGCACCGGCGGCGCCGAGGTCGCTCGCGGCACGGGCGCCCCGCTCGGTGGCGATGAGGACCTTCACCGTGCGCTTGCCCGCCTGCTCGGCCTGGCGCAGCAGCTCCTCGTCGTGCTTGCCGATGTCGGGCTCCCCGCCCGGCGCGGGGTCGGCCGCGGCGGTCGGCGGGACGGCCAGCAGCGCACCGGCGATCGCCGTGCTCACCGCCGCCCCGAGTGCGGTTCTGCTGAACCGGCGGGTCCTGCCCTGCCGGCGCCAGCTGCGTGTGGTCATCCCACGTCCCTCCTGAACGCGTCGGCGCGCACCTTCGACGGGGCCACCAAGCCCCGACGCTGGCCGCCCGAAGACACACACGAAATCCGACCCACGAACGAGATTCCCTCGTTAGGGGCTCACGGAGTTTTCTCGACACACAGGGTGCGGCGCTAGGGGCCATTGGGAGGAAAGGAGAGGAAAACAATCCACCCACTTGACAAGCACTAGTGACGCAAATCAACATGTTCGTCCATGCACCTGTCAGACAGCCCGACAGCCGGACAAACCACGCCAACCGCCCCAGCCGTGGCCGACGCCGGTGACGCCGGGTACAGCAAGGCGCTGCGCCCCCGGCACATCAGCATGATCGCCATCGGCGGCGCCATCGGCACCGGCCTGTTCCTCGGCGCCGGCGGCCGGCTGGCATCGGCCGGGCCGAGCCTGGCGATCGTCTACGCGGTCTGCGGCCTGTTCGCGTTCTTCGTCGTCCGCGCGCTCGGCGAGCTGGTGCTGCACCGGCCGTCCTCAGGGGCGTTCGTGTCCTACGCCAGGGAGTTCATGGGCGAGAAGGGCGCGTTCGTCGCGGGCTGGATGTACTTCCTGAACTGGGCGACGACCGGGATCGCCGACATCACCGCGATCGCGCTGTACGCCCACTACTGGAGCATGTTCACGGCCGTGCCGCAGTGGGTGCTGGCCCTGGTCGCGCTGGCCGTCGTGCTGGCGCTGAACCTGGTGTCGGTGAAGCTGTTCGGCGAGATGGAGTTCTGGTTCGCCATCATCAAGGTCGCCGCGCTCGTGTTGTTCATGGTGATCGGCATCGTGCTGCTGGTGATGGGCGACCCGATCCAGGGACACACGCCCGGCCTCGGGCTGATCACCGACAACGGCGGCATCTTCCCGGCCGGTCTGCTGCCGATGGTGCTGGTGGTCCAGGGCATCGTGTTCGCCTACGCGTCGGTCGAGCTGGTCGGCGTCACCGCGGGCGAGACCGCGAACCCCGAGAAGATCATGCCGAAGGCCATCAACTCGATCATGTGGCGCATCGGTGTCTTCTACGTCGGCTCGGTCGTCCTGCTGGCGATGCTGCTGCCGTGGAGCTCGTACAGCAAGTCGGAGAGCCCGTTCGTGACGGTGCTGTCGTCGATCGGCGTGCCCGCCGCCGGTGACGTGATGAACCTGGTGGTGCTGACCGCGGCCATGTCCAGCCTGAACTCCGGGCTGTACTCGACCGGGCGAATCCTGCGGTCGATGGCGAAGGCCGGTTCCGCGCCGAAGTTCACCGGCGTGATGAACTCGCGGCACGTGCCCTACGGCGGCATCCTGCTGACGTCGGCGGTGTGCGTGGTCGGCGTCGGGCTGAACTACGTGGTGCCCAGCGACGCGTTCGAGATCGTGCTGAACTTCGCCGCGATCGGCATCCTGGCCACCTGGGCCATCATCATCCTGTGCCACCTGCTGTTCTGGCGGAAGGCCAAGGCCGGCCTGGTGCGACGGCCGAGCTTCCGGCTGCCCGGGTCGCCGGTGACCGAGATCGTCACGCTGGTGTTCCTGGCGTCGGTCGTGGTCCTGATGTGGTTCGACGAGGCGGGCCGGATCACCCTGCTGGCACTGCCCGCGATCATCGTCGCGCTGGTGATCGGCTGGTTCTGCGTGCGCAGGCGGGTCGACACGGAGAAGGCGCTGGTGGAACTGAAGACGGAGGACGGGCCGTGACCCAGCACGTCCCGCTGGTACACGTGCTGCGGGACGGCCGGGTGGAGAGCGTCCACTACGGCTCGATCGTGGTGCTGTCGCCCGACGGGTCCGTGCGGTTCGCCGCCGGCGAGGTCGACCAGCCGTTCTACCCGCGCTCGGCGATGAAGCCGGTGCAGGCGAGCGCGCTGGTCGAGCTGGGCCTGCGGCTGCCGGCCGACCTGCTGGCGCTGGCGGCGGCCAGCCACTCCGGCGAGGACGTCCACCTGGACGGCGCACGGCGGATCCTGGCGCAGGCCGGGCTGTCGGTGGCCGACCTGCGCAACCCGCCGGAGCTGCCCTACGACGAGGCGGTGCGGCGCACCTGGCTCGAGCAGGGGCGGGCGCCGAGCCAGCTGGCGCAGAACTGCTCGGGCAAGCACGCGGCGATGCTGGCGACGGCCCGGCAGCACGGCTGGTCGCTCGAGGACTACCTGGACCCCCGGCACCCGGTGCAGCAGGCCGTCGCGGCCGAGGTGAAGCGGCTGTGCGGTGAGCCGCCCGCCCACGTGGCCACCGACGGCTGCGGAGCGCCGCTGTTCGCCGTGTCCCTGCGCGGGCTCGCGCACGCGGCGGGCCGGATCGCCTCGGCCGAGGGGGAGGTCGCCGCGGCGATGCGCGCTCACCCGGAGATGGTCGCGGGCTCGGCGCGGGACGTCACGGCGTTGATGCGGGCGGTGCCCGGACTGATGGCCAAGGACGGCTTCGAAGGGGTACAGATCGCCGCGCTGGCGGACGGGACGGCGCTGGCGATCAAGATCGCCGACGGCTCGGACCGGGCGCGGCTGCCGATCACGCTGGCGGCACTGGAGTTCTGCGGCGTGGACACGGAATCGCTCGCCCCGCTGCGGGTGCGTGACACGCGGGCGGCGGTAACGTTCGACGCATGGTGACGGTCGGGTTCTTCGAGGTGGCACGCGCCCATCCCGGGCGCGTCGCGGTGATCGACCCGGCCGGCCGGACCGTGACGTTCGGCGAGCTGGCAGGCAGAGTCAACCGGCTCACCCGCGGGCTGCAGGGGCTGGGGCTCGGCCGTGGCGACGGTGTCGCGGCGGTCGTGCGCAACGGAATCCCGTACGTCGAGCTGGTGCTGGCGACGTGGCAGGCCGGGTTGTACTTCACGCCGGTCAACTACCGGAGCACCGCCGACGAGATCAGCTATATCCTCGGCGACAGCGGCGCGACGGTGCTGGTCGCCGAGGCCGACCTGGCCTCCGGCGATCCCGGCGTCCCGCACCGTTTCGCGATCGGCGGCGCGCCGGGCTGGACGGACTACGCCGAGCTGGGCGCAGGCGAGCCGCCCACCGAGCCCGAGGACAGGGAGCTCGGTCAGCTGATGCTGTACACGTCGGGCACCACCGGCAGGCCGAAGGGCGTCCGGCGGCCACTGCCCGGGACCCCGCCGCGGATCCAGCCGTTCCAGGTGGGGTGGTTCGGGTCGCTGGGCATCGTGCCCGGTCCCGGTGTTCACCTGGTGGCCTGCCCGCTCTACCACGCGGGTCCGGGATCGTTCGCGGTGAACTCGCTGCACCTCGGGCACACGCTGGTGGTGATGCCACGCTTCGACGCGGAGGAGACCCTGCGGCTGATCGAGGCCCACCGCGTCACCGGCACGCACCTGGTGCCGACGATGTTCCACCGCCTGCTGCGGCTGCCCGCCGAAGTCCGGTCGCGGTACGACTTGTCCAGCCTGCGCAGCGTCGTCCACGGTGCGGCGCCGTGCCCGCACGAGGTCAAGCGGGGCATGATCGACTGGTGGGGCCCGGTGCTGTACGAGTACTACGGCGCTTCCGAGGGGCTGGTCTCCACGGTGGGCTCCGCGGATTGGCTGGCGCACCCCGGGACGGTGGGACGGCCGTTGCCGGGCGTGGACGTCCAGATCCTCACCGACGGTTCGCCGGTGCCCACGGGCGAGGTGGGCACGGTGTACTACCGCTCCCCGCAGACGACGTTCCGCTACCACGGCGACGAGGAGAAGACCGCGGCCAACCGGCACGGGGACTTCATCACGGTCGGGGACCTCGGGTACCTCGACACCGAGGGCAGGCTGTACCTGTGCGACCGGCGCAGTGACCTGATCCTGTCCGGCGGGGTGAACATCTACCCCGCCGAGGTGGAAGGCCGCCTGCTGGAGCACCCCGGCGTCGCCGACGTGGCCGTCATCGGTGTGCCGGACGCGGAGTGGGGCCAGCGGGTGGTGGCCGTCGTGCAGCCCACTGCCGACGCCGGCCCCGAGCTCGCCGCCGCGCTAGAAGCCCACTGCCGGGAGGCCCTGGCCGGGTTCAAGACGCCGAGGGAGTTCCGGTTCGTCGAGAAGCTGCCGCGGACGGAGTCCGGCAAACTGCCTCGCCGCCTGGTCGCCGACCTGCTGTGATTCCGGGCATGAAGAAAGCCCCCGGCTTGGTGGCCGGGGGCTTTCTCTGATGTTGATTTCGGCGGTGTCCTACTCTCCCACACCCCTTCGAGTGCAGTACCATCGGCGCTGGTGGGCTTAGCTTCCGG
>NZ_SFCC01000032.1:2500-5210 GCF_004214935.1 Amycolatopsis suaedae
AGAGTACCTGAAACCGTGTGCCTACAAGCCGTCAGAGCTTTTCGAAGTGATGGCGTGCCTTTTGAAGAATGAGCCTGCGAGTTAGTGCTGCGTGGCGAGGTTAACCCGTGTGGGGTAGCCGTAGCGAAAGCGAGTCTGAATAGGGCGTGTTGAGTCGCGTGGTCTAGACCCGAAGCGGAGTGATCTACCCATGGCCAGGGTGAAGCGCCGGTAAGACGGTGTGGAGGCCCGAACCCACTTAGGTTGAAAACTGAGGGGATGAGCTGTGGGTAGGGGTGAAAGGCCAATCAAACTCCGTGATAGCTGGTTCTCCCCGAAATGCATTTAGGTGCAGCGTCGTGTGTTTCGTGGTGGGGGTAGAGCTACTGGATGGTCTAGGGGCCTTACCGGGTTACCGAAATCAACCAAACTCCGAATACCATCATGTGAGAGCGCGGCAGTGAGACGGCGGGGGATAAGCTTCGTCGTCGAGAGGGAAACAGCCCAGAACGCCAGCTAAGGCCCCTAAGTGTGTGCTCAGTGGGAAAGGATGTGGGATTGCCCAGACAACCAGGAGGTTGGCTTAGAAGCAGCCATCCTTGAAAGAGTGCGTAATAGCTCACTGGTCAAGTGGTCCTGCGCCGACAATGTAGCGGGGCTTAAGCACACCGCCGAAGCTGTGTCACTCACACAATACATCCACTTCCCTTTTCGGAGGGTTGTGTAGTGGTGTGGGTGGGTAGGGGAGCGTCCTGCATCCAGAGAAGCCACGGGGTAACCCAGTGGTGGAGGGTGTGGGAGTGAGAATGCAGGCATGAGTAGCGAAAGCAGAGTGAGAAACTCTGCCGCCGGATGACCAAGGGTTCCTGGGCCAGGCTAATCCGCCCAGGGTAAGTCGGGACCTAAGGCGAGGCCGACAGGCGTAGTCGATGGACAACGGGTTGATATTCCCGTACCCGCGTGTGTGCGTCCATGGTGAGGCAGTGGATACTAACCACCCGAACCCGCTGAGACCTTCGGGTCGATGTGGGGGAGCGTGGGACCTGATGCTGTAGTAGTCAAGTGATGGGGTGACGCAGGAAGGTAGCTCCGCCAGTGAGTGGTTGTACTGGTGTAAGCGTGTAGGCCGGAACATAGGCAAATCCGTGTTCCATATAGGCTGAGACGTGATGCGTAGCCGTTGTGGTGAAGTAGAGTGATCCTATGCTGTCGAGAAAAGCCTCTAGCGAGTGCATGTGCGGCCCGTACCCCAAACCAACACAGGTGGTCAGGTAGAGAATACTAAGGCGATCGGGTGAACTGTGGTTAAGGAACTCGGCAAAATGCCCCCGTAACTTCGGGAGAAGGGGGGCCAAAACACTTGAAGCCCTTTGCGGGCTAGGGTGGGTTGGCCGCAGAGACCAGCGGAAAGCGACTGTTTACTAAAAACACAGGTCCGTGCGAAGAAGCAATTCGATGTATACGGACTGACGCCTGCCCGGTGCTGGAACGTTAAGAGGACCGGTTAACCCTTTGGGGTGAAGCTGAGAATTTAAGCGCCAGTAAACGGCGGTGGTAACTATAACCATCCTAAGGTAGCGAAATTCCTTGTCGGGTAAGTTCCGACCTGCACGAATGGCGTAACGACTTTCCGGCTGTCTCAACCACAGGCCCGGCGAAATTGCATTACGAGTAAAGATGCTCGTTACGCGCGGCAGGACGGAAAGACCCCGGGACCTTTACTATAGTTTGGTATTGGTTTTCGGTTCGGTTTGTGTAGGATAGGTGGGAGACTGTGAAGCGCTCACGCTAGTGGGTGTGGAGTCGTTGTTGAAATACCACTCTGATCGGATTGGGAATCTGAACCTCGGGCCATGATCTGGTTCAGGGACAGTGCCTGATGGGTAGTTTAACTGGGGCGGTTGCCTCCTAAAGGGTAACGGAGGCGCCCAAAGGTTCCCTCAGCCTGGTTGGCAATCAGGTGTTGAGTGTAAGTGCACAAGGGAGCTTGACTGTGAGACTGACGGGTCGAGCAGGGACGAAAGTCGGGACTAGTGATCCGGCACCTCCTGGTGGAAGGGGTGTCGCTCAACGGATAAAAGGTACCCCGGGGATAACAGGCTGATCTTGCCCAAGAGTCCATATCGACGGCATGGTTTGGCACCTCGATGTCGGCTCGTCGCATCCTGGGGCCGGAGTAGGTCCCAAGGGTTGGGCTGTTCGCCCATTAAAGCGGCACGCGAGCTGGGTTTAGAACGTCGTGAGACAGTTCGGTCCCTATCCGCCGCGCGCGTAGGAGACTTGAGGAAGGCTGTCCCTAGTACGAGAGGACCGGGACGGACGAACCTCTGGTATGCCAGTTGTCACGCCAGTGGCATGGCTGGTTGGCTACGTTCGGGAGGGATAACCGCTGAAGGCATCTAAGCGGGAAGCCTGTTCCAAGATGAGGTCTCCCACCCCTTTGTGGGTTAAGGCTCCCAGTAGACGACTGGGTTGATAGGCCAGAGATGGAAGCGCAGTAATGTGTGGAGTTGACTGGTACTAATAGGCCGAGGACTTGCCCACGAAGATGTTACGCATCCACTCTACGGTCCTGAGACACCACGTCAGGACGTGTTGTTTCATGGTTTTTCGGTGGTTATAGCGGTGGGGGTACGCCCGGTCCCATTCCGAACCCGGAAGCTAAGCCCACCAGCGCCGATGGTACTGCACTCGAAGGGGTGTGGGAGAGTAGGACACCGCCGAAATCAAC
>NZ_SFCC01000003.1 GCF_004214935.1 Amycolatopsis suaedae
CGGAAGCTGGGGCTTCCGCCGTTGGCGACGAATGATTCGCATTATGTGACGAAGGATCAGGCTGCGTCGCATTCGGCTTTGTTGTGTGTGCAGTCGGGTAAGACGCTGAATGATCCGAATCGGTTCAAAGTTTGATGGTGACGGGTATTATTTGAAGTCTGCCGCGGAGATGCGGGAGTACTGGGATGTCGAGGTGCCGGGTGCGGCGGACTCGACGTTGTTGATCGCCGAGCGGGTGGCGTCCTACGAGGAGGTCTACGCGCACCGGGACCGGATGCCGGTCTTCGAGGTCCCCGACGGCCACGACGCCGCGTCCTGGCTGCACCACGAGGTCATGGCCGGCCTGCGCAGGCGGCTGCCGGCCGGAGTGCCGGACGCCTACGTCGAACGCGCCGAGTTCGAGATCGGCGTGATCACCGAGAAGGGCTTCCCGGCCTACTTCCTCATCACCGCCGACCTGATGGCCCACGCCCGCGAGGTCGGTATCCGCGTCGGGCCGGGCCGGGGCTCGGCCGCGGGTTCACTGGTCGCCTACGCGCTGGGCATCACGAACCTCGACCCTATCGAGCTGGGCCTGCTGTTCGAGCGGTTCCTGAATCCGGAACGGGTGTCCATGCCCGACATCGACATGGACTTCGACGACCGCAGGCGCGGCGAGATGATCCGCTACGCCACCGACAGGTACGGCGCAGACAAGGTCGCCCAGGTCATCACCTTCGGCACCATCAAGACCAAGGCCGCGATCAAGGACTCCGCGCGCGTCCACTTCGGACAGCCCGGTTACGCCATCGCGGACAGGATCTCCAAGGCGCTGCCCCTGCCGGTCGCGGCGAAGGACATCCCGCTGTCCGGGATCGTCGACCCGTCCCACGAACGTTACGGCGAGGCCGCCGAGGTCCGTGCCCTCATCGAGAGCGACGCCGACGTCGCGACGATCTTCGAGACGGCCCGCGGGCTGGAGGGCCTGGTCCGCAACGCGGGTGTGCACGCGTGTGCGGTGATCATGTCCTCGCAGCCGCTGATGGAGTCCATCCCACTGTGGCAGCGTGACGACGGCTCGATCATCACCGGCTGGGACTACCCCTCCTGCGAAGCCATCGGCCTGCTGAAGATGGACTTCCTCGGCCTGCGCAACCTCACCGTCATCGGCGACGCCATCGACAACATCAAGGCCAACCGCGGCGAGGACATCGACCTCGACACGCTGCCGACGACCGATCCGGAGACCTACGCGCTGCTCGGCAGGGGCGAGAGCCTCGGCGTGTTCCAGCTCGACGGCGTGGCCATGCGGGAACTGCTGCGCCGCATGGGACCCACCGGCTTCGATGACATCATCGCCGTCAACGCGTTGTACCGGCCCGGCCCGATGGCGATGAACACACACAACAACTACGCCGACCGCAAGAACGGCAGGCAGGCCATCGAGCCGATCCACCGGGAGCTGGCCGAACCGCTGCGCGACATCCTCGCCGAGACCTACGGCCTGGTCGTCTACCAGGAACAGATCATGCAGATCGCCCAGCGGGTCGCCGGGTACTCCATGGGCCGCGCCGACGTGCTGCGCCGCGCGATGGGCAAGAAGAAGAAAGAGGTGCTGGAGAAGGAGTTCGAGGGCTTCGAGGCTGGGATGCTCGAACGCGGCTTCTCGCCGGAGGCGGTGCGGGCACTGTGGGACACGATCCTGCCGTTCGCCGGGTACGCGTTCAACAAGAGCCACGCCGCCGGGTACGCACTGGTGGGTTTCTGGACGGCCTACCTCAAGGCCAACTACCCGGCCGAGTACATGGCCGCGCTGCTCACCTCCGTCGGTGACAACAAGGACAAGTCGGCCGTCTACCTGTCCGAGTGCCGCCGCCTGGGCATCAGGGTGCTGCCACCGGACGTCAACGAGTCCGGTCCGCGGTTCACCGCCGTCGGCGCCGACATCCGGTTCGGCATGGGCGCGGTCCGCAACGTGGGTGCCGGGGTGGTCGACTCGGTCATCCGGACCAGGGAACGGACCGGCAAGTACACCTCGTTCCAGGACTTCCTCACCCGCTCGGAGCTGGCCGTCTGCCACAAGCGGGCGCTGGAGTCGCTGATCAAGGCCGGCGCGTTCGACTCGCTCGGCGCCAGCAGGCTCGGCCTGCTGCGGGTGCACGAGGAGGCCGTCGACGCGGTGGTGCCGCTCAAGCGGCGGGAGGCCATGGGCCAGTTCGACCTGTTCGGAGTGGACGGTCCGGCGGAGGAGTCCTCGCCGCTGGCGCACCTGCGCGTCGACGCCGGGGAGTTCGACCGCAAGCAACTGCTCGCACACGAACGGCAGATGCTGGGCCTGTACGTGTCGGCGCACCCGCTGGACGGCGCCGAGGCACAGCTGCGCCGCCACGCGCCGAAGCCGATCGCCGGGCTGCTCGCCGACCCGCCGCGCGAGGGCGAGGTGGTGGTCGCCGGCCTGGTCACGTCGGTGGACCGGCGGGTCAACAAGAAGGGCGAGCCGTGGGCGATCTGCACGGTGGAGGACATGGACGCCTCGCTGGAGGTGCTGTTCTTCCCCAAGTCCTACGCGTTGTTCGGCGCGTGGCTGGTGGAGGACGAGGCGGTGGTTGTCACCGGCAGGGTCAACTGGCGGGAGGAACGGATGTCGGTGTTCGGCGCGGCGGTGACGTCGCTGGAGTTGTCGGCGGCCCCGGAGGAGCCGTTCGTCCTGCGGGTGGCCGCGGACGGGCTGGATCAGGACGTCGTCACCGAGCTGCGGCGGACGCTGCTCGCACACCGCGGTGACACGCCGGTGCGGCTGCGGCTCGTCGCCGGGACGCGGGAGCGGCTGTACGCCCTGGACGATTACCCGGTGCGGGTCGGTTCCGGACTGCTCGGCGAGCTGAAGGGCATCCCGGGGGTGGCGGCCGACGGATATTCGGTTGCCGCCGCCGACGCCGGGCGACCAGGGTGAGCGGGTGGTCGATCGTCAGTACTCCGACGCCGAGCTGGCGTCGTTCTACGACCTGGTCAACCCGTGGCACGAGCGTGGCGACTCCGGGTTCTACCTGAGGCTGATCATGGCGGCCGGTTCCGTGCTGGACGTCGGCTGCGGCACCGGCCTGCTGCTGCACCGGGCCAGGCAGGAGGGCCACACCGGCAGGCTGACCGGCGTCGACCCCGCCGAGGGCATGCTCGCCGTGGCCCGTACCCGGACCGACATCGAATGGGTGCCGGGCGACGCGTCGGCGATTTCCTGGACGGGCGGGTTCGACCTGGCGATCATGACCGGCCACGCGTTCCAGGTGCTGCTCACCGACGACGAGATCCGGACCCTGTTCCGCCGGGTGCGCCGCGCACTCGCCGACGGTGGCCGGTTCGCGTTCGAGACCCGCAATCCGGCAGCGCGGGCGTGGGAGCGGTGGACGCCCGAGCACGTCACGGAGGTCACCGGGCCGGACGGCACGGTGCTGCGGGCGTGGAACGAGGTGGAGCGGGTCGAAGGCGAGTTCGTCACGTTCACCGGGGTGTTCAGCGGTCCCTGGGCCGAGCCGAGGGTCAGCCGCAGCACGCTGCGGTTCCTCACCGCCGCGCGGCTGGACGAACTGCTCGCCGAGACGGGGTTCACCGTCGCGGACCGCTACGGCGACTGGTCCGGCGGGCCGTTCACGGCCACCAGCCGGGAGATCATCACGATCGCGCGGTAACCCGGGAAGCCCGTCAACGGCGGCAACCTGGCCGTCCCTACAATCGGGACATATCCCCCACCCGAAGGGACGCTTCGTGCTCACCAGCGCCATCGGACGGTTCCGCCTGCTCGCCTTGGCCGAGGCCGTTTCCTGGGCCGGTCTGCTGATCGGCATGTTCTTCAAGTACGTGGTGATCGGCAACGAGATCGGCGTGAAGATCTTCGGCCCGATCCACGGCGTGGTGTTCGTCGCCTACGTGATCGCCGCGCTGCTGGTGCGCGCGTCGCTGCGCTGGGATGCCCGCACCACCGTGCTCGCGCTGGTCGCCAGCATTCCGCCGTTCGGCACCGTGCTGTTCGAGCGCTGGGCCACCCGTACCGGGCGCCTGGGAGCGGACCGCCGCGAGTCCACCGTTCCCGCCCCGTGAGTTGACCATTCAGGGCGACTTCCGGTACCTGCCGGGTGCGACGCCGTGCTGTCGTTTGAACGCGACGGCGAACGCGAACTGCGACTGATAGCCGACCGCGCCGGCGATGACGTCGAGCGCCGCGTCGGACTCGCGCAGCATCCGGGCGGCGATCGTCATCCTCCACCAGGTCAGGTACCGCACCGGTGGCTGGCCGACCAGCTCGCTGAACCGCCTCGCGAACGGCGCTCTGGACAAGCCGGTGAGCATCGCCAGTGACGCGACGGTCCACGGGTGTGCGGGGTCCTGGTGGACGGCGTGCAGCGCGGCAGCGACAGCCGGGTCACGCAACGCCGCCGCCCAGCCGGTATCCGGCACGTCCAGCCAGGCGCGCAGGGCGTACAGCAACAGCAGGTCGAGGAGCGCGGGAACGGCGGCGTCCGCGCCCGGCTTCGGCAGCGTCAGTTCGGTACCGAGCAGGTCCACCGCGGCCTTCAGTTCGGGGTGACCGCCGGCGTTCAGGCGGATGACGTCGGGCAGGTCCCTCAGCAAGGGATGGTGGCCGGGCGGGGCGAGTTCGTAGGCGCCGCACAGCGTCACGGTCGACGGTTCGGTGGCGTCGTCGACGGCCCGGCTGCCGGGGGGATCGGCGGTGGCGGGGTCGCACAGGTGAGCGGCCGGTGGCGTCGCCGGGCTGTCGGCCAGCACGTGCCCACGTCCGTGCGGCAGGAGCACGACGTCACCCGCGCCGAGCCGGAGAGGTGCGGCACCGGCCGGGACGAGCACGCAGTTGCCTCGCACGATCACCCGGAACCCCACGGCACCGGGTACCGGCGCGAACTGCTGCGCCCACGGAGCGTGCCACGTCACGAGGGCCGACCTCGGTCGGCCGTGCCGCAGCACGGACAGCACGTCGCTCAGCACATCCACGACGGCGACCCTAGGCCACCGAAGACGATCACGAATGAATGAGCGGCTATGACACATGGCTTGTCTCAGCCGGGATTCCTACGGTGGAGATCATGAAAGCCGCACGGATTCATCAGCACGGCGACGCGAGCGTCATCCGGATCGAGGAGATCCCACGTCCGGTGCCCGGGCCCGGTCAGGTACTGATCGAGGTCGCCGCGACGTCGTTCAATCCGACCGAGGTGGCGTTGCGGAACGGCGCGCTGCGTGACCTGGTCCCGATAGCCCTGCCGCTCACGCTGGGCTGGGATGTCTCGGGCACGGTCGCGGAACTCGGTGCGGGGGTGACCGGTCCAGCGGTCGGCGACCGGGTCATCGGCTGGACCGACGGCGCGGCCGCGGAGTTCGCCGTCGCCGGCGCCACGACGGTGGTCGCAGCGCCCACCGCCGTTTCCCTCGCCGATGCGGCCGCCATCCCCCTCGCCGGGTTGACGGCCTGGCAGGCGATCGAGCGTGCCCGGCTCGTCGCCGGTGAGCGGGTTCTGGTCAACGGGGCGGGTGGCGGCATCGGCGGGTTCGCCGTCCAGCTCGCCAAGCACGCCGGGGCACACGTGATCGCCACCGCCAGTCCGCGCAGCAGGCAGACGGTCCTGCGATACGGCGCCGACCAGGTCGTCGACTACACCACCACGGCCCTGAGCACCGCACTCGGCAACCAGGTAGACGTCGTGAACCTCGTCGGCCTCGACCCGCCGCAGGCCCGCGCGCTGGCCCGGCTCGTCCGGCCGGGGGGCCGCATCGTCTCGGCCACCAACGAATTCGAGGCACCGGACGGCACCGGCGTGACCACGGCACACGTCGTGGCACGCAACGACGCCGCCCAGCTCGATGCGTTGGTGGGGCTGGTGAACGACGGCGTGATCACCGTCGAGGTCACCGAACGCCGCCTGCTCGGCGAACTCGCCGACCTCCACCGAAGGAGCGAGAAGGGCGACATCCGCGGCAAGGTCATCGTGCTGCCTGCGGTGTGAGGGCGGGCGTTCAGCCGTCGAGGTCGACGCGGATCGTCAGCAGATCCGTACCGAGCACGCGGACGGCCGTGCTGTTCAGCCGGGGGAGTCCGCGGAGCCGGGCCACCGGGTCGTCGCCGGGAACCAGGTGCGCCGTGCCCGGGTGCCACCGCCCGCGCAGGCGGACACGCACCCGGGGATCGGCCTGGATGTTGCGTACGTACTGCGACCGTTCGCCGTGCTCGGACACCAGCCAGAACGTGTCGCCCCGGCGACGCCCGCCGATCGGCGTCCGCCGGGGCTGCCCTGAGCGGCGGCCGGTCGTCTCCAGCAGGGTCTGCACGGGCAGCAGTCGCAGCAGCGGGTTGATCCTGCGCTGGACCCAGGTGACCGCCCGGAATTTACGATCGCTCATACCCCGACCGTATGTGCGACGGTGGTGCCATGCGTACCGGCATCGTGGTAGCGGCCCATCCTGAGACACCCGAGTTGGCCGTGCGGGCCGAGGAGCTGGGGTTCAGCAGCTTCTGGGTGTACGACACGCCGATGGTCCACGGGGATCCGTTCGTGGCGCTGAGTTCGTGTGCGCGGGCGACCAGCCGGATCAAGCTCGGGATCGCGGTGACCTCGCCCGCGTTGCGGTCGGCGCCCGCCGCGGCGAGCGGGTTCGCCAGCCTCAACGCCCTGGCACCGGGCCGGATCGCCTGCGGCGTCGGCACCGGGAACACCGCCCGGCGCACCCTGGGCATGTCGCCGGCCACGACGGCCGAGCTGGAGACGTTCACCGCCGCGCTCCAGGGGCTGTGTGCCGGACGTCCGGTCGAGTACCGGGAGGGCGACCGGGTCAGTGACGTCCGGTTCCTGCATGCCGGGCGGCAGGTGAACACCGCCGACCCGATCGAGTTCGTGGTGGCCGCGCTGGGGCCGAAGGCCGCCGCCGTCGCCGGCCGCCGCGACGCCGGACTCGTCTCGTTCGGACTGCTGGATCCCGCGGCGTGGCAAGCACTGCACGCGGCTCGCGGGGAGGCCGCGGCCACGTCCCGTACCGGCGATTCGTACCTGATCACCGCGCTGCACGTCCTCGCCGACGGCGCCGACCCCTACGGCGACGCGGCCCGGGACGCGGTGGGCCACGTCGTGTCGTCGATGCTGGCCTTCGCCGCCGACACCCCGGCGGCCGCCGCCGGGCTCGGAGCCGAGGAACGTGACGCCGTGCGCCGCCTGCTCGACCGGCGGGGCACGACGGCCACCGCGCCGGACCGCTACACCAGGCTCTACCCGAACTACCTGGGACGGATCGCCCCGGAGGACCGGGATCTGATCACCCCGGCGCTGATGGACGCACTGACCCTGGTCGGGACCGCGGACGAACTCCGTGCCCGCGTCGCCGCCCTGGCCGAAGCGGGTGTCGACGAGATCGTCATCCAGCCGGTGGTCGACCCGCCGAGGGAGATGGCCGAGATCCGGTCGGTCTGGTGACTCGCTAGTGTCCTCGGGACACTAGAGGTCGATGACGACCTTCCCGTGCACGTGCCGGCCCGCCTGAAGCTCGACCGCGGCCTGGATCCGCTCGACCGGAAAACGTGCCGCGATCGGCACCCGGAGCCTGCCCGACGCGACCAGCCCGGCGATCTCCTCGATGGCCCCGGCGGCCGCGTTGGCGCCGTTCGCCGGCGTGATGCCGTCGATCTGGGCGGCGATGGTGGTGATGCGCTCGTCCGGCACGCCGAGTTCGCGTGCCGCCCGCACGGTGTCCGTCCCGTGCAGGTCCATGGCCGCGGTGATGCCGGCGGGAGCCAGCGCACGGACCCGGTCGGCCAGGCCGTCGCCGTAGGTGACCGGCTCGGCTCCCAGGGCTCGCAGGGCGTCGGCCGAGGTCGCCGACCCCGTCCCGATCACGCGCGCACCCGCGAGGCGCGCGAGCTGGACGGCGAACACACCTACCCCGCCGCCCGCACCGCCGATGAGCACCGTGTCGCCGGGGCCCGGGCCGACCACGGCCAGAGCCGCGGCCGCCGTGCAGCCCGCGATCGAGAGGGTGGCGGCGGTGCCGTCGTCGACGCCGTCGGGGGTGCGGTGCGCCTGTCCGCCCACCGCGATGGTTCCCGCCTCGTCCACGACGACGTAGTCGGCGACCGCGCGGGACAGTGCGCCGCCGAACACCCGGTCGCCGACCCCGAACTCGCTCACGCCGTCGCCGATCTGGTCCACGATCCCGGCGTAGTCGGTGCCGAATCCACACGGGAGGCTCAAGCCGAATCGTGCGGCGGTCTCCGCGTCGGAGGTCATGAACCAGTCCATCGGGTTCAGGCCCGCCGCGGTGACCCGCACGCGAATCTGCCCCGGGCCGGCCTGCGGCACGGGTACCTCGCGGACGCTGAGGGCCTCCGGTCCGCCGAACGACTCGAACTGGACCGCCCGGCCCGTCGCCGCCGACGCTGTGACGCTCGGTTCTGTCATGCTCGTTGTCTCCTGAAACGGACTACGCTTCGGTTAGTGATCCCAGTCTAACGCAAGTGGAGCGTGATCCGTTTTGGCTGCCGCGGAGAGCCGTAAACCGCGAGCGGATGCGACCCGCAACCGCAGGCAACTGCTGGCCGTGGCGACCCGTTTGTTCGCTTCTGCCGAGGCCGAGCCGTCGATGCGCGCGATCGCCAACGAGGCCGGGGTCGGCATCGCCACCCTCTACCGGCACTTCCCCACCCGCGAGTCGCTGGTCGAGGCGGTCTACCAGGACCAGGTCTCGCGACTGACCGCCGGTGCCCGTGAGCTACTCGCCCAGTTCGGCCCGCCCGCGGCGCTGCGACGCTGGATGGACCTGTTCGGGGAGTGGATCGCGACGAAGAACGGGATGCTCGACACGCTGCTCGCGATGGTCGAGTCGGGCGAGATCGCCCATGCCCACACCCGGACCGAGCTGCTCGGGGCCATCGAGGACATCCTCGAAGCCGGCCGGGCGAGCGGGGAACTCCGCGCCGACGTCCCCGCCGAGGACATCGCCGCCTCGCTCATCGGCATCTTCACCGTGGCCGGCACGCCCGAGCACGCCGCGATGGCGGCTCGCCTGCTGGACCTGCTGATGGACGGACTCCGGCCTGCCGCTCCGTGCCCAGGCCGCGACGACGGTCAGGCGGCGGGACGGCCCGCTCCGGCGTAGCTGTCGTTCGGCTTGCGGTAGGGGTGCACCTGTACCGCCTGGCCGAACGTCGGCGCGTCGACCATCTGCCGGTTGCCCACGTAGAGCCCGACGTGGTGGATCTTCGTCGACGGGTTGCCGTAGAAGATCAGGTCGCCGAGCTTGGGCTCGGTCTCCTTCGGTACCAGCGGAACGCTGCCGTACTGCCAGTGCGCCGTGCGCTTCAGCGTGATGCCCGCGCTGGCGTACGCGGCGGTGGTCAGGCCCGAGCAGTCGAACCCGGCGTCGCCCTTCTCGGTGCCGTTGCCGCCCCACACGTAGGGCAGGCCGATCTTGTCGATGGCGAACGTGACGGCCTTGAGCACGGCCGGGTTCGGCGGGGCGTTGTCCTTGATGACCGTGCCGTAGACGTTGGCCGTCGCCAGCACCCGGTGCAGGAACAGCGGGGCGTCCTGGACCGAGCGCACCGCCTCCCACCAGGTCGGCCCGTCGGAGAGGTCCCTGCCGTCGGCGCAGAGCGCGCGGCCCGCGGTCAGCGCGGCGTCGTCGATGTTCTGGATGTCCGGTTCGGCGGTGCCGGTGTGGCTGCGCTTCCAGCCGTTCCACACCTCCGGCGGCAGCTGCATCGGGCCGGACGAGCCCGCCTTCGACACCGGCTTGCCGTAGAAGTCCCGCACCTCGACCGTGCCGATCGGCTTCGCCGCCGTGCCCGCGTCGCCGAGTCCGCCGCCCGCCCTGCCGTGGTCACTCGCGTTCTTGCCGATGCCGGCCAGCGTCACCCAGGAAACGTTGCACTTGGGCTCCTCGGCGGTGAGCGTGACCGTCGCCCTGGCGTAGCCGAGCATCGCCCGCGGCGGGATGTCCAGCCAGCCGGAGACCTTGGTGACCCACTCGTTCAGCTGCGCCTCGTCGTCGGGTACCGCGGCCTCGGGCTGCGTGGACGGGGCGGGCGGTTGCTCCGCGGCGGGGGCGGGGGCCGCCGAGACGGTCGGCGCGGGGTCGGGTGGCGCGAGCTGGGTGAGCACGGCGACCAGCGCGCCGACGGCGGCCAGTGCCAGGCCGGTGTAGAGCCACCGCCGCCGGGCCGGTACCTGGGGAGCCGGTTCCTCGGACACCCTCACACCCCCGCGATCCGGTCGTGGACGAACGTGCGCAGCCCGTCGAGGTCGGTGTCGACGGCGACGTCCACCGTCGGCGGAATGGGCGGCCTGCCGCCGCCGTCGGGTGCCTCCGGCGTGCGCCGGTCGACGATCGTGGCGCCGCGTGCCGGGCCGAACCCGCAGTCGACGTCGATGGGCCAGCTCTGGGTCTGCAGGATGCCCGGGCTGATGGCCTCGGCGACGGCCACCGCGTCGTGCATGACCATGCCCTCGCTGCCGAGGATCGTGCGGTAGTAGGCGCGGTAGTCGGTGGTCAGGGCGTTCAGTCCGGCACCGACCGGCCCGGACGCGGCCAGCGAGTCCAGCCACGGGGCGTCGACGGCGCAGCGGTGGGTCAGGTCCATCGGTACCAGGACCGTCGGCACCGACTCCTCGACCAGCACCCTGCGGGCGGCCTCCGGGTCGGCCCAGATGTTGAACTCCGCCGCCGAGCTGATGTTGCCGCCCGCCACGGCACCGCCCATGATCACCAGCCGGGCGATCTTCTCCCGGATCCCGGGGTGGGCCGCCAGCAGCAGCGCGATGTTGGTGAGCGGCCCGATCGGCGCGATGGTCACCGGCTCGTCGGACGCCTCCAGCAACTGGACCATCATGGTCACGGCGTCGACGGGCTCGATGTCGCGCAGCGGGTCGGGCAGCCCCTCGGATCCACCGAGGCCGTCCTCGCCGTGCACGGCGTAGTCGCGGGGCTTCGGGAACGGGTAGACCAGCGGCCGTTCGGCACCTGCCGCCACCGGGACGTCCTTGCGCCCGAACAGCGCCAGCAGCCGCTGGGCGTTACGCGTGGTGGCCTCGAGCGGCACGTTGCCGTAGACCGTCGTGAGCCCCAGCAGCTCGACGTCGGCACTGCGTGCCGCCAGCGCGATCGCGAAGGCGTCGTCGACGCCAGGGTCGGTGTCGATGATCAGTTTGGTCCCCACAGCACTCCCTTCCCCCTGCAGGTTATCGTCTGGCGCATGACTTCCATGTGGGGTTCCCCGGTGCTCTCCCGGCTGGGCGCGTGGCGGCGAGCCCGCAGGGACCCCCAGCAGGCGCGGTTCCTGACGCGGGACTCGCTGCGCTGGGTGCTGCGCAACCGGGCGTTCACCCCCTGGTACCTCGTCCGCTACTGGCGGCTGCTGAAGTTCCGGATCGCGAACCCGCACATCATCCTGCGCGGGATGGTCTTCCTCGGCAAGGACGTGGAGATCCACTGCCGCCCCGGCTACGGCCGGATGGAGATCGGCCGGTGGGTCCACATCGGCGACGGCAACGCCATCCGCTGCCACGAGGGCTCGCTGCGCATCGGTGACAAGGCCGTGTTCGGCAGGCAGAACGTGCTCAACGCCTACCTCGACATCGAACTCGGCGCGGCCACGCTCGTCGCCGACTGGGTCTACATCTGCGACTTCGACCACGTCACGGCCGACATCACCCTGCCGATCAAGGACCAGGGCATCGTCAAGGCGCCGGTGCGGATCGGGCCGGACACCTGGATCGGGACCAAGGTGTCGGTGCTGAAGGGCACCCGGGTCGGCCGGGGCTGTGTGCTGGGTGCGCACGCCGTCGTGCGGGGGGACGTCCCCGACTACGCGATCGCCGTCGGCTCCCCGGCGCGGGTGGTCAAGGACCGCCGTGCCGACTACGAGGCCGACGCCGAGCGCCGCGCCGCGGTGCGTGACATGGCCCGCAAGGCCGACGAGGCCCTGCGCCAGGCCCTCGACTGACGGGCCGGCTGCCCCTCGCGCGCGCGGCCGGGCGCCAAAGCACGTGAAGGCCCCCTTCACCACGTCACACGTAATGAAGGTGGCCTTCACGAGCTTGACCTCAGGCCTTCGGCACCGCCGGGTAGGGCACGAAGGTGCTGGTGTTCTCGTCCACGGTGAGCTGCTTGCCGATCGTGGGGAACGCCCGCTGCGGGCAGGCCGGCCGCTCGCACACCTTGCAGCCCATGCCGATCGGCGTCGACGCCGCCCGGTCGTCGAGGTCGAGGCCGGTCGAGTAGACCAGCCGCCGCGCGTGCCGCAGCTCGCAGCCCAGCCCGATGACGAACGTCTTGCCCGGGCTGCCGAAGCCGCCGATGTTGCGCGACACCGTGCGCGCGATCCAGAAGTAGCTCTTGCCGTCGGGCAGCGTGGCGATCTGGGTGTGGATCTTGCCCGGCGCGGTGAACGCCTCATACACCGTCCACAGCGGACAGGCGCCGCCGACGCGGGAGAAGTGGAAGCCGGCCGCGGACTGCCGCTTGGACATGTTGCCCGCGCGGTCCACCCGGACGAACGAGAACGGCACGCCCCGCAGCCGGGGCCGCTGCAGCGTGGACAGCCGGTGGCAGACGGTCTCGAAGCCCACCCCGAAGTGGTCGCAGAGCAGCTCGATGTCGTAGCGGAACTCCTCGGCCCGCTCGTAGAACGTCCGGTAGGGCAGGATCAGCGCGCCCGCGAAGTAGTTCGCCAGCCCGATCCGGGCCAGCGAACGGGCCGCCGGGCCGGAGAACGCCCACGAGTCGGCCAGTTCGGTGATCAGGTCGTCGTACTCCAGCAACGCGATCTGGGAAGCCATCCGGAACGCCTGCTGCCCGATGCGCAGGCTCGGCGCCAGCCGCAGCACCCGCGCCCTGGGCTCGTAGCGGTGCTGCTCGCCAGCGTTCTCGTCGATGCCCTCGCTGGTCACCCGCACGTCGTAGGTGTCGGTGAGCCGCTCGCGCAGGCCGTTGCGGACCTCGCCGCGTCGCAGGCCCAGTGAGACGGCCATGCGTTCGGCCCGTTCGTCCAGCTCGGCGACGTAGTTCTCCCGTTCGTAGAAGAAGTCGCGAACCTCCTCGTGCGGCAGCGGCGCGGCGGCGCTGCCGTGCACGCCCCTGCCGTCCTCGGTGACCAGCGCGGCAGTGCTCTCCACCGCCGTGCGGTAGCGGCGGTGGAGCTGGACCAGCGCCTGCGCGATGGACGGCTGGTTGCTGGCCAGCTCGTTGATCTCGCTCGGGGAGACCTGGACGCCGAGCGCCTCGTCCAGCAGGGCCTCGCGCACGTCGGCGACCAGGCGGGCCGTGTCGGTGTTCGCGAAGAACTCCGCGTCGACCCCGAACGCCTGCGTGATCCGCAGCAGTACCGGCACGGTCAGCGGCCTGGCGTTGCGCTCGATCTGGTTGAGGTAGCTGGGGGAGATCTCCAGCAGCCGGGCCAGGTCTGCCTGGCTCATCGACCGCGTTTCCCTCAGATGGCGCAGTTTCGCGCCGGCGAACGTCTTGTCCACTGCGTGCTCCGTAACCGATCCAGTAAACGGTCAAGATCCCCCTGACCGGGAGATCTGCGAACCGCGGCTTCGCAGCCTTCGCGAACAGGCTAGGGAAACTTCGCACAAATTGGCAAATTGGAGCTCTGGCGACGTTTCCGCAGGCCATGTCATGGTCGCTGCAAGCAGGCGAGTAATCGCAAAGTTCGCAACGTGGGAGATCCAATGGCAGACACGGTCAACCGGGAGCAGGCAGCGAAGCAGCTCGCCGAGAAGTGGGCGAGCGAGCCCCGTTGGCAGGGTGTGGACCGGACCTACACCGCGGCCGATGTGATCAAGCTGCGCGGCAGCGTCGTCGAGGAGAACACCCTGGCCCGCCGCGGCGCGGAGCGGCTGTGGGATCTGCTGCACACCGAGGACTACGTCCACGCGCTCGGCGCGCTGACCGGAAACCAGGCCGTCCAGCAGGTGCGGGCCGGCCTGAAGGCCATCTACCTGTCCGGCTGGCAGGTCGCCGCCGACGCCAACCTCGCCGGCCAGACCTACCCGGACCAGAGCCTCTACCCGGCCAACTCGGTTCCCGCGGTGGTGCGCAGGATCAACAACGCGCTGGGCCGCGCCGACCAGATCAACTGGGCCGAGGGCAACACCGACATCGACTGGTTCGCCCCGATCGTCGCCGACGCCGAGGCGGGCTTCGGTGGCCCGCTCAACGCGTTCGAGCTGATGAAGGGCATGATCGCGGCCGGTGCCGCGGGCGTGCACTGGGAGGACCAGCTGGCGTCCGAGAAGAAGTGCGGCCACCTCGGCGGCAAGGTGCTCATCCCGACCAAGCAGCACGAGCGCACGCTGAACGCCGCCCGCCTCGCCGCGGACGTGCTCGACGTGCCGTCGCTGATCATCGCCCGCACCGACGCGCAGGCCGCGACGCTGATCACCAGCGACGTCGACGAGCGCGACCAGAAGTACATCACCGGTGAGCGCACCGCCGAGGGCTTCTACAAGGTCCGCAACGGCATCGAGCCGTGCATCGACCGCGGCCTGGCCTACGCCCGCTACGCCGACCTGCTCTGGATGGAGACCTCCGAGCCGGACCTGGACGTCGCGCGCGAATTCGCCGAGGCCATCAAGGCGAAGTACCCGGACCAGATGCTGGCCTACAACTGCTCGCCGTCGTTCAACTGGCGCAAGCACCTGGACGACTCGACCATCGCCAAGTTCCAGCGCGAGCTCGGCCACATGGGCTACAAGTTCCAGTTCATCACGCTGGCCGGCTTCCATGCCCTGAACTACTCGATGTTCGACCTGGCCAAGGGCTACGCGGCCGACGGCATGACCGCCTACGTCGACCTGCAGGAGCGCGAGTTCGCCGCCGAGGACCGCGGCTACACCGCGACCAAGCACCAGCGCGAGGTCGGCACCGGCTGGTTCGACCAGGTGGCCACCGCCCTCAACCCGGACAGCTCCACCACGGCGCTGAAGGGCTCGACCGAGGAAGCGCAGTTCTGACCTGCTGACCCAGGGGTGCCGCCCCCGCGTCCCGGCGACGACCGCCCGCACGGTCGGACGTGCGGGGCGGCCCCCTTTCTCCACCCCTGGAGGGCGAGATGACCGACCTGCTGAACTACCGCATCGAGGTTTCCGGCGAGACCGGCGACCGGTACGACGAGATCCTCACCCCGGCCGCGCTGCGGTTCGTGGCCCTGCTGGACAACGCCTTCGCCGGCCGCAGGCGGGAACTGCTCGACGCGCGGCGGCTGCGCAGGGAGAAGCTCGCCACCGGGGAGGAGACGCTGGGCTTCCTGCCGGAGACCGCGCGGATCCGCTCCGACGAGTCCTGGCAGGTCGCCGGCGCGGCGCCGGGCCTGGAGGACCGCCGGGTCGAGATCACCGGCCCGCCGGACCGCAAGATGACGGTCAACGCGCTCAACTCCGGCGCGAAGGTGTGGCTGGCCGACTTCGAGGACGCCACCGCGCCCACCTGGGACAACGTCGTGTCCGGGCAGATCAACCTGTACGACGCGATCCGCCGTGACATCGACTTCAGCACCCGCGACGGCAAGCACTACCGGATCGGCGACGACCCGGCCACGATCGTCGTCCGCCCGCGTGGCTGGCACCTGGTGGAGAAGCACATCCGCATCGACGGCCGCCCGGTCGCCGGCGCGCTGGTCGACTTCGGCCTGTACTTCTTCCACAACGCCCGCCAGCTGCTGGCGCGCGGCAGCGGCCCGTACTTTTACCTGCCCAAGCTGGAGAGTCACCTCGAGGCGCGGCTGTGGAACGACGTGTTCACGCTGGCGCAGCGGGAACTGGGCATCCCGCGGGGGACCATCCGCGCCACCGTGCTGATCGAGACCATCACCGCGGCGTTCGAGATGGACGAGATCCTGTACGAGCTGCGCGAGCACGCCGCCGGGCTGAACGCCGGCCGGTGGGACTACATCTTCAGCGTCATCAAGAACTTCGGCGAGCGCGGCGCGGACTTCGTTCTGCCCGATCGCGCGCAGGTGACGATGACCGTGCCGTTCATGCGGGCCTACACCGAACTGCTGGTGCGCACCTGCCACCTGCGGGGCGCGCACGCGATCGGCGGCATGGCGGCGTTCATCCCCAGCCGCGACCCGGAGGTCAACGCCGCCGCGGTGGAGAAGGTGCGCCAGGACAAGGAACGTGAGGCCGGTGACGGCTTCGACGGCTCCTGGGTCGCCCACCCCGGCCTGGTCCCGGTCTGCCGCGAGGTGTTCGACGAGGTGCTCGGCGGCTGGCCCAACCAGCTGGGCAAGCTGCGCGAGGACGTCGTCGTGACGGCGGACGACCTGCTCGACGTCGCCAGCGCAGGCGGCGAGGTCACCGAACAGGGCGTGCGCGCGAACGTCAACGTCGCGCTGCGTTACCTCGACGCATGGCTGCGTGGCACGGGAGCGGCGGCCATCTTCGGCCTGATGGAGGACGCGGCGACCGCGGAGATCGCCAGGTGCCAGGTGTGGCAGTGGATCCGCAACGGCACCAAGCTGACCGACGGCACGGCGGTGACCAGGGAACTGGTCACGTCGATGCTGGAGGAGGAACTGGACTCGGTGCGCGCCGACCTCGGCGCGGGCAACCGTCTCGACGACGCGAAGGCGATCTTCGCCGAGACGGCGCTGGGGGAGAAGCTGCCCAACTTCTTCACCACCGCCGCCTACGCGCGTCACCTGGCCGGCTGAGTCCGGGTCCCGCATCCGTGAAGGGGGCCCTCACGGCGTCTGATGCCGTGAGGGCCCCCTTCACGGCATCCGGTTTTACGTAGTGGTACCTAGTGGTCCCCGGATTGTTTTCCCGGGGTGTGGACAGCGAGGCTCGCGGGACCAGCTTTCTCGCCCGTCCCCGAGGAGCCACGTCCGATGAAACTGCGTCCCGCCCTAGCCTTGCTGGCCGCGTTGGCCGTACCGGTGGCGATGTCCACCGTTCCCGCCGCCGCGGCGCCCGTCAAGACCCTTGCCGCGCCGGACATCCCGGTCGCCAACGTCCAGGCCCACCTGAACGACCTGCAGCGGATCGCCACCAGCAACGGCGGCAACCGCGCGCACGGCCGTCCCGGCTACCTGGCGTCGGTGAACCACCTGAAGTCCAAACTGGACGCCGCCGGGTACCAGACCAGGGTGCAGACCTTCACCACCTCCGGCGCCACCGGGTACAACCTGATCGCCGACTTCCCCGGCACCGACCAGAACAACGTGATCATGGCGGGCGGTCACCTGGACAGCGTGAGCGCGGGCCCTGGCATCAACGACAACGGGTCCGGTTCGGCCGGTCTGCTGGAGGTCGCGCTGACCGTCGCCAAGCAGGGCGTCAAGCCGGCGAAGGGGCTGCGGTTCGCCTGGTGGGGTGCCGAGGAGCTGGGCCTGATCGGGTCGACCTACTACGTGAACAGCCTCACCGGCACGCAGCGCTCGGCCATCAAGTCGTACCTGAACTTCGACATGATCGGCTCGCCGAACCCGGCGTACTTCGTGTACTCCGCCTCCGGGCAGCCGTCCGGCTCGGCGGCGCTGCAGACCCTGCTGCAGCAGGGTTTCCAGGCCAAGGGTGTGCAGACCGAGCTGACCAGTGTCGGTGGCCGCTCCGACCACGCGGCGTTCGCCAGGGCGGGGATCCCGGTCGGCGGCACGTTCAGCGGCGCCGAGGGCAGGATGACCTCCGCGCAGGCGCAGAAGTGGGGCGGCCAGGCGGGCGTCGCGTTCGACCGGTGCTACCACCGCTCGTGTGACACCACGAGCAACATCAACGCCACCGCGCTGGACCGGCACACCGACGTGATCGCACACGCCGTCTACTCGCTGATCGGTGCCTCGGCACCGTCGACCACCAACATCTGCTGGCGCTGCCCGCTGTAACCCCGGACGTGAAGGCCACCTTCACCACGTCTCACGTGCTGAAGGTGGCCTTCACGTGCTCCGGTCAGGGCCCCGGCAAAGTCGGGTGGTCCGGAGCGCGTCATTCGCGTTCCGGAACGCGAATGACGTGTTCAGGAACGCGAAACTCGTGCTCCGGCCCGGCGCGGTCGCGCGAACGGCCCGTTCGGCCAGCCGATGACAGACTGGTCTCGCGATCTGGAACTGGCGTGCCGGACAGTGGGACCAGGCGAGCGGGAACGTGCAACTCGCGGGTCCGGAACGGTCGACTCGCGGGTCGGGAACGGAGGACTCGCGAGGGGCCCGTTCGTGCGGGCCCGGCACCACGTGAGAACCGGCGTCCACATCGTGAGTTCTGCGCTCGAGACCAGCCATCTCGGCCTGCCCCAGACACGGCATCCACGCCACCACACCAGCCCCACCCGTAAGGCAGCAAGGGAGCGTTAGTGCTCCGGTCAGGGCGAGAAGGCGTTGCCGGTGGCGATCTTGGGGCGGCCCAGCTCGACCGGCTCGCCGGGGCGGGCCCTGCGGTAGACGGCGGCGGTCTCCCTGGCGATCCGCGCCCAGTCGAAGTCGGCGGCGAGCCGGGCCTGCGCCGCGTCGGCCCGGGTGCGGGCGGCACGCTGGTCGGCCAGCACCGTCTCGACGGCCGCCGCCAGCGCGCCCACGTCACCGGGGGTGAACGCCAGGCCGGTCTGGCCGTCGATCACCACCTCGCCGAGCCCGCCCGCGGTCGACGCCACCAGCGGCGCCTTCGCGGCGGCCGCCTCCAGCGCGACGATGCCGAACGGCTCGTACCGGCTGGGCAGCACGACGGCGTCGGCGGCGGCCAGCACGGCCCGCAGGTCGGCGTCGGACAGGTGCCCGACGAAGTCCACGGCCCGCCGGACCCGCAGCTTGCGGGCCTGCTCGACCAGTTCCTCCAGGTGCCGCCCCTTGCCCGCGACCACCAGCCGGGTCCCCGGATGTGCCCTGCGGACCCGCGGCAGCGCGCTGAGCAGGTCCTGGACGCCCTTCTCCCACTCCAGCCTGCCGAAGTACAGCAGCAGTGGTGCGCCTTCCGGGCTGTAGGTCAGCCGCGCGTGCTCGACCTGCTCGACCGGCACCTGCCAGCCCCGTTCCTCGATGCCGTTGTGGATCACGGTGATCTCGGCGGGATCGACCTCGAACAGGTGCCCGACCTCCGCCCGCATGGCCTGCGAGCAGGTGATCAGCGCGTCGGCCCGGTTGGCCAGCCACCACTCCACCGAGTGCACCTGCTGGTTGAGCGGATGCGACAGCCAGCCCGAGTGCCTGCCCGCCTCGGTGGCGTGGATGGTGCCGACCAGCGGCACCCGCGCCATCTCGGCCAGCGCGATCGCGGGGTGGGTGACCAGCCAGTCGTGGGCGTGGACGACGTCCGGCCGCCAGTCGCGCAGCAGGTCCGATCCGGCGCGGATCATGGCGTGGCCCATCGCCAGCGTCCAGGCCACCAGGTCACGCTCGAACGTCACGTGCATGGGGTCCTCGGCGACCCGGATGATCCGGACGTTCTCGACGACCCGGTCGGTACGGGGATGCGTCGCCGCGTCGGTGCCCGCCGTGTGCCTGCACAGCACGACCACCTCGTGCCCGTCGGCCGCGAGATGCCTGGCCAGAGCGTGTACGTGCCGCGCGAGGCCGCCGACGACGACGGGCGGGTACTCCCAGGACAGCATCAGCACACGCATGTCTGGAGGTTACTCGTGAGTCAAGAGCCGGACGCACGCCCGGCCGATTGCACCAGTCCGGCGGATCGGCCAATGTATCCCACAGGAATCGACAAGAGTCGACAAGAGAGGACAGCCCATGTCTCCAGTGAGTCGCAGGGTTGCCGTGGGAGCCGCGCTGGCCGGCGCGGCGACAGTGGCTGCGGCCTCGCCGGCCGCGGCCGGCGAGGCCACCGACCGGGGCAGGCAAACCGCGGTTGGCCGCCTGTACGAGCTGGCCCGCGGACGTCAGCGCGCGGTGGTCGCCGGGGTGTCGGCCACGCTGCTGTCCTGGCGCAGCGACGGCGAGGAACTGCTGCTCACCCACTCCGCCGACTCGATCGGCGAGGGCTACATGGGCAAGACGATCCTGCCCTGGCCCAACCGCATCGACCACGGCCGCTACACCTTCGGCGGCAAGGAGTACTCCGTCCCGATCAACGAACCGGGCCGCGACACCGCGCTGCACGGCCTGCTCAGCTTCACCGAGTGGACGCCGGTCCGGCACACCCGCGACCGGGTGGTGCTGGAGACCCAGCAGCACCCGCACTACGGCTACCCGTTCCACCTGCGGTTCCGCGCCGAGTACCGGCTCGACGCCCACGGCGTCACGAACACGCTGACCGCGCACAACATCGGATCCGGGCCCGCGCCGTTCGGCACCGCCAACCACACCTACATCCGCGCCGCGTCCGGCAAGCTCGACGGGATGGACCTGGAGCTGGGCGCGAGCACGTACTACGTGGTCAACGACCGGCTCATCCCCACCGGCACGGCTCCGGTCGAGGGCACGCCGTACGACTTCCGGCAGCGCCGCACCGTCGGTGCCACCGTGATGGACACGGCGTTCCGCGACCTGCGGCGCGGGCCCGACGGGCTGGCGGTCGTCGGCTTCACCAGGCCCGGCGGGCAGAACGTGCGGCTGTGGATGGATTCCGGCTACGACTACCTGCAGGTCTACACCGACGACTTCCCGCAGGGCCACGCACCGCGATCAGGACTGACCGTGGAGCCGGTGAGCTGCGCGCCCAACGCGTTCAACACCGGCGACGGCCTGGTCACCCTCGACCGCGGCGGGCGCTGGCAGGGCACCTGGGGTATGCGGGTTCACTGAGCCTCGAACGGACCTCCGCTGGACAGCACCCGCACCGGGATGCCGAGCAGCTGGCCGGGCAGGCGCTCGGCCGCGGTCTCGGGGTCGGTCGCCAGCACGTCGACGGTCGGCGTGCCGGCGAGTTCGCCCTGGCCGACACCGACCACGCCGGGGACCTCGTCCAGCCAGCGGGTGGCGGCGGCCAGGGCGGCGTCCACGTCGGACTGTGTCACGGGTGCACCCTGATGCCGAGCAGTGCCTGCACGAGCGCGATCCGGTTGACCACGGTCACCACCGGTGAACCGGCGAACAGCAGGCCGACGGCCCTGCCGTCGAGGTCGGCCACCAGGCTGCCCGAGTCGCCGCCTGCCGACATGTCGGTGGTGAGCAGCTGCTGTGCGAACCGGGCCACCTTGCCGCCGCCGTAGTTGACGTCCACGGTCGCGTTGATGTTGGTGATCCGGCCGGTGGTCCAGTTGGTGGTGCGCCCGGTCTTCTGCACGACCGTGCCCACCGCGGGTGCCGCGTTGACACCGCGGAGGTCGCCGACCCAGTAGATGCGGCGGTCGAGGTCGTGGAACTGGCCCTCGGCGATCGCCGCGTCGACGAAGTTCAGCGGGATCGGCTGGCCTGCCTGGATGAACTTGATCGGAACGAACCGGGACAGCCGCGCGATGGTGTCGGCGGGGAACGTGCCGCCGTCGAACGGCCCGGGCTGCAGGATCGGGTCGCCGATCGAGGCCGCGTTGGAGTTGGCCAGCACGTGGTTGTTGCTGAGGATGTAGTACCGCGCCGGCTTGCCGGGGAACGCGGCGGTGTCGTAGACGGCCGTGCCGAACGTACCGGCGGTGATCTTGAAGTGGCCGACGCTGACGCCGCCGAACGCCGGCCGGAAGCGCTTGGCCAGCAGGTACGGCCCGGCCTGCTGACGGGCGGCCTCGTCCGGCCTGGACAGGGTGACCTCGCCGGTGTCGTCGGTGGCCAGCAGCGCGCCGTTCTCCTTCGGTGGGGCCGTCGGCAGGCCCGCGGTGCCTGCCTGCAGGACGCCGACCTCCTGTACGTCGGTCTGGAAGCCGGACAGTTCGGCGGGAACCAGGTCCGCGGCGCGGACGGTGTCCCGCGGCAGTTTGGCGTCGACCAGCACGGTGATCGCGCGCTCGCCGGTGTCGGTACCGCCGGTGTACTTCGTGCCCAGCGCCACGCCGACAACGTTCTGCCGGGCGAGCAGGTCGGCTTCCGTCTCAGCCTGGACGGCCGCCAGGGGCGCGTACTCCTCGGGGAACATGTTGTTCTCGATCATGCGATCGCACCTTTCGTTGGATGTGCCTTGGTCAGCCGTGGTGGCCGAGCACGAGCAGGGCGAGCGGACCCGGGCGGCGTAGGGGGCGGTCGCGGGGCATGCGTGGGCAGTCGGCCAGCCGGAGCGCGGCCGACATCAGGTCGTCCGGGCGGGCCGCCGGGTGCCGGGTCACGCGCGGCGGGTGCCACCGGGGTGAGCTGCGCGGTGATCCGGTCATGCCCGACGGCCTCCTCCCCGGCGCGGGTCCGGCTTCCAGCCTGCGCCGCACGCGGGCCGGGGCTGAAGGGCCGTTGGTCCCCGGCAGGTGGGGCCGAACGGTCCCTGCCGAAATGGTCGAACGGCTCGCAGAGTGGAAGTCGACGGTAGTGGCGGTGAGAAATGATCACGGTATTCCTGGTCGACGATCACGAAATCGTCCGGCGCGGGGTCGCCAGTCTCCTGGGCAACGATCCGGAACTGGAGGTGGCAGGCGAGGCGGCAACGGTCCGGCAGGCAATGGCGAGAATTCCGGCGTTACGTCCGGACGTGGCCGTGCTCGACGTCCGGTTGCCGGACGGCAACGGAATCGAGCTGTGCCGCAACCTGCGTGCCCGGCTGCCGGAACTGCGCTGCCTGATGCTGACGTCGTTCACCGACGAGCAGGCGATGGTCGACGCCATCCTGGCTGGTGCCGACGGTTACGTCATCAAGGACATCCAGGGGCTGGCGCTGGTGTCGGCGGTGCGGCAGGTGGCGGCGGGCCGGTCGCTGCTCGACGGCAGGGCGGCCAGGGTGCTGCGCGACCGGCTGGCGGCGGGTGATCGGATGAACCGACCATTGGAAGGGCTCACCGACCGCGAACGGAGAATGCTCCGGCTGATCAGTGAAGGAATGACGAACCGGCAGATCTCCGAGGAAATGCATCTCGCCGAGAAAACGGTCAAGAACTACGTGTCCCGGCTGCTGGCGAAACTCGGAACGCACCGGCGCACGCAGGCGGCCGTGCTGCTCGCGAAAATGCACGAGGAAAATCATCCGGATTAATGCATCGAGTGCCCGAACGGAGCTGTCTTCCCGGCCCGCCGGGTGCGATTCTGGTTCGGTGACAGGTCAGGCGGTGTCGGACGAGATCGCGGTCGCCGAGCGCGACCGGGTCGCCGACGAGCTGCACGACCACGTGATCCAGCCGCTGTTCGCCGTCGGCCTGGTGCTGCAGGGCATTCTGCGCTCGACGAGCTCGCCCGCCGTGCGGGCCCGCGTCGGCAGCAGCCTGGCCGACCTGCAGGAGGTCGTGACCAGCCTGCGGCAGACCATCCTCGACCTGCACGAGCGGCAGGACTGACGGGCGGGTCAGAGGGCGCGGGCGTCCAGGTGGCCGAACGGGCCGTCGTCGGCCCGCAGCCGGGCGGCCACGCCGACGGCCCGGTCGCGGTCGGCCGGGCCGAGCAACGCCGCCAGCTCGTCGAAGCGAGCCGTGTGCACCTCGGCCCGCGAGCGGGCGTAGTCCGCGGCGGAGTCCTTGGTCACCATGAACGCCCAGTCACTGGACAGCGCCAGCAGTGCCTCGGTGACGAGCTGGTCGCGCACCGGGTCGCGGGCGATGCCGGGTTCGCCGACCGCGGCCAGCAGCCGCCGCTGCAGGGCGGCGCCGCTGGCGACGAGGTCGGCGACCTGCTCGCCGTCCCACACCCGCCAGTCCTTGCCCGACCCCCAGGACGACGCCGGCAGGTCTACCGGCGCGCCGAGGTGCCCGGCCTCCAGCGCCCCGCGCAGGGTGGTGACCCGCACGCCCGCGTCCGGCAGCGCCCGCAGCACGGCCTCCAGCCACGCCGGTCCCTCGTGCCACCAGTGGCCGAACAGCTCGGTGTCGTAGGCCGCGACGACCAGCCCCGGCCTGCCGTCGCGCTCGCGCAGCGACCGCAGCCGGGTGACCACGGTGTCGACGAAGTCCTTGACGTGCGAGCGCAGCGTGTCCGCCGCGAGCGCCGGGTCGTAGGGTGCCTTGCCCGCCGGTTCGATGTGCTTGCCGGTCACCCGCGACGGCTTCAGGCCGACCCGGTGATCCCAGGTGTGGAAGTCGCGGTACGCGCCGTGGCCGGGGTAACCGGCCTTCGGCGACCACACCCGGTAGGTGACCTCCAGGTCGCGGCCGAAGCAGACGACGTCGGACTCGCCGACGGTGCGCGCGGCGGCGGTGTCACCCCGCAGCGCGGGACCGTCGACGAGGAACCGCCGCACGCCCGCGGCGGCGTAACCCGCCTCCATGCCGGGCTGGTAGCCGCATTCCGGTGCCCAGATGCCGTCCGGCCGGTGCCCGAGCCGGAGCGCGGTGTCGTCCAGCCCGGTGCGCAGCGCGAACGCCCGCACCCGCGGGTCGAGCAGCGGCTGGAACGGGTGGGTCGCCGGGCCGCCGAGAAGTTCCAGCGTGCCCGCGTCCAGCAGGGGGCGCAGCACCGGCGAGAAGCCGTGCCGCCAGCGGCTCTCGAACTCGGCGATCGCCGCGTCGGCGGACCGGTGCTCGGCGGCGGCCAGGTCACGCAGCAGCGGCTCGCCCCGCCACAGCGTCGACGCGTGCCGTGCCCGCAGCTGCCAGTCGCCGAGCCAGTGGTGGAAGGCACGCAGGCAGTACGGGTCGTCCAGTTGCGCGGCCAGCACCGGGGTGACGCCGAGGGTGAACACGTCGCGGCGGCCCTCGTCGGCGAACCGGCGGGCCAGGTCGAGCACCGGCAGGTAGGAATGCGCCCACGCCTGGTAGAGCCATTCCTCGCCGACCGGCCAGGAACCGTGGTGGGCCAGCCAGGGCAGGTGGCTGTGCAGGACAAGGCAGAACGTGCCCTCATGGCTCACCGGCGCACCGCCACGGCGATCAGGTCGAGGCTGCGCTCGACGTCCTCGGGGCCGATCCGGAAGTCGGCGGTGGCGATGGAGCCGACGTCGGCCAGCAGCGTGGCGGGCCAGCTCGCCTGGCCGGGCAGCTCACCGAGCACCACGGCGAGCTGGGCGTCGATGATCGAGCCGCTGTGGCGGGCGTCCAGCTCCCGCAGCCGGGGGCCGTGGCCGAGGCCGTCCAGCCGTTCGACGGCGAAGCCCGCCTCGCGGAGTAGTTCGTCCAGTTCGGACGGTGCGAGTTCCCTGGTGTGGTACGGGTTGAGCGGGGTGTCGCTGTCGGGGGTGAAGGTGAGCCGGTTGGGCGTGGTGACCAGCAGCCTGCCGCCGGGCCGCAGCACCCGGTGACACTCGGCGAGGAACCCGGCCTGGTCCCAGAGGTGCTCGATGACCTGGAAGTTCGCCACGACGTCCACTGTGGACGAACCGAGCGGCAGCGTGGCCAGGTTGCCCTGGATCGGGCGTACCCGGGGATAGGCGGCGGAGACGTGGGTGACGCTCGGCGCGTCGTAGTCCAGCGCGATCACCCGCGCGGCCGTGCCGGCGATCAGGTCGGCGCCGTAACCCTCGCCGCAGCCCGCCTCCAGCACGGTCGCGCCCGCGCAGTAGGGCAGCAACGCGAGATAGGCGGCCTCGTGCCGGCGGAACCAATAATTTTCCTCCGGTACGCCGGGGACCGTGCGCTCCCCCGTCAGGTGCAGGGCAGCGGCTCTACCTGCGGAAACATGCACTCGGCGGCCCGTTCTCTCGTCGTGCTCGTAACGCGTGTCGCCCCTGAACTTACCCACCGGTACGGCGCTGTCGGTCGTTGGGACGACACTCGGCCCGCTTCGGCCTGGCTACCGTGCCGGCGCATGACGACTGGTTACGAGGTCGATCCGGAGGCGCTGCTGGCGGCCGCGCGTCTGATCGGTGCCACCGTCGGGGCGGTGGACCCGGCCGCGCTGTCCGGGGTGGCCCTCGGCGAGGAGGCGGCCGGGCATCCGGGTGTGTCGGCCGCCGTCGCGGAGTTCTGTGCGACCTGGGGCGAGGCGGCGAAGGTGCTGGCTCAGCGGGCGACCTCGGCGGGGGAGACGCTCACCGGTGCCGCATCGGTCTACGAGACGACGGACGGCGACGTCCGGCACTCGGTCCTTCTCCTGGGGGCGTAGCGCATGTGTGCCGCCGAACTCGGGCAGACCAGCGACCCGAAGGCCCTGATCCCCGGCGAGGCGACCGCGCTGACGACGGCCGCGGCCAGCCTGCGCGGACACGGCGCCGTGCTCGAGGACGTCGCGGCGGGGCTCTCCGGTGTCAAGATCGACGGCTGGTTCGGCTCGGCCAGCAACGCGTTCTGGGACAGGTTCAACCCCGAGCCGGCACACTGGCGGCGTGCCGCCGACGCGATGACAGCCGGGGCGTACGCCCTGGAACGGCAGGCCGACGCGGTGCGGGCCGCCCAGCTGATCGCCGAGGAAGCCATCGAGCTGTGGGAGCAGGGCGAACAGGCCACCCGTGCGGCCGAGGCCGCACGCGCCGGGAAGGCCGACGGCGAGCCGGAGGTCACCGACCCGGGCGAGGCGCTGCGGCAGGAAGCACGGCAGGTCCTCAATCGTGGCAGGGAACAACTCGAGGAGATCGGGTCCGCGGTCGCCGAGGTGCTCGCGAGCCACGGCGGTTCCGCGCCCGGCGCACCGCCGTGGCTGGTGGCCGCCGGGTCGGCGAACTTCGGGCTCCGCGGCGAGGTGTCCGGCCTCGAGGTGTCCGGCATCTTCGCCGGTGAGTCCCCGTCCATCACCGGGAAGATCGGCGAGCACTCCGACACGTCACGGTGGTTCGACAAGGACCGCTGGGGAGGCGAGGTGGCCGAGGCGGGGCCGGGCAGTCTCTACGACGCCCTGGACCGGCTCGCCAAGGGCGACGAGCCAGGCGACGCCGGCCTCGAGATCGAACTGGGCTCGATCTCACGCACGGCCGAGTTCACCACCGCACAGGCCGCGGCCGGGTTCTCCGGCCAGGTCGGCGACCTGGCGGTGGCGGGTGCCGCCGAGGCCAAACTGGGTGGTGAAGCCGAGGGCAAGGTCACCCTCACCACCGAGGGAGTCAAGGCCGAAGGCAAGGCGTTCGTCGGCGGGCAGGCCTCGGTCGCGGGTGAGATGCGGCACGGCGAGTTCGCGGCCAGCGGCTCCGCCGGGGTCAAGGGTGGCGCCGAGGCGACGGTGTCGGCCGAGATCGGCACGGACGGGGTCCGCGCCGACGCGGGTGCCAGTGTCGGCGTGACCGCCGAGACGAAGGGTGAGGTCAGTCTCGGGCCGGGAGAGCTGGGAGCGTCCGGTGAGGCGTTCGCCGGAGCGGAAGCCGAAGGCAATGTCTCCCTCGACGAGCGCGGCCTGCACGCCGGCGTCGAGGCGTTCGCGGGCGCCAAGGCCGAGGGCGAGGTGCACGCCGACGTCGGCGGCATCGGCGCGGGGCTCACCGGAGAGGCCTGGGCCGGGGTCGGTGCCGAGGCGAACGTCGACTTCGGGTTCGACGAGAACGGCACGTTCACCATTGGTGGCGAGGTGGGTGCCGGGCTGGGCGTCGGTGGCAAGGTCGGCGGCGAGATCACCATCGACCCGGCCAAGGTGATGGAGACGGCACAGGGCGCGGGCGCGGCGATCTCCGACGGTGCCGCCAAGATGGCCGACTTCGGTAAGGACCTGGCCGGTGCCTTCGGTGGGTAGCATCGCGCTCGGAACGCTCAGGAGGCCGTGGTGACCAAGACCCTGCCGATTCCGCTGCGGTTTCAGCTGCCTGCCGGCTGGCGCCCGGCGCCGCCGGAGGAGGTCGGCGCACCCGGTGCCGCGTTCGTGGCGCTGCAGCCGGACCGGGCCGACGGTTTCGTCGCCAACATCACCGTCGACGGAAACCTCCGCCCCGACCGGCCGGAGCTGGCCACGGTGGCCGACGACTCGGTCGACCGGCTCAGGCACACGGGTGCGGTCGAGATCGCGGACCGGCAGCACGTCGGTACCGACGCGGTTCCCGGGCTGAACCAGGTGCTGCGGCTGAGCACCACGGCCGGCGGTGCGGCGCTGGATCTGGTGCAGTGCCAGGTATACCTGGGTCTTGCCGACGAGTCCGACCCCGCTCGTTACGCGGTCGTCGAAATGGTGCTCACCGCGACGCCGGCACAGCTGCCGGACGTGATCGACGACTTCCAGCGGTTCGTTGCGTCCGTACAGACCCCGTAGCGCGCAGCGGTCTAGACCTTTCCGGTGGGCCGCGCTACATTCGTCTGTGGTCTAGACCACAATCGGGGTCAGTCTCACCGCTTCAATGGAGAACCGTCATGAGACGCACCAGAAGACGATTACTCAGCGCACTCACCGTGACACTGCTCGCCGGCGGACTGCTCGTCGCCGTCGGCAGCCCGGCCATGGCGGCGGGCCGGCTACGTGCCGCGTTCACCTTGTCCGGCAACACGGGCGAATACACCGTCACCAACCCCAGCACCGAGACCGTCGCCAACTGGAGTATCACCTTCACCGTGCCCGCCGGGGTGACCGCGACCAGCGGGGCGCACGGCACGGTGTCGCAGAGCGGCAACCAGGTCACCCTCACCCCGGCCTTCTACATCGCCAGCCTGGGGCCGGGCCGGTCGACCTACCCCTACAGCCCGACCGTCCAGCTCAGCACCGGCACCACGCCGACGACCTGCCGTATCGACGGCGGGAACTGCGACGGCTCGCCCGACACTCCGCCGACCGTGCCAGCGAACCTGCGGCTCGTCGCCAAGACGACCACCACCGTCGCCCTCGCCTGGGACGCCGCGAGCCCGGGTTCGCTGCCCGTCGCCGGGTACGACGTCTACCGCGGCACGACCCTCGCGGCGTCGGTCACCGGTACCACCGCGTCGATCTCGGGGCTGACCCCGAACACCGCCTACAGCTTCACCGTGCGGGCCAGGGACGCCAACGGGACGGCGTCCGCGCCGAGTGCCGCGCTCGCGGTGACCACCAACAATCCCGGCGACGACACGCAGGCGCCGAGCGTTCCCGGCGGGCTCCGTTCGACGGGAGCCACCGCGGGCAGCGTCAGCCTCGCGTGGAACGCGTCGACGGACAACACCGGTGTCGTCTCCTACGACGTCTACCGCGGCACGACGCTGGCGACGACGGTGACCGGGACGACCGCGACGGTCACCGGCCTTTCACCGTCCACTTCGTACTCGTTCACCGTGCGGGCGAGGGACGGTTACGACAACGTGTCCGCCCCCAGTGCCGCGCTGACCGCGCGCACCGGCGACATCGTGCAGGGCCACGCGAAGGTCGGCTACTTCGTCCAGTGGGGCATCTACGGCCGCCAGTACTTCGTGAAGAACCTGGTGACCAGCGGCCAGGCGAGCAGGCTGACGCACCTGCTGTACGCGTTCGGCAACATCGACCCGGTCAACCTGACCTGCCTGTCCGGCGTCACCAAGGGCACCTCACCGAACCCGCAGGATCCGAACCAGGGTGACGGCGCCGGCGACGCCGAGGCCGACTACTCGCGTCCGATGTCGGCCGCGCAGTCCGTCGACGGCGTCGCCGACACGGGCTGGGAGCCGTTGCGGGGCAACTTCAACCAGCTGAAGAAACTCAAGGCCCGCTACCCGAACCTGAAGATCCTGATCTCACTCGGCGGCTGGACGTACTCGAAGTACTTCTCCGACGTCGCGGCGACGCCGGCGTCGCGGCAGAAGTTCGTCGCGTCGTGCATCGACACCTACCTGAAGGGCAACGTCAAGCCCTACGGCGGGGCGGGCGGCCCCGGAACGGCGGCCGGGATCTTCGACGGGATCGACATCGACTGGGAGTGGCCGGGCAGCCCCGACGGTCACCCGGGCAACCACTGGAGCCCCAACGACAAGCAGAACCTGACGGCCCTGCTCGCCGAGTTCCGTACGCAGCTGGACGCCTACGGCGCGACCACCGGCAAGCGGTACGAACTGCAGGCGTTCACCCCGGCCGACCCGGCGAAGGTGACGGCCGGCTGGGATCTCGGCAAGGTGTTCGACTACCTCGACGTCGCCAACGTGCAGGGTTACGACTTCCACGGCGCGGGCAGCGACAACTCGTGGGAGCCGAACCGGACCGGGCACCAGGGCAACCTCTACGCCGACGTGCACGATCCGTACCCGTTCCACTTCAGCGTGGAGAACGCGGTCAACGCGTACACGAACGCCGGAGTCAACCCGCGGAAGCTGACCATCGGGCTCGCCTTCTACGGCAGGGGCTGGCAGAGCGTGCAGGCGGGACCGAACAACGGTGAATGGCAGACCGCCAACGGCGCGGCACCCGGCCAGTTCCCCGAGGAGGCGGGGACCCGTGGCTACTCGAACCTGGTGGCCAGCGTCCCGAACTGCACCGTCACCCACGACACGCAGGCCGTCGCCACCTCGTGTTACACGGGCAACGGTGGGCAGTGGTGGTCGTTCGACGACGTCTGGTCCATTCAGCAGAAGGTCGCCTGGCTCCGGTCCAGAGGCCTGCTCGGGGTCATGGCGTGGGACATGTCCGGTGACACGGCCAACGGCTCACTGATGGCCGCGGCGCACAACGCCCTCGGCTGACGGTCTCGGCAGCCCCGTCACATCCGGCGGGGCTGCCGAGTCCAGAGGGTATGCAACCAACTGTGACCAGGCTGGCCCTGCTGCTGTTCGCCGCCGTCGGGCTGGTGGTGGGATTCTGGGCCGCTGTGCTGCCGATGTCGTTCTACTCCGACTTTCCCGGCTTCCGGCCCGGCTGGGTGTCCGCCGACGGCCCGTTCAACGAGCACCTCGTCCGCGACGTGGGCGGGATGTTCCTCGCGCTGGGTGTGCTGGCGGTCGGCGCCTTCGTGATGCGCACGAACGCCGTGGCCAGGCTGACCGGACTGGCGTGGCTGGTGTTCGGCGTGGTGCACGCGGCGTATCACCTGCTCCACCTGCACGTGTTCGAGCCGGTGGACCAGGTGATCAACGCCGTCGGGCTGGTCGGCCTCGTCGTGCTGGCCGCCGTCGTGGTGTTCCTGCCCGCGCGGACGGCTCAGTAGCTCTTACCGTGGCCCTTCTTGCCGCGCAGGCGGTCGAACGCGTCCTTGGCCTGCTTGCGGGTGTGCGGGTCCTTGGCGTACCGCTTGGCCTGGTTGATCGCCCTGCGTCCCTCCGGGCTCTTGGCGAAGCGCATGATCTTGTTGAACAGCCCTGCCATCAATCCTCCTGCGCACGGCGGATATGTCCGGTTCGATTGTCCAACGTATCGACCTCGTACGCAGTTCCGCCCGCCGCCCGCGAGCGGCCCGTTCGCGCGAGTCGTACGTTCTGACGCGCGAGTTGTACGTTCCCGCGCGGGCCCGGCAGTCGGGTGGTGTGCGTGAAGGTGGAGTTCGCGTGCGGGAGCGTGGGACTCGCGTGCGCGAAGGTGGGACTCGCGGGGCCGCGGGGTGAGAGGCGCGTCTCACGGTATGAACTCCACGCTCGTGCACGCGAGTTCTACGTTCCGGTACACGAGTTCCACCTTCGTGCACGGTCACCCGCCCCGGACTTTGCCGGGGCCCTGGTATCAGATGCCGTGAGGGCTCCTTCACAGCAAGGCGGCGGGCGCTCAGCCGGCGGGGGAGACCGTGATGCCGAGGGCGCCGGGGCCGACGTGGGCGCCGATGACGGTGCTCGCCTCGGCGACGACCAGGTCACGCACGTCGCGCACCCGCTTGCGTAGCTGGTCGGCCAGGTCGAGGACCTGCTCGTCGTCGCCGAAGCGCACGACCGCGACGTCCACCGGCCGTGTGCCCGCCCTGTCGACGGCCAGGTCGACGAGCTTGGCCTGCGCTCGCCGCCGTCCCGGTACCCGGCTCACCGGCCGCACCTCGCCCTCGCGCACGGTGAGCAGCGGCTTGAGCGACAGCGCCGTGCCGACCCACGCCGCGGCGCCGCCGATGCGGCCGCCCCGGCGCAGGTAGTCCAGGGTGTCGACGTAGAGCAGTTCGGTGCTGGTCTGCGAGCGGTAGGTGGCGGCGTCGAGAACCCGGCGCAGCTGCGCGCCCGCCGCGGCTGCCCGCGCGGCGGACAGCGCGGCGAAGCCGAGGCTCATGCCGGTGGTCTGGCTGTCCACGACGTGCACCGGCACCGGCGTCTGCTGGGCGGCCTCCTGCGCGGCGCGCGCCGTCGCCGACATCCGGCCGGAGATGTGGATGCTGACCACCGCGCTGGCGCCCGACGACAGTGCGTCCTGGTAGGCCCAGAAGAACGCGCCGACCTCCGGCGGCGAGGTGCTCACCTCCTCGCCCGCCCGCATCGCGGCGATCAGCTCGGGGCGGTTGAATCTGTGCTCGTCGTCGAGGCGGTCCCCGACCTGCAGCTGGACCTGCACGACCCGGATCCCCCACTGCGAGGCGAGCTGGTCGGGAATGCAGGCGGTCGAGTCCGTAATCACCGCGACATGGTTCGACACAGTGAGGCAGGTTAACCCGAACGCACGCCTGTCCCATAGGCCGGACGGCCGGTGGGCAAACTATTGGGACGATGGTCCCGGTAAACGACGCATCCAGGTGAATGCCGTCACCTCGGTGGGCCAGGACGCCCGATCTGCGATTGACTACTGGCGAGTAGAGCCCAAGCGGGAGGTCGAAGAAGACCCATGACGAACATCGTTGTCCTGGTCAAGCAGGTGCCCGACACCTACTCGGAGCGCAAGCTGTCCGAGAGTGACCACACGCTCGACCGCGAGTCCGCCGACGCGGTCCTCGACGAGATCAACGAGCGCGCCGTCGAGGAGGCGCTCAAGATCAAGGAGGCCGGCGAGGGCGAGGTGACGGTGCTGGCCGTAGGCCCGGACCGTGCCACCGACGCCATCCGCAAGGCCCTCTCCATGGGCGCCGACAAGGCGATCCACGTATCCGACCCGGCGCTGCACGGTTCCGACCTGCTGGCGACCGCGAAGGTCATCGCCGCCGCCGTGCGCAAGGTCGAGGGCGTCGACCTGGTCATCGCCGGCAACGAGGCGTCCGACGGCCGTGGTGGCGCGGTTCCCGCGATCGTCGCCGAGCTGCTCGGCCTGCCGCAGCTGACCCACGCCCGCCAGGTCACCGTCGAGGGCTCCACCGTGAAGGTGGACCGGGAGACCGCGGACGAGGGCCTGACGCACCTCGAGGCGAACCTGCCCGCGCTGATCAGCGTGACCGAGAAGATCAACGAGCCGCGCTACCCCTCGTTCAAGGGGATCATGGCCGCCAAGAAGAAGCCGGTGGAGACGCTGACCGTCGCCGACCTCGGCGTCGACGCGGGCGAGGTCGGTCTCGGCAACGCCTGGTCCGCCGTCGTGGAGGCCGCGCCGAAGCCGCCGCGGACCGCGGGCCAGCGTGTCGAGGACGAGGGCGACGGCGGCACGAAGGTCGCCGAGTACCTGGTCGCGCAGAAGCTGATCTGACCCGGTTCGAGCGAGGAGACATAGACAATGGCTGAGGTTCTGGTACTCGTCGACCAGGTCGACGGTGAGGTCAAGAAGGTCACCCTGGAGCTGCTGACCGCGGCGCGCGCGCTCGGTGAGCCGTCCGCCGTCGTCGTCGGCGCCCCCGGCACGGCAGGCAAGGTGAAGGACGCGCTGGCCGGGCACGGTGCGGCGAAGGTCTACGTGGCGGAGTCCGACGACGCCGTCGGCTACCTGGTGACCCCGAAGGTGGACGCGCTCGAGACGCTGGCACAGCGGGTTTCCCCCGCGGCCGTGCTGGTCGCCGCGACCGCCGAGGGCAAGGAGGTGTCCGGCAGGCTCGCCGTGCGGCTGGGCTCCGGCCTGCTCTACGACGTCGTCGGGGTGAACTCCGACGGCACCGTCGAGCAGTCGGTCTTCGGTGGCGCCTACTCGGTGAAGTCCAAGGCTGCCAAGGGAACGCCGGTCATCTCGGTGCGTCCCGGCTCGGTCGAGGCTGAGGCCGCCGACGGCGCCGCCGCCGAGGAGACCGTCGAGCTGCCCGCGATCGACGCGGCGAAGTCGGCGAAGATCACCGGCGTCGAGCCGATCGTCGGTGGCGACCGTCCCGAGCTGACCGAGGCGTCGGTCGTCGTGTCCGGTGGCCGCGGTGTCGGCTCGGCGGACAAGTTCGACGTGGTGGAGAAGCTGGCCGACTCGCTGGGTGCCGCCGTCGGTGCCTCGCGGGCCGCGGTCGACTCCGGCTACTACCCGGCGCAGTTCCAGGTGGGCCAGACCGGCAAGACCGTGTCGCCGCAGCTCTACATCGCGCTCGGCATCTCCGGTGCCATCCAGCACCGGGCTGGCATGCAGACGTCGAAGACCATCGTCGCGGTCAACAAGGACCCGGAGGCGCCGATCTTCGAGATCGCCGACTTCGGTGTCGTGGGCGACCTGTTCAACGTCGCCCCGCAGCTGACCGAAGCGGTGAACCAGCGCAAGGGCTGAGTCCCGCCCGCCCTGCCCAAAGCACGTGAAGGCCACCTTCACTACGTGAGACGTAGTGAAGGTGGCCTTCACGTGCTTGCGCGTAGTACAGGCGGATGACATGCCGTTGACCTTGGGGCGCAGAGCTGCCAACCTGAGACAAAGCTGAGAACCGCACGTTCACACAACGTGCATTCCAAGGTCACCGCGCCGCAGCGGCGATGGTCGATTCGCGGAGTTACACCTAGGGCATGACGCGGTCACAGTTGCTCGTCAGCACTGATCAGCCCGGCGTCGAGCTACCGGCGGACGCCGCGCGGTACTCCCTGCTCGTCGCACACGACAACGCCGAGGTGGATGCCGCGCAGCGGTTGCGCCACCAGGTCTTCGCGCAGGAGATGGGGGCCACCCTCAACTCTCTCCGCCCGGGATCGGACGTCGACGCGTTCGACGAGTTCTGCGACCACCTGGTGGTCCGGGACGACCGCACCGGCGACATCGTCGGGACCTACCGGATGCTGCCGCCGGAGCGTGCGGCCGCCGCCGGCCGGCTCTACTCCGACACCGAGTTCGACCTCGGAGCCATCGACGGGCTGCGGTCCTCGCTGGTCGAGACCGGCCGGTCCTGCGTGCACCCCGAGCACCGCACCGGTGCCGTGGTGAGCCTGGTGTGGGCGGGCATCGCCCGCTACATGCTGCTGTCCGGCCACCGTTACCTCGCCGGCTGCGCGTCGGTCCCGCTGGCCGACGGCGGAGCGTACGCCGCCGGTGTCTGGGACACCCTGCGCGCCAAGCACTACGCGCCCGACGACCAGCGGGTCCACCCGCTGAACCCGTGGGACTGCGGCGACATCGCCCGTGCCGACCGGACCGTCCTGCCACCGCTGCTCAAGGGTTACCTGCGGCTCGGCGCCAAGATCTGCGGCCCGCCCGCACTCGACGCGGACTTCGGCGTCGCCGACTTCTTCGTCCTGCTCGACCTGCACAACGTCGACCAGCGGTACCTGAACTTCTTCCTCGGGATCAAGGGATGAGGCACCCGTGGATGCCGGCTTCGCCGTGTGGTGACAGTTGCCTCACCACCGGCGAGCCGACGGTCGGCCTGCCACGGCGGATCGGCCGGTTCGCCGCGGCCATCGGCGTGGTCCTCGCCGCGGTGGCCTGCGCGCCCGTTCTGGTCGTGCTCGGCGGTAAGGCCCGGATGCGGTTGCTGCGCCGGGTGTTCCGCGCCGTACTGCGGGCCTTCGGCGTCCGGCTGGTCGTCCACGGAGGCAGGTCGTTCGCCGAGACCCTGCCCGGGCGTGGCGCCCTCGTGGTGAACAACCACATCTCCTGGCTGGACATCATCGGCATCAACGCCCTGCGCCCCATGCGGGCACTGGCCAAGGTGGAGATCCGGAGCTGGCCGGTGCTGGGCTGGCTGGTCGCCCGGGGCGGCAGCCTGTTCCTGGACCGCGAGCGCCTGAGCACCCTGCCGGCCACCATGAGCGGGCTGGCCGACGCGCTGCGCGGCGGCGCCGTGGTCAACGTCACGCCGGAGGCCACCACCTGGTGCGGGCGGGCGTCCGGCCGGTTCACCACGGCGACGTTCCAGGCCGCCATCGACGGCGGTGTCCCGGTACGGCCGATCGCGCTGCGGTACCGGCTTGCCGACGGCAGGGAGACCACCCACCCCGCGTTCATCGGCCCGGAGTCGCTGATCGCGTCCCTGCGCCGGGTGGCCCGGCTGCGCGGGCTGGTGCTGGAGATGTTCGTCTGCCCGGAGATCGCACCCGGCCGGGCGGCCGACCGCAGGGAACTCGCCGCGCTCGCCGAGGCCGCCGTCAGCGCGGCGCTGGGCACCGTGACGATCCCGGCACAGCGGCGCCGGAAGTTGACCTCCACCGCACTGGAGGTTGCACCGTGACCGTATGACGATCGAAGCCGCCCCGCGTGGGGTGCTCTGGACTCCGGAACACCGAACTGCCACCGCGGGGCTGCTTCTGGTGGTCACTCTGGTCGCGTTCGAGGCCATGGGCGTGGCGACCGCCATGCCGACGATGGTCGCCGAACTACGCGGCGAGGCGCTCTACGCCTGGCCGTTCACCGCGTTCCTCATCGCCAGCGTCATCGCCACAGTGCTGTCCGGAAGGCTCGCCGATCGCAGGGGGCCGGGACCCGCGCTGCTGATCGGCCCGGTCATCTTCCTGGTGGGACTGCTGGTGGCGGGCCTGGCGCAGAACATGGCCATGCTGCTGGCCGGACGGGTCCTGCAGGGCCTGGGCTCCGGCGCGCTGATGGTGTCGTTCTCCCTGCTGATCGGCCTGGTGTTCACCGACCGGGAACGGCCGGTGATGTACGCGGCCAATGCCGCCGCGTGGGTACTGCCCGGCGTGATCGGGCCGTGGATCGCCGGCATGGTGACCGAACAGGTCGGCTGGCGGTGGGTGTTCCTCGGGCTGGTGCCGCTGGTGATCGTCGGGCTGGTCCTGCTGGTGATCGTGGTCCGCAGGCTGGACCCGCACGTGCCGGGGGAGAGCGGCAGGCGGGCCGGGGTGCTGGCCGCGGTGGCGGCGACCGTCGGCGTCGCGGCGCTCACCTGGGCCGCGCAGCACCCGTCGGCGGCGTCGCTGGTGTACGGCGGCGCGGCGCTGGTGGTGCTGGTGCTGGCGTTGCGCGGGCTCATGCCGGCCGGGACCCTGCTGCTGCGGCCGGGTCTGCCGACGGTGACCGCGGCACGCGGCCTGATCGCCGGTGCGTACGCCGGGATGGAGGCGTTCCTCCCGCTCACGATGAGCACCGTCCACGGCTACAGCGTCGCCATGGCCGGCCTGCCGCTGACGGTGACCGCGCTGGGCTGGTCGGCGGCGTCGTTCGTCCAGGGCCGGTTCCCCGACTGGTCGCGGGAGGCGTTGCTGCGCACAGGGTTCGCGCTGGTGGCGGTGTCGCTGGTGCTGTTCACGGTGGTCAGCCAGCCGTGGGCGCCGTCCTGGCTGGCGTTCGTCGTCTCGGTGGTCGGCGGTGCGGGTATGGGGATCGCCATGCCGTCGATCTCCCTGCTGTTGCTGCGGTTCTCGCCACTGCACGAGCGCGGGTTCACGATGTCGGCCAGCCAGCTCGGCGACTGGGTCGGCGCGGCGCTGGCCATCGGGCTGGGCGGGGTGCTGCTCAACGCCCTGGCCTCGCCCGCGCAGCCCTCGCCGGCCATGGCGGTGCTCGGGATCGTGCTGGGTGCGGTCGGCGTGCTCGGAGTGGTCGTCACCAGCCGGTGGCCCGCGCGGGTTTACCCTTGATGGGCGATGACCTACCTCGACCACGCGGCGACCACCCCGATGGCGCCGGAAGCCGTTGCGGCGATGAGCGAGGCGCTGTCCACCGTGGGCAACGCCTCCTCGCTGCATTCCTCCGGCAGGCGGGCGCGGCGGGTCGTCGAGGAGGCACGGGAGACGGTCGCCGCGGCCCTGGGCGCCCGGCCGTCGGAGGTCGTTTTCACTTCCGGCGGAACGGAAAGCGACAACCTCGCGGTCAAGGGGATCTACTGGGCGCGCAAGGCGGCCGACCCCGCCAGGCGGCGCATCCTGGCCAGCACGGTTGAGCACCACGCGGTGCTGGACTCGGTGCAGTGGCTGGCGGGCAACGCCGGCGCGGAGATCACCTGGATCGAGGTGGACGCCACCGGCCGGGTGACCACCGACGCGCTGCGTACCGCCCTCGCGGGCGACCCCGGATCTGTGGCGTTGGTCACCATCATGCAGGCCAACAACGAGGTCGGCACCGTCAATCCGGTCGCGGACCTGGCCGCCGTGTGCGCGGAGCACGGCATCCCGTTGCACACCGACGCGGTACAGGCCGTCGGCGCGATCGAGGTGGACTTCGCCGCCAGCGGCGCCGCGGCGCTGACCCTGACTGGGCACAAGGTCGGCGGTCCCTACGGCGTGGGCGCGCTGCTGCTGGGCCGGGACGTGGAGTGCCAGCCGGTGCTGCACGGCGGTGGGCAGGAGCGGGAGGTGCGCTCGGGCACGCTGGACGTTCCGGCCATCGTCGGCTTCGCCACCGCGGTCGACGCGGCCGTCAAGGCCCGGCCGGTGCGGGCGCCGAAGCTCGCGGCACTGCGGGACGAGCTGGTCGCCGGGGTGCTGCGGCAGGTGCCGGACGCCGTGCTCAACGGCTCCCGCGAGCACCTGCTGCCCGGCCACGCCCACCTGACGTTCCCCGGCTGCGCGGGCGACAGCCTGCTGATGCTGCTGGACGCCAAGGGGATCGAGTGCTCCACCGGCTCGGCCTGCACGGCGGGTGTCGCGCAGGCCAGCCACGTGCTGCTGGCCATGGGGGCCAGCCCGGCCGCGGCCCGCGGGTCGCTGCGGTTCACACTGGGACACACGTCGACCGCCGCCGACGTGGCGGCGCTGGAGGCGGAGATCGGCGGCGTGGTGGACCGGGCCCGCAAGGCGGGACAGGCGGGAATGCGGAAGGTAAGGGTCTAGTGCGAGTACTAGCGGCGATGAGTGGCGGTGTCGACTCCGCCGTGGCCGCCGCGCGTGCGGTCGACGCGGGGCACGACGTCGTCGGGGTGCACCTGGCGCTGTCGGCCAAGCCCGGCACGCTGCGGACCGGCGCCCGCGGCTGCTGCACGATCGAGGACTCGCACGACGCCAGGCGTGCCGCCGACCTGCTCGGTATCCCGTTCTACGTCTGGGACTTCGCCGAGCGGTTCACCGAACAGGTGGTGGAGACGTTCGTCGGCGAGTACGCCGCGGGCCGTACGCCCAACCCGTGCGTGACGTGCAACGAGAAGATCAAGTTCGAGGCGCTGCTGGAGAAGGCGATGGCGCTCGGCTTCGACGCCGTCGCCACCGGCCACTACGCCCGGCTGTCCGTTGTGGACGGTGTGCCGGTGCTGCGGCGCAGTGCCGACCTCGGCAAGGACCAGTCCTACGTGCTCGCCTCGCTGGAGCCCGAGCAGTTGCGGCACGCGATGTTCCCGCTCGGCGGCTCGCACAAGTCCGACGTGCGCGAGGAAGCGCGTGAACGCGGGCTGGCCGTGGCGCGTAAGCCGGACAGTCACGACATCTGCTTCATCCCCGACGGCGACACCCGCAAGTTCCTGGAGGACCGCATCGAGTCCCGGCCGGGTGACCTGGTCGACGCCGAGACCGGCGCGGTGCTCGGGCGGCACACCGGCGTGCACGGGTTCACCGTCGGCCAGCGCAAGGGCCTGGGCATCGACGCGCCCGCACCGGACGGCAAGCCGCGGTACGTGCTGTCGCTGGAGCCGGTGTCCGGCACGGTGACCGTCGGATCGGCCGAGGGACTCGGCGTGCGGACCATCGAGGCCGACCGGGCGGTCTGGCCCAGCGAGCAGCCGCTGGACGGGCCGACCGAGTGCGTCGTGCAGGTGCGGGCGCACGGCGGGGTCGTGCCCGCGGTCGCCGAGGCCACCGCCGACGGCAGGGTGACCGCGCGGCTGCGGGAGCCGCTGCGTGGCGTCGCTCCCGGGCAGGTTCTGGTGCTCTACCGGGAGGACGCCGACGCCGGCGACCTGGTGCTGGGCAGCGCGAAGATCGCCGCTACGGCGTAGTCCGGCGTAGGGTGCCGGGCATGCGTTCCAGCACCGTCGCCGACATCCTGCGCCGCAGCGCCCGCCGGGTCCCGCAGCGGGTCGCCCTCCGGTTCGCCGGCCGCCAGTGGAGCTACGCCGACCTGGACGACGCCGTCACCAGGGCGGCGGCGCACCTGCTCGGGCTCGGCCTGCGTAAGGGCGACCGGGTGGCCGCCTACGGCCGCAACTCCGACGCCTACCTGATCGGGTTCCTCGCCTGCGCCCGTGCCGGGCTGGTGCACGTGCCGGTCAACTACAACCTCACCGGTGGTGAGCTGGAGTACCTGCTCAGCCAGTCCGGCAGCCGGGTCGTCCTCGCCGACCCGGACCTGGCGTCCAAGGTGGACGGACGGGAGACGCTGGCGCTGCGGGACGCGCCGGGTTCGCTGCTCGACGTCGCCGGGTCCGGCGAGGTGCCCGCGCTGGACGCCGAGGTCGCCGACACCGACCTGGCCCAGCTGCTCTACACGTCCGGGACCACCTCGCTGCCCAAGGGCGCGATGATGACCCACCGGGCGCTGGTGCACGAGTACCTGTCCTGCATCGTCGCGCTCGACCTCACCGAGGACGACGATCCGCTGCATGTGATGCCGCTCTACCACAGTGCGCAGATGCACGTGTTCCTGCTGCCGTGGCTGGCCGTCGGCGCCACCAACGACCTGCTGGAGACCCCCGACCCGACCGAGATCCTGCGCCGCCTCGCCGAGAACGGGCACCGCGCGTTCTTCGCCGCGCCGACCCTGTGGGTGGCGCTGGCCAACCACCCGGAGTTCGCCGAGCTGGACCTGACCGGCCTGCGCAAGGCGTACTACGGCGCGTCGATCATGCCCGGCCCGGTCCTCGGCCGGCTCCGCGAGGCCATGCCGGACCTGGGCTTCTACAACTGTTTCGGGCAGTCCGAGATCGCCCCGCTGGCCACCGTCCTGCGGCCGGAGGAGCACGCCGACCGGCCGGACTCGGCCGGCCGCGCGGTGCTGTTCGTCGAGCTGCGGGTGGTCGACGCGAACGGCGAGGACGTCCCGCCCGGAGAGCCGGGGGAGGTCGTCTACCGCTCGCCGCAGCTGTGCACCGGGTACTGGGACAAGCCCGAGGAGACCGAGGAGGCCTTCCGCGGCGGCTGGTTCCACTCCGGCGACCTCGTGCGGGTCGACGAGGCCGGGTACCTGTACGTGGTCGACCGGATCAAGGACGTCATCAACACCGGCGGCGTGATGGTCGCTTCCCGCGAGGTCGAGGACGCCCTCTACACGCATCCCGCGGTCGGGGAGGTCGCTGTCGTCGGCCTGCCCGACGACAGGTGGATCGAGGCCATCACGGCCGTCGTCGTGCGTTCCGGCGAGGTGGAGGCCGACGAGCTGCTGGCACATGCCCGCGAGCGGCTCTCGTCGTTCAAGGTGCCCAAGGCCGTGCACTTCGCCGACGACCTGCCACGCAACGCGTCCGGCAAGATCCTCAAGCGGGAGTTGCGTGACCGCCTCGGCTGAGCGCCGCGTCGATGGTGAGCGCGCAGGCGACCACCATGCTGGCCAGCGGGTCGGGCAGGTGTCGGTGCACGCGGACCTCGTAGCTGTCCTCGGGGTGCTCGGCTGACGCCGTTACCCTGGCGACCTCGTCGCCGTCACTGTCGCGGATGGACAGATCGTTGCCGTCGGCGTGAACCGCGCCGACCTCGCTGCCGTCGACGACGAGCAGACCCCGCCCCGGCACGATCTCGCCGATCGGCGTGTGATCGGCCCTGCTCACCAGCAGCCGCTCCTTCAGCTGCCTGGTCACGCGCAGCACGATGCTGTGGTTGGCGTCGCGGACCTCGAACCGCTGCGTCACGTGCTCGCCGTGGTGGCTGAGCCGCCGCAACACCTTCTTCAGCGTGCCCTGCTCGGCCCACACCACCGAGCCGACCGCTTCCCGGTGCTGGTCGTACACGCCGTACTCGCGGGCCGTGCCGACCTGCCGCGGCTGCCTGCCGACGAGCAGGACGGGCTCGGTGAACAGGGTTCCGCCGCCGACCGGGCGGGTGCGCTCGGACCACGCCCTGCCGTCCCACCACCGCTGCCGCTGCGGCTGGGTTCGGTCGGCGTACCAACCGGGGCGCCTCGGGCTCGTCATGCCGCATCACCCTAATCGCGAGCGGCCGATCATGGGGGTGACCAGGCGATATGCGTCAGATGTCCGGCTGCCGTGTCGCGGTCAGCGGGCCCCAGAGCACATGAAGGCCACCTTCACCACGTCAGACGTCAGGGTCCCGGCAAGTCCGGTGACCGTGGTTACGGCGCTGTTGCGAGGGGCACCTTGGTTGCGAGATTCGCCAGGATGGTGCCGTTGGTTGCGGGTGTGGGGTCTCGTTCGTGGTGATCGGTGGTGCCGTTGTGGTGGCTGGGGCGGGTGGGTCAGGTGGGTTGGTGTGAAGGCCGAGTGTGTGTCGTCTGATGTGATGAAGGTGGCCTTCATGCGCTTCGCGGCCCGGGTGTCGCAACCTCGGTGAGCACAGTGAGCACAGCGGGCTCGGCAGCCTCACCGGCCACCACGAACGAGACATGCCACCCGCACCGGCTGTGCCGTGAAGGGGGGCCGTCACGGGCGTCTCGTGTCAGGGTCCCGGCAAAGTCGGGTCGCGGGCAGGCGAGGTGGCTGGTCTTGAGCGTGGAACTCGTGTACTGGAACGTAGAACTCGTGTGCCGGAATGCAGAACTCGCGTGCGTGAGCGCAGAACTCACGATGTGGACCGGGTTCTCACCTGGTGCCGGTCGGCCGCGTGAACGGGCCGGTCGCGCGAGTTGTCCGTTCCCGACCCGCGAGTCGACCGTTGCGGACCCGCGAGTTGCACGTTCCCGCCTGCCTGGTCCCACTGTCCGGCGCGCCAGTCCAGATCGCGGGACGAGCCCCTGTCCTCGGGTGGCCGAACGGGCCGCTCGCGCGGCCCTGCCGGGGCCGGAACGCGAGTCTCGCCTTCCGGAACGCGAATGACGCGCTCCGGACCACCCGACTTTCCCGGGGCCCGACGTCTCACGTGGTGAAGGTGGCCTTCACGTGCTTCGAGCCGTTCCGCAGCCGGTCAGTCGTCGCCGCTCTCGTTGATCAGGCGCTCCAGTTCCCGGCGCAGCAGGCCCAGCCTGGCGTCGGCCAGCAGGGGGATCTCCCGGCGCCTGCGGCGGACCGCGGTGACGTCGACGTCGACGAAGGTCAGCGACTCCTCCCAGGTCGCCGCCGTGGCCACCACCGAGCCCCACGGGTCGATCACCCGCGAGCCGCCCCAGAACCGCACTCCCGCCTCGTCACCCACCCGGTTGACGAAGATCACCCAGCATTGCTGCATGCGGGCGGTGAACACGAGCAGGTCGTGCCAGTACTCGGCCGGGTCGAACGAGCCCGCGGTGAGCTTGGCGGCGCTGTTGGTCGGCACCACCAGAACCTCCGCGCCGTCCTGCGCGGCCAGCCACGGCAGCATCGGCTGCCACGCGTCGTTGCAGATCAGCGTCGCGATCCTGGCGTGCCGGGTGTCGAACGCACGCATGGTCTGGCCGGGGCTGGCGTGCTTGCGTTCCTCCCAGATCAGGTAGTTCGGCAGGTAGAGCTTGCGGTGGTTGTGCAGCACCTGCCCGTCCGACATGTACAGCGCGGTGTTGTGCCGCCGGATCCGGCCGTCCTCCAGCAGTCCGATGACGACGTCCGGGCCGTGCAGGGACAACTCCGCCAGCCGCGGGTCGTCCGGCCACAGGGAGATGTCGTCGGCGAGCTGCCCCAGCGCGTAGCCGGTGAGGCTCAGCTCGGGGAACACGACGAGGTCCGCGTTCTGCGCCGCGGACTCCTTGATGATGCGTTCGGCGTCGACGAGGTTTCCTTCCACGTCGCCGAGCCGGCAGTCGGTCTGAGCCAGTGCTACCCGCATAACGCTCACCTCCTCTGTGTCGTCGATTGCCACGAAGGTACGACAGCGGTGCCGCTCCGGGCGAGACGAGCGGGGCGATCGTTCACCCGCGGACGGCACCGAGCACAATGGCGCGGCGTGACAGACTTCCCCTGGCCGGCCACCGCGGCCACCGGCGTCGGATCGATGCCGGGTACCGACGCCGCCGAGGCGGCGGCCGTCGTCCTCGGTGAGCTGCCCGAGTTCCCGCACCTGCCGGAGCTGCCCGCCCGCGGCGTCGGCGCCGACCTGCTGGGCCGCACCGCCGCGCTGCTGGTCGACCTCGCCGTCGAGGTGGTACCCAGCGGCTACCGGGTGGCGGCCCGTCCCGGCCACGACCACCGGCGTGGCGTCGACCTGCTGCGCTGGGACCTCGACGCCCTGCAGGAAGCCGCCGACCGCGCCGGCTCCGCACCGGCGGTGGTCAAGACCCAGATCGCCGGACCGTGGACACTGGCCGCCGGCATCGAACTCCCCCGCGGGCACCGGATCCTCACCGACTCCGGCGCGACCCGCGACTTCGGCGAGTCGCTGCTGGAGGGGCTGCGCGGGCACGTCGCGGAGCTGACCGCCCGCACCGGCGCGCCGGTGGTCGTCCAGCTCGACGAGCCGACCCTGCCGGCCGTGCTGGCCGGATCACTGTCCACACCGTCGGGTTACGGCACGGTGGCGCCGGTGCACGAGCCGGAGGCCCGCGAGCTGCTGTCCCGGATCATCACCGGCGCCCGGGAGATCACCGGCAACCCGGTCGTCGTGCACTGCTGCGCCACCCGCCCGCCCGTCGCACTGCTGCGCGAGGCGGGGGCCGGGGCACTGTCCATCGACGCCACCCGGCTCGACGGCGCCCCGGCGGCGCTGCTGGACGAGCTGGGCGAGGCGTGGGACTCCGGCGTCGCGCTGCTGCTCGGCCTCGTCCCCGCGACGGACGCCCGCGTGACGCTGCGGGACCTCGCCGGTCCGGCGCTGCGGCTGACCGGCCGGCTCGGCTTCAACCGGTCGACGCTCGCGCAGCGGGCCGTTCCCACCCCGGCCTGCGGCCTGGCGGGTGCCTCGGCGGACTGGGTACGCCGCGCGCTCGCGCTGACCCGCGACCTGGGCAGGGCGTTCGCCGAGCTTCCGGAAGACTGGTAGGCATGGGCATCTTCCGCAGGCGCAAGCGCGCAGACACCCCACCGGACCCGCGGACCGAGTGGCCCGAGCAGCCGGTCCCCGAGGACCCGGTCGCCGCGGCCGAGGCGTTCTGGCGGCGCTGGGCGGAGCTGCTGCCCGAGGTCAGCGCCGCGCTCGGGGACCGCGAGCCGCAGCGCGTCGAGCATGAGCTGTGCAAGGCCGTCGCGCTGGTGCACCCGGACCTGCAGTTCTCCCTCGACCGCGGGCAGCGGGCCATCTACGCGCTCGTGCTGACCGCGCAGGAGGACCCTGCCCTGCGGCCGTACACCGACGCCTGGAAGGCCGCGGCTCCGCCGGAGGACGCCATCTGGGAGTACCACGACTCGGTACCCCCGGTCCCCGATCCCACCGACGTGACGGTCAACCTGGGCGCACACCGCATCGCGCTGGCCGACGTGCGGGTGGTGGCGCAGGTCGACGAACCGGAGGGCGTCGTCGACGTCGCCGTCTACCATCCGCTGCTGTCCGAGCTGGACGAGCGGGGCCGCACCGCGATGACCTTCCTGCCACTGGACGCGACGCTCGGTGAGCGGCTGGCGGCGGAGCGGCTGCGCCGGGTGGAGACCGCCGAGGCCGAGCCCGCCGAGACGGTCGGGTTGCTCCAACTGCGTGACCTGGTCCGCTCGTTGGCTGAGCGTCAGCCGTCCGAGGACGACTAACATCGCCTGCTGTGACCAGCAGCGAAGAACTTCCGGTTGATCCAGCCGCGGCGCAGGACGTCGCCGACGTGCCACCCGCCGTCCGGGAGCGGCACGCGGCGCTGGCCGAGGAGATCCGCGGCCACCAGTTCCGCTACTACGTGCTGGACTCGCCGACGATCTCCGACGGCGAGTTCGACGCGTTGCTGCGCAAGCTGGAGGAGCTGGAACAGCACCACCCCGGGCTGGCCACACCGGACTCGCCGACGCAGAACGTCGGCGGCACGTTCTCCACCGAGTTCACCGCGCACGACCACCTCGAACGCATGTACAGCCTGGACAACGCGTTCGACCCGGACGAGCTGGCCGCGTGGCTGGACCGGGTGGAGAAGGAGGTCGGCGCCACCGAGTACCTGTGTGAGCTGAAGATCGACGGCCTCGCCGTCAACCTGCTCTACGAGGGCGGCAGGCTCACCCGCGCGCTGACCCGCGGCGACGGGCGCACCGGCGAGGACGTCACGCTGAACGTCCGCACGCTCGACCAGGTGCCCGACCGGCTGACCGGCACCGACGACTACCCCGTGCCCGAGCTGGTCGAGGTACGTGGCGAGGTGTACTTCCGGGTCGAGGACTTCACCGAGCTCAACGCCAAGATGGTCGAGGCGGGCAAACCGCCCTACGCCAACCCGCGCAACACCGCGGCAGGCTCGCTGCGGCAGAAGGACCCGAAGATCACCAAGAGCCGCAGGCTGCGGCTGATCTGCCACGGCCTTGGCAAGCGGGTGGGCTTCGAACCGGCCAGGCAGTCGGAGTCCTACGAGGCGCTGGCCGCGTGGGGACTGCCGGTGTCGCCACACAGCAAGGTCGTGCGCTCGGTCGCGGAGCTGACCGAGATGGTCGACTACTGGGGCGAGCACCGGCACGACGCCGAGCACGAGATCGACGGCGTCGTGATCAAGGTCGACGACGTGGTGCTGCAGCGCAGGCTCGGTTCCACGTCGCGGGCGCCGCGCTGGGCCATCGCGTTCAAGTACCCGCCGGAGGAGGCCACCACCACGTTGCTGGACATCCAGGTCAACGTCGGCCGCACCGGCCGGGTGACCCCGTTCGCCGTGATGGAACCGGTGAAGGTGGCCGGATCGACGGTGGCGATGGCGACGCTGCACAACCGCGAGGAGGTCAAGCGCAAGGGCGTCCTCATCGGCGACCGGGTGGTCATCCGCAAGGCGGGCGACGTGATCCCGGAGGTGCTGGGGCCCGTCGTCGACGTGCGGACCGGCGACGAGCGCGAGTTCGTCATGCCGACGCACTGTCCGGAGTGCGGCACGGAGCTGGCGTACCAGAAGGAGGGCGACGTCGACATCCGGTGCCCGAACTCCAGGTCCTGCCCGGCGCAGCTGCGGGAGCGGCTGTTCCACCTGGCAGGCCGGGGCGCTTTCGACATCGAGGGACTCGGCTACGAGGCGGCCGCCGCGTTGCTGGAGTCCGGTGTGGTCACCGACGAGGGTGACATCTTCGACCTGGACGAGGAGAAGCTGGCCGGGGTCGAGCTGTTCCGCACCAAGGCGGGGGAGCTGTCGGCCAACGGTCGCAAGCTCGCGGCCAACCTCCAGGTCGCCAAGGACCGTCCACTGTGGAAGGTGATTGTCGGGCTGTCGATCCGGCACGTCGGCCCGACCGCGGCGCAGGCGCTGGCCCGCGAGTTCGAGTCGATGGAGCGGATCGACCAGGCCGAGGAGGAGACGCTCGCCGGGGCCGACGGCGTTGGGCCGACGATCGCCAGGGCGGTGCGGGAGTGGTTCGCCGTCGACTGGCACCGCGAGGTCGTCGACAAGTGGCGGCGTGCCGGTGTGCGGATGGCCGAGGAACGCGACGAATCCGTCCCGCGCAACCTCGAAGGCCTGTCCATTGTGGTCACCGGATCGCTGCAGCGGTACTCCAGGGACGAGGCCAAGGAGTACATCATGGCCCGCGGCGGCAAGGCGGCGGGCTCGGTGTCGAAGAAGACCGCGTTCGTCGTGGTCGGCGACTCGCCGGGGTCGAAGTACGACAAGGCCGTCCAGCTCAAGGTTCCGGTGCTCGACGAGGACGGTTTCGCGGTGCTGCTGGAGCGGGGGCCGGAGGCGGCCGCCGAGGTCGCGTTGGAGACAGACGATGAGTGACGTGACGGTGCGCAAGGCGCTGCCGGAGGAGATCGCCGAGGTCGGCCGCATCACCGAGGCCGCCTACCAGGCCGACGGGCTGCTCGACGACGACCCGACCTACGCCGCGCACCTGGCCGACGCCGCCCCGCGGGCCGCCGAGGCCGACCTGCTGGTCGCCGTCGACGGCGACGGCCGGGTGCTCGGGTCGGTCACCGTCATGTGGCGGGGCGGCCGGTTCACCGAGATCGCGCGGGAGGGTGAACTGGAGTTCCGGATGCTGTCCGTCGCGCCGGAGGCCCGCGGCCGCGGCGTCGGGGAGACGCTGGCGAGGGCGGTGCTCGCGCACGCCAGGCAGGAGGGCTACGAGCGGGTGGTGATGTCCAGCCGGGTGGAGATGACCACGGCGCACCGGCTCTACCAGCGGCTCGGCTTCCGCAGGCTGCCCGAGCGCGACTGGCAGCCCAAGCCCGGCATCCAGCTGCTGGCGTTCGAACTGGACCTCTGACCGGGTGGACCTGGCACTGGCCGGCCAGGCGGTCGGCATGTTCGCCGTGACCAACGTCGACGACATCGTGCTGCTGGCCCTGTACTTCGGCCGGAGCGCGGGCCGTCGATGCGCGATCGTGGCGGGTCAGTACCTGGGGTTCGCCGGGATCCTGGCCATCTCGGTCGCCGGGGCGCTCGGCGCCAGGTTGCTGCCGGACGAGGTGCTCCCGTACCTGGGAGCGCTGCCGCTCCTGCTCGGAATTCTCGCCGCGTGGCGGGCGTGGCGCGACCGCGGCGCCGACGACGAGCCCGCTGCCGCCGACGGCCCGGCGCTGCTCACCGTCGCGGCCGTGACGTTCGCCAACGGTGGCGACAACATCGGGGTCTACGTGCCGGTGTTCGCCAACGCCGGAACCGGCGGGATGCTCGTGTACACCGGGGTCTTCCTGGTGCTCGTGGGAGTCTGGTGCGCACTCGGCCGGTTCCTGGCCACCCGGCGGCCGATCGCCAGTGCGCTGACCCGCTGGGGGCACGTCGCGTTGCCGGTCGTACTGATCGCCATCGGCGTCCTGATCCTGGCCGGGGGATTCTGAGCACCGGGTCCGAAAGCCGCCAGCCACGGCGGGCGCGCCCGCCGAGGCTGGTGCCATGCACAAGTTCCGCTTCGGAGTCGTCGGCGAGTCGGTGCGCGATGCCGCCGGCCTGCTGGACACCGCCCGGCGCGCCGAGCGCCTCGGCTACGACACGTTCCTGCTGCGCGACCACTTCGTCACTGAGCCGTTCGGCGACCAGCTCTCCCCGCTGGTGGCGCTGACCGCGGCCGCGGCCGCCACGGACTCGATCAGGCTGGGCACGCTGGTGCTGGCCAACGACTACCGCCACCCGGTACTGCTGGCCAAGGAGGCCGCGACACTGGATCACCTGTCCGGCGGCCGGTTCGAGCTGGGCATCGGCGCCGGCTGGCTGCGGGCCGAGTACGAGGCGGCTGGGCTGTCGTTCGACCCGGCGGGCGAGCGGGTCGGGCGGCTGGAGGAGGCGCTGACGCTGCTCGACGGCCTGCTGTCCGGCCGCACGGTCGACCAGGTGGGGGAGCACTACGCCGTGCGGGGTCTTGCGACGTTCCCCGTCCCGGCGCGCAGGCCGCCGCTGCTGGTCGGCGCCGGTGGGCCACGCATGCTGCGGATGGCCGGGCGGCTGGCCGACACCGTCGGCATCCTCCCGATCGCCACCCCGCAGGGTGGCATTTCCGAGGCGCTGTCCGAGCGGTCGGCGGAGGCGATGGCCCGCAAGACCGGGTGGGTGCGGGAGTCCGGCAGGGACGTCGAACTCAGCCAGATGATCACCGTCGACGTCGGCCCGTCACACCGGGAGCTGGCCGAGCGGGTGGCCCGCTCCCGCGGCTGGGACGCGGACCTGGTGCTGGACATGCCGTCGAAGTTCCTCGGCACCCACGAGCGCATCGCCGACCAGCTGCGGGAGCGCCGCGAGCGCTTCGGCCTGAGCTACCACGTCGTGTCCGACCGCGACCTCGACGCGTTCGCCCCCGTGGTCGCCGAACTCTCCGGCACCTGACCCGCCCCCAATGTGGCATTGGGGAACTTGAAGTACCCCAATGCCACATTGGGGTACTTCAACGCAACGAGAGCCGCATTGGCGACGGCTGGTTACGAGTCCAGCACCACCGCGACGATGCCGGCCAGGTGGGCCAGGCGGGCCACCTCGGCGGCGCGGAACATCGGGCCGCCGGGGCGGCCGGCCAGCAGCGCGCGGTCCGGCTTGCCCAGCGGCGTCGCGGCCAGCTCGGTGCCCAGCTCCTGCCACGTCTCCGGCACCCAGTCGTCCTCGCCGTCCAGCACCGTCGCCCGCTCGATCGGCAGCCACGGCAGGTGCTCGATCGGCACCTCCGGCGCGGCCCCGGACGAGGCCAGCCGCCGGACCGAGTCGCCGTCGTGCTGGACGACGATCGACCAGCCGGACCGGATGATCTTCGGCACACCCTCGGCCAGCATCTCCAGCCCCTGCTTCGGGGCCGCGGCGATCTCCTCGACCAGCTCCAGCTCGCGGTGCGTGTCGAGCACACCCGCGTACGGCCGCACGGCGTCGACCACGACGCCCTCGACGCTCTCCGCGGCGGTGATCAGCGCGTCCGGGAGGCTGCCGGACGGCAGCTCGACCACGAGGTCGTCGACGGCGACCCCACCGCCCCGCTCCACGACGTCGACGCTGAGGATGTCGGCGCCGACGGTGCCCAGCGCCGTGGCGACGGCACCGAGCGTGCCGGGGCTGTCCGGGAGTTGAACCCGGATCAGGAAGGACACCGCCCTGTCCCCTCTCGGTTTGGCGCGGAGCCTCGCCGTCCACGCGGGTGCCGGGCAGCGATTGTGACAGACGACCGTCGCGAAGTGGATCCGCCGTCCGCGTGCCGAGACCCCGGCCATAGACTTGTGACCTCGACAAGCACCCCGACCAGCAACAGTGCCGGAGAAAACCGCGTGCCCAACATATCCCGCGACGAGGTCGCACACCTTGCCAAGCTGGCCAGGCTCGCCGTCACAGACGAGGAGCTGGACGTCTTCGCCGGCCAGCTCGACCAGATCCTGGACGCGGTGGCCAAGGTGGGCGAGGTCGCCGGTCAGGACATCCCGCCGACCTCGCACGCCGTGCCGCTGACCAACGTGTTCCGGGCGGACGAGGTCCGGCCGTCGCTGTCCCAGCAGCAGGCGCTCTCCGGCGCGCCAGCCGCTGAGGAAGGGCGCTTCCGCGTGCCGCGCATCCTGGGGGAGGAGTGACGTGACCGAGCTCATCAAGCTGACCGCGGCCGAGCTGGCCGAGAAGATCCACAGCCGCGAGGTGTCCGCCGAGGAGGTCACCCGCGCCCACCTGGACCGCATCGCCCAGGTCGACGACTTCGTGCACGCGTTCCTGCACGTCAACGCCGACGGCGCGGTGGAGGCGGCGCGCGCGGTCGACGCCCGGCTGGCCGCCGGCGACGCGCCCGTGTCGCCCCTGGCCGGCGTCCCGCTGGCGCTCAAGGACGTCATGACCACCGTGGACATGCCCACCACCTGCGGTTCCCGCACGCTGGAGGGCTGGCGGCCGCCGTACGACGCGACAGTGACCCGCCGTCTGCGCGAGGCGGGCGTGCCGATCCTCGGCAAGACCAACATGGACGAGTTCGCCATGGGTTCGTCCACCGAGAACTCCGCGTTCGGGCCCAGCCACAACCCGTGGGACCACGCCCGCATCCCGGGCGGCTCCGGCGGTGGCTCGTCGGCCTCGGTTGCCGCGTTCGAGGCGCCGCTGGCCATCGGCACCGACACCGGCGGCTCAATCCGCCAGCCGGGCGCCGTGACCGGCACGGTCGGCGTGAAGCCGACCTACGGCGGCGTGTCGCGCTACGGCCTGGTGGCGTTCTCGTCCTCGCTGGACCAGGCCGGTCCGTGCACCCGCACCGTGCTCGACGCCGCGCTGCTGCACGAGGTCATCGCCGGGCATGACCCGATGGACTCCACGTCGATCGACGCGCCCGTCCCGCCGGTGGTCGCCGCCGCGCGGCAGGGCCTGACCGGCGACCTGACCGGCGTGAAGGTCGGTGTGGTCAAGGAGTTCGGCGGCGACGGTTACCAGCCGGGCGTGCTGCGCTCGTTCGAGGCCGCGGTGGAGCAGTTGCGTGCCCTCGGCGCCGAGGTCGTCGAGGTGTCCTGCCCGCACTTCACCTACGCCCTGCCGGCGTACTACCTGATCGCGCCGAGCGAGTGCTCGTCGAACCTGGCTCGGTTCGACGCCATGCGGTACGGCCTGCGGGTGGGCGACGACGGCGGCCACAGCGCAGAGGAGGTCATGTCGCTGACCCGCGAGGCCGGTTTCGGCGCCGAGGTCAAGCGGCGGATCATGCTCGGCACCTACGCCCTGTCGTCGGGTTACTACGACGCCTACTACGGCTCGGCGCAGAAGGTCCGCACGCTCATCACCAGGGACTTCGAGGCCGCGTTCGAGCGGGTCGACGTCCTGGTGTCGCCGACGACGCCGACCACGGCGTTCAAGATCGGCGAGCGGGTGGACGACCCGATGGCCATGTACCTGGCCGACCTGTGCACCATCCCGTCCAACCTGGCCGGCAACGCCGCCATGAGTGTCCCGAGTGGACTGTCTGATGAGGACGGCCTGCCGGTCGGCCTGCAGATCATGGCTCCCGCGCTGGCCGACGACCGGCTGTACCGGGTCGGCGCCGCCTACGAAGCCGCGCGCGATGCGGCCGCGGGTGGTTCCCTGGTACACAAGGTTCCCGAGCTGGAGGTGACGAAGTGAGCAAGGTGAAGCAGGTCCGCGGTCTGATCGGCGTCGCGAGCGCGGTGGGTGGCGCGGTCAGCGCCGCCAGTGCCGTGCGCGCCGCGAAGGGCAAGAACGACAAGCTGCTGCTCGCCAACGCCATCGCCAGCGCGGCCGCCGCGCTGACCGGCGTGCTGCTGGCGGTCCGCCGGTTCCGGAAGGACGAGAAGTGACCCGTACCGCTGACCTGATGGACTACGCCGAGGTCGTCGAGCGCTACGACCCGGTGCTGGGCCTCGAGGTCCACGTGGAGCTGTCCACGAACACCAAGATGTTCTGCGGCTGCGAGAACCGCTTCGGCGGCGAGCCGAACACCCACGTGTGCCCGACCTGCCTCGGCCTGCCCGGCGCGCTGCCGGTCGTCAACGGCAAGGCGGTGGAGTCGGCCATCCGGATCGGGCTGGCGCTGAACTGCGAGATCGCGTCCTGGTGCCGCTTCGCGCGGAAGAACTACTTCTACCCGGACATGCCGAAGAACTTCCAGACCTCGCAGTACGACGAGCCGATCGCGTTCAACGGCTTCCTCGACCTGACGCTGGACGACGGCGAGGTCGTGCGCGTCGAGATCGAGCGGGCGCACATGGAGGAGGACACCGGCAAGTCGCTGCACGTCGGCGGCGCGACCGGGCGTATCCACGGCGCGGAGCACTCGCTGCTGGACTACAACCGCGCCGGTGTTCCGCTGATCGAGATCGTGACCAAGCCGATCACCGGCACCGGTGCGCGGGCGCCTGAGGTCGCCAGGGCCTACGTGACCGCGCTGCGGGATCTGCTGCGTGCGCTGGACGTCTCCGACGTGCGGATGGACCAGGGCTCGCTGCGCTGCGACGCGAACGTCTCGCTGATGCCCAAGGGCACCACGGAGTTCGGCACGCGGACCGAGACGAAGAACGTCAACTCGCTGCGCAGCGTCGAGCGGGCCGTCCGGTACGAGATGACCCGCCAGGCGGCCCTGCTCGCCGACGGCCGGTCGATCACCCAGGAGACCCGGCACTTCCAGGAGGCCGACGGCACCACGTCGCCCGGCCGGACCAAGGAGACCGCCGAGGACTACCGGTACTTCCCCGAGCCCGACCTGGTGCCGATCGCGCCGTCGCGGGAGTGGGTCGACGAGCTGCGCGGCACGATGCCGGAAATGCCGTGGGAGCGCCGCAAGCGCATCCAGGCCGAGTGGCAGCTGTCCGACGCCGAGCTGCGTGACCTGGTCAACGCGGGTGCGGTCGAGGTCATCGCCGCCACCGTCGATGCGGGCGCGCCGTCGGCCGAGGCTCGTGGCTGGTGGGTGTCGTACCTGACGCAGCAGGCGAACAAGCAGGGCGTCGAGCTGGCGGAGCTGCCCATCACCCCGGCGCAGGTGGCCAGGGTGATCGCGCTGGTCGCCGAGGGTTCGCTGACCAACAAGCTGGCCCGTGAGGTCGTCGACGGCGTGCTGGCGGGTGAGGGCGAGCCGGACGAGGTCGTCGAGAAGCGCGGGCTGAAGGTCGTCTCCGACGACTCCGCGCTGTACGCGGCCGTCGACGAGGCACTGGCCGCGCAGCCGGACGTCGCGGAGAAGATCCGGGGCGGCAAGGTGCAGGCCGCCGGGGCGATCGTCGGCGCGGTGATGAAGGCGACCAAGGGCCAGGCCGACGCCAAGCGCGTCCGTGAGCTGGTCCTGGAGCGGGTCGGCTCCTGAAGGCGAAGCTCGGTGAGGTGACCTGGCGGCAGTGGCTCGCACTCGCCGCCGGGTTGCTCGCCGTGGTGTCGCTGTTCCTGCCGTGGACGGTGCTGTCGGCCGCCGATCCCGAGGTCGAGGCCGTGCTGCGGGAGATGCCGGAATCCGACGTCGTGCGCAGCGTCTGGCTGGCCGGGTTCTTCGGCTGGTCGCCGCCGTTCCTGTTGCTGGCCACCGGCGTCGCGGTGGTGCTCTACGGCCACCGCCGCGCGGCCCGGGTCAGCGGGTTGCCGCAGGTGTGGCTGGTGCTGGCGATCCTGTCGCTGGCGATGGCCGTGCTCGGCTGGCTGCTGATCGACACGCAGTTCGGTGCCGAGCAACGTGGCCTGCTGGCCGACGCCGGGGTCGGCATCGACGCCGCCGCCGGCCGCTACCTGTGCCTGGCCGCGGCAGTCGTCTCGCTGGTGGGCGCGGTGCTGGATTCCCGGCGGCGTCCCGGCAACGGCTGAAGCACGTGAAGGCCCCTTCATCACGTCTCACGTCAGGGCGCCGGCAAAGTCGGGTTGGCCGTGCCCCGAGGCGGTTGCTGAGGGCGCCTTGGTTGCGCAAGGTGCAAGTAAGGTGCCGTTGGTTGCGGCGGGCTCGGCCTGGTGTTGTCTCGTTCGTGGTGGCGGCTGGGGAGGGTGTGCCTGCCGGTGCCGGTGTGACAGGTGTGTCCTGTCTGCAGGGCTGGTCATGGTGGTGAAGGCCCCCTTCATCACGTCTGACGTGGTGAAGGGGGCCTTCACGTGCCTTGTGCGGGCCGGTGTCTCGCGATCTGGAACAGCCATGCCGGACAGTGGGACCAGGCGGCGGGAACGGACAACTCGCAGGTGCGGAACGGACAACTCGCGCGCACGAGCGTGGAGTTCATACCGTGAGACATGTCTCCCGCCCCGCGGACCCGCGAGTCCCACCTTCGTGCACGCGAGTTCCACGCTGCCGCACGCGAACTCCACCGTCCCGCACACCACCCGACTTTGCCGGGCCCCTGACGTCTCACGTAGTGAAGGTGGCCTTCACGAGCTTTGACGGGAACGTACGACTCGCGCCGCCCGGGTCAGTCCTTGCCGGGGCCGCCGCTGGCGCCCTGCGGGACGATCAGCACGGCCCGGTCGTCGCTGGACACCGGCTGCCCGCCGTCCTTGTTCACCGTGCCGCCGACGGCGAGCTGCGGCGTGATCATGTCGATGCCCGCGAGGCGGCCGAAGCCGCCGCCCTTGGCGTCCAGCGTCGCGCTCGGCTTTCCGCTCACCGCACCCTCCGGCGTCACCGGAAGGCTCTGCAGGTTCGCGGCGACCGACGCCGCCACGCTGACGACGTTGCCCCAGTCGACGCAGCCCGCGACACCGGGCCGGTCGGCCCACGTCCAGGCCGGCACGGCCAGCGGCCGGCCCGGGGTGACGCGGTAGAGCAGGTCCTTGTCCGGGGCACGGTCGGTCACCCAGATCCGGGAGCCGTCGGCGTTGGCGCACAGCCCGCCCGGCGAGCGCAGCCCGCTGGAGAGCACGGCGGATCCGGCGGTCGGGTTCCCGGCCGCGGGCTTGCCAGCCGCGTCGATGCGCAACACCTTGCCCGCCATCGAGTTCGGGTCGGCGGCCGCGCCGGGGTTGCCGCCGTCGCCGGTGGCGACCAGCAGTGCGCCCTTGCGGTCGGCGGCGATCGTGCCCGGGCCCTTCGGCAGGCCGGTCAGCACCGGCTTGGCCTCCTGGCCCTGCGCGAAGCGCACGACGCGGCTGTCCGTGGCGGTCGTCACGTAGGCGAAGACGAGCTGGTCCTCGGCGTAGGTCGGCGACAGCGCCAGCCCGAGCAGGCTCTCCACGCCGAGCGTGGCGAACTCGCGTTTCTCCGCCTTCGGCGCGACGTGCCAGACCTTGCCGCCCCGCTCACCGGCGAGCGCGGTCGGGTTGCCGTCGGCGCCGGGCAGCCCGGCCACGGCGGTCACCAGGTCCATGCAGGTGCCGATCACGGCGGGGTTGAAGTCCGTGCAGCCCTGCGGCGGCGGTACCGGGGTGGACCTGCTCGACGGCGGCGGGGACGCGGGCGGTCCGCCGGACTCCTGGTTGGGGTTGGGCCCGGCCTCGGGCGTGACCTCCGGTGCGGGCTGGAAGTCCTGGCCACTGGCGGAGTCGGGGAATTCCGCGCACGCTGACAGCAGCAGGCTCCCCGCGGCCAGGGCGGCCAGCAGGGCGGACGTCCGGGACCGCGTGCGCACGATGACGAGACTAGGCGCCCCGTCGTGAACCTCTGGTGAGCGGCCAACCATTAACGTGGTGATCATGACTGTGACCGTGCTGGTGCCCGACGACGACGGGATGGAGTTCCTCGGCGAGCTGCCCGGGATCCGTCCCGTGCGGTACGAGGCCGGCGCGCCGCTGCCTCCCGAGGCGGCGGAGGCCGAGGTGCTCATCCCGCGTTCCCACCGTGCCGCGGAGGAACTGTTCGCCCAGCTGCCCAACCTGAAGCTGGTCCAGCTGCTGTCCGCGGGCGCGGAGGACTGGGTCGACGACGTCCCGGCCGGCATGCTGCTGTCCACCTGCCGGGGCGCGCACGGCGGGAGTACCGCGGAGTGGGTGGTGGCCGTGCTCCTGTCCATCTACCGCGAGCTGGTCGGGTTCGCCGCCGACCAGCAGGCGGGCCTGTGGAACCGGCGGACCACCGACACGCTGCAGGACAAGCGTGTCCTCGTCGTCGGCGCCGGTGACCTCGGCGGGCACGTGAAGCGCAGGCTGGAGGCGTTCGAGGCCAGGGTCACCCTGGTCGGGCTGACCGCCCGCGAGGGTGTGCACGCCGTCGAGGAGCTGCCCGCGCTGCTGCCGGAGAGCGACGCCGTGGTGCTGGTCGTCCCGCTGACGTCACGCACCCGCGGCATGGTCGATCGCGACTTCCTGGCCGCCATGCCGGACAACGCCGTGCTGGTCAACGCCGCGCGCGGGCGGGTCGTCGACACCGATGCGCTGGTGGCCGAGCTGACGGCGGGCAGGCTGCGTGCGGCGCTGGACGTCACCGACCCCGAGCCCATTCCGCCGGAGCACCCGCTGTGGACGGCGCCGGGTCTGGTGCTGACGCCGCACGTCGCGGGGTCGGTGCGGGGAGTGCGCAGGCGGTCCTACGCCGTCGCGGCGACGCAGATCGAGCAGTACGCGGGCGGTGAGCTGCCGGACAACCTGGTCCACGGCGAATACTGAGCCGGGCGAGTGTGATCGGCGCGTTCGTCGTGCGTCGACCACGCGAATCCCCTACCCTGCGCGCGTGAGCACTCACGACGACGGCACCGAGCGTGGCAAGCCAGGGGGCAGCCTCTTCGAGGACACCGGCTACACCCCGACCGTCCAGACGAGCCTGATCTCCGACGTCGCCGACCCGGACTCCGACCGCGACACCAACCGCTGGCACGGCGGTCTCGACCTCGGCCTGCTGGTGCTGCGGCTGGGGCTGGGCTGCATCATCGGCGCCCACGGCCTGCAGAAGCTGTTCGGCGCGTTCGACGGCCCCGGCATCAACGGGTTCTCCGCCGCGCTGGGCCAGCTCGGGTTCACCAGCCAGACCACCCTGCTGTCCTGGATCACCGCACTGACCGAGTCGATCAGCGGCCTGCTGCTCGTGCTCGGCCTGTTCACGCCGTTCGGCGCCGCCGGCGTGCTCGGCGTGATGGGCAGCGTGGTCTACCTGAAGTTCAAGACCGGCTTCCTGATGACCATGACCGGCGGTGGGTTCGAGTACGAGCTGCTGCTCGGTCTCGTCGCGCTGGCGCTGCTGTTCACCGGCTCGGGCCGGATCGCGCTGGACGTCAACACGCCGTGGCGCCGCAAGCCGGTGCCGCTGGGCGTCTTCGGGCTCCTGCTCGCGGCTGCCGCGTCCGTGGTGATCCTGATCGTCTTCCGCTAGCGGCCCGGGTCGCGGACGGCGCCGGTGTCGGCCGAGGTCGCCAGGCGGGCGTAGGCACGCAGTGCCGCGGTGACCGGCCGCTGCCGCTCCGCCGGCTGCCACGGCCGCTCGCTGGCGTCCATCTTCGCCCGCCGCTCGGCCAGCACGTCCGCGTCGACCAGCAGCTCCAGCTTGCGCTGCGCGACGTCGATCAGCACCTGGTCGCCGTCCTGGACCAGCCCGATCTCCCCGCCGGCGGCGGCCTCGGGGGAGATGTGTCCGACCGAGATGCCCGACGACCCGCCGGAGAACCGCCCGTCGGTGATCAGCGCGCACTTCTTGCCCAGCCCCGCACCCTTGAGGAACGCCGTGGGGTGCAGCATCTCCTGCATCCCCGGCCCGCCGGCGGGACCCTCGTAACGCACCACGAGCACCTCGCCGGGCTGGATCTTCTTGCCCAGGATGACCGAGACGGCCTCCTCCTGGCTCTCCACCACCCGCGCCGGGCCCTGGAACCGCCACAGCGACTCGTCGATGCCCGCCGACTTGATCACCGCACCGTTCGGTGCCAGGTTGCCCCGCAGGATGGCCAGCCCGCCGTCGGCGGTGTAGGCGTGCGCGACGTCGCGGATGCAGCCGTCCTCGGCGTCGGTGTCCAGAGTGGACCACCGGTTGTCCGTCGAGAACGCCTCTGTGGTGCGAACGCCGCCCGGCGCCGCGTGGAACAGCTCGATCGCCGCGTCCGACGCCGCGCCGCCCCGGATGTCCCATGTGGACAACCACTCGTCGAGCGTGGGGCTGTGCACGGACGTCACGTCGGTGTTCAGCAGCCCGCCACGGCGCAGCTCGCCGAGGATCGCCGGGATGCCACCGGCCCGGTGGACGTCCTCCATGTGGTAGTCGGAGTTCGGCGACACCTTGGAAAGGCACGGCACGCGGCGGCCGATCGCGTCGATGTCGGCGATGGAGAAGTCGATCTCGCCCTCCTGCGCGGCGGCGAGGATGTGCAGGACGGTGTTCGTCGATCCGCCCATGGCCATGTCCAGCGCCATCGCGTTCTCGAACGCCTTCCTGCTCGCGATCGTGCGGGGCAGCGCGGTCTCGTCGTCCTCGCCGTACCAGCGACGGCACAGCTCGACCACCGTACGGCCCGCCTCGGCGAACAGTTCCCGCCGCGCGGCGTGCGTGGCCAGCGTCGAACCGTTGCCGGGCAGCGAGAGGCCGAGCGCCTCGGTGAGGCAGTTCATCGAGTTGGCGGTGAACATGCCCGAGCACGATCCGCAGGTCGGGCAGGCCGAACGCTCCACGGCGGCCAGTCCGTCCTCGTCGACCGCGTTGTTGGCCGACGCGGAGATCGTGGTGATCAGGTCCGACGACGGGTGCACCACGTCGCCGACGACGACGGCCTTGCCCGCCTCCATCGGCCCGCCGGAGACGAACACCGTCGGGATGTTCAGCCGCATGGCGGCGTTGAGCATGCCCGGGGTGATCTTGTCGCAGTTGGAGATGCACACCAGCGCGTCGGCCTGGTGCGCGTTGACCATGTACTCGACCGAGTCGGCGATGATCTCCCGCGACGGCAGCGAGTACAGCATCCCGGAGTGGCCCATGGCGATGCCGTCGTCGACCGCGATGGTGTGGAACTCCCTGGCGACGCCGCCCGCCTCGCGCACGGCCTCGGCCACGATGTCGCCGAGGTTCTTCAGGTGCACGTGGCCGGGGACGAACTGGGTGTAGGAGTTGGCGATGGCCACGATCGGCTTACCGAAGTCGCTGTCGGTCATGCCGGTGGCGCGCCACAGCGAGCGCGCGCCGGCGGCGTTGCGGCCGTGGGTGGTGGTGCGGGAACGGAGTTGGGGCACGGTCAGTCCTCTGTGTTCTGTTCGTCGGTGACCCCGCTGGGGTCGGCCAACCTGCCGCCGCTGACCAGGCTGAGCACCGGAAGGTGCCGCGTGCGCACGGCAGGCAGTGCGACGGTGGTGTCGTCGGTGAGCACCGCGTGAACGCCTGAACGCTCGGTCAGCGCCAGCCCCTTCATGTCCGACCACGGCAGTTCCCGCCTGCCGGACACGGTTCGCACGGTGATTCCCTCAGCGGTCGCGGTGGTCCGGGTGCGAACGATCCACACCGCGAGCCCGATCGGGATCAGGTAGAGCGCCTGCAGGCCGGGCACGCTCCACGCCACCGGGGAGACGCACAGGGCCAGAACGGCGACGGCGAGCAGTGCCGTTCCCGGTACGCGGAACACCGCCTTCGGCGGCTCACGATCGGGGGACTCCGGCGTTTCTGCTGCTTCTGCCACCCTCTGATGGTGCACCTCGCGCGCGCGGGCGCGTCACGCGGGGTCTCCCACCATTCGGACACACCGTCCCGCAGAGTTGACACCCCGACGGCGTAGCGGCTACCGTTCGCAACGTGACACCGCAGATTGGCATCGTACTTCCCAAGCGCGTCGACGCTTAGGAAGCTTTTCTGCGTCGACGCGCGACCCTCGTGCGACCTCTCGGTCGGCGGGGGTTTTTTGTTGCCCACCCGACCCCCGACGAGTGACAACCAACACCCCACGAGGCAGATCCGATGACAAGCGCCACCTCGCGTACGGACGCTAAACCCGGGCCGACACCCGGAAACACAGCACGGCCCAAGCCCGCTCCACCGGCGGGGACGCCGGTACGGGTCACCGGGGCGCAGTCCCTCGTGCGTTCCCTCGAATCGGTCGGCGTGGAAGTGGTCTTCGGTATCCCTGGCGGCACCATTCTTCCCGCCTACGACCCGCTGCTGGACTCGACGAAGGTCCGGCACGTCCTCGTCCGCCACGAGCAGGGGGCCGGCCACGCCGCCACCGGTTACGCCCAGGCCACCGGCAAGGTCGGCGTGTGCATGGCCACGTCCGGTCCCGGCGCCACCAACCTCGTCACCCCGCTGGCCGACGCCAACATGGACTCGGTGCCGGTGGTCGCCATCACCGGCCAGCAGAGCCGCGCCCTGATCGGCACCGACGCGTTCCAGGAAGCGGACATCTGCGGCATCACGATGCCGATCACCAAGCACAACTTCCTGGTGACCGACCCGGCGGACATCCCGCGGGTCATCGCCGAGGCGTTCCACCTCGCCGCCTCCGGCCGTCCCGGCCCGGTGCTCGTCGACATCCCGAAGGACGTCCTGCAGGAGACCACGTCGTTCGCCTGGCCGCCGGAGCTGCGGCTGCCCGGCTACCGCCCGACGCTGCGGCCGCACGGCAAGCAGGTGCGCGAGGCGGCGAAGCTGATCGCGCAGTCGCGGCGGCCGGTCCTCTACGTCGGCGGCGGCGTGATCAAGGCCAAGGCGTCCGAGCAGCTGCTGCGGCTGGCCGAGCTGACCGGCATCCCGGTGGTCACCACGCTGATGGCACGTGGCGCGTTCCCCGACTCGCACCGTCAGCACCTCGGCATGCCGGGCATGCACGGCTCGGTCGCCGCGGTCGCCGCCATGCAGCGGGCCGACCTGCTGCTGGCGCTGGGTGCCCGGTTCGACGACCGCGTCACCGGCCAGCTCGCGTCGTTCGCGCCGGACGCCAAGGTCGTCCACGCCGACATCGACCCGGCGGAGATCTCCAAGAACCGCAAGGCGGACGTGCCGATCGTCGGCGACTGCGCGGAGATCATCAACGAGCTGATCGACGCCGTGAAGGCCGAGATCGAGCAGTCCGGCGAGCCGGATCTGCGGGCGTGGTGGACCCAGGTCGACTCGTGGCGCGACACGTTCCCCGCCGGTTACGAGTGGCCGTCGGACGGCACCCTGTCGCCGCAGTACGTCATCGAGCGCATCGGCCAGCTGGTCGGGCCGGACGCGGTGTACACCGCCGGTGTCGGCCAGCACCAGATGTGGGCCGCCCAGTTCATCAAGTACGAGAAGCCGTGCACCTGGATCAACTCCGGCGGTCTCGGCACGATGGGCTTCGCGGTTCCGGCGGCGATGGGCGCGCAGTTCGGGCAGCCGGACAAGCAGGTGTGGGCCATCGACGGCGACGGCTGCTTCCAGATGACCAACCAGGAACTGGCCACCTGTGCCATCGAGGGCGCGCCGATCAAGGTCGCGGTGATCAACAACGGCAACCTCGGCATGGTCCGGCAGTGGCAGAACCTCTTCTACTCGGAGCGCTACTCCAACACCGACCTGGGCACCCACAAGCACCGCATCCCGGACTTCACGCTGCTGGCCGAGGCGCTGGGCTGCGCGGGGCTGCGGTGTGAGACGAAGGAGGAGGTCGATACGGTCATCCAGCGGGCCATGGCCATCAACGACCGTCCCGTGGTGATCGACTTCGTCGTGGGCAAGGACGCCCAGGTCTGGCCCATGGTGGCCGCCGGTACCGGCAACGACGAGATCATGGCCGCGCGGGGCATCCGCCCGCTGTTCGACGACGACGAGGTTTCCCGATGAGCAACCACACGCTGAGCGTTCTGGTGGAGAACGTTCCCGGTGTCCTCGCCCGCGTCTCCGGGCTGTTCTCCCGCCGCGGTTTCAACATCGAGTCCCTCGCCGTCGGACCCACGGAGAACCCCGAGGTGTCCAGGATGACGATCGTCGTGGCCGTCGACGAGCTACCGCTCGAACAGGTCACCAAACAGCTCAACAAGCTGGTCAACGTCATCAAGATCGTGGAGCTGGAGCCGGCCACCGCGGTGCGCAGGGAGCTGCTGCTGGTGAAGGTCCGCGCGGACGCGACGGTGCGCAGCCAGGTGCTGGAGACCGTGCAGCTGTTCCGCGCGAAGGTCGTCGACGTCTCCCCGGAGGCGCTGACCATCGAGGCGACCGGCACCAGCGACAAGATCGGCGCGCTGCTGCGCATGCTCGAGCCCTACGGTGTGCGCGAGCTCGTGCAGTCCGGCATGGTCGCCGTCGGCCGCGGTGCCCGTTCGATCACCGCTACATCGACCCGCTAGTTCAGTTCGAAAGGAAGCAGTACCCCTCATGGCAGTGGAAATCTTCTACGACGACGACGCCGACCTCAGCATCATCCAGGGTCGCAAGGTCGCCGTCATCGGCTACGGCAGCCAGGGCCACGCGCACGCGCTGAGCCTGCGTGACTCCGGCGTCGACGTCCGGATCGGCCTGCCCGAGGGGTCGAAGTCCCGGGCGAAGGCCGAGGAGCAGGGCCTCAAGGTCCTCACCCCGGCGGAGGCCGCCCGCGAGGCGGACCTGATCATGATCCTGGCGCCGGACACCAAGCAGCGGGCCATCTACACCGAGGACATCGAGCCGAACCTGTCCGACGGGGACGCGCTGTTCTTCGGTCACGGCTTCAACATCCGCTACGAGCTGATCAAGCCGCCGTCCAATGTGGACGTGGCGATGGTGGCGCCGAAGGGGCCGGGACACCTGGTGCGGCGCCAGTTCGTCGACGGCAAGGGTGTCCCGGCACTCATCGCGGTCGAGCAGGACGCCAGCGGCAATGCCCAGGCGCTCGCGCTGTCCTACGCGGCGGCGATCGGCGGCGCGCGGGCCGGCGTGATCAAGACGACGTTCACCGAGGAGACCGAGACCGACCTGTTCGGTGAGCAGGCCGTCCTCTGCGGTGGCGCGTCGGCGCTGGTGCAGACCGGTTTCGAGGTGCTCACCGAGGCCGGTTACGCCCCGGAGATCGCCTACTTCGAGGTGCTGCACGAGCTGAAGCTCATCGTCGACCTGATGTACGAGGGCGGCATCGCCCGCATGCGGTACTCGGTGTCCGACACCGCCGAGTACGGCGACCTCACCCGTGGCCCGCGTGTGATCGGGCCGGCGGTGAAGGAGGAGATGCGCAAGATCCTCGGCGAGATCCAGGACGGCACGTTCGCCCGCGAGTGGGTCGGTGAGGACGAGGCCGGTCGCGCCAACTTCCAGAAGCTGGAGGCCGACGGCGAGGCTCACCCGATCGAGGAAACCGGCAAGAAGCTGCGTGGCCTGATGTCCTGGGTGGACCGTCCCATCACCGAGACCGCCTGACGCGTCGCCGACGGCCCAAAGCACGTGAAGGCCACCTTCATTACGTGAGACGTGGTGAAGGTGGCCTTCACGTGCCTAGCAACGGCACCGTACTTGCGCGAGACGCAACCACAGCGCCCCTGCCGACGGCCCCAGGCCGTCGGCAGGGGCGCGACTTAGCCGGGGCCCTGGCGTCTGGTGCCGTGAGGGCCCCCTTCACGGCATAGTCAGTCGGCTGCCTGGCGGAGTGGGCTGGAAGGCAGAAGTCACGAGGTGTCGCCTGCCCGGCAGCCTCAGTGGTCACAGCGGCCCCAGCCTGCCCGGCAGCCCCACCGGCCACCACGAACGAGACCACACCGGGTCAACGTCACCGCCACGAACGGCACCTTGGTAGCGCAACACGCAACCACAGTGCCCTTAGTAGCACCGCCGACCGCCCGGACCGCGTCATTCGCGTTCTGGAAGCCGAGACTCACGTTCCGGCCCGGCAGGGCCGCGAGCGGCCCATAATCCGGAACCGATGCCAGGTAGTGGGACAAGATAGGCGGGAACGTACAACTCGCGCCCCAGAACGTACGACTCGCGTTCTGCGCTCACGCACGCGAGTTCTGCGTTCGAGACCGCCCACCTTGCCCTGCCGCATCCGGACTTCGCGCGCTTCAGAAGAAGTGGCCACTTGGCGGAAACGGTTCAGACTTTCGGCGGTGACCGACAGCGCCCACCGTGAGTAATTTCCTGGCGAAGATCACCTCACGCGAAAGGGTCGCTCGTGCGTCGAAGAATTCTCTCCGTCATCGCCGCTGCCGTCGCGGTCGCCGGCACCGTGTTCGCCGCCACTCCGGCGGGTGCCCAGCCGTCCCCGTCCGGGGTACAGCCCAACATCGTCGGCGGCACCCCGGCTCCCGACGGCGCCTACCCGTTCATGGTCAGCCTCCAGGCCAAGGACGGCGAGGGCACCGGGTACGACAGGCACGGCTGCGGCGGCAGCCTGATCCACCCCTACCTCGTACTGACCGCGGCGCACTGCGTCCAGGGCGCGAAGCCCGAGGACCTGCAGGTGGTCGTCGGCACCACGGTCCTGTCCAGCAATGCGGGCGAGAAGCGCGACGTGGCCGAGCTCAAGGCCCACCCGAAATACCAGTTCCCCAACTACGACGTCGCCGTCCTCGTGCTGAAGGCCCCGGTGACGAGCGTCGATGCCCCGCTGCTGCCCAGCCGCGGCACCGACGCGCTGGAGCGGCCCGGCACCACCGCCAGGGTGATCGGCTGGGGCAACACCATCGAGCAGTCGCACGGCAACCCCGGCAACGGCAACCGGAGCTTCCCGGACCGCCTGCAGCAGGTCGACGTGCCGATCGTCTCGCGCGCCGAGTGTCAGGTGGGCAACCCGGACACCAAGATCGACGACACGCTGGTCTGCGCCGGGGTGACGCACAAGGACGCCTGCCAGGGTGACAGCGGCGGCCCGCTGATGCGTGAGGCCACCGTGGACGGCCGCAAGGTCTGGTTCCAGATCGGCATCGTCAGCGGCGGCTACGGCTGTGCCGCGACCGGCGCCCCCGGCTACTACTCGCGGATCGGCAACGCCGAGATCAACGACTTCATCCGTGAGTTCACCGGCTGAGGCCGTTACTGTGCGTCCATGATCGACGACAAAGGGCACGTCCGGCACCAGCTCGACCTGAGCGGTGCCGAGTGGAAGCCCGCCGGGCCGGAGGCCGAGGTCGCCTTCGTCCCGCACACCGACGGCGTCGAGTACGTCGCGGTGCGCCAGCCCGGCGGGCCCACGCTCGTCTACACGCCGTCCGAGTGGGAGGCGTTCCAGAACGGCGCTATCGACGGCGAATTCACGCCGTAAGTAGGGCGGCCACCTCCGGGTGGCCGCCGTACTCGGCCCAGCTCTCGGCGTCCCCTTCGTGCAGCGCGTCGACGATCGACGGGTCGGCTCCCGCGTCCAGCAGCACCCGCACCACGTCCAGGTGGCCGCTCTGCGCGGCCAGGTGCAGTGCCGTGACGCCCTCGCCGTGGTCCGGGCCGCCGAACGTCCCGAGCTGGTTCACGTCCGCGCCCACCTCCAGCAGGGCCCGGACGGCCGCGACCGCGCCACTGGCCGCCGCCCAGGTCAGGGCGGTGCCCCGGTAGACGTCGGCCTCGACGCGGGCGCCCCGGCGGGCCAGCAGCCGCACCGCGTCGGCCCGGTCGTTGCGGGCCGCCCAGCTCAGCGCCTCGTCGCGGACCTCGGCGACGTCCGCGGAGTCGGGCCGCCAGAACGGGAACCCGCTGTGCGGCCGGTAGAACTCGCGGTGTGCCCCCGCTACCGCCGGGCGGGACAACAGGTGCTCGATCAGGTCGAGCCTGCCCAGGCCGGCGGCCACCCGCAGGTTGCCCGGCGCGAGGTCGATCTCGGCCAGCAGCTCGGCGACCCGCCGGTTGCCCCAGAACAGCGCCACCACCAGCGGCGTCCCGCCGTCGCCCCGGGCGCTCACCGACACCGGGGCGCCGGCGTCGAGCAGCATCCGGGCCAGCTCCGGCAGGTCGCTGTAGGCGGCCTGGTGCAGAGACGTCCAGCCGTGGGCGTTGGCCGACGCCGGGTCGGCACCCCGGTCCAGCAGCACCCGCACCAGCCGCTCGTCGCACGTCGCGCCCGCCATGCCGAGCAGGTCGTTGCCGTTGGTGCCACGCAGGCCGACCAGCTCGGGGAACCGGTCGACCAGCTCGGCGAGCCCGTCGACGTCGCGGTCCTCGACGGCGCGGTACGCCTTGGCGAACGGCTCGCCGCTGGCCGTCAGCTCGCGTACGTGCCTGCGCAGCTCCCGCCATCCGCCGAAGCCGTGCTCGGCCGCGACGACGGCCCGCGCGCCCGCCCTGGTCATCGGCTTCGACCAGCGCTCGAACGCGGCCGTCGCGGACTCCGTGCCGTCCAGTGCCGACGCCAGCAGGCCGTGGGCGCGGCCGGTGTAGTAGTCCAGGTCGTCGTGGTAGGCGTGCTGCAGGCCGGGGCCGTGCCGCTCGATCCGGTAGACATAGGCGGTCAGCTTGGGCCAGCTGGGGAAACCCAGCTCCCTGGCCAGCACGAACTGGGCCTCGGTGAGCTTGAGCGGGTCGCTGGGCGCCGGATGTGTGGCGGCCACCCGGTCCAGTGCCTCCGGTGCACCGGCGCGGTGCGACCGCAGCAGGTCCTTGGCACGCTTGCGCAGCTGTTCGGAACTGAGGTTCATCCTCTTCCTTCCCGTCGCGCCCGTGGTCCGCTGACACCGGGCGGGAAAGAAGGCGTCATCTCACTGGGTGAAACCAGGGGTGGGCTCTGCCCTTTCCGCGGACTGGACGCGGCCCCCGCCGCGCTGATCCACAGCATATCCGACGTTCCACATTACGAACCAGTTAACAGCCACCTGTTCGGGTAACCCCGTCAGGCCACTAAGCTGCCGGTATCCGGGCACAGCGTCGTGGCCGACTCATTCCGAAGACGAGCCCTGGGAGCCGTATCGTGAGCACCGCCAGCAAACCCGTCGTCCTCATCGCGGAAAAGCTCGCCCCCTCCGTGCTGGACGTGTTCGGTGACGAGGTCGAGGTCCAGCATGTGGACGGTACGGACCGTCCCGCGCTGCTGTCCGCGGTCGCCGGTGCCGACGCGCTGCTGGTCCGCTCCGCGACGAAGGTCGACGCCGAGGTGCTCGGCGCCACCACCCGGCTCAAGGTCGTCGCCCGCGCCGGTGTCGGCCTGGACAACGTCGAGGTGCCCGCCGCCACCGAGCGTGGCGTGCTGGTGGTGAACGCGCCGACGTCGAACATCGTCTCGGCGGCCGAGCACGCCGTCGCCCTGCTGCTGGCCGTCGCACGCCGCGTGCCCGCCGCCGACCAGAGTCTGCGTGGCGGGGAGTGGAAGCGCAGCTCCTACAGCGGCATCGAGCTCAACGGCAAGACCGTCGGCGTGGTCGGCCTCGGCAAGATCGGTCAGTTGTTCGCCCAGCGCCTGGCCGCCTTCGGTACCCGCCTGGTCGCCTACGACCCCTACGTCTCGGCCGCCCGCGCCGCCCAGCTCGGCATCGAGCTGCTCAGCCTGGACGAGCTGCTGGAGCAGGCCGACGCCATCTCCATCCACCTGCCGAAGACCCCGGAGACCAAGGGCCTCATCGGCGCCGACGCACTGAAGAAGACCAAGCCGGGCGTCATCATCGTCAACGCCGCCCGCGGCGGCCTGGTCGACGAGGACGCGCTTGCCGCCGCCATCCGTGAGGGGCACGTCGGCGGCGCGGGCATCGACGTGTTCGCCACCGAGCCGACCACCTCCAGCCCGCTGTTCGAGCTGCCCAACGTCGTCGTCACGCCGCACCTCGGCGCGTCGACCGCCGAGGCGCAGGACCGCGCGGGCACCGACGTCGCCCGCTCGGTGCTGCTGGCCCTGCGTGGCGACTTCGTGCCCGACGCGGTGAACGTCGCGGGCGGCACCGTCGGCGAGGAGGTGCGGCCGTACCTGTCGCTGACCCAGAAGCTGGGCACCGTGCTCACCGCGCTGCGCCCGAAGGCGCCGCAGACGGTCACCGTGGTCGTGCGCGGCGAGCTGTCCGGCGAGGAGGTCGGCATCCTGCGGCTCGCGGCCCTGCGTGGCGTGTTCGCCGGCGTGGTCGACACGCAGGTGACGTTCGTGAACGCGCCCCGGCTGGCCGAGGAACTGGGTGTCCAGGTCGAGCTGACCACCGAGTCCGAGAGCCCCAACCACCGCAGCCTGGTCACCGTGCGCGCGGTGCACTCCGACGGCAGCACGCTGACCGTGTCCGGTGCGCTCACCGGCAAGGACGAGGTGGAGAAGCTGGTCGAGGTCAACGGCCGGTCGTTCGACCTGCGGGCCGAGGGCAACGTGCTGCTGCTGGAGTACCCGGACCGCCCGGGCATCATGGGCCGCGTCGGCACGCTGCTCGGCGAGGCCGGGGTCAACATCGAGGCCGCGCAGATCAGCCAGACCCGGGATCGCGCCGACGCCGTCATGCTGCTGCGGGTCGACCGGTCCGTCGACGCGCACGTGCTGGAGCCGATCGGCACCGTCGTCGGCGCGAAGACCATTCGCGCGGTCAACTTCGACTGATCGTCTCGGATAGGTAACCGACCCGTCCGGGCCTACCAAAGTAGGTCGCGGACGCGATTAGGTTGCCCGCCATGAGACACAGACCGCTCCGGTCGTCGGCCGTGGTGTTCACCGCGGTGCTGGCGGCCACCGTGTTCGGCACGCCGGGCGCCACGGCGCAGACTCCGCCACTCGCGGACGCCGTGGCCCCGGCGAAGTCCGACGCCGGGCCCCTCAAGGACAAACTGTCGCCGCGGCTGCACGCCCAGGAAGGCAGGGTGACCGCGTTCGTCGAGCTGGCCAAGCGCCCGGCCGTCGACGCGTTCAACGCCGAGCGCGGACGCGGCAAGGAGCAGGCCAAGCGGGCCGCCCGCGCCGCCAAGACCGAGACCGAGGGCGCCGTCGACTCCGTGGTCGGCCAGCTGCGCTCCGGTGACGCCGGTACGAAGCTGCTCGCCGAGACGTCCAACGCCGTGCCCGGCGCCGTCGTCACCGCCGACGCGGGCCACCTGCGTGAGCTGGCCAAGCGCGACGACGTGGTCTCCGTGCGCACGGTCGTGCCGAAGACCCGCACCAACACCAGCGCCGTCCAGCTCACCAGGACGCTCAACGTCTGGCAGCAGACCGGCCGTCTCGGCGACGGCATCCGCGTCGGCGTCATCGACGACGGCGTCGACTACACCCACGCGCACTTCGGCGGCCCGGGCACCAAGGAGGCGTACCGGGCCATCGACCGCACCAAGATCGACCCGTCGTTCTTCCCGACCGCCAAGGTGGTCGGCGGCACGGACCTGGTCGGCGACGACTACGACTCGGGCGGGCAGGGCGAGGTCACCGTCCCCAAGCCCGACCCCAACCCGATCTCCTGCGGTTCGCACGGCACCCACGTCGCCGGTACCGCCGCCGGGTTCGGCGTCAACGCCGACGGCTCGACGTTCACCGGTGACTACCCGAAGCTGACCCCGGAGACCGTCGGCGCGATGCGCATCGGTCCGGGCACCGCGCCGAAGGCGCTCATCTACGCGATCAAGGTGTTCGGCTGCCACGGTTCGACGAACGTGACGTCGCAGGCGCTGGACTGGGCACTCGACCCGGACGGCGACGGCGACTTCACCGACCACCTCGACCTGGTCAACCTGTCGCTGGGCAGCGACTACGGCGCACCCGACGACCCCGACTCGCTGTTCGTGCGCAAGCTCGCCGCCAACAACGTGCTCCCGGTGTTCTCCGGCGGCAACGGCGGCGACCTGTACGACATCGGCGGCTCGCCGGGCAACACGCCCGAGGCGCTGACCGTGGCCAGCAGCCGGGACGCCTCGGTGGTGCGCGACGTCGTGGAATCCGTGACCCCGCCGGGTCAGCGCACCGGCCAGTTCAGCCAGGAGTTCGCCGGCTACGACACGCTGGACCTGACCGGCGACGTCACCCGGATCTCGGCGGCCAACGACGACGGCTGCGACCCGTACTCCGACGCCGACCGCGCCGCGGTCGCGGGCAAGATCGTCTGGCTGGAGTGGGACGACAACGACGCCACCCGGCAGTGCGGCTCGGTGGCCCGCTCGTCCAACGCCGAGCAGGCGGGCGCGAAGGGCGCGTTGTTCACGTCCAAACTGGAGCACTTCGCCGCCGGGATCGCCGGAAACGCGACCCTGCCGACGTTCCAGCTGACCGGGTCGGCCACCACGGCACTGCGCCCCGCGCTGGACGCGGGCACGCTGCGGGTGCGGATGGCAGGCACCGGCCGCGCCGCGCTGCAGACGTTCGACCAGTCCATTGTGGACACACCGAGTAGCTTCACCTCGCGGGGCGTCCGCGGCCCGAGCGTGAAGCCGGACGTGGCCGCGCCGGGTGACTCGATCGCCTCGGCGTTCAGTGGCAGCGGCAACGACCGCACGGTGCTGTCGGGTACCTCGATGGCGGCCCCGCACACCTCGGGTATCGCGGCGCTGATCCGCCAGGCCCACCCGGACTGGACGGTCGAGGAGGTCAAGGCCGCGGTGGTCAACACCGCGGGTGCCGACATCAAGTCGCAGGCGGGTGCGGTCTACGCGCCGCAGCGCGTCGGCTCCGGCAGGGTGGACGCCAAGGCCGCGCTGGACAACGAGGTACTGGCCTACGTCATGGACAACCCCGGTTCGGTGAGTGCCACGTTCGGCACCGTCGAGGCCGCCGGCCCGGTGTCGCTGACCAAGACGCTCAAGGTGGTCAACAAGGGCGTCCGGCCGGTCGAGTTCGGGGTCGCCTACCAGGGCGTCACCCAGCTGCCCGGGGTGCGCTACGAGCTGGACAAGGCGTCGCTGAAGCTCAGCCCGCGTGGCATCGGCACGGTGCGGGTGACGTTGAAGATCGACGACCCGAAGGCACTGCGCAAGGTCATCGACCCGACGATGGAAACCGTCCAGGCCGGCCTGGCCAGGCAGTTCCTCGCCGACGCGTCCGGCAAGGTGGTGTTCACGCCGAAGGCAGGCGCCACCGTCGGGCTGCGGGTGCCGGTCTACGCCGCCCCGAAGCCGGTCGCCGCGATCACCACCCCCGGTGCGATCGGCTTCGGTGCCGGGCAGACGCAGGCCGTGCTCAACCTCGGTGGCCGCGGTGTCACGCAGGGCACGGGCAGCCAGGCGTACCGGTCGCTGGTCAGCGTGTTCGAGCTGCAGGCCCAGTCGCCGCAGCTGCCCGAATGCGCCGGCGACGTGACCGAGGGCTGCACGATCAACGGCACGGCGAAGGGCGGTGACATCCGTTACGTCGGCGCCACGTCGACCGCCCCGCTGGCCCGCCAGCAGGGCAACCCGGGCGACGCGCTGCTCGCGTTCGGCGTCGCCACCTGGAGCGACTGGGCGAACCTGGGCAGCAACACCGTCCCGTTCGTCGACATCGACACCACCGGCGACGGCAGGCCGGACTTCGAGACCTACGTGTCGAAGAGCACCGGCACCGACGTGCTGCTGGTGGTGACGGTCGACATCACCGGGCCGCGACCGCGCACGGTCGACGTCCAGCCGCTGAACGGCCACTTCGGCGACGTGGACACCAACGTGTTCGACAGCAACGTCGTGGTGCTGCCGGTCCGGCTGACCGCGCTGGGCATCGACCCGAACGCCGACACCCACCGGATCAGCTACACGGTCGGCACGACCGGGTACTACCGGGCGCCGGGCAGTTCGGTCATCGACAGCACGCCCGCGGTGTCGTTCGACGCCACCTCGCCCGGCTACTGGGTCCAGGGCGGCGGCGACGCCGCGCTGACCTACCTGGCCAGGCCGGGAACGGCGCTGGTGGTCAACCGCGACGCGGAGTCGGCTGGCAAGGACACGTTCCTCGGCCTGCTGGCGCTGCACCACCACAACGCGGCAGGCGCCCGCGCCTCGGTCACCACCGTCCAGGCTCCCGCGGTGTCGCCGTAGCGAAGTCCGTGAAGGCGGCCCTCACGGCATCAGACGCCGTGAGGGCCCCCTTCACGGCATTGGGTAGAACCGGACATGTGAAAAGCCGCTTGTTGTACCTGTTGGCCTAGCGGGTGACACTATTGGGTGTCTCGGAGTCCGGGAAGCTCAGGCGGAAGGGTGGTGCGGCTTCGGCCGATTGTCGGCAGCCGGTAACCTGCCGTCGCTGGAAGTTTGTAGCTGATGGGCCATCCGGGACGCCGGACCCCTGTCGACGGAGGTGTGTGGATGCGGCTCGCTGTGATCCCAGGTGACGGGATCGGGCCCGAGGTGGTCACCGAGGCGCTCAAAGTTCTCGGCGAAGTCGTACCCGACGCGGAGGTCACCAACTACGACCTCGGCGCCGCCCGCTGGCACTCCACCGGCGAACTGCTGCCCGAGTCGGTGCTCGGCGAGCTGCGCCAGCACGACGCCATCCTCCTCGGCGCCGTCGGCGACCCGACGGTCCCCAGCGGCATCCTGGAGCGCGGCCTGCTGCTGCGGCTGCGGTTCGAGCTGGATCACCACGTCAACCTCCGCCCGGCGCGGCTCTACCCGGGTGTGCGTGGCCCGCTGTCCGACCCCGGCGACATCGACATGGTCGTCGTGCGCGAGGGCACCGAAGGTCCGTACGCGGGCAACGGCGGCCTGCTGCGCAAGGACACCGAGCACGAGATCGCCACCGAGGTCAGCGTCAACACCGCGTTCGGCATCCGCCGGGTGGTGGCCGACGCGTTCGCCCGCGCCGAGCAGCGGCCGCGCAGGCACCTGACGCTGCTGCACAAGACCAACGTGCTGGAGCACGCCGGTTCACTGTGGTCGCGGGTCGTCGAGGAGGTGTCGCTGGAGCACCCCGAGGTGACCGTGGCGTACTCCCACGTGGACGCCGCGATGATCCACCTGGTCACCGACCCGTCGCGGTTCGACGTGATCGTCACCGACAACCTGTTCGGCGACATCGTCACCGACCTCTCCGCCGCGGTGACCGGTGGCATCGGCCTCGCGGCCAGCGGGAACCTCGACATCACCCGTCGCAACCCGAGCATGTTCGAGCCGGTGCACGGCAGCGCGCCGGACATCGCGGGCCAGGGCCTGGCCGACCCGACGGCCGCGGTGCTGTCGGTGTCGCTGCTGCTGGACCACCTGGGCCAGAAGGAGGCCGCGCGCCGCATCGAGGCGTCGGTCGCCTTCGACCTGGCCACCCGTGATCAGGCCTCGCCGGGTTCGACGCACGCCATCGGCGACCGGCTGGCGGCACTGGTGTCGTCCAGCACCCGCCAGCTGAGCTGAGCTTCTCCGGAAACGCCCACGGTGGTCGCCGTGGGCGTTTTTCTTTGCCATGAGGTGACCAGATAGTGGGAAGAACCGCCCACGCCATGGACGGGCTTCGCGGCGTGTGTCATGATGCCCGGGTGACTCGCTCTGCCGTGATCATTATCCGCAGGCGCGCCGGGTAGGTGTTCTGGAAGCACCCGGCGCGCAGACCTCTCGCATCCCGATGCGGGAGGTTTTTTGTTTGCCTTAAAACCTTTCCCACCACCCAGGAGAAACTCCCGTGACCCGCACGGAACCGGCCGGAACCGCACTCGGCGACGATTTCCACCTCTACGACACGACCCTGCGTGACGGCGCGCAGCGGGAGGGGATCAGCTACTCGGTCGCTGACAAGCTCGCGGTCGCGCGGCTGCTGGACGAGCTGGGGGTGGGATTCATCGAGGGCGGCTGGCCCGGCGCGCTGCCGAAGGACACGGAGTTCTTCGCCAGGGTGGCGGCGGGGGAGCTGCAGCTCAAGCACGCCGCACTCGTCGCGTTCGGATCGACCCGGCGGGCCGGCGTCGCCGCCGAGGAGGACCAGCAGGTGCGGGCACTGCTGGACTCCAGGGCGCCGGTGGTGACCCTGGTGGCCAAATCGGACAGAAGGCACATCGAGCGGGCGTTGCGGGCAGACGTCGACGAGGCCTGCGCGATGGTGGCGGACACGGTGACGTTCCTGGTGTCGGAGGGCAGGCGGGTTTTCCTGGACGCCGAGCACTTCTTCGACGGCTACGCGTTCGATCCGGACACCTCGCTGCGGGTGCTCGACGCGGGCGCCACGGCGGGCGCGGACGTGCTGGTGCTGTGCGACACCAACGGCGGTCAGCTGCCGCTGGGAATCGCCGACACCGTCCGCGAGGTCCGGGACCGGACCGGCTTCCGGCTCGGCATCCACTGCCAGGACGACACCTCCTGCGCGGTGGCCAACACCGTCGCAGCCGTCCAGGCGGGTGTCACGCACGTGCAGTGCACCGCGAACGGTTACGGGGAACGGGCAGGCAACGCCGACCTGTTCGCCGTGACGGGAAACCTGGTGACCAAGCTCGGCATGGAGGTGCTCCCGACCGGAGGCGCCGCCGAGCTCACCCGCGTCTCCCATGCTCTTGCCGAAATCGCGAACATCGCCCCCTACTCCCACCAGGCTTACGTAGGGGCGTCGGCCTTCGCTCACAAGGCGGGGTTGCACGCGAGCGCGATCAAGGTGGATCCGTTGTTGTACAACCACATCGATCCATCTTCTGTCGGCAACGACATGCGGGTGCTGGTCACCGAGATGGCCGGCAGGGCCAGCCTCGAACTCAAGGGACGTGAGCTCGGGGTTGACCTTGCCGGCCGGCCCGAGGCGCTGACCAGTGCGGTGCACAAGGTCAAGCGGCTGGAGGCCGAGGGCTGGTCGTTCGAGGCCGCCGATGCGTCGCTGGAGCTGCTGCTGCGCCGCGAGGTCGGCGGGGAGCAGGCCGAGGCGCTGGCCGTGCCGCCGTTCCTGCTGGAGTCCTACCGGGTCGTGCTCGACCACCGCGCCGACGGCGTCGTCTCCTCGGAGGCGACGGTGAAGGTGCACGTCGCCGGGCAGCGGGTGATCGCCACCGCCGAGGGCAACGGGCCGGTGCACGCACTGGACGCCGCGCTTCGTCAGGCGCTGTCGCCGCACCTGTCCTGGTTGGACAGCGTCGAGCTGGCCGACTACAAGGTCCGCATCCTGCCCGGCCATCCCGGCACCGACGCCGTCACCCGCGTGCTGGTCGAGACGTCCGACGGCGAGCGTGAGTGGACGACGGTCGGCGTGCACGGCAACATCGTGGAGGCCAGCTGGCTGGCGCTGTGTGACGCGCTGGTGCACAAGAGCATGCGGGTAGACTCGCCCGCGTGCGTCTAGCCCGAATCGCTCATCCCGGTGGTGTCGCGTTCGCCTCAGTCGAGGGGGACGGTGACGACGCCCGTGTCCGTGAGATCGCCGAGCACCCGTTCGGTGAGCCCAACTTCACCGGCAAGCAGTGGCCGCTGGCCGACGTGCGGCTGCTGGCGCCGATCCTGCCGACGAAGGTCATCGCCGTCGGCCGCAACTACGCCAAGCACGCGGCGGAGTTCGGCAACGAGGTGCCCGAGTCGCCGATGATCTTCCTCAAGCCGTCGACCAGCGTCATCGGCCCGAACGCGGCCATCAAGCTGCCGCCGAGCTCGTCGCGGGTCGACTTCGAGGGCGAGCTGGCGGTGGTGATCGGCCAGCCGGTGAAGAACGTGCCAGCGGCGCGGGCGGCGAGCGTCGTGCTCGGCTACACCGTGGCCAACGACGTCAGCGCCCGCGACCAGCAGAAGTCCGACGGGCAGTGGGGCAGGGCCAAGGGGTACGACACGTTCTGCCCGCTCGGCCCGTGGATCGAGACCTCGCTCGACCCCGCCGACCTGCGGCTGACGTCCGAAGTGGACGGTGAGCTGAAGCAGGACGGCCGGACGTCGGACCTGGTGCACAAGATCCCCGAGCTGATCGAGTTCGTCTCCGGTGTCATGACGCTGCTGCCCGGCGACGTGATCCTCACCGGCACCCCGGAGGGTGTCGGCCCGATCGCCGACGGGCAGCAGGTCTCGATCACGGTCGAGGGCATCGGCACCCTGACCAACCCGGTCACCGGGTAGCCGCGGGGCTCCTCCTGGCGAACTCCGGTGCGTGCTCGGGCCGGAAGCCCACGCCGATCAGGCGCGCGGGCAGGTACGACGCCAGCGGCACCGTCTCGACCAGCTTGACCATGGGCTTGGGCGGGCCGTCGCGGCGGCCGTCCAGCACCGGCTTGATCACCTGGCGGTGCAGGATGCGCTGCAACGTCTGCACGAGCACGGTGGGCAGCCACCGGCGCTTGCGGACCTTCGCCAGGTCGGCGGTGGTCACCCTGCCCCGCTTCAGCGGCCCGGCCAGCAGGTGTGCGGCGGCGACGGCGTCCTGCACGGCGAGGTTGATCCCGACTCCGCCGATCGGTGACATGGCGTGGGCGGCGTCGCCGACGCACAGCAGGCCCTCGGTGTGCCAGCGGTGCAGCCGGTTGAGCCGGACGTCGAGGTGCTTGACGTCGTCCATCGACTCGATGGCGTCCACCCGGTCGGCGAACAGCGGGGCCGCGTCGGCGATGCGGTCGCGGAACCGTTCGACGCCTGCCGCCCGCATCATCGGGTCGCTGCCCTTCGGCGCGATGTAGGCGATCTGGTAGTACCCCTCGCGCGGGATGACCACCGCGAAGTGGCCGTTGCCCATCCGGGGCGCGAGGAACCCGGTCGTCTCACCGGGGTGGCGCGGCAGCCGGAACCACCAGGCGTCGATCGGCACCGGGAACTCGTGCGGCGTGAGGTTCGCCTGCCGCCTGGCCAGCGACCACCGGCCGTCGGCGGCGATGGTGAGGTCCGCGCGCAGCTCCTCGACCGAGCCGTCGGTACGCCTGAAGCGGACCCCGCGCACCGCGTCCCCCTCCCGGATCAGCTCGGTGACCTCGGCGTTCATCTCCAGGGTGAACGCCGGCTCCTCGGCGCCCGCGTCGGCCAGCAGGTTCAGGAAGTCCCACTGCGGGACCATGGCGATGTAGGGGCGGGCGTTCTTCAGCCGGGTCAGGTCGGCGAAGACCAGCTGGTTCTCGTCGTCGATGGGGAACGCGACGCCCTCCACCTTGCTCTGCGGCAGCGCGGCGAAGCGCTCGCCGAGGCCCAGCTCGTCCAGCAGGTCCAGGGTCGACGGGTGGACGGTGTCGCCGCGGAAGTCCCGCAGGAAGTCGCCGTGCTTCTCCAGGACGGTCACCTCGATGCCGGCTCGCGCCAGCAGCAGCCCCGCGACCATGCCGGCCGGACCGCCTCCGATGACCGCGCAGGTCGTGCGCCTGGTCATCACCACCACCCCATTTCATCGGTTGTTGAATAACTTGAGGATGCACCCGCGCCGAGCAGTGCGTCAAGGGCGATACGCTGATCGGGCTATGACTACTGCCACGCCTGTTCGCGCCCGCTTCTGTCCGTCGCCCACCGGCACGCCGCACGTGGGGCTCATCCGCACCGCCCTGTTCAACTGGGCGTTCGCCCGGCACCACGGCGGCAAGCTGGTGTTTCGCATCGAGGACACCGACGCGGCCCGCGACTCCGAGGAGTCGTACGAGGCGCTGCTCGACGCGCTGCGCTGGCTCGGGCTGGACTGGGACGAGGGGCCCGAGGTCGGCGGGCCGTACGGGCCGTACCGGCAGAGTGAGCGCCGCGACGTCTACGCCGACGTCGCGGCCAAGCTGCTCGCCGCGGGCGAGCTGTACGAGGCGTTCTCGACCAACGACGAGGTCGAGGCCCGTCGCAAGGCCGCCGGTCAGGACCCGAAGCTCGGCTACGACAACTTCGACAGGGACCTGACCGAGGAGCAGCGCGCCGCGTTCCGCGCCGAGGGCAGGCAGCCGGTGCTGCGGCTGCGCATGCCTGCCGAGGACCTGGGCTGGACCGACCTGGTCCGTGGCGAGATCAGCTTCCCGGCCGGGACCATCCCCGACCCGGTGCTCGTGCGTGCCAACGGCGAGCCGCTGTACACGCTGACCAACCCGGTCGACGACGCGCTCATGCGCATCACGCACGTCCTGCGTGGCGAGGACCTGCTGCCGTCGACGCCGCGGCAGATCGCGCTCTACCAGGCGCTGCGCCGGGTGGGCGTTGCCGAGTTCGTGCCGGAGTTCGGTCATCTCCCCTACGTGATGGGGGAGGGCAACAAGAAACTGTCCAAACGCGACCCTTCCTCGAACCTCTTCAACTACCGCGACCGCGGTTTCGTGCCCGAGGGACTGCTGAACTACCTGGCGCTGCTGGGCTGGTCGATCGCCGACGACCGGGACATCTTCAGCGTCGCCGAGCTGGTCGAGGCGTTCCAGATCACCAAGGTGAGCGCCAACCCGGCACGCTTCGACCTGAAGAAGGCCGAGGCCATCAACGGCACGCACGTGCGGGCGCTGGACGTGGCGGACTTCGCCGCGCGGGTCGTTCCGTACCTGGTCACGGCCGGTGTGCTGCCCGCCGAGCCCGCCCCCGAGCAGCTGGAGCGCCTGCGGGCCATCGCGCCGCTGGTCCAGGAGCGGGTGACGGTGCTGTCCGACGCGGTGGACATGGTGCGGTTCCTGTTCGTCGACGAGGCCACGTTCGCCCCCGAGGAGGCCGCCGCCACCAAGGCGCTGGGCCCGGACGCCGAGCCCGTGCTGCGGGCGTCGATCGAGGCGCTGGAGGCATTGCCCGAATGGACCACCGAGGCCATCGAGGAGGCCCTCAAGGGCGCGTTGGTGGACGGCCTGGGACTCAAGCCCCGCAAGGCGTTCGCGCCCGTTCGGGTGGCGGTAACCGGTCGCACGGTGTCCCCACCGTTGTACGAATCGATGGAGCTGCTCGGGCGAGAAATCTCACTGGGTAGGTTGCGTCGCGGGGTACCTAGCAACCCAGCGTAGATCGAATCGTCTCCAAAGGGGCGCCATTGTTCACCTCGTTGGTCGAATCGGCAGAGCGTCAACTGCCCTAGCCTCTCTGAGTGGATTTTGCGCTTGCCTCCCCGACACAGACGCAAACCGCCGCGGCGCCGCCGGGGCACCCCGACCCCTGGGCACCTCCCTCCCTGCGCTTGGTCTGTCTGGACATCGACGACACCCTTGTCGACTTCTCGGCTTCCGGCCGCCGGGCGCTGAGTGTCCTGCTCGGACGATCCGACCTGTGGTCGCTCTGGGAGACGATCACCGATCGCTACGTGGCGAAGGTCGTGGCCGGTGAACTGGACTACGGCTCGATGCACCGGCTACGCAGCGAGTGCTTCCTGGCCGAGCTGGGTATCGACGCCGACGCGGCCGACTTCGAGCGGCGAAGACTGGAGATCCTGCACAGCTCGTGGCGGCTGTTCGACGACGTCGTCGCGTGCCTGGAGTGGCTGCGGGCCGCCGGCCTGTACGTCGCCGCTGTGACCAACGCCTCGGGCCGTCACCAGCGCGCGAAGCTGGCGACGCTGGGGCTGGCTCCGTTCTTCGACCACGTGGCCATCGCCGGTGAGCTGGGCGTGGCCAAGCCCGACCCGGAGATGTTCCACTCGGTGTGCCTCGCGCTCGGCTGCGACCCGGCCGAGGCCGTCCACGTCGGCGACAAGCTGGACACCGACGCCGTCGGCGCTGTGCGGGCCGGCCTGGCCGGCGTGTGGCTGAACCGCCCCGGTGGCGAGACCGACGTGCCCACGGGCGTCCACGTCATCCAGGACCTCGCCGCCCTCCCCGAGCTGCTGGTCTGCGAGTTCGCGCGGGTCGGCGTGCCAATACCACGCTGATCTGGCGGCCCCGTGTGGTGGGGTCGCTGAGGGGGCCCGCCGGGCGTGGTCTACTATTTCTTCTCGGTGGTGCTGAGCCGGTCTCGGCCGGAACGGCGCCATCATTGGGGTATGGTGTAATCGGCAGCACGACTGATTCTGGTTCAGTTAGTCTAGGTTCGAGTCCTGGTACCCCAGCTGCAAGAGGGAAAAACCGGTCTGGTAAGTTACCTCTCGCAACAAAGGGAAGTTCCTAGCCCCCGTCGTCTAGCGGCCTAGGACGCCGGCCTCTCACGCCGGTAGCGTGGGTTCGAATCCCATCGGGGGTACGTACAGCACCCACCCTCGGGGCGAGCAGCGGATTCGCTGCTCGCCCCGAGGTCGTTTTGGGACGTCATGACGTCGTTCATCCTCTCCGCGGTTTCCGCGATGTCGGGTAGCCGGCCCGCAAACTCCAGGAACTCATCGGCGGCGTGTCCGCCCTGACCGTTGGGGCGGACGATCACGTGTGTGCGCCAGCCACCGGTGCCCGGCGCGGGGTCGGACTTCCGCTCGGGCTTCTCACCACATGGGCTTGCCGGGAGATCCCCAGCACCGTGCACGTCACTGCGGCGGGTAGGCGTTGGCGAAGCGTTTGTGACGGCCACGCCGTCACAAAAGTCACGGAGCTGGTGATCACGTGCCACCTGTGTAACGAGGGACGGTCCTAGCGTCGGCTGGCATGATCACAGCCGAATCCGTCACCGGCCGCCGTGCCCGGGTGACCTCGCTTGCGTGGGCCGTGCTGCTGGGTGCGGTGGCGCTTGGCGTGCACGCACTCAGGTACGGGAAGTGGATCGTCGACGACGCTGGCATCACCTTCGCCTATGCCCGGATGATCGCCAGTGGCGAAGGCCCCGTCCTGCAGCCCGGCGCCCCCGTGGTGGAGGGGTTCTCCAACCCGACCTGGTTGGCCGTACACGTACTTGGCCGCGTGCTCGGAGTTTTCGACCAGGGCGGAGTCGTCCTCGGTATCCCGGACTACGTGCTCTTCCCCAAGGCTGTGGCCTGGTTGTGCTGTGTGGGCACACTGATCGCGTGCGCGGTGGCCGCGCGTCGGGTGTTCCGGCGTGCCTGGATGGTCACCGCGGTTGTCGGCGTGGCGCTGGCGGCCAACCCCTCCTACGTCGTCTGGTCCTTCTCCGGTCTTGAGAACTCGTTGTTCGCCATGGCCGTGTGCTGGCTGGCAGTATTGCTTTTCGTTGCCACACTGGACGGCAACCTGCCGACCTGGCGCATCGCTGTCGGGGCGGGCGTGATCGCCGCGTTCATCCTGCTGACACGACCGGACGGCGCGATCTACGTTCTGGCTTACCCACTCGCGCTCGTCACGTGCGCGCGCCAGCACGTCGTTGCCGACCGGGTCCGGGCGGGACTGCTGTCGATGGCGGTCTTCGTCGTGCCGGTCGGCGCCTATCTCGGGTGGCGCCTCGCCGTCTTCGGCAAGCTCTTGCCGAACACGGCGACCGCTAAAGAGCAGGACCTGCCCGGGTTCCACGACGTCGTGCGCCTGCTGGAACTGGCTGAGTACGTGGGCGTGTTCATGGCGGTGGCGTTCGTCGTGCTGGTCGCGTACGCGCTGGTCAACCCGAGTTGGTGGCGGGCCGGCCTGCACGTGCTGCTGATCGTGCTCGTGCTGGGGGCGGCAGCGTTCGTCATCCTCGAAGGAGACTGGATGGCGTGGTACCGATTCGCCACGCCTGTCTGGGTACTGGCGACGCTCACCGCGGCACTGCTGCTGGCCCGGCTGGCGACTACCGGCCGCGGGATCGCGGCGGCCGCCGCGGTGACGGTGCTGGCGATCATCAACTCGGGCCCTGGTTTCGTCGCGGCGTCCAACGCGTTCGTGCGCTACCCCACCGTTCCCCTGTGTTACGTGGCCAACCGGTTCGGCCTGACGTTCAACACCTACGCCGGCATCATCGGTGCCGAACGCGCGTCGTTGCTCGCCCCGGACATGGGTGGCACGGCCCTGACGAGCAGGCTCGAACTGATCGACATGGCCGGTCTCGCCAACGCCGCGGTGGCCGAGCGGCTGGCGCGCGATGACGAGGCGGGGCTCCGTGACGACGTGTTCGACCGGTGGCGGCCCACGTTCATCCACTCACGCGGCGACTGGGCGATGGGCAACGGGATCACCTCGGACCCGCGGATGGTCAGGGATTACGACGTCGTCATCGACTACCGCGATCCCGTCCTGCCCAATGGGGACTGGGTTCGCAAGGACGCCGTCGGCTCGCCGGCGCACCTGCGTGAACTGCGTGACTACGCGGCCGCGGTGGTGCCCGGGCGGGACGCGTGGCAGACCGACCGGCCGCTGGACGACTGCGGTCCGGATCTGCATCCGGGCGCGGATGTGCTCACTCGGCGATGACCGGCAGCACCACCGTGAAGCACGCACCGTCCGGGGTGTTCGCCACCGTGATCCGGCCGCCGTGCAACCGGGCGTTGGCCTGCGCGATCGCCAGCCCCAGGCCACTGCCGCCGGATGCTTCTCGCCCGCGGTCGGCCCGCACGAACCGGTCGAACAGTGTGGCCAGTGATTCCTCCGGAACTCCGGGGCCCGAGTCCTGACAACGGATCGAGACCTCGTCGGGTGACGCGGTGATCCTGATATCCACAGGTGGCGCGCCATGGCGTAGCGCGTTATCGATCAGGTTGCTCACGATGGCGAACACGCGGCGGGGGTCGGCCTGGAGGGTCGCCGTTCCGGTCACCTGGACCTCGGAGCTGGGAGCGACGAGATCGGCGGCCGAGATGACCAGATCACCCAGATCGACCCGGTCACGGTGCAGTTCGGCGACGCCGGCGTCGAGCCGGGAGATCTCCAGCAGGTCGTCGACGAGGGTCGCGAGCCTGCGGGTGCGCTCGGTGAGCAGGTGGAGGGCACGTGCCTGGGCATGCACGGGAAGCTGTCCGACGGCTTCCGCCGCGGCGAGGATCGTTGCCAACGGTGTCCGCAGGTCGTGTGCCACGTCCGCGAGCAGCTGTCGCTGTTGCTTCTCCTTGGCACGAAGTTGGGTGATCGCGTCGCGGACGCGGTCGGCCATCCGGTTGAACGAGTGCGCGAGGTCCGCGGTCTCGGAGGTGCCGACGGCCCGCAGCCGTACATCGAGCTCGCCGGCTCCAAGGCGGTGCGCGGCCTTGGTCACCGCCTTGATCGGCCGGTTCACCAGGGCGGCGACGAGCAGGCCGATCAGGACGCCTGTCGCGGCGATTCCGGCCGCCAACCAGGTGAGGGTCGACCGCAGGCCGGCCAGCTCGGTGTCGACGTCGCGTGCGTCGTAGAACTCGACGAGCACCAGGCCTGGGCGCAGCAGGCCACCGAGAACGACATAGGTGGAATTCGGTCCCGGCAGGTGTGCCGGTGTCACGCCGGCGAACGCGGGTGTGGCGAGGGCACGGTCCATGACCGCGACGGGAACCTCGATCGGAGCGAACCCGGCGATGGCGCTGTCAGCCGGATAGGCGTCCTCCGCCGGCCGCGGCCGGGCCCGGCTGCCCTCGCCGAAGTCGTACAGTGCGAACTGGACTCCGTAACGGCTCGACAGGAAATCGTCGACCTGCCATGCCCGTTCCCAGTTCGACGACGCCTGGTCGGTGGTGGCGAGGTGGTTGAGGTCGGCGGCGAACGAAAGACTGGACCAGGTGGTGAACCGCTCGCGCACGTCGTCGGACTGGATCTGATAGGCCACGAACGCGGTGGAGGTGGCAGCGGCCGCCGACAGCAACAAGATCGTGACCACGATCCACAGGCGCAGGCTGGTCCGCGTCAGCCGGGGTCGCCTCACGGTCGTTCGAGCCGGTAGCCGACCCCACGTACCGTCCGAATCAACGGTGCCGTGCCGTCCCGGTCCACTTTGGCCCGCAGGCGTGCGACGGTGGTGTCGACGATCCGGGAATCACCGAGGTAGCCGTACTCCCAGACCCGTTCGAGCAGCACGCGCCGGGTGAGGACCTCGCCCGGGCGCTGGGCGAACTCCAGAAGCAGGCGCATCTCGGTGGCGGTCAGCGGAAGCGGGGTGTCCTCGCTGGTCACGGTCATCGCCACGGGGTCGATCCGGAGATGCCCTATCCGTATCACCGGATCGGGTTCCGCCTGACGGGTGAGGTTCCCCCGGCGTAGCACGGCTTTGATCCGGGCGTCCAGCACGCGTGGCTCCACCGGTTTGACGACGTAGTCGTCGGCACCGCCCTCCAGTCCCACGACTACGTCCACCGCGTCACCACGTGCGGTGAGCATGATCACCGGCACCATGCTGTGCCTGCGCAGTTGCCGGCACACCTCGAATCCGTCGGAGCCGGGGAGCATGACATCGAGTAGCACGACATCGGTCGGGTTGCGCTGTTCCAGCAGGATTCGCAGGGCCTCGTCGCCGGAACCGGTCAGGGTCAGCTTGTGTCCGAGGGCTCCGAGTGCCAGTTCGAGCGTCTCCGCGAGCGCTTGATCGTCCTCAACCAGCAGTACCTTCGCCATAGTCACCTCGTCCCCGCCGATGTGTCGTGTCACAGCGTTCCAGAAAGGTTCACTCCTACGCCGGACCAGGTAGACCGGACTGTCGCAGATGAGACGCCCGCCTGTGGGGACGCGGCTGCGAGCCGAGGACGGCGCTGCACGGGTTTGCGCCGTGCTACGTGGCGTCCACGGGGCGACCTCGACCACGTCGGTGGCGGTCAGTGGCCAGGAAGGCTGACCAGTTGCTGCGATGGAGTGATTGTCCACAGCCAGGCGGACAGCGGGGGAGACTGGCGGCGCGCCATTGGCCCCTGTGATCGATAAGTGGCCCCTCGGTCTGCTGCTCGGGGCGGTTGATCGTGCGTCATCGGGTGCCCCCGGAAAACCAAGTTGGTGGCTGGCCGCGCGCCTGCCACCATGGGGCTATGCGCGCGAACGTTGTGTCGATGTCGAGCCCCGTCCCGGGGCCCGTCGGCGTGCGCTGACACCAGTCGATCAAGCCCCGGCTGTCGCCGGGGTGTCCTTCTCCGTCGTCGGCTGGGCGGAGGGACGCCAATGACCCACTACATCACCACCGCCATTCCCTACGTCAACGCCGAGCCACATCTCGGGCACGCGCTCGAACTAGTCCAGGCCGACGTGCTGGCCAGACACCGAAGCTTGCGCGGCGACCGCGTCCACTTCCTCACCGGCACCGACGACAACGCGCTGAAGAACGTCACCGCCGCCAAGGCCGCCGGTGTCCCGGTGCGGGAGTTCGTGGACCAGGGCGCCGTGCGGTTCGCCGCCTTGCACGCGCCGCTCGGGTTCGACCTCGAGTACCCGAACCTGGTCGCCGTCTTCGACGCCGCCGTGCGGCTCGGCGCCGACGAGGTGGTCGCCGGCCTGCCGCAGGCCATGCGGGTCTGGTTCTTCCGCCACCGGGGCACTGACGACCAGACCCGCATGCTGGAAGCCGCCGCGGCGGCCGCCGGACGGCTCGGCCGCGACCCGGAGCGAGCCGAGCTGCTGTCGGACCTGGGTTTCGCCCGCGCCGCCGCCGGACGACCCGCCGAAGCGCTGTCCGCCTACGAACAGGCCCTGCTGTCCGGACCGGACGACACGCTCGCCGCCGGCCTGGCGCTGCGCATCGGTCTCGCCCGGCGCGACCTCGGCGACCTCGCCGCCGCACAGGAGCAGTTCCGCCGGGCAGGCGAGCTGTTCGGCACGCTCGGCCAGCGGGCGGGGCAGGCCCAGGCACTGGCCTTCGACGGGTGGGTGAGCCTGCACCTGGGCCACCGCGCCGACGCCGTCGAACTTGCCCGCGCGTCCGTGGCCATGGCCGAGGGACCCGGGCGCATCACCGGGCTGGTCACCCTCGGCCTCGCGCTCGCCCCGGACGAGCCCGGGCAGGCACTGCGCACCCTGCACGACGCGCTGGACCTGGCAGAGCAGCACGACCTGCGGCACCAGCAGGCCTGGTGCCACAACCACCTCGGCGTCGCGTTGCGCGTCACCGGTTCACCCGGGCAGGCACTCGAACACCACCGGCACGTCTTCGAGTTGCTGGACGGCCTGGCGGAGGCGCAGCTGGAGATCGACTGCCTGCACGCCTACGCCGAGACCTGCCGCGCCGCGGGCCACCTCGACGAGGCGAGGACCGCCCTGGACCGGCTCGCCCAACTCGCCCGCAAGCTGGACCGGCCCCACGACGAGAAGCTGGCCCGCGCCGCGCTGGCGGCCCTCCGGTGAGCCGCCTCAGCCGAGGTCGACCTCTTCCAGCAGGCCGGCGCGTAGGTGGTGGTCAGGGCGCCGGGGTGATGCGCATGCACGCGGCCAGTGCGGTGGCGTTGTCCGCGGCCAGTGACCGTGCGAGCAGCACCAGTTCGGCGACGCGTGGGTCGCCGACGCGGTAGTAGGCGAACCGGCCTTCCCGGCGGACCTCGACGTAGCCGCAGTCGGCCAGGCAGCCCAGGTGGGTGGAGACCCGGCCTTGGGAGAGGCCGACGTGGGTGACGCATTCGGTGACGGTGTGCTCGTCGTGCAGCAGGAACTCCAGCAGCCGCAGGCGGACCGGGTCGCTCAGGGCGCGGAAGAACTTGGCCACCATCTCCACGCCGTTCGGCTCGGTGGGCAGCAGCGCGGACCGGCGCACGGCGGCACTCCTCACGTCGATAGTCCGATGTATGCGGATGAACGGATATGAGGCTACCATCGAACGCATCCGCTTAGGCGAATGTGTCGACGGGAGGCGCCGGTGATGCGGTACGACCTGGCTGTGATCGGCTCGGGTGGCGCGGGGTTCGCGGCGGCCATCGCGGCCCGCGGCATGGGCCGGTCGGTGGTGATGATCGAGCGCGGCACGGTGGGCGGCACCTGTGTGAACACCGGGTGCGTCCCGTCGAAGGCGCTGCTGGCCGCGGCCGAGGCACGCCACGTCAGCCTGGACGGCCGGTTCCCGGGCGTCACCGTCTCCCCGTTCGGCGTGGATCTGCCGGGCCTGATCGACGGCAAGCGGGCGCTGGTGGAGTCGCTGCGGGCGGAGAAGTACGCCGGCCTGGCCGCGGAGTACGGCTGGGACATCCTGGCCGGCACCGCCCGCTTCGCCACCGAGGGGACGGAACCGGTGCTGCGGGTCGGGCTCGCCGGCGGCGGTTCGGCCACCGTGACGGCCGGGCACTACCTGATCGCCACCGGATCCGCCCCGCGGACACCCCCGGTCGGCGGGCTGGCCGAGGCCGGGTACCTGACCTCGGCCACCGCGATGGAGCTGGACGCGTTACCGGCGTCGATGGTCGTGCTCGGGGGCGGCGCGGTCGGTCTGGAGCAGGCTCAGCTGTGGAGCAGGCTCGGCGTCGAGGTGACCGTGGTGGAGGCGGCCCAGCGGCTGGCGCCGTTCGAGGAACCCGAGATCGGCGCCATGATCGAGAAGGTGTTCCGCGGCGAGGGCATCCGCGTGCTGACCGGGACCACGGTCGGCCGCGCCGACCGCGACCCGGCCGGATACCGGCTGACCCTGACCGGCGGCCGCGGCGAACTGCGGGCCGAGCGGGTGCTGGCCGCCACCGGCCGCCGCCCGCTCATCGGCGGGCTCGGCCTGGCCTCGGTCGGCGTCGGGACCGGGGTATCCGGTGAGGTCCTGGTCGACGACAACCTGCGTACCGGCAACCCACGCGTCTGGGCGGCCGGAGACGTCACCGGGCACCCGCAGTTCGTCTACGTGGCCGCCGCACACGGCACCCTGGTCGCCGGCAACGCCTTCTCCGAAGCCGGCCGCACGATGGACTACCACCACCTGCCGCGGGTGACGTTCACCGGTCCGGCGATCGCCGCGGCCGGGCTCACCGAGGCCCAGGCCGTCGAGCGGGGCTACCCGACCGAGAGCCGGGTGCTGCCGCTGGAGTACGTGCCGCGTGCGCTGGTGAACCGGAACACCCACGGCCTGATCAAGCTCGTCGCCGACCGCGACACCGGTCGGCTGCTGGGCGCGCACGTACTCGCCGAGGGCGCCGGTGAGGTGATCGCGACGGCGGTCTACGCGCTGGCCGGCACCATGACGGTGCGGCAGGTGGCCGACCTGTGGTGCCCGTATCTGACCATGGCCGAAGGCCTGAAGCTCGCCGCCCAGGCCTTCACCCGTGACGTGACCAAGCTGTCCTGCTGTGCCTCCTGACATCCCTGGTGAGCGGCCATGTTGAGCAATGGATTGATGACGGTCGGGGACTTGTCGCGCCGAACCGGTGTGCCGATCAAGACGCTGCGCCAGTACACCGACTGGGGCCTGATCCACAGCGTCGGCCGGAGCGCGGCGAACTACCGGTTGTTCGCCGCCGACGCCCTGTGGTGCGTCGAGCTGATCGGTCAGCTACGGGGCCTCGGGCTGACCGTGGCCGAGATCCGCGAGCTGACCGAAACCGACGCGGCCATCGGGCCCCGGCTGGCCGGACTGCTGCGGCACTCGCGTGCACGGTTGCTCCGGCGGATCGCCCAGGCGCGGGAGACACTGCGGCGCATCGACGAGTTCGAAGCGTGCCGCGGATACTTGACCCTCACCCCGGGGGCAGACCATACGGTCGCGGCCGAACACCACAACTCGTCGAAAGGTGCGGCTGTGACCAGCACAGACATCATCCCTGTCCCAAACAAGGCAGGTTCCGCCCGCGCACTGTCACCGGCGGCGCGAACCGTGCACCGGTGGGTGCTGACGGCGTTCGCCGAAACCGGCCGCGTGCCGTCGCGGGCGGACCTGGAGCGGCACACCGCGGCGTCGGGTGCCGATCATCGCGCGGTGGTGGCCGAACTGGTCGACCGCGACGTCCTCGCCGTCGACGAGCGGGGCGAGATCCGCGCGGCCTACCCGTTCTCGCCGGTCCCGACCCGGCACCGGGTCACCTGGGACGGGGGGACCACGGTGTACGCGATGTGTGCCATCGACGCACTGGGCATCTCGGCGATGCTCGATGTCCCGGTGACCGTCACCGGCACCGAACCCGGTACCGGCCACACCGTCACCGTGCACGTCGACCGCGACACCGCGCACTGGGAGCCCGGCACCGCGGTCGTGTTCGCCGGGCAGGCCGGTGACGCCCGCTGCCCGTCGGTGGACCGCACCTGCGGCCACGTCAACTTCTTCACCGGCCCGGACGCCGCCCGCGACTGGGCCGCGGCAACCCACGGTGTCACCGGCGTCGTCCTCGATCAGGAGCAGGCGCTGGCGGAGGGCATCGCCGGATTCGGTGGTCTGCTGCGGGAGGACCGGGCAGCGATCGACGCCGCCGAGGACTTCCGCGAGCGCGGGTTCACCCACGTGCCCCAGCTGCTCACCGCCGGCGAGGTGGCCCGGTTCCGCGCCGCCGCCGAGGAGGCCCTCGCCGCGGCCAGCCACACCGACGAGGAGTTCGGCACCCGCATCGTGGCCACCACCGACGCCTGGGAACATCACCCCGTCCTGCGTGAACTCGCGCTGCATCCCCGGCTCGGCGCGCTCGCCGAGCAGCTGGCCGGCATGCCGTTACGCGTGTGGGGCGGCGAGGTGCTGCGCAAGGACACCGCACACAGCGCGCCCACCGGCTGGCACGACGACCTGACCTTCGCGCTGCTGGACTCCCGGCTGATCTTCAACGCGTGGATCGCGCTGGTCGACGTGCCGGCCGAACGCGGGTGCCTGACCTTCCTGCCCGGCTCGCACCGCCGTGGCGGGCCGGACCGGGCGGAGCTGGCCGAGCACACCGCCGACCCGGACGGCTACCTGTTTCGCCGCTGGCCGGAACTGCGCTGGAGCCCGCGGGTCACCGTCCCGCTGCGGGCCGGCGACGCGACGTTCCACCAGGGGCGCACCGCCCACTACGCCGGCGCCAACACCACCGACGAGGCACGGCTGTCGTTCCTGGTCACCTTCACCGACGCCGACGCCACCTACCGGCCGCTGCCCGGCCGCGACCCGCTCGGCCTGCGCCCCGGCCAGGCTCTCCCGGACCACCGCTACCCCAGAGCACCGCAGCGAAACGGCGGGTGACCGAAGCGGTGTCGGCAGGCTGACACTCGCGCTGCGCCGGGTCGTGGTCACTGCTGGCCTGAGACCCACAGGTGAATCACGACCGGAAGCGGGTGCGGCCAGTGGTAACAACCAAGCGGCCGCCGTGGAGCGGGCACGCGCCGCGGCGGAGAAGGCGGGGCTCTCGGGGAAGGTCCGGTTCCACCTCGGCGACGCCGAACGCCTTCCGCTGCCCGTCGGCACGTTCGACGCGCTGGTGTGTGAGTGCGCGTTCTGTACGTTCCCGGACAAGGAGGGTGCTGCGGCCCGGCAGCCGGGTCGGTATCACCGACGTCACCGTGGCCGAGACCGGGCTGCCACCGGAGTTGACCACACTGGCCGCGTGGGTGGCCTGCATCGCCGACGCCCGCTCACCGCGTGCCTACACCGAGATCCTGGCCGGCGCCGGGTTGCGCTACACGGCGCTGGCCAGACGGGCCGTTGCGGGCGGGACGATCGGTTACTCCCTCCTGGTGGCGGAGAAGTCGTGAGGAGCTATTACGACGTGCTTACGGATACTCGCGCACCGGACCGGTGGGGCCGCACACTGCCTACTGTCGGTGCCCGCATACCCGTTCCCGGCGAAAGGTGATCGCAGTGAGGCTCTTCCGGTCCGTGGGACTGATGATCGCCACGTTCGCGCTGATCGCGGGTTGCGGCACGCCCGCGGGCACCGGTCAGCAGCCCGGCGGCGCGCCCGGGACGACACCGAGCACAGCGGCACCAGGCACAGCGGCGCCGGGTGCGGCGACCATCGCCGAACAGCTTCGGTTCACCGCGAAGACCGTCGACGGCAAGGACTTCACCGGACAGAGCCTTGCCGGCAAGCCCGCCGTGCTGTGGTTCTGGGCGCCCTGGTGCCCGGTGTGCCAGCGGGAGGCACCGACCGTGGCCAACGCCGCGCAAGCCGCCACGGGTGTCACGTTCGTCGGGGTCGCCGCCCAAGACGAGGTGCCCGCGATGCAGGCGTTCGTGTCCAAGTACAAACTGGACTCGTTCGTGCATCTCGCAGACGTCGATGCCGCGGTGTGGAAGCGATTCGGGGTGACCGCGCAACCGGCGTTCGCGTTCATCGGCGCGGACGGCTCGGTGGACGTGGTCAAGGGCACGCTGTCCGAACAGGACCTCGCGGCGCGCGCCGGCACGCTCGCGGGCGCCTGATCGTCCGCGGCCACCGGCACTCATGGATCCGCAGACGCTGGGCTTCGCGCTGGCCGCCGGACTGGTCGCGGCGCTGAACCCGTGCGGCTTCGCGATGCTTCCCGCCTACCTGACTCTCGTGGTCGTCGGCAACGACGGTGAGACACGCAGCCGCATCACCCTGGTGGGCCGTGCCCTGGCGGCCACGGTGGCGATGGCGTTGGGGTTTGTCGTCGTGTTCGGCATGTTCGGCCTCGTTGTCGCGCCGCTGGCGGCCTCGGTGCAGCAGTATTTGCCCGCGGTCACCGTGGTGATCGGTGCCGCCCTGCTCGGGCTCGGTGTCTGGATGCTGACCGGACGCGAGCTCACCGTGCTGCTGCCCAAGCTGAGCCGGGGTGCGCCGACCGCGCGGCTGGGCTCGATGTTCGGCTACGGCCTGGCCTATGCGATCGCGTCGCTGTCCTGCACGATCGGCCCGTTCCTCGCGGTCACCAGCGCCACCTTCCGCAGCGGGTCGATCCTCGGCGGGGCGCTGGCCTACCTCGCCTACGGCGTGGGCATGACGCTGGTGGTCGGCGTGCTGGCGACCGCGGTCGCGCTGGCCGGTTCCACGGTGACCACCGGCTTCCGTCGGATGCTGCCGCACATCAACCGGCTCGGCGGCGGACTGCTCGTGCTCGTCGGTGCCTACGTCGGCTACTACGGCATCTATGAGCTGCGCCTGTACTTCGGCGACGGCGCCGCCGGCGACCCGGTGATCGAGGCAGCAGGCGCCATCCAGGAAACCGTGGCCGGCTGGGTGGACAGCGTCGGCGTGCTACCCCTGCTGGCGACGCTCGCCGTGCTGATCATCGGCGCGATCCTGCTCAAGCGCCGGAGATCCGGCACGCGTCGGCAGAAGCACGAGGATCACGTTGAGTGAGTTGTGGCAGCCTGAGCGGGTGCCAAGTCGCGTGATCCGTATCGTGCCGTACGACCCGCGGTGGCACCAAACGCTACTTCCGTGAGCCACCGGGCCAACCGCGCACACACATCCACGTGCGCCGGGCGGGCAGCTTCTCGGAGCAGTTTCCCTTGCTGTTCCGGGTGTTCCGCCACGACCGCGGCTCCTACACCGCCGCGAAAGTGCCGTTCTTCTGAGAGGTCATCCGCCGCCGGGGCCGAGGATCCGGTCGGCGTCTGCCTGCGATGTGGTGGGCAGTGTCCAGGCCATTGCCCGGGGGCAGTCCCTGGGGAACCAGTAGTCCGGTGTCCTCACGGTAGCCGGCGTGGTTTGTCGTTGTCGTCGGTCCATCAGGGGCCGGTGAGGGTGAGGCTGCCGGGGATGGCGTGGAAGGCGTCCTCGACGCGGCGGATCAGTTCAGCACTTCCGCCGGGTCCCTTCCAGCGTCCGAGTTTCTCGCGGCGGCCGGGCGGTCCGTCGTATCCGCGGCCGGAGATCCAGTTCTTGGCGGCGCAGCGCCAGGCGGCCAGGGACAGCTCTCCCAGCAGCCGCAGGCGGACGTCGTCGCGGCTGTCGATGCCGAGCTTGGTCTCGAGTTCGGTGACGAGTCTGGTTTGGACGGTGATCGACCGTAGGAGGCTGCGGTCCCACAGCACCGGGGTGCGGGCGACGAGACCGCGGGTGGCGAGGAAGCGCCGGTCCCAGTCGTCGCCGAGCCCGGCGATGGCCGCGACCAGCGTCTCCCGCAGGAAGTCGAGCACGGGCCCGTGCAGGTCCCGGCCGGCGACCTCGGCGACGTAGGCGTCCCACAGTTCCAGTTCGGCGGCCAGCGCGACGTCCTCTTTGGACTCGTACATCCGGAAGAAGGTGCGCCGGGAGACCTCCACGGCGTCGACCAGGTCGTCGACCGTTGTTTCCTGGTAGCCCCGTTCGAGGAACAGTCGCAGGGCGGCGTCGGCCAGTGCGGTGCGCGTGCGCAGCTTCTTGCGCTCCCGTAGCGGCAGGGCGCGTTCTGCCGAAGTGGACCCCGTCATGCCCGCAGTCTAGCGCCCCTCGGGTACTTTTGCTCCTCGACAGCTATTGGCACTGAGGTTACTCTGACACTGAGTGCCAAATTGTGGAGGTGTGGCTGTGCTGGTGGTTCTGCTGGCAGCGTCGACGCTCGGGGTGATGGGCGGCGCGGTGATCGTGCCGGTACTGGAGGTCATCCGGGGAGATCTGGGAGTGACCGGGACCCTGGCCGGGTTCGTGCTGACCGCGCACGGGCTGGCCATCGCCGTCACGAGTCCCCTGTTCGGGCGCGCCATCGACCGGTGGGGAGTGCGTCGGCCGATGATCGTCGGCCTGGTCGTCTACGCGCTCGGCGGCGGCGCCGGCCTGGTGGTCACCTCCTACCCGGCGCTGATGGTCAGCCGCCTGGTGTTCGGGGTGGGCGCGGCAGCGGTGTTCACCGCCACCACGGTCGCGATGCTGGCCTTCTACCGCGGCGCGGAACGGGACCGGGTGATGGGCTGGCGTTCGACGGCGACCAGCGTCGGCGGGCTGGTCTGGCCGCTGGTGGGCGGGTTGCTCGGTGGGCTGACCTGGCATGCCACCTTCGCCGTCTACCTGGTCGGCCTTCCGCTCGCGGCGCTGGCGGCGTGGTCCCTGCCGGACACCACCGCACGGGCCGGAGGGGAGGACCTCGGCGCCGTCCGGTTGCTCCGCCACCGGCCGGCGCTGCTGGGCTGGTACAGCCTGTGGATCGTGATCGCGGTCCAGATGTATGTGCTGGCGATCTTCCTGCCGCAACGGCTGGCGCAGATCGGCATCCGGGCGCCGGTGCTGGTGTCGCTCTACGCGGTGGTGGGCGCGGCGATCACGACCAGCCTGGTCGGACTCGTCTACGGCAGGCTACGGGCACGGTTGAGCTATGCCGCCCTGTTGCGTGCCGCCCTGGTCACGTCGCTGGCCGGGTTCCTGATCTACGCGACGGTCAGCCATCCGGTGGTCCTGCTCCTGGCTCCGGCGCTGTTCGGTATCGGCAACGGAATCCTGTTCCCGGTGGCCACCGTGCTGGTCGACCGGGCGGCCGGCGTCGAACACCGCAGTCGCGCGGCAGCACTGTCGGGTACGGCGATCTTCGCCGGCCAGTTCCTGTCCCCGCTGCTGTTCGGACCACTGATCGAGGCCACCTCGACCACGACCGGCTTCCTCGTCGCCGGGGCGGTGTCGGCGATCCTGCTGGCGGTCGTGGTCGTCCGCCGGATCGGCGTGGACGTCGCGTCAGTACGGTGACGGTCATCGACGAAAGGGGCGCGGGTGGGCGAGCAGATGCAGATCGGCGAGGTGGCCGAGCGCACCGGGCTGTCGCTGCGCACCATCCGCTACTACGAGGAGATGGGCCTGGTCGTGCCCAGCGCGCGCAGCCAGGGCGGGTTCCGCCTTTACACCGACCCGGACGTGCAGCGCCTGCAGCTGATCAAGCGTATGAAGCCGCTGGGCTTCCAGCTGGAGGAGATGCGTGACCTGCTGGCCGTTCTCGACCCGCTGCCCGGCGACACACCACCGGATGACCCGGCCGGCCTGCTGACCCGCCACAGCGCCACTGCCGAGCAGGCCTGCGAGAACCTGCGGGCCAAGCTGCGCGTCGCCGAGGAGTTCGCCGCGTTGCTGCGTACCCAGCTCAAGCGTCACCGCGGCTGAGCACGGGCCGTGATCGTGATCCGGGCCTCACTTGCCGACGGCGGTCCGCGGCCGCGGCCAACTCTGCTCTAACGTAAGGGTCGGGTTTCGGCGGGTCGTTCCCGTCCTTTCCGGGCAGTGCCGCCCTCTCGCATCCCAGTCCTTTCCACGGCGCCGGGTCGGCGCCCGGCCATGTCAGGTTGTCGCGTGCCTTCTTCTTCGTCGTCGTTGTCGTCCCGCCGCAGGCCGTCCTGGTTCTCGCCCAGAGTGGCGCGTACCGAGATCCTGGCCGGTTTGGTGGTCGCGCTGGCGCTGATCCCGGAGGCGATCTCGTTCTCGATCATCGCCGGCGTCGACCCGAGCGTCGGGCTGTTCGCCTCGTTCACCATGGCGGTGGTGATCTCGATCGTCGGCGGCCGCCCGGCGATGATCTCGGCGGCGACCGGGGCGATCGCGCTGGTGGTGGCCCCGCTGGCGCGGGAACACGGCCTGAGCTACCTGATCGCGACCGTCATCCTGGGCGGGTTGTTCCAGGTCGTGCTCGGCTCGCTCGGGGTGGCCCGGCTGATGCGGTTCGTCCCGCGCAGCGTGATGGTCGGCTTCGTCAACGCCCTGGCCATCCTGATCTTCCTGGCCCAGGTTCCCGAGCTGATCGACGTGCCCTGGCCGGTCTACCCGCTGTTCGCGGGCGGCCTGCTGATCATGATCCTGTTCCCGAAGCTCACCAAGGTCATTCCAGCGCCGCTGGTGTCGATCGTGGCACTGACCGCCCTGACGATCGCCGCCGGGATCGCCGTGCCGACCGTGGGCGACAAGGGAGCACTGCCGTCCACACTGCCCGTTCCCGCGTTCCCGGACGTCCCCCTCACCGTCGACACGCTGACGCTGCTGGCCCCCTACGCGCTCGCGTTCGCCCTCGTCGGGCTCATGGAGTCGCTGATGACCGCCAAGCTGGTCGACGACATCACCGACACCCACTCCAACAAGACCCGGGAAGCCATCGGCCAGGGCGTCGCCAACGTCGTCACCGGCTTCTTCGGTGGCATGGGCGGCTGCGCGATGATCGGCCAGACCATGATCAACGTCAAGACCGCCGGTGCCCGTACCCGGCTCTCGACGTTCCTGGCCGGTGTGTTCCTCATGGTGCTGTGCATCGTGTTCGGCCCGGTCGTCTCCCAGATCCCGATGGCCGCCCTGGTCGCGGTAATGGTCCTGGTCGCCGTCGGCACCTTCGACTGGCACTCCGTCGCCCCCGCCACCCTCAAACGCTTGCCCGCCGGGGAGATCACCGTCATGGCGGTGACCGTGGCCATCGTCGTGGCCACCGACAACCTCGCCGTCGGCGTCGTCGCCGGCACCATCACCGCCATGGTCATCTTCGCCCGCCGCGTCGCCCACCTGGTCGAGGTCACCGCCGCCACCGACCCCGACGGCCGCCAGGTCGTCTACGCCGTCACCGGCGAACTGTTCTTCGCCTCCAGCAACGACCTCGTCTACCAGTTCGACTACGCCAACGACCCGGACAGCGTCGTCATCGACCTCACCGACGCCCACATCTGGGACGCCTCCACCGTCGCCGCCCTCGACGCCATCACCACCAAGTACGCCGCCCGCGGCAAAACCGTCGACATCGTCGGCCTCAACAAACACAGCGCCACCATGCACAGCAAACTCACCGGCGAACTCACCCCCGGCCACTGAGCCGCGCACGCTCATCGATCAGTGCGGCGATGCTGTCGAGCACGCGGGTCAGCCCGAACTCGAACTCGTGCGCGGCGTCCTCCGGGGTGAGGGCACCCGCGGCGAGGATGCCGGCGAGCACGGGGTAACGGTCGTCGTCGACGACTCGGGCGAGGATCTTCGCGTTCGCGGCCGCCCACGCGTCGGCACCGACCCCGGTGCGGCGCTCGGCCCGCGCCTGCGCGACCGAGCCCTGTGCCGCGCCGCGCACGTAGGCGTTGAGCAGCAGCACGACGTCGACCACGGTGCGGTCCGGTAGACCGGTGGGCGCCACCGCGGCCAGCGCGGCCTCGAACCAGGCGATCTCGTTCGGGCCCATCACCCGCCGGTCCGCGATGACCGCCAGCGCCCACGGGTGCCGACGGAACACCGACCGGATCTCGCGTGCCCACCGGTCCAGCCGCTCGCGCCAGCCGCCCGGCACCTCACGCAGGTCCGGTGACGGTCCCACCGCGGTGTCCAGCAAGAGGTCGATCAGCTCGGCCCTGCCCGGGACCTACGCAATAGTGCGTGAGGGTCACGCAATAAAGGGGGTTGGACTCGTGGAACAGCACACACGTCGGGACGCACTGCGGGCCGCGGCGATCGCGACCGCCGCGGGGGTGGCGATCGCCGCCTGCGACAGTGAGCGGGAACCGGGCGGAGCACGGCGCGGCTACGTGCTCAGGGGTGTCACCGCGGTCGGGTCGGACGGCCAGGTCGAGGCACCGGCCGAGCACGAGGTCGTCGACCTCCGCGGCGCCGTCGTGTTACCCGGTCTGTGCGACATGCACGTTCATCTGACCAATATGGACACGGTCTTTCCCGTGCTGCACATCGTCAACGGCGTCACGACGATCCGCGTGATGGCGGGCGAGCCGTTCCAGCACGAGTGGCGCAGGCGGACCGACCGGGGCGAACTGCTGGGGCCCCGGCTGGTCATCGGCAGCCCGATCCTCGACGGGAAGCCGTCACAGTGGCGGGGCACTGGCGAGGGGCTGCCGGTGCGAGAGGTCGGGGACGCCGCCGAGGCCAGGGCGGCGGTGACGGAGCACCGCGGAGGCGGCGCCGACTTCCTGAAGGTGTACTCCCAGATGGCGCGCCCGACGTTCGAAGCGCTCTGCGCGGAGGCCGCGCGGCAGGCGATCCCGGTGCTCGGCCACTGCCCCGACGAGGTGCCCGCCCGCCCGCACACGACCAGCGACCGTCCTACCTGCCAGAGGCCGGCAAGGTCGCCTGGTGGCCGTGGCTCGACACACTCGTCGCCATGCGCGGACCCGAGGAAGCCCGCCAGCGCCGCGAGCTGTTCGGCCATCGGCTGGAGCTGGTCGGTGCGATGCACGCGGCCGGCGTCCCGATCCTCGCCGGCTCCGACGACTCCATTCCCTGCCTGGTCCCCGGGTTCGCGCTCCACGACGAACTAGCCAGCGTTTCTCAGGTGGGTGCCGGTGGGAGCTGGACGATGAAGCGGGCGCCTCCGCCGGGGCGGTCTTCGACCCAGGTGGTGCCGCCGTGCCGGGCGACCTGGTCGGCGACGATGGCCAGGCCGAGGCCGGTGCCGCCGAGGGTGCCGCGGCTGCCGGCGCGGTTGCCGCGGGCGAAGCGTTCGAAGATCTGGTGTCGTAGTTCGGGTGGGACGCCGGGGCCGGCGTCGTCGATCTCCAGGCGGACGGTGCCCTCGTGGTGACCGAGCCAGACGCGGACCGGGCCGCCGCCGTAGCGGACGGCGTTGGTGAGCAGGTTGGCCACGACACGGTCGAGGCGCCTGCGGTCGGCCAGCACGATCGGGGCTTCTGCGGTGCCGACCTCGATCGGGGTGCCAATCCCGAGGTTGGTGGCGGTGTGGCCGACGAGGTCGGCGAGGTTGAGCGGTTCCCGGTCCTGCGTGCTGGTCTGCTGGTCGTCGCGGGCGATGTCGAGTAGGTCGAGGACCATCTGGTGGAAGCGGTCCACTTCGGACAGTAGAAGGTCGAGTGGCCGCCGGGCCGATTCGGGGATGTCCTGCCGGCGTCGGCGGATCATGGCACCGGCGTTGATCATGGTGGTGAGGGGTGAGCGCAGTTCGTGGCTGACGTCGCCGGCGAAGCGGGCGTCGCGCTGGACCCGGTGCTGCAGTGCCTCGGTGGTGTCGTTGAACGTGGTGGCCAGGGAGTCGAGGTCGGGGTCCTTCTGCGGGGGAAGGCGGGCGGTCAGGTCACCGGCGGCGACGCGGGACACGGCGACGGTGAAGGTGCTGAGGGGACGCAGCGCGCGCCGGCTGGCCCAGGCGCCGAGCAGGAAGCCGAGCAGTGCGCTGAGCCCAGTGCCCGCGATGAGGAGGGTGCGCAGGAACCGCAGGGTCCCGTGCAGTTCGACCAGTGGGAACAGTTCGATGAAGGCGTCGACGGCGGAGGACGGTACCGGCCGGGAGACGGCGAGTACCGGGATGCCGCCGGTCACCAGCTCGAGTTCGAGCGGACGGTTCTGGTGTGCCGCGTCGAGAAGCTGCGGCGGGAGGCTGGACAGCTCGACCGGACGGCCGCTGGTGATCCACCGGTTGTCGTGCCGCAGCAGCAGCGTGGTGTCAGGAGGCGTGCTCAGCCCGGTCAGTAGCTCGTCGAGGCTGTTCGACCCCGTTCGGAGGGCGTTGTCCACCAGCCGGACGTTCACGTCGGCCTGCCAGGTGACGCTCTGGCGGCGTTGCTTGAACATGTAGTCCGAGGCCAGGGTCCAGGTGGCCACCGAGACCATGCCGGTGAGCAGCAGGGACCCCAGCGCGAACGCCACCGCGACCCGCCAGCGCAGTGTCAGCCGCGTTCGCCACCTGGGTCGTCGCGTGCTCTCACGGGACGGGTTCGGCTTGGCCACCCGCCTCACCTTTCCCCGCGGGTCGCCCTGGTTCAACCCAGGCTGGTGAGCAGTTCCCGGCAGGCCTGGGCACAGGTGCGGCAGGCTTGCGCGCACACCCGGCAGTGGTTGTGATGTTCGGCGTGGGCCGCGCACTCGTCGGCGCACACGGTGCAGGCGTAGTCGCAGGCCCGGAGCACCGCGCGGAGCAGTTCGGTGTCGAGGCCGGTGCGGCGGGACAGGACGTCCGCGGTGGTGGTGCAGAGGTCGGCGCAGTTCAGGTTGGTGCTGATACAGGTGCGCAGGGGTGTCACGTCGGGTTCGTCCAGGCAGGCGTCCGCGCAGGCCGTGCAAGTCTGGGCGCAGGTGCGGCAGGCGTCGATGCAGCGCGCGAGGATGTCGAGGTCGGACTCCCCGGTGTCGGCGGGGTGGGTGTCGAGCATGGTCTTGGCGGTGCTCATGGTGATCTCCTTCGTGGTGGGAGTCATCGTTGGGCCGATGGCCGGCCGAGCCCGGGAGCGCCGGCCGACTGCAGCAGGTTGGTCGCACCGGAGGCGACCTCGCAGTCCACGAGCAGGTCGTGGGAACGCGCGCGGAACACCTGGCGGGAAGTGAAGTCCCGGCGGCCCCGGGACAGGGCGTGTCCGAGCAGTCCCAGACCGGCTCCGATCAGGGCACCCAGCACGGCGCCGTAGAGGGCTCCGAACAGTGCCAGGAGCAGGTCGGTGAGCAGCGGGGCGATCCAGCCGAACAGCCCGAACAGCCAGCCGAACAGCGCACCCACGGCCGCGCCGGCTGCCGCCCCACGGCCGGCCGCGGTGAGGAAGGTGAGCCGGCCGGTCACCTGTTCCACCGATTCCAGGCCGCGGCCCACGATGGCGGTGTGCTGGACCGGGAAGTCGTGGTCGGACAGGTAGTCCACGGCTTGTTCGGCCTGTGCGTAGGTGGCGTAGCTGCCTACCACCTGCTGGGGTTTGAGCTGGTCCACGGATCCGTTGGCGGCGTTCATGATCTCCTCTTGTGGTGGCGGTCGGTCACTCGTCGGTGTGTCGGAGCACTGCCAGCGGGCACGGTGCGTGGTGGAGCAGTGCGTGGCTGACCGAACCGAGGAACGCCCTGCGGACGGGGCCACGGCCGTGGCTGCCGACCACCAGCAACTTCGCCGGGCGCGCCACTTCGATCAGGGCGTGGGCGGGCCGGTCGTCGGCAGCGGTGAAGTCGACCCGCACCTCGGGGTATCGGACGGCCCAGCCGTCCAGAAGTTCGCGGACGGCCTGCTCCCTGACGGCCTCACCGCGGTCGAGGTCCACCTCGCCTGCCGGCATCGGGGTGAACGTTCCCAGCGGGAGCTCGTTCCAGGCGTGAACGGCGTGGACGGAGGTGTTCCACCGGGCGGCGCAGTCGAACGCGAAGTCCAGGGCCCGGTCGCTGGTGGGTGAGCCGTCGACACCGACGACCACGGGACCGCCGGATGCCGGGGCGGCGTCGTCACCGCGGACGACGATCACCGGGGGACGGGCCGTGCGTACCAGGTGGGCTGCGGTCGATCCCAGCAGCGCCCTGGGGAGGGCGCCGAGTCCGGTGGCTCCGACGACGAGAAGCTCGGCCGCCAGTTCCTCACCGAGTGCGGGCAGCAGGGATTTCGCCTGTCCTTCGACGAGGTGTGTTTCCACGTCGAGACCGGGAACGGCGCAGGATTCGGCGACCTCGCGCAGTTGCTCGGCGGAGTGCGCGCGGATCTGCTCGCCGTCGGCGGTGCTGGCGCCGGTCCAGCCGTCCATGATGGGCGGTGCCCACTGGAAACAGTGCACGATGAGCAGTGGCTGCTGTCTGTGCCGGGCTTCGGTCGCTGCCCACCGCGTGGCCTGCCGGGCGCGGGGTGATCCGTCGAAACCCGCGATGACCGGGCCTCGCGTGCTGTCGGACACGATTCCCCCTTCCGGGTGGTGGACTGGAGTCGTGGCTCCTTCGGGGGTTTCCGCTGCCGGGTGTGCTCACACGGCGCGTACCTGACGAAAACCTGACGTTCGGCCGGCCGGGCGTGCCGATTTGGCGCGGGTGGGTACCGCACGGGCATGAGACGGACGTCCAGGGCAGCGGTTGTGCTCACAGTGCTCGTCGGCGCCGGGTGCGGTGACGTGGTTGAGCATGGGCAGGGTGCCGACACGCTCGGCACCAACACCGAGGTCGGAGCCGTGAAGCTGCGCAATGTCTACGTCGAGCGGCCCCCGGCGGGGGCCTACCGGCCGGGTGAGGACGCGCGGGTCGCCATCTCGCTGTTCGCGACCGGCCGGACCGACGACCGGTTGACGGGGGTGACGAGCACGGATGCCCGCGCCGTGCGGATGCGGTGGGACCGGGCCTGCGACGGCGCCGCCGAGCCGGTCCTGTCGATCCCGTTACGTGGTGGCGAGGTACCCAGCCCCAGCGGTACCCCCGTGACCGGGCACCTGCCGTACTACCTGACGATCTCCGACTTCAACCGCGAGGTGCCCGCGGGAACGACGGTTCCCCTGACGTTCACCTTCGCCCACGCGGGCGAGGTGACGCTGCAGGCGAAGGTCCAGCCCCGCGACGACAGCGACGAGCCGGCCGACTACGCCTGCCTCACCGATCCGATCAGAGGGCCGGTGGTGGACAGGTGACCCGGCCGGGTGAACGAACGGCTGTGGTGCAGCCGGTCCAGCTGGTGCGGCCTCGCCGGCCACGAGTCGTGGGCACGGCCCTGCTGCGCTTGCTGCGCACCACCGACCACAAGCAGCTCGGGCTGATGTATCTGGCCACGACGTTCGGCTTCTTCCTCGCCGGTGGTGCGCTGGCGATGCTCATGCGGGCCGAGCTGGCAGCGCCCGGCCTGCAGATCGTGGCCCACGAGCAGTACAACCAGCTGGTGACCGTGCACGGCACCATCATGCTGCTGCTGTACGCGACCCCGAACGCACTGGGTTTCGGCAACTATCTCGTTCCGTTGCAGATCGGCGCACCCGACGTGGCATTTCCCCGGTTGAACGCGTTCTCGTACTGGCTGTTCCTCTTCGGGGGTGTGATGGTGGTGGCCGGGTTCGTCACGCCGGGTGGCGCCGCGTCGTTCGGCTGGTTCGCCTACGCCCCACTCAACAGCGCCACGCACAGCCCGGGGGTCGGGGCGGACCTCTGGGCGACCGGCTTGATCGTGTCCGGCCTGGGCACGATCCTCGCCACGGTCAACCTGATCACCACGATCGTCTGCCTGCGTGCGCCGGGAATGACCATGTGGCGGATGCCGTTGTTCACTTGGAACATCCTGTTCACCGGTGTGCTGATCCTTGCCGCGTTCCCCATCCTGACCGCGGCCTTGTTCGGCCTGCTGGCCGACAGGCACCTCGGCGCCCACGTGTTCGATCCCGCCAGCGGTGGTGCGATCCTGTGGCAGCACCTGTTCTGGTTCTTCGGCCATCCCGAGGTCTACATCGTCGCGTTGCCCTACTTCGGCATCGTCAGCGAGATCATTCCCGTGTTCAGCCGCAAGCCCCTGTTCGGTTACCGGGCGCTGGTGTTCGCCACGATCGCGATCACGGGGCTGTCGTTCACGGTATGGGCGCACCACATGTTCGCCACCGGAGCGGTACTTCTGCCGTTCTTCTCCCTGCTGTCGTTCCTGATCGCGGTCCCCACCGGAATCAAGTTCTTCAACTGGATCGGCACCATGTGGAAAGGCACGCTGACCTTCGAGTCACCGATGTTGTGGTCGGTCGGATTTCTGGTCACCTTCCTCCTCGGCGGACTCACCGGAGTGATCCTGGCCTCTCCACCGCTGGACTTCCATTCGACCGACAGCTACTTCGTCGTGGCGCACCTGCACTATGTGTTGTTCGGCACCATCGTGTTCGCCACGTTCGCCGGAATCTACTTCTGGTTTCCCAAGATGACCGGGCGGATGCTTGACGAACGCCTGGGTAGGCTCCACTTTTGGACGACGTTCACCGGGTTTCAGATCACGTTTCTCGTGCACCACTGGCTGGGTTCGGCCGGGATGCCGCGCCGCTATGCCGATTATCTTCCCGGGGACGGGTTCACGATCCTCAACTCGCTGTCCACCGTGGGCGCTTTACTGTTGGGCCTGTCGATGCTGCCGTTCCTGTGGAACGTGGTGAAGAGCTACCGGTTCGGTGAGGTGGTCACCGTCGACGATCCGTGGGGCTACGGCAACTCGCTGGAATGGGCGACGACCTGTCCGCCACCGCGGCACAACTTCCACGAGCTGCCACGGATCCGCCATGAACGGCCCGCGTTCGAACTGCATTATCCCGACATGGCCGAACGTCTGCGTGTGGAACGCTGGGCAGGGGCCGTCATCCCGTCAGCACGGCGTGCACGGGCTCCCGGACGATCGCCACGGGACACGGTGCGTGACGCAGGACCTGGTGGCTGAGCGATCCCTGAGGCTTCCGCCGCCCGGCACCGTGGCCGTGTTCACCGACGACCAGCAGCGCGGCACCCGCGGTGCGGCGCAGTAGTGATCGGGCCAGCGACCCGGACGCCCGCTCGACGTAGAGGCGGACATCGGGGCAACGCAGGTTCCAGTCGGCGATCTGACACCCCACGAGTTCGTCGACGGTGACACCGTCCGGTGTGGGACCGCTGTGCTCGGCTGACGTGCTGTGTACGAGGTGCACCGGGCAGTCGTGCAGACCCGCGAAATGGAACGCGAACTCGGCGGCATGCTCGCTGGCGGGTGAGCCGTCCAGGCCGACGACGACATGACCGCCGTGCAGGTGCTGCAGCGGCCGCTCACCTCGCACCACGATGGTGGGCCACCGGCCCTGCCGCACCAGACCGGCCGCTGTCGAACCGGTCAGCGCCGGGGTGACCGCGCCCGCGCCACTCGTTCCCACGGCGACGAACACGGCGGTGACCTGGTCCGCGAGTGCCGACAACGCCGGCGCGGGCGCGCCGGTCGACACCAGCCCGTGCGCGGTCACACCGGGGTAGGCGTCCCGGACCTCACCGACGACAGCGCGGACGTCGGCCTGCGCCGCCACTCGTATCCCCTCCAGATCCGAAGGATCAGCCGGGTCGACCGTACTGAGCACGACCAGTGCACGCCTGCGTAGGTAGGCCTCGGCAGCGGTCCATTCGACGGCCCACCGGGACTGTCGCGACCCGGCGTAGCCGACCACCAGGGCGCCTGTCGTGTTCTCGACAGCCGTGGACATCGCGGGACCACCTGACCTCAGCGTCATCACCACGTTCGGTCTCCAGTCTGCCGTGAGGCGCCGCTAATGAGACTGACGAACACCTTACGATCGCCGCCCCTGTGCGAGGAGACGTTCAGATACCGCGCCCCCGGGCACCCCAGGAGTGAGCGACAACCCACTACGAACAGGGAGATGACTGGGATGACGGGCAGGTCCGCCCTCGCGGCGATCGGGCTGTGTGCGGTCACGGCGACGGCGTGTGCTCCGGACGCCGCGCCGGCGTCCTCGGACGAACCTCTTTCCGGTGCCGTGCCCCCTCCGGCCCCGTGCACGGCCGAGCAACTCACCGCGACCTTGCGTGAGGAGTCACCCGGCGCCGGCCAGCGCTACGCCACCCTGACGCTGACCAACGACAACGCGCAGACCTGCACGGTCAACGGGTTCGGCGACCTGCGGCTGACCGACGACGACGGCAAGGCGCTGCCTACGGACTCCTGGCGTACGCCGGACCCGCCACCGGCCGAGGTGCGCCTCGAACCCGGCCAGGCGGCACATCGACGTCTGCATTGGACAGTCGTACCGGCTCCGGACGAGCCGGCAACCGGACCGTGTCAGCAGGCGCCTGCCCGGCTGGAGGTGATCCCGCCGGATCGCTGGGGCACGGTGGCGGTGCCATGGTCGTTCGGCCCGGTCTGCCAGCACGGCTGGCTCGGCGGCGGAGCGTACGCGTCCTGACGAGAGGAGAAGTGAATGACGAACGCGAGGACCGCGACCGGCCCGGTCGTGGTCGGTTTCGACGGATCGGACGGTGCCGCTCTGGCAGTGCGGTGGGCCGCGGCCGAGGCGGCCCGGCGCGACCGCCGGCTGCTCCCGTGCAGGTTTTCGAATGGGCACCACCGCCGATGGAGGACCAGGTCACGGAGGCAGACCTCGACGGTGAGCGGATTCGCAGGCATGCCACGCAGGCGCTCGACGAGGCCGCGCGCGAATGCCACCGTGTGGTGCCGGGAGTCACCGTCGAGACGGCGGCTCCCGAGGGCGCGGCCGCAGCGACACTGGCCCGTGTCGCGGCCGACCGCGGCGCTCCGTTGCTGGTGATCGGCTCGTCCGGAATCAGCGCATTGCCCCGCGTCCTGCTCGGCTCCACGGCGGCCGAACTCGTCCGCTCGGCGGACGTTCCGGTGGTCGTGGTCCGTTCAGGGGACGAGGACGACGAGGAGACGACCGGGCGAGCGCCGGTGGTGGTCGGTGTGGACGGGTCGCCCAACAGTGACCCGGCTGTGGAGTTCGCCTTCGACGTCGCCCATCGCCATGGTGCTCCGCTGCGGGCGGTGCACGCGCTGTCCGACCTGCCGCCGAGCCTGCTGACCACCGGACCGGTCGCCGCCCGCGGCCCGCAGGTCGGACGGGCCGGGATCGGGCCGGAGGTGCCGCGGCAGCTCGACCGGCACGGGAGCAGGTATCCCGATGTCGACACCACGCTGGTCGGGGCGCCGGACCCGCCGGCACACGCCCTGCTGGACGCCGCCCGCGGGGCCCGGTTGCTCGTGGTCGGCAGCCACGGTCGCGGTCGCGTGCGCCGGATGTTCCTGGGGTCGGTCAGCCACGCGGCCCTGTACCACGCTCCGTGTCCGGTCGCGGTGCTGCGATCAGCCGGGTGACCGCGGCTGCTCGTCCAGCTGCCGCGGCGAGCTGACGAGGCCGTCCCGGACGAGGTGGCCGGTCTGCCGCCACCGGCGGACGACCTGGCCGGCGGCCAGGACGGCGTACAACGCGGACAGGACGATGATCAGGGTCTGGTTCGCCTCCGCGGGCAGCACGATGCTGGCGGCGAACTGGGTGGCGAACAACACGAACAGGGCGAGCGCGCCACTGGTGCTCAGACCGAGGTTGACCAGGATGCTGGTGGCGAACAGCGACTGCGCCCCGGTGAGCAGGAGCTCGAAGCGCTGGTGGGTGTCCAGCGGGAGTCCGTCGGTGCTCGCCGAGGACAAGGCGAAGACCACCGGGATGGTGCCCACGAGCAGCGTCCACTGGTTGACCTTGCTCGACAGCAGGGTGCCCAGTGAGTGCGACGCCTTCAGCCGCACCGCGTACAGGCAGGCCACGATCAGTTCGGGTGACTCGCTGGCCAGCGGGGCGATCCACTGCACCAGCAGGAACTCGTCGACCCCGAGCTGATGGCCGGTGTCGACCAGGTTCTGCGCGAAATGCTCGGCGGTGGCCAGGATGACCAGGCCCGCGACGATGAACAGCGTGATGACCAGCGTTCGCCGCCGCTTCTTCGGTTTGCCGCCCGCCCACGCGGCGACGCCGAGCAGGTCGGGCTCCTCGACCGGTGCCTTGGTCAGCCGCCAGACGTAGCCGGCGAAGATGGCGACGAACACGGTGGCGTCGACCAGAGTGAGCGAGTCCCTCAGGGGCAGGGTCAGCGAGTACAGGGTGGCCAGGCCGAGGAACACCACTTCGGCCGACATCGCCGGCGCCAGCCGCACACTGCCCCGCCCGGTGGACCGGCTCTCCCGGCGGGCACGCACCGCCGCGATGCTCGCGACCAGCACGACGAGCGGCCAGCCGACTCCCACCAGGATCCGGTTGGCCCCGGTCATGTTCGCCAGCGCCAGCGAGCAGGCGTTCGTCTCGCCCGAGCCGACCAGGCACGTCCCGTGTGCGGCGTTGTGCTGGCCTGCCTGGAAGGTGAACACCAGATCCACCGCGTACTCCGGCAGTACCGCCACGACGGCGAGCACGGCGATGGCCAGGCCGGCGCTGATGTCGACCTGCGCGGCTTCCGCGGCCCAGGACAACACGAACGCCGCACCGACGATCGCGGCACCGAACAGCGCCGCCGCCAGCGGAGCGGGCAGATCGGGATGCGCCCAGCCCACGTAGTCGGCCGCCCCGAGGTAGGCGCCGGGAACGGTGACCGCCACGGCGACCACGAGCCGCGCGGGCACCCTGTCGGGTGCGCCGGTCACCGTGGACACCGGGACTCGTCAGCGGGCATGGTCGTGCCCGTACCCGGCAGGCCGTAACCCGAAACTCCAGCTGGCCCCGGGAATAGTCCGCTGCGAGCCGGGTAGGCCATCACGATAAGGGTTGGCGACCGTCCTGAAGGGAGCCATCGAGGGCCATGTTCATCTCACGTCGTGCGTCCGCCGGGGCGATCCTGGCCGCGTTGGTGATGGCGGGAGGATGCGGGAGTGGTGACGATGACCGGGCCGATGAACCACAGGCGCCGGAGAGCCCGGGACCGCCCTCGGTGTCGGAGCCGCCCGAGGGGAAGACCGAACTGCGGGGCGTGGTCCGCCCGGGCGTGGAGCCCGGCTGCTTGCTGCTGTCGGTCAACGGCACCGACTATCTCCTGCTGGGCCGTGATCAGGACGATGACGCCGTGCTCCGCCCGGGAGCTACTGTCGTCGTCCGCGGAGAACCCGCGGAAGGCCAGGTGACCACCTGCCAGCAAGGAACCCCGTTCCAAGTGGAGGAAAGCCACCCAGGCTGACGTGCCGAACACGGGTGGATCGGACCCAGCACGTGTGCGCGTCCGCGCTCGGGATACCCCGGCGGCATGGATACTTCACATCAGACGGGATCGGGAGAGTTACGCGCCTTCGTGCTCGCCCGGATCGCGGATGACGAGCAGCGCTTCCGCAACGGCGAGCTACCGGCATTGGACGAGGCGGAACGCCGCGGCCGCATCCGCGTCATGCGCAGCAGTTCCGGCGCGGGCCTGCTGCTCGTGGCCGGCCCGGTACAGGTCCCCGAGGAACGCATCCCCGTTCCGTTCCCGGAAAAGGCCGGCCTGATCCGCGAGGAAGCCGAGTCGTTCGACGACATCGCCCTGCTGAAACTGGTGGCTTCGGTGTACGCCGCGCATCCCGACTGGCAGCGGGAGTGGCAGCCCTGAGATCCGGGAGGAATACATGGCCTCCAGCGACGGGGTGAATCTCACGACAGTCGGTATCGTCGCCGATCCAGGCCTGCCCGCGGCGCTCGCCGAGCGGTTGCGCCATACACTGCCCGGACGCCTCGGCCTTGCCGCCACAGAGGAAGTGCGGTGGTCGGTCGAAACCGATCGTGCGCCGTTCGAACTGATGTACCCGGACTCCAGCGCGCTGTTGGAGAAAGCACGTCAGTACGTCCGGGGTCGCCCGTGGGACTTCGTCATCTGTGTCACCGATCAGCCCATGTACAGCGGTTCGGACGTTGTCCTCGCCAGGATCGACACGACCGACCGGGTCGCGCTGGTGTCCCTGCCCGCCTTCGGCGGAACCGGCTTGCGACGGCGGCTGACCGCCGCGGTGGTGGCCATCGTGTCGCACTTCGTCGCCTACGCCGGCGGTGCCGGGAACGACCAGCCGCGACCGCGGCGGCAACTGCCCGTTCCCGGCGCCCGGATGTCCAGCACGCACCCGGATCCGTCACGACTCGACATCACCGTGTCCGGACGCCGGGCAACGGCGCGCCTGCTGGCCGGCATGGTCCGCGTCAACCGTCCATGGCGGCTGCTGCGTGGGCTGTCCACCGCACTGGCCGGCGCGCTCACCGGCATCGCGTTCGGCGTGCTGTACTCCAGCATCTGGTCACTCGGCTCCGCCCTCGGACCACTGCGCCTGGCCGGTGTGACCGTGACCGCTGTCGCCGCGATGGCCGTCTGGCTGATCGTGGGTCACCGGCTCTGGGAACCCCAGCAACCGGCCACGGAACGCGACCGCGAGGTCAGGCTGCGCAATGCCAGCACGGTCGCCACCGTCACGGCCGGCACCGTCGCCTTCTTCCTCGCCATGCTCGCCATCGCGCTCGCCGCCGTCACGCTGGTCATTCCGCCGCCCTACCTGGCCGGCACCCTCGGGCGTCCCGTCGGAGTGGTCGACTATCTCGTGATCGCCGTGATGTCCAGCGTGCTCGGGACCATCGCGGGGGCCGTCGGATCCGGGCTGGAGGACGACACCGCGGTCCGCGAGGCGACCTACGCCTACCGCGAGCGGGAACGCCGCCGTCGCTTGGACAACGGGGACTGGTGACGCCCGGTTACCCGGCCTGTCACCGGAGAGCCGGGGACAGGCCGGCCACGGTGAGGTAGTGCCGGATCCGGCCGGACGTGGCCGCGATCCGGAGGTCGACCCCGTCGCGTCGTGCCTGACGGTAGGCGCTGATGAGCACGCGCAGCCCGGATACACCGAGGAAGGCCACCCTGTCGAGATCGACGACGACCGTCGACGCCGGCGTGGTCAGCCGGGCACGGATCTGCCCGGCCAGGGCCGGAGCCGTCACGGTGTCGACGTCACCGCTGACGACCAGTACGGTCGCTTCCTCGTCGGCTCTGCTGTAGCACGCCAGATGGGACATCGGCACCCGCGGCCCTTCGCTCGTCGGAAGATGTCGGACATGCGCCTCCCACACCCATCGTGCCGCCGCATGACGGCACGGGACCTGACAAGTTCCTTGCGAACAGCGGACGACCGGCAGTCAGGGTGGACGCTGGCCGGGGCCGGCGCCCGCGTCGGCTGATTCGTCCTGGCGGAACCGTCGCGCCACCAGGACGTCGGTGGTCGTGTGGGCAATCACCGACAGCACCACGCACAGCGCCACGACGGCGAAGATGGTGCTGGCGTAGGGAATTCCGGCCTGGACGACGTAGAGTCCGTACACCACCGACGCAAGCCCTTTCGGGCCGAACCAACTGGCGGCCAGGCGTTGCCGCCGGGCGAATTCCGATCCGAGGAAGGACAGCAGCAGGCTGGCGGGCCGGGCGAGCAGCAGCGCGAGCAACGCCACCACGTATCCGCCCGCCGGTACGTCGGCGAGCATGCCGCCGGTCAACAGGGCGCCGAACACCAGCAAGGCGAGAAACTTCATCAGCTCGGCCAGGTGGTCACCGAGCGGCTGGAAGCCTCCGCACATCTGCGGTGCCGTCTTCGCGACCATGGCGCCGGCCACGAAGGCGGCGAGGTAGGGGTTGAGGTGCAGCAGATGGGCGGTTCCGTAGCAGGCGGTGGCGACGGCAACCGGGGCGAGCGGTCGCAGACGCTGATGGACGGCCAGCACGGGCAGCCGGGCCGCGCCGGCGAGCACCGCCGCGCCGACGGCGCCGAGCGCGGCACCGCCCGCCAGTTCACCGAGCAACGTCCCCACATCCGGAGTGTCCCGGGAGCCCAGGACGGCGATCAGTACTACCACCGCCGGCAGCGCGAGACCGTCGTTGACCCCGCTTTCCACGTTGAGGGCATGCCGCAGCGGGCGGGGAACACCACTGCGCCGTACGATCCCCGAGACCAGCACCGGGTCGGTCGGGGACAGGATCACCCCGAGCAGCAGTGCGGCGGCCAGGGGAAGGTCAGTCAGGCCCCAGGCCAGCAGGGTGATGACCGCGGCGGTCAACGGCATGCCGATGAGCAATGCCCGGATCGGGGGAGCCCACAGGGTTCTGTCGCGGGGTGCCAGGGCCCGCATGCCGTCGGTGAACAACACGGTGAACAACGCCACGTCGGCCACCCGCCGGACCAGGTCGCCACTAGAACTGACCGTCACCAGGCCGAAGCCGCCGTGACCGATGACGAACCCGGTGATCAGGAACACCAGTGGCAGCGACAGGGCGGATCGTTCGGCCAGCGCCGACAGCAGCACGGCCACGAGCAGGGCCAGGCCGAAGGCCGCCGCGATCGCCATCGGCTACCTCCGGTGCTGGTCGACGTCGTGGGCCAGCAGTTCGGCCAGATGGGTGCCTTCGTGGCCGGCGCTGTCGAGTTCGTGGATCTGTGTGCGGCAGCTGAACCCGTCGGCGAGCACGACGGTTCCCGGCTCGGTCCGGCGCAGCCGCGGCAGCAGCACACGTTCGGCGCAGGCCTCGCTGATGTCGCGGTGGCCTTTCTCGAAGCCGAAGTTGCCCGCGAGGCCGCAGCAGCCGGAGTCGAGGCGTTCGGTGTCGACTCCGGCCTGGGAGAGCAGGCGCCGGTCGGCGTCCCAGCCCAGGACCGCGTGCTGGTGGCAGTGCACCTGCGCGACGGCCGTCCGGTCGATTCGGGGTGGACGGTAGCCGGGCGAGTGCGTGGTGAGCAGCTCGGCGAGGGTCACCGTCTGGGCACGCAACCGCAGGACGTCGTGGTCGTCGGGGAACAGCTCGGCGGCGTCGGCCCGGAACATGGCTGTACAGCTGGGTTCCAGGCCCAGTACGAGGCCGCCGTCGCGCAGATGCGGAGCCAGGGCGCGGACCGTGCGGGTGAGCATGCGCTTGGCGGTGCCGAGCTGGCCGGTGGACACCCAGGTGAGGCCACAGCACAGGGCTTGGGTGGGCATGGTGACTCGCCATCCGGCGTCCTCCAGTACCTCGATCGCGGCCCTGCCGATCCGCGGGTGGAAATGGTTGGTGAAGGTGTCCGGCCACAGCAGGACGGTGCCACGGGCACCTTCGCCGCGGGAGCCCTGGCGGGCGAACCAGTGCTGGAGTGTTTCGCTGGCGAACGATGGAATGTCCCGGTCGGCGACACCCGCCGTGCGGGTGGCGAGCTTTCGTAGTACGGGCAGGTGGGTCAGGGCGTTGACCAGGCGGCCGGCGCGTGTGCGGCCGACGGCGTGGGCGAGCAGGGGGAGCCAGCCCATCGTGTAGTGGGAGCGGGGCCGGCGCCAGGGCCGGTTCTTGTAATGATGGGCGAGGAACTCCGCCTTGTAGGTGGCCATGTCGACGTTGACCGGGCAGTCGGTCTTGCAGCCCTTGCAGGCCAGGCAGAGGTTGAGGGCGTCGCGGACGGCGGTGGAGCGCCAGCCTTCGGTGATGGGTCCGTCACCGTGCCCGTCGAGCATTTCGAACAGCAGCCGCGCGCGGCCGCGGGTGGAGTGCTCCTCTTCGCCGGTGACCTGGTAGGACGGACACATCACCTGTCCGGATTCGGTGGTGTGCTGGCGGCAGCGGCCCACCCCGACGCAGCGGTTGGCCGCTTGCGCGAACGAGCCGTTGTCGTGGGGGAATCGGAAGTGCAGGTCCTGCGGGGCGGCCGGGGCCCAGTGCCCGCCCAGCCGCAGCTTGTCGTCCAGCGGGTATGGTGCGACGACCTTGCCCGGGTTCATCCGGTTGAGCGGGTCGAAGATCGTCTTCAGTGTGCCGAACGCGCGGACGAGTTCGGGGCCGAACATGACGGGAAGCAACTCGCCCCGGGTCTGGCCGTCGCCGTGCTCGCCGGACAGCGACCCGCCGAACTCGACGACGAGGTCGGCGGCGCGGCGCAGGAAACGGCGGTACGCGGTGACGCCGTCGGCGGTGTAGAGGTCGAACGGGATGCGGGTGTGCACGCAGCCGTGTCCGAAGTGGCCGTACAGGCTGGGGCCGGTGTCGCTGGAGTAGCCGAACTCGTCGTAGAGCGCGTTGAGGCGGCGCAGGTAGTCACCGAGCCGTTCGGGTGGGACCGCGGAGTCCTCCCAGCCCTCGAAGGTGTCTGGCTGTCCCGGTACGTGAGCGGTGGCGCCGAGCCCGGCTTCACGGACGGCCCACAGCTCGGCTTGCCTGACCGGGTCGTAGAACAGCTCACCGTCGCCGCCGGTGGAGTCGAGCAGCCCGCGGGCCTTGCCGGTGACCTCGCCGGGGTCGTTGCCGCCGAACTGCACCATGAGAAACGCGTTGCCCTCGGGCAATTGGGCGAGAGCTCTCGGGTTGAGGTGTTTGAGCTGCTGGTCGTGAACGAGTTTGGAGTCCACGCCTTCCAGGGCGATCGGGTCGTGGTCCAGCACGCCGGGCACGGCATCGGCGGCTTGAGGGATGTCGGGGTAGCCGAGCACCACCACGCTGCGTTCGGGGAGCATCGGAACCAGCTTTAGCTCGGCACGCAGCACTGTGACCAAAGTGGACTCGCTGCCGACGAGCGTGCCCGCGACATCGAAGTCGTGCTCCGGCAGTAGTGAGTCGAGGTTGTAGCCGGACACCCGGCGGGGGATGCCGGGAAACCGGGCGCGGATCTCGCCGGCGTAGGCGTCGCGCAGGCGACGCAGCTGGCGGTAGACCGCGGCACGCCGGTCACCGCGCCGTTCGATGCGGGCGTATTCGGCATCCGTGGTCGGGCCGCACCAGAACCGGGTGCCGTCGTAGAGCAGCACTTCCAGGGCGGCGACGTTGTCGACGACCTTGCCGGTGCGCTGAGCGGTGGCGCCGCAGGAGTTGTTGCCGATCATTCCGCCGATCGTGCAGTTCATGTGGGTAGCCGGTTCGGGGCCGAACCGCAGCCCGGTTCCGGCGAGTTCCCGGTTGAGCTCGTCGAGCACGATGCCCGGTTGCACCACGCACCGGCGGGCTTCGGTGTCGACGGATTCGACGGTGGTGCAGTACTTCGACCAGTCGATCACCACGGCGGTGTTGGTGCACTGACCGGCCAGGCTGGTTCCGCCGCCGCGGGAGAGCACGGGGACGCCGAACTCGCGTGCCACGGCGACCGTCTCGGCGGCCGCGTCAGGATGCGTGGGCACGACGACGCCGATGGGTACCTGGCGGAAGTTCGACGCGTCGGTGGAGTACGCGGCCCGGCTGCCTGCGTCGAAGCGGACCTCGCCGTCCACGCGGTCGCGGAGGGCGGCGGCAAGCCTGTCCAGGTCCACGTCGGGCTCGCCGGGAGTGCGGATGACGGGTGGTGGCAGGTCGGCAGTGGCCATGGCTTCCTCAGAGTTCGTAGTCGGCCGCGACCCGCGGGCGCAGGCTCAGGCCGTGTCCTGGTGCGGTCATCGACGGCGCCACGGTGCCGCCGGCGGGGTCGAGGCAGCCCTCGAACAGCAGTGACTCGATCCGGTCGTGGTCGGCGAACCACTCGACGTGACGGAAGTTGGCCGTGGCCGCCCCCGCGTGTGCGGACAGGTTTGGTGCGCAGTGCGCGGAGACGTCCCGATTGGCTGCCGCGGCGACGGCGGCCACGCGGGCCCACTCGGTGAACCCGCCGCAGCGGGTGATGTCGATCTGCAGGCAGTCGACGTAGGGCACCATGCGGGCGAAGTAGGCCAGGTCGTAGCCGTACTCGCCCGCCGCGACGTCCGGACCGTGGCCGCGCACCTGCCCGAGGCCGGCGAGGTCGTCGCTGGACACCGGTTCCTCGAACCAGGTGACGTCCCAGGCCGCCAGTGCGGAAGCCATCCGCCGGGCTTGCCCGACCGGGTAGCCGCCGTTGGCGTCGACGTAGAGTTCGACGCCGTCGCCCACGCTCTGGCGGGCCAGCCGCACCCGGTCGAGGTCGCGCTCCACCATGCTTCCCCACGACTCACCGATCTTGATCTTGACTCGGGGAATCGACCGCTGTCGCGTCCAGGCGTGCAGCTGGGCCGCCAGTTCCTCGCTGCTCTGGGTGGTGAAGCCGCCGCTGGCGTAGACGTCGACGTGCTCGCGTACCCGTCCCCACAGCCGGGCCAGCGGCAGATCGAGCGCGCGGGCGGCTGCGTCCCACAGCGCCAGGTCCACGGCGGCCAGGGCACAGGAGACCAGACCGGGGCGGCCGAGGTTGCGTACCCGGCCGCGCATGGCCTCCCAGCTCTGCGGGACGTCGGTGACCGGCGCTCCGAGCACCTGCGGTGCCAGTACGTCGCGGATGAGCGGGACGCAGGTCGCGTCGGCGTAGGTCCATCCCAGCCCGTCGACCGGGCCCGCTCGCACGGTCACCACCACGATCGTCGTGGAGTCCCAGGTCAGCGTCGCGTCCGCCTCGGGGCCGGGGGTGGGGATCCGGTAGGCGCGGGCATCGATCGAGCCGACGGCCGGAACGTCGCAGGTCATCAGCGCCGCTTGCCGGGGACGAACTCCTGCAACTTGGTCTTGGCGCCCTGCGCGACCAGGTGGAACGCTTCGGGGTCGCCCTTGAGCACCGCTTCGGTCACCGACTTCACCTGGTCGAACGTGGCGTGCGGTGGGATAGGCGGGACCTCGGGATCGCACCGGATGTCCAGCACGGCGGGATTGGTGGCGTTCAGGGCGGTGTCCCAGGCCTGGCCCAGCTGTGCCGGGTCGTCGACGGTGACGGCGTCCAGGCCGAGCGAGCGGGCGAACCCGGCGTAGTCCACGTCGGGCAGGCTCTGGGACTCCTCGAACTTCGGTGCCCCGCCCATGGCACGCAGTTCCCAGGTGACCTGGTTGAGGTCGTTGTTGTGGAACACACAGATCACGCATCGCGGGTCCGTCCACAGTGTCCGGTAGCGGGCGATGGTGATCAGCTCGGCCAGGCCGTTCATCTGCATCGCGCCGTCACCGACCAGCGCGATCACCGGCCGGTCGGGGTGGGCGAACTTGGCGCCGACGGCGTAGGGGACGGCCGGTCCCATCGTGGCCAGCGTCCCGGACAACGACGCCCGCATGCCGTCGCGGATCTTCAGGTTCCGGGCGTACCAGTTGGTCGACGAGCCCGAGTCCGCAGTGATGATCGCGTTGTCCGGGATCCGTTTCGACAGCTCGGACACCACGGTCATCGGGTTGACCGGATCGGCTCCCAGCGCCGCCTGCCGTTCCATGGTCTCCCACCAGCGGGCCACGTTCTTCTCCACGGTGATCCGCCAGGACAGGTCCTTCTTCAGTCGCAGCAGTGGCAGCAGCGCCGACAGCGTCGCGCGGCTGTCCCCGACCAGGTTGACCTCGGTGGGGTAGCGCATCCCGATGAAGCGGGGATCGATGTCGATCTCGACGGCGCGAGCTTGGTCGAACTCCGGCATGAACTGGGTGTAGGGAAAGCTGGAGCCGACGATCAGCAGGGTGTCGCAGTCGCGCATGAGCTCGTAACTGGGCCGCGTGCCCAGCAGCCCGATGGCGCCGGTGACGAACGGCAGGTCGTCGGGCAGCACGTCCTTGCCCAGCAGGGCCTTGGCCACCCCCGCACCGGTGACCTCGGCGACCTGCCTGACCTCGTCCGCAGCAGTGCGGGCGCCCTGACCGACGAGGATGGCGACCTTCCGGCCCGCGTTCAGGATCTCAGCCGCGGCGGCGAGATCGGCCTCGGGCGGAACCGGCGCCGGCAGCGAGGTGCCGGGCGGGCTGGACGGCACCTGTTTGAAGGCGTGCCGCGGCGGGCTGTACTCGGCCTCCTGCAGGTCTGCCGGGATGATCAGCGCGGTGGGGGAGCGGGTGGCGGCCGCGGTCCGGAACGCGCGGTCCAGCGCGTTGGGTAACTGTTCGGGGACGTTGACCTCGACCAGATACTCACTGGCCACGTCCTTGAACAGCGACTGCAGGTCCACCTCCTGCTGGTAGCTGCCTCCCATGGCGGTGCGGTCGGTCTGACCGACGATGGCCACGACCGGCACGTGGTCGAGCTTGGCGTCGTAGAGGCCGTTGAGCAGGTGGATCGCGCCCGGGCCCGACGTGGCCAGGCAGACACCCACCCTGCCGCTGAACTTGGCGTAGCCGACCGCGGCGAACGCGGCCATCTCCTCGTGCCGGGCCTGGACGAACCGCGGCTGGTTGTCCGCCCTGGCCAGTGCGGTGACGATGCCGTTGATCCCGTCGCCGGGATAGGAGAACACCTCGCGGACGTCCCACTCCCGCAGTCGCTGGATCAGGTAGTCGCCGACGGTCTGTGCCATGAGCATTCCTTTCTGTCAGAGCGTGGTGTCGTCGCGGTCGGTCAGGTCTTGTTCGTCGGTGTCCGCGGAGGTCCGGGTGTGGGAGCCGGCGAGTTCGCGGGCGGTGTTGATGAGGCCGACCATGCTGAAGGCCTGCGGGGTGTTGCCGACGTGCCGCCGGTTGACGGTGTCGTACTCCTCGCTGAGCAGACCGACGTCGTTGCGCAGATCGAGCAGACGCTGGAACAACGCGCGTGCCTGCTCGGTCCGGCCGGTGGCGTGCAGTGCGTCGGCCAGCCAGAAGCTGCACGCGAGGAAGGCACCCTCGGTGCCGGGCAGCCCGTCGACACCGCCGTCGGCATCCGGCTGATAACGCAGGACCAGCCCGTCCCGGCAGAGGTGGTGGCGCACCGCGTCGACGGTTCCCCTCACCCGCGGGTCGTCCCAGGGCAGAAAGCCCACCCGGGGCAGCAGCAGGAGCGCGGCGTCGACCCCCTGAGAGCCGTAGAACTGGGTGAACGTGCCGCGGCGCGCGTCGAACCCGTGCTCGCACACCTCGGCGTGGATGCGGTCGCGCAGCCTCCGCCACCGGTCGACGGGACCGTCGAGGCCGTGGTGTTCCACGGTGTGCAGAGCACGATCCACGCCCGCCCAGGCCAGGACCTTTGAGTGCACGAAATGGCGGCGGGGTCCGCGGACCTCCCACAGGCTGTTGTCCGGCTCGTCCCAGTGGCCCTCCAGGTGATCGAGCAGGGCGCGTTGCAGATCCCAGGCGACGTCGTGGGTCGGCAGGCCGGCTTCCCTGGCCAGGTGCAGGCAGTCCAGCACCTCACCCCACACGTCCAGCTGCAGCTGGTCGGCGGCGGCGTTGCCGACCCGGACCGGAGCCGAACCCTCGTAACCGGACAGCCAGTCCACTGTGTATTCGGGAAGCCGCCGCCTGCCGTCGGTGCCGTACATGATCTGCAGCTTCGCCGGATCCCCGGCCACCGCCCGGACCAGCCATTCCCGCCAGGCCCGTGCCTCGTCGACGAACCCGGTGCCCAGCAGCGCCTGCAGGGTGAACGTGGCGTCACGCAGCCAGCAGTAGCGGTAGTCCCAGTTGCGGGGTCCGCCGAGTTGTTCGGGTAGTGAGGTGGTCGCCGCCGCGACGATGCCGCCGGTGGGGGCGTAGGTCAGTGCCTTCAGGGTGACCAGGGCCCGCCGCACCGCGGCGTCCCAGGGGCCGCGGTAGCGGCACCGCGAGATCCAGTTTTCCCAGAAGCCGACCGTGTCCGCGACGGCCCGGAACGGGTCGACAGGTGTTGGTTGCGGGAGGTGGGACGGCGTGTGGGTGAGCACGAACGGCACACGGTCGCCCGCGGACACGGCGAACTCGGCGCACACCGCCCCGGCGATCTCGGACAACGCGACCGTGGTGTTCAGCCAGACCGCGTCCGGGCCGGCGATCGCGGACAGGCCGTGACCGCCGTAACGAGTCCACGGCGCGACCGAGCCGTAGTCGAACCGCAGCCGCAGCCACATCCGCATCCGAACTCGCCCGGACACGCCTTCCACGACCCGGACCACGTCGGCTGCCTCGCCGCGGGGAGGCATGCAGTCCACCAGGCGGACCGTGCCCTCCGCGGTGTCCCATTCGGATTCCACGACCAGGGAGTGGCCGCGGTAACGGCGGCGGGTGGCGTGCCCGTGGCCGGCCGGGGCGATGCGCCACCGGCCGGCTCGCTCGTCGTCCAGCAGCGCCGCGAAGCAGGCCGGTGAGTCGAAGGCAGGCAGGCACAACCAGTCGATACCGCCGTCGAGTCCGACCAGCGCCGCGGTCTGCAGGTCACCGAGGAGTGCGTAGTCCTCGATGGCGCCGGGCATCCTGTCCTCCTGGTCAGTCGTGGTCGAGCGTGATGACGGTCTTGATGTCGTCGGAGCCGCGGGTGAAGGCCTCGGCGACCCGGTCCAGCGGTACCCGCCGGGTGATCAGGCGGTCCAGCCAGCCGAGGTTCGCCTCGCGCAACGCGTCGGCCGCCTGCCGGTAGTGCCGGAGGTTGGCGTTGACCGAGCCGACGACGACGTCGTTCTCCAGCACCAGTTCCCGGTTGAGACCGCCGGCGTCGACGCGCAGGCGTCTGCCGGCGGGGGAGACGCCGGTGAGGCATACGATGCCGTAGGCGGCGGTGTGGGCGATCGCGTCGAACACGACGGCACCGGCGCCGGTGGCCTCGACAACCACGTCCGGTTCGAGCCGCGCGGCGACCTCGCCGGCGGAATCGTGATGGTAGGTCGCGCCCAGGGCACGGACCGCGTCGGGTTTCGGCCCAGCGGTCACCTGGTCGAGCACGTGGATGTCCAGTCCCCGCTGGGTACCGAGCAGGGCGGCCAGCAGGCCGATGGGCCCGGCCCCGGTCACCAGGACCCGGCTGGGGTCGAACCAGCTGCGCCGGCCGATCCGCTCGATCTGCTCCCACGCCTTGGCGACCACCGTGGTCGGCTCCAGCAACACGCCCACGTCACGCAGCCGCGGATCGAGCGTGACGGCGTAGCCGGGGTCGACGCACCACAGGCGGCTGCCGTAGCCGTGTGCCTGCTTGATGCCGCGCTCGGTGTAGCGGCCGTTACGGCACATGTCGAACTCGCCCTCGGCACACGCCCCGCACGGCACCGGATCCGGGCGGCGCACGACACCGGCCACCAGATCCCCGGCCGCGAAGCCACTGCCCTCCGGTGCCCGCCGGACCCGGCCCAGCGACTCGTGCCCGAGTACCAGCCGATCGGTTTCCGGCGGCGCCGACCCGTAGCCGCCCTCGACGATCTCGTGGTCGGTGCCGCACACCCCGACCGCCAGGGCGTCGACCAGCAACTCGCCGGGTCCGGGAACGGGCTCGGGGACGTCGGCCAACGCCAGACTGTCCGCCTGCCCCGGGCATACCGTCAACGCGTCCATGACACCCGGCTACCCGGTCAGTCCGGCTTACACCTTGCGATGACCTTACGAACCGGCCGGTGGCAGGTCAGGAGGTCATCCGGCGGGGTGCGCCTTGGTTATGCTGCCCGCAGCGGCCTCGCGTTTTCCTCCCCCCTCGAAACGCGGGGCCGCGTTAGCGTCGGCTGGTAACGAACTGGTTCCCACTTTCGTGGAAGGGTTGCGGACCACTGTCCGGATTGTGTCGGATTGCGCACCATGTTCGGGACACAGTGGACACCGCACCTCGCGGAGCCTCCGGTAGGGCACGTTCTGGCCGCGGAGGGAGGTGTGCTGTCGGGGATCGAGAACGCGATCAACACCGTGTTCGATCCGGTGTCGAAAGCGTTGTCGGGTTTCGTGTTCGCCGAGATCTCGGTGTTCGGCGTGTCGTTCCCGTGGATCGTGGCGTGGCTGGTGATCGCCGCGACCGTGTTCACCGTCTACTTCGGTTTCGTCCAGTTCCGTTCGTTTCGGCTTGCCGTGCGCGTGGCCCGCGGCCAGTACACGCGGCGGGACGAGCCGGGGGAGATCAGCCACTTCCAGGCGCTGAGCTCGGCGTTGTCCGGCACCGTCGGGTTGGGCAACATCGCCGGTGTCGGGGTCGCGGTCACCATCGGCGGTGCCGGTGCCACGTTCTGGATGATCCTGTGCGGTCTGCTGGGCATGTGCACCAAATTCGTGGAGTGCACGCTGGGCGTGAAGTACCGCGAGGTGCACGCCGACGGCTCGGTGTCCGGTGGGCCGATGCACTACCTGCGCAAGGGCATCGCCGAGCGCTTTCCGAACGCTGCGGGGCAGCGGATCGGCAAGGTGCTGGCCGGGGGTGCCGCGGTGATGATCCTGTTCTTCGGGATCGCGGGCGGCAACATGTTCCAGGCCAACCAGAGCTTCGCGCAGGTTCGCGATGTCACCGGTGGCGAGGACGGGCTGCTCGGCGGCGACGGCGCCGCCCTGATCTTCGGGCTGCTGCTGGCGTTGTTCGTCGGCGCGGTCGTGATCGGCGGGATCAAGTCCATCGGCGCGGTCACCGCCCGGCTCGTGCCGACGATGGGCGTGGTCTACGTGGCGGCCTGTGTCATCGTCATCGGGGTCAACCTCGGCGAGGTACCCGCCGCCTTCGGCGAGATCATCTCGGGAGCGTTCGCGCCTGAGGGCGTGGCCGGTGGTGCGATCGGTGCGCTGATCGTCGGATTCCAGCGTGCCGCGTTCTCCAACGAGGCCGGTCTGGGCTCCGCGCCGATCGCGCACTCCGCCGTCCGGACGAAGCACCCGGTCACCGAGGGATATGTCGCCCTGCTGGAACCGTTCGTCGACACGGTGGTGATCTGCACGATGACCGCGCTGACCGTGGTGATCGCCAAGACGACGTTCTGGACCGACGCCAAGGCCGCCGTGGCCGCGGGCGGTGAGCCGCCCGACGGCGTGACCGTGACCTCGGAGTCCTTCGCCACCGTCCTGCCGTGGTTCCCCTATGTCCTCACCGTCGCCGTCGTGCTGTTCGCCGTGTCCACGATCATCACATGGGGTTACTACGGCCAGAAGGCGTGGACCTACCTGTTCGGCAAGTCACCGCTGAGTGAACGGGTTTACCACGTGGTGTTCTGCCTGTTCGTCGTCGCCGGCTCGGTGCTCACTCTCGGCAGCGTCCTCGACTTCGCCGACGCGGTGCTGTTCCTGCTTGCGTTGTTCAACATCGCCGGCCTCTACCTGCTGGCTCCGGTGGTCAAGCGGGAGATGGCCGACTACCGGCAGCGCCGCCGCAGCGGCGAGGTCGAGCGGGTCGTGGCCTCGAGGCGAACCTGACGATCTCCTTGCGGTACAACCCGTGGCGGCTCGGGCGGGCGGTGGCGGGTTGTACCGTGGGCGCGGAGGTGAGTCATGACAGGCCAGCACGCCGCGGCCGACTCGCCGACGGCCGTCCTGCTGATCGAGGACGACGAGCTGATCCGTGAAGTGCTCGCGCTGGCGTTGCGGGACGAGGGGTTCGTCGTGCACGAGGCGGTCAGCGGGGAGCAGGCCCTGGCGATGGTCGACTCGACCGCTGTCGACGTGGTTCTGCTCGACCTGATGCTGCCGGGCATGGACGGTATGGCCGTGTGCCGGGCGTTGCGGTTCCGCGGTGACCTGCCGATCATCATGGTCACCGCGCGCACCGACACCGCCGACGTCATCGACGGGCTGGAGGCCGGTGCCGACGACTACGTCACCAAACCGCTGGTCGCCGGTGAGCTCGCGGCCCGGGTCCGGGCGCTGCTGCGCCGCCGGGCCCCGGCGCGGCGTACCGAGTGGCTGATCGGGGACCTGCGGATCCACCCGGAGTCCGGGACCGTCGCCCGCGCGGGCACGCCGGTCCACCTCACCCGTACCGAGTTCCGGCTCCTCGTCGAACTCGCTACGGCGGAGGGCGACATCGTGAGCAGGGAGCAGTTGCTGCACCGGGTCTGGGGCTACGACTACTTCGGCGACACCCGGCTGCTGGACGTCCACATCCGCAGACTGCGGCGCAAGGTCGAGCACGACCCCGACGATCCCGAGGTCGTGCTGACCGTCCGCGGTGCAGGCTACCGGGTCGGGCCGCCCCTGACCCCCGCCCCGGAGGATCGTCAGACAGTCGTCAGGTGAGTTCACGTCCGCGCGGGCGAGGATGGTGGCCGATCCACGCTTCCGGAGGAACCACCATGTCCGCAACCGACCCCGTCGTGACCAAGGTCGCCGGCGAACTGACCGAGGCCTTCGCCGACACCGTGCCGGCCGCCGGCGTCGCCGACGTCGTCCGCGCAGCCCGCGGCGATCTGGACGGCCAGGTCGTGCCCGAGGCCATGGAGGAGATGCTGCACCGGCTGGCCCGCTCCCGGCTTCAGCGCTGGGCAGTGGCGGGCAAGCCGGGGATCGGCCGGTGATCCGCCGCCACCCCCACCATCCCGCGGCACGGGCGGCCGACCTTCTGGGCGAGCCATGGACGCCACTGCTGGTCGGCAGCCTCGCCGCCGGCGAACTGACCCTGGGACAGCTGGCGCTGCGGGTGCCCGGTCTGTCCCGGCCCAGCCTCGGGCACCGGCTGCGCCGGCTCACCACCGCCGGAATCATCTCCCAGGCTGCCACGGTGGCCGGTTCCCGTCCGCCCGCGGACCTTCGCTCCTACCGGCTCACCCCCGCCGGGCGGGAATTTCTCCTGCTGCTCGACCAGGCCGGCGCCTGGAGCAGGCGGTGGCTTCCGCCCCCGTCCGCGCGGGAGGTGTGCCCGGAGCATCTGCTGGCCTCCCTGTGTCACGGGCTCGACCCGGCCACCGCCGGGCCCGCCGCGCTGCCCGCCCGCTTCACCGTGATCGACACGCCCGTGCGCAGCACCTGGTGGCTGGTCGCCGACGGCGGCGCGGTCACCCCGCGCCGCACCGCACCGGACAACCCCGTCGCGGTCTCGGTTGAGGCCACCGCCACCGCGCTGATCGACATCTGGCTCGGCAGGTCCCGGTGCCTGGACGAACTACGCAGGCACACCATCCGGTTCACCGGCCCACGAGCCGCGGTGCGAACCGTGGCCGCCTGGCTCACCGCCGGTCGCTACCACGCCGCACGCCCCGCACCGGCCCGGTGACCTTTACCTCCGCACCGCCGCGTTTCAAGGTGCCTACACATGTGTGTAGTATGTTGCCCACACGTGTAGCAACCAAGGATGACGCACATGACGATCACGACACCGGAGCCGGACGACCTCACTGCCCGTGCCCGTATCCGGGACGCCGCACTGCGGCATTTCGGTGAGCACGGCTTCGAGCGGACGACGATCCGTGGCATCGCGGAGACCGCGGGGGTGTCCTCCGGGCTCGTGCGCCATCACTTCGGCGCCAAGGAGGACCTCCGGGACGCCTGTGACGAGCATCTGGCCGCGAGCCTGCAGCGGCTGAACGATCAGGTCAGGGAGGGAACAGGTGCCGGTCCGGAGGGCGGTGGCCATATCGGCGCCGCGATGGCGGCGTTCGGTCCCTATCGCCGGTATGTCGCTCGCGCGTTGAGCGAGGGGCGGGCCACGGCCCTGTTCGACAAGCTGGTCGAGCTGAGCGAGCAGTGGCTTGCCGAGCTGGACTCGAAACGCCCGGATCCGCCGGAGGTGTCCCGCCGGGACCGCGCCATCGTGGCTGCCGCGATGGCGCTGTCGATCTCGGTGCTGCACCAGCATGTGTCCCGCGGTCTGGGCGTCGACGTGCTGACCCAGGACGGTGCCGAGGTGCTGGGCCCGATCCTGCTCGATCTCTACTCCCACCCGTATCTCAGCCCGGACGAGGCGATCGCCTACCGGGAACAGCTCGAGAAAGGCCGATGATGACTGAACCGATTTCGGTGCGCGGGCTGGTCAAGCGGTTTGGTGCGACCACGGCGCTGGACGGTCTCGACCTGACCGTGCGGTCCGGCGAGGTGCACGGTTTCCTCGGCCCGAACGGCGCGGGTAAGAGCACCACGATCCGGATCCTGCTCGGGCTGCTCCGCGCGGACGCGGGCCGCGCCCGGTTGCTCGGCGGCGACCCGTGGCAGGACGCGACCGCGTTGCACCGCCGGCTCGCGTACGTGCCAGGCGATGTCACGCTGTGGCCGGGGCTGTCCGGCGGCGAGATCATCGACCTGCTGCTCCAGGCGCGGGGACACGCCGGTCGCGCCCGGCGCGACCAGCTGATCGAGCGTTTCGACCTCAATCCGAGAACCAAGGCACGTGCCTATTCGAAGGGGAACCGGCAGAAGGTCGCGTTGATCGCCGCGCTGGCCGGGGACGCCGAGCTGCTCATTCTCGACGAGCCGACCTCCGGGCTCGACCCGTTGGTGGACGAGGTGTTCCGCGAGGTCATCCGCGAACAGCAACGTGACGGCCGGACCGTGTTGCTGTCCAGCCACATTCTCGCCGAGGTGGAGCGACTGTGTGATCGCGTCACCATCATCCGCGACGGCCGCACGGTCGACGGCGGGAGCCTCGCGGAGCTACGGCACCTGACCCGGACCTCGGTCCGGGCCGAGATCACCGGTCCGGCCGCGGGGCTCGCCGAGCTGCCTGGCGTGCATGGCTTGCGCCAGCAGGACGGCGTCGTGCACTTCGACGTCGAGGCCGACGCGCTCGGTCCGGCGCTGCGTCAGCTCGATCTGCTCGGGGTGCGCAGCATCGTCAGCCGGCCGCCGACGCTCGAGGAGCTGTTCCTGCGGCACTACGACCGGACCGGCGCGGCCTACGCGGCGGCCGGGCGATGAGCGCGCTGACGGGGACCCGGCGGCTGGGGCGGCTCGCGGTACGCCGGGAACGGTTCATCGCGCCGTGCTGGATTCTGCTGCTCGGCGCGATGACGGTCATCATGGCGAGCTATGTCGAACGGTGGATGAGCACGCCGGAACTGCTGGCCCGCTACACCACGATGATCAACGAGAACAGTTTCTTCCGCGCCGTCGGTGGCGATGCCGTCATCGCCGACCTCGGGTACATGGCCGCCTGGCGAAGCGGTGGGGCGCTCTACGTCTTCTGCGCGCTCGCCGCGCTGACCGCGGTCATTCGCTACACCAGGGCCGACGAGGACACCGGCCGCACCGAGCTGCTGCGCGCCGGTGTCGTCAGCCGCTATGCCGCGTTGACGACCGGCCTGCTGGTGGCAGGGTGCGTCAGTCTCGCCTGCGGCGTACTGCCGGCGGGGCTGATGATCGCCATGGGTTTCGACCCGACCGGATCGCTCACCTACGGTGCCGGTGTCACCGTGTCCGGTCTGGTGTTCGGCGCGATCGCGGCGCTGGCCGCCCAAGTCGCCCAAAATGCCCGCACGGCACGGATGATCAGCTTTTCCGCGCTCGGCATCTCCTACCTTCTGCGGTTCGCCGGTGACGCGTCCGGCCAGTACTGGCTGAAATACGCCTCGCCACTCGGCTGGACGCATCTCGTCGCGCCCTACCGGGACAATCGCTTGTGGATCCTGCTGATCTCGCTCGCCGTCGCCGCGGTGCTGACCGCCGTCGCCTACCGCGTGGCGGGCGTGCGTGATCTGGGTGCCGGCCTCGTGCCCGAACGAGCCGGCCGCGCCACCGCACCGGAGTTGCGCGGCCCGATCCGGCTGTCCTGGCGGCTCAACCGTGGCCTTTTCCTGAAGTGGGCGGCCGGAACCGGGGTCTTCGCCGTCGGTGCAGGCGGCGTGACGACGATGGCCGACCAACTCGAGAACACACCGGACTCGTTCGCCACGAAACTGGTGGAGGGTTTCGGCGGCAGCCCGACGGCCACTTACTTCGACAACGGTCTGTGGGCCATCACGCTGATCGTCGCGTACGTCGTGACGCTCTATCCGGTGCTCATGGTCCAGCGGCTACGCGCGGAGGAAACCAGCGGCAGAACCGAGGCGCTCCAGGCAACGCCCATCAGCCGGCTCCGCTGGGCAGGCGGGCACCTGGTGGTCACCGGCCTCGGCACCGCGGCCCTGCTCGCGTTGTTCGGCGTTCTGTTCGGCGCGACGTTCGCACTGATCCACGGTGCACCGTCGAACATCCTCCGGACCACGGCCGGTGCAGTCGGCACCGTTCCCGCCGCGCTGCTCGTCGGCGCGGTGTGCATGCTTGCCTACGGCCTGCTCCCGCGCGCGGCCGTCGCGCTCAGCTGGCTCGCCTGGATCGCGACGATCGTGCTCGGCAGAATCGCCGGACCGCTGTACGACCTGTGGGGCGGCACCCCGGTCGAGCCGTTTCACTACATCCCCAACACCGTGGCAGGCGATGAGTTCACGCCGCTGCCCGCCCTGGTCATGGTCGTGGCGACCGCCGCACTCGCCGGTGCCGGGCTGCTCGCGCTACGCCGCCGCGACTTCGCCTGACCGGGCGGGCTATGCGGTCAGGTCGCGGCGGGCGTAGCCGACGAGGCCGGCCGCGGTGAGCAGGGCGGCGATGACGGCGAGGGCGGTGGTGGCCGGCCAGTCGGGCGGGGTGTCGGGCACGGCGGCGAGGTGCGCGAAGGGGGACAGGGCGCTGAGCCAGCCGGACGCGTCCATGCTCTGGACGGTGACGTGGAGGAGGAATCCGCCAGCTACGGGGAGAGCTCCGATCGCCGCTGCCGCGCGGGGCGCCCAGCCGAGCGCCAGGGTGGCGGCACCGAAGGACAGCAGTGCGACCGGGGCGACGTTCCACGCGCCACCGAGCGAGGACAGGATGTCCAGCGGTGCGGCGTTGATCCGGGCACCCGCCCACAGTGCGAGCCCCGCCGTGGTGAGCAGCGTGAACAACGCGGCGGCGGTGACCGCGAGTTCGGAGGCGGCGAGCCTGTGGCGGGAGACGGGCAGCACGGTCAGCCAGGTCGACCGGCCGCTGGTCTCGTCGGCGACCATGGCCGCGATCCGGGTGACGGCGTAGAGACCGGTGGGAATGGCGAGCAGGCTGAACATCGCCGCGGCGAAGCCGTCGGCGGTGCCGAGCCGGGTGAATCCGGCACCGGCGGCCAGGTCGGTGAAGCGGGAGTTCTCGTCGAGGAAGGCGAGAATCGAGGTGATGAGCGTGCCGACGAGCAGGAAGTACGCGGCGAGGCCGGCGGCCCAGCCTGCCGTGGGGCGCAAGGCTTTGCGTACGGCGAATGCGGTCAGCGATCCGAGGAGCCGGGTCCGTGGCCGGCGGCTTGCCGCCGTGGCCAGCAATGCGCCTCCGGTGTCGCGGTGGCGGGCCGCGACCATGGTGGCGGCGGTCAGCACCGCGGGGAACGCCGCGAGGACGAGCAGCGGACCCACCCGGTCGTCGGCGTAGGGCGCGGCCCTGGCGACGAGCCCGAACGGGGTGAGCCAGCCGAGCCAGGCGAGCTGACCGACGCCGTCGGCGAGCATGCGGGCCAGGGCGGTCGCGCCGAGGACGGCCACGGTCAGCCCGGTCGCGGCGGCACGGCTGGGAACGACCTGCGCGGCGAGCGCGCCGCCGCAGGCGAAGGTGAGCGTGATGCCGAGAATCCCGCCGGCGTGGATGAGGGCTCCGGCGGTGGCGGTTCCGGTGACGATGAGCGCGCCAGCGACGGCCGCCGCGATGACGACCGCGGCGGCGGTCACCGCCAGCAGGCCGCGGATGGTCAGGTCAGCCCGGTGCAGCCGGCCGGCGAGCAGGAGGTCGGCGCGGCCGGTCTCCTCCTCTCCCCGGGTCAGGCGGGTGGCGGCGAGCAGTGCCCACACCGCGCACAGGACCTGGACCGGGATCGCGGTGCGCCACACGGTGAATCCGCCGGGATCGTCGAGGGCGACCGGTGGCCCGAACAGGATCCGGATGGCCGGGTTCTCGGCGAGCGCCCGCAGCGCCGACCCGTCGAGCGCACCGGCGAAGGTGCTCTGGTACTGGCCGGCGACCACCGCCGACATGCCCGCGGCGGCGAGCGCGACGATCACGCCGCCGCGCCGGACCTGGCGGACAGCGTGGCCGGTGACGGCACGGCCGGGGTGGCTCGAGATGCTGATCATCGGCTGGTTTCCCCGTAGTAGTCGAGGAAGATCTCCTCCAGCGTCGGCTCCCGCATCGCCACCGCGGTGACCCCGGCGTCGGCGAGCACCTGCAACGCCGGGCCCGGAGGCCCGGTCAGGGTGAACCGCAGCCGGTTCCCGTCCAGCCGGTGTACTCCGGCCACCCCGGCTACGTCCACAAGGGACGGCTGGGTTCCGTCGAAACTCACCTCGACCCAGCTGCGCCGCAACCGCCGTAGCCCGGCGATGCTGTCGATCTCGACCAGGCGGCCGGCCCGCAGGATGGCGACCCGGTCACAGACCGCCTCCACCTCGGTGAGCTGGTGCGAGCTGAGGAACACCGTCTGACCACGCTGCCGGGCCTCGGTCACGCAGCGGCGGAAAACCTGCTCCATCAACGGATCCAGACCGCTGGTCGGCTCGTCCAGCACGAGCAGTGGCGCGCGGGTGGCGAACGCCGCGACCAGCGCGACCTTCTGCCGGTTGCCGGTCGAGTAGGCCTTTCCCGGCTTGTCGAGGTCCAGCGCGAACCGGTCGACGAGCTCGGCCCGGTAGTCCAGGTCGACGCCGGGACCGACGCGGGCGAGCAGCTCCAGGATCTCCGCACCGGTCAGCGACGGCCACAACGCCACGTCACCCGGAACGTAGGCCAGGTGCCGGTGTGCGCGCCGCACATCCGCCGCCGGTGTCCCGAACACCTCGGCGTGGCCGGCCGTGGGACGCAGCAGTCCGAGCAGCAGCCGGATGGTCGTCGACTTGCCGGCGCCGTTGGGACCGAGGAAGCCGAACACCTCACCGGGCGCGACGGACAGCGTGACGCTGTCGACGGCCAGCATGCGGCCGAACCGTTTGGTCAGGCCGTCGAAGCGGACAGCGGCCATGGGCACGGGAGCCTCCCGGGGTCGGCGGGTCACCAGCCGACCAGACTTCCCGGCACACCGGTCAGAACTCTACCCGGATCGGCGTCACCAGCCGACCGGGAGCTCGTGCACGCCGTGGATGAGCACGTTGTGCTTGACCGGAACCTCCTCGGGGTCGATCGCCAGGTGCAGGGCGGGGAACCGGCGTGCCAGCGCGGGGTAGGCGACCTGCATCTCGATGCGGGCCAGCTGCTGGCCAAGGCACTGGTGGATCCCGTGGCCGAAGGCGACGTGCCCGGCGGCGGACCGGCGCAAGTCGAGGGTGCCGGGGTCGGCGAACCGTTCCTCGTCGCGGTTGGCCGCCGCGAGCGAGATGGTGACCGACTCGCCGGCCCGCACGAGCTGACCGTCCAGTTCGACGTCCTCGGTCGCGGTCCGGACCGTGGCCATGACGATGCTCAGGTAGCGCAGCAGCTCTTCCACCGCCCGTTCGGTGACGGCGGGGTCGTCGCTCTCGCGCAGGACGGCCAGCTGACCGGGGTGGGACAGCAGGGCGAAGGTGCCCAGGGCGAGCATGTGCGTGGTGGTGTCCAGGCCAGCTCCCAGAAGCAGGAAGGCGATGTTGGTCAGTTCCTCGTCGGTCAGCTCACCGCCACCGGCCAGGCCGCTGAGCAGGTCGTCGGTCGGTGCGGCGTGCTTGGCCGCCACCAGCTCGGCCAGGTAGGCGCCGATGTCGGTGATGGCCGCCATGGCCTGCTCCACGGTCGACCAGGTGTCCATCAGCGTGGTGACGTCGCGCTGGAACCGCTGCCGGTCCGCGTACGGCACACCGAGCAGCTCGCAGATCACCATCGCCGGGATCGGCCGCGCGAACGCGTCCACCAGGTCCACGGGCGGGCCGTGCTGTTCCATCGCGTCCAGGTGCCCGGTGGTGACCTGCTCGATGCGCGCGGTGAGTTGCCGCATGCGGCGGACGGTGAACTGCCCGGTGAGCAGGCGACGGTAACGGGTGTGGTCCGGCGGATCCATCGTGAGGAACATGCCCGGTGGCGCCGGCTCCGGTGCCCGCGCCTGGAGTTCGTTCTCGAACAAGGGCCGGTGGGTCAGCTCCGACCGGGCACTGAAGCGGGGATCGGCCAGGACGGCGCGGGCCAGCGCGTGGGTGGTGACCAGCCAGCCGGTGTGCCCGTCAGGGTAGGCCATTCGGCTGATCGGCTGAGAGCGGCGCAACCGCGTCAGTTCCGCCGGCGGATCGAACGGGTTGGGCCGGGTCATCGGCAGCGACGCGACGACGGGTGGGCGTGTGGTCATGTCGGTTCCTAGGTCGGTGGACCGTGGCGAACTTCCCAGTCTGACCGTCGGTCAGTCAGTTCACGTTATCACCTTCCCGCCGGTCAGCAAGTACCTAAACTGCGGGCATGGACGGACAGGCGGCATCCGACACGCGGTCGCGCATCCTCGCCACGGCTGGGCGGCTCTTCGCCGAGCAGGGCTACGATCAGACGTCCCTGCGCCAGATCGCGGTACGGCTGGACGTGAGCAAAGCGGCGGTGCTGTACCACTTCTCCAGCAAGGCGCAGATCCTCGCCACGCTGGTCACGCCGATGCTGGACCAGGCCAAAGCCGTCCTGGACGCCGCCGAGGAGATGGATCCCGAACAGGCGCGCTGGACGGTCGTCACGGGCTTGCTGGACGGCATCCTGGACAACCTGCCGCTGCTGCGCGTCCTCGACGGCTGGTGGGCGATGCGCGAGCCCCTGCTGCATCGCGTGATGGAGCAGAACGCCCGCACGATCGACATCATCGCCGGGCCGCAGGCCGGCCTGCGGGAGCGCATCCGGGCCACCGCGGTGGTGTCCCTGCTCGCCCGCCCGGCCATGCATCACCGGGACGCGCCCGTCGCCGACGTGCGCCGGGAGGTACTCGCCGCGGCCCGGCAACTCTTCGACGGAACCGGCCAGGCCGAGGTCTCCTCGCCGGCACCGAGGGCTGGTGGCCGCCGCGGGCGGCGCACGGTGATGACGCGGGAACGACTCGCCAAGGCCAGGCGGATGCAGGCGGCGGGCACCTACACGGTCGAGGAGATCGCCCAGGCGACAGGCGTGTCCCGGGCCACCGTGTACCGCCACCTCGGCAAGGAACCTGACTCGCCGGCGCCGCATTCCGACACTTTGTGAGACATTCTGAGACCAATAGTGAGACGGCCGCCTATCGCGCCGCGGGCAGCCGGATGTAGGTGATCCAGGTTTCGTTGGTGCGGGGGTTGTTGAGCCAGCCGTGGCGTGAGGTGGTGTAGGTGTAGCCGAGTTCGGAGGCGATATCGGTGATCACCGTGGGGTCGAGCAGGTACTGGTGGGCCAGGACGGTGCGTCGCGGGCGGCCGTCGAACTCGCGGATCGCCAGCGCGATGCGGGTGTCGAGGTCGCGGACGGCAGGCAGGAACGGGACGACCGCGGCGACGGTCAGGATGAGCAGTCCGAGTCCGGCGGCGACGAGATAGGACCACCTCGGCAGGCCGAACGTGGTGACGGCGCCCATGCCGAGGATGAAGACGAACAGGCCGCCGGCGAGCAGGACCCTGCTGAGGATGTGCCGTGCCATCGAGGTGAGCCCGTGCCGCCCGGCCCGGTCGGCGGCATGGTCGACCCTGGGCACGGGCTCACGGCTGAACAGCAGCACGGGATCACGACGGTCGCCGAACACCCGCGCCAGGTGAAAGCCGTGGGAGCGGGCCAGCGCCTGGACGTCGGCAACGGCCGCGCGCAGGTCGGCGGGCCGGACCCAGACGGCACGGCCTGCGGCCAGCCGGGACTCGAAGGTGCGTCGGCGTCGCTGGTGCGCCCGGCCCGGCGGCCGGAGCGGGGGCTGCGGGCCGGGCTGCGAGCCGTGGCGGGCGTAGTGGGCCAGCTGCTGTTGCCGGGTGCGGTGCTGGCGTACCGACCACACCACGAACACCGTGAGCCCGGCGAATGCTACGGCGACGCCGGCCACGGTGAGCAGTGCGACGAGTTCGGGTCGCATCAGCCGGGCTTGTCGTGGTCGGCGTGCCGTCCGATGGGGAGGTTGTCGGGTGGTTCGACCCGCAGGGCCTTGGCGACGGGGACGTCGGTGGAGGAGTGCAGGATGATCGAGATGGCGATGGTGACCGCGACGAGGTCGAACACCAGCTCGTTGTCGGGGATGCCCGATTGCAGGGCGAGCAGGCCGTAGACGACCGAGGCGAAGCCTTTGGGGCCAAACCACGCGGCGGTGGCGCGTTCCCGTCCGGACAGCTGGGTGCGGACCAGCGACAGCATCATGGCGGCCGGGCGAACCAGCACGATGGCCAGCACGGCGAAGACCCAGCCGCCGACGGTGAGGTGGGACAGGCGGTCGGGGGTGATCAGTGCGCCGAAGACGAGCAGGGCGGCGAATTTGGTGATCTCGGAGAGCAGGTCGCCCAGGGGCTCGAAGTGTTCGGCGGCCACCCGGTCGAGGGTGGCCAGGGTGGCGCCGGCGGCGAACGCGGCGAGATAGGGATTGGCGTGGGTGAGGTGGCAGGCGCCGTAGAGCGCCACGCCGACCGCGAGCGGGCCAAGTGCCTGCAGCCGGGGTTCGCTGGTCAGGATCCGCAGCCGCCAGGCCAGCGCGACCAGGGCGGGCAGGGCGATGCCGAGGACGAGGCCGAGCAGCAGTTCCCAGCCGATGGTGCCCAGGTCGGCGGTGGTGTGCGACGCGGTGGCGAGGAAGATCAGTACGAACGGCAGCGCGAGTCCGTCGTTGAGGCCGGATTCGACGTTGAGCAGGCGCCGCAGCCGCAGTGGGATGTCGCTGCGGCCGACGATGGCGGCGGCGAAGACCGGGTCGGTTGGGGACAGGATCGCGCCGAGCAGCAGTGCGGTGGGCCAGTCCAGGCCGACCAGGAAGTAGGCGGGTACGGCGATGCCGATCATGGTCAGCGGCATGGCCAGCCCGAGCGCGCGGCCGGACAGCCGCCAGCCTTCCCGCAGCGCGCGCAGGTTGGCCCGCTGGCCGTCGGTGAACAGGACGGTGAACAGGGCGACATCGGCCAGCACGGTCACCAGCGGGTCCTGGGGTCCGATGTGGACCAGTCCGAACCCGCCCTGGCCGATCAGCGCGCCGGCGACCAGAAACAACAGCGCCGTCGACAGTACGGTGCGGGCGGCCACACCCGACAGTGACACGCTGATCAACAGGACCAAGCCGAACGCCAGTACCAGTGCCACGGAAGCCCCCTACGCCGCCACTGCCCGTTGACGGTTGACAACGAGTTCGCCGTCAGTTGCCGATCGACGCCGTGGGAGCCTCTCATGACCGGATCGTCCGACGCCAGCCTGGTCGCACGCGTGCGACGTGCCGGGTTCGCCCGCCATGCCAACCCGTGGAGTGCCTGGACTCGCTGGGCCAGCGCCCCGCTGGTCCTGCTGCCGGTGTGGACCCGGAAGTGGAGTCACGCCGCTGCGGTCGCGGCGTGGTTCGCCGTCAATCCGGTGATCTTCGGAAAACCGGCGCACTACCGGGCCTGGTCCAGCCGGGCCATGCTCGGCGAGGAACAGTGGCTCATCGACCGCCCCCGCGACGCGGCCCTCGCCGTGAACGTCGCCGCGAGCGTCGCCGGTGCGGCGGCGGTCGCGGCCGCGTGGCGGCGCCGGCCGGTCGCGGCAGCGGCGGCGACCACGGCGCAGATGGCGCTGCTGCTGGTGTACTGGGAGCAGATGGTCCGTTACCTCGACAGGCAGGACCGGCACGACCTGGACGACTGATCCGGTGTCGATCTATCGGACGGCCGTCGGCCGCTGCGCTGTCCAGCGGTGGTGTTTCGATCAACTTGACGCGTGGCCGGTGCCGCACGAGAACGTCCTGACCAGCGTGCACGACGTCGACACCCACCTGGTGATCGCTGGTGACGGTGACCAGACCGTCGTGGTGGTGCCGGGTACCAACTTTCCCGCTGCCGCGTGCCTGCCGCTGCTGACCGCGATGGCGGGCCGTTGCCGCGTCGTGGCCGCCGACGTTCCCGGGCAGCCCGGGTTGAGCAGCGTCGAACGAGTCGCGGCCGCCGGGCGTCTGGAGTGGTACAGCCAGTGGCTGACGTCGCTGATCGAGCACACCACCACCCATGGCCCGGTGACCGTGCTGGGTCACTCACTCGGAGCGGCGATCGCGCTCGCCTGCGACTCACCCCTGGTCGACCACCAGGTGCTGGTATCACCGGGCGGACTGACCCGGCTGCGTATCACGCCACGGCTCCTGGGCACGTCGGCCGCCTGGTTGCTGCGACGCAGCTTCCGGGCCAGCGCACGCCTGCTGCACACGATGCACGCCCCTGGCCATGCTGCCCGAGCCGAACTGGTGGAGTGGATGGCATTGGTGGCCCGTCACGTGCGGACCAGCGCCGACCCCGGCGGCGTCACCATCGCCGCCACCGGCCAGCGGTCGTGAGCCGGTTCAGTCGTCGTTGGCGTGCCGGCCGCGGCGCCGGCGCAGCGCGCGGCGTTCCAGGAGGTAGTCGTAGGCGCCCACCGGCAACAACACGGCGACCGCCACGGCGGCCAACCAGGCCGAGCCGGTCACCCCGGCGGCGATAGTGACCACGGCGGCGGACACGCAACCGAGCGTGAACCAGTGCCGCTGTCGCTTCCGGAACCACACCGCCGCCAGCAGCAGGAGTGCGCCGGTGACGATCGCCTCGGCGGCCCAGCTCGATTCCATCACCCCACGACACCGCCTTCGCCGCCCCGGCCGCTCGCTCCGGATGAGGGTCTGGTCAGCCACCGGATCACCAGGATCAGACTGGTGAGGACGACCCCGGCGCCGAGGTAGTCCAGCCAGTGGTGTTGCCAGCCGCCGTCCCACCACACCAGGCACCACCCCAGGACGGCGGCCAGCCGCAGGAACCGCATTGAGGCTGGGACGGCCAGGAACGCGACGGTCGCCAGGGCCGCGAGAACCGCGATCGTGTCGGCGGTCATGACGACGGTGTGCCGATGTGTCGGCGGGGCTGGTGCATCGGGGTGCTCCGCGGGGTCGGGCAGCGCTACGGATCGCCGACCAGACTTCCCGGCACACCGGTTTCCGAGCATAGGTGAAGGCAGGGACGCGACGGTGGGTGGGCCGGTATTCCGGTACCGGTTGGTGACCAGCCGATTTGCCTTTCACCGTGCGGGTGGGGCATCTTTACGCACGGTGTGCCGGGAAGTCTGGTCGGCAGCTCGCCCCGTCGCGGGTGGGTTCAGGTGATGACGGCGAGACCCGGTGACGACGAACGTGGTGTGTGACTCCAGCGAACTGCCTCGGCGGCAGGACCCTCGAACTCGGAAGTACCGGCCCGAACTGCAGGGCCTGCGGGCCGTCGCCGTGGTGCTGGTGGTGGTCTACCACGTGTGGCTGGACCGGGTGTCCGGCGGCGTGGACGTGTTCTTCGTGGTCACCGGGTTCCTGATCACCGGGCAACTGGTGCGTGCCCACAGCCGGGGCGGTATCGAGTTCGGCCCGATGTGGGGCCGGATGATCAAACGGTTGTTCCCGGCGGCGTTGACGGTGCTGGCGGTGACGATCGTCGTCGCGGTGTTCGTGCTGCCGGAGAACCGGTGGTTCCAGACGATCAAGGAGATCGCCGCGTCGGCGCTGTATGTGCAGAACTGGCGGCTGGCGGCCGACTCGGCCGACTACTTCGCCCAGCACGACAGCGCCAGCGTGGTGCAGCACTTCTGGTCGCTGTCGATCCAGGGTCAGTTCTACGTGGTGTGGCCGCTGCTGATCGCACTCGTCCTGGCGGTCGCCGCCGGGGCAGGGCAGAGCGCCCGCCGGTGCCTGGTCCTCGCGCTGACCACGGTGGGCGGAGCGTCGCTGGCCTACTCGGTCGTGCTGACCGCGGCCGACCAGCCGCTGGCCTACTTCCACTCACTGACCAGAGTGTGGGAGTTCGCGCTGGGCGGCCTGCTCGCCGTCGCCGTCGAGGTGGTGGTGCTGCCGCGGTGGTCGCGGCTGCTGCTGGGGTGGGCCGGGCTGGCGGGTCTGGTGTCGTGTGGCCTGGTGCTGCGGGTGGGCAGCGTGTTCCCGGGCTACGCCGCGCTCTGGCCGACGCTGTCGGCCGCGGCGGTCATCCTCGCCGGAGCCGCCGGCAGCCGGCTTGGCGCGGACCGCCTGCTGAGCAGCGCGCCGCTGACCTACGTCGGCAACCTCAGCTACAGCCTGTACCTGTGGCACTGGCCGATCCTGGTGTTCTACCTGGTGGGCCGCGAGCAGGAGACGGTCGGCCTGGCCGGCGGCGCGGTCGTCGTCGGCGTGTCCCTGCTGCTGGCTGTTGCCACCCATCATCTCGTGGAGAAGCCGATGCGCGACTCCCGGATCGGTACCGCGAACCGGTGGGGCGCTTACCGGTTCGCGGCCCTGACACTGGTGCCGGTGCTGGCTGCCACGGCGACCTGGCAGGTGGTGGCCACCCGCAAGGCCGACGCCTACGCGGTCACCGTGGGCGATCCCGACCACCCCGGTGCGCTGGCCCGCGTGCCCGGCTTCGAGTACTGGGGCAAGCCCGACCCCGAGCTCGCGCCGTCCTTCCTCGCGGTCGGCCAGGACTACGCCAGAGTGGACGAGGCGGCCTGTGTGCTGTCCCCGCGGCACCCGGAACTGACCGTCTGCCCCACCGCGTCCGCCGATCCGCCCGCCCGGCGCATCGTGGTGGCCGGCGACTCGCATTCCCAGCAGTTCCTCGCCGCGCTGCGCCCGGTGGCCGAGCAGAAGAACTGGCAGATCCTGTCCATGCTCCGCGGCGGCTGCCCGTTCTCCACCGACTCCGACACCGTGCCCGGTGACCAGCCCTGCATGGACTGGAACGCCGCTGTCGCCGACGAGATCGCCGAGATCCGTCCCGACGCGGTCTTCACCATCGGCACCCGTGACGTCCGCGTCGGCGCCACCGAACACACCCCGCCCGGGTACGTCGCCCAGTGGCGCAAGGTCGACGCCGCCGGTATTCCCGTGCTCGCCGTGCGGGACAACCCGCGCTACGACTTCGCCCCGTCGGCCTGTGTGGAGACCCACGGACCGACCGCACCCGAGTGCGCCACGCCCCGATCCGAACTGCTGGCGCCCCGCCCTCCGTACGCCGACCTGCCGGACCTCCCGGCCAATGTGTCCTTTCTGGACTTCAGCGACTACTACTGTGACACCGACCGTTGCCCGCCGGTGATCGGCAACGTCCTGCTCTACATTGACGACAACCACATCACCGCCACCTACATGGCCACCATGTCCAGCATCGTCGAAGAAGCCGTGGAAACCACCCTCGGCTGGCGTCAGCCACCCCCGTCAGCCGGAACCGACTCGTAAAGGACAGCCGTGACCAAGGACATCGACTTCGCCACGTTCCAGCGGCAGGTCATCGAGGAGTTCCGGGCCAACCACGGCAGGGTCGGCGGCATCCTCGACGGTGCGACACTGGTGTTGCTCACCACCACCGGAGCGCGCACCGGCCTGCCGCGCACGAGCCCGCTGGCCTGCCTGGACATCGACGGGCGGCGCGTGGTGGTGGCCTCCGCCGGTGGCGGGCCGGCCAATCCCGCCTGGTACCACAACATCCGCAAGAATCCGGTGGTGACAGTGGAAACCGGAACCGACACCTATCCCGCCATCGCCACCGTCACGACCGGAGCCGAACGCGACGACCTGTTCGAAAAGGTATGTGCGCAGGAACCCGGCTTCGCCGAATACCAGAGCAGCACCAGCCGGGTCATCCCGGTGGTGGTTCTGCGCCCCACCGGCGCCGTGTTCGGCCCCGAACCCGCCACCACGGAACTCGTGATCGGGCAGTAGAGCCGTTACCGGGTCATGCAGTGCTCGGTCAGTTTCACGCCGCCCGGCCGCATGAACTTGGTGCACAGCATGCGGCCGTAGGGAAGCCGATGGGTGCCCGAGAACGTCGCGGTCTCTCCGAGAGCCCAGGTACGGGTTCCGGAGAATCCGATCAGCCCGTCGGGCCCCCACATCTCGAAGTACCCGTGGTCTCCCTGCTTCTGCAGGTAGGTGCCGACCTTGTAGATCTTGTCCCCACCGCCGATCAGGTCGTACTCGTACTCGACACAAATGCCGATCGGACCCCCGCACTCGCGGTGGCGAGCCAGTGGAGAGGCGGATGCGGGCGCGGCCGAGGCAAGCACGGTCGTCAGGGCGACACCCGCCGCCGCGGCGAACGCGAGGCATCGGCGACTAAGAGCGGAACTTTTCATCTGCTTCCCTGCTATCTCCCGGGGGACGGACACCGCACTGTAGGCCGGCGCCCTTGCGAAATCCTTGGAGTCCAGCGGCCGGTGATGGCGCGACCGCAGCTCACGGGCAGTTTCAGGCCCGTAGATGACGAACGAGTCCCATCGGGGTACATACAGCACCCAGCTCGCCCCGAGGTCGTTGTAGGTCTGCCGGAGCGCGGCGGTGAACGGGTCGTCGTTCGTACCGCTCCTGGTCGCTGACACCCGCTACAGACAGCCGGCAACAGCCTCGACGAAACGAGAACTAAACGGTCTCGGGGGTTCCGCGCAGGTCGGTCATGCGCTCGTCGTAGCCCGTGTCGGGGTTGATGACACGGCCGGCGGCCCACCAGTTTTCGCGGGCCGTTTCCAACACCACCAGCAGGATGTCCTCCTCGGCGACGTCGGCGAACAGCCGCAGGTTGGCCACGATCGCCCGGAAAAGGTCGTTCTTCTGCTCCGGCGTGCGCTGGTTGAACGATAGTTGGATGAACATCGTGCGCTCGCCGCGCCGCAGGCCGAACACGACCGGCTGGATGATGAAGTTGTCGGGAGTGACTTCATGAAAGACGTGGAACTGATCGTCCTGGGGGATCTTCAGCACGTCCACCATGGACTTGTGGATGGCCTCGGAAACGAGCCGGCGGTATTCGGGGGTCGTTCCCTGGCGCAGATAGACGTTGACCAACGGCATGATTTCCCCTTTTCTGGTGCGTTGTGCGGTGGGTTCAGGCGGCGGGGGCCGGTACCTGGAAACAGGTCAGCAGTGCCGAGGTGTTGAGGTACTGACCGATGAGATTGACCAGTGCGACAAGCGTTTCGGTGCCGAACGCGGCGGCCGCCTCCTGGTAGAGGTCATCCGGCACGTCATGGTCGCGGACCAACGCGACGGCCACTCGGTGCGCGACGTCGGCCTCGGCGCGCAGACCGCGGGGTGCCTCGCCCTGTCGAAGCGCCGCGATCACGGCCTCGGACACTCCTGCCCGCTCGGCGGCCGCCGTGTGGGCATACAACGCGTACTCGGCCCGCCAGTGGGCGGCAACGGTGAGGATGACCACCTCGCGGACATCCTCCGGGATGCCGGACCGGGTGATGGCTTGTGCCCATTCCAGCAGGGGACCTGCGATCCGCGGGACACGCAGCATGACGTTGAACGGGCCGACGAGTCGCCCGTCCGGCAGTGACGCCGTGTAGGCCGCCCTTCCCGCGTCGCGGACGCGGGTTGCTTGCAGGCGGTCGTACAGCGCGCGTTGCGCCTGATCGAGAGCCTCGGGTGGAACGAGTGGCAACCGGCCGCCCAAGCCGGAACCTTCCGTCGTGGGGTGCTTGTCCATACCTCCGACGGTAGAAACCGCAACGTCATTCCGCCAACGAATGCCTCGCATGCGAGGTATGCTGAATCCTCATGGAACTCACCCTCGTGGGGCTGCGGGTCCTGCGTGAAGTGGCCGAGCGGGGCTCCTTCACGACGGCGGCCGCCGTGCTGGGCTACACGCAGTCGGCCGTCTCCCGGCAGATCGCCACGCTGGAGCAGGCCGTCGGTGTCCGGCTGTTCGATCGCCATCCCGGCGGTGTGCGGCTGACCTCCGCCGGACACACTCTGCTGCGCCACGCTCTCACCGCGCTGGACGCGCTGGACGCAGCCGACCGGGAGCTGCGCGGCACCGTGGATGACGCCGGCCATGTCCGGCTCGGCTTCTTCCCGGCCGCCGGGGCGGTGATCGTGGCCCACGCCCTGGCGACCCTGCACCAGCAACACCCCCGCGTCCAGGTCACCACTCGGGAGGCGACCACCCCATCGCTGGTCAGGGCACTGCGCACCGGCGCCCTTGACCTCGCCCTGCTGTCCTCCCGGCCACCACACCGCTCACCGGACACCGACGATCCACCCCTGCACGTGGAGCCCCTCCTGGAAGACCGCCTGGTCCTGGCGGTACCGGCGGGCAGCCGGCTCGCGAACCGCCCGAACGTCACCACCGAGCACCTCGCCGACGAGACCTGGGTCGCCAGCCCGGCCAGCATCGACGAGCCCTTGCTCGGCATCTGGCCGGGTTTGCCCGGCCGGCCCGAAGTCCGCCACACCACCCGCGACTGGCTGACCAAACTGGGTCTGGTCGCGTCCGCGGCGGGGATCACCACCGTTCCGTCGATGCTGCGGTCCGCAATCCCCTCCGGGGTACGCCTCGTCACCATCGACGACGCCCCCGAGGAACGACGCCGCGTCAGCCTGGCACGCTTGCCCGGCCCGACCACGGCGGCGACCGACACCCTCGTCCACGCCCTCCGGCAGCAAGCCGCCGACCTCGCCGAGTAACCCGCTCCTTCATTCGCTCCGCGATGTCTGCACGTTCAGGGCTTCCAGCAGGAACGCCAGGACCTCGGCCCGTTCCCGTACCTCCTGCGTGACGGTCTTGCCGCCGCCGTGCCCGGTGTCCTCCCAGACCCGGAGCAGGATCGGGGCGGGCCCGGCCTGCGCGGCCTGGAGCGCGGCGGCGAACTTGTACGAATGGGGGCCCGGCGGAACCCGGTCGTCGTACTCGCCGGTCGTGACGAGGACGTTCGGGTACGACGTGCCTTCGACGACGTTGTGCAGGGGAGAGTAGGCGTACAGGTACCGGAACTGGTCCGGATCGTCGGCACAGCCGTATTCGGAGATCCAGTTCCTGGAACCGGTGAACCGGTGGTATCGCAGCATGTCGAGCACGCCGACCTCGGGGACCACCGCGGCGAACAGGTCCGGTCGCCGCACGAGTACCGCACCGGCGAGCAGGCCGCCGTTGGACTGTCCGGTCAGCGCGAGCCGCCCGGGGCGGGTCCAGCCGTGGTCGATCAGCCACTGCGTGGCCGCGACGCAGTCGTCGAAGACGTTCTGCTTGTGCTCCCGCATTCCGGCCGCGTGCCAGCTCTCCCCGCGCTCGTTCCCGCCACGCAGACCGGCGACGGCCAGCACACCGCCCTGTTCCAGCCATACGGCCAGCCACGGGGTGAAGCCCAGTGCCTTGTAGTTGAGCCCGAACCCGCCGTAACCGGTCACCAGGACAGGCCGGTTACCGTCCCGCTCGACGTCGTGCCGGTGCACCAGTTCGACCGGGACGCTGACGCCGCCGGACGAGGGCACCTCGACCGTGTAGCTGACGAACTCGTCCGGATCGTAACCCGGCAACTCGGGCCGGAAGTACGTCGTCGTCTCCCTCGTGGTGATGTCGTGCCGCAGCACCGACGGCGGCTGAGTCCACGACGAGAAGGCGAAGTGGAACACCGGCTCCTCCGGGCTGCCGCTCAGCTCGCCGCCGCTCAGCGGGACCACGCCGGGGCCGGGAAGGTCGACACAGTACGAGTCCGCGCCGTCGAGTGAGGTGACCTGGACGACGTTGTTCATCAGGTCCTCGTGCACGCTCACCAGGTGCCTCCCGAAGACGCCCGCCCGGAGCAGCAGGACCGGCAGGCGCAGCGCGCTCTCCGGGACGATGTCGCGCCAGGCGGCAGGGTCGGGCCGGGCGAGGTCGACGGCGACCAGGCGGCCGTTGGGGGCGTCCAGGTGGGTCTGGAGGTAGAACGTGTCGCCGTCGCTGCCGACGAACCGCGCCGGCGCGCCGCCCTGGACGAGGGGCACGAAGTCGCCGTCACCGTCGGCCGGACGGTACAGCACGCGATCGAACAGGAGCCCGCTGCTGGGAGCTTCGACCACGACGTACTTCCCGTCGGCCGTGACATGGGGACAGATCCACAGAACACCCGGCTCCGGCTCGTACAGCGTCTCGTCGGCCGGCCGGCCGAGCCGGTGCGAACGCAGCCGCAACCCGGTGTTCTCCGCGGTGAAGGTGCCGCCGTCCTCGGGCGGCGCCAGTGACGAGTAGACGAAACCGGCGGAGTCCGGAAACCACGCGATCGTCGGCTGCTTGACCCACTCGATCGTGTCCTCGAGTTCGTCGCCGGTCTCCGCGTTCACGACGCGCAGCGTGGTCCAGTCACTGCCGCCCACGGACGTCGCGTACACCACCCACCGGCCGTCCGGGCTGGGCTCGAAAGCGTTCAGCGCCACCGTTTCCGCGCCGCCGGCAGCCGGGTCCACCAGCACCCGGTCACCGTCCTCGTCCGACACCCGCAGGACGTCCCGCGGCCGGGTGCCGTCGTTGTGCAGGCCGAAGGTTCGCCCCGCCCGGACGACCGGGACACCGCGCCGCGCGGAGGACCACAGTGCGGTGAGGCGGTCGAGTGCCGTGCCGAACATCGGCGACGCGTGGATGTGGTCGACGGCCGCCCTGGTCTGGGCCCGCACCCACTCCCGTACCTCGGGATGTTCCTGGTTCTCCAGCCACCGGAACGGATCGGCGATCTTGGTTCCGTGGTAATCGTCGACGACCCGGGCGGTCCGGGTGGCGGGAAAGCGATCCATCAGTACCTCCGCGTCAAGGAGCGGCTGTCCACTCAGGTGCGAACGTACGTGCCGGGGTGTTGTCGTCGCGGACAAAACTCCCCACGCTGCTTGGGGAAACACCACGAACCGGTCCGGCGGACGCGGATGTGCCCGTTGGCGGATCGTCCGGAAAAGCGGCTCGACTTTGTGTTTCCGCGCTGAGGTTTCGGGCCCGGGGGTGACCGACGCTACAGCCTCCACAGTCCGGAATCCGGAACTCGGAGGTTGCGTCCAATGCCGACATCCGTCGAAGCCCCGGCCCGAACGGGCCCCGCGGCCACGGCTGCCCTGTGCGGAGTCGTCCTGATCTACACGGTGCTGGAGTCCATGCTGGCGCCCGCGTTGCCGCTCATTCAGGCCGGGGTGGACGCGTCCGCGGCGTCGATCGCCTGGGTGTTCACCGGGCCGGGGCTCGCGGCCGCGGTGTGCACGCCGCTGATCAGCAGGCTCGCCGACGTCCACGACAAGAAGAAGGTCTTCTTCGGAGTGCTGGCCGTCGTCGTTGCCGGTGTCGTCCTCGCCGGTGCGGCGACGTCGGTGCTGGTGCTGGCGGTGGGCCAGACCCTCCAGGGCGCCGGGCTCGGGTTCGTGCCGCTGGCGCTGGGCATCCTGCGTGACAGCCAGGACCAGGCCACGGCCAGGAACGGCAACGGACTCGTCATCGGCCTGTCCGGATTCGGTGTGGTGGCGGGTCTGCTGCTCGCCGGCCCGCTGCTCACCGTGCTGCCCTACCGCTGGCTGTACTGGATTCCCCTCGCCGTCCTGCTGCTGATCGGGGCCGTCGCGTTCCGGCTGCTGCCCGCCATGGCGCCCGCCGACCGTGGCAGCGTCGACTGGGCGGGGGCCGGGTTGCTGGGCACGGGCCTGCTCGCGTTGCTGATCGGTGTGACGATGGCGCCCACGTGGGGCTGGGGATCGGTCGCGTTCCTCGCGCTGGAGGCGGGGGCGGTGGCGTGTCTGGTGCTCTTCGTCGTCGTGGAGAGGCGGGTCGACCAGCCGCTGGTGGATTTCCGGGTCGGCGGCCGGGCGGTGCTGGTCACCTGCGGCGTGGCGTTCACCGTCGGCTGGTCGACCGTCACGACGTCGCTGACGATGCCGACGATCGTCGCGGCGCCGCCTGCGGTCGGTTACGGCCTCGGTTCGGACGCCGCCACCGCCGGGTTGCTCCTGGTGCCGCTGGGAGTCGTCGCCATGGTGGCCGCGTCGCTGACCGGCCGGCTGGAGCGGATAGTCGGGAGCAGGCCGTTGATGGTGCTGTCCTGCCTGCCGATCGTGGCGGCGGTGGCGGCCATGTTCGCCGGCAGGCACGACGCCTGGGTGCTGGCGTTGTCGTCCGGCCTCATGGGGTTGGGCACGGGGATCGGCCTCACCCAGGCGATGAACGTCGTCGCCGAATCGGTTCCGGCGCGACGGGTGACCAGCGTCAGCGGGCTGGTGCTGGTCATCCGGGCGGTCGGCGGGACGCTCGGCGCACAGGTCGCGGGCAGCCTGCTCGGCAGCGACACCGTCGCCGGTACGCCGCTGCCGACCTGGCCGGCGTTCAGCCTGGTGTTCCTGGTCGGCACGGTGGTGGCGATCGCGGCGGCCGCCACCGCGTTCACCCTGCCACGGCACGCCGCGTCCCGGTGAGCCCGCTCGGAGCGGGGCACGAAACAGGGCACCGGATTTGGGGTGGATCCACGAGCGCGCCACGCCGTCCACGCAGGACCATCACGTTACCTACGCATCCGGACGAAGGAACTGTGCGATGACCGAATTGACCACTGTGGACTACGCGCGGGCGGAGCGGATGCTCGCACACAACCGCGCCCGCCTCGTGCCGGGGGCGAAGATCCGGCCGCGCTGGCTCGACGACGGGACCCGTTTCTGGTACCGCCTCGACGGCGAGGACGGCCGCCGGTTCGTTCTGGTGGACCCGGACGCGCGGGTGCGGCGTCCGGCGTTCGACCACGACGCCCTCGCGGCAGCCCTGTCGGAGGCGTCGGGGACTGCCGTGGAAGGCGGCAGGCTGCCGTTCGGTGCGATCGAGATGGTCGCGGACGGCGTCGAGTTCGACGCGTTCGGGTCCCGTTGGCGCTATGCCGGCGAGGCGCTCACCCGGGTCGAGGGGCACCGGCCGGTGGCGATGGGCGAGCTGCCTTCGCCGGACGGGAAGTGGGTGGCGTTCCGGCGGGGGCACGACATCTGGGTTCGATCCGCCGACGGCGCCGAGGAATTCCCGCTGACCGACGACGGTGAGCCGTACCACGACTACGGGTCGAACCTCGATGTGGCCATGTCGCGGATCATGCTGCGGAACCTCGGGCTCACACTGCCCCCGATGGTGCTGTGGTCGCCCGACTCGCGCAGGCTGCTGACCCACCGGATCGATCAGCGGAGCCTGCCGGAGCAGGTGATCGTGGAATCCACTCCGGACGGCGGTGGCCGTCCGGTCGCGCATCACTACCGGTATCCGATGCCGGGGGACGACGAGCACGCGACGATGTCCTACGTCGTGCTCGACGTGGCCGAGCGGACGGTGACCCGCGAACAGGGCGAACCGGCCTACATCGGGTTCCGTTCCCCCATCGCGCTCAAGAAGGTTCGCTGGAGCGAGGACGGCACCGCCGTCCACTTCCTGCGCAGCACAAGGGACGCCCGCACGGTCGGGCTGTACCGGCTCGACCCGGACACCGGCGCGGTCCGGCTGCTGATCGAGGAGTCCGGCGACACCCGCGTCGACACCTCGCTGGAGATCATCGACGAGCCGCCGGTGCGGGTACTGTCCTCCGGCGAGATCCTGTGGTGGTCCCAGCGCGACGGCTGGGCGCACCTCTACCTTTACGACGCCGACGGGGCGCAGGCAGGACGGGTGACCGGCGGGCCGTGGGCCGTTCGCCGGGTACTGCATGTCGACGAGCGGGCACGCGTGGTCTACTTCGTCGCCTCGGGTCTGCTGGAGGATCCGTACGTCCGGCAGATCTGCAAGGTCAACCTCGACGGCACCGGGTTCACCCGGATGACCGAGGACCGGTTCGACCACGACGTCGTGCCGTCCAAGAGCGGCCGTGTCCTCGTCGACAGCGCGTCCGCTGTGGACACCGCGCCGCGCACCGTCGTGCTCGACCTCGCCGGCGAGGTCCTCGTCGAGGTGGAACAGGCGGACACCGGGGCGCTGGAGGAGGCCGGCTGGAGTGCCCCGGAACGGTTCTCGGCCACCGCGGCGGACGGGCTGACCCGGATCCACGGCACCGTGTGGCGGCCCTACGACTTCGACCCGGCGGGCAGTTACCCGGTCATCGACCACATCTACCCCGGCCCGCAGATCCACCGTGCCCGGCCCAGTTTCGACAGCCTGGCGGGCACCGGCGAACCGGAGGCGCTGGCGGCCCTGGGGTTCGTGGTGGTCGCGGTCGACGGGCGGGGAACCCCGGGGCGGAGCAAGGCGTTTCTCGACGAGTCCTACGGCAACCTGGCCACGGCCGGGATGCTGGAGGACCACGTCGCCGCCATCAGGCAGCTCGCCGCCCGGTACCGGTGGATGGACACCGGGCGGGTCGGGATCTTCGGCGCGTCCGGCGGTGGGTTCGCCACCGCACGCGCACTGCTGACCCATCCCGGCTTCTACTCCGTTGGCGTCGCCGGCTGCGGTGACCACGACATGCGCCACTACCTGGCCATGTGGGCCGAGCACTACCTCGGTGACCCGACCGAGGACAACCTGCGGTCGGTGTCCAATCCCGCGCTCGCCGAGAACCTGCGGGGCAAGCTGTTGCTGATCCACGGTGAACTCGACGACAACGTGCTGCCCTCGCAGACACTCAACCTGGTCGATGCGCTGATCCGCGCGGACAAGGACTTCGACCTGCTCGTCGTGCCCGGCGTCGAGCACGCGTTCCTCGGCAGGCAGCACTACATCCAGCGCCGCCAGTGGGACTATTTCGTGCGGCACCTGCACGGGACCGAACCACCCCGGTACAGCCTGCGGCCGGTGCCACTGACCGCCGACCACATCCTGGACCTGCTCAGCTGACAGCGGTGCCGTCGCCGGATCCGCCGGGCGCCCGGCGGATCCGGCGTGTTCATCGGGTCCGCCTCGCCGCGAACGCGCCGTTGAGGAACCGGACGGCGGTGCCGTCGGGGCCGAGGTCGAACGCGACGTCCCACAGGTGGTGCCCGCCGACCGCGTCGTCCGCGGGCAGGAAGCGGTGATCACCGAGGGGATAGAGCGCCGATCGTACCGCCCCGTCGGATCCGCCGACGGGGCCCGTGGCCGACACGGTGACGAACAGGTGCCCGTCCTCGCCGGTGACCCGGTAGCAGGTGTCGGCCGTCTCGTAGACACCGGCGTAGGCGGCGGTGTCGACGGGCGCGCCCGGTGTTTTCGCCGGGCGCGTCGGCTTCGTGATGCCGAGGACGTCGGTGAAGACGTGGTCGAACACGCGGTCCGCGAAGTGGTAGCCGCGGTTGGCGACGTTCACCGTGACGGCGACCGCCGCGTCGTGGCTGGGCACCCAGAGCAGGGTCGAGGAACCGCACGGGGTGGTCCCCGAGTGACCGAAGATGCGGACGCCGTCCCAGACCTTGGTGTAGGGGCCAAGGCACCAGCCGTCGGCGAACAGTTTGGTCGGCACGTCGACGTGCGGGGTCTGCATGGCCGCCACGGTCCGTTCGGACAGGACGCGGCTGCCGTCGGCCGCGAGGCCGCCGCGCAGGAAGATCCGGCCGAACCGGACGAGGTCGCCCGCCGAGCAGCACAACGAGGAACCGGCGGGCCCGTAGCCACGCGCGAAGATCCACGGCCGGGCATGGGAAACGCCCTCGTCGGCACGGACGTGGCCGACGGCGACCGGGTGGTAGACGTGGTCCTCGGGCAGGCTGGCCGAATGCCGCAGTCCCGCAGGCTCCAGCAGCCGGTCGCGTAGCGCGGTGTCCCAGTCGGTCCCGGTGATTGTCTCGATGATCAGCCCGGACACGTTGGTGGAGGCGTTCGAGTAGCCGAATCCCGCGCCCGGCTGAGTGATCACCGGCAGATCGGCGACGAGTTCGACCGCGTCGCGGACCGACTCGTCGCCCCGGCCGGTGTCGAGGTAGGGGCCGTTGTCGATCCCGCTGGTCATCGACATCAGGTGCCGCGGCGTGACGGTTTTCGTGGCCGCCTCGTCGCCGAGCCGGAAGCCGGGAACGTAGGTGACGACCGGCTGGTCGATGTCCACCTCGCCGGCCTCGGCGAGCCGCATGAGCAGCGCGGCCGTGAACACCTTGGTGGTCGAGCCGATCTGGAACAGGGTGTTCGCCGTGACCGCGCGTCCGGTGGCGGTGTTCTCCACGCCCACCGGCGTCTCGGCGAAGTCCTCGCCGACCGCGAGCGCGACCTGAGCGCCGACGATTCCCAGTTCGGCAGCGGCTGATTCGGCTACGCGGGCGAGTGCCCCGGTCTCGATTGCCATGACGTCGTCCTCCGGTGCGTCTGTTTCGCGAGCGACGCTACTGAGCTACCGGCGGCCGGAACTCGTCCACGGCAACGAAAAGCACGCCGCCGGATCGGCTGTTCTCACGAACCGGCGTCCACCGAACGGAACTGGTGCAGGCGGAGTTCGAGGAGCGCCTCGAACCGGGCGTCCCGGTCGGTGAGGTCGAGCTCGCCGATCTCGCAGAGACGCCGCAGGCGGTACCGGAAGGTGTTGGGGTGGACGTGGACGGCGGCCGCGGCCTTCGGGATGTCGCCGAGCTGTTCGAGGTACGCGGCGAGCGTGCGGGTCAGGTCCGTGCGGTGCCGGGCGTCGTGGTCCAGCAGTCTCCCCACCGCGGTCTGCCCCGGGAGGTCGTCCTGGTCAAGGGCGTCGGCCAGGCGCAGGGTCAGCAGTTCGGCCCGCAACGACCGTGCGGTGGCCGCCTTGACCCCGTTTCCGTTGTGCCGCAGGACCCGCAGGACCGCCTCGGCGTCGGCACGCGACCGGATCACCGCGGTCGCGTCCGGTGCGACCCTGCCGACACCGGCACGCAGTGCGGCGCGTGCGGTGATCCGGTCGAGGAAGTCCGTGGCCACGTGCAACGCCGCCCGGTCGCTGTCCGCGGCGGGCACGGGAAGCAGGCCGTACACGACGTCGCCGAGGGTGGTGACCGCGGAGAACCGATGCAGCGCGGCCAGATGCACCGCGAGTGAATCGGCGACGCGCCGCACGGTTCCGGCGTGCTCGATCTCGTCGTCCGCCGGTTCGGCTTCGAACGCCAGCACGCAGACGGGAGCACCGTGCAGCCCGAGACGCCGCGCGGCCTCGGCGCGGTCCCCGTTCCCGCCGATCAGCCGGGCGCAGAGTTCGGCCCGCAGCCGCCGGTCGGCAGGCGAGCCCACCCGGTCCCGGACCAGGTGCAGAGCGGCGATCCTGGACGCGTCGGCGAAAGCACGGAGCCGGCTCTCCGGAAGCGGCTCGGGCACGACCGCCCAGAGAAACCCGAGCACCTCGTCGCCCGCGCGGACCGCGACCGCGATCCGCGGTTTGAACGCCTCGTCGAGGGCGGGCACGAACACCGGCTCCGTGCTGCGGTACAGCTCGCGGAAGACTCCGCGTTCGGTCAGCAGTTGCTGGTACCGCGCGGGAACCTGTCTGCCGAGGACGGTCTGCACCCGGCCGTGGTCGGTGTCCTCCTGCCCGCTGGAGAAGGCGAGCACCCGCGCCGAGCGGTCCTCGATGGTGACCGGAGCGTCCAGCAACGTACCGATGGCGTTGGCGAGCTGGAACAGGTCGCCGCCGAATCCCTCGGCAGGCTCGTCGCCGTGGCCTGCCGGTTCGGGTGGGGTGAGCACCGTCCGCAGCAACACCACCAGCTGGTCCCACGACGCGGCCCTGCTGACCTCGAACACGCCGACCTCCAGGCGGTCCGCCGCCTGCCGGATGGCGTCGGTGAGCGGGGCCGGTTCCTTGAGCAGGACCGCCGCGGCCGAACAGCGCCCGAGTTCGTCCAGCAGGGACCGCACGGTGCCGGGATCGGCCACCCCGACGCCGAGCAGGACCCCGCCGGGCTCGACCCGTACTCCGTCGGACGGGTCGTAGATCGTCACCGACGACACGGCCCGGCCGGCCGCGGCGGGCCCGGCGACGACCCGCAGCAGTGTGCTCCCCAGGTAATCGATGATCCGGCCGAGCCGGGGCGGTTCCGTCTCGTCCACTGGGTGTGGCCTCCTCGTGGTCATGCCCCCGGGTCACGTCGCCGATACGAGCGCCTCCAGCGGCGCGAGCAGAACGGCCAGGCCGTCCTCGACGATCTCCTCCTGGGTCTGCACCTCGCCGTCCATGGCCGACCCCACCTGCCGCAGCGTCGGGTAACGCTCCTCGGGCAGGGCGGAGATCCATTGCCGTACGCCCGACCAGTACGTCGCGTTGTGGTCCCAGCCCACCCGGCCCGGGTACCGCAACGCGCAGCCGAGCAGGAACCGCTCGATGGCGGCCAGCAGGCTGACCGCCTGCCGGGGGTCCATTCCGGACTCGATCAGGACCGAGTACAGGTGCTCGTTGATCCGCAGCTGTCCCGGCGTGGGCACGTTGCCCGGGTCGAGCAGGTGCAGTCCGGGGTAGCTGATCAGCAGCCGGTAGTAGCGGCGCAGGACCTCCTTGACGTCCTCGACCGGCGGCGTGCCCGCGGGCGGGAACTCGACCTGTGCGGTGAGGTGGTCGAGGATCGCCAGCAGCAGTTCGTCCTTGTCGCGGAAGTGCCGGTACAGCGACATGGCGTTGACCCGCAGGGCGGCGGCGACCGATCGCATCGTCAGCCCGTCCAGGCCGACGTCGGACAGGAGGCCGACGGCGGCGGCGACGATGCCGTCCCTGCTCAGCGTCCCCCGGGGGGTACGCCGCTTCGGGCCGCTCTGGCCTGTGGTCACGTCCACCTCGCATCTCTCCGGTTAGCGTACTATGTAGACTACAGCGTTAAACGCCCGATGAGAACCCCTCGTCCAGTGGAGGAGCCGCATGAAGGAAACCGTGCTGGTGACCGGAGCGACCGGGCGGCGGGGCGGCGCGGTCGCGTCGCGGCTGCTGGTCGGCGGCTGGGGTGTCCGTGCGCTGACCAGGGACCCGTCCGGCCCGAAGGCGTGGGCCCTCGCGGCGCGGGGAGCCGAGGTCGTCCAGGGCAGCCTCGCTGAGCCCGCCGACGTCGAACGCGTGGTGAAGGGCGCCTACGGCGTGTTCAGTGTGCAGGCAGGTCCGGTCGAGCCCGAGCAGGACGAGGCCGCCCTGGGCAAGGAGCTGGCCGACGCCGCGCTGCGACACGGTGTGCGGCACCTGGTGTACAGCTCGACGCTGGGTGCCGACCGGTGGCAGCCTGCCAAGTGGGAGGTCGAGGAGCACATCCGCCGGATCGGGGTGTCCGCAGCTCAACCTCGCCGGTGACCTCGTCACCGCGCCCCGGGCAGCTGCCGCGATCAGCGCCGCGACCGGCCGGGAGGTGCCCTACCGTCAACTTGACGCCGACGAGCTGCGGGCGATCCACCCCGCCCTGGTCGCCGCCGCGGAGATGTTCAACGCACCGGACTTCCGCTACCCCGAGATCGACCTCGACGGGCTGCGGGCGCGCCACCCCGGTCTGCTGACGTTCCCGGCGTGGCTCGACCGGGGCGGCGCGGCCGCGATCGCCGGACTGCTCGGCTGACCGGGCGTCAGCGGCAAGCGTCAAGCACGCCCGTACAGCTGGTCAACCAGGGTGAACAGGTCGACCACGTTGCCCGCTTCGTCGACCACGTGCCGGCCGGGGCCGTTGAGGTAGGGCGTGTCCAGGCGTCCCCGTGAGTCCGCCGTCAACAGGCGTTCGGCCGAGTAGATTCCCAGCGCGGGCAGCGCGCCCTCGCTCAGCACGTCCAGCACGCGCTGGGCGTGTTCCCGCCGCGGGAACTCCTCGTAGCTGTCGACCACAATGGACAGACCGCGCACCAGGTTGTCGCGGGCACGCGCGCCCCGCAGAACCTCCACGATGTAGCTCGCGTCGTTGAGCTGCGGGTAGGTGGCAGGCGGCTCCAGTCGCAGCAGCAGGTTCCAGGCAGGATCGCCGCTGCCGGCGAGCAGGTCGAGCAGGTTCTCGTGCCGCACGGGCGTGCCGCCGGCGACGGACCTCCGGATATGGTCCGCCAACAGGTCCAGCCCGGGTGACGGGCAGAACACCCTGGCGCGATCCGCGCAGCCGACGGCGGCGAGCTCGGCCCACACGTTCCGTCGGAACAGCTGGGCGACCCGGTTGTGGCGGGCGTCGACGAGGTCGAACCAGTTCAGCGCCAGCTCCCTGTCGACGAGTCCGCGCTGGACGGCGTCGAGCAGGTAGCCGTAGTACTGCACACGCGGGACCTCGACCACGACGGTCAGCGGCAACGATGCCGGCAGGGTGGCCGCCACCTCGGCGATCGTGTGGGGCAGGTGGGCCGCGGTGAGATATTCGTAGAGCGAGAACTCGTCGTCCACGGTGATCCGGCTCAGGCGGACGGCTTCCGGCCACCGCGTCAGATGCCGCAGCAGGGGCGGGCTGCCGCCGTTCTCGTCCCAAAATCTCAACGTATTCTCGCTGAACAGGCAGATACCGGAGTGAATGGACACCGCGTTCACGCCCGCCAGTGACCGGGGCAGGTTCTTGGCACCGCGCAGGTGCACATGGTGGCGGCCGCGCGGGAACCGTGCCTCGACGAAGACGTCCTCGCTGCGGTGACCGGTCCGCACCGACAGGGCACGGTCGCCCTTGGCCAGCTGGTCCGTGCCGAAGAAGGTCGCAACGCCTTCCACGCGCCTGGCCGCACGGGACACCGGACGGCGGACCTGGCCGCCGCCCGGCGCGAGCGATACGCAACTCATGCCGCGCACTCCGCGGACAGGATGCTCCGCACCGTCGGCGAGGACGTGGGAACGCAGTACCGCGGGCGGGTTCGGCTCGCTTTCCTGGTGTACGACCAGGAGCGTGTCGCCACGCCGGCCGGGCTCCCGAACGGCCGTGCTCCCGGACACCCCGTACGACGTCACCGTTGCCTCCGGCCGGTCCCTCAGGCGTTCCACGAGACGGGAAGCGCGCTGGGGAGGATGAACATGGAGTCCGTGTCGAACGAGATCTCGTGCTCGGGCACGGCGAGTTCGAGGTCGGTGAACCGCACGAAAAGCGTCTTCAAGGCGATGGTGACAACCATGCGTGCCTGATGGACACCGAGGCAGAAGTGTGGTCCGGCGCCGAAGGTCGGATCGGCGTTCTCCGTGCGATGGACGTCGAACCTGGCCGGATCACGATAATGGGACGGGTCCCACGTCGCACCGAGCATGGTGGCGCAGACCGCGTCGCCGCGCCGGATGGTGACGCCGTGCATGTCGACGTCCTCGGTGGCGATACGCGGCAGCCCGAGAACACCGTTGTGGTGGTACCGCAGGACCTCTTCCGCCGCGCGGGGCCAGAGGTCCGGATCGGCCCGGCATTCGCGGAGCTGGTCGCCGTGTAGCAGCAGCGTGAGCGGGCCGGTGGCCAGCGGGGACACGAGCGATCCCACGCCCACGACGATCAGATACGAGGCGGTGCCGTGGAGTTCGGCCTCGCTGAGGGTGCCGTTCTCGTGCGCGGTGAGCAGAGCCCCGATCGGGTCGTCCCGCTCGGCGGGATCGTCGTCCCGGCGGGATTCGACGATCCGGCGGCTGAACTCGGCGATGCTGGTGGACGCGGTGGCCAGCTCGGCAGGGGTGTTACGGAAGGCGGTCTGGACGGAGAAGCTGTCCACGAACGCGCCCACCATCTCCGGCGGGATCTTGAGCAGCGCGCAGGCGATGGCGGGCGGCAGCGGGGCGGCGAACGACTCGACGAGATCGGCCGTCCTGGTCGGCCCGTCGGCCAGGACGTCCAGCGTCTCGTCGATCAGCCTGGTGACCTCCGCACGGTGCCGTTCGGTGGCCGCACGGGAGTAGTAGGGCGCGACGATGCGGCGGACCCGGGTGTGGTCGGGCGGGTCGAGGTTGAAGATCGAGCCCTGGACCGCGGTGGTGTCGTCACCGACGATGCGCGGCGCGTGGTGGAAGGCGAGGTTGCGGGAGAAGCGCCGGTCGGTGAAGACGGCGGCGATGTCGTCCTTGTTGGTGATCATCCACGCCTGGGCACCGGACGGCAGCCGCACCGGGCAGACGGGTCGATGCTCACGAGCCCAGTGCACCAGCGGTGGCGGGGTACCCATTCGACCGGGCGGAAACGGGTAGCGCAGGGGCAGCTCGGGAGAGGTTTCCGGCATCGGCACAGCACTCACGACGTAACACCTTTCCCAGTACACGAACAGGTCGTCACACGGTGGCCCGCAGCAGCACGGCCTGCGGTGCCGCCAGATAGTTCGTCCAATACTCCTTGCCGTAGTGGGCGACGCCCTCGTCGGAAACTTCGAGCGCTGACCAGGAGACGTCGGTGAACCCGGCCGACTTGGCGGCATGCTCGTACGCGTCGCGTGACCACCAGTGGGCGGTGACACTGAACTTCCGCCCCAACTGTTCCGAGTGGAGCGTGACCGGTGCCCCTTCCCCCTCACCGTCCTGGGTCAGGGTGAACCCGTAGCCGGCGTAGTAGTCGCGATCACGCCGGTAGCCGGGGTTGAGGGTGATCGCGACCAGCCGGCCGGTTTCGGGGGTCAGCGCGCGCCGGGCGGTGACGAAGAACCCGGCCAGCTCTTCGGTGGTAGCCGCGTAGCAGAACACGTAGACCGAGGAGACGAGGTCGAACCGGCCGTCGGTACCGGGGTCGCCGCCGGGAGCCGGCCGCATGGCATCACGGTGCAGGTACCTCGCGTTCTCCGGAGTTCCAGGGCGGTCCCTGGCTGTGGCGAGCATGCCTTCGGACGTGTCCATGCCGACCACCTCGGCTGCGCCCCATTTGGCGAAGCGACGGGTGTACAGCCCCGTGCCGCAACCCAGGTCGAGCACGCGAAGCCCGGTCACGTCCCCGGCGGCACGGCGCAGCGAGTAGTGCTCGAGATGCTCCCGGAACGGCAGGTCGACGGCAGAACGCTCGTATACCTGCCCCAGGTCGTCGAACTGTGCCACGGTTCCTCGCTCCCTTTCCATGTCCGTGCGTGGCCGGCCGGAGTGGGCGAACCAGAACAACCCGGCGCTGACCACGGCTATCGAGGCCAGCACCAGCCACACCCGGTGATACGCGGCCACCATTCCGGCCGCGTCCGGAGTGCCCAGCACCGCGACGAAAAGGCTCACCCCCGCCAGCGCACCCAGCTGCCGGAAACAGTTGTTGACGGCCACCCCCACACCGAACCGTTCGGCGGGAAGCGCTTCCGCGGCGGCGCTGTTCAGCGCCGAGAGGGCCAGACCGATGCCGACGCCGTTGATCACGAGCGAGGGAAGCCAGTGCGCGACCCAGTCCGGCGTGGCGTCCGTGCGCACCGCCAGCAACAGCACGCCGAGTGCGTAGCAGAGCGCACCCGCGGTGAACACCGCCCGGGGCCCGTACCGGTCGGTCAGCCGGCCGGCCAGCGGTGCGACGACGGCCGTCACCAGGGCGGCCGGGCTCACGGCCAGCGCCGAGCGCAGGACCGAGTACTGCCATACGCCCTGCAGGTACAGCAGGCTGGACAGCAGCACCGCGAAGAACGACACCGAGAACACCAGCGTGACCACATTGGACGCCTGGAAGTTCCGCACCCGGAACAACGTGAGGTCGACGGCCGGGTGCGCCGCGCGGCGGGCACGCCAGACGAACAGCGGCACCAGTGCCGCACCGGCGCCGAGCGTGGCCAGCACGAGCGGGTCGAGCCAGCCCAGCCGCGGCCCGTGGATCACGCCGAAGCTCAGCAAGGCGGGCGCGGCCGCGCTGAGCGCGACCCCGGCGGGGTCGGGCAGCCCGCCGGTACGGTGCCTCGGCGGCCCGGCAGGCAGCCGCGTGGTCCACCAGGCCGCCGCCAGGCACACCGGCACGTTCACCAGGAAGACCCACCGCCACGTGCTGTACTCGATGAGCAACGCGCCGGCCGTCGGACCGATGGCGGTGGCGACCGCGCCCATCCCGCCCCAGATGCTGATCGCCCGGGTCCGCCTGTTCGGCGGGGTCGACCGCAGCAGCAGTGCCAGCGACGACGGCACGATGACCGCGCCGAAGACAGCTTGCGCGGCGCGAGCCGCGATCAGCACGGCAAGGTTCGGCGCCAGCCCGCACAACGCGCTGGACACCGCGAAGCCGGCAAGCCCGACCCGGAACAGGCGGGTGCCGTCGAAGACGTCCGCGAGCCGCCCGGCGGGGAGCAGCACCGCGGCGAACACCAGGCTGTAGGCGGTGAGTACCCAGACCAGGGCGGTGATCCCGGCATCGAGGTCGCGGCCGATGGTGTCGAACGCGACGTTGACGATGGTGGTATCGAGGAACACCACGAACACCCCGAGGCTGGTGAGCGCCAGCGCCCGGAGCGCGAACGGTCCGGTCATGTCAGCTCCACATCCCGACGAGGACGTACAGGGCCGCCGCGACCGCGGCGCACAGCACGAGCACGTAGGGCACGAAGAACCGCCGCAGCCGCTGGGCCACCAGGCCGATCAGCGCCAGCACCGCGCCGACGACACACACCACCCGCAAGCCGCGGGCCTGTAGTGAGTTCCACGCCCACTCCGCCGCCGGTACCCCGGCCTTCCCCGCCTCGGCCGAGTAGACCTTGTAGGGAATGCCGCTCGGTGGCTGGTTCCACACCGCGTCCGCGCCTTCCCGGGAAATCTGCTCGGCCGCGGTCGCGTGCATCCTGGCCGTGGTCAGTGGCTGGGGGACCGCGGCTCCCGGTGAGGTGTAGAGCAGCAGCATCAGCACTCCGCCTGCCACACCGGCCAGTACGGTCGTCGCGATGAGCCTGGGTGCCACCCGCGGCGCGGCCGCGCACAGCACGCCCAGCAGCAGTTCGGACAGCAGTGGCCAGCTGACCGCCTCGGCCGCCGCCCACAGCGCCACGAACAGCAGGCCCCAGCGGGAAGCGGCGAACCGGGCAACGCGGCGCCGGGTGCGGCTGTCTCGCCACTCGTACCCCTCGGCCAGCTCGGCCACGGCGGCGCGGGCCCGTTCGGCGCTGGGGTTCTCCAGCGGTGCGCCGATCCGGACGCCGACCGGGCGCGGCCGCAACCATCCGCCCTTGGGCAGGAGCTCGTCGGTGCCGCACACCGCCACCGGCACGACCGGTGTCCCCGCGGCCTCGGCGAGGGCGAACGCGCCACGGCGGAACCGCGTCGCGTCCTGGTTCCGGCTGCCCTCGGGGAACACGACGACCGCGTGCCCCTTCCTGAGCAGCTCCACGCCGACCCCGTCCAGTTCGCCGTAGCCCTTGTGGCTGCGGTGGACGGGAAAGGTCGAGACGAGCACCGAGCACGCGAACCTGCGCAACCGGCTGTGGAACCAGTAGTCCCGGGCGGCCGCGAAGCGGGGTGCGTGGTGGGCGCGTATCGCGGTGATCAACGCCACCGAGTCCGCGTGGGAAACGTGGTTCGCGACCACCACGCACCCGCCCGTGGGCAGCTTGCCGGACACCGAGACCCCACCGAGAAGGAAGAAGACGACCCGCCAGAGCCATCTACGCAGCCATGCCGCCGCGATCGCGCCCGTCGCGGGCCTGCCCGTCAGCACGACGGGCTCGACCATCGCCCTGCTGTTCATCCCCTCACCCCAACCAGAATCAGTGTGAAAAGCAGAGAATCGATGCGGTCGAGCAGACCGCCGAAACCGGGCACCCAGCGGCCGGTGTCCTTGACCCCGGCGCCGCGTTTGACCATGGACTCCAGCAGGTCGCCGACCACGCACCCGCTGACCACGGCGAGCCAGAGCAGCACCGTGAACCCGCCCGTCGCCACGAGTGCGACGGCAGCGAAAACGGCCGAGCCGAGCACGCCCGCCCAGGTCTTCGCCGGGGACAGCGGGGACAGCGGACGGGCGAGCAATCCCTTGCGGCCCAGCGCTTTGCCTCCGCACCAGCCGCCGATGTCGGCGAACGCGACGGCCACGCAGATCGTGATCACGGTGGTTCCGAGCAGGACGAAGCCGGTTAGGGCGACGGGTAGCCACAGCAGGCCGAACGCGGTCCGGGCCGCCCGTGCGGCCCCGTCTTTGCCGTCCTGCGAGAACAACGGCGGCAGTACGGCAAGCACAAGCAGCAGCGCGGCAGCGGAAAGGGTGAGCCCTTCCGGGCGCAGCCAGGCGAACAATGGCAGGGTGACGCTGGCCAGCACCAGCGCCGCGCAGTCGATCGGACGCAGCCCGACGAGCCGCGCGTATTCGACCGAGCCGGCAATCCCCAGGCCGACGGCCAGCACGGCGGAACCAGGCGTGCCGAACGACACGGCGACGCAGACGAGGATCGCGGCGATCAGCCAGGTGCGCCAGCGCCGGCGAAGTTCCGGGCCGCCGAAGGCGAGCACCAGGGCACCGCCTACCACGAGCATCACGATCATGACGAGCCCGGCACGCATGATGACGGGGTCGCGCCAGGGCGTCACGGCTGGTCCACCGAAGGCTCCCGGCCGCAGTGCACGGCGATCCGGCTCAGGCGCAACGCACCCGTGAGCAACGAACCGGCCAGCACGACGACCGCCGCGGTGCTGTACCACCCGGTCGCCGCGGCGAGCACCGCCACGAGACACCGTTCGGTCTTGCCCATCGGCCCGCCGTTGATCCGGGGTGCCCCGGCGGCGGCGCCGGACAGCGCGATCCAGGACGGCACGGAACTGGCCAACGCGGCCCCGGCGACGAGGGGCAACGGGACGTGCGGCAACAGGCCGGCGAGCACGAGGAGGTCCGCGGCACGATCGCCGGCTTCGTTGAGCACGGCCCCGAACCGGGTGCTCCGCTGAGTCTCCCGTGCCACCGTGCCGTCGAGATTGGCACACGCGAGGCGGGCGATCAGCAAGAGTGTCACGGGAATCGCGGCTACCGGTGCCGGGGTGAAGGCGAGCGCGAGCCCGGCACCGCCGGCGCAGACCACCCCCACCACGCTGATCAGGTTCGGCGAGACAGCGCGACGAACCAGCACGCGTTCCACCGCGGTCAACCGTGCGGCAAACCAGGGTTTCAGCGCGTACAGACCCTCCATGCCAAGCAATGGTCCGGGTAACGCACTAAGGGGATGACTAGAACTTCCTGGCGGGCGCTGAGTGTGCTGGTTACCCGCGGGTTGTCAGTCCACAGTAGACGGTCCATTGCGGAGACCGGGGGAGGACAGGTGGAGCACTTCGTAGTGCTCGGTCGCGTACTCGTCCCCGGCGGGCGAATCTGCCCACAGGACGAACCGCAGCAGGTGCCAGTGGTGCGGGTCGACGGCCAGGGCGGCGGTGTGCACGCCGTCCTGGGTGGCCAGCCGGCGTAGTTGCTGGGCTTCCCGCTCGATCAGCGTTGTCAGGCCGCCGTGGGCGTTGTGCCGCGGGCGGGCCCGGCGTGGCAGGCGACACCCGTCCAGTGCCGCACGAGCCACCCGCTCGCGGATTATCGCCATGTCGTAGTCGGCCGGCAGGGTGATCTCGTACTGCTTGGCGTACACGGGAATGCCGTCCTTGGTCGGGGTGTGGCTCGGGTGTCGCCCGCTAGCCGCGCGGAGTGTGGGCGGCCAGCAGGGCGAGCACCCCGGTGACGGCCTGGTCGAACGGCTCGACGGAGCCGGCGGCGCGGGCCAGGACGTAGCCGCCCTGCAGGACCGCGACGACCGTCGCCGCGGTCGTGCCCGGGTCCAGCGTGGCCTCCAGTTCGCCGCGCTCGCGGCCCTCGGTCAGGATCGCGGCGAGGCGGTCCACCGCGGTTCCCGGCGTGCGGAACTGCTGTTCGGCCTACGTACTGTCGAACTTCTCCCGGGCCGCCTCGATCGCGGGCAGGTGCGCGCGGGCCCACTCCAGAAGTACGTCGACGGGGTGCCGCAGCGTCTTGCCAAGCGGTGTGATCCGGTACTCGACGGCGACCGGGCGGGTGGCGGTGACCAATCGCTCGACGATGCCGTTGCGCTCCAGTCTGCGCAGTGTGGCGGTGAGCGATTTCTGTGTCACCACGGGGATTTCGCGGCGTAGGTCGTTGAAGCGGTGCGGCCGTTCGCACAGTGCGTTGAGGACCTGCAGGGACCACTTGTCGAGTACCTGGTCGAGCAGTTCGCGGTGGGGCGCGCTGATCGTCAGCTCGCCCTCCGCGCCGGGGGTGGTTTCCGTCATGACACCTGGTTTCGTTGAAGTTCCCTGAGGCTACCAGGTATCAATGCGATACCTACCGAGTTGTGAGGAGAGCTTCGTGGCCGTTCGTCGTTTCACTCCCGAAGGCATGCTGCAGCCCACGCCCTACCACCACGTCGCCGTTGCCACCGGCAACCGGCAGGTGCATGTCAGCGGCCAGGTCGCGCGGCTCGCCGACGGCACGCCGGTCGCCCCTGGCGACCTCGCCGGGCAGGTCGCCCAGGTGCTGCGCAACACCGCGGTCGGCCTGCACGGTGCCGGGGCCGGGTTCGGTGACGTGGTGCGGCTGACGTTCTACGTCACGAAGTGGGCACCGGAGAAGATCACCGAGTTCCTGGCAGGGGTGGCCGAAGTCGCCGAGGAGGTCGGGCTGCCGCAGCCGACGCCGCCGGCGTCACTGATCGGCGTCGAGAGCCTCTTCGAGCCGGACGTGCTCGTGGAGCTGGAGGCGACAGCCGTCGTCGGGTGACGCCGCGCGCCTGCGGCGGGCGAGCAGCAGGACACTAGGGAAAGCGCCGGGACACCTCGGAGTTTCCGACCGACAGCCGTACCTCCATGGTCGCGCCGGTCTCGGACGTGGTCGGCAGCACGATCGGGACCGTGCCGGCGACCGGTTCGGCCGCCCCGGGTGTCGTGGCCAGCGGGGGACCCCGGGCGCGGGTCTGGGCGCCGGGGTTGGTCCGTGGGTCACAACGAGCGTGATCCCGCGGACCAGCTCTTCGCGTGCCAGCTTGCTGAGAACGGAGATGTGCAGGTTGTACGCGGCATCTGATTCCTCGACGATCACCTGATCGATGCGAACGTCCTCGACCACCGAAGCGCCGTGGGCCGGAACGACGAACAGCGTCGCGATCACGTCGAAACCGGGCGTTGCTGCGTCACGGTCAGCCGCTCTCCGCCGGGCCGGGTGCGCCGGGTGCGAAGACGTAGCCCTGGAACCAGTGACGGATCTGGCGTTGCAGGGCGCGGTCGCCGTGCAGGTGCACGCCTGGCCTGCGCATCAGTTGCGCCCAGGAGAGTTCGCCGAGCCACCAGCGGGTCACGTCCATGGTGGGCGCGCTCAGCCACAGGTCGACGGGTGCCCCGGTGTCGTCGCGGCAGAGGTTGACGCTCGTGCGGGACAGGTGCAGCCAGAAGTTGCGATCGCTCGCCGCGCGGTCGGTGAACTCGATCGCGAGCACGGTGGTGCGGTCCGGCACGGCCGCGGTGTTGACGCGGCGCCGGATGTCCCAGGTCAGTGCCGCGGTGTCCAGGTCGTCCTCGGACAGGGCCGCGCGGTCGGCGACGGTGGCCCAGCCGGCCAGTTCCCGCACCACCGGGTAGAGGGCGGCGCCGGACTCGGTGAGCCGGTACTCGCCGTCGACGGTCTCGACGATTCCGGCGGCCCGCAGGCCGCGCAGGCGCGAGGACAGAGTCGCGCGGGGAATGCGGGGGATGCCGTGGCGGATGTCGGTGAAGGTGGCGGCACCGAGCAGGAGTTCCCGCACGACAAGAAGGGTCCAGCGCTCGCCGAGCACCTGGAGTGCCCGCGCGACCGCGCAGAACTGACCGTATCCGTTCACGAGTCGATGGTAGGCGTGGTTCAACTTCTGAACTGGATGAAGCATCGGTGCCGGGCAGAGCATCACCGGGTGGACAACATGAACGAGCTGCTCCCGGACATCCTCGCCGGCATCGGCAACACCCCGATGGTGGCCTTACGCAACGTCGTGCCGGACAACGGCGCGCGGGTCCTGCTGAAGCTGGAGAGCGGCAACCCGACCGGCAGCATGAAGGACCGGATGGCCCTCGCCATGATCCAGGCCGCGGAGGCCGACGGCAGGCTCGAAGCGGGTGGTTCCGTCGTCGAGTACACCGGTGGCAGCACCGGTGTGTCGCTGGCACTGGTCTGTGCGGTGAAGGGCTACCGGCTGCATGTCGTGACGTCGGATGCCTTCGCCCCGGACAAGCTCGACCACATGCGGTATCTCGGCGCCACCCTGCACATCGTGCCCAGCGACGCCGGGCGGATGACCGAGAAGCTGACGCGGGACATGATCGAGGCCGCCCGGGACATCACGACGCGGACCGGTGGTGTCTGGACCGACCAGCTGAACAACAGCGACCAGCTGGCGGGCTACCGGGCGATGGGCGAGGAGATCTGGCGGCAGACCGGCGGGCGGATCGACGGCTTCGTGCAGAGCGTCGGCACGGCGGGGTGCGTCACCGGCGTCGCCGCCGCGCTCCGGGGTCACCGCGACGGGATCGAGATCGTCGCGGTGGAACCCGCGGAGTCGCCCGTCCTGTCCGGCGGCCGGACCGGCGCGCACCGGATCGACGGGATCGGCGCCGGTTTCGTGGTGCCACTGTGGCGGCCGGGTGTCGCCGACCTGGTCGATCGGGTCTCCACCGAGGAGGCCGTGGCCATGGTCGAGCGACTGGCCAGGGAGGAAGGGCTGTTCGCGGGGACGTCCACCGGTGTCAACGTGATCGCCGCCCTCCGGCTGGCGCATCGGCTGGGGCCGGACTCGACCGTCGTGACCGTGCTGTGTGACACCGGCATGAAGTACCTCAGACCGCGCGTGCCTCGGGGCGGGTCGTGAAGCGGAACTCCGTCCGCACGGGCAGCGTGTCCAGGTCCAGTGCGCCACGCAGCCGGGGGAGTCCCTCGGTGGTGAGGTGGTCCCGGATGGTGGCCAGGTCGCCGTCCTGCGTGGTGGTGATGACCAGGACCAGGGTCGGGGCGTCGCGGTCGCCGGTGAGGGTTGCCTGTGCGGTGTGGACGCCGGGGTAGGCCGAGACCTCGGCGACGAACGGCTCGACGGCCGTGCTCGCCGCGAGTTCGGTCCGGCCTTTCGCCGGGTCGTTCTCGATGTGCCAGGTCCGGGTCTTGGGCTTACCGGCGAGCTGGGCCAGCGACCAGCGCAGCAGGAGCAGGCCGGCGACGATGGCGACGGCGGCGGTCAGGTAGAGCACCCAGCCCGGCGGCCGCGCGGTCCCGGGGACGAGCGGGCTGGCCGGGTTGACCACGGTGAGCACGCCGAAGTAGGTGGCGGCGGCGAAGCCGCCCGCGGCGAGCAGGATGAGTCCGAACAGGCTGAGCAGGGCCCGGTTCAGCCGGGCCGGGCGGTTGAGACCGCTCATGATGGTTTCCTCGTCGAACGAACGTTGACGGTGAGTGCCGGGCGGGTGCTCGGGCGGATCTGGTCCAGCCTGCGTTCGAGGCCGGCCCGCACCGCCTCGTCGAGACCGGCGGTGGTGCCGCGGTTGGTGCGCACGACGGCCTTGATCCGGCGGCGGCGCACCCGCAGCTTCAGCGCGCTGACCCCGTCGACGGCTGCGGCCGCCCGCAGGGTGTTGCGGTAGCCGCGGCGGGATGCTCCGGAGTCGGGGTCGCCGTCGAGCGGGATGACGATGAGCCTGCCGGGCAGGACGGCGGCCAGCAGCAGGACCAGGCCGAGCAGCGCGAGCAGGCCGCCCGCGACAGCGGTGAGCGGGTCGTTCCACCGCAGGCCGTGCAGCGTGGTGGCGACCCTGTCGTAGTCGATCCACTGCGGCTGGCCGAGGATGAGCTGGATGGCCACCGCGGCGACGACGACGCACGCTGCCAGCAACGCCAGCGCGGTGAGCGTCGACGGGACGCGGCGGCGCGGCCGGCGTTTCACAGCACCCTCCTGCGTGGTCCGGACTCGTTGTGCAGCTCGGTCACCACGATGTCCACATGCGACACCGTGAGCCCGGTGAGTTCGGCGACGCGGCGCCGCAGGTGGCCGCGGGCGTCCTCGGTGGTCCGCGCGACCGAGGCCGGGTAGCCGACGGACAGCCGGACGGTCAGCGACACCATGCCGCCGCCGACCTTCGCGGTCACCTTGGCGGCGCGGTCGGCCGCGTCACCGCGCGGGCCGAGGCCGAGCACGCGGCCGGCGGCACCGCCCACGCCGTCGACCTCGGTGACCGCCCGCGCCGCGATGTGTTCGACCACCCGGTCGCCGACCGTGGTGACGCCACGGTCGGCCGCCGGTTCGAGAAGTGTCGTGGTCATGGCGATCAGCCCCGGTCGCGGCCGATGAGCTGGGACAGGTCGAGCTTGCCGTCGAGGTGCCTGCCGACCAGCAGGCCGAGGGTGCCCAGCACGAGCACGGCGAGGAAGGCGCCGAAGCCGCCGAAGGCGGCGGCCAGGCCCAGTGCGAGGCCGGTCAGCAGTCCGAGATGGGTGGCTTTCATGGCCGAACTCCTTGACGTCGGGCGGGTGGTGGTCACTGCACGCGGCTGGTGTCGCCCTCGGCGTCCTCGTCCCCGTTGGGAATGTGGACGTCGCTGACGTTGATGTTGACCTCGACGACCTCGAGGCCGGTCATCTGCTCGACGGTGCTGATCACGTGGCGCCGGATGGAGCGGGCCACGTCGGCGATCGACGCGCCGTACTCGACCAGGATCTGCAGGTCGACGGCAGCCTGCTTCTCGCCGACCTCAACGGAAACGCCCCGGCCCGCGCTGGCCGACGCGCCGGGGATCCGCTCGCGGATCGCGCCGAAGGTCCGCGCCGCGCCGCTGCCCAGGTCGTGGACGCCCGGGATCTCCCTGGTCGCCAGGCCGGAGATCTTCTGCACGACGGTGTCGGCGATCGTGGTGACGCCCTGGTTGCTCGCCAGCGCGCCGGTGGTGGCCACCTCGTTGGAGGTGGAGGTGTTGTCGGTCTTGGCGGGGGACGGCTTGGTCATCGGACGCTCCTTGGTGTCGGTGCGGGAAGAACGGCGGCGGGAGCGCCACCGTCCACACCGGATAGACACGCGCCCGCCGGAAAGCTCACGGGCACGCTCTGTGAACCACGTCACTGTGTGCCGTGAAGGGGGCCTTCACGGCATGAGACGCCGTGAAGGCCCCCTTCACGGCATCACGGCCACGGCAAAGTCGGGTTGGCCGTGCCCGGGGTGTTGTCTCGTTCGTGGTGGCGGTTGGGGTGGTTGTGCCTGCTGGTGCCGATGTGGCGGGTGTGTCCCGTCGGTGGGTCTGGCCAGGGTGGTGAAGGCCCCCTTCATTACGTCTGACGTGGTGAAGGTGGCCTTCACGTGCTTGGGACGGGACAACGCGCGCGAACGGGCCGCTCACGCGGGTGACCGGCACCAGGTGAGAACCGGCGTCCACATCATGAGTTCTGCGCTCACGCACGCGAGTTCTGCGTTCCGGCCCGCGAGTTCTGCGTTCGAACGCACAGGGCCCGACTTTGCCGGGGCCCTGGCAACAGATGCCGTGAGGGCCCCCTTCACGGCATCCCGGGGGTGAACCAGGGGCAGGTCGGGGTCATCCCTGATGGGCGGGAGCCGGTGGTGCCGCGACACTCGAATAGTCGATCCTGACTAAACGATCCTGACTATCGGAGTCCGTCATGCCCGTACCGACCAGTACGACGTCCCCGCCGGTGCGGGTGTCGCGTGCCGCTCGTGTCCTGTTGTCCGTCTTCGCGGCGGTCGCGCTGCTCATGGCGCAGCTGCCCGCGGTGATCCCGCCGAGCTTCCCGGCGTTGCACCGGCCCGCCTGGTACGCGATCGCCGGCCTGGCCGGGGCGCTGGCCGTGCTGGTGACCACGCGCCCGGCCACCCGGCGTGCAGTGGTGCTGGGGCTGGGCTGGCTGCTGCTGGTGCTGACCGTGGTGCAGGCGTTCGTCATCGGCGATCTGGTGGCGATGTTCGGCACCTGGCTGGTCGTTCCCGCACTGGCGCTGCTCGCGGGCCAGCTGCGTGCCGGGCCGAGGAAGGCGCTGGTCGCCGCGCACGTGGTCAGCTCGGCGGCCTGGGTGGGGATCGCGGTGGTGATCGCCGCGATGGGCCTGGTCGCGATGACCGGCACCGACATCCACGTCACGCGGGTGTCCTACGAGCTGATGGCCGTCTTCGACATCACCCTGCTGCCGTGGGCGAACTTCGCCGCCTGCCTGACCGGCATCGCACTGGGCATCACCACGAAGTGGGGCCTGGTCCGGTACTACTGGGTGGCCGCCAAGCTGGCCATCGCCGTCGGCATCCTGGTCATGGCGTTCGGCTTCCTGCACGACGCACTGGAGGACGCGGGCGAGCAGGCCGCCCGGCTGGTCGCCACCGGCGGCACCGCCGCGCAGCTTACCGGGACCGCCGACGTGGTGTTCTGGGGCTTCGGCAGCTCGGTGCTCAGCCTGGTTGGGGCGTTGCTGCTCTCGTTGTACAAGCCCGGCGGCCGGACCCCACGCGGTCGCCGCAAGCGGCAGCCCGGCCTGCGTGTCCGGGTGGCCGACGTCCGGACCGTCGCCGACGGGACGGTCGCCCTGACCCTGCGTGCCACCGGCGGGCAGGCGCTCCCGCGCTGGGCACCCGGCGCGCACGTCGACCTGGTGCTGCCGTCGGGGCGGGTACGCCAGTACTCCCTGTACGGCGACCCGGCCGACGCCGGCTGCTACCGCGTCGCGGTCCTGCGGGAGCCGGACGGGCGGGGCGGCTCGGCCGAGATCCACCGGCTGCGCCCCGGCGCGGAGATCGGAATCCGCGGGCCACGCAACAACTTCCCGCTCGTCCAGGCGCCCGCCTACCTGTTCCTCGCCGGTGGCATCGGGATCACCCCGTTCCTGCCGATGATCCACGAGCTGAACCGCGCGGGCGCCGACTGGCGGCTGATCTACCGGGGCAAGTCGTTGTCCACCATGCCGTTCACCGACGCCCTCGCCCGCCAGTACCCGGGCCGGGTGACGCTGCTGCCAGCCGACACCCACGCCCGCCCGGATCTGGCCGCCGTGCTGCGTGGCTGCCCCGACGGGGTCGCGGTGTACTGCTGCGGCCCGGAAAGCCTGCTGCGGGCCGTCGAGGAGCACTGCCCGGCGGGCACGCTGCACACCGAACGGTTCGCGGCCAGCGGCCGGGCGGATGCCGGGCCCAGCACCGCGTTCGACGCCGAACTGCGGCAAAGCGGCGTGACCGTCCACGTGCCGGCCGACCGCACGCTGCTCGCGGCCATCCAGGACGTCGACCCCACCGTGGACCTGTCGTGTGAGGACGGCATCTGCGGCAGCTGTGTGACCAGGGTGCTGGCCGGCACCCCGGACCACCGCGACGACGTCCTGCAGGCCCACGAACGGGACCGCACCGACGTCATCTACCCGTGTGTCTCACGCGTCCGGGGCGACCGCATCGTGCTCGACGCCTGACCCGGCATGCTTGACTGAGGCCCGGACGGCCCTCGAACCGGAGGAGTGATCGGTGTCAGGTAGGCGACGCGCGGCAGGCAACCCGCTCGCGCTGGCCGTGCTCGCCTACCTGATGGAACGGCCGATGCACCCCTACGAACTCGGCAAGCTGCTCAAGCAGCGCGACAAGAACAACAGCATCAGGTACCGGCACGCCTCGCTGTACATGGTCGTCGAGCAACTCCACCGGGACGGCAGCATCGAGGCCCAGGAGACGGTCCGCGACGGGCAGCGGCCCGAACGCACCGTCTACCGTCTCACCGACGCCGGGCGCGCCGAACTACGCGAGCGCATGCGCGAGCTGGTTTCGGTGCCGGTCAAGGAGTATCCCCAGTTCGAGGCGGCACTCGCGCTGATCATCGTGCTGCCGCCCGACGAGGTGGCCGAACTGCTGCGGCAGCGCCACGACGCCCTCACCGAACGCGCCGAACAGCTGCGGACCTTCGTGCGCGAGGCCACGGATTCCGCCGACGTCGACGGCCTGTTCCTCATCGAGCACGACTACCGCCTCGAACTCATCGACGCGGAACGACGTTTCCTCGACCGGTTCCGCGAGCGCATCCTGGCGGGCGACCCGGACTTCGGCCGGTTCTGGCGTCAGCTCCACCAGGACCGTCAGGCGCGGTAGGCACGCAGGAACACGTCGACTCCGTCGCCGATGAGCGCGTCCAGCTCCGGCCTGTCGACCATCCCGGACGGGGCCTCGTTGACGGTGTCCAGCGCCAGCCGCATGGTCAGCGCGATGAAGTGCTGCATCGCCCGGTACGGGTCGCGGATGCGTAGCCTGCCGTCCGCCGCGAACGTCGCCAGCCGGTCGGCGAGAATCCGCTCGGGTTCGTCGCGTTGCCCCTCGGGCAGGCGCGGCGCCGCGGGTGCCTGCGAGCTCAGCCGCCGGAACGTCGCGTAGTCCGACGAGGGGAACATCGTCGTCGCCACCCGCTGGGCGAAGGCGAACAACGCGTCCCGCAGATCCCGCCCGTCCACGAGTTCCTCTTCCACCGCCGTGCGCACGGTCGCCACGACCCGCTCGTTCGCCCGGCTGAGCACCGCCTGGAACAGGGTCTGCTTGTCGCCGAAGTGGTCGTAGACGGTGCGTTTGGAGACACCCGCCCGTGCCGCGATGGCGTCGACACCGGCCAGCGCGTACCCGTCGGCGACGAACAACTCCTCTGCCGCGGCGAGGATGGCGGCCTGCTTGGCCTCGAACTGGGGTCGCCGGCCAGGCGTCGGGACGGTCGCTCTCCGGGGGGCCATGTTTCTCATCCTATTCTCAGCAGTCGAACACTACACTGTGCAGTGTAGTCAACTGAGTTGGGGAGCCCGCATGTCAGTGACCGAGGTCCGTGCCCGCACCGGCCCGTACACCAGGTGGAACGGACGACTGCTCGGGGTGGTGACGGTCCTCGTGCTGGTGAACTTCATGGTCGACTCGGCCATCACCGCCCCGCTGATCGTCCTGCCGGAAATGCTCGACCACTTCGACACCGACCAGGCCGCGTGGCTCAACGCCAGCGCCATGCTCGCCGGGGTGATGTGGGCGCCGCTGCTGGGCAAGTGCGCGGACGTCTACGGCAAACGCAGGGTGCTGCTGTGGACACTGGCCATCAGCGGCGCCGGAGCCCTGCTCTGCGCTGTCGCACCCAGCATCTGGATGTTCGTGCCCGGCCGCCTGTTGCAGGGCGCGGCCGTGGCCGCCATGTTCCTCGCCGTCGCGATCGTCCGGGACGTCTGCGCGCCCCGCCTGGCGATGGTCGTCGTCGGCATCGTCACCTCCGGCTCCGCCGTGCTCAACATCGGCTCCCGCTTCGCACTCGAGGGACTGGCCGAGCGGTTCGGTTTCCAGATCCTGTTCGCCGGGTCGGCGGTCATCGCGGCGACGATGGCGATCTGCGTGCGTGCCGTCGTCCCGGAGTCCCGGGTCACCACGCCCGGCAGGATCGACGTCGGCGGCGCGCTGTTGCTGGGCGGCGGGCTGGCCGGGGTGCTCAGCTACGTCAGCCTGGGATCGGAGTTCGGCTGGTTCGCCCCGGTTCCGCTGGTCCTGCTCGCCTGCGGGGCCGCCGCGCTGCTGCGGTGGCTGCTGGTGTCGAGGCGGAAACCCGAACCGCTGATCGACCTGCGTGACCTCGGCGGGCCGCTGGCGCTCACCCTCCTCGTGGTCGTCCTCGCCACCGGCTCCTACCAGAGCATGCTCCAGCTGTTCCCGCTCGTCGCGGACGTCGGCGCGGAGCAGGGCCTCGGTTACGGTCTCGCCGGGCAGGGCTCGGTCGCGCTGCTGCTCGCCGCGCCCGGTGTCGGGGTGATGCTCGGCGGGCCGCTGGCCGGTGCGCTCGCGGCGCGTGTCGGGCCGGCGGCGACGCTGGCCGGTGCGGTGCTGCTCGGCGTGGCGGGAACGCTGGGGATGTTCGCCGGCGCCACCGCCTACCCGGCCGCGATCTTCTTCGCGCTGGTACTGGGTTTCACGGTGGGCGCGCTCGGGACGTCGGGCTTCAACATGGCGGCCAGCCTGGCGCCGCCCGAGCGGCAGGGCCTCGTGTCGAGCCTGGTCATGGTCATGGTGGCCACCGGATCCGTGGTGCTCAACTTCGTGGGGGCGGCGGTGCTCAAGTCCACCTCCGTGGCGATCGGTGGCGACACGGTGAATTCCGCGACGGGTGTGTACAGCTACGTGACGATCGCCTGCTGCGCGTTTGCCGCCGCGGCCGTGCTCGCCGTCGTCCTCAGTCGTCGGATGAGTCGAGTGAAGGAGTGAACATGAACGAACCGAGAGGCACGGTCCTGGTCTCCGGCGCGAGCATCGCGGGTCTCGCGGTGGCGTACTGGCTGCGCCGCCACGGGTTCGCGGTGACGGTGGTGGAGAAGGCAGGCGGGCCGCGCGACGGCGGATACCCGATCGACGTGCGGGGCACCGCGCTGGAGGTGGCCGGCCGGATGGGCCTGCTGCCGTGGTTGCGGGAGGCCCACATCCGCTCCCGGCGACTGACCTTTGTGGACGCCGAAGGCGGGCAGGTGGCTTCGGTCCACCCGCAGGCGATCGTCGGCGGGGTGGAGGGCAGGGACGCCGAGGTGCCCCGCGGCGAGCTGACCAGGGCACTGCACGGTGCCGTCTCCGGCGACGCCGAGTTCCTCTTCGGCGACTCCGTCGACGTCCTCGACGAGCACGAGCACGGGGTGGACGTCACGTTCGCGGGCGGCGCCGAGCGCACCTTCGACCTGGTGGTCGGCGCTGACGGACTGCACTCCCGGGTGCGGGAGCTGGCGTTCGGCCCCGAGCAGTCGTTCCATCACTACCTCGGCTACTGCTTCGCCGGGTTCACCATGCCCAACGAGTCCGGGCTCTCCCACGAGGGAGTGGTGTGGAACAGCCCGGGCAAGGGCGCCGCACTGTACGCGGTGCGGGACAGCCCGTACGTGCACGGGTTCCTCGTGTTCGCCCGCGCCGAGCCGCCGTACCACGCCTACCGCGATCCCGAGGCGCAACGCGACCTCGTCGCCGCCACGTTCGCGGGCCACGGCTGGGAAATCCCCGCCATGGTCGCCGCCATGCGGCGGGCGGACGACCTGTTCTTCGACACCACCAGCCAGATCCGGCTACCCCGGTGGTCGAGCGGGCGGGTCGCCCTCACCGGCGACGCCGCCTACGCACCGTCCTTTTTGACCGGACAGGGCACCAGCCTCGCGCTCGTCGGCGCGTACGCGCTCGCCGGAGCGCTGGGCACGCACCGCGACCACGGTTCGGCGTTCGCCGCGTACGAGCGGCAGATCCGCGGCTTCGTCGAGCTGAACCAGGCGCAGGTCGGCAAGGGTGACGCGGCACTGTTCCCGACCACGGCCGACGCCCTGGACCGGCGCAACGACAGGCTGCGCGGGCTGACCGCGCTGCCGCCGGAGACCGGACGGCCCTCCCACACGGCACTCGACCTGCCCGAGTACGCCGTCGGTTAGCCGAGCACCGCCATCGCGATCAGCATCGCCAGGCGCTGCTCCGGGTCGGCGAGATCGAGGCCGGGCACGGCCGCGGAGATCCGGCGCAGGCGGTTGCGGATGGTGTTCTGGTGGACCCGCAGGGTCGCCGCTGCCGCCGCCGGGTCGCCCTGGGCCTCCAGCCAGGCGCGCAGTGTCGGGACGTATCCGGTGCCGTGCGCGGCGTCGTGCTCGGCCAAGCGGGCCACCGGGCCGCGGGCGGGGATACGCCCGGTCGCGGCTGCGGACCGTAGCCGCTGCAGCAGCACCCGGTGCCAGGACTCGTCGTAGCACACGGCATCGGTGCTGCCGTGACTTTCGTGTAGTGCCAGGCATTCGTCGGACTCCCGGCGGCCCGCGGGCAGGTCCGCGACGTCGCACTCGGCGGAGATGCCTGCCACGATCCGCAGGTGCCCGGGCAGGCTGGTGACGAGGCGGCGCAGCCAGTCCGCCGCGGGCCCGGCGGGTAGCACGGTGTAGACGGTGTTGCCGAACAGCGTGCTGCGGCCCACCCGCGACCAGCCGAACCCGGTGGTGGCGCGTTCGAAGGCGAGCAGCAGGCCGGCGTTGCGTTCGGCGTCGGTGTGTGCCTGCAGCGCGACGACCCGCAACCCGGACGTGGGCAGGCCCAGCTTCCCGGCGACGGCGGTCGCGTCCGGGTCGCCTTCGAGCAGCTGGATGACCAGTTCGGACTCCACCTGCCGTTCCAGGTCCGCGCTGACCCGCCAGCGCAGCAGGTGCAGTGCGACCGTCCGCGCGCCGTCGGTCAGGATGCGGGCCTTGTCCTCGTCCAGCGGTGCGGTGCAGGACACCCACAGCGACCCGAGCAATTCCCGGCCCGCGCGGACCGCGGCCACCGACCGGCCGTGCAGGCCGTGTTCGGGTGACGCGGGGACGTACAGCGGCTCGTCGGAGCGGGCGAGGTGGGTGAACACGCCCTGCCGCTCGAACAGCGTCCGCACCGCGTCCGGCACCCGCCTGCCCAGGATGGTGTCCTGCCGGGCCGGGTCGACCTCGTGCTGCTGGGTCGAGTAGGCCATCACCCTGGACAGCTGGTCCTCGATGGTGACCGGGCCGCCCACGGCCGCGGCGATCGTGTCGGCAAGGGCCGACAGGTCGGCCGGGCCGCGGCCGGCTTCGGTCTCGCGGCCTTCGAGCACCAGCCCGTACACCACGCCCGCCACCTGGCTCCAGGACACGCTCGGCTCGACGACCAGCAGGGCGACACCGGCCGCACGCGGCAGCTCGGGCTCCGGGATCTCGGTGGTCCGCACGATCAGCAGAGCGGCCTGCGCCTCCTGGGCGAGCCGGAGCGCGTCGGCCAGCGTGGGCACGCCGACGGCGAGGAAGACGTCGCCGACCGGCGTGCCCGGCCGTACCGGGTCGTGCAGCGCGACGCTGTGCAGCTCGGTGGTCCGGTCGGCGGTGGAGCCGACCAGCCGGGCGCCGTAGGTGCCCAGGATCGTGATCAACCGGTCCAGCTTGACCATGCGTCACCTGCCCCCGGGCACTGTCGAGTTTCTACAACCAGCATCCCGCATATTGTGCTGTCCGGACACGTGGTGGTGGCCGCGGGTGGGCGATGCTCGGGATGAATCCGGCGAACGTCAGCTCAGGGAGGCCGCCGATGAACGAGGTCGCAGGGGGTACCGGCCCACGCACCGCCATTGTCGTCGGCGCCGGGATCGTCGGCCTGTCGACGGCGTGGTTCCTGCAGGAACACGGGGTGCGGGTCACCGTCGTGGACCGCACCGGCGTCGCCGCTGGAGCCTCCTGGGGAAACGCCGGCTGGCTCTCGCCGGGGCTCGCCATCCCGCTCAACGAGCCGGGGGTGGCGCGCACGGCGGTCGCCTCGCTGGTCAGGCGGGACGCCCCGCTGCACGTGCCGCCGGCCGCCGACCCGGCACTGTGGTCGTTCCTGTTGCGCTTCGCCGCCCACTGCACCTGGCCGGCCTGGCGCCGGGTGGTCACCGCCAACCTGGCGCTCAACGACGAATCCCTCGACGCGTTCGACGCCCTGACCCGCGGTGGCGTGGCGACCGGCATGGTCGACGCGCCGATCACCGCGGTGTTCGAGTCGGCCGGGCACGCCGCGGGGCTGCTGGCCGAGCTGCGGCGGTTCACCGCGGCCGGAGCCGCCGTGGACTACACGGGCCTGCCGGCCGGTGAACTCCGCGCGCAGCTGCCGCAGCTGTCCGCCCGTGCCGGAGCGGGGGTGCGGCTGAGCGGCCAGCGTTACGCCGACCCGGCACGCCTGACCGGCGCGCTGGCCGACTCGGTGCGTGCGCGGGGCGGCACCATCCGGATGGGCTTCGACGTCCGGGCGGTCCGTGCGCACCCGCACGCGGTCACCCTCGAATCCCGTGCCGAGGGCAGCCTCTCGGCCAACGTCGCCGTCCTCGCCACCGGAGCCTGGATCGGCAGGCTCGCCCGGCGGTTCGGCGTTCGAGTCCCGGTGCGGGCCGGGCGCGGCTACTCGTTCACCGTTCCCACCGCCGAGCCGGTGCCGCAGCCCGTCTACCTGCCGGACATCCGGGTCGCGTGCACGCCGCACCGCGACGGGATGCGGGTCGCCGGGACCATGGAGTTCCGCGGTCCCGACGATCCGCTCGACGAGCGGCGGGTGCGGGCGATCATCCGGTCGGCCACGCCGTTCTTCGGCGGTGTCCGCTGGGCCGACCGCACCGACACCTGGGTCGGCCCGCGGCCGGTCAGCGGTGACGGGCTCGCGTTGATCGGCGCGACGGAGGAGCCGAATGTGTTCGTCGCGGGCGGGCACGGCATGTGGGGCTTCACCCAGGGGCCGGCGACCGGACGGCTGCTGGCCGAGCACATCGTCACCGGCAAGCGGCCGGAGGCCCTGCGGCCGTTCGATCCGGTCCGGTGACCGTGGACTCCACAAAGGACTCCGAGCTGGACTTCCTCCGGGCGGAGAACGCGTTGCTGCGCACCGAACGAGACATCCTGCTGCGGGTCGCGGCCGGCTTCGCCGACGACGCGAACGCGACGCTGCTCCGACGGCGCGGTGCCGTCGGGCCGACCGAACAAGGAACCACTGTGGACACTGTGTGGCTGACCGAGGAGGCGTACGCGCGCCTGCGCGACGAACTCGGCGCGCTGCGGGCCGGCGCGACCAGCGGCGACGAGGACGACGCTGTTCTGGACCAGCGACGGCGCAAGGCGCGGGTCCGCGAGCTGGAGGACCTGCTGCACCGCGCCGTCGTGGGGCAGGCCCCGCCGGACGACGGTGTGGCCGAACCGGGCATGGTGCTGACCGTCCGCTTCGACGGCGAGGACCAGACCGAGACGTTCCTGCTCGGCGTGCGCGAGGGCGTGGTCGCCGACGGCATGGAGGTGTACTCACCCGACTCGCCGCTCGGCCGCGCGCTAACCGGCGCACGCGAGGGGGAGACCCGCACCTATCCGGTGCCCAGCGGGGCCAGCGTGCGGGTGCGGCTCGTGCGCGCGGTGCCCTACGGCCGGCACGCGGCCGGGTGAGGCGCCGGCTCGTTAGTGTTGGGGCGTGGCAAGCTCTGTCGTGATTCTCGCGGTCGGTGTGCTGCTGCCCCTGGTGACCGACGTCAGTGTGCTGATCACCCTGTCCGCCGCCGTCGCGGTGGCCTGCGTGCTGTGGCGGGGCAGGTCGGCCGTGCTCGCGTCCACCGTCGCGGCGGTGGTGTCCGCCGCTGCGACGGCCGTGCTGCCCTTCGCGTCGTCGCCACCGTTGCGCAACGTCGCCGGGCTCTGCCTGCTGCTGGAGACACTGGCCCTGATGGCGTTGCTGGTGACAGCGGTCCGGCGGGCGGGACCGGCCGCCGGACTGGCCGGACTGGCGCTGACCGCGCTGCCGTTGCGGGCCTGCGTCGACTCCCCGGTGCCGCCCGACGCCCTGGAGGTCGTCGTGCTGTGCCTGCTCGGGTCCGTCGCCGCGAGCACCGCCGCTGTGGCGGGTGGGTACCTTCGCTCGCTGGACCGCAAGCGGATGGCCGCCGTCGTCGAGACGCGCCGCGCCCAGCGGCTGGCCTTCGCCCGCGACCTGCACGACTTCGTGGGACACGACCTCACCGGCATCGTCCTGGAGGCGCAGGCCGCGCAGGTCTCCCCGGAACGCGCGATGGCCGCGCTCAAGCACATCGAGCAGGTCGGCCTGTCGGCACTGACTTCCATGGACCACACCGTGCGGACGCTGCACGGCGAGGAACCGGACCCCGGTGCCCCGGCAGGCGGGCTGGCCGATCTGGCCGAGCTGGTCGGCCGGTTCGGTTCCGGTGACGAGGTCGCGGTCCGCCTGCACGTCGAGCCCGGGCTGGCCGAAGCCGTCTCCCGCGAGTCGGGCGCGGTGGCGTACCGGGTCGTCGTGGAGGCGCTGACCAACGTGCGCCGTCACGCCGGCGGGGTGACCGCCGTCGACGTCCGGGTCGGTACGGCAGGCGACGGCCTCGAGGTCGTCGTGACCGACGACGGCACCGGCGCCACCGGCGGCCGGTCCGGCCGGCGTGGCGGGCTCGGGCTGGTCGGGCTCGCCGAGCGGGTCAGGACGGTCGGGGGAACGCTCGACGCCGGCCCGGCCGGACGGGCGGGTGGCTGGCGGGTGCGGGTGACCCTGCCGATGTCGCCCGCGGCGGTACCCTCGTGATCCGTGTGCTGGTCGCGGACGACCAGGAGCGCGTGCGCCGCAACCTCCGGGTGATCCTGGACGCCCAGCGCGACATCGAGGTCGTCGCCGAGGCGGCCGACGGCCGCAGCGCCGTGGACCTCGCGCGCAGGCTGCGGCCGGACGTAGTGCTGGCGGACATCCGCATGCCCGCACTTGACGGCCTCGAGGTCACCAGGGCACTGGCGGGGCCCGATGTCCGCGAGCCCATCCAGGTCGTCGTCATCACCACGTTCGACCTCGACTCCTATGTGTACTCGGCACTGCGCAACGGTGCCTGCGGCTTCCTGCTCAAGCGGTCCGGGCCCGCGCTGCTGGTCGAAGCCGTGCGCGCGGCCACCTCGGGTGAGGCGCTGATCAGCCCGTCGGTGACGGTGCGGCTGCTGCGCCACCTCGCGGCGGCTCCGCCGGTTCCCGAGCACGCGATGGCCGAACCGCTCACCGAACGGGAACTCGACATCACCCGGCTGGTGGCCCAGGGCCTGACCAACGCCGAGATCGGCGCCGCGCTGTTCATCTCGGCGGGTACCGCCAAGACGCACGTCGCCAGCGTCCAGCGGAAGCTGCGGGTCCGCAACCGGGTGGGCATCGCGCTGTGGGCGAGGGACAACGGCCTGACGGCGTAACGAATCCGGGCCTTCTCTGCCGATCGGCAGATGCCTGCCGGAGCGGGCGGCGGCGAGCATGGCGCTCGCCCGATTCGTTCCGCGAAAGGTCATCACGTTGCCGAAGTCCCTGACACCCGACGCCGTACCCGAGTACCGGGAGGCCGTCCCCGCCACCGTGCCCTGGCGTGAGCTGGCGCTGTTCGTGGGGATCACCTTCCTCGGGATCACCGCCGTGGCCCTCGCCTGGGCGGCGTTCGGCGAGTTCGACGACGAATCCGACGCGCTGCTGTTCGGCGGCGTCGGGATGTTCACCCCGGCCGCCGGGCTGGTCCTGACCGCGGTCATCACCGGCGACATCCGCACACCCCGCCGCTGGCTCGCCAGTACCGGGCTCATCCCGGCCACGCCGTGGCGGCGGCACGTCGCCTACCTGGCGATCGGGCTCGCGCTCCCGCTGCTGCTGCTCGCGCTGACGCTCGGGATCGGCGTCGTCGCCGGGGTGTACGAACCCGGCAGGCCGTTCCCGTTCGACGCACTGGCCGCCGAGCTGACGGCGAACCTGCTGACGTTCCTGCCCCTGCTGGTGCTCATGTTCGGTGAGGAGTGGGGCTGGGGATACCTCCTGCCGCGGCTGCTGCCGCTGGGTGTGTGGCCCGGCGTTCTCCTCAGCGGCCTGATCTGGGGCCTGTTCCACGCCCCGCTCACGCTGCAGGGCTACCTGTACCCGAACCTGCCCGGCCTGCTCGGCACGCTGTTGTTCACCGTCGGCAGTGTCCTGCTCGGCTGCCTGATGGCGTGGATCCGCATGGAGTCGGGAAGCCTGTGGCCGGCGGTGGCCCTGCACGGGTCGTCCAACCTGCTGGCCAATCCCATCCCGGCCGTCATCGGCACCGCGACCGATCCCGCCAACGCCAACGTCCACACCTCGCTGCCGGGCAGCTGGCCCAGCTGGATCGCGATGGCGATCGTCATCGGGGCGCTGGCACTCACCGGCCGGTACCGGTGGAAGTGATCAGTCCAGCGGTTTCCCGCTGCGGATCAGTTCCTCGACCGGCGCGATGCCCTCGTCCCAGCGGTTGACGTGCATCCCGGCCACGACCCGGTCACCGGCCAGCCAGAACGCGTGGAAAGCCTGGCCTTCCACGTCTCCGCGGGTGACCACCCGGTCGTAGCCGCCGGGCGGGAACCAGCCGAGGAACTCCATGCCGATGTCGTACTGGTCGGTGAAGAAGTACGGGATCCGGTCGTAGGTCACGTCCTGGCCGAGCATCGCCCTCGCCGCGGCCGGGCCGCTGTGCAGCGCGTTGGACCAGTGCTCGACCCGCAGGTGCCGTCCGTAGCGGGGATGCCGCGCGGAGGCGACGTCACCGGCCGCGTAGACGTCGGGGTCGGCGGTCCGCAGTGACTCGTCGACCAGGATGCCGTCGTCGACCGCGAGCCCGGCACGCTCGGCCAGTGCCGTGTTCGGGGCCGCGCCCACACCGACGATGACGGTGTCGGACGGCAGCCGGGTGCCGTCGTCAAGGACGACCGCGCTCACCTTGCCGCCCTCGCCGTGGATCTCGGTGACACCGCTGCCGAGCCGTAGCTCGACGCCCTGCGCCCGGTGCGCCGCGGCGAAGAACTCGCCCATCTCCTGGCCCAGCGCGACGTACAGGGGTGCCGGTTGCGGCTCGACGACCGTCACCGCGCAGCCGTGGCCGCGGGCGGCGGCCGCGGTCTCCAGCCCGATCCAGCCCGCCCCGACGACGGTGACCCGGCCGCCCGCGCGCAGTGCCTCGCCGAGCCGGTCGGCGTCGCCGACCTTGCGCAGCAGGTACACGCCGTCGAGGTCGGCGCCGGGTACCCGCAGCGGGCGCGGCGACGCACCGGGGGCCAGCAGCAGCTTGTCGTAGCCGACGCGTTCGCCACCGTCCAGCTCGATCTGGTGCGCCGCCAGGTCCAGGCCGGTCACCGCGGCCGAGACCCGCAGGTCGACGGAGTTGTCCGCGTACCACCCCTCGTCGTGCACGAAGATCTTCGCGCGTTCCTCGGTGCCCTGCAGGTAACCCTTCGACAGCGGCGGCCGTTCGTAGGGACGTTCGGCCTCCTCGCCACACAGGATCACCTGCCCGGTGAAGCCTTCCTCGCGCAGTGTCTGTGCCGCCTTCGCACCGGCCAGTCCCGCGCCGACGATGACGAACGTCTGTTCCGTGCCCATGCCCGCTCCCTCCGAGGAAACCGTTCAGCTCCGGTGTGTGCCGCCGACACCGGTCAGTGTGAAGAACTCCTGCCGTGATCGCGCGTCCGCGCGCAGGGTCCCGAGAAGGGCCGAGGTGACCGTGCGCGAACCGGCGGCCCGGACTCCGCGCAGCGACATGCACAGATGCTCCGCCTCCACCACCACACCGACCCCCTTCGGCGCGAGGTGCTGCCAGAGCCAGTCGGCCACCTGTTTGGTGAGCCGTTCCTGCACCTGCAGGTCCCTGGCGAACAGTTCGACGACTCGGGCCAGCTTCGACAGGCCGAGGATCCGCTCGCCCGGCAGGTACGCCACGTGGGCGACGCCCTGGAACGGCAGCAGATGGTGCTCGCACAGCGACTGCACCGGAATCGACCGCGCGAGCACCAGTTCGTCGTACCCCTCGTCGTTCGGGAACGTGGTCAGGTTGAACTCGCGTGGGGTGAGCAGCTCGGCGTAGGCGTGGGCCACCCGGCGGGGCGTGTCGGCCAGGTGCGCCGACTCCGGGTCGCGGCCCAGTGCGACCAGCAGGTCGGCCACCGCGCGCTGGGCGGCAGCGAGATCCACTCCGTCCCGCCCGGGTACGACCGTCAGCAGGGGAGCGGCGGTTGCCTCGGCGGTCATCGGCCCTCCTTCTAAAAACAATGCGTGCTAACATTAGAAGACTCGCCCGGCTTTCGTCAACGGGAGTGGTTTTTAGAATGGATTCCTGGGACTCGCAGGTCTCGGCGGTCGCCGCGCTCGACGAGCCGACCCGGCGCCGGCTGTACGAGTTCGTCGTGCGCCAGCCGGACCCGGTGAGCCGCGACGAGGCCGCCGACGCGGCCGGGGTTCCCCGCACCACCGCCGCGTTCCACCTGGAGCGGCTGGTCGAGGGCGGGCTTCTCGACGTCGTGTACGAGCGCCGAACCGGGCGCAGCGGCCCCGGCGCGGGCCGTCCGGCCAAGCTGTACCACCGCGCGGCCGGCCAGATCGCGGTGTCCCTGCCCGACCGCCGGTACGAGCTGGCCGGGCGCCTGCTCGCCGGTGCCGTGGCCGAGGCGGAGACGTCCGGTGAGCCGCCGAGGGCGGTGCTGGAGCGGCATGCCCGCGATATGGGTGCCGAGCTGGGCAGGGCATCCGGCCCCGGTGGCGACCCGCGGGCCGTACTGGAGGCCAACGGGTTCGAGCCCCGCCCCGACGGGGCCGGGTTCGTGCTCGCCAACTGCCCGTTCCACAGCCTGGCCCAGCGGCACACGGAGCTCGTCTGCGGGATGAACCTGTGCCTGCTGCAGGGCCTGCTGGACGGTCTCGCGGACACCGCGATGCAGGCGCGCCTGGCGCCCACCCCCGGTCACTGCTGCGTCCGGCTGGACCCGGCGCCGTAGTTTCCCGGCGTGGCTCCGGTGTCCGTCAAAGCACGTGAAGGCCACCTTCACCACGTCAGGGTCCGGCAATGTCGGGTGGTCCGGAGCGCGTCATTCGCGTTCCGGAAGCCGAGACGTGTTCAGGAACGCGAAACTCGTGCTCCGGCCCGGCGCGGTCGCGCGAACGGTCCGTTCGGCCAGCCGATGACAGGCTGGTCTCGCTATCTGGAAATGGCGTGCCGGGCAGTGGGATCAGGTGGGCGGGAACGTGCAACTCGCGGGTCCGGAACGGTCGACTCGCGGGTCGGGAACGGAAGACTCGCGCGAACTGCCCGTTCACGCGGGCAACCGGCACCACGTGAGAACCGGCGTCCACATGGTGAGTTCTGCGCTCACGCACGCGAGTTCTGCATTCCGGCACGCGAGTTCTACGTTCCGGTACACGAGTTCCACGCTCGAGACCAGCCACCTCGCCTGGCCGCCACCGGACTTTGCCAGGACCCTGACGTCTCACGTGGTGAAGGTGGCCTTCACGTGCTTTAGACGTCGCTGAGCGTGATCGGCTGGTACCTTCGGGTGAAGGCCTCCGCGAAGGCTGGGACTCGGGAAGTTCGCGGACCTACCGTATCTGTCCGGATACTCGGCGTCATGCCGGGTGGAACGGCGACGATTGCGGGGAGGCATGGTCGACGTTGGGCATCGCAGGATCGGGTTCATAGCGCCGCTGCGCGTCGGTGAGTTTCGCGCGTTGTGGGCCGCCGAGCTGGTCTCGGTGGCCGGGGATCAGGTCGCCCGCGTGGCGCTGTCGCTGCTGGTGTACGCGCAGACCGCCTCGGCGGCGCTGACGGCCCTGACCTACGGGCTGACGTTCGTCCCCTCCGTACTGGGCGGCTTCCTGCTCTCCGGGATCGCCGACCGCTTCCCGCGCCGTCGCGTCCTGGTCGTGATCGACGTCCTGCGGGCCGGGCTGGCTGCCGCCATGGCCGTGCCGGGCATGCCGTTGCCGGTGTTGTGGGGCTGCGTGGCCGTACTGAGCCTGGCGGCCGGGCCCTACCGGGCCGCGCACATGGCGATGCTGCCGCAGTTGCTCGGCCCCGAGGTGTACCCGGCGGGGCTGGCGCTGCGGCAGTTCACCTCGCAGGCGGCGAACCTGGCCGGGTTCGCCGGCGGCGGTCTGCTGCTGGCACTGCTGGACCCGCATGTCGGCATGCTGCTCAACGCCGCCACGTTCGCCGTCAGCGTCGTGGTGGTCATGGTCTGGGTACGGCCCCGGCCCGTTCCGGCGGAGGACGAGCCCCGGGAACGGGCGGACCGGTCCGGGCCGGCGGGCCCGAGGCTGGCGGTGCTCTACGGTCTGGTCTGCCTGATCGGCCTGTACGTGGTCCCGGAAGGGCTCGCCGCCCCCTACGCGGGCCAGCTCGGCTACGCCGCCGTCGGGGTGGGCGTGCTGCTGGCGGCCGAGCCGGCGGGCAGCGCGCTGGGGGCGTGGCTGAGCAGCCGGTCGCGGGCGGCGCCGACGCCGGTGCGCGCCGGGCTGATCGCCGCCGCGGGCGGTGCCGTCCTCGCCGTGTGCGCGTTCCAGCCCGGCCTGGTGTGGTCCGCCGTGCTGTGGGCACTCTCGGGTGTGCTGTCGACGGCGTACCTGCTGCAGACCCAGACCATGGTCGCCGCCGTGGTGCCGGCGAACCGCCACGGCAGGGTCATGGGCCGCATGGCGGGCTGCCTGTACTGCTCGCAGGGCGTCGCGGTGCTGCTCGGCGGCGTGGTGGCGGAGGCCGTCGGGCCGTTTCTCGCCGTCGCGGCGTCGGGTCTTCTGGCCGTAGCGCTGGCGTTACTGCTGGTGCTTGGGTGGCTGGGGGCTCGCTCCCGGCTCCGTCCCGGGAGCGAGCCCGGCATCAGCCGACACGATCACCACTCCTTACCGGACATCGGGCGCACCTCCTCCCAGCAGACGGACTGGGCGCCATTATGAGTGCTGAGGATCACGACGTGACTACACAGCGTCGACCATGGCGATGGCTGGGTAGCTGGAAGCTGTGGTCATTGCCGCGTCATGTCGTGATTTTCGTGCTGCTCACCGACGTGTTCGCGGTGCTGACGAGCGTCGTGAGCCTTGCCGCGACGCCTTTTACGCCGGGTGACCTTACGCGGGCCGGGATGCTGACGGCGGTCGGGCTGGGGATGGCCGAGGTGACGTTACGGCTGGAGCGGGTCCGCCGCAGGCTGTCCGACACGCCCCACGTGAACCTCAGCTCGGTCTGGATCATGGCGGTCACCGTCGTGACCAGCCCGGCGCTCGGAGCGGCCACCGCGGTCGTGCTCTACAGCCACCTGTGGTGGCGGGCCTGGCGGGAGATCTCCGGTATCACGGTCTACCGGGCCGCGTTCAACACCGGCGTGATGATCCTGTCGGCCCACGGTGCGGCGGCGGCGCTGGTGCCGTTCGACGCGCGGGCGGGCTCGCTGGAACAGGTGCTCGCCCTCGGCCTGGCGGTGACGGCGTACTGGGCGGTCAACTCGCTGCTGGTCGCCGTCGTGATCGGACTGTCCGACGGCGCGCGTTCCTGGGTGCGGCTGCTCGGCAGCTGGGACGACAACCGGCTGCTGCTGGGGACGTTGTGCTTCGGCGCGGTCACCGCGGTGCTGACGCAGGTCAACCCGTGGCTGCTGGTGCCGTTGATGTTGCCGCTGCTGGTGCTGCACCGCGCCGTCGCCGTGCAGGAACTGGAGCTGGCGGCGACGACCGACAGCAAGACCCGCCTGCTCAACGCGACCACCTGGCACGCGCTGGCGCAGCGGGAACTGTCCAGGGCGCGGCGCCGCGGTACGCCGGTCGCGGTGCTCATGGCCGACCTCGACCTGTTCAAGCGGGTCAACGACAACTACGGGCACCTGGTCGGGGATCAGGTCCTGCGGGTCGTCGGCGACGCGCTGCGGCAGACGGTCCGCGACACCGACCTGACCGGCCGTTTCGGTGGCGAGGAGTTCGTGGTGCTGCTGCCGGACACCACAGTGGACACGGCCACCCGCATCGCGGCCCGTGTCGGAGCCGCCGTCCGGGCGCTGCGGGTCGAGGAGGAGACCACCGCGGATCTTCGCCTGACCGTCTCCATCGGCGTCGCCGGCTTCCCCGGCTCCGGTGACGACCTCGAGGCGCTGCTTCGTGCGGCGGACAACGCGTTGTTCGCCGCCAAGGCGGACGGCCGCGACACGGTCCGGACCGTGCGTAGTCCCGGCGGATCAGCCGGCTGACCCGAGCCGGAGCCGCATGCGGCACACCATGGCGTCGGCGCGGCGCCGCAGCGCACGAACGTCTGCCGCTGGGCGACCGATCTGAGGTAGGTGACCAGCGGAGCGCCGAGCCTGCGCCGCTCGTCGTGCAGCTGCACCAGCGCCACTCGTGTTCTGACCCGCGGTGCCCTCAGCCTGCCGTGACCGTGAAGCCGGTGAACCGGGCGGTGCCGGTGCGGCCGGAGCCGCCGTTCGCCGCCGTCATGAACGCCCCGACGTCCTGCCGTGCCGCAGCGGGTACCGTCGCCGTGCCGACCTCGACGGCGCCGCACCAGGCCCGGTAGGTGTTCCCCGCCCGGACCAGCCGCAGCCGCACCGGGGTGGTGTGGCCCGTGGCGGTACTCACCCGGTCCAGCTTCCCGTCGCCGTCGCTGTCCGAGGTCAGTACACAGCCGTTCGACGGCGTCACGGCCAGGTTGAGGTAACCGGCCGCGCCGTCGTGGGACAGGTCGTCGCGCACCACCAGCCCCGCCCGCGCCCACGGACCGGTGCGGTCCTGGGCGGCGACCGTCACTTCGGCGGCGGCGCCGTCGGTCAGCCCGCCCGGCAGGTACGCGGCGCCGAACTCGTTGGTCCCGCCCCACATGTCCGCGCCGCCGCCGTGGACGGCCAGCACGTCGCCGGCCTGGCCGAAAGCGGCGTCGTTGAACGACACCGTGTGCAGCGGCGGCCGTACGCCGTTGGCGAGCAGCACCGGGCTCGACGCCGTCACGCTGCCTGCCGCACCGGCGTACCGGTAGCCGGCCCGCAGTCCCAGGTCGAGCACCGGGCCGCCGGCCGTGGCGGGCAGGGTGACCCGCCAGCGGACCTCGGCCCGGCCACCGGGCGGAAGCTGTCCCGGAACGGGGGACAGCGGTTCGACGGTGGCACCCGGCGGCACCTCGGGGGTGACTGACACGTCGGTCATCGGGGCGAACCCGTTGCGGTTGCGCAGGTTCGCGGTGAGCACGACCGACCCGCCCGGCTCCACGGCGGCAGGCTCGGCCGCACCGGTCAGCTCGGCCTGGTGCACGTTGCCGCGCAGTTCGGCGAGCACGGCGCTCGCGGCGGCGTGCGGGTCGCCGGTGGGCCGGGTCGGCAGCCGGTCGTGCTGTCGCGCCCACGCGTCCTCCATCGCGTACCAGTCGATGGGCCGCGGTGGCCGGTTCTGCTCCAGCGCCGACGACAGCTCGCTCAGGTAGCGTTCCCACCGTGGCCGGTACAGACCCGAGATCAGCCCGGACCACTCCCGGTTGGCGTAGTCGTGCAGCCCCTCGTCCGCGCTGGACCGGTTGCCCCACACACTGAGCAGGCTGCGCACGTCGTACTCCAGCAGCGCGCGTTCCCTGCTGTCCCGTCCCCACCGCCTGGCCTGCTCCAGCCACGGGCCGAGCAGGAAGTCACGCTGGCTGGAGGTGACCCGTTCCAGCAGGTCCAGCCAGCGTAGCCAGGCCGCGGACAGTTCGGCGAACCCGGCCCGGTCACCGCGCTGGTACGCCTGCTCCAGCCGCGGCAGCAGGATCCGGCTGCGGTTGGACAGCACCTGCCTGGCGACGTCGACCAGGTCGTAGCGGTACGCCTCGCTGTCGCGCAGCTCCGGCCGCACCGCCAGCAGCGCGGTCAGCGCCTGGTCGAACACGGCGGTGTCGTAGCGCTCGTGTTCGGGGCTGCAGCAGGACGCCTTGTCCGCGGACAGGCTGGGCCGTGCGCCGAACAGGCCGTCCGGCGGCTCGCTCCACCGGTCGTCACCGGGCATCGCATAGGCGCTGGCCAGCATCGCCCGCCAGGCGGCGCGGGCGTTCGGGTCGTCGCCGCCGTAGCGGCGCCGTGCCCAGTCATCGAACCAGGCGCCGGGGTCGGCGGGTCCGCCCCGCCAGGCCAGGCTGGTGAAGAAGTCGAACGCGGCCGGGTTGTTGTCGGCGGCCTCGGGCATGTAGGCGATCCCGGCCAGTGCGCTGCCCGGTTTGTTCTTCCACTGCCAGTAGCGTTCGTTCCACACGGTCAGGTTCGCGCCGATCGCGGTGTGCCCGCCGAAGTTCGGGATGCTGCCGAACGTGTACGGCGTGCCGCCCCAGTCCCGCTCCCTGCCCAGGCCGGGGTAACGGTCGGACAGCCCGTCGACGACCAGCATCCGGCTGCGGTCCACCGCGCCGAGGATTTCCGGACGCGGATTGTTCTGCCAGCCGAGGATCACCCAGATCGCCCCTGGCCGCGCCGTCCGCAATGCCCGTTCGACCGCCCGCGCGGCGTCAGGAACCGGGACGTCACCGGGCGACCCGCCCTCGTGCAGCAGGTCCATCTTGTACATCGTGCTGTCGCCGAACCGCCGGCGCTGGGTGTCGTAGAAAGCCGCGGCGACGCGACCGAACTCGGCCGTGCGCGGGTCCAGCCAGTCGGGACGCCGGAAGCCACCCCAGTCGCCCTGCGGCACCACCCGGGCACCGGGATTCTTGTCCGCGAAGGACGGTGGGACGGTACCGAAGTAGCCGGGCAGCACCGGGGTGATCCCCAGCTCGCGCAGCCGGTGCACGATCCGGCGGCCCAGCGCGGCGCGCTGCTCGATCAGCTGACGGGACATCCCGCCGGGGAAACAGCACATGTTCTGCAGCAGCCACCACGGCTGGTGGGCAGGCACCGGGATCCAGGCGCGGATCTCCGTGTCGGAGTAGCCGAACCGGCGGAACGTGTCGTAGTAGACCGCCTCCTGCCCGGCGTACACCAGGACCTCGTTGACCCCGTGCAGGGCGAGCACGTCCAGCTCGCGTTCCCAGCGTGCCCAGTCCCAGTACGGGCCGGTGTAGCCGTCGTTGGTGTCGTTGAGCGCGAACCGGTGCGGTACGTCGGAGGTCCGGCTGATCGGCGCGGCGGGAGCGGGCAGCCTGCCGGGCAGCCGCACCTGCTCGCCCGCCCAGGAGATGTTGACGCCCACCTCGCCGAGGTAGGCGTTGAACCCGGCCAGCAGCACGGCGTTGGAGCTGCCCTCCACCACGATCGCACCCTGCCGGCCGTGCACCCGGAACGTGTCCGAGGCCCCCGCGCGGGGCACGGCCCGCAGCCGTACCTGGTCGGCATGCCCGGGCACCAGCCTGCGCAGTGCCCGTTCGGCGGGCCCGGTGTCGAAGGCCTGCTCCGCCACCGCGATCGGCTGGACCAGGCCCAGCGTCATGAGCACGGCCAGTACGACGACGAGAGGTGACCTGCGCATGGGCGCCCCCAATGTGGTCTAGACCGCTGCCAGTCGCATCAGACTGCCAGTGGCCCTGCCGCCCAGTCAACGGTCCGGCTGCTCGAAACTGCTCGATTGACCCGGATATCGCAACACTTCGATCAGGTGGACTGGTGGGCCTCGTCCGGGCAGGATGCGGTCATGGAACTGGTCGCGCTGCTGCCCGCCTTCGTCGTCGCGGTGGTCCTCATTTCGGCGTCGCCCGGCCCCGCGATGGCGTTGATCCTGCGCCGCGCGGCGGTGCGGGGGTTCTCCGGCGCGGTGCCGACGGTGCTCGGCCTGGAGGCGGGGCTGTACCTGTGGGCCCTGTTCGCGGGCGCGGGCCTGGCCGCCCTCGTCGCCGCGTCCGAGGTGGCGTTCCTCGTGTTGCGCATCGTCGGGGCGGGTTTCCTGCTGTACCTGGGTTTCAAGGCGCTGCGCTCGGCCTGGCGCAGCCGCGGCGAGACGGCGGACGTGGCTGAGGAGCCGCCGGTGGCGTCCTCGCGGAGCTGGTGGAAGGCGTTCGGCGAGGGCGCGGTGGTGATGCTGGCCAACCCGAAGGCGGCTGCGTTCATGATCGCGTTCTATCCGCAGTTCGTGCCGGCGGGCTGGCCGCTGTTCACCACCACCGCGGTGCTGGCGTTGCTCCAGGTGGTCATCGAGGTCGTGCTCTATCTGACGCTCGCGGCGGCCGTCGGCCGCGCGGGCGGCTGGTTCCGCCGATCGAAGATCCGCCGCAGGCTGGACGCGATCAGCGGAACCGTGCTCGTCGGCCTCGGCGTGCGCATGGCCGCCGAGGGGCGTTGACCCACGAAGGCATGAAAGTCGCCTTCGTTCGGTTCGGAGACGAAGGCGACTGTGGCACTAGATCAGTAGTACTTCCACCACGTTGCGGACACCAAGGCGACGGCCGCCAGGACGCTGAGCGCGGTGCAGTGTAAGAGGTATCGTTTCACCGGGTTTCCTTGTGTGCGGGGTGATCGGGAAGATCAACGCCCGCGCAGCGTATTGGCCCGGTGCTATCTACGGCAAGCTATCTATAGCGACAACCTGTTATAACCGCACAAAGATCCCCCGTTAGTGGACCACTACTTAGAGTGAGTGTTCTACTGAGGGTGTGTTCGGGCGGCGGGCCGTCGGCAGGGCGGGATCGGAGCTGTCGTGATCACGCAGCCGTGCCTCCACCTGCTTGGCCCGGTGGTGTCGCTTGCGTGCCCGGTACAGGGCGGCCGCAGCCGTCCACTCCACACGGGCTTCGGCGAGGTCGCCCTGATCGGCGAGGACCTCCGCCAGCGTGCTTCGTGCCCTAGCCTGCCCGGTGGCGTTGCGGGCTTCGTTCGCTAGTTCCACCGCTCGTCGGGCGTATTCCAGCGCATCGGCTCGCGATCCTCGGGCCTGCGCCAGTCGGGCCATGACCGTATGCAGCTTCATGTTCGCCGGAAGGCCCGCCTCCGGGGCGAGAGGCAGTGCGGCCTCGCAGTGCTGCGCGGCTTCGCTGTAGTCCCCGAACTCGATGAGCAGCGCCGCGAGTGCCGTCCGGGTCTGCACGATGCCACCCACGAAGCCGAGATCCATCCGGATCTCCAACGCTTCCCGGTAGAGGGGCAGCGCCTCGGGTTCGCGGCCGGCCTCGGCGAGCGCGTCGGCGAGCCGGTGTGCGGTGGCGGCGAGGCGGTCCGGCTCACCTACTCGGCGTGCCAGTTTGATCGTCTCCTGGTAGCTGTAGACCGCGTCTCCGATCCGGCCGGCGTGAAGGTGCCTGCGGGCCATGTTGAGCATGACGGTCAGCTGGCCTATTTCGATGCGGTGGCGGCTGACCAGTTCGTAAGCCGCGTGGAGGTAACGATCGGCCTCGTCGTCGTTGCCGATCAGCATGTGCGTCTGGCCGAGGTCGTTGAGCATGGAGGCTTCCGCTTCGATGTCGCCGGCCGCGGCAGCGGACTCAGCCGCGATTCTCAGCCCCGCCACGATGTCGTCGTAGAAGCCGAACGTGTCGAGCAGATCGGCGAGAAGCGCCGGGATTCGCCAGGCATAACCATGCAGCTCATGCCGGGCTGCCACCTCGACCAGTGCGTTGAGGTTGGTGCGTTCGGTCAGGCACCACCGCTGGGCGGCGGCGGCGTCCGTGAAGATCAGCGGTGCGCAGCCGTCCTCGACCGGGAGCATGGGCGGGCGCAGTTTGTACGGATGCACGGCCTCGTGCGCGTTGTGGGCGGTGTGCAGGAAGAACGACAGCAGCCGGGACAGCGCTCCGGCCCGGTCAGGTATGGCCTCGGCGAGCAGAGCGGCATAGTGGTGCAGGAGGTCGTGAACTCCGAATCGGTCCGCGTCACCTGGCTGCTGCACCAGATGCGCCGCGACCAGGGTGTCGATCGAGCGCTCCGTCGCCACGACCGGTAGTCCTGCCGCGGCCGCCAGTGCGTGCGGCCCGAACTCGACGTCCGGCTGCAGCCCCACCGCGGTGAAGACTCGCTGCTCGGCAGGACCCAGTGCGTGGTAGGACAGTTCGAACGCCGACCGCAGGCTGACGCCGGCACCGTCCCCGTCATCACCCAGCGCCAGCAATGTGGAGGGGTTGGCGAGCCACTCGGCCAGGGCGCCCAGGGTGACTCCGGTACGGGCGGCCGCCCGGTCCGCGACGAGTGTCAGCACCAGAGGGATTCCACAACACAACTCGACCAGCCTGTCGACCACATGAGGCTCGGCATCGCGTGGGCCGAGGCCACGAACCAGCAATGCGCGCGAATGGACGTCCGGTAGCGGGTCGACGGTGATCGTCCGGACCTGGTGCCGTACCGCGGCGCCGGTCAACCGGTGGCGGGAGATGAGCACCACCGTGCAGGTGGAGAGCACCGGGAGCAGGGGGTGGACATGATCGGAGTCGGCGACGTTGTCGAGCACGACCAGCAGCGATCGATCAGCGAGCAGGCGGGTCAGCTCGGCGGCCCGCTGGTTCGGGTCGACGACGTGGTCGACGGGGTAGTTCAGCGACCTGAGCAGGGTGTCGACGACCTCGCTCGGTTCGCGGCGCGGTGCTCTGCCGAGGCCGTGCAGGTCGAACACAGCCACCCCATCCGGATAACGGTGTCCCGCCCGATGTGCCCACTCGATAGCGATGCTCGTCTTGCCGACGGCGGCCAGCCCGGCCAGCGCGACGACCGTGGGCCTGGCTGCCCCGAACGGGTCCCGTGTCTCCTCGTCGAGTGCGTGCAGGATCTCGTCTCTGCCCACGAAGTCGGGATTGCGGCGGGGAACCTGCCGGAGAACGGAGCGCCGGCTGGTGTGGACGGAGGCTCCGTCAACGCGTTTCGGGGCTGCCGGATACCGCAGGTCCGTCCATACGCTTCGAACCTCCTCGATCGCCAGCGCGTCTCCTTCGTACCGCCGGATCAAACTTCGGTAGAGCGCGGTGACGTCATCGCGTCGTTTCATCGCATCCAGTGTCCTCAGCCGCAGCGTTGCCGAGAGAAGTTGTCCTGGATGGTCCTCGTCGAGGTCGTCGAGCTGTCGCAGTGCGGCCTGCGGCTGACCTTCGGCCAAGAGTTCCTCAACGAGAAAGAAATTGGCGGGAATCCAACAATTCTGCTCCCATCGAGTTCGCCACTCGTCGGCCAGGTCGGAACGCAGATCGTCGAGAGGATCACCTCGCCGCAATTTCAATGCTGCATGTGCATTGTCGCGTGCACTTGAATGATCGCCGCGTTGCCGGTCCGCCCAGGCATTCCGCATGTGGTGGTCGAACAACTTGTAGTCGATCTTTTCGGATTCGACATGGAGGATGCAGCCGTGGCCTTCCAGCTTCAGCACTGCCGGTATCCCCGCGCCGTCGAGTGCCTTGCGTACCCTGGTGACATACTGGTGCAGCGTCGCGCGGAGGTCTTTCGGCTGATTGTCCTGCCAAACCCACTCCGCCAGCGTATCCACGCCCATGCGACGGCCCGGCGAGGTCAGTAGCGCGCCGAGCATCATGCGCAGCTTCGGGGGGCCCAATTTCACGTCCGGCTTCCCGTGCATCTGCACGATGGTTGGCCCGAGGACTCCGAGCATGAATTCCATCCAGGCCCCCTCCCGTGGACCACCGCGTCCGCGGCCAGTCTCACATTCTTTCCGGAAAGATTCCAGATGTGTTCGGGGTGTTGATCAATTGTCAGTGGTCTGACAGCTCGTTGAAAAGTCGCTTGAAATGCGGGTGTACCAGCCTGGGTTCCGTCCCGGTCACCGAACGGAAGGCGTCTTGCGATGAGTGCGAGTACCTGGATCAGAGGGCCGATCGGAATCGACGCGCACGCTCGCGTCACGCGCCCGGGCTGCCGCACCGTTCTGGTCGTGATCCCGACCCTGACGGCCGGCACTCGGCTGTTCGAACTAGTGCCTCTGCTGGAGTCCGATCGGCGCGTACAGGTGTTGTTCACCGTTCCCGAGACAACCGACACTTGGCATGGGCTGGACACGTACGTCCGGGCGCAGGGCGGTCTGGTCCTGCCGTGGCACCAGGCAGCGCGCCACGAATACGACCTGGTGCTGGCCGCGAGCCACCGCCACCTCGAACAGTTGCGCGGTCCCATCCTGCTGGTGCCGCACGGGGCGGGTGCGATGAAGTCGCTGCGGTTCAGCCGTAAGGCGGGAGCGCCGACGCTGCCGGCTACCGGCCTTGACCGGGAACTGCTCACCTACCGCGGCAGGCTGCTGCCCGCCGCGCTGGCTGTGAGCACCGATTCCGAGTACGACGCGCTGCGAACCCTATGCCCGGAGGCACTTCCGGTGGCCTTGGTGTCCGGCGACATGTGCCTGGACCGCATGATGGCCAGCCGCGACAGGCGTTCGGAGTACCGCCGTGCGCTCGGGGTGGAAGGCGGGCAGCGGCTGGTGACCGTCAGCTCGACCTGGTCGGTCGACTCCGCGTTCGGCAGGCTGCCCGGACTGTGCCGGGCCCTGCTCGACGCATTACCGGCCCCGGATAGCGCGGTGGCCGCTGTTCTGCACCCCAACATCTGGACCGTCCACGGGCATCGCCAGGTGCTCACCTGGCTCGGGGACTGCGTTGCCGAGGGACTCCGGCTCATTCCTCCGGACCGGGGCTGGCAAGCCACCGTCCTGGCCTCGGACTGGGTCGTCGGCGACCACGGCTCGACCACCGCCTACGCCGCTGCCACCGGCGTTCCGGTCACGCTGGCGACCAGGTCACCCGACGTCCGGCAGGGCAGCATCGCCGACGTCGTCGCCGGCCTCGCCCCGTGCCTCGACCTGTCCCGTCCACTGGCCGTGCAGGCGGAGGAAGCGGAAGCCGTCTCCGGTGAACTCGCCGCCGCGACGAGCGCGGCCATCACATCGCGCCCCGGGCAGGCCGCCGACATTCTCGGCCGGGCCATGTACCGGCTGCTGCGGTTGTCTCCGCCCGAGGCATGGTCCGCACCGCACCCCGTGCCTGCGCCTGTCCCGGTCACTCCTGTTGTCTCATGAAACGCGGGGCGGTCGCGGTCATCCGGCCAGTCGGCGACAGCGCTGCCAAGGTGTCGGTCGCCCGGCGTGGAGATGTGCTGGTCGCCGCCGAACGGGCTGACCCGGTGTGGTTGGCCTGCGCCGACATCCTGCTCAGCCAGGAGGGTGCGGCGGCGTTGGCCCGCTGGCCGGGCGCCGAGGTGGTGATCAGCGTGGTACCGGACGTCGGGGCAGTCGTCGATTCCCGATATCGCCGGGTCGTGCTGCCGGCCGCTCGTGTGCCCGCCGACAGCTGGACCGGATGGTTGCGGCGGTCAGCTCGGACTCGTGTCGAGGTCTCCGACACGTGGATCACCGAGTTGGACGTAGAGGTCGTGAGCCTCTGTCAGATGGCGGCGTGCCTGCTCGTCGTGGCCGTGTGCGGCCTCGATGTCGGCGAGCGCGGTCAGTACCTCGGCGGTGTAGTAGGGCGACCGGAGTTCACGCATGGCCTGTAGTGCATTGTGGAGGAGGTCCAGCGCGTCGCCGGTGTGTCCGTTGCGGTGGCGCAGCCTGGCCAGCGCCACCATCGCGCGGGCATGCTGCGCCCGGTCGCCCAGGTCAGCCATGGCCTGTGCAGCCGCCGCCAGCTCGGCTTCGGCCTCGTCGAGGCGGCCGAGGCGGATGAGAACCTCGCCGGCGCGGCGGCGGCACAACGCGACGCCACGGGGAATGCCGAGCCGTTCCTGGAGTAATGCCGCTTCACGGTACAGATTCAGTGCGGTGGCCCAGTCCTTGCGTCCACGCGCCACCCTGCCGAGTTGTGCCAGGGCGGTCGCCTGGGTCGGTTCGTGCTCGGCTTGGCGTCCCAACCACAGTGCTGTGTTGTTCTCCCTGGCTGCCTCGTCGAACCGCCGCAGCTTGGCGAATGCGAAACCCAGCTGGGAGCGCAGGCGAGCCTCGGCGACCTGGTTGCCACACCGGGCGGCAGCTTCGGCGGCGGCTTCGAAGACCGGAAGCCAGCGGTGATAACCCCTGTGGTGGAGGAAGAATCCCCACGCGGCCTCGCCGAGCTGCCAGACTTCCTCGTCCCAGCGGTGCCGCACGGCCTCGGTGAAGAGGGCCAGCACGGTGGAGAGGTCGCTGAGCCACCACCGAACGGCGCTGGTTCTGTCCGAGAGCCCGGCCCGTGCCTGTCGTCCCGGTCGTACCGGTGCGAGGCGGTCCCGATACGGGTGAACGAACTGGTCGGCCGCGGTGGCACGTTCGAGGTACCAGGCAAGGAATCGGCGAAGGATCGTCGCCCGTTCCTCGTAGGCGACGGTGGTGGCGGCACGTACCTGCGCGTCGTGGTGCAGGAGGTCGTGTTGGACCACCCGGCCGTCATCGAGGTCATCGAGCAGGTTTGCCTCGATCAGTTCGTCGATGTCGTCGTCAACGTCACTGAGCCTGGTGTCGCCCGCCGCCGCGAGTGCGTCGACGGAGACAGCTGGTGCGGGATGAACGCCACAGGTCAGGTAGAGCCGGGCGGCTGTCGATGACAGCTCCTCGTAGCTCTGGTCGAGAACCGTGCGTACGTCAGGGAGCCGATCGCCGGTGGATCCGGCATCACGCCGGTAGGTCATGGCCTCCCGGGAAAGGGGCCGTCGAGGCCTGCCACGCAGCCTTGCGGCGGCGAGGCTCAGCGCCAGCGGGAGGCCTCCGCAGGCTTCGACGATCGACGCGGCGGCATCCCGCTCCGCGGTCACTCTTTCGTCGCCGACACCGCGCGTGAACAGTTCCCATGCCTGCGCGTTGTCCAGGACGGGCACCGGGATGTACACAGCCGCTTCGGTGCCCAGTGAAGTCAGGCGCCGCCTGCTCGTCACGATCGCCATGGAATCCCGGCCCGCAGGCAGCAGCGGTGTCACCTGTGCCGCCGACACCGCGTCGTCGAGCAGTACAGCCACCTGCTGGCCGAGCGTCGCCGCACGGAATGAGGCGGCCCGTTGAGCTAGATTGGATGGAATCTGCTCCGGTTGTGAGCCCAGTGATAGCAGGAAAGCCTGCAGGACGTCGTTCGGGTCGGCAGGTAGCTCGCTGGATCCGCCAAGTGACGCGTAGAGCTGGACGTCTGGGAAGTCATTGCTGTGCCTGCGGATCCAGGCCAACGCCTGGGTGGTTTTGCCCACGCCACCCATGCCAGTGAGTACAGCGAGTCCAGAGCTGGGTCCTCGCCGCGACCAGGCCTGATCCATCCGATTCTGCAAGTTTTCGCGTTCGACGAGAAACACCGGGGAACGGGGCAACTGGTAGATGTTCCGTGTTGTCCTTGTCCGGTTCTCGCCGCTGTCCATAGATCCCCTCCGAACTCAGTCTGCAACAGAGGGAGGCGGAGCGAAACCTGCGATCAGCGGAACAGCCACACTATCTGATGCTGTTCCGGGCTGGCTGGGCCCCGACGAGGAACCCGTGACGTATCCGCTCGGCGTCACCGCCTGGTCAGGCGGACCACCGGGTAGCGCCGGTCGGACTTGCTCTGGTACTTCGCGTACCGGGGCTGGGCCTCGGCGATGCGCTGCCAGGCCGTGTCGAGTTCGCCGCCGTCGAGCCGTCGCGGCGTCACCGGGACGGCCTCGCGGCCCGGCATCTCGACGCTCACCCGCTCCGGCCGGGCCATCATGTTCGCGTACCAGTCGGGATTCTGGCTCCCGCCACCCGACGCTACGATCAGCCAGCCGTCATCGCCGTCGGGGAACCAGGTGAGTGCGGTTTCCCTCGGCTGGCCGCTTCGCTTACCCACCGTGTTCAGGACCAGCATGTCCATGCCCATCATCCGGGCGCGGCCGCCGCGGATCTTCCTGACGGCGCGCGCGCCTGCCCGTACCTGCATCCAGCGGGAGAACTTCCCCGGCGTGCCGGGCTTGCGTGTCCGTGTCTCACTCATCGTCGACTCCATCTTGTCTATCCACTGTGGTCACAGTTGCTGGATGCGCACCAGGTTTCCGGCGGGATCGCGGAACGCGCAGTCGCGGATTCCCCACGGCTGCCGGGTGGGCTCCTGGACGACGTCCGCGCCGCCTGCCTGCACCTTCTCGAACGTGCCGTCGAGATCCCTGGTCGCCAGGTTGACGGCGGCGAAGGTGCCCTTGGCCATCATGTCGGTGATGGCGCGCCGTTCGTCCTCGCTGTAGTCCGGGTCGGCGGTGGGCGGCTGCAGGACGATCGACGTGCCGGGCTGGCCGGGCGGGCCGATGGTGATCCAGTGCATGTCCCCGTACTCGACCTCCTTGCGCACCTCGAAGCCGAGGGTGTCGCGGTAGAACGCCAGCGAGGCGTCACGGTCGGTGTGGGGGAGGAAGGTCTCGTGAATGGTGATGTCCATGGCGATCACGGTAGGTAGGGGCCGCGGCCCGGTGCTTCTCGATTCCTGATCGGTCCGGATGGAAATAGTTAGGAAAGTTTCCTATCAGTATTGACGGGGCTCCGTCTCGCGTGTCACAACTGACGTGTTCGTGTTGAGCCCCCATCCCGCCGCCGCTGTGGAGGTTCGTACATGTCCAAACGGCTGTTCGCGTTGTCGTCGGCCTTGAGTTTGGCCGTGGCGCTGGCCGGGGTCGCGATGTCGCAGGGGGCGGTGGCCCAGGCGGCGCCGCCGGACCTGGACACCTCGGCGGGTAACCGCCGGGCACCGGTCAGCGGGCTGTACGACTGGAGCAAGGCGGGCTACCGGGGCGGGGCCGACCTGCCCGGGCCCGGCGACATCAACAGCAACCAGAATTGCCAGATCACCGCGGCGGAGCTGGCGAGCCAGTTCAACGTCCGGCCCGGTGACGGCGCGGACGACACCACCGGTCTGCAGGCGGCGATCGACCAGGTGAAGTCGTCCTGCTCGGGCTCGGCAAGCTACACGAAGCTGAGCCTGATCACGCTGCCCGCCGGTGAGCTGAACGTGTCGCGCGAGCTGAGCGTCGACGCCGACTACCTGATCATCCGCGGCGCCGGCAAGGACGCCACCAAGGTCGTCTACCGGCCGGACCAGAACACGCTGTACGACGCGCTGACGCCGGACGGGTCGGACTGGGACGAGGACGGGATGACCCACGGCGCGGGCAAGGGCGGCTGGCTGTGGCCGGGCCGCGGCCTGTTCCGGGTGCAGTCCCGGGGCGTGCACTCCAGCTACTCCGGTGACTACCGGTCCGCACCGGAGAACCGCAAGGACATCTTCGAGGGCACGGTGAACGTGCACTGGAAGTCCGGGGTGAAGCTGAAGGCAAAGCCCGGTGACACCGGCTTCTCCGCCCGCGCGGGCGACCGGGTCGTCCACCTCGCGTCGGCCCCCGGCGCGCTGACGGCCGGGTCGCTGGTGAACATCCGCGCGGCCAACTCGCAGAAGTTCTACGAGTACCAGAAGGCCACGCCGACCCAGTGGCCGCTGCTGAACATGCACATGCGGCAGCAGATCTTCACGATCACCGCGGTCAACAGCTCACAGCGCACCATCACGCTGGACAAGCCGCTGGAGTACGACGTCCCGGTCAACTCCACTTCGGACGGTTCGGCGCCGATCGGTGGCGCGAACTACGACTCCAAGGCGGCACCGCTGGTCGATCCGGTCGTCGGCGTCGGGTTCGAGGACTTCTCGTTCACCCAGGACATGCCGAACCTGGACCCGGCGCAGGCACGCTACAACTACGGGAACATGGAGCCGAAGGCCCAGATGCACGGCATCGTGTTCAAGTGGGCGGCGAACTCGTGGGTTCGCGGGATGCGGATGCAGATGACCGGGTCGCACCCGATCGTCACCGAGGAAGCGAAGAACCTGCAGATCGAGCACAACGAACTGGACGGCTCCTGGAACAAGGGCAAGGGCGGCAACGGCTACTTCCGCGGCTCGCGGGTGTGGGACTCCCTCTACACCGGCAATGTCTCCCGGAACCTGCGGCACTTCACGTTCCAGTGGTCGGCCTCGGGCAACGTGGTGATCGGCAACGACTTCGACTCGGACCTGAACCTGCACGGCGGCTGGGAGCGCAACAACCTGTTCGAGCTCAACACCGTCCGCGTCCCGCACGACCACCGGCCGGGCAACTGCCGCGCCAACTGCGGTGACGAGGGCGGCGGCGCGCCCGACGACTCGAACTGGTTCCCCATCTGGTGGGGCGCGGGCAAGAAGGCCGTCAAGTGGTCCGGCGCGTCCGGTCCCCGCAACGTTTTCTTCAACAACGCCATGACCAAGCAGCTCACCAGGAACGGCCCGTACACCGACTACTACCCCGACCGCAACCGGGTCTACCAGTTCGGCTGGAACGGCACCACCTTCGCCCACCTCGACGTGGGTGGCACGCCGATCAGCGACTGGGCGCACAACGAGCAACGCGACTACACCGGCGGGCACGGCGTGGACGCCACGAAGACCGACAGTGCCCCGTCCCTGTTCCTGAAGAACGCCGGAGGGAAGCGATGAGGAAGACAGCCCTGCTGGCCACGGCGACGCTGGCCCTGCTGACGATGGCGCCGGCCGGCCAGGCGGCACCGAACGCGGCGCTGGTCAACGTCGGCAACTCCGACGAACTGCGGGCCGCACTGGCCAACGCCCAGCCCGGCCAGACGATCACCCTCGCCGCCGGTACCTACCGGGGTTCGTTCGTCACGCAACGGGCGGGATCGGCGGGCAAGCCGATCACCCTCACCGGTCCCGCGAACGCGGTGCTGATCAACGACGGCCCGTCCGGCAGCGCGCCGTCCTGCCCGGCACCCACGGCCGGCTGGGACTCCGGCTACGGGCTCTGGCTGTACAACGCCGCCTACTGGAACCTCAAGGGGTTCACCGTCGCCGAGTCCAAGAAGGGCATCGTGGTGGACAACTCGCACCACACGGTGATCGACGGCGTCCACGTGCACCACATCGACGAGGAGGCGGTGCACTTCCGCAAGTCCTCCGCGGACAGCGTCATCCGCAACTCGCGGATCACCGACACCGGCCTGGTGCAGAAGGGTTACGGCGAGGGCGTCTACATCGGCTCCGCCAAGTCGAACTGGTCCTGCCACGGCAACAGCGGCGGCGTCGACAAGTCCGACCGGGTCCAGGTGATCGGCAACAAGATCGGCCCCAACATCGCGGCGGAGCCGATCGACGTCAAGGAAGGCACGTTCGACGGCCTGATCCGTGGCAACACGTTCGACGGGCGGGGCATCACCGGCCAGAACTCGGCCGACTCGTGGGTCGACGTGAAGGGCATCGACTACACCATCGAGGACAACACCGGCACGTTCAGCAAACCGGGCACGTTCGCCAACGGATACGAGACGCACAACCCCAGCTCGTCCCCGTCGTTCCCGAACGGCTGCGGCAACGTGTGGCGCAACAACAAGTCCGACCTCGGCGGGGTGGGCGAGTACGCCATCAAGATCACCTCGACGTCGAAGTGCCGGAGCAATCCGAATGTCGTCCACGCCTCGAACACCGTGACGGGAGCGACGAAGGGCCTGACCAACGTCCCGGTCACTCCCTGACCGGGAGCACGACGGCGCCCGGGCCCCCGACCGGGCGCCGTCACCTGTCGCGGGAAGATCCTGCCCAGGAGACGGTGACCAGGTCGCGGCCGGACGAGCCGAGGTCGGGCGGCATGGCGGGATCGACGCCGAGGCCGGCCAGCGCCGCCTCGACGTCACCGGCTCGCTCGGGCGGCAGGCACAGCCTGCGCCGGGTGACGTCGACGAGTTCGCCCGCCGTCGCGTACTCGGCCCGTGCCGGGCGCCGCCAGCGGGTCACCTCGGCCCGGATCCCCAGCTGTTCCAGTACCCGCAGGAAGTCCTCCGCCGTGGGGCCGTCCGGCCTGCGTAGCCGGTGGAACCGCCACCACAGCTCGTTCAGCTCGGTCAGCGGGTGCGCCGCTGCCAGCTCCACCACCACCCGGCGGCGTGCGTGCGCGGCCAGCGCCCGGACGAACGGTTCCACGTCGGCGACGTTGTAGACCACGTTGCCGCACACCACGACGTCGGCGACCTCGGCCTGTCCGGCCACCCGCGGCCACGTGCCGCGCACCACGCGGCAGGGCACGCCGAGTGCCGCGGCCCGCCGCTCGAACGCGGACAGCAGTTCCGCGTCGGTGTCGACGCCGGTGACGTGTTCCACCGGCGCCCGGCCGGCCAGCGGGAGGCTGGTCGCGCCTGCCGCGACCCCGACGTCGAGCACGGTGCCCGGCTCGGTCAGCGCCGCGCGTGCCTCGGTGAACGTCGCGCCGGACGGTTCCGCGATCAGGGCGTCGGCGCGCCGGGCGAACATCTGCCGCGGCAGCACCCACGGCGTCTCGGCCGTCCGCCGGGTGAACTCCTCGGGGATGGCCCACCGCCGCAGGCTTTCCGCCCACTCCGTTGTCGCCGGCATGTCCCGCCCCGCTCAGCCGTGTGGCGCGACGTCGCGGACCGTGACCGGGTCGCCTTCCGAACCGAAGAAAGTCAGCTCCCGTGTCGCCCTGGTCAACGGCCGCAGGCCGTGCGCCCGGATGTACTCGTCGATGGCCAGCCGCGGAGCGAACCCGGCGGCCATCGCGGCGTTCTCGTCCCCGAAGTCGACGTCCGCACGGCAGGACACCTCCAGCCGGTCGGGTAGCACTCCGGCGAGCACCCGGGTCTGCTCGCCGGCGAGTCGCTGCCCGATGTGCTCGGTGAACCCGGTCCAGTCGACCTCTCGCTGGTCGCGGCGGACCGGGCAGCACACGAGCAGGTCCACTTCCGTCGCACCGGCCATGGTCGGCTGGTGGGTCGTCCAGAAGGGACCGTCGGCTTCGTTGTCGTAGTGACGCAGCGTGGACGCCAGCGCCGAGCGGTGCCGCGGGATCGTCTCGAACGTCGTCATGGACGACGCCGGCTCGAAGTCCTCCATCGCGAAGTGGACCACGGTTCCCACCCAGGGCTGCGCGGCGGCCTCGGCGGTGGTCACCGGCCACTCGTCCAGCGAGATGCCCCTGATGGCCCTCGCCATCTTCAGTGCGGTGTCCTCGTACAGGCGCCTGGCCCGCAGGCGTTCCTCGTATGCCTCGAGGTCCAGGTTCTCCGGGTCGGCGAGTTCGGCCAGTGGAACCCCCGCCTCGCGCAGGGCCCACAGGAGGTGCCCGTGCCGGGTCTGGGTGGCCGAGTACCACCGGTAACCGGTGGCCGGATCGGTCTCGACCGGTACCAGCAGGCCGCGCTCGTCGTAGAGACGCAGCGCCTTCGGAGTCAGACCGGTGACCATCGAGAACTCACCGATCGTCATGTGTGTGTCAGGGTTGCTGATCGTGCTGTCCCTTTCCGTGTGTCGAGTCATGATGAACCGATCTTGGGCCTTGCCCAAGGGGAAAGGTCAACCCGGCGCTCAGATGTCGAGCTGCCGCACGCCGCCGCCGTGGTGCTGGATCCGGCTCGTGGTCACCTTGCCGCGCAGCCGGACGATCTCGTGCGGCTGCAGGCCGATGGCGACGCCGAACGCCTCGACGTCGGCGAACCCGCCCTGCCGCGTGCGTAGCTCGATCGCCGCAGCGACCCGTTGCGGTGTCATGCCCGGCAGGCGGGCCAGCTCCGGCGGCGGAGCCGTGTTCAGGTCCACGACCGGCCCCGGCGCGGCCTGCGGAACCGGCAGTTCCCGCGACGGCGGCCCGGGCGGGGCCAGTGGGGGCGGTGGGGCGAGCGGCTGACCGGCGCCCGGCGTCCCGGGTGCGGGGACGTGCACCTCGATCGTGTCGCCCTCGCGGACGTCACCCCTGGTCAGCCCGACGGTGAACACACCGGTGCCGCGCGCGCTCGGAACCATCACGTTGTTCCTGGACAGCGACGTAACCCGCAGGCCGGTGGCGACGACGGTGGACCGTTCGTTGAACGTCGTGCCCGCAGGCCGCAGCACCCGGACCATCGAGCCGACGGTGATCTGGTTGCTCTTCACCTGCTCCGGCACCTCGACCGCGGCCACGACGCTCCCGTCGGGCAGCGGGTTGAGGCCGTGCACCACGGCGATGCCCTCGCGCTGTTCCAGGTACTCCTGTTCGGGCTCGTGGAAGCAGGCCAGCGCGTCACCGGGCATCGGCGGCACCTCGCACTGGAACCCGAGCAGCACGGTGCCCGGCTGACCCGCCCGCAGTTCCGGAACCGGGCCGACCGGGCCGAGCAGCCGCAGCACGCGCATCGGCAGCCCGCCGCCCCGGCCGCCGCGGAGCAGGCCGACCAGCGACCCCTCCCGCAGCACGCCGCTGTGCTGGTGGACCTGCAGGCGAACGCCGGTGATCTCGTCGAACGCCGGCGCGTGGACCTGCGCGAGGCCGACCTGGCGGCTGGTGTCCGGCAGCGCCGTGTCGTCGCTGTACAGCTCCAGTGCGTCGCCGTTGCCGAGGTCGTCGCGTCCGGTGACGACGAAGACGTCCTTGAGGAAACCGGCCTCGGTCACCGGTTCGACGTCGCTGGAGAAGAACTTCTTCCGCACGACGATCCCGAGTCGCAGGTTGTCGGCGACGACCCGATCGAACCGGATCAGCCGGGCCCTGGCGCCGCGGGTGGCGCGTCCCGCGCTCACCTGCCCGCCGGGCAGCTCACCGAGGCCGGGGACCGAGACCGAGTTGTTGAGCGCCTTGCCGAACTCGATCAGTCCGATCCTGCGCTCGGTCACGACGACGCGACCAGGGTGACGCTGATCGACTGGTCGGCGTTGGTGCGCTCGGACTCCACGCGCATCCCGGACTGGGCCGCCCGCTCCTTCAGCCGCTCGTAGACCTGCCGCTGGACCTCGGCGGCATAGGCGTTGTCGACGGACAGCACCAGCTGCTCGGCCTCGGCCGGGTTGATGGCCGGCCCGTCCACGTGGGCTGTCGCGACACCGTCGGCGTCGTAGGTGAACTGGATCCGCCTGCCCGCCCACGCCGCCGTCACGGTGTGCTCGTCGCTGGTGACCTGCGCGCGCAGCCCGGTGAGGGCCTTGGCGAGCAGGTCCCGGTGGCGCATCCGGGTGCGGACCGTGACCTGCGGCTGCCCGACGCCCTGCGCCTGGGTGTGCGCGGCGATCGTCGCGGCGTTGAGCTGGGCCAGTGCCTGGCTGCGCAGCTTGAGGATGACGCTCATCGGTTGTTCCTTTCGCGCACCGGCGCGAGCAGCGCCTCCAGTGCCTCGGTGGTGGCGAACCCGTTGAGGTCCACCGAGCCGTCGGGGGCGATCGTCAGTTCGAGCCGGTTCGGGGCGTCCAGTATGGACCGGTCGTAGCGGCCGGACAGGAAGTGGAAGCGCTGGTTGACCGAACCGACCCAGGGCCTGCTCGGCTCCGGCTGGTCCGCCAGGTACGGGCCGTCCACCAGCAGGTCGGTCGACGCCAGCAGCTCCGCGCAGTCCGGCCGCTGCCGCAGGTCCTCCAGCAGGTGCCCGGTGAACGTCATCACCGACAGCCCCTCCGCGCGGACGGCCGTGGCCAGCGCGCCGAGCGGTTCCGGCTGGTCGAACGGCTCACCGCCGAGCAGCGTCACGCCCTCGACGCCGTGCTCCGCCCTCGCCCGCAGCACCCGGTCCGCCGCCTCCCGCCACGGCATCAGCGTGCCGCCGCGGGTGGTCCAGGTCTGTGGGTTGAAGCAGCCGGGACAGCGGACAGTGCAGCCCTGCGTCCACACCGCGCAGCGCAGGCCCGGCCCCTCCGCCGCGGTGACGTCGACGATCCGGTGGACGTTCAGGAGTTCCATTGCGACTGCTGCTGCGACGCCGTGTTGTCGACCGTCGCCGACGTGCGCCGGTAGTCCTCGGTGAACTCCGACGACACCGTCTCCGCGTCGAGCAGGTCCTCCAGCAGCGGGATGTAGTCCAGGCATTGCGAACCCGTCATGCCGTGGGTCTTCGCGCTGATCGAGCCGTCCCGTCCGACGGTCACGGTCAACCGGTGCGTCATACGTCGATCGTCCTTCCCCTGGGGGCCTCCGGAGCCGGCGCCGGTGCGGCGGGCGCCGCGACGGGAGTGTCCGCGTCGGCGTCGTCGGTGGCGGCGACCGCCCTGGTCTCCGCCCAGTTGCGGATGGCGAGGATCTCGTCGGACTGGGTGACCGACAGCGGCACCGTGGAACGCACGGCGTGGATCAGGTCCTCCTTGCGCAGCGGGCGCTTCTCGGCGAACGCGTCGACGAGGCCGGACAGCACGGCCTGCTCGATCTCGGCGCCGCTGTAGCCGTCGCTGCACGCGGCCAGCTCGGCGAACAGGGCGTCCTCCAGCTGCAGCTCGCTGCCGACGAACGGGTCGGTGACCCGCTTGCGCAGGTGGATCCGCCAGATCACGGCCCGCTCGGCCGCCGAGGGCAGGTCGACGAAGAAGATCTCGTCGAACCGGCCCTTGCGGAGGAACTCCGGTGGCAGCGAGTCGACCTGGTTCGCGGTGGCCATCACGAACACCGGGGCCGTCTTCTCCTGCATCCACGACAGGAACGTGCCGAACACCCGGCGTGCGGTGCCGCCGTCGCCACCGCCGCCCGCGCCGGCGAGGCCCTTCTCGATCTCGTCGACCCACAGCACGCACGGCGCGATGCCCTCCGCGGTGCGGATGACGTTGCGCATGTTCTTCTCGCTGGACCCGACCAGCCCGGCGAAGACCCTGCCCAGGTCCAGCCGCAGCAGCGGCAGCCGCCACATGCTGGCGACGCACACCGCGGACAGGCTCTTGCCACAGCCGGGCACGCCGGTGAGCAGCAGGCCTTTCGGGGCGCTCAGGTTGTAGGCCGCCGCGGCGGGCGTCCAGGTGCCGCTGCGCTTGGTCAGCCAGCGCTTGAGCCGCTCCAGGCCGCCGACGGAGTCGAAGTTCACCTCCGCGGGCACGATGTCCAGCATCCCGGACCGGCGCACCGCCTGCCGTTTCTCGGCGAGGATCAGCTCCAGGTCACCGGGATCCAGCCCGCCGCCCTCGACCAGCGCGCGGGCGAACGCGTTCTCCGCCTCCGGCAGCGTCAGCCCGCGTGCCGCGGCGATGAACATGTCCCGGTCCTCGCGGGTGATGCCGATCCGCACCTGCTGGCGGTGGGCGGCGACCATGCCGTCGAGCAGCTCGCCGATCTGCTCCTGGTCGGGCAGCGGGAAGTCGATGACGGTCGCGTCGTGCTCCAGTTCGGAGGGCACCTTCAGCGACGGCGAGACCAGGATGACCGTCAGCGGGACGGGACGCGTCTTGAGCGTCGAGGCCAGCTCCCGCAGGCGGCGGACCACCTCCGGGTCGGCCCGGTGCCCGCCCTCCGACACCAGCGAGGGGTGCAGGTCGACGAACACGAACACGCCCGGCTCGTTCCAGCTGTACACCCGCTCCAGGGCCGCCGACGCCGCCCGGGTCTCGGCCACCGGTGCGCCGCCGCCCGCGGGGGTGAGCCCGGTGGTCGACGACCACACGTGCACCCGGCGAGGGGTCCGCAGCCGGTTGCCGTCCTCGGCGACCGCGCGGATCTCCCGGACGACCCGCTGCTCCTCGTGTGTCTCCACGACGAGCAGTGGATAGCGCGCCTGCAACAGCTGGGTCAGCTCGTCGCGAAACCCCCGGCCTGCCATTGGTCCCCTCTCGAACGTCCGGGCTGGATGCTACCAGCGGGAATCGCGGCCCGGCCGGGAAACGGCGCAACCCTGACGGGGCCCGCTCCTACCGGGGGAGGAGCCGGAGCGACTGGTCGCAGGAGCCGGGGGCGGGTGGTGCCGCCGGACACTGTGGACACAGTCGAGTTCTGGAGGAGAACCCATGCAGCGCAAGAAGGTCATCCGGCGCCTCGTCGACGTCGCCCGGTTCGGCTTGGCTGCCGTGTTTGTCTTTTATGGCGGGATCAAGCTGTTCGGCGGCCAGTACTACTACGGCGACTGGGTCCTGGACAAGAAGACGGTCGGCGGCACGTCGCTGGTCTGGGCGTTCTACGGCTACTCGCCGTTCTACGGCCGGATGACCGGTTTGTTCGAGCTGATCCCCGCCCTGTTACTGCTGTCCCGGCGGACCATGCCGCTGGGCGCGCTGGCCCTGTTCGGGGTGTCGCTGAACATCACGCTGATGGACTTCGCCTTCGACTACCCGTCGGTGAAGTACTTCGCGCTCGGCTACACCGTCCTGCTCGGACTGCTCGTGCTGTCCGAGCGGGAGCGGATCCTGGACGCCTTCTGGCGGCGGCCGGCGGCTCAGGCCGTGAACTCGGCGCAGAAGCAGCCGACCCCCTTGGTGACCCACTCCCGCCCGGACCAGTCCGGATAGCGCTGGACCAGCAGCGCCTCGACCTCGGCGGCGATCGTCTCCTCGGCGACGGCCGAGCGGCACCGGGCCCAGGTCTCGTCCCGCAGCAGTTCCAGGTAGTCCCGGACGTCGGTGAGCACGTCCGGGCCGGACACGGCACCGTGCCCCGGCACGACCAGGCGCGGGCCGGTGCCGATCAGGCGCTCCAGCACCTCGATCCACCGCAGCCCGGAGACGTCGGTGTCGTGCGGCGGGAACCACGGGAAGATCGCGAACTGGCCGGCCTCCACCAGGTCGCCGGTGAACAGGACACCGGCGTCCGGGACGCTCACCACCTGGTCGCCCCTGCTGTGCGCGCGGCCCGTCGCGCTCAGCCGGACCACCCGGCTGCCCAGGTCGAGGTCGTGGGTGTCGCCGTAGACCACGTCCGGCGTCACCAGCTCGACGCCCTCCAGCCGCCGGGCGACCGGCTCGCCCAGGCCGCGGAACATCTCCAGGTAACCCGGTCCCTTACCGGAGAGGTCCGCGGCCTGGGCGCTGTTGACCAGGTAGGTCGCCGCGCCGGCGAACACCTGCGCGCCGAAGGCGTGCTCGGGGTGGAAGTGCGTCGTGGTCAGGTACAGCCTGCGGCCCGCGGCGTACTCCGTGGCGAACGCGAGGACGTTCTCCGCGTTGCCCGGCCCCAGACCCGTGTCGACGACCAGCACCGAGTCGCTGCCGCCGATGACGCCGATGTTGGGCACCAGCCCGGCCCCGCGATCGGGGATCACCACCAGGTCGTCGGCGATCTCCCGCGCCTGGCTGACATCGACGACGGGTCCGTGGCTGACGAGTTCGGAAGACATGCCCCCAGCTTCTCGCCGGCCCGCGCGTGGCGTCCAAGACCCGTTTCGCGTCTGCGATACCGCGCGGGTATGGCCGCCTAGGCCGTGTTTCATAAGTCTGTTCGATGGGCTTCGTGATCCAGGGGCCGCCTGGGCGCGAAGACCGCGAACGTGACTTGTGAAACGCGGCCTAGCGCTTCACGCGGTAGCGCAGGTGGGTCACGCCGGTGCCCTGGACGACGGTCGTGGGCCCGTCGAACTGCACCGGCGCGATGCCGAGGTCCGCGAACAGCGGGGTCCCGGCGCCGAGTACGACCGGTACCAGCTCGACGCCGACCTCGTCGAGCAGCCCGGCTTCCAGGCACTGCCTGGCCATCTGCCCGCCGTTGACGGCGACGTCACGGTCCCCGGCCAGTTCCTTCGCCTTGGCCACGGCCGCTTCGATGCCGTCGGTGACGAAGACGAAGTTCTCGTCGTCCGGCCGGTCGGCGGGACGCTGGTGGGTGAGCACGACCGTGGTGACGTCGAGCGGGTGCCGCCCGCCCCAGGCGTTGGTGAGGTCGTAGAGGTGCCTGCCGACGACCAGCGCGCCCATGTCCGCGTACTCGCGCTTGATCAGCTCGGCGCTCGCCGCCGAGACGCGGAACGGCGGTACGTCGGGGCTGGCCGACGGAATCTCGACGTCGCCGCTGCCGTACCACTGGAACAGCAGGTCGAAGCCGCTGTCGCCGGGGCCGGCGATGTACCCGTCGAGCGACATCGTGCCGCCGGTGATGACCTTGCCCATTGGTGCCTCCTTGGTTGGTGTCACCGACGCGTCGATCGGTGATCACCGGTTTCGACACCTGAGCGGGCCGTTCGCGCGAGTCGTACGTTCCGGGGCGCGAGTCGTCCGTTCCGGACCCGCGAGTTGTACGTTCTGACGCGCGAGTTGTCCGTTCCCGCCCGCCGGGTCCCACTGTTCGGCACGCCGGTTCCAGATGGCGAGAGCTGGCCCCGTCAAAGCTCGTGAAGGCCACCTTCATTACGTGTGACGTGGTGATGGTGGCCTTCACGTGCTGTGGCCGCGGGCCGACGCTGCTACGAACAGTAGTCAGGCTGGTATGTTCGAGTGAACATCGAGAGCGGCTCTGCCGCGTGACATGATCAGCACCTACTGTAGTCCTCCCGGTCGACTTCGCGGTGGGAGCGTATGCGCGAATTCCGTCTGCACTGGGGCGTGAAACGCACTCGCCCCCGGCGCGGTGCCGGGAGCGAGTGCCATCGTGTGTGCGGTCATGGCGGGTCACCACTCCTTGTTGCGCATGAGAGGCACCTCCTCCCGGAAATCGGCAACCGGCGAGCGGTCACAGTATGAAGCCTCGACGTCACGCTGAGGTGATCAAGCCGCGATGGAAGGTCTGGACCCTACCGCCGCCGGTCCTCACCTACCTGCTGATTGTCGAGGTCACGGCGCTCGCCGCCACCGCGCTGCTGGCATTCGTCGAGCCCGTTCACGGCGTCGACCTGCTGTACGGCGCCGCGCTGATCGCCGGCGGGCTGGGGTTCGCGGAGATCACGCGACGCGTCGAACGGCTGCGTAAACAGTTCGCCGACACCCCGCATGTCAACATGAGCTCGGTCTGGACGCTGTCCGCCGCGCTGCTCGTCCCGCCCGTACTGGCCGCCGTGGTGACGGTCGTGCTCTACACCCACGTGTGGTTGCGGACGTGGCGTTACATGGCCGGGCACACGCTGTACCGCGCCGTGTTCAACACCTGCGTCGTCCTGCTCTCCTGCTACGCCGCGGCGGGCGTCGCCCACCTGCTGCCAGGCGATCGGGAGGCGAGCCTGCTCGAACCCGCCGGACTGCTCTGGCTGGCGGCCATCCTCACGGTCTACTGGGTGGTCAACTCCGGCGTCGTCGCCGTGGTGATCGCGCTGGCGTCGGGTGAGCGCACGCTGTCGCGGCTGCTCGGGACCCGCAGCGAGAACGGCCTGGAGTGCGCGACGCTGTGCGTCGGTGCCCTGGTCGCCGTCCTGCTCGGATCGCTGCCCTGGCTGGCGCCGCTGGTGTTCCCGCCGCTGTACGTGCTGCACCGCAGCGTGCTCGTCCGCCAGCTCGAATACGCCGCGACCGTCGACCAGAAGACCGGCCTGCTCAACGCGGCGACCTGGAAGAGCCTGGCCACCAAGGAGTTCGGCCGCGCGGCGCCGCACGGGACGCCGGTCGCGCTGCTGATGATCGACCTCGACCACTTCAAGACCGTGAACGACACCTACGGCCACCTGGTCGGTGACGAGGCACTGCGTGAGGTCGCCGGGGTGCTGCGTCGCGAGGTCAGGGCGTACGACCTGTGCGGCCGCTTCGGCGGCGAGGAGTTCGTCCTGCTGCTGACCGACACGACCGCGGACCACGCGGTCGCGGTCGCCGAGCGCATCCGCGCGGCGGTCCGCGAGCTGCGCCTGACCGACGTCGGCACCGGTGAGGAGATCGACGGGCTGCGGCTGAGCATCTCGGTCGGCGTCGCCGTTCACCCGGACGCCGGCGACGACCTCGAAGAGGTGCTGCTCGCGGCGGACAACGCGATGTTCGTCGCCAAGGACAGCGGCCGCGACCAGGTCCGCACGGTGGCGGGCCGGGCCTGATCAGGACCGCTGGGAGTACTGCTCGGCCCAGTCCGCGAGCGGCCGGACCGCACGCAGCAGCGACCGGCCTGCCGGAGTCAGCCGGTACCAGGTGGTGGTGAAGCGGCCCCGTTCGGACGGCCGCTTCTCGGCCCGCCGCTCGATCAGCCCGTGCTCGCGGGCCCGGCGCAGGGTGTCGGTCAGGACGCGGTCGGACAGCGGCGGGTCGTCCGGGTCGGCCTTCGCCCGCGACTCCTCCTCGTTGATGTGCGCGAGCAGTTCCTTGTACTGGACCTCGCCGAGGGCGAGCGCGGTGAGCACCGGGATCGTCCACCGTCCGCGGATCACGGCGACGGCCTCGTTGACCCGCCGCCGGTACGGAACGTCGCTCCCCATGGCACCCAGCTAAGCACGTGACGCAATGCCGCCATCCATGCGTCCGTACGGGTGACAACGGGCTACTGAGCTGCGAATCCGTGGACCACTGACCTTGTGCTCAGTGGTGTTCGGTGCGGTATCCCAGAGGTCACCAGGGAACGGAGCGGCCTGGTGAGCCTCCTCGGTAGTGCGTGCCGGGGATGCGGGTGCGGTGGGCGTCGTGCCCCAAATCCCGTCGCCCACCGCACACCCGCTCCGGGAGTCAGACGCGGGCGACCACCCGGATCTCCACGAGCAACTCGGGGAAGGCCAGCCGGGGAGTGGTGACGATCGTGCTCGCCACCGGCGGGTCCTCCCGGCCGTAGGCGGCCTTGCGGACCGGGCCGGCCACGGCCATGGCGGCGTCGATGTCGAGGACGTAGACGACCTCCTCGACCACGTCGGCCAGCGACGCGCCGAACCGGGCGAGCAGCGTCGCGGCGTTGGCGTAGGCCTGCCGCATCTGCTCACCGGTGTTGCCGGAGTCGGCGGGCCGGCCCGCCTCGTCGAGCGGGGCGGGTGCCACGAGGTCCGGCCCGTCGTGGGAGACCTGCCCGGACAGGTAGATCGTGTCGCCGTGCTTGACCGCCTGGGCGTAGCCGTAGTCCTTCTCCCACGGGACGTCGAAGGTCTCGGTGTGGGCCATGGTGCTCCGATCGGGTTCGTTGACTTGACCTTTCCGAAGTTAGGAAGCCGGACCCGTCGCGACCAGGTGACGGCGTGCCGTTGACCCCAAGGATCGTGCCAACGCGGGTAGCCTGGCCGGCATGGAGCGCACCGTCGCCATCCTCGCGCTGCCCAGAGTGGTCGCGCTCGACTTCAGCATCGCGGCGAACATCCTCGGCGACGAGCCGGGGTACCGGCTGATCGTGTGCGGCGATCTGGAGCGGCCCCAGGCGGCCGACCGCGGCGGGGTGCTGATCACGCCGACCCACGACCTGTCCGCTGTCGAGGAAGCCGGCGTGCTCGTCGTCCCCGGCTACGACGACCCCCATCTGCCGCTGCCGCCCGCCTACCTGGCGGCGATCGCCCGGCACGCCGCCCGTGGCGGCTGCGTGGTGGGCATCTGCACGGGGACATTCGCCATCGCGGCAGCCGGGCTCGCCGACGGCCGTCGCGTGACGACGCACTGGCGTTACGTCGACGAACTGCGGGAGCGCTACCCGGCGGCGCGGGTGGTGGAGAACGTGCTGTTCGTCGACGACGGCACGCTGCTGACGTCGGCGGGCGGCGGTGCGGGCATGGACGTGTGCCTGCACCTCATCCGGACGGACTTCGGGGTGGCGGCCGCCGACCGCGCGGAGAAACGCGTGGTGGCCGCACCGGCCCGGCAACCGGAGTGCGTGGACGTCCTGACACCGCCCGGTTCGGAGCTCGCCGCCGTGCGTGGCTGGGCGCTGGAACACCTGTGTGAGCCGATCACCGTGCAGGCACTGGCCGAGCGTGGCCTGATGTCGCGGCGCACGTTCATCCGGCGGTTCCAGCAGGAGACCGGCATGCCGCCGATGCGGTGGCTCACCGCCCAGCGGCTCCTGCGGGCCCGCAGGCTGCTCGAAACCTCGGACCTGCCGGTGGAGCGGGTCGCCGCCGAGACCGGGCTGGGCACGGCCGAGAACTTCCGCACGCTGTTCCGGCGGGAGGTCGGGGTCCCGCCGAGTGTGTACCGCAGGCGAATCTCCTCGCGATAGCGGTCAGAAACTGGCCGCTATCGCTGCGAGAGTTGTCCTCATGAAGACGGAGACCCTGGAGGGCAACACCATGACCGCCACCCTCGACGCCGAGCGGACCGAACTGATCTCGATGCTGGCCGAGGCCAGGGCCGCGTTGACCGGCGCAGTCGAGGGCCTGAGCGACGAGCAGCTCGCCCAGCAGCCGACGGTCAGCTCGCTGTGCCTCGGCGGCCTGGTCAAGCACGTCGCGGCCATGGAGAAGAGCTGGATGCGGTTCGTGGTCGAGGGCCTGCCCGCGGATCTGTTCGCGCTGCCCGACGGCGTCACCTGGGCCGACGTCGAGGCCGGTGTCGCGCACGAGGTGCCGCAGTGGGCGATCGACCACGCGGCCGACTTCCGGATGAACCCGGGCGACACGCTGGCCGGAATCCTCGAACACTACGAGCAGATCGCCGCCGACACCGAGAAGATCGTCGCCGGCCTGACGGACCTGTCGGTGACCCGGCCGCTGCCGGACGCGCCGTGGAATGCGCCGGGCGAGGTGCGCAGCCTGCGCTGGGCGCTGATGCACATCGTCGCCGAGACGTTCCAGCACGCCGGGCACGCCGACATCCTGCGTGAGGCGATCGACGGCCGCACCGCCACCTGATCGACGCCAGGGCCGCCGGTCAGGTGACCGCCTCGCCGGCGGCCCGCTCTCCGGCGCGCACCGCGCCGTCCATGTGTGCCTCACCGAGGTACGAACTCTCCGCGCCCGCCCAGTGGAGCCCGTCCACCGGCCGGGTCAGCCACCGGTGACCGGGGTGCAGCACGCCGGCGGGCGGGCGGGGGACGCAGCCGCTCTGCCAGGGCTCGGCTGTCCAGTCCTGCTCGACGTAGTCCACGGCGTCGCGGGCCTCGGGGCCGAGGAGGGTGGCGAGGTCGTCGAGGACCTGCCGGCGGCGAGCCGCCGACCTGTCGGATGACAGCAGCTCCGGGGTGTCACCGGCGGGCAGGCCGAGGAACGTCACCAGCACACCGGGTCCGTCGGCGGGACTGACGTCGAAGGTCAGCCGAACGGTTCCGGTGTCGGTGACGGTCGCCCCGGTCAGTCCGTGGTCGCGCCACCACGGCCGCCGGTAGACCACGTGTGCCTTGATCCCCGAACCCATCTGCCAGCGTCGCTGAAGCTCGGCCCGCTCGACGGGCAGCGGCGGGTCGTGCGTGATGGAGCCTGCCGTCGCGGGGTCGACGGCCACGATGACCCGCCGGGCGTACACGGGCGGATGATCGTGGCCGACCAGGGTGATCAGGCCTGCCGAGCGGCGGATCTCGGTGACGGCGTGGCCGAGCCGGACGCGCTCGCCGAGGCGGCGGGCAAGCTCGGCGGGCAGCGCCGCGGCCCCGCCGGCGATCCGGCTGGCCAGCGCGCCGTCCCGGACACCGATGAGGTCGGCGAGTCCGCCGCACCCGCCGACCTGCGAGGCGAACCCCAGCAGCGACAGCTCGCTCGGCCGGCAGCCGAAGCTCGCGGCGGTCGCGGTGTCGAGCACCAGGCGTGCGGCGGCGGTGCGGACCTTCCGGCGCATCCACGACCCGAGCGTCTGCTCGTCGAGGCGTGCGGCGAGTGCGGGCGGCCACGGTGGTGCTCCCAGCCGCCTGGCGATCCGGTCGAGCGCCCACTGCGCCCGCCCGAGGTCGAGCATCTCGTGCGGGCGCAGGCGTGGGATGTCACCGCGGTAGCGGTGGGTCCGGCCGCGGACGCGCAGCAGGTTCACGCCGTCGGCGAACTGCGGGACGAGGCCGATGCCCAGCTCGTCGAGCAGGCCGAGCACCGCGTGCTGGCCGGGACCGACCCAGGAGCCGCCGGAGTCGACACCGGCTCCGGCGGCCGTGGGGGAGGTCAGCAGCCTGCCGCCGACCCGGTTCTTGGCTTCGAGCACCACGACATCGGCATCGGCCTGACGCAGGCGGTACGCGGCGACTAGGCCGGACAAGCCGGCGCCGACGACGGCAACGTCTACTGTGGACATAGGTGGAGACCTTTCGGCCGGGGTGTCCCGGACCGAACCGGCACACCGAACTGGCCGACGTGCTCCACCTGCCACCGACGTCGGATGACTTACGCGATCAAGGTAGCACGCTGGCCAGCTCGTCGAGGTGCTTGAGCGACTCGGCCTCCGGCACGGTCGGCAGGTTGAACAGGATCTGGTCGACGCCGGCCTCGCGGTTGGCCTCGATCGCCTCCGCGTTGGGCTCCACCCCGCTCGCGATGATGGTCGCGTCCGGGCGACCCTGCTCGGTCAGCCAGGTGCGGGCCTTGCGGATCTCCTCGGCCGGGGTGAAGACGGGCATCCAGCCGTCACCGTGCTCCACGACCCGCTTCAGCGCCGCGGGGCTGCCGCCACCGATGTAGATCGGCGGGTGCGGGCGCTGCGCGGGCTTGGGCCACAGGTTGATCGGGTCGAAGTCGACGTGCTTGCCGTGGAACTCGGCCTCGTCCTTGGTCCAGATCTCCTTCAGCGCCTGGAGTTGCTCGTCCATCAGCGCGCCGCGGGTGGTCGGATCGGTGCCGTGATTGCGCATTTCCTCGCGGTTCCAGCCGACCCCGACGCCGAAGTCGACGCGGCCGCCGGACATGAAGTCCAGGCTGGCCACTTCGTTGGCGGTGTGGATCGTGTCCCGCTGGGCCAGTAGCGCGATGCCGGTGCCGAGCCGGAGCCGGGTGGTCACGGTGGCGGCGGCCGACAGCACGACGAACGGATCGAGGGTGCGGTAGTAGATGCGCGGCAGCTCGCCGCCGCCGGGGTACGGGGTTTCCCTGCTGGTCGGGATGTGCGAGTGCTCGGCCAGGAACAGCGAGTCGAACCCGCGTTCCTCCAGGGCCCGGCCGAGCGCAGCGGGCGCGATGCCCTCATCTGTGACGAAGGTGAGAACTCCGAATTTCATTGCAGGTGCAACCAAAACCTGCCCGGGGCTATTCCGCGCCCACCGGATATCGGTTTGACGGATCTTGTTCTGGTATGAACACTGATGTTCGTGACGAGTTTCTCCGCGGATCTGTTCGACAGCGTGGCAGACGGCTACGACGAGAAAGTGCCGTTCTTCGCCACCTTCGCCAGGCAACTGGTGGCCTGGGCGGAGCCCGGACCGGCCGACTCGGTTCTGGACCTGGGTACGGGCCGGGGAGCGGTGTCGCTGGCCGTCGCCGAGGCGCGTGGTGCCGGCGAGATCCTGGCCGTCGACGTGTCCCCGCGGATGGTCGACTCGGTCGCGGCACTGGGGGTCGCGGGCCTGCGGGCCCGGGTGATGGACGCGCAGGCGCTGGATCTGCCGGACGGCTCGTTCGACCTGGTGTTCAGCGGTTTCGCGTTCCACATCCTGCCGGATCCCGCCGCGGCGCTGCGGGAGACGGCACGCGTGCTGCGGCCGGGCGGCAGGGCGGTCCTGTCCGTACCGGGACCGAGTGAGGACGGCGGATGGTGGGCGGGCTACGGCGAGATCGTCGCCGAGTTCACCGCGCGGCTCACCGGCGACGTGCCGCCCGGCATGGCCGACGAGCCGTGGGACGAGGTCGCCGAGCAGACCGGCCTCCGGTTCACCCGCACCTCCACCGCCGAGGTCAGGTTGCCGGTGGACGGCCCGCGTGCCCACTGGGACTGGCTGCTCTCGCACGGCAACCGCTGGCTGTACGACGCCCTGGGCGAGGCCGATCGAGCCGAGTTCGCCGAGCGTGTCCTCGCCAGCCTGCGTGACGCCCACCCGACCGGCGGCCGGGATGTGATCGCGGGTGCGGAGTTCTACGAGCTGACTAAGGTCCGGTAGTTCCCGGGCGGCGTGAGGCGGGCCCGCGCCTCGTTTTCAGGCGGGGATTCGGTGGTAGGGGTTGGTGCTGGGTCTTCGGCGTCTGGTGAGCCAGGCGGGTGGGTGGAACTGGGGTTTGCCGTGGACCATGGTGACGGTCCAGTCGGTGTGGTGGATGATCCGGTGGTGTCTGCCGCACAGGAGGATCATCTCGTCCACTGTGGTCTGTCCGCCGTGTTGCCATTCCCGTACGTGGTGGACGACGCACCAGCGGGCTTTCCTGGTACAGCCGGGGAAACAGCAGCCACGGTCCCGTAGGCGGAGCGCGCGGCGCTGGGCTTTGGTGGCGAGCCGGACGTCGCGGCCCAGGTGCAGTACCTCGCCCTCGGAACCGAACACGGCCGGAACCAGCTTGGCTTCGCAGCACAGCCGCGACAGGGCCGACGCGCTCAGGTATCCGGTGCCGTCGAGCACCGCCGACCCGGCCCGGCGTTCCAGATCATCGAGCGTCGTGGTCACCGTGACCACCGCCCGTTCCCCGCCCTGAGTAGTTAAATCCTCGGTGCGGGCGACCAGTTCGATGATCTCGGCCAGCGCGTCACCCTTCCGCTCGGCCTGATCGCGTAGATCCGGCAGACCTTCCTCGGCCGCGCAGGGTTTGGCCAGCACATCGAACAACCCGTCCAGGGTGGCCCCGGTTTCCGGGTCGAGGGTTCCGGCGAACCGGTACCGGCCATGCCGGTCGGTCTTCGAGCGGAACTCACGCACCGGGTGCGCCAGCGCGTCCTCGTCCGGCGGCGCACTGTCCTGATCGACCCTGGCCCGGATGTTGTCCCCGGCTTTGCGGACCGCGGTCGGTGGGGCCGTGCGGGCCAGGGTCAGCAGAATGTCCTCGAACCCCTCCCGCGCCTCCACCGGCAACGCCGTAATAGCGCGGTGGATTTCCACCGCATGCTCCAGTGACACCTCACCCGCGGCCAGTGCCGCACCGGTCGCGGCGAGCGAGCCGAACAATTCCTGAGCCAACTGCACCCGCGTCTTGGCCAGCGACCGGGAGACGTTCAGGTTGTCCACCTGAAACGCCACCAGATCCCGGAAGCCCAAATCGGCCCCGCGGGCGCTCAGCTCCGCCAGGCCTTCCAGTATCTCGGCGGCGGCCGCGGCCATCTTTTCCTGGCCGCGCTGAATGATGGCGGCTACCTCCTCGTCGGAGTGCCGCCACAGGCGGGTGCCAGGTTTCTCGAACACATCACCATCGTATTACGAACAGGTGTTCGAAACAATCACACGATCGAGCGAGTCGGAAAAGTCTATGCCGTGGCGGCCGTGCCCACGAGGCGGTAGCCGGTGCGGCCGGAGAACTCGGCGGTCAGGGCGAACCGGTCGCCCCGGACGAGAGTGTGCCGCCACTCGATCGGCGTCCCCGCCACCGTGCCGAGCCGGCAGATCGACAGGGCCGCCGCGTCGTCGGCGCACTCGAGTTGCGCACGTTCGGCAGGGGTCGGGATGACGGCCCGGATCTGCTCCTGGCCGTGGTCGAGCCGGATTCCGGTCCGGCGGTGCAGTTCGCCGTAGAGGCTGGTGTGGCCGAAGTCGGCGTCGAGCAGCGGGCGGGCCAGTTCCGCGGGCAGCCACACGCGGTCGAGTGCCAGCGGGTCGTTTCCGGCCAGGCGAAGACGTTCCAGGTAGAGCAGGGGTGTCGAGCCCTCGAGGGAAAGTCGTTCGGACACCACCGCGTCCGCGCGGACGTCCAGCGTGCGCACGACACTGCGCTGCGGGAGACCCGCGGCCTCGACCGCGGCGAACAGGCTGTAGAGCGCGCCGAGTGGCTGGACGATCTCGGCAGCCGGGGCCACCCGCGGCTGCCTGCCGCGTTCGGCGACCAGCGTGCCGTCGGCTCGCAGCTCACGCAGCGCCTGCCGCACGGTCTGCCTGCTGACTCCGTACTCCTCGGCAAGGGCCAGCTCGCCGGGGAACGTCGTGTCGAACTCGCCTGCCCGGATGCGCCGCAGCAGCCGCTGCTGGAGCTGCCGCCACAGGGGCACGTCGCTGCTGCGGTCCAGTCCTGCGTCGTCCACGGCACCTCCTCCGTCGTCAAACCGTACCGCCGGCCCCGGGTTGTCAAATGTACGTACATAGCCTACTTTAAATGTGCGCACATTTAGGAGGATCATGGTCGCCACGGCTGCTCGAACCCGGCTGGTGCCCGGTCTGGTCGTGGTCGCCGTGGTCGCCGCCGTCGCGACGGTGGCCGGCAGACTGGTCCCGCTCGTCGGCGGGCCGGTGTTCGGGATCGTGCTCGGCGTGCTCGCCGGAATGCTCCTGCCCGCACTGCGGCACGAGCGGTTCGGCGCGGGTTACTCGATCGCCGCCAGGCCGGTGCTGCAACTGTCGATCGTGGTGCTGGGCACGGGGCTCTCGCTGCAGCAGGTCGTGCGGGTCGGCGGCGAGTCGCTTCCGGTCATGCTCGGCACCCTCGCCGTGGCACTGGGCGGGGCGTGGCTGCTCGGCAGGCTGCTGGGCGTGCGGGGTGACACGCAGATCCTGATCGGCGTCGGCACGGGGATCTGTGGCGCGTCGGCCATCGCGGCGACCAGCGCGGTGCTGCGGCCGCGTGACGCCGACATCGCCTACGCCCTCGGCACGATCTTCACCTTCAACATCGCGGCCGTGCTGATCTTCCCGCCACTGGGTCACCTGATGGGGATGTCGCCGCAGGAGTTCGGGCTGTGGGCGGGAACCGCGGTCAACGACACGTCCTCGGTGGTCGCGGCCACCGTCGGCTACGGCGGCGACGCGGGCTCGGCTGGCATCGTCGTCAAGCTGACCCGTGCGCTCACGCTGATCCCGATCGTGCTGGTGCTGGCCGTGTTCGCCGCCCGGCGCGACCGGGCACGCGCGCGGTTGCCGTGGCACCGCATGGTTCCACTGTTCCTGATCGGTTTCCTGCTGGCCGCCGGGCTCAACAGCGCGGGCATGATCCCGGCGGCCTGGCACGAACCGCTCGCGGCGGCCGGCACGTTCCTCGTGACGGCCGCCCTCGCCGGCATCGGCCTGTCGCTGGACCCCGGACAGGTCCGGGCGGCGGGTGCCCGCCCGCTGCTGCTCGGCGGCGTGCTGTGGATCGCCGTCGCGGCATCGAGTCTCGGGCTCCAGGCACTGGTGCGGTGAGTCAGTGTTCCTCGTCGCGGTGTTCCGGACGCCGCTCGACCACCCGGCCGAGTGGCCGCAGCACCAGGTGCACGGCGACGACGACGAGCGTGCCCGCGGCCGCCTCCAGGTACAGTCCGGCACCGGCCAGTGAACCCACCGCGGCCGAGCACCACAGCGTCGCCGCGGTGTTCAGGCCGCGCACGGTCAGCCCCTCACGGAGGATGACCCCGCCGCCGAGGAATCCGACTCCCGACACGATCTGCGCGGCCACCCGCGTCGGATCCGCGGTGTCACCGGTGAATCCGTGCGCGGACAGCACGACGAACAGGGTGGCGCCGGCGGCGACCAGCGCGTTCGTCCGCAACCCGGCCATGCGGGCCCGGAACTGACGTTCGATTCCGATCAGCGCCCCGAGCGTGACCCCGGTGCCCAGGCGCAGCAACATCTCCGCAGCCGTCATCGTACGACCGCCTTTCCTTGTGGTTATCCGGATCGCCGGCCGCGAGGTAACGGCACGGCGGACTGGTCGGTCGACTGTGGACTGTCGTCCGGCATGCTGTTCACCTCGCTTTCCCACAAAGACACAACCCGAGAAGTCTGCTCCTCCGGTCGTGAAGTCCGCGTCAGACGCTGCGCAGCACGGAGACGACCGTGCCGAGCACCACTGCCTCGTCGCCGTCGATGACGTCGTAGGCGGGGTTGCGTGGTTCGAGATAGACGTGGCCGCCCCGGCGTCGGTACACCTTGACCGTCGCCTCGCCGTCGATCATCGCGGCGACGATCTGTCCGGAGTGCGCCTCGGACTGCTGGCGCACCACGACGATGTCGCCGTCGCAGATCGCGGCGTCGACCATCGAGTCGCCACGCACCCGCAGGCCGAAGACCGTGCCGCGCCCGGTCAGCCCGCGGGGCAGGTTCAGCACGTCGTCGACGTGTTCCTCGGCCGAGATCGGGGTGCCCGCGGCGATGTCGCCGACGACGGGGACCGGGACCGAGTCCGCAGAGGACGGTCCGGCGTCGGCGGGCTCCCGCAGGAACATGCGGACGTCGATCGGCCGGGCATGGTGTCACTGCGGCGCAGGAAACCCTTGTCCTCCAGGCTGGCCAGGTGCTTGGAGACCGAAGAGGACGACCGCAGGCCGACGGCGTCGCCGATCTGCCTGGTGCTCGGCGGATAGCCGTGCTTGATCACCCAGTCCCGGATCGTCACCAGGATCCGCTGCTGCCGTTCCGGCAGCGTCGAGGTGTCCAGATACTCGAGGTCGTCGTACGCGGTCACCCGCGAATGATAAAGATGTCCGATGAACTCTCCGACGCGGGCCGCGATCGTCACCGGTGCCAATCACGGAATCGGGGCGGCGACGGCCGTCGCCCTCGCCGAGGCCGGTATGCGGGTGCTGGTCACCTACCTGCGGCTGGACGACGAACCCGACCCGGGCACCCCGGAGGCCTACCGCCGTAACCGCGCGGGCGGTGCGGACGCCGTGGTGGAACGCATTCGCGCCGCGGGTGGCACCGCGATCGCCGTCGAGGCTGATCTGTCCGACGTCGACACGCCCGCGCGGCTGTTCGACACCGCGGAGCGGGAGCTGGGTGGCGTCGACGTGCTGGTCAACAACGCCAGCTTCTGGCTTGCCGACACGTTCAAACCCGACGCCACCGACAGGTTCGGCCGGTCACTCGACCGGATCAGCGCCGGCACGTTCGAGCGGCAGTTCGCCGTGGACGCCCGCGGAGGCGCGTTGATGATCGCGGAGTTCGCTGCCCGGTTCGTCGCACGTGGTGGCGACTGGGGGCGGATTGTGTCGCTGACCTCCGGCGCGGGCAACGGCTTTCCCGAGGAGGTGTCCTACGGCGCGGCGAAGGCGGCGCTGGTGGACTACACGCTGTCGGCGGGGGCCGAGCTGGCCGCGCACGGCATCACGGCCAACGCCGTCCACCCGCCGGTGACCGACACCGGCTGGGTCAACGACGAGGTACGTGAGCACGTGCGGGCCAACCCAGCCCTTTACCGCGTGGCCACCCCGGAGCAGGTGGCCGCCGTGATCGCCTACCTGGCGAGCCCGGCCGCCGACCTGGTGACCGGCAACGTCATCCACCTGAGGTGATCTTCCGCCAGACGGGCCGGGAGCCGTTGGTCACCCAGCGCAGCAACCATTCGGCCGGCCCGTACTGGAACCGTCGCAGCCACCACGCGCTGGCGATCAGCTGAACGGCGAATAAGGCCACCGCCAGCAGCATCGTCTCCAGTGGCGAGAGGCTGCCTGCCAGGCCGAGGCCGACGCCGGTGAAGATCAGCAACCCGAACACGCCCTGGAGCAGGTAGTTGGTCAGGGCGATCCGGCCGGTCGGGGCGAGGACGTCACGGACGCGGGCTGTGCGCGGGTTGTGCAGCACCCGCAGCAGCGTGGCGACGTAGGCGGCGGTCAGCAGGGGTGCGGTGGCGACGCTGGCGACGACGGCCAGCGTGTTGCCGTTGCCGCCGGCGAGCGTGTAGATCAGCGCGCCGGCGAGGCCGACGGGAAAGCCGATCCACTGGAGGGTGCGCAGCACCGGCTCGTCACCGCGGACGCGGGACAGCAGCCGCCTGCGGCCGGCCACCATGCCGACCAGGAACATCGCCAGCGCCGTCGGACCCTGCATCGACAGTGCCTGGATCACCAGCAGCGACAGGCCGGACAGGTGGGTGTCGAGCACGTCGGCGAACCCGCCGCGCATCGCCTCGGTGATCCGCTCGGCGTTCGCCAGCGCCTCGGACTCCGGCGGCAGGAACGCCGCCGGGTCCATGACCAGGCTGCTGATCGTCATGCTGAGCAGGACGTAGCCGTACACCGCGCCCGCGATCCACAGCGCCGTGCGGTCGCGCACTCCGCGCAGCAGGAACAGGATCAGGCAGGCCACCGCGTAGGTGGTGAGGATGTCGCCGCCGTAGATCAGGACGATGTTCAGCACGCCCAGCGCGAACAGGCCGGCGATCCGGCGCAGCATGCGAGGGCCGAACGCCGTGCCCGCGCGTCTCGCCGACTCGATCTGGAGGGTGAAGCTGTAGCCGAACAGGAACGAGAAGAGGAGGTAGAACTTCATGCCGAACAGCGCCGACGTCAGCCCGCGCACGATCTCGTCGAGAGTGGACGAGTACGCGGGGTCGGTCACGATGTTGCTGGGATAGCCCGACGCCATGAACGTGATGTTGACGACGAAGATGCCGAGCAGTGCGAATCCGCGCACCGCGTCGACGTCACGGACCCGCTCACCGGTCATGATCATCTCCGATTAAGTATCCAAGGGATAGTATCTATGAGACACTATAGGGGTGCCTGCTGTGGATGACCAGGAGATGCCCGCCGGGCTGGCGAGACTGTGGCGGCTTCCGGCGCCGTCGCGCCTGGGCAGGCCCGCCGCGCTGGACGTCGACAGCGTCGTGACCGCCGCGGTCGACCTGGCCGACCGGGACGGGCTCGACGGCGTGACGCTGCAGAAGGTCGCCCAGGTACTGGGCTTCACGAAGATGTCGCTGTACCGCCACGTCGGGTCGAAGGACGAACTCGTCGAGCTGATGGCCGACCACGCGACGGGCGCCGCCCCGGACCTCGGCGCCGGGCACTGGCGGGAGGGCCTGCGCCGGTGGGCCGCGGCCATCCGGGCCCGGTACGCCCTGCATCCCTGGCTGGTCGGGGTGCCGGTCGCCGGGCCACCGCGGGGGCCGAACGCCGTCGGCTGGATGGACGCCCTGCTACGCACGCTGCGCGACACCGGGCTGGATCCCGGGACGAAGGTCGGCGTGCTCAACGTGGTGAGCGGATACGTCCGGCAGGCGCTCGTGCTGGAGGGACAGCTCGCGGCAGGCCGCGCCGCCACCGGGCTCAGCCAGGAGCAGGTCGAGCGCGACTACGGCAGAAGCCTGGCCGGGCTGGTCACCCCGGACCGGTTCCCGGACGCGGCCGAGTTGTTCACCGCGCGGGTGTTCGAGCCGGAGCCCGGTGCCGACGCCGACGGCGACTTCGCGTTCGGGCTGGAGCTGATCCTCGACGGCGTCGCGGCGGCCATCGACGCGGTGTCACGGCGGTGAGGGGTGCGGCACCGGCCGGAGGGCGAATTCCGGCCGGTGCCGCGGGACTACGGCCACACGCGAGGGGGGAGTCAGGTGCGGCCGTAGCTGCGCCGGCGCGGTACGACCTCGGCGGGGCCGCGGGAGCCGGCACGTTCGATCGGGATCATCGTGGCGATCTATCCGCCGGTCGTCCCTTGATCCTGCCCACGACCCGAGAGTAGGAACGGGACTGTGCATCGCACATCGATCTTCGGTACCGGGGGCTACGACCAAAGTCGAAGATCAAGTGCTCAGCGATCAGACCGTCGGCTCCGCTCGCGTGGCCAAGGTCGACATGGGAGGCCCGCATGGCAACCGAGGAATCCGGCGCGCTGACCCGGCGCGACCTGCTGGTCCGGACCGGGCAGGCGGCGGCCGTCGTCACCGGCGCGGCACTGCTTCCGCAGGGAGCACTGGCCGCCGAACCCGATGCGACGGGACGGGCCCGCATCACCGAGGGCACCAACATCGCGGCGGCGGTCTCACCCGACGGCCGCTGGGTGGCGATGGACCTGCTGACCGCCATCTGGGTACTGCCGATCGACGGCGGCCCGGCCCGCAGGCTCACCGACGACCTGCAGGACGCCACCCAGCCGCACTGGTCACCCGATGGCCGCAGCCTGGTCTTCCAGTCGTACCGCGACGGCAACTACCACCTGTGGGTCATCGGCGCCGACGGCGGCGGGCTGCGTCAGCTCACCAGCGGGCCGTTCGACCACCGCGAACCGAAGTTCTCCCCGGACGGCAGGTACCTCGCGTTCGCGTCGGACCGCGGCGGCAGCAGCTACGGGGTGTTCACCTACGAACTGGCCACCGGCGCCGTCCGCGCGCTCACCGACACCGCCACCGAGGAGGCGATGCCGGCCTGGTCGCCGGACGGCAGGCGGGTCGCCTACACCGTGGACAACACGGCTGTCGACGCGGTGGACGTGGCCACCGGCCAGGTCACCCGGCTGGTCGAGCCGGCGGAGGGCACGACGGTGTTCGGCCCGGCCTTCACCCCCGACGGTGCCATCAGCCATGTCCGGTTGACCGGCGCGAACGCGGACCTCGTGGTCGGCGGCACCGCGGTGACCCGCGGGGAGGATGTGTTCGGGTTCGCGGCGTCCTGGCTTGCTTCCGGCGAGCTGGTCTACACCGCGAACGGGCAGATCCGGCGCAGGCCGTCCGCCGGGGACGCCCGCCCGATCCCGTTCCAGGCCGAGGTTCCCGTTGTCTCGCGGCGGGACTACCGGCGTGCCGTCCCCGATCTCGACTCGACCGGCCCCCGCCCGGTCCGCGGCATCGCAGGCCCGGTCGTGGCACCGGACGGCTCCCGGATCGCCTTCCGCGCGCTGAACGCGTTGTGGCTGCTCCCGGTGACGGGTGGCAAGCCGGTCAAGCTCGTCGACGACGGCTACTTCGCCTCCGACCCGGACTTCTCACCGGACGGAAACTCGCTGGTCTACAGCAGCGACCGCGCGGGCACCGCCGACCTGTGGGTACGTGACCTGCGCAGCGGGCAGGACCGGCGGCTCACCGCCCTGCCCGGCGCGCAGCTGACGCCGCGCTGGTCACCCGACGGCGCCCGGATCGCCTACTCCGACCACGACGGCGCCACCTGGGTGCTCGACGTGGCCTCCGGCGAGGTGAAGCAGGTGACTCCGACGCTGTTCATGCCGGGACGCCCGACCTGGTCGCCGGACGGCCGCGTGCTCGCGCTGGCCGCGGTGAAGCCGAACTCGAAGCGGTTCCGCGAGGGCACCAGCCAGATCCTGACCGTCGACCTGGCCACCGGCGGGCTGACCTACACCGAGCCCGTTCCCGGCCGGTCCATCGCCACCCGCGGTGACGACGGCCCGGTGTGGTCGCCGGACGGGCGGATGCTGGCGTTCACCGTCGAGTCCGCGGCCTGGGTGGTCGACGTCGACCCCGCCGGACGGCACCTGGGCCCGGCGCGGCAGGTCACCCACGAGGTCACCGACTCGCTGTCCTGGGCCGGTCCGGATCGCCTGCTGTACCTGAACAACGGCAGGCTGCGGATCGCCGGGGTCGCCGGCGGGCGGGCCCGCACGATCCCGCTCGACCTGCACTGGCGGCGGGCCCGCGTGCGGGACCGGACCGTCGTCCACGCCGGTGCCGTGTGGGACGGCGAGGCCACCGCGCTGCGCCGCGACGTCGACATCGTCATCGCCGGTGACCGCATCGAGGCCGTCCTGCCGCACCTGCCCGGCCGGTCCACAGTGGACGCATCGCGGCTCACGGTGATGCCGGGGCTGATCGACGCGCACAACCACTGGCACCTGCGCGGGCGGCAGTGGGGCGACCGGCAGGGCAGGCTGTGGCTGGCCTACGGCATCACCACCACCCGCTCGCCGGGCGATCCGGCGTACCAGATGGTGGAGACCAGGGAGGCACTCGACGGCGGGCGGCGGACCGGGCCGCGGTACTTCGCCACCGGCGAGGCCATCGACGGCTCCCGGATCTACTACAACTTCATGCGCACCACCCGCTCCGCCGAGCAGCTCGGCCCCGAATTCGAACGGGCGAGGGAGCTGGGCTACGACCTGATCAAGACCTACGTCCGGCTGCCGGTGCGGTCCCAGCGAGAGGCGGTGCGGCAGGCACACCGGGCCGGCCTGCCGCTGTCGTCGCACTACCTGTACCCGGCCGAGAACATCGGCATGGACGGCATGGAACACACCGGCGCGACCAACCGGCTCGGCTACTCGCACACGGTCAGCAGGCTGGGCCGCGCCTACGGCGACGTCGTCACGCTGTTCACCAGGTCGGGTATGTCGGTCACGCCGACACTGTTCAACTCCGCCGTGCTCTACGCCGACGACCGCTCCCTGGTGGACGACCGGCGGACCAGGGCGCTCTACCCGGCGTGGGAGTACGAGCGGCTGGTCACCAAGGCCGAGGAGGCGAAGCTGCCGCCGGCCGCCGCGATGCGGGAGATGCTGGCGGCCAATGTGGACATGGTGCTGCGGATCCACCGTGGCGGCGGGTTCGTCATCGCGGGTACCGACGCACCGCTGGACAACGTGGCGATATCCCTGCACACCAACCTGCGCGCGATGGTGCGGTACGGGTTCACGCCGTACGAGGCGCTGCGGACGGCGACCGTCAACCCGGCCCGCTGGCTGGGGCTGGACTCCCGGCTGGGCCGGATCGCGCCCGGCGCGGTGGCCGACCTGGCGTTCGTCGAGGGTGACCCGCTGGCCGACATCCGGGCCGCCGCCGCGGTCAGCAAGGTGATGACGGGCGGTGTGCTGCACACGGTGGACGACCTGCTGGCGCCGTTCGCCGCACCGGCCGCGGGAGCGGCGACCGCGGTGGCGACGTCGGCCCCGGCCACGGCGCACACCCACGACCCGGAGTACTGGTGGCACGAACCCGAGTGGGTCCGGCCGGTCTGCTGTGGACTGTGAAGGGGCGCGCCCGCCGCGGCGGGCGCGCCCCGGGGTCACTCAGACGCCCGACACCTGCTTGATCCAGGAGCGGCTGCTGGCCACGCTGGCGTAGTTGTTGGTGCCGTTGGGGTTGCTGCCACCCTGGTTCTGCACGGTGGACGCGACACCGACCTGACGGCCGCCGGAGATCTGCGGGCCGCCGGAGTCGCCCTTCCAGGCGGCGCCGTTGATGCCGCGGCTCTGGATGGCCGGTCCGCCGTAGGCGTCCACCGACCGCCCGGTGACCTGGACGTTGGCGGTCTTGAGTACCGGCGAGGCCGGACCGGTCGGGGTCGTGCGGCCCCAGCCGTAGATCTGGTTGGTCGAGCCCACCGCCGGGTCGGCGTTGCCGAGGGTGATGTAGGTGGTGTTGACGGCCCTGGTCAGGTGCAGCAGCGCGACGTCGCCGACCGGCGACACCCGCTGCTGGTCGACCGTGACGTGCGTGCCGGAGCCGAGGTTGTTGCTGCCCACCCGGACGCTCATCGAGCTGCCGAGGCAGTGCTCGGCGGTGAGCACCCACTGCGGGGCGATGATGGTGCCGGAGCAGTTGAAGCTCCCGCTGACGTAGACCTGGGCACCCCACGGCACGGACGGCGCGGTGCCGCCGCCGACGATGTTCGGCTGCACCCCGGCGCCGGCGGTGCCGGCACCGAGCAGGGTCAGGGCGAGCGTGGCGGTCGCCGCACAGGCGGCGCCGAGGGTACGGACTCGGCTCACGGTCGAGGTCCTTTCGGGGTTCACGGGGCACCGGGGATCCGGTGTGCCGACAGACGGTAGGCCGCGTGGTGGTGCCGGGGTACCGACGAAAGACTCCGTGGCCGGCCGGGGGGATTTTACTCAGTAGTGGATTGATCTGTTCCATCGCTCAATCGGTTCTGATCTTTGCGTTGGACAGAACATTCGGGTGAGCCGAATACTCGGTGGATGGATCCCCGTGACGACGCCGCGACCGCCAGGGTGCTGCTGGGCATCGGCGGCCGCGTCCTGGTCGTCGCGGCGGTGCTCCTGGTGGCGGGGTCGCCGATCCTCGCGCTGGTGGCGATGTGTGGCGGCGCCGCCTTGCTGTACGCGGCCCGGTCAGCCGGTGAGCTGAGCGAGCAGCGCGCGGGCCGCCGGGTTGGCGGGGACCGCTGATCGGCCGATCAGGTGAACATGGCGGCGCAGGCTGGGCTGCTCGATACGTGCGCAGGGCAGCCCGGACCGTTCGGCGATGTCCTCGGGCACGATGCTGACGCCGAGGCCCGCGGCCACGAGGTCGATCAGCAGCGGGATGTGCGGCGTCTCGCAGACCTGGTTGTACCGGATGCCCGCGTCGGCGAACCGGCGCTCCAGGATCGAGTGCAGGCCGCTGCCGGAGAACACGACGAACGGCTCGTCGTCCAGTTCGGCCAGCCGCACCCGGCGCCGCCGGGCGAGCCGGTGGCCGGGGTGGGTGAGCAGCCCGAGCCGCTGGTCCCACCGCCGGAAGCTGACCACGTCCTCCGGGAGCACCGCCTCGACGGCCACGAAGGAGAGGTCGAGTTCCCCGGACGCGACCGCGGCGATCAGGTCGGGCACCATCCCGTCGCGGACGTGCACCCGCACGCCGGGGTAGTTCTGCCGGAAGCGGCCCAGCGCGCCGGGCAGGTCGACGACGGTCAGCGTCTGGACGGTGCCGACCGCGACCCGGCCGCGGGCAAGGCCCGCGACCGCGGCGACCTCGCCGCGGGCCGCCTCGACGTCGGCGAGGATGCGCCCGGCGACCGGCAGAAGTGCCTGGCCCGCCTCGGTCAGCACCACCCGCCGGGTGGTGCGTTCGAACAGCGGCGTGCCCAGCTCGTTCTCCAGCTTGCGGATCGACGCGCTCAGTGCCGACTGGACAATGTGGACATCCCGGGCAGCCGCGGTGAACCCGCCGCCGCGGACGACGGCGAGGAAGTGCTCCAGCTGCCGAATCTCGATAGCTTCTGCCCTCTCTTCGTTCGGGCGTGGTCGGCCCCCCTGAGTCGGCGTCTTCCCTCCTCGCCGTCGGCCGCTGAGCGGCCTTTGGGCTCGTCAGTCCAGACGCCGACGGGCCCGACCTAGCGGGGGGCTGTCTCCAGCGCGGCCTGGCGCTTGCGCACGACCAGGTAGCCGACGCCGATCAGCACGCCGACGACCGGCGTGACGTACAGCGCGATCCGGGTGTCTTCGGAGAACCCGAGCAGCACCACCACCAGCGCCAGGAACGCCAGTCCGAAGTAGCCGGTCCACGGCGCGCCGGGCATCCGGAAGCCGGACTTCGGCAGCTCGCCCGCGTCGGCCTTGCGCCGGTAGCGCAGCTGGCACACCAGGATCACGCCCCACGTCCACAGCACCCCGACGGTGGCGACGCTGGTGACGTAGGTGAACGCCTTCTCCGGCACCACGGCGTTGATCAGGATGCCCAGTGCCATGACCGCCGCGGAGGCGTAGATGCTGGCCGCGGGGACCTTGCGGCTGGACAGCTTGGTGAACGCCTTCGGCGCCGAGCGCTGCACGGCCAGCGTGCGCAGCATGCGGCCGGTGGAGTAGATGCCGGAGTTGCACGACGACAGCGCCGCGGTCAGCACGACGAACTGGATGATCCCGGCCGCGCCGTGGATGCCGATGACGTCGAACGCCTTGACGAACGGGCTCTCGCCCTCGCGGAACTCCGTCCACGGGACCAGCGACAGCAGCACGACCAGCGCGCCGACGTAGAACACGGCGATCCGCACGACCACGTTGTTGATGGCCTTGGGCAGCACCTTCTGCGGGTCGCGCGCCTCGCCGGCGGTAAGGCCGATCAGCTCCACGCCGAGGTAGGCGAACATGACGCTCTGCAGGGCGAGCAGCGCGCCGTCGACGCCGCCCGCGAAGAACCCGCCGTGGTCCCACAGGTGCGCGAACGACGCGGTGTCACCGGCCGGTCCGAAGCCGAACAGGATCACCGCCAGCCCGAGCAGGATGGCGCCGACGATCGTGACCACCTTGATCATCGAGAACCAGAACTCGAACTCGCCGAACACCTTCACCGAGATGAGGTTGGCCAGGAACAGCAGGCCGAGCACGACCGCCGCGGTGACCCACTGCGGGATCGAGGGGAACCAGTACTGCACGTAGATTCCGGCCGCGGTGATCTCGGCCATCGCGGTGACCACCCACATCAGCCAGTACACCCAGCCGGTGGCGAATGCCGCGAACCGGCCGAGGAACTCCTCGGCGTAGTCGGCGAAACTACGCGAAACGGGCCGGTACACCAGCAGTTCGCCGAGTGCCCGCATGATGAGGAAGATGACGACGCCGGCCAGGGCATACGAGGCGATCAGCGCCGGTCCCGACGCCTCGATCGCGGCCCCCGCGCCGAGGAAGAGCCCGACCCCGATGGCGCCGCCGATCGCCATCATGCTGATCTGCCGGTTCTTGAGTCCCCGTTCGTAGCCCTCGTCGTCGACGTTCGGACTGGTCTGCTGCTGATCCATGGTGGTCCTCCGTGCTCGACCCTTCCGGTTAGCAAGCGTTCACGCTGCCGGTGGACCGCACCCTATTCCCCGGCCGGTCGATGCCGCTGCGGGGGTCAGACTGCGCGCCCGGGCTCCCGCAGCAACGCGACGGTCGCGCAGCCGCTGGCCAGCAGCCAGATGACCGGACCCGCGGTCCCGCCGACGAGGTCGACGTGGCCGGGCAGCACGAGGAGCAGCAGGAAGGCGACGTCGACGATCCCCAGCACGACGACGTTGATCCAGTACCCGGCGCGGCTGTTCACCCGGTTCATGGTCAGCGCGACGAAGATGGCCTGCCCGCCCAGCACCGTCACGCAGACGAAGAACAACAGGCTCTCGGCTGCCAGCTCGGCGCCGGGTACGCCGTCGGCGAGGGCGCTGATCACCATCGACACGCCGAGGCCCATGTGCAGCAGCCCCCACAACACGTACAGCGCGGCGGCGCCGGTGGCCCACCGCCGGGCCACCGGAATCCCGGCCGGGCGCACGTCCTCGCGGTTCGTCATGGGCGGAAACCTATTGCCGCGCAAGCCCGATCACATCGGGGTAATCACCGACCCGCCCCGGAGATCGGGCGGTCAGTCCAGGAGCGCGGCGGCCATGCGGTCGAGGAAGGCCGGCGCGTCGACGGCGGTCGCCACGCGGACCGGCGGCCTCGTCTGGTCCTGCCCGGCCAGCCGGTACGGCCGCAGGTCGACGACGGTGCGGCCCCGGGTGTGGGTGCCGCGCAGCTCCACGTCGACGACGTGCTCGCCGTAGGTCGCCAGCGTGGGATCGACCGCGATGGCCGCGGCCAGCGCGTCGTGCAGCGTCACGATGTGCTCGCTGAACAGGCCCTCGTACACCGTGGCGTAGTGGTTGAGCAGCCTGCTGGCGAAGCGGGCCCGCGGGGTCGTCGCGGCGGCGAGCCGGTCGAGCCAGGCCGCGTCCGCGCGGGCGGTCTCGGTGACGTCCAGGCCGACCAGGGTGAGGTTCAGGCCCGCGCCGTAGACCAGGTCCGCCGCTTCCGGGTCGTGCGCGGTGTTGGCCTCCGCCTGGCCGGTGATGTTGCCCGGGGCGTTGACCGAGCCGCCCATGACCACGACGGAGCGCAGCAGCGCGGGCAACCGGGGCTCCAGCAGCAGCGCGAGCGCCAGGTTGGTGAGCGGGCCGATGGCCAGGACGGTCAGCTCGCCGGGGTGCCTGCGGGCCAGCCGCACCAGCTGCTCGGCAGCCGATTCCTCGACCGTGCCGCGGCCGTCGGCCAGTTCGACGCCGTGGCCGCCGAGCCCGTCGGCGCCGTGGATGAACTCGGCGAACGTGGGCGGCTGGGCCAGCGGGCGCGCGGCGCCGATGGCGACCGGGACGTCGGCGAGCCCTGCCACGTCGAGGATCTGCAACGCGTTGCGGGCACCTGCCGTCGCCTCGACGTTGCCGTGAACCGTTCCGACGGCGGCGATCTCCACGCCGGGCTGCGCCGCGAGGTACAGCAGCGCGACCGCGTCGTCGATGCCGGGATCGGTGTCGATGACCATCCGCACGCCCGGATTGTGCCAGAAATCCGCGCCTGTCAGCCGCTGGTGGTATTCCGGCGTCATCCCGCCGGTCGATGACCGGATCGTGGCCGTGGCCCAATGCTGGCTGACGTCGCACATCCCCGGTGCTCAGGAGAATCCCGATGAAGGTAGACATTCGTCAGCGCCCGTCGTTCGCCGTGGCCAGGCTGCTGCTCGACCCCGGCGAGCCCGTGCGGGTCGAGTCCGGCGCCATGGTGGCCACCAGCCACGGCGTCGATGTCTCGGCCAAGGCCCAGGGCGGGCTCATGAAGGGCCTCAGCCGGGCTGTGCTCGGTGGCGAGTCGTTCTTCGTCTCCACCTACACCGCGCCGCAGGACGGCGGCTGGGTCGACGTCGCGTCCAACCTCCCGGGCGACAGCCAGGTCATCGACCTGGACGGCAGCGTCGGCTGGTGCGTCACGCGGGGTTGCTGGCTGGCGTCGTCGCACGGCGTCGAGACGGAGACCAAGTGGGGCGGTTTCGGCAAGCTGGTCGGCGGTGAGGGCGGTTTCCTCACCCACGTCACCGGCCAGGGGCAGCTCGTCATCGCCTGCTACGGCGCGCTCGAGTCGGTGGTGCTGCAACCCGGCGAGACGATCACGATCGACTCCGGTCACGTCGTCGCCTACGCCGACACCGTCCAGTCCACCACCCGCAAGGTCGCCGCCGGGGTGCTGCAGTCGGTGAAGAGCGGCGAGGCGCTGGTGTTCGACTTCACCGGACCCGGCCAGGTCTACACCCAGACCCGCAACCCCAGCGCCCTCGTCTCGTGGTTGGCCGGCCGGGTCGGCAAGGGCTAACGTCGCCCCGGTGCGGATCACCTCACTGCGTACCTATCTCGTCCCACCCCGGTGGTGCTTCCTGCGGATCGACACCGACGAGGGCCTCACCGGCTGGGGCGAACCGGTCGTCGAGGGACGCGCCGCCACGGTCGCGGCGGCGGTCGGGGAACTGGCCGACTATCTCGTCGGCCAGGATCCGCTGCGCATCGAGGACCACTGGCAGACCCTGACCAAGGGCGGCTTCTACCGGGGTGGGCCGGTGCTGTCCAGCGCCGTCGCGGGAATCGACCAGGCGTTGTGGGACATCGCGGGAAAGTCGCTCGGTGTGCCGGTGCACCAGCTCCTCGGCGGACACGTGCGCGACCGGATCCGGGTGTACAGCTGGATCGGTGGCGACGAACCGGCCGAGGTGGCGCAGGCCGCGCTGGAACGGCAGGCACACGGCTTCACCGCGGTGAAGATGAACGCCTCCGGCGCACTGGCCCGGATCGACACCCCCGAGGCGGTGACCGGGATCGTCGACCGGGTCGCCAGCGTCCGCGAAGCGACCGGGCCGGGGTTCGACATCGCGGTGGACTTCCACGGCAGGCTCACCACGGCCATGGCACGGCGGGTGCTGCCGCTGCTGGAGCCGCTGTTGCCGTTCTTCGTCGAGGAACCGGTGGTGCCGGAGTGCAGTGAGCACATCGGCGACGTCGTGACGTCGACCAGCATCCCGATCGCCACCGGCGAGCGGCTGTACTCCCGCTGGGACTTCAAACGCGTGCTGGACAAGGGAATCGCCGTGGCGCAGCCGGATCTCTCGCACGCGGGCGGCATCTCCGAGACGCGGCGCATCGCCGCCATGGCCGAGGCCTACGACGTCGCGCTCGCCCCGCACTGCCCGCTCGGCCCGATCGCGCTCGCGGCCAGCCTGCAGCTCGGGTTCGCCACGCCGAACCTGCTCATCCAGGAACAGAGCCTCGGCATCCACTACAACCAGGGGTCGGACCTGCTGGACTACCTGGTGGACACGTCGGTGTTCGGCTACCGGGACGGCTACGTCGAGCGGTTCACCGGGCCGGGGCTGGGAATCGAGGTCGACACGGCCGCGGTGGAACGGGCCGCCGAGTCCGGGCACCGCTGGCGCAACCCGGTCTGGCGCACGCCGGACGGCGCGCTCGCCGAGTGGTGACTTGCTTCGCTGATCCCCTTTGTCGGATTTCGCGCAAATATCGCGTAAAGATCCGTAGGTGCCACCGGCAGGATTTCGGAAACGGGCATGCTGGACGTGCACCGTGATCTGGGAAATCCACTGGAGGAAAGTGTGAGCAGTACGGATGAGCTGGTTGTCCCGGCCTGTGTGGACAGCCCTGTCCGTCCGAAACAGCCCAGCACACGGTTTTCCCGGTGGCTGTTGCAGCACCGGGTGCCACCCGTCGGGCCGGAGAGCGGTGAGGGGCACGGAACGCCACAGTCGTGGTGGAAGGTCATGTGCCTCACCGGCGTCGACTATTTCTCGACATTGTCCTATCTGCCTGGAATCGCCGCGCTGGCTTCCGGCGCGCTTTCCCCGCTGGCGACGTTGCTGATCGTCGTGCTGACGTTGTTCGGAATGCTGCCGATGTACTGGCGGGTGGCGAAGGAGAGCCCGCACGGCCAGGGGTCGGTGGCCATGCTGGAGGATCTGCTCCCGTTCTGGCGGGGCAAGATCTTCGTGCTGGTACTGCTCGGTTTCGTGGCGACGTCGTGGATCATCACGATCACCCTGTCGTCGGCCGACGCCACCGTGCACCTGCTGGAGAACCCGATCACGCCGGGCTTCCTGCACGGCCACGAGGTCACCATCACGGTGGTGCTGCTGCTGATCCTCGGCGGCGTGTTCCTGCTCGGCTTCACCGAGGCCGTCGGCGTCGCCATCCCGCTGGTCGCGGTGTTCCTCCTGCTCAACGCCGTCGTGGTCGGCGCGGGCGTCATCGAGGTGCTCGGCCGCCCGGAGACGTTCACCGCCTGGACCGACGCGCTGACCTCCGGACGCGGTGGCGTCACCGACATCGTCGGGCCCGCCATCCTCGCGTTCCCCAGCCTGGTGCTGGGCCTGTCCGGCTTCGAGACCGGCGTCAGCATGATGCCGCTGGTCGCGGCCGAGGGGAAGTCGGCGGCCGAGCGCCTCGCCAAGCGGATCCGCAACACCCGGCGGCTGCTGACCACCGCCGCGGTGATCATGTCGGTGTACCTGCTCAGCACCAGCTTCGTCACCACCGTGCTCATCCCGCACAAGGAGTTCGAGCCGGGCGGCGCGGCCAACGGCCGGGCCATGGCCTACCTCGCCCACCAGTACCTCGGCGAGGTGGTCGGCACCGCCTACGACATCTCCAGCGTGCTGATCCTGTGGTTCGCCGGGGCGTCGGCGATGGCGGGCCTGATCAACATCGTGCCCCGCTACCTGCCGTCCTACGGCATGGCGCCGGACTGGGGCAGGGCGGTGCGGCCGGTGGTGGTGGTCTACACCCTGATCAGCATCGGTATCACGATCGCGTTCGGCGCGGACGTCAACTCCCAGGCGGGTGCCTACGCCACCGGAATCCTGGCGATGATGGTGTCCGGTGCGGTCGCGGTGCTGATCTCCTCGGCCCGCAGGCGCCGCCGGGGTGCGGTCGCCGGGTCGGCCGTGCTCACCCTGGTGCTGCTCTACGCGCTGGCGGAGAACATCATCGAAAAGCCGGACGGCATCGCCATCTCCGCGGTGTTCATCCTCGGCGTCATCGTCGTCTCGCTGATCTCCCGCGTCACCAGGACGACCGAGCTGCGGGCCGACAGCATCGAGTTCGACGACGCCGCGCGCCGGTTCATCACCGAGTCGATCGCGTTCGACGGCCAGCTCGACATCATCGCCAACAAGCGGCAGGCCGGTGACGAGGCCGAGTACTCGGCCAAGGAGGGCGAGCAGCGCGGCCTCAACCCGGTGCCGCGGTCGAATGACGTGCTGTTCCTGGAGATCGACGTCATCGACCCGTCGGACTTCAGCGACGTGCTGCAGGTACGCGGCGTCGAGGTCGCCGGGCACCGGATCCTGCGGGTGGACAGCCCGGCGGTGCCCAACGCCATCGCCGCCGTGCTGCTGGCCCTGCGGGACAGCACCGGCGTGCGGCCGCACTGCTACTTCGAATGGTCGGAGGGCAATCCGCTCGGGCACCTGTTCCGCTACCTCATCCTCGGGCAGGGCGACACGCCGCCGGTGGTGCGGGAGATCCTGCGGCAGCACGACGAGGAGGACCCGTCCCGGCGGCCGGGCATCCACGTCGGCGGTTAGACGCCGTCGCCGGTCCCACGATTGAATGACGCCACAGGCACCCGTCCGAGGAGCCCGAGCCGGAGGTCACCGTGGCAGAGACCAGCCCCCGCGATGTCGAACGCATCTACTCCACCGCCGATGTCGTGGCGAAGCTGCGCAGGCTAGCCGACGCGCTGGAGACCGAGACGCCGTTCCGCATCCAGATCGCCGGGGAGCGGATCCGGGTTCCCGCCAGGGCGCAGTTCTCCATCGAGCACGAGCGCGGGGACGGCGAGGAGGAGATCGAGTTCCAGCTGAAGTGGGACATCCCCGAGGCCGAAGAGGAGGACGACGACGCCGAGCAGTCGCCCGTCGTCTGACGCCCTTCCGTCTCGTCCAAAGCACGTGAAGGCCACCTTCATTACGTCTCACGTGGTGAAGGTGGCCTTCACGTGCTTCGGGCGTCCCGGGACGTGCGGTTTTCCGGCCGCGCTAGGCTCCCTCCGTGTCCGAACCGGCTGACAGGGACGAGCGCCTGCGAACGCTCGAGGCTGTCACCGACAGCGCGCTGGGGCACCTCGACCTGGACACCCTCCTCGAACGGCTGCTGAACCGGCTGCGTGATCTGCTCGGGGTGGACACCGCCACCGTGCTGCAGTACGAACCGTCGGCCGAGCAGCTGGTGGCCGTCGCCGCGGCGGGTCTGGAGGAGGAGGTCTTCCAGGGCGTGCGGGTTCCCGTCGGCGCCGGATTCGCCGGCCGGGTAGCCGCCCTGCGCGAGCCGGTGACGGTTGACCACGTCGACAGCACGACGGTGGTCAACCCGCTGCTCTGGGAAAAGGGCCTCAAGACCCTCCTCGGCGCGCCGATGCTGGTCGGCGGTGACCTGATCGGTGTCGTGCACATCGGTTCGCTGAAACAGCGGGAGTTCACCGCGGGCGACGTCGAACTGCTGGAGCTGGTCGCCGGCCGGCTGGCGCTGGCGATGCAGGCGGAGGCGACCACCGCCGAGCGCGCGGCGGCCTCGGCGCTGCAGCGCAGCCTGCTGCCCGGCCGGCTCCCGAGCATCGACGACATGGAGTTCGCCGCGCGCTACGTTCCCGGCGCCAAGGCCGCGGTCGGCGGGGACTGGTACGACCTGTTCCCGCTGCCGGGCGACCGGCTGGGGATCGTGATCGGCGACGTCGCGGGCCACGGTCTGCAGGCTGCCGTCGTGATGGGCAGGCTGCGTAGCGCGTTGCGGGCCTACGCACTCGACGGCGACGACCCCGGCGAGGTACTGGGCAAACTGGACCGCAAGGCCGGTCACTTCGAGCACGGAGTGATGGCCACCGTGGGGTACGGCGTGATCGACCCCGCCCACGACCGGCTGCGGCTGTCGCTGGGCGGGCACCTGCCGCCGGTGCTCGCCACGACCGGCGGCGCCGAACTGGTGCCTGCCGAACCGGATCCGCCGATCGGCCTGTGGCGTGAACCCATGCCGCGGCACACCACCGAGGTGGCACTCCCGCCGGACAGCGTGCTCGCGTTCTACACCGACGGGCTCGTCGAACGCCGCCACATCCCGCTCGACGACGGCCTGGAGCGGCTACGCGGTGCGCTGCTGGTTGACCGTGCCGAGACCGTGTGCGCCCGCGCCATGTCGGTGATGGTCGGCAACGCTGCCCCGGAGGACGACGTCGCGCTGATCGTCGCGAGACGCCTGGGCGTAACAGCCGGCTGACGGCTTTTTCGCGCATCCGTACCGCTGGCGAGACGCCGTTACCGAACGTTCCGTGACGCGCCGGCATCATGCTAGTTTTGAATTCTCATTCTCTCTCGCGTTTTTCCCGAATTGGGGAAAGGAAAATTGATGAGACGCACTTCTCGTCTGTTGTTCGGTGCTGCCCTCGCGACGGCGATGATTGCCGGACCAGGCACGATGTCGGCTGCCGCGGAAGCGTGCGGCTGGCAGCCGACCGCACTTCCGCTTCCCGCCGGCGGTATTTCCGGTGTGGTGAGCGCGACCGACCATCAAGGTGGTTTCGCGGGCACGGTGAAGTTTTCCGACAGCACGCACATCATCGGCTGGAAGAACGGCAGAATCACCGACTACGGGTCCTTCTCGTCGCGCTTCGGCTCGATCCGGGTGTACGACCAGAACCGCGCGGGCACGATCGTCGGCTCGACGACCGCGGGCGCTCCCAGCATCCCGCCGCGCATCACCCCGTTCCGCACCACCGGAACGGGCACGGAAACACTGCCCGCCCTCACCGGCGCGACCATGACGTTCCCGTCGGCCGGTATCAACGACAAGGGTGACATCGCCGGCGGCTCCCGCACCAGCCGTTCCAGCCCCATCACGGCCATCCGGTGGCCGGCGAGCAAGCCGGGCACGGTGGAGAAGATCCCCGGCGCTCCGGAGACGGCCAACATCGCCGGGCTCGACGAGGACGGCACGGTGCTGGTCAACGTGCCCGAGAGCAGCCTGACCCAGCAGCGGCCGCACTTCCTGAAGGACGGCAAGCTCACCGCGCTGGGCAAGACCACCCCGAACGGCGACCTGCGTGGTGAGTCCGTGTCGGCGGGACGCGTCGTTGGCAGCCTGTACTACCAGAACTCGGCGGGCCAGTGGGTCGAGGACGCCGTCTTCTGGAACACCGACGGTGTCGCGCGCAAGCTGCCCAACGGCGAGACGGCCGTGGACATCAACCGGGACGGGCTGAGCGCGGGCGTCGCGAAGAACGGCCAGGCCGCGGTGTGGCGCCTCGGTGCCCTGGACGCGACGCTGGGTGCGGACACGGTCGCCAACACCGTCGGCGACGACGGTGCCGTCGCCGGCTCCCGCAAGGTGAACGGCGTCGAGCAGCCCACCGTCTGGCGCTGTAGCTGAGAGCACGTGAAGGCCACCTTCACCACGTCAGACGTGATGAAGGTGGCCTTCACGTGTTTCAGGACTCGGACTCGCGGTCGGTGACGGCGCGGCGGGCGTCGTCCGCCTTCGCACGCGCCGACTCGGCGCGGCGGCGGGCCGCGTCCGCGGCCTTGGTGGCCTGGCGCAGGGTGCGCTCGGCGTCGGCCAGTTCCCGCTCGGCCTCGTCGGCCGCCGCCTGGGCCGTCTCCGCCCTGCGCCGCAGGCGATCCAGTTCCGCCGCCCTGCGGGCGGCCTGCCGCTCCGCCTCCTTCGAGGCCGCCTCCGCCGCGGCCTTCTCGGCCTCGCGTGCCTTGCGTGCCTCGGCTTCCCGCCGCTTCTCGGCCTCCCGGTCGGGAGCCCGCGGGGCGGGCGCCACCGCGGCCGCGGTCAGCCAGCTCTCGCCCGCGTAGGGATCCAGCGCCGTGCTCAGACAGCCGCCGAGCACGACCTCGGCCGCCTCGGCGTCGGACGTCGCGGCGGCCAGGGTCTCGGTGACCTCCCGTGCCACGCTGTCGCTGACCTGGCCCAGCTTCCGCGCCCGCGCCAGCAGGCCGTCGACCAGCTCGTGCCGTTGCCGCGACAGGGCCCGCAGGTCGTCACCGGCCAGCTGCTGGTGCGCGGTGCGCAATTTCTCGCCGACCTCGGTCAGCTCGACCAGTTGATCGTGATGCTCGCGAGCGAGCCGGTTGACGAGCCAGGCGGCCATGGTCGGCTTGCGCAGACCGGCGATCTGCTTGGCCAGCTCCTTGTCGCCGGCCGAGCGGGCGCGTTTGACCCGCTCGTCTCGTTCGGCGGTGAAGTCCTCCCGCGTGCCGCCGTACAGCTCGTCGACAACCGACCGCAAATCCATCGGGCCAGCCAAGCACACCACCGCTGACCAGGCGAGCTGTGCGATCCGGTCGCCGTCCGACAGAATGGACGGCGTGCACCAGGAGTCATGGTTCGCTCACGCAGTTCCTGAGCCGTTCACATCTCCCTGTCACGCATGGGGCTCACCTCCTCGAGCCGGAGGGACGGGGGCGCGATGAACGACGACGAGGTGTCTGTCGCGGCCAGGCAGTTCGGCGACGCGTTGCGCACGCACCGCCGCGACGCCGGCCTGTCGCTGGACCACCTGGCCGCGCGCATCCACATCCACAAGAGCACGCTGAGCAGGCTGGAAAGCGGCAAACGGACACCGTCGCAGACCATAGCCAAGCTCTGTGACCAGGAACTCGGCGCGTCCGGCGTGCTGATCACGCTGGCCGCCGCGGCGCGGGCGGAGATGTACGCGCACCTGTCGCAGCTTCCCGCCGCCCCAGCCCGGTTCGTCGGCCGCGACGCCCAGCTGGCCGAACTCGACGAGGCCACCGCGGCGAGCCTGGACGACGCCGGCTCGGCCTCGGTCGTCCTGGTCGCGGGCCCGCCGGGCGTCGGCAAGACCGCGCTCGCGCTGCGCTGGGCCCACCGGGTGCACGAACGGTACGAGGGCGTGCTGTTCGCCAACCTGCGTGGCTACGGCGCGGGCGTTCCCGCGCAGCCGTCGGAAATCCTGCAGGACCTGCTGCGCGGCCTCGGCGTCACCCCGGACCGCATCCCGGCGGAGGAGGCGATGCGCGGCACGCTGTTCCGCAGCCTCCTGCACGGCAGGCGCTACCTCATCGTGCTGGACAACGCCGTGGACTCCCAGCAGGTCCGCCCGGTGCTGCCCGGCATGCCGACCTGCCCGGTGCTGGTGACCAGCCGCAAACGCCTCGGCGGCCTGATGGTCGACCCCGGCGCGACACCGGTCGCGCTCGCGCCGCTGGCCGAGCAGGAGGCGGCGAAGCTGCTCGCCACCCTGATCGGCCCCGGCCGGGCACGCGGTGCGCAGGACGCCGTCGACCGTGTGGTGAAGCTGTGTGCCTCGCTGCCGCTCGCGGTCCGCATCGCCGGGGAGCGGATCGCCCGCTATCCGCACCGCACGGTCGACGAACTGGCCGAGGAGTTCGGCCTGGAGATGCTGGCCGTCGGCGACGACGACACGATCAACGTCCGCGCCGCGTTCTCCTGGTCCTACCGTGCGTTGAGTCCGCCGGCCGCCCGGCTGTTCCGGTTGCTGGGCCTGCATCCCGGGCCGCGCATCAGCTTCGCCGCCGCGGCGGCGCTGGCGGGTCTCCCGCTCGGCACGGTGCGCGGGCAGCTGGAGGAACTGCTCGAGGCACACCTGATCCAGCAGACCAGCCGCGACTACTTCCAGTTCCACGACCTGCTGCGCAGCTATGCCGCCGAGGAGGCCGCCGCCGCGAAGTGGGACGACGAGCGCGCGCAGGCCGTGCACCGGCTGGCCGCCTGGTATCTGCACAGCGTCAACAGCGCCTGCGCGGTCCTCACACCGAACCGCGGGCACCACGACTACCTCGGCGAACCGCCCGAGGGCGTGGAACCCATGACGTTCACCGACTTCAACGACGCCTACCAGTGGTGCGTCGCCGAACTGGGCAGCATCACGCCGGTGGCACAACTGGCGCTGGACAGCGGGCTGCACGAGATCGCCTGGCGGCTCCCGGTGGAGTTGTTCGACTTCCATCTGATCAACCGGCCGTGGGAAACCTGGATCTCCAGCCACGACGTCGCGCTCGCCGCGGCGGAGGCGAGCGGGCACGACGAGGGCATCGTGTGGGTGTGCACCAACCTCGCCGAGGCACACCGCCGCCGCCACGACATGGAACGCACCCACGCGCTCTACACCAGGGCACTGGAGATCTGCGAGCGGACCGAGCGCACCGACCCGACGATCTACCACGTCTGGGCGCTGGTCGGCCTCGGCAACGTCGCGCACGAACGCGAGCAGTACGCCGACGCCGCGCGCTACCTGGAACGTGGTGTCGCCCGCGCCGTCGAACTCGGTTACCGCTTCGGCGAGGCGACCGGGCGCGTCCACCTCGGCAGGGCCTACCGCTCGCTGAACGAACGCGAGAAGGCCATGGACAACGGCAGACGCGCGCTGGAGTTCTACACCGAGGCCGGTGACGAGCAGGGCCGGGGCTACGCGCTGGTGCCACTTGCCCGTGCCTGCCTGCATTTCGACGACCTCGAGCAGGCGCTGGCCTACGCCGAGGACGCCGTCAGCTCCTACCGCACCTGCGGGGACACCTGGGGCGTCGCCGACGCGCTCGACGTCCGCGGCTGTGTTCTCGCCGAACTCGGCCGCACCGAGGAGGCCGTGACGAGCTGGCGTTCGGCCGAGGAACTCGTCGCCGACCTCGACGACCGCAAGGTGGCCGTCATCCGGTCGCGGCTGACGGCTGCCGGGTGAGTTCGATCGGCAGCTCGTAGAGCCCCCTGGTGATTGGGCTGGGCCACCACCGCAGTTCGTCCTCGGGGACCGCGAGCTTCGCGTCGGGCAGCAGGCGCAGCAGGGTCTCGACGACGACGTCGCCCTGGATGCGGGCCAGCGCCGCGCCGATGCAGATGTGCGGGCCCAGCCCGAACGCGATGTGCTTGCGGGTGCGGTCGCGCTCACCGGGACGAAAGGTGTCCGGCTCGTCGAACGCGGACGGGTCGCGGTTGGCGGCGAGCAGTGAGATCAGGATCGGGTCGCCGGGACGCATGGTGCGCCCGCCGATCTCCAGTTCCCTGGTGGGGAACCGCCAGGTGGCGTTCTGCAGCGGGCTGTGCAGCCGCAGCGTCTCCTCGATGACGGCGGTGCGGTGTTTCGGGTCGACCCGGGCCCGCTCCGCCTGCTCGGGATGGGTCAGCAGCGCCAGCGCCGACGTGGCAACGAGGCCGACCGTGGTCTCGTGCCCGCCGATCAGCACCAGGAACGCCGTGGACACGACCTCGTCCGCGGTGAGCTTGCCCTCGGTTTCCTGCTTGATGAGGTCGCTGATCAGGTCCGTGCCTGGTTCGTTCCGTTTGGCCGCGACGACCTCGGTCACCAGACGCTCCAGCGCGTCGGTGGCCTCGGCGACCTTCGTGTTGTCGCTGTCGTCGGACGAGTCGATCACCATGGCCCACCGGTGCACCTCCTCCCTCGCGTGCTCGGGGATGCCGATGAGGTCGCAGATGATGGCGATGGGCAGCGGGTAGGCCAGTTCGGCGACCAGGTCGCCGTGGCCGCGCTCGCGGATGGCGGCCAGCCGGTCCTCGGTGAGCCGCTGGGTGCGTTCGCGCAGCAGTTCCATCCGCCGGGCGGTGAACGCGCCCGCGCACGCCTTGCGGAGCCGGGCGTGGTCGGGCGGGTCGGCGTTGATCATGTGCGACGCCAGCGTCGGCCGGTGGTCCAGCGGCAGGCCCATCCCGGAAACCCGCCACGCGGGGTTGCCTGCCTCCGGGCTTTTCGCCAGGCTGGGTTCGGTCAGCGCGGTTACCGCGTCCTCGTACCGGGTGATCAGCCAGGCCCACGCCCCGCCGGGGAAGTCGATGCGATGCGGGGGACGTTCCCGCAGCCAGGCGTAGGCGGGGGACGGGTTGCGGTCGAACTCGGGACCGAACATGGCGGGGCCGGCGTGGGACATGCGCTTACGATGACTCGCGCCCGGACAAATGTGACCCTTTAGTCGGTTGCCAGTTGCCGACGCATTCTGTCAACGCCCCAACTCTTACCGTGAGCGCGCGAGCCCGCCACTATCGGAAAGTGCACGGTAAGTAGCGCCAGGAGTGTGCTGAACGTCCCGGCCCGTCGCGAGCGGTGATCCAGGCGGCGGCTCGCAAGGCGGAGGATCGCCCTCGTACCGGGGTCGTACTCGGGTGATCCGACAACGCAGCGAGGCGTCGTCTGGGCGCCGCGCAGCAGGGCTGGGTCGTTCAGCGCACTCCGAAGTCGCGGGGAAGGCGGGAAGGGCCGGGTGAGCGGGATGGGGCGGATACGGCCTCGGCAAGGTGCCGCGGTCCGGGTCCTCGCCGCCCTCCGGCTGGCCGCGCTCCGGGTGTGGCGGCTGCGTAAGCGATGCTGGCGAGTGCTCACCCACCCACGGGACTGGGGCCTGTGGGCGCTGCCGCCGATGGCGATCGTCTGGATGCTGCTGGTGGAGCTGGGAGTGGCCGCGGCCACCGGCTACGCCGCCGTGACCGCCGACCACAACCTCACCGATCTCGCCTGGTTCGGCGTCCTGCTGGCCTGCACCGTCTGGTACCTCGTGCACACCCAGGGACCGGAGGAGCAGGGCCGGCACACCGAGGGCAAGGTCGAGCACATCTCGCACACGCCGGTGTTCCTGTTCACCGGGGCGGTGCTGCTGCCCCCGGCGTACACCTTGATGCTGCTGCTGGTCATCCGGCTGCAGCGGTACTCCATCGCGCGCAAGCCGATGACCACCTACCTGCTCACCACCGCCGCGCACACCGCGAGCTGGCTCGGTGTCTACGTCATCGCGCGGCTTACCCCGATCGGGCGAGTTTTCGACACCGGGACGCTGCCGAGCGAACCCGCCAACATCGCCGTCGTCGTCGCGGCTCTGGCGGGCGCCGCGGTCTGGTACTTCGCCGCGCAGACGCTGATCATCGGCATCGCCCGCGGGCTGGCCTGGAAGCGGTGGACGCTGCGGGACCTGATCGGCGAGCGGCAGGACAACGCCGACTTCGTGCACGTGCTCCAGCTGGCCGTCGGCGCCACGGTGGTGGCCGCGTTCAGCGTGTTGCTGGTGCCGCTGGTGGTGACACCGGCGCTGATCCGGCTCACCCGGACGCAGCAGCTGCTGGTGGCCGCCGATGTGCGCAGCCGGTACGACGGCAAGACCGGGCTGCTCAACGCCGAGACGTTCCGTTCCATGGCCGAGCTGACGGTCATCGAGGACAGGGCACACGGCCAGCCGACGGCGATGCTGATGTGCGATCTCGACCACTTCAAGCGGTGGAACGACACCTACGGCCACCCCGGCGGCGATCTGGTGATCAAGGCCGTCGCCAGGACACTGCGGGCCCAGGTGCGGTCGCGGACCGACCTCGTCGGCCGGTTCGGCGGCGAGGAGTTCGCCGTGCTGCTGCCGGGAACCACGGTCGCCGAGGCCGAGCTGCTGGCGCAGCGGTTGCGGCAGGCGGTGCGGGACACGCACATCGACGGCCTCACCGACCAGGCCGGCGGCGCCGCGCTGCCGCCGAGGGCGGGGTGCACCGTGTCGATCGGGGTCGCCGCGGCGCCCGAGCACGGCACGGACTACGAGGAACTGCTGGAGCGCGCCGACCGCGCGGTGTACCAGGCCAAGCACGCAGGCCGGGACCGGGTGGCGGTGGCGGGCGACCTGCCCGAGGTGACCGCTCCGAAGCAGCGCGACCACCGTGAACCGGCCGGCAGGTTGGCGATCGAGGTGGCGTAACGGTTGGAACGTCTCGGGGGTGACGTGATGACAGTGAGACTGTGGTTCGGGCGCAGGGCCGACGACCTCGCCGACCCGGCGGAGCCGATGCGGCCCCGCCGGGGCAGGGTCAGGGGACGGCTGCGCTGGCGCCAGTGCCGCTACTGCGGCCGGGTGTCCTACCAGGACGACGACCGCTGCTGCGACACCTGCGCCGCGGCGTCCTGAACGCCGGTGAAGTACCCCAATGCCACATTGGGGGAGTTCAAGTACCCCAATGTGGCATTGGGGTACTTGAACTCCCCGAATGCCACATTGGGGGCGCGACGGAAGCCACATTGATCGGGCCCGCGACCCGCCCGCCGCTAGAGGCGCTCCTGCAGCGCCTCGGCGGCGGCCAGCAGGTCGGCCGCCCAGCGCGCACCGGGCTTGCGCCCGATGCGGTCGATCGGGCCGGACACCGACACGGCGGCGACCACGGAGCCGGAGGAGTCCCGCACCGGCGCGGACACACTGGCGACGCCCGGCTCGCGCTCGGCGACGCTCTGCGCCCAGCCGCGGCGGCGGACCTCCAGCAGCGTGCGCTCGCCGAAGACGGCGTCGGTGAGGATGGTGCGCTGCGTGTGCGGGTCGGCCCACGCGGCGAGAACCTTCGCGCCCGAGCCCGCGGTCATCGGCAGCCTTGATCCAATCGGGACGGTGTCGCGCAGACCACTCGGCGGCTCGGCCGTGGCCACGCAGACCCGCTGGACGCCGTCGCGGCGGTAGAGCTGGACGCTCTCGCCGGTGATGTCCCGCAGTTTGGGCAGTACCGAACCCGCCGCGTCGAGCAGGGGATCGGTTGTGCCCCCGGCCAGTTCGGCGAGCGCCGTGCCCGGCCGCCACCGGCCGTCCGGCCCTCTGCGCAGCAGCCGGTGCACTTCCAGGCCGACCGCGAGCCGGTGCGCGGTGGCGCGGGGAAGGCCGGTGCGGTTGCACAGCTCCGCCAGCCCGCAGGGGTCTTCGGCGACCGCCTGCAGGACGGCCACTGCCTTGTCCAATACTCCGATGCCGCTATGCTGTCCCACAGCGCGATACTATCTTCCCGAAGTTTGGGAAGTCCAGATGCTGGGATGATTGGGAACCGAGTCGCCGTCCGGCGTGGCTCGGCCCGCCGGCCGGAACCCGAGTTCTCCTTTCTCCCTGGCAACAGCAGTGGGAGGAAACCCTGATGGCCCGCACATTGGCGGAGAAGGTGTGGGACGCACACGTCGTGCGTCGCGGCGAGGGAGCCGAGCCCGATCTGCTCTACATCGACCTGCACCTGGTGCACGAGGTCACCAGCCCGCAGGCGTTCGACGGACTCCGCCTCGCGGGTCGTCCGGTCCGCAGGCCGGACCTGACGATCGCCACCGAGGACCACAACGTCCCGACCGTCGACATCGAGCTGCCGATCGCCGATCCGGTGTCCCGCACCCAGGTCGACACCCTTCGCCGCAACTGCAAGGAGTTCGGCGTCCGGCTACACCCGATGGGCGACGCGGAGCAGGGGATCGTCCACGTGATCGGCCCGCAGCTCGGCCTGACCCAGCCGGGGATGACCGTGGTGTGCGGTGACAGTCACACCTCCACGCACGGCGCGTTCGGCGCGATGGCGTTCGGCATCGGCACGTCCGAGGTCGAGCACGTGCTCGCCACCCAGACGCTGCCGCTGCGGCCGTTCAAGACGATGGCGATCAACGTGGACGGTCGGCTGCGGCCGGGCGTGACGGCCAAGGACATCATCCTCGCCGTCATCGCCAAGATCGGCACCGGCGGCGGCCAGGGCTACGTGCTGGAGTACCGCGGCGAGGCCATCGAGGCGCTATCGATGGAGGCGCGGATGACCATCTGCAACATGTCCATCGAAGCCGGCGCCCGCGCCGGGATGATCGCTCCGGACGAGACCACGTTCGCCTACCTGAAGGACCGCCCGCACGCCCCGAAGGGCGCCGACTGGGACGCCGCGGTGGAGAACTGGCGGTCGCTGCGCACCGACGACGACGCCGAGTTCGACGAGCAGGTCCACATCGACGCGAGCGAGCTGACCCCGTTCGTGACCTGGGGCACCAACCCCGGCCAGGGCCTGCCGCTGGGCGCGTCGGTCCCGGACCCGGAGGCCATCGCCGACGAGAACGAGCGGGCCGCCGCCGAGAAGGCCCTGTCCTATATGGACCTGCGTCCGGGCACCCCGCTGCGGGAGATCGCGGTCGACACCGTCTTCCTCGGGTCGTGCACCAACGGCCGGATCGAGGACCTGCGGGCCGCCGCCGACGTGCTGCGCGGCCACAAGGTCGCCAGCGGGGTCCGGATGCTCGTGGTGCCCGGTTCGATGCGCGTGCGCAAGGCGGCCGAGGAGGAGGGCCTTCACGAGGTCTTCACCGCGGCCGGCGCCGAGTGGCGTCAGGCCGGGTGCTCGATGTGCCTCGGCATGAACCCGGACCAGCTGGCGCCCGGTGAGCGCAGCGCGTCGACCTCCAACCGCAACTTCGAGGGGCGGCAGGGCAAGGGCGGCCGGACCCATCTGGTGTCCCCGCTCGTGGCGGCCGCGACGGCCGTGCGCGGCACCCTGTCCAGCCCCGAAGACCTCGTCTGATCAGGAGAAACACCCATGGAAGCGTTCACCACCCACACCGGCGTCGGCGTCCCGCTGCGCCGGTCCAACGTGGACACAGACCAGATCATCCCGGCCGTCTACCTGAAGCGGGTGACCCGCACCGGGTTCGAGGACGGGTTGTTCGCCGCCTGGCGTGGCGACGACACGTTCGTGCTCAACCAGGAGCCGTTCCGCGCGGGCAGCGTCCTCGTCGCCGGGCCGGACTTCGGCACCGGCTCCTCCCGTGAGCACGCCGTGTGGGCACTGATGGACTACGGCTTCCGGGTGGTCATCTCCTCCCGGTTCGCCGACATCTTCCGTGGCAACTCCGGCAAGCAGGGTCTGGTGGCCGCGCAGTGTGAGCAGGCCGACGTCGAGCAGCTGTGGAAGATCCTGGAGAACGAGCCCGGCACGGAGGTCACCGTCGACCTCCAGGCGAAGACCGTGCGGGCCAAAGAGTTCGTCGCCGGGTTCGCGATCGACGACTACACCCGCTGGCGGCTGCTCGAAGGGCTCGATGACATCGCTCTCACCCTCCGACACGCCGAAGCCATCGACTCGTTCGAGTCCGGTCGGCCTTCATGGAAGCCGGTGACCACTCTCCAGGCATCCCCGTAGGGGCAAAATCCCTGTTCGACAAGGGAATTCGTGCCCGGGCGACCTGCCCGCGGACTGCGTCGGACGGCTTGTGCGGGTGTCCCTCTAGAGGCGGAACCGCGCTCGCGGCAACAGAAACTTGCGCGCGCCGTTTGGAAAAATTGCGCGGTTGGTAATACCGTGTGCGCAAGTCGGCCTAACGTGGCCGTGTACAGGTTGTTCTGCTTGGAGGACTGGAATGGCCAACAAGGCCCAGCTGATCGAAGCGCTCTCGGAGCGTTTGGGCGACAAGAAGGTTGCATCGGCAGCGGTCGACGGCCTCGTCGACATCATCATCAGGACGGTCAACAAGGGCGAGAAGGTCAACATCACCGGCTTCGGTGTGTTCGAGAAGCGCGCCCGCGCCGCCCGCACCGCCCGCAACCCGCGGACCGGTGAGACCGTGCGGGTGAAGAAGACCAACGTCCCGGCCTTCCGCGCCGGCACCACGTTCAAGGACGTGGTGAGCGGTTCGAAGAAGCTGCCGAAGCTGACCGCCCCGAAGAAGGCGGCCGCCGCCACCCGTTCCACCGGTGGCACGACCGCGTCGCGCAGCACCACCACCCGTGCCGCGTCGAGCCGCACCACCGCGAGCCGTCCCGCTGCCACGCGCAGCACGACGACCCGCACGCGTGCCGCCTCGACCCGCACCACCGCGAGCCGGACCGCCACCAAGGCGGCGCCGAAGACGGCTGCCAAGAGCACCGCCAAGGCCACCACCGCTCGCAAGACCGCCACCAAGGCGGCGCCCAAGGCCGCGGCGAAGACCACCGCCAAGGCCGCGCCGAAGACGGCCGCGAAGAGCACGGCCGCCAAGAGCACGGCGAAGAAGGCCCCGGCGAAGAAGACCTCCGCCGCGGCGAAGAAGAAGTAACCGGGTAGGTATTTCGGTACCCGATTCGGCAGGGCCCCGTGCGACTCCGCACGGGGCCCTGCCGCGTTCCGGGTCAGCGCGCGGGCCTCAGGGGGCCGTGGGCAGGGGAGTGGGCAGCGGTGAGGCGAAGTACGTGGCCGCCGCCAGCCGGGGCCCCTGCGAGCCCGTGGGCGGCAGGAACGACAGCAGCCACAGCGACCCCTTCTTCGCCTGCGGTGCCGGGGCGGGCAGCGGCACACCGTCGCGCCGCGCCAGCGACGCGACCAGGTCCGGAATGACCTTGCCCTGACTGCACACCAGCGGCGTCCCGCCCCCGGCGGCCAGTTCGACGAACCGGGCCCGCGCGCGATCCGGGTCGCGCCAGTAGACCTCCTCGGACAGCCACGGGTCCTGCTCGGTCTCCACCCCGGCGTCGGCCGCGACACCGCTGACGGTCCGGACGCACCGCAGCCGCGGCGCGGACACCACCCTGTCCGGACCGAACAGACCGAGCACCACACGCAGTCCCTGCGCCTGCCGCACGCCGGCGTCCGACAGCGGCCGCAGGTCGTCGTCGCCGGTCCACTCGTCGCGTTTGCCCGCTTTCGCGTGCCGCACCAGCAGTACGGTCGTGAGCCCGGCGGGCAGCGCGGCGAAGTCCCGCACAACGTCCACATCGGCCGGCCGGGTGAGCGTCGCCTCGGCCTCGGCCGGCGTCAGCCAGCGCAGCTCGTCGACCTCGTCGTTCGGCTCGAACCGGCCGCCGGCCACCCGCGCGCTGAAATAGTCGACGGTCTTCGGGACGGCGTCCACGGTGTAGCGGATCTGCCGCAGGTACCGGCCGAGCACGGGCGTGAACCCGGTCTCCTCCACGGTCTCCCGCGCCGCGGCGACGTGGATCGTCTCGCCCGGGTCGAGCTTGCCCTTGGGCAGTGACCAGTCGTCGTACCGCGGCCGGTGCACCACGGCTACGCGTGGTTCGGAGCCTTGCCACAGGACCACGCCGGCGGCGCGGATCGGTGAACTCACCCGGCCGCTCCGTGGCGTGTGATCAGCTCGAACTGGTGGTCGCGGACCTCGGACCGGTCGGCGGGCGCGGGCGACCACTCGCCCGTCGAGGTCAGTACCCAGCAGCGCGTGTGCTCGTCCAGCGCGGAGTCGAAGATGTCGTCCAGCTGGGCGGTCAGCTTGGGATCCTTGACCCGCACCAGCGCCTCGATGCGCCGGTCGAGGTTGCGGTGCATCATGTCGGCGCTGCCGATCCAGTACGAGTTGCCACCGCGGAAGTGGAACACCCGCGAGTGCTCAAGGAACCGGCCGAGGATCGACCGCACGGTGATGTTCTCGCTGAGCCCCTCGACCCCCGGTTTGAGCGAGCAGATCCCGCGCACCACGATCTCGACCGGCACACCGGCCTGCGACGCGTGGTACAGCGCGTCGATGACCTGCTCGTCGACGAGCGAGTTGCACTTGATCCGCACACCGGCCGGACGGCCGCGCCGCGCGTGCTCGATCTCCTCGGCGATGCGGCGCAGGATGCCGCGCCGGATGCCGTTGGGGGCGGTGAGGATGCTGCGGAACCGGTCCTGGCGCGAGTAGCCGGTGAGGACGTTGAACAGGTCGGTCAGGTCCGAGCCGATCTCCGGGTCTGCCGTCAGCAGCCCGAGGTCCTCGTAGATCCGCGCCGTCTTCGGGTTGTAGTTGCCGGTACCGATGTGGCAGTACCGCCGGATCGTCGACCCCTCCTGCCGCACCACCAGCGCCGTCTTGCAGTGCGTCTTGAGCCCGACCAGTCCGTAGACGACGTGGACTCCCGCGCGCTCCAGCGTCCGCGCCCAGGTGATGTTGGCCTGCTCATCGAAGCGCGCCTTGATCTCCACCAGCGCCACGACCTGCTTGCCGGCCTCGGCCGCGTCGACGAGCGCGTCGACGATCGGCGAGTCGCCCGAGGTGCGGTACAGCGTCTGCTTGATGGCCAGCACCTTGTCGTCGGCGGCGGCCTGCTCGATGAACCGCTGCACGCTCGTGGAGAACGAGTCGTACGGGTGATGCACCAGCACGTCGCCCTCGCGCAGGGTGGCGAACACGCTCTTGGGGGTCTCCCGCTCGCCGAACGCCGGGTGGGTCGCCGGGACGAACGAGCGGTACTTCAGCTCCTTGCGGTCCACACCGGACAGTTGGTGCAGGCAGGTCAGGTCGAGCAGGCCGGGGACCTCGACGACGTCGTGCGGGTCCACCTCCAGCTCTCGCAGCAGCAGTTCGAGCATGTGCTCGCTCATGTCCTGCGCCACCTCGAGCCGCACCGGCGGGCCGAACCGGCGCTGCGCCAGCTCCCGTTCCAGCGCCTGCAGGAGGTCCTCGTCGCGGTCCTCCTCGACCTCGAAGTCGGCGTTGCGGGTGATCCGGAACACGTGGTGCTCGGTGACCTCCATCCCGGTGAACAGTTCACCGAGATGGGCCGAGATCAGTTCCTCCAGCGGCAGGAATGTCGCCGTCCGTTCCTCCCGCCGCTGCTCCACCCGGATGAGGCGGGGGACGTTGTTGGGCACCTTGACCCTGGCGAACCGCTCGGTGCCGCCCTCCGGGTCGCGCACCGTCACGGCGAGGTTGAGCGAGAGCCCCGAGATGTAGGGGAACGGGTGCGCCGGGTCGACCGCCAGCGGGGTGAGCACCGGGAAGACCTGGTCGCTGAAGTAGTTGGACAGCCGCAGGCGGTCCGGGTCGTCGAGGTCGGCCCAGCCGACGATCCGGATGCCCTCCTGCTCCAGCAGCGGCCGCAGCTCCTCCTCGAAGGCGCCGGTGTGCCGCTCGACGAGGTCCTGGTTGCGCTTGGCGATGTAGGCGAGCTGCTCACGCGGGGTGAGCCCGTCGGCGCTGCGGACGGACAGGCCCGTCTCGTCGCGGCGCTTCAGCCCGGCGACCCGGACCATGTAGAACTCGTCCAAATTAGACGCGAAGATCGCCAGGAACTTGACCCGCTCCAGCAGCGGCTGGGAGGAGTCCTCGGCCAGTGCGAGCACCCTGGCGTTGAAGTCCTGCCACGACAGCTCCCGGTTGAAGTAGCGGTCGTCGGGCAGGCTGTCGGCCAGTGGGGCGACCACGGGGGTCACGGCGGGTGGCGCCGACGGTACCGAGTGTTTCTCCTGGTGGCGAGGCTGTGCGAGCTCGCCCTCGCCCGTGGGCGTGGGTGGACTGCTCTGTGTGGGTGGGGCCGGTGTCTCGTGCTGCTCGCTCACACCTGCATTGTTCCCCACGCCCGCGCGAGTTGCGCGGATCGAGTTGTTCTTGTCTCTTCAGTTCTCAACCGAGACAGCAACTCTCACCCAGAAGCGTCGCCGTATGTTCACCCAGGCCGATTCGCCGGGCGTGGGCGAGATCGGCGGCGGTGTCCACGTCGCTGCGCAGGCTCGGGGCGTCGACGTCCAGCGGCACCGCACCGGAGGCGGTGTGCGCGAGCGCCGACCCCGGGCCGAACAGCGGATTCAGCGGCGCACCCGGCGCCGACACCAGCAGCGTGGTGCCCGTGCCCTGCCGGTCGGCCACGAACGCCCGCCTGCCCGCCGCGGCCGACAGCGCCGCGGACAGCTCCTCGGCCCGCAGTGCGGGCAGATCTGCCTGCAGGGCGGCCACCACGCCGGTCGGGTCGGCCGCGCGCAGGATCCGTTCACCGTGCCGTAACGCCGTGTTGAGATCACGGGCCGCCCCCTGGTCGACGACTTCCGCGCCCAGCATGCACAGGCCGGACAGCGCCGCGGGGTCGGCGGCGACCACCAGCACCCTGCGCACCACGCTGCTCGCGGTCGCCGCGCCCACCGTGTCGGCGGCGAGTGCGAGCACCAGCTCGGTGTGCGTCTCCTCGTCCTGCGGGTGGTAGTCGACGGCACCGCGCAGGCGTGACTTACCCACGTTCGGCGGTTTCATCGGGACCACCAGGTCCACCTCGAATGCCACGTCACCATCTTTACCTGAGCCGGAACCACCACGCACAGGCCGCGTCCGACGGATGGCTCCTGCTGCGCGCGGCCAGCGCGGCGATCGCCTGCGTTGTCGGCAGACCCGAGTACGACCCAGTACGAGGATCTGCCTCCGCCTTGGCGATCACCACGCTGATCCACGCTCGCGACGGAGCCACCCATCGGACACGGCCTAGGATCTCTGCCATCGGACGCAGGAGGAGAGTTGGCTGATCGGGAGAAGGGCGGGTTCTGGGTCGGCGCCGCCGCCGCACTGTTCTACCCGCTGACCTGGATGGCGCGTCGGGTCTACCGGGGAGCCGAGCGCATCCCGCGGCAGGGGCCGGCGCTGCTCGTGCTGAATCACGTGTCCCACCTGGACCCGGCGGTCGACGCGGTGTTCGTGCACCGGCAGAAGCGGGTCCCGCGGTTCCTGGCCAAGGACAGCGTCGCCAAGGCGCCGATCTTCGGCCGGATCTTCCTCGGCTCCGGCGGCATCCCGGTGTACCGCGGGTCGGCGACGGCGGGTGACAGCCTGCGGGCCGCGCACCAGGCGTTGCGGGAGGGCAAGGTCGTGGTGATCTACCCGGAGGGCACGATCACCAAGGACCCGGACGGCTGGCCGAAGCGCTCGTTCACCGGCGCCGCGCGCCTGGCGATCGAGAACGACGTCCCGGTCATCCCGATCGCCCGCTGGGGCACCCAGGACATCTTCAACGGCTACACGAAGAAGTTCCGGCCGTTCCCCCGCAAGACCGTGACCCACTCGGTCGGCGAACCGATCGACCTCGGCGCCTACCGGGGCAGGCAGGCGAGCAGCGCCACGCTGCGCGAGGTCACCGAGCTGATGATGGACCGGGTCACCGACCTGCTGGCCGACGTGCGGGGCGAGCAGGCCCCGGCCAAGAAGCCGGAGCAGCCGGGTGATTGAGCGGATCACCGTGCTCGGTGCCGGTTCGTGGGGCACGGCGTTCGCCAAGGTCCTCGCCGACGCCGGGCGTGAGGTCACCCTGTGGGCCCGCCGCGAGGAGGTCGCGGAGGAGATCCGCACCGCCCGCACCAACGAGTCGTACCTGCCCGGGGTGACGTTGCCCACGCTGGACGCGACGGCCGACCCGGCGCGGGCGCTGGACGGCGCGCAGGCCGTGGTGCTGGCGGTACCCAGTCAGAGCCTGCGGGCCAACCTGACCGCGTGGCGGGACCTGCTGCCGGCCGGCGTCACCCTGGTGAGCCTGGCCAAGGGCGTCGAGCTGGGCACGCTGAAGCGGATGAGCGAGGTGATCACCGAGATCGCCGGAGTGCCCGACGGGCAGGTGGCCGTCGTGTCCGGGCCGAACCTGGCCAGGGAGATCGCGCAGGGCCAGCCGGCCGCGGCCGTCGTCGCCTGTGCCGACCACGAGCGTGCGGTGGCCGTGCAGCGGGCGAGCTTCAACTCCTATTTCCGCCCGTACACCAACACCGACGTGGTCGGCTGCGAGCTGGGCGGGGCGTGCAAGAACGTCATCGCGCTGAGCTGCGGCATGGCTGCCGGGCTGGGGCTGGGGGCCAACACGATGGCCACGCTGATCACCCGCGGCCTGGCCGAGACGGCGCGGCTGGGCGTCAAGCTGGGCGCCGACCCGCTCACGTTCGCCGGCCTGGCCGGGCTCGGCGACCTGGTGGCCACCTGCTCGTCGCCGCTGTCCCGCAACCGGACGTTCGGCGAGCGCCTCGGCCGGGGCGAGACGCTGAAGCAGGCACAGGAGGCCACCGGCGGTCAGGTCGCCGAGGGGGTCAAGTCGTGCTCGTCGATCCGGGCGCTGGCCGACCTGCACGGTGTCGACATGCCGATCACCGACGCGATGCACCGGGTGTGTCACGAGGACGTCGACCCCCGCAAGGTGGGCGCCGAGCTGCTGGGCCGCTCGCAGAAACACGAGTGGTCCTGACGGCGTTCGGTCCGGCTCCGGCGCAAGGCACGTGAAGGCCACCTTCATCACGTGAGACGTCAGGGTCCCGGCAAAGTCCGGTGACCGCGGCCGCGGCGCTGCTGCGAAGGGCACCTTGGTGGCGAGATTCGCCAGGATGGTGCCGTTGGCTGCGAGTGTGGGGTCTCGTTCGTGTGACCGGCGGTGCCGTTGTGGTGGCCGGGTCAGCTGGATTGGTGTGAAGGCCGAGTTCCTGTCGTCTGACTTGATGAAGGTGGCCTTCATGCGCTTCCCGGCCCGGGTCTCGCCGCCTCGGCGAGCACAGCGTGCACAACAGGCACAACGGGCTCAGCAGTCCCACCGGCCACCACGAACGAGACCCTCGCGCGTCGGGCACAAGCACGTGAAGGCCACCTTCACCACATGAGACGTAATGAAGGTGGCCTTCACGTGCATTGACGGGCCGTCCCGGAGGCTGGGACGGGTTGACCGACGGTGACGGGTGCGGTTGAGTGGTCGCCGTGTTGATGCGTGCGCGGTTCGAGACGGGGTCGCCCAGCCAGGGGCCTTCCCGTCTTACCGCGCTGTGTCCGTGTTGTCGCTAGCCGCGAATCCACGCCCGGCCGACAACCCACATCCAAGGACACACCCAGCCATGTTCGCTGTTCCGGACAACACCCTGCTCGCGCCCGAGAACCCCGCCCTGCGTCACCCCGTGCGGGTCGCGCTCGAGGTCGCCACCGACCGTGACCGCTGGCGGCACCTGCTGCGTTACGACCCCGACCAGCGGTTCTTCACCCTCGTCGAGCGCGACGAACACCAGGAGATCTGGCTGATGGGCTGGCTACCCGGCCAGCAGACCGACCTGCACGACCACGGCCACTCGACCGGCGCGTTCACCATCGTGTCCGGCTCGCTGACCGAGACCGTCACCCGCCGGACCGCGTCCGGCAGGGTCATCACCGAGGTGCACCCGCTCTCGCCCGGCCAGTCCCGCGTGTTCGGCCCCGGCTACGTCCACCAGGTCCGCAACGAGGGGCCCGACCCCGCGGTGAGCGTGCACGTCTACCGCTCCGGCGGCCGCACGATGCGCAGCTACCTGCCGGATCCGGTCAGCGGCCCCGTGCGCGTCGGCTGACGTGCGGCGGCACCGGGGTGCCGACGGCCAGGTCGGCTGAGGACTCCGGCTCGCCGAAGACCGTCCGCACCGGCAGCACACCGGCCCACGCCGGGGAGTTCAGGACGTCCTCCGGCTCGTCGGTCGGGTCGCCCGCCCGCACCTTCACCGACGCCTCGGCCAGCCCGACCGCCAGCACGCTGACCGCGGCGAGTTCCTTCGCGTTCAGGTCCCTCGCGTAGCCCCACGAACCCGGCGCCAGGTGGTCGGTGAGCACCCGCAGCCCGCGTAGCTTCTCGTCCGGGTCGGTCACCGGGCGGGCGTTGCCGTGCACGACCGCGGAGCGGTAGTTCATCGAGTGGTCGTTCACCGAGCGGGAGTAGACGATGCCGTCGAGCAGGGTGACCGTCACGCACACGGCCACGCCCCGCGCGGCCTCCCGGAGGTTGCCCGAGCCGGTCGACCCGTGCACGTAGAGCGTGTCGCCGTCCCTGCCGTAGCCGGTGGGCAGCACGACCGGCGATCCGTTGAGCACCAGGCCGAGGTGACACACCAGGCCGGCGTCGAGGACGTCGTACAGTGCCTGACGATCGTCGCGGGCGCGGTCTCGCTTGCGGGTCAGCGTGCTGCGTGGGGTCGGCGAAAGGGTCATACGCTGAGCATGAACACCCATAGTGGACTTCGAGAATAGCCAAAAGTAGTACAATCTAGCAGTCCACTTGCCGGAGGAGGCCGCCGTGTCCGAGACCGCGCTGCCGGTCACGCTGGACCGCGATGCGGACGTACCGCTCGCGGTGCAGCTCGCCGACGCGCTGCGGGCCGCCGCGTCGGCGGGACACCTGCGGGGAGGGGACCGGCTGCCGTCGACCAGGGCGCTCGCCCGCAGGCTCGGGGTGAGCCGGACGGTCACCTCCGCCGCCTACGAGCAACTGCATGCCGAGGGCTGGATCGCCGGCAGGCACGGCTCGGGCACCTACGTCACCACCTCGCCACCGGAGCGCTCGAGGCCCGCCGACGCCGCCACACCCGGCCCGCAGCGCGCGCCCGCGCCGCTGCTCGACCTGACCCCCGGCGTTCCGTGGGCGGAGGGACTGGACCGTTCGGCGTGGCGCCGCGCCTGGCGAGCCGCCGCCGACGCCCCGGCTGAGGCCCGTTCGGAACGGGCAGGCCTCTACGAGTACCGCACGGTGATCGCCGAGCACCTGCTGCGTCATCGCGGCCTCGTCGCGGGCACCGAGTCGGTGCTGGCCACCGGCGGCACGACCGCGGCCGTCATCGAGCTGGCCGCCGCCGTGTTCGGCCGCGACGACGTCATCGCCGTCGAGGAACCCGGCTACCAGCGGGCCGTGCAGGCGCTGCGTGGTTACGGCCTGCGTGTCGTCGGCGTGCCGGTGGACGACGAGGGCCTGCGGCCGGGTGCCGTGCCGCCCGGTGTGCGGGCGGTGTACTGCTCGCCCGCCCACCAGTACCCGATGGGCAGCCGGATGAGCGCCGCCCGCCGGGTGGAGCTGGTCGAGCGGGCGCGGGCGGAGAACATCCTGCTCATCGAGGACGACTACGACGGCGAACTGCGCTTCGACGTCGCGCCGCTGCCGCTGCTGGCCGCGCTCGCCCCGGACGTCGTCGTCCACCTGGGCACGACCAGCAAGATCCTCACGCCGACGCTGGGCGCGGGCTGGATGGTCGCGCCCGCCGCGGTGACCGCCGCCGTGCTCGACCACCGGGACCGCACCGGCACCCGGCCCTCGCCCGCCGGGCAGCGGGTGCTCGTCGAACTGGCACGTCACGGCGACCTGGGCAGGCACCTGCGGCGGCTGCGCCGCGAGCTGGCCGAACGCAGAACCATGCTGGTCACCGCGCTGCGGGCAGGCGGCGTGCGGGTGCTCGGTGACGACGCGGGTGCGCACCTGGTGGTTCCGCTGCCGTCGGCGCAGGTCGAACGCAGCACCGTCGCCGCCGCCGAGGCGAAAGGCATCCGGCTGGACAACCTGGGCAGGCATTTCGCGGGCGAACCCACCACGCACGGGGTGGCGATCGCCTACTCGAACTGCTCGCGGGAGGCCCTGCAGCGGGCCCTTGACGTACTGGTCGAACTACTGCGCTGACAAGCGCCCGGTAGGGTGACCGGTCATGAACGGCGCGAACTCCCGCAAGATCCGGGTGGCGGTCGTGTTCGGCGGCCGCAGCACCGAGCACACCGTCTCCTGCGTTTCCGCTGGCAGCATCCTCGCCAACCTCGACACCGACCGGTTCGACGTCATCCCGATCGGCGTCACCCGTCAGGGTGGCTGGGTGCTCGGCACGTCGGACTCCGAGCATCTGAAGATCACCGGGTCGCGGCTGCCGACGGTCGACGGCGGCGCCGCGCTGGTTCTCGCCGGTGACCCGACCCGCCGCGAGCTCGTCTCGCTGGACGCTGGCACCGAGGCGCTCGGCGCGGTCGACGTCGTGTTCCCCGTGCTGCACGGGGCGTTCGGCGAGGACGGCACCATCCAGGGTCTGCTGGAGATGGCCGACGTTCCCTACGTCGGCCCCGGCGTGCTGGCCAGTGCCGCGGCCATGGACAAGGAGTTCGCCAAGAAGCTGTTCGTCGCCGAGGGGCTGCCCATCGGCGACTACGCGGTCGTCCGCCGTGGACAGTCCACTCTGGACCAGGCGACGCGGGACCGCCTGGGGCTGCCGGTGTTCGTCAAGCCTGCCCGCGCGGGTTCGTCGATCGGCATGAGCAAGGTCACCGACTGGGCCGAGCTCGACGCGGCCATCGCGCTGGCCCGCGAGACCGACCCGAAGGTGCTCGTGGAGGCCGCGGTCGCCGGCCGCGAGATCGAGTGCGGCGTGCTGGAGTTCCCCGACGGCCGGGTCGAGGCGTCGCTGCCCGCCGAGATCCGCATGCTGTCCGAGGACGACTCGGCCTGGTACGACTTCGAGAACAAGTACCTGGGCGACGGCGCGGAACTCGACATCCCGGCCAAGCTGGACGACGCGGTGACCGAGCGGATCCGCGCGACGGCCGTGCAGGCCTTCCACTCGCTGGACTGCCAGGGGCTGGCGCGAGTCGACTTCTTCCTGCGCGAGGACGGCGAGCTGCTGATCAACGAGGTCAACACCATGCCGGGCTTCACCACGACGTCGGCCTACCCGAAGATGTGGGGCGTCACCGGCGTGGACTACCCGACGCTGCTCACCACGCTCATCGAGACGGCCATGGCCCGCGGAACGGGCCTGCGTTAGGTAAGGAGTGCGCTGAACAGCCCCGCCCTGCTGCGCGGCGCCCAGGCGGCGCCTCGCTGCGTTGTCGGATCGCCCGAGTACGGTCCAGTACGAGGGCGATCCTCCGCCTTGCGAGGCGGCGCCTGGATCACCGCTCGCGACGGGCGGGGCCGTTCAGCACACTCCTAGAACCGCAACGGCTGCGGCGGCAGCGCCGCGGCCACCACGTCGGACACGGTCTGCAGCGGCCCGGTGCCCGCGGTGTCCGGCACGGTCAGCGCCGCGTAGACCTCACGGTCGACGGCGTACCAGGTCGCCGTGCCCGCGCTCTGCACCTGCAGCCACTGCACGCCGTTGACCAGCCGCAGCGGCGCCGTCGGGGTCAGCTCCGGTGGGCGGTCCAGCCCGCAGCGCAGCACCACCGGCGCCGGGTCGCCCCAGGCCGCGGCGGCGGGCGGCGCCGGGTCGGCCAGCGTGCGCCGGGCCAGCGGCCGGCCGTTCGAGGTCAGTTCACCGGGCATCCGCTCGATCAGCCGCGCGCAGGCTGGGGTGCCCGCCTGCGGGGCGGGAACGGACACCAGCGGCAGCGGACCGCCCGCCGCGGGCTGGTCCGGCTCCGGCTTGTTGGTCACGATGCCGAAAACCGCCACGCCCGCGGCGAAGAGCACCGCGATGACGGTGGCGGTGACGATCAGGACCCGCGGGGGGCCTCCCGTTTCGGTGTCTTGCTCGGGCACCCGCCTACTACAGCATGTCGTCGATCAGAGGTTGACCACGGGGCAGGTCAGCGTGCGGGTGATGCCCTCGACGTTCTGCACCTTGGCGACGACGAGCTGGCCGAGCTGGTCGACGTTGTCGGCCGCCGCGCGCACGATGACGTCGTAGGGGCCGGTCACATCCTCCGAGCTGGTGACACCAGGGATTCCGGAGATCTCGGCCGCGACCGACGCGGCCTTGCCGACCTCGGTCTGGATCAGGATGTATGCGTGGACCACGGCGCGCCCCTTCGGCTTGATCGGTCGGCTACGGGTAGGAACGTGGAAGGAACTTACCCCAGTTCGGACAACGATAGGGGGTCCGACTATTGGAGATCAGGAGGCGACCACGTGCCGAACGACACACCGGAGAAGCCGACCGTGGCCGCGACGGGCGAGTTCGGTCTGATCCGCGCCGTCACCACGGGCCGTAGACAGCCGGAGTCGACGCTGCTCGGCCCCGGCGACGACGCGGCCGTCGTGGCCGCACCCGACGGCCGGACCGTGGTGTCGACCGACGTCCTGGTCCAGGGCGTGCACTTCCGGCTGGACTGGTCGGCTCCCGAGCACGTCGGGCGCAAGGCCGTCGCCGTGAACCTGGCCGATGTCGCCGCCATGGGCGCGCGGCCGACGTCGGTCCTGGTGGGACTCGCGTGCCCGGCCGACACACCCACCGACGTGATCACCGAGCTGGTCGACGGCATGTGGGGCGAGGCCGAGCGGGCCGGCGTCGGCGTCGTCGGCGGCGACGTGGTGCGGGCCGACCAGCTCGTGGTGAGCGTCACGGCGCTCGGCGACCTGGAAGGCCGCCAGCCGGTCACCCGGTCGGGCGCGCGGCCGGGGGACATCCTCGCGCTGTGCGGGCGGCTGGGCTGGGCCGCGGCCGGGCTCGTGGTGCTCGGCAGGGGTTTCCGGTCGCCGGTCGGCGTGGTGAATGCCCAGCGCTACCCCGAGCCGGACTACGCCGCGGGTCCGGCGGCGGCCGTCGCGGGTGCGACGGCCATGATCGACGTGTCCGACGGCCTGCTGGCCGACCTCGGGCACCTGGCGGCCGCCTCCGAGGTCGGTCTCGACGTGCGGACCGAGCGGCTGGAGGTGCACCAGCGCCTGCGCGAGGTCGGCCAGGCGCTGGGGGCCGACCCGATGAGCTGGGTCCTCACCGGCGGGGAGGACCACGCGCTGGCCGCGACGTTCCCGCCGTTCGCCGATCTGCCGGAGGGCTGGCGGCGGATCGGCTCGGTCACCATGCCGGACACCGGCGTCACCGTCGATGGGGAACCGCACAACGGGGAGCCGGGCTGGCAGCACTGGCGTTAGGGTCCGGTCGTGCAGATCAAGGTGGTGCCCTACGACGACCCGGACGCCCAGAAGCTGATCGCCGAGGTCCAGCAGGAGTACGTGGTCCGGTACGGCTCGGCCGACGCCACCGTGGTGCGGGCGGAGGAGTTCGCCCCGCCGCTCGGGCTGTTCGTCGTCGGCTATCTCGACGGTGTCCCGGTGGCCACCGGCGCGTGGCGGGTGCGCGACGCGGACGGCGGTCACCTGCTCGACGGGGACGCCGAGATCAAGCGCATGTACGTGTCGGCCACCGCGCGTGGCCGCGGGCTGGCGCGTGCGGTGCTGGCCGAGCTGGAGTCGACGGCCCGGGCCGCGGGCAGGCGGCGGATGGTGCTGGAGACCGGGACGAAACAGCCGGAGGCCATCGCCCTCTACGAGTCCAGTGGCTACACCCCGATGTCCGGTTTCGGTTACTACGCCGACGAACCGGACAGCCGGTACTTCAGCAAGTCGCTTGTGGAGGACTAGTGGCGATCTACGCGCTGGGCGATCTGGTGCCCGACATCCACCCCGACGCCTACGTTCATCCGGACGCCACGGTCATCGGCGACGTGCGGATCGCCGCGTTCGCGTCGGTGTGGCCGCAGACCGTGCTGCGGGGCGACGGCGGGTACATCGCCATCGGTGAGCGCAGCAACGTGCAGGACGGCTGTGTCGTGCACTGCACGACCCGGCACCCCACGCTGATCGGCCCGGAGTCCGCGCTCGGGCACGCGGTCCACGTGGAGGGTGCGACGATCGGCACCCGTTGCCTGATCGCGTCGGGTTCGGTGGTACTGAACGGGACGGTCGTCGAGGACGACGCCGTGGTCGGCGCCGGGGCCGTGCTGTCCTACGACAAGCGGGTGCCGTCCGGGCACATCGCACTCGGCGTGCCTGCGAAGACCAGGGAGAACACCTCGTTCGGGCCGGAGAACGTCGCCGCCGTCGTGGAGAGCTACGTGCGCAGGTCGGCGCGCTTCCGGGCGGAGCTGCGGCGGATCGGTTAGGGCGCTGACACGGCAGTGTGACGGCGCCTATAGAGTCGCTGGCCGTGACCGCACGACCGCTGCACGAGATCGTCGAAGCCGGCTGGGCGAAGGCCCTCGAACCCGTGGCGGACAACATCGCCGCGATGGGGGACTTCCTACGGGCGGAGATCGCGGCAGGGCGCCGTTACCTCCCCGCGGGCGACCACGTGCTGCGGGCGTTCCAGCAGCCGTTCGACGGGGTGCGGGTGCTGATCGTCGGCCAGGACCCGTACCCGACGCCGGGGCATCCGATCGGCCTGTGCTTCGCCGTGGCGCCGGACGTGCGGCCGCTGCCGAAGAGCCTGATCAACATCTACAAGGAGTACTGCGACGACCTCGGTCACCCGCCGCCCGCCAACGGCGACCTGACGCCGTGGACCGAGCAGGGCGTGCTGCTGCTCAACAGGGCGCTGACCGTGTCGCCGGGGCGGCCCAACTCGCACCAGGGCAAGGGCTGGGAACAGGTCACCGAGCAGGCCATCAAGGCGCTCGCCGAGCGTGGCGGGCCGCTGGTCGCCATCCTGTGGGGCCGCAACGCCCGCAACCTGCGGCCGATGCTGGGCGAGGTGCCGTGCATCGAGTCGGCGCACCCGAGCCCGCTGTCGGCGCACAACGGCTTCTTCGGGTCGCGGCCGTTCAGCAGGGCCAACGAACTGCTGGTGCGGCAGGGCGCCGAGCCCCTGGACTGGAAGCTCCCCTAACCGGCCGGCGCCGTCCGCGCGCCCAGGTGCCGGTGCCAGTCCCGGCCAAAGCACGTGAAGGCCATCTTCATTACGTGAGACGTCAGGGCCCCGGCAAAGTCGGGCGTCCGATGTGAGCGAGGGAGCTTTGCTGGCGAAGAAGGGTAGTAAAGCTCCCTCGCTGCTTTACGGGTGTGACTGGTGGGGCTGGTGTGGTGACCGCGATAGCCCGGTGTTCGGATGAAGGCCGAGTTTCTGTCGTCTCATGTGATGAAGGTGGCCTTCACGACCTTCCCGTACCGGGGTAGCAGCCTCACCAGTCACACCCGACCCAGCAGACCCAGCCGTCACCACGAAAGAGACCCAGCAAACTCCCCCAATGTGGCATTGGGGGAGTTCAAGTTCCCCAATGCCACATTGGGGGCACACAGCACCCCGGACTTTGCCGAGGCCCTGACGTCAGACGTGGTGAAGGTGGCCTTCACGTGCTTCGCGGCCCCGGTGGGCCCGTGCACGCCAAACGGCCCGGGGACCTGACGGTCACCCGGGCCGGTTCGGCTTGGCGCGAGGGTCAGCCGCGAACGACCTTGCCGGCCTTCAGGCAGGACGTGCAGACGTTCAGCCGCTTCCTCTGCGACAGACCGACCTTGGCGTGGACGGTCTGGATGTTCGGGTTCCACCGGCGAGAGGTACGCCGGTGGGAGTGCGAGACCGACTTGCCGAAGCCGGGCCCCTTGCCACAGACGTCGCACACGGCAGCCACGTCGAACACTCCTTTGGATCAGGGAAGACAACACAGCCCGCCACGGCGGGCAACTCGAAACAGGGTAACTGGTGCGTTCCGGGGGGCCGGAACCGGGTCGATACCCTCGCACCCGACGCTGTGCGAGGAGGGTACCGGTGCACGAACTGGACGCGGCCGCCGTGACCGGCTGGGCCTCGGCGTGCGTGCACACCCTGGACGTCCTGCGTCCCGAGATCAACGGCATCAACGTCTACCCGGTGGCCGACTCCGACACCGGCTCCAACCTGCTGCACACGTTCACCGGCGCCCGCGACACCCTGGCCGCCGAATCCGAACCGGCTGGGGCCGGTGCCGCGCTGGCCGTGCTGGCCCGCGGCGCCGTCGCGGCCGCCAGGGGCAACTCCGGGGTGATCATGTCGCAGGTCCTGCGGGGCCTGGCCGAGTCGGCGGGCGACGCCGAGCGGCTCGACGGCCCCACGCTCGCGCGAGCACTCGGGCACGCCGACCGGGTCGCCACCGGCGCCGTCACCCGGCCGGTCGCGGGCACCATGCTCAGCGTGCTGCACGTCGTGGCCGACGCCGTGCGCGACCTGACCGCTCCGCTGCCGGAGGTCGCGCGCCGGGCCGTCGACGCGGCGGAGCGGGCCCTGCGCAACACCCCCAACCAGCTCCCGGTGCTGGCCCGCGCCGGGGTGGTCGACGCGGGCGGCCGCGGCCTGGTGGCCGTGCTCGACGCGCTGCTGGGCGTGATCACCGGCCGCGAGCAGGCCACCGAGGTGCCCGTCCACACCGAGATCCGGCCGGAGCCGGCCGCGCGGGCCCCGTATGCCTGGGAGGTCATGTACCTGCTCGACGGCGCCGACAGCGACGCCATCCCCGCCCTGCGCACGGCACTGAGCGGGCTCGGCGACAGCGTCACGGTCGCGGCCGACGGCGCGGGCAGTCACGCCGTCCACGTCCACTGCGCCGACATCGGCGCAGCCATCGAGGCCGGAATCGAGGCGGGCAGGCCCCGCCGGATCCGGGTCGAACCGCTGATCACCCCCGCGCCACTGGAGCCGGCCGGCGGGCTGGACCGGACGGTCGTCGCCGTGGTCCACGGGGAGAAACTGGCCGAGGTGCTGCGGGCGGAGAACGTCGCGGTCCTGTCGGTGCCGACTGGTTCAGTACCCAGCGTGGAGCAGATGCTCGGGCTGATCACGGAGACGGCCGGGGAGCACGTCACCGTGCTGCCCGGCGGGGCCGAGCTGACCGCGGCCGCCGACGCCGCCGTCGGGCACGCCATGGCAGGCGACCGCGATGTCGTGATCATCCCGTGTGCCTCGCCGGTCCAGGTGCTGGCCGCGCTGGCCGTGCACGACCCGGCGCGGCGGGTCAACGACGACGTCGTCGCCATGGCCGAGGCCGCCGCTGCCACCCGCCGCGGCGAGCTGCGGGTCGCCGCCGGGGAGGCGCTCACCTGGGTCGGCCGGGTGTACGCCGGTGACGTCGTCGGGCTGGTCGACGGCGAGGTCGTGCTGATCGAGCAGGGTCCGGCGGATGACGACGACATCGCCGCCACGGCCGTCCGCGTGCTCGGCCGGATGCTGGCGCTGGGCGGCGAGCTGATCACGGTCATCACCGGCGCCGACGCCCCGGCCGGCATCGAGCGGGTACTCGCCGAGGAGCTGCGGGCGGAACATCCCGAGGTGGAACTGACCTGCTACGCCGGCGACCAGACCGACACCGTGCTGCTGATCGGGGTGGAGTGACATGGCTGTCCTTGGCGACAAACTGGTGCCGCTGCTGGGTGCGCGCTCGGCCAAGGCGCTGGCGTCGGCGCTGAACATCCACACGGTGAGCGACCTGCTGCGGCACTACCCGCGCCGCTACGCCGAACGCGGCCAGCTCACCGACATCGCCGGGCTGGAGCTGGGCGAGCACGCCACCGTGCTGGCCCGGATCGAGACCACCAGCAAGCGGACCATGCGCTCGCGGCGCGGGTCCATCCTGGAGCTGGTGATCACCGACGGGACGCGCCGGATCACCTGCGCGTTCTTCAACCAGGCCTGGCGCGAGCAGGAACTGCGGCCGGGCAAGACCGGCCTGTTCGCCGGGAAGGTGACGGCGTTCCGCGACAAGCTGCAGCTGGCCAACCCCGAGTACGAGCTGCTGGAGTCGGAGGACCAGACGTCCACGATGGACGAGTTCCTCGGCGAGATCATCCCGGTCTACCCCGCGGCGCAGGGAATGCCGTCGTGGTCGATCGCCCGCTGCGTCCGGCAGGTGCTCGACGTCCTCGAACCCAAGGACGACCCGATGCCCGCCGGGCTGCTGGAAGAGCTGAAGCTGCGGTCGCTGCACGACTCGCTGCGCAACATCCACCGGCCGGAGAGCTGGGAGTGGCTCGACGCCGCCCGGCGCAGGCTGAAGTGGGACGAGGCCATGGCCATCCAGCTGGTGTTCGCCCAGCGCAGGCATTCCGCGGTGTCCCGGCCCGCGCCCGCGTGCCCGCCCAGCGGCGACGGCATCCTGGCCGCGTTCGACGGGCGGCTGCCGTTCGAGCTGACCGCCGGACAGCGTGAGGTGGGCGAGAAGATCGCCGCCGACCTGTCGGTCGAGCACCCGATGAACCTGCTGCTGCAGGGCGAGGTCGGCAGCGGCAAGACCGTGGTGGCGCTGCGGGCGATGCTGCAGGTCGTCGACGCCGGGCGGCAGGCGGCGATGCTGGCGCCGACCGAGGTGCTGGCCGCGCAGCACGCCCGTTCACTGCGTGAGCTGCTCGGCGACCTGGGCCAGGCTGGCGAGCTGGGTGGTGCGGAGAACGCCACCCGGGTCACGCTGCTGACCGGGTCGATGGGTGCGAAGGAACGCAAGCAGGCGCTGCTGGACGCCGCCAGCGGCGCGGCGGGGATCGTCGTCGGCACCCACGCGCTGATCCAGGACACGGTGTCGTTCGCCGATCTGGGGCTGGTCGTCGTCGACGAGCAGCACCGGTTCGGCGTCGAACAGCGCGACGCCCTGCGCACCAGGGGTGCGGAGTCGACCAGCCCGCACGTGCTGGTGATGACCGCGACGCCGATTCCGCGCACGGTGGCGATGACCGTGTACGGCGACCTGGAGATCGCCGCCCTGCGTGAACTGCCCGCCGGGCGGTCGCCGATCTCGACCACGGTGGTGCCGGTCAACGAGCGGCCCGCGTGGCTGGACCGGGCGTGGCAGCGGATCGTCGAGGAGGTCGGCAAGGGGCACCAGGCGTACGTGGTGTGCCCGCGCATCGGCGACGAGCCGCCGTCGGACAAGAGCGGCAGGCGGCCGCCGCTGGCGGTTCTCGACGTGGCCGGTGAGCTGGCCGAGGGCCCGCTCAAGGCGCTGACCGTCGGCATCCTGCACGGGCGGCTGCCCGCCGACGAGAAGGACGCCGTCATGCGGGCGTTCGCGGCGGGGAAGGTCGACGTGCTCGTGGCCACCACGGTCGTCGAGGTCGGCGTCAACGTCCCGAACGCGACAGCGATGGTGATCATGGACGCCGACCGGTTCGGGGTGAGCCAGCTGCACCAGCTGCGCGGGCGGGTCGGCCGGGGTGACGTGCCGGGGCTGTGCCTGCTGGTGACGGAGTCGTTCGACGGCACCAGCACGCGCGAGCGGCTGGACGCGGTGGCGTCCACAACGGACGGATTCGAACTGTCCCGGTTGGACCTGGAGCTGCGCCGCGAGGGCGACATCCTCGGTGCGGCGCAGTCGGGTACGCGGTCCGGGCTCAAGCTGCTGTCGCTGCTGCGCGACGAGGACCTGATCGCGCGGGCGCGCAAGCACGCGCAGGCGATCATCACCGAGGACCCGGCGCTGGACGGGCAGCCCGGCCTGGCCCAGCTGGTCGCGTCGGTCGTCGACGCCGAGCGTGCCGAATACCTGGAGAAGACCTAGCCGAGCCGGGTGCGGCAACGGCCCAGAGCACGTGAAGGCCACCATCACCACGTCACACGTAATGAAGGTGGCCTTCACGAGCTTGACCTCAGGCCCGCGTCTCGTGATCCGGAACCGGCGTGCCGGACAGTGGGACCAGGTGGGCGGGAATGGACAACTCGCGGGTCCGGAACGGACGACTCGCGCGAGCGGGCCGTTCACACAGGCGACCGGCGCCACGGGAGAACCGGCGTCCACATTCTGAGTTCTGCGCTCACGCACGCGAGTTCTGCATTCCGGCACGCGAACTCTGCGCTCGGGACCACCACTCACCCCGCTGCACACCGACTTTGCCGGGGCCCTGACGTCTCACGTGATGAAGGTGGCCTTCACGTGCTTGCGCCCACCGGAGAAGACCTAGACCACGAAGGCGCCCGCCGCGGCGGCGACGGCTGTGACGTGGGCGGCCGTGTCGGCAACCGCGTCGTCGACCGGTTCCCTGCTGATGAACAGCCGGTAGAACACCGGGGCGGTGGCCGCGCGGATCACCTCGGGACCGTCCGTGCCCGGCGGGACCTCGCCGCGCTCGACGGCCCGCTCGACCACCACCGCGCTGCGGGCGTGCCGGTCGACGTAGAAGCGCCGCAGCGACTCCGCGGCTCGCGGCGACTGGAACGCGGCGGAGATCGACGCGATCGGCAGAGCGGACAGGCCGGGCGTGGTGAAGTAGTGCACCAGTTCCCGGCCCATCGCCGCGAGGTCACCCTCCAGCGTCCCGGTGTCCGGGGCCACCCAGTCCTGCTCGGTGCCGAACAGCAGCGCCTCGGCCACCAGCCCCTCGGCCGAACCCCAGCGGCGGTACAGCGTCGTGCGGTGCACCCCGGCACGTTCGGCGACGGCGTCGACGGTCAGGTCGGCGTAGCCGGTGGCGCCCAGCTCGTCGAGGGTCGCGTGGAGCACGGCCAGCCTGACCCGCTCGGAACGTCCACCCGGTCGCCGATCAGCCATCGCGGCAGTATTTCACGTGCAACCCCGCACCGGCCTCGTCCCGTCCTGACGACATGAGACCAAGACTGTGGCTGGGGTTGGGCGTGGCGACGACACTCGTCGCCGGAATCGCAGTGGTCGCGCTGGGGGACCGCGAGACCACCGTCCCGCCGGAGGTGACGGCGAGCCCCGCCCTGGCGGCATTCGACTCCTGCCCGGCCGCGCTGGAGGGCTTCCGCAGCGCGGCCAGGAACAAGACCTACTGGTTCGGCGAACAGGCCGTGCCCGACCGGGGCAGCGGCGACGCCCGGGCCGCGGCACCCGAAGCGCAGGAACACTCGGGCACCAACAACCACGAGGCAGGTGTCCAGGAGGGCGATTTGGTCAAGACCGACGGCCGCCGGGTGGTGACGTTGTCCGGCTCGCGGCTGCGGGTGGTGGACGTCGCGTCGAAGACCGTGACGGCGACCGTCGACCTGCCCGGTGGGTCGGCGGCGGGCGAACTGCTGCTGGCCGGCGACCGGGCGCTGATCCTCGGTGCGCCGGGCGAGGCCGTCATGCGGCCGCCGAACGCGCGCTGGGACCGCCCGGCGGGCACCGAGATCGTGCTGGTCGACCTGACAGGCTCCGGCCGGGTGATCGGCACACTGGAGGTGGACGGCGCCTACGTCGCCGGGCGGCAGACCGGCAACCTGGCCAGGGTCGTCGTCCGTTCCACGCCTCAGGTTCCGGCGAGGACGCCGGACACGGCACCGATCGAGGACTGGCTGCCGCGCTACCGGCTCGACACCGGCGGCCGGGTGTCCGAGGGCAGCCTCGTCGACTGCACCCGCATCAGCCATCCCGACGGCTACACGGCGTCGTCCATGCTGACCGTGCTCACCTTCGACCTGCTCGGCGAGATCGGCCGGGGCGATCCGGTTTCCATCGTGGCCGACGGCAACGACGTCTACGCCACCGAGACCAGCCTCTACGTCGCGGAGCAGTCGGCGTCGCGTGTGGACCGCGGGAACTCCTTCGGTGACACCGGCATCCACCAGTTCGACATCTCCCAGCCCGGCCCGCCGAAGCACGTGGCGTCCGGCCGGGTGGACGGCCTGCTGCTCAACCAGTACGCGATGTCCGAGCACGCCGGGCACCTGCGGGTGGCGACCACCCTGAGCGGCGAGCGCGGCGACAGCGAGAGTGCCGTCACCGTGCTCGCCCGCAGGGACAACCGGCTGGACACCGTGGGCCGGGTCGACGGTCTCGGCCGCGGCGAGCGGATCCACGGCGTGCGGTTCGTCGGGCCGGTCGGCTACGTGGTGACGTTCCGGCAGACCGACCCGCTGTACACAGTGGACCTGAGCGATCCGGCACGGCCGCGGGCCACCGGCGAGCTGAAGATCACCGGCTACTCCGCCTACCTGCACGACGTGGGGAACAACCGGCTCATCGGCGTCGGCCAGGAAGCCGACACCAGCGGCCGCAGGCTGGGCACCCAGGTGTCGTTGTTCGACGTCGCCGACCCGGCCGCCCCGCGCCGGCTGGCCCAGCACCACGTACCCGATTCCGGCACCGAGGTGGAGTCCGACCCGCACGCGTTCCTGTTCTGGCCCAAGGACAACCTCGTAGTCGTGCCGCTGAGCAGCACCAGCGCCACGGAGACCACCGGCGGAGCGATGGTCCTGCGGCTGGGCGACGGCGGGTTCACCGAGCTGGGCGTCGTCCGGCACGACTCCGCGGAGGTGCGGCGGTCCCTGGTCATCGGCTCGGAGCTGTGGACGGTCTCCGAAGCCGGTGCGATGGTCAGCGCGCTGTCCGGGCTCACCCGGCAGGCGTGGATTCCGCTGCGCTGAACCACGCCGTGGCCAGCGCGTCCAGCGTCGGCTCGGCCGGTGCGGGCAGGATCTTCAGGTACCACTTCAGGTTGCTGTAGACGTGCAGCAGCGTGTAGGCCAGGCACCGCCGGGAGAAGTCGTGGTCCAGCTCGCCGGGGGAGTAGCCGTAGGACAGCAGGAGCCCGCGCAGGAACGCCGGGTCGCCCATCGCGGTGAACAGGCCGACGGCGGCGAACTCGTACTCGGCGGCTCCCCGCATGGCGGGCTCGAAGTCGAACAGGCCGGACAACCGCCAGCGGTCACCGGCACGCTCGACCAGCACGTGGTCCCGCATCACCTCGGTGTGCAGCAACACCGGTGCCGGGTCACCGAGGTCGACGCCGTCCAGGAAGCCGGGGATCTGGTCCAGCCACTCCTCGGCCAGTCCCGCCCGCCGCTGCCGGTCGACGGCCGATTCCCGCTGCCGGGTGAGGAACTCCGCCCAGTCGGGCGGTTCCAGCGACGGAGCGGGGACCTGATGCAGCGCTGCCAGCGCGCTTCCCAGCTGCGTGGCGACGTCGGCCCGGTCGGCATCGGTCAGCCGTGGCCATGCCTCGGTGAGCGAGACGCCGGACAGCCTGCTCATCAGCAGGTGACCCCAGCCCTCCAGCGTTCCGGTCCGCACCACCGCGGGCGTCGGCACCGGAAGCTTGCCCTCGACCGCCCGCAGCGCCGAACTCTCGGTGCTCAGCTCGTCGTGGAACGGCGGCGGGTACAGCTTGAGCACGAGGTCGTCGCCCACGGCGTACACCGGCAGCGACCCCTCCGGGAACCGCGTGAACCCGGTGTGCCCGAGGATCGCGGCGACACCGGGTTCCAGCTGTTCGGCGCGGAGCGACTCGAACTCCTCGGGTGTGTCGGCGTACGGCAGCAGTCCCATACCGTCGAACCTAGAGCCGTGCGCAACCGGTTTATCCCAGCCCGACCAGGGTCGCGGTGACCGGCAGCAGGATGACGATCAGGATCGCGCCGCACACGTCGAACGCCAGCCCGGACCGGATCATCCTGGTGATCGGCACCGTGCCCGAGCCGTAGACGATGGCGTTCTGCGGGGTTGCCACCGGCAGCATGAAGCCGAACGAGGCGCCGAACGTCGCGGCGAGCGCGGGCAGCAGCGGGTTGATGCCCGCGGCGACGGCGATCGGGATGACGATCGGCACCACCACCGACGCGGCCGCGGTGTTGCTCGTCGTCTCGGAGATCAGGATCGCCAGTACCACGGCGAACATCGTGATCGGCACGGCGCTGGCGAGCCCGAGCCCGGAGGCACTGGCCTCGCCGATGGTCTTCGCCAGGCCGGTTTCCGCCAGCAGGGTGCCGAAGATGATGCCCGCGCCGAACAGCATGATCGTGCCCCAGTCGATGCGGGCGGCGTCCGACCAGGACAGCGTGTACTCGCGGCGCTTCCACGACACCGGCAGCAGGAACAGCAACGCCGCGCCGAGCACCGCCACGACGCCCTCGTCGAGCCGGTCGCTCACCGTCTTGAACGCGGCGGACTGGTCACCGGCGATCAGCCCGACGATCGCGGGCGCGATCCAGAGCGTGACGGTGAACCCGAACGCGATGAGCGTGTTCCGCTCGGCGCCGCTGAACCTGCCCATGTCGCCGCGCTGCTCGGCGACGTACTCGCGGACGCCCTCGATCTTGCGGATCTCCGGCCGGTTCAGCAGGAGCAGCACGGCGGCCAGCAGGACGAACATCAGCAGGCAGATCGGCACCGCGGAGAGCACCCAGTCGGTGAACGAGATCCGCGTTCCGGTCGCTTTCTCGATCTGTGCCCGGCCGATCAGGTTCGGCGGGGAACCCACCGGCGTGAGCAGCCCGCCGACGCTGGCGCCGTAGGCGAGCATCAGCATCAGCGCCGTGCCGACGCGCAGCATGCGCGGGTCGAAGTTCTCGGCGACGACGCCGCGGTCCTGCATCAGCTTCGCGATGACCGTGAGGATGCCCAGTGCCGTCGGCAACAGCATCGCCACCGTCGCCGTGTTCGACACGAACGCCGACAGCAGGCAGGTGATCGCGCCGAACGCCAGCACGATCCGGGTGGTCGACGTCCCGACACCGGGCAGCGACAGCACCCGGAAGGCGAACCTGCGGGCCAGGCCGTGTTTGAGCATGGCCTGGGCGATGATGAACGCGCCGATGAAGGTGAAGATCGTCGACGAGCCGAACGGCGCGAGCACGTCGTCGACCGGTGCGACGCCGAGCACCACCACGCAGGCGACCCCGATGAACCCCGCCACCGGCAGCGGAATCGGTTCGCAGATCCACAGCACCACGACGCCGAGCAGGACGCCGGCAAGCGTTTGCTGGTTCCCGGCGAGGCCGAGCGGCAACGCCAGGAACGTGATCGTGACCAGCGGAGCCAGCCACAGTCCCGTCGTCCGGCGTGCCCGTTCGAACTTCTCCTCCCGTGACGAGAGGCGTTCCTGCCCAAGGCTGTCCCGGTTGGCCGTGAGCAGTACGCTCTCGACATCGGTCCGGGCCGGCTTCGTTGCCATCTGCCCTCCCTGTGCGCTGACGTTCCTGCCAGCCTTCCGTCACCCGTCCGGTGTGTCCAACACCACTTCGCTACCACCGTGGTAGGCAGTGCCTATGGATGCGCGGCAGCTGCGGTACTTCCTCGCCATCGTCGACGAGAACGGTTTCAACCGCGCCGCCGACCGGTTGCATCTCGCGCAGCCGTCGCTGTCCCAGGCGATCCGGGCCATGGAGAAGGAACTCGGCGTCGACCTGTTCCACCGCATCGGCAGGCGGGCCGTGCTCACCGACGCCGGGCACGCGCTCGTTGTCCCCGCCAGGCAGGTGCTGCGTGATCTCGACGCCGCACGGGACACCGCGCGGTCCGTCGCGGCCGGCCTCACCGGCGTGGTCGACGTCGCCGCGATGCCGTCGCAGGCGGTGGACCCGCTCAGCGGCATGATCGCGGAGTTCTCGGCCGCACATCCGGGAATCCGGACGGTGGTGCACGCGGCGTTCACGCCGCAGGAAGTGCTGGAGGCCGTCCGGACCGGCAGGGCCGAGGTCGGCGTTCTGGGTGCGGCGGAGGACGTCGCGCTGCCCGGAGTCGTGCGGCACAGGGTGGACAGGCAGCGGTTCGTCCTGCTCGTCCCGCCGGACAGCGACCTGGGTGACGTCGTGACGCGGGAGCAGCTGGGTGGCAGGCCGGTGATCGCCGCGCCGCCGGGGACCCGCATGCGGCACGTAGTGGACCAGATCGTCGCCGCCGGCGTGGACCTGCGGATCGTGGTCGAGACCGCGCACCGGGAGATCATCCTGCCGCTGGTGCTGAACGGTGTCGGCGTCGCGGTGACGACGGCTGCCTGGGCGCCGCTGGCCCGGCGGGCGGGCGCGCGGGTGGCCGAACTCGAACCGGCCGCGGCACTGGAGGTCTCGCTCATCCACCGGGCGTCCCCGCTCACCCCGGCCGCCCAGCGGTTCACCGGGATCGCGCTGGACCGATAGGCGCGGCCTCTCAGGCGCATCACCGACGCGTCTTGGACGCGTGCGGCGCGGTCCTTGTTGGATGGGATCCATGTTCAGAATCGCGGCTATCCCAGCGGACGGCGTCGGTGCCGAGGTCGTCGAGGCCGGCCGGGCGGTGCTCGACGCCGTCACGGGTCCGGGCATCGAACTGAGCTGGACCGAGTTCGACTGGGGGTGCGACTACTACGCCCGCACCGGCCGGATGATGGCCGAGGACGGCCTGGAGCAGCTCGCCGGTTTCGACGCCATCTACTTCGGAGCGGTCGGCTGGCCGACCGTGCCCGACCACGTCAGCCTGTGGGGTCTGCGGCTGGCCGTGTGCCAGGGTTTCGACCAGTGGGCCAACATCCGCCCCGTGCGGTTCCTGCCGGGCGTGACCAGCCCGCTGCGCAAGGCCGACGACACCGAGCTGGACTGGATCGTCGTGCGGGAGAACAGCGAGGGCGAGTACGCCGGGCTCGGCGGCCGTAACCTCGCGGCCAGGGGGCGCGGCAGCGAGGTCGCGGTGCAGTCGTCGTTGTTCACCGAGAGCGGTTGTGAACGGATCATGCGGTTCGCGTTCGACCTCGCGCGGGGGCGGGAGCGGCGCAGGCTGACCAGCGTGACCAAGAGCAACGCCCAGCAGTACGGCATGGTGCTGTGGGACGAGGTCTTCGAGCGGGTGGCGGCCGACTACCCGGACGTCGAGACCGACAGCTGCCTGGTCGACGCGATGGCGGCGCGGTTCGTGCTCCGGCCCGAGGACCTTTCCGTGGTGGTCGCGTCGAACCTGCACGCCGACATCCTGTCCGACCTGGGCAGCGCGCTGACCGGAAGCCTGGGCACGGCTGCGAGCGCGAACCTCAACCCGGAGCGGCGGTTCCCGAGCATGTTCGAGCCAGTGCACGGTTCCGCGCCGGACATCGCGGGGCAGGGCGTCGCCAACCCGATCGGCGCGATCGGCAGCGCCGCGCTGATGCTGGAGCACCTCGGCTTCCCGGACGAGGCCGCGCGGGTCAACCGCGCCGTGGAGACCGTCACCGCGGCCGGCGTGCTGCCGCGAGACCTGGGCGGGACGGCGACGACCAAGGACGTCACCTCGGCCGTGATCGACGCGCTCGGCTGAGTCGTGCCTGCCCGCTCGCTCGCGTGATGCCGGCACGGCGAGCTGGGTGGTCCCGAGCGCAGAATTCGCGTGCCGGAACGTAGAACTCGCGTGCGTGAGCGCAGAACTCACGATGTGGACGCCGGTTCTCACCTGGTGCCGGTCGCGCGCGCGAACGGGCCGTTCGCGCGAGTCGTACGTTCTGACGCGCGAGTCGTAGGTTCTGACGCGCGAGTTGTACGTTCCCGCCCGCCTGATCCCACTGTCCGGCACGCCGGGCCCCGAGTGTGAGACTCGTGCGGGCTGTCGGTCAGGCGGGCAGTTCGGCGCGGAGGGCCCTGGCGCGGGTGAAGTAGCCGTGTGAACGCTCGTTCTCGCCGAGGGTCTGGTGCAGGCGGCCGAGCAGCTCGGACACCTCGGCCTCGGACCGCCGGTCGCCGTTGCGGCGGTGCATCCGGACGGAGTTGACCAGCAGCAGCCGGGCGTGGGCGAGGTCGCCGCTGTCCAGGCAGACCTCACCCAGCCGCTGGTTGGCGTAGCCGACGCAGTGGTGGTCGCCGAGGTCGTCGAAGATCGCGATCGACGTGGTGATCAGGTCGCGGGCGGTGGACAGCTCCCCGTGTGCCTGCCGCACCAGTGCCATCCGCATCAGCGCGTGCGCCTCCCGGTGCCGGTCGCCGATCGCCACCGACAGCGACCGCGCCTCGGCGAAGCACCGCTCGGCCTCCGCCAGGTCGCCCGAGGACAGCCGGACCGAACCGAGTGCGATGGTCGCCACCGCCTGTCCGTGCCGGTCGCCGACCTCGCCGAACAACCGCAGCGCGCGTTCGCAGTGCTCCAGGGCCGAGTCGTTGTCGCCGAGAATGCGGTGCACGGTGCCGAGACCGGAGTGTCCGATCGCGACACCGCGCCGGTCACCCTCCCGCTCGAACAGCATCCTCGACTCCTCGAACGCGGCCAGCGCTTCGGGGTAGGCGTCGCGGTAGAGCTGGACCTGCCCGAGGTTGCGCTGGACGATCGCCTGTCCCCGGGGACAGCCACGGCGCCGCGCGGCCGCCAGCGCGATCACGTGCGTGCGTTCCCAGTCGTCCTGGTGGCCACGCAGGTCGAAGAACGGGATGAACGCCGTCGCCAGGCGCCAGGCGAGATCGTCGAGTTCCCACCGGGCGGCCAGCTCGACCAGCGTGGTGGCCGTGATCCGCTCGGCCTCGAACCAGGCGGTGGGATCGGCGACGAGGCTCTCCGGCTGCCGGACGCGCCAGCCGTCGGTGCGGACGTCGTGGGTGCCGAAGAAGTGGATCGGGATGCGCTCGGCCGCGGTGCCTGCCAGGTCCAGGTAGCCCTCGATCACCCGCCGCAGGGCCGACCGCCGGTCGGCGCCGGTGTCCTCGGCGTGGCCGCGGTCGGTGGCGAACACCCTGAGCAGGTCGTGCAGCCGGTAGCGGGCCTGGCCGTTCTCGTCCGAGCTGGTCAGCTCGACCAGGTGCACGTCGACGAGCTGGTCCAGCACGTCGTCGGCGTACTCGCGGCCGAGCAGCGCGGCGACGACCCAGGCGGGGAACCGCGTCGCGCCGAGCAGCCCCAGCCCGCGGAACGCCCGGGCCGCGTCCGGGTCGAGCCGGTCGTAGCTCAGTGCCACGCTGGCCCGCACCGCGAGGTCGCCGACCTCGAGTTCCCGCAGCCGCCTGCGTTCGTCCCGCAGCCGGTCGGCGAGGACCCGCAGCCGCCACGCCGGCCGCTGCGCGAGCTTCGCGCCGACCACCCGGACGGCGAGCGGCAGGTACCCGCAGCCACGCAGGATTTCGGCGGCCGTGTCCGGTTCGGCCCGTACCCGCCGCTCGCCGACCAGCTCGGTCAGCAGCGCGGTGGCTTCCGTCTCCGGCAGCACGTCCACGCTGATCGACGCCGCGCCGACCAGCTCGGGCAGCCGGACCCGGCTGGTGATCAGCACGGCCGACCGTCCCGCTCCCGGCAGCAGCGGCCGGACCTGGGCGGCGTTCGCGGCGTCGTCGAGGACCAGGCACAGGCGCCGCCGCGCCAGCTGCGAGCGCAGCAGCGCGGAACGTTCGGCGAGCGTGGGCGGCATGCTGGCGTCGGGGATCCCGAGCGAGCGCAGGACTTCCGGTAGCAGTTCTCCGGCCTGCCGCGGCCGTGCCGAGGTGCCACGCAGGTCCAGGTAGAGCTGGCCGTCGGGAAACACCGGGCTGAGCTGGTGGACCACCCGGACCGCGAGTGAGGTCTTGCCGACCCCGGGCGGGCCGGACAGTACGGCGACCGCGCGCCCGTTACCGCGCAGCAGCGTGGTCAGTTCGTCGACGGTGCCGCGCCGTCCGGTGAAGTCGGGCAGGTCGAGCGGCAGCTGCCGGACCGGGAACGGGTCGGGTTCCTCCGCCGGCTCGGCGCCCAGCAGCCGGGCGCGTGCCTTCCGCAGGCCCTCGCCCGGGCTGGTGCCCAGTTCCTCCAGCAGCACGTTCTCGGCGTCGAAACACGCCTGCAGGGCCTCGCCGGTGCGCCCGGCCGCCGCGAGCGCGTCGACCAGCTTCTCCCACAGCGCCTCCCGGATCGGCTGCTCGGCGAGCAGGCCGCGCAACTCGATCACGGCCTCGCCGCTGCGGCCCAGCTGGATGAGCGCGTCGATGCGGTGTTCCCTGACCAGCGAGCGCATCTCGCTCAGGCGCGCGGCGGAGGCGGCCCAGACGTGGCACGGCGGCAGGTCTTCGAGGACGGTGCCGCGCCACAGCCCGCCCGCCTCGTCGTACAGGGCGAGGGCGGTGGCCGGATCGCCGTCGTTCAGTGCCGCGCGGGCCCGTTGTGCCACCAGCTCGAACCGGGTGGCGTCGATCTCGTGTGGCTCGGCGTGCAGGACGTAGCCAGCCGGCCTGCTCTCGATCCGGTCGGCGAGGCCGCCGCGACGCAGGCTGTGGACGTAGGTGCGGATGTTCGCGCTCGCCGAGCGCGGCTGGGACTGCGGCCAGAGCACCTCGGCGAGCACGTCGACCGACACCGGGACGTTCGGGTGCAGGACGAGCGTGGCCAGCATCGACCTGGGTTTGGGCCCCCCAATGGCCAACGCCGTGCCGTCGACGACGACGTCGAACGGGCCCAAGACGCGAAACGAGTTGACCGTCAACCGCATCACCTGGCTTGGAGTCGGACTCCTGGATCGTAGGAACCACGTCGGCAAACCGCCAGGTAGTCCGGCAAGCCCCATACCTAAGTCGGGCCCCTCGCGACTTTCGACTCCGGTGCTTGTCAGGGCACGTGACCACGAGGCTCGTGAAGGCCCCCTTGGGTGGCTTGTCGCCGGTACCCCAATGTGGCATTGGGGTACTTGAACTCCCCCAATGCCACATTGGGGGAGTTCGCCGGTCGCGGGGTTGTCTCGTTCGTGGCGACCGGTGAGGCTGCCGAGCCTGCTGTGACCACTGAGGCTGCCGGGGCCGTGACACCGGGGCCGCGAAGCTCGTGAAGGCCACCTTCATCACGTGAGACGACAGAAACTCGGCCTTCACCCGAACCCACACGTCCCAGCCGTCCCAGACGTCACAACCGCATCGCCGGTCGCCCGCCACCTCACGACAGGAGAACTGGATACACGTCGTGAGTTCCGCCCTCCGGCCCGCCAGCGCCGACTTTGCCGGGGCCTGACGTCTCACGTGGTGAAGGTGGCCTTCACGTGCTTTGCGCGGGGGCGGGAGCGTGGAACTCGCGTGCCGGAAGGCGGAGTTCGCGTGCACGAGCGTGGAGTTCACCAGGTGAGACACCCGCCTCCCCCCGGACACGCGAGTCCCACCGTCACGCACGCGAGTTCCACGCTCCGGCACGCGAACTCCACCCTCCGCACCACGACTCCGGACTTTGTCGGGATGCTGACGTGGTGAAGGCCCCCTTCATTACGTGAGACGTGGTGAAGGTGGCCTTCACGAGCTTTGCGCGGGGGCGGCGGGTCAGCCGGGCTCGACCCAGCCGTGGTCCTGCGCCAGCTGCACCAGCTGCCGTCGCAGCTGCACGATCTGCGCCGCGGTCAGCGTCGGGGCAGCGGCGAGGAGCGTCTCGGTGATCTCGCCGCGGAACCGCGCCGCCGACACCGTGTCACCCGGCTCGTCGGCCCGGGGCGCGGGCGGCACGACGGCGGGCTCGGCCGCGGGCGCGTCGGCGCTGGAGGCGATGGAGATGTTCGACGCCTTCAGCCCGCGCCCGCTGTCCTCCACGTCGAACGCCACGACCACGCCGGCCTGGAACAGGTGCTTGTCGTCGAGGAGGTCATTCGCGTGCATGAACACGTCCTCGCCGCCCTCGTCCGGCGCGATGAAGCCGTAGCCGCGAACCTCGTCGAAGCGCAGGATCCTGCCGGTCGTCATAGCCACCAGACCCTACCGTGCGTGATCTTTGTCAGCCATTCAGTCGACAGGATGACTCGTGAGATACCCGCCCATGGCACGGAAGTAGTCGACGGCGGCGATCTCCGCGCCGTCGTCGGTACGCAGGGTTTCCAGCACCACGCCGCGGTTGCGCCCGGTGCGCGCGTCGGCACCGGCGACGATCACCACGCCAGCACCCTCCCGGATGAAGATCCGGCCGGGCGTGCCGCCGTAGGGCCGCTCGGACACCGAGGCCGCGGTCACCCGCAACCGCTTGCCGCCGTGGAAGGTGAACGCGTTGGGGTAGGGGTCGGCCTGCGCCCGGATCAGCCGCTCGATCGCGTCGGCGGGCCAGTTCCAGTCGATCCGGGAGTCCTCGATGGACCGCTTGTGGAAGAAGCTCGCCTTGGACCGGTCCTGCGGCACGGGCCGGGCGGTACCGCTGGCGATGAGGTCCAGGGCTTCCGCGGCGATCGGCCCGATCAGGTCGACGGTCTTGTGGAACAGGTCCGTCGAGGTGTCCCTCGGCCCGACCGGGACGGAGCGCTGCAACACGATGTCACCGGCGTCCAGTTCGCCGTCCATCATGTGGGCGGTGACCCCGACCTCGGGCTCGCCGTTGATCAACGCCCAGATCAGCGGGGAGAAACCCGCGTACGCGGGCAGCAGCGAGTCGTGGATGTTCAGCGTGCCGTGCCGCGGCAGGTTGAAGATCTCCGGCGGCAGCCAGGTACGCCAGTTGTTGGCGACGATGAGGTCGAGATCGGCCTCTTTGAGACTGGCGAGAAGTTCCGGGCTGTCCGGGCGGTTCAGTTCCAGGCACGTAACGTTGTGGGCTGCGGCCAGTTCCGCCACCGAATCGGACCAAATCCGCTCGTAGGCGTGGTCACTCTTCGGATGCGTGACGACGAGCGCGACCTCGTGGGGAGAATCCAGCAACGCCTGCAAGGTGCGGTGGCCCCACGTCTGGTAGCCGAACATCGCAACCCGCATCGTCGTCCTCCTGGTAGTCCTGGGCGCAAAGCCCCAGTAGTGAAGCAAGCCTTACCTACATACACAAGGGCGCGGCCGGGGGACGCACATCACCCTCGGATGGACTAGGCGAGCCTCCCCTTAGTTAGGTTAGGGTTCCCTGTGTTGTCTGGCTGAGGAGACCTTTATGTCGCTGTCAGTGCCCGGGGAAGACGGACCGGTGTACGACCTGATCGGGGTGGGTTTCGGGCCATCGAACCTGGCCCTGGCGATCGCGTTGACGGAGCACAACGCCGCCGTGCCGCGAGTCGAGCCCGTCACGGCGCACTTCTTCGAGCAGCAGCCCCGCTTCGGCTGGCACCGCGGCATGCTCATCGAGGACGCGACGATGCAGGTTTCGTTCCTCAAGGACCTCGTCACCATGCGGAATCCGGCCAGCGAGTTCAGTTTCCTGTCCTATCTGCACGCCCGCGGCAGGCTGGTCGATTTCATCAACCACAAGAACCTGTTCCCGTTGCGGATCGAGTTCCACGACTACTTCGAATGGTCTGCCGCGAAGGTCGACGACCTGGTTTCCTACGGCAGCCAGGTAATCGGTGTCGAACCGGTCATTTCCGGCGACCATGTCGACTTCTTCGACGTCCGCGTCCGCACCGCCAACGGTGAGGAAACCGATTTCCGGGCCCGCAATCTCGCGATCGGCACCGGGCTGCGCCCGCAGCTGCCCGAGGGCGTGGTGCGCAGCGACCGGATCTGGCACAACCACGAGCTGCTGCACCGGGTGGACGGCCTGGCCGACCTCGACCCGGGCCGGTTCGTCGTCGTCGGTGCCGGGCAGAGCGCCGCCGAGGTGACCGCCTTCCTGCACGACCGGTTCCCCCGCGCCGAGGTCTGCTCGGTGTTCGCCCGCTACGGCTACAGCCCGTCCGACGACAGCTCGTTCGCCAACCGGATCTTCGACCCGGAGGCGGTCGACCACTTCTACACCGCGCCGGACGCCGTCAAGCAGCGGCTGCTCGGCTACCACGCCAACACCAACTACTCCGCCGTGGACATCGACCTGATCGACGAGCTGTACCGGCGGATGTACCGGGAGAAGGTCACCGGCGCCCAGCGGCTGCGGATGTTCAACGTCTCCCGGCCGCTGGAGGTCGTCGAGACCCCGGCCGGGGTGCGAACCACGATCGAGGAGCTGACCACGGGCGAGCGCACGGTGCTCGACGCCGACGTCGTGGTGTACGCGACGGGGTACCGGCCCGCCGACCCGCTGCCGGTGCTCGGCGAGCTGGGCCAGCGCTGTGCCCGCGACGGCCAGGGCAACGTGCTGGTGGAGCGGGACTACCGGCTGCGCACCGACGACAGGATCCGGGCCGGGATCTACCTGCAGGGCGGAACCGAGCACACGCACGGGATCACCTCCTCGCTGCTGTCCAACACGGCCGTCCGGGTCGGCGAGATCCTGGATTCCGTGGTGGCACGGCGGGCCACGCTGCCTGCGCCGGAGTACGCCGTCATCGGGGCCGGATCGCGGTGAGCGTCGAGTTCGTCAGCGAGTTCGTCGGCGACGAGCGCGAGGTACCCGAGCTGACCTGGCCCGCGGCGTTCGAACGCCAGGCCGCCACCACACCCGACGCGGTCGCCCTCGTCTGCGAGGACGAGGCGATCACCTACCGCGAACTGGACGCCGAGGCCAACCGCCTGGCGCGGCTGCTGGCCGCGAGGGGAGTGCGCGACGAGGACGTGGTCGCGGTCGCGCTGCCCCGCGAACCACGGCTGGTCGTCGCGTTGCTCGCGGTGATGAAGGCGGGCGCCGCCTACCTCCCGGTCGACCTGGACCACCCGGAGGAGCGGATCGCCTACCTGCTCACCGACGCGGGTGCCCGGCTCGTGTTGTCCACAGTGGACCAGCTGGCGGAGCTGCCCGCCGGGCACGACGTCCTGGCACTGGACGACCCGGACGTCCTGAACGAGCTGGCCGGGACTCCAGCCGCGCCGGTTGGCGGACCGGCGCGGCTGGACCGCGCGGCGTACGTGATCTACACGTCCGGGTCGACGGGCACGCCCAAGGGCGTCGTGCTGTCCCACGACGGCATCGGCAGCCTGATCGCCACCGCGACCGACCGCATCGGCATCGACGCGAACAGCCGCGTGGTGCAGTTCGCGTCGGTCGGCTTCGACGTGACCGTGTGGGACCTGGTGATGTCGCTGTGCGTGGGCGGCAGGGTGATCCTGGTGCCGTCGCACCGCCGGGTTCCCGGGCCCGAGCTGACCGACTACATCGCCGCCCACGGCGCCACCCACATGATCCTGCCGCCGTCGCTGGTGGCGGCCCTGCCGGCCGAGTGCGAGCTGCCCGAGGGCGCCGTGTTGATCGTGGGTACCGAGACCGTCCCGCCCGAACTGGTCGCCCGCTGGTCGCGGCGCCTGCGGGTGGTGGCCGCGTACGGCCTGACCGAGGCGACGGTGAACTCGACCCTGTGGCCTGCCGAACCCGGCTGGACCGGTCCGGTGCCGATCGGCAGGCCGGACCCGAACACCCGCTGCTACATCCTCGACGACGCGCTACGCCCGGTGCCCGTCGGCGAGGAGGGCGAGCTGTACGTCGGCGGCCGCGGTCTCGCCCGCGGTTACGTCGGGCGCGCGGCGCTGACCGCGGAACGGTTCGTCGCTGACCCGTTCGGGCGCCCCGGGGCACGCATGTACCGCACCGGCGACCGCGCCCGCTGGCGCGAGGACGGCAACATCGACTTCCTCGGCCGCAGCGACCACCAGGTCAAGATCCGCGGCCACCGCGTGGAGCCCGGCGAGATCGAGTCCGTGCTCGCCGCACACGAGGCGGTGGACCGCGTCGCCGTGGTCCCCCGGGAGGTCAAGCCGGGCGACCGCAGGCTGGTCGCCTACGTCGTGCCACACGCCGACCAGGCGCCTGCCAGGGACGAGCGGCGTGAGCGCGAGCAGGTCGGCCAGTGGAAGGGCCTGCACGAACTGCTCTACTCGGTCGCCGGCGGCGACCCGTTCGACGAGGACTTCTCCGGCTGGAACAGCACCTACGACGGCTCGGCCCTGCCACTGGACGACATGCGCGCGTGGCGTGCGGCGACCGTGGACCGCATCCGGGAGCTGAACCCCCGGCGGGTGCTGGAGATCGGTGTCGGCAGCGGCCTGATCCTGTCGCAGGTCGCCCCAGGCTGCGAGGCCTACTGGGGCCTGGACCTGTCCGAGGAGGTCATCGAACTCCTGGACAGCCGCATCGACGGCCTGCGCGACATCGTCACCCTGCGGGCCCAGCCCGCCCACGACTTCACCGGCCTGCCCGGCGGATTCTTCGACACCGTCGTGATCAACTCGGTCGCGCAGTACTTCCCGAGTGCCGACTACCTCGTCGACGTGCTGCGCCACGCACTCGACCTGCTGGCCCCCGGCGGTGCCGTGTTCCTCGGCGACGTCCGCAACCTGCGCCTGCTGCGGACGCTGCGGGCCGGGGTCGAGGCGGGACGGACCGGCGCGCGGGCCGCCGTCGACGCCGCCGTCGCCTGGGAGGGCGAACTCCTGCTGGACCCGGACTTCTTCGCGGGCCTTGGCTGGGACTTCGACCTGCGGCTCAAGCGGGCGGCCTACCACAACGAGCTGAGCCGCTACCGCTACGACGTCGTGCTGCGCAAGGCCGCGCCCGCGTCACGGCGGCAGCCGGAGGAACTGCGCTGGGGCACCGACGTCACCTCGCTCGACGACGTCCGGGACGCGCTGGCCCGCGGGCCGCTGCGGGTCACCGGCGTGCCCAACGCGCGGCTCACCGAGGACCTGCGTGCGCTGAGCCGGATCGACGGCGGCCCCGAGCCGGAGCCGGGCATCGACCCCGAGGCCATCGCGGCGATCGGCGAGGAACTCGGCCACGACGCCGCACTGACCTGGACCGCCTGCGCCACGGACGGCCGGTTCGACGTCGTGTTCGGTGCCGCCCCGCTGTACCGCCCCGCCGGCGAGCACCCTGTGGCCAACCGGCCCGCGCCGTTCCGTGACGTCACGGCCCTGATGAAGGCCCTGCGGGCCTACACCGAGGACCGGCTGCCCGCCTACCTGGTGCCCGCCGCGTTCGTCCCGCTGGCCGACCTGCCGGTCATGACCAACGGCAAGCTGGACCGGGCCGCGCTGCCCGCGCCCGACTTCGGCGCGCTGAGCACCGGCCGCCCGCCGCGTGACGCCAGGGAAAGCACGCTCTGCGACCTCTACGCCGAGGTGCTCGGCCTGGACACGGTCGGCATCGAGGACGACTTCTTCCTGCTCGGCGGCGACAGCATCACGTCGATCCGGCTGGTACTCGGCGCCGCGCGGCGCGGGCTGACTATCACGCCCCGCCAGGTGTTCGGGTTCCGCACACCTGAGCAGCTGGCCGCGGTCGCGCGGGAGAAGCAGGTCGACGAGCGGCCCGGCATCGCCGCGCTCGAACCGACCGCGGAGGAAGCCGCCCGGTTCGGCGACATCGAGGAGATCCTGCCGGTCACCCCGCTGCAGGAGGGATTCTTCTTCCACGCCAAGTTCGACCCCGAGGCCGGTGACGTCTACACGATCCAGGAGATCTTCGACCTGGACGGTCCCGTGGACGCGGCCGCGCTGCGGCAGGCCGCGCAGAACCTGCTCGACCGCCACTCCTCGCTGCGCTCGGGTTTCCTGCAACGCCAGGACGGTCAGGTCGTGCAGGTCGTCCGCGCACACGCCGAGGTCCCGTGGCGGGAGGGTGGCGAGGAACTGCTCGCCGAGGACCGCGCCCGGCCGTTCGACCTGGAGAACAGCACGCTGGTGCGGTTCGCCCTGGTCCGCGGGGAGCGGACGCGGCTGGCGATCACGTTCCACCACATCGTCGCCGACGGCTGGTCGGTCGTGGTCATGCTGCGCGAGCTGCTCGCCGGGCCGGGCGAGTCACCGCCCAGCTCCCGGCGTGACTACCTGAGCGTGCTCGCCCGCCGCGACCACGACGAGGCGCTGCGGGCCTGGGGCACCGCACTGGCCGGTGTGGACGGCCCCACCAGGCTGGTCGAATCCGGCCCGGCCGGGCCGATGCGTCCGGACAAGACCACGGCCGTACTGTCCGAACGCGACACCACCCGGCTGCGGAACCGGATCCAGGAACGCGGGCTGACGCTGGGCACCGTCCTGCACGGCGCGTGGGGCCTGCTGTTGGGCCACCTGACCGGGCAGCGTGACCTCACGTTCGGCAGCACCGTGTCCGGCCGTGGTGCGGAGGTCGCCGGTATCGAGTCGGCGGTCGGCCTGTTCATCAACACCGTCCCGCTGCGGCTGCGCTGGGCGCCGGGCGACACGTTCGCCGAGACCCTGCGCCGGCTGCAGGCCGAGCAGAGCGAGCTGCTCGACCACCAGCAGATCGGCCTGGCCGAGCTGCAGCGGCTGACCGGGATCCGCGACGAGCTGTTCGACACGCTGGTCGTGGTGGAGAACTACCCGCGGGACACCGAACTGCCGGTCACCGGCGTGGAGATCGTCGACGCCGTGCACTACCCGGTCGCGTTGATCGTCGCTACCGGGCGCCGCCTGGAGTTCAGCCTCAAGTACGACGCCGCCCGGGTGGACCCCGCGGACGCCGAGCTGCTGCTCGACCGCCTCCTGCGGCTGCTGGAGACGATGACCGCCGACCTCGGCTCCCTGGTCGGGCAGGCGCGGCTGCTGTCGGACGCGGAAATCGCCCGCATCGACGGCGGCAACGACACGGCGCACCCGGTACCCGCCGCGACGCTGGCCGCGTCGATCGCTGCGCAGGCCGCCAGGACACCGGACGCCGTCGCGGTCGTCGCCGAGGACGGCAGGCTCACCTACGCCGAGCTGGACGCCGCCGCGGACCGCCTCGCCCGCCGCCTGGCCGCGCGGGGCGCGGGGCCGGAACAGGTCGTCGCCGTCGCCGTGCCGCGCTCGGCCGGGCTGCTCGTCGCGTTGCTGGGCGTGCTCAAGTCCGGTGCCGCGTACCTGCCGCTGGACCTCGACTACCCGCCCGAGCGGATCGCGTTCATGCTCGCCGACTCCGGCGCCCGGCTGGCCGTGAGCCCTACCGACTTGCCCGGCGTGGAGAACCTCCGCGTCGACGGGGACGGCGCCGAGGCTGACGTGCGCCCGGCGGCGCCGGACAACGCGGCCTACCTGATCTACACCTCCGGCTCCACCGGCCGTCCGAAGGGCGTGGTGGTCACGCATCGCGCCATCGGCAACCGGCTGGCGTGGATGCAGCACGAGTACGGGCTCACCGGCGAGGACCGGGTGCTGCAGAAGACACCGTCCAGCTTCGACGTGTCGGTGTGGGAGTTCTTCTGGCCGCTGCTGCACGGCGCCGCAGTCGTGTTCGCCCGGCCGGACGGCCACCGCGACCCGGCCTACCTGGCCGAACTGGTCCGCCGCGAGCGGGTCACCACGCTGCACTTCGTCCCGGCCATGCTGGCCGGTTTCCTCGCCAGCGACGAGGTGACCGCGGACCCGGCGTGGGCGGCGAGCCTGCGCAGGGTGTTCGCCAGCGGCGAGGCACTCGGCGGCGACCTCGCGGCGCGGTGGCAGCAGCTCACCGGCGTGCCACTGCACAACCTCTACGGCCCGACCGAGGCGGCCGTCGACGTCACCTACTTCCCGTTCGAGGGCGCGGCCGACCCGACCGTCCCCATCGGACGTCCGGTGTGGAACACCCGCTGCCACGTGCTCGACGCCGCGCTGCGGCCGGTCCCCGACGGGGTGCCCGGCGAGCTGTACCTGGCCGGCGTGCAGCTTGCCCGCGGCTACCACGACCGGCCCGGGCTGACCGCGGAACGGTTCGTCGCCGACCCGTTCGGCGAACCGGGACAGCGCCTGTACCGCACCGGCGACCTGGTCCGCCGCCGCCCGGACGGCGTCCTGGAGTACCTGGGCCGCACCGACCGGCAGGTGAAGGTCCGCGGCAACCGGATCGAGCTGGGCGAGGTCGAGGCGGCGCTGGGCGCGCTGGACGGGGTCAGTCGGGCCGCCGCGGTCGTCCGCGACGGCGCGCTGGTCGGATACGTCGTGGCCGACCGGGACGTCGCCACTGCCGAACTGACGCTGCCCCAGGCGATGGTGCCGTCCGCGATCGTGGTGCTGGACGACCTGCCGCTCACCCCGAGCGGCAAGCTCGACGCCGCCGCGCTGCCCGCCCCGCACGCCGTCGCGGCGTCCGGCAGGGCGGCCGAGGGCGCGCGGGAGGTGCTGCTCGCCGAGATCTTCGCCGAGGTGCTGGGACTCGGCGAGGTCGGTGCCGAGGACGACTTCTTCCTGCTCGGCGGCGACAGCATCTCGTCGATCAGCGTGTCCAGCCGTGCCCGCCGGGCGGGACTGGCGGTCAGCCCGAGCGACGTGTTCACCCTGCGCACCCCTGCGGCGCTGGCGGCGCGGGCACGGCTGGTCGACGACAGCCGTGGCGGCGACCGTGAGCTGATCTCCGTCGACGCCGGGCAGGTGGTCAGCCCGGGGCCGGTGGCCGAGGTCTGGCCGCTGTCGCCGTTGCAGGAGGGGCTGTTCTTCCACGCCGGCTTCGACAGCGGATCGGACGTCTACACCGTCCAGGAGGCCATCGACCTCGACCGGGACCTGGACGCGGGCCGGCTGCGCGCGGCTGTCGCCGCGATGCTGGCCAGGCACACCGGACTGCGGGCCGGGTTCACCAGCGAGGGCCTGCCCGGGCCGGTCCAGTTCGTGCTCGCCGAGGCCGAGCCGCCGGTGTCCGAAGTGGACCTCTCGGACGCGCCCGAACGTCTCACCGAGCTGATGGCCGCCGACCGGGCGGAACCGTTCGACCTGGCCAGGCCGCCGCTGTTCCGGGTGATTCTGGTGCACCTCGGGCCGGGCAGGGCCCGGATCGTCCTGCACCGGCACCTGCTGCTGTGGGACGGCTGGTCGGCGTGGCAGTTCATCGAGCAGCTGCTCGCGCTCTACGAGACGCCGGACGCCGACCTCCCGGCGCCGGGCTCCTACCGCGACTACCTCGCGTGGCTGGCCGAGCAGGACACGGCCGAGGCCGCGGCCGCCTGGCGGAACGCACTGGCCGGCCTGGACGAGCCGACACTGGTCGGCCCGGTCCGGCAGGAGGCCGAACCCGCCCTGCCGACGGGCATCGACGTCCTGTTCACCGCCGAGGAGACCCGCGCACTGCGGGAGCAGGCCCGGCAGCACGGCCTCACTGTCAACAGCGTGCTGAACGCGGCCTGGGCGCTGGTGCTGTCCGGGCTGACCGGCAGGCAGGACGTCGTGTTCGGCGCCGCCGTCGCCGGGCGGGTGGCGGCCGTGCCGGACGTCGAGACGATCATCGGCCTGTTCCTCAACACCGTGCCGGTGCGGGTCACGTTCGACCCGGCGGAGTCCGTCCTGGACCTGCTGCGGCGGTTGCAGGCCGAGCGCATGGCACTCAACGACTACGAGTTCGCCGGGCTCGGCACGATCCAGGCCGAGTCGGGGCACCGGACGCTGTTCGACACGCTGTTCGTGCTGCGTGACGCCGACGGCGAGCAGCGCCTGGACGGGCTGCGCAGGCGGCACGGTGTGACGGCACTGGCCAACTTCGACGCCACCCACTATCCGCTGACCCTCGTGCTCACGCCCGGCGAGCGCATGCGGGCCACGCTGTCCTACCGGGACGACGTCGTCGACGCGGGCAGCGCGTTCGCCCTGCTGGACCGGTTCGCCGGGCTGGTGCGGGAAATGGTCGCTGACCCGGACGCGCCGGTGGGCACGCTCGGCGCGCCCACGGAGCAGCAGCGCAGGGAGCTGGAACGCGGCTGGTCGGGCCGCTCCGCCGAGCTGCCGAACGACACCGTCGCCGATTTCCTGGCGGCGCAGGCGGAACGCACGCCGGACGCGACGGCACTGGTGTTCGGGGCCGAGAAGCTCACCTACGCCCAGCTCGACGGCCGGATCAACCGCATGGCCCGGCTGCTGCGCGAACACGGCGTCGGCCCCGAGCAGGTCGTGGCCCTGGGCCTGCCCCGCTCCGCCGACATGGTGGTCGCGTTGTTCGCCGTGCTGCGTACCGGCGCGGCCTACCTGCCGCTGGAACTTGACTATCCGGCCGAGCGCCTCGCGGTGATGGTCGACGACGCCCGTCCGGCCTGTCTGGTCACCACCTCCGCGGCGGGACTGGACGTCGAGACCACCGCCACCCGGCTGGTACTGGACGAGCTGGACCTCGACCGTTACTCCGACGCCCCGCTCGTCGTTCCCGGCTTCGAACGGGACCGGCCGGGCAGGCTGGAACACGCCGCGTACGTGATCTACACGTCCGGCTCCACCGGGCGCCCCAAGGGCGTCGTCACGCCGTACCGCGGGCTGACCAACATGCAGCTCAACCACCAGGAGGCCATCTTCGGCCCCGCCGTGGCGAGCGCGGGCGGCAGGCGGCTGCGGATCGCGCACACCGTGTCGTTCGGCTTCGACATGTCGTGGGAGGAACTCCTGTGGCTGGTCGAAGGCCACGAGGTGCACGTCTGCGACGAGGAGCTGCGCCGCGACGCCGCCGCGCTCGCGTCCTACTGCGACACCCACCGCATCGACGTCGTCAACGTCACCCCGACCTACGCCCACCTGCTGTTCGAGGCCGGGTTGCTGGACGGGCACCGGCCGCCGCTGGTGCTGCTCGGCGGTGAGGCGGTGTCCGAGCAGGTGTGGTCGCGGCTGCGCGACACCGAGGGCACCTACGGCTACAACCTGTACGGCCCGACCGAGTACACGATCAACACCCTCGGCGGCGGCACCACCGACAGCGACACGTCCACCGTCGGCAGGCCGATCTGGAACACCAACACCTACATCCTGGACGCCTGGCTGCGGCCCGTGCCCGACGGCGTGGCAGGGGAGCTGTACATCGCGGGCACCGGCCTCGCCCGCGGTTACCTGGACCGCCCCGCGCTCACCGCGGACCGGTTCGTCGCTGACCCGTTCGGCGAGCCGGGCAGCCGCATGTACCGCACCGGCGACCTGGTGCGCAGGCGCCACGACGGCAACATCGACTTCCTCGGCCGCACCGACGACCAGGTCAAGATCCGTGGTTACCGGGTCGAGCTGGGGGAGATCGAGTCGGCACTGAGCCGTGATCCACGGGTCGCGCACGCCGCCGTCGTCGCGCAGGACGACCCGACCACACCCGGGGTGCGGCGGCTCGTCGGCTACGTCGTCCCGGCCCGGCTCACCGGCGCCGCCCGGAACGAGGCCGAGACCGAGCAGGTCGACCAGTGGCAGGAGGTCTACTCCGACGAGTACACCGAGATCCCGGTGGCGGTCTTCGAGGAGGACTTCGCGGGCTGGGACTCCAGCTACGACGGCGAACCCATCGACGTCGAGCACATGCGGGAGTGGCGCGAGGCCACCGTCGAGCGGATCCGTGAGCTGGCGCCCCGGCGGGTGCTGGAGATCGGCGTCGGCACCGGGTTGCTGCTCGGCAGGCTCGCACCGGAGGTGGAGGCCTACTGGGCCACCGACTTCGCCGCGCCGGTCATCGAGAAGCTGCGCACCGAGCTGGCCGCCGACCCGGAGCTGGCTTCCCGCGTCGAGCTGCGGTGTCAGCGGGCGGACGACCTGTCGGGGCTGCCCGAGGGCAGGTTCGACACGATCGTGATCAACTCGGTCGTCCAGTACTTCCCCAGCGCCGACTACCTGACCCACGTCATCGCGGGTGCCGTGCGGCTGCTCGCGCCCGGCGGGGCGTTGTTCGTCGGCGACGTCCGCAACCTGCGGCTGATCGAGGCGTTCCACACCGAGGTGCAGCTGGCCAAGGGCGTGTCGCCCGCGGCGCTGCGCGCGGCGGTCGACCGCGGCGTCGCCATGGAGAAGGAACTGCTGCTCGATCCGGACTACTTCGCCGCACTGGAGGACCGCCTGCCCGGCGTCCGGGTGGAGATCCGCACCAAGCGGGCGCGGTACCACAACGAGCTGAGCCGTTACCGCTACGACGTGGTGCTGCGGAAGAACCCGGCCGACGTCGTCGAGCTGGCCGGGCTTCCGCGCCGGGAGTGGCACGGTCAGCTGCGGGACGAGCTGGGCGAGGTCGACGCCGTGCGCGTCGGTCCCATCCCGGACGCGCGCCTCGGCCAGGGAGTCGAGCAGGAGGACCTGCACCGGCTGGGTGCCGAACTCGGCTATCGCGTCCACGTGACGTGGACCGACGGTGGCCTGGACGCCGTGTTCCTGCGGGACGACCGGCCCACCGGCGGGCTGTACCTGCCGGCGGGCTCGGTGCCGCTGGCCAACGACCCGTCCGCGGGGCGGGGCGCGGCGGCGCTGACGGCCGAGCTGCGGGCCGCGCTCGCGGAGAGCCTGCCCGACTACATGGTCCCGGCGGCGCTGGTCGTGCTGCGGGAGATTCCGTTGACCGCCAACGGAAAACTCGACGTCCGCGCGCTGCCCGATCCCGCGCCCGCCGTCGCGCTCACCGCGTCGCGGCCGCCGGAGACGCACGCCGAACGGGTGCTGTGCGGCCTGTTCGCGGAGTTGCTCGGCCTGCCGGAGGTCGGTGTCGACGACAACTTCTTCGACCTCGGCGGCCATTCGCTGCTGGCCACCAGGCTGATCAGCCGGGCCCGCACGGAACTGGGTGCCGAGCTGGCCATCCGGGACCTGTTCGACGCGCCGACCGTGGCCCGGCTGGCGCCGCGAACCGGTGGGCGGTCGGCGCGGCCGGTGCTCACCAGGGTGGACCGCCCGGCGCGGGTTCCGCTGTCGGCGGCCCAGAAACGGCTGCTGCTGCTCGCCGAGCTGGGCGGCGGCGCGGCCTACCACTTCCCGATGGTGGTCCGCCTGCGTGGCCGCCTCGACGTCGGCGCGCTGCGGGCCGCGGTCGACGACCTGCGGAAGCGGCACGAGGTGCTGCGCACGGTGTTCCCCGACATGGTCCAGCAACTGGTGGACGTGCCGCTGCCGGTCGAGGTCCGCGACCTCGCCGAGTCCGAACTGGACACGACGGTCACCGAACTGGTGCGGGCGCCGTTCGACCTGCGGACCGAGCCACCGCTGCGGGTCTGCGTGCTCCGGATCGGCGAGGCCGACCAGGTGCTCGCCGTCGTGCTGCACCACATCGCCACCGACGAGTGGTCCGACCGGCCGTTCCTCGCCGACCTGGCCACCGCCTACCGGGCCCGCGTCGCGGGCAGGGCTCCGGAGTGGACACCGCTGCCCGTCCAGTACGCGGACTACACGCTGTGGCAGCAACGGCTGCTCGACGGCGAGATCGGCGCGGAGCAGGAGGCGTTCTGGGCCAGGACGCTGGACGGGCTGCCCGAGGAGATCACGCTGCCCGCCGACCGGCCCCGGCCACCCCGGCCGACGGGTCAGGGCGGCAAGGTGCGTGCCGAGGTGCCGCGGGAGACCGTGCGGGCGCTGCGGGAGCTGGCGAACGAGTCCGGCGCCAGCATGTTCATGGTCGCGCACGCGGCCGTCGCGGCGCTGCTGTACCGGCTGGGCGCGGGCACCGACCTCCCGCTGGGCGCGCCGGTCGCCGGCCGCACCGACACCCGGCTGGACGACCTGGTCGGGTTCTTCGTCAACACCCTGGTGCTGCGCACCGACGTGAGCGGCGACCCGACGTTCCGCGGGTTGCTGGACCGGGTCCGGGAGACGGACTTCGCGGCGTTCGACAACCAGGACCTGCCGTTCGACCGCGTGGTGGAGACGCTCAACCCGCCCCGGTTGGCCGGGCGCAACCCACTGTTCCAGGTGATGGTGGCCTACCACCACCGGCCCGGCGGCGACCCCGAGGTGCTCGGGCTGCCCACGGAATGGCTGACCACCGACACCGGTGCCGCGCAGTTCGACCTCGCGTTCGTCGTCGTCGACCGGCCCGACACCGATCAGCTCTCGGTCGTGCTCAACTACGCCACCGACCTGTTCGACGACGCCACCGCCGAGTCGATGGCCGGACGGCTGGTCCGGCTGCTCGCCCAGGCGGGCGAAGAGCCGGCGCGGCCGGTCGCCGACCTCGACCTGCTGGAGGAGTCCGAACGCGACCGCGTGCTGGTGACGTTCAACGACACGGCACGACAGGTCCCGGAGCTGACGCTGCCCGAGCTGTTCGCGCGCAGGGTGGCGGCGGCACCGGACGCGGTGGCCGTCGCCGACCGGGCCCACTCGGTGACCTACGGCGGTCTCGACGCGCACGCCGAGGCCGTCGCCAGGCAGCTGGCCGCACGAGGGGCGCGGCCAGGTGACGTCGTCGGTATCGCCGTGCCGAAGTCGGCCGACCAGGTCGCCACCGTGCTCGGCGTCCTCAAGCTGGGTGCGGCCTACCTGCCGCTGGACCTGACGCACCCGGCGGACCGGATCGCGTTCATGATCGCCGACTCCGGCGCCCGGCTGGTGGTCGCCGAGGCGGGGCAGGCGCTGCCCGAGGTGTCCGGTGTGGACGTCGTGGTGCTCGACCGGCAGGCACCGGGCGGCCCGGTGTTCGGCGCGGGACCGGCGAAGCTGGACTCGCCCGCGTACGTCATCTACACGTCCGGGTCCACCGGGCGGCCGAAGGGCGTCGTGGTGCCACACGAGGGCATCGCCAGCCTCGCCGCGACGGCGATCGACCGCATGGGCGTCACCGAGGACAGCCGGGTGCTGCAGTTCGCGTCGGTCGGTTTCGACGTCACGGTGTTCGAGCTGACGATGGCGTTGTGTGTCGGCGGGCGGCTGGTCGTGGCACCCGACGACGTGCGCGTCGCCGGTCCCGAGCTGACCGGTTTCCTGGCCGAACGCGGGATCACCCACATGATCCTGCCGCCGTCGCTGGTCGCCGCCCTGCCCGAGGGCTGCGAACTGCCCGACGGCGCGACGATCCTGGTCGGCACCGAGGTCGTGCCACCCGCGGTCATCGACCGCTGGGCGCACCGGATGGACATGCTGGTCGCGTACGGACTGACCGAGGCCACGGTGAACTCCACGCTGTGGCTCGCCCGGCGGACCGACGGCGGCGGGGTGCCGATCGGTGTGCCGGACCCGAACACGACGGCGTACATCCTGGACGACCGGCTCCGTCCGGTGCCGCTGGGCGTCGCCGGTGAGCTGTACATCGGCGGCCGCGGGCTGGCGCTGGGTTACCTCGGGCGGCACGGGCTGACCGCGGAACGGTTCCTGCCCTGCCCGTTCGGGGAGCCCGGCTCGCGGATGTACCGCACCGGCGACCGGGCACGCTGGCGTGCCGACGGCAACATCGACTTCCTCGGCCGGGCCGACGAGCAGGTGAAGATCCGCGGGTTCCGGGTCGAGCCCGGCGAGGTCGCCGCGGCGCTGAGCAGTCATCCGGCCGTCGGGCAGGCCGCGGTGGTGGTGGACGAGACCGCGGGCGTGGCCAGGCTGGTCGGCTACGTCGTGCCGACCGGGCCGGTCGGCTCGCTGCGGGAGCACCTCGCGGAACTGTTGCCGGAGTACATGATCCCGGCGCTGATCGTCGAGCTGGACGGCCCGCTGCCGCTCACCCCGAACGGCAAGCTGGACCGGCGTGCCCTGCCCGCGCCCGACTGGACGGTGCTGACCGGCGACGACCGGCCGGCCACGCAGGAGCAGGCGGCGGTCGCCGCGCTGGTGGCCGACGTGCTCGGGCTGCCGGAAGTCGGTGTGCACGACAACTTCTTCGCGCTCGGCGGCCACTCCATGGCCTCGATGCGGCTGGTCGCCCGGATCTCCGCCGAACTGGGGACGCGGCTGAGCCTGCGGGACGTGTTCGACCATCCGACGGTCGCCGGGCTGGCCGCCCTGCTCGACCGGGGCGAGTCCGGCCGCTCGCCGCTGCGGCCCGCCGGGCCGCATCCGGACGTGTTGCCGCTCGCGCCCGTCCAGCGTCGCAGGTGGGACGAGTACCGCGCCGCGGGCAGGCCCGGCTACGACCTCGCGCTCGCGTTGCGCCGCGAGGAGGGCTTCGACGCCGCGGCGATGGCCGCCGCGGTGCGCGACGTGGTGGCCCGGCACCGGCCGCTGGCCTCGGTGATCGAGGAGCCGGGCGTCCAGCGGCTCGGCGCCGCCGAGGTGTTCGGCGAGGTGACCACCCCGGCGACCGTGGACGAGACGATGCGCCGGATCGTCGTGGACGGTGGCGACCTGGCCGTCGAGTCGCCGCTGAAGATCCGGCTGGTGACCGGTGTGGACGGTCAGGCGCTGCTGGTCACCGCGTACTACCTGGGTGTGGACGAGTGGTCGGTGGTGCCGTTGCTGCGTGACCTCGACCTCGCCTACACCGCGCGGCTGGCCGGTGCGGCGCCGGGGTTCCCGGAGTTGCCGGTCGGCTACGCCGACTACACCCGGTGGGCCGCGGACCTTCGCACCGACCGGCAGCTGGAATACTGGGCGGGGGTTCTGCGGGGCGTCCCGGCCGAGCTGGCCCTGCCGTTCGACCGCCCGCGCCCCGCCGAGCCGACGCGGCGCGGGGACTTCGTGGAGTTCACCCTGGACTCGCGCCTGCACCGGGCCGTCGACGAGCTGGCCCGGGCGACCGGGACGAGCATGTTCATGGTGGTGCAGGCCGCGTTCGCCACCCTGCTCACGCGGCTGGGCGCGGGCACGGACGTGCCGCTGGGCGCGATCATCGCCGGGCGGTCCGAGCAGCAGTTGGCCGACCTCGTCGGCTGCTTCTCCAACACCGTGATCCTGCGGACGGACACCAGCGGCGGGCCCGGCTTCACCGAGCTGCTGGCGCGGGTGCGGGAGACCGACCTCGGCGCGTTCGACAACCAGGACGTCCCGTTCGACGAGGTGCTGGCCCGCGTGCCGGCGTGGAGCGGCACGGCCGTCCCGCGTCCGCAGGTGCTGCTGGTGCACCACGAGGAGGCAGGCGTCGAGGCGGACATGGAGTCGGTCCACCTCGGCACCGCGGACGCCGACCTGTCGCTCAGCTTCTTCGAGCCGCGCGACGACGCCCCGGTCGCCTGCTACCTGCGCTTCGCCACCGACCTGTTCGACCGGGCCACGGTCGAGCGCATGGCCGAGTCCTTTGTGGACATCCTGACGACGGCTACCGATGAGGAGAATCGATGAGCAACCCGTTCGACGACGCCGACGGCACGTTCCTGGTGCTGGTCAACGACGAGGGTCAGCACAGCCTGTGGCCCGAGTTCGCCGCCGTGCCCGCCGGGTGGACGACCGTGTTCGGCCCCTGCCCGAAGCAGGAGTGCCTCGACTACGTCGAGGCCAACTGGACCGACCTGCGCCCCCGCAGCCTGGTCGAGTCCATGGGCGAGTAGCCCCCGCCCGCGCCTGGCCTGATGTGCTGTGTGCCCCCAATGTGGCATTGGGGGAGTTCAAGTTCCCCAATGCCACATTGGGGGAGGTTGCTGGGTCTCTTTCGTGGTGGCGGCTGTGTCTGTTGGGCCGGATGTGACTGGTGAGGCTGCCGCGCCGGGGTGGGGAGTTCGTGAAGGCCACCTTCATCACATGAGACGACAGAAACTCGGCCTTCACACTGTCCGGCCCGGCAGGCCCGCGCGAGCGGCCCGTTCGGCCACCCGAGAACAGGGCTCGTCTCGTGATCTGGAACCGGCAGGCCGGATAGTGGGATCAGGCGGGCGGGAACGTGCAACTCGGGGGTCCGGAATGGACGACTCGCGGGTCGGCAAGGGAGGACTCGCGCGAGCGGGCCGTTCACGCGGGTGACCGGCACCAGGTGAGAAGACGGCAAAGGCGGGCCGCCCCCAGGTCAGCCCGCCTTTGCCAGGTCCGGTCAGGACACGGGCTTGACCTCGGTGGCCGGGTTGCCGTCGACCGCGGCGCTCAGCTGCGGCACCAGCTTGTCCAGCAGCCACGGGATGGACAGCGGCGAGGCGAACGAGATCGCCGAGCCGTAGTCGCTGCCCTCCTCGATCAGGATCTCCCGCTTCTCCTTCGCCACCCGCATGCCGCTGTACAGCGCGTCCTTGGCGAGGATCGCCTGTCCCTCCGCGACGGACGACACCTGCCACACCATGGCGTCGACGTTGAGCAGGTCGGTCCGTTCCGGGCTGATGTTGGCGCCGAACTTGTCACCCATCGCGGCGTCCAGGTTGGCGGGCATGGTGAAGCCCAGCGCGGCGAGAAGCCGGTTGCGCGGGTCGGAGCCGCCGAACACGAAGTAGCCCTGGTAGGTCGTGGCCATCAGGCCGGTCTTGCCCGCGAACTCGGGGTGCTGCTGCTTGACCTGGGTGAGCTTGCCCTCGACCTCGCCGACGAGGCGCTCACCTGCCGCGGGACGGCCGACGGCCCTGGCGATCGTCCGGGTGCTGTCCTGCCAGTTGATGCCGTAGTCCGGCACGCCCTTGGGCTGCGCCACGACCGGGGCGATCTCGGACAGCTTGCGGAACTGGTCCTCGGTGAGCCCGGCGTACTGCGCCACGATGAGGTCCGGGTCGAGCTGGGCGATCTTCTCCATCGGCGGGCCGTCGGTGGCCTCCAGGACCTCCGGCAACGGTGCGCCGTTCAGCTTCGGCGTGGCCCACGGCCCGATCTCGCCGGGGTGCTTGCCGAGCCACTTCGTGGTGGCGATCGGCACGATTCCCAGCGCCAGCAGGACATCCTGGTCGGTGTAGCCGTAGGCGAGTACTCGCTTGGGCTCCTCGGTGATCTGCGTGGTGCCGAACTTGTGCTCCACCGTGGCCGGCAACGCGTTCGGCTCCACCGGTGCGGCGACCGGGCCCGGGGCGCCGGCCGGCGCCTGCTCGGGTTCGTTCCCGCAGGCGGCGAGTGTGCCGAGGGCGAGCAGGCCGGCGGCCACGAACGTGGTCAGCCTGGTCCGGCGGTTCAGCGGGGGCATCGGGGGTCCTCACGGTCGGAAACAGACAGGGCAACTCAGGTTTGCCTAACCAAAGTCACACGTCAAGACTTCGTGGCCGGTGTCCCACCGTTAGTTCTTCACGTGAACGTCACGCACGCTGACCGGACCAGGCCGACCACAGCGACGCGTAGCGGCCACCCGCGGCGACCAGGTCGGCGTGCGTGCCGGTCTCGACGACGCGGCCACCGTCCAGGACGATCACCCGGTCCGCAGCCGCGGCCTGGGTGAGCCGGTGCGCGACCACCAGCGCCGTCCGCCCGGCCAGCGCCGCCCGCGCCGACGCCTCCAGCGCCCGCGCCCCGGCACTGCCCGCCTCGGCCGTCGCCTCGTCCAGGATGGCGATCGGCGGGTCGGCCAGCACCAGCCTGGCCAGCGCCAGCTGCTGTGCCTGCGTGACGGTGAGCCGGTGCCCACCCTCGCCGACCACAGTGGACAGACCGTCCGGCAGGGCGCGGACCCACTCCGTCGCGCCGACGGCGTCCAGTGCCGCGGTCAGCTCCTCGTCGGTCGCCTCCGGCCGGGCCAGGCGCAGATCGCCGGCCAGCGGGCCGGCGAACACGTGCACCTCCTGGCTCACCAGCGCGACCGTCCGCCGCACCCGCTCCGGCCCCAGCTCGGTCAGGTCGACCCCGCCCAGCGTGATCGAACCCGTGCCGGGCGGGTGGATTCCGGCGATCAGCTTGGCCAGCGTCGTCTTGCCCGCGCCACTGGCACCCACCAGCGCGACCCGTTCGCCGGTGCCGATGTCCACGTTCACCTCGTGCAGCACCGGATGCCCGCTCACGTAGGCGTGCGAGACACCGGCGACCTTCACCGAGGCGTCGACCGCCGTGCTGCCCCGGTCCGACTCCGGCGCGGCCGGCAGGTCGACGACGCCGACCAGCCGGGCCAGGCTCGCTGCCGCCGACTGCGCGTCGTCCACCAGCGACAGTGCCGCCGTGATCGGGTTGAACAGGCTGTGGAAGTACAGCGCCGCCGCGGTCGCCGTGCCGATCGACACCAGGTCGCCGCGCACCAGGAAGAACCCTGCCAGCAGGACCGCCGACAGCCCGATGAACTCCGCGTAGTTCAGCCGCGCGAAGAACCGCGTCACCAGCCGGATCCCGCGAAGGGAAAGAGAAACGGCCTCGCCGGACCGGCGTTCGACCCTGCCGACGTGCGTCGCGCCGATGCCGAACGCCCGCACCGTCCGCGCGCCGCCGACGGTGTCCAGCAGCTGCTGCTGTTGCGCGCCGACCGCCACCCGCTGGCTCGCGTACAGCGGGATCGCCCGGCGCACGTACCAGCGCAGGGCCACCACCTGGACCGGCGCGGCCAGCAGCGCGGCCAGCAGGAACCGCCAGTCCAGCACCGCCAGCGCGGCGAACGTGAGCACGATCGTCAGCACCGAGCGGAGCAGGTTCGGCAGTGCCTCCCGGACCGCCCGCGCCACCACCGACACGTCGTTGGTCACCCGCGACGTCAGGTCACCCGAGCCCGCCGCCTCCACTTCGGCCAGCGGCAGGTTCAGTGCCCGCTCGACGAACCGTTCCCGCAGCGTGGCCAGCATGGTCTCGCCCAGCCGCGACACCATGCTCGTCCCGATCGCCGTCGCCACGCCCTGCACGATGCCGACCACGACCAGCGCCACCACCGGGGTCACCAGCGCGGCCGGTGGCCGCCCGCCCGCGACCAGGTCGACCAGGTGGCCGAGCAGCGGCGCGACGGCCAGGCCGACCGCCGTCGCGGCGAGCAGCGTCGACGCCGTGGTGATCGCCCGCAAGCGCTGCTCGCGCAGCAGCTCGCCGGCCACGGCCCAGGCCCGCCGGTTCGACGCGACGGGCAGCAGGTGCTCGCTCACGCCAGCACCACCTCCCGGTAGGCGGGCCGGTCCCGTACCAGCTCGGCGTGTGTCCCGCTCGCGGTCACCCTGCCGTTCTCGATCAGGATCACCCGGTCGGCCGCCGTCAGCAGCGCTGGGCTGGTCGTGACCAGCACCGTCGTGCGGCCGGCGCGGACATCGCGGAGCCTGCCCGCGATGGCGGCCTCGGTAACCGTGTCGACCGCCGTCGTCGGCTCGTGGACGACCAGCACCGGCGCCCCGGCGGCCAGTGCCCTCGCCAGCGCGACCCGCTGCCGCTGTCCGCCGGACAGCGACCGGCCGCGTTCGGACAGTTCGGTGTGCACGCCGTCGGGCAGCGCACCGGCGACCTCGTCCGCCGCCGCCGCGACCATCGCGTGGTCCGCCGCGGCCCCGACGTTGTCGAGCAGCGTGCCGGAGAACAGGTCCGCGTCGTGGGCGGCGACCAGCACTGCCTCCCGGTACGCCGCGATGTCCATTGTGGACACGTCGGCGCCGTCGAGGGACACCGAACCCGCCGCGGGCTCGGCTTCGCGGGCCAGGCAGTCCAGCAGGGCGGTGGCGGTGGCCGGGTCCGGTGTCACCACCCCGACCACCTCGCCCGCCGCCACCGTGAGGTCGACGCCGTCGAGCGTGCCGTGCCGCAGGCCGGACACCGCCAGCGAGCTGGCGACCGGCCGGGCGGGCCGTCCGGTGCCGGAGGCGACCGCCGGCTCCGCGGCCAGGACGGTGGCCACCCGCGCGGCCGAAGCCCGGGCCTGGGCGAGGTCGCCGTTGGCCCAGCCGAGCACCCGCAGCGGTCCCAGCAGGAACTGCGCCAGCCCGACGGCGGTGACCAGGTTGCCGATGGTGATCTGACCGTTCATCGCGAGGTTGCCGCCGACCAGCGCGACGACGGCGATGAACAGCCCGGTGAGCGCGAGCACCGCGCCGTCGTGCCAGGCGTGCGCGCGGGCGGCCCGCAGGGTGGCGCGCAGCGAGTCCTGGCTCGTGGTGCGGTAACGCCGGACCGCGGCGGGCTCGGCGCCGATGCCCTTGAGCACCCGGAGCCCGCTCACCAGGTCGGCGGCGACCCCGGACGCGTGCGCGGCCCGTTCCTGCTCGGCTCCGCTGCGGCGTTCGATCGGCTTACCGATGAGGTGGCCCAGCCAGAGCAGCGGCGGCACCCCGAGCAGCACGAGCGCCCCCAGCGGCAGCGACATGGTGAGCAACACCACCGCGCTGACCACGATGCCGCCCACCGCGGCGATCCCGAACGGGATCACGCCGTTGAGCCAGCCGACCCGCTTGGCGTCCTCGCCCGCGATGTTGACCAGTTCGCCGGGCAGGTGACCGGCCTCGGCGCCGCCCCGGGGATCGAGGATGCGCTCGGTGAGCCGCAGCCGCAGCCCGTGGGCGGCCCGCTCGGAGGCCGTCTCCGCGGCCCGCAGCCCGAAGCGGAAGCTGTTGGACAGGGCGACGAACAGCCCGGCCAGGATCCCGAGCCAGAGCAGCAGGTCGCCGAGGGACCCGGTGGCGACAGCCGAGTCGACCACCACGCCGATGACCACGGGCACGAGCGCCTCGCAGCCCTGATGACTCGCCGCCAGCACGGAGGCCAGTACGAGGTGCTTTCGCTGGCCGGTGATGGCGTCCCGCATTACGTCCCGGCCGCTCATGGAAGGTAAGGCTACCCTAGTAAGCTGCCCGGACAAGGCTCGCCGACGGCAGGAGGTCAGGTGGCGACCACCGACACCGGTGCCCGGCCCGCGACCAGGACGCCGACGGCACGCGCGCACACGCTGCGCCTGATCGGCCTGCTGGTCGCGGGCGGGGCACTCGCGTTCGTGTTCATGTTGAGCATCGCCGTGGGAACGAGGGACATCTCGCTGGCGACCGCCTGGCGGGTGCTGTGGGAACCCGACGGCAGCACGGAGTCGGTGATCATCCACGACCTGCGCATTCCCCGGGCGCTGCTCGGCGTCGTCGTCGGCGCGGCGACCGGCCTGGCCGGTGCGCTCATGCAGGCGCTGACCCGCAACCCGCTCGCCGACCCCGGCCTGTTCGGCGTCAACATGGGCGCCTCGGCCGCGATCGTGGTGGGCATCGCGTTCCTCGGCGTCTCCTCGATCAGCGGCTACGTGTGGTTCGCGTTCGCCGGAGCGGCGGCCGCGTCGGTCGGGGTGTACCTGCTGGGGTCCTCGGGACGCAGCTCGGCCACCCCGGAGCGGCTGGCACTGGCCGGCGCCGCGATGACCGCCGTGCTGTACGCGTTCATCAGCGCGGTGATGCTGCTCAACATCGAGGTGTTCAACAAGTTCCGCTTCTGGAACGTCGGATCGCTGGTCGGCAGGGATCTCGACGTGCTCTGGCAGGTGCTGCCGTTCCTGGTCGTCGGCCTGCTGATCACGTTCGGCCTGGCCCGCCCGCTCAACGCGCTCGCGCTGGGGGAGCAGGCCGCTGCCTCGCTCGGCGCGCGGGTCGGGCTGACCAGGGTGCTCGGCGCCGTCGCGGTGATGCTGCTGTGCGGTGCGTCGACCGCCGCGATCGGCCCGATCGCGTTCGTGGGCCTCGCGGTGCCGCACGCGGCACGGCTCATCGTCGGACCCGACCAGCGCTGGGTACTGCCGTACTCGATGGTGCTGGCCGCGATCCTGTTGCTCGGCTCCGACGTGGTGGGCCGGCTGTTCTCCGATACCGAGGAGGTGCAGGTGGGAATCGTCACCGCGATCATCGGTGCGCCGGTGTTCATCCTGCTGTGCCGTCGTAGGAAGCTGGCCCGCCTGTGACCGTGCTGCGTACCCGGGACGACCGGGTCTCCCTGCGGATGCCCGGCCGCGCGGTGCTGGTGTGTGCCGTGCTGGTGGTGGCGATCCTCGCGGTCGCCGTCGTGACGATGACGACCGGCGACTACCCGCTCAGCGTCGGGCAGGTCGTCCAGACGCTGCTCGGCGAGGGCCGGTCCGGCGCCCGGTTCATCGTGCTGGAGCTGCGGCTGCCCCGGTTGCTCGCGGCGTTGCTGGTGGGGATGGCGCTGGCGTTGTCCGGCGCGATCCTGCAGAGCATCTCGCACAACGTCCTCGGCAGCCCGGACATCATCGGGTTCACCCAGGGCTCGGCCACCGGCGCGCTGATCGTGATCATCGCGCTGGGCGGCGGGATGATCGAGACCGCGGTCGGCGGGCTGATCGGCGGCATGGCCACCGCGGTCGCGGTGTACCTGCTCGCGTTCAAACGTGGTGTGCAGGGCCTGCGCATGGTGCTCATCGGGGTCGGGGTCAGCGCGATGCTGCTGGCGGTGAACTCGTACCTGATCACCAGGGCAAACCTGCAGGACGCCGTGTCCGCGCAGGCGTGGCTGGTCGGCGGGCTGAACGGCCGCGGCTGGGACCACGTGGTGCCGCTGGCGTTCGCGGTCGCGTTGCTGCTGCCGGTCCTGGTGCACCAGGGCAGGCGGCTGTCGATGCTGGAGATGGGCGACGACTCGGCCAAGGCACTCGGTGTGCCCACGGAGTTCAGCCGGATGATGCTGTTCGCCGTGTCCGTGACACTGTGCTCGATCGCCACCGCGGCCGCGGGCCCGATCACGTTCCTGGCGCTGATCGCCCCGCAGGTCGCGCGCCGGCTCACCCGGGTCCCCGGGCCGAACCTCGTCGCCAGTGCCCTGATGGGCGCGTTGCTCCTGCTGGCCGGCGACCTGGCGATCCAGCGTGCGTTCCCGGCGGCCCAGCTGCCGGTGGGCATCGCGACCGGTGTGCTGGGCGGGCTCTACCTGTCCTGGCTGCTGGCCAGCGAGTGGCGCAAGGGCCGTGGCTAGGAGCACACTCCTAGCAGCTCACCAGCAGGGGCGTGATGACGGTGCAGGTCGTGCTCGCCCGGTCGTTGCCCGGGTTGACGTCCTCGGGGACCGTCGCGGTCCGGGTCGCGGTGAAGGTGACCGGCAGGCCGACGGTGAGCAGTCCGAACGGGACGGAGAACCGCGCCTCGGCGCTGCCGCCCACCGGCACGGCGCCGAACGTGCACGTCGCCGTGCCCCGACCGGGCACGCAGCCGGGACCGGCCGTGGCCGACATCCCGGGCGGCAGGCTCGCGGTCACCGTCGCCGAGCGCAGCGGGTCGGGCCCGTTGCCCGACAGCCGGACAGCGACGTCGAACCGCCCGCCCAGTAGCCCCGGCCGGGGCGTCACCGCGATGCCGACCCCGGCGTCGGTCCTGGCGTCGACGGTCAGCCGCGGCCCGGACACGCGTTCCGAGGCGTAGTTGCTCCCGGCGAGCTGGCCCTGCAGTACGACGCCGGTGTCGGGCGCGTCGGGGGACACGGCCAGGGTGAACGTCACCGTCGCCGACTCGCCGCCGGACAGCGCCTCCGCGAGCACGCCCTGGTAACCGGCCGAGTCCACAGTGGAGCAAGATACGGCGCCGGTGCAGCCGGCCAGCGTCGTGAAGCCGTTGGCCCCGAACACCCGCGCGGTTGGGTGCAGCACGCTGAACGCGTTGACGTTGGTGACCGTGACGGTCACCGTCACCGTGCCGCCCGGGTGCGCCGTGGCCGGTGCCACGGCGAGCGTGACCTCGTCGGCCGCGGCCTGCGCCGGTGCCACGGTCAACGCCCCGGCGAGCACCGACAGCGCGGCGGCGCGGCGGAGCGACTGCGACACGGCCATGGGACCTCCTGCTGTCGGGGCTATCCCTCAGTCGTCCCACCGCACCGCACCGTTACAGCCGGTAGGTGGGCGTGGAATACTTCGGCCCGCGGCGACTTCCCGCCGCGCTTCCTCTCCGGATCCCGTGAGGTCTTCTGTGTCGAAGAAGAAAGGGCTGCTGCTCAAGGTCGGCGTCCCCGCACTCGTCCTGGTCGCGGCAGGCGTCCTCTACCGGCTGGTCGATTCACCCGTCATGACGGCGGAACGAGCCGCGCCCGCAGGCGCACGAGTACGGCCGCGGCGGCGGCGACCAGGAGCAGCCGCACGGCGTTGACGAGTTCCCAGTTCAGCACCGCGGACGACACGTCGGCGGTGCTGACCGCCGGATCCCGCAGCACCGGGTTGAACACCAGGATCGGCAACGCGGACACCGCCATGGCGAGCGTCAGCAGCGTCGCCGCCACCGTGGCCTGCCGGGCCCGGCTCCGCGGGACGAGCGTCCACGCGAGGATCAGCACGAGCGGGCCGATCGGCAGGAAATAGAGCACCGGGCTGCCGATCGTGAACTCGTCCACCAGCGAGCCGGGCGGCAGCCCGGACAGCCACGGCATGACCACGATCGCCTCGTACAGGTTGCCGAACCCCCACCAGGCCAGGAAGAACAGCAGCGCCCCGGTATGCCTGACCACCGTCATGGTGGAATCCTCGCAGGAAACACGAGGGAGGATGCGATGGCGACCGCGGTCGTGACCGGGGCGGGCTCCGGGCTGGGCAGGATCATCGCGCGGGCCCTGCTGGCCGACGGCTACCGGGTGGCGCTGGCCGGCCGCCGTCCCGAGGCGCTCGCCGAGACCGCCGAAGGGGCCGGCGGTGCGCTCGTCGTGCCCACCGACATCACCGACCCCGCCCAGGTCGCCGCGTTGTTCGCCCGGGTCCGCGACGCCTGGGGCCGGCTCGACCTGCTGGTGAACAACGCGGGCGAGGGCGGCCCGGCCGGTGACGTCGACGAGATCTCCGTCGAGGACTGGCGGCGCACCGTGGACGTCAACCTGACCGGCTCCTTCCTCTGCGCGCGTGAGGCGGTGGCGCTGATGAAGACGCAGGACCCGCGGGGCGGCCGGATCATCAACAACGGCTCGATCTCGGCCCACAGCCCGCGCCCGCAGCGGGCCGCCTACACGGCGACCAAGCACGCCATCACCGGCTTGACCCGGTCGCTGTCGCTGGACGGCAGGCCGTACGGCATCGCCTGCGGCCAGATCGACATCGGCAACGCCGCCACCGACATGACCGCGCCGATGGCGGCGGGCATCCCGCAGGCCGACGGCTCGGTGCGCCCCGAGCCGACGTTCGACGCGCGGCACGTCGCCGACGCCGTCCGCTACATGGCCGGCCTGCCCCTGGACGCCAACGTCCAGTTCCTCACCATCACCGCCACGACCATGCCCTACATCGGCCGCGGCTAGCTGACCCCGACAAGCACGTGAAGGCCACCTTCACCACGTGAGACGTCAGGGCCCCGGCACAGTCCGGAGTCCGGGGCGATTGCCGTGAGGGCCCCCTTCACGGCATCAGACGCCACCACATCCGCTCTCACCCCGGGCACACCGGCCCCACCAGCCTCGAACACCACAACCACCCCACCAGCCACCACGAACGAGACAACCCACCGAGCACCAGAGCACGTGAAGGCCACCATCACTACGTCACACGTAATGAAGGTGGCCTTCACGTGCTTGACCTCAGGCCCACGCCTCGCTAGCGGGCCGTTCACGCGGGGCGACCGGCGCCACGGGAGAACCGGCGTCCACGTCGTGAGTTCTGCGCTCACGCACGCGAGTTCTGCATTCCGGACCGCGAACTCTGCGCTCGGGACCACCGCCCGCCCCGCTGCACACCGACTTTGCCGGGGCCCTGACGTGAGACGTGGCGAAGGTGGCCTTCACGAGCTTGTGGCGACCAGGGGACCGCCGCGGGTCAGGTCATCGGGCGGTCGGTGGGGGCGATCGGCGCGGGCAGGACGTCGCGGCCGGTGAGGTGGGCGTCCACGGCCGCGGCCGCGGACCGTCCCTCGGCGATCGCCCACACGATCAGCGACTGGCCCCGGCCCATGTCCCCGGCGACGAACACGTTGTCCACACTGGTCCGGAACTGGGCGTTCCGCGCGACGTTGCCGCGCGGGTCCAGCTCGACACCCAGCTCGTCGACCAGCCCCTCGGTCTGCGGCCCGACGAACCCCATGGCCAGCAGCACCAGCTGCGCGGGCAGCTCACGCTCGGTGCCCTCCACCGGGACGAACTTCCCGTCCTCGGACCGCACCTCGACCAGCCGCAGCGACCGCACCCGGCCCTCGTCGTCGCCGACGAACTCCTGTGTGCTCACCGCGTAGACCCGCTCGCCACCCTCCTCGTGGGCCGACGACACCCGGTAGATCATTGGGTAGGTCGGCCACGGGTGCGCCGCCGACCGGCTCTCCGGCGGCTTCGGCATGATCTCCAGCTGGGTCACCGACGCCGCGCCCTGGCGGTGCGCCGTGCCGACGCAGTCCGCGCCGGTGTCGCCGCCGCCGATCACCACGACGTGCTTGCCGGCCGCGTCGATCGGCGAGCGGTCCAGCGTCCCGGCCGCGACGCGGTTGGCGTGCGGCAGGTACTCCATCGCCTGGTGGATCCCGGCCAGCTCGCGGCCGGTCGCGGGCAGGTCCCGCCACGCGGTGGCCCCGCCGGCGAGCACGACCGCGTCGAAGTCCGACCGCAGCTGCTTGACCGTGAGGTCGACGCCGACGTTCACCCCGGTGCGGAAGATCGTGCCCTCCGCCCGCATCTGGTCCAGCCTGCGGTCCAGCCGGTGCTTCTCCATCTTGAACTCGGGGATGCCGTACCGGAGCAGCCCGCCGATCGCGTCGGCCCGCTCGAACACGGTGACCGTGTGCCCCGCCCTGGTCAGCTGCTGCGCCGCGGCCAGCCCCGCCGGGCCGGACCCGACGACGGCCACCGACCGGCCGGTCAGCGTCTGCGGCACCTGCGGCGTCACCCAGCCCTCGTCGAAGGCCCGGTCGATGATCGAGATCTCGACCTGCTTGATGGTCACCGCGTCGTCGTTGATGCCCAGCACGCACGCGGCCTCACACGGCGCCGGGCACAGCGTGCCGGTGAACTCCGGGAAGTTGTTCGTGGCGTGCAGCCGCTCGCTGGCCGCCTGCCAGTCCTCCCGCCAGACCAGCGTGTTCCACTCCGGAATCAGGTTGCCCAGCGGACAGCCCTGATGACAGAACGGGATCCCGCAGTCCATGCAGCGGCCGGCCTGCTTGTTCAGCCGGTCGCGGCCGAACTCGTCGTAGACCTCACGCCAGTCCATCAGTCGCAGGTCCACCGGCCTGCGCGTGGGCAGTTCCCGGGGCGTGGTCAGAAAACCCTTGGGGTCAGCCATGTGCGGCCTCCATGATCGCCTCGTTGACGTCGCGGCCGTCGCGTTCGGCCGCGGCCTGCGCGACCAGGACCCGCTTGTAGTCCGACGGCATGACCTTGCCGAAGCGGTCGACGGCGGTGTCCCAGTCGGCCAGCAGCCGGTACGCGACGGCGGAACCGGTCTCGGTGTAGTGCTTCTGGACGGCCTGGCGCAGGAACTCGCGGTCCTCGTCGTCCAGCGGGTCCAGGTCCACCATCTCCTGGTTGACCCGGTGCTCGGGGAGGTCGAGCACGTAGGCGATGCCGCCCGACATACCTGCTGCGAAGTTGCGCCCGATACCGCCGAGCACGACAACCCTGCCGCCGGTCATGTACTCGCAGCCGTGGTCGCCGACGCCCTCGACGACGGCCAGCGCACCGGAGTTACGCACGCAGAACCGCTCGCCGACCTTGCCCCGCAGGAAGATCTCGCCGCCGGTGGCGCCGTAGCCGATCACGTTGCCCGCGATGACGTGGTCCTCGGCGGTGAACTGGGCATCCTCCGGCGGGCGGATCGTGATCCGGCCGCCGGACAGGCCCTTGCCGACGTAGTCGTTGCCGTCGCCGATCAGCCGCAGCGTGATGCCCTTCGGCACGAACGCGCCGAACGACTGCCCCGCGGTGCCGGTGAACGTGACGTCGATGGTGTCGTCGGGCAGCCCCTCGCCACCCCACTTGCGGGTCAGCTCGGAGCCCAGCATCGTGCCGACGGTGCGGTTGACGTTGCGGACCGGCAGCTCCAGGCGCACCCGGTCACCCGAACGCAACGCGCCCTCGGCCAACTGGATCAGCGTGTTGTCCAGAGCCCTGTCCAGCCCGTGATCCTGCTCGACGAGCTGGTGCCGCGCCGCGTCGGCGGGCAGGTCGGGCACGTGGAAGATCGGCGAGAGGTCCATTCCGGACGCCTTCCAGTGCTCGACCGCCTCGGCGGTGTCGAGCATCTCGGCGTGGCCGACGGCCTCCGCGATCGAGCGGAAGCCCAGCGCCGCCAGGTACTCGCGTACCTCCTGCGCGATGAACTCGAAGAAGTTCACCACGTAGTCGGCCTTGCCGCTGAACTTGGCGCGCAGCACCGGGTTCTGTGTGGCCACCCCGACCGGACAGGTGTCCAGGTGACACACCCGCATCATGATGCAGCCGGACACCACCAGCGGCGCCGTGGCGAAACCGAACTCCTCGGCACCCAGCAGCGCCGCGATCACCACGTCCCGGCCGGTCTTGAGCTGGCCGTCGGTCTGCACGACGATGCGGTCACGCAGCCGGTTGGCCAGCAGCGTCTGCTGCGTCTCGGCCAGTCCCAGCTCCCACGGCCCGCCGGCGTGCTTGATCGACGACAGCGGCGACGCACCGGTGCCGCCGTCGTGCCCGGAGATCAGCACGACGTCGGCGTGTGCCTTGGACACCCCGGCCGCGACCGTGCCCACGCCCACCTCGGACACCAGCTTGACGTGGATGCGGGCCCTCGGGTTGGCGTTCTTCAGGTCGTGGATGAGCTGCGCCAGGTCCTCGATGGAGTAGATGTCGTGGTGCGGCGGTGGGGAGATCAGCCCGACGCCGGGCGTCGAGTGCCGGGTCTTCGCGATCCACGGATACACCTTCGTACCCGGCAGCTGACCGCCCTCGCCCGGCTTGGCGCCCTGCGCCATCTTGATCTGGATGTCGTCGGCGTTGACCAGGTACTCGCTGGTCACCCCGAACCGTCCACTGGCGACCTGCTTGACCGCCGAGCGGCGCTCGGGGTCGTAAAGCCGCTCCGGGTCCTCGCCGCCCTCGCCGGTGTTGGACTTGCCGCCGAGGCGGTTCATCGCGATGGCCAGCGTCTGGTGCATCTCCTCGGAGATCGAGCCGTAGGAGATCGCGCCGGTGGCGAACCGTTTGACGATCTCCGAAACCGGTTCGACCTCGTCGATCGGCACCGGGGGCCGGGCGCCCTCGCGGAACCTGAACAGGCCGCGCAGGGTGAGCAGCCGCTCCGACTGCTCGTCGACCGCGCGGGTGTACTCCTTGAAGATGTCGTACTTCCCGGCGCGGGTGGAGTGCTGCAGCTTGAACACCGTGTGCGGGTTGAACACGTGCGGCTCGCCCTCACGCCGCCACTGGTAGTCCGCGCCGGTCTCCAGCTCGCGGTGACTGGCGTGCACGCCGTCGGCGGGGAACGCCTTGCGGTGCCGCAGCGCGACCTCCTGCGCCAGCGTGTCGAAGCCGACGCCGCCGAGGCGGGAGAACGTACCGGTGAAGCAGGTGTCGATGACCTCCTGGCCGAGCCCGATGGCCTCGAAGATCTGGGCGCCGGTGTAGGAGGCCACAGTGGACACTCCCATCTTCGACATGGTCTTGCGCACGCCCTTGCCCAGCGCCTTGATCAGGTTGCGGGTGGCCTGCTTGGCGTCGACGCCCGGGATCCGGCCGTTGTTCGCCAGCTCCTCCACGGTCGCCATCGCCAGGTAGGGGTTGACCGCGGCGGCGCCGTAGCCGATGAGCAGGGCGATGTGGTGCACCTCGCGGGCGTCACCCGCCTCGACGACCAGGCCGACCTGGGTACGGGTCTTCTCCCGCACCAGGTGATGGTGCACCGCGCCGGTCAGCAGCAGCGACGGGATCGCCGCGTGCTCGGCGTCGACCCCGCGGTCGGACAGCACGATCAGCCGCGCACCGTCGGCGATGGCCGCCGTGACCTCGGCGCGGATCTCGTCCAGCCTGCGCCGCAGCGCCTCACCGCCGCCCGCGACCTCGTAGCGGCCGTGCACGGTGACGGCCTGGAACTCCGGCAGGTCGCCGTCGTCGTTGATGTGCACGAGCTTGGCGAGATCGTCGTTGTCCAGCACCGGGAACGGCAGCACGATGCGCCTGCAGGAGTCCTTGCCCGCGGTGAGCAGGTTGGGCTCGGCGCCCAGCTGCGTGCCCAGCGCCGTCACCAGTTCCTCGCGGATGGCGTCCAGCGGCGGGTTGGTGACCTGGGCGAACAGCTGGATGAAGTAGTCGAACAGCTGCCGCTGCCCGCTCGACAGCGGCGCCAGCGGGGAGTCGTTGCCCATCGAGCCGATCGGCTCGGCGCCGGTGCGGGCCATCGGCTCCAGCAGGACGTCGAGTTCCTCGGCGGTGTAGCCGAACGCCTGCTGCCTGCGGACCAGCGCGGCGTGCGGCGGCACCTCGCGTTCGCGTTCGGGCAGGTCGCCCAGGTGCAGCAGGCCGTCACGGACCCAGTCGGCGTACGGGTGCTCGGCCGCCAGCTCGCCCTTGATCTCGGCGTCGTCGACGATGCGGCCCTGCGCGGTGTCGACCAGGAACATCCGGCCCGGTTCGAGCCTGCCCTTGCGCACGATGCTGTCCTGCGCCAGCTCCAGCACGCCGACCTCGCTTGCCAGCACGACCAGGCCGTCGTCGGTGACCCAGTACCGCGCCGGGCGCAGGCCGTTGCGGTCCAGCACCGCGCCGATCTGCGTGCCGTCGGTGAACGACACCAGCGCGGGGCCGTCCCACGGCTCCATCAGCGTGGAGTGGAATTCGTAGAACGCCCGCAGCGCGGGGTCCATCTCCTCGTGGTTCTCCCACGCCTCGGGAATCATCATCAGCACGGCGTGCGGCAGCGGCCTGCCGCCGAGGTGGAGCAGCTCCAGCACCTCGTCGAAGGACGCCGAGTCGCTGGCGTCGCGGGTGATGATCGGGTGGAGCCTGCGCAGGTCGCCCGGGATGAGGTCGCTGGCGAGCATCGACTCGCGCGCGTCCATCCAGTTCCGGTTGCCGCGCAGCGTGTTGATCTCGCCGTTGTGCGCGACGTAGCGGTACGGGTGGGCCAGCGGCCAGGACGGGAAGGTGTTGGTGGAGAAGCGGGAGTGCACCAGGCCCAGCGCGCTGGTGACGCGCTCGTCGGTCAGGTCGACGAAGAACTTCTCGACCTGCGGCTCGGTGAGCATTCCCTTGTAGACGATGGTGCGCGCGGACAGGCTGGGGAAGTACACGTCCAGCTCGTGCTCGACGCGCTTGCGCACGCAGAACGCGATGCGCTCCAGCGCGATGCCGTCGACGTCCGGGGTGCGCGGGGCGAGGAACAGCTGGACCATCCGCGGCATGGTGGTGGCGGCCGTCGGCCCGACGTGCTCGGTGCGAACGGGCAGCTCGCGCCAGCCCAGTACCTGGGTGTCCTCCTCGCCTGCGATGCGCTCGACCGCGCTCATCGTGCGGCCGCGCTCGGCGTCGTCGACGGGCAGGAAGGCCGTACCCACGGCGTAGGCGCCCGCGGGGGGCAGCGAGAAGTCGACGACCTCGCGATAGAAGGCGTCGGGCACCTGGATCAGGATGCCGGCGCCGTCGCCGGTCTCCGGTTCGGCGCCCCTGGCGCCACGGTGCTCCAGGTTGCGCAGGGCGACCAGCGCTTTGCGGACGATCCCGTGATCTCTGCGGCCGGCGAGATCGGCGACGAACGCGACGCCACAGGCGTCGTGCTCGTTGGACGGGTCGTAAAGGCCCCCGCTGGGGCCGGTGTGGCGGATCACGGCTGGCCGCCTCCTCGGCGTCGGCCGCTCGCGTCTCACTCGAAAGGGGCAGGTTGAACAGACCTGGTTAACGGGTGGACGTCGAACGGCGATGGTCAGTCGAGAACGCGATGGAACGGCCCGGGAAATCGGGCACGGCATCATCGCAGGCCACACGTCGTCGGGTGGCCGGACGCACGTCGTTGTGCCACAACAGGCGCGAGGTCGGGGTCCTGGTGGTGGCAGGACTTGCCCGGCCTTGGTGGCGCGCCGAACTGCTCCCGGGTTCGCCGGGTCTTATGACAGTAGTGTGAAATCCGGGTTATCGGGATGGTTCGTGCCCGCGGCGTGGGAAATACCACGCTGTAGTTGACTTACCCCGCGACCGCCGTCATGGTTCCGACCTGCGAAAACGTGTCAAGGCTTGTTGCTGAATCGGTACGGTGCGACAGTGCCCGCATGCCGGACTCGGTGAGCCTGGCCGGGACCCGCTCCCACGGGGAGCCGGGACGCGCGGGGCTCAGCAGGCCGAGGTGAGCCAGCCGGTGCGCGGTGCTCTGGTCGCAGCAGGCCAGGCCGTCGATGAACAGGTCGGGCTCGCAGCTGCACGACATCTGCGCGTGCCCGCCGGCCACCGCCCGCAGGGTGGCTCTCTCCCGGTGGTTGAGCTGTATCACCTGGTCATCCATGGTGCGCTCCTTCCGTACCCACGATTGAAACGCACACCACCGACATTTCTGACGCGACGCGCGGGCGCGAGTCGTAACGTTCCCGCGCGCGAGTCGTACGTTCGTGATGCCGTGAAGGGGGCTCTCACGGCATGAGACGCCGTGAGAGCCCCCTTCACGGCAAAGTCGGGTTTGGACCGGGCCGGGCGTGGTTGTCGAGGGCGTCTTGGTTGCGAAAGGCGCAAGTGAGGTGCCGTTGGCTGCGCGGGGTGTGAAGGCCGAGTTTCTGTCGTCTCATGTGATGAAGGTGGCCTTCATGCACCTTCCCGCCGGGCGGTCGCGGCCCCACCAGTCACACCCGGCCCAGCAGACCCAGCCGTCACCACGAAAGAGACCCAGCAAACTCCCCCAATGTGGCATTGGGGGAGTTCAAGTTCCCCAATGCCACATTGGGGGCACGCAGTACCCGGACTTTGCCGGGACCCTGACGTCTCACGTGGTGAAGGTGGCCTTCACGTGCTTGGGCGCGGCGGACGGGATTGAATGGGGCGATGCGGGAGCTGCGAGAAGACCTGCGCCGGGAGCTGGGGCGGATCGAGGGGCAGGCGGCGTTCGACCCCGGCACGCTGGCGCTCTACACCACCGACGCGTCCAACTACCGGCACGAACCGGTCGGCGTCGTGCTGCCCCGCACGGACGCCGACGTCGAGGCCGCCGTCGCCGCGGCCCGCGCGGTCGGCGTGCCGATCGTGCCCCGCGGCGGGGGCACCAGCGTCGCGGGCAACTCCTGCGGGCCGGGGCTGGTGCTGGACTTCTCCCGGCACCTCGGCGGCGTCGAGGACCTCGACCCGGACGCCCGCACCGCGTGGGTCCGGCCCGGTACGGTGCTCGACGACCTGCAGGCCGCGGCCGCACCGCACGGCCTGCGCTTCGGCCCCGATCCGTCGACACACAGCCGGTGCACGCTCGGCGGCATGATCGGCAACAACGCCTGCGGCTCGCACTCGGTGGCCTGGGGACGGACGGCCGACGCCGTGCGCGAACTCGACGTCCTGCTCTACGACGGCACCCGCATGAGCACCGCGGCCACCGAGGGCCGCGTCCACGACGAGCTACGCCGGCTGGTCGACGGCAACCTCGCCACGCTGCGCACCGAACTCACCCCGTGGTCGCGCCGGGTCTCCGGCTACGGGCTGGAACACCTGTTGCCGGAGAACGGTTTCGACCTCGCCAAGGCACTCGTCGGCAGCGAGGGCACCTGCGTGACCGTGCTCGGCGCGCGGGTGGAGCTGGCCCGGCTGCCCGCCGCGAAGGTCCTCGCCGTGCTCGGGTTCGCCTCCGACGTCCACGCCGCCGACGCGGTGCCGGACATCCTGCCGTGGTCGCCGCTGACCGTGGAGGGCGTCGACGCCGACCTGGTCGCGTTGCTCCCGAAGGCACGCGCCACCGACCTGCCCGACGGCGGCGCCTGGCTGTTCGTCGAGATCCCCGGCGAGACCCTCGACGACGCCGAGCGGCGGGCACAGGCGCTCGCCAAGGCAGTCGCCGGGCACCTCACCGGCCACCTCGTCCTGCGGGACACCAGGACCCAGCGGCAACTGTGGCGGATCCGCGAGGAGGGCGCCGGGCTGGCCACCCGCCTCGCCGGTGGCGCCGAGGCGTGGCCCGGCTGGGAGGACGCCGCCGTCCCACCCGACCGCCTCGGCGGCTACCTGCGCGAGTTCAAGACCCTGCTGCGAACGTACGACCTGCGCAGCGTTGTCTACGGCCACTACGGCGAGGGCTGCCTGCACCTGCGGCTGAACTTCGACCTGCTGTCGGACCGCGGAGTCGGGAAGTTCCGGTCGTTCCTCCAGGACGCCGCCGACCTCGTCGCCGCACACGGCGGGTCGCTGTCCGGCGAGCACGGCGACGGCCAGGCCCGCTCGGAACTGCTGCCGCGCATGTACTCCGCCGACGTCATCGAGCTGTTCGGCCGGTTCAAGGCCGTCTTCGACCCCGGCGGCCGGATGAATCCCGGCATCCTCGTCGACCCGCGCCCGGTCGACGCCGACCTGCGGGTCCGCTCCGGACACGACCGCGCGGTCTTCCTCGGCTACCCGCACGACCACGGCAGTTTCGCCGAGGCGACGCGGCGCTGTGTCGGCGTCGGCAAATGCCGCAACACCACCGGTCCCGGCGTGATGTGCCCGAGCTACCGGGTCACCCGCGAGGAGAAGCACTCCACCCGCGGCCGCGCGCACCTGCTGGCCGAGATGCTGAACGGCGAGCTGATCACCGACGGCTGGCGGTCCACGGAGGTCCGCGAGGCACTGGATCTGTGCCTGTCCTGCAAGGGCTGCCTGTCCGACTGCCCGGTCGATGTCGACATGGCGACCTACAAGGCCGAGTTCTACCACCAGCACTACCGCCGCAGGCTCCGCCCGGCGGCGCACTACTCGATGGGCTGGCTGCCGCTGTGGCTGCGGCTGGCGGCCCGCGCCCCGCGCGCGGCCAACGCCCTGCTGCGCAGGCCCCGCCTGGCCGCGGTGGCGAAACGGCTGGGAGGCATCGCCGCCGAGCGCGACCTGCCCGCGTTCGCCGGTGTCCCGTTCACCCGCGCCCGCCGCGACCTGCGGACCGCCGCCGGGGAACGGCCGGTGCTGCTGTGGCCGGACTCGTTCAACAACTTCTTCACCCCGGACGTCCTGCACGCCGCAACCGACGTGCTCACCGCGGCCGGGTTCACCGTGCTGCTGCCGAGCCGCCCGGTCTGCTGCGGGCTGACCTGGATGTCGACCGGCCAGCTGGGCATCGCGCGCCGGGTGCTGCGGCGCACGGTCGACACCCTGCGGCCACACCTGGAAGCCGGGGTTCCCGTGGTGGGACTGGAACCCAGCTGCACCGCCCTGCTGCGTGACGACGCCGCCGCACTGCTTCCCGGCGACGACGGCGCGGGGCTGCTCGCCCGGTCCACCCGCACGTTCGCCGAACTGCTCGACGACGCCCCGCTGCCGCTGCGGGACCTGGACGTCGACGCGATCACCCAGGTGCACTGCCACCAGCACGCCGTGCTCGGCTTCGACGCCGACGAGCGGTTGCTCGCCAGGGCCGGGGTTCGCAACACCGCGCTCGACTCGGGCTGCTGCGGCCTCGCGGGCAACTTCGGGTTCGAACGCGGGCACTACGACGTGTCCGTCGCCTGTGCCGAGGACCGGCTGCTGCCCGCCGTGCGCGAGGCCGATCCGGCCACGCTGGTCCTCTCCGACGGATTCAGCTGCCGCACGCAGATCGCCCAGCAGTCCGACCGCACGGCCGTGCACCTCGCCGAGATTCTGCGCAGCGCACTCGACCCGCCGTAACGTGGGAACATGCTCAGCTACGCGTCGGCGGCCGCCGCGCTGCGCACCCGCACCGGCGAGGCGGTGTTCGCCGGCGGGATCGCCGCGCTCGTCCTCACCGCCGCCGTGCTGGTGTCGCTGGCCGACCCGGCCGCGCGCCCGGCCTGGCAGGGCGGCGGCGGGCTGCTGGTCGCCGCGACCGCCGCGTTGCTGTGGCGGCGGGAGCACCCGGTGCCGGTGCTGGTGGTCACCGCGGTGTTCGGCGGTGCCTACTTCGCGCTCGGCTTCGCCGGCGGTCCCGAGCCGATCCCGTTCGTGGTGGCCCTCTACGCCGCCGCGGCCGAGGGACACCGGATTGCCGCGCTGGCGGCGATTCCGGGCGTCGTGGGTGTCGTCGCGGGCGTCAACACGGTCCGCGCCGAGCCACTGCCGGGCGCCGGTGAGCTGGCGGCGATCGTGGCGACGCTGGCCACGGTCGTCGCGCTGGGCGAGCTGGGCCGCGCCCGCCGCGCCTACCTGCGGGAGGCACAGGACCGTGCCGCCCTGGCCGAACGCCTGCGCATCGCCAGGGACCTGCACGACCAGCTCGGTCACCGGCTGGCCGTGATCAGCGTGCAGGCCGGTGCGGCACTGCTGCGTGGCCGGGACCGCCCGGAGGTCGCCGAGGCCGCGCTGACCACCATCCGCGAGGCCAGTACCGAGGCGGCGGGCGAGCTGCGGGCCACCCTCGGCGCGCTGCGCTTCGGAAGTACACCGGGTCTGGACCGGCTCGCCGACCTGCTGCGCGACGTTCGCGAGACCGGCCTGGAGGTACGCCACCACGTCGAGGGCACACCGTGGCCGCTCCCCGCGGCCACAGAGGAGGCCGCCTACCGCATCGTGCAGGAGGCGCTCACCAACGTGCTCCGGCACGCCCGGGCGTCCACTGTGGACGTGACGACCCGCTACCGCGGGCGGTGGCTCGAACTGGAGATCCGCGACGACGGCACGGCGGCACCCGGCCCGGAGGGCGGCGGTCTGCGCGGGATGCGGGAGCGGGCGAGCGGAAGGCTGACCGCCGGGCCCGCACCCGGTGGCGGGTTCGCCGTGCGGGCCAGGCTCCGCGCATGATCACCGTCCTGATCGCCGACGACCAACCGCTCGTGCGGGCCGGGCTGCGCACGATGCTCGACGAGCCGGACATCGCCGTGGCCGCCGAGGCCGCGACCGGCATCGAGGCGGTGCTGCTGGCCCGCGAGCACCGGCCGGACGTCGTGCTCGCCGACATCCGCATGCCCGGGATCGACGGCATCGAGGCCACCCGGCGCATCGTGGCCGACCCGGAACTGGCCGGCACCCGGGTGCTCGTGCTGACCACGTTCGACCTCGACGAGTACGTCTACCGCGCGTTGCGGGCGGGGGCGAGCGGGTTCGTGCTCAAGGACACCGACCCGTCGCAGCTCATCGCGGGGGTACGGGCCGTCGCGGCGGGTGACGCCATGCTCGCACCCGCCGTCACCCGGCGGCTGATCGGCGAGTTCGCCGCCTCGGCGCCGCCTGCCGCGCCCCCGTTGCCGCTGGACCGGCTCACCGCGCGCGAGCGGGAGGTGCTGCACCTGGTCGTCGCCGGTCTGTCCACAGAGGACATCGCGGGCCGCCTGGTGATCAGCCTGGCCACGGCGAAGACCCACGTCAGCAGGATCCTCGCCAAGCTGGACGTCCGCGACCGCGCGCAGCTCGTCGTGCTGGCCTACGAGAGCGGGCTGGTCCGTCCAGGTGAACGGCATGCGACTTAGTCGTACGCCGGTTGTCACCCGAGGCTGACGACGCGCGGGCGCTCGCGGCGAAGACTCGGTCGCATGATCACAGACGACATTCCAACCGTGGAGCGGCACCTGAGAACGGTCCTGCTCGTGGTCGGCCCGGTGGTGTTCGCCGCGTCGACGTTCTTCTGGCTTCCCGGCGGCACCTACGGCGCGACCGCGGGGGCCCTGATGGTGGCGGGCCTGGTGTTGTGGGCCTACGGCCTGCTGGCGCTGGTCGACGGCCTGCGGACGCGGCTTCCCCGGTACGCCGCACTTGTCCGGCTGCTGGTGGTCGGCGGCCTGGCCGGCGGGGTCACCTTCGGCGTGCAGGGCGTGTACGACGAGGTGTTCGCGCTGACCCGGGAGACGTCGGTGGGCGTGCTGGAGCCGTTCGGCTGGCAGGCCGACGTCGTCTTCTACTGGACCGGACCGCTGTTCCCGCTGGCGTTGCTCGCGCTCGGCGTGGGGCTCGGCCATGCCCGGCTGGTGCCGTGGTGGCCGGCCGTGGCGCTGGGGGTGTGCGGGGTGGCGTTCCCGCTGTCCCGGATCCCGAGGGAGACCTGGGTGGCCCACGCAGTGGACGGCCTGCTGGTCGTCGTCTTCGCCTACCTCGCGTTCCGAAGCGCCCGTGCGAAAACCTCATATGTCATATGATTAACCGATGGGTGACGCCGATGTGCTGATCAGCGCCGGCCACCTGCGTCAGGTCGGCACCGAGATCCTGGAGGCGGTCGGGACCGGGCACGAGGACGCCGTGGCCGTCGCCGGATCGCTGGTCCGGGCCGACCTGCGCGGTCACGAAGCCCACGGCGTACGCCGGCTGCCCGGCTACGTGCGGGCGGTCCGCGAGGGCGGGGTCGACCCGACGGCCGCGCCGGAGTCCGAGCGGCCCAGCCCGGGAACCGTGGTGGTGTACGGAAACCGGGCGTTCGGGCAGCTCGCGGCCGCGCACGCGGTACGCGAGCTGTGCGTGGTCGCCGCCCAGCAGGGCAGCGGGGTCGCGGTGATCCGTGATCCCGCGCACGTCGGCAGGCTCGGCGAGTACGTCGCCGCGCTTGCCGACCTGGGGCTGGTCGCCATGGCGTTCGGCTCCGCCGCGTCGCTGGCGTGGGCCGTGCCGAGGGGCACCGGGCAGCCGCCGGTGGTGCTGGACCGCACCGATCACGCCGACCCGGGACTGGGGCTGCTGACCGGGCTCGCCGGTGGTCTGGCCGGCACCGGCATGGTGCTGCAGGCGGTCGACATCGCGGCGCTGGACCTGCCGGAGCGCTTCCGCGAGCAGGTCGAGCGGCTCTGCCGGGAGCGTGGGACGGTCCCCGGCGACCGCGAGGAACGCGCCGCCAGGGAACGGGAGCGGGCGGGAATCCCGTTGCCACGCCGGACGTGGGAGGAGCTGACCGCGTTGCGCGGTTAGTGTCCTCGGGTGGACCTCGACAAGACCGTGGCCGTGGTGACCGGCGGCGCGACCGGCATCGGCAGGGCGACCGCACTCGCGCTGGCCCGCGCCGGTGCCTCGGCGGTGGTGGTCAACTTCTCCCGCTCGGCCGGCGACGCGCGGCGCACCGTCGCCGAGCTGGACGCGCTGGGCTGCACCGGCGTGGCCCACCGGGCCGACGTCGCCGACGACACGCAGGTGCGGGCCATGGCCGCGACCGTGCTGGAGCGGTTCGGCAGGGTGGACGTCCTGGTCAACAACGCGGGCATCACCCGCCCCGCGCCGCACGACGACCTGGAGGCGCTGACCGACGAGGTGTGGCACGAGGTCCTCGGCGTCAACCTGCTCGGGCCGTTCCGCTGTGTCCGCGCGTTCGCTCCCGCCCTGCGGCGGGCCCGCGGCGCGGTGGTCAACGTCGCGTCGATAGCCGCCTACCGGGCCGGCGGGTCGTCGATGGCCTACGGCGTGAGCAAGGCGGCGCTGCTGCAGCTGACCCGCGGCCTCGCCGTCGGGCTGGGACCGGACGTGCGGGTCAACGCCGTCGCGCCGGGCACCGTCGCCACCCGCTGGCAGACCGGCCGCTACGGCGAGGAGGAGTTCGCCCGGCGTGCCGAGGCCGAGGCGGGAACCGTTCCGCTGGGCCGGATCGCCGGTCCGGAGGACGTCGCGCAGGCCGTACTGGGCCTGCTGGCGATGGACCTGGTCAGCGGGGAGACCGTGATCGTCGACGGCGGCAAGCACGTGAGGTACTAACAGAAATACCCGATACAGCGACTGTCGTAGCTTGTGCGGACGCCGCGCAGGCGGTGGACTCTGCGGATGAGGATTCACCGGATCGCCACCGTCGCCGCCGGGTTGAGCGTCCTCGCCGCGCTCACCGCCGTCCCCGCCACCGCCGAGGAGCCGGGGGAGCAGCCGAACCCGCCCAGCTGGGGGCTGGACCGCATCGACCAGCGCACGGGCACCGACCAGCTCTACCGCTACCAGACCAGGGCGGAGAAGGTCACCGCCTACATCATCGACACCGGCGTCGACGCCGACCTGCCCGACCTCGCCGGCCGGGTCGTCGGCGGCAAGGACTTCGTCGACGGCGACGAGAACCCGGACGACGGCAACGGTCACGGCACGCACCTGGCCGCGATCGTCGGCGGTGAGGACTTCGGGGTGGCCAAGGACGTCCGGATCATGCCGGTGCGCATCCTCGACGACGCCGGCGCGGGCCAGATCGCCAAGATGATCGAGGGCATCGACTGGGTCGTCGCCAACGCCCAGCAGCCCGCCGTCGCCATCCTTGGCCTCGGCGGCCCCGCCAACCAGGCCATCGACGACGCCGTGCGCAGGCTCGCGGCCGTCATGCCGGTGGCCGTCCCGGCCGGTGGCTCGGGCAGCGACGCCGGGCAGTTCTCCCCGGCCAGGGTGCCCGAGGCGGTCACGGTCGCGGCCAGCGACAGCGCGGACGGCGCGGCCGAGAACTCCAACTTCGGCCCCTCGGTCGACCTCTACGCACCCGGCGTGCGCATCTCGTCACCGGGCAGCGACGGTGGCACCCGGGTACTGTCCGGTACGTCGACCGCGGCCGCCCACGTCGCCGGGGCGCTCGCGCTGTACCGCGCGCTGCACCCGGACGCCACCGCCCCGCAGGCCGCGCAGGCCGTCGTGGACAACGCGACGAAGGACGTGCTGCGCGCGGTGCCCGGCGGGACGCCGAACCGGCTGCTCCACACCCTGGTGGAAAACCGGGAGATGTCCATCACTCGGGACTGAACTCCCGCAGAACGGGACGTGCACGGTAACGTTCCCCGGAACCCGATCCGCAGTAAAGAGAGGACCGGCATGTTCCGCAAGGTGCTCGTCGCCAATCGCGGTGAGATCGCGATCCGGGCGTTTCGTGCAGGCTACGAACTGGGCGCGGGAACGGTCGCGGTGTTCCCGCACGAAGACCGCAACTCCCTGCACCGGCTCAAGGCCGACGAAGCACACGAGATCGGCGAGCCCGGCCATCCGGTCCGTGCCTACCTGTCGGTGGACGAGATCGTCCGCGCCGCCCGCAAGGCCGGCGCCGACGCCGTCTACCCCGGCTACGGCTTCCTGTCGGAGAACCCCGACCTGGCCAGGGCCTGCGCCGAAGCCGGGATCACGTTCGTCGGCCCGAGCGCCGAGATCCTGGAGCTGACCGGCAACAAGGCCCGCGCGGTCGCCGCCGCCAGGGAGGCCGGCGTACCCGTGCTCGGTTCCTCCGAGCCGTCCTCGGACGTCGACACGCTCGTCGCCGCGGCGGAGGAGCTGGGCTTCCCGGTGTTCGTCAAGGCCGTCGCCGGTGGCGGCGGGCGCGGCATGCGGCGGGTGGACGACCCGGCGACGCTGCGGGAGTCGATCGAGGCCGCGGCCAGGGAGGCCGAGTCCGCGTTCGGCGACCCCACGGTCTTCCTGGAGAAGGCCGTGGTGAACCCCCGGCACATCGAGGTGCAGATCCTCGCCGACGGCGAGGGCAACGTGATTCACCTGTTCGAGCGGGATTGTTCCGTCCAGCGGCGGCACCAGAAGGTCGTCGAGCTGGCCCCCGCGCCAAACCTCGACCCCGAGCTGCGGGACCGGATCTGCGCCGACGCGGTCGCGTTCGCCCGCACCATCGGCTACCGCAATGCCGGCACCGTCGAGTTCCTGCTCGACCGCGACGGCAACCACGTGTTCATCGAGATGAACCCACGCATCCAGGTCGAGCACACGGTGACCGAGGAGGTCACCGACGTCGACCTGGTGCAGTCGCAGCTGCGCATCGCCGCCGGTGAGACGCTGGCCGACCTCGGGCTGTCGCAGGAGAAGGTGTACCTGCGTGGCGCCGCGCTGCAGTGCCGCATCACCACCGAGGACCCGGCCAACGGCTTCCGCCCGGACACCGGGATGATCAGCGCCTACCGCTCGCCGGGCGGTTCGGGCATCCGGCTGGACGGCGGTACCGCGTTCTCCGGCACGGAGATCAGCGCCCACTTCGACTCGCTGCTGGTCAAGCTGACCTGCCGGGGCCGTGACTTCAAGACCGCGGTCGGCCGCGCCCGCCGCGCGGTCGCCGAGTTCCGCATCCGCGGTGTGGCCACGAACATCCCGTTCCTGCAGGCCGTTCTCGACGACGACGACTTCCGCGCGGGCAACGTCACCACATCGTTCATCGACGAGCGCCCGCACCTGCTGACCGCCCGCCACTCGGCCGACCGCGGCACCCGGCTGCTGACCTACCTCGCCGACGTCACGGTCAACAAGCCCAACGGCGAGCGGCCGCGGCTGATCGACCCGCTGACCAAGCTGCCCGCGCTGCCCGATTCCGAGCCCCCTGCCGGGTCGAAGCAGCAGCTGGACCAGCTCGGCCCGGCCGGGTTCGCCAGGTGGTTGCGTGAGTCGCCGAACGTCGGCGTCACCGACACCACGTTCCGTGACGCCCACCAGTCGCTGCTGGCGACCCGGGTGCGCACCAAGGACCTGCTGGCCGTCGCACCGGTGGTGGCCCGCACGGTGCCGCAGCTGCTGTCGCTGGAGTGCTGGGGCGGCGCGACCTACGACGTGGCGCTGCGCTTCCTCGCCGAGGACCCGTGGGAGCGGCTGGCCGCGCTGCGTGAGGCCGTGCCGAACATCTGCCTGCAGATGCTGCTGCGGGGCCGCAACACCGTTGGCTACACGCCGTACCCGACGGAGGTGACCGAGGCGTTCGTCGAGGAGGCCACGGCCACCGGCATCGACATCTTCCGCATCTTCGACGCGCTCAACGACGTCGAGCAGATGCGGCCGGCCATCGAGGCCGTCAACGCCACCGGGAAGGCCGTGGCCGAGGTGGCGCTGTGTTACACCTCGGACCTGTCCGATCCCGGCGAGAACATCTACACGCTGGACTACTACCTCAAGCTGGCCGAGCAGATCGTCGGCGCGGGTGCGCACGTGCTGGCCGTCAAGGACATGGCGGGCCTGCTGCGTGCCCCCGCCGCGGCCAAGCTGGTGACCGCGCTGCGCAAGGAGTTCGACCTGCCGGTGCACATCCACACGCACGACACCGTCGGCGGGCAGCTGGCCACCTACCTGGCCGCGATCCAGGCCGGTGCCGACGCCGTGGACGGTGCGGTGGCGTCGATGTCGGGCACCACGTCGCAGCCGTCGCTGTCGGCGATCGTGGCCGCCACCGACCACTCCGACCGGCAGACCGGGCTCGACCTGCAGGCCATCGGCGACCTGGAGCCGTACTGGGAGATCGTGCGGCGCATCTACGCGCCGTTCGAGGCCGGGCTGGCCTCGCCGACCGGTCGCGTGTACCACCACGAGATCCCCGGCGGGCAGCTGTCCAACCTGCGTACCCAGGCGGTCGCGCTCGGGTTGGGTGACCGGTTCGAGGAGATCGAGACCATGTACGCCGCGGCCGACCGGATGCTCGGCCACCTGGTCAAGGTGACGCCGTCGTCCAAGGTCGTCGGTGACCTGGCGCTGCACCTGGTGGGTGCCGGTGTCGACCCGGCCGAGTTCGAGGCCGAGCCGAACCGGTTCGACATCCCGGACTCGGTCATCGGGTTCCTGCGGGGCGAGCTGGGCGATCCGCCCGGCGGCTGGCCGGAACCGTTCCGTACCAAGGCACTGGAGGGCCGGTCGGCGGCCAAGCCGGTCGCCGAGCTGACCGATGCGGACCGGCAGGGACTCGCCGAGGACCGGCGCGGCACGCTGAACCGGCTGCTGTTCCCCGGGCCCACCAAGGAGTTCCTGAACCACCGGGAGTCCTACGGCGACACCAGCGTGCTCAACAGCAAGGACTTCTTCTACGGCCTGCGGCCGGGCGAGGAATACCAGGTCGACCTGGAGCCGGGGGTGCGGCTGCTGATCGAGCTGGAGGCCATCGGTGAGGCCGACGAGCGTGGCATGCGCACGGTGATGGCGTCGCTGAACGGGCAGCTGCGGCCCATCCAGGTGCGTGACAACGCCATCGCCACCGACATCCCCGCGACCGAGAAGGCCGAGAAGGGCAACAGCAAGCACGTCGCGGCCCCGTTCGCCGGTGTCGTGACGCTGAACGTGTCCGAGGGTGACCGGGTCGAGGCCGGTGCCACGGTGGCCACGATCGAGGCGATGAAGATGGAGGCCGCCATCACCGCGGCGTCGAGCGGGACCGTCGGCAGGCTGGCGATCAACTCGGTGCAGCAGGTGGAGGGCGGCGACCTGCTTCTCGTGCTGGAGTGAGAGCCTGTTGGCGGACCTCCGATCGAGGGGATTCGTGATCCAGATGGTTCCTGGCAAGGCGGAGCGAGGTCCTCATATCGGGCATATTCGGGCCTTGCGACAACGCAGCCAGGGGCCATCTGGGCGCGAATCACGCGATCATGAGGTTCGCCAGCAGGCTCTGGGCAGCCCGCTGGGGTCCTGGCTGCTCGGCTCGGCCGACCAGCCGGCCTCGGTGCTGCGCGTCCGCCTGCACCTGCTGCTGATCTCGCTGAACCTGCTGTCCAACCTGGTCGGCATCGCGGTCGCGGTGACGCTGGTGATTCTGGTCATCCCGGGCCCCAGCGTGTTCGCACCCGAACTGGTGCTCTGGCACACCGTCGCGCTGCCCGCCTACGTCGCCGTCTCGCTCGTGCTGGGCCCGGTGTGGGGCAGGCGGCGGACGGTGCGCACGCTGGCGTGGGTGTTCGACGGCAGCGTGCCAACGCAGCGCCAGCGCAAGGCGACGCTGCGGATGCCGATGCGGCTGGTCCGCGTGCAGGCGGTGCTGTGGTTCGGCGCGCTGGTGCTGTTCACCACCGTGCACGCGCTGCTGCTGCCCGGCTCGGCGTTCAAGGTCGGCTTCACCGTGGCGATTTCGGCCATGGTGGTGTGCGCGAACTCGTACCTGTTCAGTGAGTTCGCGTTGCGGCCGGTGGCGGCGCGGGCGCTGTCCAGCGGGCCGCCGCCCAAGCGCAAGCTGGTGGCCGGGATGACCGTGCGCCAGCTGCTGGGCTGGGGACTGGGGTCGGGGCTGCCGGTCGTCGGGCTGATGCTGGTGGCGGTGTTCGCGCTGGTGCGCGACGACGTGTCCAGTACCCAGCTGTCGGTGACGATCCTGGTGCTGGGATCGGTGATCCTGGTCTTCGGGCAGCTGCTGATGTGGCTGACCGCGCGGGCCACGTCGGCGCCGGTGCGGACGGTGCGGCAGGCGCTGGCGCGGGTGGAGCGGGGCAGGCTGGACACCGAGGTCGCCGTGTTCGACGGCACCGAGCTGGGACTGCTGCAGGCCGGGTTCAACCGGATGGTCGGCGGGCTGCGGGAACGGGACCGGATCCGTGACCTGTTCGGCAGGCATGTCGGCGAGGAGGTCGCCGCCGAGGCACTGGCGCGGCGGCCCGAGCTGGGCGGCGAGGTGTGCGAGGTGGCCGTGTTGTTCGTCGACCTCGTCGGGTCGACGACGCTGGCGGCGACCCGGCCGCCCGCCGAGGTCGTCGGCCTGCTGAACCGGTTCTTCGCCGTGGTGGTCGACGAGGTGGACAGGCACGGCGGAATGGTGAACAAGTTCGCGGGCGACGCCGTGCTGGCCGTGTTCGGCGCACCGGTGCGGCGGGCGGACGCGCCGGGGCAGGCACTGGCGACGGCCCGCGCGGTGGCGCGGCGGCTGCGTGCCGAGGTACCGGATTGCGAGGCGGGAATCGGGGTGGCGGCCGGGCAGGCGGTCGCGGGCAACGTCGGTCACGAGAGCCGCTTCGAATACACCGTGATCGGTGACCCTGTCAACGAGGCCGCCCGGTTGACAGAGCTGGCCAAATCTGTTCCCGGCGGGGTGGTGGCGTCGATGGTGGCGGTCGAGGCGGCCTCGAACGGCGAGGCGGGCCGGTGGCGTGAGCACGACGAGACGACGCTGCGTGGCCGGACCGAAATCACCAGGGTGGCCGTGCCGGAATCGTGACAGGCTCGGGGTATGCGAATCCACGTCGTACCCCAGACCCAGGGGGCGCTGACCCCGCACGCCGGCAAGCTCGCCGACGGTGCCCGCGCGCTGGGCGCGCTGACCGCGGCTGTGTTCGGTGTCCCGGCCCAGGAGATGCCCGTCCAGTCCGGCGGTTCGTCCACAGTGGACGGTATTGCCAACCGGGAGGTGCTCGTCGCCAACCGGACGGCGCAGCTGGCGGCACTGGAGGCCCCCGAGGGGCCGGTGCTGACCGTCGGCGGCGACTGCGGCGTCGACGTCGTGCCGGTCGCCGTCGCCCGCTTCCGGCACGGCGCGGACCTGCGGGTCGCCTGGTTCGACGCGCACGCCGACCTCAACACGCCGGAGTCGTCGCCGTCGGGTGCGTTCCACGGGATGGCGTTGCGGGCGCTGGTGGGCGAGGGTGACCCGGAGTTCGCGGCCGCGCCCGCGATCAGCGGGCCGGTGCTGCTCGGTGCCCGCGCGTTCGACCCCGCCGAGCGCGAGGCCGTCGACCGTGGCCTGGCGACGGTGGCGCCGGTGTCCTCGGCGGCGGAGGTGCTGGCGCCGGGGCCGTGTTACGTCCACCTCGACCTCGACGTCCTCGACCCGGCGGAGTTCGCGGGCATGGACTACCCGGAGCCGGGCGGCTGCACGGTGGCCGAGCTGGCGGAGGCGCTGCGTTCCCTGCGTGGCCGGGAGGTCGTCGGCGGGGCGATCACCGAGTGCGTCACGGCCGACGAGGCCGAACTGCGCCGCCTGCTCCCCGTCCTGGAGGCCTTCGCCGACCTCTTCCCGGAATCCTGACACGTGCCCGTTCGCGCGAGTCGTACGTTCTAGGGCGCGAGTCGTAGGTTCTGACGCGCGAGTTGTACGTTCCCGCCCGTGCGTGAAGGTGGAGTTCGCGTGTGGGAGCGTGGGACTCGCGTGCGCGAAGGTGGGACTCGCGGGGCCGCGGGGTGGGAGGCGTGTCTCACGGTATGAACTCCACGCTCGTGCACGCGAGTTCTGCGTTCCGGTACGCGAGTCCCACGTTCGCGCACGATCATCCCGGCCACGGACTTTGCCGGGGCCCTTACGTGAGACGTGGTGAAGGTGGCCTTCACGAGCATTCCAAGCCACCGGGCGGGTGACCCGGTTCACCGGATCAGCGGGGTTGCGGGCCCGCGGGCGCGCCTCTAGGTTCTGTGCTGTGATGAAAACCGTTTTCATCACGCGAAGGAGGGACTGATGGAAGAGATCGCGTTCCAGGACGTGGAGGCACCGCAGGCGCTCGCGGCGCCGCAGGCCCCCGGTACCAACGCCCTGGTGCACAACCCGTTCGCCTTCGAGGAGGTGGAGGCCCCCGAGGCGATGGCAGCGCCGCAGGCGCCGGGTACCAACGCGCTGGTGCACAACCCCTTCGCATGGGACGCCCGGTAGCTGACTGACCCGCACCCTCGTCGACGAAGGACCATCCGTGATCAGTCCAGGACACCACCTCTACCGCACCGCCGACGGCTCGTGGCGGTACTCCGCCCCCGGCGGCAGGTTCGTCCGGGTCAGCGGCCCGGAACACCTGCTGCACCGGGTCCGCGACGGCGGCGAGGTGGAACCGGACGAGGCCGAGGCATTCGGCCAGCTGGTCGCCGCGCTGCGCGCGCGTGGCGTACTCGAAGACCCGGCGCCGACCGCCCTGGCGCCGGGGGGCCGGGTACACGTGGTGGGAGACAACCCGGTGGCCGAGGCGGTGGCGCTCGCGGTGGCGCCACACGCCGAGGTCAGCACCGGGCCCGTCGACGAGGGTGCGGTCGCCGCGACCGATGTCCTGGTCAGCGTCGCGGACTGGCTGCCCGACGCGCACTGGCAGCAGGTCGACCGGTGGTGCCGCGACCACGGCGTCGCCTGGCACCGCTGTCACGCCGAGGACACTGGCTTCGCCATCGGCCCGTTCTACCTGCCCGGACGTACCGCGAGCTACGCCGACACCCGCGGCAGGCGCCTGGCGGCCAGCCCGGTCGCCGACGAACTGCTCGCGCAGTGGGCCTACCTGGACAGCGGCCCCACCCCGCCGGTCCGCTGGCCGCGCGGCGGGCTTCCCGTGGCACTGCTGATCGAGGACGTCCTGGCTCACCTGGCAGGCGAACCCGTTCCCAGCCACGGCCACCAGCTGGTGGCCGACCCGGCGACGGCCCGCGTCACCCGGCACCCCGTGCTGCCGCTGCCCGACCTCGCCGCGGGCCCCGCCCGGTGACCGACCAGCCCCGCGTCCAGGCCAACCTGCGTCTTCGCGCCGCCGATGGCACCCCGCTGGCCACCGACGTCTACCTCCCGGCCACCGACACGCCGGTGCCCGCGGTCGTGACCCGCACCTGCTACGGCCGCGGCGCGCACCTGGCCGAGGGACTCGGCTGGGCCCGGCACGGGTTCGCCTACGTCGTCCAGGACGTCCGCGGCCGCTACGACTCCGGGGGCACCTGGTGCCCGTACCGCGGCGAACGCTCCGACGGCGCCGCGACGGCCGGGTGGATCACCGGTCAGCCGTGGTCGGACGGGCGGCTCGTCCCGCTCGGCGGATCGTACGCCGCCTACACCGCCTACGCGCTCACACTGTCCACACCGGACAGTGTCGCGGCACTGGTGAGCCAGGTGCCCGCGATGGGCCCGCACCGGGTCAAGTTCGACCCCGGCGGCGTGCTGCGGCTGGCCGAGCACGCCAACTGGTGGCTGGAACACGCCGAGGCCAGCACCAGCAGGCCGGGCCTGCTGGCCCGCCATCCCGACGTGCTCGACCGGCTTCCGGTGAGTGGCCTTGCCGAGCACTTCTGGCCCCGGCTGCCGGGCTGGTGGCCGGCCGTGCGGCCGTGGACGGTCCCCGGCGAGCCGCCCCCGCCCGAGGCCGTCACCGACGCCGAGCTGGCCGCCGTCGCCGTGCCGACGCTGCACGTCGGCGGCTGGCACGACCTGCTGGTCACCGAGACGCTGCACCACTGGCGCACGATCCCGGGCGCCACCCTGCGGATCGGCCCGTGGGGGCACGACCTCGCCCCGCTCGGTGGCGTGCTGGTCGACTGGATCCGGGCCGCGCTCACCGGCCAGGTCCGGCCGGACGTCGTCGGACTGCTCGGCGAGGACGGCTGGCGCACCGACCCGGTATGGCCCGAACCGGTCGAGTGGCTGTCCGGCGGCGTGCGCCGGTTCACCCACGATCCGCTGCGGCCGTTCCCGTCCACCGTGGCCGGTGCCGATCGCAGGGCACTCGACGCCCGCGACGACGCCGCCCGCTACCGCGGACCGGCTCTGGCCCGGCCGCTGGTGCTGCTGGGCAGCCCCCGGGTCCGGCTGGACGCACACACCAGCGCCGCCGGTACCGACTGGATCGCCAAGCTCGTTCACCGGCGTGCCGACGGCGGTGCCGTCGAGCTGGCGTCGGGCATGGTCGTCGCCGGCCCCGGCCGGGGCGAGCACACCGTGGAACTGAGCCCGGCCGGTGTCCGCCTGCCTGCCGGTTCCGCGCTGGAACTGCACGTCACCAGCGCCGACTTCCCGAATCTGGCCCGCAACCTCGGTACCGGCGAGGACCGTTACACCGGCACCGCCGTCGCGGTCGCCGAGCAGACCGTGCACTCCGTCGCCGTCGAGCTGCCCATCCTGGAGGACGCGTGAGAGAGGACCTGCTCGTCGATCCCCGCTTCGGGCTCGTCACCGAGCTGGTGACGCGGCCGCGGCAGCCAGGCCTGCCGCCCGCGTGGGTCGGCTGCAGCGCGAAGGTCGCCGACACCACCCGCGCCGGACTGTCCGAAGTGGACCGCTACGGGTTCGGTGCCGCGCTGGGTGATCCGGCCGTCGCCCGCGCCGCGGCACTCGGTGAGGCGATCGAGCGTTACTGCGGCAACCTAGTGCCCGACCGGCTGCCGCTGCGGTCCTACCGCGAGCTGCGTGCGGCCGGGGTCGCCGCGGTCGACCCGGCCGAGCTGGCGCTGTACTCGCCGCGGCAGTACGCCACCCCGGGGTTCCCGTTCGTGCCGTTCACGCCGGACCTGGAGGTGGCCTGGACGCGCGGCACCGACCTGCGCACCGGCGAGGAGGTCTGGGTTCCCGCGTCACTGGTGTACCTCAACTACTTCCGCGGCGCCCACGTCGCCGAACCACCGACCCACGCGCTGAGCTACTCCGGCATCGCCACCGGTCCGACGCCGGAGGCGGCCAGGCAGTCCGCCCTGCAGGAACTGCTGGAACGCGACGCCAGCACCCTGTGGTGGGCAGGCGGTGGCCCGGCCGACGCCGTCCTCGACGCCGACGCCGTGACCGGCCAGTTCGCCGACCCCGCCGCGCCCGAGCGGACCATTCGCCTGTTCCGGATTCCGTCCGAGTTCGGTGCGCCCGTGCTGGCCGCGTTCGTCACCGACCACCCCGGTCGTGACCTGATCGCGTTCGGCACCGCCTGCCGGACGACGGCGCGGGCGGCAGCCGTCAAGGCGACGGTCGAGGCGTTCGCCGTGCTGGAGCTGACCGTCGAGCTGACCGAGCCGGACAGCGAGCTGTGGCGGGCCGTGGACGGCGGCAGCCTGGGCGGGCACGTGTTCAAGCCGTGGCGGGCCGACCGTGCCTACCGGCAGGACTTCGCCGACGACCTGCGGGACCTGGTCGACCTGCCCGCCGTCGCGCAGTTGTACCTGGACCCGGCCATGCGCGGGGAACCGCTGGACCGGCTGCGGGCCACTGAGCCCGCCGTCCCGTTCGCCGCGATCCCCGACGCGCCACCGCTGGTGGAGGCGCTGACGCGGGCCGGGCTGCGGGCGGTCGCCGTCGACCTGACGACGCCGGACGTGCGGGCCGCCGGGCTGCACGTCACCAGGGTCGTCGTGCCCGGTCTGTACGGCAACGCGCCCGCGGCCTTCCCCTACCTCGGCGGCAGCAGGCTGCCGGTCGCCGAGGACGACGTCTTCCCATACCCCATCCCGCTGGCCTAGGAGCAGCATGCACCTCGTCGACGAACGCACCGGCGTGATCCGGCGCCTCGTGCCGCAGCCGGTGCCCGGCAGGCTGCCCGCGGCGTTCGAGCTGATCGCCGCGGAACTGTCGGACACCACGCGGTTCTCGGTCTGGCCCAGCGACTCCGGCGGTGCGGGTTACGCGCTCGGCGACCCGGACGCCGCGGCCGGAGCGGCGGTCGGTGAGGCGGTGGAGCGTTACTGCGGCAATCTCGTGCCGCCGGGGCTGCGCCACGGTGCGTTCGACGAGCTGGACGCCGCCGTCGACCCCGAGTCGGTGGCGTTGTTCTCCGCGGAGCAGTACGCGAGCGAGGGCTTCCCGTTCCGGCCGATGACCAGGGATCTGCCGATGGAGTGGGCAGACGGCGTCGACCTGCGGACCGGGCGGGCGACGCTGGTGCCGGCGAGCCTGGTGTGGGTGTCCTACGTCGCCGCGGCCGTCGAGGCGGGCCTGCCGCCGACCAACCCGATCATCCAGGCGGGGCTCGCCGCGGGCCGGGGCCGCGCGGCCGCCGGGCGCAGCGCGTTGCTGGAGCTGCTGGAGCGGGACACCATCGCGCTGGCCTGGCACGGCAGGGCAGGCTTGCGCGAGGTGGCGCCGCCGCCGTGGCTGGCCGCGTGGGGCAGGGGAGGACACGGCACCTGGCGGACGCGGTTCGTCGAGTTCACCGGCGGGTTCGGCGTCCCGGTGGCCGGTGCGCTGGTGCACGACGTGGAGACCGGCTACCTGGCCATGGGCACCGCCTGCCGTCCCGACGGCGCCGACGCGTTGCGCAAGGCGCTGGCCGAGGCGTGTCAGCTGCAGTTGTTCGTCGCGGGCTACGACGACCCGGACGGCCCGTACATGCGGGCAGCCGCCGACCCGCGCAGCCCGCTGGCCCCGTGGCGGGCCGGGCGCGACTACGCGGCGGCCTACCGCGACGACCTGCGGGACGTCGTCGACTACGGCTGTCACCTGCAGCTGTACCTGGACCCGGCGTTCCAGCGGCGGTTCCTGACCGAGCTGGACGACGCGGTGACCGGTGAGGTCTCCTGGCGGGACCTGCCTGCCGGTCCGCCGGACCTGGCCGGGCTGGTCGAGCGGGTCGCCGACGTGGCCGGTGCCCCGGTGGTGTCGGTGGACGTCACGACGCCCGACGTGGTGCCCAGCGGGCTGTCGGTGGTGCGGGTGCTGGTGCCCGGCCTGTACTCGAACTCGGCCGCGGGACTGCCGTTCCTCGGCGGCGTCCGCCAGCGTGACGTGCTGGCCGGCCGCCCCCGCCGCGACCTGCCCCTACCGCACTGACGGCCAAAGCACGTGAAGGCCACCTTCAGTACGTCTCACGTACTGAAGGTGGCCTTCACGTGCCCTGAGCCCTAGACCGCATGCCCCACGGCGAAGAGCATCGTGGGGATCTCCGCGTCGGGCAGTTTCAGCAGCTCGCTGAGCACGTTGTCGTCGAAGCCCGCCACGGCGCAGCCGGCCAGCTTCAGCGCCGTGGCGATCAGGTACAGGTTCTGCACGGCGATCCCGGCGTCGACGTGCAGCGTCCGGTAGTGCCGCAGCGGGTACTTGGCGAACGCCAGGTCCAGCCGCGTGGTCAGGGCCAGCGTCACCGGCGCCCGCGCGGCGAACTCGGGCTGCAGGTAGGCCTTCGCCAGTTCCTCGGCAGGCGGCTCCTGCGTCACCTCGACCAGCTCGTGGGACACCGATTCGTACCGGTAGACCCCCGGCGCCAGGCCGGCGGCCGACGTGACGATCGCGTACGCGGTCAGGCAGCGCAGCCCGCCCGCGCTGGGCGCCATGCCCAGCGGGTGGTCCTCGACGCCGTAGGCCTGCACGAACCGCTGCACCCCCAGCGCGAACCGGAACAGGGTGGACAGCGCGTCCAGCTGCAGCGGCTTGTCCGCGTAGGTGTAGTGGGAGCGCCGCTGGACCAGCGTGGCGACCATGTCGACCCGCGGCGGCTCGAAGTCGGGCAGCGCGATGCGGTGCCCGTCCGGGCGGGTGGGGTGCTCCGACTCGACGGCCGACTGCCCGTTCAGCATGCCGTGCACGGCCTTGGCCGCCGAGAGCGCCTTCCCTGGATCCATCAGCGGAACGCCTGCGGGTGCAGAGCCCTGGCCAGGCTCGCGACGGCGGGGGCGCTGCGCAGCGCGCCACCGAAGGACGCCTCCTCGATCGGGACGAAGCGGCCGGAACGCCCAGCGGCGGTGGCCGCGAACAGCCTGCGCATCTCCTGCTCGGAACTCACCCGGTTGTCCTCCGTCCGGTACACGTAGACGATCACCTCGGGGTTCTTCCTGGCGATCACCTCGGGGCTCAGCTGACCGTAATACTCCCCGGCCGGAATTTCCGCCTGTTCGGTGAGGTTGCGTGCTCCGGCCCTGGTCAGCACGTCTCCGTACAGCCCACCCGCGTGTGCGTACAGAGCAGAGTCGTAGCTGGTCAGCAGTACCGCCCCGACCGGCGTCACCCCGGCCAGCCTAGCTTCCACATCGGACAGTTGCTGGCGCAGGCCCGCGGTGAGCGGCTCGGCGAGGTGGGTCGTGCCGAGGATGCGGCCGAGGTCGAGGACGTCGGCGAAGGAGTCCGGCACGGTCGAGGTCACCTTCGTCGGCTCGTGCAGGGCACGGTTGATGTAGACCTGGATGCCGCGCCCGGCCAGGTCGTCGCGGCGGGGCAGGCGCTTGCCGTCGAAGTGGTACTCCTGGTCGGAGACGACCAGGTCGGGACGGGCGTTGAGCAGCGCCTCCGTGGTGGCCTCGGTGTCGGCGAGCACCGGCACCGCGGCTGCCTTGTCCTTGTACTGCGGCTGCGGTGCCGAGTAGCCGGTCCCGGCCTGGCCGACCAGCCTGCCCTCCGCGCCGAGCGCGATGAGCAGGTCGGTCATGCTCGGGTACAGCGACACGATGCGGGCGGGTGGCGCGGCGAACGTCAGCGTGCGGCCGGTGTTGCCGACCGTCAACGGGAAGCCCGGGGCGGCACCGGCCGCGGGGGCCTGCGGCCGTTCACCCGAGGCGGAGCAGGCGGCGGTGGCCGCGGCACCGGCAACAGCGATCAGCAAGCTCCGCCTGGTCAGGTCGCGCATTCCGGGGTCCCTTCGGTGTCGGATCTGGAGAAGAACAGGTGCGGCGCGCCGGACACCGGGTGCCTGCCGAGCGTGGCGGACACCCCGAACACCTCGCGCACCGTCTCGGGGGTGAGGACGTCGGCGACCGGCCCGGCGGCGACCACCCGGCCGCCGTCGAGCAGGTAGAGCCGGTCGCAGTAGGCCGCGGCCAGGTTGAGGTCGTGCAGGACGACGACCGTGGTGGTCGGCAGCGCCGCCACCAGGTCGAGGAACTCCAGCTGGTGGGCGATGTCGAGGTGGTTGGTCGGCTCGTCGAGCACCAGCACCCTGCTCTGCTGGCACAGCGCGCGGGCCAGCACCACCCGCTGCCGTTCGCCGCCGGACAGCGTCCCGAACAGCCGGTGCCCGGCGTGGTCCATGCCGACCTGTTCCAGCGCGGTGTCGGCGATGCGGTGGTCGGTGGCGGTCGCCGGGGCCAGCAGCGACTGGTGCGGGGTACGGCCCATCAGCACGACCTCCCGCACGCTGAGCCGGAACTCCTCGGCCGAGTGCTGGGTGACCGCCGCCGTGCGGCGGGCGGCGGCGCGGGCGGACAGGTCGCGCCAGACGTCGTCGCCGTCGACCAGGACGGCCCCGGCATGCGGCCGCAGCGCCCGGTACAGCGAGCGCAGCAGCGTCGACTTGCCACTGCCGTTCGGGCCCAGCACGCCGACGATCTCGCCGTCGCGGGCCTCCAGTTCGACGCCGTGCACGATGTGCACCCCGTCGATGGCCACCGAGACGCCGTCGAACCGCACGGTGCTCACGTGGTCACCTCCCTGCGCAGCAGCCACAGCAGGAACGGCACGCCGATCACCGCCGTGAGGATGCCCAGCGGCAGTTCGGTGTCCGACAGCACGCGGCCGAGCAGGTCGACCAGCGCGAGGTAGCAGGCACCGGCGAGTGCGGCGGCGGGCAGCAGCTTGCGGTGCTCGGCGCCGACGAGCAGCCGGACGACGTGCGGAACGACCAGCCCGACGAACCCGACCCCGCCCGCCACCGAGATGACCGCGCCGGTGAGCAGCGCGGCGGTCACCAGCAGCCCGACCCGTAGCCGGGTCAGCTGGGCGCCCAGTGCCGCGGCCGCGTCGTCACCGAGCAACAGCAGGTTCAGCCTGCGTGACTGCGCGAACAGCAGCACGGTGCAGGCCGTGACGATGGCCGCGGGCAGGCCGAGCTGGTCCCACCGGGCGCCGGACAGCGAGCCCAGCAGCCAGAACACCACGCCGGCGAGCTGGTCCGGACTGGCCTTGATCTGCAGGTAGCTGGTGACGGCCTGGAGCAGGTAGCCGATGGCGACGCCGGCCAGCAGCAGCCGGGTGGGCGCTAGTTGGCCGCCGCGCCTGCCGAGCAGCAGCACCAGCCCCAGTGCGAGCATCGCGCCCGCGAAGGCAGCGGCGGAGACCCCGAGCCCGCCGACGGCGGCCGCGCCGAGCGTCAGCACCGCGACCGCCGCGGCCGACGCGCCGGAGGAGACGCCGAGGATGTACGGCTCGGCCAGCGGGTTGCGCACGACGGCCTGCAGCACGACGCCCGCCACCGACAGGCCGGCTCCCACGATCAGGGCAAGGAACACGCGCGGAGCGCGCTGGTCCCAGATGATCGCGTCGTCGATGGGATCGAGCGATCCCGCCGAGCCGATGCCCAGCAGGTGATGGCCGAGGATCCGCCACAGCTCGGCGGTGTCCACCCCGACGGTGCCGAGGGTGACGCCGGTGGCCAGCGCGACGACCGTCGCGGCCAGCAGCGCCAGGAGGAAGAGGGGATAAGCCTTGCCAGAGATCGGATGTGGATGTCCGCGCGTCACTACCCACCCTGCCGTCGAGGTCCGCCGAAGGCCAGCCGGTCGATCTTACCGGCCGCCGTCTGATTAGATGTACATGACTATCATTTCCAATAGCTTGGATGGCGGGGGGTTTGCCAGTGGCGTTGCGCACGCGATCGGAGCGATCGCTGTGGACCGACGGCCGGTTCGTCGTGTTCACCGTCGCCCGCACGGTCTCCTGGGCCGGTACCGCCATCACCCTGGTCGCGCTGCCGATGCTGGTCTTCCAGCGCACCGGCAGCCCCGCGCTGACCGCGTTGCTCACCGCCGCCGAAGTGCTGCCCTACCTGTTGTTCGGCCTGCTCGCCGGTGCGCTGGCCGACCGGTGGTCGCGGCGCGCGGTGATGGTGGTGACCAGCGTCGGGCAGGCCGCGGTGCTGGCCAGTGTCCCGCTCGCCGACGCGTTCGGTGTGCTCGGCACCGCCCACCTGCTGGTGGCCGCGTTGTGCACGGCCGCCGCCGGGGTGTTCTTCGACGCGGCGAGCTTCTCCGCCATCCCCGAACTGGTCGGCCGGGACAAGCTGGCCGAGGCCACCGGTGTCAGCTCGGGCCTGAGCACGGTGATCTCCATGCTCGGCCCCGGCGTCGGCGGGGTGGTCGCGGCCTCGCTGGGGCCTGCCAACGCGATCGGCATCGACGCGCTCAGCTACGCCGTCGCCGCCGTGCTGCTGGCCCGGCTGCCGCTGCTGCGGGCGGCGTCGGCGCCCGCCGGACGGCCGTTGCGGGGTGACATCGCCGAAGGACTGCGTTACGTCTGGCGGCATCCGCTGATCCGGCCGCTCACCCTGCTCGGCATCGGCAACAGCCTGGCCGCCGGTGCGGTGCTGGCCCTGCTGCTGCCCGCGGCCGTCGAACAGCTCGGGCTGGCCGCCGACGACGCCAGGATCGGCCTGCTCTACGCCGCCGTAGGCGCGGGCGCGCTGCTGGCGACCGTCGTGCTGCCCAGGCTCAGCCGGGCGTTGCCGCCGGGCTGGGTGACGCTCGGCGGCCTGCTGCTGAGCTGGGTGTTCCTGCTCGGCTGGGTGCTGGCCACGACGTTCCCGGTCGCGCTGGCCGCGCTGGCGTTGTGGCAGGCGTCGAACACCCTGGTGGTGCTGAACGGGATCCTGGTCCGCCAGCGGGTCACGCCGGACGAGTTGCAGGGCAGGGTCAACACGACCGGCCGGATGATCGCGTGGGGCGGGCAGCCCCTCGGGGCGGTGCTCGGCGGCGGTCTGGCCGGCGTGTGGGGAACGTCCGGCGCGCTGGTGTGTGTCGGGTCGGCGGCGCTGGCGGCCTGCCTGGCCGGTCTGTGCACGCCGTTGCGCAGACGGCGGTACGCGTTGGTCTGACCGGGCGCGGTCAGTTGTCAGCCGAGTGCGGGGTCAGCGTGTGAACCTGTCACAACGGTGACAAGAAATCGGTTTCCTCTGGGGTTTGTGACACGTTCCCGGCTACTTTTTCGATGTGTCCGGTGTCACCATCGGACGAAGCGAAGGGGCTGCGATGACGGTCGAGCGCGCCGAGGTATCCCTGCCACCCAGGCTCGCCGACATCTTCCGGCCCGAACTGCCCAGCCTCGCCGAGGACATCGTCGGCGAGGTGCGCTCGCAGATTCCCGAGTACGCGCGCCCACTGGACGGGCCGTACGGCCGTTCGATCCGGGCCGGCGTCGAGCATGCGATCACGATGTTCGTCGAGCAGATCGCCGACCCCGGCGCGCCGAAGCAGAACTCGCTGGAGGTCCACCGCAAGCTCGGGCAGAACGAGATGCGGGAGGGCCGCAGCCTGGACACACTGCAGGCCGCCTACCGGGTGGGGGCCAGGGTGGCGTGGCGGCGGATCATGCGGATCGGCAGGCGTAGCGGGCTGTCGTCGGCGGTGATGTCGCAGCTGGCCGACGCGATGTTCGCGTTCATCGACGAGCTGGCCTCGATCGCGCTGGACGGCTACCTGGAGGCCAAGGCGTCGTCGGCGGGCGCGCTGGAGACGTGGCGGCGCAGGCTGTTGCAGTTGCTGCTGGAACGTCCGCTGGTGCCCAGGGAGGCCATCGCCGAACTGGCGCAGCTGACCGGCTGGGCCGTGCCGGAGGAGGCGACGCCGATCGCGTTGCGGCCGACGCCGGTGAGCGGGCACGTCCGCAGGCACCCCTCCCTGGACGCGGACATCCTGGCCGAGCTGGACACCCACGAGCCGGTCCTGCTGGTGCCCGGTGAGCTGACCGAGGAGCGGCTGGCGAACGTGCAGCGGGCGCTGCCCGGATGCCGGATGTCGGTGGGGCCGACCGTGCGGCTGGAGTTCGTCGCCGACTCGCTGCGCTGGGCCCGCCGCGCGCTGGCCCTCGTCGACGACGGGGTGCTGCCGCCGGGGCGCACCACGTTCTCGTCCGAGCACCTGGCGACCCTGTTGCTGCATTCGGACGAGCAGCTCGTCACGCACCTGCGCCGGACCGTGCTGGCGCCGCTGGAGGGCATGACCGACAAGCAGAAGGAACGGCTGACCGAGACGCTGCGGGCGTGGCTGGACACCCAGGGCAGCGTGCTGGGCATCGCCGAGCGGCTGAACGTCCACCCGCAGACCGTCCGCTACCGCATGCGGCAGCTGCATGCCACGTTCGGTGAGCAGCTGGCCGACCCGGCGACCCGGTTCGCCATGGAACTGGTGCTGCGTGCCGACCGCACGGCGGCCCGTCCCGCGACGGCCGTGCCCTGGCCCGCCTACCGCCTGCCCGACCTGCCCGGCCCGCGCCTGAGTGCCCGCGCCTGACCCGCGCGAGTCCACCACCCGCACCCCGCGAGTCCGCCTTTCCCGCCCCCCGAGTTGCACGTTCCTGCCCCGCGAGTCCACCGCCCGCACCCCGCGAGTTGCCCGCCCGCACCCAGGGGCCTCGGCGAAGCCCAAAGCACGTGAAGGCCACCTTCAGTACGTGTGACGTAGTGAAGGTGGCCTTCACGAGCTTTCACGCGCCGTGTGTCGGGTGCTCCCGAACGGCCTGAGTGGTCAACTCGCGGGGGCTGAGTGGTGGACTCGCGGGGGCTGAGTGGTGGACTCGCGGGGGCGGTCAGCGCGGGGTGAGGCCGGTGATCAGCCAGGTGCCGTCGACGCGCTGGGCCGTCACCGACAGCTGCGCCGCCGCCGTGCCGGCGGGCACGCCCGCCCGCGTCGCGGACTGGGTCAGGAACGCCAGCACCGTCGCACCGTCACCGTCGATCCGCTGGACGGCCGTGCTCACCACCCGGCTGGTCAGCACCAGCTTCTGGGCCGGCGCGTCGGCACGTACCCGCTCGAACAGCACCCGGTAGTCGTCCAGCGCCTTACCCCGCAGCACCGACGCCGCAGCCCGCTCGGTGGCCGCCGTGTCGGCGTGGGAGTACGAGAAGATCCGGTTCAGCGCGCTGGTGACCGCCGCGTCGACCTCCGCGGTCGCGTTCACGTCGACCAGCGCCGTGTTGGCCGCGGACGACGACCCGGTCAGCTGCCGCGCCTCGATCGTGAACCACGTCCCCAGCCCGGTCAGCACCAGCGCCACGACCACCAGCGGCAGCACCCGCGACGGCCGCCGCTGCGGCTCGGCGACCACCACCTCGGCCGGCGCCACCATCGTCATCCGCCCACCCCCACCTGGTCCAGCGCGCTGAGCTTCCAGCCCGCGTCGGTGCGGGTCAGCTTCGCCGTGAACCGGTTGCGGTCCACCGACGGCGCCGCACCCGCCTTGGCGACGGTGATCTCCACCGACGCCAGCAGCCGGGCGGTGCCCGCGTGGTCGTCCAGCTCGCTGACAGCCGCGTCGAGCACGGTCCCCTTCGACACCGTGCCGCCGTCCCGCCAGGCCTGCCGGGTGGCGGCGTCGGTGCCCGCCAGCCGCTCTCGCAGCGGACCGGTCGACGCCTCCAGCCAGCGGGCGATGTCGGCGTCGACCCTCGTGTGGTCCAGCGAGTTCAGCACGGCGACCTGCTCACGTCCCGCGGCCAGCGCGGCGTCGCGCTCGGCGGCGTAGCCGAGACCGTCGTCGGTCGCCGCCGACAGCCACGACCAACCCGCCCAGCCGGCGAACACCACCGCCACCAGCACCAGCCCCCACGCGATCCTCACCTGGGTAGCCACAGCATCCCCTCCAGATCGGTCGCCACCGTGGTCAGCGCGGGCAGGCCCAGCGGCGCGCTCTGCGTGCCCGATCCGGGCACCGCGGCGGGCGGCACACCGCCCTTGGGCGCGTTCTGCGAGCCGCGGACCGAGCTGGCGTCGCCGTAGGGCAGCGTGCACGCCGCCCCGGTGTTCCACGCCTTCGGCGTGAGGTCGGTGGGCAGGCGCCGCTCGGTGCCCTCGTAGCCCTGCTGGCACGGCGGCGGATCACGGAACGTCAGCGCCACCGACAGCTGGGCCGACTCGGGGGTGATCGACGTCGACGCGGCCGCCACCGCCCTCGGCACGTGCACGAACAGGTGCTCCATCCCCGCGGTGCGCGTGTGGAACAGGTCCGACGTCGTGAGCAGGTTCGCCACCAGGATCGGCAGCCCCGGGTCGGTGTCCTTCAACAGCCCGGTCAGCTGGGTGGCGGCCAGCGGCGCGGTCCCGATCAGCCTGCGCAGGTCGCCGTCGGCGCCTGCCAGCTCGCGGGCGAACAACGCGGCGTTGCTGCTGAACGTCCGCCACGCCTGCGCCGAGTCCAGCTGCGTGCGCAGGACGGTCGTGCCGTCGCTGAGCAGCTCCGTGGTCTGCGGCAGGTGCGCGGCGGCGGTGTCGGTGAACGACGTCGCCGAGTCCATCAGCACCTGCAGGTTCGGCCCGGACCCGTGCAGCGCGGTGCCCAGCTCGTCGACGACCGTGCGCAACGCGTCGGTGGGCACGGAGGCGTTGAACGCGCTCAGGTTCGTCATCACCTCGCTCACCGGCAGCGGCAGCCGGGTCGACTCGACGCCGATCACCGAACCGTCCTCCAGGAACGGCCCGTCGGCCGTGCGTGGCTGGAGGTCGACGTACTGCTCGCCGACGGCGGACCGGTTGGCGACCACCGCCATGGTGTTGCTGGGAATCGCCGGCGCGCCGGAGTCGATGCGCAGGTCCGCCTCCATGCCGTCGTCGGTCAGCCGCAGCTCGCCGACCCGCCCGACGGCCACGCCCCGGTAGGTGACCTCGCCGCCGGTGAACACGCCGCTGCCGTCGGCCAGCCGCACCTTCACCAGGTAGCCGCTGCCGCCGAACAGCCGGTCGACGCCCGCGTACCGCGCGCCGACGAACGCGACGACCGCCAGCGCGATCACGACGAACGCGATCACCTGGGCCCGTACCACCCGGGTCAGCATCAGCGCTCACCCCCGGAGTTGGTGACGGTGCCCGCCGCGGGCAGCGGCAGCGTGGCCTCCGGCGGGGGCACCTCGCCCTGGGGGACGATCTCGATGAACATGTTCATGTAGTCGCCCTTCACCGCGTCCAGCACCGGATCGGTGAACGGGAACGTCGGCAGGATCTCCAGTGCCCTCGGCAGGTCCTGACCGGCCTCGGCGAGCCGGTGCACGATCGGCGCGAGTGCCTTGAGATCGGCCACCATGTCGTTCTTGCTGCGGGTGATGGTGTCGACGGCCACCGTCGACAGCTGGTCCAGCGACTGCAGCATGGACACCAGCATCGTGCGCTGCTCGGCCAGCGAGCGCATGCCCGGCGCCAGGTCGTCGAGCGCGGTGTCGATCTGGTCGGTGCGGGCGGCCAGGGTGGTGGCCAGCCGGTTGAGCCCGTCCAGTGCCTCGACGATGTCCGTGCGGTGGGTGTCCAGATTGCCCATGAGCTGCCGCACGCCGGACAGGAACGACCGGATCTCCTCCTCGTTGCCGGTCATCACCTTCGACAGTTCCTGGCTGATCGTCTGGAGCTGACCGATGCCGCCGCCGTTGAGCAGCATCGACAGCGCCCCGAACACCTCCTCGAACTCCGGGTTGCGGTTGGTCCGGTCGGCCGGGATCAGCGCCCCCTCACCCAGCCGCGCCGGATCGGGCGGTGCCGTGGGCTGTGCCAGTTCGACGAACTTCTCGCCCAGCAGGCTGGACTGCCGCAGCCGGGCGACGGCGTTGGCAGGCAGCACCACGTCGCCGTTGACGGCCACCACGACCTCGGCGGTCCACCCGTCGCCACCCAGCTTGATCGACTCGACCCGGCCGACGGCGACGTCGGCGACCTTCACCGCCGCCTGCGGAACCAGGTCCAGCACGTCGGCGAACTGCACGGTGACCCGGTACGGCGACTCGCCGAGGTCGGCGCCGCCGGGCAGCGGCAGGTCGTAGACGCCGCCGAAACCGTCCCCCGAGCATCCCGCGGTCACCAGGCAGAGCGCGGCCGCCACGGCCGCCACCCGCCGCTTCATCGCCCGCTCACAGGCAAGGGGAGCGGTGGTCCGCCCGGAATGAAGTACTCCATGTTCGGGCGGCCCTGCAGCGTGCCCGACCGCGCGTCGAACGCGCCGCCGACGTTCTCCACCGCCAGCGGCATCGAGTCCAGCGCCTCGGCCAGCTCGGCCCGGTTGTCCACCAGGTTCTGCGTGACGTGCGCCAGCCGGTCCACAGTGGACTTCAGGGCGACCCGGTTGTCCCGGATGAACGCCTGCACCTCACCGAGCGAGGCGCCCAGTGCCGCCAGCGCGCCGGACAGTTCCTCCCGGTCGGCGGCCAGCAGCTGGGCCACCTCGGCCAGCTTGGTGTTGACCGCCCGCACCTGCCCGTCGTTGGTGGCCAGCATGTTCGTGAACGTCCGCAGCTGGTCCACCGTGCCGAACAGGTCCTCCTTCGAGTCTGCCAGCGTGCGGGCGAGCTGGGCGAAGTTGCCGATGTTGTCGTTGATGGCACGGCCGTTGCCGGCGAGGTTGGCCGCGCCGGTGCGCAGCAGCTCCGACAGCGCCCCGTTGGCGTTGGCGCCCTGCGGTCCCAGCGCGTGGGTCAGCGTGTTGAGGCTGGCGTACAGCTCGTCCAGCTCGACCGGCGTCGCGGTGCGCTCGACGCCGATCAGCGCGCCGTCGGCGATCCGTTCCGTGCCGCGCCGGGCCAGCGTGGAGAACTGGACGTAGCGGTCGGACACCACGCTCGGCGCGACGACCAGCGCCCTGGTGTTCGCCGCGACCGGCGCGGTGCCGTCGACCCGCAGCCGCACGTCGACCCGGTCGCCGACCGGGGTCACCTCCTCGACCTCGCCGATGCGCACGCCGAGCAGCCGCACGTCCGACCCCGCGTACACGCCGACCGCGCGGCCGAACTGGGCGGTGACCCGCTTGTCACCGTCACCGCTGAAGATCCACCACAGCGCACCGGCGACGACCACCGCCGCCACCGTGATGACGACGAAGACCTTGCTCATGCGGACCTGGAAACGTGTGCTCACCTCGGTCCCGTCCCTTCGAAGCCCGGTGGGGTACACGGGTCGCGGTTCTCCGGTATGAGGCCGCACAGGTAGAAGTCCAGCCAGCGGCCGTTGCCCATGATGTTGTTGACCTGCCGGAAGTACGGGCCGGCCAGGGCCAGCCCGCGGTCCAGGTTCTCGGTGTGCCGCTGCAGGATCTCCGCGACGCTGTTCAGCCGCGCCAGCGCCGGTCCGAGCTGGGCCTTGTTGTCCGCGACCAGCCCGGACAGCTGCTCACCCAGCCTGCGGGCGCCGGTGAGCAGTGCGGAGATGGCTTCTCGCCGGTGGGTCAGCTCGGTGAGCAGCAGGTTGCCGTCGCCGAGCAGCTTCTCGAACGCCGTGCCCGAGCCGGCCAGGCTGGTGGCGACCGTCCTCGTGTTGGCCAGCAGCTGGGCCAGCTGCTCGTCGCGTTCGGAGATGGTGCGCGACAGCGCGGTCAGGCCTTCGAGCGCGGTACGCACGTGCTGCGGCGAGTCGGCGAACGTCTCCGACAGCGTGCGGAAGCTCTGCGCCAGCTGGCCGGTGTCGATGGCGCCGACGGTGTTGGCCAGCCCGCTGAACGCCTCGGTCACGTCGTACGGGGTGACCGTGCGATCCAGTGTGATCGGCGTGTCCGGGTCCAGTGCGGCGTCGCCGGTCGGGTACAGGGACAGGAACTTGCGCCCCAGCAACGTCTTGATCTTGATCTCCGCGGTGGTGCGGTTGCCCAGCCAGACGTCGGACACCCGGAACGCCACGCGCACCCGGTCCTCGGCCAGCTCGACGTCGGTGACCTCGCCGACCTTGATGCCCGCCACCCGGACCTCGTCGTCGGCCTGCAGCCCGGCTGCCTCGCCGAACTCCGCGTGGTAGGTGGTGCCGCCCCCGATGATCGGCAGCTCCTCGGCGTAGAACGCCGTGGTCACCACCGCGGCCAGCACCACCGAGCCGATCACGCCGATGGTGAACGGGTTGCGTTCCTTGAACGACGTCACCGGCGGCACCTGCTCTCGTCCGAGGTGTAGCCCCGCGCGGGGTCGGTCAGCACCACGCCCTCGCACAGGAAGCCGTTCATCCACGAGGCGTACGAGCCGAGCTTGCCGATCGCGGCCATCTTCTCCGGCAGCAGCGTCAGGAAGCGCTCGACGTCGGCCTGGCCGGTGAGGAGGTTCCCGGACAGCTCGTGCAGCCCGGCGATCGACTCCTTCAGTGGCGGCCGGGCCGCTTCGAACAGCCCGGCGGTGGCCGACGACAGCGCGGCGATGCCCTCGATCGACTCGCCGATCGCGGTCCGGTCCTGGGCTAGTCCGGACACCAGTTGCTGGGCCGTGGTGACCACCGTGCCCAGCCGGTCGCCCTTGCTGTTCACCGTGCGCAGCACCGTGTTCAGGTTCGTGATGACCTCGCCGATCACCCGGTCACGCCCGGCCAGCGTCGAGGTCAGCGACGCGGTGTGGGCCAGCAGCGCCTCGATCGTGCCGCCCTCGCCCTGCAGCACTTGCACGATCTGGCCGGACAGCTTGTTCACGTCCGGTGGGGACAGCGCCTGGAACAGCGGTTTGAACCCGTTGAACAGGTCGGTGAGGTCCAGTGCGGGCGTGGTCCGCTCCAGCGGGATCTCCCCGCCCGGGGCCAGTGCCGGCGCACCCGGCTGCGAGCCGCGCTCCAGCGCGACGTAGCGCTGGCCGACCATGTTGCGGTACTTGATGGTGGCGCGGACGTCGGCGGGCAGTACCCGGCCGCGTTCGACGCTGAACCGGACCAGCGCGATGTGCTGGTCCACAACGGACAGTTCCTCCACCTGGCCGACCCGGACACCGGAGATCCGCACGTCGTCGCCGGTGTTGAGTGCCGTGGCGTCGGTGAAGCGCGCGGCGTAGTGGTCGGCGTCGCCGACGTCGGTGTTGGAGATCGACACGGCCAGCACGGTGGTGGCCAGCGCGGTGACCAGGATGAACAGCAGGCCCTTGATCAGCGGCGCGACGAACTTCCTCATCGCAGCTCCACCTCCGCACCCCGGTAGAGCGGCCCGAGCAGCACGCTGCCCCAGGCCGGCACCGCACCGGCCGGCTTGCCCAGCTGGGCTCCGGCGATCGTGGCGACCAGCTCCTGTTCCTGTGGCGAGTTCGGCAGTCCCAGCCCGCCGCTGCCCGGCGCGGCGGGGGGCGCCACCGCCGCCGGCGCGGCGGTGGCGGGGGTGTCGGCGGGCGCGACCCCGCTCGGGTAGCACCGCGGCCCGCCCGCCGCGTCGAACACCGGGTCGTCGACGCCGGGCAGGTACTTGCCGCGGCTCTCGGTGGCCAGCCCGCGGATGTGCAGGCCGGGTTCGTCGGTCCCCACGCCCAGTGCCTTGTCCATCGCGGGCTTGAGGTCGGTCATCGCCTTGAGCGTGCAGGGGAAGCTGGGGGAGTAGCGGGCGGCGACCTCCAGCGGTTCCCTGGCGGACACGGCGAGCCGGATCAGGTTGTGCCGGTTGGCCTCCAGGAACCGGGTGAGGTCGCGGGCGCTGCCGCCGACGGCCGGGTACAGCGCGGACAGCTCGCCGTGTTTCTCGGCGACCGTGCGCAGGCTCGTCGCCGAGTCGGTGAGCGCGTCCAGCAGGTCCGGCGCGATGTCGCCGTAGAGCTGGCTCACCCTGGCCAGGTCGGCGACGTTGCGGTTGAGGTCGGGCAGGTGCGGGTTGAACTCCTCCAGGTACCCGGCGGCGGTGACCAGCGTGTCGCCGAGCTGCTCGCCCCGGCCGTCGAGTGCGGTGGCCACCGCGGTCAGCGTGGTGGCCAGCTTCTGCGGCTGGACGGCCTTGAGCACCGGGAGCAGGTCGCTGAACACCTTCTCCAGCTCGATGGCGTTGGCCGAACGGTCCTGGCTGATCACGTCCCCCTGTGCCAGCGCGGGCTTGGCCGCACCGTCCGGAATGGACAACTGGACGTACCGCTCGCCGAACAGGGTCTTGGGCACCAGCAGCGCGGAGACGTCCCGGGGCAGCCTGCCGACGCTGCGCGGGTCGAGCGCAAGCGTGATGTCGGCGCCCTCCGGGGTGGCGTTGACCTGCCGGACCTCGCCGACCACCACGCCGCGGGCCTTCACCTCGGACTGCGGGTTGAGCTGGTTGCCGATCCGGTCGGTGCGCAGCGTCACGATCACCGACTCGGTGAACTCCTTGTTGTAGACGGCGACCGACAGCGCGGCCAGGCTCGCCAGCACGGCCAGCAGCACCACCCCGGCGGTGCGGTGGACGTACTTGCGTCGGCGGGCGTCGCGGGTCATCCGGCCACCTTCACCGTCGTCGTCGCGCCCCAGATGGCCAGGCTGAGGAAGAAGTCCAGCAGGGCCACGGTCACGATCGCGGTGCGCACTGCCCGGCCGACGGCCACGCCGACGCCCGCGGGCCCGCCGGTGGCGCGGTAGCCGTAGTAGCAGTGGGTCAGCACGACCACGACGCTGAACACGAGCACCTTGAGGAACGACCACAGCACGTCCTCGGGTGGCAGGAACAACGCGAAGTAGTGGTCGTAGGTGCCCGCGGACTGCCCGTAGAACCAGATGGTCACCTGGCGGGAGGCGATGTAGGAGGTCAGCAGGCCGATGGCGTAGAGCGGGATGATGGCGACGAAGCCCGCGACGATCCGGGTGGTCACCAGGTACGGCACGCTGGGCACGCCCATGACCTCGAGCGCGTCGATCTCCTCGGAGATCCGCATGGCGCCCAGCTGCGCGGTGAACCCGCAGCCCACCGTCGCCGACAGCGCGAGCCCGGCCACCAGCGGCGCGATCTCGCGGGTGTTGAAGTAGGCGGAGATGAACCCGGCGAACGCCGAGGTGCCCACCTGGTTCAGCGCCGAGTAGCCCTGGATGCCGACGACCGACCCGGTGAACACGGTCATGCCCACCATCACGCCGATCGTTCCGCCGATGACGGCCAGCGCGCCCGAGCCGAAGCTCACCTCGGCCAGCAGCCGGACGATCTCCCTGACGTAGCGGCGGATCGCGCGCGGCACCCAGGCCAGCGCGCGGAGGAAGAACAGCAGCTGGTCGCCGAGGGTGTCGAGGAAGGAGAACCGCCGGTCGACGGCACGGCCGGCCCTGCGCAGCGTGGAGTCCTCGTGCAGCAACATCACATGCCCTTCGGCGGTACGAGCTGCACGTACAGCGCGGTCAGTACCAGGTTGAGCAGGAACAGCAGCAGGAACGTGATGACGACCGACTGGTTGACCGCGTCGCCGACGCCCTTGGGGCCGGCCTTGGGGTTGAGCCCGCGGTAGGCGGCGACGATACCGGCGACGAAGCCGAAGATCAGCGCCTTGATCTCGCTGATCCACAGGTCGGGAAGCTGGGCCAGCGCCGAGAAGCTGGCCAGGTAGGCGCCCGGTGTGCCGTTCTGCATGACGACGTTGAAGAAGTAGCCGCCGAGTACGCCGACGACGCTGACCATGCCGTTGAGGAAGACGGCGACGCCCATGGCCGCCAGCACCCTGGGCACGATGAGTCGCTGCACGGGGGAGACGCCGAGAACCTCCATGGCGTCGATTTCCTCGCGGATGGTGCGCGAGCCCAGGTCGGCACACATCGCGCTGCCGCCCGCGCCCGCGATGAGCAGCGCGGTCACCAGCGGGCTGGCCTGTTGGATGATGGCGAGCACGCTGGCCGCGCCGGTGTAGGACTGCGCGCCGATCTGGGTGGTCAGCGAACCCAGGTGCAGCGCGATGACCGCGCCGAACGGGATCGACACCAGCGCTGTCGGCAGGATCGAGACGCTGGCGATGAACCAGAACTGCTGCACCAGTTCCCGGAACTGGAAGGGGCGCTTGAACAGGCAGCGCGCCACGTCCAGGCCCAGCGCGTAGAGCCGGCCTGCCTGACGGATGGCCCCCGCTCCGGGGAAACCGTTGCCCGGTCTGGTCCGTGTCGCCACGCCACCTCCCCTGAAAACGGTGAGTAGTCCATTCGGCGGAATGGCCGAGGGAATAGATTACTGGCCAGTACGCTAACCGCGTCCCGTTGCCGGTGACAAGAATTCCGGGGCAATCCACCGGTCACGGGGACGTAACCGGAAGCGTTTTTGTCATCCGATGACAAAGCGGATGCTGTGAGTTGTCTGCCGGGGCGAACAATTTCTTGATGCTTTACGAGGGGTGGGGCCGTACGTAGCCTACTGGCCAGTAAACTTCGTTGCTCGACATTCCTGGAATTGAGGTACCGCAATGTCGCGTACGTCCACGTCCAGACCCGGCAGGCGGATCGGCCTCGGCCTCGTCGCCGCGACCGTGGCGCTCGGCGCGAGCGTGCTCTCCGCCGCCCCCGCCTCCGCGGCCGAGCTCAAGCTCACCTACCCGGTCTCCGGCACGTCGATCGTGGCCAAGACCGGCGGCGAGCTGAAGCTGGGCCCGGGAACGCTGAAGTCGACGGTGACGCCCAAGCCGGGCGGTGGTGACATCGTCGGCGACATCAGCCTGCCGCCGTCGCAGGCCACGTTCGAGGTCGTCGGCTTCATCCCGGCCAAGGCCACCGTCACCGTGCTGCCGACCGGCCCCGCGGTCGGCGAGATCAAGCAGGGCGCGCTCACCGCGCGGTCCAGCTTCAACCTGCAGCTGACCGACATCTGGGTGGGCGTCATCCCGATGATCGGCGCGAAGTGCACGACGGCTGAGCCGGTCGTGGTCGATCTGAAGTCCACCGGTTCGTTCACCGTGTTCAACGGTGGCAACCTGGAGGGCGTCTACACGATCCCGAAGTTCGGCGGCTGCCCGGTGCTCGACGCCGCGCTCAGCTCGATGATCTCCGGGCCGGACAACAAGCTCACGTTCACCCTGGGCAAGCCGACGACCGGTACGTCCTGACCCGTCACCGACGCCCCCGATGCACGTGAAGGCCACCTTCACCACGTCAGACGTGGTGAAGGTGGCCTTCACGTGCGTGGAACGTCAGCCGAAGACGCCGGAGGTGACCGTCATCGGCGGCGAGAACACCGGGTCCTGGCCCGCGTTCAGCCAGCACCCGACGTTGTCCGCACGTTGCCAGCCCTCGTTGACGTAGTGCACGTCGAAGGCCACCTCGAACGTGCCGGACAGCCTCGCGGTGACGGTCCCCGGTGCGCCGGCCGTGATGGTCGGCAGCACGGTGCCCGCGGCGGGCCGGGCCACGATCACCCACGGGATGCCCGGCGGGCCGGAGATGAAGTGCTCACCGAAGTCCAGTCCGAGCGACACCGACGCCGGGGTCGCGTTCGTCAGTGTCGCGTCACCGGCCGTACTGCCGCGCAGACCGTCGACGCCGGCCAGCGAGCGGATGGCGTCCGCGACGTCGGGCGGGATGACGCCGGTCGCCTCCAGTCTGGACGGCTGACCGCTCCAGCCCGACGGCACCGAGCTGGGGCCGTCGAACGTGACGTTGCCGGTGATGGCCGTTTCGCCGATCAGCGGGAAGTTGCAGGTGAAGTCCAGATTGCCGGTCGAGTAGGTCTGGTCGGTGGCTGCGAGTGCCGCGGTCGCGGAGAACAGTCCGGTCGCGGCCGTGGCCAGGGCGACGCTGGCCGCGATGCTGGTGAGTCGTCTCATGTACACCTCAGGGCTTGAGTTTGATCGCCGGAAGGTTCAGGTTGAGCTGATTTCCCGGCCCGGAGATCAGGCCGGTGACGAGGGCGTCGATGCGTTCGGTGACACCGCAGTCGACGAAAGGCGGAATGGTGAACCCCCGGACCTCGGGAACAGGCGAGTCCGGCATGGTCTGCAGCGGCCCGCCGTTGGTCGGGGTCCAGTTGGTCCTGGGATCGCTGGCGATGGCGATCTTCACAGGTGTTTCCGTGCGGCAGTTCGGTCCCACGTCGTAGGGCACGCCGTTGATGGTGACGTCACTGAGCCGGATGACGTTCTCGAGGCGCATGACCTCCAGTCGTCCCGCCTTCAGGATGCCGGTTCCGGCGGTCAGCGTGCTTCCCGAATCGTCGGCGGGGCGAAACTCGGCGGTCCCGTTGGTGGGTACGAAATCGAACGCGAGGAATGGGCTACGGGCAGGCGGTACCGCGGCCTCGGTGTAGAGCGTGTTGTCCGCTCCTTGCGAGAACACCGAGACGTACGGAATGAATCCCGGCCCCAGTGCGATCTTCGTCTTGATCTTCAGCACGGTGGACGTCCCACTCAGCGTCTCCGGCGGGGCGAAGAGCAGGTTCGGCACCGCGGCGGCCTGGGCGCCCGCGGTCACACCTGGCTGCTCGGCCTGCTCCTGACGTGCCCCCGGTGCTGTCTGGGACGGTGGCGCGGGTGGGACGGCACCGGGAGGCACCACCGCGACCGTCGCGAGAACCGGGTTGAGTTCTTCGGCCGGCGAGCAGGTGAGCACCGTCGGTGTGGGTGCCGGGTCCAGCGGTGGTGCGCCGTCGGCGGGTTCCGGGACCAGGGTGACCGTCGGTGGCGACACGGTCAGCCGCAGCTGAGCCGGCCCCGAGGTGGGAATGGGAGGAATCGTGGCTTTCCCCGACAGCAGTGGCGAACCGGTTTCGGGAACCGACATCTTCTCGTACCCGATGTCGATCGCCGACGGCCTTCGGGCGCCGCCCTGCTCGGCGACGAGTTCGAAGGCGACCCGGCCGCTCATGGCGGCGGGACTGCCGAGGAGGGGCCGGACTTCGGGGGGAAGGGTGACCGCGGTGTCCGGCGCGCCCAGCTCGACGGACTGCCCCTGGGCGACCCACGCCGGGACGGTGGTCGTGATTCCCAGCGTCACCGGGTAGGTCACGGCGGGGTCGGTGCCGGTGCACCGGTAGTCCAGGAGCGCGGCGACAGGCACGGACCAGTTCTGCCCGGGAGGTTCCTCGGGTGCGGGGCCGGCTCCGGCGAGGCCGGCGTTGAGGCCGGCTGCCGACAGCGCGATCAGGGCACCGGCGCCGAGCCGGCTCGGCAGGTGACGTCGCATGTTCCGTCCTTCACCGCAGGGATGGCTGGGTGCCCCGGACGTGCTCGCCCGGGGCACCCAGCCATGCCGCGCATGTCACGTGATGGGTGCGCTTCCCAGGGTGGAATCCTGACCCGGGTCGAGTGTGCAGGTGAAGGGATCCTGCGCTTGCCACTCGGGTGTCGAGTTCAGGAAGTGGAAGTCGGCCTTGACCGTGAACTGGTTGTTCAGGCTGATCGTCAGCGGCCCCGGAGCGGGACCGGCCGTCGCCGTGGGAATCACGGTGTTGGCGTCCTGCAGGGCGTTGACCGGGAAGGTTCCGGCGCCGGGGTAGAGCTGCTCCGGAATGGCGATGTCCTTCGCGGTCGGTGAGCTCAGGGTGCCCCCGCTGGCGGAGACGTCGGCGTCCGCGTCCCCGCGTACGCCGTCGACCCCGGCGAGGTTGTACAGCAGCTGGGCGATGTCCTCGGGCACCGTGGCGACCACCTCGAGGCTGTGCACGGTGGCGGTGGAACCGCTGGCGACCGAGTCCGGGCCGAGTGCCTTGGCGTGCACGGTGAGCGGGCCGTCACCGATGATCGGGTACGCACAGGTGTAGGCGAGGTCCCCGGTCTCGTACACCTTGTCGGCGGCGAGCGCGGTGCCGGTGCCGAGCGCGGCCGCCAGGCCGGCTGCCATGCACAGTGCTGCGCCCTTGGCCGCGAAACTGCCGAGTCTTCGATTCATCCTTGAACCGCCTCCATTGTTCTTAACGCTTCTCTTCGCCCGGTACGGTGTTTCCTGAGTCGCCGATGACTCGCCGTCAATGGTCGTCGCGTCAGACTTTCGTGAGATAACCGGCGAGAGTTCCGGCTCGGTTACCGACCGGTACGCTACGACCGGATTGTCGAGGCGACAAGGCCTCGCCGCGAATGTTGTCACCGAAGCCGGAACCGGTGACGGCCGTTTTGTCGTTCGATGACAAATTCGATCCGGGTCTGCGAGAAGTCGTCTACCGGCGAGTAGCATCACGCCTCGTGTCTTCCCGGGTGCACGTTCGCCGCGCTGCCGTCGCGCTGCTCGCCGTGAGTGCAGTGACTGCCGCGTGCGCACCGGTACCCGAGGTGCCCGCCGCGCCGGCCCTGCCCGCGGGCGCCGCGGCTGCACCCGCGAAGGCGGCCGCGGGGCCCGGGGGCGGCATACTGACCGCCGGCAGTCCACTGTTCGCTCAGAACGTCCCCAACGCGAATGCCGCGAAGAACTTCGGAGTCGCCAGTGGCGTTGTCGAGGTGCGTAGCAGCACCCTCCAGACGATCGCGTTGAAGGCCGACGGCAGCATCGTGGTGTTCAACGACAACAACTTCGGCCAGAAACAGATACCGGCCCAGGCGATGCCCGCGACCGCCGTGGCCTCCGGGTTCGGGCATCTGCTGGCTCTGAAGGACGGTCGGGTCCATGCCTGGGGGAGCACGTTGTTCGGCGTCACCGAGGTCCCGGCGGCCGCCCGGTCAGGTGTGGTGGCCATCTCCTCGAAGAACCTGCACAACCTGGCGTTGCGAAACGACGGGAGCGTGGTCAGCTGGGGTAACCGCACCGATGTTCCGGCCGAAGCCCGCTCAGGTGTCACCGCCGTCGCCGCGGGTGGCGATCACAGTCTGGCGCTGAAGGGTGGCGGAGTCATCGCCTGGGGGAGCAACCGGCACGGGCAAGCCACGGTGCCGCCGCAGGCCCGGTCGGGAGTAAAGGCCATCGCGGCCGGATGGAACCACAATCTGGTTCTGAAGGAGGACGGCACGCTCGTCGCCTGGGGGTACAACGCCAACTGTGAGGCCACCTTGCCCACGCCAGCTCCGTCCGGTGTGGTGGCGATCTCCGCCGGAGTGGAACACAACGCGGTACTGCTGGACACCGGTGTCGTGAAGGCATGGGGAGGCAACACGGGGTTCGGTCCCACCTGCAACATGAACCGTCCGGTGCCGGTGAAGCCCGCGGGTAACACGGCGGTGGCCGTCGAGGCCGGCGCCCGCAGCACCGCCGTGCTCTACCAACTGCCGTTCCCCTGACCGGCGCAGGACACCAGGTTCTCGCCACCGTTGGTCGTGACCGAGGCCTCCCCGCTCGGGATCGCTGAGGCGGTCTTCGGCTAAGCCGCTGCCCTGAGACCCGCGACCAGCTCGTAGGAACGACGGCGGTCGGCCTCGTCGTGGACCATCGTGGTGATCATGATCTCGTTCGCGCCGGTGTCGGCCAGTAGCTTGTCCAGTCCCTTGTGGACGGTCTCGGGCGAGCCGATGATCTGGCTGTCGAAGCGGTCGGCGACGAACGACTCCTCGATGGGGGAGTACTCGTAGGCCGCGGCCTCCTCCGGTGTCGGCAGCGGGATCGGCCTGCCCTTGCGCAGGCTCAGGAACGACAGCGCGCTGGGACCGGCGAGGTAGCGGGCCCGCTCGTCGGTCTCGGCGCACAGGACCGACGCGCCGAGCATGACGTAGGGCTCGTCGAGGACCTTGGAGGGCTGGAACGAGTCGCGGTACAGCGCGACCGCGGGCAGTGTGTTCTCCGCGCTGAAGTGGTGCGCGAACGAGAACGGCAGCCCCAGCGCCCCGGCCAGGCGCGCGGAGAAGCCGCTGGAGCCGAGCAGCCAGATCGGCGGGCCGTAGCCCTGCGCCGTGACGGCGGTGACCGGGCCGGTGACGGCCGGGTCGAAGTAGTCCATCAGCTCCCGCAGCTTCTGCGGGAAGTCGTCGGCCGACAGCCCGGCCGGACCACGCAGCGCGAGCGCGGTGCGCTGGTCGGTGCCCGGGGCGCGGCCGAGGCCGAGGTCGATACGGCCGGGGAAGAACGCCTCCAGCGTGCCGAACTGCTCGGCCACGACCAGCGGCGCGTGGTTGGGCAGCATGACCCCGCCCGAGCCCACCCGGATCCGCTCGGTGGCCGCCGCGACCTGCCCGATCAGCACCGACGTCGCCGAACTGGCGATGCCCGGCATGTTGTGGTGCTCGGCCAGCCAGTAGCGGTGGTAGCCGAGCTGCTCGGTGTACCTGGCCAGCTCGACGCTGGCGCGCAGCGCGGCGCGTGCGTCGGAGCCCGCGGACACCGGGGCGAGGTCGAGTACGGACAGCGGGATGTCGGACAGTGAGCTCACACGATTGCCAACGCGCAGGCCTCCGGGAAGCTTCCCGCTAACACCAGTCCGAGTCGGAGGCCAGTACGGTCAGCTGCTGGGTCGCCCGGGTCAGCGCCACGTACAGCACGCGGCGGCCGGTCGTGGACTCGGTGATCAGCTCGGTCGGCTCGACCAGCACCACCGCGTCGTATTCCAGCCCCTTCGAGTCGAGGCTGCCGACGACCTTGAGCCGCTCGTCGGTGTGCCCGGCCAGCCAGCCCTCGATCTCCGGCACCCTGTCCATGGCGCAGATGACGCCGACCGTGCCCTCGACCGCGTCCAGCAGCTCCTTGGCCGCCGCCCGCACCGACCCGTCCAGCGTGGCCGGCTCCACGGTCCGCACCTCGGGCACCAGGCCGGTGGTTCGCACGGCGTGCGGCAGCTCGCCCTCCGCGGCCGTCCCGGCGACGACCCGCGCCGCCAGGTCGAAGATCTCCGCCGAGTTGCGGTAGTTCGTCCGCAGCGTGTACCGCCTGCGAGCGGTCCGCGCGCCGAACGCCTGGTCACGGGCCTGCGCGGCCTCGGCCGGATCCGGCCAGGAACTCTGCACCGGGTCGCCGACGACGGTCCAGCTGGCGTACTTGCCCCGCCTGCCCACCATCCGCCACTGCATGGGCGAGAGGTCCTGCGCCTCGTCGACGACGATGTGCGAGTACTCGTCGTAGTGCTCCGGCCGCTGCGGCCCGGTACCGGTGCTGCCGCGCTGCGTCGGCGCCGCGTCCAGCTCGACCTGCTGGACCCTGCGGCGACGCTTCGGCGGCGGGCCGATCAGCACCCGCAGCTCGTCGAGCAGCGCGACGTCGGCCACCGACCAGCCACGTGAACGGTCGGCGAACGACGCGGCCAGCGCGCTGATCTCATCCCGGTTCAGCAGGCCCTTGCCCGCCCTGGCCAGGCGCGGCTCGTCGGCGAGCCAGCGCAGCACCTCGGCGGGGCTCAGCACCGGCCACCAGACCACCAGGAACCGGTGGAAGTCGATCCGCTCGCCCAGCTCGGTGATCAGCTCGGCCCGGTCGACCGGCCGGTCCTCGGCGTGTTCCTCGGCCTTGTCGGCCAGTGCCTCCAGCAGCGTCTCCGCCGCCCGGACCCGGGACCGGTTCGGCGGGCCACCCTGGACGTGCACCTTGCGGCGCACCTTCTCCAGCTCCTTGGCGGTGAGCTTGAGGACCTGGCCCTTGTAGACGATCCGCATCTCCGTCGGCACGTCCGGCGGCGTATCCCGCAGCCCGCGCAGCAGGATCTTGCGCATCCGCAGCGAACCCTTGATCGCCGCCAGCCTCGCCGGGTCCTGGTGCGTGCCCTCGGCGCCGTCGAGCACCTCGCCCAGTGCCCGGAGTTCGACGTTGGTCTCGCCCATCGCGGGCAGCACCCGGGAGATGTAGTTGGTGAACACCCCGGACGGGCCGACGACCAGCACGCCCGCGCCGCCGAGCTGGCGGCGGTGCCGGTACAGCAGGTACGCGGCCCGGTGCAGCGCCACCGCCGTCTTGCCGGTGCCCGGCCCGCCGGTGATCTCGGTGACCCCGCGCCACGGCGCCCGGATGACCTCGTCCTGCTCGCGCTGGATGGTGGCGACGATGTCGCGCATCTTCTCGCCGCGGGCCCGGCCGAGCGCGGCCATCAGCGCACCCTCGCCGACGATCCGCATGTCGTCCGGGACGGCCTCGGCCATCAGCACGTCGTCGTCGACGTCCAGCACGGTCTGCCCGGAGCAGCGGATCACCCTGCGCCGCACGACGTCCATCGGTTCCTCGGCGGTGGCCTGGTAGAACGCGGCGGCCGCCGGTGCGCGCCAGTCGGTGACCAGGTTGTCGAACTCGGCGTCGCGGATGCCCAGCCTGCCGACGTAGACCGCCTCACCGCTGGTCTGATCGAGCCTGCCGAACACCAGGCCCTCGTACTCGGCGTCGAGGGTCTGCAGCTGCTGGTTCGCGTGGTAGACCATCATGTCCCGCTCGAACAGCATCGACGCCTGCTCGAAGACGGCTTCCCGCTGCGCGCCGTGGCCCAGTTCGTACCCCTTCGCCCGCATGGCCTCGGCCTGGGTACGAAGCTCGGCGAGCCGGGTGTAGACCCGGTCGACATGGGTCTGTTCGATGGCGATCTCGGCCCGTCTGACCCGAGGTTCCGACACGCACTGCTCCTACAGCTCACTAGCCGGGAAGGGGAAGAACGACAATACGCGCCTACGCCCCCGGCATCACCAACCGGCGGGCAAAAACACAGTCGCGCGGACGCTGGCAGGATGCCGGGGTGACCAGGATCGTCGCCGGCAGCGCGGGCGGGCGCAGGCTCCGTGTGCCGCCCCGGGGGACCCGGCCCACGTCCGAGCGGGTCAGGGAGGCCCTGTTCAACGCGCTCGAGGTGGCCGGTGAGCTGGACGGCGCCGCCGTGCTGGACCTCTACGCCGGCTCCGGTGCCCTCGGTCTGGAGGCCCTGTCCCGGGGTGCGGGCAGTGCGTTGTTCGTCGAGGCCGACCGCAGGGCGGCGGCGATCCTGCGGGACAACGTCGCGGCGCTCGGCCTCGGGGGTGAGGTCCGTCACGGCCGGGCCGAGGCGGTGCTGAGCGCCGGTTCCGGTGAGCCGTTCGACCTGGTGCTGGCCGACCCGCCCTACGACGTCGGCGACGCCGAGCTGACCGGCGTCCTGACGGCGCTGACGGCCGGCCGGTGGCTGGCCGGGGGCGCGCTGGTGATCGTCGAGCGGGCGACGCGGGCGGGGGAGCCGCCGTGGCCGGCCGGGCTGGCCGCGCTGCGCGTCCGGCGTTACGGCGACACCGCCCTGCACTGGGCCGAGTTCACCGGCGCTTGATACCGTCCGCGCCATGCGGCGTGCGGTCTGTCCCGGCTCCTACGACCCGGCGACGAACGGTCATCTGGACGTCATCGAGCGCGCGTCGGCGCTGTTCGACGAGGTCGTCGTGGCGGTACTGGTCAACCAGAACAAGAAGGGCCTGTTCGCCATCGAGGAACGGCTCGACCTGCTCAGGGAGATCACCTCGGAGCTGCCGAACGTGCGGGTCGACTCCTGGCAGGGCCTGCTGGTCGACTACTGCGTGCAGAACGACATCGCCTCGATCGCCAAGGGGGTGCGGGTGGTCAGCGACTTCGACTACGAGCTGCAGATGGCGCAGATGAACCGCAGGCTGACCGGCGTCGAGACGCTGTTCATGCCGACCAGCCCCGAGTACAGCTTCCTGTCCAGCTCGCTGGTCAAGGAGGTCGCCGCGCACGGCGGCGACGTCTCCCACCTGGTGCCGGAAACGGTCCACAAGCGCCTCCTGCAGAAGTTCGCCTGACTCGCGCCTGACCGTCCAAGCACGTGAAGGCCACCTTCATTACGTCTCACGTGGTGAAGGTGGCCTTCACGTGCTTTGAGCCGTTGGGCGAGGTGTAGCCCGATCGGTGGCGTCCGCTCGTCGGTAGTTCATCCGCACGTCCCCCGTTGATCACTGGATCGGGTTACGGTCCGAAAATGACCAACTACCGTTCCCGCATCACCGCGATTCTCGTCGCGTTCGTCGTCGCGCTGCTGGGCGGCTTCGGAGCAGGCGTGTCGGCAGCCGAGCCCGCCGGCCCCGCCGGGGTCCAGGCCGACTGCGGCGACACCTCCGGCTTCCGCAAGACGCCGCTGTCGCAACTGCCCAGCCAGGCCACCGACACCTACAACCTCATCCGCAAGGGCGGCCCGTACCCGTACCCGCAGGACGACACCGTGTTCCAGAACCGGGAGCGGCTGCTGCCGCTGTGCGCCAGCGGCTACTACCGCGAGTACACCGTCAAGACCCCCGGCAGCCCGGACCGCGGCGCCCGCCGGATCGTCAAGGGCAAGGGCAACGAGTTCTTCTACACCCGCGACCACTACCGCAGCTTCGTGCTGATCACCTTCTGAGCGGCACCCCGGGCCCCGGGCGCCACGCCCGGGGCCTGACCTGCGAGCCAATCCCGCCGGAAGCGGGCAGACTGGAGGAGGCAGACGAGGGATCAGGTGTTGAGGGAGTAGCCGTGTACCGCGTGTTCGAAGCGCTCGACGAGCTCGTCACCATCGTGGAAGAGGCTCGCGGCGTACCGATGACCTCCAGTTGCGTGGTGCCGCGCGGTGACGTGCTGGAGCTGCTCGACGACGTGCGGGACGCGCTACCTGCCGAGGTCGACGACGCGCAGGATGTCCTGGACAAGCGCGACGAGCTGATCTCGACGGCCCGCCAGGAGGCCGAGACCACCGTCAGCACCGCCAACTCCGACGCCGAGCGCACGCTCGCCGACGCGAACGCCGAGGCCGAGCGCCTGGTCGCGGACGCGCGGGCACGCGCGGAGCAGATGGTCGCCGACGCCCGCGACGAGGCCGACCGCACGGTGGCTGCCGGGCAGGCCGAGTACCAGAACCTCACCGAGCGGTCCCGGGCCGAGTCCGAGCGGATGATCCAGGCAGGCCGCGACGCCTACGACCGGGCCATCGACGAGGGCCGTGCCGAGCAGGCCAGGCTGGTCGCGCAGACCGAGGTGGTACAGGCCGCGCACGCCGAGGCGGCCCGCATCGTCGACGAGGCACACAACGAGGCCGACCGTCAGCGTGCCGACTGCGACGCCTACGTCGACGGCAAGCTCGCCGAGTTCTCCGAGCTGCTCTCGACGACGCTGCGCACGGTCGACTCGGGCCGCAACCACCTGCGTGCGCCGAGCGCGCCGCTGGGCGGCGGTGGCCGTACCCCGCTGTACGACTACCAGGCCTGACCCGCGTAGTCTTGTGAGGTTGCGCGCCGTACGGCACGCAGAGAACGTCGACCCTTTCACGTGAAGTAGAGATGCCTGAGAACAAGACGGACCCGCGTGGTCCCTGGGTGGTCGACACCCGTGAACTGGGGCGCCGTGCCGGCCTGTCCCGTGCTGTCCGCCGGGAGGCGACGGTGGACGCCGAACTCGGTGTCCCCGACGTGATCGTCGTGCCCGCCGGTGCCACGGTCGAGCTGGACCTGCTGCTGGAGTCGGTGGTCGAGGGTGTGCTGGTGACCGGCACGGCGGTCGCGCCGCTGGCTGGCACCTGTGCGCGGTGCCTCGACCCGCTCACCGACGAGGTGGAGGTCGACCTCACCGAGCTGTTCGCCTACCCGAACTCCACCACGGAGGCGACCACCGACGAGGACGAGGTCAGCAGGCTGGTCGACGACCGGATCGACCTGGAGCCGCTGGTGCGTGACGCGGTGGTGCTGGCCCTGCCGCTGGTACCGCTGTGCCGCGAGGACTGCCCGGGGCTGTGTCCCGAGTGCGGTCGCAAGTGGGTCGATCTCGAGCCCGGACACGGGCATGAGACCATAGACCCTCGGTGGGCAGCGTTGGCCGATCGCCTCGGCGACGACCGCCCTTCCGGCGAGTCTCCGGACAAGTAGCCGACGAGCACAAGCTCGACCCGTGAAGCATGCCCGCACGCGGGCAGATCGTGATGAGGAGAACTAGACGTGGCCGTCCCCAAGCGCAAGATGTCGCGGTCCAACACGCGCTCGCGCCGCGCCCAGTGGAAAGCCGCTCCGGTGCAGCTCGTGCCCTGCTCGAACCGTGCCTGCAAGCAGCCCAAGCCGCAGCACGTGGCTTGCCCGACGTGCGGTCAGTACGACGGGCGTCAGGTCGTCGAGCCAGCCTGAGGCAGCTGAAGCCGATGGGGGGCAAGTCGCCGACCGGACCACCTGCTGATCCCGCGCCGCTGCTCGAGGCGCTCGGCGTCACCCTGGATCCCGAGCTGCTCACTCTGGCGTTGCGACACCGTTCCTTCGCCTACGAGAACGGCGGTCTCGCGCCGAACGAGCGGCTCGAGTTCCTCGGTGACGCCGTGCTCGGGCTGGTGGTCACCGACCACCTCTACCGCACGCACCCCGAACTGCCCGAGGGGCAGCTCGCGAAGCTCCGCGCCAGCGTGGTGAACATGCACGCGCTGGCAGGCGTCGCCCGTGGCCTCGGCGAGGGCGGCCTCGGTGCCCACCTGCTGCTGGGCAAGGGCGAGGAGATGACCGGCGGCCGGGACAAGGCGAGCATCCTCGCCGACGGCCTGGAGGCCGTCATCGGCGCCGCCTACTTCGAGCACGGCATCGACACCGCGCGGGCCCTGGTGCACCGGCTGTTCGACGGCCTGCTTGCCGAGGCGCCGCTGCGGGGCGCCGGACTGGACTGGAAGACCAGCCTGCAGGAACTCACCGCGTCCTCCGGGCTGGGTGTGCCGGAGTACCGGGTCGAGGACACCGGGCCGGACCACCGCAAGGAGTTCAAGGCCACGGTGCTGGTAGGCGGCCGTTCGCTCGGCTACGGCGAGGGAACGACCAAGAAGGAAGCCGAGCAGAAGGCCGCCGAGACGGCCTACCGCGCGCTGTCCGAGGAGCAGGGCAAGACCGACGACTGACTGGGGTGACGGCCGTGGCGGCACGGGTCCTGCTGGTAGGTGGTGCGGTGGTGCTCGGCGTGCTCGCCGGGTGTTCGAGCAGTGAGCCGGGTGAGGCCGTGCCCGCCCCCGGCCCGGCGTCCCCACAGCAGCGCGGTGAGAACCGCCAGCCGCCGTCGCCGCCCCCTTCCGGTCACCCGAGGAGCACGCCCGCCAAGGCGGTCAAGGCGTGTGAGCTGCTGACCGCCGACGACCTCGGCAGGCTGGCGCTGACGGCGAATCCCCGGCCGGGCGCCCGGGACGACCGCTGCGGCTGGGAGAACACCGGTGTGCCGGTGAAGTCGCTGTCGATCGACGTCCTGCAGAGCGGGCTCGGCTCGGTGAAGGCCGACGGGGAGGACGCCGAACCCACGGAGCTGACCGTCGGAACGCGTCGCGCGCTGAAGCAGGTGCAGGGCGCGAAGGCGTGCTCGGTGTTCGTGGAGAACGGGTCCGGTTCGATCGAGGTCGGGGGCAGGGTCAACGGGTCCCCCGACGATTCCGCGCAGGCGTGTGCGCTGGCCGAGCAGGCCGCGCCGCTGGTCGCCGCGAAGCTGGGGTGACGGGATGCCAGAGCTGCCCGAGGTCGAGGTCGTCCGGCTGGGACTGGAACGGCATGTGGTCGGCAGGACGATCACCGCGGCCGAGGTCCTGCACCCGAGGGCCGTGCGCAGGCACGTCGCCGGAGCCGGCGACTTCACCGCGCGGCTGGCCGGCCAGACGATCGGTGCCGCGCGGCGCCGGGGCAAGTACCTGTGGCTGGAACTGTCCGGCGGTGACGCGGTGCTCGCGCACCTGGGCATGAGCGGCCAGATGCTGGTGCAGCCGGACGACGCCGCCGACGAGAAGCACCTGCGGGTGCGCATGCGGTTCGACGACGGCGGGCCCCAGCTGCGTTTCGTCGACCAGCGCACGTTCGGCGGACTGGCGCTGGCCGACCTGGTGGAGGTCGACGGCGTCGCGCTGCCGGACACCATCGCGCACATCGCCCGCGATCCGATGGATCCCGCGTTCGACCCGGTGCTGGCCGTGCGTGCGTTGCGGGCGCGGCGGACCGAGGTCAAGCGGGCCCTGCTGGACCAGACGCTGGTCTCCGGCGTCGGCAACATCTACGCGGACGAGGCGTTGTGGCGGGCCCGGCTGCACTGGGCGCGGCCCACCGACCGGCTGACCGCGAAGCAGGGCACGGAGCTGCTGCGGGCGGCGACCGAGGTGATGGCGGAGGCGCTGGCCGCGGGCGGCACGAGTTTCGACGCGCTCTACGTCAACGTGAACGGCCAGTCCGGCTACTTCGACCGCAGCCTGTCCGCCTACGGCCAGGAGGGCAGGCCCTGCCCGCGCTGCGGCACCCCGATCCGCCGCGACCCGTTCATGAACCGCTCCAGTTTCTCCTGCCCGCGCTGCCAGCGCCGCGCGCGAGTCGTACGTTCCTGACCGCGAGTCGTACGTTCTCACCTGCGAGTTGACAGTTCCCGGCCACCGAACGGCGCACCGCTACACACACTACTGCGCAATGCGTGCTAGTGTTCTCAGCGAACAACTGGAGGGCCGGTGGAGATCAGTCAACTGCTGAAGGGCGTGCTGGATCTCGCCGTACTGGCGGTGCTGCGCGATCACGACGGCTACGGCTACGACGTGCTGCGCCGGCTCAGACAGGCGGGACTGGACGAGGTGGGTGACGCGTCGGTGTACGGCACCCTGCGACGGCTGTACAAGGCGGGAATGCTGACCTCGTACGTCGTGCCCAGCGAGGAAGGGCCACACCGGAAGTACTACAGCTTGAACGCCTCAGGGCGTGAGCGACTCGCGGAGTCCGGCCGGATCTGGCAGAGCTTCGCGAAGACCATGGAAAGCCTGTTGGGAGAGGCAGCATGACCACGCAGACTCCCGCCGCCGTGCGGGTCTATCTGGCCAGGGTGCGTACCGCACTGGCCGACCTGCCGGACGCCGAGGTGGACGAGATCCTCGAGGACGTGCGGCCACAGCTCAACGAGATCGGCGCCGAACTGGGCGACGCGGCCAGGGTCGAGACCCTGACCGAACGGCTGGGCTCGCCGGAGAGCTACGCGGCCGAGCTGCGGGCGGCGGGCGGCTACCCGCCGCTCGAACCGCCGGAGATGCCGGCCGGCCAGGCCAAGCCGTCGCCCGTCGCGGCGCGTTTCGCGGTGTGGAGCATGATCGCGGCACTGGTCGTCCTGGTGCTGCTGGGCTTCGGGGTGGCGCTCGAGCCGGCGTTCGCCGTGCTGGCGGTGCTGCTGCTCGTCGTTCCGGTGCTGGTGGCCGGTGGTCTCTACGCCGCCAAGCACGACGAGCGGATCAGGGACCTGCCGGAGGTGCGCTGGCTGCACGGCAAGCTGACCGGTGCCTCCGCCGGGACCCGCCGGGTGCTGGACTACCTGCTCTCACTGCGCCCCGCCTGGTGGCTGCTCTGCGCGGCGGTACTGCTGGTGGTCGGCCTGATGCTGTTCGTCCGGCGTTCCGAAGGGCTCGCCGCGCTCGTCCTGCTGGCGCTGGCCGGTGCGGCCGTCGTCTGGCTCGGCCCGAAGTCGGCCGGGGAACGCAAGTGGCTGTGGCTGAGCCTGCCGGTGTCGGCGTTCGTGTTCGGCAGCACGTTCGGACTGGTCGCGCACGCCATCGACGCGGTCAAGGACCGGATGGGCTACAGCGGCGGGTACTCGTCCTACCCGGGGCAGGCGTACAACAACGGCCAGCAGGATCTCCTCTACAACGGCAATTACCTGGACAACGTCTACGCCTTCGACGCGCAGGGCAAGCCGATCACCGACTTCTATCTGTACACAGAGGACGGTAAGCCGATTCTCATGCCGCGTTACGGCTGCGAGCCCGGCACGGAGAGCAGGCGGAAGCTTGGCGAGGACAACCGGTTCCCGCGCCCGCGGATCGAGACCGGCGCCTACGACGACAACGGCAACTACAACGGCTACAACGCCTACCGGCCCGACTGCCGGGAGATCACCGGGGTCCCGTTCACCGCGGCCATCCCGGCGCCGCCGGTGGTCTCGGTGCCCGCGCCTCCGCCGCCTCCGCCGCCCCCGTCGGCACCGTCGGCACCGTCGAGCCCGCCGCCCCCGCCCACTCCTACGAAGTAGGAGCGCCCGGTACGCGCCGAGTGGGGGTCGGGGCCCACTCGGCGCGTGCCATCAGCCGACGGCCAGCCGGGCCAGCAGGTCGCGCCCGCGCTCGGCGTTGCGGGGCAGGGAGAGCACGTCGTAGCGCCGGGCCACGAGCTGGCTGTGCGAGACGAAGTCGCGCCTGCCCCTGGTGGCCGCGTAACCGATGGCGGCGAACACGAGCCCGAAGCCGATACCGGACGCCAGGCCGATCAGGATCGGCGCGAAGCCGGCACCCGGGGTGAACAGGCTGAGCAGCAGACCGACGAACAAACCGAACCACGCGCCGGACATCGCACCGCTCGTCAGTACCTTGCCCCAGGTCAGCCTGCCCGAGATGCGCTCCACGAGCATGGGCTCGACGCCCACGATCGTGACGTCCTCAACGGGGAACTTCTGGCCGGCCAGGTACTCGACGGCCCGCTGGGCACCCTCGTAGGACTCGTACGAGCCGATGGGCCAGCCGGTCGGCGGGGTCGGCAGCTGTGGCGCCGCGGTACCCCTGGTCAAGGTCGCCTGCGAGAAAGCCGCGGTCATTGTCCTCACCTCTCCTTCACCCTGTCCAACGTCGGCCCCGCTCCGGGAATGCCCGCTCACGCGGTTTCACAGACACTTCTCAGCCACACCGTGTCCTGGGTAACACCCCAGGGCTACAGCAGCAGGCTCGGCCTGTACAGGTCCAGCCAGGTGTGCAGGTCCAGCACGCGGTCCAGGCCCGCCCTGGTGGTGCTCTCCATGGCGGCCGGGTCGGTCCGCAGGGCTTCGTCCAGCCAGGTCCGGTCCACCAGGTCGAACACCGGGTCGTCGCGCCGGATGTCGCCGATCTGCCGCTGTAGCGCCGCGGCGTAGCCGGGGTCCTGAGTGGACGGATACGGGCTCTTCAGCCGGTTGGTCACCGACTCCGGCAGCACGTGCTTGGCCGCGTGCCGCAGCAGGCTCTTCTCCCTGCCGTCGAACGTCTTCAGCGCCCACGGGGTGTTGTAGACGTACTCGACGAGCCGGTGGTCGCAGAACGGCACCCGCACCTCAAGGCCGACAGCCATCGACGCGCGGTCCTTGCGGTCGAGCAGCTGCCGGACGAACCGGGTCAGGTGCAGGTGGCAGACCGTGCGCATGCGGTGTTCCCGCTCGGACTCGCCGTCCAGGTGGTCCACGGCCGCGACGGCGGTGGCGTACTGGTCGCCGATGTAGCCGGGCAGGTCCAGGGTCGCCCGGACGTCCGTGCTCAGCATCGAGGTCCGGTCGAGCCCGGCGTAGCGGGCCAGCCAGGGGAAGGTGCCCGACGTGGTGGCCGCGTCGTCGTGGAACCAGGCGTAGCCGCCGAACACCTCGTCGGCCGACTCGCCGGACAGCGCCACCGTCGACTCCGCCCGGATCGCCTTGAACAGCAGGTACAGCGAGTTGTCCATCTCGCCCATGCCGGGCATGTCCCGCGCGGTGATCACCGCCGCGCGCACGGCCGGGTCGCTCAGCGCGGCCGGGTCCAGCACGACGTCCTGGTGCGCGGAGTCGACGAGCTTGGCGACGTCCCTGATGTACGGGGAGTCCGGAGTGGACCGCAGATCGTCCGGCTTGAAGTGTTCCTCCTGCCCGACGAAGTCGACCGAGAACGTCCGCAGCTGCTCCTTCTCGCGGGCCAGTTCGGCCGCGGCCAGGCCGGTGATCGCGCTGGAGTCCAGGCCGCCGGACAGCAGCACGCACCGCGGCACGTCGGCGACGAGCTGACGGCGCACGATGTCGGTCAGCAGCTCGCGCACGTTGCCGACGGTGGTGTCCTGGTCGTCGGTGTGCTCGGCGGCCCGCAGCGTCCAGTAGGCGCGGGTGCGGATGCCGCGCCGGTCCACCGTGACGACGGTGCCCGGCTCGACCTCGGACATGTTCTGCCACAACGACCAGCCCGGGGCCTTGGTGAACGCCATCAGCTCACGCAGGCCGTCGGCGTCGACGGCCCGCTTGGCGAGCGGGTTGGCCAGGATGGCCTTGGGCTCGGAACCGAACAGCACGCCGTCGGCGGTCGGCTCGAAGTACAGCGGCTTGATGCCCATCCGGTCGCGGACCAGCACCAGCCTGTCCTCGCGGCCGTCCCAGACGGCGAACGCGTACATGCCGTTGAGGTGCTCGGGCAGGCCCTCGCCCCACTGCAGGTAGCCGCGCAGGACGACCTCGGTGTCGCTGTCGGTGCGGAACCGGTGGCCCAGCCCGGCCAGTTCGTCCCTCAGCTCGGTGAAGTTGTAGGTCTCGCCGCTGTAGACGAGCGTGACCGGTCCGGACGCGGTCTGCTCGGTCATGGGCTGCTTGCCGCCGGGCAGGTCGATGATCGCCAGTCGACGGTGTCCGAGTGCCGCGTGCGCCTCGACCTGCGTACCCGCGTCGTCCGGACCACGGCAGGCCATGGTGTCGGTCATCGCGTTCACGATGTCACGGCGTTGCCGCAGGTCGGAGTCGTAGGACACCCAGCCGGTGATGCCACACATGGAACGTCCCCTCCAATGCTTAGCTATGACAACTATGTAACTCATTTGTAACACCAAGTGGGCGCCAGTGCACGGCCTGTGGCGCGCTTCACCGGCCGTTAGAGCTCCGTAAACGGCCCACCTCAGGGGCATCAAGGGCTCGTCAACGGGGGTCGATCACCTCGGGTGACGGGCGCACGCTTCGTCGGGTTGTGGTCACCACACCGGGTGACCCGTCGTGAGAGGTGCACATTGGCCGACTTGCTCTACGCCGTCCTGCTGATCGGCGTTTTCGTGGTGCTGGCGCTGACGCTGCGCGGTCTGGAGAAGCTGTGAGCACATCCGTGACGGCCAACGTCATCGGCGGTGTGCTGGCGCTGGGCCTGCTCGTCTACCTGTTCGTCGCCCTGATCCGGCCGGAGAAGTTCTGATGACCGACACGACGGCCGGCCTGATCCAGGTCGGCCTGCTTCTGCTTGCCCTCGCGGCGGTCTACAAGCCGTTCGGCGACTACATCGCCCGCGTCTACACCAGCGACAAGCACCTGCGTGGCGAACGGGTGCTGTACCGGCTGTTCCGCGTCGACCCGGCCTCCGAGCAGCGCTGGGGGATCTACGCGCTGAGCGTGCTGGCGTTCTCGCTGGTGTCGGTGCTGCTGCTGTACCTGCTGCAGCGCCTGCAGCCGCTGCTGCCGTTCGACTTCGGCCGTGGCGCGGTGAACCCGGCGACGGCGTTCAACACCGCGGTCAGCTTCGTCACCAACACCAACTGGCAGTCCTACGTCCCGGAGACCGTGCTCGGGCACAGCGTGCAGATGCTGGGCCTGACCGTGCAGAACTTCCTGTCCGGGGCGGTCGGCATGGCGGTGGCGATCGCGGTGGTCCGCGGCTTCATCCGGTCCCGTACCGACCGGCTCGGCAACTTCTGGGTGGACCTGACCCGCGGCACCGTACGGATCCTGCTGCCGGTGGCGTTCGTCTTCGCCATCGTGCTGGTCGCGCTCGGCGTCGTGCAGAGCCTGGCCTCCGGGGTGGACGTCGTCGGCCCGGACGGCACGCCGAACACCCTCGCGCTCGCGCCCGCGGCGAGCCAGGAGGCCATCAAGGAACTGGGCACCAACGGCGGCGGCATCTTCAACGCCAACTCGTCGCACCCGTTCGAGAACCCGAACTCCTGGACCAACCTGATCGAGATCTTCCTGATCCTGGTCATCCCGGTCTCGATGACCAGGGCGTTCGGCACGATGGTCGGCAACCGCAGGCAGGGCTACGTCCTGCTGTCGGTGATGGGCCTGCTGTGGGGCGCCATGCTGGCGATCTCCTGGGTCGCCGAGGCCAACCCGAACGGGCCGGCCGCGTTGCTGGCCGGGGCGAACCTGGAGGGCAAGGAACAGCGGTTCGGCATCGGCGCGTCCAGCCTCTGGGCGACCAGCACCACCGGGACGTCCACCGGCGCGGTGAACTCCATGCACGACAGCTTCACCGGCCTCGGCGGCGGGACGACGTTGCTGAACATGCTGTTCGGCGAGGTGTCGCCGGGCGGGGTCGGCACCGGCCTGTACGGCATCCTGGTGATGGCGGTTATCGCCATGTTCCTGGCCGGGCTCATGGTCGGCCGGACGCCGGAGTACCTGGGCAAGAAGCTCGGCAGGCGTGAGGTGACCTGCGCGGCGGTGTCCATGCTGGCCATGCCGACCGTCGTGCTGCTCGGCGCGGGCGCCGCGCTGATGATGCCCGGTGAGCTGAGCACGGCACTGACCAACAGCGGCCCGCACGGGCTGTCCGAGGTGCTCTACGCCTACGCCTCGGCGGGCAACAACAACGGCAGCGCGTTCGGCGGGCTCACCGTGACCAGCGACTGGTTCCAGTCCTCGCTCGGCGTGGCCATGCTGATCGGCCGCTTCGTCCCGATCCTGGCCGTGCTCTGCCTGGCCGGATCCCTTGCCGCGCAGAAGAAGGTGCCGCAGACCGCGGGCACCCTGCCCACCACCGGGCCGCTGTTCGGCTCGCTGCTGACCGGGACCGTCGTCCTGGTCGCCGCACTGACGTTCATCCCGGCGCTCGCGCTGGGTCCCATCGCGGAGGCACTCGCGTGACAACCACCCAGACCCCACCCCGAAGTCCTGTTGAGGACATGGAGCACCACGTCGAGAACACCGGCAGGGTCGGTGCGGGCGTGTTCAACCCGCGTCAGCTGCTGACGTCCCTGCCCGACGCGCTGCGCAAGCTGAACCCCCGCCACCAGCTGGGCAACCCGGTCATGTTCGTGGTCTGGGTCGGCTCGGTGCTGGTGACCGTGTTCGCCGTCGTCGACCCGAGCGTGTTCACCGTCCTGATCGCGGTGTGGCTGTGGTTCACCGTGTTGTTCGCCAACCTGGCCGAGGCCGTCGCCGAGGGCAGGGGCAAGGCACAGGCGGAAACCCTGCGGCGCACCAAGAAGGAGACGATGGCGCGGCGGCTCACGCCGGACGGCTCCGAGGAGCGGGTACCCGGCGCCGAGCTGCGGATCGGCGACCTCGTGGTGGTCGAGGCCGGCGGGGTGATCCCCGGTGACGGCGACGTCGTCGAGGGCATCGCCACCGTCGACGAGTCGGCGATCACCGGCGAGTCCGCGCCGGTCATCCGGGAGTCCGGCGGCGACCGGTGCGCGGTCACCGGCGGCACCACCGTGCTGTCCGACCGGATCGTCGTGAAGATCACCACCAAGCCCGGCGAGTCCTTCGTGGACCGCATGATCGCACTGGTGGAGGGCGCCTCGCGGCAGAAGACGCCGAACGAGATCGCGCTGACCATCCTGCTGTCGACGCTGACGATCATCTTCCTGCTCGCCGTCGTGGCGCTGCAGCCGATGGTGGGCTACTCCGGCAGCACGCAGTCGGTCATCGTGCTGGTGGCGCTGCTGGTCTGCCTCATTCCGACGACCATCGGCGCGCTGCTGTCGGCCATCGGCATCGCGGGCATGGACCGGCTGGTGCAGCGCAACGTCCTGGCCACCTCGGGCCGCGCGGTCGAGGCCGCCGGTGACGTGTCCACGCTGCTGCTGGACAAGACCGGCACGATCACCTTCGGCAACCGCAAGGCAACCGAGCTGATCCCGGTCGCCGGGTCCACTGTGGACCAGCTGGCGCGGGCCGCACGGCTGTCCAGCCTCGCCGACGGCACGCCCGAGGGGCGCAGCATCGTCGAGCTGATCGAGCGCGAGCACGGCCTGCCCGCGGAGGCCACCGAGGACGAGCGGCTCGCCGAGTTCGTGCCGTTCACCGCCCAGACCCGGATGTCCGGAATGGACATCGGGGAGCGGCTGATCCGCAAGGGCGCCACCAGCGCGCTGCGGACGTGGGTGCGCGAGCGTGGCGGCGACGTGCCCGACGAGGTCGAGCGGATCGTCGACGAGGTCAGCGAACAGGGCGGCACCCCGCTGGTGGTGGCCGAGTACACCGGCGGCAAAGCCGTGCTGCGGGGTGTGATCCGGCTGTCCGACGTGGTCAAGCCGGGGATGCGGGAACGCTTCGAGGAACTGCGGTCCATGGGCATCAGGACGGTGATGATCACCGGTGACAACCCGCTGACCGCGCGGGCCATCGCCGCCGACGCCGGCGTCGACGACTACCTCGCCGAGGCCAAGCCCGAGGACAAGATGGCGCTGATCCAGAAGGAGCAGGAGGGCGGCAGGCTGGTCGCGATGACCGGCGACGGGACGAACGACGCCCCGGCGCTGGCCGCGTCCGACGTCGGGGTGGCGATGAACACCGGAACGTCGGCCGCCAAGGAGGCCGGCAACATGGTCGACCTCGACTCCAACCCGACCAAGCTGATCGAGATCGTCGAGATCGGCAAGCAGCTGCTGATCACCCGCGGCGCGCTGACCACGTTCAGCGTGGCCAACGACCTGGCCAAGTACTTCGCCATCCTGCCCGCGATGTTCGTGGCCATCTACCCGCAGCTCGGCGGGCTGAACGTGATGGGGCTGGCCACGCCGCAGTCGGCCATCCTGTCCGCGGTGATCTTCAACGCGCTGGTCATCGTCGCGCTGATCCCGCTGGCGCTGCGGGGCGTGCGGTACCGGCCGTCCAGCGCGTCGGCGCTGCTGCGGCGCAACCTGCTGATCTACGGCCTGGGTGGCATCGTCACCCCGTTCGCCGGGATCTGGCTGATCGACCTCCTCGTCCGGCTCATTCCGGGGATCGGGTGAAACTCATGAAGGCACTGTTCAATCAGGCGGGCGCCGCGGTGCGGGTGCTGCTGGTGTTCACCGTCCTGCTCGGCGTGGTGTACCCGCTGGGCGTCTGGGCGGTCTCCCGGATTCCCGGGCTGCAGGACAACGCCGAGGGGTCGGTAATCGTCCACAACGGTCAGGCCGCCGGGTCGTCGCTGATCGGGATCGACCCGGTGGCGGCCGACCCGGCCCGTGACCCGTGGTTCCACACCCGGCCGTCGGCCGCGAGCCTGCCGGCGTCGGGGGGCAGCAACAAGAGCGGGTTCAACGAGGACCAGGTCGCGTTGGTGACCGAGCGCCGGGCGGCCGTCGCGGCCCGCGAGGGCGTCCCGGCCGAGGCCGTTCCGGCCGACGCGGTGACGGCCTCGGGCTCCGGCCTGGACCCGCAGATCAGCGTCGCCTACGCCCAGCTGCAGGCGCCGAGGGTGGCCCGCAACACCGGTGTGCCGGAGGACGTCGTGCGCCGCCTGATCGAGGAGAACACCACGACCGGCATCGGCGTGCCCTCGGTCACCGTCCTGGAGCTGAACCTCGCGGTGACAGGGCGCAAACTGACACCGTGAGCGAGAACGACGACACGCCGGCCCCGCCGCGCCGAGGTGAACTGCGCATCTACCTCGGCGCGGCGCCCGGCGTCGGCAAGACCTACGCCATGCTCGGCGAGGCGCACCGCAGGCTCGAACGCGGCACCGACGTGGTGATCGGGCTGGTCGAGACCCACGGCAGGGCGAAGACCGCGCGGCTGATCGAGGGGCTGGAGGTCGTGCCGCGGCGGGCGAGCACGCATCGGGGCAGGGACTTCACCGAGTTCGACGTCGACGCCGTCCTGGCCCGCGCACCCGAGGTCGCGGTCGTCGACGAGCTGGCGCACACCAACGTCCCCGGCTCCCGCAACGAGAAGCGCTGGCAGGACGTCGAGGAACTGCTCGCCGCCGGCATCGACGTGCTGTCCACGGTGAACGTGCAGCACCTGGAGAGCCTCGGCGACGTCGTCGCGCGCATCACCGGCGTCGTGCAGCACGAGACGGTGCCCGACGACGTCGTGCGCAGGGCCGAGCAGGTCGAGCTGGTCGACATCACGCCGGAGGCGCTGCGGCGCAGGCTCGCGCACGGCAACGTCTACCCGGCACACCGCATCGACGCGGCACTGGGCAACTACTTCCGCCCCGGCAACCTGACCGCCCTGCGCGAGCTGGCCCTGCTGTGGGTGGCCGACCAGGTGGACGTCGCGTTGCAGCGGTACCGGGCCGAGCAGAAGATCACCGACACCTGGGAGGCCCGCGAACGGGTCGTCGTGTCGATCACCGGCGGCCCGGAGAGCGAGACGCTGATCCGGCGGGCACGGCGGATCGCCGCGCGGGCCGGCGCGGAGCTGCAGGTGGTGCACGTGCTGCGGGGTGACGGCCTGACCAGGGTCGGGCCGACGTCGATCGGCCGCTACCGCAAGGTGGCCGAGGACGTCGGCGCCACGTTCCACACCGTGGTGGGCGACGACGTCCCGACGGCGCTGCTGGACTTCGCCCGCGGCGCCAACGCCACCCAGCTCGTGCTCGGCACGTCCCGGCGGTCCCGGCTGGCGCGGCTGTTCGAAGAGGGCATCGGGGCCACGGTCGTGCAGCGGTCGGGCCCGATCGACGTGCACATGGTGACCCACGACGAGGCGGGCGGGCGGCTGCGGGCGCGGCTGGACGCCAACCCGCTGGCGCCGTCGCGGCGGGTGTGGGGCTGGGTGCTGTCGCTGGCGGCGCCGGCGCTGGCCACGCTGGGCGGGGTGGTCCTGCGGGACCAGCTGGACTTCTCCACCGACGTCGTCGTGTACTTCCTGGCCACGATCGTGGTCGCGCTGGTCGGCGGGCTCGGGCCCGCGTTGTTCGCCGCCGTGCTGTCGGCGGGGCTGCTGAACTTCTTCTTCACCCCGCCGTATCACCTGCTGACCGTGCAGGATCCGCGCAACGTCGTCACGCTGGTGGCCATGGTGGTGGCCGCGGTGCTGGTGGCCGCGGTCGTCGACGTCGCGGCGCGGCGGGCGGCGCAGGCGGCCAGGGCGCGGACCGAGGCGTCGTTGCTGGCGTCCTACGCCCGCACGGTGCTGACCCACGCCTCGCCGGCCGAGCGGCTGCTGGAGAAGGTGCGGGAGAACTTCAGCCTCGAATCGGTGGCGCTGGTGGAGAAGCGGGACGGCAAGTGGCAGCGGGTCGCGCACGCTGGCCCGGACCCGTGCGGGCACCCCGACGATGCCGATGTGGACGTTCCGGTGACCTCCGGTGTGCACCTGGTGTTGCGCGGCAGGGCGTTGCAGGCGGCCGACCGGGGCGTGCTGGAGGCCGCCGCCGGGCAGGCGCTGCTGGCCCTGCGGCAGCAGCGGATGGCCGCCGCGGCCGACAAGGCCGAACGCAAGGCGGCGGCGACCGAGCTGCGCACGGCGCTGCTGTCGGCGGTCGGCCACGACCTGCGCACGCCGCTGACGTCGATCAAGGCGGCGGCGGGAAGCCTGCGGGCGACCGACATCGAGCTGTCCGAAGAGGACACGGCGGAGCTGCTGGCGACGATCGAGGAGTCGGCCGACCGGCTGGCCGGGCTGATCGACAACCTGCTGGACTCGTCACGGCTGGCCACCGGCGCGGTGCGGCCGCACCTGCGTCCGGTCGGCTACGACGAGGTGGTGCACCACGCGTTGTCCAGTGTGGACGGGTCGGCGAGCATCGAGGTCGGCATCGCCGACGACGTGCCCTGGGTGCTGGCCGATCCCGGGCTGCTGGAGCGGGTCGTCGCCAACGTCGTCGACAACGCCCTGCGGCACGGCGCGAGCCCGCAGCCGGTCTCGGTGCGGGCCAGTGCGCACGCCGACTGGGTGGAGCTGCGGGTCACCGACCACGGCCGGGGACTGAAGAAGGGCAAGGCGGACTCGGCGTTCGCCCCGTTCCAGCGGCTCGGCGACCGCAACGGCGCGCCGGGCGTCGGGCTCGGGTTGTCGGTGGCGAAGGGGTTCACCGAGGCCATGGGCGGCACCATCCGGGCGGAGGACACGCCGGGCGGTGGGTTGACCGTCGTCGTGGCGCTGCCGAAGTATGCCGGTGTGGAAGGGGAGCAGGCGTGACTGAGCGGCCGAGCACGGTGCTCGTGGTGGACGACGAGCCGCAGATCGTGCGTGCCTTGCGGATCAACCTGTCCGCGCGCGGGTACAAGGTGGTGACCGCGCACGACGGCGCCGCCGCGCTGCGGGCGGCCGCCGAGACCAAGCCCGACGTCGTGGTGCTCGACCTCGGCCTGCCGGACATGGACGGCAACGAGGTGATCGACGGCCTGCGTGGGTGGTCGACCGTGCCGATCATCGTGCTGTCGGCAAGGGGCGACTCGACCGACAAGGTGCGGGCACTCGACGCCGGTGCCGACGACTACGTCACCAAGCCGTTCGGCATGGACGAGCTGCTGGCCCGGCTGCGGGCCGCGGTGCGGCGGTCGGCGGTCACCGGTGCCGACGACGCCAGCGCCGTCGTCGAGACCGGTTCGCTGCGGATCGACCTGGCGGCCAAGCGGGTGCGCCGCGACGGCGCGGACGTGCACCTGACCAAGACCGAGTGGGGTGTGCTGGAGCTGCTGGTGCGCAACCGGGGCAGGCTCGTGGCGCAGAAGCAGCTGCTGCACGAGGTCTGGGGGCCGTCCTACGACACCGAGTCGCACTACCTGCGGGTCTACCTGGCGCAGCTGCGCCGCAAGCTGGAGGCGGAGCCGTCACGGCCCCGCCACCTGCTCACCGAGCCCGGCATGGGCTACCGCTTCGAGATGTAGTTGCGCCGGGGCCTACTGCGGGCGGGACGTGCCCGTCGTCGTCGACGAGGACGTCGTGCCCTCCGAGGTCGTGCTCGACGGCGGGTCCGTCGGGGTGCTGGTCGGCGGAGTGGACGTCGGCGGCGTGTGCGTGCGGGTCGGCGTCGACGTCGGCGAGGTCGGGTCGCTGGTCACCGGCGGCGGCGTGCCAGGGGGCGGGTTGCCGGGCGGCGGGTTGACCGGCGGCGGCACGTTCGGCGGCGGGGTGAACACCGTGGTGGTCGGCCTGCCGTCCGGGCCCGTGGTCACGGTCGTGCTCGGCGGGGCCGAGTACGAGCCCGCGACCGGCTCGCCGTTGACGATCATCGGGTCCTGGGCGGGCACCGGCTGGCCCGGTACGACCGGCGAACCGGGCCCGCCACCGGGGCTGCCCACCTGCGCGGGCCCGCCGGCGTCGGCCGAGGGCTCACTGCCGGCCAGCTGGGCGACCGCGCCGAACGCCGTGGCCAGCACGAGTCCGCTGGCGGCGAGGACGGCGAGGCCGGTGCGCTGCAGGCGGCCACCCGGCGCGCCGGGCGGCGTGAGCGTGCCGGGCGTCTCGGGGTGGTTCGACGGGGACCCCGGGGACTGGGGCATCGTGGCTCCTAGCGTGGCTGTGCCTGGGAGTGGAATCCGGTGCGGGACGTTATCACTGCCGGATGACCCTGGGCGAGCGAACCGGCACACAGTGGTGACTCTGCGAAGCGGGAGGAAGGTGAGGAATGACCCGCCGGAGTGAGGTCGTACGGCTGACGGCGTGGGTACGCGGTCAGGTCCAGGGAGTCGGTTTCCGCTGGTGGACCCGCAGCCGTGCGCTGGAACTGGGGCTGGTCGGCAGTGCGAGCAACCTCGCCGACGGCCGTGTCGAGGTGGTCGCGGAGGGTGATCGGACCCACTGTGAGCAGCTTCTGGAGATCCTGCGATCCGGTTCGTCACCCGGTCGAGTGGATACGGTGGTCGACCGCTGGTCACCGGCCAAGGGCGGACTGAGCGGATTCGTGGAGCGGTAGGCACCGCCTCCCACGGTCGCACGGGGTCGCCAGGTAACCTGGTGCTCCGTCAAGAAAGGTTCGGCACGTTTCTCGGCGGCCCAGGCGCCCGCTGACCGCGTTGTCGGATGGCCCGAGTACAACGCCGGTACGAGGGCCACCCTCCGCCTCGTCAGCGACCACCTGGATCCACCGAATAAACGCACCAACCTTCCTTGACGAAGCACCAGTCCGATCGAGTACGCCAACCGGGCATCGAAGAGGTAATCGCCGCGTGCACCTGAAAAGCCTGACGCTCAAGGGCTTCAAGTCCTTCGCCTCGGCGACCACGCTGCGGTTCGAACCGGGCATCACCTGCGTGGTCGGTCCCAACGGTTCGGGCAAGTCCAACGTGCTGGACGCACTGCGCTGGGTCATGGGCACCCAGGGCGCGAAGGACCTGCGTGGCGGCAAGATGGAGGACGTCATCTTCGCCGGCACAGCCGGCCGCGCCCCGCTCGGGCGCGCCGAGGTGAGCCTGACCATCGACAACTCCGACGGCGCTCTGCCGATCGAGTACACCGAGGTGTCGATCACCCGCCGGATGTTCCGCGACGGCGCCAGCGAGTACGAGATCAACGGCAACGGCTGCCGCCTGATGGACGTCCAGGAGCTGCTGTCGGACTCCGGCATCGGCCGCGAGATGCACGTCATCGTCGGCCAGGGGCAGCTCTCCCAGATCCTCGAGGCCAAGCCCGAGGAACGCCGCGCCTTCATCGAGGAGGCCGCCGGTGTGCTCAAACACCGCAAGCGCAAGGAAAAGGCGCTGCGCAAGCTCAACGCCATGCAGGGCAACCTGGACCGGCTCGGCGACCTGACCACCGAGCTGCGCCGCCAGCTCAAGCCGCTGGGCAAGCAGGCCGAGATCGCCCGCAAGGCGCAGGCTGTCCAGTCCGAGCTGCGGGATTCGCGGCTGCGCCTGCTCGCCGACGACCTGGTCACCCAGCGCGCCGACATCGCCAAGGAGGAGGCCGACGAGCACGCCGCTCGGGCCCGTCGCGCCGAGGTCGAGCAGGCGCTGGAACTGGTCACCGCCCAGGAGACCGAGCTGGAGGCGGCGCTGGCCGAGGACACGCCGCGCCTGTCCGCCGCGCAGGACACCTGGTACAAGCTGTCGGCCCTGGCCGAGCGGCTGCGCGGCACCGTGCGGCTGGCCGTCGAACGGCAGCGGCACCTGTCCTCCGACGTCGCCGCGCCGACCGGCGGCCGCGATCCCGAGCAGCTGCTTGCCGAGGCCGAGCGCGTCGCCGAGCAGGAGGAGGAGCTGGCCGAGGCGGTCACCGAGGCCCGCGGCCTGCTGTCCAACACCGTGCAGCGCCGCGAGCAGCTGGAGCACCTGGTGCAGGCCGCCGAGCGGGCGCACATGGCCGCGGTGCGGGCCATCGCCGACCGCCGGGAGGGCCTGGCGAAGCTGAGCGGCCAGGTGGAGGCGCTGCGCAGCAAGACCAACGCCACCTCCGACGAGATCGACCGGCTCACCGTCTCCATCGACGAGTCCGCCGAACGTGCCGAGATCGCCGCCGAGGAACTGGAGCAGGCCCGGGCCGAGGGCGGCGTCGAGGAGTCCGACGACGCCGACCTGCAGGGCCACCACGACCGCGCGGTGGCGGCCAACAACGCCGCCAAGGCCAGGGTCGAGGAACTGGTCAAGGCCGAGCGGACCGCCGAGCGCGAGATCGCGTCCGAGAAGGCCAGGGCCGACGCGCTGTCCATGGGACTGCGCCGCAAGGACGGTACCGGCGCCCTGCTCGGCGCCACCGAGCGCCTGCCCGGCCTGCTCGGGTCGGTCGCCGCGCTGCTCACCGTCGAGCCGGGGCACGAGGTCGCGCTGGCCGCGGCGCTCGGCCCGGTCGCCGACGCGGTGGCCGTCGCCGGCGGCGACGACGCGCTGGCGGCACTGTCGTTCCTGCGGGACAACGACTCCGGCCGGGCCGGGCTGCTGCTCGGCGGCAGCCGGTTCACCGTCGACACCTCGGGCTGGCCCGCGCTGCCGCACGGTGCGCGCTGGGCACGGGAGGTCGTGACGGCGCCCGAGGCACTGCGTCCCGCCGTGGAGCGCGCGCTGGACCGGGTGGCCATCGTCGACGGCCTCGACTCGGCGCGCCGGCTCGTCGAGGCGCACCCCGAGGTCAGTGCGGTCACCGCGGACGGCGACGTGTTCGGCGCCCACTGGGCGGTCGGCGGGTCGGCCCGGGCGGAGAGCGTCATCGAGGTGCAGGCCGCCGTCGATGAGGCACAGGACCGGCTGGCCGCGGCCGAGCGCAGGCTCGAGCGGACCGTCGCCGAGCTGGAGGGCGCGCGGGCCGAGCAGCAGGCGCGGCGCGACGAGGTCGGCAAGGCCAAGGAGGCGCTGGGCGAGGCCAAGGTCCGCCGGGCACGCTCGTCGGAGCGGCTCAACCGCGTCCAGCAGGCCGCCCGGTCCGCTGAGGCCGAGGTGACCAGGCTGCGCGAGCAGCGGGCCAAGGTCGAGCGCACCCGGGAGCAGGCGCTGGAGCAGCTGGCCGAGCTGGAGGAACGGCTTGCCGCCGTTGCCGACCAGCCGGTTGACGACGACCCGGACACCGCCGAGCGTGACCAGGCCGTCGAGGAACTGGCCGAGGTCCGGCAGGAGGAGGTCGAGGCGCGGCTGGCGCTGCGCACGGCCGAGGAACGTTCGCAGAGCATCGCCGGGCGCGCCGACTCGCTGCGCAGGGCCGCCGCGGCCGAGCGGCAGGCGCGTGAGCGTGCCGAGAAGGCCCGGCTGGCCAGGGCGCGAGGTGCGGAGATCGCCGAGGCCGTCGTCGACGCCGGCGAGCTGGCGCTGGAGCGCATCGAGCTGTCGGTGCGCAGGGCGGCCGCCGAGCGGGACGCCGCGCAGGCCGAGCGCGAGCGCAGGGACGCCGCGCTGAGCCAGGTCCGGGCCAAGGTCAGGGAGCTGACCGGCGAGCTGGAGAAGCTCACCGACGCCGTGCACCGCGACGAGGTGCTGCGTGCCGAGCAGCGGCTGCGGCTGGAGCAGCTGGAGACCAAGATCGCCGAGGACTTCGGGATCGGCCTGGAGGACCTGGTCGCCGAGTACGGCCCGGAGGTCCCGGTGCCGCCGAGCGCCGGTGAGATCGCCGAGTACGAGGCAGCCAAGGAACGGGGCGAGGCCGTCACGGCGCCCCAGCCGATCCCGTACGACCGGGCCACCCAGAGCCGTCGCGCGAAGCGGGCCGAGCGGGATCTGACGCTGCTGGGCAAGGTCAACCCGCTGGCGCTGGAGGAGTTCGCCGCGCTGGAGGAACGGTACAAGTTCCTCTCGACGCAGCTGGAGGACCTCAAGGCGACCCGCAAGGATCTCCTGACGGTGATCAAGGAGGTCGACGACAAGATTCTCGAGGTCTTCACCAGCGCCTACCACGACGTGGCGAGGGAGTTCGAGATCGTCTTCTCCGTGTTGTTCCCCGGCGGCGAGGGCCGGATGGTGCTGACCGAGCCGGACGACCTGCTGGCCACCGGTGTCGACGTCGAGGCGCGGCCGCCGGGCAAGAAGGTCAAGCGGCTGTCCCTGCTGTCCGGTGGGGAGAAGTCCCTGGTCGCGGTGGCGATGCTGGTGGCGATCTTCCGGGCGCGGCCGTCGCCGTTCTACGTCATGGACGAGGTCGAGGCGGCGCTGGACGACACCAACATGCGCAGGCTGATCGGGCTGCTGGAGGAGCTGCGCGCCGCGTCGCAGCTGATCATCATCACCCACCAGAAGCCGACCATGGAGATCGCCGACGCGCTGTACGGCGTGAGCATGCAGGGCGACGGCATCACGAAGGTGATCTCGCAGCGGTTGCGTACCGAGGCGGAGAGCGCGTGACGTCGACGCTGCGCAACATCGCCGTCGACTGCGCCGACGCCTACGCGCTGGCGCGGTTCTGGAGCGAGGTCACCGGCCATCCGCTGCACCCCGAGGACGAGCCTGGCCACGACGAGACCGAGGTCATGCTGCCCGAGGGCCCGATCCTGCACTTCAACCAGGTGCCGGAGGGCAAGGTCGTCAAGAACCGCATCCACCTGTGCCTGCAGCCGGACGGCCCGCGGGACGCGGAGGTCGAGCGCCTGCTCGGCATCGGCGCGACCCTCGTGGACGACCGCCGCAACCCGGACGGCACCGGCTGGGCCGTGCTGGCCGACCCCGAGGGCAACGAGTTCTGCGTGCTGCGCAGTGCCGCCGAGCGCGCCGCGACCTCCTGACGCCTCCGGTCAGGCCGGCCACGTCTCCCCGGTGATGCGCTCGTAGAGCTGCACGTAGCGCTCCCGGGTCGCGGCGACGACGTCGGCGGGGATCTCCGGGCCGGGCGGCGTCTGGTCCCAGCCGGTGCTCCGCGCCCAGTCGCGGACGAACTGCTTGTCGTAGCCGTTCTGCGGGCGGCCCGGCTCCCACTCGTCGGCCGGCCAGAAGCGGGACGAGTCCGACGTCAGCACCTCGTCGCCGAGCGTGATCGTGCCGTCGGCGTCGAGGCCGAACTCCAGCTTCGTGTCGGCGACGATGATCCCGTTCTCCGCCGCGCGTTCGGCGCCCCGCCGGTAGATCTCCAGGGTCAGGTCCCGCAGGCGCTCCGCGGTCTCACTGCCGATCTGGTTCACGACGTCGGCGAACGTGATGAACTCGTCGTGCCCCTCCGACGCCTTGGTCGTCGGCGTGAAGATCGGCTCGGGCAGCCGGTCGGCCTCGCGTAGCCCGGCGGGCAGCGCCACCCCGGACACCGTCCCGTCCCGCTGGTACTCCCTCAGCCCCAGCCCGGTCAGGTAGCCCCGCGCGATGCACTCCACCTGAAGCATCTTCAGCGGACGGCAGCGGATCGCCCTGCGGCCGAACTCGGCGGGCACGTCGGTCACCGACACGACGTGGTTGGGCACGATGTCCGTGGTGCGATCGAACCACCAGGCCGACAGCTGGGTCAGCAGTGCGCCCTTGTCCGGGATCGGCGTCGGGAGAACGACGTCGTACACCGACACCCGGTCCGATGCGACGAGCAGGATGTCGCCGTCGGTCTCGTAGAGGTCGCGGACCTTGCCCGCGTGCACGTGCTTCATGCGCGGAACGGTAGCCGGGCCGCTCGCTGGCCGGTTGGGGACACCACCCGATTGCCTCTAGACGGTCCGCTTTATGTGCATTTAACGTGGCCGGTAATCGATTACCCGGTTTGGGTCGCCGGGTGCTCTTCACTTTCCGGGAGGCAGTATGGCCGCTCGTTTTCGCACGCTCTTCGTCTGTTTGCTCACCGCGGCGGCCACGGTGTTCGCCGTGCCAGCGGCGGGCGCCGCCCCGGCAGCGGCACCGGAGGCCAAGGGACCGATCGGCTGGGAGGCGTATCGCACGCTCGACGGGTTGTCCCGGCTCAGACCCGCCGAGCAGGTCAAGCAGTTCTCCAGCTTCGACCGCACCGGCGGCAACGACGACGGCTTCGAGGGCACGTACTCCTGCCTGCGCAACGAGCCGGACGGCCGCTGCGTGATCGCCGACGTGCACGGCGCCGGCGAGATCTCCTCGCTGTGGTTCACCTACCGTCCGGAGTCGGTGATCGCCATCGGCGAGATCACCATCGAGCTGGACGGCCGGGTGGTACTGCACGGCAAGCTGCAGGACATCCTCAACGGCGCCAAGGGCGCGCCGTTCGTCTGGCCGCTCGTGGGCAACTCCGCCGACACCATGGGCGGTTCGGTGATCAAGGTGCCGATGCCGTACACGCACTCGATGAAGATCGTCACGCAGAACAACCCGCACTTCTACCACGTCACCTACCGGCAGTTCGCCGACTCGGCCGGCGTGCGGACGTTCGACCCCAGCGACAAGGCACTCGACGTGGTCGAGCGGCTGCGTGGTTTCGGCCTGCGGGACCCGAAGCCGGCGGCGCCGAACGCGGCGGTTCAGCGCGCGGACGTCACGCTCGCGCCGGGTGCGTCGACGAGGTTGCCGCTCGCGGCGGGAGCACGGCAGATCAACCAGTTGCAGGTACGCCTGCCGCAGGTGATCAACAGCCCGAACGTTTACGACGACGGCCGGGCGTTCGCGCCGGGCGGCAGCTCGTTCACCGCGGCCGTCGCACCGGACAACACCGGTGTGCGGCTGATCCGCCGGTACGACCCGAAGATCGCCCATCAGCACGCGATCGTCAGTGTCGACGGGCAGCGGGTCGGCGAGTGGCGCAACGGCGCGGCGACACCGCCGGACACCTGGGCGGACCAGGCGATCGAGGTTCCGGCATCGGTCACCGCGGGCAAGTCGAAGATCCGGGTGGAGAGCACCTTCGTGTCCTCGTCCCTCGACGTCAACGAGTTCCGGTACGACGTGCACTCGCGGGTGGGCGGCGAGTGGGTGCGTACCGACGTCATGGACGTGGGACCGAACCATCGCAGCGACGAGGCCGTGCACGGCTACCGGATCACCGGTCAGCGCTGGGAGGGCCTCGGGGTGTTCCGCTACCCGGCCGACGCGGCCAAGGTGGCGGAGTCCGACGCGATCCTGGAGAAGCTGCGGCTGCGGCTCACGTTCGACGGCAAGACCACCGTCGACACGCCGATCGGCGAGTTCTTCGGATCGGGCCTCGGCAAGTTCGAGACCCGCACGCTGATGTACTCCATCGACACGGCACCGGGCGGCGCGTTCACCTCGTACTGGCCGATGCCCTACGCGCGCAACGCGGTCGTGGAACTGGTCAACGAGTCCGGGGTCGCGGTGACCGGCGGGAGTGTCGCCGTCACGTCGGCGCCGAACGGGTCGATCGCCGACACCCTGAAGCCGGACGGGACACTCGGCTACTTCCACGCCACGCACCGGCGCGGGGACACCGAGCAGGGCAAGGAGTGGTCGTTCCTGTCCACCAGGGGACAGGGTGTCTTCCACGGTGTGTCGACCACGATGCGTGGTCACATCGCACCGGGCGGGCCGATTCACCCGATGAACTACCTGGAGGGTGACGAGCGCGTCTACGTCGACGGTGCGGAGGGCCCGAGCATCATCGGCACCGGTTCGGAGGACTTCTACGAGTCCGGCTGGTACTTCATGGATGCCGAGTGGAACAACAAGGAGGGCGTGTCCTACGCGATGCCGCAGGCGGGCCTCGTCTCGCAGGAGACAGGGCGTGACGGCTGCCAGTACGTCTGCCTGAACGCCTACCGTCTGATGAACGCCGACGCGGTGCCGTTCGGGGACAGCATCGAGTTCGACATCGAGCACGGCCCGGACTCCGACCGGGCGGCGAACTACAGTTCGGTGGCGTTCTGGTACGGCCACGACCGGTCCGGCGTGGTTCAGTCCGACGCGGTCGACGCCGGTGACCCGGCCAGCCGGGCCCTGCACGGCTACACCGCGGAGGACGAGACCACCGCCGAGGTGACGTCGACGTTCGAGGGCAAGGGTGATCGCACGCCGGTGAAGCTGAACACGACGGCGGCCAACGGTGCCGTCCAGTTCACCGCGAAGGTGGCCACGGACAACTCGGGCCTGCGGCTGCACCGCGTGTCCGACCAGCTGGTCGCGCGGCAGCGGGCGAACGTGTTCATCGACGGCCGCTGGGTCGGCGAGTGGTACCAGCCGTTGAGCAACAAGCACTCGCGCTGGCTGGCGGACGCGTTCGAGGTGCCGGCTTCGGCGACCGCGGGCAAGGCGGCGGTGTCGGTGCGGATCGAGCCGCTGCCGGACTCCCCGGCGTGGTCGGCGGCCCGCTACCGGGTCCACTCGCTGGTCGGTGTCGCACCCCAGGGTCAGGCACCGCCCGGGGCGGACTGAGTTCACGACGAAGGCCCCCGGTCGCCCGGGGGCCTTCGTCCTGTCTCAGGCGGCTTCGTGGCGGGGTTTGGCCGCCACCGCCTCCTGCGCCTTCGGGTCGGGGTCGCGGTGCCGCAGCGCCAGCAACCCACCCACGATCAGCGTGATCGCCACACCGAGCAGCGTGTACCAGGGCCACGCCAGCGTGACCTTGTCGCCCGCGGCCTTGGCGAAGTCGACGCCCAGCAGGCTGGAGTCGGTCTTGCTGAACTTCAGGCCCAGGATGATGAACGCCATCCCGACCACGGTGACGACGAACGCGATGATGGCGTCCGCCTGCCGTGCCCTGCGCACCAGCAGCCCGAGCAGGAACGCGCCGAGCAGTGCGCCGTAGGTGTACCCGGTGATGCCCAGTGCCTGCACGACGATCGGGTCGGACGCGGTCCGGTTGAACGACGCGAACAGGCCGGCGCACACGATGAGCACCACCGCCCAGATCACCGTCCAGATCCGGCCCTGCTTGAGCCGGTCCTGATCGGACAGTTGCCGCCCGATGACCCGTTCGTAGACGTCGGTGACGGTGGACGAGGCCAGTGCGCCCAGCGACGAACTCAGTGCCGCGGCGAGGATTCCGGCGATCACGAACCCGGAGAGGCCGCTGGGTAGCTCGTTGACGATGAACGCCCCGAACAGCTCGTCCTTGTTCGTCAGGCCGAGTTGCTTGACCGGGTCGAGGCCGTTGTAGAACGACCACAGCATCACGCCGATGAACAGGAAGATCGCGAACTGGACGAAGACCACCACACCGCTGCCGATCAGAGCCTTCTGGCTGGCCCGGACGTCGTTGGTCGCCTGCAGCCGCTGGACGATCAGCTGGTCCGACCCGTGCGAGGCCATCGACAGCACCGCACCGCCGATGACGGCGGTCAGCACCGCGTACTGCCCGGTGAGCGGGTTGGAGCTGAAGTCGAGGATCTGGAACTTGCCCGCGTCGAACGCGGCGCCGAACCAGCCGTCGGGCAGCTTGTCCGACAGCACCCAGATGACCGCGGCGGCACCGAGGACGTACCAGAGCATCTGGATGGCGTCGACCCAGACGACGGCGCGGACACCGCCGAAGAAGCTGTAGATCACCATGGCCACGCCGAGCGCGATGACGATGGCCCAGTAGGAGGCGTTGAGGCCGTACGCCGCCAGCACCAGCTTGATCGGGATGGCGGTGGCGAACAGCCGGATGCCGTCAGCGAGCAGCCGGGTGAACAGGAACGTCACCGACGCGGTGCCCTGCAGCCCGCCGCCGAACCGCTTGCCCAGGAACGCGTAGGCGGTCACCAGGTTGCCGGCGACGTACCGGGGCAGCAGCACGAACGCCACGACGATCCGGCCGAGGATGTAGCCGATCGCCAGCGACAGGTATGTCATGCCGCCCGCTTCGGGGGCGGCGAGGTAGGAGACCGTCGGTACCGACAGCACCGTCAGCGTCGAGGTCTCGGCCGACACCACCGACAGGCAGGCGACCCACCAGGAAATCTTGCCCTCGCCGACGAAATAGTCGTTGCCGGACTTCTGCCGGCCGCCGATCCAGATGCCCAGTAACGGCATCCCCACCAGGAAGACCGCGATAATCGCGAGGTCAAGTGCGCGCATTCGTTATCCCTATCGTGTCGTCCACTCCAGCTGCCACCCGCAGCCGGGTCACCGGTTCGGGTAATGGGGGTGGAAGGGTGAGCGGCCCGGAGCCGGGTGTGATGCTGCCGAGCACGCGGGGTCCCGCGGCGCCGGTCGCGCTGGGGACGTTCGCGGGATGGCCGTGCCAGGTGAGCCAACCCAGCAGGGCCGTCAGGTAGGCCTCCTTCACGTCGCCAGGCAGACCGAGCTCGTCGCTGGTCCGCAGCGGGACAGTCAGGTGCTCTGTCAACGCGCGCCACAGCGCGGGGTTGCGCACCCCGCCGCCGGAGGCGATCACCGTGCCGACGCCGTGCCGCGCGCATTCGGCCGCGATGGTGACGGCGGTCAGTTCGGTGAGTGTGGCCAGCAGGTCCGGCCCGCCGATCGGCGGCAGGCCCGCGGTCGCCGCTGCCAGGTAGTCGCCGTGGAAATGTTCCTTGCCGGTGGACTTCGGTGGTGGCGCGGCGTAGAAGCCGTCGTCGAGCAGCCGATCGAGCAGGTCCTTCCGTGGCGTACCCGCCGTGGCGAGTGCTCCGTCGGTGTCGCGGTGCGCGGTGCCGGTCACCTGGAACGCGGCGAGGTCGAGCAGTGCGTTGCCCGGCCCGGTGTCGTAGGCCAGCGTCGGCGCGTCCGGGAAGACGACCGTCAGGTTGGCGATGCCGCCGATGTTGAGTGCCGCCGCGGGCCGTCCCGTCTCCAGCGCGAGATCGCGTAGCCATAGGTGATCCAGCGTGCTGGCCAGCGGCGCGCCGTGGCCGCCCGCCGCGACGTCGCGGGTGCGCAGGTCGGCGACGACCGGCAGCCCGGTACGTTCGGCGATCCAGGCCGGCTGGCCCAGCTGCAGGGTGCCGAGGGCCCGGCCGTCCTCGACCCAGTGGTAGACGGTCTGGCCGAGCGACACGACCAGGTCGGCCTGCCCGAACCGGCAGATGCCCGCCGCGGCGGCCTCACCGAAGGCCTGCCCCGCCTCGGTGTCCAGCCGGGTCAGCTCGCCGGCGGAGCTCGGGTTGGGCGGCAGCGCGGCCAGTAAGCGGTCGCGGAGTCCGTCCGGGTACGGCAGTTCCAGATGCCCCAGCGCGGACAGCTCCACCCGGTCGCCGTCCGCGCGCAGCTCGGCGACCGCCACGTCGATCCCGTCGATCGACGTGCCGGACAGGAGACCGACAACGCGCATGGAGGTGTGGTCTAGTCCTCCTGGGACGAGTGACGCAAGCCATAACGTGGGAACTTGACCGAACCGAGTCGTTGCCGGTGGAGGCCTGTCACCGGGCTAGGTAAAGGCGTGTCGTCACCGGATGCGAGGATTGCGGACGTGTCGAGCAACCTCTGGTTCTGGATCGCCCTCGCCGTCGTCGTGGTGCTGGTCGTGGCCCTGGTCGTCGGGCTGGTCGTCGCGCGCCGTCGCAAGATCAGCCTGACCGAGCCCGAGCGGGTCGAGGAGGCCAAGCCGAAGGGCGGCGGTTATCAGGCGGGCGGCGACATCGCGCTGGCTCCCGGCGGTACCGAGGAACACCCGGCAGGGGAACGCACCGAGGTCGACGGTCAGCCCGGTGTCGGTGACGACGCCGCCGTGCCGAGGGACGCGCCGCGCCGCACGATCGTCGACGTCGGCCTGCCCGACGAGGCCGAGGCCGCGCCTGCCGAGGAGATCGACGAGATCGAGCCGGCCAGCGGCCGGATGGAGCGGCTGCGGGGGCGGCTGGCGAAGTCGCGGTCGGCGTTCGGGCAGAGCCTGCTGGGCCTGCTCGGCGCGGGGGATCTCGACGAGGACTCCTGGCAGGAGATCGAGGACACGCTGCTCGTCGCCGACCTGGGCGCGGCGACCACCACCGAGGTGGTCGACAAGCTGCGTGCCGAGCTGAGCACGCGTGGGGTGCGGACCTCCGAGGAGGCCAGGGCACTGCTGCGCGAGGTGCTGGTCGAGGCGCTGGCGACCGACGGCGACCGGGCCGTTCGCGCGTTGCCGCACACGGTCGACGGCACGAAGCGGCCCGCCGTGGTGCTGGTGGCCGGTGTCAACGGAACGGGCAAGACCACCACGACCGGCAAGCTGGCCAGGGTGCTGGTCGCCCAGGGCAGGCAGGTTCTGCTCGGCGCGGCGGACACTTTCCGCGCCGCCGCCGCCGATCAGCTGGAGACCTGGGCGAACCGCGTCGGAGCCGAGGTGGTGCGCGGCAAGGAGGGCGCCGACCCGGCCGCCGTCGCGTTCGACGCGGTGAAGCGCGGCGTCGAGGCGGGCGTGGACGCCGTGCTGGTCGACACCGCGGGCCGCCTGCACACCAAGACCGGCCTGATGGACGAGCTGGGCAAGGTCAAGCGCGTCGTCGAGAAGCAGGCCGAGGTGGACGAGGTGCTGCTCGTCCTCGACGCCACCACCGGCCAGAACGGGCTGACCCAGGCGCGGGTGTTCGCCGAGGTCGTCGACGTGACCGGCATCGTGCTGACCAAGCTGGACGGTACCGCCAAGGGCGGCATCGTGTTCCAGGTGCAGCGGGAGCTGGGTGTGCCGGTCAAGCTGGTCGGGCTCGGCGAGGGCCCGGACCACCTGGCACCGTTCGAGGCCGGGGCGTTCGTCGACGCGCTGCTTGGCTCCTAGCTTTCGCTCAGCCGCCGCGACAGCTCGGCGGCGACGCGTTGGACCACCGGCGCGATCCGGGCGACCGCCTTCTTGGTGAGCCGTCCCTCCGGGCCGGACACCGAAACGGCGGCAGGTGCCGGGGTGCCGGTCAGCGCCACCGCGACGCAGCGGACGCCGAGTTCCTGCTCGCTCTCGTCGAGTGCGTAGCCCCGCTTGCCGACGTCGGCCAGGCAACGCAGCAGCGCCTCGGGGCTGGTGACCGTGTGGTCGGTGTAGGCGGGCATGCCCGTCCGGCCGACCAGTTCCAGTACCCGCTCCGGCGGTAGCTGGGCGAGCATCGCCTTGCCGACGCCGGTGCCGTGCGGCAGCGCGCGCCTGCCGACCTCGGTGAACATCCGCATCGAGTGCTTCGACGGCACCTGCGCCACGTACACGACCTCGTCGCGTTCCAGGATGGCCAGGTTGGCCGTCTCGCCGACCTCGTCGACCAGCTCGGCCAGCAGCGGCCGCGCCTGGGTGCCGAACTGCATGCTCGCGTTCTCGCCGAGCCGGATCAGCCGCGCTCCGAGCGCGTAGCGGCGGTTGGCGTTCTGCCGGACATAACCCAGCGCCACCAGGGTACGTATCAGGCGGTGGATGGTCGGCATCGGCAGCGACGACGTGGCAGCCAGCTCCGAGAGGCTGCACTCACCGCCGGCGTCGGCGAGCAACTCGAGTAGTTCGAAGGCACGCTGAAGTGACTGAACACTCCCCGGGCTGCGTTGTGATTCCGCCATGCAAAAACTATAGTCCGGCAAGTAGAAAAGTGAAGCGTCCACGGTTGGGGTGTTCTTGATGTCTGAAGTTCGTGTGCTCGGTGCTCCGGTCGACCGCGGGGACGAGATCCTGACGCCCGAGGCGCTGGACTTCCTCGCCGTACTGCACGCGGAGTTCGCCGCCCGGCGTGACGAACTGCTGGAGGCCCGCAAGGTGCGGCGTGCCGAGGCCGCGCGGACCGGCAGGCTCGACTTCCTGCCCGAGACCGCAGAGGTGCGCCAGGGCGACTGGCAGGTCGCCGTCGCGCCGCCCGCGCTGCGCGACCGCAGGGTGGAGATCACCGGGCCGACCGATCGCAAGATGACCATCAACGCGCTGAACTCCGGCGCCAAGGTGTGGCTGGCCGACCTGGAGGACGCCAACACCCCGCACTGGGAAAACGTGGTGTCCGGGCAGGTCAACCTGCGTGACGCCGTGCGTGGCGACATCTCGCTGAGCACCCCGGAGGGCAAGAGCTACGCCCTGCGTGACGACGTCGAGCACGCCACGATCGTCATGCGCCCCCGCGGCTGGCACCTCGACGAGCGCAACCTCGAGTTCGACGGCCGCAAGGGCGTCGGCGCCCTCGTCGACTTCGGGCTGTATTTCTTCCACAACGTGCGTGCGCTGCTGGCCGCCGACAAGGGACCGTACTTCTACCTGCCCAAGATGGAGAGCCACCTCGAGGCGCGGCTGTGGAACGACGTGTTCACCCGCGCGCAGGCCGAGCTGGGCATCGAGCACGGCACGATCCGCGCCACGGTGCTGATCGAGACCATTCCGGCCGCGTTCGAGATGGAGGAGATCCTCTACGAGCTGCGTGAGCACGCGTCGGGCCTGAACGCGGGCCGGTGGGACTACCTGTTCAGTGTCATCAAGTACTTCCGCGACGCCGGCGAGAAGTTCGTGCTGCCCGACCGAAACTCGGTCACCATGACGGCCCCGTTCATGCGGGCCTACACCGAACTGCTGGTGCGGACGTGTCACAAGCGCGGCGCGTTCGCCATCGGCGGCATGGCGGCGTTCATCCCCAACCGGAAGGACCCCGAGGTCACCGAGAAGGCGATGGAGAAGGTCCGTGCCGACAAGTCCCGCGAGGCCGGTGACGGCTTCGACGGCTCCTGGGTCGCGCACCCCGGCATGGTGGACCTGTGCCGCGAGGAGTTCGACAAGGTCCTTGGCGACCGGCCCAACCAGCTGGAGCGCACCCGCGACGAAGTCGCGGTGACCGCGGACCAGCTCCTCGACGTCGCGGCCACCGAAGGTGGCGCGACCGCTGCCGGTCTGCGCGGTGCCGTGGACGTCGGCATCCGTTACCTCGCCTCGTGGCTGGGTGGCAACGGCGCGGCCGCCATCCACAACCTCATGGAGGACGCGGCCACCGCGGAGATCTCCCGGTCGCAGGTGTGGCAGTGGGTCCGCAACAGCACCCAGCTCGACACCGGCGAGAAGGTCACCGACTCTCTGGTGCGCACGGTGATCGGCGAGGTGCGAGCCGACCTGGCCGACGTCATCCCCGCCGACCTGCTGGGGCCGGCGGTGGAGCTGTTCGAGGAGGTCGCGCTCGCCGAGAACTTCGCCGACTTCCTCACCCTGCCCGCCTACGAGCGGATCAGCTGACGATGGCGCGAGCCCGGCTCACCGAGGAGCTCTACGCGGAGGTCGACGCCCGCCTCGCCGAGGCGGACGCCCGCGTGGCGGCGGCCTACCCCGGTGACCGGGCCGGCCGTCAGCCCGTCCACACGGTGTACGTCCCCGCCGACCGGTACACGGCCGACCTCGTGCCGCGGTGGGGGCGGCAGGCGTCGGACGTGTTCGCCGAGCACGGCCGCGACCTCGACCCGGACCCGAGTGTCCTCGACCGGGTGCGCGACAAGCTCGCCGCGGAGCCGATCGAAGACCTGCGGATCGACTTCGAGGACGGCTACGGCAGCCCGGACGACGGGACCGAGGACGCGGACGCCCGTGCGGCGGCGGCCGCGCTCGCCGAGTCCGTCCGCGCCGGCCAGGCGCCGCCGTTCACCGGAATCCGGTTCAAGGGCTTCGAGCGGGCGACCCGGCGCCGGGGTATCCGCACGCTCGACCTGTTCCTGGGGACGCTACTGGACGCCGGTCCGCTGCCGGCCGGTTTCGTGGTGACGCTGCCGAAGGTCACCGCCGTCGACCAGGTGGCGGCGGCCGCGCACGTGCTCGGTGCGCTGGAAGCCGCTCACGGGCTCGACGATGCGACGTTGCGGTTCGAGGTGCAGGTGGAAACCTCCCAATCCATTGTGGACGCTGACGGGACAGTGGCGGTGCCCCGGATCATTCACGCCGGTGCGGGCCGGATCAGCGGCCTGCACTACGGGACCTACGACTACAGCGCCGCGCTGGGGATCGGCGTGCAGTACCAGAGCATGGATCACCCGGCCGCGGACTTCGCCAAGGAACTGATGCAGGTGTCGGCGGCCGGCACCGGGGTGCGGCTGTCCGACGGCTCCACCAACCGCTTGCCGACCGGCGACAGGGAAGCCGTCCGGGCGGCCTGGCGCGAGCACGCCCGGCTGGTCCGGCGGTCCCTGGAGCGGGGCTTCTACCAGGGCTGGGACCTGCACCCGCACCAGCTGCCGAGCCGGTACGCCGCCACGTACGCGTTCTTCCGCGAGGGCTTCGCCCACGCGGCCGGCCGCCTGCGTGACTACGTCACCAGCGCCGAGACCGGCCTGCTCGACGAGCCGGCCACGGCGCAGGCCATGGCAGGGTTCCTCCTGCGTGGCCTGCACTGCGGTGCCCTCGACGACGCCGAGGTCGCGGAGGCGACCACCGTCGACCGGCCGGGGCTGGAGCGCTACCTCCACCGTTCCTGACCCGCTGGCCGGGAACGAATCCCTTGTCACTGCACGAAATCCGAGCTTTATGCCGGTGGAATCACCGGCGCGCATGAGACGATTGTATATCGAACATGCAATCGAAACCATCACTCTTTAGTGTTAGTGAAAAAGCTGGCGCCGTGGGGTAACGTGGCGACTGCGAGCCACTCGCGGACCGGATCGGGTCCGCGTAGAGGTCCCGATCCGCAGCGTCGTACGGGATGATCGATCGGCGTGGGCGTTGTGGACGTGGACACCGTGAGAAGAGCCGTTCGACGGCAACAGCGGCGGGTGACCCCCGGTATCGAGGACATGGTCGGCTACCACAGGCGCCAGGTAGCCGGGCAGTCCGAGGCCGAGCCGATCGGCCCGCTGCTCCCCGGAACGGGCGCCAGTGGCGTGGTGTTTCACCGCGGAGAACCACTCGCTGGCTGGGGCGCGATTCATGAACCGGAAATGTGCTACAGCCTCACCAAGAGTGTGCTGTCGCTGGTGGCTGGCCTGGCCTACGACCGGGGTTTGATCGGTGATGTGCACGCGCCGGTCGAACTCCCGGTCGTGGGTCGGCGGCACGGTGAGGTGACGTGGCACCACCTGCTCCAGCAGACAAGCGGCTGGGACGGTGTGCTGTGGGGCAAGCCTTCCTCGGTGGACGGCGCCAACATCGAGGAGGCTGCCCCCGGTTCGGCGTGGTGCTACAACGACGTGCGGGTCAATCTGCTCGCATTGGCGTTGACGTTGCTCTGGCGCAGATCGCTGGCCGACGTCGTGAAAGTGGAACTGTTCGATCGCATCGGCGTGTCACGGACGTGGTCGTGGCACGGGTACGACAACTCATTCGTGGAGGTGGATGGACGCGATATCGCGGTGGTGTCCGGCGGCGCCCACTGGGGCGGCGGTCTCTGGGCCAGTGCTGCCGACCTTGCCCGTCTCGGTGTGCTGTTGTGCGAGCGCGGTCGGTGGCATGGCGACCAGATCCTGAGTGATCAGTGGATTCGGATGAGCTGGGCACCAGGATCGGTGAACCCGGACTACGGCTACCTGTGGTGGCTGAATCGGCGTCGGAACGTATTCCCCGCCGCACCCGCGACCGGAGTCTGCGCCCGGGGAAATCAGAGCCGCCACGTGCTGTGGATAGATCGTGCGCGGGAACTGGTCATTGTGTCGCATTGGGGAGAACACGTGGAGGCACTTATCGGTGAGATTTCCGCGGCGGTTCCGGTCGTCCGGCGATGAGTTGCAGCGCCAGGAAGACGTCGACCTGGTTGGTGAAGTCGGTCAGGTCGAGGCCGATCAGCTCGCTGGCCCGGCCGATGCGGTAGCGCAGTGTGTTGACGTGGATGTGCAGGGCCTTGGCTGCCTGAGTCGGTGAACCCGAGTTGTGTAGGAAGACCCGCAGCGTATGGACGAGGTCGCTCTGCTGGCTGGCGTCGTACTCGATCAGCCTGCCGAGCATCCGGTGGCCGAGTGCCTCCCTGAGCTGGTCGGTGACACCGGCGAGCAAGAGCCGGTGCACGCCGAGGTCGTCACCCGAGGTCACCGTGACCGGCTCGCCACGCTGTTCGCCCGCGGCCAGCGCGTGCCCCGCCTCGTCGACCGCGCCCCGCAGGCCCGACGTGCCTGCCGGGCCGCTGAGCCCGACACCGATCCAGGTCGCACGCAGTCGCGGCGCGAGGGTGTGCAACGCGCGGTCGGCCGACTCGGCCCAGTCGGCGGGCCAGCTGTCCGTGTCCTCGACCAGCGCGATCGTGTCGGCGCCTCGGGTGCCGATGGTGGCGTGGTGGCCGCTGAGCAACTCGTCGAGGAGTGCGACGCCCCGTACCGCCGGCGTTCCGGTCATCCGCAGAAGCACCACCCGTGCCACCGCGTCCGGTGACCAGCCCGCGCGGCCGAGTGCGGGTCCCATGCCGTCGCTCCCCGCGTGGACCAGCAGGTCGAGCACTGCCTGGTCGGCGGCGCGGGACGCCGTCCGGGCACGCAGGTGTTCGCGTTGGTGGGCGCGGACCAGGTCGACCAGTTCGTCCGTCACGTGCTTGGTGGCAGGTGCCCAGGTCGTCCGGTCGTCGCCGACGACCACCGCCCACGGCACGTCGGCGTGGTCGTCGACCGGGAGGACGCTGTGCCGCCGCGCGGTCACCGCCCGGCAGCCGTTGGCGACGAAGCGCTCGGCCAGTTTCCTGGCGTCGGGCAGCAGCATGCCGCTTCCCGCGACGACCCGCCCGCTCGCGGACAGCACCCAGCAGGGGGCCGCCAGTTCCTCGGCGGCCTGCGTCAGCAGGACGGGCAGCTCGGTGTCCGCCCGGAGCACCGGCCGCACCTCGGCCAGCGCGAGCACCATTCGCTCGGTGACCACCGCGAACGACAGGTCGGCGGGAACCTCCAGTAGGGGAATCCGGTGCCGGGCGCAGGCCTCGACCAGTTCCCCGGGGATCCCGCCGGTGTCGGCACCCGACGCCGCCAGCGCGGCGGTGCCGCCGCGGGACAGGGCGGCGACGAACGGCTCCGCGTCGCCGGGCGCGTGCCACCACAGCAACCCGGTCAGCACGAGCTCGCCTGCCGTCAGGTAGCGGCTCGGGTCCGGCAGTTCAGTGCCGTACACCCGGCTCACGCCACGGTCGAGCAGGTCGTCCCCGCTACGGACCCGCAGGCGTAGCTCGGGGATCCGGAGTAGGTCCCGCACGGTGGTCATAACGTTTGTAGGAAAGCACAAACAGCCTGGCTGTGCCTCATCGGTGTTTCGTAGTCCACCACCGTTGCCGGGTCGGTGGTGTCGCTGTTCACTGGAGTATCCGCCGTCAGAGGAGTCACCGTGGACTTTCTCCGTCCGACCACGCTGCCCGAAGCGCTCGCGCTGAGGGCCGGGCGGCCGGACGCGGTCCCGATCGCGGGCGGTACCGACGTGATGGTCGAACTCAACTTCGATCACCGGCGGCCCGGCGCGCTCCTGGACCTCACCCGGGTCGCCGAACTCGGTGAATGGTCCCGTGACGGCGAGCTGATCCGGCTGGGCGCGACCGTGCCCTACGCCCGGGTCATCACCGAGCTGGGTGCCGAGCTGCCCGGCCTGGCGATGGCGTCGCGCACCGTCGGGTCGCCCCAGATCCGCAACCGCGGCACCGTCGGCGGCAACCTGGGCGCCGCCTCACCGGCGGGTGACACCCATCCGGTGCTTCTTGCCGTGGGAGCGCGGATCGAGCTGGCGTCGCAGCGGGGAGTCCGCACCGTCGGCGCCGGCGAGTTCTACACGGGCGTCAAACGCAGCGTGCTCGCCGACGACGAGCTGATCACGGCCGTCCTCCTGCCCGCGGCCGGTGGGCCGCAGCAGTTCGCCAAAGTGGGTACCCGCAACGCGATGGTCATCGCGGTCTGCTCCTTCGCGCTGGCGATCCGTCCCGGGCGCCGCGAGGTGGGCGCCGCGGTCGGCTCCGCCGCGCCGACACCGCGGCGCACGCCGGGCGCCGAGGAGTTCCTCCGCGCCGAGCTGCCGTGGGACCGGCCCGGCCCGCTGCCGGACTCGCTCAAACGCCGGTTCGGCGAGCTGGTCGCGGACGCCACCGAACCCATCGACGACGTCCGTGGCAGCGCCGCCTACCGGCGGCACGCCCTGTCCGTCCTCGCCCGGCGCACCCTCACCTGGGCCTGGGACGATCACCGCGAAAGGCAACGCTCATGCGTGTGAACCTCACCGTCAACGGCGAGCCCCGGCAGGCGGACGACGTCTGGGCGGGCGAGAGCCTGCTGTACGTGCTGCGCGAGCGGCTCGGCCTGCCCGGCTCGAAGAACGCCTGTGAGCAGGGCGAGTGTGGTTCCTGCAGCGTCTACCTCGACGGCGTGCCGGTCTGTGCCTGCCTGGTGGCCGCGGGACAGGCCGAGGGCCGCGAGGTACGCACCGTCGAGGGACTCGCCGACGGCGACCGCCTCGACCCGGTGCAGCAGTCCTTTGTGGACGCCGGCGCCGTGCAGTGCGGCTTCTGCACCCCGGGCCTGGTGGTCGCCGCACACGATCTGCTCGCCCGCAACGGCGCACCCTCCGACGAGGAGATCCGCGAGGCGCTGGCGGGCAACCTGTGCCGGTGCACCGGCTACGAGACGATCCTCGACGCGGTCCGGCTCGCCGCGACGCGACAGGAGTGACATGTCCACGCTGGTGATCGAGAACGCCGCCGTCTGCACGGTCGACCGGGCGGGTACCGAGTACGCGACCGGGTACGTCGTGGTCACCGACGGCTGGATCACGCAGGTCGGCGAGGGCGCGGCCCCGGAGGGCGGTCAACGCCTGGACGCGGCCGGATGCCTGGTCACCCCCGGCCTGATCAACACCCACCACCACCTCTACCAGTGGGCGACCCGTGGTCTGGCGGCCGACTCCACGTTGTTCGAATGGCTCGTCGAGCTGTACCCGGTCTGGGGCAGGCTCGACGCCGGGATCACCCACGCCGCCGCGACGGCCGGGCTGGCGAAGCTGGCCACCACCGGGTGCACGACGGTCGCCGATCACCACTACGTGTTCCCCGCCGACGCCGGGGATCAGATCGCCGCACTCGCCGAGGCCCGGCAGCGGGTCGGGGTGCGGCTGCACGTCGTGCGCGGGTCGATGGACCGGGGGGAATCCGACGGCGGGCTGCCGCCGGACAACCTCGTCGAACGGACCGAGGCCGCACTGCTGGGCACCGAACGGGCCATCGACACACACCACGACCCCGCCCCGGACGCGCTGCTGCGGGTCGCCGCCGGCCCGTGCTCGCCGTTCACGGTGAGCCGCGAGCTGATGGAGGGTGCGGCGGAACTGGCCCGCCGCAAGGGAGTCCGCCTGCACACCCACCTGGCGGAGACCCTCGACGAGGAGAAGCAGTGCCTCGAGGAGGAGGGCTGCACCCCGGCCGAGTACGCCGACGAGCTGGGCTGGCTCGGCGCCGACGTCTGGCTGGCGCACACGGTGCACCTCGCGCCGCAAGCCGTGCGCCGCATGGGCGAGACCGGCACCGGATCCGCGCACTGCCCCACCTCCAACGGTCGGCTGGGCGCCGGGATCGCGCCGGTGCGCGACCTGCTGGACGCCGGTGTCCCCGTCGGCCTCGGGGTCGACGGCGCCGCGTCCAACGAGGCCGGGGGCCTGGCCGGGGAACTGCACCAGTCGCTGCTGCAGGCACGCCAGCGTGGCGGGCCACGCGCGCTGACCGTCCGGCAGGCGCTGTGGATGGGAACCATGGGCGGCGCACGCTGCCTCGGCCGGGAGTCCGAGATCGGGTCGATCGAGCCGGGCAAACTGGCGGACCTGGCGATCTGGCGGATGGACGGCCTCGACCACGCCGGCATTGCCGACCCGGTCGCCGCCCTCGTGCTGGGCACGCCACCGCCACTGGCGCGCCTGCTGGTCGGCGGGCACACCGTCGTCGACGACGGCAGGCTCACCACCACCGACGAGTCCGCGATCGCCGCCGGGCTACGGACGGCGAGCAGTCGCCTCCGGGACGACCGATGACCGCCTCCACCCAGGTCGGCGTCACCGGCGGGATCGGCAGCAGCGCCCAGCGGCCGGACGGGGTGAGCAAGGTCCGCGGCGAGTTCGCCTACTCCTCGGACCTGTGGCACGAGGACATGATCTGGGGCGCCACCCTGCGCAGCCCGCATCCGTACGCCCGGCTGACCGCGCTCGACATCGGCCCGGCGCTCGCCGTCCCCGGTGTGTACGCGGTGCTCACCGCCGCCGACGTCCCGCACAACCGCTACGGCCTCGAACACGCCGACCAGCCGGTCCTCGCCGAGGACGTGGTGCGTTACCAAGGCGAACCGGTGGCGCTGGTCGCCGCCGACCACCCGGAGACCGCGCGCAGGGCACTCGACGCCATCGCCGTCAGCTACGAGGTGCTCGAACCGGTCGTCGACGCGGAGAGCGCCGTCCGCGGCGACGGCCCCGAACTGCACCCGGGCGGCAACGTCGTGCGGCACGTCCCGATCCGCCGCGGCGACCCCGGCGCGACCGCCGAGGTCGTGGTCAGCGGTTCCTACGAGGTCGGCATGCAGGACCAGGCGTTCCTCGGGCCGGAGTCCGGCCTCGCCGTGCCGGCCGAGGACGGCGGGATCGACCTCTACGTCGCCACCCAGTGGCTGCATGTCGACCAGCAGCAGATCGCCGCCGCGCTGCGCCTGCCCGCGGACCGGGTCCGGGTGACCCTCGGCGGCGTGGGCGGTGCCTTCGGTGGCAGGGAGGACCTGTCGATGCAGGTCCACGCGTGCCTGCTGGCACTGCACACCGGCAAGCCGGTGAAGATGGTCTACAACCGGGAGGAGTCCTTCTACGGACACGTCCACCGGCACCCGGCGCGGATGTACTACGAGCACGGCGCCACCGCCGGCGGGCGCCTGGTCTACGTGCGGGCGCGGCTGTTCCTCGACGGCGGTGCCTACGCGTCGTCGACGAGCGCCGTCGTCGCCAACGCCGCGACGCTCGGTGTCGGGCCCTACGACGTGCCCAACGTGACCGTCGACTGCTGGGGTGCCTACACGAACAACCCGCCGTGTGGGGCGATGCGCGGGTTCGGGGCGGTGCAGGCCGCGTTCGCCTACGAGTCGCAAATGGACGAACTGGCCGCGGCCTGCGGGCTCGGCCCGGTCGAGATCCGGGTCCGCAACGCGATGAGCGAGGGCTCGGTCATGCCGACCGGGCAGCGGATCGACTCGGCCGCGCCGGTCGCCGAACTGCTGCGCCGGGTGAGCGCCAAACCGATGCCAGCTCGCGACGGCGAGTTCGACCTGCGCCGGATGCCGGGCGGGGTCGCCAACACCACCCATGGCGAGGGCGTCGTGCGTGGTGTCGGCTACGGCGTCGGCATCAAGAACATCTGCTTCTCCGAGGGCTTCGACGACTACTCGACGGCCAGGGTCCGGCTGCAGATCGTCGGCGGCGAGCCCGCGGTGAGCGTGCAGACCGCCGCCTGTGAGGTCGGCCAGGGCCTGGTCACCGTGCTGCAGCAGATTGCCCGTACCGAGCTGGGCGTGGAGCGGGTGACGGTACTGCCGGTCGACACGAGCATCGGCAACGCCGGGTCCACGTCGGCTTCGCGGCAGACCTACGTCACCGGCGGGGCGGTGCGCGCAGCCTGCCTCGCCGTGCGCGAGGCGGTGCGGCGCAGGGGAGACGGGGACCTCGTCGAGCTGCTCGGCGACGACGTCATCGACGAGACCGTGCGGTGGCGGCACCGGCCGACGGAGGCACTCGACCCGGAACGCGGCAGCGGCAACGCCCACGTCCAGTACGCCTTCGCGGCACATCGGGCGGTGGTGGACGTGGACGTCGAACTGGGGCTGGTGAAGGTCGTCGCGCTGGACTGCGCGCAGGATGTCGGCCGGGCGATGAACCCCCAGGCCGTGCTCGGACAGATCCACGGCGGGTCGGCGCAGGGGCTCGGGCTCGCCGTGATGGAGGAAATCCAGACGCGGGACGGCAAGCTGCGCAATCCGTCGTTCACCGACTACCTGATCCCGACCGTGCTCGACATGCCGCCGATGGACGTCGACGTGCTGGAGCTGGCCGATCCGCACGCGCCCTACGGGCTGCGCGGAGTGGGTGAGCCACCGACGATCTCGTCGACTCCGGCGATCGTCGCGGCGATCCGGCAGGGGACCGGGCTGGCACTGCGGCGGGTACCCGTCCGGCCGGAGCACATCACCGGGACATGATGCCGTTCTCCATCGTGCGGATGATGTTGGCCGCCACGTCGTGCCGGGGCAGCGTGCCCTCCTTGGCCAGCTCCCAGCCGGTGTAGAGCAGCGCCCAGAACACGCCCATCAGCCAGTCGACCGTGACGCCCGCGTCCAGCAGGCCTTCTTTCCTGCCGCGTTCCAGCAGGTCGGTGAGCGGCTTGTTCGCCGAGTCCAGTTCCTGGTTGACCCGGTCCTGCTCGGCCAGCAGGTGCCCGGTGTTGAACAGGTACTGCAGCCACGGGCCGATCTCGAGCCAGGCGTGCACCGCCCGGCGCAGAGCGGTGAGGGTGTCGTCCCGGTCCAGCGCGGCCTCGGTGACGGCCAGGCGGATCTGTTCGATGGCCTCGTCGACCACCGCGGCGGTGAGACCGGACCGCTCCGGGAAGTAGCGGTGCAGGGTGCTGCGGCCCACCCCGGCCTTCTCGGCGACGTCGCCGAGCGAGGCGGTCGGGCAGTCCGCGAGCACGCTGGCCGCCGTCTTCAGGATGTGGGCCCGGGTTCGGTTGCGAGTGGACGACACGGCTCTTATTTAACAACGGATGTACCGCATCGGCACCGCGAGTCTTTATTATGAGACATCGATGTCCCATTTCGCTACACTCGGGTCCATGGGAGGAAAGGACGAGCCACCTCTGCGGTGGCAGAACGTACGGGTGCTGTGGTCGTTCGTCCGGCCACACCGGGGGAAGCTCCTGCTGGGGCTCGTGCTCGGGCTGATCGCCACCGGCGCGACCCTGGCCACCCCGATGGTGGCCAAATGGGTCCTGGACGGGATGGCGGAGTCGGCGCCGATCGGCGCGGCCGTGGCCATCCTGGTGACGCTGCTGGTGGCCGGGTCGGTGATCGGCCTGTGGCAGGGTCTCCTGCTGGGCAAGCTCGCCGAGAACATCGTGCTCGATGCCAGGACGGACATGGTGCGCAGGCTGTTCCGGATCCGCATGGGGGAGCTGGCCAAGCGCTCCGGGGGCGAGTTCGTCACCAGGGTGACCTCCGACAGCGTGCTGCTGCGGGAGGCGGCGGGAAGCGGCATCCAGCTGGTCAACGGCGCAGTCGGCGTGATCGGGTCGCTGGTGCTGATGGCGGCGCTGGACTGGGTGCTGCTGGCGACGACCATCGGCGCGCTGGGTGTCGTCGGCGCGGTCGCCGGGATGCTGATGCCGCAGATCTCCGCGGCACACCGGGACGCCCAGGACGCCGTCGGCCGGATGGGCGGGCTGCTCGAAGGAGCACTGCGGGCCATCCGCACCGTCAAGGCCAGCCGGGCCGAACACCGGGAGAGCGGCCGGGTGCTGGCCGAAGCCCAGGAGTCGGCACGGAAGGGCATCCGCGCGGCACGGATCACGGTGGTCAACTGGACGCTGGCCGGCGCCGGTATCCAGCTGGCGATCCTGCTGATCCTGGCGCTCGGTGCGTGGCGGGTCAGCGAGGGCGCGCTCGCCGTGTCCAGCCTGGTGGCGTTCCTGCTCTACGCGTTCCAGCTGATGGAGCCGGTCGAGGCGGTGACGAGGACGGTCGGTGAGCTGCAGGCCGGGGTCGCCGCCGCGGCGAGGATCCGCGAGGTGCAGGGCCTCGACGTCGAGCCGGAGGGCCGGACCACGGCAGCCGCCGGAGCGGTCGACGGGCGGGCGGACACGGTCCTGTCCTTCCGCGACGTGGTCGCCCGGTACGCACCGGGTGCCGAACCCGCCCTGCGCGGCGTCAGCCTGGACATCGCCCGCACCGGGCACACCGCGATCGTCGGACCGTCCGGGGCGGGCAAGACCACGATGTTCTCGCTCATGCTGCGGTTCCTGCAGCCGGAGAGCGGGACGCTCACGCTCGACGGGGTGCCGTTCGACCAGTGGTCGGTCGACGACGTCCGGCGGCGCATCGTCTACGTCGAGCAGGACACGCCGCTGGTCCCGGGCACCGTGCGGGACAACCTCACCTACACCCACACCGGCGCGGGCGAGGACGCGTTGTGGGCGGCGCTGCGGGAGGTCCGGCTGGACGAGCGGGTGCGGTCCCTGCCGCAGGGACTGGACACGCCATTGTCCGGCGCGACCGTCTCCGGCGGGGAGCGGCAGCGCATCGCGCTGGCGCGGGCCCTGGTCGGCGACCCGGAGATCCTGCTGCTGGACGAGGCGACCGCGCAGCTGGACGGGCTCACCGAAGCCGCCGTGCACACGGCGATCGACCGCATCGCGAGCACGGGTGCGGTCGTGACCATCGCGCACCGCCTGTCCACGGTGATCGACGCCGACCGGATCTTCGTCATGGAGGACGGGCTCTGCCGCGCCGCGGGCACCCACCACGAACTACTGGAGAGCGACGTGCTCTACCGCGATCTGGTGGAGGCGCTGAAGATCGCCTCGGTGGCGGCCCCGGCGGCCTGATCAGCCGGACAGCGCGCGGGCCGTGGCCGCCACGGCACGGCCCGCGGTCAGCACCGGCTCGGTGTCGCGCAGCGCCCTGCTCAGCACGAACGCGCCTTCCAGGCTGGTGACCATGGTGATGGTGAGCTGCCGCGCGGCGTCGGCGTCGAGGCCGAACCGGGTGAAGCCCGCGGTGCCCGCCTCGATCCAGCCGGTGAACACGTCGGCGGTGGCGACCCGCAGCCGCTCGTTCGTGCTGGCCACCTCCAGCGCGACCGTCGCGATCGGGCAGGCGTCCGCGTAGTCGGTCTCCACCAGCATGTCCGCGGCCGCCGCGAACATCGACTCGATCCCGCCGCACAGGTCCGTGGCCGGCTCGAACAGCAGCTCGAACAGCTCGATGTACATCGGGCCGGAGGTGCGGATGACCTCCTCGGCCAGCTGTTCCTTGCCGCCGGGGAAGAAGTGGTAGATCGAACCGAACGGCGCGTTCGCCGCCGCGACGATCTGCTTCAGGCCGGTCCCGGTGTAGCCGTTGCGCCGGAACAGCTCGGCCGTGGCGACGAGGATGCGGTCCTTGGTGTCGGTCACCCCGCCATAGTAGAGCGATCTATCAACGCGTGGAACGCTCGCCGAACACCAGGTTCAGCACCACCGCGGTCACACAGCCCGCGCTGATCCCCGAGTCCAGCACCGTGCGCACCGCGGAGGGGAAGTCCGCGTAGAACTCCGGGGCGGCGATCGGGATCAGCCCGACGCCCAGCGACGCGGCCACGATCGCGATGTTCGCCGGGCGCTCGAAGGACGCCTTGGCCAGCGTGCGGATGCCGCTCACCGCGACGCTGCCGAACAACACCAGCCCGGCGCCACCCAGCACCGGCTGCGGCACGAGAGCGACGATCCCGCCGGCCACCGGGAACACCCCGAGCAGCACCAGCACGGCACCACACGCGGCCACCACGTAGCGGCTCACCATCCTGGTCAGCGCCACCAGGCCGACGTTCTGCGCGAACGCCGTCGCCGCGAACCCGCCGAACACGGTCGCCACGGCCGTGGCCAGCCCGTCGGCCCGCAGCCCGTCGGCGACCGTGCGTGGCTCGGTCGGCCGGTCGACGATCTCGCCGAGCGCGAGCATGTCCGCGGTGCTCTCCACCATCACCACGATCATCACGATGGCCATCGACACGATGGCGGCGATGTCGAACACCGGGGTCCCGAAGTGGAACGGCCCGGCGATCCCGAACGCGGGCGCCTCCCGCAGGGTGCTGGTGTCCAGCGCGCCCAGCGGCCAGGCCAGCAGCGTGCCTGCCACCAGCCCGAGCAGCAACGCGATCCGCCCGGCGAACCCGCGCAGGAACCGGGTGAACGCCAGCACCGCGAGCAGGGTGAACCCGGCGAGCAGCAGGCCGGTGCCGGTCGCCGACTCCTGCTGTGCGGCGATCCAGCCGACCGCGACCGGCAGCAGCGACACCCCGATCAGCGTGATCACCGTCCCGGTCACCAGCGGCGGGAAGAACCGGGTCAGCCGGGAGAAGAACGGCGCGGCCAGCACCATCAGCGCCCCGCCGACCAGCGTCGCGCCGTACACGACACCGAGCGCGTCGCCGGCGCCGTGCTGCTTCACGATGGCCAGCACCGGCGCCACGGTGGCGAACGTGACGCCGTTGACCAGCGGCAGCCGCGCGCCGAAGCGCCACACGCCCAGCGTCTGCAGCAGGGTGGCCAGGCCCGCGGTGAACAGGCTCGCGCTGATCAGCAGGCTCAGCTCACCGGGCGGCAGGCCGACGGCCGCGCCGATGATGAGCGGCGGGGCGACCACGCCCGCGTACATGGCGGCGACGTGCTGGATCCCGCCCGCGATCAGCTGCGCGGTGCCCGGAATCCGGTCGACGGGGTGCGTCATGACCAGGCCGCCGCGGCCGAGGCGTGGTCTTCGTCGTCGCGCAGCACGGTGCCCTCGATGAGCCCGTACGGCCGGTCGGCCGCGTAGAAGACCTCGTTGTCGTTGGTCAGCCCGAACGGTTCCAGGTCGACGAGGAAGTGGTGTTTGTTCGGCAGCGACAGCCGGATCTCGGCCAGCTCGTCGCGCTGCGCCAGCACCGCCTCGCCCATCGCGTACAGGGTCTGCTGCAGCGAGAGGCTGTGCTTGGTGGCGAACGTCTCCAGCAGGATCCGCCGGACCTCGCCGAACGACTCCCGCCAGTTCCCGCCGGCCTCGCGGTGCCGCCACCGTGCGGTGACGGCCGTGGCGAGAATCCGGTCGGTGGTCTCGGCCAGCGTCGTGTACCGGTCGCGGGGAAAGCCGTGGAACTCCGATCCGGTCGACTTCAGCACCACCAGCCCGGTCAGGCCGGACACCACCCAGGCCCGGCCGCCGTCGAACGTGACGGCGGCGGTCCGCCGCTCGCCACCCGTTGAGCTGAACGCGTGGTCGTGGCCCTTCCCGTCGACCGGGATGCGGTCCCAGCCGTGCTGCTCGATCAGGATCCGGGCGCCGGTGATGTGGCTGAACTCGCCGGTGAAGTGCCTGCCCAGCCGCAGTGCGAAGTCCTCGATCTCGCCGACCCCGCCCTCCTTGGCGAAGGCGTACACGGTGTTCTTCTGCGTGTCGGTGGCCACCACGTCGGAGTTGTCGCCGGTCAGGTGCGTTCGCTCCAGCCTGCCGCGCAGCGCGGTGGACACCGTCAGGTCGCTGAGGCTGTGCACCGGCCCGTCGCGGTGGACCGCGACCAGCCGCACCTCGGCCTTGCCGTACTGGTTGGGTCCCAGCGTGATGCCCACGGTCAGCTCCCTCGGTAGGTGGAGTACGAGTACGGGCTGAGCAGCAGCGGCACATGATGGTGCGTGGGCGGATCGGGGATGCGGAAGGTCACCGTCACCTCGGGGAAGAACGCCCCCGGACCCAGGTAGCCGCCGGTGTCGAACACCAGCCGGTAGACGCCTGCCGCGAGGAAGGCGGGCCCGAGGTCCCGGATCCGGCCGTCGTCGTCGGTCCGTCCACTCGCGACCAGCGCCCCCTCGGCATCCCGCAGCTCGACGGCGACACCCGCCGCGGGCTTCCCGGCGGCCGTGTCGAGGACATGGGTGGTCACCAGGCTCACGGGCGGCTCCGGTCTCGCGGGGACTTGGGACGCGATCTTGCGTGACCGTACGATTCCGGCGACCCACCGTCAACGCGGCACGGGAAGGAGCACCGATGGACCTGGTCCTGCGGGCCCGCCGGGCGATCGTCGACGGCGCCGAGCGGTCGTGCACGGTCTGGGTGGAGGCGGGACGGATCGCCGCGGTCGGTCCGTTCGACGCCGACATGCCCGCCGAACGGACCGTCGACCTCGGCGACGACGTGGTCCTGCTGCCGGGCCTCGTCGACACCCACGTGCACGTCAACGACCCCGGCCGGGCCGACTGGGAAGGCTTCCCCACCGCGACGGCGGCGGCCGCCGCCGGGGGCGTGACCACCCTGGTCGACATGCCGCTCAACAGCATCCCGCCGACCGTCGACCTGCCCGCGCTGGAGGCCAAGCGGGACGCCGCGCGCGGCCGGGTCCACGTCGACGTCGGCTTCTGGGGCGGTGCCGTACCCGGGAAGCTCGGCGAGCTGCCCGCGCTGCACGAGGCCGGTGTGTTCGGCTTCAAGTGCTTCCTGCTGCACTCCGGCGTCGACGAGTTCCCGCCGCTGTCCGACGGCGAGCTCGCCGAGGCGCTGCGGACCGTCGCGCGACTGGACAGCCAGTTGATCGTGCACGCCGAGGACGCGGCCGTCATCGACGCCGCGACCGCGCCGTCCGGCCGCGACTACCAGGCCTTCCTGCGGTCCCGGCCACCGCAGGCCGAGCGCACCGCGATCGGCAGGGTGATCGAACTGGCCGGGCGGGCCGCCGCCCGCGCGCACATCCTGCACCTGTCCGACGCCGGTGCGCTGCCGCTGCTGGAACGCGCCGGCGCCGCGATCACCGTCGAGACCTGCCCGCACTACCTGAGCTTCACCGCCGAGGAGGTGCCCGACGGCGCCACCCAGTTCAAGTGCTGCCCGCCGATCCGCGAGGCCGCCAACCGCGAGGCACTGTGGCGCGGGCTCGGCGCCGGGGTGATCGACACCGTCGTCACCGACCACTCGCCGTGCACGCCGGAGCTGAAGCGGTTCGACACCGGCGACTTCCGCACGGCGTGGGGTGGTGTCGCCGGGCTGCAGGTCGGGTTGCCCGCGGTGTGGACCGGCGCCCGCGCCAGGGGTTTCACGCTCGCCGACGTCGTGCGGTGGATGGCGAGCCGGCCCGCCGAGCTGGCCGGGATGCGACACAAAGGTAGGATCATCCCCGGTTTCGACGCCGACTTCTGCGTGTTCGCGCCGGACGAGGCGTTCGTCGTCGACGTCGCCAGGCTGGCCCACCGCAACCCGGTGAGCGCCTACCACGGCCGCCCGCTCGCCGGCGTCGTCCGTTCCACGTGGCTTCGCGGCGAGGAGATCACCGGCGACCGACCGGCGGGCAAGCTGTTGCGCCGGGGCGAGTGCTGAAAGGGAGTGCGCGATGACCGACCGTCCGGAGTGGACAGCCGAACCGGACCTGGCCTCCCGCCGCAACGGTGGTGGCGTGGTGTGGGCCAACGACGAGCTGTTCGCCGAGCGGGAGAACCTGATCAAGCCGTCCAAGCCGGATTTCCAGCCGTGGAGCTTCGGGCACAAGGGGCAGATCTACGACGGCTGGGAGACCCGGCGTCGCCGGTCCGACGGCGTCGACCAGGCCGTCGTGCGGCTCGGCCTGCCCGGCACGATCACCGGCGTGGTGGTGGACACCGCGTTCTTCACCGGCAACTATCCGCCGTTCGCGTCGGTGGAGGCGTGCGCGGCCGACGGCTACCCGAGCCCGGCGGAACTGTCCGAACTGGACTGGGACACGGTCGTCGTCCGATCGCCGCTGGCCGGTGACACGGAGAACTTCTTCGCCACGGCGCCACGCAGGCGGTACACCCACGTGCGGCTGAGCATCTACCCCGACGGCGGAGTTGCCCGGCTGCGCGTGCACGGTACGCCGGTCGCCGACCCCCGGCTGCTCGACCCCGGCGCGCTCGACCTGGCCGCACTGGAGAACGGCGCCCGGATCGCCGGGTGCAGCAACATGTTCTACTCCTCGCCGTCGAACCTCATCGCCCCCGGCTTCGCCGCGGTCATGGGCGAGGGCTGGGAGACCGCGCGCCGCCGTGACGACGGCAACGACTGGGTGAGCGTCGATCTCGCCGGTGCGGGGGTGCCGCGACTGGCCGAGCTGGACACCACGCACTTCAAGGGCAACGCGCCCGGCTGGGCGTCGCTCACCGGGCGGCGGCCCGACGGCACCGAGGCCGAGCTCCTGCCGCGAACCCGGCTACAGCCCGACACCAGGCACCGTTTCGTACTGGACGGTGCTCCGGAAATCGACCGGATCAGGCTGGATGTCTACCCCGACGGGGGAATGGCGAGGCTCCGGCTATGGGGTGGCCTGTCCGAGGCCGGCCGGGCCACCGTGGACGAACGGTTCGCCGCCGCCGGCTGAGGCACACGCGGCGCACGGCTTACGCCTGCGCAGGTAGTAGCCCAGCGTCGCCACGCCGACCGCGACACCCCACGGCAGGAACGCCAGCCCCGGCCCGCCCGACCAGTTCAGCGTCGCCGTGCCGTCGGCGATGGCCCGGACGGCCAGCACGTCGAACTTCAGCCCGGACAGCGTGACGATGATGGCCGCCCAGGAACCGAGCGTGACCGGGAACCACAGCGGCACACGCCTGCCCCGCAGGAACGGGACCCACCGCGGCCACACCTCGCCCCAGCGGCGGGTCAGGCCGATGGTGAGCACGGCCCCGCCCAGCGGCAGCCCGCCGAGGACGAACAGCATGAGCACGTGCGGCACGGTGCGGCCGACCTCGCCGTTGTCCAGGCCGAGCGCCAGCTCGATGCCCCAGTACGTGCGGACCAGGCCGTACGGCAGCGCACACGCCGCGCCGGCGTAGGCCGCCCAGCGGCCCCACCTGGCGGCCGCGGCCGGCGACGTCCAGCGGGCGGGGACCCGCCCGCACCCGGCGCAGGTGTCCGAAGTGGACTGCCGGTAGACCACGGCGGCCGCCGTCCACAGCACACCACCGGCAATGCACAGCGCCATGTTCACCACCGGCCAGTCGATCAGGCCGAAGTAGCCGAAGAACAAGTAGGCGAAGTTCTGCAGGATCCGGATGTCGGGCAGCACCAGCAGCAATGCGACGGCCTGCACCGCCGCCACCGCGAGCAGCACCGGCCTGCCGCCGCGGACGGCGCGGGCCATGAGCAGCCCGGCGACACCGCCGGCCAGCCCGACCGCCGCGATCACCGGCCCCATGGCTTCCGGCGTGGCGCCGACGAAGAAGGACATGCCGTCGGGTGCCCGCTGGTCACCGAATGGGAAGCCGGGCCCGCCGAGGGCCCAGACCAAGCCGAGCAGGCCGTACACCAGTGAGAACAGCGGTGCGGCGTAGGCAACGGCCAGTTGTGCGCCGAGTGTCGTCGTCATGCTCCGAGACTCGCCGCGCCGCGCCCGATCGGGTATCTGCCGAAGTGCGGGGATCCTCGCTGTCGGCGGCGGGTGTCTACCCCGTTCGGCGGAGATCAGCCGAACGGGCGCAGCCGCTCGGCTCGCTGCTCGGGCGTCTGCCGGGGGCAGCTGACGCACTTGGGCTCGCCGGGAATCCGGTACAGCAGGCAGCACGACGCCCGCCGCACCAGCTGGTTGCGGCCCACCGTGACGTAGCGCGGAGCGGGCATGCGGTGGCCGACCGCCGCGGCGAGACGTCCGGCCAGTTCGATCGCGCCGTCCACGTCACCGGCGGCCTGACCAGCCCAGAGCAGCCGGTTGGCCAGGGAGTCGGTGGCGATGGCCCACAGGGCGGGCTCGCCCGCGCCACACGCGACGCTCACCGCCGACACCACCGCGGCGAGCGCGTCGCCCAGCGTGGCGCCGAACTCGCCGAGATCACCGGGGAACGCACGGTCCGCGACGGCGTCGACGTAGCGGCCGTCGGGATGCAGGCGCAGCGTCACCGCGTCCAGTGCCGGGTCGGTGAGCCGTCCGGCGACGGCCGACTCCGCCGCCGGGCCGAGCAGCACCGACGACGCCATGTACCAGCGGACTGTGCCGAGCACGCGTTCGTCGACCGGCCCGTACATCGCCCGCGCGGTGTCCAGATCGGCCCGCAGCCAGTCCGGGTCGGCCAGCACGGTGGCTGGCAGCTCCGTCACGGTTTCTCCTTCGCGGTGTACACCGACACCGTGAACTCCGCCGTCACCTCGACCGCCGAGGACACCGCGGCCAGCCGCTCGGCCCGGCCGTCGCGATGCAGGTGATGCCCGGCCGGGCCCATCCGGACGACGGCCCGCACGGCGCCGGGGTCGAGGGTGAGCGGGAGCCGCACCTGGCGACGGTCGGCCGCGACGAACCACTCGGACAGCGACTCGTCCAGCCGCTGCTCCTTGCCCGCGCCGATGCCGAGCAGTCCCAGGTCCGCCAGCTCGGCCAGGTGCCCCGGACCGGGGGAGGCCACCACCAGCGTGCCGCCGGGTCGCAGCACCCTGGCGAACTCGGCGCCGTTACGCGGGGCGAACACGTTGAGCAGCACGGCCGCGGAGTCGTCGGCGACCGGCCACGGCTCCCACAGGTTCCACACCGCCGCGGTGATCGCCGGATGTGCCTTCGCGGCCCGGCGCAGCGCGACGGCGGAGACGTCCAGCGCCAGCCCGGTCGCGCCGGGCGCCCGGTCCAGCACGGCGGCCAGGTAGTAGCCGGTCCCGGCGCCCGCGTCCACGACCAGGCCGTCTCCCGAGGGAACCGCGTCGGCGATCGCGTCGGCCAGCGGCGCGTAGTGACCCGCGGCGAGGAACTCGGCCCTGGCCGCGACCATCTCGGTGGTGTCGGCCGTGCCGGCGGGCACCCGCGCGTGCAGCAGGTTCACGTAGCCCTGCTTGGCCAGGTCGAAGGCGTGCCCCCGCGCGCAGCGCAGCGTGCGGCCGTCCAGGGTCACGCCTGCCGCGCACACGGAGCAGCGCAGTGCGGCGATCGCGGAGGACTCCATCGGTCCATTCGACCATGCCCGTCGGCCGGTGCTTCGGGCGCGTTTCGGGAACGGACATATCCCACCCGTTGGGAGGAAACGCGGCCGTAACATGCGCCACACCGCGGTTCACAGGGTCGAAACGTCCGGTGTCACTTCGTGCAACACCGCGTTCCCACACTTTGCCTCCAACTGCGAGACCCGTTCGGCGAGGAGGAAGCGTGGAAGGGAATACGGCCTGGCTGCTCACCAGCGCCGCCCTGGTGCTGTTGATGGTTCCGGGGTTGGCGTTCTTCTACGGCGGCATGGTTCGCTCGAAGAGCGTGCTCAACATGCTCATGATGAGCTTCGGCTCGCTCGGCCTGATCGGGGTCCTGTGGGTGATCTTCGGCTACTCCACGGCGTTCGGTGACGACGTCGGTGGCGGGCTGCTCGGAAACCCGTTCGAGGCACTCGGCCTGTCCGGCCTGATGGGCGGGGAGGCGTTGAGCACCACCGGTTTCGTCGCCTTCCAGGCGATGTTCGCGATCCTCACGGTCGCGCTGATCTCCGGTGCGGTCGCGGACCGGGTGCGGTTCGGCGCGTGGCTGCTGTTCGCGGGTGTCTGGGCGACGCTGGTGTACTTCCCGGTGGCGCACTGGGTGTTCGCCTTCGACGCCACCGACGAGGCCACCGGTGAGACCACCAAGACCGGCGGCTGGATCGCCAACCAGCTGGGTGCACTGGACTTCGCTGGTGGTACCGCGGTGCACATCAACGCCGGTGCCGCCGCGCTGGCGCTGGTGCTGGTCATCGGCAAGCGGGTCGGCTGGCCCAAGGAGCCGATGAAGCCGCACAACCTGCCGTTCGTCATGCTCGGCGCAGGCCTGCTGTGGTTCGGCTGGTTCGGCTTCAACGCCGGTTCCGCGTTGAAGGCCAACAACATCGCCGGTGTCGCGTTCGTCAACACGCTCACCGCCACCTCGGCCGCGCTGCTCGGCTGGCTGCTGATCGAGCGCATCCGGGACGGCCGCGCCACCAGCCTCGGCGCCGCGTCCGGTGTGGTCGCGGGCCTGGTCGCCATCACCCCGGCCTGTGCGTTCGTCGACACCTGGGGCGCGCTGTCCATCGGCGCCATCGCCGGCCTGGTCTGCGCGCTGGCGGTCGGCCTGAAGTACAAGCTGGGCTTCGACGACTCGCTCGACGTCGTCGGGGTGCACCTGGTCGGTGGCGTGGTCGGCACGCTGCTGATCGGCTTCTTCGGCACCGTCGGGGTCAACGAGGGCAGCAAGGACGGCCTGTTCTACGGCGGCGGCTGGGGCCTGCTCGGCACCCAGGCGATCGGCGCGTTCGCCGTGCTCGGCTACTCGTTCGTGGTCACCGCCATCATCGGTCTGATCATCAAGGTCACCATGGGCTTCCGGGTCGACAAGGAGGCCGAGGTCACCGGTATCGACGAGGGTGAGCACGCGGAGACCGCCTACGAGTTCGGCGGCGGCCGCGGTGGCCGCGCCGTGTCCAGTGGCAGCGGGGTGGCCGGTACGGCCAAGAAGCTCGAGGGGAGCAAGGCATGAAGCTCATCACGGCGATCGTCAAGCCGTTCACACTCGACGACGTGCGCTCCGCGCTGGAACAGCTCGGTGTCCTCGGCATGACCGTCAGCGAGGTGCAGGGCTACGGCAGGCAGAAGGGGCATACCGAGGTCTACCGGGGCGCGGAGTACGCGGTCGACTTCGTCGCCAAGATCCGGGTCGAGGTCGTCACCGACGATGCCAACGTGGACAAGGTGATCAGCGCGATCGTCGACGCCGCCCACACCGGCAAGATCGGTGACGGCAAGGTCTGGGTCACGCCGGTCGAGACGGTGGTGCGGGTGCGCACCGGCGAGCGCGGCACGGACGCGCTGTGACGCGACGGGGGACTGCCCAGCCGTGATCGCCGGTGAGCTCGCCGAAGCGGCGACAAAGCTGCTGGAGGGCCGCCACGGCAGGCTGGGAGCCGCCGCTCTGCGCGCGGCGCTGGTGGACCTGTACGAGTTCTGGTTGGGCAAGGCCGCCGCGGCGGCCGGCGTCGACACCGCCGAACCCGGTGTCGCGCTGGTCGCCGTCGGCGGCCTCGGCCGTCGGGAGCTCGTGCCGTTCTCCGACCTCGACCTGGTGCTGGTGCACAACGGCAACACCGGGGTCGGCGAGATCGCCGACGCCCTCTGGTACCCGCTGTGGGACGCCAAGGTCGGCCTGGACCACGCCGTCCGGACACCGGCCGAGGCACTGCGGGTGGCCACCGAGGACCTGCGTACCGCCGTCGGCCTGCTGGACGTCCGCCACCTGGCAGGCGACACCGGCTTGGCCGACCGGCTGGCCGCGGCGGCACGGGACAGCTGGCGGCGTACCGCCCGCAAACGTTTGCCGGAGCTGGCCGAGGCCGCGCGGGCACGCTGGCAGCGCAGCGGCGAGGTCGCCCAGTCCGCCGCACCCGACCTCAAGCACGGCCGCGGCGGGCTGCGTGACCTCGGTCTACTCGACGCGTTCGCCGCCGCCCAGCTGACCGACCGGCCGGGGGAGGAGATCCGCGAGGCCCGCAGGCTGCTGCTGGACGTGCGCACCGAGCTGCGCAGGGAACTGCGCCGCGACCGCGACGTGCTCACGCCGGAGGACGCCGGCCTGGTGGCCGCGGAACTGGAGCTGGGTGACCGGTTCGCGCTGGCCCGCAAGCTGTCCGGCGCGGGCAGGGCGGTCAGCTACGCCGTCGACCTGGCGTTGCGGGCGACCGTGGAACCGCCGCGGACCCGGTTCGGCCGCAGGCCGAGCAGGACGCCGCTGGCCGAGGGCGTCGTGTTGCACGGCGCCGAGGTCGCGCTGGCCCGCGACGCCGTCCCGGCGAAGGATCCGGCGCTGTTGCTGCGGGTCGCCGCCGCCGCGGCACGGACTCGGCGGCCGATCGCACACGGCACGTTGCGCACGCTGGCCGACTCCGCGCCCGAGCTGCGCTCACCCTGGCCCGCGGCGGCGCGGGAGGCGCTGACCGAGCTGCTCGGGGCCGGGGAGGGACTGGTCGACGCCGTCGAGGCGCTGGACCGCACCGGGCTGTGGGCGCGGCTGTTTCCCGAGTGGGGCGCCGTGCGTGACCTGCCGCCGAGGGAACCGGTGCACACCTGGACCGTCGACCGGCACCTGGTGCAGGCCTGCGTGGTGGCCGCCGGGCTGGCGACCACGGTCGCGCGGCCGGACCTGTTGCTGCTCAGTGCGTTGCTGCACGACATCGGCAAGGGCCGCGAGGCCGACCATTCCGAACTCGGCGCGGCGATCGCGCAGCGGGTGGCCGAGCGGATCGGTCTGTCCGAAGTGGACGCCGCAACGGTGTCGGCCGCGGTGCGGCATCACCTGCTGCTGCCGCACACGGCGACCCGGCGCGACATCAGCGAGCCCGCGACGGTGAAGCGGGTGGCGACGACACTGGACGACGACCCGGTCCTGCTGGAGCTGCTGCACGCGCTGGCCGAGGCGGACGCGACGGCGACCGGACCGGGGGTCTGGACGGAGTGGAAGGCCGGCCTGATCGGCGAGCTGGTCTCGCGGTGCGGGGAAGTCATGGCCGGCAAGGGTTTCGTCGCGCCCGAGCCGTTGGGGGAGCGGGAGCGGCAACTGCTCGGCAAGGCCGTGCGAGAGGGCAGTGTGGAGGTCCTGGTCGGCGCGAACGGCAACGTCGCGACGGTGACGCTGGCCGTGCCGGGTAGCCGGGAACTGCTCGCCCCCGCGGCCGGGGTGCTGGCCCTGCATTCACTGGAGGTCCACACGGCGGCGCTGCGGGGCGGTGACGGCGGCAGGATCGGGCTGTTCACGGCGTCACCACGGTTCGGCTCGCTGCCCGACATCGCGCTGCTGCGGGAGCACTTCGCCCGCGCGCTGGCCGGCACGCTGCCACTGACGCAGAAGCTGGCCGTGAAGGAGCGTGACTACCAGCGTCCGGAGCCGGGCCCGGCGGGCCCGCCGCGGGTGCTGTGGTTCGACGACGAGACGTCCGGTAGCGGGACCGTCGTGCTGGAGTTGCGCACGGCCGACCGGATCGGACTGCTGTACCGGGTGGCCGGCGCGCTGCGCCGGTGCGAGGCAGAGGTGCGCTGGGCCAGGGTCGCCACCCTCGGCGCTGCCGTCGTCGACTCGTTCGCCATCGGCCCCCGGCAGGGGCCGCCCGACCAGGCCTGGCGGAGCCGGGTGGAGCAGGCGGTACTGGCCGTGGCCGGGTGACCCGGTCCGGGGTGTCGGCGGGCCGCCGGGCGTGCGTGGTGGGAGGATGACCGGCGGGTGATCTCGGCGGACCGGGAGGCGGTGACCGCATGCGTGACGACGAGCCGTTGCTGCCGCCCACGGTGGTCGCGGGGCACCTGGCGTCGTGTGCCGCCGAACTCGCCAGGGGACCCGCCGGAACCGCGGGTGAACTGGCCGCCGCCATCGACCGGCTGTCCTCGGCCCAGCACGACCTGACCGCGGCGATCGGCGACATGGCCGAGCGGCTGCGGCAGCACCCGCTGGGCACGAATCCCGAGGTGAGCGCGCTGGCCGAGATCCTGGCGGCCGCTGCCGGAGCGGTCGGTTACGCCGCCGAGGCCCTCGACGAGGCCGGCCCGCTGGCCACCACACTGCTACGGATGGCGGACGAGGACACCCGGTTGTAGGTATCGAACATCTGTTCGAAATCGGGTAGACTTGCGGAATGCGAGCGGTGTGGAAGGGCACGATCGGGTTCGGCGGCTACGCGATCCCGGTGAAGGCGTACAGCGCGACTGCGGAGCGGGACTCGGGCCTGCATCAGCTACACCTGGCCGACGGTGGGCGCATCCGCTACAAGCGCGTGTGTGAGCTGGACGGCGCCGAGGTGCCGTGGGAGGAGGTCGGCAAGGGGGTTCCGACGGCGGGCGGCGACGTCGTGGTGCTCGGCGAGGAGGATCTGGCCCGGTTGCCGCTGCCCGCCGCCGGGTCGATCCGGGTGTGCACGTTCGTCCGGGCGGAGGAGATCGACCCGATCTGGCTGTCGCGTGCCTACCACCTGGAGCCGGACGTCGCCGGGCTGAAGGCGTACCTGCTGCTGTCCGAGGCGCTGCAGCGCGCCCAGCGGGTGGCCGTGGTGAAGGTGGTGCTGCGGCAGCGCGAGACGCTGGCGCTGTTGCGGGTGCGCGACCAGGTGCTGCTGCTGGAGACGATGTACTGGCGCGACGAACTGCGTGAGCCGGACTTCCCGTTCCGGCACGAGGACGTCGAGCTCTCCGACGACGACCTGCGTGCCGCGACCGAGCTGGTCGAGGAGCTTTCCGGCCCGTTCCGGCCGTCGGACTACACCGACGGCTACCGCAGGGCCGTGGCGAAGCTGGTGAAGAAGAAGGTCGAGGGCGACGACGTGCTGCAGCCCGCCGCGTCCGCGCAGGACGCCGCGGTGAGCGATCTGCTGGCGGCGATGCGGACCACCGTCGCCGAGCGCGAGCGACGGTCCGCGGTGCGCCGGGCGAAGACGGCGGCCCGCAAGGCCGCGGCGGCGAAGGCCGCCGCGACCAGGGCGGCGAGGCGGGCGGGCGCCGCGGTGGAGGCCGGCTCCTGAGGTGAGTCGGGGTGCAGGGTTTGCCGTGGCCGCGCCGGCGCGGCCACGGCAAACCCGTCGGGATGAGTAGAAGTACCCAGGTATACCTGGGGGACTTCACGCTTCTGTGATCTTCAGGCGCCCGGCAGGCTAAGGCCGTGTTTCACAGGTCTGGTCGATGGGCTTCGTGATCCAGGTGGTTCCTGGCGGTGCGGGCGGATCGCCCTCGTACTGGGCCGTACTCGGGCGCATCCGCCCGTGCCGTCCAGGGGCCGCCTGGGCGCGAAGACCGCGACCTTGACTTGTGAAACACGGCCTGCGCCCACGCGGTTCGGGGGCGGGCCGCAGAGTTCGGGAATCGCCTGGTACTGGGGGTTGGGCGAGGCTCGAGGTGGCGAGTGCTCGGCCGGTTCGTCAGAGGGAGTGAACCGGCCGGGCCCTGGTCGCGGCCATGCGGTGTGCGGCAGCGGCTACCCTCGGAGGGAGTGCGGGTGTTCTCCACCCGTACCGGACGACCACAACCCGCTGGGAGCGCACACCCGTGTTCGACACCCTCTCCGATCGGCTCACCTCGGTCCTGCAGAACCTGCGTGGCAAGGGGAAGCTGTCCGACGCCGACATCGACTCGACGGCACGCGAGATCCGGATCGCGCTGCTGGAGGCGGACGTCGCGCTGCCGGTGGTCCGCGCCTTCATCGCCCAGGTGAAGGAGCGCGCGAAGGGCGCGGAGGTCTCCGAGGCCCTCAACCCGGCGCAGCAGGTCATCAAGATCGTCAACGAGGAGCTCATCGCCATCCTCGGTGGCGAGACCCGCCGCCTGAACCTGGCGAAGAACCCGCCGTCGGTCATCATGCTGGCCGGTCTGCAGGGTGCCGGTAAGACCACGCTCGCGGGCAAGCTCGCCCTGTGGCTGAAGAAGCAGGGCCACGCGCCGCTGCTGGTGGCGTGCGACCTGCAGCGGCCCAACGCGGTGACCCAGCTGCAGGTGGTCGGTGAGCGGGCTGGCGTCACGACGTTCGCGCCGGAGCCGGGCAACGGCGTCGGCGACCCGGTGGACGTGGCGCGCCGCGGCATCGAGGAGGCCAAGCGGGCGCAGCACGACATCGTCGTGGTCGACACCGCGGGCCGGCTGGGTGTCGACGAGGAGCTCATGCGCCAGGCCGCCGACATCCGCGACGCGGTGCGGCCGGACGAGACGCTGTTCGTCGTCGACGCCATGATCGGTCAGGACGCGGTGACCACCGCCGAGGCGTTCCGCGACGGCGTCGGCTTCACCGGCGTTGTGCTGACCAAGCTCGACGGTGACGCTCGCGGTGGTGCGGCACTGTCCGTCCGCGAGGTCACCGGCCAGCCGATCCTGTTCGCGTCCAACGGCGAGAAGCTCGAGGACTTCGACACCTTCCACCCGGACCGGATGGCCAGCCGGATCCTCGGCATGGGCGACATGCTCACCCTGATCGAGCAGGCCGAGAAGGCGTTCGACCAGGAGAAGGCCGAGGAAGCCGCCGCCAAGCTCGGCGCGGGGGAGCTGACGCTGGAGGACTTCCTCGAGCAGATGCTCGCCGTGCGCAAGATGGGCCCGATCGGCAACCTGCTCGGCATGCTGCCCGGTGCCGGTCAGATGAAGGACCAGCTCGCGCAGGTCGACGACAAGCAGCTGGACCGGGTCCAGGCCATCATCCGCGGCATGACCCCCGCCGAGCGGGAGAACCCGAAGATCATCAACTCGTCCCGCCGTCAGCGGATCGCCAAGGGGTCGGGTGTCGCGGTGCGCGAGGTCAACGACCTGGTCGACCGGTTCTTCCAGGCCAAGAAGACCATGCAGCAGATGATGGGCCGGTTCGGCATGGGCCCCGGCGGCGGCAGGAAGAACAACCGCAAGGGCAAGAAGGGCAAGAAGGCCAAGGGGCGCGGGCCCACGCCGTCGAAGGCCCGCGGCGGGATGCCGATGCTCCCGCCCGGTGGCTTTCCCGGTGCCCCCGGCGGCATGCCGGACCTGTCCCAGCTCGGCGGCGGCCTGAACGACCTGCCCCCGGGCTTCGACCCGTCGAAGCTGAAGCTGCCCAAGAACAACAAATGAGCCTGCACCTGCGGGGTGTCGTCCTGCCTGACGGCGAGCACCGTGACCTGTGGGTCAGCGACGGGGTCTTCCGGTCCGAACCGGTCCCCGGCGCGCACACGGTGATCGACGGTGGGTTCTTCGTACCCGGCCTGGTCGACGCCCACTGCCATCCGGGCATCGGCACGCAGGGGCCGACCACCCTGGCGGAGGCGGCGGACCAGGCCGCCGTCGACCGGGACGTCGGCACGCTGCTGATCCGCGACTGCGGCGTGCCGATCGACATCCGCCCCCTGCAGCAGCGTGCCGACCTGCCGCGGATCATCCGCTGCGGCAGGCAGCTCGCCCTGCCCAAGCGGTACGTCCCCGGGCTCGGCATCGAACTCGACGCCCCGGAGCTGCTGCCGGAGGCCGTCGCCGAGCAGGCCGCCGACGGCGACGGCTGGGTCAAGCTCGTCGCCGACTGGATCGACCGTGCCGAGGGTGACCTCCGGCCGCTGTGGCCGGACGACATCCTGGCCGAGGCCGTGCGGGTGGCCCACGCCGCCGGTGCGAAGGTCACCGCGCACGTGTTCGGCGAGGACGCGATGCCCGGCCTGCTGGCGGCGGGCGTCGACTGCCTCGAGCACGGCACCGGGCTGTCGGCCGATCAGCTCGACGAGATGGCCCGGCGCGGTATCGCACTCGTGCCGACGCTGATCAACATCGACAACTTCCCCGGCATCGCCGACCGTGCGGGCCGCTACCCGGCGTACGCCGCGCACATGCGTGCGTTGCATGCGGGGGTGACGTCGATGGTGTCGACGGCCATCGAGGCCGGTGTCGCGGTCTACGCGGGCACCGACGGCGGCGGCATGGTCGAGCACGGCCGCCTGGCCGACGAGGTCGTCGCACTGCACCGGGCTGGTATGCCCGCGGAGCAGGCACTCGCCGCGGCGTCCTGGGCGGCCCGGGACTGGCTCGGGCACCCCGGCATCGCCGACGGCGCGCCCGCCGACCTCGTCGTTTACGACACCGACCCGCGAGACGACCTCGCGGTTCTACGCCACCCGCGGCACGTCGTGCTGCGCGGCACCGTTATCGGCTGAGTTCAGTCATCGGCTCACATGACGCATCCTCCTGTCATCATAATTCCATCGTTTCTGATGTATCGTTTCTGATGTGAAGGCCAGCGATCTCTACCTCCTCGGTAAGCACCTGATGGACCTGGCCAGGCGCGGCATGGTGGACGACGCCGATCCCCGAGTGCCCGAGATCGACCAGGTGGTCACCGCCGTCCTCGTGGAGACCGACGGGATGACCATCGGCGAGCTGGCTGCCCGCACCGGCTTCGCGCAGAGCCACGTGTCGACCTCGGTCGCGCGGATGCGAGACCTCGGCTGGCTCACCGCCCGCCAGGACCCCGCCGACCGACGCCGCACGCTCGTACGCCCCATCGACGCGGTGTACGAGGCCGTCGCCCAGCGGCAGAGCCGCGGTGCCGAGCAGGTCATCGCCAGGGCGCTGCTCGAGACCGGCTCCGCCGAGGACGACGTGGCCGGCACCGCCCAGCGGCTGACCTCGGCGGCGGCCGAGCTGTACCGGGTGCTCACCGAGCGCGCGCTCGGTGCCGACACGGCCGGCTCCGACAGCTCCAGCCCGAAGCCTCTGTTCACGTTGGCCGAACGCGCCGGCGGCCACTCCGGCGACGTCGACAGGAAGGAATCCCGATGACCAGCTACCCGTTCCAGGCGGCCGATCCGATGGACTTTCCACCGGAACTGGCGCGCCTGCAGGCCGAGGAGCCGATCAGCAGGGTTCGTCTGCTCACTGGGGAGGATGCCTGGCTGCTCACCCGCAACTCCGACATCCGCGCTCTGCTCACGGATTCCCGGTTCCTGCCGTGGACTCCGGGAATGCCACCGCCCGGATCCGGGGACGGTGCGATGTCCGGCTTTCTCTTCACGATGGCCGGAGCCGAGCACGCCCGGGTCCGGCGGATCGCCGGTGCCGCGCTCACTCCGCGGCGGATCGAGCACCTGCGACCACAGGTCAGTGAACTCGGCCGTGACCTGGTTGGCAAGCTTCTGGCCGCGAACGGGCCGTTCGACGTCCTGGCGGACTTCGCCGTCCCGTTCGCGCGCGGTGTGCTGGCCGATCTGCTGGGCTTCCCGGCCGCCGAACGGCAGGTGTTCGCCGACCTCGTCGACGACATGCTCGGCGTCTTCACCGCCGCCGACCCGAACGCGATGGCCGAGGCCGGAACGCAGCTCAGCCAGCACATCGGCGGCCTGATCGCGGCCAAGCGGGCGGAGCCGGGTGAGGACCTGCTGAGCGCCCTGATCGACGCCACCGACGCCGAGCACGGCCGGCTCACCGAGCAGGAACTGTTCAACCTCGCGTTCTCGATCGTCCTGGCCGGTTACGTCCCACCGGCCAACGCGCTCGCCCTCGCCGTGCTCCAGCTCCTGCGGACCGGCACCGGACTGGCCGAGGTCCGCCGAGACACCGTGGCGGACCTGGTGGAGGAGCTGCTCAAGGCGGACCAGAGCAGCGCGACCGACCAGAGCAGGGTGGCGCTGGAGGACGTCGAGATGGGCGGCGTGCTGGTGCGCGCGGGCGAGTTCGTCGTGGCGCCGTTGCGAGCGGCCAACCGGGACGCCGATGCCCGCTCGCATGTGACGTTCGGCCACGGACCACACCATTGCCTCGGCGCCGCACTGGCGCGGGTGCAGCTGCAGGAGGGCCTGCTGGCGCTGGCCGAGCCGGGTGGCCTGCGGCTCGCGGTGCCGTACGAGGAGATCGCCTGGCGGACCATGTTCCTCACCCTGCGATCCCCGGAGGCCATCCCGGTCACCTGGTGATACAGGTCGGGTTCGCCCAGTGATCGGCGGGGCAGCTAGCCTTGACGCGCCCGATTTGTACCTCACCGCCGGAGGCCCGGTTGAGCGCAGCGAACGCCGACGCGGTGCCGGACCCCGACCCGCGGTCCGGCTTCGCCGAGGTCGGCCCCGCTCCACATCGCTGGGGCCTCGGCGCCTTCCTCGTCGTCGAGGCCACCCTTCTGGCCACGGCCGCGTTCGTCCCGGCCCTGCTCGGCCCCAAACCACTCGGGCAGCCGCTGCCGGTCCACTACGTGCTGATCGGCACCATCGCGCCGACGATGATCGCCGCCGTCGTCGCGGTGCTGTTCACGGTCGTGCGAGGCAACGGGCCGTGGCTCGACCTGCGGTTGTCCTGGCGGTGGGAGGACGTGCAGACCGGCCTGCGGTTCGGCGTGCTCGGCCTGATCTGCACGTCGGTCGGTGCCTTCGTGTGGACCCAGGCCGTCGGGGAGGACCGGGCCGACTCCGCCATCAGCGCCCTGGTCAAGGACCAGCCCATGTCGGTGACCGCGGCCGTCACCATGTTCCTCTACCTGTGGCTGCTCGGCCCGATCTGCGAGGAGATCATCTACCGCGGCCTGCTCTGGGGTGCGGTCGAGCGGCTGCACTGGGGGCAGGAGAAGTGGGGACGGCTGGCGGCCTTCCTGCTGTCGACCGGGGTCTTCGCCGCCAGTCACCTCGAGCCGCTGCGGACGACGTTGCTGCTGGTCATCTCGGTGCCGATCGGCCTGGCCAGGTTGTACACCGGGCGCCTGCTCAGCAGCATCATCGCCCACCAGATGAACAACTTCCTGCCTGCCCTGGCCATCCTGCTCACGGCACTAGGCGTGGTCAGTTTCTGAGCCGCGGAGGCCGTCTGGCAGAATGGTCGCTTGCCTGCACCGGCCCGGACCCTCTCACCGTGCCGAGTGCACCCAAAGCTGAACTCCGGGCGTCGCATTCGTTCCCCACTCGGATCGCGCGGCCGACCTTCGAGAGCAACGACAGGAGTACCCACACCCGTGGCCGTCAAGATCAAGCTGCAGCGCCTCGGCAAGATCCGTGCGCCGTACTACCGCATCATCGTCGCCGACGCGCGCACCCGCCGGGATGGCAAGGCCATCGAGACGATCGGCAAGTACCACCCCAAGGAGGACCCGAGCTACATCGAGGTCGACTCCGACCGCGCCCAGCACTGGCTGAAGGTCGGCGCGCAGCCGACCGAGCCGGTGCAGCGCATCCTCGAGATCACCGGTGACTGGCAGAAGTTCAAGGGCCTGCCCGGTGCCGAGGGCACCCTGAAGGTGGCCGAGCCCAAGCCGTCCAAGCAGGACCTGTTCAACGCCGCGCTGGCCGCCGCTGGCGAGGAGCCGGGCACCGAGGCCACCACGCCCAAGAAGAAGGGCGGCAAGAAGTCCGAGAAGGCTGAGAAGTCCGAGAAGGCCGAGGCGAAGACCGAGGACGGCGGCGAGAAGGCCGACGCGTGAGCTTCCTGGCTGACTCACTCGAGCACCTCGTGCGCGGGATCGTCGACAACCCGGACGACGTCCGGGTCGAGCTGCTCACCACCAGGCGCGGCCGCACCCTCGAGGTCCACGTCCACCCGGACGACCTCGGCAAGGTCATCGGCCGCGGTGGCCGCACGGCCACCGCGCTGCGCACCGTGATGAGCGGCATCGGCGGCCGCGGGGTCCGGGTCGACGTCGTCGACACCGACCGCTGAGCCCACGCACGATGGAGGTCGTCGTCGGCCGGGTTGCCAAGGCCCACGGTGTCCGCGGTGAGTTGTCCGTCGACCTTCGGACGGACCTGCCCGAGGAGCGGTTCGCCGCCGGCGCGGCACTCACCGCGCGCACCAGGGACGGCCGCGACCACCGTCTCACCGTCACAGCCGCCCGCGAACACAGCGGGCGGCTGTTGGTGCGTTTCGACGAGGTCGTGACCAGGGACGTCGCGGAGACCCTCCGCGGGGCGCTGCTGCTGGGCGACACCAGTGAGCTGCCTCCCATCGACGACCCCGACGAGTTCTACGACCACCAGCTGGAAGGCCTGCGGGCCGAACTGGCCGACGGCACCGAGGTCGGCACCGTCCGGGAGGTCGTGCACTCCCCGGGCGGCGAACTGCTCTCGCTCGACCGGAACGGCGCCGAGGTGCTGGTGCCGTTCGTGCGGGCCATCGTCCCGCAGGTGGACCTCGCCGGTGGCCGGGTCGTGCTCGATCCGCCCGAGGGGCTGCTGGACGTCTGATGCGCATCGACGTCGTCACGATCTTCCCCGACTACCTCGACCCGCTGCGTGCCGCGTTGCTCGGACGGGCCATCGACCGCGGGCTGATCGAGGTCGGCGTGCACGACCTGCGGGACTGGACGCACGACGTCCACCGCGCCGTCGACGACGCCCCCTACGGTGGCGGTCCCGGCATGGTCATGAAGCCCCAGGTGTGGGGCGACGCACTCGACCAGGTCTGCGGTGCGGGCACCCGGCTGGTCGTGCCGACGCCGGCCGGCAGGCCGTTCACCCAGGAACTGGCGCACGCCTACGCCGCCGAGCGGCACCTGGTGTTCGCCTGCGGCCGGTACGAAGGCATCGACCAGCGCGTGATCGACGACGCGGCGCGCCGCATGCCGGTCGACGAGGTGTCGATCGGCGACTACGTGCTGGTCGGTGGCGAGGCCGCGGTGCTGGTCATCGTGGAGGCGGTGGTCCGGCTGCTGCCCGGGGTGCTCGGCAACCCGGTGTCCGCCGAGCAGGACTCCTTCTCCGACGGTCTGCTGGAGGGTCCCAGCTACACCCGGCCGGAGGTGTGGCGGGACCTGCCGGTCCCCGAGGTGCTGCGGTCGGGCAACCACGCGTTGATCGACCGCTGGCGGCGGGACCAGGCGCTGGAACGCACCGTCCGGCGCAGGCCGGACCTGCTGGACCGGCTGCCGGAAGGCAGCCTGGACAAGCACGACCTGGCCCTGCTGCGGCGGCTGAGGTCCCCCGATGCCGACGCGGGGAACTGATCTGTAATACTTGACCGGTTGGCGCGTCGGATTCCACGCGCCGCCACTCCTGGGCCGGCCGCAGTTCAGCTGCCGTGTGCCCGGAGCCTAGACACGCCAGACACACGATGAGGACGGACCACCGATGAACACCCTGGACGCCCTGGACGCTCAGTCGCTGCGTTCCGACATTCCGGAATTCCGCCCGGGCGACACGCTGAAGGTGCACGTCCGCGTTATCGAGGGCAACCGCGAGCGGCTGCAGGTCTTCCAGGGCGTGGTCATCCGGCGCAGCGGCGGCGGCATCCGCGAGACCTTCACCGTTCGCAAGGTCTCCTTCGGTGTCGGCGTCGAGCGCACCTTCCCGGTGCACACGCCGAACATCGCCAAGATCGAGGTGCACAAGCGCGGTGACGTGCGTCGCGCCAAGCTGTACTACCTGCGCGACCTCCGCGGCAAGGCCGCGAAGATCAAGGAGCGCCGCGAGACGCCGACTGCTTCCTGAGCGGTCACCGGGTTAACGTAACCTGGCGCTGTGGTCGAACCTGTGCCTTCCAACGCTGCCGAAGACGATCCGGACCGGGAAGAACAGCCCAGATCGGAGGAGTCGGGCAAAGGCGGTGCTCACCGCAAGGGCAAGTCGAAGAAGAAGCGATCCTTCTGGGTCGAACTGCCCATTCTGCTGGTGATCGCCTTCGCCCTGACCTTCGTCATCCAGCATTTCTTCTTCCGGATCTACATGATCCCTTCCGGGTCGATGGAGACGACGCTCCACGGCTGCTCGGACTGCTGGGGCGACCGCATCCTCGTCGACAAGATCACCTACGACTTCACCGATCCCACGCCGGGTGACGTGGTCGTGTTCAAGGGGCCGGACCCGTGGACGGAGAACGACGCTCCGCCCTCGGAGCCGAGCAACCCCATCGCCGGTTTCTTCCAGACGATCGGCTCGGTGATCGGCATGGCACCGCCGGACGAGCGTGACTTCGTCAAGCGCATCATCGCCACCGGCGGCCAGACCGTGCAGTGCTGCGACGCGCAGAACCGCGTGATCGTCGACGGCAAGGCGCTGGACGAGCCCTACATCCACTACCCGGAGGGCGTGCCGCCGGAGCAGCAGCCGTTCGACCCGGTGAAGGTGCCCGACGGCACCGTCTGGGTGATGGGCGACAACCGCACCCAGTCGTCGGACTCGCGTGAGCAGGGCGGTGGTGGTCCCCGTGGCGCCGTCCCGGTGGACAACATCATCGGCAAGGCGCGGATCATCGTGCTGCCTCCGGGCCGCTGGGGCGGTGTGAGCGACCACGACCCGCAGGCGACGGCCACACCGGTCGCGCTGGGCGCGCCCGCGTGGCAGAACGGCCTTCCGCTCGGCGTCGGGATCGCCGCCGCGTGGCCGACGCTGTGGCTGGGCCGCAAGGTGGGCTCCGGCCTGCGTGGGGTGGCGGCGAAGCGGGAGCGCTGAGCGCGATGCCGTCGGTTTCGTCCGTACTGAAGCCGCCAAGGGCGGTCGTCCGCGGCGAGCTGCCGTGGGGTCTGCTCTCGGCGCTGGACCGGCGTGGTCTCGGTCCCGTCGTCGGAGTGGACGAGGCCGGCCGGGGTGCCTGCGCGGGGCCGCTGGTCGTGGCCGCGTGCGTGCTGCGCCCCGGGGACGCCGCCAGGCTGTCCGAACTGACCGACTCGAAGCTGCTCACTCCCGCGGCCCGTGACCGGGTCTACGACCGGGTGCTGGCCAGGGCGGTCGACTACTCGGTGATCGTGATCTCCACCCAGGAGGTCGACGCCCTCGGCATCCACGTGACCAACCTGGAGGGCATGCGGCGGGCCGTCGCCGGGCTCTCGGTACGGCCGGGATACGTGCTCACCGACGGTTTCCGGGTGCCCGGGATGCCCGCGCCGACGCTGGCGGTGCTCAAGGGGGACCAGGCGGTCGCGTGCGTGGCTGCCGCTTCGGTGCTGGCGAAGGTGACCAGGGACCGGATCATGGAGAAGCTGCACGCCGACCACCCCCAGTACGGCTTCGACGTGCACAAGGGCTACACCACCGGCGAGCACGGCGCGGCACTGGCCGAGCACGGTCCGTGTGCGGAACACCGGTGGTCGTACACGAATGTGGCGATGGCGGCGCAGGCTCACTCGATGCGAGCGCCGCATCCCGTCCGGCTGACCGTGGCCGCGCTGCAGGCGATGAGCGTGCCGGTGCGTGCTGCCGGGGACGACGTGGGCCAGAATGGTCTCTTCGCCGCCGACTGGCATGTGAACCCGCAGGGAGGGGCCCCGAATCCATGAGCGCCGAGGATCTCGAGAAGTACGAGACCGAGATGGAGCTGTCGCTGTACCGGGAGTACCGCGACATCGTCGGTCAGTTCGCCTATGTGGTCGAGACCGAGCGGCGGTTCTACCTGGCCAACGCGGTCGACGTGCAGGTACGTGACGGTGGCGGCGAGGTCTACTTCGAGGTGCGGATGTCCGACGCCTGGGTGTGGGACATGTACCGGCCCGCTCGTTTCGTCAAGCACGTCAGGGTGATCACGTTCAAGGACGTCAACGTCGAGGAACTCGACAAGCCGGAGTTGCGGCTACCCGAGGACGGTCCGTTCTCCGGCTGACGGCCGGTTGTCCACAGCCCCCCACCTGTCCACAGGCGCGCCGATTCCCTCTGGCACCCCGCTCAACCCCGGTGGCAGCGTCGATGTCACGACGGCACTTGCCGTCTCGACATCAGGGGGTGGGGGATGGCCGCGACAGGCACGGCCACGGAGCCGGGCGACTCGCGCCGGTCGCTGGGGCGGCGGGGCGAGCGCCTCGCCGCCGCGCACCTGAAACGAGCCGGGCTGACCGTCCTGGAGGCCAACTGGCGCTGCCGTGAGGGCGAGCTGGACCTGCTGGCGACCGACGGCAGGATGCTGGTCGTCTGCGAGGTGAAGACCCGCAGCGGTGCGGCCTGCGGAGACGGCGAGGAGTCGGTGACCGCGGCCAAGGCGGCCAGGATCCGCAGGCTGGCCAACCGCTGGCTGTGCGCGCGGCGGGTGCAGTGGTGCCGGGTCAGGTTCGACGTCATCGCCGTGACCCTGCCCGAGGACGGCCGCCCGGAGCTGCGTCATATCGAGGGGGCGTTCTAGATGCCCCTGGCACGCACCTGGTCGGTGGCACTGCTCGGCATCGACGGCAGGCTCGTCGAGGTCGAGGCGGACATCGGTGCCGGGCTGCCCGGCGTGAAGCTCGTCGGGCTGCCGGATCCGGGGCTGCGGGAGTCGAAGGAACGGGTGAAGGCCGCCGTCCGCAACAGCGGTCAGAAGTGGCCCGAGCAGCACGTCACGCTGGGGCTGTCCCCGGCGAACCTGCCGAAGATCGGTTCCGGCTACGACCTGGGTATCGCCGTGGCCGTGCTGGCTGCCTGCGGCATCGTGCCGGTGACGAAGCTGCGTGGCACCGTCCTGCTCGGTGAACTCGCTCTCGACGGCCGGATCAGGCCGGTGCGGGGCGTCCTGCCTGCCCTGCTGGTGGCGCGGAGGTCCGGGATGAGCCGGGCCGTCGTCCCCGTCGAGAGCCTGTTCGAAGCGGCGCTGGCCGACGGAATGGAGGCACTGGGCGCGGAACGGCTGGCCGACGTCGTCGACTGGCTGTGCGGCACCGGAACCCTCGCCGAGCCGGAGTCGACCGCCGAAGCCCCGCCGGAGCGGGTCCCCGACCTCGCCGACGTGCTGGGGCAGCCGGAGGCCAGGTGGGCTGTCGAGGTCGCCGCGGCGGGTGGGCACCACCTGTTGCTGGTCGGCCCGCCCGGCGTGGGCAAGTCGATGCTCGCCCGGCGCCTGCCGGGGCTGTTGCCGCCGTTGTCGGCGGAGGAGTCGTTGCAGGTGACCGCGGTGCACTCGGTCAACGGCGAGCTGTCCCGCGCGGCGCCGCTGGTGCGGGTGCCGCCGTTCGTGGCGCCGCACCACTCCGTGTCGATCGCGGCGTTGATCGGCGGCGGCAGCGGTCTCGCGCAGCCGGGGATGATCAGCAAGGCGCACCGCGGTGTGCTGTTCCTCGACGAGGCCTGCGAGTTCGGGCCCCAGCGACTGGAGTCACTGCGTACCGCGTTGGAGGAGGGCGAGATCCGGCTGGCAAGGCAGAAGGGGGTCGTCAGCTACCCGGCGCGCTTCCAGCTCGTCCTCGCCACGAACCCGTGCGCCTGCGCACCACCGAGGGACACGGACTGTTCGTGCTCACCCACCGAGCGCCGCCGGTACCTGGGACGGCTGTCCGGTCCGTTGCTCGACCGCGTCGACCTGCGGGTGCGGATGCGGCCGGTCACCGCGATGCACGCGCACGAGGTCGGCGACCCGGAACCCTCCGCCGTCGTGCGGGAGCGGGTCGGCCGGGCACGTGACCGGGCGGCCGCGCGGTGGTCCGAACACGGGTGGCGGACGAACTCGGAAGTACCGGGGCCGGTGCTGCGCAAGGAGTTCGCGCTCCCGCGGGACGTCACCGTGCTGCTGGACCGCGCACTGGACCGCGGGGTGGTCACGGCCCGCGGCGCCGACCGGTGCCTGCGGATCGCCTGGACCCTGTGCGACCTCGCCGGCGCGGACGAGCCCGACGCCGATCACCTGGCCGCCGCCATGGAGTTCCGCGACCGGAGAGCGGCATGACCGCGGCAGCCGACGAGGTCCGGCTGGCGCGGGCCTACCTGATGCGGGTGGCGGAGCCACCGGCCGTCGCCGTGGGCGAGCTGGTCGAGAATCGCGGTCCCGTCCAGGCCGCGGCACTGGTCCGCGACGGGAAGTGCCCGCCGGCGGCCCGCGCCGAGACCGAGGCACGGGCCCACCTCGACCAGGCCGCGCAGGACCTGGAGCTGGCAGCCCGGTCCGGGGCGCGGCTCGTGGTGCCCGAGGACGACGAGTGGCCCGCGTGGCCGCTGCTGTCCATGTGGCAGGCCGTGCGCAGGGGAGTGAAGGCCCTGGCGCCGCCACTGGGGTTGTGGGTGCGTGGCTCGCCGCCGCTGGCCGACGCCGTCCAGCCCGGCGTCGCGGTCGTGGGTGCCCGGGCCTGCAGCGGATACGGCAGGCACACCGCGACCGAGCTGGCCAGGGCACTGGTGACGCAAGGGATCCCGGTGGTGTCCGGGGCCGCACACGGCATCGACGCCGCCGCTCACCGTGGCGCTCTCGCCGGCGGTGGCCCGACGGTGGCCGTGCTGGCCTGCGGGATCGACACGGCCTACCCGGCAGGTCACGGCGAGCTGCTCGACCGGGTCGCCGGACTGGGTGCGGTGGTGTCGGAGTACGCCCCCGGTGTGCCACCGGCTCGCCACCGGTTCCTGGTCCGCAACCGGCTCATCGCCGCGTTGAGCGACGGCACGGTCGTCGTCGAGGCCGGGGCACGCAGCGGGTCCCGCAACACCGCCGCGACGGCGGGTGCCCTCGGCAAGGTGGTGATGGCGGTACCGGGTCCGGTCGACGCCGCGACGTCGGTCGGCTGTCACGAGCTGATCAGATCCGCCGCCGCGACCCTGGTCGCGTCGACGGCCGACGTGCTGGAGACCGTCGGCCGGTTCGGCGAGGCGCATCCGGGCAGGCCGCGTCCTCGCCGGCTGACCGACAGCCTCGGCCCCGAAGCCCTGCGTGTGCACGAGGCGCTCCCGGCGCGGGGTGGGTATTCGGCGGAACGTGTCGCCGTCGACTCGGGGGTGCCGATCGCCCGGGTCCGGGCCGTGCTGCCCGCCCTGGAACTGGACGGCCTCAGTGTCCGGTGCGAGGCCGGCTGGCGGCGGGGCAGGAAGGGGGCGGTCGACGACGAACACTGACTCGCGCGGCGACGGTGCTTGACCCTGGGTGCAACTTGCCGCAGCGTCGACAGCATGCCGTCAGCGTCGTCGCGGTCCTCGCGCCGTTCCGGTCCGCGCCGGCCGGACCTGAAGCGGTTGCGGGCCGCGCTCCCGCCCTCGGCCGGTGCCGTGCTCGATGACTACGAACGTCATCTGGCGCTCGAACGAGGCCTGTCCGCGCACACCGTGCGCGCGTACCTGGGCGACGTGGTGTCGCTGCTGGCGTTCCTGCGCGGGGTGGACCTGGAGACGGCCCCCGACGAGGTGCCGGACGCCGCCCTGGACGGGCTCGACGTCGCCGAGCTGCGGGCGTGGCTGGCCGCGCAGCACGCGGACGGCGTCAGCCGCACGACGCTGTCCCGGCGGGCGGCGTCGGCACGGACGTTCACCGCGTGGGCACACCGGACCGGCAGGCTGGCGGCCGATCCCGGTGCGCGTCTGGTGGCGCCCCGGCCGCATCGGGTGCTGCCCGCCGTGCTGCGCCCGGACCAGGCCGACGACATGATGCGGGCCGCCGCCGCGGGGGCGGCCGAGCAGGACGCGGTCGCGCTCCGCGACCGGGCCGTGCTGGAGCTGCTGTACGCGACCGGGGTGCGGGTCTCGGAGCTGTGCGGGCTCGACACCGGCGACGTCGAGTTCGGCAGGCGCGTCGTGCGTGTCCTCGGCAAGGGGGCCAAGGAGCGCATGGTGCCGTTCGGGACGCCGGCTGCCGAGGCGGTCCGGGCGTGGCTGGACGCCGGACGTCCCGCGCTGGCCGGCCCGGCGGCCGCGGACGCGCTGTTCCTCGGCGTGCGCGGCGGCAGGCTCGACCCGCGGACGGTGCGCCGGGTCGTGCACGACGCGGTGGGCTCGGTACCCGGCGCGGCGGACCTCGGACCGCACGGTCTGCGGCACAGCGCGGCCACCCATCTGCTGGAGGGCGGGGCGGACCTTCGCAGCGTTCAGGAACTGCTTGGTCACGCTACGCTTGCCACCACGCAGCTCTACACTCACGTGACGGTCGAGCGGCTGAAGGCGATCCATGACAGAGCCCACCCTCGCGCCCGGTGACCGCCGGGCGGAGCGGGCCGGTCGGGAGAACCGGACGTCGCCCGCCCGCGGACGGAACGGCCGCCCCGACCGGACCGGCCGGCCCACCCCGAACGAGCCCGGAGACCGAGCTGACGACGTGCACGACAACGCTGACCTGCGACTGGAGCGGACCCGCGGCCACACGGTCGACGGGCCATCGTCGTGCGGCCCGCACCAGGCTCGCTCGTCAGCCAACGGCGCCATGGCGGTGAGCCAGGCCGGGACGGCCGGCTCCACAGCACCCGCCCCGCGCCCGCCCGCCACGAACGGCGCACCGGCGGACAGCGCGGGCGCACCGGCGCGCCCGGAGGCCCCACCCGCCACCCGCTCGGGTGAAACCGCCGATGTCGAGACCGGCGTGAAGGCGCTCTGGCGCGAGTTCGCTACCTCCCCGACGCAGCGGGTGCGGGACCGGCTCGTCCTGCACTACGCGCCGCTGGTCAAGTACGTCGCCGGCCGCGTCGGCACCGGCCTGCCCACCCACGTGGACGTCGGCGACCTGATCCAGTCCGGCATCTTCGGGCTCGTCGACGCCATCGAGAAGTTCGACCCCGAACGCGGCCTGCGGTTCGAGACCTACGCCATGCAGCGCATCCGTGGCGCCATCCTGGACGACCTGCGATCGCAGGACTGGGTGCCCAGGGTGGTGCGCAGCAGGGCCAGGGAGGCCGAACGCGCGCTGGAACGCCTCGGGGCGCGGCTGCACCGCACACCGACCGACGCCGAGCTCGCCCGCGAACTCGACATCTCCGTCGACGAGCTGCGGGACCTCTACGGCCAGCTCCAGCTCACCAGCGTCGTGGCGCTCGAGGACCTGATGGCCGCGGGCAAGGACAGCGGGTCGCTGGTGGACACGCTGCCCGACGACGACGCGGTCGATCCCGTCGCGGTGCTGGTCGACGAGGACAACCGCAGGCAGCTGGCGGAGGCCATCGCGCAGCTCACCGAACGCGATCGGATCGTGGTGAGCCTGTACTACTTCGAAAGCCTCACGCTGGCCGAGATCGGCAAGGTCCTTGGCGTCACCGAGTCCCGGGTCAGCCAGCTGCACACCAGGGCGGTGCTGCGGCTGCGGGCCAAGCTCGTCGAGCAGGCCGGTGTCTGAGAACGCACGGATTCCGGCTACTCAATAGGCATCACCGCCCGACCCGTCCCACGGCTTGAGCCGCAGGACGAACTCCACCTGGACCAGCGGGAGCGGATCGAGGTACTCCTCGCCCCGCCGGACGCCCCAGTGCAGGCACACCGGTTCGGGGCACTCCGGATGCCCGGGCACCACCGCTCCGATCGACTGGCCCAGGTGCACCTGGTCGCCAGCCGCCACGGCAGGCGACACCGGCTCGTAGGTGGTGCGCAGCCCGCCGTCGTGGTCGACGGACAGCACGCCCCGGCCGGCCACCTGGCCGGCGAACACCACGACACCCGGCCCCGCGGACAGCACCTGCTGCCCCTCGGCGGCGGCCAGGTCGACGCCACGGTGGCCGGGACCGTACGGCGTGGCCGGAGCCTGGTAGCCCCGCACGACCCGCGGCCGGGGTGACAACGGCCAGCCGAACCGGCCCGGCTCGCCCACGACCGCCGGCGCGGCGGCCTCGACGGGCCACGCCGCGCGCAGCAGCACCGGGTGCAGGGCCGCCACCAGGGCGAATACCGGCACCAGGAGAGCGAGCCGCCATCGCCGGCGGGCGGGGTGAGTGGTCACGGTGTCCACTGTCGGCGCGATGGCAGGGCAGGGGAAGGGCGAGTTCGGCGGGCTGTGGACAACCGGGGGGCTGTGGACAACTGACCAGTGGAGATGCGGTGGTGAGAGCGGGTCGCGGGCGGCGTACACTGATCTGCGCTGCCTGTGCTCGCACAGGCTGACTTCGCGTGTATGTGCGCGTCCGGCCGCCCACGGCGGCCGGCACAACGGTTCCCGGCGGTCCCTTCCCGGCGGCGCTACGACGCCGGAGGGTCCGGAAACCGGCACTGCACCAGGGCGGATGGCCACCCGGCCTACCGCGACATAACCGACTGAGCGCCCCTGGCCCCAGGTCTGGGCGCACGAGACAGAAGAGGTGCGGATCCGGCCATGGCCGTCGTCACCATGAAGCAGTTGCTCGACTCCGGCGTGCACTTCGGGCACCAGACCCGCCGCTGGAACCCGAAGATGAAGCGATTCATCCTCACCGAGCGCAACGGTATCTACATCATCGACCTGCAGCAGACGCTGTCCTACATCGACCGTGCCTTCGAGTTCATCAAGGAGACCGTGGCGCACGGCGGCAGCATCCTGTTCGTCGGCACGAAGAAGCAGGCCCAGGAGGCCATCGCCAACGAGGCCCAGCGGGTCGGCATGCCCTACGTGAACCAGCGCTGGCTGGGCGGCATGCTCACGAACTTCCAGACGGTGCACAAGCGGCTGCAGCGCCTCAAGGAGCTGGAGTCGCAGGAGCAGACCGGCGGCTTCCAGGGGCTGACCAAGCGCGAGATCCTGACGCTGACCCGCGAGAAGGACAAGCTGGAGCGCACCCTCGGCGGTATCCGTGACATGGCGAAGGTTCCCAGCGCCGTGTGGATCGTCGACACCAAGAAGGAGCACATCGCCGTCGGCGAGGCTCGCAAGCTCAACATCCCAGTCGTCGCGATCCTCGACACGAACTGCGACCCGGACGAGGTCGACTACCCGATCCCGGGCAACGACGACGCGATCCGGTCGGCCGCCCTGCTGACCAAGGTCGTCGCCGAGGCCGCCGCGGCCGGGCTGCTCGCCCGTTCCGGGCGCAACGGTGCCGCCGCCGAGGGCCAGGACAAGCCCGAGCCGGGCGTGGCCTCCGACGAGCCGCTGGCCGAGTGGGAGAAGGAGCTGCTGGTCAGCGCCGACGCCGGCGGCGCGTCCTCCGAGACGCCCGCTTCCTGATGACCCGTTGATCGGGCGGGCGGCGTGACCGTGCCCGCCCGATCACCACATTCCCTGACAAACCCGCGCGTACCGAGTAAGGACGGACAACGCACGATGGCGAACTACACCGCGGCAGACGTAAAGCGCCTCCGCGAGCTCACCGGTTCCGGCATGATGGACTGCAAGAAGGCGCTGGAGGAGAACGGCGGCGACTTCGACAAGGCCGTCGAGTACCTGCGCATCAAGGGCGCGAAGGACGTCGGCAAGCGTGCCGAGCGGGCCACCGCCGAGGGCCTGGTCGCCGGTGACGGTGGCGTGCTGATCGAGATCAACTCCGAGACCGACTTCGTGGCCAAGAACGACCAGTTCCAGGAACTGGCCAACAAGATCGTCGAGGTCGCCAAGAACGTCCGCCCCACCGACGTCGAGCAGCTCAAGAACGCCGAGCTGGACGGCAAGACCGTCAACGACGCGGTCCAGGAGCTCTCGGCCAAGATCGGCGAGAAGCTGGAGCTGCGCCGCGCCGCCTCGTTCGACGGCACCGTCGCCACCTACCTGCACCGTCGTGGCGCGGGCCTGCCGCCCGCCGTCGGCGTGCTGGTCGAGTACACCGGTGAGGGCGAGGGCGCTGCCGAGGCCGCCCACGGCGCCGCGCTGCAGATCGCCGCGCTGAAGGCCAAGTACCTGACCCGCGAGGAGGTGCCCGCCGACATCGTCGAGAACGAGCGGCGGATCGCCGAGCAGACCGCGCGCTCCGAGGGCAAGCCGGAGCAGGCCCTGCCGAAGATCATCGAGGGCAAGGTCAACGCCTACTACAAGGACACCGTGCTGCTGGACCAGCCGTCGGTGACCGACAACAAGAAGTCGGTGAAGGCTCTGCTCGACGCGGCCGGCGTCACCGTGACCCGGTTCGTCCGCTTCGAGGTCGGCCAGGCCTGAGACCGGCGACCAAGCAGGTGATCAGCACCGTGCCCCGTCCCGCAGAGTGCGGCGACGGGGCACGGTTGTGCGGGGCAGGTCCAGCCGGCACGACGACGGAGGCGAGATGACACAGGAGCGAGGCGAAGGCACCGGTTACCGCAGGGTGCTGCTCAAACTCGGCGGGGAGATGTTCGGCGGCGGGTCGCTAGGCGTCGATCCGGACGTCGTGCATTCGGTCGCCGTCCAGATCGCCGCGGTGGTGCGCACCGGTGTGCAGATGGCCATCGTCATCGGCGGCGGCAACTACTTCCGTGGCGCCGAGCTGTCCCAGCGCGGCATGGACCGCGACCGGGCCGACTACATGGCCATGCTGGGCACGGTGATGAACTCGTTGGCGCTGCAGGACTTCCTCGAGAAGGAAGGCGTGCCGACCCGGGTGCAGAGCGCCATCACGATGGGCCAGGTCGCCGAGCCCTACATCCCCCGCCGCGCCGAGCGGCACCTGGAGAAGGGGCGGGTGGTGATCTTCGGTGCCGGTACCGGCATGCCGTACTTCTCCACCGACACCGCCGCCGCTCAGCGTGCACTGGAGATCGGGTGCGAGACCGTGCTCATGGCCAAGGCCGTCGACGGGGTGTACACCGCTGACCCGAAGACCGACCCCAATGCCAAGATGTTCCATGAGATCACCCACCGCGAGGTGCTCGAGCAGGGACTGAAGGTGGCCGACGCGACCGCGTTCAGCCTCTGCATGGACAACAACATGCCGATCATCGTGTTCAATCTCCTCACGGAGGGGAACATCGCCCGTGCGGTGAACGGTGAGCGCATCGGCACGGTGGTCAGTACCCCGGTCGGCGGGGTCTAGCATGCGCGGACAACACAATCAGCGGCGTGATACGAGCAAGGAGTAGCCGTGATCGACGAGACCCTCCTCGACGCCGAGGAGAAGATGGAAAAAGCGGTGTCCGTCGCCAAGGAGGACCTGTCGTCGGTACGCACCGGCAGGGCCAACCCGGCGATGTTCTCCCGTATCGTCGTCGAGTACTACGGTGCTCCGACCCCGCTCAACCAGCTGGCGAGCGTCAACATCCCGGAAGCGAGGATGGCCGTCGTCAAGCCCTACGACGCCACTCAGCTGCAGGCCATCGAGAAGGCCATCCGTGAGTCCGATCTGGGCGTCAACCCCAGCAACGACGGCACGATCATCCGCATCGTCATCCCGCAGCTCACCGAGGAGCGGCGCCGCGAGATGGTGAAGATGGCCAAGAGCAAGGGTGAGGACGCCAAGGTCTCCATCCGCAGTGTGCGGCGCAAGGCCAAGGAAGAGCTGGACCGCATCCAGAAGGACGGCGAGGCGGGCGAGGACGACGTCGTCCGTGCGGAGAAGGAACTGCAGAACCTCACCGACACCTACGTGCACAAGGTCGACGACCTCGTGAAACACAAGGAAGCGGAGCTGCTCGAGGTCTGATGACGCAGGTGAGCGAACAACGCGGGGACGCCGAGAGCGCCGGTGGTGAGGACACCGCCGGCTCGTCGGCGACCGAACCCGTCGCCGACGAGAAGAAGTCGCGTGCCGGCCGGAACCTGCCTGCCGCGATCGCGGTGGGGGTGCTGCTGGGTGCGGCGATTCTCGTTTCCCTGCTGACCGTTCGTTTCCTGTTCATCGGCATCGTCGCCGCGGCGATCGCCGCCGGAACGTTCGAACTCGCCGGAGCGCTGCGGCGCGCGGCGAACCTCCGGATCGCACTGGTGCCCGTCCTGGTCGGCGGCCAGGCCATGATGTGGCTGGCCTGGCCGTTCGGCAGGGAAGGTGCGCTCACCGCGTTTGTGCTCACCGTGCTGGCCTGCCTGCTGTGGCGCCTGCCCGGGGGCTCGGAGCGCTACCTCGCCGACGTCGCGGCGTCCGTCTTCGCCGCGGCCTACCTGCCGCTGTTCGCGGCGTTCGCCGTGATGCTGGTGCCGCCGGCCGACGGCGTTGGCCGGGTGCTCACGTTCCTGATCGTGGTCGTGGCATCGGACACCGGTGGCTACATCGCCGGTGTACTGGGCGGCAAGCATCCGATGGCACCGACGATCAGCCCGAAGAAGACCTGGGAGGGCTTCGCGGGCTCGATCATCGCCGGTGTCGTCGCCGGTGCGCTGACGCTCAGCCTGATGCTGGACGGCCACGCCTGGCAGGGCGTGATCTTCGGCGTGGCGATCGTCTGCACGGCCACGCTAGGCGACCTCATGGAGTCGCTGATCAAGCGCGACCTCGGCATCAAGGACATGGGGAACCTGCTGCCGGGCCACGGCGGGATCATGGACCGGCTGGACTCCCTGCTGCCGTCGGCAGTGGTGTCCTGGCTACTGCTGTCGGCCTTCGTCTAATCGTCGTACGGGTCGTCAACCTCGGCGCGGCCCCAGCCCTCGGTGACCACGGCGTGGTCGATCACGGAGAAGACCGCGCCGAACGGATCCGCGAGAATGGCCGTCCGGCCGAACGGGGTGTCGTAGGGACGGACCACGACGCTGCCGCCGAGCATGAGGGCGTGGCCGGCGACGGCGTCCGTTCCCCGTGCGGGATCCACCTCGAAGTAGACCATCCAGTGCGCCGGTGTGCCCCGCTGGTACTCCGGGCCCATGACGTACCGGTACAGCACCGGCGTGTGGTTGAGCATCCACTGGGCATAGTCGATCGTCTCGTCGCCGATCTGGCTGGTCGTGTAGCTGAACAGCCGGCTGAAGAAGTGGTCGGCGGCGGGGCCGTCGGTGGTGTTCAGGTCCGCTCCGGCGAACGTGTTCGGGACGCCCGAGGCGAACTCCCACGTCTCGGTCGGTTGCCAGAAGACGACCGGCGCTCCGCCGGGGTCGGTGGCGTGCACGATGCTGCCCCGGTCGGGGATGTCGACGGGGCCGAGCGTGACCTTGCCACCGAGATGCTCGACCCATTCGGCCGCGGTCACGGTGTTCTGCACGGCGAGGTGCAGCATCCACTCGGGTTGCCCACCCGAGGCGGCCTGGTACTGCCCGCCGACCGGAATCCCGCCGAGTGAGGCGATCGAGTACCGCCCGGTCGGCGTGGCCGGGTCGCGACGGACCTCGTACGACCACCCGAACAGTTCACCGTAGAACCGCTCTGCCGCCTCCTCGTCAGGAGTGGCCAGTTCGACCCAGCAGGGGACACCGGAGGGCAAGGTGCGCGGGGCCGCCGAAGAGCTCACAGACATTGCTCGAACTCCCTACGTCCTTGTGGGGCCCGATCCTACGACGCGATCGTGTGAATGCTTCACGAAATGTCACTGGTTGAAACGAAAGCGCGATGAAGATCGGGAGTTACAAGACATTTCGGGCGACGGTTTTGCCTGCGGGTATGCTCATCGGTGTGGAAACATGCTGTGGGACAAGGAAAGCCGAGTGCTGAGACGGCGTAAAGCAGAAATTCTGCCTAGTCCCAACATCTGGTACCACGCCGGCGCCTACGAGATCGAGAACCGGGCCCAGGACGCCGACGGCGAGATCTGGCGGGTGCTCGCCGGACTACGCGACTGGGCCGGCCTCGACGTGGTGGACGTCGGCTGCGGTGACGGCTTCCATCTCCCGCTCTTCGCCGAACGTGCCAGGTCGGTCATCGGCGTCGAACCACACGCGCCACTGCTCGCGCGGGCGAGGAAACGGATAGCCGATCATCCGACGATTTCGGTGAAACGTGGTGCGGCGCAACGGATTCCGCTTCCGGATGCGAGTGCCGATCTGGTGCACGCACGCACCGCCTACTTCTTCGGGCCAGGCTGCGAGCCGGGCCTGCTGGAAGCCGAGCGGGTGCTGCGGCCCGGCGGGACGCTGGCGATCGTCGACCTGGACGTCTCCGCGGAGCCGTACGGGCGGTGGATGCGTTCCGACCTTCCGCACTACGACCCCGTCGAAGTGGAGAAATTCTTCGCCGGACAGGGATTCTCCTGCCGGCGGGTGGCGACGCGGTGGCGGTTCACCGACGTCGAGAGCATGGAATCCGTGCTGCGTATCGAATTCAGTCCCCGGGTCGCCCGTTTGGCCATCGCCGAGGTGATGCGGGACAACGGGGTCTCATCAGGGGAAATCACCATCCCGGTGGGCTATCGCGTCCATGTCCGGAACAAGCCCACCGGGATGCTGTTGCCTCATTCCTCGTCGTCGGACTCGGGCTCGTCCTCGCCGAGGATGTTGTAGAGCGACCGCCGGGTCTCGTTGAGGATTTCGACGGCCCTGCCCTGCTGGCTCGCGGACCCGGCCTGCGCGACCTGGAACACCGCGGCCATCAGCGACATGCTCGCCGACCGCAGGTTGACCTGCTGGGGGTCGACGTCGTCGGCGATCTGCTCCCACGGCGGAGTCCGGTCGAGCTGCTCGGCCGCCGCACGGCCCTCGTCGGTCAGTTCGAAGCGGCGCTTGCCGTTGTCCTCGGTGCTGTGCACCAGGCCCTCGTCGGCGAGCAGCTGCAGCGTCGGGTACACCGAGCCGGGGCTGGGCTTCCAGAAGCCACGGCTGCGCTCGTTGATCTCGCTGATGATCTCGTAGCCGTGCCTGGGCTGCTCCGCGAGCAGCGTCAGGATGGCCGTCCGTACGTCACCGCGCCTGCCACGCCTGCCGCGTCCGCGGCCATGACCGTGATGGCCGCGCATCGGGCCGCCGGGGCCCCAGCCGGGAAAGTCGCCGAACGGGCCACCGCGCGGGCCGAAGGCACGGCGGGCGAACTCGGGTGGAAATGGTCGTCCTCGCATGATGTCGATCCTTTCGTGTTAGCTTGCGATGTACTCACGATATATCGGAAGCGGTCGTCTGGCAAGTTGCCGGTGCGTGACCTGGGTCATCGGGGTGCCTGTGGGACACTTGACCTGCTATGACTTCGCTTCCCCTGGTTTTCGACGCGCCCAAGCGCGGGCTGCCGCCGCGGCACCTCGCCGACCTCTCGACGGCCGAGCGGGCCGAGGCGGTCGCCGAGCTCGGCGAGAAGCCCTTCCGCGCCAAGCAGCTGTCGAACCACTACTTCTCCCGGCTCACCGTCGACCCGGAAGCGATGACCGACATCCCGGCAGCGTCCCGGCAGCGGCTGGTCGACGAGCTGATGCCGCCCCTGCTCACCGAGATCCGGGCGGTGTCCTGCGACGACGGCACGACCCGCAAGACGCTCTGGCGCGCGCACGACGGCACGTTGCTGGAGAGCGTCCTGATGCGGTACCCGGACCGCGCCACGTTGTGCATCTCCAGCCAGGCCGGGTGCGGGATGGCCTGCCCGTTCTGCGCGACCGGTCAGGGCGGGCTGGACCGCAACCTGTCGACGGCGGAGATCGTCGACCAGGTCCGGTCGGCGGCCGCGGTGATGCGGGACGGGCTCATGCCCGGCGGGCCGGGCAGGTTGTCGAACATCGTCTTCATGGGCATGGGCGAGCCGCTGGCGAACTACAAGCGGGTGGTGGCAGCGGTCCGGCGGGTCACCGAGCCGGCGCCGTCGGGGCTGGGGATCTCGCAGCGGTCGGTGACGGTGTCGACGGTGGGTCTGGCGCCGGCGATCCGGAAGCTGGCGGACGAGAAGATGCAGGTGCGGCTGGCGGTGTCGCTGCACACGCCGGACGACGAGCTGCGGGACACGCTGGTGCCGGTGAACAACCGGTGGTCGGTGGACGAGGTTCTGGAGGCGGCGCGGTACTACGCGGACACGTCGGGCCGGCGGGTGTCGATCGAGTACGCGTTGATCCGGGACATCAACGACCAGCCGTGGCGGGCGGAGTTGCTGGCGAAGCGGTTGCGTGAGCACCTGGGACATCTGGTGCACGTCAACCTGATCCCGTTGAACCCGACGCCGGGCAGCAAGTGGGACGCGTCGCCGAAGCCGGTGGAGCGGGAGTTCGTGCGGCTGGTCAACGCGGGTGGCGTGGCCTGCACCGTGCGCGACACGCGGGGCCAGGAGATCGCCGCCGCCTGCGGTCAGCTCGCCGCCGAGAACTGACGACGTCTACCGCGGTTGTATGGCGGCGTAGAGCTGCCTGGCCAAGTCGGTCGCGCCCGTCCGGCATTGCTCGCTACGCGACGGGTCCTCGTTCTGGGTCGTGTACTGCACGCTCAATATGGCGTTCTCGTCGAGGAACTCGAGTATGCAGCTGGTCTTGTTTCTCTCGGGATCCGACCAGCGGGCCTCGGTCCCGACGCCAAGGTCGGTTATCCGCTCATCGCCCGGGAGTTCGAGTGCGGCGAAGCGGCCTTTGACGAAGGTGTTCGTGATCTCCCTGGTGTCAACGTTCCTGTCTTCCCCCATGATGTCCATCTTGAGGCTGACGTACGGCGCCTCATCGGTGGAGTTCCGATAGGTGCAGGTTCGAGTTGGGGTGATGCCCGCATCAGTCGACTTCTCGACCGGTGGCAGGCCGGACACAGCTTCCTTGATCGCCGCGCAGCTGGGCAGCTCGGCGGGGATGTACTTGATCGGCGGCTGAGATGCTTCCGACGCGGGTGCGGGCGCCGGCGAACGGCTGGGGCTGCCGCAGCCGCTGACCAGTGCCACGGCCAGCAGACCGAGAATCGACCGGCACCAGGCACGGTACGAACTGTTGGCCACCGGCGGAGCGTACCCGGACACACTCGGTGATGTGGCCGGATTCGTCACCAGCGCCCCGCCGACCCCGATCGCGTGACGGTTCGCCGAATCGGCGAACCCCCGGCCGGCCGGCTTTCTACAGTGGTGGCTCAACGCAGCTGGGGAAGGGAACGTTCGGGGTGCCGGGGCCGTGTCTGCAGCGCCTCCAGGAGGTGGCGTCGAGTGGTTCGTCCTGGCTCCGGGCTGCGCTCGTCGCCCTGTTCGGCGGCTTCGGCGCGGTGGGCCACTCGACGGCGGAAGTGCTCGTGGTCGTCTCGGTCTCCGGTGGCCTCGTACTCGCCTCCTGCTTCCACCGCCGGCTCCGCGCCGCGTCGCCGGGGGCCGCACCGCTGCTGAACGCCGCGCTCGTCGTTCTGCTGGGGTTGAGCCAGCTCGTCCTGGGCCCTCAGGCGGACGGCGGCTGGATCGTCGCGACGGCTTCCATCGTGTCGATCACCTGCTATTTCGAGTGGCCCGAACGTCCGTGGGCCGGACACCTGCTGGCCGTCGCCACCGTGGGGAGTTACGGCCTGGGGTGCGTACTCGGGGGCGGCCCGGTGCCCGCGCTCCCCGCGGGCCGGATGCTGGTGCAGGCGATGCTGGCGTTCCTCGGCCTGCTGGCGACCCGGCGGGTCGCGCGGCTGTTCGACGCGTTGTGTGAGCGGCAGCTGCGCCGGCGCAGCGCGGCAGCCGCCCTGCGGGCGCAGCGCGACGCGGACCGCGCCTATCTGGCGATGCTGCACGACACGGCCAGCACGACTTTCCTGATGGTGTCGACCGGCTCCGTCGCCGACGTCGGCTGGTTGCCCGGGCAGGCGCGCCGTGACCTGGACCTGCTCAGCACGCAGTGGGACCCCGGCCACGAGGTGGAGCTGTCCGGCATGCTGGCGACGCTCGACGAGCCGGGCCTGGACCTGCGGCTGCGGATCCAGGAGGACATGAACCTCCCGTCCGGCCCGGCCCTGGCGATCTTCCACGGCGTCCGCGAGGCGTTGCGCAACGTCCGGCACCACGCCGGGACCCGGGCCGCCACCGTCACCGCACACGAGCGCCGCGGGTGGGTCGAGGCCGTCGTGTCCGACAGCGGCAGGGGCTTCGACCCGGAACGGGTGCCACCGCACCGGCAGGGGCTGGCCCAGTCGATCCGCGCGCGTTCCACCGCGGCCGGTGTCGGGGTCGACGTCCGTTCCGCCCCCGCGGAGGGAACGACGGTTACCTGGCGGTGGCGACGTGACTGACGTCGACGCCGGACGGGCGAAGTATCTGGAGAAGCGGCTGCTCTTCGCGGTGCGGGTGGTGCTGCTCGGGGTGCCGCTGGTGATCCAGTTCGGCGTGTACGGCCTCCACTTCCTGGTCACACAGCCGGTGTACGGCGTCGAGCTCGCGATGTACCTCGTCCTGGCCGTCATCGGCGTCTCGGTGGCGGCGATCTCGCTGGCGAGGGGCAGGGTCCCGGCCGTGGCCAGGGTCGTCGGCGCGGTGGCGCTGCTGGTCTGCTCGGTCGTGCTGTCCGCGGTCCTGTCGCTGGACCCGGTCCCCAGGGCCGAGCACTGGTCGTTCAGCCTCATCGGCTGGTACGCGCTCGCGTTGCTGTTCGACACGCGGCTGTTCTGGTTCGCCCTGTTCGTCGTCGCCCACACCACGATCTCGGTGCTGCCGCTGGTGATCAACGGGATCACGGTCGAGGACTTCTCGGCGGTGGCCGTGATCGTCGTCGCGGTGTCGGGTTTCCAGGTCGGTGTCGCGATGAGCGCGCTCGCGGTGCGGCGGATCTCGGCGTCGGCCGCACAGCGCTCGCTGCGGCTGGAAGCGGCGGCCGTCGCCGAGGAGGCGGCCGCCGCCGCGGCCCGCAACCGCGCGTGGCGGTACGCCGACCTGCAGACGACGACCATCCCGCTGCTGGAGGGCTTCGCCAGGAACGAACTCGATCCGCGGGATCCCGGTGTCCGGCACCGGTGCGCCGTGGAGGCGGCCCGGATGCGCAGGCTGTTCGGCGAGAACGACAAGGTCGACGACAGGCTGGTACACGATCTGGGGGCGATCATCGATGTCGCGGAACGCCTCGGCGCCTCGGTACATCTATCCGTACGGGGCACTCCTCTGACGGTGCCCGAGCGGGTGCGTCACCAGCTGGTGGCTCCGGTGTCGGAGGCCGTCGTCTCGGCGAGGTCGGCGGTCAGGCTGACGGTGATGTACACGCCGGACCGGGTCAGGATCGGAGTCCGGTGCGCGGCGACGGACCCGTCGCCGGCGCCCGGCGCCGACGTGGAGGTCACCAGGTCGGTGCGGGACGGGCAGTTGTGGCTGGAGGTGTCATGGCGATCACGGTAGCCGTGGTGGACGACCACCCGGCGATCCTGGCCGGCGTGCGTGCCTGGTACGCCTGCACCGATCCGCCGATCGAGGTCGTCGCGGCGGGGGACTCCGTCAAGTGCGCGTGGATACCGCCGGGCGACACGGCCGACGTCGTGGTGCTCGATCTCAACGTCGACAACACCGTCACGTCGCACCACGGCACCGTCCGGCGACTTGTCGACGCCGGCCGCAAGGTCATCGTCTACACGATGCAGGACTCCGAGGAGATCGCGCTCAGCTGCGTCGAACTCGGCGTCCACGCGTTCCTGACGAAGGCCGAGGGCGAGGAACACCTCGTCTCCGCGACCATCGCCGCCGCCCAGGACCGGCCCTACGTCGCACCCGCCCTCGCCGGTGCGATGGCAGCGAACAGGCTGCCGCACTTCCCGCAACTGTCCGAACGCGAGTACGAGGTGCTGACCCTGTGGTTCCAGTGTGAGTCCAAGCAGATGGTCGCCGACCGGCTGGACATCACGACCAGGACCGTGGGCACCTACCTGGACCGCATCCGGGTCAAGTACGCGAACGTCGGCCGGCCCGCGCCGACGAAGGCGGCACTGCTCGCCCGCGCCATCCAGGACGGCATCGTCGACGTGGACGACCTGTGAGGCGCCCTCGCCAGGGTGTCTGCCCGATGACGAAGCGCCTGTCTGTCAGGAAGACGAACAGGGGACTGCCATCGCCCATGCACCGGGGCGTCGCGGGCGAAGGCAGGTCGACTCGTCAGCGGTATTCGCGGCGCACGCGAACCTCACCAACGGTTACCGGGTCCAGCCCGGGGTGGGTGTCATCGGCCTGAGCCCACAACACAACTGCTTTGTCGCGCAGGTCATCCGCAGCGGCGATATTCCCGAGCCCGGTGAAAGCGCGAGCCGTTTCGTAGTTGCTCCCGCACGCCCTCGCACGCGCGATGGCATCCCAGTACGCGGCAACCGCGAGGTCGGGCCGGCCGGCGTGGAACCATGCCCAGCCCAGACAGTTCTGGGTCATTGCGGCGTCGAGTGGCAGTCCGAGTGCCTCGAACGCAGGCAGGAGTTCGGTGGCGATCGCGATCGCTTCAGCTGTTTGTCCCAGCGCGGTGAGCACAAGAGCCACACCTCGGCGAGTGATCGCAGCGCTTCGCTGGTTGCCGGTACGGTCATAGTGAGCGACCGCGATTCGCAGGTCATGCAGTGCGTTGGTGTGATCGCCACGGTAATGGGCGACCCAGGCCCGGTGCGCTAGCGCCGTACAGCGACCGTGTTCGTCCCCGAACTGTTCGTAGATTTCCAGGGCTTCCTGATAGCAGACCGCGGCTTCGTCAATTTCACCGCGGTCGAGCAGTGCCACCCCGAGGTTGCTGGTAGTGGTTGCGAGCGCCCATTGGTCGCCGCTTGCCACGGCCGCTGTGCGGGCCCAGCGGTGTGTGGCGATCCATGCGTCCCACAGCTTGCCGGTGAAGAAGAAGCTGCGCAGGAAGAACGCCAATTGCCAGCAGCGCTCATGTTCCCCGCGCTCGGTGGCGGCTCGGCACATGGCCACCAGGTTCGGCCACTCGGTATGGAACCAGGCCAGCGCCATCTCGTCGTCGTCCAATCGGACGACCTCCGGGGCGTCGTCGAATCCGATGGCCGGTCGATAGCGACGTGGTGCGATCAACTGATCGGCGAGTGCGGCTCCTCGGACGGCGAAGCCGACAAGCCGGCGAAAGGCGGCTGTCCGGTCCGGGGCTGCCAAATTCGGGAGCATCACGTCACCCGCGAAGGTCCGCACGAGGTCGTGAAGCCGATATCGCGACTGCTCGTACTGGTCGAGCAGGTATCTGTTGTGAAGCCGGCCAAGCACCTGGTCGGCCTCCCGCAACGGAAGCCCGCTGAGAGCGCTCACAGCATAGAGGTCGAAGTCGCCGCCTGGATGAAGTGCGAGCAATCCGAGTAGCCGGGACTCGGCCGCGCTCAATTGCTGGACGGACAGTTGAAACGTCGCGGTGACGCTGCGCTCCCCGTCGTCCAGTTCGTCGAGCCGGTGGCGTTCTGCGGCGAGCCGCTGCTCCAGTTCGGCGAGATTCCAGGCGGGGCGAGTGCGAAGCCGGGCGGTGGCGATTCGGATGGCGAGCGGCAGCCTGCCGCAGTGCTCGGCGACACGGGCCGCGACATCATCGGGTGTTGCGTCGGCGAGGCGTGCCACGAGGTCGACAGCGACGGTCGTGGGTAGCACGCCGAGCGAAACGTGCTGAGCCTCGTCGATCGCGGCGAGCCTCGAACGACTCGTGATCAACACACGGCATTTCGGTTCGGCCGGAAGGAGCGGCCGAACCTGAGCCGCATTGGCGGCATTGTCCAGAACCAGCAGCATTGTGCGTCCGCGTAGACATGACCGGTACAGTGCGGCCCGATCGTCCGGATCGGCTGGTACCAGGTCCGGAGCCACGCCGAGCAGCCTCAGCAGGCGATCGAGCAGCGACGCGGGCGTAGCCGTGTCCGCATCACTGCCCTTCAGATCCAGGAACAGGCAGCCGTCGGGAAACCCGGCTTCGAGCCGGTGGGCACACCGGACAGCGAGCGCGGTCTTACCGACGCCGCCGAGTCCCGAGACCACGCAGACTCCGCCATCGGTTGCGAGTATTCGCCGGACGAGATGCAGTTCCTCAACCCGCCCGACGAAGTCGGTGGTCAGCGGCGGCAGGCCTGCGGGCTTAACATCCGACCGCGACCGACGCCGGGAGGCCCGGCCAGGCAGCAACGAACCGAGTGTGCCGGCACCGCCGAGGACGGATTCGCACAGAGCTGCAAGGGCTGCGTTCGGGGCTGCCAGTCCGGTCTCGACCTTGCTCAGGTAGCCCTTGCTGTAGTGGGTACGCGTGGCAAGCTCAGCCAACGACAGACCGGCCTCCCGTCGCAGTCTTCGCAGCTCGGCACCGAATGTCGCTCGTTCAGTCATCGGACCCCACCCTCGTCGGCCATCGATTATGGCCGTACGTACTCTCGTCAGGCACCGGCCGAGTCCGGAGGACCGGCCGGCGCCCGACGTACCGCTTCGCGGTCCTGGCATTCCGACCTCACCTCGCGGCGAGAGTGAGCAGGGCCAGGATCAGCTCGAGTACGTGGGTCTGCATGTCATTTCACCTCCGTTCCGGAGAAGGCCAGTCGGAGGAGCCAGGAAACCGGACACTCGACCTTCATTGCGACTCCTCTTGGGCGAAACAAACTCGTGCGGAATAGTGGACTATTTGCCGTGATGTAACCGATGGATCCGTGAACTCGTCGGTTCATTCAAAGAATGAGTTGCTCGTGCGGAAAAAACAATGGGTTTCCTGTTTCCTGTATCTTCCGGCCCGGGGAAGCGCCAGGGCCCGATCGCGAACAGTGATCGACTGGACACGGCGTGCTCCGGTGGACGAAGATGCTCTCGTACGTGCGCCTGCTTGGGAGGACTGGTGAACGTCACCGTGACGGACGTCGTGAAAGAGCTGAAGCTGCTCCGGCGCGGAAGAGGGCTATCGGACGTGCAGGTCGACAAGCGAGTCGGTCCGGCCCTGCGGGTGCTCTGCCACATCGCTGACGATGACGGCGTGGCTGAGATCCGGAGCAAGGTTTCGACGCATCTGCGTTCGTTTAGCGCTCCACTGCCGGACGATCTGCGTACGGCTGTGCTCGTTGCGTTCGACCTGCACGAGCAGGCGCGGGACCGGTTCTACCAGGATCGTGTGCGCTGGGCCGCCGAGGAGCTGAATCGGGACGCGCGTACCGTCCGGCGGCGGATCGATGACGGCATCCTGCAGCTGGCCCAGTTCGCGGTCGCGGCTATCACTCCGGCGGGCCCGGTCGGGGCCACCGACGGCTGGCATACAGAGGAGTTGCGGGTGTCACTGGCGCTGGATCAGCCCGTGGCGGAAGCCTTCGAGTTCCGGAGGATCGTCGCCGACTCTCAGGAGATCAGTGAGCTGGATCTTGCCTTGACATTGACCCCACCGGATGACCGAGACGGCGCCGGCGAGATCTCCGGCCTGGAAGTGGACGTATTCCATGGCGGAACGCTCATCGACCAGGTACCGGAGTCCAGCGACCGTGCCGGATTGGTGCTGCGGCTACCGTCGGTCCTGGGGCGGGGAGAGCAGCATGACGTCGCGTTACGGTACCGGGCCGCGCTGCGGTACCCGCACTACGTCTGCGTGCCGCGACGGCCCGTGGGCCAGTTCGACCTGCACGTTCGGTTCGCGCGGCCGGTACCGGACCAAGTCGTCCGGCTGGACAAGGTGTTCCAGGAGGACGCGAGGAACCGCTCCGTGCATGGAACGATGCTGACACCCGACGAGTCGGGAGAGGTGCACGTGCGATTCCGAGGACTGGTTCCGGGCTTCGCCTACGGTGTGCGCTGGCAGTGACCACCTCACTGCCGCAACACGCTGGCCACGCGGGCGACGAGCTCCTCAGCGACGTCACGGGTGAACCGGCGCAGATCCGTGATGGTGACGGTCTCGTCCGCGTCGAAGCGGATCTCGGCTGCTCGGCCGATTGGAAAGATTGCCTGGGTGGCGGGGGCTTCGCTCAGCCTGCCGAGGCGGACCATGTCCGTCGGGGCCAACCCGATCGCCGGAGCGAACGCCGTCGGCAGGGGGAGGGGTACTTCCAGCAGCAGGTCCAGGCGGTTGGATAACTGGACTGCTTGGTCGTCCCGGTCGAAGATCGAGCCGAGTGTCGCTGGTGGCACGGGGAACCAGCAGGTCCGCTGCCCGTTGCGATGGACGACGATGCCGCGTCCGCCGGCGTGAGGGTTCCCTGATCGAGTCCAGGCGAGCTGATCGGTGGAGTCGACGATCAAAGCCTCGGTGGATGAGAAGACTTTCCTGGATCGTCCCAGGTCGGGCAGCTGGTCACGGACGGTTTCGAGCTGCCCTACCCCGAACCGGGTCGCCTCGGCCGGAATCAGATGGAGTTCCACGGTCGGCTGCGAGTGCGGGCGCTCGTGGAACAGCTCTCCTCGCCACACGACCGGCAGAGGCGATGGCAGCGGGGTCCAGACCGGGCCGCCGGCGGACGCCCCCGTCGGAGCCCCCGGTCCGCTCAATGGAGGCAGAACGATCGGCTCGCCTAGCGGCGGGCGAATATGCCGTGGCTGTTTGGTGATGGTGCGAAGCAGGCCTTCCGCGCCTTCGGGGCTCAACGAATCGACGTTGTAATGGCTGGCCGCGTGAGGTTGGAGAAACCGCGGGATTCCGTCCTTGCTCTGCCCGGGTAGAACCACCGGAAGGATTCTCTTCGACCAGGTCGCCCGGTCCTCCTGCAGGGAGTCACGCAGCATTGCCGCCTCCCATTGACCACCGAGGTTGCGGTCGTTGGGGCCGGTTCCGTCACCCATTCGCCGGTAACCCTCGGACGCGACCACGATGACGTAGTCGCATTCGGTCAGGTGTCGTATAGCCCAGGCGCCCCAGTCCTGCCGCTCCCACACCCACTCGTCGAGGACGGCGTCGATTCCGCAGTCGATCAGGAAGGTCGCGAAGTCGAGGACCACCTGCTTATGGGCATCGCTGTCGTGAGTGTAGGAGACGAAAACGGACGTCACGGCGGCGAACCTTAGCAAGCACAACGCTCGGGAGCGCGCTTCGGGCGGAGATACCGAAACTGGACAGATCAAGGACAGTTCTCCCGCTGTCCGGCGTACGGACTATTGGTACTGGCATGGTGCGTGCTTTCGTTTGATCAAGGCCGACGCCGAGGGAGGGGACGGTTCACCGTGTCGCAGCCGGGGGGCGCCGCGGGCTCGCCGCGAGTGTTCGTCTCCTACGCGCGGGAGTCGGAGGAGCACAAGCGGCTCGTCATCGAGTTCGCCACCCTGCTGCGGGTGGATGCCGGCATCGACGCACGGGTGGACGTGTGGGAGGCCGACAGCAGGCGTGACTGGGTCGCATGGGCGTGTGAGCAGTTCAAGCACGCTGACCTGATTCTCGTAATCGCCTCACCCGCGTACGGCCGTACGGCCGGGGGCGGCAGGACCGAACTGGAGCAGCGGCTGCTCAACGACAACCTGGCGCGGAACCTGTCGGCTGCCACTCGCCGCATCCTTCCGGTCGTGCTGCCAGGAAGATCCGTCGACGAGATACCGGACGTGCTGTGCGGTCATGCCACGGACCGCTACGTCATCAGCGAGCTCAACCTCGACGGCCTCGCCGACCTCCTGCGCGCGGTGCACGGCTCGCCTGCTCACGTGATGCCGCCGTTGGGTCCGCTCCTGCCGCCTGTTCCTGGCGCGGACCCCGTCATGGTGGCGAGGTCACCGGCACCGGTGGAACCAGGCTCCCTGCTGCGTCCGGGTACCGAGACGGAGGTCGGTCAACACCGCTATCTGGTGCATGACGAGGGTTTCCGCGAGCAGGCGACACCGGACGGGGCAGCGGCGCGACGCGAGGCCCGTGCGCTGCGAATCGGCCCGCCTCACGAGCTCGTGTGGTTACGGCAGGTGGAGGTGCGGCAGGAGACCGCGGCGGCCAGGGCCGCCGCCGACGCGCTGGTCCGCGAACATGATCTCCTCTCCGCGCCCACGGGCCGTGGCCCGGGGATGCCGGAGTTGCTGGGACTCGACACCGAGCAGCACACGACCCTCGTGACCCGGTGGCCCGAATCCAGCCGTACCGGTGGTCCCTGCGACACGCTCGCCACCTTTCTTCCGGAGGACAACGAGGTCGTCGACCCGCTGAGAACCGGACGGTTGTTCCGTGCGATCGCAGGTCTGTGCGGTGTCGTCGCGACGATGCACGACCACGGCCGTCCGCACCGCTGGTTGGAGCCGGAGTGCATGATCAGATTGGACGACGGCAGCCTGGTACTGCGTGACCTCGGCCTCGCCGCCACCGAGTATCGGCGCGGTGAGGGGCCGTCGAGATACCGAGCACCCGAGCAAGGCAGGCGCGCACCGGGCGGGGTGGGTCCGTGGACCGACGTCTATCAGATCGCCGCCGTTGCCTATCACCTGGCGACCGGTAACCCGCCCGCTCTCTGGACTCCGGTGCCGGTCGGTGGGCGGACCACGACGCTGCCGTCGGCGGTGAGCCGGGTGATCGACGCCGCGCTGACCACCGATCCCGCACGCCGGCCGGACATTCGTACTTTCGCGGCCGCACTCGAATGGTCGCCAGGACAACGGTGACAGGGAGGTTCCCGGTTGTTCGTCGACGTAGCTCTGCCCGGTCCGATCGCCCTGGTCCCAGCCCGGCAGCTCGACGCGAAGCTGCAGAAGCAGACGGCTGACTGGCCGGGATCGGTGCCGAACGGCGTTACGCAGGTCGCCGCCGACCTGAACCGCGATCCACGTGGCGTACCCGCGACGCTCAGCGAGCCGCGGAAGGGAGGGGGCTCTCGTAGTTTGCGCCTCTACACCCGCACCTATGTCGTGGTGCTGTACGCGAGCCGGGAAGGCGACGCTTACACGGTGGCGGCGATCAGTCCGCTCGGCCTCCGGGATCACGACACGCTGGCGCGGGGTTGCCTGTTGCTGCGTTCGAGCTGGTCACCGGTGGCCGAGCTACGGCTCGTTCCCCGTGGCTCGCACGCGCGGTGGGATCGTATCCAGCAAGGCTGGAGCGTGCTGGTTCAGCGTCTGGGTGGCGAACAGGTGCTGCCGACCCGGAATGCCAAGCACCTGGATTTCCTCGACACGCTCGATCGCCTCATCGACAAGACCCAGGAAATCACCGGGGGCCGTTCCGCGGGTGAGCCTGGCTACCCTCACCGTTCGGTCGAGCCCGTCGGGGAGCGGCGGTACACCGGTTCCGCGTTCTACGCCTTCCAGCTCGTCGGCGATCGTGTGCCCGAGCGAAACCGCTTCGTCGCGGTGCGTGGTGAATCGGGGCGGCGTGGCCAGGTCGTTCGCGCGGAAGCCGCTCGGGTAGTCGTCCGGTTCGACGGTTCGGTCGACTGGGCGCAGCTGCCACAGCAGGGGCAGCTGGAAGTAACCACCAGCAACATCGTTTTCACGACCCAGCGTAAGGCGGTCGAAGCGCTCCGGACGGGTCAGGCGCGAAACCGGTCCTTGCTTTCGGTGTTGGTCGACCACCAGGTACGAGCGCTGGAGGTCGTACCGGACACGCCGGCCGAGGAACTGGATGAGGACCAGATCGAGGCATTTCGGAGGGCGCTCGGGGTGCGGGACATGCTCGTGGTTCTGGGGCCGCCGGGCACGGGGAAGACCCGTACGATCAGCCAGATCGCGCGATCTTGTGCGGTGACGCCGGGCAGGGGACCGGTTCTGGTCGCATCCCACACGAACAAGGCCGTGGACAATGTGCTCGCCAAGCTGTCACGAGATGTCGTCGTGGTGCGGGTGGGCAACGAGGGCAAGATCGATCGGGACGGTATCCCGTTTCTGCTGGAGCGACAGGCCGCCGAGTTGCGCGAAGAGATCACCAGAAGCGTCGGCGAAGCGCTGCGTGGGTATCGGCAGCTCCCGCTCGCACGGCAATGGGCCGACGAGCTCGCCCGCCGGATCGGAGCACTGGCCGCGGCACTCGCCACCGCAACTGTGGCCCAGGAAGAGCTGGAGCGGGTACGTCGTGCTGTGGGCGGTCCTGCTCAGGCCAGGGTCGAGACGCTCTCAGCAGAGGTGGTCCAGCAGGAACACCAGGTCCGGCGCCACGCCGCGCGGCTCGAGCGTGTGATGCGGCGTGACGCCAGAGCCTCCGCCCGGCGATGGTGGCCTCCGCTCGCCGGATGGGCACGTGCGGCACGACGGGCTCGGGTACGGCGAATCGAGGCGAGAAGGGCCGACCTCGCCGGGGCAACCGAACTTGCGGCGAGACAACGTGCGGCCATCGCGGACGCCCAGCGGACGGCGCATGCGATGACACGGGACGACCCGCGGGTGCGCGCGGCCGATCAGGAGCTTCACCTCGCACAGCAGCACGTGGCGGAGGCAACTGCCGGGGTCGGCGAGGCGCGGTCGGTGATCGGTACCGTGATCGCCCCCGTCGCCAACCTGCCGGAGAGCGCGACCGGCGACCCGGCGACCGCGGTGCGGAACCTGTGGGCTCTGCACACCTGGATAGGTCAGCAGCTGGATGTGCTGGAAGGCCGGGCGAAGCTGCTCACCGAGTGGAGTAAGGAGATCTCCGGTGAGGTCGAGCAACTGTATCCGGAACTGATCAGGTACGCCGACGTCATCGGGGCTACCTGTGTCGGTGCGGGGTCGCGCGACGAGATCGCGGAGGTCGAGTTCGATCTGGCGATTGTCGACGAGGCCGGGCAAATCGGCACTGCCGACGTTCTCGTGCCGCTCGCCCGGGCGAAGCGTTCGGTACTCGTCGGAGACCATCGGCAGCTTCCGCCCTTCCTGGACACCGATGTGGGCGAGTGGGGCGTTGGCACCGGTGACGAGAGGATCCGCACGCTGCTCACCACAAGCGCCCTCGAGATACTCGTCGACGAGTTGCCCGCCAGTCACGTCGTGCGGCTCACCCGGCAACGACGTATGCCGCGCGTCATCGCGGATTTCGTCTCCGACATGTTCTACGGTGGAACGTTGCGGACGACGGTCGAACGAGCCCATGACCCTTCGTTGTTCGCCAGTCCGCTGGCATTCGTCGACACCTCCGGCCTGCCGCAGCAGCATCGCAACGAGTCGCCGGCGCCGCGGGCGAACGGGCAGCGGCGTGGTTGTGTCAACCACGCCGAAGCGCAGATGCTCACGATGCTCGCGGAGTATTTCCACCGGCGCGGGGTCGAATGGGCGCTGATCGTCCCGTATGCCGCACAGGCGGAGTTGATCTCGACGACCCTCCGCGAACAGCTGGGTGCACCGGACACGGTCGACAGCAGCGTCGGTACGGTCGACTCGTTCCAGGGCGGTGAGCGCGATGTTGTGCTGTACGGGTTCACCCGGAGCAATTCAGCCGGCAAGGTCGGCTTTCTCGATGAGTTACGACGTGCGAACGTCGCGTTCACCAGGGCTCGCCGGCAACTCGTTCTGGTAGGTGACATGCACATGCTGTTGCGCGCCACGAACGACCGGTTCAGGAGGTTGGCCCGCTCACTGCGCGACCATGTGGCCGCCACTGGCGACGTCCACAGGTACGCCGAGCTGGTCGCCACGCTGGAAGGGTTGCGAGAGTGAGTCGCCGAACGAACTTGATTTCGTACCCGCCGGTGCGTGCGCTGGAGGACGTCGCCTTCGGTCGAGATCTGCAGCCGACGAGCCTGTTTTCTCTCCTGATGCCGATCTGGCAGGTGGAGATCAAGGCCACCGTCACCGAAGGCAGGGACTACGGCTTGATCGACCGGTTCGTCGAACGTGGTATCGCCGAAGGCGGATTGCACACCGCTAAGGACCTGGCACGGTTTCTCGCGCTGGACGAGCCGCTCGTCGACCGGGCGTTACGCTTCCTGGAGCAGGTCGGTCACCTCACGAAGCAGCACGATCGGTTCGCACTCACCGAGCTCGGACTGCGATCACACCGAGACCACGTGTGCTACGTCATCGAGCGGGAAGATCGTCGGAAGCTGTACTTCGACGCGTTCAGATCCCACCCGCTCGGAAGGGCTTACTACGACCCCACGGTCGTTTCGTTGCTGACGGTTCCACAGGTGAAGGCAGCGACTTCAGCCAATGGCGGCGGCAGGTTCCTGATGCTCTGGTCGACGAACGGGTTTCGGCGCCAGGCGCTGGCGGAGCTGGCGAACCACGCCGACCGGGACCGGTATAACCTGCCCGCCCGTATCGACCGGCCGGAGAGTCTCGGTGAGCAACTCGTCTACCTGCCCATTTACGCCATCCGTGCGGTCGACCAGCGTGGGCGTACGCATTACTTGGCCTACAGCCAGGTCGCGGACACCGCGGACATGGACCTGAGCGAGTTGTGCCAGACGACACCGGAGATCTTCCAACTGCTGGAACGCGAGGATCTTGTCGCGCGTCCAGACCTTCAGCGGGATCGGATCGCGGAATGGCTTCACCGGAACGAGGTCGATACTTGCCGACCTACACAGCTCGACCAGGGTGGGTGGCAGGTCGTGTTGCCGGCCGAGGCATTCGAACCGGCAGGAAAGATACCGCTGAATACCTTGGGCGCATACGCCGTGTTGCATGGCTGTGTACTACGTGTGCTCTGTGAGGACGAGCTGAGCCGTAAACGTGGTTTGCTCGCTCGTACCAACTCCTACCTGACCGCCTACTCGCGCGTCACCACAGACGAGCTCAGCCGCAGAATCGGTCGCGTCGCTCGTCAGCTGGGACTGCCGACCGCTTTGTCCGCCGTTCGGGCGATAGCGCTCGAGGTGGGCGACACCGACCTGGCAGGCCGGCTTGGCGAGCGAATTGCCGATCCCATCGGACCTTAGGACACTCGAGTTTGAACTGGACAATTCATGGTCAATAACCGCATGATCGCCCGATCGCATGGCGATCATCGCGATGGGTATCTACATTTCCTGTGCTATGACTACGCACGAACCCGAGGTCTCACGTACGTTGCGGCTGGGGGAACTGAGGCCGTACCTGACGGTCATCTTGCTGGAGGCGACGGCTGACGATCCGGAGCGCGCCTTCGATGCGTTGCAGAGGTTCTTGCGCAAGAGCGCCCGTGATCGGGGAAGAGCTGACGAGGTTCGAGTGCGAGCCGAGGTTTCTTTGACCGGAACAGACTTGGTCGACGATCTCGGCACTGTGCGTGAACTGGGATTCGATGAGCTGTACGGTAGCGTTCGCGAGTTGAAGCGAAGCCCTACCTGGACTGATCCGGACTCCGGCTACGTCGACGTAATTAACGAGCTGTCCCTGGCGGTACGACGGAACAACATGGTGGCGGTCTGCGCGGCCTTCCCGACTGAGAACGGCTTCGGCCGGTGGATCCATCGGAGTGCTGCGCCGTTCCGGTTCGTCCCGCCGAACCTGCTCGCTGGTGCGTTTCGCGGTGACGGTAGGCGGTTGTGGCTGCGTGGTGTGCACCGTCGCCGGACGACCAAGGCGGACAGCAAGGCGCTCGGAGGTTTGCGGCTCCAGGACTCGCTGACTCCGATCGAGGACGGAACATACGCGATGACCGCCGCCAAGCTCACCTACGTTCCCGACGACGAGCGTGCTGTGCTGCGCGATCTCGTCACCATCTCGCCCGGTAGTTCGAAGATCTCGTGGAAGCGCACACCACACATCGCGATGTTTCTCGCGGCCGTGGGCGAGGCCCTGGACGTCATCGAGAAGGCGCTGGTCGCCGATGAGGACCCGGTTTCGGAGTTTCCCGCTCTGGCGGTACAGGAGACCGACCTCAGCCGCGTGTGGGGTGCCTACGAGGTGCTTGTGCCGGATCCCGACGAGGTGCGCGGAGAACCCGACGGCGACGAAGAGAGCGTCGAACGTGCCGAGTACCTGCGTTCGGTCGTCATCGATGTGCGCGGGGAGCCGTCCTCGGGGCGGGCGCTTGTCGATGTCGGCCACGACGGTGCTGTTGCCGGAACACTGGCGGTCAAGCCGGTCGCGACGACCAGCGGCGTCGTCCGGCTCGACGTGCGCTACCACGGAGAGCCTTCGGCCGAGGCGGTGACCCGTGAGGTGAAGGAGGCCATCGGCGATGGCGACCTCATCAGCGTCTATTACGAGTCAGGACACCACTTCAACGGACACCAGGTTGTCAAAGAGAGGCTGGTGAGCACGCCGTTCCGCAACGTCGAGTTCGAGGATTTCTGCGGATACTCGATCACGAAGGAGAAGCCCGCTGTTCGAGGCGATCAGTTGATTCACGACGCGATTGCCCAGGAAGGCGACAATTCGTTGTTCGCCTGGGTGGTCCGATCCTTCGGTGGTGACTGGCTGCTCTGTGACGATGGTGCGGGCGAGCTGGCTGATTTCCTGCACCTCACGGACAAGGGAACGCTCACCGCCATCCACGTCAAGGCAGCACGGAGCAGCAGCCCCGACCGGCGTATCGCGGTTCAGCCGTTCGAGCAGGTCGTGACGCAGGCGGAGAAGAACGTTCGGCTCCTCGACAACGACGTATTGCTGACCAGACTCGCCACGCCGCGCATCGAGAATCCCGCAGCCTGGCATGCCGGCCAGCGGATCACCTGTGCACAGTTTGTTCAGCAGCTGCGCCTTCGAGTGGCGGCCGATCGAACCAATGTCCTCATCATTCAGCCGCACCTTCGTCGTGAGCCGTACCTACGGGCACGAGACGACGCCGCGTCGGGTAAGACCACCAGGGATACCAACAGTCTCGCCCTCCTCGACAACGTCCTGCACACCACTCGTCGAACCGTGATCGGCCTCTGGGACGAGTTGAGTGTCATCGGTTGCCGCTGACGCCCGTCCGCATTGACACCTCGGTTGAGGACCGGGGGTCACGGGCGGGCGCTCAGCCCGTGACCCCCGGGAGTCACCAGGCCCGCCGGGCCGGTGTGGAGACCGGCATGGTCCCGTTCGACACCGCGGGTGCCGAGCCGGATCCGCCGTTGAAGACGAAGCCCGAGCCGGGTTCCTTGACGATGTCGCCGTTCTTGGAGTTCGTGATCGTGACGTTGGTCAGCGTCGCGCTGCCGCGGGCGCCACCCATCGCCAGGATTCCGGCTCCGTTGTTGGATTTGTCGATTTTGACGTTGGTGATCGCCACCCCGGGCATCTCCCCGCCGCCGGTCTTGAACTGGATACCGTCGTAGGTGGAGTCGTGGATCTCGGTGTCCCGGATGGTCACCCCGGGAATGGGATGCCCCTGCGGGAACAACGTGATCGCACCGAATTTCTGCTGCCCGCCCCAGAACGCGCCGCCGGTGCGGTAGAGCGCGTTGCCGGAGATGAGCGTCTGCCCGGAGAAGGGCAGTGGCGAGTGGTCGGTCGCCAGCATGATGCCCGGGTAGTTCATCGTGTCGTGGATGACGTTGTTCTCGATCTTGTTGCCGTAGCCTCCGTACACCGCGACCCCGTTGGCGCGCCAGGGAAGCTGGATGGTGTTGTTGAGGAACTGGTTGCTGTGCGCGATGTCGGTGCCCGGGTCCTTGACGTACTGGTTGGCCCACACCGCCAGCGAATCGTCGCCGGTGTTGCGGAAGGACGAGTTGAACACCTTGGAGTTGCGGGAGCCGTTGGTGAAGTTGACACCGTCGGCGTAGGTGTTGCGGATGCGCACGTTGTTGAACTCCAGCCCGTCGGCCGGGCCCCACAGTTCGGGGATGTTGCTGTAGTCGCGGCCCACCCAGGCGCCGACGTTGGCGTGCTCGATCCAGACGTTGTTGATCTTGGTGCCCTTGCCGAACCGGCCGTTGAGGCCGACCCCGCCCTCGGCACCGCCGTCACCGCCGCGGATCCGGCCGGAGCCGAAGATGGCGATGTCGGAGATCTGGGTGTTGCCGTCGATGTCGAACCCGAAGTTGCCCTCGTGCGGGTGGTTGATGCTGCCCGGCTGCTTGTGTGGCTCGATCAGGCTGTACAGCTGGGAGTGCCACATCCCGGCACCGCGGATCGTGACGTTGCTGATGCCGACCTGGTTGTGCTGACCGCGGTTGAGCGGGTCGTCGGTGAGGATCTTCTTCTCCTGCCGCCACTGCCCGGCCGGGATCCACACGCAGCTGATGACGCCGTTCTGGTCGTCGGTCACGGCCTTCTGGATGGCCTCGGTGTCCTCCTGGCCGTCGTTGGGTACGGCGCCGTACTCGGTGATGGACTTGCACTCGGCAGGCTTCGACGCGGGCGGCGCGACCTGCTCGAGGTCGATCAGATCGATGATGTAGAACGCCGCGTCGTCACCGGCGTCGCGCTGCAGGCGGAACTTGGTGCCCGCCGGGTAGGACTTCTCCAGCAGCGCGTGCGACTCGTCGAACAGCCTGCGGGCGTCCGCCTGCGGGCTGTTGGTCAGGCCTTCCGGGTCGTCGGTGTTGCCGTAGAGCCAGCTGTGCTTGGACGACAGGTTCAGCTTCCGCACGAACGTGCCGTCGGCGTAGAGGCTGATCGTGGCGTCGATGCCGCCACCACCCGGGGCGTCCGGGATGGAGTTGCGCACGACGATCGAGTTGGCCTCGTTCGCCGAGGTGAACTCGACGTACTGGCCGGTGCTGTTCAACCGGACCGACTTGCGGCCCGACGACTCGGTGCCGAAGTTGGTCTTGCCGTGCGTCCGCAGCGGGTCGGCCTCGATCAGGGTGCCGTTGTGCTGGCCCGCTTCGGCCTCGTACTCGACGTAGGGCAGCGCCGCGCCCCTGCCGACGACGATCGGCTGCGCGAAGCCGTTGTTGGTCTCGTTGGTCTCGGCGACCGTGCCGGTGGCGTCCGCGGTCGCGGTCAGCGTGGCGCCACCCGCGGTCGCGGTCCAGTTGCCGCTGACGGCGACGTTCGCCGTGGCACCGGCCGCGATCGGGCCGGTGTCGGTGTTCAGCGTCGTGCCGCCGGCGACCAGCCGGGTCACCGAGGCGCCTGCCTCGGTGGTGCCGCGGTTGCGCACGGCCACGGTGAACTTGACCGGCGAGCCGACCGCCGGGTTCGACGGGTTGGCGGTGATCCCGGTTACCTCCAGGTCCGGGCCGGGTGCCTGCTTGACCACCAGCGGGGACTGCGTGGTGAAGCGGTTGTTGGTCTCGTTGGTCTCGCTGACCTTGCTGCCCGGGTCGACCACGGCCGCTACCGGGTAGCTGCCGGCCGGCCGTGGCGGTGCCTCGAACGTCACGGTCGCCGAAGCTCCCGCTTCGAGCGGGCCGACCGGCGCGCTGCCCACGACCGTGCCACCCACCGTGAAGTCCACCGTCGTCGCGGCCGCCTGCGCCGATCCGGCGTTGCGGACCGTGGCGGACAGGGTGACCGGCTTGGTCTCGTCCGGATCCGCCGGTGTCCAGCTCGCCGACGTGACGGTCAGGTCCGGATTGGGCGCCGGGGTACCCAGTACCTGCAGCTCGCCGACCTGGCCGCCGGGGGCACCGGTGTTGGCGAAGAACTGCAGCCGCAGGTCCGACGCGCGCTTGCCGACCGGGATAGTGACCGTGTTCTGGTTGCCGGACGGGCTGAAGGCGTAGTCGGCCCGGGGGCGCAGCGTCGTGAAGTCGCCGCCGCCCTCACGGCCGAGGACCTCGATGTTCTGGGTGCGCGGGCCCCAGATCGGGTCGGGGTTGAGCTTGACCACCACCGACCCGACGTCGGCACTCGCCCCCAGCTTCACCGTCAGCGTCGACGGGAAGCCGGGGGCGGACTCCCAGTACGTGCCGACGTTGCCGTCGTTGGCGTTGGCGGCGACGAACTGGAAGACGGTGGACGACGCCTCGACGGGTTTCCCCGCGGCGAGGTTCGTGTCCTGGGCGTGGGCGGTGGTCGTGAGCCCGGCCGTGGCCACCAGCGTGGCCAGTGCGGCACCGAGCAGTTTCCGTTTCATGTTCAGGAGACCCTTCGTCGTCGGAGGGCATGCGGGGTCGGACCCGGACGGCCGCGAGCGACTCAGGCCGGGTGGGGAGGGGAGAGATTTGTTGTGACCCACACCATAAGCGGAGACGACAGAGAATCGCAAGATCTGTACAGAAGCTTGCAAAGATGCGACAGTGGTCGGGGTGGTGCTCAACCAGGCGATTCGAAGGCGGCGATGATGCCGTCGGCGAGGTCGAGCGCGTTCTCCTTGAACGCACCGACCTGGATGTTGTACTCCTCTTCCGATCGGGTCATGTGTGTCGAGACCACGAGCGCGGTGTACAGCAGGTGCGCTCGCTGCGCCGGGACCCGGACCTTCGAGGCCTCCCGCGACTCACGGGCTTCGTAGGCACGCTGTGCCGCCTCGATCGCGTCGGTGAGTTTCGCCCGGTAGCGGTCCACCCGCTCCGCCGGGCTGCCGAGCAGCAGTTCGACGGTCGCCGGGGTGGACACGCTGGACAACACGTAGGACAGCGCGGAGCTGACCAGCCTGGCGTCGCTGCGCCGGAACTCGATGAACGGGCCGTCGGCGTCGACGAGCTTGACCGTGCTGGTCATGCTTCCCGGTACCTGCCTTCCTGGATGTGCTCGTTGAAACTCGTCTCGCTGACTCGGTAGCCGTGGATCATGCCCATGGCGTTTGTCCAGGGTATTCGCACGCCCGGCCGCTCGGGTGGGTCCCTGGCGCACAGGAGGCGTCTATGGCGTCGCCGGAGTCCTGTTACTCCAGGTGGCGCTGCATTAGTTCTTTTTTTGGCCGACGCCCACTGAGTGAGACCATTTTCCGATGGGGTATCAAGGAGGGGCGGGACGCCCGGGCGTGGAATCAGCTGATTCGGCAGCTAGGGAGCCTCGAAAAGTGTTGTCCAATCGGACAATTGCAATATGCTCGAGTGTTCTTGTGCTTACTGCTGGTGCGACATGTTGGTTCCTGCTGTCTATTTACGGTGATGGGGTAGCGGCAAGTAAGGCGAAGCTTGAGAGTATTCGCACCGTAGGGACCATTATCCTGGGAGCTGGCGGGGCTGTGGCCCTGCTTCTGGCCGCTAGGCGTCAGCAGACTGCAGAGTATGATTTGGCGACCAAGCAGCACGACCTTCTGCTGCGGGAGCAGGCGAACGAAGACCTGAGGCATGACGCTGCGGAGCGTCGCATAACTGAACTGTATTTGAAATCGGTTGAACAATTGGGTTCGGAGCATGCCCCGGTGCGTCTCGCCGGGTTGTACGCTCTTGACCGTTTGGCGCAGGATAATCCATCTCAACGGCAGACTATAGTCAACGTGGTTGCCGCCTATTTGCGCATGCCTTATAGTCTCGCGGTCGATCAACTTGCAAACGCCGGCAGTGGTGAGTACGGCGAAGAGTATCGCCGGCAGATGCAGGAGCGTGAAGTGAGGCTCACTGCCCAGAGGATCATGACCGGTCATCTTAGCCCGCAAGTGGATGCGAGTAGGTACTGGGAAGGAATCAATCTGGACTTGAGCGGCGCGTTCTTGATTGACTTTAATCTTGAAAATTGTAACGTTGAGAACGCGCGCTTTGTAAATGCCCGGTTCTATGGTGACGTTTTTTTGACGGGAGCGGAATTTGTCGGGGAGACACGCTTCGATGGAGCGCTGTTCGATGCGTACGCCTGGTTTTCTGAGGCCAACTTCAGTGGGGTAACCAGGTTTGATGGTTCTATTTTCTGCGGGGAAGCTAGATTTGAGAAAACCTCCTTCCGAGGAGGTACAGTGTTCCGGCAGGCGAGCTTCAGGTCCAACTGCAGGTTCGATGACGCTGTTTTTGCCGGGAGTGCGGTCTTTGGAGGTGCCGTGTTCGCGCGGAATGCGAATTTCGGTGGAGCCAGTTTCATGGATGACGCGTGGTTGGCGGGTGTAGAATTTTCTCGCGAAGCTTTTTTTGATCGCGTGAAGTTCGCTGGCGACGCTTGGTTTAGTCAAGCTGTGTTCAGTAGTTACACTGTGTTTGATGATGCAAACTTCGCCGGAGATATCAAGTTCGCAGGTGCGACTTTGGATGGCATGCCTTACCGGCCGGACCAGCGGGACCCGGACGACATGCTTTCCTTTGGAAGCTAGCCCTTGACATCCGGGCCGCTGGTTTCTAGTCGAGCAGCAGGGCGTCGAGGTCCACGGTCAGCTCGGCCGGCTCGGTGGTGGTGTATCGACCGGTGGCCGACGGGCTCTCCTGATAGCCGAACGGCTCGGCCAGGTGGAAGGCCGTCAGGCTCGGCCGGTCATCCAGGTCGACGAGCCAGTAGTTGGGGATCTGGGCGTCCGCGTACTCGGAGGGCTTGGTGACCCTGTCGGTGCGGCGGGAGCCGGGAGACATGATCTCGACAGCCAGTAGCACGGAAGCCGCCCGCAGCAGGCCGCCGTCACGTGCTGCCGTGCGCGGCACGACGAGGACGTCCGGGACCCGGATCGTCGGCGGCTCGCCCAGCTCCAGGTCGACGTCCAGCTCGGTCAGAGCGATCAAGTCTCTCGGCAGCTGCGTGCGCAGTTGGAGGGCCAACTCGAGTTCCGCGTACTGGTGACCCAACGGTGGACGCGGGGCCGTGATGAGCACGCCCTCCTGGAGTTCCAGGCGTGCCGACCGGTCCTCGGGTAGCTCCAGGAACTCCAGCGACGTCAGCAGGCTGACCACCGGCGGTGAAGGCTACTTCCGCCAGGCGGTGCGGCGCTTGCGGATGTCGAGCACCAGCAGCAGCACGAGGGTGGCGGCGATGCCCACCAGCCAGATGTCCTCCATGGCGTTGCGGTGGTTGCCGATCAGCATGATCAGCATCGCCGCCGCGGTGAACCAGCCCGCGGCCCGGGTGGCCTTCGGGAAGGTGCCGTGCCAGCCCCACTCGGCCGACGGCTCGTCACGGGGGTCGACCCGAGGTCGCTTCTCGACCGCCTTGCTCGCCACGTTCACTCCTCGCGGTTCGTCGTGCGGGCCCGATGATCCCACACCGTCACCCGGCCGTCCCATGGTGCCGGGCACAATGGGCCCCGATGACTACCTCACGCAGTGTGCTCGTGCTCGGCTCCACCGGGTCGATCGGCACCCAGGCCCTCGACGTCGCCGAACGTAATCCGGACCTGTTCCGGGTCGCCGGCATCGCCGCGGGCGGGTCGGACCCGGCGGCGCTGGCCGCCCAGGCACTGGCCACGGGCGCCGAGGCCGTCGCCATCGTGCGGGCCACGGCCGCCGAGGACCTGCAGCTCGCGTTGTACGCCGAGGCCCAGCGCCGGGGCTACGCCAGCGGCGAGTTCCGGCTGCCCAGGGTGTTCGCCGGGCCGGACGCCGTGCTGGAACTCATCGACGCCGTCCCGGCCGACGTCGTGCTCAACGCGCTGCCCGGCTCGGAGGGACTGCCCGCCACACTGCGTGCGCTGGCCACCGGCGCCAGCCTGGCGCTGGCCAACAAGGAGTCGCTGATCGCGGGCGGGCCGCTGGTGCTCGCCGCCGCCAAACCCGGGCAGATCATCCCGGTCGACTCCGAGCACTCGGCGCTCGCGCAGGCACTGCGTGCCGGGCGCGCCGAGGAGGTCGACCGGCTGGTGCTCACCGCGTCCGGCGGCCCGTTCCGCGGGCGGTCCCGGGCCGAGCTGGCCGGGGTCACCGTCGAGGAGGCCCTTGCCCACCCCACCTGGGCGATGGGCCCGCTGGTCACGATCAACTCGGCCACGCTGGTCAACAAGGGACTCGAGCTGATCGAGGCCATGCTCCTGTTCGACATGCCGGCCGACCGGGTCGACGTCGTGGTGCACCCGCAGTCGATCATCCACTCGATGGTCACCTTCACCGACGGCTCGACCATCGCCCAGGCCAGCCCGCCGGACATGCGCCTGCCGATCGCGCTCGCGCTGAACTGGCCGGACCGGGTGCCCGGAGCGGCGGCTGCCTGCGACTTCGGGTCGCCGGCGTCGTGGACGTTCGAACCGGTCGACGACGAGGCGTTCCCCGCCGTCGAGCTGGCCCGCCACGCCGGTGCGACCGGGGGCTGCATCCCGGCCGTCTACAACGCGGCCAACGAGGAGATGGTCGGGGCGTTCCGGGCGCAGAACGCCAGCTTCACCTCCATCGTGGACACTGTTGCCGAGGTGGTGGAGTCCGCCGACGAGTGGCGGCGTGCGCCGCGTGACGTCGACGACGTGCTCGAAGCGGACCGCTGGGCACGTGCCCGCGCCGCCGAGCTCGGGTCGGGAAGGAAGTAGTAGCGGGTGCTCTCCTACATCATCGGCGTGGTGCTGTTCGTGATCGGCGCCTGCCTGTCGGTCGCCGTGCACGAGGCCGGGCACATGCTCACCGCCAAGGCCTTCGGCATGAAGGTGCGGCGGTTCTTCGTCGGCTTCGGCCCGAAGATCTTCTCCTTCCGCCGCGGTGAGACCGAGTACGGCCTCAAGGCCATCCCGCTCGGCGGCTTCTGCGACATCGCCGGCATGACCGCGCTCGACGAGGTCACCGAGGACGAGAAGCCGCGCGCGATGTACCGCTTCGCCGCGTGGAAGCGGACTGTCGTCATGGTCGCCGGTATCGCGCTCAACTTCGTCCTCGGCTTCGTCATCCTCTACCTGATGGCCATCACCATGGGCCTGCCCAACCTGGCCGCCGCCCAGGAGGAACCCAAGCCGAACATCGCCTCGGTGTCGGCCTGCGTCCGCGACGCACGCACGATCGAGGAGAACAACAACCCGGTCTGCCGGCCCGGGGACCCCGCTCCGGCCCGCGACGCCGGGATGCTGCCGGGCGACCTGGTCACCTCGGTCGGCGGCACGCCGACCCCCACCTGGACGGACATGCTGGCCGCGGTGCAGAAGGCCGAGGGCCCCACGCCCGTGCAGGTCCTGCGCAACGGTCAGCCGGTCGACCTGACGATCAACGTCCCGCGGGTCCTGCGGCCGGACGGCAACGGCGGGACGAAGCAGGTCGGCGCGATCGGCGCGGCCAGGGTGATGGCGCCGCGGATGCTGGACTACGGCCCGGTCGCCGCGATCGGCGGGACGGTCTCGTTCACCGGCGAGATGTTCAGCCAGACCGTGCAGAAGCTCATCGAGTTCCCGCAGCGCATCCCGGCCGTGGTCGAGTCGATCTTCGGCGGGGAGCGGGACCCGGAGACGCCGGTGTCGATCGTCGGCGCCAGCCGCATCGGCGGCGAGGCCGTCGAGGCCGGGCTCTGGGAGGTGTTCGTTCTCCTGCTGGCCAGCCTGAACTTCTTCCTCGGCGTGTTCAACCTGCTGCCGCTGCTGCCGATGGACGGCGGGCACATCGCGGTGGTCTGGTACGAGAAGATCCGCAACAGCATCCGCAAGGCGCGGGGCAAGGGGATCGGCGCGCCGGTCGACTACACGAAGTTGTCATCGGTCACGATGGTGATCGTGTTCATCGGCGCGGCCGTGGTCCTGCTCACCGTGACCGCGGACATCGTCAACCCGATTCGCCTGCTCCCGTAGCCGTTTCCGCAGGTCAAGGCTGATCCGGGCGGTGAAAGTGCCGCCGCCCGGGCAGGTCGGGCGCGCCGGTATCGTGGGTATCGCCGTACTAGTACTCGCTCGCAGAGGAACCGATGAACGTCGCGCTGGGTATGCCCGCTCTGCCGCCCCCCGTCCTGTCCGAGCGTCGTAAGACCCGCCAGCTGCAGGTGGGTCCCGTCGGTGTCGGCAGCGACCACCCCATCTCGGTGCAGTCGATGACCACCACGCTGACCGCCGACGTCAACGCCACCCTGCAGCAGATCGCCGAGCTGACCGCGGCGGGCTGTGACATCGTCCGCGTCGCCTGCCCGAGCGCCGACGACGCCGAGGCGCTGCCTGCCATCGCGAAGAAGTCGCAGATCCCGGTCATCGCCGACATCCACTTCCAGCCCAAGTACGTTTTCGCCGCCATCGAGGCGGGCTGCGCCGCCGTGCGCGTCAACCCGGGCAACATCCGCAAGTTCGACGACCAGGTGGCCGAGATCGCCAAGGCCGCCAAGGACCACGGCACGCCGATCCGCATCGGCGTCAACGCCGGGTCGCTGGACAAGCGGATCATGGACAAGTACGGCAAGGCCACCCCGGAGGCGCTGGCCGAGTCGGCGCTGTGGGAGGCGAGCCTGTTCGCCGAGCACGACTTCCACGACCTGAAGATCTCGGTCAAGCACAACGACCCGGTCGTCATGGTGCGTGCTTACGAGATCCTGGCCGAGCAGTGCGACTACCCGCTGCACCTCGGCGTCACCGAGGCCGGTCCGGCGTTCCAGGGCACCATCAAGTCGGCCGTCGCCTTCGGCGCGCTGCTGCGGCAGGGCATCGGCGACACCATCCGCGTGTCGCTGTCCGCGCCGCCGGTGGAGGAGGTCAAGGTCGGCACCCAGATCCTGCAGTCGCTGAACCTGCGCCCGCGCAAGCTGGAGATCGTGTCCTGCCCGTCCTGCGGCCGTGCCCAGGTCGACGTCTACAAGCTGGCCGACGAGGTCACCGCGGGCCTGGAGGGCATGGAGGTGCCGCTTCGGGTCGCCGTGATGGGCTGCGTCGTCAACGGTCCCGGCGAGGCCAGGGAGGCCGACCTCGGGGTGGCGTCGGGTAACGGCAAGGGCCAGATCTTCGTCAAGGGCGAGGTCATCAAGACCGTGCCGGAGGCGCAGATCGTCGAGACGCTGATCGAGGAGGCCATGCGCATCGCCGAGGAGAGCGGCGAGGCCATCGGCGAGGGGCAGCCGAGCGTCACGGTCGGCTGACGGATGTGAGCGACTGGGCCGCCAGGCCACCGCACCCGGGGCTACGGCACCTGGTGCGCCGCTACATCGGGTACACCCAGCACGACGTGACCCTGCCGGTCCACCGTGGCCTGCCCTCGCGCAACGTCACGCTGATCGTCAGCCTGGCCGAGCCCGTCCACTTCGTCGGGGGCGTCGGCGCCGAGCGGGGGCCGGTCAGCCTGCAGACCGTGGTGGGCGGCCTGCATCTCGGTCCGGTGCTGATCCAGCAGGACCGCTACCAGTGCGGCGTCCACATCGAACTCAACCCGCTCGGGCTGCGGGCGCTGCTCGGGGTTTCCGCGACCGAGCTGGCCTCGTCGGTCGTCGACGTGGCGGACCTGCCGGTGCCGTGGGCACGGCGGCTGGCCGACCGGCTGGCCGGCCAGCCCGGCTGGCCCGAGCGGTTCGCCGTGCTGGACGAGGAGTTCGCCGCGGCGATCGGTCCGGTCACCCTCGCCACCGAGGTCCAGTGGGCGTGGCGGTCGCTGATCTCCCGGCACGGCGGCAGGCCGGTCGCCGAGCTCGCCAGGGAGATCGGCTGGAGCAGGCGGCACTTCAGCGAGCGCTTCGCCAGGGAGGTCGGGGTGCCGCCGAAGCAGGCCGCGCGGCTGATGCGGTTCGAGCGCTCCAGTGCGCTGCTGCGGGCGGGCGGGTACCGCAACCTGGCCGAGCTCGCGGTCCGCAGCGGCTACTACGACCAGGCACATCTGACCAACGAATGGCGGGAGCTGGCCGGCTGCACACCGTCGGCGTGGATCCGCGAGGAGCTCCCGTTTCTCCAAGACCTGCCGGAGGAGGCCACCGCAGAATCGGGGGCATGAGCGAGACAACGACCCCGGGCGTGTGGCCCTGCCTTTCCTACACCGACACTGATGCCGCCAGGGCGTTCCTGACCGGCGTGCTCGGATTCACCGAGACGCTCGTCGTCCCGTCCGAGGACGGCTCCGCCATCGTGCACGCCGAGATGCGCAGGCCGGAGGGCGGCGGGATCATGTTCGGCTCCGCGATGTCGGCGAGCGACCTGCCCGCTCCCGCCGGTATCCAGTGGCTGTTCGTGGAGACCGCCGACCCGGACGCCGTGCACCGGCGTGCCGTCGAGGCGGGCGCGAAGGTGCTGCGTGAGCCGTACGACACCGACTACGGCGCCCGGAACGTGTCGCTGGCCGATCCGGAGGGCAACGTCTGGACCGTCGGCACCTACCAGGGCTCCTGAGCTACCCGCGAACGGCGGTTATCTGGCACGCTTGTCATGTGTTGCGGCTTGCTGGAGCGCGGCTGCTCGACGATCGGGACTACCCGGCCGTCCGTACGCTGCTGGCCACCGACCCGGTGGCCAGTTGCATGGTCAGCGCGAGGATCGAGGCCGCCGGGCTGGATCCGTGGCGGCTCGGTGGCGAACTGTGGGCTGCCGACGCCCGCCCGGCCCGGTCCGGCCGGATCAGCGGGCTGTGCTTCTCCGGGCCCAACCTGATCCCGCTGCGGGGCAACGCCGGTGCCTGGCGGTCCTTCGCCGACCGGGCCCTGCGGCGCCAGCGGGCGTGTTCGTCGCTGGTGGGCCCCGCCGATCAGGTGCTCGGCCTGTGGGACGAGCTGGAGAGCGAGTGGGGGCCGGCCCGGGAGGTCCGCCCGGACCAGCCGCTGATGGCCATGGACCGGATGCCCGAGCGGCCCGCAGACCCGCTGGTCCGCCCCGTCCGGCCACACGAGCTGGACCGCTACCTGCCCGCCGCCGTGGCGATGTTCATCGAGGAAGTGGGGATCGACCCGCGGGCGGGTGACGGCGGGACCAGTTACCGGGCCCGCGTCGCCGAGCTGATCGCCGGCGGCAGGGCGTTCGCCCGGTTCGAGGCCGGTGAGGTGGTGTTCAAGGCCGAGATCGGCGCCATGTCGGCTGGCGTCGGCCAGATCCAGGGCGTCTGGGTGCGGCCGGACCGGCGTGGCCAGGGCCTCGGCGCGGCCGGCACCGCCGCCGTCGTCGCGCGCCTGGTGCGCGACATGGACCGCACCGCGAGCCTGTACGTCAACTCCTACAACGCCCCGGCCCTCGCCGCCTATCGCCGGATCGGGTTCCGTCAGGTCGGCTGCTACGCCACCGTCCTGTTCTGACGGCGTTTCGCAGCCGGGAGCCGCGGCGCCGAGGCTGGATACTGCGGCTGTGGTGGTTGGCAGAGGCTGGGCGGTAGCCGCCGTCGTGGTGTTCGCGCTGAGCGGGTGCTCGGTGTTCGCGTCCGAACCCGGGCCGGAGGAGATCACGCGCGACTTCCTGGACGCCCTCGCCGCAGGCGACACCGCCCGCGCGGCCGGGCTCACCGACACCCCCGACGCCGCCCGGCCCGTACTCGACCAGGCCAGGGCCGCGCTGCGGCCGGAGTCGATCGGCGTCACGCTGCACCGCGCGCACGCGCCGTCGAAGTCCACCACCGCCACCGCCCGGTACCGGCTGGACTGGCGGCTGCCGCACGGCCGCACCTGGTCCTACGACGGCGACGCCCAGCTCACCTCGGCCGACGGCCGCTGGCGGGTGCGCTGGCAGCCCTCGGTGCTGCACCCGCGGCTGGCCCAGCAGCAGGAGATCACGCTGCGCACGCAGCAGCCGGACCGTGCCCCGGTGCTGGACCGCGACGGCGAGACCCTGCTGGCACCCGACCGGGTCGTGAGCGTCCTGCTCGACCCGGCCAAGGCCGGTGACGTCCGGAAGGTCGCTGCCGCGCTCGCCACGGCACTGAAGCAGTTCGAACCCGGCATCACCGAGCAGTCCATCGTGGACGGTCCGAAGCAGCCGGTGGTCACCCTGCGCCAGTCCGACTACCAGCGGATCAAACCGGCCATCTACGACCTGCCCGGGGTCCGGTTCAGCGAGCAGGAACGGCTGCTGCCCGCCGACAAGTCGCTGGGCGAGCAGATCCTGCCCGCGATCCGGTCCACGGTGGACGAACGGGTGGAGGGTGCCGCGGGGTGGCGGATCGTCACCGTCACCCCGACCGGCTCCGAGATCGCCGAGCTGCACAACCAGCCCGCTCAGCCCGCCGACGCCGTCACGGCCACGCTCAGCAAGGCCACCCAGGCCGCGGCCGAGGCAGCGCTGGACGGCGTCGAGGTGCCCGCGGCGATCGTCGCGCTGCAGCCGTCCACCGGTGAGCTGCTCGCCGTCGCGCAGAACGCGGCCGCAGACGTCCAGGGGCCGATCGCGTTGTCCGGCCGCTACCCGCCCGGCTCCACGTTCAAGATCGCCACGGCCGCTGCCGCGCTGACCACCGGCGTGACGCGGGCCGACGCCGTCGTCGACTGCCCGGGCACCACGACGATCGAGGGCAGGCTCATCCCCAACGACGGCCGGTTCGCGCTCGGTTCGGTGCCGCTGAGCACGGCGTTCGCGCACTCCTGCAACACGACGTTCGCCCGGCTGTCCACCCAGCTCCCGCCTGCGGCGCTCACCGACGCCGCACGCGACCTCGGCATCGGCGCGGACTTCGTCATCCCGGGCCTGACCACGATCACCGGCTCGGTGCCGCAGGCAGGCAACACGATCCAGCAGGCGGAGAACGGGTTCGGCCAGGGCACCGTGCTGGCCAGCCCGTTCGGGATGGCGCTGGCGGCGGCGACGGTGGCGTCCGGCCGAACCCCGGTGCCGACGCTGCTGCGCGGCACCCCGACCGCGGCGTCCCAGGTGGGCAGGCCGCTGCGGCCCGACGTGCTCGCGGCGCTGCGCTCGATGACCAGGGCCGTCGTCACCGGCGGCACGGCGGGTGTGCTGGCGCAGCTGCCCGAGGTCCACGGCAAGACCGGCACCGCCCAGTTCGGCGACGGCTCGCAGTCACACGGCTGGTTCGTCGGCTACGCCGGTGACCTCGCGTTCGCCGTGCTGCTGGTCGGTGGCGGGACGTCGGCGCCCGCGGTGCAGGCGGCCCACCGGTTCCTGACCGCGGTCGGGTCGTAGGGTGGGGGACATGCCCACGCGAGCCCCTCTGCGACCCGGCGTCCAGTCGCCGATCCGTACCGTGCCCAGCTCCATCGCCCGCCCCGAGTACGTCGGCAGGGCGGCGCCGAAGCGGGACACCGGCAACGGCGTGCGCACCGCCGAGCAGATCGAGGCCATGCGGGTCGCCAGCCGGATCGCGGCGCAGGCGCTGCAGGAGGGCGGCAAGGCGGTCAAGCCGGGCGCGACCACCGACGACGTCGACAAGGTCGTCCACGAGTTCCTGCTCGACCACGGCGCCTACCCGTCGACGCTGGGCTACCGCGGGTTCCCCAAGTCCTGCTGCACCTCGCTCAACGAGGTCATCTGCCACGGCATCCCGGACTCGACGGTCATCGAGGACGGCGACATCTGCAACATCGACGTCACCGCCTACATCGGCGGCGTGCACGGCGACACCAACGCGACGTTCCTCGCCGGGGACGTCGACGAGGAGGTCCGGCTGCTGGTTGAGCGCACCCGCGAGGCGACCATGCGGTCGATCAAGGCCGTCCGGCCGGGCAGGCAGCTCAACGTCATCGGCAGGGTCATCGAGTCCTACGCCAAGCGGTTCGGCTACGGCGTCGTGCGTGACTTCACCGGCCACGGCGTCGGGCCCGCGTTCCACACGGCGCCGACCGTGCTGCACTACGAGGAGCCCAGCGTCACCACCGAGATCCTCGAGGGTATGACGTTCACGATCGAGCCGATGATCACGCTCGGCACGATCGACTACGACATCTGGGACGACGACTGGACGGTCACCACGAAGGACAAGAAGTGGACCGCCCAGTTCGAGCACACCATCGTCGTGACCGCCACCGGCGCGGAGATCCTGACCCTGTCCTGACGGCTCGCCGCGACGTGGCCGTGAAGGCCCCCTCACGGCGTCTGATGCCAGGACCCCGGCAAAGTCAGACGGTGCCGATGTGGCGGGTGTGTCCTGTCCGTGGGTCTGGCCAGTCCCCTTCATTAAGTCTGACGTGGTGAAGGTGGCCTTCACGTGCTCTGGGACGGGACGACTCGCGCGAACGGGTCGCTGACGCGGGTGACCGGCACGAGGTGAGAACCCGGTCCACACGGTGAGTTCTGCGCTCACGCACGCGAGTTCTGCGTTCCGGCCCGCGAGTTCTGCGTTCGAACGCACAGAGCCCGACTTTGCCGGGCCCTGGCGTCTGGTGCCCTGACGGCCTGCCGGGCGGGCGGCTCAGTCCAAGCCGGCCAGCAGCTCGTCGAGGAAGCCGGCGGCCTCCGCGCCTGCCTTGACGGGGTCGCGGTCGGCGATGGCCTCCACGATGCCGCGGTGCTCGATCTCCTCCGCCTGCCCCAGCTCCTCGTGCGTGGTCGCCGCGACGGACGCGGTGATGGCCTCGGTGAGCCCCCGGTACAGCTCGGTGAGCAGGGTGTTGTGCCCGCACGCGACCACGGTCAGGTGGAACTCCGCGTCGACGCGCACGAAGTCGTCGAACCGGGCCTCCCGCTGGGCGGCGTCGCGCTGGTCGTGCAGGTCGCGTAACCGCTCCAGCTCGGCGTCCGTGCGCCGGGAGGCGGCCAGCCGCGCGCCCTCGACCTCCAGCGTGCGCCGGACCTCCAGTACCTCGCGCAGCTCGCTGCCGCACAGCCTGCGGATGGCGCCGGAGACCTCGCTGGTAGCCCGCACGTAGGTGCCGTCACCCTGCCGTACCTCCAGCAACCCGCTGTGCGACAGCGCTCGCACCGCCTCGCGGATGGTGTTGCGCCCGACCCCGAGCGTGGCCGCCAGCTCCGGTTCCGTCGGGATGCGCTGCCCGATGGGCCAGTCGCCCTGCCGGACCGCTTCACGTAACTGGGCGATCACCTGGTCGACGAGCCCGGTGCGACGGGTAGTGGCCAGAGGCACAGAAACATCCTTTCGCCCAATCATCCTACGTCTGCAATACTACTCGGCGTGTCCGTCGAGCCAGAACTAGAACTCGAGCGTAGCCGCGTCGTCACGGACACGGCACCCGCCGGACGGGCGCGTCCACTTGCCGTCGCGGGCGGCACGCTGCTGGCGCTGGCCGTCGTCCTGGCCGCCCTGAACCTCCGCCCCGCCGTCACCAGCGTCGGCCCACTGCTGGACAAGGCGCAGGCCGACCTGGGCGCCACCGCCACCTGGGCGGGCCTGCTCACCACGTTGCCCGGCCTGTGCTTCGCCGTCGCCGGCCTGGCCGCGCCCGCGCTGGCCCGCCGGGTCGGCATCGGTGCGGCCGTGGCGCTCGCGCTCGGTGTGCTCGGCGTCGGCCTGGTGATCCGGGTACTCGACGGCCCGCTGGTCGTGCTCGGCGGCACCCTCGTCTCCAGCGCCGGTATCGCGCTGGGCAACGTCCTCATCCCGGTGGTCGTGAAGGATTCGTTCCCGGCCAGGGTCGGCCTGATGACCGGCGTCTACACCGCTGCCCTGCAGGGTGGCGGTGCGCTCGGCTCGGCGGCGACACCGCCGATGGACGACCTGTTCGGCGGCTGGCGCGAGGCGTGGGCGGGCTGGGCGGCGCTCGCCGTCGTCGCGCTGGTGGTCTGGCTGCTGGCCGTCCGCGGCCGTCGCGGCGAAGGCGGCGGCGCGCCCCGGCAGGAACGCGGCCGCTCGCTGCTGCGCAGCCCGCTGGCGTGGACGGTCACGCTGTTCTTCGGCCTGCAGGCGTTCGTCGCCTACATCGTCATGGGCTGGTTCCCGCAGGTCCTGATGGACGCCGGCGTCAGCAGGGGAGACGCCGGCCTCCTGCAGGGCCTGATGTCGCTGCTGGCCGTGCCGATCAGCCTGATCGTCCCGGCGGTCGCCGCCCGGCAGGGCAGCCAGACCTGGTGGATTGTCGGGCTCGGCCTGATCGGGCTCGCGGGCAACGCCGGCCTGATCGTCGCGCCGGCGGCGGCACCGCTGCTGTGGGCCATCCTCGTCGGTGTCGGGATGAGCGTGTTCTCGCTGGCCCTGACCGTCATCGCGCTGCGAGCTCGCAGCGGCCCGGACACCGCGTCGCTGTCCGGGATGGCCCAGGGCTACGGCTACCTGATCGCCACCCCGGGTCCGCTGCTGTTCGGCCTGCTGCACGACCTGACCGCCGCGTGGACCGTGCCGCTGATCCTGGTCGCGGTGGTCGTCGCGGTGCAGTCGGTGGTCGGCGCGTTCGCCGGTCGCGACCGTTACGTCTGAGCCGGGTCCAGCTCCAGTCCGAGCAGGGCGTTCTCCACCAGCTCCGGCATCGCCGGGTGGATCCAGTACTGACCGCGGGCCATGCTGGCCGCGTCCAGGCCGAAGCTCATCGCCTGGATCAGCGGCTGGATCACCGTCGCGGCCTGCGGGCCGATGATGTGCGCGCCGAGCAGCTGCCCGGTCGCCGGGTCCGCGACCAGTTTGGCGAAGCTCGTGGTGTCCTCCATGGCCCAGCCGTAGGCGATACCGGCGTAGTCCTGGATCGAGGTGACGTAACGCAGCCCGCGCTCGGCCGCCTGCTCCTCGGTCAGGCCGACCGACGCGATCTGCGGCGAGGTGAACACCGCGTGCGGCACGAACCGGTGATCGGCGGCCACCGGCGCGTCCGGGTGCAGCAGGTTGTGCTGCACGACCCGCTGTTCGTGGTTGGCCACGTGCTTGAGCTGGAACGGCGAGCTGACGTCGCCGAGCGCGTAGATCCCGTCGACCTCGGTGCGCTGGTACTCGTCGACCTTCACGTAGCCGTCCGCGGTGGTGGACAACCCGGTCGCGGCCACGTCGAGCAGGTCGGAGTTGGGCCTGCGGCCGGTGGCCACGAGCAGCAGCCCGGCCTCGACGGTGTCCTCCCCGGCGGGATCGGACAGTTCGACGGCGACACCGCCACCCGACCGCCGCACCTTGCTCACGGTCGTGTTCAGCCGCACGTCGTAGCGCTTCGCGGCCAGCTCGGTGAACCGGGCGCTGACGTCGGCGTCCTCGGCCCGCAGCAGGGCGCCGGAGCGCGCCACCATCGTGACCGCGACCCCGAACGAGGCCAGCACGTGAGCGAACTCCGCCGCGATGAAACCGCCACCCAGGATCACCGCCCGCTCGGGCAGGTCGTCGATCCGCATCACGGTGTCCGACGTGTGGTAGTCCACATCGGACAAACCAGGAATCTCCGGGATCGCGGGCCTGCTGCCTGCCGCGATCACGAACCGGCCGGCCGTGACGGTCTCCGCCGGGCGGCCGTCGGCGAACGTGATCGTCAGCTCCTTGTGCCCGGTGAACCGGCCCTCGCCCTCGTAGACGGTGACGTCACGGTTGTCCTCGTGCTCGACGCGGTACTGCCGCCCGCCCGCGGCGATCGGGTCGATCCGGCCGAAGATCCGGTCGCGGATGTCGCGCCAGCGCACCCCGCGCAGTTCGGCGTCCACCCCCAGCCGGGCTCCGGCACCGACCGAGGCCGCGATGTCGGCGGGGTGGACGAACATCTTCGTCGGGATGCAGCCGACGTTGAGGCAGGTGCCGCCGAACACTCCCTTCTCGACGATCGCGGTCTTCCAGCCGGCGAACCGCCGGTCGAGAATCGAGTTCCCCGAGCCGGTCCCGATGATCACCAGGTCGTAGTGCGGCACGCTGCTTCTCCTGAGTCGGTCGATGCTCTCCGGTTGTGGAACCGCCGGGGCGGTGCGGTTGTTCCCGTGCCTCAGTTCCCCGTCGCCGAGAAGTGCATGATGTCCTTCGGCGAGGTCCAGGTGCCACCCCAGGTCCAGCCCGCCGCCGTGAACGCCCGCACCACCGGGCCGCCCGGCAGGATCATCCCCGGACGCTCGCGGCCGCGGTCGGTGTAGGCCGAGGCCAGCTCGGGCAGCACCAGGTCACCCTTGACGTAGGGGTTGCAGAACGGGTTGACGTCGACGGCGAGGCCGGACGCGTGAGCCGACCAGGTGGTCTGCCCGCGGACCGGGCGGCAGACGAACGCGCCGGTGTTGTTGCCGTCGCCGGTCGGCGGGGCGTCCAGCTCGTCGGCCCGGGTGACCCGCATCTCCTCGATCGGGAAACGCGCGGCGTACAGCTCGCCGAACGCCTTCGTCACCTGTGCGGCGACCGAGGCGTTGACCAGCATCTCCCCGGTGTGGGCACGGCCGTCGAAACCCCAGAACGACATCGTCAGGTACCGCAGCTGCCCGGACGGGACCGGGCACTCGGGCCGCCAGGTGCTGCGGGCCAGTACCCGCGCCGGTACCGGTTCGACGGTCGAGGCGTAGCGGTCGCCAGCCGGTGGCGGCAGCAGGTCGGCTGTGGGCAGGCTGCGCTCGACCAGCGGGGCCGGGGTGGGCAGTACCTGGCCGAACCCGTCGGGCCTGCGGGGCAGCGGGCGGGCGCCGACCTGCCACACCGGTGCTTTCGCCGTGGTGGTGGCCGCCGGGGCGCTCGTCGACGGCGGCGTCGGCGGAGGTGCCGGTGGTGGCTGCTCCGGCTGCCCGCCGCAGGCGGCGAGCAGCGTCACCGCGAGCAGGAGGCCAGGGAGCGTGCGCACCAGGACAGGGTGACATCGGGTGCCGCGCCGGTGCCGGGCGGCCCTGGCCCGGATGGCTGCGGAGGGTAGCCGGCTACTCCACCCGGTTCAGTGACGTCGGGTGACCGGTAGGCCGTTTAGGGTAGTCGCACCGCCGTGCTGTCTGTCGAAGGGAAACCGGAGTCATGCCGAAGAAGTCCTCGCGCCGCCGGGGGACGCTGCTCGCCGCCGCCGTCATCGGGACGGTCCTGCCGCTGGCCGGCGCCGGGGCCGCCGCGGGCGTGCAGCCGTTCGTCGTCGGCGGCACCGAGGCTTCCCTCGCCGATCACCCCTACGCCGTCTACCTCGCCGACGAGAAGGGCAACCAGTTCTGCGGCGGCACGCTGATCGCGTCCGACGCGGTGCTCACCGCCGCGCACTGCGCCAAGGCGATGTCCCGTAACGACATGCGGGTGGTCGCAGGCCGTCAGGACAAGCGCACGTCGGCGGGCGTGACGGCCGAGGTCAGGAAGGTCTGGATCCCCGACGGCTTCCAGCGGCCGGAGAGCGGGAGCGACGTCGCGGTGCTCACGTTGCGGGACAGCGTGCCCTACCAGCCGGCGAAGGTGGCCGACCAGCGGCACCGGTCGCTGTACGAGGCGGGCACCCGGGCGACCGTGCTCGGCTGGGGGCGGGTGAAGGAGGGCGGCGACCGCTCGGACTACCTGCGCAAGGCCACCGTCCCGGTCGTCGCCGACGACAGCTGCGCCAAGAGCTTCGAGAGCTTCGACGCGAAGTCCATGGTCTGCGCCGGGTACGCCGAGGGCGGCGTCGACGCCTGCCAGGGCGACTCGGGTGGCCCGCTGGTGGTCGGTGGCACGGTGATCGGCGTGGTGTCCTGGGGCGAGGGCTGCGCGCAGGCCGGTAAGCCGGGTGTCTACGCGAGGGTGGCCACGTTCGCCAAGGACATCGCGGAGCAGGCCCGCCACCACTGAACCCGGGTCTGGTACCTATACGGCATGACCCAGACCGCCCGGATCCCCGTCCTGCGCACCACCGGCGACCGGATCACCGCGGAGCAGCTGTATGCCGTGCTGCGCCTGCGGGCGCAGGTGTTCGTGGTCGAGCAGGAAAGTGCCTACCAGGATCTCGACGGCCGTGACCTGCGTGCCGACACCCACCACCTGTGGACCGGCGACGTCGACGCGTACCTGCGGGTCCTGGTGGAGCCGTCGGGTGGCTACCGCATCGGCCGGGTGGTCACGGCCCAGCACGCCCGCGGCACCGGCCTGGGGGCACGGCTGATGGAGGCGGCGCTGGAGGTCGTCGGCGACGCCCCGTGCGTGCTGGGCGCGCAGATCCAGGCGGGCGGGTTCTACGCGAAGTTCGGCTTCACACCGTCCGGCCCGGAGTACCTGGAGGACGGCATCCCGCACGTGGAGATGCGCCGCGGCTGAACCTACGGCGCCGCGTCGACGATCACCTTCACCGCGGCGTCCACATCGGACTCGGTGAGGTCCGCACGCGCGGTCAGCCGGAGCCGGGACACACCGTCGGGCACCGACGGCGGCCGGAAGCAGCCGACCCGCACGCCCTGCTCGGCACACCGCGTCGCCCAGGCGAGCGCCGCGTCGGCCGACGGGGCCGACACCGACACGACGGCCGCCCGCGGCGTGGACACCGTCAGCCCGGCGTCGGCAAGCTGCGCGGACAGCCGTGCCGCCACGGCCAGCACCCTGGACGGCAGGTCCGGCTCGTCCCGCAGGACGCCCAGTGCGGCCAGCGCGGCGGCGGCGCTGCCGGGGGCCAGCGCGGTGTCGAAGATGAAACTGCGGGCGGACTCGACCAGGTGCCGGATCACCCGCCGCGGCCCCAGCACGGCACCGCCCTGGGCGCCGAGAGACTTGGACAGGGTGATCGTCGTGACGACGTCCGGCGCGCCGGCCAGCCCGGCCTCGTGCACCGCGCCGCGTCCGCCCTCGCCCAGTACGCCGAACCCGTGCGCGTCGTCGACCAGCAGCGCGGCGCCGTGCTCGCGGCAGGCCGCCACCAGTTCCGGCAGCGGCGCCAGGTCGCCGTCGACGGAGAACACCGAGTCGGTCACCACCAGCGCCCGCTGCTTGCGGCGGGTGGACAGGGCGTGGGTGAACGCCGCGGGGTCGGCGTGCGTGACGGCGGCGACGTCGGCACGGGAAAGCCGGCAGCCCTCGATCAGCGACGCGTGGATGTAGCGGTCGGTCACGATGGCCGACTCCGCTCCGGACAGTGCCGTCACCGCGCCGAGGTTGGCGGTGAAGCCGGAGGAGAACACCAGCGCGGCCTGCGTGCCGCAGAACCGGGCGAGCGCGTGTTCCAGTTCGGCGTGCAGCTCGGTGGAGCCGGTGACCAGGCGCGACCCGGTCGAGCCCGCGCCCCAGCGCAGTGCCGCGGCCGCCGCCGCGCCCGCGACCCGCTTGTCCCTGGCGAGTCCCAGGTAGTCGTTGCCGGCCAGATCCACCTCACCGGCGTCGGCCGCCCGCGGTCGCAGCCTCCGGGTCAGCCCGGCTGCCGCTCGCCGGTCGGCCTCCTCGTCGAGCCAGTCGAAGACCTGTTCGGGAGCTGGACCGGATGCGTTCACGCCTGGCAGTCTCGCAAACACACCGGACGACCCGAGCAGGGGGCGCGTACAAGCCGATGCCCGGGACTGGCAGCGGGCACTCGCTGTCGTCGCCCACCCGGACGACCTCGAGTACGGCCTGCCGCTGCGCCGGGACATCGCCGCCGCCATCCGGCGGTTCCGGCCGGAGCTGGTGATCACCGGCAACCACCGGGAGAACTGGCCCGGCGGCGTCGGGCTGAACATGGCCGACCACCGCAACGTCGGCCTCGCCGTGCTGGACGCCGTGCGGGACGCGGCCAACCGCTGGGTGTTCCGCGACCTGGACCTGCCGCCGTGGCAGGGCGTGCGCTGGGTCGCCGAAGTCGGATCACGCCGTCGACATCGGGTCCACAATGGACAGGGCGATCGCCTCGCTGCGGGAGCACAAGGCATATCTGGCCGCGCTCGGCGACGCCGGTGAACGGTTCGGCTGCGAGTACGCGACCGAGTTCGAGCTCATCGAGCTGTAGCCCCGGTCAGCGACACCACGGTGTCCAGCAGGCCGGGGAAGCGGTCGTCGATCTCGGTGCGGCGCAGCAGCAGGTAGCTGGTGTTGCCTGCCGCGCGCTGGTGCACGAGGCCGGCTTCGCGGAGCACGCGCCAGTGGTGGGTGCGGGTCGACCGAGCGACCGGCAGGTTGAACGAGGCGCAGGTCCGTTCCCGCTCGGGTTCGGCGGCCAGTTCGACGACGACCCGCCTGCGGTGCGGGTCGGCCAGTGCGGCCAGGACAGCGTCCAGCTCGACGTCGCCGAGATCGGGATGCGCGAATTCGTTGCTCACCCTGGACATGGTACGACAAGTCTCGTACCTTCGGTTAGGTACGAGACTTGTCGTACCTAACCGAAGGGGGCGGCCATGCCGGACACACTCGAACGGATGCCGCGGGTACGCCTGAGCCGGATGGCCCGGCTCAGGCTCCTGCTGCGTTATCTGCTGGCAGCCGACCACACGCCGTTCGGCATGTGGTGACAGGATCAGCCGTCGCGGCGGCGGGCCGGGGTCCGGCCGCCGGGGCGGTGCGAGCGACCCTGGCCGTTACGGGCACCGCGGAAGCCGCGCTCGGGCTGGCGGCCGCCGGATCGCGGCCTCCCGCCGAACCCGCGCTGCTGCCCGCGACGGGCCTGCTGCGGCTCCCTGCGACGCTCCACGACCGGCTCGCCACTGGGCTCGCGGGCACCGGTGATGCGGGCCAGTTCGGCGTCGCCGGGCCGGACGGTCGTGTTCTCCGGCCGGACACCGGCCCGGTCGGTGAGCCTGCGCACGGTGCGCCGCTGGTCGTGGGTGATCAGCATGACCACGACACCCGAGGCGCCCGCCCGGGCGGTACGCCCGGCACGGTGCAGGTAGTCCTTGTGGTCGGCGGGCGGGTCGACGTGCAGCACCAGGCTCACGTCGTCGACGTGGATGCCGCGCGCGGCGACGTCGGTGGCGACCAGCACGGTGGCGTCGCCGCTCTTGAAGTCGGCGAGCACCCGGTTGCGCTGGCCCTGGGTCTTGCCGCCGTGCAGCGCCGCGGCGCGCACGCCGCTGGCACGCAGCCGCTCGGTCAGCCGGTCGACGTGGTGCTTGGTGCGCACGAACATGATCGTGCGGCCCTCGCGGGCGCCGATCTCGGTCACGATGGCCTGCTTGTCCCGGAACGAGATCTGCAGCACGTGGTGTTCCATCGTGTCGACGCTGGCGGTCACCGGCGCCACCGAGTGCTCGACCGGGTCGGTCAGGTACTGGTCGACCAGCTTCTTGACGTCACCGTCGAGCGTGGCGGAGAACAGCAGGCGCTGGCCGTCGCGCGGGGTCAGGTCGAGGATCTCGCGGACCTGCGGCAGGAAGCCCATGTCGGCCATCTGGTCGGCCTCGTCCAGGGCGACGAAGGTCACGTCGGAGAGGTTGCAGGTGCCCTGGCGCACGTGGTCGGACAGCCTGCCGGGGGTGGCGATCAGCAGGTCGACGCCGCGGTGCAGGGCGTCGGCCTGACGGGTGAACGCCATGCCGCCGACGACCGTGCGGCACCACAGGCCGAGCGACTTGGCCAGCGGGGTCAGCGAGTCGGCGACCTGCATGGCCAGCTCCCTGGTCGGTACCAGAACCAGCGCGCGGGGGTGCCTGCTACGGGCCTTGCCGCCGTCGAGCCGGGCCAGCAGGGCCAGGCCGAACGCGAGGGTCTTGCCGGAGCCGGTCTGGGCGCGGCCGAGCACGTCGCGGCCGGCCAGCGCGTCGGGGATGGTGGCGGCCTGGATGGGGAACGGGCTGTCGATGCCGGCTTCGCGCAGCGCCTTGAGCAGCGGTTTCGGCAGGTTCAGGTCCGCGAACGAAGTCGTGGAACTGGCAGGGTCGAGCGTGACTGTCACTGTTGCCTCTCGGACGTGGAACGTCGCAAGGAGGCCCGGACGTCCGCACGCAGGCGGGACACGGCGAGTTGCGCCGTAGGCGTTCACAGGGACGAACCCGGCACACCGGTGGTGTGCCAACGGATGTAGGGGACCACCGCGCGGATTCGCTGCGGTGCTCGGTTCAGTGTAGCCGAGACCGGCGGGGGCCACGCCGCCGGGCGGTTGTGTGGCCCCCGCCACGCTCAGCGAAGTCCCGCTGTCATGCGCAGTTCACGGGTCACAGCGTCCACATCGGCCAGATCCGCGGGCAGGCCCCTTCCGGTGAACCAGCCTGCGATGTTGCGTACGTCACGCGCGAGGAACTCCAGCCCGCGTGGGTTGGCCACGATGTCGACGACCTGGGGGAGGTCGATCAGGACAATCTGTCCATTGTGGACCATGACGTTGTACGCCGAGAGGTCGCCGTGGGTGAGCCCCAGCGCGGCGAGCTGTTCGAGCGCGATCGTGGTCTGGTGCCACAGGTCACGCAGCTCGTCCGGGTCCGGCCGTAGCTGGGCCAGCCGGGGCGCGGCCGTGCCGTCGGCGTCGCCGACGAACTCCAGCAGCAGCTCCGTGCCGTCCCGCTGCACCGGGTAGGGCACCGGCGCTCCGGCCTCCCACAGTCTGCCGAGCGCGGCGAACTCGGCCACCGCCCACTGCTCGGCGATCAGGTTGCGGCCGAAGGCGGTGCGGGTGGCGATGGCGCGCATCTCGCGGGACCGCCGCATCCGGCGTCCCTCCAGGTAGCCGGCGTCGCGGTGGAACATGCGATGCTCGGCGGCGCGGTAGCGCTTGGCGGCCAGCAGGCTCTGCCTGCCGCCGGGGATGCCGCGGCGCAGCAGGTGCACCTCGGCTTCCTTGCCGGTCTTGAGCACGCCGAGTTCGGTGTCGACGGCGGCCAGGTCGGTGATCACCCAGTCCGGGTGCGGTGCCGGGCCGTGCTCGGCGGCGTCCCAGGTCGACCAGCGGTCGCCGGGGATGTCGGTCTCGGTGTAGGCGTCGGCCCGCAGGTCGGCGAGCCGGACGCGTTCGGCTTCGGTGAGCCTGCCGCTGCGGGCGGGGGCGGGTTCGTCGTCGAACCGGGCCCTGCGTTGCTTGCGCCGCACCGGGGCGTTCTCGATGCGGTCGAAGTCGTGCTTGCGCACTGGGAGTACTCCCTCTGGTGAAAAGGAAGCCCCAGCGTTGGAACGGGCTGCTCGTGGTCAGCCTGCCGGGGCGTGCGGACGGGCATGGGTCAGGCCCGCGACGGTCCTTGCCATGGGGCCACCTCCTTCGCGTCCGCCGGCCGCGCCGGCACTCGTGCTGATCACGCCGACCCTGCCGCACCCCGCTCGCCGCCCGCAACCGATTTACCGGCGCCGGACCTCCGGCCCGGCAAAGTCCGGGTGCTGTGCCCCCAATGTGGCATTGGGGAACTTGAACTCCCCCAATGCCACATTGGGGGAGTTTGCTGGGTCTCTTTCGTGGTGGCGGCTGGGTCTGCTGGGGCGGATGGGACTGGTGAGGCCGCGACCACCGGGCGGCGGGAGTATGAAGGCCACCTTCATCACATGAGACGACAGAAACTCGGCCTTCACACCGAACGACGGGCTATCAGCCCACGTGTCCGTGGCCAGCAGCACCGGACTGTGCCGTGAAGGGGCCCTCACGGCATCAGACGCCAGGGCTCCGGCAAAAGTCGGGAGGTCGGGAGCGCGTTATTCGCGTTCCGGAAGGCGAGACTCGGGTTCCTGAGGACGAGACTCGCGGTGAGTGGTCCGTTGGCGTGAGGGTGGGTTCACGGGCTGGGACGCGGGGTCCGGATGGTGAGTGACGTGTTCAGGAACGCGAAACTCGCGGTCCGGCCCGGCAGGTTAGCGCGGGCGGCCCGTTCGGCCAGGCGAGGACGGGTTTGTCCCGCGATCTGGAACCGCGTGCCGGTCAGCGGGACCGGGGCGGCGGGAACGTGCAACTCGCGGGTCTGGAACGGTCGACTCGCGGGTCGGGAACGGAGGACTCGCGCGAACGGGCTGTTCACGCGGGCGATCAGTGCCACGTGAGATCCGGCGTCCACATGGTGAGTTCTGCGCTCACGCACGCGAGTTCTACGTTCCGGTACACGAGTTCCACGCTCGAAACCAGCCACCTCGCCTGCCCGCGACCCGGGACCCTGACACGGATGCCGTGCGGGCCCCTTCACGGCATGACGCCACCACATCGGGCGGGCGGTCAGGCGTCGGGCGGGTTCTCGTGCAGCTCGGCGCGGGAGCGGGCGCCGAGCTTGCGCAGCACGCCCGCCACGTGCTGCTCCACCGTGCGCCGGGACAGGAACAGCACCTCGGCGATCTCCCGGTTGGTCCGCCCGGCCGCGACCAGCCGGGCGACGTCGCGTTCCCGGGGCGACAGCTCGTTGCCGTAGCCGCGGCGGCCACGCCGCGAGGGCGTCACCGCGCCGCCGACCCGCAGCACGTGCCGGCAACGCGCCCCGTCCCGGGCGGCTCCCAGCCGCTCGAACTCCTCGGCCAGCGCGGCGTAGCGTTCCGGGTCGTCCGGGCGCAGCCCGAGCAACCGCTCGGTGACCAGCGCGGCCGGGTAGGGCGCGGGCAGCCGCTCGTAGCGGCGCCGCGCGTCGTCCAGCCGCTCGACGGCCGCCGCCGGCGAACTCTGGTGCTGGGCCAGGATCCCGGCGGCCTCGGCCAGTGCCGCCCTGGCGTGCGGAGCGTCCCGGTCGGTCAGCGCGCGGTGCAGCTGGTCCAGTGCCTCCGCGGCGGCACGCTGCCTGCCTGCCCGGCAGTAGGCGTCCACCGCGGGAGGCACCAGCTCACCCGCCCACGACCAGACGTTCTTCTGCCGCAGCAGCGCCAGGCCCCGGTCGGCCGCTCCGATGGCCTCGGCGATCTGGTCGCGGGCCAGCAGCATGCGGACCGTGCCGCCGAACGCGGCGAGCGCGACCGGCGCGATGGCGTTGTCCGGGTCTCCCACCCCGGCCTCGGCGAACCGGGCGGTCGCGCTGTCCCACTCGCCACGCGCGACGGCGAGCGATCCGAGCACCAGCGACAGCTCACCCGCGACCGGCACCAGGTCGCGGTACTCGTCCAGCAGCCGCGTGCAGCGTTCCTCCAGGCCGGTCCACTCGCCGGTCAGCCAGTCCAGGTGGGCCTGCGTGGCACGCGCGGTGCCGACGACGAACGGCGCACCGCAGTCGGCTGCCAGCTGGATACCGCTGCGCAGGAACCCCTGCGCGCGATCGAAGTGGCCGGTCCACGCACACGCGTCGGCGAGGTTGCAGTGCGCCCTGGCCAGCTGCCGCTGCTCGGCGGGGGAGCCGACGGTGGCAGGCAGCTGGTCGATCTGCGCCCACGCCACCGGATCGCCGAGATGCAGCCGGGAGCCGGTGGTGCTGGCCAGCATGGTGGTGCGCACCAGGCGGTCGGTCGACGCGGCGACCTCGGTGTCCACCTCCGCCATCCACCGCAGGTGCTCGGCCACCGATGCCGAGCCGACGAACGGCAGCGCCAGCACGGACTTCGCCTTCAGCGCCAGCGCGGGCCGTTCCGCCAGCTCGTCACAGGCCTGCGCGATCTCCATCCGCCCGGCGGCGATCCCGCCGTACTGCCGGATGAGCAGCATCCCGAGCCCGAGCCGGACCTCGCCGCGGCACGACTCGGACAGCCGGTGGTCCGACAGCAGCCGCTCCAGTGCCGCGGCGACCTCGTGCTGGGCCAGGCCGTTGGACGCACCCTGGCTGAACTTCACCGCGAGCCGGTCGACGTCGTGCCTGGCCAGTGCCGGCTCGTCGAGCAGCCGCCGCAGCAGCCGGGTGGCGGTCGCCGGATCGCCGACCTCGGCCGCCCGGTCGGCGGCCGCCTCGCCGTAGTGCACCCACTCGGTGACGGCGCCGGCCAGCCTGCTGTGCTCGGCGAGCGCGAGCAGCGGTTTGGGCTCCCTGCGGCTGAGCACCCGGACGCACCGCAGGTGCAGGGCCCGCCGGTCCGGCCCGGCCACCGACCGGTACACCGCCTGCCGGGCCAGGGTGTGCCGGAAGTCGTACCGCCCGCCGTCCTGCTCCAGCAGGACGGCACCGTCGGCCAGCCGGGCCAGCGCGGGGACCGCGCGCTCCGGCAGCAGGGCGGCGACCTCGGCGAGCAGTTCGACGTCGGCGGGCACGCCCAGCACCGCGGCGGCGTCGGCCAGGCGGCGGGCGGGCAGCGGCAGCCCGGCCAGCCGTTGCGCCATCGCCTCCCGCAGCAGTACGGGGACCTCCAGCTCGTCCAGCAGCTCGTCGTCGGCGGTGTGGACGGTGCGAAGGGTCTCCTCGACGACGAACGGGATACCGGCGGTCCGTTCGTGCAGCTTGACCGCGAACTCCAGCGACACCGGCTGCTCACCGAGCAGGACGCAGGCCAGCCGCCGCACCTCGTCGGTGCCGAGCGGGTCCAGGTGGATCAGCGCGCTGGCCACGCCCGGCGCGGGCCGGAACGCTCCGCCCAGCGGCAGCCCGCCCGGCCGTTCCTCGCCGCGGTAGGTGATCAGGACCGCCAGGCTGGGCGGGGGATCGGCCATCAGCAGCCGCAGCAGTTCCCGGGAGCCGTCGTCGGCCCAGTGCACGTCCTCGACCACCAGCAACGCGCCGTCCAGCGCCCGCAGCAGCGCCCGGATCGCCCGGAACAGCCGGTGCCGTTCGGCACGTGGGTCGCCGAGGGGTTCCGGCGCCGGTGGCAGGGCGGTGACCTCGGGCAGGTACGGCCGCAGCGCTCCGGTCTCCGGGCCGAGCGTGCCGGGCGACAGGTGGTCGCCGGCGGTCCGCAGTGCGTCCAGCAGGACGCCGTAGGGGAACGGTTCCCGCAGCTGCTGGCATTGCCCGACCAGTACCGCCCGCCCGGCCAGCTCCTGACTGCGCAGCATCTCGGTGACCAGCCGGGTCTTGCCGACGCCCGCCTCGCCCTCCAGCAGGATTACCGCGGGTGCGGCGGTCACGGCCGACACGAGCGTGTGCAGCTCGGCCTCCCGCCCGACCAGGATCGGGGAGGAGGTCCGGACGCCTGCCCGGAGCCGCTCGGTACGCATCCATCGCAGCCTAGGTCGATCTTGACGGCTTTGACACCACCTGGGGATTCCCGCGCTGTTGACACCTATTAAATACGGGCGGCTACGGATCGATGCCGTGCTTGTTCCGTAGGTGGTGTCACCCAACAGTGGTGTTCGCGTGACAGCGTGGTTACGCGGATGGACTGATGGGAGTGTCGGGAATGCGTGTTTCCTCTCGAACCAAGCTGGCGCTGGCGGCGGGCTGCGCCGCCGGTCTGACGGCCCTGGGCCTGGCCGCACCGGCCACGGCCGCCCCGCAGGGTGAGATCCGGGGCGCGGGCGCCGAGGGCGCCATCGCGGGCAGTTACCTGGTGGCGCTGCGCGACAACGCGCCGCTGGCCAGCGCCGGTGAGCTGGCAGGCAAGCACCGCGGCCAGGTCACCCGTGGCTACGACACGGCGCTGCGTGGCGTGGCGGTCCGGATGAGCGAGGCCGACGCACGCAGACTCGCCGCCGAGCCCGGTGTCGCCTACGTCGAGCAAGACCGTGTGGTCAGCATCGCCGGTACGCAGAACAACCCGACCTGGGGCCTGGACCGGATCGACCAGGCCCGGCTGCCGCTGGACGCGAAGTTCACCTACCCGGACAACGGCGGTGCGGGCATCACCGTGTACGTAGTGGACACCGGGGTACGGATCAGCCACCGCGAGTTCGGCGGCAGGGCGGCCAACGGCTACGACTTCATCGACAACGACGCCGTCGCCAACGACTGCCACGGCCACGGCACCCACGTCGCGGGCACCGTCGCCGGCACCACCTACGGCGTGGCAAAGAAGGCCTCGGTCGTCGGCGTCCGGGTGCTGAACTGCCAGGGCAGCGGGACGACCTCGCAGATCGTCGCCGGCCTGGACTGGGTCGCCAAGAACGCGAAGAAGCCCGCCGTCATCAACATGAGCCTCGGCGGGGGCGCCAACTCGGCGATGGACGACGCGACGCGCCGGGCCATCCGCGCCGGCGTGACCACCGCGGTCGCGTCCGGCAACAGCACCGCCAACGCCTGCAACTACAGCCCGGCCAGGGTGTCCGAGGCCATCACGGTCAACGCCACCGACCGCTCGGACAACCGGTCGTCGTTCTCCAACTACGGCACCTGCACCGACATCTTCGCCCCCGGCACGTCGGTGACCTCGGCGTGGAACACCAGTGACACGGCCACCAACACCATCAGCGGCACCTCGATGGCGACCCCGCACGTCGCCGGCGCCGCCGCACTGCACCTGGCCGCCAACTCCGGTGCCACCCCGGCTCAGGTCCGGGACGCGCTGGTGAACAACGCCACCAGCGACGTCGTGCGCAACCCCGGTTCGGGCTCGCCGAACAAGCTGCTCAACATCTCCTACCTGAACACCGGCGGGCGCTGATGCGCCCGGCGATCGCCCTCGCGGGTCTTGCCGGTCTCCTGCTCACGCTGCCGGGAACGGCGGCGGCCGCGCAGCCGGAAGGCGTCGTCGTCCAGGCCGGACAGCACGTCGCCGGCTCCTACGTGGTGTCGCTGAAGCCGCAGGCCGCCGCGGCGGCCGCGGGTTCGCTGGCCGGCCGGTACGGCGGGCAGGTCAAGGCGACGTTCTCCGTCGCCATGCACGGGTTCGCCGTGACCGGACTGGACGAGGCAGGCGCCCGCAGGCTGGCTGCCGACCCCGCGGTGCGGGCGGTGTACGAGGACGGCATGGCCAGGGTGGCCGGCGTCCAGGACAACCCCACCTGGGGCATCGACCGGATCGACCAGAAGAACCTGCCGCTGGACAGGAAGTACAACTACGCCAACACCGCGCCCGACGTCACGGTGTACATTGTGGACACCGGGATTCGTTACTCGCACAGCGAGTTCGAGGGCAGGGCCGAGACCGGGTACGACTTCGTCGACGAGGACCCGGACGCGAACGACTGCAACGGTCACGGTTCACACGTGGCAGGCACGGTCGGCGGCAAGCTCTACGGTGTGGCCAAGAAGGTCAAGCTGGTCGGCGTGAAGGTGCTGGGCTGCGGTGGCAGCGCACCCGACTCGGACGCGCTGCAGGGCATCGAGTGGGTGGCGAAGAACGTCGTGAAGCCCGCGGTGGCCAACTTCAGCATGACCTTCGACACCCCGGACATCGGTGACGAGGCGATGGCGGGGCTGCTGGCGGCGGGCGTGGTCCCGGTGGTCGCGGGCGGCAACGACAACGGTGGCAACGCGTGCGACCGTGGCCCGGCGAAGATCCCCCAGGCCATCACGGTCGGGTCGACCGACGCGCGGGACAACCGGTCGTCGTTCTCCAACGTCGGCCGCTGTCTCGACCTGTTCGCGCCGGGCAGCAACATCACCTCGGCGAGTCACCTGTCCGACAACGGCAACGCGACCATGAGCGGGACGTCGATGGCGACCCCGCACGTGGCCGGAGCCGCGGCGCTGTACCTGCAGACCGACCGCTCGGCGACCCCGGCGACGGTCAGCTCGAAGCTGACCGGCAACGCCACCAGCGGCGTGGTGCGCAACGCCGGTTCGGGTTCACCGAACCTGTTGCTCAACACCGGGTTCATCACCGCGGCCGGTCGCTGATCCTTCGGGTCACCACACGGCCCCCCGTGGTGGCCCGGGTCAGGGAGACCCCGTGCTCGTCACCCCACGCGAGCACGGGGTCCCCGTCGCGTCCGCAGGTGTGCGACGACCACCGACAGCGTGGCGGCGAGGAACACCACCTGCATGGCCGTCCGGGGGGCGAGCTGGTCGCCGGTTGAGATGGCCAGGCCGTTGGCGGCCGCGTAGACGTTGGCCGGGAACATCGCCACCAGCAGGACACTGAGCCCGCCCGCGGCCCACGGCGCGGTGCGGTGCCAGAGCAGGGCCGCCGCGCCGAGCAATTCGAGGACGCCGGTGACGGTGACCAGCAGGCCCGGCGCGGGCAGTGCGGGCGGAACCATGGCGATCAGCTCCGCACGCATGCCGACGAAGTGGGCGACGCCGGTCGCGGTGAACATGGCAGCGAGCCCGCCGCGGACGGCGACCGGCCACGGTTTCAGCGCGCGGACGCCGGCCGCTCCCGCGGCGAGCAACCCGAGCGTGACGACGATCAGGATGATGAGCGGGGCCATCGGCCGACTCCCTTCCACTGGAACTTGTCATTGACAAGATTGCGCCCGTCCTGCGAACTTGTCAATGGAAAGATTCCGGCTAAGCTGTGGATCATGCCGTACCACCACGGTGACCTGCGCCGGGCCGTTCTGGACGCCGCCGTCGCGGCCATCACCGAACGCGGGCCCGCCGGGCTGAGCCTGCGCGACCTGGCCCGCCGGGCGGGCGTGTCCCACGCCGGACCCGTCCACCACTTCGGTGACAAGGCGGGCGTGCTGACGGCACTGGCCGCGGAGGGCTACGACCTGCTGGCGGGCACGCTGGTGGACGCGGAGGCCGAGACGGGCGAGTTCGTCGAGGTCGGCGTGGCCTATGTGCGGTTCGCGGTGGAGCATCGCGCGCACTTCGAGGTGATGTTCCGGCCGGACCTGTACCACGCCGACGACCCGGAGCTGGTCGCCGCGCGGGACCGGGCCGGGCAGGCGCTGGCGCGCGGCGTCGGCTCGATGGGCGAGCGGGCCGGGCCGGACGCGCGGATCACCGGCGTGGCCGCCTGGTCGCTCGTGCACGGCTTCGCCACGCTGTGGCTCACCGGCGCGCTGGCCGACGACCTGACCGGGGACCTGGAGACGGCCGCCCGCGAGGTCGCCGCCCGCCTGTTCCCGGACGACGCCTGAAGCACGTGAAGGCCCCCTTCACCACGTCAGACGTGATGAAGGGGGCCTTCACCACCATGACGAGACAACACCAGGCCGAGCCCGCCGCAACCAATGGCACCTTACTTGCGCCTTGCGCACCCAAGGCGCCCTCAGCAACCGCCTCGGGGCCCGGCCAACCCGACTTCGCCGCGACGCGGACCTCAACGGTGGTGAAGGTGGCCTTCACGTGCTTTGACTGCACTGGCACGCAGACAACACCGGTGCGGATGCTGGATCATGGCCGCATGCAGGACTTCGACACCCAGCACGTGTCCGACGCGCCGGAAGTACCCGCGCCCGACGGCTCGGCCGTCCGGCCGATGTGCACCATCCCGGACGCGGGCAGCGCCGCGTTGTTCGAGCTGGCGCCCGACCAGGTCTCCACCGCTGTGTCGCACGCCACCGTGCAGGAGATCTGGTACATCGTGGGCGGTTCCGGGCAGATGTGGCGCAAGCAGGGCGGGCGGGAACAGACCGTCGACCTGACCCCGGGCACCTGCCTGACCATCCCGCTGGGCACGACCTTCCAGTTCCGCGCGGACGACCACGGCCTGCGGGCGTTCGGCGTGACCATGCCGCCGTGGCCGGTCGACTCGCCGGACGAGGCGCGCACCGAGACCGGCCCGTGGGACGCGACGTGACCGCGAGCTACGACGTCGTGGTGGTCGGCGGCGGCCACAACGGGCTGGTCGCGGCTGGCTACCTGGCGCGAGCGGGCCGTTCGGTGCTGGTGCTGGAGCGCAAGGACCGGCTCGGTGGCGCGGCGGTGTCCACGCGTGCCTTTCCCGGTGTCGACGTCCGGCTGTCGCGCTACTCCTACCTGGTCAGCCTGCTGCCCGCGAAGATCCGCGCCGACCTCGGCCTGCGCGTGGAACTGCGCCGCCGCCGGACGTCGTCCTACACGCCGGTCGGCGACACCGGCCTGCTGGTGGACACCGCCGACGAGCGCCGCACCGCCGCCTCGTTCGCCTCGGTGACCGGCGGCGACGCCGATTTCGCCGCCTGGCAATGGTTCTATGCCCGCACCGGTCACGTGGCCGCCCGGATCTTCGGCACGCTCACCGGACCGCTGCCGAGCAGGAAGGCACTGCGCGCGGCCGTCGGCGACGACGAGGCGTGGCGGATGTTGTTCGAGCAGCCGATCGGGCAGACGCTGGAGGAGACCTTCGGCGACGACACCGTGCGCGGCGTCGTCCTCACCGACGCGCTCATCGGGACGTTCGCCGACGCCCACGAGCCGGACCTGCGGCAGAACCGCTGCCTGCTCTACCACGTCATCGGCAACGGCACCGGCGACTGGGACGTGCCCGTCGGCGGCATGGGCGCGGTCACCGGCGCGCTGATCGACGTCGCCGCGGACGCGGGTGCCGAACTGCTCACCGGCGCCGAGGTGCTGGCGGTGAACCCCGACGGCGAGGTCCGCGTGCGCCAGGGCGACACCGAGCGGACGGTGCACGGGCGGCACGTCCTGGCCGGTGTCGCACCGGAGGTGCTGGCCCGGTTGCTCGGCGAGGACACCGGCCGGCCCGCACCGGAGGGCGCCCAGCTCAAGGTGAACATGGTGCTGTCCCGGCTGCCGCGGCTGCGCGACGCGAGCGTCGACCCGCGGGCGGCGTTCGGCGGCACGTTCCACGTCAACGAGGGCTACCGGCAGCTGGCCAACGCCCACCGGCAGGCCGCCGCCGGGGCCGTGCCGGACCTGCCGCCGTGCGAGATCTACTGCCACTCGCTGACCGACCCGTCGATCCTCGGCCCCGCCGAACGGGCAGCCGGCGCGCAGACGCTGACGTTGTTCGGCCTGCACCTGCCCGCCAGGGTCTTCGCCGCGGACAACGATGCCGCCCGCGAGGCCGCCCTGCGGGCGACACTGGCCTCGCTGAACTCCGTGCTGGCCGAACCGATCGAGGACTGCCTGTGGCGCATGCCCGACGGCACGCCCTGCCTGGAGGCCAAGACCCCGCTCGACCTGGAGGACGACCTGGCCCTGCCTGCCGGGCACATCTTCCACGGTGACCTGTCCTGGCCCTACGCCACCGACGACGACGCCGTCGGCACCTGGGGCGTGGAGACCGCGCACGAGCGGATCCTGCTGTGTGGCTCCGGCGCGGCCCGCGGCGGCGGGGTCAGCGGAATTCCTGGCCACAACGCCGCGATGGCCGTGCTGGCGGCCGGAAGGTGAAGCCCATGCGAGTGATCGTGATCGGATCGGGAATCGGCGGAGCGAGCACGGCCTACCAGCTCGCCCGGCGCGGAGCGGACGTGCTGGTGGTGGATGCCGGCGTCGCCGGAGCCGCGACCCTGGCCGGGGCGGGCATCGTCTCGCCGTGGACCACCCGCCGCGACGACGCCGAACTGCGGCTGGCCGGACGGGCCGCCGCGTTCTACCCGGAACTGGTCGCGCAGCTGGCCGCCGACGGCGCACCGGACTGCTCCTACGAGGTCGTCGGCGGCATGGTGGTGTCGGCCGATCCTGCCGACCTGGACGAGCGCGAGGAACTCCTGCACCGCCGGGCAGCCGAGTTCCCGCAGGCCGGGACGGTGCGGCGGGTGCCGCCGGACCAGGCACGCGAGCTGTTCCCGCCACTGGCGCCCGAGCTGGGCGGCGTGCACGTGTCCGGCGCGGGCCGGGTCGACGGGCGGGTGCTGCGCGCGGCGCTGCTCGACGGCGCCGTCCGCCGCGGGGCGGCCATCGAGCGCGGACGGGCCGAGCTGGCCGGGGGCAAGGTACTGGTCGACGGCAGGCCCGAGGCCGCGGACGCGGTGGTCGTCGCGGCTGGCGCGTGGAGTGCCGAACTGCTCGCGCCGCTGGGTGTCGAGCTGCCGGTGGCGCCGCAGCGCGGCCAGATCAGCCACCTGGAGCTGCCCGGGACGGACACCGCGACCTGGCCGGTGGTGCTGCCGCCGTCGTCGCACTACCTGCTGGCGTTCGCCGGTTCGCGGGTGGTGGTCGGGGCGACCAGGGAGACCGGCTCCGGCTTCGACCACCGGATCACCGCCGGTGGCCAGCACGAGGTGCTGGACAACGCGCTGGCGGTCGCACCCGGACTGGCCACGGCCACGCTGCTGGAGACCAGGATCGGGTTCCGCCCGGCCAGCCCCGACGGCCTGCCGCTGCTCGGCGCCGTCCCGGGGCATCCGACGCTGCACGTCGTCACCGGGTTCGGCCCGGCCGGGCTCACCCTGGCGCCCTACGTGGGCGTGCTGATGGCGGAGGGTGTCCTCGGCGAGGAGTCCGAAGTGGACATCTCCGCGCTACGACCGGACCGGTTCTAGGCGTCGGCGAGCAGCTCCAGCTCGTGCTCGCCGGTGCGTTCCACGGCGAAGCCGAGCCGGGTCGCCATCCGGACCAGACCGGCCACAGTGGACGGTTCGCGGGGAGCGGTGGCCAGCGCGGAGGCCAGCCTGCCCTTGTACGCCTTGTTGTGGTGGCTGACGGTCAGCCGCCTGCCGTCCTCGCCCTCGGACACCACCCGCACGGTCACCGCGTCCGGAATCCGTGCCAGCGCCGCGTACGGGCCGGAACGCAGGTCCAGCACCAGCCCGTTCACCCTGGCCAGGGCCGGTTCCAGCGCAGGCCGCCACAGCGAACCCAACGGCCCCAGTGCCGGAACCTTGCTGCCGCCGGACAGCCGGTAGGCGGGAATCGGGTCGGTGGCGCGGACGACGCCGAACAACGCCGAGCACACCGCGAGCCTGCGCTGTGCCCTGGCCAGTTGCGCGCGGCCGAACGCCGGCACGTCCAGCGCGTCGTAGAGCACGCCGGTGTAGCGACGCAACGCGGGCAGCGTCGGTGCCGACCACAGCCCGGCGTTGCGCTCCACCTCCTCGTCCTGGCGCTGCGACAGTCCCAGTGCCGCCAGGCTCGCCGGGACGTCGGCCGCCAGGTCGACCAGCGCGTCGGCCACCTTCTGCCGGGTCGGGTTCAGCTCGGCGAACCCGAGCGCGGCGAGGTCGAGCGGCGGGCCGTCGCCGCCGGGGGCCTTGGTCTCGGACGGGGGAAGCAGCACGAGCACGTCAGCCACCCTAAATCGGGTGCCCCGCCGTCGTGCCACCGCCTAGGGTGCTGCGCGTGCGACTCCAGTGGCGGCCGCTGCGCCTTTCCGATGCTCCTGAGCTGGTCCGACTGCTCGCCGAGGTGGAGGCGGCAGAACCGGCGGAGGGAGTCCCCGCGCAGGCCGACGTGGTCGACCATCTCACCCGTCCGGGGCTCGACCTGGCCGAGGGCAGCACGTCGGTGTGGGCGGGCGACCGGCTGGTCGGCTACGCGACCGCGCAGGTCCGCCCGTCAGCCGATCCGGTGCACCTGCTGGTCGTGGGATTCCAGCTCGCGCCGGACCACCGCACGCCCGAGCTGTCCGGCGAGCTGGCGCGCTGGTGCGAGACCACCGGACGGCGGCTGCACGCCGAATCCCACCCCGGCGTGCCGCTGCACCTGTACCTGCGGGTCCCCGAGGGCCAGAAGTGGCTGACCGAGGTGGCCGAGGTCGCCGGCTACCGCAACGAGCGCACCTACCTGCGTATGCGGGTGGCGCTCGGCGAACTGCCGGAGCTCCCGGAACCGCCAGCCGACCTGCGGCCGGTGCCGTTCGAGCCGCGGCTGGACGAAGCCACCCGGCTGGCCAACAACGAGATCTTCACCGAGCACTGGGGCATCATCCCGCAGTCGCCGGAGGTGTGGCGGCACGGAACCACCGGCAACCGCGCGTTCCGGCCGGACCTGACGTTCGTCGTGCTCGCACCGGACGACACCGTGCTGGCATTCCTGACCGGCCTCGTGCACGGCGACGAGGTGTACTTCGGCGACATCGGCACGCGGGCCGAACTGCGTGGCCGGGGCGCCGCCACCGGGCTGGTCGGGCACGCGCTGCGGGCCGCCCGCGACGCGGGACTGGCGACCGCGGCACTGACCGTCGACCGGGACAACCCCGGCGCGTTGCGGATCTACCAGCGATGCGGGTTCGAGGTGGTCCACGAGGTGCGCAACTTCATCCTGCGGGTCAGCTGACCACGTTGAGCAGGGGCTCGCCTGCCGCGAACCGGCGTAGCTGCTCGACGATCAGCCGCTTCGCCCGCGGGTAGAACGAGGCCGATCCACCCGCGACGTGCGGGGTGATCAGCACACCGGCCGTGGTCCACAGTGGATGGTCCGGGGGCAGCGGTTCCGGGGCGACGACGTCCAGCGCGGCCCGCAGCCTGCCCGTGCCGGTCTCGGCGGTCAGCGCCGCGGTGTCCACGGTGGACCCCCGGCCGACGTTGACCACGAGCGCGTCGTCGGGCAGCGCGGCCAGCTCGGCCGCGCCGATCACCCCGCGTGCCGACGGGGTGTCGGGCAGCACCGCGACGAGTATGTCGGCCCCGGGCAGCAGTCCGGGAAGCTCGCTCACGCCGTGCACACCCTCGGCCGGGCGGGCCGTCGACGCCACCGGCACGACGGTCGCCTCACCGGCGGTCATGAACCGCGCGATCGCCCTGCCGATCGAGCCGTACCCGAGCAGCACCACCCTGCTGTCGGCCAGCGAGCGCGTGTGCTCGCGCTCCCAGGAGCCGGACCGCTGCTGGTCGACCCAGCGCGGCAGATCGCGCTGGGCGGCCAGGATCAACGCGAGCGCGTGCTCGGCGACGCTGGCGTCGTGCAGCCCTCGGCCGTTCGCCAGCTCGACGCCGGCCGGCAGCAGCGGGACGACCTTGTCCACCCCGGCGGACAGGCTCTGCACGGCCTTCAGCGCGGGCATGGCACGCATCAGCTCGATCGGCCCGCTGCCCCGGTCGTAGGGCAGGACGTACAGCTCGACGCCGGACAGGTCGGCCGGCGGCGACGCGACGCCGTCGTAGACGTCGATCCGCAGCCCGTCCGGCAGCGTGCCGTAGTCCGCCAGGTCCGCCCACGGCACCAGCACTCGCGTCATGCCACGGACACTAATGTGGCGTTCCCACGCAGAACTCGTTGCCCTCCGGGTCGGCCAGCACGGTCCAGTCCAGGCCGGGAACGGAGTGCTCACGCAGCTCCGTCGCGCCCAGCCCGACCAGGCGGGCCACCTCGGCGGCCCGGTCGCCCGTCCCGAAGTCCAGGTGCAGCCGGTTCTTGCCCGCCCGCTCCTCGGGCACCTGCTGCAGCGCGACCGACACGCCGGTGCCCTCCTGCGGTGCCAGGACGAGGTAGGCGTCCTCGAAGTTCTGAACGACCTCGACGCCCAGCGCCTTGGTCCAGAACCCGGCCAGCGCCACCGGATCGGCACAGTCGACGGTCACCATTCCCAGGGTCATAGTCATGGCCGCACGCTAGCCGTCACCACCGACAACACCGGTTGCGGCAGCTCGCGCGGGGTTGACTACCCTTCGCAGAACAGCTATCGCCCTTGCCGCGAGGAGTACCCGAAGTGATCACCAGGATGTCGTCGTTGTTCCTGCGCACCCTGCGAGAGGACCCGGCGGACGCGGAGGTGCCGAGCCACCGGCTGCTCGTCCGCGCCGGTTACGTCCGCAGGGTCGCGCCGGGCGGGTACACCTGGCTGCCGCTGGGCATCCGCGTGCTGCGCCGGATCGAGGCCGTGGTCCGCGAGGAGATGGACGCCATCGGCGCGCAGGAGATCCAGTTCCCCGCACTGCTGCCCAAGGAGCCCTACGAGGCGACCAACCGGTGGACCGAGTACGGCCCCAACCTGTTCCGCCTGAAGGACCGCAAGGGCGGCGACTACCTGCTCGGGCCGACGCACGAGGAGCTGTTCGCGCTCACCGTCAAGGGCGAGTACAGCTCCTACCGCGACTACCCGGTCACGCTGTACCAGATCCAGACCAAGTACCGGGACGAGGCGCGGCCCCGGGCCGGCATCCTGCGTGGCCGCGAGTTCGTCATGAAGGACTCCTACTCCTTCGACCTCGACGACGACGGCCTCTCGAAGTCCTACCAGCTGCACCGTGAGGCCTACATCCGCATCTTCGACCGGCTCGGCCTCGACTACGTCATCGTGTCGGCCACGTCCGGCGCCATGGGCGGGTCGGCGTCGGAGGAGTTCCTCGCCGTCGCCGAGACCGGCGAGGACACCTACGTGCGCAGCACCGAATCCGGTTACGCGGCCAACGTCGAGGCCGTGGTCACGCCCGCCCCGGCGGAGCTGCCGGTGGAGGGCCTGCCCGAGGCGCAGGTGCACCACACGCCCGACACGCCGACCATCGAGACACTTGTCGACTTCCTCAACGACAAGGCCGGGCTGGGCCGCACGTTCACCGCGGCCGACACGCTGAAGAACGTCCTGCTCAAGACCCGCCAGCCGGGGCAGAAGGACTGGCAGCTGCTCGCCGTCGGCGTGCCCGGCGACCGCGAGGTCGACCAGAAGCGGCTGGAGGCCTCGCTGGAGCCCGCCGAGGTGGCCATGCTGGAGGAGGCCGACTTCGCGGCCAACCCGTTCCTGGTGAAGGGCTACATCGGCCCGAAGGCACTGCAGGACAACGGCGTCCGTTACCTCGTCGACCCCAGGGTCGTGCGCGGCACCGCGTGGGTCACCGGCGCGGACAAGGTCGACCACCATGTCGTCGACCTGGTCTGCGGGCGTGACTTCACGCCCGACGGCACGATCGAGGCCGCCGAGGTGCGGGAGGGCGACGCGTCGCCGGACGGCAAGGGCACGCTGGTCGCCGCCCGCGGCATCGAGATCGGCCACATCTTCCAGCTCGGCCGCAAGTACTCCGACGCGTTCGAGCTGGACGCGCTCGGCCCCGACTCCAAGCCCATCCGGATCACGATGGGCTCCTACGGCGTCGGCGTGTCCCGGCTGGTGGCGGTCATCGCCGAGCAGTACCACGACGAGCTCGGCCTGGTGTGGCCGCGCCAGGTCTCGCCCTACGACGTGCACCTGGTCATCGCGGGCAAGGACGAGACCGTCGCCGCGGGGGCGGAGAAGATCGCGGCCGAGCTGTCGGCGGCCGGGCTGAGCGTGCTGCTGGACGACCGCAAGGCCACCCCGGGCGTGAAGTTCGCCGACGCCGAGCTGGTCGGCGTGCCCACCATCCTGGTGGTGGGCCGCGGTCTGGCCAACGGCGTCGTCGAGGTGAAGGACCGGGCCTCCGGCGAGCGGACCGAGGTGCCCGTCGGCGAGGTGGTCGAGCACCTGCGCGGCGTCACCGGCCACTGACGTGGGCTGGTTCAACCGGCGGCAGCAGCGGGCCGGCGGGTACGAGGACAAGGCGGCGCTGTCCGGGTTCGGCGGCTACGAGCCGTCCGACAGCGGTGGTTTCGCGCCCACGCACGGCTTCGCCCCCGAGCCGAAACCGGAGCCGGAACCGGAACCCGAGCCGCGGAGCGAGCCGAAGCCCAACCACGCGAAGACCAGGCGGGCGGTGCTGGTCGGGTTCGCGGTGATCCTGGTGTGGGGCGGCATGTACTACGTGTCGACCACCGGCGGGTCCGACGACGAGCGGCCGCGCCCCACCACCCGCCCGCCGAGCACGTACACCCCGCCGCCGCAGGTCAAGGTGCCCGCCGTGGTGGCAGGCTGGCAGTCGGTGGCTTCGCGCGACGGCACGTTCGCCTACGACGTCCCGGCCAGGTGGACGCCCAAGCCCGGCACGATCCACGGCTGGGAGGGTGACGGCAGGCCGACGTTGTCGCTGACCACCAGCGCCTTCTACCGCGACGGGTACTGCGAGGGCGAACGCAGCTCCCGGCTGGCCGGTGCCGGGGTGCGCAGCGTCCCGGTCGTCGACGCCGCCGAGGCCACCGCGCAGACCGTCACCGAGGTCGCCGAGCGCGCCTACACCTGGGACGGCCCGCCGCCGCGGGTGTCGGTCGGCGAGGCGACCGACACGGAGATCTCGCTGAACGGCAAGAAGGTCGCGGTGAAGATGCGCCTGGCCGAGGTGACCCCGGCGGGCGGGCACCGGTGCCTGGTGACGAGCGCCCTCGTCGGCGCGATCGCGCTGAGCAATCCCAAGGCGGACAAGCCGGGCAGCGCGGTGCTGGTCGTCTACGCCGACCAGACGCGCGACCAGCCGACCACGCGTGACGAGATCGCCCAGATGCTGCGCAGTTTCCGCGGGGTGCCGGAGAAGGACAGGTCGACCATCCCCGGCACGCCGTCGGTGATCCGCTGACGCCCGGGCTGCGATGCCGTGAAGGGGGCCCTCACGGCTGCAGACGCCCGCGGCCCGGCAAAGTCCGGGTGCTGTGTGCCCCCAATGTGGCATTGGGGGAGTTCAAGTTCCCCAATGCCACATTGGGGGAGTTTGCTGGGTCTCTTTCGTGGTGACGGCTGGGTCTGTTGGGCCGGATGTGACTGGTGAGGCCGCGACCCCAGGACGGGATGTTCGTGAAGGCCACCTTCAGCACATGAGACGACAGAAACTCGGCCTTCACACCGGACAACGGGCTATCCGCCCACGTGTCCACGGCAATGGCCGCTAACGGATCACGCGCAGGCTGCCGGCGAGCCGGGTCAGTTCCTCGGCCGACAGCGCGCCTCCGACACCGGCGTCGGCGACGACGATGTGGACGTCGTCGGACCGCGAGGCGTGGGTCAGGACGGTGACGATCGCGCGGACGGCCGGCGGCTCGCACTCGCCCGGCCCGCCCTTGCGGGTCAGGGTCGCGGTGACGCGCAGGGCACTGCGGTCGGTGCCCGGCAGATTCACGGTCTCCGAGTTCTCGACGGTCAGCGCCATCGTCCGGGGCGGGTAGATCGAGGTGAGCAGGTTGCTGACGCCGCCGACCGAGCGGTCCCAGTCTCCGGTGAGCGAGGAGTCGTCGACGCTGTCGAACCCGCTGATCGCCCTGGCCTGGTTGGCGTTCGAGCAGTAGCCGAGCGCGAGCCTCGCCGCTCCGTCCACCCGGATGATCTTGCCGTCGCCGCTGGTCAGCGGCACTTCCCGGCCGCGCGGCTCGGGGGCCCAGTTCGGTGGCACGTCCACCGCGTACCGCCCGTCACCGGACACGGTGGCCTGCCAGCCCGCCACCACGGGCCCGGTCTGCGCGGACGGGGTGTCGCGGTCGGAACGGATGTCGCGGTACCTGTCGGCGAGCAGCGTGAACCCCACCACGGCGCTCCCGATGACGATCACCAGCAGCACGCCGATCACCGGTAGGCCGAACTTGAAGGGATGGTCGAGGATCCGCCTGCCCAGCGACGGCTTCGACGGCGGCGGCGCCGGTGGTGGCGGCAGGTCGGGCGGTGGCGGTTCCGCGGGCGGGACCCAGCTCGGGTCGTCCTTCTTCTCGTCCCCAGTCGGCATACCCGAAGACTAGAGCGCTCCCGCGAGCGTGGGCAGGACTTCACCGGTCTCGGACAAATCCCGGAAAACGGCGTGCGCCCCGGATTCGGCGAGTTCGGCCTCGGTGTGCTTGCCGGTGGCGACCCCGACGGCGACCGCACCGTGGGCCAGGGCGGCGGCGACGTCGTTCGGGGTGTCGCCGACCACGACCACCGACTCCGCCGGGAACCGCCTGCCGTGCTTGCGTTCCGCCAGCTCCATGGCGTGGGCGACCAGGTCGGGTCGCTGCGCGGACAGCGATCCGTAGCCGCCGATGTCGAAGTCCAGGTGCCGGTGCAGGTCGAACGCCGCCAGCTTGTGCAGCGCGATTTCCGGCAGGTTGCCGGTGACCAGTGACTGGACGACTCCGGCGTCGGCCAGCTTGGCGAGCGTGGTCGCGGCGCCGGGCAGGGCGTGCCCGTGCTCGGGCAGCGAGTCCCGTGCCCCCTCGGACAGCCGGATCAGCTCGGCCCAGATCCGCCCGACGGTCTCCTCGGTCGCCTCGACGTCGTGGGCGTGCAGCAGTTCGGTCGTGATGGCGAGTTCGGTGCGGCCGGGGAACGCCGGCATCTCCCGCAGGTCGATGCCGGCGACCGTGGCCAGCGCCTCGCGGTACCAGCGGCCACCCAGGCCACGCAGGTCGACGAGGGTCAGGTCGATGTCCCAGAGAACCAGTCGATCGGAGGTCACGGTATCGAACCTACTATTTCAACAGTCGTTGACTTCCTGCTACCGTGACCCTAATTCTACAAGTGGCGAATTTTGGAGGCGTCATGGTGACGTGGTCGCGGGGCGTACTCGCAGCCCTGGTGGGGGCGGTGGTCGCGGTCGTACTGGGCTTCCTGACCTTCGGCGCGCAGACCACGGTGGCGCCCGACGGGGTGCCGGTCGCCGTGTCCGTGCCGGAGCAGGGGCCGGCACAGGCCGTCGCACAGCGGCTGACCGGCCAGGGTGGTGACCAGCTGGCCTGGCGGGTCACCACCCCGGCGGAAGGTCGCGCGCTGCTGGAGGACAAGGAGGTCTACGGTGTCCTCGAACTCGGGCAGACGCCGGTGGTCGTCGTCTCCGGCGCGGTGAACCCGACCGGCACCCAGGTCGCCCAGCAGGCGCTGACCGGGGTGGCGCAGGCGCTGTCGCAGGGCGCGCCGGTGCGGGTGGAGACCCTGCACCCGGCCAGTGCTGCCGGACGCGCGGCGCCGATGGCACTGAGCGCACTGGCCTGGGTCGGCGCGCTGGCGGGCGGGGCCGTGCTCGCGTTGCTCGCCCGCCGCGCGGGCGGGGTGGCCGTGACGACCAGGCTGACCCTGGTCGGCGGGACGACCGTGCTGGTCACCGGGGTGCTGACCGGGTTCCTCTGGCTGTGGGACGACACCCTGCCGCTGAACGGCGAGGTGCTCGGCTTCCTGACGCTGGCGGTCGCCGCGTTCGCGGCGGTCCAGGCCGCGGTACTGCGGCTGCTCGGGATCCGGGCCATGGCCGTTCTCGGGCCGCTGTACCTGGTGGCGCCCGCCGTCGCCGGGACGGTCCCGGAGCTGCTGAACCCGGCGTACCGGGTGCTGCTGTGGTCGTGGACACCGTTCCGCTTCTTCACCGAGGGACTGCGCAGCCTGCTGCTGGGCACCCCGGACGCGCCCGACGTGACGACGGCGCTGTGGGTGTTCGCCGGCCTGCTGATCGCCGGGCTGGTGGTCCTGCTGCTACCCGGCAAGCAGGCTGAACCGGACCCGCCGGGCGGGGTTGTCGACGTTGGTGTCGACCAGGCAGATCGACTGCCAGGTGCCCAGGGCGAGCACGCCGCCGATCACCGGCAGGGTGGCGTACGGCGGTAGGAACCCGGGCACCACGTGGTCGCGGCCGTGACCGGGGGTGCCGTGCTGGTGGCGCCAGCGGTCATCGCGGGGGAGCAGGTCGTCGATGGCGGTGAGCAGGTCGTCGTCGCTGCCGGCGCCGGTCTCCAGTACCGCCAGGCCCGCGGTGGCGTGCGGCACCCACACGTGCAGCAGGCCGTCGGCCGCGTCGGCCTCGGTCAGGAACGCCTCGGCGTCCTTGGTCAGGTCGTGCACCACGGCGACGTGGCCCGTCCGTACCTCGATCTCCTTGGTGTACATGGTTCAACGGTAACCCGGGGGTTAACCGGGTAGGCGGCGTTGCGTGCCGGAGGGCAGGCTGTAGGGGTGAATCTCCGGGACCTGCTGGTGACGCCGCTCCGTGGGCGGTTGTGGCGCGAGCTGGCCTGGGTTCTCCTCGGCGTGCCGCTCACCCTGCTCACCCTGCTGCCGCTGCTGCTCGGCCTGCTGCTGGGCGTCGTGACGACACCGCTGCTGATCGGGCTGCTCCTGCTCGGCGGCTGCCTGCTGGCCGCCCGCACGCTCGGCGCGGCACACCGGCGGCTGGCCCGTGGGCTGCTCGGCGTGACCGTCCCCGCGCCGCGTCCGGCGGCACTGGAGCCCGGGCTGTGGCGGTGGATCCGCGGCCGACTCGGCGACGCCGTCGCCTGGCGCTGCCTGGCCTACCTGGTGCTGCGGCTGCCGCTGTCGCTGGCGATGCTGGCGATGACGACCGCACTGGTCCTCTACGGCGTGGCCGGGACGTTCTACACGCTGTGGCGGCTGATGTTCGGCGATCACCAGGTCATGCCGGTGTTCGACATCGGCACCCGGGGCTGGCCGGCCGCCGTCGCGGTGTCGTTGTTCGCCGCGTTGTTGCTGGTGGTCACCCCGGTGCTGGTGCATGTCCTCACCGGTGCCGACCGCCTGCTCGCCCGCGGCCTGCTCGGGCCGGTGACGCTGTCCGAGCGGGTCCGCGACCTGGAGGCGAGCCGGGCGGTCGCCGTCGACGACGCCACCGCCCGGCTGCGGCGCATCGAGCGGGACCTGCACGACGGAGCGCAGGCGCACCTGGTGGCGCTGACCATGAAGCTCGGCATCGCCGCCGACGAACTTGCCGGCGGCGAGCCGGACCCGGACCGGCTGCGCACGCTGGTCTCGGCAGCGCACGGCAACGCCACCCGCGCACTGGCCGAGCTACGCGACCTGGCCCGCGGAATTCACCCGCCCGCACTGGACGCGGGCCTCGACGTCGCCCTGCGCACCCTGACCGCGAGCGCGGCGCTGCCGGTCAGCACCGAGTTCGCGCTGGCCCGCAGGGCGCCGGTCGCGGTGGAGACCATCGCCTACTTCACCGCGGCCGAACTGCTCGCCAACGCCGGCAAGTACGGCGCGGGCCCGGTCGATCTCGCGGTGTCCACTGTGGAGGACCGGCTGCGGCTGGTGGTGACCGACCAGGGGCCGGGCGGTGCCGAGATCCGGCCCGGTGGTGGACTCGCGGGGCTGGTCGACCGCGTCGGCACCGTGGACGGCCACCTGGAGGTGGACAGCCCGGCGGGAGGCCCTACCGTGGTGACCGTCCACATTCCACTGTGAGGAACCCATGCGCCTGGTGATCGCCGAGGACAACGTCATCCTGCGGGAGGGGCTGACCGAGCTGCTCACGCTGCGCGGCCACGAGGTGGTGGCCGCCGTGTCCGACGCCCAGCGGCTGCTCGCCGCGGTCGCCGAGCACCGGCCCGACGTGTCCGTTGTGGACATCCGGATGCCGCCGACGCACACCGACGAGGGCCTGCGGGCGGCCATCGAGCTGCGCCGGGCCAACCCCGGCGAGCCGCTTCTGCTGTTCTCCCAGTACATCGAGACCAGCTACGCCAGCGACCTGCTCGCCGACCGCGCGGGCGGCGTCGGCTACCTGCTCAAGGACCGGGTGGCCGAGGTGTCGGACTTCCTCGACGCCCTGCGCCGCGTCGCCGCGGGGGAGACCGTCCTGGACCCGGAGGTGGTCACCCAGCTGATGGGCGTCACCCGCCGGACCGACGCGCTGGCCGCGCTGACGCCACGTGAGCGGGAGGTGCTCGGCCTGATGGCGCAGGGGCGGTCCAACGCGGCCATCGCCGAGACGCTGTTCCTGTCACCCGGTTCGGTGGAGAAGTACGTGACCAGCCTGTTCGGCAAGCTCGGGCTGGCGCCCGCCGAGAGCGACAACCGCCGTGTCCTGGCCGTCCTGCGTTACCTCGACACCTGATCCGGCCCGGTCACTGCCGCCGCTCGGGGTCGTCGTCGCGGGCGCGGGCGGCGGCCTCGCGCATCTCGAACACGTCGGTCATCCACTCGCCGGTCTCCCTGGCGACACCGCGGACGGCGGCCGTGATGATGCTGGCGATGTTGCCGATGTGCGTCGCCGCGGACTCGGTGAGGACCTGCACGGTGTCCTTGGTGCGCTCGTACTCCCCGACCATCGTCGGCCTCCTCAGGCAGCGGTTGCGTGCTCGCGTTCGAGCGTAGGGGACGTCGGCTTCGGCCGCGGCGGCAGCGCCAGCGACACGATCTTCTTCGCCACCGACCACAGCTGCTTGCGCAGCGGACCGGTGTTGTACGGCAGCCCGTACCGCTCGCAGATCTCCCGCACCTCCGGCGCGATCTTCGGGTAGCGGTAGGCCGGGATGTCGGGGAACAGGTGGTGCTCGATCTGGTGCGACAGGTTGCCCGAGAGAATGTGGAACAGCGGCCCGCCGCTGATGTTGGCCGAGCCGAGGATCTGCCGCAGGTACCACTGCCCGCGCGTCTCCCGCTCGGTCTCCTCCTCGGTGAAGCTCTCGACGTCGGCGGGGAAGTGGCCGCAGAAGATGATGGCGAACGCCCACAGGTTGCGGGTCAGGTTCGCGGTCGCGTTGCCCAGCAGCGTCAGCGGCGCGAGCGGGCCGGTGAGCAGCGGGAACAGCACGTAGTCCTTGCCGAACTGGCGCGCGGCCTTGCGTGCGATCCTGGCTCGGACCTCGCGGAACTCCGACCACTTGCGCTCGCCCTTGAGCAGCCGGTCGACCTCCAGGTCGTGCAGCATCACGCCCCACTGGAAGAAGATCGCCAGCAGCGTCGCGTACACCGGGTTGCCCAGGTAGTACGGGTGCCACTTCTGCTCGGCGTCCATCCGCAGGATGCCGTAACCGATGTCGCGATCCTTGTCGAGGATGTTGGTGTAGGTGTGGTGGATGTAGTTGTGCGAGTGCCGCCAGTTCTCCGCCGGCGCCACCGTGTCCCACTCGAACCGCTGCGAGCTCAGCGCCGGGTCACGCGTCCAGTCGTACTGGCCGTGCATGACGTTGTGCCCGATCTCCATGTTGTCCAGGATCTTCGACAGAGACAGAGCGACGGTGCCCGCCAGCCACGCCGGGGGGAAGAACCCGGCGAACATCAGCCCGCGTCCCAGCACCTCCAGCCCGCGCTGGGTCCGGATCACCTTGTGGATGTACTCGACGTCGGCCGTGCCGAGGTCGTCGACGATCCGCTGACGCAGTTCGTCCAGTTCGCGGCCGAACTCCTCGACCTGTTCCGGCGTCAGCCGGTCCTGCAAGCCGGTCATGAAACCCTCCTAAACTTCGATGGCGACGTCGCCGACGGGCGCGGACACGCACAGCTGGATCTCCTCGTCGTCCTGCGCCGACTCCGCGCCCGACCGCAGGTCACGCACGCGACCGGTGGACTTGCGGGCGGTGCAGGAGAAGCAGATCCCCATCCGGCAGCCGTACTCCGGCGTCAGCCCGGCGGCTTCCGCCTGCTCCAGCAGGGACGAGCCGGTGTTGCCTGCCTCCCTGCCGCTGCGGGTGAACCGCACCCGCCCGGTGGTGTCCCCGCTTCCGGCGGCGAAGCCCGCCGCCGGGGTGAACTGTTCGGTGTGCAGCTGTTCACCGAGGCCGTGGCGGTCGTACAGCTTCCGGACCGCCTCCAGCAGCGGCACCGGACCGCATACGTACGCCGGTGCCTCGCGGTACCAGGGGGCGACCTCGGAAAGATGTGCTGCGCGGAAGTGGCCACGCGGCCCGCTGCCTGAGTGGTCACGGGTGTGCACCACGACGACCCGGACACCGGGGCGTCCGGCCAGTTCGGCCAGCTCGTCGCGGTAGGGCTGGTCGGCGGGCCGCGCGGTGTAGTACAGCAGCGTGACCTCGCCGCCGTACCGCTCGTCGGCCAGCGTGCGCAGCATGGACAGCACCGGAGTGATCCCGCTGCCCCCGGCGATCAGCAGGATCCGCTCCGGCCGCTGCGGCGGCAACGTGAACTCGCCCTGCGGGCGGGAAAGCCCGAGCACCATGCCCGGGCGCGCGTGCTCGCGCAGGTACCGCGACACCAGCCCGTCGGGAACGGTGCTGATGTGCAGCTCCAGCTCGCCGGCCCGGTGCTGGGATCCGGACAGCGAGTAGCACCGCGAGTGCCGCACCGCGTCGATGTCCACGGTGACCCGCGTGTACTGGCCGCAGGTGAACCCCGGCCAGGCCTTGCTCGGCCGCACGGTCAGCGTCACCGACCTCGGCGTCTGGTGCCGCACGCCGGTGACGACGCCGCGGATCTCGCGCCGCACCAGCATCGGGTCCAGCAGTTCGAGGTAGCGGTCCACGCCGTGGGGCGTGAGCAACGCCTCCGCCAGCGCGGTCAGCCTGCCCATCCCGACCTCCTTGAGTGAACGCCTGTGCACTCAAGCATGCCCGAGGGTGCCCCGCATGTGTCAACTCGGGCGTAGTGTGAGCTGAGCGATAGGTGCACAGTCGTAGGCTGGAACGGTGACAGCGACGGAATCCGAGACGAACACCAGGCAGGAACGCAAGCGCCGCACCAGGCAGGCGCTGCTGGAGACGGCCCTGTCACTGCTGGACGAGCGCGGGTTCGCCGATCTCAGCCTGCGGGAAGTGACCCGGGGCGCGGGCATCGTGCCCACGGCGTTCTACCGGCACTTCGCCTCGATGGAGGAACTCGGGGTTGAGCTGGTCGAGCAGTCGATGCGCACACTGCGTGACATGCTCCGGTCGGCGCGAACAGGGGAAACGAGCTCCGGCGACATCATCCGCGACTCGGTGCACACACTGCACGTCCACGTCCGCCGTCACGAGGATCACTTCCGATTCCTGCTGCGGGAACGCTACGGTGGCGCCGGCCCGATACAGCGGGCCATCGCCGACGAGCTACGGCTGTTCGCCAGCGAACTCGCCGTCGACCTGGCCCGCTTCGACCAGCTGCGGGCCTGGAGCTCGGAGGACCTGCACATGATGGCGGGCCTGATCGTCACCGCGATGCTCGCCACGGTGGAGGACCTGCTCGACGTCCGTCCCCGCGGCGCCGGAACCGACCGGCGAATACTCCGAACGGCGGAAAAACGACTCCGCCTGATCTTGCTCGGCGTGGCCAACTGGCGCAGTGACCCGGAACACACAAGTTAGGGGCACACTGTCCGCCAGCGGGTGGTGCCGCAGGACACACCGGCCGTGGTAGACGTGACATTGATCGTGAAGCGGTCATCTGGACGTAGATGGATCAGGCGCCTGGGCACCGCCTGTCACCCCTCGTCGTCCGTGTGGCCCCAGCACCTCGACAGGGAGGTCGCCAGGTGGTTGACGTTCCACTCACCATAGGCGTGGTCAAGGAGTCGAGGCCCGGTGAACGCCGGGTCGCGATGGTGCCCAAGGCCGTGCCCAGACTCGCTCGCAACGGCATACGTGTCGTGGTCGAAGCCGGCGCCGGGTCCGGCGCGGCACTGTCCGACGAGGCCTACACCGAGGCGGGCGCCGAGATCGGTGACGCCTGGAAGGCGCCGCTCGTCCTCAAGGTCACCCCGCCGACGCGGGAGGAGATCGCCAAGCTCGACAAGGGAACCGTGCTCATCGGCTTCCTCAACCCGCTGTCCGATGTGGATGGTGTCAAGGCTCTGGCCGACGCCGGGGTGACCGGCCTGGCCGTCGAGTCCATTCCCCGCATCTCCCGCGCGCAGGCGATGGACGCGCTGTCCTCGCAGAGCAGCGTCGCCGGCTACCGCGCGGTCCTGCGCGCGGCCGACCGGCTGCCCCGCTTCTTCCCGATGCTCACCTCCGCGGCAGGCACCGTCCCGCCGGCCGAGGTGCTGGTGCTCGGCGCGGGCGTCGCCGGGCTGCAGGCACTGGCCACGGCTCGGCGGCTCGGTGCCCGCACCACCGGCTACGACGTGCGGCCCGAGGTGGCCGAGCAGGTCAAGTCGGTCGGCGCGCAGTGGCTCGACCTCGGGATCGAGGCGGTGGGCGAGGGCGGTTACGCGCGCGAGCTCACCGAGGAGGAACGGGCCGAACAGCAGCGCAGGCTCACCGAGGCCATCACGAAGTTCGACGTGGTGGTCACCACCGCGCTCGTCCCCGGCCGCAAGGCGCCGACGCTGGTCACCGCCGCGGCCGTCGAGGGCATGCCCGCGGGTGGCGTCATCGTCGACATGGCGGGCGAGTCCGGCGGCAACTGCGAGCTGACCGAGCCGGGCACCGACGTGGTGCGGCACGGGGTGACCATCACCTCGCCGCTGAACCTGCCCGCGGACATGCCCGCGCACGCCAGCGAGCTCTACGCGCGCAACCTGACCGAGCTGGTGGAGTTGCTGGTGGACGACGAGGGCAAGCTCCACCTGGACTTCTCCGACGAGATCATCGCCGGGGCGTGCGTCACCGGCCGCGGAGAGGAGTCCTGATGCTGCAGAACATCGCGATCCTGGTGCTGGCCGGCTTCGTCGGCTTCGCCGTCATCTCCAAGGTCCCCAACACGCTGCACACGCCGCTGATGTCGGGTACCAACGCCATCCACGGCATCGTCCTGCTCGGCGGCCTGATCGTGCTCGGCACGGGCGTCGAGGGCGTGTTCAACAAGATCCTGCTGGTCATCGCCATCGCCTTCGGCACGATCAACGTCGTCGGCGGATTCCTGGTCACCGACCGGATGCTGGCCATGTTCAAGGACAAGCGGGCCGACCGCGACAAGGGGGCCGACTCGTGACCAGTCTCATCGCAGTTCTCTACATCATCGCGTTCGCCCTGTTCATCTACGGCCTGATGGGCCTGACCGGCCCGCGTACCGCGGTGCGCGGCAACTGGATCGCCGCGGTCGGGATGGGCATCGCCGTGGTCGCCACCCTGCTCACGCCGGGAATGAGCGACTGGGTGCTGATCGCACTCGGCGTCGGCATCGGCACCGTGGTCGGCATCCCGTCGGCCCGCAAGGTGAAGATGACCGCGATGCCGCAGATGGTGGCGCTGTTCAACGGCGTCGGCGGCGGCGCGGTGGCGTTGATCGCCTGGGTCGAGTTCCGCACCACCGAGGGCTACGCCCACGAGCCGGTGTACGTGGCGATCGCCTCGCTGTTCGCGGCGCTGGTCGGCTCGGTGTCGTTCTGGGGTTCGCTGATCGCGTTCGGCAAGCTGCAGGAGATGATCACCGGGCGGCCGGTGACGCTGGGCAAGGTGCAGCAGCCGGTCAACCTGCTGCTGCTGGTCGGCTCGGTGGCCTGCGGTGTGGCGATCTCCTTCGGCGCGACCAGCGAGCTGCTGATCATCGGGCTGCTGGTGGCGTCGGCCGTGCTCGGCGTGATGGTGGTGCTGCCGATCGGCGGCGCCGACATGCCGGTGGTCATCTCGCTGCTCAACGCGCTGACCGGCCTGTCGGCAGCGGCCATGGGCCTCGCGCTGGACAACACCGCGCTCATCGTGGCCGGCATGATCGTCGGCGCGTCCGGTTCGATCCTGACCAACCTGATGGCCAAGGCGATGAACCGGTCGATCCCGGCCATCGTCGCCGGCGGGTTCGGCGGCGCGGCCGTCGCCGCCGGTGGCGGCAGTGGCGAGCAGCGCCCGGTGCGCAGCACCAGCGCGGCCGACACCGCGATCCAGATGGCCTACGCGAGCAGGGTCGTCGTCGTGCCCGGGTACGGCATGGCGGTGGCGCAGGCGCAGCACGCCGTCCGGGAGATGGCCGACCTGCTGGAGGGCAAGGGAATCACGGTCTCCTACGCCATCCACCCGGTCGCCGGCCGCATGCCGGGGCACATGAACGTGCTGCTGGCCGAGGCCGACGTCCCGTACGAGCGGCTCAAGGAGATGGACGAGATCAACTCCGAGTTCGCGCAGACCGACGTCGCACTGGTCATCGGAGCCAACGACGTGACCAACCCGGCGGCGGAGACCGATCCGTCCTCGCCGATCTACGGGATGCCGATCCTGAAGGTCAACGCCAGCCGGTCGGTCATCGTGTTGAAACGCTCGATGAGTTCCGGATTCGCCGGAATCGACAACGACCTGTTCTACGACCCGAAGACAAGCATGCTCTTCGGTGACGCGAAATCGTCGGTCGGGGACATCGTCGAGGAACTCAAGGCGCTTTAGCGGCTATTTCGCGGCGGAGAAGGTGACCGGCGGCGCTTTGCGCACCGGCGCCTTCTTCGCCGCGGTTTTCCGAGTGTTCTTCGTCTCGTTCTTCTTTACTGGCTCGCTCTTCTTCGCGGCCGCCTGACGCTTGGTTCCGGTGCTCTTCGCGGCCTTGGCGGGCTTCTTCTCGGCAGCAGCGGACTTGCGAGCCGTGGTCTTCTTCTTCGCCGGCAGCGCGATGATCCGGCGCTTGCGCTTGCGGCCACCCGTGCGCCTGCCCGCATTCGCGTGCCGCTCGAGAACCTCCCGCAGCGTCTCGGCATTCTCGCCGGACAGATCGATCTGGTACTCGATGCCCTCGAAAGCGAACAACACCGTTTCCTCGGCCGGCTCGCCGGTGATGTCGTCCAGCAATTGGACAGCGGTGTTCTTCGCCACGAGATGCTCCCAAGTGTTCGATCGCCCCCGGTATTCCGGTCGGCAGGCAGGATACCTGTCGTGATTGTGAATCCGCTGTGGGATCCCCGGACTTGCGCGGGGGGCCGCTGTGGTGTGCGCTGGGGTCATGCCAGAGGAGACCTTTGACGTCGTGGTCATCGGCGGTGGGCCGGTCGGTGAGAACGCCGCCGGACGTGCGGTGCGCGGCGGCTTGACGGCCGCGCTCGTCGAGCACGAGCGGTTCGGCGGGGAGTGCTCGTACTGGGCCTGCATGCCCAGCAAGGCGTTGCTGCGCCCCGGAATCGCGCTGGAGGCCGCGCGAAGGGTGCCCGGTGTGCCGGTGGACGGCGGACTCGATCCGGCCGCCGTGTTCGCCCGCAGGGACGCGTTCACGTCCCACTGGGACGACGCGGGCCAGGTGCGCTGGGCCGAGGGTGCGGGCATCGTGCCGGTGCGTGGCCGCGGCAGGCTCAGCGGCGAACGCGAGGTGACCCTGGACGACGGCAGGGTGCTGCGGGCCCGGCACGCGGTCGTGGTCTGCACGGGCAGCGTGCCGAAGCAGCCGCCGATTCCCGGCCTGTCCGAGGTGAACGCGTGGGGGTCGCGCGAGGCCACCGCGGCGAGCGAGGTTCCCGCCAGGCTCGCCGTGATCGGCGGCGGGGTGGTCGGCGTCGAGATGGCGCAGGCGTGGGCGCGGCTGGGGTCGCAGGTCGACCTGATCCTGTCCGGCGACCGGCCGCTGCCCCGGATGCCTGAGTTCGCCGGCGACCTGGTCGCCGAGGGCCTGCGTGCCGACGGCGTGCGGGTACACGCCAACGCCTCCGCCGAACGGGTGTCCGAACGCGACGGTGTGGTGCACGTCCAGCTGCCCGACGGCATCGAGGTGGTCGCCGACCAGCTGCTGGTCGCCACCGGCAGGCGGCCGGCCACCGACGACCTGGGCCTGGCGTCGGTCGGCCTGTCCGACGGCGACGCTCTGGAGGTGGACGACACCGGTCTGGTGTCCGGAGTGGACGGTGGCTGGCTGTACGCGGCCGGTGACGTCAACGGCCGGGCGATGCTGACCCACCAGGGCAAGTATCAGGCGCGGGCGGTCGGCGACGTGATCGCCGCGCGGGCCCGTGGCGGTGACGTCGACACCTCGGCTTGGAGCGCCCACGCCACCACGGCGGACCACGGCGCGGTGCCGCAGGTGGTGTTCACCGACCCGGAGGTTGCGTCGGTCGGCCTGACCGAGGCCGCCGAGGGCGCGCCGCACCGGGTGCTGGACCTCGACATCGCGGTTGCCGGATCGGCCCTGCAGGCCGACGACTACACCGGCAAGGCACGGATCGTCGTCGACACCGAGCGCGACGTGCTGGTCGGTGTGACGTTCGTCGGCCAGGACGTGGCGGAGCTGCTGCACTCGGCGACGATCGCCGTCGTCGGCGAGGTGCCGTTGAGCAGGCTCTGGCACGCGGTGCCGTCCTACCCCACGATCAGCGAGGTGTGGTTGCGTCTGCTGGAGGAGTACGGCCTCTGACGCTCCGGCAACGGCCCACAGCACGTGAAGACCACCTTCAGCACGTGAGACGTCGGGGCCCCGGCAGAGTCCAGGTGCGGGCAGGGCGAGGTGGCTGGTCTCGAGCGTGGAACTCGCGTGCCGGAACGTAGAACTCGCGTGCGTGAGCGCAGAACTCACGATGTGGACCGGGTTCTCACCTGGTGCCGGTCGCCCACGTGAAGGGGCCGTTCGCGCGAGTTGTCCGTTCCCGACCCGCGAGTCGACCGTTCCGGACCCGCGAGTTGCACGTTCCCCCTACCCAGTCCCACTGCTTGGCGTGCCGGGTCCAGATCGCGAGACCAGTCCTGTCCTCGCCTGGCCGAACGGGCCGCTCGCGCGGCCCTGCCGGGCCGGACCGCGAGTCTCGCCTTCCGGAACGCGAATGACGCGCTCCGGACCACCCGACGTTGCCGAGGCCCTCCCGCATCAGACGCCGTGAAGGCCCCCTTCACCGCGATGCCCTGTCCGGTCCCGCCGGGTAGCGGGCGGGAAGGTAGCACTCGCGTGCCGGACGGCAGAGTTCGCGTGCACGAGCGTGGAGTTCATACCGTGAGACATCCCGCTCGCCCTACGGACCCGCGAGTCCCACCTTCCCGCACGCGAGTCCCACCTTCGTGCACGCCAACTCCACGCTCCCGCACGCCGCCACCACCGCCGCCCGTCCCGCCGGGAGTGCTTCGAGCCGTCAGGGACCGGGGGTGGGCAGGCTCAGGGCGGCGCGGGCGATGCGGGTCAGGGCCGGGTCGGCCGGCGTCGAGGGGCCGTCCAGCCAGCAGGCCTGCACGGTCCGGATGGTGGTCTGGCTGGCCATGCTCTGGTAGCTCGCGCCGAGGAACGCCGGCGGCTGGCCCGGCCAGCGGCCGGTCTCGGTGGCCAGGTCGGCGATCCCGCCGTTGCCCGGCCCGTCGACCAGCTGCTTGAACGTGCCCGCCTGGGCGGCGACACCGAACTCCACCACGGCCATCGACACCGCGGCCCTGCGGCCGTCCAGCGTCGCCTCGTAGCTGGCGCGGCGCAGCGCCGTGCACGGCGTGCGCTCCAGCATCGCCTGCGTGTCGCCGAACGCGTGCGGGGCACACGTCGGCACCGTGCCGGCGGCCCGCTCCACGAACGACACCCCGTCCACCTGCGGCCCGGACGGTACGGGCGGCGGCGCGGCCTGCGCGGGCGGCTGCTCGCCGGAGTCGCCGGTCGCCGCCATCACGACGGCCGTCACCAGCAGGGCCAGCAGCAGCCCCATCGCCGCCATCGGCAGCCAGCGCACCGGTTGCCTCGGGGCCGCCGCGGGCCGGGGCGGCGGCGCGGGGGCCGGTGCGGGCGGCGGGACCGGAGTGACCTTCGACAGCGGCGGCAGCGTCGCCGAGGGGGCCGCTCGGCGGACCGCGCCGGTCGGCCTGCCCTTCGGGTGACGCATCGGCTGGGTGGGCGGCTCGGCTGGCACCGTCGGCGCGAGCGCGACCAGCGGGTCGGCCTCCTCGACGGGTTCCGGCGCCGGCTCGAAGCCCTCGCCTGCCAGTACCTCGTCGTCGAGCCGGGCGGTCTCCGGGGCGAGCGCCGCCAGCAGCGTGCGGGCCGTGGCCACCGAGCACGGCTCGGCCGCCGACGCCAGCGAGACGGTCGCGGCCAGCATGCTGGTCGGGGTCGGGTGCAGGACCCGCACCGGGCCGGCCAGGTCGGCGGGCGGCTGCTCGACGGTCTCCACGTACGGCCCGACGGCGATCACCGTCCCGACGGGAACGGGCAGCTCGCCAACGGAACGCAGGTGAGTGGCCACCGAGGCCGCCCTGGACAGCGCCTCGACGGCCGGATTGGACGCCTCGTCGGTGCCGACCAGCGGCCAGCCGTCGGCCTTCCACTGGTCGGCCAGCGGCGCCTCCAGCTTCATTGCCGGGTCCGGCAGGTCGACGCCGACCACGATCAGCAGAGCCTTGGGCAGCAGCACGACGGCGTCGACCGCGCGTGGGCAGCCCGGAGGCTGCACGCCGACCACGGCGACGCCGCCGATCACCGTGTTGCCCCGGCCGAGCGACGCCAGCGCGGCCCGGATGTCGTCGGCGACGCGGGACGGCTTCTGCGCGAGGCGGACCAGCCGCACCCTGAACCTCCCCCGAAAGTGTTCGATTCTTCGCGCATACCGTAGCCGCACGGTCCCGCGCACGGGAGGAACGGTCGTGATCCGAACGGCGCAGCGGCGGCGCCCACCCGGATGAGGGTGATACTTGTGTGGTTGATGTGGCCAAAGACGCGCATGAGGTGCACAATGTGGTACGCAGGCCAGCCGTTCGAGAGGTCGTAGGGGAAGACGCACCTCGTCGAGCAGCGGAGGTCAGCAGTGAGCACCCGTGGAAACACCCGTGGTGTGGTGTACGTCCACTCGTCGCCGTCTGCGGTATGTCCGCACGTCGAGTGGGCTATTTCAGGCACCCTGGGTGGCCGAGTGGATCTGAAGTGGACGGCGCAGGCCGCCGCTCCCGGGCAGCTGCGTGCCGAGTGTGGCTGGCGTGGTGACGCCGGCACCGGCGCGCGTCTCGTCGCCGCGCTCAAGGCGTGGCCGATGCTGCGGTTCGAGGTCACCGAGGAGCCCAGCCCCGGCGTGGACGGTGAGCGCTTCTGCTACGTGCCGGGCCTCGGGCTCTGGCACGGCCGGGCCAGCGCCAACGGCGACATCGTGGTGGGCGAGGACCAGCTCCGGTCCCTCGTCGCGCAGAGCCGGGCAGGCGAGCAGCTCGCGCACAAGCTCGATGAGCTGCTGGGCGCGAACTGGGACGAGGCGCTGGAACCGTTCCGGCACGCCGGTGACGGTGCCCCGGTGACCTGGCTGCACCAGGTGGGCTGACACTCTGTAGAGGTGCCTGGCAAGCCTGCTCCCAGCTACCGGCAGCGGTGGCTGCTGCCCGCCCTGATCGTGATCCTGTCGCTGACCGTCGGTGGCGGGCTGCTCGCCCGCGAGGTGTACCGGAAGCCGCAGCCCGAGGACACCGGCGAGGTGGCGGCGACCTCGGTCAGCACCCTGCCGCCGGAGCAGCAGCCGGGACCGCCGACGGTCCAGTTGACACCGGACGCCGCGGCGCACCCGGAGGACCAGCGGGTGCGGCAGCTGTTGCAGACGTACTTCGACGCGATCAACGGCCGCAGCTACGACCGCTGGAAGACGGTGGTGACCAGCGCGCGGATCCAGTCCCAGCCGAGGGACGAGTGGCTCGCCAACTACCGGACCACGCACGACGGCAGCATCCTCGTCTACCGGATCGAGGGCCTGCCACGGCAGCAGCTGCAGATCCTGGTGGCGTTCACCAGCGTGCAGGACCCGGCCGACGCCCCGCCCGAGCTGCCCGAACGGTGCATCCGCTGGCGGCTGGTGCTGCCTGCCGTCTGGGAGGGCAACGCCTGGAAGCTCGACATCGTGCCCGCCGGCACCAGCCCCGAGCACGTCAAGTGCTGAGACACGGAAAGGCCACCCTCACCGGCGTGATGAAGGTGGCCTTCCCTGGCATGGAACTCAGGCGGGAGCGAACGCCAGTGCGACGTTGTGGCCGCCGAAGCCGAACGAGTCGCTGATCGCGGCCGTCAGATCGATCTTGCGCGGCTCGCCGATGACGACGTCGTGCGTGACGCCGGGGTCGAGCTGCTCGATGTTCATGGTCGGCGGGATGACGCCTTCCTTGATGGACAGCACCGTGGCGATGGCCTCGACCGCGCCGGCGGCACCCAGCAGGTGACCGAGCACGCTCTTCGGCGCGGTGAGGATCGGGTGCTCGCCGATGGCCTTGCGCACGGCGACCGTCTCGCCCACGTCGCCGACCGGGGTCGAGGTGGCGTGCGCGTTGACGTGACCAATGTCCGCCGGGTCGAGCCCGGCGGAGCGGATCGCGGCGCTGATGGCCCTGGCCTGGCCGGTGCCCTCCGGGTCCGGCGCGGTGATGTGGTACGAGTCGGCGCTGGTGCCGATCCCGGCCAGCCTGCCGTAGATCTTCGCGCCACGGGCCTTCGCGTACTCGGCGCGCTCCAGCACCATGATGCCCGCGCCCTCGCCGAGCACGAACCCGTCCCGCTTGACGTCCCACGGCCGCGACGCGCGGTGCGGGTCGTCGTTGCGGGTGCTCATCGTGCGGGCCTGGGCGAACCCGGCCATCGTGATGGCGGCGATGGCCGCCTCCGCGCCACCGGCGACGGCCACGTCGGCCTCACCGGCACGCAGCATCCGCCACGCCCACGCCAGCGCCTCGGCGCCGGACGCGCAGGCCGACACCGGGGCGTGCACCCCGGCCCTGGCCTTGACCTCCAGCCCGACGTGCGCGGCCGGGCCGTTGGGCATCAGCATGGGGACGGTCAGCGGCGACACCTTGCGCAGCCCGGCGTTCTCCAGGAGGTCGTCCTGGTTCAGCAGGGTGGTCGCGCCACCGATACCGGTGCCGACCACGACGGCGAGCCGGTCCGGGTCCACGGTGTCCTCACCGTGGCCGGCGTCGGCCCAGGCCTCGCGGGTGGCCACCATGGCGACCTGCTCGCTGCGGTCGAGCCTGCGGGCCTCGACCCGCGGCAGGATCTCCGTCGGTTCGACCGCGAGCTGCGCCGCGATCTTCACCGGGAGGCCGAACTTCTCGACCCATTCGGCCTCCAGCGGCTCGACACCGCTGCGGCCGGACAGCAGACCTTCCCAGGTGGAAGCGACGTCCCCGCCGAGGGGCGTGGTCGCGCCCAGCCCGGTGATCACGACGTCGTTGTTGCTCATGGCAAGTCTCCCAGAGGTCGGCACCGGTAGGTGTTACTTGGAGTTCGCGGCGACGTAGTCGACCGCGTCGCCGACGGTCTTCAGGTTGGCCAGCTCGTCGTCGGGGATCTTCACACCGAACTTGTCCTCGGCCTGGACCGCGATCTCGACCATGGACAGCGAGTCGATGTCGAGGTCGTCGACGAACGACTTCTCGGTGCTCACGTCATCCTGGGCCACGCCGGCGACCTCTTCAACGATCTCCGCCAGACCCGCCAGGATCTCTTCCTTGTCAGCCACTTGCTGTTTCCTTCCTGTTCTTCACCGGTTTGTTTGCCTCACGGGCAGATGGCGACCTGGCCGGCGTAGGAAAGCCCGGCCCCGAACCCGACCATCAGTACCACGTCGCCCTTCTTCACCCTGCCGGCGGCCCGCATGTGGTCCAGCGCCATGGGAATGGAGGCTGACGAGGTGTTGCCCGAGTACTTGATGTCGTCGGCGACCACCATGTCCTCGCGCGCGCCGTTGGCCCGCAGCCGCTTGGCGATGGCCTCGACGATACGCAGGTTCGCCTGGTGCGGAATGAGCACGTCCACATCGGACGGCTGGATGCCCGCGGCCTCGATCGCCTGCAGCGCGATCGGGGCGATCTTGGTGGTCGCCCAGCGGAAGACCGACTGGCCCTCCTGGTAGATGTACTTGCCGTCACGCATGCCGATGGTGTCGACGAGGTCGCCGGCACTGCCCCAGACGACCGGGCCGATCTCCGGCTGCTCGGACGGTCCCACGACCACCGCACCGGCGCCGTCGGCGAAGATGATGGCGTTGGCCCGGTCGACCGGGTCGACGGAGTCGGTGAGCTTCTCGGCGCCGATCACCAGGACCTTGCCGGCCGAGCCGGCGCGGATGAGGTCGGACGCGACACCGAGGCCGTAGCAGAATCCGGCACACGCGGCGTTGAGGTCGAACGCTCCGGGGGCCTGGACGCCGATCCGGTCGGCCACCTGCGCGGCGGCGTTCGGGATCAGCGTGGGCATGGTGCAGTTGGGCAGGATCACGGTGTCCACATCGGACGGCGCGAGGCCCGCGTCGGCCACCGCACGCCGTCCGGCGATGACCGCCATGTCGACAAGCGACTCGTCCTTCTCGGCGAACCGGCGCTCGATGATGCCGACGCGCTCGCGGATCCACTGGTCGCTGGTGTCCATGATCTCGGAAAGGTCGTCGTTGGTGACGACCTTGTCCGGCTGCCTGCTGCCCACACCGAGGATGCGGGTCGCCTGCGGTCCCTGGTGCAGTCGCAGTGTCTGGGTCACTCGGCCTCCTGGAGCTTTGCCGCGTCGGCGGGGGTCTTGAGAGCGAGAATGTTCGTCACGGTGCCCTTGAGCTGCCGCTTGACCAGGCCGGTCAGGGTGCCCGCCGGCGGCAGTTCGACCGTCCCGGTGACCCCCAGCGAGACCAGCCCGTCCATGGTCAGGTCCCAGCGCACCGGCCTGGTGACCTGCTTGACCAGGCGGTCCAGGTACTCCGCGCCGCTGGTGACGACCGTTCCGTCCGCATTGGACAGCAGCGGCCGTACCGGGTCGGCGGGGACGATGCCGGCGGCGTGCCGGGCCAGGGCCTGCTCGGCGGGTGCCATGTAGTCGGTGTGGAACGCGCCGGCCACCTTCAGGGCACGCACCTTGGTACCGGCCAGCGGCTCGGCGACGATGTGCTCGATCGCCGCGGCGGCGCCGGAGGCGACGATCTGGCCGGCGCCGTTGCGGTTGGCGGCGGTGAGACCGTGCTCGGCCAGCCAGGCGACGACCTCGTCCGGGTCGCCCATCATCACCGCGGCCATGCTCGTCGGCTCGGCGTCGCACGCCTTGGCCATCTCCGCGCCCCGCACGGCGGCCAGTGCCACGGCGTCGTCGGCGGAGAACACCCCGGCGATGGCCGCCGCGGCCAGCTCGCCGACCGAGTGGCCTGCCACCGGGCCGTCGGCGGGCAGCTGGTCGCGCAGCTGCTCGTGGGCGAGCAGCGACAGCGCCACGATCAGTGGCTGGGTGATGGCGGTGTCCTGGATCTCCTCGGCACCGGCTTCGGTGCCGAGCCGGAGGAGGTCGAGCCCGGTGCGCTCGGACCAGCGCTGTACGCGCTCGCGGGCGCCGTCCAGCTCGAGCCACGGGGTGAGCATGCCGGGGGCCTGGGACCCCTGTCCGGGGGCGAGGAGAGCGGTCACCCCTATAGGGAACAGGGTGGGACCGCCGTGGTGGGATGCCGCCGATGACGAAGTCGCATCACCGATTGTTGTAGGAACCCTACAACGGTGACGCCCGGTTGGGCAGCCTTAGCGGCTCTGGCTTGTCGGGTATAGGCAGTTTCCGCGTGAATTGCGTCACCAGATCCCGCGTGCCCTGGCGAGTCTGCCGACGGTGAGCGCGATCCGTAGTACGAGCGCGTCCCGCGGGTCGGCGGCATGCCTGCCGGTGAGGTCGGCGACCCGGCGAAGGCGGTAGCGGACGGTGTTGGGGTGCACGAACAGCGTGCGGGCGCAGTTCTCCAGCACACCACCCGTTTCCAGGTAGGTCTCGACGGTGCTCAGCAGCGCGGGCCCGGCGTCCTCCAGTGGCTTGGCGACCTCCTCGACCAGCAGCCGTTCGGCCTCCGGGTCGCCGGCCAGCGCCCGCTCGGGCAGCAGGTCGGCGGAGCGCACCGGGCGGGGCGCCGACGGCCAGCCGACCACCGCCCGCAGGCCGGACAGCGCCTCGGTGGCGCTGATGTGTGCCTCGGCCAGGCTCGGCACGGTCGGGCCGGCCACCACCGGCCCGCCGGCGAACGCCGTGGCCAGTTTCGGCAGGATCGACCGCTCCTTCGCCGTGCCGTCGGTGGGCCCGCCGACGACGACCACCAGCCGCGAGCCCTGGACGCTGTGCAGCACCGGACGGCCGATGCGCGCGGCCCGGCTGCGGACCTCGAACACCACCGTCGGCGGGTCCTCCGACGTCGGCGCTCCGACCATCACGGTCGCCGTCGCGGCCGGGTCCCAGCCCAGCGCGGACGCCCGCGACAGCACCGACTCCTCCGCGTCACCACGGACGATGCCGTCGACGACCAGGGCCTCCAGCCGGGCGTCCCACGCGCCGCGGGCCTCCGCCGCGGCCGCGTAGGAGTTGGCCGCGGCGAAGGCGATCTCCCTGCCGTAGCGCAGGATCGCCTCGGTGAGCGTGGCCTGCTCGGCCTCGTCGGCGGCGAACTCGGGCAGCTGCTGCTCGAACACCTCGGTGGCCAGCCGGACCAGCGCGACGGCCTGCCGCAGGCTGATCCACCTGGACAGTTCCATGGGGGCGTCGCGGAAGGCCTCGGTGGTGAACCGCAGTGCCTCGGTCGAGTTCCGCAGCCACTCGACGAATCCCGCCGCGCCGTTCTGCGTGATGAGCAGGACGCTGGCCCGCTGGTCGGCCGCCAGCCTGCCGAACCACGGCAGCTGCTCCTCCATCGCGGCGACGCTGGCGGTGGCCATCCGGCCGGAGGCGCGTTCCAGCCTGCGCAGTGTCTTGGCCGAGACGCCGGCCCGTCGGCGGCTGTTCGTGCTCGTCATGGTGCCGCGATCGTACGTCGGTCCCGGCGGGGCAGCGTGCCCCGGATTTGTGAAGAATGTTCCGAAACGCACCTGGCGTCTGAAAAACGGAAAATCGAGACCGCCCGACGCTCGCGGTTCTCGCTGCGTCGGGCGGTCTCGTCTCCCCGGTCCCCACCGGTGCTTTAACTATGCATCTAATGGATCTTCCGGCGCTAGCCTACTCACCCAATCGTGGCTTCTCTGAGTTGCCGTGGTCGGGGCGCTGTTCAACCATCCGGACAGGACAAGAATTCTCGCGGGTCAAGGAGGGACGTCGTGGGTGAACAGCTGAGGAACGGCTTGGGGCAGGCGTGGAACCTGGTAGCCACGTTCGTGCCGAAATTGCTCGCATTTCTGGTAATCCTGCTGATCGGCTGGTTGATCGCCAAAGCGGTCGCCAAGGCGCTGACCCTCGTGCTGGGTAAGCTCGGATTCAACAAACTCGTCGACAAGACGGGCTTGTCCGGGATGATGCGGCAATCGAATGTCGACGCCGTCGGGATCATCAGCAAGATCGTGTACTACTTCATTCTGCTGATCGCGCTACAGCTGTCGTTCGGTGTCTTCGGCGAGAGCAACCCGGTGAGCCAGCTGCTCAACGACGTGATCGCGTTCCTGCCGCGCGTCGTCGTCGCACTGGTCCTGATCATCGTTGCCGCCGCGATCGCCAGGGTGGTGCGGGACATAGTCAACGGCGCGCTGTCCGGCAGGCCCGCGGGACGGGCGCTCGGCACCGGCAGCTACTGGCTGATCATGGCGTTCGGCATCATCGCCGCGCTGAACCAGGTCAACATCGCCACCACGGTGACGACGCCGGTGCTGGTCACCGTGCTGGCCACCATCGGCGGCGTGATCATCGTCGGCTTCGGCGGCGGCCTGATCAAGCCGGCGCAGGAGCGGTGGGACGGCTGGATGTCCAGCATCCAGGGCCAGTTCAGCCCGCAGGGCTCCCGCGGCCAGGTCGGTGCCGGGAACGGGCACGGCCACGACCGCGGTGCGACCCAGCAGGCGCCCGCGGACACCCCGACGCCGCCGGCCGGGTTCGGGCGCACCGACCGGTAACGGACGCGCCCCGCGACGAGTGGCCCCGGTGCACGCCGGGGCCACTCGTCGTGTTGGCCCCGTCACATGTGGGGAGGAAATGCCGGGCCCGGCGCGCATGTTGTGCTGGGAGCGACAGACGGGAGGAGCCGCCGTGGGTTTCCTGCACAGTTCCGGGGTGACGGTCCTCGGCCAGTGGATCTCCTTCGCCGAGCTGGCCGGGCAACTGGCCGCGCTGGCGGTGGTGTTCCTCGCACAGCGGCGGACGCTGTGGACCTGGCCGGTACAGGTGGCCGCCACCGTGCTGCTGTTCAGCGTCTACATCTCCGCCCACCTCGGCGGGCTGGCCGCGCGGCAGGTCGCGATCCTGGCCATCTCCGTCTACGGCTGGTGGGCCTGGACCCGGCGGCGTGATCCCGTCTACGGCGTCGTCGTGCGCAGGGGATCGACGCGTGAGCGGCTGGTCATGCTCGGCCTGTTCGCCGCCGGGACGGCCGCGATGGCGCTGCTGCTGACCGTGCTCGACGCGTCCTGGGCGCCCTGGCCGGACGCGGCCATCTTCATCGGCACGCTGGTCGCCTTCGGCGCGCAGGCGGCGGGGCTGGTCGAGTTCTGGCTGGTCTGGCTCGTCGTGGACGCGGTCGGCGTCCCGTTGCAGCTGGCCTCCGGCCTGTGGTTCTCGGCGCTGGTCTACATCGTGTTCGCCGTGCTGGTCGTGCACGGCTGGTGGAGCTGGAACCGCTCGGTGAAGCGCGCGCCCGCGGCGGTCAGGGCAGCATCCAGCTGAGGAAGGTGCTCTGCCCGACGACGATCAGGCACATCACCAGCAGCAGCCCGATACTCCACGGCAGCACTTTGCGCAGCAGGTTGCCCTCCTGACCGGTCAGCTGCGCCGCCGCGCACGCGATCGTCAGGTTCTGCGGCGAGATCATCTTGCCCAGCACGCCGCCCGAGCTGTTGGCCGACGCGAGCAGGTCGGCCGAGAGCCCGGCCTGGTGGGCAGCGGTGACCTGCAGCGCGCCGAACAACGCGTTGGCCGAGGTGTCCGAGCCGGAGACCGCCACGCCGAACCAGCCGAGGATGGGCGAGAGGAACGCCAGCCCGGCGCCGGCTCCGGCGATGAGCGTGCCGATGGTGGTCGCCTGGCCGGACAGGTTCATCACGTAGGCCAGCGCCAGCACGCTGACGACGGTCAGGATGGCGAACCGCAGCTCGTGAACCGTCGCAAGCCATTCGCGGACGGTGTCGCGGCCGGCCACCTTCAGCACGATCGCCGTGAGCACGCCCGCCAGCAGCACCAGCGTGCCGCCGGTGGACAGGAACGGGATCGAGAATATGTTGCCGGACACGGGTTTCCCGGCGGCGTTGGCGACGTCGAGCGCGGGCCAGTCGAACTTCCAGGTCGCGCCGTCCAGCAGCTTCTTCACCGGTGGAAGCTGTGCGACGGAGAAGATGACGATGATCAGCGCGTACGGCGTGTAGGCCCGCACGATGTCGGCCCGTGAGTCGGAGCCGTCCAGTGTCTCGGTCGCCGCGCCGGTGAGGACGGATGCCTTGACCTCCGCCCTGGCGGGCTTGCGTGAATGCGGCAGGAGCACGACCGCGGCGGCGCCCGCCAGCGCGGCGCCGATGTCGGCAAGCTGTGCCGAGACGTAGTTGGCCGCGAGGAACTGGACGACGCCGAACGCCACCCCGCAGGCCAGTGCGGGTGCCCAGGTCTCCCGCAGCCCGCGGCGGCCGTCGACCAGCAGCACCAGCAGCAGCGGGACGACCAGTGCCAGCAGCGGTGTCTGCCTGCCGACGATCGACGACACGCTCTCCAGCGGCAGCCCGGTCACCTGCGCCAGCGTCACGACCGGCGTTCCCATCGCGCCGAAGGCCACCGGCGCGGTGTTGGCGACCAGCGCGACGACGGCGGCCTTGACCGGGGAGAAGCCCAGCGCCACCAGCATCACGGTGGAGATCGCCACGGGTGCGCCGAAGCCCGCCAGCGCCTCCATCAGCGCGCCGAAGCAGAACGCGATGATCAGCGCCTGGATGCGTGGATCGTCGGACACGCGGCCGAACGAGCGGCGCAGCACGTCGAAGTGCCCGGTGCGGACGGTGAGCCGGTAGATCCACAGCGCGTTGACGACGATCCACATGATCGGGAACAGGCCGAACGCGGCGCCCTGCACGGCGCCGGACAGCGCCTGCCCGACCGGCATGCCGAACAGGACCACCGCGACGAGCAGCGCGACCGCGAGCCCGATCAGCCCGGCGAGGTGTGCCTTCATCCGCACGGCGCCCAGCAGCACCAGCACGGTGGCCAGGGGGAGCGTCGCGGCCAGCGCGGACAGCGCGAGGGAGCCGGCCAGCGGGGCGAGTTCCTGGACGAACATCTCCCACCTCGATTTCCACTATGTGAAAGCAAATTTTCACCGAGCTAGCGGAAATCTTCGTCACTCGTTCGCGTGAACGCAAGTCGGCCTGTGCCGTGAAGGGGGCCATCACGGCATCAGACGCCGTGATGGCCCCCTTCACGGCATGCCCGGTGCGGGTGGCGAGACCTGGGTCGTGAAGTTCGTGAAGGCCACCTTCATCCCGTCAGGCGACAGAAACTCGGCCTTCACGCGAACCCAGGCGCCCCATCTGCCCCAGCCGCCACCGTGGCACCAGTGGTCACCACGAACGAGACCCCGCGTACGCAGTCAACGGCACCATCCTTGCGAGTCTCGCAATCAAGGGGCCCTTCGTAGCGGCGCCGCAGGCGCGACCGGGGCGGCTACAGCACCGTCGCGTGGTCGGGCGTCAGCTCGGCGAGGCTGCGCACGCCCAGCAGGCGCATCGTGCGGACGACCTCCGTGCGCAGGATCTCCAGCGCCCGCCGCACCCCGCGCTCCCCGCCGGCCATCAGGCCGTACAGGTAGGCCCGCCCCACCAGGCACGCGTCCGCGCCGTTGGCCACCGCGGCCACGATGTCCGCGCCGGACAGGATCCCGCCGTCCAGCCACACCTCGCCACGCGGCATCGCCTCGCGTACCCGGGGCAGCAGTTCCAGCGGCGTCGGGGCACGGTCCAGCTGCCTGCCGCCGTGGTTGGACACCACCACCGCGTCGGCACCGAGTTCGGTGACGCGACGGGCGTCGGCCGGGTTCTGGATGCCCTTGATCACGAGCTTGCCCGGCCAGATACCACGCAGCCATTCGACGTCGTCGAAGTTCAGCGCCGGGTCGAACAGCGTGTCCAGCAGCTCCGCGACGGTGCCGTTCCACGACCGGAACGACGCGAACGTCAGGGGCTCGGTGGTGAGCAGGTTGAACCACCACGCCGGGTGCAGCGCGCCGTCGACGAACGTCTTCAGTGTCAACGCGGGCGGGATGGTCAGGCCGTTGCGCACGTCGCGCATCCGCGCTCCGCCGACCGGGACGTCGACGGTCAGCAGGAGCGTGTCGTAACCGCTGTCGGCCGCCCGCTGGACGAGGTCCTTCCCGGCTTCCCGGTCCCGCCAGACGTAGAGCTGGAACCACTTGCGCGCCCGTGGAGCCGCCGCGGCGACGTCCTCGACCGACGTGGTGCCCATGGTCGACAACGCGTACGGAATCCCCGCCTCCTGTGCCACCCTGGCGACCGCGGGCTCGCCCTCGTGGTTCATCATCCTGGTGAACCCGGTCGGCGCGAACGCGAACGGAAGTTCCGACCGGACACCGAGAATCTCCCGTGAGGTGTCCACTTCGGACACATCACGCAGCACCCTCGGCCGGAACTCCACCCTGCGGAACGCCTGCCGCGCGCGCAGCAGGCTGTCCTCCAGTTCCGCGGCGCCGTCGGTGTAGTCGAACACCGCCCGCGGGGTCCGCCCCCTGGCGATCGTGCGCAGGTCCGGGATGGTGTGGGCGTTCGCCAGGCGCCGGTCGGTCGGGTTGAGCACGATCGGCTTCGGCCGCAGGATCTCGGCGAGCTCGGCTGGGCGGGGCAGGCGGCGCTTGGTCACTGGCACATCTCCCTCTTCAACAAACAGGGACCCTCCGAAACATCAGATGTTTCGGAGGGTCCCCATCCTGACAGATCGCGTCAAGCGTTACCGGCGTCCGAGGTCTGCGGACCCGCGGCCGACACGTCGTCGATGCGATACCGGCGAGCCGCCTCGACCACCTTGTCCTGCGCCACCTCGCCGCGCTTGGCCAGCGCGGTCAGCACACCGACCGTGATCGACTCGGCGTCGACCAGGAAGTACCGCCGCGCGGCGGGCCGGGTGTCGGAGAAACCGAACCCGTCGGTGCCCAGCGTCAGCATGTCGGTGGGCACCCACGGCCGGATCAGGTCCGGAACCGCGCGCATCCAGTCCGACACGGCCACGACCGGACCGGTGGCGCCGCGCAGCGCCTCGGTCACGTACGGCACGCGGGGGCTGTCCGCGGGGTGGAGCAGGTTGTCCCTGTCCACCTCGACGGCCTCGCGGCGCAGCTCCGCCCACGACGTCGCCGACCACACCGCCGCACGCACACCCCACTCCTCGGCCAGCATCCGCTGCGCCTTGAGCGCGTCGGGCATGGTCACGCCCGACACCAGGATCTGCGCCTCCGGACCGTCGCCACCGGGAGCCTCGGCGTACCGGTACAGGCCCTTGAGCAGCCCGTCCACGTCGAGGTTCTCCGGTTCGGCCGGCTGCTGGTACGGCTCGTTGTAGATGGTGACGTAGTAGAAGATGTTCTCGCCGTTGCCGTCCGGACCGCCCTCGCCGTACATCCGGCGCAGGCCGTCCCGCACGATGTGGGCGATCTCGAACGACCACGCCGGGTCGTAGCTGACCACCGCCGGGTTGGTCGCCGCCAGCAGCAGCGAGTGCCCGTCGGCGTGCTGCAGCCCCTCACCGGTCAGCGTGGTCCGCCCGGCGGTGGCGCCGAGCACGAACCCGCGGGCCATCTGGTCGGCGGCGGCGTAGAGCCCGTCGCCGGTGCGCTGGAACCCGAACATCGAGTAGAAGATGTAGATCGGGATCATCGGCTCGCCGTGCGTGGCGTAGGCGGTGCCGGCCGCGGTGAACGACGAGGTCGAACCGGCCTCGTTGATGCCCTCGTGCAGCAGCTGGCCCTGCTCGGACTCCTTGTACGCCAGCATCAGCTGGGCGTCGACCGAGGTGTAGGTCTGGCCGTGCGGGTTGTAGATCTTGGCCGTCGGGAACATCGAGTCGAGACCGAAGGTGCGGGCCTCGTCCGGGATGATCGGGACCAGCCGCTTGCCGATCTCGCCGTCCTTGGCCAGCTCGCGGATCAGCCGGACGAACGCCATCGTCGTGGCGACCTCCTGCTTGCCCGAGCCCTTGCGCACGGCCTCGTACACCTTGTCACCGGGCAGCACCAGCGGCTTGGCCTTGCTGCGCCGCTCCGGCAGGAAACCGCCCAGCGCACGACGGCGGCCGAGCATGTACTCGATCTCCGTCGAGTCCTCGCCGGGGTGGTAGTACGGCGGCAGCTTCGGGTCACGCTCCAGCTCGGCGTCGCTGATCGGGATGCGCTGGGCGTCCCGGAACAGCTTCAGGTCGTCGAGCGTGAGCTTCTTCATCTGGTGGGTCGCGTTGCGGCCCTCGAACGCCGGCCCGAGACCGTAGCCCTTGATCGTGTGGGCGAGGATCACCGTCGGCTGACCGTGGTGCTCCATTGCCGCGGAGTAGGCGGCGTAGACCTTGCGGTAGTCGTGACCACCCCGCTTGAGGTTCCAGATCTCGGCGTCGCTCAGGTCTTTGACCAGGTCCTTCGTCCGCGGGTCACGGCCGAAGAAGTGCTCCCGGACGTAGGCGCCGTCATTGGCCTTGTACGTCTGGAAGTCGCCGTCGGGCGTGGTGTTCATCAGGTTGATCAGCGCGCCGTCGCGGTCGCCGTGCAGCAGTGCGTCCCACTCGCGGCCCCAGATGACCTTGATGACGTTCCAGCCCGCGCCGCGGAAGTACGCCTCCAGCTCCTGGATGATCTTGCCGTTGCCGCGCACCGGGCCGTCGAGCCGCTGCAGGTTGCAGTTGATCACGAAGGTCAGGTTGTCCAGGCCCTCGCCGGCGGCCACGTGGATGAGGCCCCGCGACTCCGGCTCGTCCATCTCGCCGTCGCCGAGGAATGCCCAGACGTGCTGGTCGCTGGTGTCCTTGATGCCGCGGTCGTGCAGGTAGCGGTTGAACCGCGCCTGGTAGATCGCGTTCATCGGGCCGAGGCCCATGGAGACCGTCGGGAACTCCCAGAAGTCCTGCATCAGCCGCGGGTGCGGGTACGACGGCAGGCCGCCGCCCTCGCCGGCGTGCGAGTACTCCTGGCGGAACCCGTCCAGCTGCTGCTCGGTGAGCCTGCCTTCCAGGAACGCCCTGGCGTAGACGCCGGGGGAGGCGTGCCCCTGGATGAAGATCGAGTCACCGCCGCCGGAGTGGTCCTTGCCGCGGAAGAAGTGGTTGAAGCCCACCTCGTAGAGCGCCGCGGACGATGCGTAGGTGGAGATGTGACCGCCGACACTCACCCCCGGCCGCTGGGCCCGGTGCACCATGATCGCCGCGTTCCACCTGATGAAGGCGCGGTAGCGGCGCTCGATGTCCTCGTCACCGGGGAACCAGGGCTCGTTCTCCGTCGGGATGGTGTTGACGTAGTCGGTCGCCGTCAGCGGGGGAACGCCGATGTTGCGTTCCCGGGCCCGCTCCAGAATCCGCAACATCAGGTACCGCGCGCGCTGCTGGCCGCCCCTGGCCAGCGCGGCGTCGAACGAGTCCAGCCATTCGGCGGTCTCGTCGGGGTCGATGTCGGGAAGGTGCGCGGCCAGTCCGTCACGGATGACGCGTACGCGCGCGGGCGCGCCGTCGCGCCCGGCCTCGCTGCTTGGGGGGGCCAAGGGTTCTCCTCGCCGTGCTTGTGTCGCTGTTTCGCCTTGTCCAGGCGGGCTCGTGCCTGCCATCGTCGTCGCGAACGACGTTCCCGTCACCCTTACCCAGCGGTAACGTTGTCGACCCCACCTGGCTGTTTCTCCACGGGCGGTGTATCGCGCGCGCGACTGTCCCCCCAGCCTAGGCGAGACCCCACGGGGTGGGTGTGGAGAGGGTGGCCGGGGAGGTTCGTCCGGGATACGAGTTCGGCGAAGATCCGGTGTGGACGGTTGCGCCACGCGGCTCGGCAGTGTTCGCTAGCTCCATCCGTGTACAGGGTGTGGCCCGATGGTGGCTGTACCCGCGTAGTTGACTGGAGGGTGGGAGTCGTGGTCGCCGCGGGAGGCGCTGAACAGCAAAGCGTCGCCGACAGGCTTGGCATCAAGCCGGACATGGTGGTCCAGGAGATCGGCTGGGACGAGGACGTCGATGACGACCTGCGTGCGGCGATCGAGGAGCAGATCGGTGGCGAGCTGCTCGACGAGGACGCCCAGGAGGTGATCGACGTCGTCCTGCTCTGGTGGCGGGAGGACGACGGTGATCTCGGAGACGCCCTGGTGGACGCCAGGCAGCCGCTGAGCGATGAGGGGGTGATCTGGGTGCTCACGCCGAAGAACGGGCAGCCGGGTCACGTCGAACCCAGCGACATCGCGGAGGCCGTCCCGACGGTGGGTCTTTCGCAGACCTCGAACATCAGCGTCGGACCCGACTGGTCGGGAACGAGGCTGGTGCCGCGCGGTGCGCCCAAGCGCTGAGAAGCCCGGACCGGGCCGCACGATAGGGTGACCTGGCCCAGGTCTTCGGTGATCGGAAGGACGTACGGATGGCGATCGAGGTCGGCTCGCAGGCCCCTGACTTCACACTCAGCGACTACAACAAGCAGGACGTGACGCTGTCGTCCTTCCGCGGCGACAAGCCGGTACTGCTGGTGTTCTACCCGTTCGCGTTCAGCGGGATCTGCCAGGGCGAGCTGTGCCAGCTTCGTGACGAGTTCGCTGAGTACGACGGCAAGGGCGTCCAGGTTCTGGGTGTGTCCGTGGACACACCGTTCTCGCTCAAGGCGTGGGCCGAGCAGCAGGGCTACCAGTTCCCGCTGCTGTCGGACTTCTGGCCGCACGGCGAGGTCGCCAAGGCCTACGGTGTGTTCAACGACAAGGCCGGGCTCGCCACGCGTGGCACGTTCCTGATCGACACCGAGGGCGTCGTGCGGTTCGCCGAGGTCAACCAGCCCGGCGAGGCCCGCGACCAGTCGGGCTGGAAGAAGGCTGTCGCCGACCTGGCTTCGTGAGACAGTGAGTACCGGCGGCTCGGTGAGCCGTCGTCAGGGCGCATAGCTCAGCGGGAGAGCACTCGGTTTACACCCGAGCGGTCGCAGGTTCGATCCCTGCTGCGCCCACAGGCCCGTTCGGGCATACTCCGGCCGGTGAGCGGCCTTTTCGATCTCTCCGGCAAGCGAGCGCTGGTCACCGGGTCGAGCGGCGGGATCGGGGCCGCCCTCGCGGCGGGCCTGGCCGGCGCCGGTGCCGAGGTGGTCCTCAACGGCCGGGACGCGGACCGGCTCGAAGCGGCACGTGCCGCACTCGCCGAGCGCACCGGCCGTCCCGTGCGGGCCGCCGCGTTCGACGTCACCGACGCCACCGCGGTCGAGGAGGCCGTCCGGGACATCGGACCGCTGGACATCCTGGTCAACAACACCGGCGTGCAGCACCGGGAGCCGATGCTCGACGTCCCGCTGCGGCAGTGGCAGCGGCTCCTGGACACGAACCTGACCGGCGCGTTCACCGTGGGCCGCGCGGTCGCGGCCGGCATGGTCGAGCGCGGTGCGGGCAAGATCGTCAACATCTGCTCGGTCCAGAGCTGGCTCGCGCGGCCCGGCATCGCAGGGTATGCGGCGACCAAAGGTGGACTGGCCATGCTCACCAAGAGCATGTGCGCCGAATGGGCACCTCACGGCCTCTGCGTCAACGGACTGGCCCCCGGCTACGTCGTGACGGAGCTGACCAGCGCGCTCGTCAACGATCCGGAGTTCGACCGGTGGATCCGCGCCCGCACGCCGGCGGGCAGGTGGGCGACGGTGGACGACCTCGTCGGGACGCTCGTCTGGCTCTCCGCGCCGGCGTCTGACTTCGTCAACGGGCAGGTCATCGCCGTCGACGGTGGCCTGACGGCGGTGATCTGAGGTGCTGGCCGTCGTCGCGCACGGTGCGGGCGACCTGCGCGTCGAGCACCGGGACGAACCCGTGCCCGGCCCGGGAGAGGTGGCCGTCGCCGTCCGCTACGGCGGCATTTGCGGGTCGGACCTGCACTACTACCGGCACGGTGCCGTCGGGGACTTCCGCCTGCGGGAGCCGCTGGTGCTGGGCCACGAGGTGGTCGGGACCGTCGACGGGACGCCGGTGGCTGTGCACCCCGGACGCTCCTGCGGCGAGTGCGGACAGTGCCTGCGCGGGAGCCGTCACCTGTGTGTCTCCGGTGGTTACCTCGGTAGCGCCGCCAGGTTCCCGCACGTGCAGGGCGGCTTCGCCGGGACGCTGGTCGTCCCCGCGGAATCCGTCCGGCCATTGCCCACGGGCCTGGACCTGCGCCGCGCCGCCGTCGCCGAACCCGCCGCCGTCGCCTGGCACGCCGTCGCGCGGGCCGGGGACGTACGCGGACGGCGGGTTCTGGTGACCGGCGCGGGCCCGATCGGCTGCCTGGTCGTCGCCGCGTTGCGGGCTGCCGGGGCCGGCGAGATCGTCGTGACCGACCTGCACCCGGGGCCGCTGCGGGTGGCGGAAGCCGTCGGCGCGACGGCCACCCAGGCCGCGACCGAGCCGGTCGAGCACGTCGAGGCCGACGTGGCCGTCGAATCGTCCGGCAGTCCCGCCGGGCTCACCGCCTGCCTGCGCGGCGTGGAGCGGGGCGGCCTCGTCGTCGCGCTGGGTCTGCTGCCGCCGGGTGACTCACCGGTCGCCGCCAACCTGATCGTCACCCGCGAGCTGCGGGTCACCGGGTCGTTCCGGTTCGGCGCGGAACTCGACGACGTGCTGCCGGCACTCGCCGACGGCAGGCTGGCGGTCGACCCGGTGGTGACGTCGGTGCTGCCGGCGACCGCGGCGCGGGAGGCGTTCGAACTGGCCGCGGATCCGGCCCGCTCGTGCAAGGTGCTGCTGGACTTCCGGCCGGGTGGCTGATTACCGGGCTGACCTGCGGTTTCCCCGTTAAGGGACCCCCCTGTTTCGAGGGGGTTCGGGGGCATGTAATCTTCTCTTCGTCGCCAGGGAGACCGGGCGGCGGATCGGAGCGCCAAACCAATCCCAGTGAGAATTCTTCACTGGCTGGCTGACGCTCTGGCTGGAAACAAAAACGTGTTGCTTGAGAACTCAACAGTGTGCTAGTGAACTAAGCCAGTAGAGCTTTATGTTGAAACCCCTCGTCAGGGGT
>NZ_SFCC01000004.1 GCF_004214935.1 Amycolatopsis suaedae
ACCAGACCGATCCTGCCCGCACCGGTGATGTCGGCCGGGATGATGCCCGCGTTCGACTTACCCGGGCTGATCACGCCGGGGCAGTTCGGGCCGATGATCCGCGTCCTGTTGCCCTTCGCGACGGCATGCGCCCAGAAGTAGGCCGAGTCGTGCACCGGGATGCCCTCGGTGATCACCACGGCCAGGCCGATCTGCGCGTCGATCGCCTCGATCACGGCGTCCTTGGCGAACTTCGGCGGCACGAAGACGACCGACACGTCGGCGCCGGTCTCCTTCATCGCCTCCTCGACGGAGCCGAAGACGGTGAGGTCCTTGCCCTCGATGGTGACGGTCTGCCCGGCCTTGCGGGCGTTGACGCCGCCCACGATGTTGGTACCGGACTTGATCATCTTGGTGGCGTGCTTCATGCCCTCGGAGCCGGTGAGCCCCTGCACGATCACCTTGCTGTTCTCGTTCAGGAAAATCGCCATGTCACGCCCTCGCCGCGAGCTCGGCGGCCTTGTCCGCCGCGTTGTCCATTGTGTCCACCAGCGTCACCAGCGGGTGGTTGGCATCGGCCAGGATCTTCCGGCCCTCGACGACGTTGTTGCCGTCGAGCCGGACCACGAGCGGCTTGGTGGCGTTGTCGCCGAGGATCTTCAGCGCCTCGACGATGCCGTTGGCGACCGCGTCGCAGGCGGTGATGCCACCGAAGACGTTCACGAACACGCTCTTGACGTCCGAGTCGCCCAGGATGACGTCCAGGCCGGCGGCCATGACCTCGGCCGAGGCGCCGCCGCCGATGTCGAGGAAGTTCGCCGGCTTCACGCCGCCGTGCTTCTCGCCCGCGTAGGCCACGACGTCCAGAGTGGACATCACGAGGCCGGCGCCGTTGCCGATGATGCCGACCTCGCCGTTCAGCTTGACGTAGTTGAGGTCCTTCGCCTTGGCCTTGGCCTCCAGCGGGTCCTCGGCCTCCTTGTCGACCAGGGCCCCGTGGCCCGGCTGACGGAACGCGGCGTTCTCGTCGAGGGTGACCTTGCCGTCGAGGGCGATGACCTTGTCCTGCGGGTCGCGCACCAGCGGGTTGACCTCGACCAGCGTGGCGTCCTCGGAGACGAAGGTCTCCCAGAGCTTGACGACCACGTCGGCGGCCTCGTCGATCACCTCGGCCGGGAAGTTGCCCTGCCGCAGGATGTCCAGGGCCTTGGCCTTGTCGACGCCCGCGATCGGGTCGACCGGGACCTTGGCCAGCGCCTCGGGACGCTCGACGGCCAGCTGCTCGATCTCCACGCCGCCCTCGGCGGAGGCCATGGCGAGGAAGGTCCGGTTGGCGCGGTCCAGCAGGAAGGAGAAGTAGTACTCCTCGGCGATGTCGGAGGCCTGCGCCACCAGCACCCGGTGGACGGTGTGGCCCTTGATGTCCATCCCGAGGATGGCTCCGGCCTTCTCCTCGGCCTCGGCCGGGGTGTCGGCCAGCTTCACGCCGCCCGCCTTGCCGCGGCCACCGGTCTTCACCTGGGCCTTGATGACGACCTTGCCGCCGATCTTCTCGGCCTCGGCGCGGGCCTGGTCGGTGTTGCTCGCCACGGAGCCGGGAAGAACCGGCACGCCGTGGGCGGCGAAGAGATCCTTCGCCTGGTACTCGTAGAGATCCACTACTCCAGTCTCCTGACGACACGCCGCGGTGCTGCGTGCGAAGCGCTGCGCTGCACTGTGCTGCTGCTGGGACGTCCCGACCCTAGCGACCGGCGCCGGAGGCGGGGACTCCGCACCCGGTGAACTCGGTCACCGGGGTGCCCGCGACCTGGGATCTGTGGTGCAGATCGCCTCGACCGCCACCGTGGTCACCCAGTCGGCGGCCAGCCCCGGGTCGGTGAACACCCGGGTGAGCGCGGTGCCCGCGGGGGCCTCGCCGTAGCCGAACACCACGCGGCCCGGCAGCGCCGCGGCCAGCTCCGCGGCGCCGGACAGGTCGGGGCCGATCCCGACGAGCGCCGGGTCCTCCTGCTCGACCGCGCGCACCAGGTGCGGCACCGGGCCCGCGTCGCCGAGCACGATCACCTCGGCGCCCGCGTCCCGCAACCGCCTGGCCAGTTCACCGAGGCCGCCGGCGCCGGTGTCGGCGAGCAGGACCCGGATCACCGCAGCGCCCCGGCGCGGCCGGCCACCGCGGCGATCACCAGCGCGACGACCGCGGCCAGTGCCAGCCAGAGGCCGACCGCGGGAGCCGAGCCGGCGATGTTGCCGCCGACCAGCGGCAGTTCCACCGCCCGGAAGCCGAGCACCACGACGGAACCCGCCAGCAGACCGGTGGTGAGCCCGGGGCGGGTGTAGGCGGCGGCCAGCTGCGCGCCCAGCAGGACGAGCAGGGCGAGCAGCAGCCCCGCCCAGGAGACGGCCTTCAGCGTCAGGGCCGTCGGCGCGGTGTAGTCGGGTGCCGACACGACCGGGGTCACGAAGGCGGCGATGGTCAGCACGGCCGTCACGACCAGTGGCGCCAGGTGGCGGCCCGAGGTTCCGGATCGCACCGGTTCGCCGCCACGTCCGGACGCCGGCCTGGCCCGGCTCGCGACCGCGTCGTCGGCTTCCTCACGCTCGATCATGCCGCCGACCACGGCCGCCACCGCAGCCGACGCAGCGGCGACCATGGCGACAACGGTCCACCACACGCCGGGGCCGACGGTCACCAGCCGGCTCACCTCGGTGGCCGTCGCGGCGGTGTCCAGCACGGCGGTCCCGGCGACCGGCACCACGACCCACGCCACCGCCAGCACCGGACGGCACGCCCGGCCCACCTTCGGCAGCAACACGGCGAGGCCGAGCAGGCCGACGACCACTCCGGCCGTGACGAGCAGGCCGGTCGCGGGCGACTCCGGCACCTTCGCCGGCGGCAGCCCTTCGACCAGGGCGACGCCGGCGAGCTGCTCGGTCGTACCCCCGAGCACGGCGGCGGCCCCCGCGACGACGGCCAGCACGGCCGTCACCCAGGCGACCCGGCCACTGCCGGGCAGCCGCTGCGGTCCGTCGGCCGGATCCGCGGGCGAGGACACGTCGCCGAGCCGGGTCGCGGCCGTCACGGCCAGCAGCACGGCGGCGGCCAGCAGCACGACCGGTCCGGCGGCCAGGGTGACCACCGGCACGACGGCCGCGCTGACCAGGTTCGGCACCGCGATCGCCACCAGCACCGTGGCCAGGCCGACGAGAACGCCCCTGACCACCGACGCCGAGCCCGAGATGAACGCGACCACCATCGCCAGCGGCACGGTCGCGGCCATCAGCAGCCCGCCCGCGAGCACCAGGGACGAGCTCTCGAACGCCCCGCCCGCCACCAGGTAGACCGAGGTGGACCCCACCGGCGCCATGAGCAGGCCGACGACGGCCAGCAGCACCGCAGCGAGCGCGACGACCGCCCAGCCCCGGGCCCGCACCTCGCGGTCGCCCTCGCTCAGCGCCTCGGTCTCGGCGCGGCTGTGCGCCACGGCGAACGCACCGGCCGCGACCCACACGACGTGCCCGGCCATCAGCAGCCACCATCCGGCGGCGGGCGCGGGCGAGCCGAGGGTCGTCGGCAGGTACAGCTCGGGCCGCGCGGTGGCCGAGCCGTCGACCGCGAACTGGAGGTCGACCAGTGCCCGGCCGGGTGCGAGCGCGGCGGCGCCCACGATCAGGCCGGCCAGCGCCGTCGTCCGGCCCCGGGCCGCCAGCAGCAGCGAGACAGCCAGCGGCAGCAGAGCCAGGGCGATCAGCAGCGGTCCGCTGCCGAACCCGCGATCAGCCGCGCCTTCGAGCACCGGCAGGGCATAGCCGGCGCACAGCAGGCCGGTCGCCACCACGAGCAGCGCCGTCGCCACCTGCAGCGTGGCGGACCAGCGCTCCTCCAGCGTGGCGCCGATCGCCGGACCGGACGGTGCGGCGGACGACGGACGGGACGAGCGGGTCCTCGGACGGGAAGTCATCGCGGGCGACGCTAGCAAGCGCCGGCGGACCCCTTCCCGCACGTGTCACGGCGAGCCGTGCGGCCGGGTCTGGCAACTGGATTTCGCCTTCCCGACACCCGCCGTGGGCAACCTCAAGGACTACCCAAGGGTTGCGCAGCTGTAACACAAGTCACACTGACGGAGTAATTCCTCCTCTACGTTGGGTTATACCTGCAGTTGAAGCGTCGAAGCGCAAGCATCATTCGGCCGACACGCCAGCCGGATCTTGCTCTCACCGGTGCCCCTTCGTTACTGTCCCCCGGTCCCCATTACAGTCAGGTCACGAATGGGATGGCGGGCAACCACCCCCGGGGTTGCCCATCGGGATCCCCCGCCCGATACGTCCCGCCGATCTGACCCCCGAGTACGGAAGGCCCTGTCTTGGCTCGACACCGCTCCCCCGGCGGCCAAGCTCCTTCCCCGGCACTCGAAGACGCACTGGACGGTGCGGTCGTTCGGGTCCGGGGCACCCACCGGCTCCCCCCGCCGCCTTCAGCGCTGCGTGGCCGGGTCGTGGTTGCCGCCGTGGCAGCCGGCGCGTTCGCCGCCGCCGCAGCCGGATCGACCCTCCAGTCCCTGGCCTCGGGCGAGTCCGACACCAAGGTTCAGCCCCTGGCCAGCGCGCAGGACGCCAGCGCCTCCTTCGGCGTGGGTGGCGACACCAGCGTCGTCGGCACCGCGACCCCGGAACTGCTGCCGGTGTCGCGCAGCACCGACGCGTCGGCCGAGGTCGAGAAGCTCACCGACAGCGAGAGCGTCACCAACGCCCGTGAGAAGCGCGAGGCGGAAGCCGCCCGCAAGGCCGCGGAAGAGGCCAAGCGCCCCAAGGTCGTGAACCCGTGCCCCGCGGCCCGGTTCACCTCAGGCTTCGGTGCCCGGTGGGGCACGAGCCACAACGGCATCGACCTCGCCGCCCCGATCGGCACGCCGATCCTGGCCGCGGCCGACGGCACCGTCATCGAGGCTGGCCCGGCCAGCGGTTTCGGCCTGTGGGTACGCATCCAGATGAGCGACGGCACCGTGCACGTCTACGGGCACATGAACGACTACTCGGTCCGCGTCGGCCAGAAGGTCAAGGCTGGCCAGCAGATCGCCGAGGTCGGCAACCGCGGCCAGTCCACCGGCCCGCACCTGCACTTCGAGGTCTGGTCCGGCGGCAGCAAGAAGATCGACCCCCGGTCCTGGCTGCGCGAGCGCGGCGTCTCGCTGTAACTCATCCCGTACGGCGCCCTTCGGCGCCGCTCCCGGCCGCGGTGGGCAGCCGACACGTCGTGCCCACCGCGCGGTCCTGGTGCCGCGCGTGAGCCTGCTGCCGCGGCCCCCCGGCCCCGTCTCGTCGCTCCCGCGCATCCTGTACCCCCTGCCTCCCGGGTCGTAAACCTTCGAACTCTTGTTCGACTCAGGTATAGCAGGGCGGTCCGACAGTTTCCATCACCCACAGGTGGAGCCCGCCTCCCGATGTCTCCGCCGGGAGGCGGCTGCGGCTAGAGCTTCACCATGGGGACGCTGCCGATCAGCATCAGCTTGACCTTCCCGGAGGCGCCGAAGTCGATGGTCGCCGTCGCCCTCGGGCCGGTGCCGTCCGCGGCCACCACGGTGCCCAGGCCGTACTTGTCGTGGCTGACCCGGTCGCCGACCTCCAGCTTCAGCGCGACGGTGTCCTTCCAGCCCTTGAACGACGTCGTCCGCATCCCGCGCTCGGCGATGCCCGCCTGCGCGGAGTCCGCTCCGAACGACGAACGGCGGCCCCAGGTGGTCGCCGCCCTCGGCGAGCCGGACTGCTTCGGCGCCGCCCGGCGCCAGTCGAGCAGGTCGGCGGGAATCTCGTCGAGGAAGCGGGACTCGGGATTCGTCATCGGCTGGCCCCACGCGGTGCGCATCAGCGCACGCGACACGTACAGCCGCTGCCGCGCCCTGGTGATCGCCACGTAGGCCAGCCTGCGCTCCTCGGCCAGCTCCTTGGGATCCGACAGCGCCCGCAGGTGCGGGAACACGCCGTCCTCCCAGCCGGTGCAGAACACCACCGGGTACTCCAGGCCCTTCGCGGTGTGCACGGTCATCAGGGTGACCACACCGGCGTCGGCACCGCCCTCCTCGTCGGGCGAGGGGATGGAGTCGGCGTCGGCGACCAGGGCGACCCGCTCCAGGAACGCGGGCAGCGACCCCGGCTGCGGCAGCCCCTCGTCGGCTGGCCCTGCCTCGGCGGCCTGGACCGCGGCCTCGGTGAACTCCCTTGCCACGGTCACCAGTTCGGTCAGGTTGTCGACCCGGGAGGCGTCCTGCGGGTCGTCGGAGTCCTCCAGCTCCTGGCGGTAGCCGGTGCGGTCGAGGATCTCCTCCAGGACGTCGGCGACCTCCCTGCCCTCGTCCACCAGCCCGGTCAGCCCGTCCAGCAGCTCGACGAACCCGCTGATCGCCCGCTGCGACCGCGGGTTGAGCAACGGCACCTCGCCCGCGGACGCGGCCCGCAGCGCCGCGGCGAAGGAGATCCGCTGGCGTTCGGCGTGGGTGGCCACCACGGCCTCGGCCCGGTCGCCGATGCCCCGCTTGGGCACGTTGAGGATCCGCCGCAAGCTGACCGTGTCCTCCGGGTTGGCCAGCACCCGCAGGTACGCCAGCATGTCCCGGACCTCACGGCGCTCGTAGAACCGCACGCCGCCGACGACCCGGTACGGCAGCCCGAGCCGGATGAAGATCTCCTCGAACACCCGCGACTGGTTGTTGGTCCGGTAGAACACCGCCACGTCGGAGTAGTGGATGGCACCGGAGTCGGCGAGCGCGTCGATCTCGCCCGCGACGAACGCGGCCTCGTCGTGCTCGTTGTCGGCGACGTAGCCGACGATCTTCTCGCCGTCGCCCGCGTCGGTCCACAGCCGCTTGTCCCTGCGGTTGGGGTTGCGCGAGATGACCGCGTTGGCGGCGGACAGGATCGTTTGCGTGGAACGGTAGTTCTGCTCCAGCATGATCGTCCGCGCGTCGGTGAAGTCCCGCTCGAACTCCTCGATGTTGCGGATCGTGGCGCCGCGGAAGGCGTAGATCGACTGGTCGGCGTCACCCACCACGCACAGCTCCGCCGGCTCGACGCCGGACTCGGTGACCTCGGTGCCGACCAGCTCGCGCACCAGGGTGTACTGCGCGTGGTTGGTGTCCTGGTACTCGTCGACCAGGACGTGCCGGAACCGCCTGCGGTAGTGCTCGGCCGTCTCCGGGAACACCTGCAGCAGCTCGACGGTGCGCATGATCAGGTCGTCGAAGTCGAACGCGTTGGCCAGCTTCAGCCTGCGCTGGTACTCGGCGTACACCTCGGCGACCCGGCGCTCCAGGTCGTTGGTCGCGGCCGCGGCGGCGTCGTCGGCCGACTGCAGCTCGTTCTTCAGGTTCGAGATGTGCACGGCCAGCGTGCGGGCCGGGTAGCGCTTGGGGTCGAGGTCGAGATCCCTGGCCACCAGCGTGATGAGCCGCTTGGTGTCGTCGGCGTCGTAGACCGAGAAGCTGGACGACATCCCCAGCGTCTTCGCCTCCCTGCGCATGATCCGCACGCACATGGAGTGGAACGTGGACACCCACATCGCGTTGGCGCGCCTGCCGACCAGCTCGCTCACCCGGTCCCGCATCTCGGCGGCGGCCTTGTTGGTGAACGTGATCGCCAGGATCTGCCCGGGATGCGCGTCGCGCTCCGCCAGCAGGTAGGCGATCCGCCTGGTCAGCACCCGGGTCTTGCCGGAACCGGCCCCGGCGACCACCAGCAGCGGCGCACCGGCGTGCGTGACCGCCTCGCGTTGGGCCGGGTTGAGGTCGTCGAGCAGCTCGGCGTGCCTGCCTGCGGGCGGGGTCTGGGCGGGGAGGTCGAAGAGGGTGTTCATCAGGTGTCCACGCTACTCGCCGGGGCCGACGGTGTACCGCACCAGGCGTAGGCACAACTGCCGCTCGCCGTCCGACGCGGTGGCCCGTTCGCCCGGCGCACCATCGACGACATGACCACTCCCGAACTTCCCGACATCCCGGCAGGCAGGACCAGGGCGTCGGACGCCGAACGCGAACAGGTGGCCACGCGGATCCAGGCCGCGGGCAGCGAAGGCAGGCTCACGCTCGCCGAGACCGACGAGCGGGTCGCGGCCGTGTACGCCGCGGTCTACACCGACGAACTGGCGCGGCTGACCGGAGATCTGCCGGAGCGCGGGAACGACGCCCGGCCGTCCCGGCGCCGTGCCGTCAGGTGGCCCGCCCATCCCGCGCTGCGGGTGCACGCGGCGGTCGCCGCGGTGATCGCGGTGCTGCTGGTGGTGCGGTGGGTCATCTCCGGCGTGCCGTTCTTCTGGCCGGCCATGCCGATGTTCTGGCTGGCGGTCAGCCTGATCGTGCACGCGAGGGTGCGCGCCGCGCGAGCTGTGTAGTATCTGGGTCGTGCACGCTCACACCAGGCGATTTTTCTACGGGACCCGGACTCCGGCTCCCGTGATGGTGTAGTGCCAGAAACCCCATTCACCCCGAGCCCCGGAGTCCACGGACCCGGGGCTTCGTCGGCTCAGGGATCCGGCGGGCCTCCGGAAGAAGGAGAAGCCCCGATGAACGCTCAGGACGCCCTGCCCTCCTCCGAGGACATCTCGGCGCTGCGCGAGGAGATCGACTGGCTGGACGCCGAGATCCTGCGGCTGGTCAAACGCCGCGTCGAGGTGTCCCAGACCATCGGCAAGGCGCGGATGGCCGCGGGCGGAACGCGCATCGTCTACAACCGCGAGATGGACGTCCTGGCCCGCTACCGCGAACTCGGCCCGGAGGGCCGCCAGCTGGCGATGGCGCTGCTGAACCTCGGCCGTGGCCGCCTGGGCAGGTGAACCGTCTTTAGCCCGCTAAAGCCGCCTGCGCCGCACCGGTCGGGCCGTCGGCGTCTGGACCGACGAGCCCCAAGCTCGCGCAGCGAGCGACGGCGAGGAGGGAAGACGCCGACTGAAGGGCCCGACCGCGCCCGAGCGAAGCGAGGGCCAAGGACACGTCTTTAGCCCGCTAAAGCCGCTTCGGAACGCTGGGATAGTGGAGTCATGGGAACCATCATCAACCTGATCGCCGTCATCGTGGCGATCGCCAGTGTGCTGGCCGCGCTCGGCCACGCCGGTTATCTGGCACTGCTGAACAAGGCGGCCAACACGCGCGCGGGCGGCTCACCGGTCGCGGAGTACGTCCGCAGCCGGTGGGCGGTCGCGGGCGGCACCACCGCGGCCTCGCTGCTGGCCTGGCTCATCACCGCGAGCGACGCCGTGCCGATGGACATCCTCGCCATCCTGCTCGCGGCGGGCAGCGGAGCTGTAGCGACCAAGGCTCTCCAGTCCACCCAGCAGAAGTACCGCAGCGGAGGCTGAGTCCACGTCACGACGGTCCAGTGACACTCTGAGTCAGTCCCGCTCCCACCTCAGCGACACCCGTCGGAGTGAATTTTCTGCAACTTGCAGTTTTGGGGTTCCGTTGCAGGCGGAGACTCATAGGCTGGGCAGGTGCGGACCGTCGCGTCTGGATTGACGCGCGTGGCCGGTGAGGCCTCGCGCGCACCCGCCGATGCGCGTGCAGAATGGCGTGCAGATGCCCCGTGCTCCGCTCGTCCGTTCGGCTTAACCGGACCGGCAACGCCGTCAGCAGGCAGGGGAGGAGGGGTCCAGTCAGCATGACGGGCAGGACCGACTCCACACGCGGCGGCAGGCACCGTGTCGGCGCAGGCACCTGGACACCGACCGTTCCGGCGCAAAGCGGCGGGACCCGGCACAACCACCACGAGCAGATCTCCGGGTCGCTCCCGACTCCGCTGATCTCCCGCATCCTGGAGGCGGGCAGGCAGCCCGACCCCAGCCACGGCTCCACGAGCGGCCTGCTCCCGCTCCCCGAGGCCGACCCGCTGCCGGTCCCGCGTACCGAGCAGCCGAGCGAACCCCCCAAGCGCACCAAGGTCACGCTCATCCCCGCCCCTCCCGAACCCGAGCCGGTCCCCGCTCCGGTCGCGTTCACCGAAGTAGCCGAACTGAGCCCGGACGCCGACGATCCCGCCCGCATCTACGTCGCCCCGCAGCCGGACGGGCTGAGCACGTTCGACCTCGGCTCGGTGCCCGCGTCGGTCACCCCGCCGCGTACCTGGCGCAAGGCGGCCTGGTTCGCCACCGTCTCCTCCGGCGGCGTGGTCGTCGCGCTGCTGCTGGCCGGCTCGTTCCTGGTCGACCGGCCCGAGGGCCAGCAGATCATCAACGGCTGGCCCGGAGAACGTGGCGGCGGCGCCCCGCTGATCCAGGGCGAGCTACCGCTGGACCAGTCGAGCGACAGCGGCACACCGCTGTCGTCGGAGACCTCCGGCTCGACCGCCACCAGCATCCCGGCGGACACCTCGTCGCTGACCGGCTCCCGATCGGACACCTCGCGGCCCCGCTCGACGACCACGCCGTCCACGACGACCAGGCCGGTCCCGCAGAAACCCGGCCCCAGCCGGGCGTCCTGGGAGGCCGACAAGACCAGGTACTGGACGGCGCCGGTGAACCAGCCGGAAACACTGGCCAAACAGTCGCAGCAGTTCTACGACATGGTCACCGAGAACCCCGAGGGCGCCCACTCCATGACCGGCGGCGAACTGCGCCAGCAGGGCCCGGACGGGCTGGAGAAACGCTACTCCGACGTCGCGTACTTCCAGGTCAAGCACGTCGACGTGCACCAGTACGAGGGCGAGGGCATGACCGTCAGCACCGTCGAGGTCGTGCACAAGGACGGCACCAAGTCGGTCGAGAAGCGCACCCTGACCTTCGGCGAGGGAGCGAAGGTCGAGACCGAGCGCGCGTAGGCCATTCGCCGTACGCGGGACTGGTCTACGTGGGTGACAGTGAGTGCCGCTCGTCGTTCGCGGAGTACCCTCCACCGATCGAACCTGGCTCCAGGGAGTGTTCACACGGTTACCTGTCCCCAGGCGAGAAAGTCCCTACCGCGACCCAAAGGCGAACAGCCCCGTGCACGAACCGCACTCGACGAGACCGGCACCGGACGACGTCCGGCTGGAGGATGTCGTCCCCGCCGACCTGCTGGACGACGCCGCCGTCGACCGTGAGTACCTGGAGAAGGTGCTGCGCAGCCCGCAGAACTTCCTGCCCGCGCCACGCACCGACGAAGCACCACCCGCCGACCCGGAGCCCGAGCAGCCGGAGAGCAGGCTCGCGCGCCGGGCCAAGCTGATCGGGCTGCTGGGCGCGGCCACCCTGCTGTCGGCCGCGGTGGTCACCGCCGCACTGGCCGACAGCGAACTCGTCAACCCGCCCGGCCACGCACACCACAACGCCCAGCCGCCGGAGATCACCGGCGTCGCCGCGCTGGGTGGCTTCGCCTCGCCCGGCGCCGGCGAGGTGCTGCCGCACGACCACGACCATCCCCACGACACCACCGCCACGACCAGCCAGACAGGCACACTTCCGGCCGGGGCGGGCGAAAAGCCGGGCGGCACCCCGGCGCAGACGGAGATCGCCGGTTCGACCTCCGGCACGACCGGCACCACCCCGGGCAGCACCGGCATGACCTCGGCGTACTCGACGAACCCGGTCGAACTGGTGGAACGGTTCTACGAACTCGTCGACCGCTCCCCGACCGAAGCGCTGGGGATGCTCGCCACCAGCCTCATCGGCGGCCAGACCGGCGAGCTGGTGCGTTCGTGGAGCGCGATGGAGTCGGTCCGCGTCGAGGACGTCACCACGCAGGCGGACGGCGTCGTCCGCGCCGTGGTCACCCTGGTCCAGCCGGACGGCAGGCACCTGCGGATCGTCCAGCTGCTGCGGTTCTCCGAAAGCCGGCCCGGGACGATCATCGACGCGCGACTGTTGTCGGCCCAGCACGTTTCGTGACCCGGTGCCGAATGTGTGTGCACAGAGTGAGGGCCTAGCCTAGTTGCGAATTGGTCTCGGCAAACCGGCCCACAGACCATCACGATGTGCATACGCTCCAGGGCAGTGTTCGGGCGAATGGCCGCGCCGGACACCCAGCCCCCAGAAGGAGGTCGCGTGAGCGACGAGGGTCGCCTGGTCGCCGACCGATACCGCATCGTCCAGCGGATCGGCACGGGCGCCATGGGTGCCGTCTGGCAGGCGCACGACGAGGTGCTCGGTCGCACCGTGGCGATCAAGCAGCTGCTGCTGCAACCGGGGCTGGAGGACCACGAGGCCGAGGACGCCAGACAGCGCACCATGCGCGAGGGCCGGATCGCGGCGCGGCTGCATCACCCGAACGCGATCACGGTGTTCGACGTCGTCACCGACGACAACGGCCAGCCCTGCCTGATCATGGAGTACCTCAACTCCACCAGCCTCGCCCAGGCACTGCAGGAGCACCGGACCCTCCCGCCGATGGAGGTCGCCAGGATCGGCGCGCAGATCGCGGCGGCGCTCAAGGAGGCGCACGCGGTCGGCATCGTGCACCGCGACATCAAGCCGGGCAACATCCTGCTCGCGGGCAACGGCCACGTGAAGATCACCGACTTCGGCATCTCCCGCGCCAAGGACGACGTCACCGTCACCAAGACCGGCATGATCGCCGGCACCCCCGCCTACCTGGCCCCCGAGGTCGCCATCGGCGGCGACCCCGGGCCGGAGTCGGACGTGTTCTCCCTCGGCTCGACGCTGTACGCGGCCTGCGAGGGCCAGCCGCCGTTCGGGCTGAGCGAGAACACGCTGGGCCTGCTGCACGCCGTCGCCGCAGGCCAGATCAACCCGCCCCGCCAGTCCGGCCCGATGACCAGCGTGCTCGCCGTGATGCTGCACCCGGACGTCGCGCACCGGCCGACCGCCGAGGAGTGCGAGGAACTGCTCGACGCCGTCGCCAGGGGCGAGACGCCGCTCGGCGGGCCTGCCGACGACCGCACCAGGGCCGTCGGCGCGGTCGGTGCCGCGGCGGCCGGTGGTGCCGTGGGCGCGGCCCTGGCAGGCGACCTGGACGAGGACGACCTCGCCGGGGCACGCTCGGGCACCCTGGAGGCCGCCACCCCGGTCGGCGGCTACTACGACGACGAGCCGGAGGACGGCTACCCGCCCGCGGGCGACTACCCCGAGGACGACTACGACAGCTACCCGAGGGCGGACGGCGCGACGATGGTCGCCGCCACGCCTGCGGACCCGGACGCCACCCGCGCCGTCGCCCCGGCCGCCGTCGACGACTACTACGACGACTACCCGCCCGAGCCCGTCGAGGAGCGCAAGGCCGGCTGGAAGAAGCCAGCGGCGATCGCGACGGCCGCGGCGGTCGTCGTGGGTGCGGCGGTCACGGTGTGGCTGCTCAGCGGCAACTCGCAGGGCAACACCGAGCAGCCAGCCGGTCCGGCGCCGTCGACCAGCCAGTCGCCGGTGAGCAGCCCGACGGACGCCTCGACGAGCGTGATCAGCCCGACCGAGAGCACGACCCAGTCGTCGGAGAACGAGACCACCAGCAGCAGGCGGCCGAACCCGGGCAACGGCAACACCCGGACCTCGGAGAACGAAGGGCCCGGTAACTCGCAGACCAACGAGCCGACCAAGACGACGTCGCCGACGCGCAACACGCCAACCTCCACACAATCGTCAACCGAGTCGCCGCCGCCGGGCGGCAACGCCTGACAAACCGCCTGGTCACGACCATTGCGGCGGGCACCGTCGCTCACCCGTTAGTGTGGGTTATCGACCATGACCATCGGTATGACGCGGGGTAATTCAGTGGGTGCAGCAGGCTCCCAGGGCGCGCTCGTCGGCGGCCGCTATCGGCTGGATCAGCCGATCGGCCGAGGGCGCGGTGGAATCGTGTGGCTGGCCTACGACACCAGGTTGCACCGGACGGTCGCCGCCAAGCGGATGTACCTGCCGCCCGGGCAGGACGAGGCCCAGGCCGAGCGTTCCCGTGCCGTCGCGCTGCAGCAGGGCCACGACGCGATGCGCGTCGACCACCCGTGTGCGATCACCGTCCACGACGTGGTCCGCGACGGGCCGGACGTGTGGCTGACGATGGAGTACGTGCCCTCCCGCAACATGGTCGAGTTCCTCGCCGAGCACGGGACGCTCACCCCCGAGCAGGCGGCGTTCCTCGGCATCCAGCTGGGCAAGGCGCTCACCGCCGCGCACCAGGCCGGGGTGCCGCACCGCAACCTGCAGCCGGGCAACGTCCTGCTGGCCGACGACGGCGGGGTCAAGCTGACCGACATCGGCATCTCCGGCTGGTCCGACCCGGCCTACCGCGCGCCGGAGGTGGCCAGGGGTGAGCTGCCGACGAGCGCGTCGGACGCGTACTCGCTGGGTGCGACGCTGTTCGCGGCCGTCGAGGGAGTGCCGCCGTGCGGCGCGGACGGGCTGCAGCCACAGGTGCCGCCGAAGCACACCGGCGCGCTGACCGGCGCCCTGCTGAAGCTGCTGCGTACCGAACCCGGCCTGCGGCCGACGATGGCCGACACGATCGCGTCGCTGAGCGCCATCACCGAGGGCAACCAGCAGGCGTTCATCCCGCCGACGGCTCCGGCCATGCCGCGCCCGCACTTCCCGCCGCCCGGACAGCCGGGGCACCCCGGTTATCAGGGGCAGCCGCCCCAGGTGCACCAGCCGACCGCCGTCGGCGGTCAGGCTCCGGTACCGCCGCGCAAGCAGCTCGACCCGCAGCTGGTGCGCCGCTGGATCCTGATCGCGCTGGCCGTCATCGTGGCCGTGAGTGTCGGCATCGGCGTCGTCGAGGTCTTCTTCCTGATGTGACGGCGTCTTTAGCCCGCTAAAGACGCCGGGGCGGGGCGGCGGACGACGGCGAGTTCGGCCAGCAGGCGGCGCACGACCGGGCGGTCGCGGGCCCTGGTGGAGACCGCGGCGGCGATGGCTCGCACCGGCTCCGGCCGGGTCACCTTGCGGACCACCACGCCCGGGTGCGGCCGGTCCAGCCCCAGCTCCGGCAGCAGCGTCACGCCGACGCCCGCCGCGACGAAGCCCTGCGCGGTCTCGAAGTCGTCGGCCTCCACGGTGAACCGCGGCGCGAACCCGGCCGCGCCGCACGCCTTGAGGATCAGCTCCCGGCACGGGCCGACGAACGGCTCGTTGCCCACCCACGGCTCCTCGGCCAGGTCGGCGAGGTCGACGACGGCCCGCTCGGCGAGCGGATGCCCGGCGGGCAGGACCGCACGATAGGGATCGTCGAGCAGGTGGACGACCTCGACGCCGTCCGGAACGGGCCGCAACCGCGGCGACACGACGATGGCGACGTCCGCCTCGCCGGAAACCACCTGCGGCACCGGGTCGTCCGGCTCGAACAGGCGCAGGTCCAGCCGCACGCCGGGGAACTCGGTACGCACGGCCGCGACGGCGGGCGGCAGCAGCGCGGCGCCGGCCGTGGCGAAGTAGCGGATGGCCAGCCTGCCGGTGCGGCCCGCCTTCAGCTCGGCCAGTTCGGCTTCGGCCTTGGCCAGCTGCGCGGTCACCTCCTCGGCGTGCCCGGACAGCAGCAGACCCGCCGCCGTCGCCCGGACCCCGCGGCCGGCGCGCTCCAGCAACTCGATCCCAGCCTCCCGCTCCAGGGTGGCCAGCTGCTGGCTGACAGCGGACGGCGTGTATCCCAGATTCCGGGCAGCGGCACTGATCGAACCGCTGGTCACGACGGCTCTGAGCACCTGAAGACGGCGAACGTCCAGCACACGGCCATCTTACAGCGCAGCTTAACGATCCCTACAGTTTTAGTCGCTTGTCTTCAGCTATCCGCTGCCCGAAGCTGCGAAGGTGACCGAGGTTCGGACGTTGCTGCGGATGGCCGCACTGGCCCTGATGTGGGGTTCCAGCTTCCTGTGGATCAAGCTCGCGCTGAACGCCTTCTCCCCCGTTCAGCTGGTACTCGGCAGGGTCGCGCTGGGCGCCGCCGTGCTGATCGGCCTGGTCTACCTGCGCCGGGGACGCCTGCCAGGGCGCGGTCCGATCTGGGGCCACCTCACCGTCGCCGCGCTCCTGCACTGCGCGGTGCCGTTCACCCTGTTCGCCATCGGTGAGCAGACCGTCGACTCCGGCATCACCGGCGTCATCAACTCGACCACTCCGCTGTGGGCGCTGCTCACCGCGGTGCTCTGGCGGATGGACCGCGACCTGTCGGCCACGCGGCTGACCGGGCTGCTGCTGGGCATCGCGGGCACCGTGGTCATCTTCGCGCCGTGGCAGGCGTCCGGCCTGGTCAGCTGGGGCGCGCTGGCCTGCCTGGCGGCGTCGGCGAGCTACGGCGTGGTGTTCGTCTACGAGGAGCGTTTCCTGTCCGGCAGCGGTGAGTCGCCGGTGGCGCTCGCCGGCACGCAGATGCTGCTGGCCAGCGGATTCCTGGCGCTGGCGATGCCGGTCGGCGGGATGACCCCGGTGCACCTGGACATCGGCGCGATCATCGCGGTGACCATGCTCGGCCTGTTCTCCACCGGCGTCGCGTTCGCGCTGAACTACCAGCTGCTGGCCACCGAGGGCGCGGTGGCGGCGTCTGCGGTCGGTTACCTGCTGCCGGTGGTGTCCGTCCTGCTCGGCGCCGTGTTCCTGGGCGAGAACGTCGACCTGCGGGTGATCGCGGGAATGGTGGTGGTGCTGGCCGGGGTCGCGCTGACCCGCGTCAAACGCCGGTCGGCGGCACTGGAAGCCGTCGCGGAACCCGCGCGAAGCTAATGTCCCGCACCGGAAATCCGGTGCGGGACACTAGACCAGCCTGCGGTCGGAAGCCCACCGGGACAGCTCGTAGCGGTTGGACAGCTGCGTCTTCCGCAACACGCTGGACACGTGGGTCTCCACCGTCTTCACCGAGATGAACAGCTCGGAGGCGATCTCCTTGTAGGCGTAGCCCCGGGCGAGCAGGCGCAGCACGTCGCGCTCGCGCGGGGTCAGCAGGTCCAGCTCGGGGTCGCTGATCGGCGCGGAGCCCGGCCGGTCGGCGAACGCGTCGAGCACGAAACCGGCCAGCCGCGGCGAGAACACCGCGTCGCCGTCGGCGACCCGGACGATCGCGCGGACCAGTTCCTTCGAGGAGATCGTCTTGGTGACATAGCCGCGCGCGCCCGCGCGGATCACGGTGATCACGTCCTCGGCGGCGTCGGACACCGACAACGCGAGGAACACGACGTCGGGCAGCTCGGGCCGCAGCCTGCGCAGCACCTCCGCGCCGCCGCCGTCGGGCATGTGCACGTCCAGCAGCACCACCTGCGGGCGCGTGCGGGTGATCCCGGCGACCGCCTCGGCCACCGAGCCCGCCTCACCGACGACGCTCACCTCCTCGGTGATCGACTCCAGTTCGGCGCGCACCCCGGCGCGGAACAGGGCGTGGTCATCGACCAGGAACACCGCTACCGGCCCGCGCCGCTGTTCGCTCTGCGTCATGTCCGCCTCCCGAGACGTGTCCGTGGCCGAGGATACGGGGTCACGCCGCCTTCCCCACCTTGAGCGGCATCCCCAGCTGGACCTCGGTCCCCTCGCCGGGAGCGGTGCGCAGCTTGCAGGTCCCCCCGTTGCGTTCCATCCGGCCGCGGATCGAGTCGGCCAGGCCGTGCCGGTCGTCGGAGACGGCGTCCGGGTCGAAGCCCTTGCCGCGGTCGCGGACGAACACCGTGACCGCCGTCGGCTCGACCTCGGCGAACACGCTGACCTCGTCCACCCCGGCGTGCTTGGCGGCGTTGACGATGGCCTCGCGGGTGGCCAGCACCAGCGCGGCCAGCCGCTCGTCCAGCTCGGTGTCGCCCACGACGACCTGCTGCACCGAGATGGCGAACGTGTCCTCCACCTCGCCGCAGGCGACCGCGATCGCCTCGGACAGCTGCCCGGACGGCCCCGACGCGGCACCGGGCGGCGGCGGTTCGGCCGCCCGGTCCTTGTTGCCGTAGCCCGCCGGCCCGTACAGCCACCCCCGCAGCTGCCGTTCCTGGCTGCGGGCCAGCCGCGCCACCTCCCTGGGCTGGTCGGCCTGTTTCTGGATCAGCGCCAGCGTCTGCAGGACCGAGTCGTGCAGGTGCGCGGCGATCTCGGCCCGTTCCTCGGTCCGGATGCGGGCCCGGCGCTCCTCGCCGAGGTCGCGCACCATCCGCACCCAGAACGGCACGGTCAGCACCGCCACGCCGATCAGCGTCGCGACCACCGCGACCAGTGCGAACTGCACCTGGCCGAGATCGCCCCCCTGCCACACGACGACGGCGATCCCCGTCATCACCAGTGCGACCCCGGCCAGGATGCGGAACGCGGCCGACCAGCCGCCGCCCCCCAGCAACGCGCCGGTCACCCCCGACTTGGCCCCCGCGCGCCAGCGGCGGCGCTGCGACTCGTCCGCCTCCCGCCAGACGACCGCGGCACCGATCAACGCCACCGCCAGTGGTCCGGCGACCCAGCCGTTGAACAGCCCGGTCACCGCACCGCTGACGGCCGCCAGCCCCACCCCCAGCGCCAGCAGGCCGGCGGCTTGCTGACGCTCCCTGCTCGACGGGGCTGTCGTTTCCTCCCTCGACTGTGGCACGAACACCCACAGCAGGCCGTAGGCCAGCAATCCGGCTCCCCCGAGCGCGGCCAGCATGGCGAACACGGCCCGTACCCACAGCACCTTGACCCCGAGGTGGTCGGCGAGCCCCCCGGCTACACCGGCCAACGCCCTGCCGGGGCGCCGCCGGTACATCTTCGGCGGCTCCTCCGGTACGACCAGGTCTGCCGAGTCCCGCACTGTCCCCATGGCGTCCGGTGTCGCCGTGGTGAGGGTCTCGGATTCGGTCTGCTCTGGCACGTCACCCATGGTCACACGGCCGGGGCCGCCGATCCATCGGGGAAACCCCTGATCAACGTCGGCAAGTTCAGGGGTGTTCCCGGATGTCACCTGCCCGCTCGTGACGGATGCTGGTCACCATGAGTGGTGCAGCGACGGACGCTTCCAAGCGTCGCGGGGGTCTGGCCGCGGTCGAGGACACGGTCACCGACTTCTGGGCGAGCCGTCCCCGCCGGGTCAAGCGGGGCCGCAAACTGGCAGGCATCGCCGCCGGGATCGGCCGGCGCTACGGCATCGACCCGGTCGTCGTGCGAGTGGCCCTGGTGGCCGCGACGGTGTTCGGCGGCGTCGGCCTGCTGGTGTACGTCCTGGCCTGGCTGCTGTTCCCCGACGAGCACGACGAGGTGTCCCCCGTCGAGGCGTTGTTCGGGCGCGGCCGCAGCTCGACGTCGAAGGCCTTCACGGTGGTGCTCGGGCTGGCTCTGATCCCGCTGGTGACCGGCACGTTCGGCGGAATCGGGTTCGACGGCGGCTCGTTCCTCGGCCTCGGCCTGCTGTTGCTGGGGCTGTATCTGCTGCATCGCGGGCGCGGGCACCTCAACCGGCCGGTCTCCCCGGCCGTCGAGCGCGGCCCCGCCGCCTTCTCCCTTTCCGACTCCGACGAGGGGACCACCGTGACCACTGCCAAGGACGCGCCGGGGGCCTGGGACCCGCTGGGCGCCGCTCCCTTCGCCTGGGACCTGCCCGACCCGGCCCAGCCGCCGCCGGTACCGAGCCCGCAGCCGGAGCCGCCGGTCGTGCGGCGGCAGCGGTCGAAGGTCACCGCGGCGACCGTGGCCGTCGCGGTCACCATCGCCGGTGTGCTGACGGTGCTGGGCATCACCCTGGGCGGCTGGTTCACCGCGCCGCACATCATCGGCGTGACGCTGGGCGTGCTGGGCGTCGGCCTGGTCGCCGGGGCGTTCTCCGGTGGGGCGCGCGGCCTGGTCGGCTGGGCGATCCCGCTGTCGATCGCCGGTGTGGCGCTCACCGCCATCCCGTTCCACGAGATCCCCGGTGGCGTCGGCAACCTGGACGCCCGGCCGCTGACCGCCGCCGAGGTGCGGCCGGTGTACGAGCACGCCTTCGGCGACATCGACGTCGACCTGACCGCGCTGCCGGCGGATGCCGTCGTCAGCACCCGGGTCCACTCCGGTGCCGGGTCCAACACGGTGATCGTGCCCGCCACCGCCGACGTGACGTTCACCTGCGAGAGCAAGGTGGGCGACGTCGAGTGCCTCGGCAGGGAGACCTCGGGCGTCGGCAACGACCCGGTGACCGGGTTCGACGCCGGTGAGCCCGGCGGCCCGGTCATCACCGTGGATGTGTCCAGTTCGGCGGGAAGTGTGCAGGTGCGACGTGGCTGACAACGAAATCCGCAGGTTCGACGGCGTGAGCCTGGTCGGCGGGATCGTGACCCTGGGCGTGGCCGGGTTCGTGCTGTCCGGCGGGAGCTGGTTCGGCGGGCTCGACCTGCGCTGGATCCTCGCCGTCGGCGCGGTCCTGGTCGGGGTCCTGATGCTGGTCGCGTCCGTCCGCGGGAAGCGTCTTTAGCGCGCTAAGGACGGCGTCCGGGGGTCACTCCCACTCGATGGTGCCCGGGGGCTTGCTGGTCACGTCCAGGACGACCCGGTTGACCTCCGGCACCTCGTTGGTGATGCGGGTGGAGATCCGCTCCAGCACGTCGTAGGGCAGCCGGGTCCAGTCCGCGGTCATCGCGTCCTCACTTGACACCGGGCGCAGCACCACCGGGTGACCGTAGGTGCGGCCGTCGCCCTGCACGCCGACGCTGCGGACGTCGGCGAGCAGCACCACCGGGCACTGCCAGATGTCGCGGTCCAGCCCGGCGGCGGTCAGTTCCTCGCGGGCGATCGCGTCGGCGGCACGCAGGGTCTCCAGCCTGGCGGCGTCGACCGCGCCGATGATGCGGATGCCCAGGCCGGGGCCCGGGAACGGCTGGCGGTGCACGATGGTCTCCGGCAGGCCGAGTTCCAGGCCGACCCGGCGGACCTCGTCCTTGAACAGCAGCCGCAGCGGCTCGACCAGCTCGAACTGCAGGTCCTCGGGCAGCCCGCCGACGTTGTGGTGGCTCTTGATGTTCGCGGTGCCCGCGCCGCCGCCGGACTCGACGACGTCGGGGTAGAGCGTGCCCTGGACCAGGAAGCGGTAGTCGCCCTGGGCCTTCAGGTCGCGTTCGGCCTGCTCGAAGACGCGGATGAACTCCCGGCCGATGATCTTGCGCTTCTGCTCGGGGTCGGTGACCCCGGCCAGTGCCGAGAGGAACCGCTCGCGGGCGTCGACGGTGACCAGGTTCACCCCGGTCGCGGCGACGAAGTCCCGCTCGACCTGGGAACGCTCACCGGCACGCAGCAGCCCGTGGTCGACGAACACGCAGGTCAGCCGGTCACCGATGGCGCGCTGCACCAGCGCGGCGGCCACGGCGGAGTCGACCCCGCCGGACAGGCCGCAGATCGCGCGGCCGTCGCCCACCTGCCGCCGGATCGCCGCGACCTGCTCCTCCACAATGGACGACGTGGTCCACTGTGGACGGATACCGGCGATGTCGTGCAGGAAGCGGCGCAGCACCTCCTGACCGTGCGGCGAATGCCCGACCTCGGGGTGGTACTGGACCCCGGCGAAGCGGCGCCCGGTGTCCTCGAACGCGGCGACCGGCGCACCCTCGGACGTGGCGGTGACCGTGGCGCCCTCGGGGGCCTTGGTGACGCTGTCGCCGTGGCTCATCCAGGCCGGGTGCCTGCGCGGCAGCTCGTTGTGCAGCACCCCGGCGTCGTCGGTGACGGTGACCTCGGTGCGGCCGTACTCACGGGAGCCGGTGTGCTCGACCGTGCCGCCGAGCGCCTGCACCAGCAGCTGGTGGCCGTAGCAGATGCCGAAGATCGGCACGCCCGTGTCGACCAGGGCGGGATCCATGCCCGGGGCGCCCTCGGCGTAGACGCTGGACGGGCCGCCGGACAGGATGATCGCCGCGGGGTCCTTGGCCATCAGGTCGGCGACCGGGGTGTCGTGCGGCACGACCTCCGAGTACACCTGGGCCTCCCGAACGCGGCGGGCGATCAGCTGCGCGTACTGCGCCCCGAAATCCACGACGAGCACCGGTCGAGCCACCGAACCAACCTCCTGGGTACACCTGCGACGACACCATCGTCGCAGGTGAACAACGACGTCTACGGTGCGGGTATGGACTCCTTCACCCCGCGGCCGCGGCCGGCCTGGGTCGCCGGTCTTCCCGAGCAGGGCACCGACACGCTCGTGGTGCACCACCCCTACGACGGCAGCGAGGTGGCCACCGTCGCCGTGCCCGGGCCGGAGCAGGTGGAACGGGCCGTGGCGACCGCGGCGGCGGTCGCGCGCGAGTTCCGGCGGCGGCCGGCACACCAGCACGCGGCCGTGCTGGACCACGTGTCGCGGGCGCTGGCCGAGCGGGCCGAGGAAGTGGCCGAGATCATCACCGCGGAGAGCGGCAAGCCGCTGGCCTGGTCGGCGGTCGAGGTGGAACGCGCGGTGTCGGTGTTCCGGATCGCGGCAGAGGAGGCCGTGCGGTTCGACGGCGAGCTGCGGCGGCTGGACTCCACCGAGGCGGGCGAGGGCCGGATGGCGATGGTGCGGCGGGTGCCGCACGGGCCGGTGCTGGGCATCGCGCCGTTCAACTTCCCGCTGAACCTGGTGGCGCACAAGGTCGCACCGGCGCTGGCGGTCGGCGCGCCGATCGTCGTCAAGCCCGCGCCCCGGACGCCGTTGTCCGCGCTGGTGCTCGGCGAGATCCTGGCCGAGACCGACCTGCCGGACGGCTCGTTCTCGGTGCTGCCGCTGGGCAACGAGGCCACCTCGGCACTGGTGGCCGACCCCCGGCTGCCGGTCGTGTCGTTCACCGGGTCGGTGCCGGTCGGCTGGTCGATCGCGGAGTCGGTGCCACGCAAGCAGGTCGTGCTGGAACTGGGCGGCAACGCGGCCGCGGTCGTGCTGGCCGACTGGCCGGACCTGGCCGGGGCCGCGCGGCGGATCGCCACGTTCGGGACCTACCAGGGCGGGCAGTCGTGCATCGCGGTGCAGCGGGTGATCGTCGAGCGTGCGGTCGCGTCGCGGTTCCTGCCACTGCTGGAGCAGGCGATGCGGGAGCTGCGAACGGGCGATCCGTACGACGACACGGTGACGGTCGGGCCGGTCGTGGACGAGGCGGCCGCGGAGCGGATCGTCGCCTGGATCGAGGAGGCGGTGTCGGCGGGCGCGCGGGTGCTGTGTGGCGGGTCCCGGTCGGGCACCACCGTCGAGCCGACGCTGCTGGCCGACGTCCCGCCGACGGCGAAGGTCTGGGCCGAGGAGGTGTTCGGGCCGGTGCTGGCGGTGTCGGTGGCCGACTCCGCGGACGAGGCCTTCGCGGCGGTCAACGACTCCCGCTACGGCCTGCAGGCGGGGGTGTTCACCCGCGACCTGCCGCTGGCGATGCGGGCGTCGGAGGAACTGGAGGTGGGCGGCGTGATCATCGGCGACGTCCCGTCCTACCGGGCCGACGCCATGCCCTACGGCGGGGTGAAGGACTCCGGGGTGGGCCGCGAGGGGGTCCGCTCGGCCATGGCCGACTTCACAGCCGTGCGCACGACCGTGCTGCCGGCCCGGTGAGCGGGTGTCGTCACAGGGCTCGTGAAGGCCACCTTCACCACGCGAGACGTAATGAAGGTGGCCTTCACGTGCTTGGGACGTAACCGCTGGCGCGGCGGGCGGCGGCGGTGAGGGCCGCCGGGGACGGCGCGGACGGGAACACCGCGGCCAGGTAGCCGTCGGGGCGGACCAGCGCCGCGCCCTCGGCGCCGATGCCGAGGGCGGCCGCCAGCGTCCCCGGCGGGCGCAGCACGGACATCCCCGGCACCGCCGACTCGGACGCGGTGAGCAGCGTGAACGACGGGCCGAAGCGGGAACGCAACCGCGTGCCGTCCGGCAGCGCCGCGTCCGGGCACAACACGCCCGGCACCGGCGGCCGCACCGCGCCGGCCTCGCGGGGGAAGTCGTCCAGCGGACCGGCCACCGTCGTCAGCGGGGAGTCGACGTACCAGAACGGCTCGCTCAGCCTGCCCGAGTCGATCCGGTCGCGGACCGACTCGTCGCGGACGGCCCGTTCGAGCACCGACCGCCGGTGAGCGTGCTCCTCGTCGGTGGCCGGCACCAGGAACCGCATCGTCCGCCCGGTGACACGCAGGTTCTCCACGGCCGCCGCCCGCCGCTCGGCGTCGTAGGACTCCAGCAGCCCGGGACCGCCACGGCCACACCGGTCCAGCGCGATCTTCCACGCCGCGTTCTCCGCGTCGAACAGCCCGGAGTTCATCCCGCGCGCCCCGAACGGGCTCATCACGTGTGCCGCGTCGCCCGCCAGCAGCGTCCTGCCGACGACGAACCGCTCCGCCAGCCGCTGGTGGAACCGGTACACCGACGACCACACCGCCTCGTACGGCCCCGGCACGATCCTGCGCACCATCGCGTCCAGGTCCAGCGTGACGTCGTCGGCCACCTGCCAGTCGATGCGCCACACCGAGTCCGGCTGCGGATGCAGCAGCACCTGCCGCCCCGGGTTCCACGGCGGGTCGAAGTAGAACCGCCGCTCCGGCACGTCGAACCCCAGGTCGGCGCGGATGTCGCTGATCAGGAACCGGTCGCCGAACGACCGCCCGGCGAACTCCAGCCCGAGCAGCCCGCGCACCGCCGACCGGTGCCCGTCGGCAGCGACGCAGTGGCTGCCCGCCACCACCCCACCGGGAGTCTCCACCCGCACCCCGGAACCGTCCTGCTCCAGGCAGACGACCCGCTGCCCGTACCGCAGGTCCACCAGCGGCTCGGCACGTACCCGGGCCTCCAGCTCACGCTCGACCTCGGTCTGCCCGATGTTGACGAACGGCGGGAACGCCCCCGGCTCGCTCGCGGGCAGCCGCATCGTCACCACCTCGTGCTCGCGGTAGAAGATCCGCCCGGTCGTCCACGTCACGCCCGCCCGAGCCAGCCGGGCACCGACGCCGATCCGCTCCAGCAGGTCCAGCACGTCACGTTGCACGCAGATGGACCGGCTGCCGACCGTCTCCCGCCGTGCGGCGGCCTCCAGCACGACCGACGCAACCCCGTGCCGTGCCAGGAACAACGCCGCCGCCATCCCGACCGGCCCGGCGCCGACCACGACGACGGGGCGATCACTCACCCCGCAACTCCGCCCACACCTGCCGGTCCCGCTCCGCGGTCCACACCCGGGGCGTGTCGACGCCGTCCAGTTCGTCCCAGTACCGCTGCACGTCGAAGGGCAGGCAGTGCTCGAAGATCGGCCACCGCCCGTACTCCGGTTCCAGCCGCGCGTGTGCCGCCCGGAACGCCTCGGCGACCGAACCACCGGCGCCGTGCACGCCCGCGACGGCCGACCGCAGTCCGTCCAGGAAGTGCCGGGTCTGCGCGATGGCCGCGCCGACGGCATCCCTGCCGCGGGCGACGTCGCCCCGCCCGCCCACCAAAGCCTCGGCGCCGAAGGCGGCGACGGCGTCCAGCGTGGTGGTCGCCCACTCGTCGTGGTGCGCGTCGCCGGTGTACAGCGCGGCCTGGGCCTCCACCAGGTCACCGGCGAACAGCACCCGCTGCCGCGGCAGCCAGGCCACCAGGTCACCGCTGGTGTGGCCACGCCCGCAGTGCGCCAGCACCAGCTCTCCCCGGTCACCGCCCAGCGGAATGGTCAGCCGGTCGGTGAACGTCAGGGTCGGCCGGGTCAGCCCGGGGATCGAGTCCGGTTCCTCGAACAGCCGCGGCATCCGGCCGTACTCGGACAGCCAGTCGGCCTCGCCACGCTCCTCGATCAGCTCAGCGGTCGCGCTGTGCGTGATGACCTCCTGCGCGCCGAACGCGCTGGCCCCCAGCACCCGCACCGCGTGGTAGTGCGACAACACCAGGTAGCGCACGGGTTTCGACGTCCGCTCGCGTAACCGGTCCAGCCAGCGCCGCGCCGCCACCGGGGTGGCCCTGGCCTCGAAGCAGACCAGGAAGTCCTCCGCCTCGACGGCCCCGACGTTGGGGTCGCCCTCGGCGGTCAGCGCGTAGACGCCGTCGGCCAGTTCGACGAACGATTCCTGCTTGGCAGCGGTGTCACCACTCGACGCGAAAGCCACGCCCTCACTGTGCCAGGTCGAGCCTCAGCGCGGCAGGTGCCGAAGCCGGAACCGCGGGCCGCCGCGGAGCGACCGGATCCAGCCGCCGGTACGGCAGGGACTGGTCCGGCCGCGGGTCGGCCTCGCCCTTGTTCGGCCAGAACGAGAACGCCCGCTCGGCCTGCGCGGTGATGGTCAGCGACGGGTTCACGCCCAGGTTCGCGGTGATCGCCGTACCGTCCACGATGGACAGACCGGGATGGCCGAAAACCCGGTGGTAGGGGTCGATCACGCCGTGCTCGGTGTCCGTGCCGATGGGTGCGCCACCAATGAAGTGCGCGGTGAGCGGGATGTCGAAGATCTCGCCCCAGCTGCCGCCCGCCGTGCCGCCGATGTGCTCGGCCGTGCGCAGGTTCGCCTCGTGACCCGCCTTGATGAAGCTCGGGTTCGGCTCGCCGTGCCCCTGCTTGGAGGTGTACTTCCGGCGGCCGAACAGCCCGCGCCGGGTGTAGGTGGTGATCGAGTTGTCCAGGCTCTGCATCACCAGCAGGATCACGGTCCGCTCGCTCCACCGGTAACCGTTGAGCAGCTTCGCCGCCTGAATCGGGTGCCGCAGCATGAACCGCACCGCCTGCCGCCAGCGCGGCACCGGCAGCGAACCGTCGGTGGCGATGGTCTGCAGCAGGCTCATCGCGTTGCTGCCCTTGCCGTAACGCACCGGCTCGATGTGGGTGATCTCGTCGGGATGGATGGACGACGTGATCGCCACTCCCCTGCTGAAGTCGCGTTCCGGGTCGACGGCCGACCGCGCGGCGCCAATGATCGCCTCGGAGTTGGTCCTGGTCAGCTCGCCGAGCCTGCGGGAGAGCCGGGGCAGCGCGCCGGTGTCGCGCATGCGGTGCAGCAGGTTCTGCGTGCCCCAGGTCCCCGCGGCCAGCACCACCTTCGACGCGGTCAGCGTATGCCGGAAGTGCCGCGACGTCGTCCCGGTCTTGCGGATGTCGACGGCGAACGTGCCGTCCGGCCGCTCGCTCAGCCCGGTCACCGTGGTCAGCGGGATGACCTTCGCGCCGCCCTGTTCTGCCAGGTACAGGTAGTTCTTCACCAGCGTGTTCTTCGCGCCGACGCGGCAGCCGGTCATGCACGAACCGCACTCGGTGCAGCCGGTGCGCGCGGGCCCGGCGCCGCCGAAGTACGGGTCGGCCACCCGCTTGCCTGGCTCGCCGAAGTACACGCCGACGGGCGTCGGGTGGAACGACTCGGTGACACCCATGTCCGCCGCGACCTTGCGCATCACCTCGTCGGCAGGCGTGACGCTCGGGTTGGTGACCACGCCGAGCATGCGGCTGGCCTGGTCGTAGTGCGGCGCGAGTTCGGACTCCCAGTCGGTGATGTGCGCCCACTGCCGGTCGCGGTAGAACGGCTTCAGCGGCCGGTACAGCGTGTTCGCGTACACCAGCGACCCACCGCCGACGCCCGCGCCGGCCAGCACCATGACGTCGTTGAGCAGGTGAATGCGCTGGATGCCGAAGCACCCGACCTGCGGCGCCCACAGGTAGCGGCGCAGGTCCCACGAGGTCTTGGCGAACTCGTCGTCGGCGAACCGGCGGCCGGCCTCGATGACGGCGACCCGGTAGCCCTTCTCGGTCAGCCGGAGCGCGGCGACGCTGCCGCCGAACCCCGATCCGACCACGATGACGTCGTAGTCCGGCTCAGTGGTGGTGTTACGAGCAGTCACACCAAAACTGTAACCCGCGCCACGCGTCCTGACTACCAGTAAGTTACTGGCGGGTTATCGTCGGATGGTCAGGTTGACCTTCTGGAACTCTTTGAGGTCGGAGTACCCCGTCTTGGCCATGGCCCTGCGCAGCGCGCCGAACAGGTTGACCACGCCCTCGGCGTCCGACGACGGCCCGAACAGCAGCGTCTTCAGGTCCACCTCGTACTCCGGCCCGGCGGCGACCCGCGAGCGGGGCAGCGACGGGTGCGCGGCGGCGGCCGTCCAGTACAGGCCCTGGCCGGGCGCCTCGGCCGCGGCGGCCAGCGGCGCGCCGAGCATGACCGCGTCCGCGCCGCAGGCGATGGCCTTGGCGATGTCGCCGGAGGCGTTCATGCCGCCGTCGGCGAGGACGTGCACGTAGCGGCCGCCGGTCTCGTCCAGGTAGTCGCGGCGGGCTGCAGCCGCGTCGATGATGGCCGTGGCCATCGGCACGCCGATGCCGAGCACGCGGTCGGTGCTGGTCACGCCCGGCGTGTACCCGTGGCCGACGATGACGCCCGCCGCACCGGTGCGCATCAGGTGCATGGCGGTGCGGTAGTCGGCGACGCCGCCCGCGATCACCGGGACGTCCAGGTCGGCGATGAAGTCCTTGAGGTTGAGCGGGTGGTCGTCGCGCGCGACGTGCTCCGCGGAGATCATCGTGCCCTGCACGACGAGGATCTCGACGCCGGCGGCGAGCAGGTCCGGCGTCAGCTCGGCGGCGTGCTGCGGGCTGACCCGCGCCGCGACCGTCACCCCGGCCTCCCGCACCGTGCGGATGGCGTCCTTGAGCAGGTCGACGCGGATGGGCGCGGAGTGCAGCTCCTGCAGCAGGCGGACCAGCGCGCCCGGGTCGTCGGTGTCCTCGGCCGTGCGCAGGATACGGAACATCGCCTCTTCGACGTTCGAGTGCCGCGCCCACAGGCCCTCGGCGTTGAGCACGCCGAGTCCGCCCAGCTCGCCGACGGCGACGGCGGTGCCCGGCGAGACGATCGCGTCGGTCGGGTGCGTCACCAGCGGCAGGTCGAACTGGTAGGCGTCGATCTTCCAGGCAGTCGACACCACCTTCGACGAGCGTGTGCGCCGTGAGGGCACGATCTCGATGTCATCCAGGTCGTACGCCCGCCTGGCGGTACGCCCCATGCCGATCTCGACCAGGTCGCGCACGTGAGGTCCCTTCTCACCACCGTCGTTGCGGCCTCATTCTCGCCGCCGCGACCTCGCCGCCCACCCCCGGGTCCACCGCGCGCCGTCTTTAGCCCGCTAAAGACGGCGCGCGGGGGCTAGCGCGTCGTGTAGTTCGGTGCCTCGACCGTCATGGTGATGTCGTGCGGGTGGCTCTCCTTCAGCCCGGCGGCGGTGATCCGCACCAGCTGCGCCTTCTGCAGCTCGGGGACCGTCTGCGCGCCCGCGTAGCCCATACCCGACCGCAGCCCGCCGACGAGCTGGTGCACCACGGTGGACAGCGGACCACGGAACGGGATGCGGCCCTCGATGCCCTCCGGGACCAGCTTGTCCTCGGACAGCACGTCGTCCTGCGCGTAGCGGTCCTTGGAGTAGGACTTGCCCTGCCCGCGCGACTGCATGGCCGCCAGCGACCCCATGCCGCGGTAGGTCTTGAACTGCTTGCCGTTGACCAGGATCAGCTCACCCGGCGACTCGGCCGTCCCGGCCAGCAGGCTGCCCAGCATGACCGTCGACGCACCGGACGCGATGGCCTTGACGATGTCGCCGGAGTACTGGATGCCGCCGTCGCCGATCACCGGGACACCAGCGGGCCGGCACGCCTGGTCGGCCTCGTAGATGGCCGAGATCTGCGGCACACCGACACCGGCGACGACCCGCGTGGTGCAGATCGAGCCCGGCCCGACCCCGACCTTGACGCCGTCGGCCCCGGCGTCGACCAGCGCCTGGGCACCCGCGCGCGTGGCGACGTTGCCGCCGACCACGTCAACGGTGTCCCCCAGCTCCTTCTTCAGGGTGGAGACCGTTTCCAGCACGGCCTGGGAGTGGCCGTGCGCGGTGTCGACCATCAGCACGTCGACGCCCGCGTCGGCCAGCGCCATCGCGCGCTGGTGACCGTCGGGGCCCACGCCGACCGCCGCGCCGACCAGCAGGCGGCCGTCGGGGTCCTTGGTGGCGTTCGGGTACTGCTCGGTCTTGACGAAGTCCTTGACCGTGATCAGGCCGCGCAGCTTGCCCGCACCGTCGACGATCGGCAGCTTCTCGATCTTGTGCCTGCGCAGCAGCCCCAACGCGGCGTCCGCGGTGACCCCGACCTGGGCGGTGACCAGCGGCGCCTTGGTCATCACCTCGCTGACCGGGCGGCTGTGGTCGACCTCGAAGCGCATGTCGCGGTTGGTGATGATGCCCACCAGGGTCCCGGCGGCGTCGGTGACCGGCACGCCGGAGATGCGGTAGCGGGCACACAGCGCGTCCACCTCGGACAGCGTGTCCTCGGGCGAGCAGGTCACCGGGTCGGTCACCATGCCTGCCTCGGACCGCTTGACCACCTCGACGGCGGTGGCCTGGTCCTCGATGGGCAGGTTGCGCTGCAGCACGCCCATGCCGCCGAGCCGGGCCATGGCGATGGCCATCCGCGCCTCGGTCACCGTGTCCATGGCGGCGGAGACCAGCGGGATCCGCAGCGTGACGTTGCGCGAGAGGCGGGTGCTGGTATCCACGGCGCTGGGCACCACGTCCGACTCGGCGGGCAGCAGGAGCACGTCGTCGAAGGTCAATCCGAGCATGGCGAACTTGTCGGGGACGGCGGCGGAGAGCTCGCTGGTCATAGCGGGTTGGCGACCTTCCTGAACGGGGTGAACGAGTGGTGGTGGCCCTTCAAACGATGGTATCTGGACAGTGGCCGGAGCCCGCCCGGTACCGTGCCAGGGTGCCGCACGACGTGTTGCCCCCAGATCCGTTCGCCGACGACCCGGACGACCCGGCCAGGGAGATCGGCAGCTTCGACGACGACCCCGGCGAGCCCATCAGCGCCGAGGAACGCACCGAGCTGCTCGCCGACCTCTCCGACCTCGCCGTCTACCAGGCGTTGCTCGCGCCGCGGGGGGTCCGCGGGATCGTCGTGGACTGCGGCGAGTGTGACGAGCCGCACTACCACGACTGGCACCTGCTCAGGGCCAGTCTCGAGCAGCTGCTCTCCGACGGGCGGATGCGCCCGCACGAGCCCGCCTACGACCCGAACCCGGCCGACTACGTCAGCTGGGACTACTGCCGCGGCTACGCCGACGGCGTCACCGCGACCGAGAACGCTTACTGAGTCCAGACGAAAGAGGCCCAGCCGACCGGCTGGGCCTCTTTCGTCTGTCCGGATCAGGGGGTCTCGCCGACACCGGCAGGCTGCTTGCTGCCACCGCTGGTCTCCTCGCCACCCGACGACGAGTTCGACGGCGTCGTGGTGGGAGCGGTGGTCGTCGACGAGGTCGGGGGCGTCGGGCTGGACGTGGTCGTCGTCCTCGGGTCCGGCGAGCTGGTCGGCCCCTGCGACTGCGTCGGGCTCAGCGTGGTGCCGGTACCCGGACCGGTCGGCGGGTTGTTGCCGCCGGGGCTGGGCGGCGTCAGCAGCTCGGTCAGGTGCTTGTGCTCGGCCTTGAGCTGCTGGTAATCCTCCGACGCACCGGCGGCCTCCAGGGCTCGCTGGGCCTCCTCCAGTGCGCGGCGGGCGTCGTCGAGCCTGCCCTCGGAGATCGCCAGGTTGGCCTTCTCCAGGTCGAGCCGCACGGTGGCGGCAGCCTGGACGGACCGGGCGTGGTCGGCGTAGAGGACCTTGGTCAGGCCCCAGAGGGGGTCGCCGGGCTGGGCGTCGCGGGCCGCGATGCCGGTGCCGGCGAAGGCGATGGCCAGCACGGCAGCGGCGGCGGCCACCGGGACGAGGAGCCTGCGCTTGCGGGCGCGGCCACCGTTGCGGTGGGTCTGCGCGGCGGTCTTCACGGTGGCGACAGCGGTCGGGGTGTCGAGCAGCTCGCCCATGGGCTCGCTGTCGATGTCACGCCGCCACGCCAGCAGCAGTGCGTTGAGTTCGTGGTCACCGAGTGCGTCCGCGACCTTGGGGTCGGGCCCGCCCAGGGCGTCCAGCAGAGCGTCGTCGGCCTGGACCGCGGAAAGGTCCGGTGTGCCGTTGTCGTCCTGCGCGCGTCTGCTTCTGCTGTCGTGATCGGTCACTCAGACCACCTCCTCAGCGGCCAGAACCTTGCGGAGCCGGGCCAGCGCACGATGCTGCGCCACCCGAACCGCACCCGGTGTCGACCCCACGGCTTCGGCTGTCTCCTCGGCGGACAGGCCCACGACCACCCGCAGCACGACGATCTCGCGCTGCTTGTCCGGCAGGACCTGCAGCAACTGGGCCATCCGCTCGTTCAGCTCACCCTGCAACGCCCGCTGCTCGGGACCGACGCCGCCCTCGACCTCGTCGGGGACCTCGGCGACCGGTTCGGCGCGGTTGCGAGCCGCCGCGCGGTGCGCGTCGGCCACCTTGTGCTGGGCAATGCCGTAGACGAAGGCCAGGAACGGGCGGCCTTGATCACGGTACGAAGGCAGGGCCGTGAGCACCGCGAGACACACCTCCTGCGCGACATCGTCTGCCGAAGCGAACGAACGTTCTTGTCTACCTACTCGGGCGCGGCAGTACCGCACCACAAGGGGACGGATAGCGGCCAGCAGCCGCTCGACCGCTTGGGGGTCTCCCTCAACAGCGGCGGCAACTGGCTCGTCCAGTCCATCCCCCACAGTGGCCATCGCAGACAACAGTCCCGGTGTTACGTCTAGGTGTGCACAAATGACGGCGTGCGACTTGGAACATCCCTCACGCCGGTGATACCCACCGTACCGCCCGACACAGCGGGCGTTCGCTCACGGTCGCCAACGGCGCGCCACGCGAACCGCGCCAACGGCAGCCTCCCACCTCTCCTGAACGGCATCAACGACGCTCCGGGCGGATGGATACGCCGAGTGGCCATGATTGGGCCACTCGGGCGAAATATTCAAGGCTTGCGCAGGTCAGGCTCGGAAAGACCCGGTGGGGAAGGGAAGCGGCGACCTGACGGCGAGTCGCCCGGCCGCCGGACGGGCTCAGGAAACCAGACCGCGGCGGAAGCCGTGCGCCACCGCCTGGGCGCGGTCACGCACGCCGAGCTTGCGGAACAGCCTGCGGGCGTGGGTCTTCACCGTGTCCTCGGAGAGATAGAGCTCACGCCCGATCTGACCGTTGCTCTTGCCCTGGCTCATCCCACGCAGCACCTGCAGCTAGCGCTCGGTGAGCTGGACGCCCGGGTCGGACGGCTGCCGCGGCGCCGGCACCGAGGTGCTGGCCAGCGTGTGCGCCAGCGCGGCGACCAGCTCCGGCCGGGAGGCGTCCCAGCGCAGGTAGCCACGGGCACCGCCGGCGATGGCGGCCGCGATGCTGCCGGCGTCGTCGGGAGCGCCGAACACGATCACGTTCGCCTGGGGGTTCGCGGAGACCAACCGTCGGGTCGCCTCCACCCCGGTCGGCACCGCGCGCTGGGTGCCGACGAGCACGACGTCGACCGGCTGCCGGGAGTACCGGGCAAGCAACTCGTCACCGTGCGCTACGCAGTCGATGCGACTGACCCCTGGAACAGCAGACATCACGCGGGTGAGCCCTTCGCGGACACTGCGTCGGTCGTCGCAGATCAAGACCGTCGTCACGGGGTTTCCTTCCTGCAGCCGGGTGACATTCCACTTCCCCTATCGGACGCTTTAGGCCCGACCTTGACACGATCCGGTGGCTTTTTTTGAGAAAGCCTCGCCCAGATGTCGGTATGGCGGGAAACCGGCAGCCAAGGCGACTCGCTGGCCAGCCACCTTCCCACAGGGTCCGCGTGTGGTAACAGTGCGTGCAAGGTGGCCACTGCTCTGGATCGATACCGTCCGGCGTGTCCGGGGCTGGTGTCGGCCGCGATGAGCGCGGCGGGCCACTCCAGGGACCGCAGACCGTGCTCTTCGGCTACCCCGTACGCGTCAACGGTCATCTCGTGAGCTTTCCGGGTTTCCCCCGTCGCCGCCAGTGCCGCCGCCAGGACCAGCCGGGACTTCACCAGGTGCCGGACGGCGCCCCGGCCAGCCGCCTCGGCGACCGCCCGCTCGGCGGGCCCGACGGCCGCCGCCGCGTCGCCGGAGGCCAGCGCGACCTCGGCGGTGACCCAGCCGTGGCGGACCCGGGCACGCCAGCGGTCGTCGGCCGCCGCGGCGGCGTCGAGCAGGCGTCTCGCCGCGGTCAGCCTCCCGACGCCCAGGTTGTCGGCGGCCAGGCCGAGCAGGGCGTCGCACCGCGCCCCGGTGGCGTCGGCGCCGTCCGGGTCGGTGGCCTCGGTGCCGTCGGCGAGCCGGAGCGCGAGGGCGTCCCAGCGGAGTGCGGCGGCGTGCCCGCCGAGCTGGCGGCGGTGAGCGGCCAGGGTGGCCGCGGCGTGCGCGGCGAACACCGGGTCGCGGAGCAGGTCGTGCAGTGCCGTCGCGGCGGCCGCGTACCGCCCCTGGGCGCCGAGGACCACCGCGGCGAGCCAGCGCGCCCTCGGCGTACGCCGGCCGAGGCCGGGGTCGTGACCGGGGTCGTCGCCGAAGGCGGCGCGGCGCAGCTGCTCGTCGCTCACCCGCTCATTCTGTCCGGGAGCCGCCGAGCAGGACGTACTCCACGCGGTCCACCGCCGCCCGCAGGTCGCCGAGCAGCTCGACCTTCGCCGGCAGGGCGGCCGGATCCCAGCCGGGGCCGCAGGCGAACAGCCGCCCGCGCTGGCGGCCGCGGGAGACCCTGGCGAACAGCCGGGGGTCGGCTCCGGGGCGGCGTGCCCACAGCACGACGGCCGCCGGCGAGCTGCGGCGCACGGCCACGGCGAGGACGTCGGGTGGCAGCGGGTTGCCGAACAGCTGGGCGTGGATGCCGCGTTCGGCCAGGCCGGCGGCGAAGGCGTAGAGCGGAAGGCCGTCGCGTTCCTCGGGCACCTGGCCCAGCAGCACCGGCCGGTGGTTGCGGGGTTCGGCGGGTGGCGGGGTCGAGCGGATCAGGGCGGACAGCACGGCCTCGCCGAGCAGGTGCTCGACCTCGGCGCCCCCGGCGGGCACGACGCCGCCGCGGCGATGGGTGCCGAGCGCGGACAGGACCGGCGCGACGACCTCCTCCCAGCCGGTGAGCACCCCGGCCGACTCGATCGTCTCGGTGAGGATGCGCTGCACCGCGCGGGAGTCCATGGCCAGCGCGGCCGTGCTGAGGCGGCGGGCGAGGCGGGAATGCCCGGCGGACTGGTCCTCCTCGGCGGGCAGCAGCACCGCGCCGTCCGGGGTGTCGACCCGGACGGAGGTGTGTGGCGGCGGCGCCTGCCTTGCCTGCCTGCGCGAACGGTCCACCGGTACGGGCGGGGTGTCGCGTTTGGGCATGCGGTCCAGCGCGTAGCGGGCGGCCTCGGCCGTGGAGCAGCCCCGCAGCAGCGCCTGCTGCATGAGTTCGAGCCTGCCGATGTCGGACGGGCCGTAGCGGCGGTGCCTGCCGTCGGTGTGCCTGCTGGGTCCGAGGCCGTACCGGCGGTCCCAGGTGCGCAACGTGGACGGGGCGACGCCGAGCCGCCGGGCGACGGACGCGACCGGGAGGGTGGGTTCACCGCCGTCGGCTGAATGCCGTGATACGGCCGGCGCCTGCGCGTCGGCTGGTGGAGCTGAGCCGGACTCCGATCCCACTCGACCCAATATCCCGGCCACCCCTGGTGACGGCAACCGGAGGCGGTGAGCCACCTCACACAGCCGGGGGATGCCTAACGGCTGAATTGGGCCGGATCTCTTGAACAAGTATTGGCGCGCTTCTAACGTTACCGCCGTTGCACCGAATGGAGTAGCGAGAACTGCGAAAGTCCGGTAGTCGGAGGCGGTCATATGGCAGACACGCGCAGGCTCCCTGGTCCCAACGCCGATGTGTGGGACTGGCAACTGGAGGGGTCGTGCCGGGGGATGGACAGTGGGTCCTTCTTCCACCCCGACGGGGAGAGGGGTCCGGCAAGAGCGAGGCGGGAGGCGAAGGCCAAGGCGATCTGCCAGGCATGTCCGGTTCTGGAGATGTGCAGGCGGCACGCGCTGGCGGTCCACGAGCCCTACGGCATCTGGGGCGGACTGTCGGAGTCGGAGCGGGAGAACATCATCAAGGCGAGCAAACGGACGTTGAGCCTGTCCGGCTCGGCGAGCTGAACTTTTCGAGACCGTCACCCACAGAGGGCGTCCCACCGCGGGGCGCCCTCTGTGCTGTCCGGTGCCGGGAGGCGGCTTTAGCGGGCTAAAGACGCCTCGGTGGGCCATGCCGCCATCGCCAGGTCGACGACACCGTGCAGGGTGGCGCGGTCGGCACCGTCGCGGGCCTGCACGGACAGGCCGTGCAGGACGGTGTTGTAGAAGTGCGCGAGCGCGTCGAAGTCGGTCCCGGGCGGGACGTCGCCGTCGGTACTCCCCCGGCGCAGCCGGACGGCGATCATCGCGGCGGTCTGCTTCCGCCTCGCGGCCAGCTCGTCCCACACGGCGCGATTGGCGGAGGTGCAGGTCGTCGCCGCGAGCACCACCAGGCACCCGGCCGGATGATCCGGTTCGGTGAACTCGTCGACCTTCGCCCGCAGCATCGCCTCGATGCTCTCCCGCGCCGAAGCCCGGTCCAGCAGTGCGCGGTAGCCCCCGTGCAGCTGCCCGTACCGCTCCAGCGCCGCCCGGAACAGGCCCTCCTTACTGCCGAACGCGGCGTACAGGCTCGGTGGCGCGATCCCCATGGCCGCCGTCAGCTCGGCCAGTGACGTGCCGTCGTAGCCGTGCTCCCAGAACACGCGCATGGCGCTGTCCAGCGCCGCGTCCCGGTCGAAGGCGCGCGGCCTGCCCCGTGGTGACATGGCCCACCTTTTTGTAGCGATCGATATACAAACTCTTGACGCCACATCCTACGTCGCCCTTTTATGTAGCAATCACTAAAGAAAGGACTGACATGGGCACGCTGGACGGCAGGGTCGCGCTGGTCACCGGGGGCAGCAGGGGAATCGGGGCGGCCATCGCCACCCGGCTCGCGGCCGAAGGGGCGGACGTCGCGCTGACCTACGTCAGCCGCGAGGACCGCGCGGCCGAGGTGGTCGCGGCGATCGAGGGACACGGCCGCAAGGCGCTGGCCATCAGGGCCGACAGCGCCGACACCGCGGCGGTGGCCGCCGCCGTGGACCAGGCGGCGGCCACGCTGGGCAGGCTGGACGTCCTGGTCAACAACGCGGGCATCTTCCGCGCCGGGCCGGTCGACGAGTTCAGTGTCGAGGACCTCGACGACCTGTACGCGGTGCACGTCCGCGCGGTGTTCGCGGCGGTGCGGGCCGCGTTGCCGCACCTGGGCGAGGGCGGCCGGATCATCTCCATCGGCTCGAACCTGGCCGAGCGGGCGAACCGGCCCGGGCTGGCCGGGTACGCGGCCAGCAAGGCGGCACTGCTGGGACTGAACCGCGGGCTGGCCCGCGACCTCGGCCCGCGCGGGATCACCTCGGTGGTCGTCCAGCCCGGCCCGACCGACACCGACATGAACCCCGCGGACGGACAGCGGGCGGCGGCCTCGATCGCGGCCAGCGCCGTGGGCCGCTACGCGAACGCCGACGACATCGCAGCCACGGTCGCCCACCTCGCCGGCCCGGCGGGCCGGTTCATCACCGGCAGCGCGGTCACCGTCGACGGCGGCCTGAACGCCTGACCCAGCGTGGGCGGCTTTAGCGGGCTAAAGCCGCCGCGTGGGGGCCCAGCACGGCGAGCAGGCGGATCTTGTCCTCGGCCGGGCTGCCCGGAGCGGGAGTGAGGACCAGCAGCGCCTGGGACTGGTCCTCGGTGAACAACGCCTGGCAGTCCACCTCGATCGGGCCCACCTCGGGGTGCACCAGCACCTTGTGGTCGGCGAACCGGCGGGCCACCTCGTGCCGTTCCCACAGGTCGCGGAACTCGTCCGACTCCGCGAGCAGCACTCGCACCAGTTCGCCCGCCCGGGAACGCGGTCCCGACGCGCCGTGCACCACACGCAGCGAGGCGACCAGGCTGCGCGCCTGACGCTCGTGATCCTCGGCCGGGTAGATCGCGCGGGACGCCGGGTCGGTGAACCATCGGTACGTGTCGTATCGCGCCCAGCCGGTGAGCCGCGAATGCTCGCCGAAGATCGCTGTCGCCAGCCGGTTCGCCACGAGCGTCTCGCCGAGGGCCGACAGGATCAGCGCCGGACTGTCCTCGAGCCGGTCCAGGACCCGCAGCAGGGCGGGTGCCACGTGCGAGTCCACGGGCGTGCGCCGCGGCACGTTCTGCCCCGCCAGCCGGTACAGGTGGTCACGCTCGTCAGCCGTCAGCCGCAGTGCCCGTGCGAGCGCGGCCAGCATCTGCTCCGACGGCTGCGGGCCGCGTTGCTGCTCGATCCGGGTGTAGTAGTCGGCGGACATACCGGTGAGCGCGGCCACTTCCTCACGGCGCAGACCAGGGGTACGGCGGCGTGCTCCCGGCACCAGGCCGACGTCGGACGGGCGCAGTCCTTCCCGGCGTCGGCGCAGGAAGTCCGCGAGCGCGGCACGGTTCATGATGTCCATGGTGCGCCCCGCGGCGCCGCTCAACCAGGGACCGCCGGTCCCCCGATCACCAGGTCTCTCCCGTTCCTCCCCTGTCGCGCACAGGCTGGCGGCATGAACATCACGGGTAACACGATCTTCATCCCCGGCGCCACGTCCGGGATCGGCCTCGCCCTCGCCCTGCGGTTGCGGGCGAAGGGCAACACGGTGGTCGTCGGCGGCCGGCGCACCGGGCTGCTGGAGAAGCTGTCCGCCGAGCACGGTCTGGCCACTGTGTACATCGATACCGCCGATCCCGTCTCGGTCACCGCGGCCACCCGGGAGGTCCTCGACCGCCATCCAGAGCTGAACGTGCTGATCGCCATGGCAGGCATCATGCGCGTCGAGGACTGGCGCACCTCGGGATTTCTCGCCGACGCGGAAGAGGTCGTCACCACCAACCTGCTCGGCCCGATCCGGCTGATCGCCGCACTCATCGAGCACCTGCGGACGCGGCCGGACGCCGCGATCGTCACCGTCTCGTCCGGCCTGGCACACGCCCCGCTGCGGGTCACGCCCACCTACAACGCGACCAAGGCCGCCATCCACATGCTCAGCGAGACACTGCGCCTGCAGCTGGCGGACACCGGGGTGCGGGTGGTCGAGCTGGTCCCGCCGTCGGTCCGCACCGCGTTGCTTCCCGGCCAGGAGACCTCCGACTTCGCCATGCCGCTCGACGAGTTCGCCGACGAAGTCGTCGCCTTGCTCGAAGCCGACCCGGAAGCCGAGGAGGTCCTCGTCGAGCGGGTGAAGTTCCTCCGCTTCGGCGAGGCGCGCGGCGACTACGACCAGGTGGTCGCGGCACTCAACGGCGCCGACCCGCATTCCCGGGACGCGTCTTTAGCCCGCTAAAGCCGCACCGGTCGGGCCGTCGGCGTCTGGACTGACGAGCCCAAAGCTCGCGCAGCGAGCGACGGCGAGGAGGGAAGACGCCGACTGAAGGGCCCGACCGCGCCCGCAGCGAAGCAAGGGCAGAAAACACGAGAACGGGGCGGCACCGCGTGTGCGGTACCGCCCCGTTCCGGCGTTCGAGCGAGGTCAGTGGGCGTGACCGTGCCCCTGGCCCGCCTCCTTCTCCTCCGGCTTCTCGACCACGGAGCTCTCCGTGGTCAGCACCAGCCGGGCGATCGACGCGGCGTTGGCCACCGCCGAGCGGGTGACCTTCACCGGGTCGACGATGCCCGCGGCGATCAGGTCGGTCAGCTCACCGGTGGCGGCGTTGAAGCCCTGCCCCCAGCCCTGCTCCTGCACCTTGTTCACCACGACGGCACCCTCGTGGCCCGCGTTGGTGGCGATCCAGAACAGCGGCGCGGTCAGCGCGTCGCGCACGATCGCCACACCGGTCGCCTCGTCGCCGGTCAGGCCGAGGTCGCCCAGCTCCTTGACCGCGTGCACCAGCGCCGAGCCACCGCCGGGCAGGATGCCCTCCTCCACGGCGGCCTTGGTGGAGGCCACCGCGTCCTCGATGCGGTGCTTGCGCTCGTTCAGCTCGGTCTCGGTGGCCGCGCCGACCTTGATCACCGCGACGCCGCCGCCGAGCTTGGCCAGCCGCTCCTGCAGCTTCTCCCGGTCCCAGTCGGAGTCGGTGGTGGTGATCTCCTTGCGGATCTGCGCGATCCGCGCCTCGATGTCGGCCTTGGTGCCGGCACCGTCGACGATCGTCGTCGTGTCCTTGGTGACCTCGATGCGACGGGCCTTGCCCAGCGCGTCGACGCCGACCTCGGACAGCTTCTGCCCGATCTCGGCCGAGATGACCCGCGCACCGGTGACGACGCCGAGGTCGTCCAGGAACGCCTTGCGCCGGTCACCGAAGAACGGCGCCTTGACCGCGACCGCGGTGATCGTCTTGCGCAGCGAGTTGACGATGAGCGTGGACAGCGCCTCGCCCTCGACGTCCTCGGCGATGATCAGCAGCGGCTTCTTGGCCTCGACGACCTTCTCCAGCAGCGGCAGCAGGTCGGCCAGCGACGAGATCTTCTCCCGGTGCAGCAGGACGAAGGCGTCCTCGAGGATCGCCCGCTGGTCCTCCGGGTTGGTGGCGAAGTGCGCCGAGATGAAGCCCTTGTCGAACTGGACACCCTCGGTGATCTCCAGCTCGGTGGCCAGCGTGGAGGACTCCTCCACGGTGATCACGCCGTCCTCACCGACCCGCTCGACGGCCTCGCCGAGCAGCGCGCCGATGTTGGCGTCACGCGAGGTCACGGTGCCGACCTGGGCGATGTTGTCGCGGCCCTTGACCGGGGTCGCCTTGGCCTTGAGCACCTCGACGACCTTCTCCGCCGCGGCCTCGATGCCGCGGCCGACGGCCGTCGGGTTGGCGCCGGCGGCCACGTTGCGCAGGCCCACGCGCACCAGCGACTGGGCGAGCACGGTCGCGGTCGTCGTGCCGTCACCGGCGACGTCGTTGGTCTTGGTGGCGACGTTCTTGGCCAGCTGCGCGCCGAGGTTCTCGAACGGGTCGTCCAGTTCGATCTCCCTGGCGACGGTCACGCCGTCGAGGGTGATGGTGGGGCCGCCGAACTTCTTGTCCAGCACGACGTGGCGGCCACGCGGGCCGAGGGTGACCTTCACCGCGTCGGCCAGCTTGTTCACCCCGCGTTCCAGCGCCCGACGAGCGTCCTCGTCGAAGTTGATCTGCTTGGGCATGGATAACCTTCCTAGGCTCAGCAAGCGAAACGCCCCGGCACCCCGGCATGAGCGGGGCCCGGGGCGTTACACGCTGGAGCGGGTCGTCAGTTGATGACGGCCAGCACGTCGCGGGCGGACAGGATCAGGTAGTCCTCACCGTTGTACTTGACCTCGGTGCCGCCGTACTTGGAGTAGATGACGACGTCGCCTTCCTTGACGTCCACCGGGACGCGGTTGCCCTTGTCGTCGATCCGGCCCGGGCCGACGGCCAGGACCTTGCCCTCCTGGGGCTTCTCCTTCGCGGTGTCAGGAATGACGAGGCCGGAAGCGGTCGTCTCCTCGGCCTCGCTCGTCTGGACAACGATCTTGTCCTCGAGCGGTTTGATGTTCACGCTCACCGGGTTGACCTCCACGGGTCGTCGAAAGCGTTGGCAGGTTGTTTGGTTTACGACTCCTACCACCCCCGCCGTCGCGGGTGCCGGGGCGTGTGCGGTGCCGTGCAATTAGCACTCTAGCCACGCGAGTGCCAGCGATGCAAGGAGGGTCGTCACCCGGCGGGACGTGCCGAAACAGTGTGACCGGGGTTACGCTACCGAGAGTGCAGGCATCGCCACCGACCGATGAGCGGCCGGATGCCGAGCTGTTCGACTGGCTCGGCTCCGCGGTGTGGTTCAGCGCCCTGCTGCTGGTGCTGTTCCTGGTGGCGGTGGCCATGCTGGTGCGGGCCACGTTTCGCAGGCAACGGCAGCAGACGGAGCTGATCACCGAGCTGCGTTCCGAGGTCGCGAACCTGCGTGCCGAGCGCGAGCCCGAATCCGAGCCGGAGTTCCGGCTGGGCGACCGCGTGGTCGTGCTGGAGGGCACGCACGCGGGCGACCACGGCACGATCGTCGCGCCGGACATCGGGCTGCAGCCGGGTTACGTGTGCGTCCAGCTGGCCCAGGAGGGCGCGAAGCGCTACATCCCGACGGGGAAACTCCTGCCGGACACGCGATAGCCAGAAGTTCACTCCGCCGTCACTCGATCAGGTTGTCTCGTTTCCGAGCGCCGGAGTGCGATCGAACTCCCGACCCCACCACGAGGAGTTCACCGTGCCCGAAAGTCATCTCAACCGGCGCGCAGTCCTGCTCGGCGGCGCCGGCGCGATTGCCATCGCCGCTGGTGGCAGCACCCTGGCCCGCGCAGAGTCGGCGCGGGGCGCCGGGCTGGCCAAGCCGGTCCGCAGCCCGTTCACCCTCGGTGTCGCCTCCGGCGACCCGTACCCCGACAGTGTGGTCCTGTGGACCCGGCTCGCCACCGACCCGCTCGCCGAGGACGGCCTGGGCGGCATGCCCGCGCGCGGCGTCCCGGTGCGCTGGCAGGTCGCCACCGACGAGCGGTTCACCAAGGTCGTGCGCAGCGGCCAGACCTGGGCCACGCCCCGCGAGGCACACAGCGTCCACATCGAGGCGGCAGGCCTTCGCCCGGGCACCGAGTACTTCTACCGCTTCCGCACCGGGGACGACATTTCCCCGGTCGGCCGCACCCGGACCGCGCCCGCCCCGCACCAGCTCGGCGAGCTGACCATGTGCTTCGCGTCCTGCTCGCACTACGGCCAGGGCTACTTCACCGCCTACCGCAGGCTGGCCGAGGACGAGCCCGGCCTGATCCTGCACCTGGGCGACTACCAGTACGAGTACGCCGCCGGCGCGAACGAGGTCCGCAAGGTCGTCGGCCCGGAGACCATCCGGCTGGCCGACTACCGGCTGCGGCACGCCCAGTACAAGACCGACCCGGACCTGCAGCTCGCGCACGCGACCGCGCCCTGGCTGGTCGTCTGGGACGACCACGAGACCGAGAACAACTGGGCCGACGAGATCCCCGAGGACTCCTCGCAGACCCCGGGCGCCGCGTTCATGGAGCGGCGCAAGGCCGCGTTCCAGGCGTACTACGAGAACATGCCGCTGCGCCGCACGGCCCGGCCGCACGGGGCGGACATGCGCCTGTACCGGCGGCTCGGCTGGGGCGCGCTGGCGACGTTCCACATGCTCGACACCCGGCAGTACCGCGACAACCAGGCGTGCGGCGACGGCGTCAAGGCCAACTGCGCGGAGCGGCTCACGCCGACCCGCTCGATCACCGGCGAGGAGCAGGAACGCTGGCTCGTCGACGGCTTCCACCGCTCCCGCGCCCGCTGGGACGTACTGGGCCAGCAGGTGTTCTTCTCCCAGATCGACCTGACGCCGGGTGCCGCCGAGGGCTTCAACATGGACGCCTGGGACGGCTACAAGGTCAACCGGGACCGCATCGCCGAGGCGATGGGTTCGTCGGCGGTGCGCAACGGCGTCGTGCTCACCGGCGACGTCCACCGCCACTGGGCGGCCGAGGTCAAGCGGACCTACGGGCAGCCGGACTCCAAGGGGGTCGGCACCGAGCTGGTCACCACGTCGATCACCAGTGGCCGCGACGGCAACGACGACCCCAACCAGGCCGTGCTGGACGAGAACCCGCACGTGAAGTTCCACCGCAACCGGCGCGGCTACGTGCGTACCCGGTTCAGCGCCAAGGAGATGAAGGCCGACTTCCGGGTGCTGCCGTTCGTCACCAAGCCGGACGCCCCGGCGTCGACGGCGGCCAGCTTCGTCGTCGAGGACCGTGACCCGACCCTGAATCCCGTCTAGTTGGTTCCTGGCCTCCAGGGGTGTTAGGTAGGAGTCCACAACCCTGCCGACATCCCTGGGGGTAGGTCACATGGCCCGTCGTCCCGTGGTTCTGCTCGCCGCCGCGCTCGCCGCGGCAGGGCTGGTCCAGGCACCAGCCGTCGCCGAGACGTCCGACCGGCAACGCGCGTTCGCCGAGGCGGCGCGGGAGTTCGGCGTCCCGGAGCCGGTCCTGCTCGGCGTGTCGTACCTGCAGTCGCGCTGGGACGTCAACGGCGCGACCCCGAGCACGGCGGCGGGTTACGGGCCGATGCACCTGACCGACCTGCGCACGGCGGGTTCCGGAAGCCATCACGACGAGGGCGCCGAGGACCCGCGTGGCGACGACGCCCGCAAACCCCTGCGGCCCGAGGCCCCAGCCGCGCCGCCGGACGTGCCGAACCTGCAGACGCTGGACGAGGCGGCCCGGCTGACCGGCACGGATACCGCGGCACTGCGCGCCGACCCGGCGCAGAACATCCGCGGCGGGGCCGCGTTGCTGGCTCGCTACCAGCGGGATCTGGGCGGGAGCGGTTCGGACCCGGCCGCCTGGTACGGCGCGGTGGCACGGTACAGCGGCGCCACCGACACCGCTGCGGCCGCCGCGTTCGCCGACGAGGTGTTCGCCACCATCGGCACCGGCGCGGACCGCGTCACCGACGACGGCATGCGGGTGCGGCTCGCGCCGACGCCCGTCGCGCCGCGACGGGACCAGCTTGCCCGGCTGGGCCTGCGCGACACCGGCACCGGCCCGGTCGAGTGCCCCTCGGGGATCTCCTGCGAGTGGATTCCCGCGCCGTACCAGCAGTTGCCGGACAACGAGTACGGCAACCACGACAAGGCCAACCGGCCGCGGGACCAGAAGATCGACTACATCATCATCCACGACACCGAGGGCTACTGGGACGGCGTGCTGAAGCTCGTCCAGGACCCGACCTATGTCAGCTGGCACTACACGCTGCGCTCCGCCGACGGGCACATCGCGCAGCACGTGCCGACCAAGGACGTCGCGTGGCACGCGGGCAACTGGTACGTCAACTCGAAGTCGATCGGGCTGGAGCACGAGGGCTTCGCGGCCAAGGGCACCTGGTACACCGAGGCGATGTACCGCACGTCGGCGAAGCTGGTGCGGCATCTCGCGGCGAAGTACCGCATCCCGCTGGACCGCCAGCACATCCTCGGCCACGACAACGTGCCCGGCACCACGCCGCCGACCGTCAAGAACATGCACTGGGACCCGGGCCCGTACTGGGACTGGGCGCACTACTTCGACCTGCTCGGCGCCCCGCTCGGCCGTGCGGAGGAGCCGCCGTCGCGGCCGAACACCGGCATGGTGACGATCTCGCCGGACTTCGCCACCAACCGGCCGACGTTCACCGGCTGCGAGCAGGGCGTGCCGCTGTGCCCATCGCGCGGGTCGACGTCGGTGATCCTGCGATCCGAGCCGCGGCCGGACGCGCCGCTGCTGGCCGACATCGGGCTGCGGCCGGACGGTTCACCGTCGACCATGCACGTCTCCGACATCGGCAGCCGTGTCGACACCGGGCAGCAGTACGCCGTCGCCGAGGTTCGCGGTGACTGGACGGCCGTGTGGTACCTGGGCCAGAAGGGCTGGTTCCACAACCCCGGCGGCGCGACCGCCAAGCCCGCGCGCGGCATGGTGGTCACGCCGAAGCCGGGCAAGGCGTCGGTGCCGGTGTACGGCAGGGCCTACCCGGAGGCAGCGGCCTACCCGCCGGAGATCAAGCCGCAGGACATCGTGCCGCTGCAGTACACACTGCCGGCGGGCCAGCGCTACGCCGCGGGGCTGTCCACCGGCTCGGAGTACTTCTCGGCGACCACGTTCGACCCGGCGAACCACCGGGTGATCAAGGGCAAGACCCGGTACCTGCAGGTGCAGTTCGGGCACCGGGTGGCGTTCGTCAACGCCGACGACGTGCGGGTAATACCGTCGTTCGCTCCCTAGACGACGATCGTGTCCACGGGTAGCGCCGGGTTCGCCGAGATGTCCAAACCGGACGGTTTGCGGCCCGCCGCCACCACGTGGGCACCGAGCGCGGCGATCATCGCGCCGTTGTCGGTGCACAGCCGGGGCCGGGGCACACGCAGCTCGATACCGGCCTCGGCACAACGCTGGGCGGCCAGTGCCGACAGCCGCGAGTTGGCCGCGACACCGCCGGAGATGACCAGCGTGCCGATCCCGGACTCGGTGGCGGCGCGGACGGCCTTGGCGGTCAGCACGTCGGCGACGGCCTCCTGGAACGAGGCGGCGACGTCGGCGACCGGGATCTCCTCGCCACGCCGGCGCGCGCCCTCCACCCAGCGGGCGACGGCGGTCTTGAGGCCGGAGAAGGAGAAGTCGAACTTGGCATCCCTCGGCCCGGTCATGCCGCGCGGGAACGCGATGGCCTCCGGGTTACCGTCGGCCGCCGCCTTGTCGATCGGCGGGCCACCGGGGTAGGGCAGGCCGAGCAGCCGGGCCACCTTGTCGTACGCCTCACCGGCCGCGTCGTCCACAGTGGACCCGAGTTCGACGATTCCGGACGCGACGTCGTCCACCCGCAGCAGCTGCGAGTGCCCGCCGGACACCAGCAGCGCCAGGCACGGCTTGGGCAGCGGGCCGTGCTGCAGGGTGTCCACGGCGATGTGCCCGGCGAGGTGGTTTACGCCGTACAGCGGCACGTCCAGCGCCGCGGCGTAGGCCTTGGCAGCCGCGACGCCGACCAGCAGCGCCCCCGCCAGGCCAGGGCCGGCGGTGACCGCGATGGCGTCCACATCGGACAGCGTCAGCCCGGCCTTGGCGAACGCCCGCTCGGCCGTCGGGACCATGGCCTCCAGGTGCGCGCGGCTGGCTACCTCGGGCACGACACCGCCGAAGCGGGCGTGCTGCTCGACGCTGGAGGCGACCTCGTCGGCCAGCAGCTCGACGGTGCCGTCGTCGGCCAGGCGGACGAGGCCGACGCCGGTCTCGTCGCAGGAACTCTCGATACCCAGCACGATGCGGCTCATCGGGCGGCCTCCCCGGCGACGGCGACCGGTGGCCTGCCCATGGTGTAGGCGTCGGCACCGGAGGGTTGGTAGTAACGGCGGCGTACGCCGAGCTTGCTGAAGCCGTACTTCTCGTACAGCGCCAGCGCGACCGCGTTGTCCGTGCGGACCTCCAGGAAGACCGGCGCGCGTAGCTCGTCGGCCCGGTCCAGGATCGCCTCCAGCAGCAACGTGCCGATGCCGTTGCCCTGGTGGCGCGGGTCGACGCCGATGGTGTGCAGGCTGGCCTCGTACTCACCCGGCCTGCCCACGACAGCGAGCCCGGCGTAGCCGACGAGACCGGACATGGTGAACGCGCCGACGTAGTAGGCGCCGGAGTCCAGTTCGGCACGGAACGCCGCCGCGCTCCACGGGCTGTCGCCGGGGAAGAGCACCTTCTCGATCTCCACGCAGCGGCGGATGTCGCGGTGCCGCAAGGGTTTCAGCTCGACCTGCTCGGTCACGGCGTGGTCACCCGTTTCGGGGCGCCCGGCTCGACGGCGTCGGGCCTGCGCAGGTAGAGCGGGGTGAGCAGGTCCGGCGTCGCGCCGGACAGGAGCCGGCCGGCAGCGGCGCGGGCCAGGCCGGCCGGAGTCGGGTAGGCGGGCTCGGCGACCGTGCGGCCGACGGCCGGTGCCTGCTGCCCGGCGGCGACGCGGGCGGGGTCGTCGACGTCGGCGGGCGGCGACACCTCGGGGCCGCGGGTCCGCGTGCCGCCTGCGTCGTAGGCGGCCCAGTAGACCTCGCGGCGGCGGGCGTCGGTGACCACCAGGAACGGCTCGCCGGCGGTGACCTCGGCGGCGATGGCGTCCAGGCTGCACACCGGGTGGACCGGGATGCCGAGGCTGTGCCCGAGCGCGGCGGCCGTCGCCATTCCGGCACGCAGGCCGGTGAACGGCCCGGGGCCGACGCCGCACACCAGCGCGTCGAGCTCGCGCAGCGTCACCCCGGCCGACTCGGTGGCGGCCAGCAGGTGCGGGGTGAGCAGCTCACCGTGGGCCCGCGCGTCGATCGTCACCCGCTCGGCGAGCACGGTGACGCCGTCGGCGGACACGGTGACCACCCCCGCGGTGACCGCGGGAGTCGAGGTGTCTAGAGCCAGGACCAGCACGGTTGTCCAGCCTACGACCCGGCGTGCGGGCTACTCCTCCGGGTTCTCCGGATCCCACGAGAGCAGCCGCACCTTGGCGACGGTGCGCAGGTGACGGCGCATGGCCGCGGACGCCGCCCTGGGGTCACCGCGCAGGATGGCCTCCAGGATGCTGTGGTGCTGGGCCAGTGAGCGGCTAGGCCTGCCGGGCTGGTGCAGCGACTCGGCGCGGCTCTCAGCGATCTGCGTGGCGATCGAGGTCATGAACTCGGCCAGCAGCGGGTTGCGTGCGGCGGCGGTGATCGCGGCGTGGAACCGGCGGTCCCCTTCCTCGCCGTGCCCGCCGGTGGCGACCTCCTCGGCCATGTGCTCCAGCGCCGCCTCCATGGCACGCAGGTCCTCGCGGGTGCGGCGCTGCGCGGCCAGCTCGGCGAGCTTGGTCTCCACCGCCTCGCGGGCCTCCAGCACGTCGGGCAGCCTGCGACGGCGCTCCACGAGCTGTTCGACCGGCTCGGCGTCCAGGCTGGCGCTGGCCAGGTAGGTGCCGCCGCCGTGGCGGACCTCGACGATGCCCTGGACGTCCAGCACCACGATCGCCTGCTTGACCGACGCCCGGCTCACCCCGAGCCGCTGGGCCAGGTCACGTTCGGCGGGCAACTTGTCGCCCACCTCGAGGCCACTGTCGGCGACGTACTCGCGGATTCGCTCGACAACCTGCTCGTACAGCCGGGGCCGGGCCACGGGGCGCAGTGCGTCGGACACCGGTCGAGACTAACAGGGTTGACACACGTCACACCGGCCCGCAAAGTGGACTAGCCACTCAGCCACTAGTCCACTGATCCACTCATCCACTAGGCCAGTAGTCCACTGCCGGGGCAACCAACGACGGGAGCCGCCCATGTCGGCCGAGCTGATCTCGATCCTCGTTCTCGTGGTGATCTTCGTGCTCGCCACCACCCGGTCGATCAACATGGGCGTGCTGGCGTTCGCCGGGGCGTTCGGTGTCGGGACGCTGGTGGCCGGGATGGACGCGAAAGGGATCTTCGAAGGGTTCCCCGGCGACCTGTTCGTCGTGCTGGTGGGCGTCACCTACCTGTTCGCCATCGCCAGGGCGACCGGGACCACCGAGTGGCTGGTCCACGCGTCGATCCGGCTGGTCCGCGGCCGGGTCGCGCTCATCCCGTGGGTGATGTTCGGGGTGACCGGGGTGCTCACGGCGATCGGCGCGGTCAGTCCCGCCGCGGTCGCCATCGTCGCCCCGCTCGCGCTGGGGTTCGCCGCCCGCTACGACATCAAGCCGCTGCTGATGGGCGCCATGGTGGTGCACGGCGCGCAGGCCGGCGGGTTCTCCCCGATCAGCATCTACGGATCGACGGTCAACAGCATCGTCGACCGCGAGCACCTGGCTGGCAACGAGCTGGTGCTGTTCCTGGCCAGCCTCGGCGTCAACCTGGTGATCGCCGCGATCCTGTTCGTCGTGCTCGGCGGGCTGCGGCTGAGCCGCACCACCGCGCACACCGACGCCGAGCAGGCCGAGGTGCCCCGGCTGACCGCACCGCGGGTGGCGGTGCTGGCCGCGCTCGTGGTGCTGGTGGTCGCCGCGCTGGTGTTCGACCTGGACGTCGGGCTCACCGCCATCACGCTCGCCGTGCTGCTCAGCGTCGTCTGGCCGGACACCGGCCGGGCAGCGGTCGGCGAGGTCACCTGGCCGACGGTGCTGCTGATCTGCGGTGTGCTGACCTACGTCGGCGTGCTGCAGGAGATGGGCACCATCGACTACGCGGGCAACGCGGTCACCGGCGTCGGCGTTCCGCTGCTCGCCGCGCTGCTGCTGTGCTACATCGGCGCGATCGTGTCGGCGTTCGCGTCCTCGGTGGGCATCATGGGCGCGCTCATCCCGCTGGCCGTCCCGTTCCTCGCGCAGGGCACGGTCGGGCCGGTCGGCATGATCGCGGCGCTCGCGGTCGCCGCGACGGTCGTCGACGTCAGCCCGTTCTCCACCAACGGCGCGCTCGTGCTCGCCAACGCCAAGGACGTGGACCGCGACACGTTCTTCCGGCAGCTCATGGTCTACGGCGGCATCATGGTGGCCGTCGTCCCCGTCGCCGTCTGGCTGGCCCTGGTCGTCCCCGGCTGGGGCTGACCGGAACCCGAGGAGGTAACTGGTGCCCGAACGACTGTTCCCCGCGCTCGCCGCGCCGCCGGACAAAGAGGCCATCCGCTTCGGCGAACGGTCCCTTGACTACGCCGGGCTCGCCGAGGTGGCCGGCCGGCTGGCCAGGGAGCTTCCCCGGGGCGCCCGGGTGGCGGTGTGGGCGGCGGCGGAACTGGAGACGTGCGTGGCGGTCGTCGCGGCGCTGCTCGCCGGTGTCCCGGCCGTGCCGCTGAACCCGAAGGTCGGCGCCCGTGAACTGGAGCACATCCTGTCCGACAGCGAGCCCGCGCTGCTGCTCGCCGCGGCGGGTACCGAGGTGCCTGCCGCGCTGGCCACGGTGCCGCGGCTCGACGTCGACCTGACCCGCGGCCCGGCCGAGCCGCTGCCGGAGCCGGACCCCGAGGCGCCCGCGCTGATCGTCTACACCTCGGGCACCACCGGCCCGCCCAAGGGCGTCGTGCTCCCCCGTCGTGCCATCTCGTCCACTTTGGACGCACTGGAGGACGCCTGGCAATGGACCGGCGAGGACGTGCTGGTGCACGGCCTGCCGCTGTTCCACGTGCACGGCCTGATCCTGGGAGTGCTCGGCCCGCTGCGCCGCGGCGGCACCCTGCGTCACCTCGGCCGGTTCGACACCGGCGCACTGGCCGCCGAGCTGAACGGCGGCGCGACGATGATGTTCGGCGTCCCCACCATGTACCACCGCATCGCCGAACGGCTCGACGGCGGCGACCCGGAGCTGGCGTCCGCGCTGGGCCGGGCACGGCTGCTGGTGTCCGGTTCGGCGGCGCTGCCCGTCCACGACCACCAGCGCATCTCCGCGGCCACCGGCCAGCAGGTGGTGGAGCGGTACGGCATGACCGAGACCCTGATGAACACCAGCGTCCGGGCCGACGGCGAACGCAGGCCGGGCACGGTCGGCGTGCCGCTGCCGGGCGTCGAGTTGCGTCTGGTGGGCGACGACGGTGAGCCCGTCGAGGGCCCCGACGCGGTGGGCGAGATCCAGGTCCGCGGCCCCAACCTGTTCACCGAGTACCTCAACCGCCCCGACGCCACCGCGGCGGCTTTAGCGGGCGAAAGCTGGTTCCGGACCGGCGACGTGGCCACCCGCGACGCCGACGGTTACGTCCGCATCGTCGGGCGCAAGGCCACCGACCTGATCAAGAGCGGCGGGTACAAGATCGGCGCCGGCGAGATCGAGAACGCGCTGCTGGACCACCCCGGCGTCGCCGAGGTGGCGGTAACCGGCGAACCCGACCCCGACCTGGGCGAACGCATCGTCGCCTGGGTGGTGCCGGCGGCCGGGGCGCCGCTGCCCGAGGAGCGGGAGCTGGCCGACCACGTCGCCGGGCTGCTGTCACCGCACAAGCGGCCCCGGGTGGTCCGGTTCCTGGACGCCCTGCCCCGCAACGACATGGGCAAGGTGATGAAGCGAGCACTCGGTGGGTGAGTCCGCGCGGAGCCTGCTGACCGGCCTGGCCGCGGACTTCGCCGGCCTGCCCGACGACTCCGCACCGGACGATCCGATCGGCTGGCCGGGCTACCCCGAGTCGCGCGAACGGGCCGTCCGGGCGACCGGTGAGACCGAGTCTGTCCTGTGTGGCACCGGCACGGTCGGCGGGACGGCCGCGATGCTGGTGGCGTTCGAGTTCGGCTTCCTCGGCGGATCGGTCGGCGGCCGGACCGGTGCGCGGATCGAGGCGGCGTTCGACGAGGCCGTCCGGCGGCGGTTGCCGGTGGTGTCCCTGGTGGCGACCGGCGGGAGCCGGATGCAGGAGGGCATGCGGGCGCTGTCGCAGCTGCAGCGGATCGCCGGGGCGAGCACGCGGCACCGGGCGGCCGGGCTGGCGCAGCTGTCGGTGCTGCGGAACCCGACGACCGGCGGCGGCTGGGCCACGCTCGGTTCGGGTGGTGACGTGGTCGTCGCACTGGAGGGCGCGCAGGTCGGGTTCGCCGGGTCGCGGGTGCGCCCGCACGGCGACCACTCGGCCTACACCGCCGCCGCCCAGGTGGCCTGCGGATCGGCCGACGAGCTGGTCACCGAGGCCGACCTGCCGTCGGTGCTGGCCCACTGGCTGACCCTGCTGACCACTCCCGCCGCCCACGTCCCGCCGCCCGGCGGCTTTAGCGGGCTAAAGCCGGTTTCCGGCTGGGCCTCGGTACAGGCCGCCCGTGCTCCGGACCGGCCGAGGGCGAGGGCCTACCTGGACGCCTACCTCGACTCGTACCGCCTGGTCAGCGGCGACCGTTGTGGTGGCGTCGACGACGGCGTGCTGTGCGGGTTCGGCACCCGGGAGGGGGCGACGGTGGCGTTCGCCGCGCAGTGCGGCACTCCCACGACGGCCGCCGGGTTCCGCACCGCGGCGCGCCTGGTCGGGCTCGCCGACCGGCTGGGGATCCCGGTGCTGACCCTGGTGGACACGCCGGGCGCGGCCAACGACGCGGCCGCCGAGCGGGCCGGCATCGGCCCCGCGATCGGGCAGCTGTTCGGCGCGATCGCGGCCGCGCGGGTGCCGGTGACCAGCCTGGTGATCGGAGAGGGCGGGTCCGGCGGCGCGCTCGCGTTCGCCGCCCCGGGACGGACCTGGATGACGGCGGACAGCTACTTCTCGGTGACCTCGCCGGAGGCCGTCGCCGCGATCCTGAAGCTCGACCCGGCCGACGTGCCGTCGGTGGCAGACCGGCTGCGGCTGCGGCCGTGGGACGTGGTGGAACTCGGTGTCGCGGAGGGGATCGTGTGAGCGGGATCGTCGATGTCGACGCCACGGAGCTGGCCCGGCTGATCCGTGGCCGCGAGGTGTCCTGTGCCGAGGTGATGACGGCCTACCTCGACCGGATCGAGGCGTACAACCCCGCCGTCAACGCCATCGTCGCGTTGCGCGAGCGGTCCGTTCTGCTGGCCCAGGCCCGCGAACGGGACGACGAGCTGCGCGACGGCCGCTACCGCGGCTGGATGCACGGCTTTCCACTGGCGGTCAAGGACCTCGCCGCGGCGGCGGGGTTCCCGCTCACCCACGGCTCGCCGGTGTTCGCCGACCAGGTAGCCGAGGCCGACGACCTGTTCGTCCGGCGGATGCGCGACGCCGGCGCGATCGTCATCGGCAAGACCAACGTGCCGGAGTTCGGCTTCGGCTCGCACACCTACAACCCGGTGTACGGCGTGACCCGCAACCCGTACGACCTTTCCCGGACCGCGGGCGGCAGCAGCGGCGGCGCGGCGGCCGCCGTCGCGCTGCGGCTGCTGCCGGTGGCCGACGGGTCGGACTACCTCGGGTCGCTGCGTAACCCGGCCGCGTTCTGCAACGTGCTCGGACTGCGGCCGTCGGCGGGCCGGGTCCCGTCGCCGGGCTGGTTGCCGCAACTGAGCACGGCCGGGCCGATGGGCCGGACGGTGGCCGACGTCGCGGCGTTCCTCGGCGTGCTGGCCGGGCCGGCCCTGGAGGATCCGCTGTCGCTGGAGTCCGCGCCCGCGGAGACCGGCGAGCGGGACGTTCGCGGCACACGGGTGGCGTGGGTGGGCGACTGGCGCGGTTATCTGGCGACCGAACCGGGCGTGCTGGACGTCTGCCGCCGGGCGTGTGACGTGCTCGCCGGGCTGGGCTGCGTCGTCGAGGACGCCCTGCCGGACTTCGCACCCGAACGCGTGTGGCGGTCGGTGCTGGCGTGGCGGGCGTGGAACGCCGTCAGCAAGCTGGGGTCGCTGACCGCGGCGCAGGTGGACCAGCTCAAGCCGGAGCTTCGCTGGGAGCTGGACCGGGGCCGGGAGCTGACGGTCGACGAGCTGACGCTGGCCGTGGCCGAGCGCGACGCCTGGTACGCGGCGGTGCTCGAGCTGTTCGAACGCTACGACTTCGTGCTGGCGCCGAGCGCGCAGGTGTTCCCGTTCGACGTCGAGCTGACCTGGCCGAGGGAGGTCGGCGGCCGTGCGATGGACACCTACCACCGGTGGATGGAGACGGTCGCGCCCTGGTCGCTGGCCGGTGTCCCGGCACTCGGCATGCCCGCCGGCTTCGACGCCCGCGGGCTGCCGATGGGCGTCCAGCTGATCGGTCCGCCCCGCGCCGACCAGGCCGTCCTGCGCCTGGCCCACGCCTACGAGCAGGTCACCCACTACCCCACCGCCCACCCCCCGGAGCCGTCTTTAGCGGGCTAAAGCCGGTCCGGGGCGGGGTCAGGACCCGGCGGGAGGCGTCTTTAGCGCGCTAAAGCCAGCGTGGGGGCCAGCTGGGAGTGCTGCGGCGTGGGGAGGGCGTCGGGGGTGAACCAGTCCAGGCGGTCGAACTTGTGCGGCTCCCCGATGGCGACGGCGGCCGGGTCCACCCGGACCCGGAACACCACCGCCACCCAGTGCGACCCCGGCCGCAGCACGTTGCGCACCCCGGCGGTCTCCACCTCGAGCGCCTCGGCGCGGTACTCCTCCCGCACCTCGCGCGCGACGGCCGCCTCGAACGTCTCCCCGAACTCCAGCGCCCCGGCGCCGCAGTCCCACGTCCCCGGCTCGTCCCGCGCCCCGGCCGCCCGCCGCGCCAGCAGCACCCGGCCGGCACCGTCGTGGCACACGAACACCACCGACACCGACGGACCGTTCATCAGAAGTGCTCCAGCAGCTCGGGGAACTTCGCCAGCGTCAGCACCCCGGTGTCGCCGGCGTCCAGCTCGTCCGACTCCAGCACCCAGGTGTTGGCGTTCGGGATGAACACCGCCCCCAGCCCGGCCGCCCGCGCCGGCAGGATGTCCGACTTCGGCGAGTTGCCGATCATCCACGTCGACGCAAGCGGCAGGTCCAACGAGGCGGCCAGATCCCGGTACACCTCCACGTGCTTCTCCGCGACGATGTGCACCCCGCCGAAGTGGACCTCCAGGCCGGACGCCGCCAGCTTGCGCCGCTGCTCGTCCACCGCCCCCTTGGTCAGCACCAGCAGCCGGTGCCGCGCGGCCAGCTCGGCCAGCGTCTCGGCGACGCCGGGGATCAGCTCCGGCCGGTCGGTGATCAGCGCCGCCGCCAGCTGGTCCAGCCGCGCGATCTCCTCCGCGTTGGCAGGCCGGTTCCGCAGCCGCTCGACACAGTCACGCAGGCTCCGCAGGAACATCACGCTGCCGTAACCGTGCGTGACCGCGTTGGCGCGCTCGATGTCGTCCAGGATCGCCCGCACCCCGGCGCGGCCCAGCGTGGGGTCGGCCATCCAGTCCAGGAAGTCGTCGATGACCCGCTCGAACAGGATGTTGTTCTCCCAGAGCGTGTCGTCGGCGTCGAAGATCAGAACCTGCGCGTCTCGCCTCACGGCCGCAGGCTAACCACCCGAACGGCCCGATGCCGACTGGATTTCCTGAACCCGCGAAACCCACGAACCGTGCGGCTCCAGCCGGACCTCCCGCACGTCGTCCTCCCGCCGGTCCAGCCGCACGACCAGGTGATCCGGCGACAGCCGCTCGGCGCTGCCCTCGCCCCACTCGACGACGACGGCCGCCGCCTCCAGGTCGGTGTCCAGGTCCAGGTCGTCCAGCTGCGCCAGGTCGCCGCCCAGCCGGTACGCGTCGACGTGCACCAGCGGTACACCACGCTCCCCGGCCGGGTGCGTCCGCGCCAGCACGAACGTCGGCGAGCTGACCCGCCCGGACACGCCGAGCCCGGCCGCGATCCCCCTGGTCAGCACGGTCTTACCGGCCCCGAGCGGACCGGCGAGCAACACCAGGTCGCCCGCCCGCAGCAGCGTGCCGAGCCGCCTGCCGAACTCGACGGTCTCCTCGGGGGTGGACAGCAGCAACGTCATCGGGTGAACCACCGCCAGCGTCGTCGGGACGAGGTGTCACCGTCCACGCCGGCGCACCGTTGCAATAAATCGATCAGGTGACTGTTGACCAGCTCCGGCTGCTCAAGCTGCACCATGTGACCGGCGCCGCGCACCCGCAGGAACTCGGCGTCGGGAAGCTCGGCGGCGATCCGCTCGGCGTGCGACAGCGGCGTGATCCGGTCGGTGTCACCGCCGACGACCAGCACCTGCGCGTGCTTGAGCCCGGCCAGCGCCGCGTACCGGTTGTGGCTGCCCAGCGTGTCGACGAAGTTGACCAGCCCGGACACCGGCGTGACCTCCAGCATCTCCAGCATGAAGTCCACGATGCGGGGGCTCACGTCGCGGTTGCCGAACGCCAGCCGCCGCACCGCCTGCCGGGTCAGCTGCCCACCGGCGGCACGGACGAACTCGACCAGGCCCGGCTGCCACTCGGCCAGTTCCCCCACCCCGCGGGTCAGCGGGTTGTACTTCGACAGCAGGCTGCGCGGCAGCCCCCGCGCGCCGACCTCGCCCGCGGCCGTGGCGATCAACGCGACACCGGGAACGCGGTCGGCGAACAGCTCCGGGTGCCGCTGCGCCAGCTCCATGATCACCATGCCACCCATGGAGTGTCCGATGAGGACGATCGGCCCGTCCGGCGCGACCGCCCGCACCACGGCGTGGGTGTCCTCGGCCAGCTGCTCGATCGTGCTGGTCTCCTTCGACGCGGCACCGGACAGTCCGTGGCCGCGGTGGTCGAAGTACACCTGCCGCACCCGGGGCAGCCGCAGCGCCGCCAGGTCGCGCCGCTGGAAGTGGAAACATCGCTGGGACAACGCGAACCCGTGCACGCCGACGACGGTGAGCGCCGGCTTGCCACCACCGGCCGGGTCCACTTCGGACACCGCGAGCGGGGTTCCGTCGTCGGCGGCCACAGTGGACACCCGGTCGGCCTTCAGGTTGCCCAGCGGTTCGTCGACGTAGGGGTCCTCGCGCTTGTGCCGCTGCTGGGTGGCGACCGCGATGGCCGCTGCCGCGGTTCCGGTGACGACGGCACCCACTCCGCCGGCGATCGCGAGCAGCCGCCGCGACGGGCGCCAGCCTGCCTGCGGTGGCTCGGTCACGGGGTACCCCCGACGTACCGGCGGGCGACGCGCGGCCGGTACATGCCGGTGACGATCTCGTAGTCGATGGTGCCCAGCGTGTCGGCCCATTCGCGGGCCGTCGGCTCGCCGAGCGTGCCGTCGCCGAACAGCACCACCTCGGCGCCGACGTCGGGTTCGTGGTCACCGCAGTCGACGACGAACTGGTCCATGCAGATCCGCCCGGCCACCGGGCGGCGGGCGCCGTCCAGCCACACCGACATCCGCCCGGACAGCGACCGCGGAACGCCGTCGGCGTACCCGGCCGGCACCAGTGCCAGCGTGGTGTCCCTGGTCGCGGTCCAGGTGTGGCCGTAGGACACCGACTCACCGGCCGGAACGCGCCTGGTCAGCACCACCGAGGACCGGAACGTCATCACCGGGCGCAGATCCTCGGCCTGCGGCACCGGGTTCAGCCCGTAGACGGCGATACCCGGCCGCACGAGGTCGAAGTGCAGGTCCGGCCGGGTGAGCGTGGCGGCCGAGTTCGCCAGGTGCCGCATCGGGTCCAGTCCGGCCTCGCGGGCGACGCGGTGCGCGTCGGCGAACCGCGCGGCCTGCGCGTCGATCGACGGGTGTCCCGGCTCGTCGGCGCAGGCCAGGTGCGACCACATGGCCACGACCTGCACGCCCGGCTCGGCCGCGGCCGCCTTGACCAGGTGTGGCCACGTCTCGGGCGGGCAGCCGTTGCGGGCGAGACCGGTGTCGATCTTCAGGTGCACCCGCGCCACCCGCCCGGCCGACGCCGCCGCGGCACTCACCCTGGCCAGCTCGCCGGGCGAGCTGACCGACAGGTCCACCCCGGCGGCGACCCCGGCCGCGAAGTCCGCTGCCGGAGTGTCCAACCAGGACAGGATCGGCGCGGTGATCCCCTGCTCACGCAGGGCGAGAGCCTCGTGGACGGACGCGGTACCCAGCCAGGTGGCACCGGCGTCCAGTGCGGCCCGCGCGACGGGCAGGGCACCGTGGCCGTAGCCGTCGGCCTTGACCACGACCATCGTCGCGGCCCCGGACGCGGCGGCCCGCCCGGCGAGCAGCGCGACGTTGTGCCGCACGGCCCGCAGGTCGACGACGGTTTCAGCGCGAATCGGCAGGTCGACGTTCATGACCTGCCGATTTTCCCACAGGTGGCGCTACAACCGGTCGCCGGTGGTGGCGGAGAACACGTGCAGCTCGTCCGGGCGGATCCGGAAGTGCAGCGTCTCGCCCATGGCGGGCGGGGTGCGCGGGTCGACCCTGGCGACGACCGTGGTGCCCGCCTCCGGGTCGTCACCGGCGAGCTTGCCGTAGCAGTAGGCGTCCGAGCCCAGCTCCTCGACCAGGTCGGCCTTGACCGCGATGGTCCCCTCGCCCTCCTCGGCGACCTCCAGCGACTCGGGCCGGAAGCCGACCTTGACCGAACCGTCGTCGGCCTTGGCCACCAGGTCGCGCGGCAGGGCGACGGTGGCGCCGCCGAACATCGCGTCGTTGCCGCTCAGCCGCGCGGTGGCGATGTTCATGGCCGGCGAGCCGATGAACCCGGCGACGAACACGTTGGCGGGCCGGTCGTACAGCTCACGAGGGCTGGCGCACTGCTGGAGCACGCCGTCGAGCAGAACGGCGACCCGGTCGCCCATGGTCATGGCCTCGACCTGGTCGTGCGTGACGTACACGGTGGTGACACCGAGCCGCCGCTGCAGCGCCGCGATCTGGGTACGGGTCGACACCCGCAGCTTCGCGTCCAAATTGGACAGCGGCTCGTCCATCAGGAACACCTGCGGCTCCCGCACGATGGCCCGGCCCATGGCGACCCGCTGCCGCTGACCGCCGGACAGAGCCTTCGGCTTGCGGTCGAGGTACTGCTCGATGTCGAGGAGCTTGGCCGCCTCGGCGACCCGCTTCTGGATCTCCGCCTTCGGCTTGCCCGCGATCTTCAGCGCGAAGCCCATGTTCTGCGCGACGGTCATGTGCGGGTACAGCGCGTAGTTCTGGAAGACCATGGCGATGTCGCGGGAGCGCGGGGGCAGCTGCGTGACGTCGCGGTCACCGATCCAGACCGAACCCTCGTCGACGTCCTCCAGGCCGGCGAGCATCCGCAGACTGGTCGACTTGCCGCAACCGGAGGGGCCGACAAGGACGAGGAACTCTCCGTCGGAGATCTCCAGGTCCAGACCATCCACGGCGGGGCGGTCCGCGCCGTCGTAGCGGCGGGACGCCTTCTCGTAGGTGATAGTCGCCATCAACTGTCCTTCCTCAACTCCTCGGCATGCACGCGAGTGCGTGCGGCGTCGTGCCGCTGCCGGACCTCCTGCCCAACTCTGCTGTTCAACTCGTCAGGAGGCAAGACTTTCTCAGCACCCCGGGTCTGCCAGACTGGTGGGCGCGGGCCGCCGGACAGTGCCCACGCCGCCTGCCGCGCGGCGCCGATCGCCACGTATTCGGCGGGTTCGGGCACGACGACGGGCACGCCGAACACGATCGGCGCGACCGCCCTGACCCCGGCGGACTGCGCCGCGCCGCCGGTCAGCAGTACCCTGCGCGGCGTGATCCCGTGATCGCGGACGGCGTCCAGACCGGCCGCCAGACCACACAGCATGCCTTCGACGGCGGCGCGTGCGACGTTGGCCGGAGTCAGGTTGTCCCTGCGCAGGCCCAGCAGCGAACCGGTGGCGCCGGGCAGGTTCGGGGTGCGCTCGCCGTCCAGATAGGGCAGCAGCGTCAGCCCCGCCGCACCCGGCTCAGCGGTCTGGACCAGTTGGTCCAGACCAGCGAGGTCGACGCCGAGCAGCTCCGCGGTCGCGGTGAGCACCCGTGCCGCGTTGAGCGTGCACGCCAGCGGCAGGAACCGGCCGGTGGCGTCGGCGAACCCGGCGACCACGCCGCTCGCGTCGGCGGGTGCCGTGGCGCTGACGCCGAACACCGTGCCGCTGGTGCCCAGCGAGACGACGACGTCGCCCTCGGCCAGCTCCAGCGCGAGCGCGGCGGCCATGTTGTCGCCCGTGCCCGCGGACACCAGCATGCCGCCGTCGGTGTGCCCCGCGGGCTCCGCCGGGCCGAGCACGGCGGGCAGCGCGGGCTCGCGGCCACGCATCGCCAGCCGCAGCAGGTCGCCGCGGTAGGCGTTCTTACCCGGTGAGAAGTAGCCGGTTCCCGAGGCGTCGCCGCGGTCGGTGACCGGGTCGCCGGAACCGAGCAGCCGCCAGGTCAGCCAGTCGTGCGGGAGCAGTACCCGGGCGACCCGGTCGGCCGCCTCGGGCTCGTTGTCGGCCAGCCAGCGCAGCTTGGTGACCGTGAAGCTGGCGACCGGCACCGACCCCGTGGCGTCCGCCCACTCCGCGGGGCCGCCCAGGTCGGCGACGAGATCCTCGGCCGCCCCGGCCGAGCGGGTGTCGTTCCACAGCAACGCGGGCCGCACCACCGCGCCGCTCTCGTCGAGGGTGACCATGCCGTGCTGCTGACCGGCGACTCCGATGGCCGCGACACCGTCGAGCAGGCCGGACGACGCCCGGGTGAACGCCGCCCACCAGTGCTCCGGGTCGACCTCGGTGCCGTCCGGGTGGTCGGCGCGGGCCTGCCGGACCACCCTGCCGGTGGCGGCGTCACAGACCACGATCTTGGTCGACTGGGTCGACGAGTCGACTCCGGCGACGAGCGTGGTTGTGTCCATGGTCACGAGCCTGGCCGTACTTGCAGCTTTCGTCCAGTACTTGCGCGAAACATGTCCACTGCTTGCAGGTAATTGTTCAGTGACATGGCGTGACTGATCATCGTGTCGGCGTCCACGACACCTCGTCCCATCAGCTCGACCGCCCGTCCGTAGCTGTGCAGCACGGCCATGCTGCCGACCATCGTGATCTCGTCGTTGTACAGCCGGAACGGCGAGAACGACGCCATCGCCTCTGCCGGCGCGACACCGAACTGCTGGTATGTACCACCGCGGCGGACCCGGGTCAGCGCGTCCTCGATGGCGGCGACGACCCCGGTGCAGTCGATCACGACCTCCCAGCCCGCCGGCCGGTCCAGGTCGTCGGCGCTGGTCGCGGTGGCGTCGGCGCCGAGCTTCGCCGACGTCGCCAGGCGGTCGGTGTTGAGGTCCACCACGGAGACCGACCCGGCGCCGGCGGTGCGGGCCAGTTGCTGCATGAGCAGGCCCATCGTTCCGGCGCCGTAGATCAGGTAATGCTCACCGAGCCGGCGCGGCAGCAGGTCGAAGCCCCGCACCGCGCAGGACAGCGGCTCGATCAGCGCGGCCTGCCGCACGTCGACACCCTCGGGCAGCCGGTAGCAGTTCTCCGCCGGCGCCAGCGCGTACTCGGCGCAAGCGCCGTTCGTGGTAACGCCGATGGCGTTCCAGTTCTCGCACAGGTTTCCCTTGCCGATCGCGCAGAAGTGGCACTTGCCGCAGAACAGCGACGGGTCGACGGCGACCAGGTCGCCCTCCGCCAGCGTCCCGACCCCGGCGCCGAGCGCGACCACCGTCCCGGCGAACTCGTGGCCGGGCACGATCGGGTAGGGCGTCGGCGCGAACTCGCCGTCGATGATGTGGATGTCGGTCCCGCAGATCCCGCAGGCCGACACCTCGACGACGACCTGACCGGGACTCGGCGCCGGATCGTCCACAGTGGATACCTTGATCTCGCCTGGCTGCTCGATGACTACCGCACGCACCGGATCACACCTCTTTCACCGCAACGGTTTCCACTGTCGTTCCCAGCTCACGCATGGCGTCGACCTCGTCGGCCGGGGTCTTCTCGTCGGTGACGACGAGGGCGAAGTCGCCCGCGTCGCCGTGTGCGTAGGTGGCCGTGCGGCCGAACTTGGTGTGGTCGACGACCAGCACCGGACGGTTCACGCTGGCCAGCATCGCGGTCTTCAGGTCGGCGTAGTCGCGTACCGGGTGGTACAGCCTGCCACCGGCGACGGCGGTCACCGAGACGAAGCCGACATCGGACCGCATCCGCTCCAGACCCGCCAGCACGTCGGGGCCGATGCACGAGTCGAACTCCGTGTAGCGGCCGCCGAGCAGGATCACCTCGGTGCCCTCGGCGGGGCCCTCGCCGACGATCCGCGCGACCGTCAGCGAGTTGGTGATGACCACGAGATGGTCCACTCTGGACAGCCGGTTCGCGAGCGGGAACAGCGTGGTGGAGTCGTCGAGGAAGACCGTCTGGCCACTGTGGACCTCGGCGGCGGCGCGTTCGCAGAGTGCCTCCTTGTAGGGCAGGTTCAGGCCCTCCCGGAAGCGCTTGGCGGTCTCCATGGTCAGCGCCGGGTACGCGGCGACCTTGCCACGCAGCTTGCGCAGCAGCCGGCGGGCGGCGAGGTCGTCGAGGTCGCGGTGCATGGTCATCAGGCTCACGCCGAAGGACTCGGTGAGGTCGTCGATGCGGACCTCGCCCAGCTCGATCACCTTGCGCAGCACGTCCTGGCGGCGCTGTTCGACGGCGGCGTCGGACGGTCTAGGCGACACGGGAGACCTGCGGCAGCACGACGGGCTTGATCACCTTCGGATCGCGGGCGGCGACGGTGAGGGCGTCGGTCACCTGGTCCAGACCGAACCGGTGGGTGACCAGGCGGTCCAGGTCGACGTCACCGCCCGCGGCCAGCGCGATGGCGGTCGGCCAGGTGTTGGCGTAGCGGAACGTACCGGTGACCTCCAGCTCGTTGCCCTGCACGTGGGCCAGCGGCAGCGGGATCTCGTCGCCGCCCATGCCGATCAGGACCACCCGCCCGGCCTTGCCGACGGCGCGGATGGCCGGTCCGATGGCGGCCGGCACGCCCGAGCACTCCAGCAGCACGTCGGGTTCGAAACCGGTGTCGGCGATGGCTTCGGCCGACACGTCGACGGTGCCGGTCGCGCCCAGTTCGGCGGCGACCGCGAGGCGTTCGGCGTTGACGTCGGTGACCACGACCTCGGTGGCGCCGAACGCGCGGGCGGCCTGGGTGGCGACCAGCCCGATCGGCCCGGCGCCGGTGATCAGCACCCGGGCGCCGGGGCCGACCGTCGCCTTGCGGCAGGCCCACACCCCGACCGACAGCGGTTCCAGCAGACCCGCGGCCTCGTCGGACAGCTCGTCGGGGACGGCGTAGGCGAAGTCCTCGCGCAGCGTCACGTACTGGCAGAACGCGCCGTCGATCGGCGGAGTGCCGAAGAACCGCATCTGCGGACAGAGGTTGTACTGGCCGATGGTGCACTGCGTGCAGGTTGAGCACGGCACGCCGGGTTCGAGCGCGACACGCTGGCCGATCTCGTGGCTGTCCGCGTCGGCTCCCCTGGCCACGACGACGCCCGCGGGCTCGTGCCCGAGCACGAGCGGCTCGCGGACGACGAAGTCGCCGATGCGGCCGTGTTCGTAGTAGTGCACGTCCGACCCGCAGGTGCCCACGGCGGTGACCTTGATCAGCACCTCGTCCGGCGCGGGCACGGGTACCGGCCGTTCCTCGGTGACGATGTCGTGCACGCCGTTCAGCACGGACACCTTCATGGTCTGGGGGATCCTCATTCTCCGGTCACCGCTCCCAACGTCAGTCCAGTAACGAGCCAGCGCCGCACGGCCAGTCCGGCGGCGATCATCGGCACCACCACTATGGTGCCGATGGCCGTGAGCTGGCCCCAGTCGATGCCGGTCTGGGTGACCAGCTGGTCGGCCGCGATGGGCAGCGTCTGCGAGTCGGGGCCGCTGAACACCAGCGCGAACGCGTAGTCGTTCCAGGAGAACACCAGGCACAGCACGAACGTGGTGACCAGACCGGATTTCGTCAGCGGAAGCACGACGTGCCGGAACGCCTGCCAGCGGCTGCACCCGGCGACCAGCGCCGACTCCTCGACCGACGGCGGGACCTCGGCGAAGAACGCGCTCATCAGCCAGATGGCGAACGGCAGGTTGAACGTCAGGTACGCCAGCACGAGGCCGGGGATGCTGTCGATCAGCCCGGCGCCGCGGAACAGCAGGAACAGGGGCAGCACCACGGCGGCGATCGGGGCCATCCGGGTGGAGATGATCCAGAACGCGACGTGTTTCTTACCGCGCATGCGGGTGGTGGCGAGGCCGTAGCCTGCCAGCGCGCCGAGCGCAACCGCCAGCACCGAGGAGATGCCACTTGCCAGGACGCTGTGCAGGATGTATGGCGCGAGGTTGTTGGCGCCGCTGAACAGGCCGGCGTAGTTGTCCAGCGTCGGTTCGAACAGCAACGTCGGGTCGGGCGAGGTGACGTCGGCTTCGTTCTTGAAGGACGACAACGCCATCCAGGCCAGCGGAACAATCGTCCACAGTAGACCGAGGCCGACGATGAGGCGGTAGGCCAGGCGGGCGCGGGCGGGGCTGCGGTCGACGGGCATGCTGTGTTTCGTCATCGGGTCAGCCCCTTCTTGTCCAGCAGGCGGACGAACGTGCGCGCGATGACGATGGAGACGGCCAGCATCACCAGGCCGATGACGGCGGCGTAGCCGAGGTCGAAGAACCGGAACGCCGTCTCGTACAACCGGATCGGGACGACCTTCGTGGCGTCGGCCGGTCCGCCGTTGGTGGTGACGGCGATGATGTCGAAGTAGCGGATGGCGTCCATCGAGCGGATCAGCAGCGCGACCAGCAGGACGTTCGAGATCGACGGCAGGATGATGTGCCGCAGGTTGCTCCAGCCCGTCGCGCCGTCGAGGGCGGCGGCCTCGCGGACGCTGGCCGGCACGGAGGTCAGCCCGGCCAGTGTGATCAGGGTGATGAGCGGGGTCCACTGCCAGATGTCCATCGCCGCCACGGCGAGGAACGCGCTGGTGCCGCCGCCGAGGATGTCGTCCTCGTACCCGACGAGCCTGCCCAGCCAGGCGTAGAGGCCGAACGTCGAGTCGGTGAGGAACCGGCCGAGCAGGCCGACGATCACCGGCGCGACGAACATCGGCAGCAGGAACAGGCTGAGCAGGACGTTGCGGGCCTTGATCAGCTTCCACAGGCACAGCGCGAACACCAGGCCGAGCAGCATCTCCATGCCCACGGTCAGCACGAAGAAGACGATGGTGCGCAGCCACTGCACACCCATGTCGACGTCGGTGAAGAACCGTCCCCAGAACTCCAGCCCCGCCCACTCGAACGCGACGCCCCCGAGCAGCTTTAGCCGGGAAAAGCTCATCGCGATGACGGTGAATAGCGGGATGAACGACAGCGCGGCGAGCAGGAGCAGGCCGGGCGCCATCATTCGCCCGCTAAAGCCGATTCGCCTGATCACGACGTCCACCCCCTGGCGACGATGCGGTCGATCCGGGTGGTCGCGGCCCGCATGGCCTCGGCGGGGGTCGAGTCACCGGCGAGCATCCTGGACAGCTCGGTGTAGATGGCCGTGTCGCACTCGTTCCACATGGGGATCTTGGGCCGCAGTCCGATGTTGGCCGGCTCCCACGCGGTGCGGACGGCCGGTGCGGTGAGGATGTTGGGCATCTCGCTCGGCCGCTGTTCGGCGCGTCTGACCTCGGGCAGGTCGTAGACGGACTGCCGGGTGGGTGTCCCGCCACCGGCACTGGACTTCAGGCCGTCCAGCTGCGTTTGCGGCGAGGTGGCCCAGAGGACGAACAGCCAGGCGGCCATGCGCTGGTTAGGCAGGGTGTTGCCGCTGATGCCGATGCCGCAGCCGCCGTAGTGATTCGCGGAGCGAACCGGCCCTTTCGGCAGCGGAGCGTAACCAAACGCGCCAGGTATGGCCTTCTCGTTGGCCGCGGCGTACTCGTGCCAGTTGACGCACATGGCAACACGGCCGGAGCTCAGCGCCGGGGCGAGGCCGTTCCAGTCCCAGGTCTTCGACGACGGGTCGGCCACCGCGAGCAGCCGCTGGTAGAACTCGGCGGCGGCGATCGCGGCGTCGCTGCTCAGCTGGCACGGGCCGGGATCGACGGTGCCGATGCGGCCGACGGCCTCGCCGCCCGCGAAGTAGTCACCGCCGAAGGCCCACAGGACGTTGGAGAAGTCGCACATCAGCGAGTCGTGCTGCTTGGCCTGCTGGCCGGTGCCGAACGCGACGTCGTCGGTGTTGTCGTTGAACCAGGCCGCGATCCGGTAGTACTCCTCCCAGGTGCGCTGCGGGCCGGGCGTCGGGTCGAAGCCGAGGTCGGCGGCCATCCGGGCACCGTGCTTGGCGAACAGGTCGGCGCGGTACTGCCAGATCATCGTCGGGCAGTCGTAGGGCAGGGCGAAGATCTTGTCGGCGTCGGCGAACCGGCCCGCGGCGTCGAGCTGGGTCGGGATGAAGTCGGCGAAACCGCCCTGCAGCGGGGGAAGATCCGGCTGGCCGGCGAGTTCGCGCAGGTCGACGAGGCCCTTCGAGTAGGGCGCGAGCACCTGGTACGGGTCGGCGTAGATGACGTGGTACTGCGACTCGCCGCCGGCGAGGTCGAGCGCGACCTTCTGGACCATGGCCGACAGCTCCAGGGTCACGATGTTGACGTTGATGCCGGTCAGCTCGGTGAACGGGCGCAGGTTGGCGGCGATGGCCGCGGTCGGCGCGGTGTTCTCGGAGATCAGGTTCAGCGTGGTGCCTGCGAACTGGCGCCAGCGATCGTCGGTGGCGATCCGGGCCGCGTCCTGCCTGCCGCCGCAGGCGGCGAGCAGCCCGGCCGCGCCACCCAGTGCCCCCATGAGGGCGGTCCTGCGGCCGAAGCCCCGTCGCGGGCTGGGTGCCGTCATTGGCTCCTCCAAGTGACCCCAAGCTGTGACGCAGCCCATTCTTACCAGACAACCCGCCCATTGTTAACACAAAACATGAGAACTCCAGCCAGTCCTCGGTGCCGGACGCCGTCTTTAGCCCGCTAAAGCCGCCCCGGCGCCGCCCACCATCGCGAATGCGAATGGGCGGCACCGCAGTCCATCCTCGGCTCTCCCGCGGCGCCGGGAGGCGTCTTTAGCGGGCTAAAGACGGCGCGCGGGGGTCAGAGCACGCAGGGCGTCCGGGATGGCGTGGAGGATTCCCGAGGCTGAGACGGGCGCGCCCGCGGCGGCGAGGTACGCGGCCTGCCCGTGTACCTTCGCCGCGGCCCCGGCAGCCAGCCACGGGTCGAGCCCGGACGCCAGCAACGCCCCGATCAGGCCGGACAGCACGTCACCCGACCCCGCCGTCGCCAGCCACGACCCGCGCGGCACGTTCACCAGCGTCCGGCCGTCGGGCGCGGCCACAACTGTGTTGTGCCCCTTGAGCAGCACGATCGCGTCGAACCGCCGCGCGGCCGCCCGCGCCGCCGCGACCCGGTCCGCGCCCGGGCGTGCTCCGGTCAGGCGCTCGAACTCGCCGTCGTGCGGGGTCAGGACCAGCGGCGTTCCCGGTTCCCGTGCGTCCAGCACCGACGGGTCCGAGGCGATCAGCGTGATCGCGTCAGCATCGGCGCACACCGGCAGCCCGGAGCCCAGCACGTGCCGCAGCGTCTCCCGCCCCTCCGAGCCGGTGCCGATACCCGGGCCGACCACCCAGGCCTGCACGCGCCCGGCATCGGTCACCGACCCGGTCGCCACGACCTCCGGCCAGTTCGCCCGCACCACGTCCGCCGCGGGCCCGGCGTAGCGGACCATGCCGGACGTCGCGAGCACCGCCGAACCCGCCGCGAGCACCGCGGCCCCGGGGTAGACGGCCGAGCCGGCGGCCACCCCGGTCACGCCCTGGCTGTACTTGTCGTCGGCCACCCCCGGCACTGGCCAGACGGCCGCGACGTCGGCGGCGTCCAGAGTTGACAGGTCCGGCTCCCCCAGCTCAGGGCCCAGGCCGATGTCGACCAGCACCACGTCCCCGCACCGGGCGGGGTTGAGCACGTGGACCGGCTTGCGGGCACCGAACGTCACGGTCCTGGTCGCGGTCACCGCGGGGCCGTCGACGGCGCCGGTGTCCGGGTCGACCCCGCTCGGCAGGTCGACGGCCAGGACCGGCGAACGCACGACACCGACCAGTTCGGCGGCGGCGGGCCGCAGCGGTCCACGCGCCGACAGCCCGACGATGCCGTCCACCACCAGGTCAGCCCGGGAGATCCACTCCGCACCGTCGTCGACGACCCGGCCTCCGGCACGCCGGAACGCGGCGAGCCCGGCGGGATGCGCACGGTTCGGCGCCAGCAGCACGGCGGCAACCCCGACTCCGCGACGGCGCAGGAACGCGCCGGCCCACAGGGCGTCACCACCGTTGTTCCCGGCCCCCACGAGCAGCACGACCCGTCTGCCGGCGACACCGCCGGTGTGCTCGGCCAGCAGGTCAGCCGCCGCCACGGCGACGCCGAACGCCGCACGGTGCATCAGCGCCCCGTCCGGGGTCACCGCCAGCAGGCGTTCCTCGGCCGCACGAATCCGTTCGGTGGTCCAGATCCCCTGCACAGGGCCCTGTCTACTCCACCGTCACGGACTTGGCCAGGTTGCGCGGCTTGTCGACGTCGTACCCGCGCGTCTTGGCGATCTCGGCGGCCAGGACCTGCAGCGGGACGGTCGACACCAGCGGCTGCAGCAGCGTGGGCACCGCCGGGATCTCGACCAGTTCGTCCGCGAACGGGCGGACCGTCTCGTCGCCTTCCTCGGCGATGACGATCGTGCGCGCACCCCGGGCCTGGATCTCGCTGATGTTGGAGACCAGCTTCGCGTGCAGCACCGCCCGTCCCTTCGGCGACGGCATGACCACCACGACCGGCAGGCCGTCCTCGATCAACGCGATCGGCCCGTGCTTCAGCTCGCCGGCGGCGAAGCCCTCGGCGTGCATGTAGGCGAGTTCCTTCAGCTTGAGCGCGCCCTCCAGCGCCACCGGGAACCCGACATGCCTGCCCAGGAACAGCACAGCACGTGAATCGGCGATGCGCCTGCCCAGGTCACGCACCTGGTCGACCGTGGACAGCACCTTCTGGACGGCGGCAGGCGCGGCCTCCAGCTCGGCGAACTCGCGGGCGACCTCGTCCGGGTACTTGGTGCCGCGGGCCTGCGCCAGGGCCAGGCCGACCAGGTAGTTCGCGGCGATCTGGGCGAGGAACGCCTTCGTCGACGCGACACCGATCTCGGGACCGGCGTGGGTGTAGAGCACCGCATCGGACTCACGGGGGATCTGCGCGCCGTTGGTGTTGCAGACGGCGAGGACGCGGGCCTTCTGCTCGCGGGCGTGCCGGACGGCCTCCAGGGTGTCGGCCGTCTCGCCGGACTGGGAGACCGCGACGACCAGCGTGTCCCGGTCGAGAACCGGGTCGCGGTAGCGGAACTCACTGGCCAGCTCGACCTCGACCGGCAGGCGCGTCCAGTGCTCGATCGCGTACTTGGCGACCAGGCCGGAGTGGTAGGCCGAGCCACAGGCGATCACGAACACCTTGTCGACGTCGCGCAGGTCCTGATCGGACAGGCGCTGCTCGTCGAGGACGATCCGGCCGTCGCTGAAGTGGCCACGCAGCGTGTTGGCCAGCGCGTCCGGCTGCTCCTCGATCTCCTTGAGCATGAAGTACTCGTGGCCACCCTTCTCGGCGGCTGAGAGGTCCCAGCTCACGGTGAACGGCTTGGCCTGTGCGGGTTCGCCGTGGAAGTCGGTGACCTCGTAACCGTCGCGGGTCGCCACGACCAGCTGGTCCTGACCCAGCTCGACGGCCTCACGGGTGTGCTCGATGAACGCGGCGACGTCGGACGAGACGAACGTCTCGCCCTCGCCGACGCCGACGACCAGCGGCGAGGAACGGCGGGCGGCGACGATGGTGTCCGGCTCGTCGGCGTGGGTGACGACCAGGGTGAACGCGCCCTCGAGGCGCCGACACACGGCACGCACACTGGCAGGCAGGTCACCCGCGGTGTCGCCCTCGGCGTAGGCACGTGCGATCAGGTGCGCGGCGGTCTCGGTGTCGGTGTCGCTGGTGAGCTCGACGCCGTCGGCCTCCAGCTCGGCACGCAGTGCGGCGAAGTTCTCGATGATGCCGTTGTGCACGACCGCGAGCCGGCCGGTCAGGTCGCGGTGCGGGTGGGAGTTGCGGTCGACCGGCGGCCCGTGGGTGGCCCAGCGGGTGTGGCCCATGCCGGCGGTGCCGGTGAAGGAGTCCCGTCCGGTGGCCTCGAGCTGGGCCTCCAGGTTCGCCAGGCGGCCTGCCTTGCGCTCGACGGTCAGCGACCCGGCGCCGTCGAGCACCGCGACACCTGCCGAGTCATAGCCCCGGTACTCCATTCGGCGTAGCCCGTCGAGCACCACGTCCAGTGCCTGCCGGTGGCCGATGTATCCCACGATTCCGCACACGCCCACCAGCGTAACGAGGCCCGTACCCGTCCCCGCCTGCCCCCGCCGCCGACCGGCTTTAGCCCGCTAAAGCCGGTCGGGGCACTTCCGGAAGGTGATCTCGGTCGCCCCGGGGGCACACCGTCACTCGCCGGCGCCCGCACCCCCGCGAGGCGGCTTTAGCACGCTAAAGCCGCCTCGCGGGCGCCGTGGCAGGCCGGGCCGGGTCGGGGGCAGTACGCTCGCGCCATGGCCCGCAAGCCCAAGCACCTGCTCGAGGAGCTGTCCCACCCCGGCCCGCACGAGGTACTCCGCGGCAACCTGGCGCTGGTCGGACTGCCCGGCGTCGTCTACACGCCGAAGGCGGGCCTGAACCTCCCCGCGATCGCCTTCGGTCACGGCTGGCTCCAGCCGCCGGACCGCTACCGGAGCCTGCTCCGGCACCTCGCCAGCTGGGGCATCGTCGCCGCCGCACCGGCCACGCAACGCGGCCCGCTGCCGTCGCACCGGCTGCTCGCCACCGACCTGCTCGACACCCTGGAGCTGGTCACCACCGTCCGGCTCGGCCCGGACGGCATCAGCGTCGACCCCGGCAAGCTCGGCCTCGCCGGGCACTCGACCGGTGGCGGCTCCGCGGTACTGGCCGCGGCCGCGGGCACCGGCCCCGCCATCCGCGCGGTCGCCACGATCGCCGCCGCGCAGACCATGCCGCCGGCCACCGACGCCGCCACCCGCATCGAGGTCCCCGGACTGCACCTGGCGGCCGACGACGACCTGGTCGCGCCCGCCGTCGGCCACTCCGAAGCCATCGCCAGGGCCTGGCGCGGACCCGTCCAGCTGCGGCTGCTCGGCAAGTCGTCCCACCTCGGCGTGACCGAGGGGGCGCACTGGAGCCAGCTGCTGCTGCACGGCAAGCCGCACCGCAAGACCCAGCAGCTGGCCAGGGCCCTGTTCACGGCGTTCTTCCTGACCCACCTCACCGGCACCGACGACTACCAGGCGTTGCTGGACGCCGACGTCAAGAACGCCGCCATCGAAACCCCGGCATGAGAAACGGCCCGGGAGTCCCGGGCCGTTTCGCTTACTTCATCCAGCTGTTGTTGGAGAAGTCGTCCTCGTCGAACGATTCCTCCTGCCGGTGCCTCCCGGCCCGCCGCCGCGGGGGCGGTGCCGACACGGTCGGTTCCGGCGCGGGCGGTGGCGTGGCCGCGCGGGCCGGCTCCTCCCAGCCGGCGTTACGCGGCTCGGCGGGCTTCGGCGCCGTCTGGCTGGGGTCGTAGCCGGTGAAGCCGGGACCGCTGGTCTCCTCTTCCTCCGTGCCGAACCCCATCACGTGACTCTTGTCGGACAGCGTCTTGTTGGTGGCCCAACCGCCGGCTTCCTTCTTCCGCTTGTTGAGCTCCTCCATGTGCTCGGCGTACTTGTTGGCGCTGAGCACCTCCTTCTGGAACCCACTCGCGGCCTGCTCCTTGACCTCGGCGAACCGTCGGTCCCGCAGGGCGCGCTGCTCGTCCTGCTCGCGCGCGGCGACGTCCAGCTTGGCCATCGCCGCCCGCAACCTGTCCTCGACGCTCACTGCCGCACCCTCTCCTCAGCCGCCGCGCTCACCGGTCGTAGCGGATGGAACGGTCGCCCTCTTCTTCCAGCGAACCGCTGATCCTGCTGCCGGCGCCGCTGGTCTCGAAGATGTTGCCGGCCACGCGGTACTGGCTGGAGCTGCGCTCCTGGTCGCCGCCACCGCCCTGGCCTCCGGCGCCACCCATCGCGCCCATGCCACCCATCATGCCCATGCCGCCCATACCGGCCGCACCCGTCCCCGAGGCACCACCGGTGGCCGAGGCCGCGGCGGCCATGGCGTCCCCGCCGGGGGCCATGCCCAGCCCGGCAGCGGCAGGCGCGGGAACCGCCCCGCCGCCGGTTTGCGCACCGGCCTGCAGCGACGCGCCGTCGCCGAGGCCACCCGGGTCGGCGCCGCCACCAGCGGAGACACCTCCGCCTCCGCCACCACCGGAGCCACCCGCACCGGAACCGCCTGCGTCGGCGGGCTTGGTGTCGTCGCCCGCACCACCCGCACCGCCGCCGGCCTTGTCGCCGTCCTCACCGAGGTCCAGGCCGCCAGGCGAGGTGTATCCGGGCTCCTTGCTGCCCGCACCCGGGTCCCGGTCGTCCGGAGTCTCGCCGATGGGGTTGCCCTTGTCGTCGACCCGGGCCATGTCGTCGCGCAGGGCACCGTCCGCGCCGGGTACCCCGCCCTTGTCATCACCGGTCTTGTCCGAGCCGAGGGTGTAGGTCACCGGCTCGCCCTTGCCGTCGTCGACGGTGACGACGGTCGGCCCGTTCGGGCCCTTCGGCTGCTCGGCCGTGATCTTGACGCCGTTCTCCTCGATGTGGATCTTGCCATCGGGACCGGGCTTGTAGACCTTCTCGCCGTCCTTCGCACCCTCGGCACCCTCGACCGGCTTGCCGTCCGGACCGAGTTCCGGCTCACCGGTGCCGAAGTCGAGCTTGTACTCCTGCGGCGGCGGGGTGCCGTCGTCCAACGAGATGTCCATCTTGCCGTCTTTGCCCGGCTCAGTCATCTTGATCTCGTTGTCGCCCTGCTTGACGGTCATCGTGTCGTCGTCATCGCCGGCGTCCTTGATCGCCTCCCCGGTCTTGGGGTCGATCGGGTACGGCTCGCCCGTCTCGGGGTCAACCTCGAGCGGCTTACCGGTGACCGGGTTGGTGCCCGCGCCGCCGTCCTCGGGCTTGGGCGGCTCCGCGCTGGGCGGCGTGCCACCGCCACCGGAACCGGACCCGCCACCACTGGGCATCCCGCCGCCACCGCCGGTGCCGGAACCACCGCCGGTGCCGGTGCCGCCGTTCCCGTTGCCGTTTCCATTGCCGTTGCCGTTACCGAAGTCACCCTTGCCCGACTGCTCGGTCAGGCCGTTGGTGTAGTCACCGAGGAACGTCGCCAACGCACCCCACTGCTGGTCGATCGTCGTCTTGGCGGTCTCGCAGGACTGCGCGAACTTGTTCAGGATCCCGCTGAACTCGGACGTGAACGCTCCGGACAGCCACTGCTTGCACAGGTTCTGACCGTAGGTCCGGTTCTCGTCGTTGAACCCGCAGTCGTCGTTCTGCAGTCGTTCGCAGAGGTTGCTGCCGGGAACGTTCGCGTCGACCCAGCTGGCGACCTCCATGTACTTGTCGAAGTCGTCTGGCGCGTTCTTGCCGATGTCCAGGACCTTCTTGGCCATGTTCAGATCCGCCTTGGCGACCTGGACCTGGAACATGTCGATGACCTCGTCGGTCTTCTTCTTGACAGCGTTGTAGACGGCGGTCACCGTTTCCGGAATCATTTTCGCCGCGCCGCCGAGCTGCTCCTTCAGCTCGTTGGCGTCCGGCTTGACCGCTTCCTCGTACTTGATCTGTGCGGCCTTCGCACCGCTACCGGTCCATTCGCCAAACAGCGTCTTCAATTCGGTGTCGGAATCCGTCAACGCGGTTTCGACCACCTTGTGCGCCTTGCTCAGCTCATCGGCGTCGGACAGGAATGCCCCGAAGTTGATTCCACGGTTCTCGTGGAACCTGTCCCAGATGTCCTTGTCCTTGTTCTTCTTGTCGCTCGCGTCAGGCCGCTCGTTCCAGATCGCGGTGATCCAGTCGGACAGGAAGGTCAGTGTGACGTTGCCCTGATCGAGAATCTCGTCGGAGGTCTGGGTTCCGACACCCCCGGGAGCGGGCGGCTGCTTGGAGTCCAGTTTGGACTGCGCGTCGGTCTTCTTCTGATTCTCGGCGGCCTCCGCATCCTTGCCGGCCTTGGCCTCGGCCTGTGCCTCTTTGAGGATGTCGTCGGTGTCGTCGTTTTCGAAGATGGGCTCGTAGCCGTCGTTGTCCCCGTCGGAGTAACCCTCGACGTACTTCTTCGCATACTCTTCCTCTTCATCATCGAAGTTGAAGGTATTGCGGTCGTACTCCTCCATGAGGCGAGACTTCGTCGCCATGGAGACGTTGGGGTCGTCGAGAACAGCCTTGATGTCTTTCCATTCGGCCATTACTGCTTACTCCCCGCCTTGTTCGCGTCGGCCGCGGCCTGGTCCTCGGCGGCCGAGTACTTGCCACCGGCGGCACCGATTCCACCGCCGAGATTGGTCAGCGCACTGCCCAGGCCCTGCATGCCGGCGACGAGCTCGTCGAGCCCCGCCTTGTACTTGGCGTGATGCTGCTTGTGGACGCGGCCGAAACCCTCTTCCTTGATCTCGGTAGCGACCTTCTTGGCCCCGTTGGCCGGCTCCTCGGCGGCTTCGCTCAGGCGCACCTGCGCCCGCATCATCGCCTCGGAGCCTGTTGTATAGCCCCCGTTAGGCATGGTCGCTGCCCCCTTCTTCCACGGTGCCAGGTGTCGGTTCGCGTACTGGGACGCACCGGGCGACCGCTTGGTGCCGTCGCATATGCACAGAGAATGTACCGGTCAGGAACTCACGCGGCACAGACTTGACCGATTTGCGTACCCAAACGAACGGTGCCTCAGCCGGTTGTCCGTTTCGCGGCTTGTGCCTCGGCGATCATTTCCGCGACCGCGTCGACATCGACCAGACGGTCGAGCTGGTCGAGGTCCAGGGCGACGTCGAAGTGGACCTCGACCGTCGCCAGGAGATGCACCCGCTGGCGGGAGGAGATGCCGAGCTCGTCGAACGGCGTGGACGGCGTCAGCTCCGAGGGGTCCAGGCCCAGCGTGCGGCAGATGAGAGTGCGCAGCTCGTCGACGTGGTTCGCGGCGGTCATGGGGTCAATTGTCACCCCGCTGGGGCGTCCCCCGCCCACCGGTCCCGGACCGCGGACCGGGCGATCTTGCCGCTGGACGTACGCGGCAGCGCGCCTGGCTTGACCAGGTGCAACGCCCCGAGTGCGACGTCGTGCCGGGTGGCGATGGCGCGGCGTACGGCGCGGGTGACGTCGCGGGTCTGTTGCTCGTCGAGTGGTCGGCCGTGACGCTCGGCGACCACGACGACGGTTTCGCCGTCGGCATCCCGGCCGGCGACGACGGCGACCCGGTCGCGGCGAAGGACGTCGTGCGAGTCGGCGACGGTGTGCTCGATGTCGTGCGGGTAGTGGTTCCGGCCGTCGATGATGATCAGGTCCTTGGCCCGGCCGGTGAGGTACAGCAGGCCGTCGTGGCGGGCGCCGAGATCGCCGGTGCGCAGCCACCCGGTGGCGGGTAGGCCCGGGTCGGGCTCGGCCAGGCGGCCGTCGAACGTGGCGGCCGTCTCGACGGGCCGGTTCCAGTACCCGGCGGCGACGTGCGGCCCCCAGACCCACACCTCCCCGACCACGCCGTCGGCGACGACTGCCGCACTCTCCGGATCGACCACCCGGACGAGCTGCCCGTGCGACCTCCCCGCAGCGACCAGCTCGACGCCCCCGACGTCGGCTTTAGCGGGCAAAAGACGGCCGGCGGCCAGCGCGGCACGGTCGAACACCGCGAACACGGGTCCGTCTCGGCCGGTTCCGGAGACGTAGACGGTGGCCTCGGCCAGGCCGTAGCAGGGCCGGTGCGCCTCGGGAGGAAACCCGAACGGACGCAGTGCCTCCGTGAAGGCGCGGACCGTCGCGGGCCGCACCGGCTCGCTGCCGTTGAGCGTTGCCCGCACCCCGGACAGGTCCAGTCGGCCCGTTCGTCCAGCACGTACCACGTCAACGGCAAGGTCGTAGGCGAAATTCGGGGCGGCGGTCAGCGCGTTCGGCAGCTGAAGGGAACGCAGCCATCGCTGCGGCCTGCGGATGAACTCCAGCGGCGCGGTGAACACCGAATGCCCACCGGTGAACACCGGCATCGCGATCAGGAGCATCAAGCCCATGTCGTGGAAGAAGGGCAACCAGCCGGTGAACGTCGTGGCGGAGTCGACGTCGTACGCCTGAGCCGACTGCCAGCAGTTCGCCGCGATCGCCCGGTGCGTGATCATCGCTCCGGCCGGCCGTCTCGTCGATCCCGACGTGTACTGCAGGTAGGCGACGTCCCCGCCGTCCACCGGCGCTGCCGCACGTCGGCTTTCGCGGGCTAAAGACGGCACGGTGTCCACCTCGAGGATGCCGCTCGGACCGGGCACGTCGGCGTCGACGAGCGCCCGGACCGCGTCGACGGTGCCGCTCGAGGTGAGCCACACCCGGGCCGCGCTGTCGGTCAACGCTCCGGTCAGGCGCTCGATCTGCGCTCGCCCCTGTGGGGCCGGCAGCGGGACAGCGACCCGGCCGGCGTACAACGCCGCGAGGAAGCCCACCACGTAGTCCAGGTTCTGCGGGCTAAGGACGGCGACGCGGTCGCCGGGCTCGGTGAGGGCCTCCAGCCGCCCGGCGACCGACCGGACCCGCCGAAGGAGGTCGGCCCAGGTCAGCGTGTGCTCGGTAACCGAGTCACCGGCGTGGACCTGCCATGTGAAGGCGGGGTCAGGACAGTCCGGCCGTGCATCGAGCAACTCGGTCAGTGACGTGTTCAGAACGTCGGCGGGGACGAGCTGCGCCGGGTCCCGTGGTGTCACCGGGTCATCTTGGCACCGCCGGACCTACGGTGTGCTCGTGACGAGCGAGGACGTCTTCCCGTACGACGGGTTCACCGTGCTGCGTGACCGTCCGGCGTGTGCCGCGGCGCTGCGGCACCCCGCGCTGAAGTCGAGTCCCGGTGCGGACTCGACGAGCGTGCTGTTCCTCGACGGCGACGATCACCAGCGCATCCGCGGACTGCTCCGCTCGATCATCGCCGCCTGCGAACCGCTGCCGGCCCACGTTCGCGACACGATCGAACGAACAGTGTTCGCACTCCGCGGTCGCACCTCGATCGACCTGGTCGCGGACTTCGCCCGGCCGGTCGCCGCCGCGGTCACCGGCGCCCTGCTGGGTGTCCAGCTCGACAGCGAATTCCTCGACCACCTCGAAGCGACCGCCGGCAACCTCGAAATCTGGTTCGACGGGCGAGTGGACAAGCGGGCGCAGACAGCCGGGCTACGACTGGCCCTCGCACTCAACCGCGCCACCCCGGCGCCGGGAAGCGGGCTGGCCGCCCTCCGCGAGGCGGGGACGCTGTCGGCCGACGAATTGCTGGTCACGCCGGTCGTACTGGCGCACGCGGCCTACGAGAACTCGATGAACTTCCTCGGGCTGGCAGCACTCGAGGTCGTACAGGGGAGGGCAGCCGGTGACCTGGACGAAGCCGCAGTCCGGGCACTCGCCGTGGACCTGGCACCAGCCCGCTACGTACTGCGGCAAGCCGACGAGGATGTCGAACTGGCGGGCACCTCGGTGACAGCGGGCACCCGAGTGGCCATCTCGCTCGCCTCCGCCGGTCTACCGTTCGGCATGGGACGTCACGCCTGCCCCGGCTCGGTCGTCGCCGTCGCCGAGGCGGCCGTGGCCCTGCGGGCACTGGCCGTCGTAGTCGGCGGCACCCCGACGGTGACCGACATCCGCTGGAAGCCCCACCCTGTCTTCCACGGCCTGGCCGCAGCCACCGTCCGACCGTCCTGAGGCGGCTTTAGCGGGCTAAAGCCGCCTCGAGTCGGGCACGGCAGTCAGCCCGCCCACCATTTGTGCTGGTCGAAGTCGTCGTCGTCATCGTCAGCCCTGGCGGCGCGCCTGCGCGGAGCGGGCGGCGGTGGAGGTGGCGGCGCGACAGCCGGTGGCGGAGGGGACGAGGCGGCAGGTGCTGCGGCCTGCTCGACCGGGGGCCCGTCGAACTCCAAGAACGTGAACGACTCCTCGTCGTCGGCCGGAGGTTTCTTAGCCCAGCCGCTCTTCTCCTCCTTGACCTGTCCGTCGGCGTCGCCCAGCTTCTCCTGCGCCTTGGCCTCGGCTAGCTGCCGATCGACCGCAGCCTTCAGCTCGCGTTGCTCACGCTCGTCCCGTTCCTTCAGGGACGCGGATTCCGCGGCCCTCTTGTCGGCGGACGCGGTGATGTGCTCGACCGCCTCGCGGTGAGCGATGACCAGTTCCGTGTAGCGCGCCAGCGCTCTGCGGTATGCGGGGTCCTGTTCGATCATGATCGCCGCCTACCTGTCGAACCTGACGGAGCTACCAAGGTCGTCGAGCGACCCGCTGATGCGGCTGCCCGAGTCGGGAGGCTCGAACAGGTCGGTCACTTGCTGCCGGAACTGGCTTGGTCCGCGCTCGGAATCATCGGCGTTGCCGCCACCCGCGCCTCCGCCGACACCGCCCATCATGGGCATGCCCATCCCGGCGGTTCCGGCACCGGCGCCCGGTTCGTCCGAGGCACCGCCCCCGGGTGCACTACCCAGCCCGGCCCCTGCCGGCGATCGCGGCGGCATGCCGCCCGGCTCGGTCTCGGCGCTGCCCAGCCCACCTGCCGGTTCGGATGTGAAGGCATCGCCGACGGCGAACTGAGGCGCCGTCGCATCACCCGCGCCCACGGCCTGGGGCGTCGTCGCGTCGGCCACCGCGGGTTCCGGGGAACCGACTGCCTCCGCACCGGCGACCTGCGCCGGTCCATCGGCGACACCCGCGGTGGATACCGGCCGTACGTCGGCATCCGGGCCGACCGGCTCCTGCCGACGCCCTGCCACCGCCGGCTCCTCCATACCCGTCGGAACCGCGGGGCCTGGCTCCTTCGGCTTCTCACCCAGTGTGTAGGTGGTCGGTTCACCGCTGCCGTCGTCGACGGTGACCAGCGTCGGGCCTCCGGGACCGTCAGGACGCTCGGCAGTGATCTTCAGGCCACCCTCGTCGATGTGGATCTTCCCGTCCGGACCAGGCACATGACCGTTGGACTCGGGATCCGTTTCCGCGCCGGGCTCTTTCGGGTCGAAGTTCAGCTCGAATGTCTGCGGCTCGCCGGACTTCCCCTCGACGCCGATGGTCATCTTGCCGTCGGCATCCGGTTCCGTGAGCGAGATGCGATTGTCGCCCTTCTCCACCGTCATGGTCTCGGGTTCACCGGCAGCGTCGGCGACCACCTCGCCCGTGACGGGGTCGATCGGCAGCGCCTTGCCTGTCTCCGGGTCAATCTCCAGAGCTTCGCCCGTAACGGGGTTCTTGCCCGGTTCCGGCATCGGCGGCGTCGGCGGAGCGGGCGGAGCCGGCGGACTGACCCCCCCGCCTCCGGGGGTGGCCGGCATGCCAGGTCCGGATGCGACACCTCCACCCGGCTTGGGCTCGGACGCCGGTTTCTCCGCCGGCGGCGGTTCCTCGGCCTTGGGCGGAGCCAACTTTGCGAAGGGCGTCAGCGTGGTCGCGCTGTCCTCGGTTCCCCAGCCGAACTGCCTGAACTGATCATCAGCGGTTTCCAGCGCGAGCCGGACCGTACGGTGGGTCTCGGTGATGCGCTGCCGTAACTCGACGACCGTGTCGTTGTACTGCTGGCAGTAATCGTCGAGGAACGGTATTTCCTTGGCGATATCGTCGATGTGTGAGATTTCCTTGCCGGTGATCCAGGACGCCACTGACGCGGCGATCTCGGACGGCGAGAACTGGCCGAGGAAACTCGTGAACTGCTGCGCCCATCCCGGAAGTCCGTCGATGGACGAGATCGCCTTCGCGAGACCGAAAGCACTGTACTGGTCGAAGTACGTGTTGGCACCCAGGCTGGCGCCCATCACCGTCAGAACCTTGAGACCCTGTTCACGGCTTCGGATATCGAAATCCTTGACGAACTGCTCGGCGTAGCCGATGTTGGCATGCTTCTGCGACCGGCTCGTGTCGTCGATGCTCTCGTAGAAACCGCAGAAGTCCTTGACCCGGCCGCTGTCGCCCATAGCCGCAAGCTGAAGAACCGGTTCCCTGGTCGTCTGCCACATCCCCATCAACTGACCGGAAATCGACGCGTTGGTCTGCTGATATTTCGCGGCCCCTGCCTTCAGATCGGCGAACTTCTGCAACGCCGCGTCCGCACCGGCTCCCTTCCAGACGCCGTCCAGAGCGGACTGTGAAGCCGACGCGCCACTGCCCAGGCTGGCCCCGACCGTCGCCAGCGCTCCCATGCGTTGAGCCACGTCGTAGATCAGGCCCCAGTTGAACCCGAACAGCTGCGGGAGCAGCTGGCTCTCGGCCTCGTGCTGTCCCCACGGGGGCTGGTCCCAGGTCTTGCGGGCGAGGACGCACTGGTTCCAGCGGTCGTACAGCGAACCCATCCGTTGTGGATTGACGATGTCCTGGAACAGCTTCAGCTTCTCCAGGTGGACGTCGCTGGTGTCGTTGGCGTTGACGTTGGGCGGCGGAAATCGTACGGCGTTCTGGATCTCGTCCGCGGCGGCATTGATCGCACCCACGTCAGACTCCCTCGCCGGCCTTGTTGACCGCCTCGGTCGTCGCTTCCTCGTTGGCCTGCGTCACTCCGACCGCCTGCTTGATGGCACCGACGGTGCCGGTCATGAAAGCGCCCGCGTGACCGAGAGACTCGGCCAGCTGTCGCACCGCATCCATCACCGCGTTACCAACGTTGGCGCTCTCCGGCATCCTGCCGAAGCACTCCGCCGTGACGGCCGAGCCGCCCGCATAGGCGACAGCACCGACCTTGTCAGCACCGACCGCGTCGGCCAGCTGTTCGACCTCCTTGCCGACGGCCATGACGGCCGAGGTGTCCATCTTCATGCCGGCTTCGCCCATGTCTCTCCCCCTAACTGGCCTGATCCGACTCAGGTCGCTGCTATCCGTACGGCGTCAAGCACACACAGCAATCTACACAGTCGGACCGGACCGGACGGGGGTTTCGCCGGAACTCGTCAGCTGACGGCGGAGACCACACCCGCGAGGCGGTCGGCCGCGGCCTTGGCGGTGTCCTCGGCCTGCGCCTCGACCATCACCCGGACGAGTTGCTCGGTGCCGGACGGGCGCAGCAGCACACGGCCGGCGTCACCGAGCTCGGCCTCGATCGCGTCGACAGCCTCCCGGACGGCGGAGGATCCGGCGACCGCGGCCTTGTCGGCCACCCGGACGTTGACCAGCACCTGAGGCAGTCGCTGCATGACTCCGGCGAGCTCGGCCAGGGTCTTCCCGGTGGCCGCCACCCTGCTCATCAGCCGCAGCGCGGTGAGCAAACCGTCACCGGTGGTGGCGTGGGCAGGCAGCACGACGTGACCCGACTGCTCACCACCCAGAGCGAACCCGCCGGCCCGCAGCTCCTCGAGGACGTAGCGGTCGCCGACCGCGGTGGTCCGCAGGTTCACGCCGTGTGCGCGCATGGCGAGGTGCAGTCCGAGGTTGCTCATCACGGTCGCGACCAGCGTGCCGTCGGTCAGCTCGCCCGCCTCGGCCATGGCCAGTGCCAGCACGGCCATGATCTGGTCGCCGTCGATCAGCTCGCCATCGGCGTCCACTGCGAGGCAGCGGTCGGCGTCACCGTCGTGAGCGATACCGAGCGCCGCGCCGTGTTCACGCACCGCAGCGCTGAGGACCTCCATGTGAGTGGAGCCGCAACCGTCGTTGATGTTGATGCCATCCGGCTCAGCACAGATCGCGATGACGTCCGCCCCGGCGCGGCGGTAGACCTCGGGCGCGGCGAAGGAGGCGGCGCCGTTGGCGCAGTCGACGACGATCCGGAGGCCATCCAGCGAGTGCGGGGTGGCGGCGATCAGGTGAGCGGCGTAGCGATCCAGCGCGTCGGCCAGGTCGGAGGCCCGGCCGATCTCCGCGCCGGTCGGACGAACCGCTTCAGCGGACAGTCCTGCCTCGATTTCGTCTTCGATACCGTCGGGCAGCTTGTGCCCGCCTGCCGCGAACAGCTTGATGCCGTTGTCCGGCATCGGGTTGTGCGAGGCGGAGATCATCACGCCGAGGTCGGCGCCCAGGTCACCGACAAGGAAGGCGACGGCGGGGGTGGGCAGCACACCGACCCGCACGACGTCGGCACCGGCCGAGGCCAGACCGGCCACGACGGCGGCCTCCAGCATCTCGCCGCTGGCCCGCGGGTCCCTGCCGACGACCGCGACCGGCCGGTGCGAACGGTCATGCGCAGCGAGCACCCTGGCGGCGCTGGCCGCCAAGGCCGTCGCCAGCTCGGGCGTGAGCTCGGCGTTGGCCAGCCCCCGCACTCCGTCCGTACCGAAAAGGCGAGCCATCGATCCTCCTTGAACAAACAACCCGAACCAACCTAGCGGGCCGGACACCGGCCGCCGCCGCGCCCCCGGGAGGCGGCTTTAGCGGGCTAAAGACGGCGACGGTGGGCACGAGGCAGGCACCGCGACCGTCTTTAGCGTGCTAAAGCCGACGTCCGGGGCGCAGCGGGGCTGCGGGTATGGACAGACATGCCGAAAGCGCCCACCCGTAGTAGACGGATGAGCGCTTTCGGGGGTTGCCTCGTGGGCGCGGGTCAGCGCTTGCTGTACTGCGGCGCCTTGCGGGCCTTCTTCAGGCCGTACTTCTTCCGCTCGGTGGCGCGGGCGTCCCGGGTCAGGAAGCCGGCCTTCTTCAGAGCGGGACGGTCGTCGGCGTCGACCTCGACCAGCGCACGCGCGATGGCCAGACGCAGCGCGCCGGCCTGGCCGGACGTGCCGCCGCCCTTGAGGTTGCCGAAGATGTCGAAGGACTCGCCCTTCTCGACGGTGATCAGCGGCTCACGGATGAGCTGCTGGTGCACCTTGTTCGGGAAGTAGTCCTCGAGGCTCTTGCCGTTCAGCTTGAACTCACCGCTGCCGGGCACCAGGCGCACCCGCACCACGGCTTCCTTGCGGCGGCCGACGGAGTGCGCGGAACCACCGGCGGCCCGCGACGGCCGCGGCGCGGCCGGGGTCTCGCTGGTCACGACGGCGGCCGGCGAGGTCTCGGTGCTCTCCTGGCCTTCGGTCTCGGTGCTGGTCACGAACTGTTCCTCACTCACTTGGCGACCTGCGCGATCTTGCTGATCTCGCGCGGCTGGGGCTGCTGCGCCGCGTGCGGGTGCTGCGGGCCGGCGTAGACCTTCAGCTTCTTCGCCTGGGCACGGCCGAGCTTGTTCTTCGGCAGCATGCCCTTCACGACCTTCTCGAGCAGCCGCTCGGGCTTGGTGTCGAGCAGCTCGCCGAAGGAACGCTTGCGCAGACCGCCGGGGTAACCGCTGTGCCGGTAGGCGAACTTCTGCTCGCGCTTGTTGCCGGTCAGCGCCACCTTGTCGGCGTTGACGATGATGACGAAGTCACCGGTGTCGACATGCGGCGCATAGGTCGGCTTGTGCTTGCCGCGCAGCAGCGTGGCGACCTCGGTCGCGAGGCGTCCGAGGACCACATCCTCGGCGTCAATCACGTGCCAGGCGCGAGTGATGTCACCGGGCTTCGGGCTGTACGTGGGCAAGGGTCTACCTCGTCGTCAACTTCGCGTGTGGGTTGAGTGCGGGCCTAGCGTGTTCACGCCGCAGCGCACAACGACCTATGACGATACCCGGCCCCTTCGGACCGGGTGAACGCGGGGCACCTTAACCCGGTGTACCGCGAGGCGCACGCCCTCAACCACCCATACTAGTGTCTGCAGACGTTCGACCGCTTCCAGCCTTCCAGGGGGTACGAAGGTGCCAGCGCTCACCCGGCGGATCACCCGGTTCACAGCTCTGGCCTGCGTCGCGCTGCTGGCCACAGGCTGCGCGCAGGGCAGGGCCGGCACGGCGCTGCCGGACGGCGACCAGGCGGCCAACTACGTGACGGAGAAGTTCCGGACGAAGCTGGAAGGGCTGAAGGGCGAGTTCAGCGGGGACAAGTCCCGCAAGGCCCGCCTGGAGTCGTTCGCCCGGATCGGCGAGAAGAACGCCAACACGACACTCGACTCGGTCCAGTTCGGCAGCCCGCCGTCGCGCTTCGTTCAGCTGCGGTCGAACAAGGACGCGGGTGACTTCCGGGAGTTCCTGCACCCGGCGGGCGACCCGCTCGACTACATGCACCTCGGCCCGGTCTACTCCAGCCTCGCATCGACACCGTGGGTGTCCCGCGAGTACACGGGCGGCAACCTCATCGAGTGCTACTGGAACGGCATGATCGACGCCTGCAAGCTGGTGGCCTCGGTGGAGTCCTCGGTGAAGGAGGGCAGCGGCAAGGCCGCGAAGCGCGCCAAGAGCCTCCCCGACGGCGGTGTCGAACTGGTCGCCGACGTTCCGCTGCGGGTGTTCATCAAGGAACGCGTGGTGGTGTTCCCCGAGTCGCTCGCCTCCAAGATCACCGAGGAACAGAAGGGCAAGACCTTCCCCACCACGGTGGTGCTGAACGCCGACGGCGGGCTGGTCCGGGTCGAGATGGTCGGGGTCATCCCCGGTCCGAGCGAGGTCGAGGTCCGGATCAAGTACGAGAACCTCGGGCCCGCCACCGCACGGGACATCCCCAAGAAACCGGACGCGGCCCAGATCACGCACCTGCCCGACAGGGCAGCCGTCGACGAGTTCCACCGCAAGCTCGGCGAGATCACCGGTGGCTGACGGCATGCCGACCCCGACGCGAGGTGAGACCCGATGACCCAGCCACCGAACCCGCAGTGGTGGCAGCCCGGCGACCCCCAGCAGAGCCAGGGCTGGCAACCCCAGCCAGGCCAGCAGGGCAGCTGGCAACAGCCCGCCTACCAGCAGCCGCAGCAGCCGCAGCCGGGGCAGTGGCAGCAACCCGCCAGCCCGCCGCATGGCCAGCCGGTCCAGCCCGCGCAGCCGGAGCCCCAGTACGGCGGCGGCTTCACCGGATCGTCCCAGTACGGCGGCCTCGGCGCGTTCACCGAGGAGAAGCCGGCGAGGCCGGCCAGGTCGAAGAAGCCGTTGATCATCGGTGGTGTCGTGGTGTTGCTGCTCGCCGGCGGCGGTGTCGCGGCCTGGCAGCTCGGCGTGTTCGCCGGGGAAACGCTGGACCCCGGATCGGCACAGGACGGCATCACCGCCGTCATGCGCGACACCTACGGCGAGCCGAACGTCAGCAACGTCAGCTGCCCGTCGGGCGAGCCGATCAAGGCCGGTCACACGTTCGAGTGCACGCTGGACGTCGGGAAGACCCCACGGAAGGTGAGCATCCGCGTGCTCAACGACCGCCCGGAGTTCGAGGTCGGCGCCCCGCGCTGATCCGCCAGACGCCAAAAGGCCCGGCACCGAAGTGCCGGGCCCTTGACGTGGCGAGGCCGATCAGAACAGGCCCTCGACGCCCTTGTCGGTGGCCTGGTAGCCGTCCCGGATCTCGGGCAGCGCGATGGCGATCTGGTTCAGGACGACCTTCAGCTCCTCGAAGGCGTTGTCCCACTCCCTCTGGTGCTGCTCGTACATCGTCATCGCGTCACCGCTCCAGCTGCTGATCAGCGGCTGCAGGTCCTGCTTCAGCTGGTCGAACAGGGCCGCCAGCTCGCCCTCGGTGGCACGGCAGTCCTCGGCCGCGCGCTCGATTGTCGCGTAATCAACCTTGATCTCGCCCATTGTTTCCTCCGTCAGGTGAAAGTCTGTGTGTGGTCAGAGTGGAAAGTGGCTCAGCCGAGCGCTTCGAAACCGGAGTTCAGCTTGGCGATGGTGTCCTGCTGCTGCTGCTCGGACTGCTCGTACTTCGAACCGGCCTGCTGGAGCAGGTTGCCGATGTTCTCGAGCGCGGCACCCAGCTTGCCACCGGCGGTGTTGAAGCGCTCCATCACCTTGTTGAACGCCTCGGCAGCGCCGCCCTGCCAGCCGGCACGGGTCGCCTCGATGTTGTCCTGCAGCCTCAGCAGGTTCTGGTCCATCGACTGCTTGGCGGTGTACACGTTGCGCTCGGCATTGGTGAAGTCTTCGACTGTCCCGGTAAAGCCGCTCATGGAGCTGCCCCCTTCTTGGCTAGTGGTTTGCCCGTACTGCGTTTGTTTCGTACGTGCCTACGACGAAGACCCTGCCATGGTCGGTTCCCTCGTGTCCGCATCAACCGGCAAGTAGTTGCTGATGTGAATGCGACAGGCGGGAACCGCGCACCGGACAACATCCACAGCCTCGACCTTGCTGCCACGGAAACCGTTGTACCCCAACGGTTACCCGGGAGTACCGTCCACGCGTCGCATAATTGTGGAACGCGAGAAGTCTTCCTCGTGGTCACCCACACGGGGTTCCTCAGGCCGTTCCCTTGCGTAAATCCGAACTGATTCGGGCACCGATAGGCCGTTGCTAATGCGAAATTCGCGGGCTGAAGCCTGCGACTCGGCGGCCGCCAATTGCCCCGCGACGGTCGTGAGCGGGCCACGAAGCGCTCGGCCCAGTCCACGGGCCTCCGCCTGCTGCCGCCGCGCCCGCTCCCGCGCTTCCGCACCCACCCGCTCGGCGTGAGTCACGGCGTGCTGCACCGCGGTGCGCAGGCGCTGCATGGGGTCGTCGGCCATACCCACTCCCGCTAGTTGGTCAGTTCCAGCGTGCGCACCACCTGCTCGCAGGCACCGCTCACCCGGGCCTCGCCGCCGGCGGTGGCCTGGCAGCCCACGTGCACCCGCACGTGCGCCTTGCCGACGACGAACCAGTCGACCTTCGCGGCCTGCTTCGTCTCCCGGTAATACACGGTCGTCTTGCCCGCGTACTCGCGGTCGGCGACGAAACCCGAGTAGCTCGGCCCGGCCTGCCGTACCCGTGTGTCCAGGTCGGCGACCAGTTCCGCACGGTTCGCGGTCGCGTCGTAGTCCTGGTTGTACTCCTGCACGACCACGAGGTCGTCGCCCTGCTGGGCGTCGGCAGGCCGCACGATCGTCTGCCTGTCGGCCACGGCGCCGCCCGTCTGTGTCCAGTCCATCGGCACCTGGAAGCGGTAGGAGAACTGCGCGACGACCTTGCCGTCGGGTTCGTTCGGCCGCAGCGTGAACACCAGAACGCCGGCCACGCCGGCCAACAGGACGACCGTGCCGATCACGGCCCACCGAACCCAGCCCTTCCGCGCTGGTCGCGCCCCGGACGGTGGCAGTTGCATCCCTCTGGGCGGACTGGGCTCCATGACCGGTAGCGGCCTCGGCGGTGTCGGCTGCGGGGGCCGCGCCGGCTGCGGTGGTCGTGGCTGGCCCGGGGTCAGGGCCCGGACCACCTCGGTGCGCTGCTCACTGACCGGTCTCGGTCCCGGCGCCTGCCCGGACGCCGTCTTTAGCCCGCTAAAGCCGCCGGCGCCGGGCAGCGCGCCGGTGCGGTCCGGGTCGACCTGCACCGCACGCAGTGCTCCCCGCGCGACCACCGTCTCCGGCTGGTCCAGCGTGGTCGGCACGACGCCGGTGCGCTCGTGGACCAGCCGCGACACCATCGGGATCCGGCTGGACCCGCCGACCAGGAAGATCGCCGTCAGCTGCTGCGGCCGCAGCCCGGCCTCCTCGATGGCGGCCGAGGTCAGCTCAACCGTCCTGCCCAGCGGCACCGCGATCAACTGCTCCAGGGCCGCCCTGGTCACGTGCGCGTCGGCGAACGGCGGCGGCATCGGGACGTCGGTGTAGGCGTGCCGGGACAGCGTCTCCTTCGCGCCGCGGACGTCCTGCCGTAGCACCCGCCGGCGCCGCCGGTCCGCCAGCTCCCGGCCCTCGACGAGCTGCCGCCACTCCTCCGGCTCCGAGCCGGACACCAGGGAGCCGACGTACTCCAGCAGCGCCTGGTCGATGTCGGCCCCGCCGAAGCTCGGGTCCCCGCGGGTCGCCAGCACCTGGAACCCGCCGCGGCGCTCGGCCGGACGGCGGGGCATCCGCCGGACCACGCTGACGTCCACGGTGCCGCCACCCAGATCGAGCACGGCGATCGTCTCGCCCGGCTGGCCACTGAACTCGACCGTGCGCTCCTGGTTCACCTCGGCCGTGGCGAACGTCGCGGCGTGGAACACCGCCGCGGCGACCGGTTCGGGCACCAGCGCCACCTCGTGCGCCAGCCGCCCGGCCGCCTGCCGCAGCAGCCGGGTGCGGACGGCTCCCCAGTCCGCCGGGTGGGTCAGCACCAGCAGGCTCACCTCGGCACCGCCGGCGAACCGCCGCGCCTCGCCGACCGCTCGACGCAGCACGGCGTGCACCGCGTCGACCACCCGCAGGACGGTGTCGCCGAGCAGCAGCTCACCTTCGTCGATGCGGCGCTTCGGATTTGGCTCGAAGCGCGCCGGGTCGACGGCGGCCTGCCGCTCGGCCTCCTGGCCGACGAACAGCGTGCCGTCCGGCGCGGCGTACACCGCCGACGACATCAGCGGCTGCCCGTCGACGACGACGACCTGCGGTTCCCGTCCGTTCAGCGACGCGACGACGCAGGTACTCGACGTGCCGAAGTCGACCGCGACCCGCAAGGTCACCGGCTACCCCCAACGGCCCTGTCGATCACTCCGGCGGGATCCACGAAACCTGCATCAACTGCGTACCGCCCTTGCGGGAGACCAGCTTGCCCCGTCCCGGAGGCAGCGGCCCCATGCGCACGTTACCGAGCAGTACGCCGTCGTCGCGGTTACCGCTCATCGCGATACCGGGCTGCGCCAGTTCCTTCATCTTGCCGATGATCGGGTCCACCGAAGACCGGTTGGCACCGCCGGAACGCCTGGCGACGATCACGTGCAGACCGATGTCCTTGGACTGCGCGAGGAAGTCGCTCAGCGGCCGCAGCGGGTTCGCCTGCTGGGTGACCACGAGGTCGTAGTCGTCGACGATGAGGAACAGCTCAGGGCCCTTCCACCACGAACGGTTGCGCAGCTGGTCCGGCGTGACGTCCGGGCCGGGCAACCTCCGGGTCATCGAGCCCTTGATATCGGTGATCATGGACTCCAGCTGCTGTGCCGACACCGCGTACCCGAGCAACTGGTCGCCGTCGAGGAACCCGAGCATCGTGCGCCGGTAGTCGACGAGCACGATGAGCGCCTCTTCCTTGGTGTAGCGCTCGGTGATGCCGCGGGCGATCTGCCGCAGCAGGTTCGTCTTGCCGGACTCGCCATCGGCGAAGCACAGGAAGTGCGGATCGGCGTTGAAGTCCAGATACACCGGCGCGAGGTCGTCCTCGTTGACACCGATCGGGATGAGCTTGGAGTCGCGCCGCTTGTCCTGCAGCAACAGCTCCTCGTACGGGAGCATGTCCGGCAGGAGCCGGACGGCAGGCGCGTGCCTGCCCTTCCAGGCAGCCTTGATCTTGGCCACCGCGTCGGCGACGCCCTGGCCGACGTTCTCGCCGTCACTCGACCCGTCGATGCGCGGAAGACCGGTGAGCACGTGCAGCTTGTCCCGGCTCAGGCCCCGGCCCGGCCGGCCAGGCGGCACGTTGACCGCCACCCTGCGGTCCACTTCGGACTCGCTGGGATCACCCAGGCGGAGTTCGAACCGGGTGCCGATCATGTCCTTGATGGCGGGCCGGATGTCGGCCCACCGGTTGGACGCGATGATCACGTGCACGCCGTAGTTCAGACCCTGGGTCGCCAGCTTGGTGATCTGCGGCTCGAGTTCGTCGAAGTCGTCGCGCAGTGCCTTCCAGCCGTCGACGATGAGGAACGCGTCACCCCACGGGTCCTGCTCGGCGGTGATCTCGCCGCGGCGCTTGCGGTTGCGGAACTCGTTCATCGAGTCGATGCCCATCGCACCGAACCGGCCTTCCCGCTCGTTGGCGAGCGAGGTGAGCTCGGCCACGATGCGGCGGGCCTTGTCGGGCTCGCGCCGGGCCACCGCGACACCACCGACGTGCGGCAGGTCGGCGAGACCGGCGAGCGTGCCACCACCGAGGTCGACGCAGTAGAACTGCGCTTCCTCCGGCGTGTGGGTGAGCGCCATCGACATGATCAACGTACGCAGCATGGTCGACTTGCCCGACTGCGGACCGCCGACGATGACGGCGTGGCCCGCGCCACCGGAGAAGTCGGCCCACAGCGGATCACGCCGCTGCTCGTAGGGCCGGTCGACGATGCCCAGCGGGATCTGCAGCCTGCCGTTTCCGAAGAAGCCGACCGGCGACAGACCGCGGTCCTCGGTGGGGTTGAGGTTCGGCAGCAGGGTGTCCAGTGAGCTGGGCTCCTTCAGCGGCGGCAGCCACACCTCGTGTGCCGGCGGCCCCTGGCCGACCAGCCTGCTCACGATGACGTCGAGCTCGCTGGGCTCGACGGCCTCCTCCGACTCCGGCTGTTGCTGCTGAACGACCGGCTCCGGCTCGGGTTCCGGCTCCTTCGGCAGCTCGACGAAGTCGGGCACGAAGAACTGCGGCCGCTTGTCCGCGCGGACGACGGCGGCACCAGGCGCGGCGGCCTTGATGCCCGCGGGCCGGTACGGACCGGACACATAGGACGCCTTGAACCGCACCAGCGTCGAGGTGTCGTACTTCAGGTACCCGCCACCGGGCACCGAGGGCAGCTCGAACGCGTCCGGCACACCGATCGCCGCCCGCGACTCCGACGCGGAGAACGTCTTCAGACCGATGCGGTACGACAGGTGCGAGTCCAGACCACGCAGCTTGCCTTCCTCGAGCCGTTGCGACGCCAGCAGCATGTGCATCTGCAGCGACCGTCCCAGCCGGCCGATGGCGACGAACAGGTCAATGAAGTCGGGCTTGGCCGACAGCAGCTCGGAGAACTCGTCGACGACGATGAACAGCGCGGGGAGCGGGTCGAGGTCGGCGCCGTTCTCCCTGGCCTTCTCGTACTCCCAGACGTTCTTGAAGTTGCCGCCGTCCTTCAGCGCCTCCTGCCGGCGGTTCATCTCGCCGGCCAGCGCGTCCTTCATCCGGTCGACCAGCGTGACCTCGTCGGCGAGGTTGGTGATGACCGCGGACACGTGCGGCGCGGTGTCCAGACCGAGGAACGTCGCACCACCCTTGAAGTCGACCAGGACGAAGTTGAGCGTGGTCGACGAGTGCGTGGCGAGCATGCCCAGCACCAGCGTGCGGAGGAACTCCGACTTACCGGAACCGGTGGCGCCGATGCACAGGCCGTGCGGGCCCATGCCCTCCATCGCGGCTTCCTTGATGTCCAGCTCCACCGGCTGGCCGTACTCACCGACCCCGAACGGGACGCGGTAGCGGTCGCGGACCGGCCTCGGCCGCCAGGCCTGCTGCACGTCGAAGGTCATCGGGTCACCGGGGATGCCCAGCAGCTCCAGCAGCGACGGGTTCGACAGCAGCGGCTCGTCCTCGTCGGCCTCCTGCGCGGCGGAGCCGACGCGGTACGGCGAGAGCTTGCGGGCCAGCGCCTCGGCCTCGACGACGCTGAGCGTGTCCGGACGGCCGAACCACTCGACACCGCTGGCGCTGCGGGCACCCAGCCGCTTCTCCTCGACCACCAGCCGCAGACCGCGGCGGGCCGCGAGGTTGCCGATCGAGTCGGACAGGTCGACGATCGTGACGCCGACCAGGCCCTCCTCGAGGATGATCTGCTCCTCGCGGGTCACCTCGGCGTCGTCGACGATGATCACGACGTGCGGCTGGTCCGGCGGCGGAGTGGCGTTACGGGAGAACCGCTGGCGGTCCCGGAGTTCCTCGTCCAGCCACGCCTCGATCTGGGCCAGCGAACCGGCCATCATGCGCAGCTGGCCGATACCGTCGGACAGACCGGGGTGCTGGGTGTGCGGCAGCCACTTGGCCCACTCCCACACCTCCTTGGCCCGGCCCGCGGTGGCGACGGCGATGAGCACGTCGTCGGGGCTGTGGAAGGTGACCAGCTGGGCCAGCATCGCCCGGGTCAGGCCCCGGGTCAGCTCGCGGTCGCCCTGCAGGCTGACGGCGGCGAAACCCCGCAAAGTGATCTGGGTCGGCAGGTCGGGAACGATCGAGTGCGCGCGCACGAACCGGCGCAGCGCGAGGGTGGCGATCGGCTCCAGCTCGTCGACCGGGCCGGTCTGCGGCGGTACGAGGCGCGTCGCCAGGCGGTGCGAGCTGCGGCCGACACGCAGGTGCAGGAAGTCCTGGTCGTTCTGCCTGCGCTCCCACATCCGGCGGCTGGTGGCCAGCGACCACAGCGCCTGCGGATCGGGATGGACCCACTCCAGGGCCGCACGCTGGTCGACCATGGCCTCGCGGGCACGGTCGCGCATCTGGCCGAGGTACCGCAGGTAGTCCTTGCGGTCCTCGTTCATCTCGGCCTTCTTCTGGCCACCACCGCGGCCGGCGCCGCCGACCATCATGCCGACGGTGCCCATGACCATCATGCCGCCCATCATGAGCATCATGGGGTTACGCCCACCGACGGTGAGCATGAAGATCATCATGCCGATCGAGGCGACGATCATCACGACCGGCAGCAGCTTCATGACGATGTTGCCGGGGATGGTCCTTGGGACCTCCGGTGGCGGCTCGAGGTGCACCTCGCCGCCTGGCGGACGCGGCGCGGCCAGGCGTGGCGACCGCTTGAACTGCAGCGTGCTCACCGAAGACCCCTCTTCAACTCGGCGACTGCGGCCACGAGCTGCGGCCGACCCACACGGTAGCGAACCGGGCCGACGATGGGGTCAAAGACTGCCCAACCCGGTCGGGTTCGGTCGAAGTGACCACACGGCCACCACGAGTGGGTTAATACTAGAGCCGCTCGCCGACCCTGTGGGCCGGTTTGGCCCAGGTGGGCGGGCGTGGGTATAAGTAGCCCGCAGCATTCTCTCTAGGCAGGGGGCAGTTGGTGGCGACGGGGACGACGGTATTCAGCAGGGTCACGGTGGTCGCACCGCGGACCCGTATCGACGTGGCGCTGCCCGCCGACGTCGCGGTGGCCGACCTGCTGCCCATGCTGTTGGAAATGGCCAAGGAGGCCACGCCGGACGGCGGGGCCAGGCACGGCGGCTGGGCGCTGGCGAAGCTCGGTGACGCGCCGCTGGACCCGAGCCGGACGCTCGCGTCGCTCGGCGTCGTCGACGGCGAGCTGCTGCAGCTGCGCAAGCGCAACGAGAACCCGCCCCCGCCGCTGTACGACGACGTCGTCGACGCGATCGCCGAGGCCGACCCGGACAGCTTCCGGCCCTGGACCAAGGAGACCGCCCAGCGGATCGGTCACATCGCGGGTGGGCTGGCGCTGTTCGCCGCCGCGCTCGCGCTGTTCATGGGCGGCGGGCTGTTCCCCGGCGGAAGCTCGCTGACCGCGGCCATCGCCGGTGGCGTCGGCGCGATCGCGTTCGTCGCCGTCGGTGCCACGATGGTCAAGGCCTACAACGCGGTGTCGACGGGCGTGCTGATCGCCGCGGCCGGTGGTCTGCCGATGGCGTTCGTCAGCGGCTTCTACATCGTGCCCGGCCTGGGGATCCGCGCGAACCTGCTTCTCGCCGCGGCCATGGTGCTGATCGTCGCGTCGGCGTCGATCATGATCATCGGAGCGGGGATCACGACGTTCATCGCTGCGGCCTCGGCCGCGACGCTGGCGTCGATCGCGTTCCTGGTCGCCATGCTGATCGCGCACCCGCCCGCGGGGATCGCCGCCGGTACCGCCGCCGTGGCGCTGGCGTGCATCTCGATGCTGCCGAGGGTGACGTTGCAGCTGGCGAAACTGCCGCTGCCACACGTTCCCGGCAGCGCCGAGGAGCTCAAGGAGGACACCGGGTTCCCCGACTACTCCGCCATCGAGCGCCGGACCGCGGTCGCGCACAACTACATGACCGGTCTGCTGGTCGGCTGCGGCACGATCGCCGCGCTCTCGTCGATCGTCGCGGCCAGCTCGTCGAGCATCTTCGGCCCGATCATGGGCGTGGTGGCGAGCCTGGTGCTGCTGCTGCGCGGCCGCGCCTACGCCAACGGCAGTCAGGCCGTGGCGCTGCTCACCACCGGCATCGTGTCGCTGGGCGGCATCCTGCTCGGCTGGATGTGGATGCAGGACGGCCTCGGCAGGCTGCTGTGGGTCTTCGGAACACTCATCCTGGTCGGCGCCGCGGCGCTCGTCCTCGGTGTGGTGTTCCCCGGGCAGCGCTTCTCGCCGCCGCTGCGCCGTACGGTGGAGATCATCGAGGCGATCTGCATCGCCACGGTGCTGCCGCTGGCGCTGGCCGTCATGGATCTGTACTCGACGGTGCGGCACATCGACTTCCCCCGGTAGCTTTCCGGGGTTTGCCTGACGTAGTGCGGAAGGACAGGGGGACTGTGGTGCGGTTCGGACCCGGCAAGCGGGCGGCCACGGCGGTGATGGCGGCCACGATCGGCATGCTGACGCCGGGTGCGGCCGTCGCGGCGGCCCAGCCACCAGCAGCGCCCCCGCCCGGCCAGGGGATGGCCGTACCGCCCCCGGTGGACCTGAGCGCACTGCCGAGCGGGTCGGGCAAGCCCGACAAGACCTACGAGAAGAAGACCGAGTGCGTCACCCGCAGCCTCGGGGAGAACATCATCCCCAAGGAGATTCCCTGGGGTCAGCAGTACCTGCGCCTCGACGACGTGCACCGGCTGATGCAGGCCGAGACCGGCGGCATCGGGATCGACCCGCAGACCAAGCAGCCAATCAGGGTCGCGGTGATCGACACCGGCGTGCACAACCACCCGTGGTTCGGCCACCCGGTCCAGGGCGGCGGCGACTACGTCAAGGAGGAGAACCGCGGCCTGGAGGACTGCGACGGCCACGGCACGGAGGTCGCCGGCATCATCGGCGCGAAGACCCCCAACGACGTCGGCTTTCGCGGGGTCGCGCCGGATTCGCAGATCGTTTCGATCCGGCAGTCGAGCCAGAATTACCAGGAGGCCGAGAAGACCTCGTCGCCCGCGGCTCCGCCGCCGTCGTCCTCGGGTGCCCCGCCCAGTTCGTCCGGGGGTGCTCCGCCCAGTTCCTCCTCGGAGGCGCCTCCCGAGGAGGGCGGCGGGGCTCAGCCCGGCGGCGACGGCACCGAACCGGGCCAGCAGGGTGGCGGCCGGCAGATCGAGGACAACGGCACCGCGGCGGGAACCGTCGGCACGCTCGCACACTCGGTGCGGACGGCCGCGGACACCGAGGGCGTCAAGGTCATCAACATGTCGGTCGACAACTGCCGCAAGGCCTCGGGCGGCCCGCGCACGGCGTCGGAGAGCGAGCTGCAGGCCGCGGTCCGCTACGCAGTGGAGCAGAAGAACATCGTGGTGGTCGCGGCCGCCGGCAACACGTCGGAGGCGTGCCCGCAGAACAATCAGCCCGACCCGAACCAGCCGATCAGCATCGTCAACCCGCCGTGGTTCCGTGACGACGTGCTGTCGGTGGCCGCGATCGACCAGACCGGCAGTGTGGCGCAGTTCAGCGTCAACGGCCCGTGGGTGAGCGTGGCGGCGCCGGGAACCAAGATCATCTCGTTGGATCCGGCTCCCGGTAGCACCCCGTCGCTGGCGAACCTGACGATCGAGGGCGGCAAGCCCCAGGAGATTCAGGGGACCAGCTTCGCGGCGCCGTACGTCGCCGGGCTGGCGGTGCTGGTGCGTGCGAAGTTCCCGCATCTGAACGCCCGGCAGGTGATGGCGCGGATCATGCAGACCGCGCAGCACCCCGGCGCGCACGGTGGCCGGGACCAGTTCGTCGGCTACGGAATGATCAACCCGATGGCGGCGCTGACCGCCGCCCTGCCGTCCGAGCAGGGGTTCCCGCCGGCGCAGAACATGACGATCCCGTCCGACCTGCCGCCGGCCGACAACACCGACGACACCCCGATGATCGTGGCGCTCGCCGGCGCCGGTGGCGGTCTGGTGATCCTGCTGATCACGATGTTCGTGATGCACACCCTGCGCCGCAACGACCCCGAGCGCTCCGCCTAGGCCCGCGACGGCGTCTTTAGCGGGCTAAAGACGCCCACCGGGGTCGCGGGACTCCACTCCGGGCTGCCCCGTTCCCCTGCCGACGTCGGCTTTAGCCCGCTAAAGACGCTTGGCCTTGTCCTCGGAGGGCGGCGGCTTGGGGTCCTCCCCCAGGACGGCGGGCGCGACGTAATCGGCCTTTCCGACGAGTTCGGTGGGGTCCACGGGCGCGCCCCGGCGAGGCTGACGCTGGCTTGCCTGTCCGCCCTGACCGGCGCCCATACCCATGCCCATTGGCATCATCCCGCCCATCATCGGCGCAGCGGTTCCGCTACCGGTCTGCGGCGCCGGGGGCGCGCCCACCGGCGACTGCCCTGCGGCGGGCTGTCCGCCTCCTACGGGGCCGAAGCCCTCGGCACCCGGCGTACCACCGCCGAGGCCGCCCTGCACCCCCTGCCCCTCTTCGTCACCGGCAGCCTGCGCCGAGGTCGTGGCATCAGGCAAGGCGTCGCTCGTCGCACCGGCGTTGGGAACGCCGGGGGTGTTCTCCTCGGGTAGCACGAAGGGTTCGGCGGGGTAACGCTGTTCCATCACGACGTCGCGGCCCCCGGACCCCACGCCGTCACACAAACGGGTGAATTCTTCCAGGATGTCCCGCACGGAGTTCCGCAGCTGAGCAGCCCACCGGCTCGCCTGGACGATCTCGGCGCGGGCTCGGTCCTCACCGCCTACGGGCATCAGGACGGTCTCCGACACCGTCTCCGCGGCGTCGAGAAGAACTTCCGCCAGCGTGCCGGTGATCTGTTCCGTGCCGCGAGCGACCTCGTCGAGTGCGTCCGCCAGCGTGCTCATCGCTTCCTGCGCGTCCGTGCCGGCCGCGATGATCCGCCTGACGTAGCCGACGAACGCATCCGCGCTGGCACCGTCCCAGCCGGCGTCGAGCTTGCCCAGCGTCGCTTCCAGCGCGGTTGCCGTCTCGGCCGCCGACTGTGCGGCCGAGCGCCAGCGAGTCGCTTCAGCTCGCAGTTCGCGCCACTGGACCATCGCCGGAAGCAAGTGGGTCCGGACCGGATCGTCCACCCCCAACTGCCCCGCCGCCTCCGACAGGTAGCTCAGGTGCGCACCACCCCGCTCGGCGCCGGACGTCGGCTTTAGCGGGCTAAAGCCGACGTCGGGTGAGGACTGCGCGTCGGGCGTGCGCGTCATCGCTGATCCGCCTTGCCGATCTGGGCGCCGGCGTCCTCGTCGCCCCCCGTGTGCATCGCCGTCACCGTTCGCAGGGCGTCCGCCGCCGAACGGACCGCTCGGCAACCATCGTCGAGCTGCCGGCGCAGGGCCTCCGCCGCGCGGGCATAGGCACCGTCGGCCCCCACCTCTTTGCCCAACGGTCCGAACGCGTCGTTCCCGACCGCGTCGCCGTCCAGGACGGACACAGCGGCACCGAGGTCGGCCGCAGCCCCTTCGATCGTTCTGACGTAACCGGCCAGGATCTCCGCGTCGAGCCGGAAATCGGACATCGGTGTCACCTCCGCAGGACCTGGGACCGTCACCGACTGGGACGAGCGCCCGCCCGGACCGGTTCCCGCCGTCAGCCTGGCGGCGCGGGGGCCGCCGAGGACGTCGGGAACGAGCCGGAGTTCGGGTCGATCTGCACCGAGTCGTACGTCCTGAGCACATCCCTGGTGTTGAGGGACGACCCGGTCGGCAGCAGCCCGATGATCAGCTCGGGCGCCGGCGTCGGCGCCTCCAGCCCCAACCCCTGCGCGATCCGCATGTCCGGAACGCCGTAGCGCATCCCACGATCCGAAACGATCGACATCTGGCCGGTGTCGAACGACTCCTTCGACTGGGCAGCGCGGATGAAGGCGGCGCGGCCGTAGGGCATGTAGAACTTGTCCACCCGCGTCGTCGCGTCCGGGTTGGCCTGACCGATGTCGACAGGCTGGTACCGGTTGCCCTGCTTGTCCTTCGGGAACGGAATCTCGTTGCTGACGAAGATCGCGGTGTGGCCGTCCCGGTTGGCCCCCTCGCCGCGGACCTGCCATCCCAGGCACGTGACCGGGGTGTCGCTGGAGAACGAGTCGAGAATCGTCGGCTTGGTCTTCGGGAACTCGTCGACCTTCAGGTACTGCGGCATACCGGGCAGGATGCGCTGCACGTTGTTGAGCCGGTCCGGGCTCACCGTCGTCACGGTCTCCCGCCCGGGGACCTGGTTGCCGTTGCGGATCAGGTCGCCGGTGAGCTCGGAGATCTCCTGGACACCGTCCTGCAGGATCGCCCAGAACTGGAGCTGCCCGCTCGACGACTGGGTCTTGAACACCGACCCGATGGGCAGGCCATCGATGTTGAACTGGCTGGGGTTACCGGCGTTCGGGATCTCGATGGGCCGCAGCGGGTCGACCTCCGGAATGGCGTTCAGCAGCCCCATCGACGCCTGGCGGTACTCGTCGCCGAGACCGAGGGTCGACTGGACGATGCCGTTCCTGCCGTCGATCTTCGCCTTGACCGCGCTGGCGTTGGGCTGGTTCACGTTCCCGATCAGCCGGTAGATCAGGTAGATCTCCTGGTTGTCACCGCGAACGAGGACCGCCTCGTTGGGCTGGAGCTCCCGGCCCATGCCCTGGGTGCCCAGGCTGTCCACACCGGCCAGCACGGCGGTCTCCCGGCGGGCCTGCCTCCGGCGTTCCTCCGTGGGCAGGTTGGCGTCGCTGATGATGTTGTCGCAGACGGCCCAGTGGTCGGCGATCCGCTGTTCCTTTGTCGGCAGAAGCTGCGGCGCGTCGACGATTCCCTGCATGCGCTTGCGCGGGATGTCCTTGAGCTGGTCGTCGGGCACAACGGTCGCGGGCTTGACCTCGGTCTGCGCGGCCTGCGCCGGCGGTGCCGAGCCGGCCTGCTGGCCACCCTGCCCCTGCTGTTGCTGCTGCTCCTGCTGGGCCATCAGCAACAGCCGGGCAGACGCGAGGTTGAAGGTGGGGATCAGGTACGACGGGTTCTCCGTCTTGACGTACACCTCCCCCGACTGCTCGCCGATCACGATGCCCGCCTTGGGTGGAGTCGGCGCGGGCTTGATGAACCCCCAGATGACGAACCCCAGCAGACCGAGCATGCTCAAGACCACACCAACGATGGTCGCCCGGGAGTGGGTTCGCATCGGGTCGTGGAGCATGACCGCGTCCTTGCGGACCAGCGCCGACTGCATCCTCCGCAGCACGAACTGGTACGCCTGGACCTGAGACTTTGTTGTCGGTGTTGACGGCATTCTCGACCTACAGCTCTCCCACTCGCGGTACGGTTCCGCAGGATAGCCGTGCGGGGACCACTGGTGGTTGGTTTCTACCAACTCCGGTTAGTGTTCGACACCCGGACTGGTCTTCCGGCGCAGTTGCACGTTACGAGGGGAAGAGAACGAGCGGATGTCGGTCACCACTCCTCCACGCCCACCGGGGCGTCCAGCAGGTGGGCAGCCGCCGCAGGGGCGCCGCCCGGGACCGCCGCCGACGCCGCCCGGGCAGCCGGTGAGGGCGCCCGGCGCACCGGCCGCGCCGCGCGGCCCTGGCGGCCCACCCGGTGGCCCCGCCGGCCCGCCCCCCGCAGCTCCTCCCGGCCGACGGCCAGCCGGTCAGTCCGCACGCCCGGGTGGTCCCGGTGGTGCTCCTCCGGCACGTCAGGCCGGTCCGGGAGGCCCCGGCGGACCTCCCAACGGGCCCGGCGGTCCGGGTGGTCCCGGAGGCCCCGGCGGGCCAGGTGGCCCAGGGGGAGCTGGGGGATCGGGAGGTCCCAGCGGCCCTCCGCCTGGCCCTCCGGCTGGAGCGTCCGCCCCTGTCCGGGTGGGAACTCCGCGCCGCCGCACCCTCGGGGTGAACCTGGGTCCGCTGCCGGTGATGAACCTCATCCTGCTCGAAGTGGGCCTGGCGATCGGCCTCATCCTGCTGGCGATCGACATGGACCTGCTGTACGTCTCGATCGGCGTGCTCGCGGTCGCGCTGATCCTGGCGTTCCTTCGATGGGGCGGCCAGTGGTTCACCCAATGGGTTGGACTTAGCCTCCGCTACTCCATGCGCTCGCACACACGGGTGGCGCACCCGGTGCCCCCGGCGAGCCTGGAGGCGATGGCGACCGAGGACAACACCGTCACCGGCGCGGACGACGCCCGGGTCAACCTGCTGCGGCTGGTGGTGCCCGGCCTGGTCGTCGCGCACGGCGTCGACCACGAGCGTCAGCAGGTCGGCCTCGCCTGGGACGACGGCACGTGGACCGCGGTCCTGCTGGTGGAACCCACCCCCGCGCTGATCAACCAGGCCGATGGCGCGCCGAGCCTGCCGTTGTCGTCGCTGGCTCCCTGCCTCGAGGACCGTGGTGTGGTGCTCGACTCGATCCAGGTCATCTGGCACACCTACCCGGGCAGTGCGGCACTGCCGTCGGATTCCCCCGCGCTCACTTCCTATATGGAGGTTCTGGGACCGCTGCCGGCCGCTGCACGCCGCACCACCTGGGTCGCCGTCCGGCTGGACCCGCGACGGTGCCCGTCGGCGATCCGTGAGCGTGGCGGCGGCGTCGTGGGTGCGCACCGTGCCCTGATCGGCGCTCTGTCCCGTGTGCGTAACGCGCTCGAGTCCCGTGGTGTGCCGACGAGGCCGCTGGATCCGGACGAGCTGCTGCGTGCCGGTCTTTCGGCGGCTGAACTCACCGCCGTGGCCGGTTCCGGCGAGCGGGTCGGGCTGCAGGAGCGCCGGACGGGCGTGACGGCGGCCGGCATCGGTCACGCCAGCTACGCCATCACCACCTGGCCCAAGGGGCGCATCACGACCAACCTGAACGCCCTGACCAGTGTCCGGGCGCTGTCGGCGACGGTCGCCATGTCGATTTCGCCGTCTTCGGACGACGGGCGGATCGGCCTGCGTGGCGTGGTCCGGCTCAGCGCCCGCAACCCGCGTGAGCTGGAAGCCGCCGACAACCGGCTGAACAGCCTGGCCGACCGGGTCGGCATCAGCCTGACCCCGCTACGGGGTCTGCAGGTGGCTGGGTTGGCGGCCACGCTGCCGATGGGAGGTACGGCATGAGCACGGGTGTGCGCGACGCGGGCCAGAACACCGGGGTGGCTCCGGAGTTCTCCGTCGACCCGGCGCTGCTCGACGCGATCAGCCCGTCAGGTGACCGAGGCGGAATCGTGCTCGGTTCCGGTCTCAAGGGTGAGCCGCTGACGATCTCCGCGCTCCGCTCGACCCCCACCCGGATCGTTCTGGTCGGCGGCCTGTACCTGGCACGCCAGGTGGCTCTGCGGGCGATGGCGGTAGGTGCGTGGGTGGTCGTGGCCACCGGTCGGCCGACAGCCTGGCAGCTGCTGCAGCAGGCCGCCGGAACCCAGCGCGACGGCCGTCCGTCGCCGCTCGTGCAGATCCGTCGGCTTTCGCCGGTTGAGTTGCCCCGGCCGTCGGAGGACGCCCCGCTGCTCGTGGTGACCGACGGCGGGCCTACTCCGCAGGATCTGTTCCCGCCGCGGTCACCGTGGCAGACGACGGTGTACGTGCTGCCCTACCTGCATCCGCAGGCCAGCGCGACGGCCAACGCCGCCGACATGGTGCTGATGCAGCGGCTTCCGCCGGGACAAGCCGAGCTGGCGGCCCGGATCTGGCGTCTGCCGCCGCAGATGATGCGGCAGCTCACCGGCCTCAAGGACGACCAGGTGGTGGCCTTGGGCCGCAACCTGTGGCGGCCGCTGCGACTGGTCACGACCGCCAAGGAACAGCAGCTCCTCGGCCCTGTCCGCCGCGGCGACTGACTGCAGCGTCCACGTCCACTCGAACGGCGCCGGCCGGGCATCTCCGCCCCCGGCGCCGTTCTTGTGCCCGGCCCCGTCGGCTTTAGCGTGCTAAAGCCGACGGGGCCGGCGTCGTTTTCGTAGGCGCAACTTTGTCAATAGTGAATTCGCGGGGCTGTGGACAACCCGCTGGCTGTGGATATCTCGCAGGACTCGAATTTGTCGGTGCCGTGTTGCACGGTGTTGGACGTGACTACCACGACAGTTTTCGAGAACCCCGTACTCAACGACGTATTCCGCGGCTCCGAAGCCCGGGCCGCGGGCATCGTCACGAAAGCGCAGCTCCAGGGACCGAGGTTCCGCCGGCTCTTCCAGGACGTCTACGTCGCCGCCGACGTCCCCGTCACCCACGAACTGCGGTGCCGGGGTGCGGCACTGGTTGTGCCTGAAGACGCGGTGCTGACCGGCAGGTCCGCGGCGACGGTGATGGGCGTCGAACTGGCCAAGCCCTACGATCCCGTCGAGTTCGTCGTACCTGAGGCATCGCGCTTCGGCCCCAAGCAAGGAATGCACGTCCGGCGAACGGAGGTGAAGAAAACCGAGTCCCGACGATGGAACGGCATCAGAATCGCAAAGCCGAGCAGGGTGGCACTGGACCTGTTACTCCGCCTTTCACCACGCACACGCGGGTGGGTACGCCGCCTTCGCATCGGCGTACCCGACCTCGACGCCTTCCTGCGTTTCAAGCGAATACGCAGGCGCACACTGGACAAAATGTTTCACCGTCGGCGAAACCGCGGCATACGGCTCGCCCGAACCGCACTGAACCTCGCGGACACACGCGCCGAGTCCCATCCCGAGTCCGAACTACGCGTGGTCATGCATTTCGGCGGGATCAAGGCCGTCCCACAGTTGACCGTTCGCCGAGGACGAAGACGCATCGCTCGCCTCGACCTCGCCATCGAACCTGAAAAGGTGGCGGTCGAGTACGACGGACGGTGGCACAACGCACCTCGTCAGGCACGTCTGGACGATCTCAGGCGCCGACAACTGTTCGCGCAGGGGTGGCAGTTCGTCGTGGTCACAGCCGAGGACCTCGCCGGTGACTACACGACCCTGCTCGGAAAGATCCAGGCGGGTATCGGCCGCGCCCGCACCAGGGGTCAGGGCGTCTCGATGGGCGACCGCACCGCACGGGTCTGGTCGGCACGGGCGGCTAGCTGATCGTCCGGCGGGTAATCGACGCCCGTCAGGGTCAGCCCGTGTGCGGGTGCGACGGCGCTGTCCCGGACACGATCACCGAGCAGCCGAACGGGCCACCCGGGCGGCCGCCTGCCGTCCCCGACCAGAAGGAGTGCCCCGACAAGACTTCGCACCATCGAATGACAGAACGCATCTGCCGACACCGTGGCCTCGATGAGGTGCTCACCGGTGCGACGCCAACTGAACTGCTGCAGTTCACGCACGGTCGTTCCGCCTTCACGTTGCTTGCAGAACGCCGCGAAGTCGTGCAGGCCCAGTAACTCCGCGGAAGCCTCGTTCAGCCGCTCAACGGACAGCTCACGGCCCCAGGCGAGCGTGTCGAAGCGATGCAACGGGTCAACGCCCCACGGCGCGTCCGAGACGCTGTAGCGGTAGTGCCTGCGGATGGCGGAGAACCGCGCGTCGAATCCTCGCGGCGCCACCCTCGCGCCGAGTACACGCACGTCCGCGGGCAGGTACCGATTCCAGCGGTGCAGCATGCGCCCAAGGTCCGGAATCCCGTCCGCATCGACAGGCAGCCGGCCGGATCGGCTTTCGCCCGCTAAAGCCGGCACGTCGAGGTGGACCACCTGGCCGGTGGCATGCACACCGGCGTCCGTGCGGCCAGCGACGACGACCGAACGGGGCGGTTCCGCACCCGGAGGCTGCTTGGTGAGAGCGTCCTCGAGCGTGCCCTGCACGGTCCGCCTGCCCGGCTGCTTGGCCCAGCCGGAGAAGTTCGTGCCGTCGTAGGAGACGTCCAGGCGCAGACGGACGAGCCCGCCACCCCCGGTGGGGGTGACGGGCTCGCCGGAGAAGGCTTCAGCCGACGTCAACGTCAGGAGTCGGCCTTCTTGGTGTCGCTTTCGCCCGCAGAAGCCGACTCGTCGGCAGCCTCGGGGGCGTCGTCGGACTTGGCCTCGGCGGAGTCGGCGGACTCCGCCGCCGGAGCCTCGTCGGCAGCGGGAGCCTCGGTCGCCTCGGCGGCGTCCGTGGTCTCCTCCGTGGCCTCGGTGGCGGCAGCCTTGGGGGCCTCGTCCTTGGCGAACTTCGTCTTGCGCGCGGCCTGGGCCTCCGCGGTCACCGTCTTCTCGGCCACCAGCTCGATGACCGCCATGGGGGCGTTGTCGCCCTTGCGCGGCACCGTCTTGGTGATCCGGACGTAGCCGCCCTCACGGTCCTCGAAGTGCGGACCGATCTCGGCGATCAGCTTGTGCACGACCGACTTGTTGCGGATGACCCGCTGGATCTGCCGCCGGTTGTGCAGGTCGCCCCGCTTCGCCTTGGTGATGAGCTTCTCGGCGAGCGGACGCACGCGCCGGGCCTTGGCCTCGGTCGTCGTGATCTTGCCGTGCTCGAACAGCGACGTGGCCAGGTTGGCCAGCAGGTGCCGCTGGTGAGCGGCCGAGCCGCCGAGACGGGCTCCCTTGGTGGGGGTGGGCATCGGTTCTCCTAGTTCAGCTTTCCAGCCGCGGAACCAGGTCGCTCCGATGCGTCACCACACCGGAGCGACCACCGGTCCTACAGCTGCTCCGTCTCTGCGTAGTCCTGGCCGTCGTCGTGGCCGTTGTCCGAGATGCCGTCGGTGATGCCACCGCCGACGCCCTCGGACCAGCCCTCACCGTCGTAGCTGACGGCGGCCGCGGTCGGGTCGAACCCGGGCGGGCTGTCCTTCAGCGTGAGGCCGAGGCCGACGAGCTTCAGCTTGACCTCGTCGATCGACTTCGCACCGAAGTTGCGGATGTCGAGCAGGTCGGCTTCGCTGCGCGAAACCAGCTCGCCGACGGTGTGGATGCCCTCGCGCTTGAGGCAGTTGTACGACCGGACCGTGAGGTCCAGGTCTTCGATCGGCATCGCGTAGGCGGCGATGGTGTCCGCCTCCTGCGGCGACGGGCCGATCTCGATGCCCTCGGCGTCGACGTTGAGCTCCCGGGCGAGCCCGAACAGCTCGACCAGCGTCTTACCGGCCGACGCGACGGCGTCCCGCGGCGTGATCGACGGCTTGGTCTCCACGTCCAGGATCAGCTTGTCGAAGTCGGTGCGCTGCTCGACACGGGTGGCCTCGACCTTGTAGGTCACCTTGAGCACCGGCGAGTAGATCGAGTCGACCGGGATCCGGCCGATCTCCGCGCCGGCCTGCTTGTTCTGCAGGGCGGGGACGTAGCCACGGCCACGCTCCACCACCAGCTCGATCTCCAGCTTGCCCTTGCCGTTCAGCGAGGCGATGTGCAGATCCGGGTTGTGCACGGTGACGCCGGCGGGCGGCACGATGTCGGCGGCGGTGACCTCACCCGGGCCCTGCTTGCGCAGGTACATGGTGACCGGCTCGTCCTCCTCGGAGGACACGACCAGCTCCTTGAGGTTCAGGATGATGTCGGTGACGTCTTCCTTCACCCCCGGAACGGTGGTGAACTCGTGCAGCACACCGTCGATGCGGATGCTGGTGACCGCCGCACCCGGGATCGACGACAGCAGCGTGCGACGCAGCGAGTTGCCGAGGGTGTAACCGAAGCCGGGCTCCAGCGGCTCGATGGTGAACCGCGAACGGGTCTCGTTGACCGTCTCCTCGCCGAGGGCCGGTCGCTGGGAAATCAGCACTTTCTTGTTCTCCTTGTCCTGCCGACGCCCGCCATATGACGTCGAGAGGTGGCGTAGCGGCGGCGCACTCGGCGGCGCCGCCGCTCGATCCCCACCGGGCGAACCCGGCCAGGGGTCAGTTCTTCGAGTAGTACTCCACGATCAGCTGCTCCTGAACCGGAACGTCGATCTGCGCCCGCTCCGGCTCCTGGTGCACCAGGACGCGTAGGTTGGACTGCACGACCTGCAGCCAGGCCGGGATCGGGCGGTCGCCGAAGGACTCCTTGGCGGCGACGAAGGGCAGCATCGGCATCGACTTGGGACGCACGTCGATGATGTCGAACTTCGAGACGCGGAAGCTCGGGATGTTGACCTTCTTGCCGTTGACCAGGAAGTGGCCGTGGCTGACCAGCTGCCGGGCCTGCCTGCGGGTGCGGGCGATGCCGGCGCGGTAGATCACGTTGTCCAGGCGGCACTCGAGCAGCTGCAGCAGGTTCTCACCGGTCTTGCCGGGGCGCCGCACGGCCTCCTTGTAGTAACGGCTGAACTGCCGCTCGAGGATGCCGTAGGTGTGGCGGGCCTTCTGCTTCTCCTGCAGCTGGAGCAGGTACTCGCTCTCCTTGACCCGGCCGCGGCCGTGCTGGCCGGGCGGGTACGGGCGGCGCTCGAAAGCCTGGTCGCCGCCGATGAGGTCAACCTTCAGGCGACGCGACAGACGCGTCGCGGGGCCGGTGTAACGAGCCATTGGTGCTTACTCCTCCCCGTTCCTCAGACCCGGCGCCGCTTGGGCGGGCGGCAGCCGTTGTGAGGCTGCGGGGTCACGTCCTGGATGATGCCGACCTCGAGACCGGCCGCCTGCAGCGAACGGATCGCGGTCTCCCTGCCGGAGCCGGGGCCCTTGACGAACACGTCGACCTTCTTCATGCCGTGCTCGGCGGCCTTGCGCGCCGCGTTCTCGGCGGCCATCTGCGCCGCGAACGGCGTGGACTTGCGCGAGCCCTTGAAGCCGACGTGCCCGGACGAGGCCCAGGAGATCACGGCACCGTTCGGGTCGGTGATCGACACGATCGTGTTGTTGAAGGTGCTCTTGATGTGCGCGTGGCCGTGGGCCACGTTCTTCTTTTCCTTCCGCCGGACCTTCTTGGCCCCGGCGGTGCGAGACTTGGGTGGCATGTCTGGGTGATTCTCCTCGTTAGCGCGAGTTCTGCTGGTGAGCGGCGGCCGCTTCGCGCTGCCCGCGCCGGATCACGGAACCGGCGTCGGTGTACAGCTCACGCAGGGCCATGGGGCGGGCGTAGAGCGCCGTCGGCGAAACGCACGAAGCCGTGCCGCGGCGCTGAGCACCGCCGATGTGCACGACCTTCTTGCCCCGGACGCTCACTTCTTGCCAGCCTTCTTCTTGCCGGCGACCGTCTTCTTCGGGCCCTTGCGGGTGCGGGCGTTGGTCTTGGTCCGCTGACCGCGGACGGGAAGACCGCGGCGCCACCGCAGCCCCTCGTAGCACCCGATCTCGATCTTCCGACGGATGTCGGCGTTCACCTCGCGGCGAAGGTCACCCTCGACCTTGAAGTTCTCTTCGACGTAGTCCCGCAGCTTCACGAGGTCGTCGTCGCTCAGGTCCTTGACGCGGGTGTCCGCGTTCAGGCCCGTGGCGCCGATGAGCTCCTTGGAGCGGGTACGGCCGATGCCGTAGATGTAGGTAAGCGCGATCTCCAACCGCTTCTCGCGGGGGAGGTCTACGCCAGCGAGTCGTGCCATTGGCGTTGGTGCTCCTTGTCGGTGTGTTCGTCTCTCCAGGTCTGCTCCCCGCCCGGTCCCGGGACCGACTCGCTGTCGTCCCACCGGCTTACGCTGGTGGTGTCCCGGCCCCGGCCTGGAGTCCGGGGGTGAACCAGGCCCGTCAGGGCCCGGCAGGTTCGGGGAGTTGTGTAGCCGTCAATCAGTGGCCGACGTGTGCCCGGCGATCAGCCCTGCCGCTGCTTGTGCCGCAGGTTCTCGCAGATCACCATGATCCGGCCGTGACGGCGGATCACCTTGCACTTGTCGCAGATCTTCTTGACGCTCGGCTGGACCTTCACGTCTCCTGCTTTCCTGCTGTGTGTGCTTCGCCTGACCAGATCACTTGTAGCGGTAGACGATGCGACCACGGGACAAGTCGTAGGGCGAGAGCTCCACGACGACCCTGTCCTCGGGCAGGATGCGGATGTAGTGCTGCCGCATCTTGCCGCTGATGTGTGCAAGGACCTTGTGGCCGTTCTCCAACTCGACGCGGAACATCGCGTTGGGAAGCGGCTCGACTACGCGGCCTTCGACCTCGATGGCCCCGTCCTTCTTGCCCATGTCCTCCGCGTTTCGTGATTCGGTTGAGCGTGAGTGCTTGCCTTCATGTGCGACGCGCGTGCCGCCCCGACTCCAATGCCGCGAGAAAATTCACGAGCGCGCTGGACCCGGCGAGACACATACGCCGACTTGACAGTGTACGCAACCCGTGTTGAAGACCTGAACCGGGGGTTGTGTGTGCTAGCGCACGGTGGCCGCCCGGAGGCCCTGGTCACCCTCCAGTTTACCACCGGATCAGCGTCGACCACGCAGAGTCGCGAAGCACCATACGTCCCGTGACCGCCGGGTCCCGGGAGGCGTCTTTAGCCCGCTAAAGCCGACTCCTCGGGCGCGGTCAGGACCCACGGGCCGTCCTCGGTGATGGCGACGGTGTGCTCCCAGTGGGCGGCGCGGGAGCCGTCGGTGGTGATGACCGTCCAGCCGTCGTCCAGCTCACGGGTCTCCCCCGTGCCGAGCGTCAGCATCGGCTCGATCGCCAGCGCCATGCCCACCTTCAGCCTGGGCCCCTTGCCCGGCTTGCCGATGTTCGGCAGGAACGGCTCCATGTGCATCTGGCTGCCGATTCCGTGACCGCCGTACTCGACGATCATCCCGTAGTCGATCCCGTCGGCCATCGCCGCCTGCTCGGCCGCCGTCTGCACGGCGAAGGAGATGTCGGTGAGCCGCCCGTCCGCCCGCACGGCTTCGACACCGGCCCACATCGCGGCGCGGGTGGCGGCCGACAGGGCCGCGTCCTCGGCGGACACCTCCCCGACCGCGATGGTCACTGCCGAGTCGCCGTGCCAGCCGTCCAGAATCGCCCCGCAGTCGACGGAGATCAGGTCACCGTCGGCCAGCTGCCGGGACGACGGGATGCCATGCACGATCTCCTCGTTCACCGAGGCGCAGATGGACGCGGGGAAGCCGTGGTAGCCCTTGAACGACGGCACCGCGCCGGCGTCCCGGATCGTCTGCTCGGCCAGCTCGTCGAGCTCCGCCGTGGTGGAACCGGGTTTCGCCGCCTCAGTCACCAGGGCGAGCGTGCGGGCGACCACAAGCCCGGCCGCCCGCATCGCCTGGAGCTCACCGGGTGACTTGACCTCGATCATGCGTCCGCGCCGGAACAACCGTTGCCAGCCGCCGTTCACCCGCGGTCGTCGAGTGCGGACAACACGCGCTCGGACACCTCGTCGACGCCACCGACACCGTTCACGGTGACCAGGATGTCCGCGTAGTACTCGAGCAGCGGCGAGGTCTCGGACCGGTACACCTGCTGACGACGCCGGATGACGTCCTCGGTGTCGTCCGAGCGCCCCCGCGACAGCAGCCGGTCGACCAGGACGTCCTCCGGGACATCGATCTGGATGACCGCGTCGAGGCTGACGTCGGCGTCGGCGAGCATCTGGCCGAGGACCTCGGCCTGCTTGGTCGTGCGCGGGAAGCCGTCGAGCAGGAACCCGACCTTGGCGTCCGGCTCGGCCAGCCGCTCCTTGACCATCTCGTTGGTCACCGAGTCAGGGACGAGCTCGCCCTCGGCCAGGTAGCGCTTGGCCTCCAGGCCGAGCGGCGTCTCCTCGCCCACGTGCGCGCGGAACAGGTCACCGGTCGAGATGTGCGGGACACCCAGCCGTTCCGACAGGGCGCTGGCCTGCGTCCCCTTGCCGGCACCCGGCGGACCCACCAGAACCACGCGGGTCACTTGAGGAATCCTTCGTAGTTACGTTGCATGAGCTGGCTTTCGATCTGCTTCACCGTGTCGAGGCCGACGCCGACCATGATCAGCACCGCAGTGCCGCCGAACGGGAAGTTCTGGTTCTGGCCCTGGCCGGTGAGCGACAGGAAGAAGTTCGGCAGGATCGCCACGATGCCCAGGTAGATCGACCCCGGCAGCGTGATCCGGCCGAGCACGTACCTGAGGTACTCGGCGGTCGGGCGGCCCGGCCGGATGCCCGGGATGAACCCGCCGTACTTCTTCATGTCCTCCGCACGCTCGTCCACGTTGAACGTGATCGTGATGTAGAAGTACGTGAAGAAGATGATCATCGCGAAGTACAGCAGGATGTGCAGCCAGCTGGACTGGTCGACGATGTAGGTCCGGATGAAGACCTGCCATCCGGAGTTGGCGTTCTGGTCGCCGATGAGCCGCGAGATGAGGTCGGGCAGGTACAGCAGCGACGAGCCGAAGATGACCGGGATGACACCGGCCTGGTTGACCTTGATCGGCAGGTAGGTCGACGTGCCGCCGTACATGCGCCTGCCGACCATACGCTTGGCGTACTGCACCGGGATCCGGCGCTGGCCCTGCTCGATGAAGATGACGCTGGCGATGATGACCAGGCCGAACAGGCAGACGAAGGCGAAGACGAGGCCGCCGTTGCGGTCCAGGATGTTCGCGCCCTCCGCCGGCAGGATCGCGGCGATGTTCAGGAAGATCAGCACCGACATGCCGTTGCCGACACCGCGCTCGGTGATCAGCTCACCCATCCACATCATCACGGCGGTGCCCGCGGTCATGGTGACCACGATCAGCGCCAGCGTGTAGATCGAGTTGTCCGGGATCACCGGCTGGTCGCAGTTCTGGAACAGCTGTCCGCGGTCGGCCAGCGCGATGACACCGGTGGCCTGCAGGATCGCCAGCGCGATGGTCAGGTACCGGGTGTACTGCGTCAGCTTGTTCTGGCCGGACTGGCCCTCCTTGCGCAGTTCCTCGAACCGCGGGATCACGACGCCGAGCAGCTGGATGATGATGCTCGCGGTGATGTACGGCATGATGCCGGTCGAGAAGATCGACAGCTGCAGCAGCGCGCCGCCACTGAACAGGTTCAGCAGTGAGTAGATGCCACTGCTCTCGACCTGCGCCTGGCACGCCTCCACGTTGGGGTAGGACACCCCCGGGGCCGGAATGATCGTGCCGAGACGGTAGACCGCCACGATCATCAACGTGAAGAGGATCTTCTTGCGCAGGTCCGGCGTCGCGAGAGCCGAGCGGAAGGCGCTGAGCACGCGGGGGACCTCCTCGGCGTCGCCGGCTTCGTGCCGACGATCGGCTTGGCCGGCACGAGACCGGCGGGAACACATACTCGCTGGCAGGCAAGCCAGGAACGCTTCCGGGCACAGGTGTCCCGAAGCGTGTCGCCGACTCTAACAGCCTTACCGTTCGTGATGACCAGCACGTGCCAGGTTTTCGCTGGCAGGATCCTGGTGACGGTGGCGGTACGTCGCCGCGCGAATGGGCCGTTCGGGGTGCCCGCGTTGATTTCCTTGCCGCTGGCGGGCATCCGGTGCCAGGTCAGACGATCGTCACCGCCCGGGCGGACGGTGTACGCCCCGGCTGAGGATGTCGTCGTGCACTTACTTTCCGTGACAACGGTCTGTTCGCCTTGGGCGGAACCACCCGGCTGGCCTACGCCGTCTTTCGCGGGCTAAAGCCGCCTGCGGGGCCGTGGCGACTTTAGCGGACTAAAGCCGGTCCCGGCTCGGACGGCGGCGCGCTCGGTGACGCGGCGATCGCGATAGCGTGCGGGTGGTGCAGGCAAACCCGAACGCCGACATGGCGGAAGAACTCGAAGCCGAACTGGCACTTCATCCCGAACAACGAGGTCAGATCCTGGTAGAGGCGGCCGGGGCGTGGCATCGGGCCGGTAACCAGGAACGCTCTGCTGAGCTGCTCACGCAGGCGATAGCCCTGGGCGGCGAGGACGGCGGCTGCGCCCGAGTGGCGATGGCCGAGTTCCTGTTCGCTCTCGACCGCGAGGCGGAAGCCCGGACCCAGCTCGCCGAGCTGCGACAGTCGCGCCTTCCATCGCCCATTCCCCATCACCTGGCCGCGGAGCTGCTGAGCCAGCGCGGCGAGTATCAGGAAGCACTGACCTGGTTCAACACGGCCGTCTCCAGACTGACCGAGCAGGACATGGCCGAACTGACCGCGGACTTCGGCTTCGCTTCCCTTGCCAACGCCATCCTCACCGGCCGCGGGGACGTTCGCCAGGCACTCAGGATGCCCGCCGATGAGCTCGACGAGTCAGTCCTGCCTCTGCCGGACCAGACCGAGGAGCTGTTCAGCAGGCTTCCTCATGACCCGCCGGCAGAGTTGCAGGTCCTGTTCTGGCCCCGCGACCAGATCCCCCTGGCTCATGCCCACTGGCCACAGCTGGTCGAACGCACCGACGTCGACCTCATCTGCGCGGACCGTGAGGCCGACAACCGCGAGCTGTCCGAGGCCGGGGTCAGCCGGATCGTCATGGTGCCGTTGACCGCCGCAGCGCTACAGGACTTCTGCGCCCGAACTGGCCGTGACCCCCTGGACGGGGACACCCGCATGGCCTGCATGAACGAGCTCGCCGACGGCGGCAACACGATCAGCTGGCCGCCGACTCGGAACGCGCCGTGCTGGTGTGGCTCGGCCAGCAAGTACAAGAAGTGCTGCGGCCGTCCACTCTGACGTCCGGAACCGTCTTCAGCCCGCTAAAGCCGACGTGGGGCGCGGGGGCGGCGGGCGGCGGCTTTAGCGGGCTAAAGACGGCGCGCGGGGTGGGCATGAGAAAGGCCCGCCGGGTCTTGGGGGACCTGGCGGGCCTTTCTGTGGGGCGTGGAGAACTAGGCCGTCTCGGTGGCCGTGCCGCCGGCCGCCTCGAGCTTCTCCTTCGCCGAAGCGGAGAACTTGTCGGCCGTGACGTTCAGCTTGACGCCGTTCACGTCACCGGTGCCGAGCACCTTCACCAGCTTGCCCTTGCGGACCAGGCCGCGGGCGGCCAGGTCCTCCGGACCGACCGTGCCACCGTCGGCGAACACCCGGGCGATGTCGCCCACGTTCACCGGCTGGTACTCGGTGCGGAACCGGTTCTTGAAGCCACGCAGCTTCGGCAGCCGCATGTGGATGGGCATCTGCCCACCCTCGAACGCGGCGGGCACGTTCTTCCGGGCCTTGGTGCCCTTCGTACCGCGCCCGGCCGTCTTGCCCTTCGAACCCTCACCGCGGCCGACCCGGATCTTGTCCGTCTTGGCGCCGGGCGCCGGCCGCAGGTGGTGGATCTTGATGGCCGTCATGACTTGACCTCCTCGACCTCCACCAGGTGGCGGACCGCGTTGATGAGGCCACGCACCTCGGGAGTGTCTTCCCGCACCACCGACTGGCGGATCTTGCGCAGCCCGAGGGTGCGCAGCGACTCGCGGTGGTTGTGCTTGGTGCCGATCTTGCTCTTGACCTGGGTCACCTTGAGCTGAGCCATGTCAGACCCCCTGCCCCGCACGCTGGCGCAGCATCCGGGCCGGAGCGACGTCCTCGAGCGGCAGACCACGACGGGCCGCCACCTCCTCCGGACGCTGCAGGCTCTTCAGAGCGGCGACGGTCGCGTGCACGATGTTGATCTGGTTGTCGCTGCCGAGCGACTTGGAGAGCACGTCGTGCACCCCGGCGCACTCCAGCACCGCACGCACCGAGCCACCGGCGATGACACCGGTACCGGCGCTGGCCGGACGCAGCAGCACGACGCCGGCGGCGTCCTCGCCCTGCACCGGGTGCGGGATGGTGCCGGCGATGCGAGGCACGCGGAAGAAGTTCTTCTTCGCCTCCTCGACACCCTTGGCGATGGCCGAGGGCACCTCCTTGGCCTTGCCGTAGCCGACACCGACCTGGCCGTCGCCGTCACCGACGACAACCAGCGCGGTGAAGCTGAACCGCCGGCCACCCTTGACCACCTTGGCGACGCGGTTGATCGCCACGACGCGCTCGAGGTGCGGGGTCTTGTCCTGGGCCGCCCCGCCACGGCCGCCGTCGCGCCGGTCCCTGCGGTCGCGGCGGTCATTGCGGTCGCGATCGCCGCCCTGCCCGCCGGGTCCGCCCTGGCCGCCGCCGAATTGCCGTGTACGTCCCGGCATCAGGCTGTCCTTCCATTCATCTGCATCAGAACTCCAACCCGCCTTCGCGGGCCGCGTCGGCGAGAGCCGCGATCCGGCCGTGGTAGGCGTTGCCACCACGGTCGAACACGACGGCGGAAACGCCTGCGTTCTTCGCGCGGGCGGCCAGCAGCTCGCCGACCTTGGCGGCCTTGGCCTTCTTGTCGCCCTCGACCGCGCGAACGTCCGCCTCGACCGACGACGCCGCGGCCAGGGTGTGCCCGGCGATGTCGTCGATGAGCTGGACCGCGATGTGCCGCGAAGACTTCTTCACGGCCAGGCGGGGCCGCTGCGGGGTCCCGCTGATCTTCTTGCGAAGCCGGAAGTGCCGACGGGTCTTCGCCACGCGACGGCGCGTCGAGATGTCCTTGCCGACCGGCTTGCGCTTCGTCGTAGTCGTGTCGCTCATGATCACTTACCCGTCTTTCCGACCTTGCGGCGGATGCGCTCACCCTCGTAGCGCAGACCCTTGCCCTTGTAGGGGTCGGGGCGGCGCAGCTTGCGGATGACCGCCGCCGTCTGGCCGACCTTCTGCTTGTCGATGCCGGACACCGAGAACCGGGTCGGGGTCTCCACCTTGAAGGTGATGCCCTCGGGGGCCTCGATCTTCACCGGGTGGCTGAACCCGAGCGCGAACTCCAGGTCCGAGCCCTTGGCCTGCACGCGGTAACCGACACCGTGGATCTCGAGCTTCTTCTCGTAACCCTCGGTCACCCCGACCACCAGGTTGTTCACCAGGGTGCGGGTGAGGCCGTGCAGAGCGCGGCTGTTGCGCTCGTCGTTCGGCCGCTTCACCTCGAGCGTGCCGTCGTTCAGCTCGACCGTGATCGGCTCGGCGACGGTGTGCTCCAGGGTGCCCTTCGGCCCCTTGACGGTGATGTGCTGGCCGTCGATCTTGACGTCGACACCGGACGGGACGGCGATCGGCTGCTTTCCAATGCGCGACATAGCTGATCTCCTCCCTTACCAGACGTAGGCGAGGACTTCGCCGCCCACGCCGTTGCGCTTGGCCTGCCGGTCGGTCTGCAGGCCGGACGACGTCGAGATGATCGCGACGCCGAGGCCACCCAGCACGTTGGGCAGTTCGGTCGACTTGGCGTAGACCCGCAGACCGGGCTTGGACACCCGGCGCAGGCCGGCGATGCTGCGCTCGCGGTTCGGGCCGTACTTGAGCTCGACGACGAGGTTCTTGTGCTTCTCGCCCGGCTCGTCGCGGTAGCCCGCGATGTAGCCCTCGCGCTTGAGGATCTCGGCGATGTTCGCCTTGAGCTTCGAGTGGGGCAGCACGACCTCGTCGTGGTACGCGGAGTTCGCGTTACGCAGACGGGTCAAGAAGTCTGCGATGGGGTCGGTCATCGTCATGGTGACCTGTCAACCTTTCTCGCCCTGGTTCCCCGCGGCGTCACCGCGGGGCCTGTGGCGAACTCGGAACTTGAAGGATACGGCCTTTACCAGCTGGACTTGCTCACGCCGGGCAGCTCGCCCGCGTGCGCCATCTCCCGCAGGCACACCCGACACAGCCCGAACTTGCGGAACACCGAGTGCGGACGACCGCACTTCTGGCAGCGGGTGTAGGCACGCACCTTGAACTTCGGCTTCTTGGCGGCCTTGTGGACCAGTGCTTTCTTGGCCATCGGCTCAGTTCTCCTTGAACGGGAAGCCGAGCTTGCGAAGCAGCGCGCGGCCCTCGTCGTCGGTGTTGGCGGTGGTGACAACGGTGACGTCCATGCCGCGCGGGCGGTCGATGGAGTCCGGGTCGATCTCGTGGAACATCGACTGCTCGGTGAGACCGAACGTGTAGTTGCCGTTGCCGTCGAACTGCTTCGGCGACAGACCGCGGAAGTCACGGATACGCGGCAGCGCGATCGTCAGCAGCCGGTCCAGGAACTCCCACATCCGGTCGCCGCGCAGGGTGACCCGCGCACCGATCGGCTGGCCCTCGCGCAGCTTGAACTGCGCGATCGACTTGCGAGCCTTGCGCACCTCGGGCTTCTGCCCGGTGATGGTGGCCAGGTCGCGCACCGCGCCCTCGATCAGCTTGCTGTCCCGGGCGGCGTCGCCGACACCCATGTTGACGACGACCTTGACCACACCGGGGATCTGGTGCACGTTCGCCAGGTTGAACTCCTTCTGGAGCTCGCCGGCGATCTGCTCGCGGTACCGGGTCTTCAGCCGCGGCACCGGGTACGCCTTCTCTGCGGTGGTCATCAGATGTCCTTACCGTTCCTGCGCGAGATCCGGACCTTCTTGCCGTCCTCGCCGATGCGGTAACCCACCCGGGTCGGCTTGCCGTCGGAGTCGACGACCATCACGTTCGACACGTGGATGGGCGCCTCCTGCGTGACGATGCCGCCGGACTGGGCACCACGCTGGGTCTGGCTGATCCGGGTGTGCTTCTTGATCCGGTTCACGCCCTCGACCAGCACGCGGTTCCGCGCCGGGTAAGCCTGGATGACCTTGCCCTTCGCGCCCTTGTCCTTGCCGGCGATGACGACGACCGTGTCGCCCTTCTTCACCTTCACTGCTACAACACCTCCGGCGCGAGGGAGATGATCTTCATGAACTTCCGGTCGCGCAGCTCGCGGCCGACCGGGCCGAAGATACGCGTGCCCCGCGGCTCGTTGTCGTTCTTGATGAGCACGGCGGCGTTCTCGTCGAACCGGATGTACGAGCCGTCCGGACGACGCCGCTCCTTACGCGTGCGAACGATGACGGCCTTGACCACGTCACCCTTCTTCACGCCGGCGGCCGGGATGGCGTCCTTGACCGTGGCCACGATGATGTCGCCGATGCCCGCGTAGCGCCGGCCCGAACCGCCGAGCACACGGATGCACAGAATCTCCTTGGCACCCGTGTTGTCGGCGACTCGCAGTCGCGACTCCTGCTGGATCACGTCTACTCCTGTATGTCTCGCCGGTTCTGGGCCGGTGGCCCAGCCTTGCGGAACGGAAGGGGCGAACCCCTTATTACTTGGCCTTCTCGCGGATCTCGACCAGTCGCCACCGCTTGGTAGCGGAGGTCGGCCGGGTCTCCATCAGCAGCACGCGGTCGCCCTCACCGGCGACGTTCTCCTCGTCGTGCGCCTTCACCTTGGTGGTGGAGCGCAGGACCTTGCCGTACAGCGCGTGCTTCTTGCGGTCCTCGAGCTCGACCACGATGGTCTTGTCCATCTTGTCCGAGACCACCAGGCCCTCGCGGACCTTCCGGTAGTTACGGCCGGAGTCCTTCTTCTGCACCGGCTCGGTCATGCGGCACCTTCACTCTCAGCGTCAGCGTCGTCGGGGGACACGGACAGGCCGAGTTCCCGCTCGCGCATCACGGTGTAGATCCGCGCGATGTCCGTGCGGACCGTGCGCAGCCGACGGTTGTTGTCCAGCTGCCCGGTGGCCATCTGGAAGCGGAGGTTGAACAGCTCCTCCTTGGCCTCCTTCAGCCGCAGCACGAGCTCCTCCGCAGTGAGCTCACGAAGTTCCGAGGCGGCGACGCCTGCCTTCGCCATCAGAACTCACCACCTTCACGGGTCACGATTCGGCACTTCATCGGCAGCTTGTGGATCGCGCGGCGCAACGCCTCGCGGGCGACGGCTTCGTTCGGGAAGCTCATCTCGAACATCACCCGGCCCGGCTTGACGTTGGCCACCCACCACTCCGGCGAACCCTTACCGGAACCCATGCGGGTCTCGGCGGGCTTCTTGGTCAGCGGGCGGTCGGGGAAGATGTTGATCCACACCTTGCCGCCACGCTTGATGTGCCGGTTGATGGCGATACGAGCCGACTCGATCTGCCTGTTGGTCACGTAGCTGTGCTCAAGCGCCTGGATGCCGTACTCGCCGAAGTTGACCTTCGTGCCGCCCTTGGCGGCCCCGCCACGCTTCGGGGAGTGCTGCTTGCGGTGCTTGACCTTGCGCGGGATGAGCACGTCAGCCCTCCGTCTTCTCTGCCGCGTCCGGAGCGGCGGCCGCCGTGTTGGCGGCCTCCTGCGCCGGCGCGTCCTCGGTCTTGGAAGCGGCCGCAGCGCGGCCGGCCTCGGTCGAGGTCGCCGTCGTGCCCGACGCGCCGGAACGACGCGGGCGGGACGGACGGTCCCGGCGCGGAGCGCGCTCGGCGGCCGCGGCGGCGTCACGCGCCTCCTTGGCCTTGAGGCCGCCCACCAGGTCGCCCTTGTAGATCCACACCTTCACGCCGATGCGGCCGAAGGTGGTGCGAGCCTCGAAGAAGCCGTAGTCGATGTCGGCACGCAGCGTGTGCAGCGGCACGCGGCCGTCGCGGTAGTGCTCCGACCGGGACATCTCGGCGCCGCCGAGCCGGCCGCTGCACTGCACGCGGATGCCCTTCACCTGCGGCGAGCGCATCGACGACTGGATCGCCTTGCGCATCGCGCGCCGGAAGGCCACGCGGTTGGACAGCTGCTCGGCAACGCCGACCGCCACCAGCTGAGCGTCGGCCTCGGGGTTCTTCACCTCGAGGATGTTCAGCTGGACCTGCTTCTTCGTCAGCTTCTCCAGCGCGCCACGGATCCGGTCCGCCTCGGCGCCGCGGCGGCCGATGACGATGCCCGGACGGGCGGTGTGGATGTCGACGCGAACCCGGTCACGGGTGCGCTCGATCTCCACCTTGGAGATGCCCGCGCGCTCCATGCCCGTGGACAGCAGCTTGCGGATCTTCACGTCCTCGCCGACGTACTCCGAGTACTGCTTGTCGGCGTACCAGCGGGACTTCCAGTCGGTGGTGATCCCCAGCCGGAAGCCGTGCGGGTTGATCTTCTGGCCCACTACCGGCCACCTGCCTTCTTCTTGCTCTGCGCCTTCTTGCGTCCGGTCGTCTCCTTGGGGCGGGACTCGACCACGACGGTGATGTGGCTGGTCCGCTTGCGGATCCGGTACGCGCGGCCCTGGGCCCGCGGCCGGATGCGCTTGAGGGTCGGGCCCTCGTCGGCGGTCGCGTTGCGGACCCACAGCGTGTCGGCGTCAAGACCGAGGTTGTTCTCGGCGTTGGCGGCCGCGCTGGCGATCACCTTGGCGAGCTGGTCGCTGGCCGACTGCGGGGCGAACCGGAGCACGGCCAGGGCGTCGCTGACGCTACGACCCTTGATGAGCTCGATCACCCGGCGCACCTTGGTCGGCGAGTCCCGGACGAAGCGAGCCCGCGCGACAGCGGTGGGCAGCTCTTCTGCCTCCACCGTGGCGTTGTTCTGGGCGTTCATCTGCTTCCCTACGTATCTCTCGTGCCCGCTCAGCGGCGGCGCGACTTGCGGTCGTCCTTGACGTGACCCTTGAACGTCCGGGTCGGGGCGAACTCACCCAGCTTGTGACCCACCATCGCCTCGGTGACGAACACCGGGACGTGCTTGCGGCCGTCGTGCACCGCGATCGTGTGACCCAGGAAGTCCGGGATGATCGTGGAGCGGCGGGACCAGGTCTTGATGACGGTCTTCTTGCCCGACTCGTTCAGCGCGTCCACCTTCTTGAGCAGGTGGTCGTCCACGAACGGGCCCTTCTTCAGGCTACGTGGCATGTTCTTCTACCTCCCTGCTCAGCGCTTCTTGCCGGTACGCCGGCGGCGGACGATCAGCTTGTCGCTCGGCTTGCGGCGGCGGGTACGACCCTCCGGCTTGCCGTTCGGGTTCACCGGGTGGCGGCCACCCGAGGTCTTGCCCTCACCACCACCGTGCGGGTGGTCGACCGGGTTCATCACGACACCGCGGACGGTGGGGCGCTTGCCCCGCCAGCGGTTCCGGCCTGCCTTGCCCCAGTTGATGTTGGCGTGCTCGGAGTTGCCGACCTCGCCGACCGTGGCGCGGTTGCGCACGTCCACGTTGCGGATCTCGCCCGAGGGCATCCGCAGCTGGGCGTACGGCCCGTCCTTGGCGACCAGCTGGACGCGGGCACCGGCCGAACGGGCGATCTTGGCGCCGCCGCCGGGCCGCAGCTCGATGGCGTGCACCACGGTGCCGACCGGGATGTTGCGCAGCGGCAGGTTGTTGCCCGGCTTGATGTCGGCGCGCGGGCCGGTCTCGACCGTGTCGCCCTGCTTCAGCTTGTCCGGGGCGATGATGTAGCGCTTCTCGCCGTCGGCGTAGTGCAGCAGCGCGATGCGCGCGGTGCGGTTGGGGTCGTACTCGATGTGCGCGACCTTGGCCGGCACGCCGTCCTTGTCGTTGCGACGGAAGTCGATGACGCGGTAGGCGCGCTTGTGGCCACCACCCTTGTGCCGGGTGGTGATCTTGCCGCTCGAGTTACGGCCGCCCCTGCCGTGCAGCGGACGCAGCAGCGACTTCTCCGGCGTGGACCGGGTGAGCTCGGCGAAGTCCGAGACGCTGGAGCCGCGGCGGCCCGGCGTCGTCGGCTTGTACTTGCGAATACCCATGAGTGCTTATCCGTCCCTTACGCGGCGGGGCCGCCGAAGATCTCGATCGGCTTGCTCTCGGCGGACAGCGTCACGACGGCACGCTTGACGTCTTTGCGCTTGCCGAAGCCGTACCGGGTGCGCTTGCGCTTGCCCTGGCGGTTCAGCGTGTTCACGCTGATCACCTTGACGCCGAAGATCTGCTCGACAGCGATCTTGATCTGCGTCTTGTTGGCGTCCGGGCGAACCACGAACGTGTACTTGTGGTCCTCGAGAAGGCCGTAGGACTTCTCGGAGATCACCGGGGCGAGCACGATGTCCCGGGGGTCAGGAATGGCGACCGAACTCACTGCTCGTCACTCCCTTCAACCTCACTCGAGCGGGCGGTGGCCTTGGCGGTCTTGCCGCGGGCCGGGCCGGAGACGAACACGTCGTAGGCGGCCTTGGTGAACACCACGTCGTCGTTGACCAGCACGTCGTAGGTGTTCAGCTGGTCCGGCGTGATCACGTGGACGTTGCTGAGGTTGCGCACGGAACGCCACCCCAGCTCGTCGTCACGGTGCAGCACGACCAGGACGCGCTTGGCCTCGGTCACGGCGGCGATCGCGGCCTTCGCCGACTTGGTCGACGGCTTCTCGCCGGTGACCAGCTCGGTGACCACGTGCAGCTGACCGGCGCGGGCGCGGTCGGACAGCGCGCCACGCAGCGCGGCGGCCTTCATCTTCTTCGGGGTCCGCTGCGTGTAGTCACGCGGCGTGGGGCCGTGCACGACGCCACCACCGGCGAACTGCGGCGCGCGGGTCGAGCCCTGCCGGGCGCGACCGGTGCCCTTCTGCCGGTACGGCTTCTTGCCGCCACCGGAGACCTCGCCGCGGGTCTTGGTGTCGTGCGTGCCCTGGCGCGTGGCGGCCAGCTGGCCCACCACGACCTGGTGCATCAGCGCAATGTTGGCCTGCACGTCGAAGATCTCCGCGGGGAGCTCGACAGTGCCGTCGGCTTTACCGGCCGGGGTCTTCAGCTCGACGGTGCTCATTCGGTCTTTCCACCCTTCGCGGCGGTCTTGACGAAGACCAGACCGCCCTTGTTCCCGGGAACGGCGCCCTTGATCAGCAGCAGCCCCTCCTCGGCGCGCACGGCGTGCACGGTCAGGCCCTGCGTGGTGACCCGCTCGCCACCCATCCGGCCGGCCATGCGCAGGCCCTTGAACACGCGGCCCGGGCTGGCGCAGCCGCCGATCGAGCCCGGCTTGCGGTGCACGGCCTGCGCACCGTGGCTGGCGCCCTGGCCGGAGAAGCCGTGCCGCTTCATGACACCGGCGTAGCCCTTGCCCTTGCTGGTGCCGGTCACGTCGACCACGGCGCCGGTCTCGAAGACCTCGGCGGTGATCTCCTGGCCGACCTCGTAGCTGCCGGCGTCGGTGGTCCGCAGCTCGGCGAGGTGCCGGCGCGGGGTCACGCCCGCCTTGCCGAAGTGACCGGTGCGCGGCTTGTTGACCTTGCGCGGGTCGATGGCGCCGAACGCCAGCTGGACGGCCTCGTAGCCGTCGTTGTCCGTGGTCCGCACCTGGGTGACGACATTCGGCCCGGCCTGCACGACGGTCACCGGGACGATCCGGTTGTTCTCGTCGAAGACCTGGGTCATGCCGAGCTTGGTGCCCAGGATGCCCTTCACTTGCCTGTCAGACATGAGTCTCTGTTTCCCTGCCGCTCTCGCCCAACGCTTACTGGATGTTGACGTCGACGCTCGCCGGCAGGTCGATGCGCATGAGCGCGTCCACCGTCTTCGGCGTCGGGTCGAGGATGTCGATCAGACGCTTGTGCGTGCGCATCTCGAAGTGCTCGCGCGAGTCCTTGTACTTGTGCGGCGAGCGGATGACGCAGTAAACGTTCTTCTCGGTGGGCAGCGGCACCGGCCCCACGACGGAGGCGCCGGTGCGCGTGACCGTCTCGACGATCTTGCGTGCGCTGGCGTCGATCGCCTCGTGGTCGTAGGCCTTGAGCCGGATGCGGATCTTCTGTCCCGCCATGGTGGCTGCTCGTTCCTTCGTCTCGTGCCGCTTGTCTCACAACCGAGCCCCGCGGCTGGCCGCTCGGGCCCGGTTTTCGCACGTCAGCGACCTGGTCTCCGGTCCACGCGGTCGGGCGTGTCGCGCCCGGCGCACAGACCGATCCCTTGGGATCGTCGTCGTGCCTGGTTCTTACCTCGAAGTTGAGGGGACCGGCACCTGGCCGATCCATGCCCGGATGGGAAACCCACCCGGACCAGGTCTCGCGTCAGGGCGGCCGAAATTCGAACGAATTCGGCCGCCCCGCGACGAGCAACCAGAATAGTGTCGCACATGCCGAATCCCTGGCCGATCCCGGGGGTTCGGCCAGGGATTTCGAACTACTTGACGATCTTGGTGACCTGGCCGGCGCCGACGGTACGGCCACCCTCACGGATGGCGAACCGCAGACCCTCGTCCATGGCGACGGGCTGGATCAGCTGCACCTTGATGTCGGTGTTGTCGCCCGGCATGACCATCTCGGTGCCCTCGGGGAGGGTCACCACGCCGGTCACGTCCGTGGTGCGGAAGTAGAACTGCGGGCGGTAGTTGTTGAAGAACGGCGTGTGCCGGCCACCCTCGTCCTTGGACAGGATGTAGACCGAGCCCTCGAACTCCGTGTGCGGAGTCGTGGTGCCGGGCTTCACGACGACCTGGCCGCGCTCGACGTCCTCACGCTTGATGCCGCGGACGAGCAGACCGACGTTGTCACCGGCCTGGCCCGAGTCGAGCAGCTTGCGGAACATCTCGACACCGGTCACGGTGGTCTTGGTCGACTTCTCGCGGATACCCACGATCTCGACCTCTTCGTTGACGTTGATCTGGCCGCGCTCCACACGACCGGTCACGACGGTGCCGCGGCCGGTGATGGTGAAGACGTCCTCGATCGGCATCAGGAACGGCTTGTCGAGGTCACGCACCGGGTCCGGCACGTTCTCGTCGACGGCCTGCATGAGCTCGAGCACGGACTCGGCCCACTTCTCGTCGCCCTCCAGGGCCTTCAGGCCGGAGACCTTGATGACCGGGGCGTCGTCGCCGGGGAACTCCTGCGAGGACAGCAGCTCACGGACCTCCAGCTCGACGAGCTCGAGGATCTCCTCGTCGTCGACCATGTCGGCCTTGTTCAGCGCCACGACGATGTAGGGCACACCGACCTGACGGGCGAGCAGCACGTGCTCACGGGTCTGCGGCATCGGGCCGTCGGTCGCGGCGACCACCAGGATCGCGCCGTCCATCTGGGCGGCACCGGTGATCATGTTCTTGATGTAGTCCGCGTGACCGGGGGCGTCCACGTGGGCGTAGTGACGCTTCTCGGTCTGGTACTCGACGTGCGAGATGTTGATCGTGATGCCGCGCTGCTTCTCTTCCGGCGCGTTGTCGATCTGGTCGAACGCGCGGGACTCGTTCAGCTCGGGGTACTTGTCGTGCAGAACCTTGGTGATCGCCGCGGTCAGAGTGGTCTTTCCGTGGTCGACGTGACCGATGGTTCCGATGTTGACGTGCGGCTTGCTCCGCTCGAACTTCGCCTTCGCCACTGGAATGTCCTCCTGGACTTTGTTGCTTTGCTCGCCTGCCGGCGTGGCTGCCGGCAAGCGACTTCGTTCTCCGGTCGGTTGCGGACCCTAGGGAACTCCCCCAAGCCCGCGGACTCGGGGTTGTTACTCCCCTGTCGCCTTGGCGACGATCTCCTTGGCGACGTTCGACGGAACCTCGGCGTAGGAGTCGAACACCATGGAGTAGTTGGCGCGCCCCTGGGTGCGCGACCGCAGGTCGCCCACGTATCCGAACATCTCGGACAGCGGGACCAGGGCCTTGACCACACGGGTACCCGAACGCTCCTCCATGGCCTGGATCTGGCCACGACGGGAGTTCAGGTCGCCGATGACGTCACCCATGTAGTCCTCGGGGGTGGTGACCTCGACGGCCATCACCGGCTCGAGCAGCACGGGGTTGGCCTTCTTCGCGGCTTCCTTGAGCGCCATGGAACCGGCGATCTTGAACGCCATCTCCGAAGAGTCGACCTCGTGGTACGCACCGTCCAACAGGGTCAGCTTCAACCCGACGAGCGGGTAGCCGGCCAGCACGCCGTACTGCATGGCGTCCTGGGCGCCCGCGTCCACCGAGGGGATGTACTCCCGGGGGATGCGGCCACCGGTGACCTTGTTGTCGAACTCGTAGAGTGCGCCGTCGGTGGTCGCCAGCGGCTCGAGCTGGATGATCACCTTGGCGAACTGACCGGAACCACCGGTCTGCTTCTTGTGGACGTAGTCGTACTTGTCCACGGTCCTCTTGATCGTCTCGCGGTAGGCGACCTGCGGCTTACCGATGTTCGCCTCGACCTTGTAGTCGGACTTCATGCGGTTCACCAGCACCTCGAGGTGCAGCTCGCCCATGCCCGCGATGATCGTCTGGCCGGTCTCCTCGTCGAGCTGGACCTGGAACGTCGGGTCCTCCTCGGCGAGCTTCTGGATGGCCAGCGACAGCTTCTCCTGGTCGGCCTTGGTCTTCGGCTCGATGGCGACCTTGATGACCGGGTCCGGGAACGTCATCGACTCCAGCACCACCGGGTTCTGCGGGTCGCAGAGGGTGTCACCCGTGGTGGTGTCCTTCAGGCCGATGACCGCGTAGATGTGGCCGGCCTGGGCGTCGTCGATCTGGTTCTCCTTGTTGGAGTGCATCTGGAAGATCTTGCCGATGCGCTCCTTGCGCTCCTTGGTCGCGTTGATGACCTGGGCGCCGGAGGTGACCTTGCCGGAGTAGACGCGGACGTAGGTCAGCTTGCCGAAGAACGGGTGCGCGGCGATCTTGAACGCCAGCGCGGCGAACGGCTCGTCGACCGAGGGCTTGCGGCTGACCGGGGTCTCCCCGTCGGTCAGGGTGCCCTCGACGGCCGGCACGTCCAGCGGCGACGGCAGGTAGTCGATGACCGCGTCCAGCATCGGCTGGACACCCTTGTTCTTGAAGGCGGAGCCGGTCATGACCGGGTAGGCGGCGCGCTCGATGGTGAGCTTGCGGATGCCTGCCTTGATCTCGGCCTCGGTCAGCTCCTCGCCCTCGAGGAACTTCTCCATCAGGGCGTCGTCGGACTCGGCGACGGACTCGACCAGCTTCTCGCGGTACTCCGCGGCCTTGTCGGCGAGCTCGGCCGGGATCTCCTCGACCGCGTAGTCCTCGCCCTTCTTGACCTCGCCGCGCCAGGTCAGCGCCTTCATGCGGACCAGGTCGATGACGCCCTCGAACTCGCTCTCCGCGCCGATCGGCAGCTGGATGACCAGCGGCCGGGCGCCGAGACGCTCCTCGATGGTGCGCACGGTGAAGTAGAAGTCGGCGCCCAGCTTGTCCATCTTGTTGACGAAGCAGATGCGCGGGACCTCGTACTTGTCCGCCTGCCGCCAGACCTGCTCGGACTGCGGCTCGACACCCTCCTTGCCGTCGAAGACGGCGACGGCACCGTCGAGCACGCGCAGCGAGCGCTCCACCTCGACGGTGAAGTCGACGTGGCCCGGGGTGTCGATGATGTTGATCTGGTGGTCGGCCCAGAAGGTGGTGGTGGCAGCCGAGGTGATGGTGATACCCCGCTTCTGCTCCTCCTCCATCCAGTCCATCGTCGCGGCGCCGTCGTGCACCTCGCCGATCTTGTAGTTGATCCCGGTGTAGAACAGGATCCGCTCGGTGGTGGTGGTCTTACCGGCGTCGATGTGGGCCATGATGCCGATGTTGCGGACCTGGTTCAGGTCGGTCAGCACTTCACGTGCCACTGCAGTGTTCCCCTGTCTAGAAAGCGTGGGGCCCGGGCTGGCTTGGTTTCGACAGCCGGGCGGACGTCACCAGCGGTAGTGGGCGAACGCCTTGTTGGACTCGGCCATCTTGTGCGTGTCCTCGCGCCGCTTGACGCTGGCACCCAGGCCGTTGGAAGCGTCCAGCAGCTCGTTCTGCAGGCGCTCGATCATGGTCTTCTCGCGGCGCTGCTGGGCGAACGCCACGATCCAGCGCAGCGCAAGGGTCGTCGACCGGCCCGGCTTGACCTCGATGGGCACCTGGTAGGTGGCACCACCGACGCGGCGGCTCTTCACCTCGAGGGTGGGCTTGACGTTGTCGAGCGCGCGCTTGAGCGTGACGACCGGGTCGGTGCCGGTCTTCTCCCGCGCACCCTCCAGGGCGCCGTAGACGATGCGCTCGGCCAGCGACCGCTTGCCGTCCTTCAGCACCTTGTTGACCAGCTGGGTGACCAGCGGCGAGGCGTAGACGGGGTCGGAGATCAGCGGCCGCTTCGGGGCCGGACCCTTGCGGGGCATTAGCTCTTCTCCTTCTTCGCGCCGTACCGGCTGCGCGCCTGCTTGCGGTTCTTCACGCCCTGCGTGTCGAGCGAACCGCGGATGATCTTGTAGCGGACCCCCGGCAGGTCCTTCACACGGCCGCCACGCACGAGCACCATCGAGTGCTCCTGCAGGTTGTGGCCCTCACCGGGGATGTAAGCGGTGACCTCGATGCCGCTGGTCAGCTTCACACGCGCGACCTTGCGCAGCGCCGAGTTCGGCTTCTTGGGGGTCGTGGTGTACACACGGGTGCACACGCCACGCCGCTGCGGGCTCCCCTTGAGCGCCGCGGTCTTCTGCTTGGCAGCCTTGTCCTGGCGGCCCTTGCGGACCAGCTGCTGGATCGTGGGCAATGGACCAGCTTTCTGTCGCGATCTTGCTTGTGTGTTCGTCTCTCCCCGGCCCCCGCGGTCGGGCGTGTCGGCCCGCGTCAGGATCTTTCGATCCACTAACTTCCCATCGGGATTTCCGTGGAACCCCGCCTGACCCGGACGGTCGGCGGGGTGCGCTGGGCACCCGCCGTCGCCGAAGGGCACGCGGAGCGGCCCGACGCCTGCCGGGCACGGTCGTCAAAGATACCCGCCCGGAGATGGACCCCGCGCAGCGGGGGTGGCATGGGGTGCCGACCACCCAGCGTACCCCCATTCCGGCGCGGCCGTCGAACGCCACGCGGGCGACCCCGCCGGTCCCCGCTCCCCCGCCGGACGTCGGCTTTAGCGGGCTAAAGACGGTTCCGGGGCCGGTGCGGCAGACCCCCGGAACACGTGAAGGCCACCTTCACCACGTGCGACGTGATGAAGGTGGCCTTCACGAGAGCACCACCGCCCCGTCCCGCACCGGAGCGACCGGGAGGGGCTCTGCGCTCTGTTCGTTCAGTTGTCCTCGTCGTCCGGCTTGGCGTGGTCCGCCCTGCCGGGGTTCGGGTCACGGGACAGGTCGATCAGCGGGTGAACCGGAGCCCCCTCCGGTGCGGCACGGCGTCCGGTGCTGCGCACCGGCTCCGTCCACTGGCTCGTTCCGCTCTGTTCCTCGATGTCGGTTCCCACTGCGCCCTCCTGATATCTCGCCGAGTGTTCACCGTGGGATCACGCTACCTACACACCGGTGAGCCACTCACCGCCCCCGCACCCGCGCCGGAAATCTCCCCCATGCCCGTTTCTAACCCCGCCCCGCGGGGCCCGGAGGCGGTGAAGGCCACCCCCGCCACGCCTGGGTGACGGAGGTGGCCTTCACGAGGACGCCGCCTGACGAGCACCACCCCGGGAGGGGCCGCGCCGGGTGCCGGAGGCGGCTTTAGCACGCTAAAGACGGCGTGCCGGGGCCGGGAACGCGTCAGAAGCGCAGGTTGCGCAGGTAGGTGAAGCCGACGCGGGCGGTCTCCAGGGGGTCGGTGGGGTTGTCGTGCTCGACGATGTACTCCCGGATGGTCGGGGTCGCCCGGAAGATCTTGCGGAAGTCGATGGCGCCGGTTCCCGGGTTGGTCATCTGGCCGTCCGGCGTGCGGTCCTTGACGTGGTACTGCAGCACCCGGGGGAAGTTCTCCCAGTACAGCCGGACCGGGTCGACGCCGGCGTGCACCGCCCAGAACAGGTCCAGCTCCAGGTGGACGAACCTCCGGTCGGTCTCCCTGGTCAGGATGTCGTACGGCCGGACGCCCTCGACCGGCACGAACTCGTGGTCGTGGTTGTGGTAGCCGAGCTTGATACCGGCGCGGTGGAACGCCCTGGCCGCCTTGTCCAGCCGGGCGGCCAGCGCCTTCCACTCGGCCACCGTGGGGTACTTCGCGTACGGCACCGCCGCGTACGTGTGCCCCAGCGTCTTCGCGTCGGCTATCAACTTGTCGACATCGCCGTCGATCCCGACGTGGGTGGACGTGGCCCGCAGGTGGTTGCGGTCGAGCAGCTTGCGGAACTCCGCCGCGCTGTAGCCGTAGGTCCCGGCCATCTCGACCGAGCGGTAACCGATGTCGGCCAGCGCCTCCAGCGTCCCCGGCGCGTCCTTCTCCAGCAGCGACCGCAGCGTGTACAGCTGCACGCTGATCTTCTGCACCGGGATCCGCCTGCCGAAGGTCGCCCCGGCGACCCCGGGGACGGCGACCGCGGCCCCGACCGCGACCGCCGCGGCGCCCGCACCCCGCAGCATCGACCTGCGCGAGATGAATCTCTGCTCACCCATTCCAGGCTCCTTACTTCTGGTTGCTGAAAGCCGCGTCGAATGCCGCCGACGGCTTGTCGAACAGCAGGCCGCGCAGGAACGTCACCGCTTCCGCGGCACCACGCAGCCGGTCCATGCCGGCGTCCTCCCACTCCACCGAGATCGGCCCGGAGTAGCCGATCGAGTTCAGCGCGCGGAAGCAGTCCTCCCAGGGCACGTCGCCGTGCCCGGTCGAGACGAAGTCCCAGCCGCGCCGCGGGTCGGCCCAGGCCAGGTGCGACCCGAGCCTGCCGTTGCGCCCGTCGAACCGCTTGCGGGTGTCCTTGCAGTCCACGTGGTAGATGCGGTCGGCGAAGTCGAGGATGAAGCCGACCGGGTCGAGGTCCTGCCAGACGAAGTGCGACGGGTCCCAGTTCAGCCCGAACGCCGGCCGGTTGCCGACGGCCTCCAGCGCCCGCTTGGTGGTCCAGTAGTCGTAGGCGATCTCCGACGGGTGCACCTCGTGCGCGAACCGGACGCCGACCTCGTCGAACACGTCGAGGATCGGGTTCCAGCGGTCGGCGAAGTCGGTGTAGCCGTCGTCGATGACCTCCTGCGACACCGGCGGGAACATCGCCACGTACTTCCAGATCTTCGACCCGGTGAACCCGATCACGGTGTCGACGCCGAGTTTGGCGGCCGCCCGCGCGGTGTCCTTCAGCTCCTCCGCCGCCCGCTGCCGGACGCCCTCGGGTTCGCCGTCACCCCAGATCCGCGACGGGATGATGGCCTTGTGCCGTTCGTCGATCGGGTCGTCGCAGACGGCCTGGCCGACGAGGTGGTTGGAGATGGCCCACACCTTCAGCCCGTGCGAGGCCAGCAGCTCCAGCCGGTTGGCGACGTAGTCGTCCTCGGCCAGCGCCCTGTCGACCTCGAAGTGGTCACCCGAGCAGGCGATCTCCAGCCCGTCGTAACCCCACTCGGCGGCCAGCTTGCACACCTCGGTGAACGGCAGGTCGGCCCACTGGCCGGTGAACAGCGTGATCGGACGGCCCATTCGTGAACGCTCCTTCTACTTGAGGCCCTGCAGGGACAGCAGCAACGGGTGGACGTCGGTGGCACCGAGCCGGCCCGACGGCTCGAAACCGGGTTCGGAACACAGCAGCACCGGGCCGTCGTCGGCCGAGTCGGGCAGCCGGCCGTGCGAGCCCCGCACCCAGCGCGGATCGGTCGGGACGACGTCCATGGCGTAGCGCAGGCCGGCGAACTTCTTCGCCAGGTTGAGCCCGGCGCGGGCCTTGGCGAACCGGTCGGCCGGGTCGAAGAACAGCTCGGCGGGGTCGTAGCCGGGCTTGCGGTGGATCTCGACTCCGCGGGCGAAGTCCGGCCTGCGGTCCTCGTCGAGCCAGTAGTAGTAGGTGAACCAGGAGTCCGGTTCGGCGACGGCGACCAGCTCACCTGCCCGTTCGTGGTCGATTCCGTAGCGGGCCTGCGCCTCCCGGTCGAGCACCTCGTCGACGCCGCCAAGCCCGGCGACGATCGACCGGACCCGGTCCAGGTCGGCGTCGTCGCGGACGTAGACGTGCGCGACCTGGTGGTCCGCGACGGCGAACGCCCGCGACGTCCACGGGTCCAGGTACTCCATGCCCGCCTGGGTGTAGACCTCCAGCAGCCCTTCGCGCCGCAGCGCGCGGTTTATGTCGACCGGTCGGTCCACCGCGGTGATGCCGTACTCGCTGAGCACCACCACCGCCGCGCCCGCCGACGCGACGTCGTCCAGCAGCGGGGCGAGCGCGCCGTCCAGTTCCCTGGCTGCGACGGCGGCCTGCGGGGCGTCCGGACCGAACCGCTGGAGGTCGTAGTCGAGGTGCGGAACGTAGGCCATCAGCAGGTCGGGACGCTGTTCGCGGAGGATCTTGCGGGCGGCGCCGATGACCCAGCGGCTCGACTTCAGCGACGCCGTCGGTCCCCAGTACTGGAACAGCGGGAACTCACCCAGCTCCCCGGTCAGCTGATCGTGCAGTTCGGGCGGGCGCACGTAGGCGTCGGGCGACTTACGACCGTCCGCGTGGTAGATCGGGCGTGGGGTGACCGTGACATTCGTGGTCATCCCCATCGCGTACCACCAGCAAACGTTTGCGGAGGTGTAGCCGGGATGCGCGGCCTTCGCCGTCTCCCACAGCTTCTCCCCCTGGACGAGCCGGTTGTGCTGGCGCCACAGGTAGACCTCGCCGAGGTCGCGGAAGTACCAGCCGTTGCCGACGATGCCGTGCTGCGCGGGCATCAGCCCGGTGAGGAACGTGGACTGCGCGCTGCAGGTCACGGCAGGCAGAACGGTGCCGAGTTCGGCCTGCCAGCCCGACTTCGCGACCGCCGACAGCCGGGGCATGTGCCGCAGCGCCTTCGGAGTCAGCCCGACGACGTCGAGCAGGACCAGTGGTTTCATGACGCGATTCCCTCCCGCGACAGGTTCTCCTCGGCCCAGCGCAGCTCGGCCGCGATCCCCTCGATGAGGTCGGGCTCCCCCGGAAGCACCGACCAGGTGTAGGTCTCCACCTCGACGTGCGGGTCGCCGGTCAGGCCGGCGAGCACCGTGGTCAGCACGTCGGTGGTGGCGCGCAGCGGCCGCGGCGGCTGCGCGTGCAGCGGCAGGTGGAAGTGCACCCGCCACGGCCCGTCGCCGGGCAGGCCCGCCTCGGCTTCGGGCAGGTCGTCGACCGCCAGCACCTCGCCGCCCGCCGCCAGCTCACGGACCTGGTGCAGGTAACGGGGTTCGTCGAAGGCGGCCAGTGCGGACCGCGCCTCCTGCTCACGCGGTGCGTCGACGTGCAGGGCCGCCGACGCCTGCACTTTCATCACCCGGATGCCCGCGGCATCCAGGCCGGACAGGGTGTGGCCGGGGTCCGCGAACGACACCGCCAGGTGACAGGTGTCCAGGCATAGGCCGACGAGGTCGAGGTCGGCATAGCGCGGCAGCCACCGGGCCGCGTCGGCGACGGTGTCCAGTACGCAGCCCGGTTCCGGCTCGATCGCCAGTCGGACCGGGGTGGGCCGCAGGGCATCGGTGACCTGCCGCAACGCCGCCGCGGCCCGGCGGTCGTCCTCGACGCTCCACGGTTCGCGCCAGGCCAGCGGCAGCGTCGAGATGCTGCCGTACTCGGCGTCGTCGGCCAGCAGGTCGGTGAGGACCGTGACGCAGTCGAGCGTGTAGCTCGTTCTGGCCGCCTCGGTCCAGGTCGGCCGGTAGACGGCGTGCTTGACGACGTCGGCGTGGAATCCGCCGTACGGGAAGGCGTTGAGCGTGTACACCGCCAGCCCGCGGGCATCCAGCTCCGTGCGCAGCCTCGCCCTGGCGGTGCGGTCCTCGGCCAGGCCGCGGGCGACCGGGGCGGCCAGCCACAGCCCGACCCCGAGCCGGCCGGCGCCGAGCCGCTCCCGCACCGGCACCGCGTAGGCGTCGAGCTGGGCGAGGATGCCCGGCAGATCCTCCGCGGGATGGACGTTCGTGCAGTAGGAGATCACGTACGTCCCCCTCGCAGCACCGAGTTGCCCTGGAAGGTCTCCGCGGCCCCGCTGAAGCCGGGCAGCGGTTCGAGGGTGAGCCGCCCGCTCTGGCCGTAGAAGCCGACCGGGTTCTGCCACAGCACGGTGTCCACATGCGACTCGTCGTAGCCGTCGGCGAGCATGGCGGCACCGGTCTTGGCGGTTTTCAGCGGATCGGACCGGCCCCAGTCGGCCGCGGAGTTGACGATCATCCGCTCCAGGCCGTACTCGCGCAGGATGGCCACCATCCGGTGCTCGTCCATCTTGGTGTCCGGGTAGATGGAGAAGCCCATCCAGCAGCCGGAGTCCTTCACCATGCCGACGGTGACCTCGTTGAGGTGATCGACCAGTACCCGCTCGGGCGGCAGGCCGGACTCACGCACCACGTCGAGGGTGCGCTTGGTGCCGGCCAGCTTGTCCCGGTGCGGGGTGTGCACCAGCACCGGCAGGTCGTGCTCGGCCGCCAGTTCCAGCTGCCGGGCGAACACGGTGTCCTCCTCCGGCGTCATCGAGTCGTAGCCGACCTCGCCGACGGCCACGACCCCGTCCTTGGCCAGGTAACGCGGCAGCACGTCGAGCACCTCGACGCAGCGCGGGTCGTTGGCCTCCTTGGGGTTCAGCGCGATGGTGCAGTGGTGGCGGATGCCGAACTGGGCCGCGCGGAACCGTTCCCAGCCGATCAGCGAATCGAAGTAGTCGGTGAACGAGCCGACCGACGTGCGTGGCTGGCCCAGCCAGAACGCCGGTTCCACCAGCGCCCTGACGCCGGCTTCGTACATCACCTCGTAGTCGTCCGTGGTCCGGGACGTCATGTGGATGTGCGGGTCGAAGATGCGCACGGCTATCCCCTCTTCACGATCTGGAAGGCGTCGGCCGGGATCTGCCGACCGGCTGCCTCGCGTTCGGCCGCGTAGTCGGCGACCATGCGGCGCAGTTCGTCGTCGGACCTGGTGTCCAGGTCGGCGACGGCGGCCAGCGGGACACCGACGAACAGGCACTTGAGCACCCCGTGCCGCCAGCTGTGCGGGTCGAGGTGCCGGGCGAACGGCCCCATGGCGGCCGCGACCAGGCGGATGTCGTTGGTCCGCAGCGCGTCGGCGAGCAGCCGCCTGCCCGCCTCGACGACCACCTCGTCCGGTTCCTCCAGTGTGGACAGTCCACGTAGGACGCCGCGGCGTTCGGCGTCGTCGCCGTAGCGGTACAGCTCGGCCAGCTCGGTGGCGAATGTCTGGGATTCCAGACTGGCCGCGAGGGTTCGCAGCAGCACCGACCTGGCGCGGTCGTCGACCGTCCCGAATACCAGACCCTGCGGATCCTCGTCGGGCTGCAGGGCCGCCCTGCCGACCTCCCGGCCGGCGGCGGGGAACAGCCTGGCGATGGCCGACGGCTTCTCCCGGATCGCCCGCACGGCGTCGACCAGCCACGGCGGGTCGGCCTCCGGCGCGGACACCGGCATGGCCGACCGCAGTGCGGCGATGCTGTGCCGGGCGATGTCCGGCGCGGCGTGGCTGTGCCGGGGTAGCTCGACGGCGGCAAGGCCGGTGTAGCCGACCTCGGCCAGCGCGGCGAGCGTCGCCGCGAGGTCCAGTTGCCCTTCACCGAACGGCAGGTGCTCGTGCACGCCCGGCATCATGTCGTCGAGCTGGACGTTGACCAGCAGGTCTCCCGCGCGGCGCACGCAGGCGGCGGCGTCGACCGGCTCGACGGCCACGCAGTGCCCGACGTCCAGCGTGACGCCGAGCCGCTCCGGATCGCCGAGTTCGGTTCGCAGCCCGAGCACCTGCTCGACGTGCTGGACCAGATGCCCCGGCTCGGGCTCCATGCCGAGCGTGACGCCGATCCGGCCGGCGTGTTCGAGCAGCTCGGCGACGCCGTTGCGCAGGCGCCGCCAGGCCAGCGTCTCGTCTAGCGTGGGCGGCCGGACGCCGGACCAGAACGACACACAGTCGGCGCCGAGGTCGGCGGCGACCTTCATGGCCCGTTCGAGGAACCCGATGCGGGGCGCGGCGTCGTCGGACAGCAGTGTCGGGTTGTGCTTGTGCCACGGGTCGAGCAGGTAGCGGGCGCCGGTCTCGATGACCACCTTGCGCAGCCCGAGGGCCGACAGCCGGGCCGCGACCCGGTCCACCTGGGCGGGCAGGTCGTCGGCGTAGGGGTTGAGGTGGGCGTGGTCGAGGGTGAGGGCGACGCCGGTGTAACCGAGGTCGGCGATCACCGCGAGGGCGTCGTGCAGCCGGTGGTTGGCGAAGCCGTTGGTCCCGTATCCGAGGTGGAACGTCACGTGGGGCTCACCCTCCTCGACAGCAGGCGGGCGACCGGCAGGGCGGCGGCGACCAGCGCCGCCGACACCACCGAGCCGCGCGCGGCGATGGCGGCCTGCAGCGGCACCATGCCGTGGATACCGGCCTTGGTGGCCGAACGGACCGTTCGCGCGCCGGGGTCCGCTACAGCCGCGGCCTGCGCCCGGCCGACCATCCCGGCGTACCCGGAGCCCGCCGCCAACGATGTCAGCCGGTGCCAGCGGCCCCGGGCGGGCCCGCTGACGGCGAGTGCACCGGCGGCTCCGCTGGTGGCCAGTGCCGCTCGGGCCGTGTTCGGGTGGGCGCCGTGGACCTCGCCGGTGGACAGCGCCGTGACGCCGAGGGTGTGCACCCCCAGCGCGGCCGCGGCGCCTGCCACGGTCCGGTCGGTGTGCCCCGCGCCGAGCAGGACGTCGAGGGTCCGGCAGGTGGCCATGCCCAGCGGGCCGGCCGCGGTGGGCTTGAGCACGGTGTCGTAGGCCCAGACCGCGGCGGCGAGGCCGGTCGCGGTCAGCAGGCCCCTGCGCCCGCCACCGAGACCGGCCAGACCGAGGCCGGCGGCGGTCAGCGCGCCGGCGGTGGCGAGGGCGGCGTTGGGGCTGATCCGGCCGGACGGGATGGGGCGTTCGGGCCGTTCGGTCGCGTCGAGTTCGCGGTCGGCCCAGTCGTTGAGGGCCATGCCCGCCCAGTAGAGCGCCGCCGACGACAGCGGCAGCAGCAGCCGGCGCCCCCGCAGCGGTACCCCGGACGCCGCGGCCCCGGCCACCGTGTCGCCCAGCACCGTCAACGCGGCGGGCGCCCGGACGAGCTCCGCGACCGTCTTTAGCCCGCTAAAGCCGCCGGGGCCGGGGTGGGCGGGGCCGGGACGGGGGCCGCAGTCGAGGACGGCGGGCGTCTTTAGCCCGCTAAAGCCGCTCACAGGGCGGCCGCCCAGGTGAGGAGGGCGGCGGTTTGCTCGGCGAAGCGGTGCTCGTCGCTGCCCAGGGGGTCCTTGAAGAAGAAGGCCAGCTCGGCGAGGGGGCCCGACTGGCCCGCGGCGTGGGCCGCGGCGGTCAGCCTGGCCAGGTCCAGCACGAGCGGCGCGGCCAGCGCCGAGTCGTAGCCGGTCCAGGTGAATTGCAAGCTCATCCGCGCGCCGAGGAAGCCCTCGAACGACACGTGGTCCCACGCGGTCTTCGTCTCACCCAGGTCGGGCACGTTGTCGATGTGCAGCGGCGCGGTGACCTGCTCGCCGAGCAGCGCGGCCAGCCCGCGTGCCTTGGACTCCAGCTTGCTCCCGGCCGTCACCGGGTCGGCCAGCGTCTCGCCGTCGCCGCCGCCGAGCAGGTTGGTGCCCGACCACGAACGGACCTTCAGCGCCCGCGCGGTGAACATCGGCGCCAGCACCGTCCGCAGCAGCGTCTCCCCCGTCTTGCCGTCGCAGCCGGCGTACGGCAGCCGCTCCCGCTCGGCCAGCTGCCGCAACGCGGGCAGCGTGACCCCGGCCGACGGCGTGAACTCCACGTACGAGCTGCCCGCTCGCAACGCCGCGTAGGCCGCCAGCGAGCTGGCAGGCAGCACCGCCCTGGCCGGGTCGGTCAGTGCCGCCTCCAGCAGGTCGAGGTCGTCGTGCTCGGGCAGCGGCGGGCAGGGCGGTTCGGTGGACGACACGTTGACGACCACCACCCTCGCCAGGCCGTTGCGCTCCGCGAAAGACCGGATGTCTTCCGACAACCGTGACGCGGCCGACGCCTGGTCACCCGTGTGAGTGGCCTGGTGGTAGCCGTCGCGGATCTCCGCGTCGACCGCCGCCAGGCCCTCCCTGACCGCCGCCAGCACCGACTGGCCGAGCACGCCGGCGCCGGCCAGCTGCTCGGCCCGCTTCTCCAGCGGGCAGTGCACGATGTCGTGCCCGCCGATGACGATGTCGTCCCAGGACACCAGCGGCACGCCGGTGAAGGCGGGCAGCTCGGTGACACATCCGGTGGGTCCGGTGACGCCTGCCCGCAGCGCCAGCAGGCCGACGGCGGCCGTGGTGGCCACCGATCCTCGCGCCCCGACCAGCCACAGGCCGGTCCGTTCCGATGACTCCGACGACTTGGACGTCATTGCCCCACCTTTCCCACCGAACGATCGGGCCGACGACCGGCGACGATGACTCAGCGTCACATCGACCGGTCGCCGACCCGATCGGGCTAGCTCATTGGTCAAACCAATCGGATCGAACCACCCGGATCAGCCAAAGCAACAGTCCCTTCGATTCGATCTGCTAACCAATTGGCATCCCTGGTGAGGACGGCCCGCACCTCGCCGTCGGTGACCAGGCTCACGTTGCCCGCCAGCTCGGCGAGTTTCCGCAGCTCGGCGACGGTTTTCTCGTCGTCGGCCGCCGCCTCGGCCTGGCGGACCACGGTGAGCTGCTCCACCAGTGCCTTGCGTGCGGGCAGAGACAGCCGACTGGTCGCCCGGAACCGGTCGATCAGCGACGCGATGTCCCTGGTCGACGTCGTCACGGCGAACCGGACCACCGAACTGCTCCGGTTACCTGACGTGTCGGTCGCCTCCACCACCAGCTCGTGGAAGCCCAGCGACATGCGGTACAGCGGCACCAGCGCGCCGTCGGCGACGGCCGCGCCGTCGAGCTTGGCGCTCACCGACGCGACACCACCGGCGTCCTCGGCACCGAAGTCGACGACGAGGTCGGCCGCGTCGCCGTAGACCGCACCCGTGGCGACCCCGCTCACCGTCACGGCGGGCGGCGTCACGTCCAGCTCCTTGATCTGGACGTTGCGGAACGACACGTCGTCGCCGTTGCCGTGGTTCTGCAGGCCGACGAAGCCCTGCGTGAGATCCCGGTTCGGGTCGGTCGAGGTGAACTCGTTGATCACCGTGCCGTTGAGCACCACGGTGATCCGCTGACCGCGGATCAGCAGCTCGTAGCTGTTCCACTGCCCCGGCGGCTTCAGCGCCGCGTCCCGCTTGGCGATGTCGGCCGACTGGAAGTTGTAGACCGAACCGGTGGTGCGCTCGGGCGCGTCGGTGGCGTCGATCTGGATCTCGTAACCGGAGTTCACCGCGACCCACGGGTCGTTGCCGGGATCGGGGAACCCGACGAACACGCCCGAGTTGTCGTCGCCGTCGACCTTCCAGTCCGCCTTCAGGCTGTAGGCGCCCCACTCCTCGTTGAACCAGAGCAGCCCCATGCCGCCGACGGACCTGATGCTGCAGTCCGCCTGCTGCTGGAACGAACCCGGACCGGCCTGCTTCCAGCCGGACAGGCTGGCCGCCGTGCCGTCGTAGAGCATCCGGTACCCCGGTTCGGCGGTCGCCGGCTTGCACGCCGCCGCACCCGGGTCGACGACGCCGGGCCCGTCGAACCTGATCAGGTCCAGGTCGAACAATCCGCCGCTGCCGGTGCCCTTGAACACCGCGTACAGCGACCCTGTGGTTCCCGGGTTGGTGACCGCGGCCGGCGCGATGTCGGCGTAGGTGTCCCAGCCACCGGTGTTGTTCACCCGCGTGGTCTGCAGAACCGGGCCGTCTGGGGACCCAGACCGCAGTTCGATCGTCCCACCCGGACCGCCGGAGCTGACCCGGTAACCGATTCCGGTCACGCCGGCCAGGTTCACCGGGTCGATCCGGATCCAGTCGCCGTTCTCGATGTAGCCGACCCGCTTGCCGCCGCTGGCGCCACCGTGGTCGACGACCTGGATGCCGTTGGCCTCGGTGTAGAACTCCGCCTGCTTGAGCTTCGGCTGCAGCGTGGCCTGGGCCTTGCTGTTCAGCGCGGGCGCGCCCTCGCCACCGTTGTCGGTGTAGCGGGCGTTGATCACGCCGAACACGTTGGCGTCCAGACCGTGGCCCTCGTCGGCAGGCGTCTTGATCTTGCCCTCGCAGCCGGTGGTCCTGCTCAGCGGGTGCCCGTGCTTGGCGTGGCCGAGCACGTACTCGACCTGCACCTTCGAACAGTCGATCTGACCGTCCTCGGGGTCGGTCACGGTCACCTTGAACGGCACCTCGTCACCGAACCCGAACACGCCACCGTGCACCGGTGCCTCCAGCTTCACCGTCGGCGCGGTGTTGCCTGCCGTGATGATGACGCTGGCGGCGCCGACCAGGCCTTTGTCGTCGGTGACCGACAGCTTGGCGATGTACTGCCCGGGCTTGTCGTAGGTGTGCGTCACCGGGCCGGCCGTGGTGGAGTCGACCACCCCGTCGGCCTCGAAGTCCCACGCGTAGGTGACCGGGTCACCGTTGGGATCGCTGGTGCCTGCCGGGTCGAGCCTGACCTCCAGCGGTTCCTGCCCGGAGGTCTTGCTGGCCGCGATCTTCACCCGTGGGGTCTTGTTCTCCTTGGTGTAGTCGATCCGGTACAGCGCCGAGTCGTCCGCGCCGCCGAAGTAGCTGCTGCCGTAGTCCAGCACGTACAGCGAGCCGTCCGGGCCGAACTCGATGTTCATCGGCCGGACCAGTTCCATCGAGTCGAAGAACGGCCGGATCGCACCACGTTCGCCGTTGGCGCCGACGGTGATCTCCTTGATCCAGCCGCGTTCCCACTCGTAGGCGAAGTTCTTGCCGTCGAAGTACTCCGGGAACTTCGTCTGCGCCGGGTTGGCCGGGTCGAAGTGGTAGACCGGGCCGCCCATCGGCGACTCCGAACCGTTGCCGAACTCCGGCAGCGATCCGCCGTCGTAGGGAATCCACGCCTTCTGGACCGGCGGGAGGTCGACCAGACCGGTGTTGTGCGGGCTGGTGTTCTTCGGTGCCGCACAGTCGAACGCCGCGCCGGACTGCCCAGTGGCGAAGTCGTAGTCGATGTAGGGCACGTTGTCACCGACGCAGTACGGCCAGCCGTAGTTGCCCGGCTGCTTGATCAGGTTGAACTCGACGGTGCCGCCGGGGCCGCGGGCCGGGTTCGCCGCACCGGCGTCCGGTCCGTAGTCACCCAGGTAGATCCAGCCGGTCTTCTTGTCGATGGCGAACCGGAACGGGTTGCGGAAGCCCATCGCGTAGATCTCGGGTTTGGTCTTGTCCGTCCCGGCCGGGAACAGGTTGCCCTGCGGAACGGTGTACGTCCCGTCGTCGGCCACCGTGATCCGCAGGACCTTGCCCCGCAGGTCGTTGGTGTTGGCCGAGGTGCGCTGACCGTCGTAAACCGGGTTGCGGTCGGGCCGCTCGTCGATCGGGGTGAAGCCGTCGGAGGAGAACGGGTTGGTGTCGTCGCCGGTCGACAGGTACAGGTTGCCCTGCGCGTCGAAGTCGATCTCACCGCCCGCGTGACAGCAGATGCCCCGCTCAGCGGGAACCTGCAGGATCTTCTGCTCGCTCGCCAGGTCCAGCGTGTTGTCCGCCTTCAGCTTGAAGCGGGACAGCTGGTTGTGGCCCTTGAACGGCGCGAAGTCCGCCGGGGTGCCGTTCTGCGGCGCGTCACCGTCTGGTGTGGACAGTTTGGGCGCGTAGTACAGGTACACCCAGCGGTTGGTGTCGAAGTTCGGGTCCACCGCGACGCCCTGCAGGCCGTCCTCGTCGTGGGTGTACACGTCGAGCTGGGCGGCCAGCCGCGTGGTGGCACCCGAGGTGGTGTAGAAGACCCGGCCGTCACGTGCGGTGTGCAGCACGTCCCGGTTGGGCAGCACGGCCAGCGCGATCGGCTCGCCGGTGCTCTCCTCGCCCTGCGCCAGGGTGATCTGGTCGAAGTGGCTTTCCGGCGGAGCCTCGCCGGTGTCGCCGGTCGAGCAGTTCGCGTTGCGGACCTTGGCGGCGTAGAGGATGCCGCCGGCCAGGTGCTTGCGGAACTCCGGCTCGGCGTAGGACTCGGTGGTGTGCCCGCCGCCGGTGTACCAGGAGCGGCCGCCTGCCTTCTCGTGGCACCAGGAGATCGGGTGGTCGCCCATCGCGCCGTTGCCCGGCTGGTAGCTGCCCTCGTCGAGGCTGGCCAGGACCTTCACCTTCGACCGGGGGTTCTCCCGGAAGTTGTACCACTCGTCGGTGCGCTTCCAGGTGTCCGGAAGGTCCGCTGTGGACGGATGGCTGTGGTCCTCGACCTTGACGTCGGCTTCCTGGATGTGCGGGTGCGACGCGAAGTACGCGCCGACCAGGTCGCCGTACCAGGGCCAGTCGTACTCGGTGTCCGACGCGGCGTGCACGCCGGCGTACCCGCCGCCGGCCTTGACGTAACGCTCGAACGCCGCCTGCTGCTCGGCGTTGAGCACGTCGCCGGTGGTGGACAACCAGACGACGGCGTCGTACTTCGCCAGGTTCTCGTCGGTGAACGCGGCCGCGTCCTCCGTCGCGGTGACGGAGAAGTGGTGCTCGGTACCCAGGTCGCGGATGGCCTGGACGCCCGCGCCGATGGAGTCGTGCCGGTAGCCGGCGGTCTTGGAGAAGACCAGGACGTCGGCCACGACGTGGGCCGGTGTGACGTCCTGCGCGACGGCAGCGGGAGTGGTGAGGGTGGCGGTGGACAGCGCTGTGCCGAAGGCGAGCGCGGCGGCGGCTAACTTACTGGACAGTCTCTTTCCACGCACAGTGTTGCTACTCCTGTCGTGACCGATGGGGACGGGTGGAGACCTACCGGGTCGGCTCGGAGTCACCTCCTCTCGTCGGTGGTGCCGGCCACCGCGTGCCAGGAACCGCCGTCGCCCGCGCTGGTCTCCACGGCGTGCAGGACCCGCTGCACGCGCAGACCGTCGTCGAAGCTCGGGGCGGGATCGGTGCCGTCGCCGATCGCGGTCAGCAGATCGGCGACCTCGTGGGTGAACGTGTGCTCGTAGCCCAGCAGGTGACCGGGCGGCCACCATGCCGCGACGTAGGGGTGCTCCGGCTCGGTCACCAGGATCCGGCGGAAGCCCGCCTCGGTCCCCCGGTCCGTGCCCTCGTAGAGGGACAGTTCGTTCATCGATTCGAAGTCGAACGCCAGGCTGCCGCGGGAACCGTTGATCTCCAGGCGCATGGCGTTCTTGCGGCCCAGTGCGTAGCGGGTGGCCTCGAAGCTGGCGACCGCGCCGGAGGACAGCCTGCCGAGGAACAGCGCGCAGTCGTCGACGGTCACCTCGCCGGTGCCACCGCCGCCGTCCGGCCGTTCGTGGACGAACGTGTTGGTCAGTGCCGACACCCCGGTCACCAGGTCACCGGTGACGAACTGCGCGGCGTCGACGATGTGCGCGCCGAGGTCGCCCAGCGCACCGGAGCCCGCGGTTTCCTTGCGCAGGCGCCAGGACATCGGCGCCCGCTCGTCGGACAGCCAGTCCTGCAGGTACACCGCGCGCACGTGGCGGATCTCGCCGAGCACCCCCTCGGCGACCAGCTTGCGAGCGTGCGCGAGCGCGGGCACCCGCCGGTAGTTGAACGCCACCATCGACCGGACACCGGCCGCCGCCGCCTCGCGGGCGGCGGCGGCCATGCGCTCGGCCTCCTCCAGCGTGTTGGCCAGCGGCTTCTCGCACAGCACGTGCTTGCCCGCGGCCAGCGCGGCGATCGCGATGTCGCAGTGGCTGTCGCCCGGGGTGCAGATGTCGACGAGGTCGACGTCGTCCCGGTCGACCAGCGCACGCCAGTCGGTCTCGACGGTTTCCCAGCCGTACCGGTCGGCGGCCGCCTTGGCCCGATCGCCGTCACGGCCACCGAGAACGGCCAGCCGTGGCGTCAACGGCACCTCGAAGAAGCGGTGCACGTTGCGCCACGCGTGTGAGTGCACCGCACCCATGAACGCGTGGCCCACCATGCCGATCCCGATCGTGTCCCCAGTCGCCGTGCTCAACGGAAGAGCCCTCCCTGTGTGGTGTTGCGCTGATCGTCCTGCCGTCAGGAGTCGAAGCCGACGTCCATGTACTGGTCGACGTTCTCCTTGGTGACGACGGCGGAGTAGGTGGTGATCTCCGAGGGGATCTCGTGCTCGGCGAGGTCACCGATGCCCTTGTTCTGGCCGAGCAGCCGGGCCAGCGCGATGGCGCTGGACGCCATCGACGGGTTGTAGAGAACCGTGGCCTTGATCGGGCTGGCGTCGGCCTTGATCAGGTTCATCATGTTCTTCGAACCCGCGCCGCCGACCATCAGGAACTCTTTGCGGTTGGCGTTGTCGATCGCGGCGACCACGCCGACCCCCTGGTCGTCGTCGTGGTTCCACAGCGCGTCCAGCTTCGGCGCGCCCTGCAGCAGGTTCGCGGTCTGCTGCTCGCCGGACTCCGGGGTGAACTGCGCGGAGACGCGGGGGCCGACGGTGAAGCCGTGCCGGGCCAGCGCGTCCTTGAAGCCCTTGCTGCGTTCCTGGGTCAGCGGCAGCGAGTCGATGCCCGCGACCTCGCCGATCACCGGGTTGGTGACGTTCTTCGCCTTCAGCTGCTGTGCGATGTAGTTGGCCGCGTTGACGCCCATGCGGTAGTTGTCGCCGCCGATCCAGGTGCGGTAGGCCAGCGGGGTGTCGAACACGCGGTCCACGTTGATCACCGGGATGCCCGCGTCCATCGCCTGCTGACCCACCGCGGTCAGCGCCTTGCCGTCGAAGGGCAGGATGACCAGGACGTTGACCTTGGCGTTGATCAGCGTCTCCACCTGCGAGATCTGCTGGTTGACGTCGTTGGTGCCCTCGGTGGCGCGGAAGGTGACCTCGCTGAACTTCTCCGCCTGCGCCTTGGCGTTCTTCGTCATCGCCGCCATCCAGCCGTGGTCGGCGGCCGGCGCCGAGAAGCCGATGGTGACCGGGTTGCCCGGCTGGGCGTTGTTGCCCGAGCCCTGCGCCACCGGCTGGTTGTTGTTCGCGGCCGGGGCCTCGTTGGACGTGCAGCCGGCGACCAGCGCGCCGGCACCCAGCGCACCCGCGCCGATCAGGAAACCGCGGCGGCCGAGGAATTGTGTGGACATGGCGGGGCCTTCCTAGGTGGTGGAGGGGGTTCGCTTGGAACGGAACTGCAACAGGACGGCGAGCACGATGATCACGCCCTTGGCGATGTTCTGGATGTCGGTGTCCAGGTTGTTGAGCGTGAAGATGTTGGACAGCACGGTGAAGATCAGAACGCCGATCAGGGTTCCGATCAGCGAACCCCGGCCCCCGGTGAGCAGCGTCCCGCCGATCACCACCGCGGCGATCGCGTCGAGCTCGTAGAACATGCCGTTGGTGGACGCGCCCGCCGTCGTCCTGGCGACGACCATCAGCGCGGCGATACCGCAGCACAGGCCGGCGATCGCGTACACGAGTGCGGTGTGCCGCTTGACGTTGATGCCTGCCAGCCGCGACGCCTCGGGGTTGCCGCCGACGGCGTAGGTGCGGCGGCCGAACGTCGTGCGGTTGAGCACCACCCAGCCGACCGCGAACACCAGCGCGAACATCCAGATCAGGACCGGGATGCCGAGCAGGTCGCCGCGGAAGAAGTCGAGGAAGCCGGTCTCGCCGACCACCTGCGTGTTGCGGCCGCTGATGCGCTCGGCCAGGCCGCGCGCCGAGGCGTACATGGCCAGCGTGGCGATGAACGGCACCACTTTTCCGTACGCCACCAGGATTCCGTTGATCAGCCCGCAGCCGACGCCGACCGCGAGGCCGCACAGGACCATCACGAACGGGCCGTAGGACTGGGTGGCCAGCGTCGTCAGCCAGACGCTGGACAACGCCACGATCGAGCCGACGGACAGGTCGATGCCGCCGCTGATGATGACGAACGTCATCCCGACCGACACCACGCCGATCGCCGCGGCCAGGCGCAGGATCGTCGACAGGTTGCCCTCGGTGAGGAACTGCTCGGGCGCGGTGAAGTACCCCACCAGGCACAACACGAGCAGCACCCCGGCGAGGCCGAGCAGGCGCACGTCCGGCCGGAAGCCGGATCCGTTGCGCTGCCGGGATTCCGGCGTCTGCGCCGGTGGCGTGCTGTCGGCACGCACCGCCTCGGTCTGTTCGGTCACGCCGCACTTCCCTCCATGATCACATCCAGCACGTCCGCCTCGGTGAGTTCGGCGGACGGCCGGTCGGCGAGCACTTGTCCCTCACGCAGCACCAGCACCCGGTCGGACAGGCCGAGCACCTCGGGGATCTCGCTGGACACCAGCACGATCGCCACGCCGCTCTGGGCCAGTTCGTCGATCAGCCGGTACAGCTCCGACCGCGCGCCGACGTCGACGCCGCGGGTCGGTTCGTCCAGCAGCAGCACCTCGCAGCCGCGGACCAGCCAGCGGGCCAGCACCGCCTTCTGCTGGTTTCCGCCGGACAGCGTGCGGATGATCCGCCGCGGATCGGCGGGCCGCAGGTCCAGTTCCTTGAGCTTCGCGGTGGCCTCGGCCATCTCCCTGCCGCGGTCGGTGAACCCGAGCTTGGCGTAGCGGGTGAGGCTGGCCAGCGACACGTTGTGCGCGACCGGCAGGTCGAGGACGAGGCCCTGGCTCTTGCGTTCCTCCGGCGCCAGGCCGATCCCCGCCGACACCGCGGCGGAGACGCTGCCGCCGCGCACCTTCTTCCCGTTCACGGTGACCGTGCCGGAGTCGGCCTTGCGGGCGCCGAAGATCGTCTCCAGCAGCTCGCTGCGCCCGGCGCCGACCAGTCCGGCGATGCCGACGACCTCGCCCGCGTGGACGGTGAACCCGACGTCGGCGAACTCGCCGGTCCTGGTCAGGCCGTCGACCTCGAGGACCGGGTTGGCCCGGTCGGCGTGCCCGTCGTGGCGCGGGCCGAAGACCGTCTCGACCTTCTTTCCCGCCATCAGCTGGACCAGCTCCGAGGTCGGCGTGTCCTGGGCGTGCAGGCCGGCGGCCACGGTCCGGCCGTCCTTGAGGACGGTCACCACGTGCCCGATCCGGCGCAGTTCCTCCAGCCGGTGGGAGATGTAGACGACCGCGACGCCGTCGGCGGTCAGCTCGCCGACGATGCGGAACAGGTTGTCGACCTCCTCGCCGGCCAGCGCGGCGGTCGGCTCGTCCATCACGATCAGGCGGGCGTCGTCGGCCAGTGCCCTGGCCATCGACACCAGCTGCTGGCCGGCCGCGGACAGCCGTCCGACCTCGGTGCCCGGGCGGATCTCCGGGTGCCCGAGCCGGGCCATCAGCTCCGCGGCGCGGGCGCGTGCCTCGGAACGTTTGGTGAAGCCGAAGCGGTCCAGCTCCCTGCCGAGGAAAATGTTCTCCGCCACCGAGAGGCCGGGCACGAGGTCCAGTTCCTGGTACATCGTGGCGATGCCGAGCTTGAGCGCCGCGACCGGATTGGCCAGCGTGACCTGCTCGCCGTTCCAGGTGATCGTGCCCTCGTCGGGCTGGTGGGCACCGGCGAGAACCTTGATCAGCGTCGACTTGCCCGCACCGTTCTGGCCGAGCAGACAGTGCACCTCGCCCGGTGCGACGTCGAGATCGACGCCGTCGAGCGCACGCACGCCGGGGAACGTCTTCACGATCCCGCGGACGGACAGCAGGGTCATGCCTGAGCCTCCTCGGTCAGGGGGGACAGGGTCGGATCGGTGAACAGCCGCTCGATGGCCTGGTGGGCGGCGCCGCGCAGGCCCGCGGTCGTTCCCAGCGAGGACGCCTCGACGCGGCAGCGGGCGTGGTTGGCCAGCGTCCGGGCGCCGAGTTCCAGCCGGACCGGTTCGATCAGCCAGTCGCCCAGCTCGGCGAGGTAGCCGCCGAGCACGATGACGTCCGGGTCGAGGACGTCGACCACAGTGGACAGTGCGACGCCGAGCGCGACGCCGAGTTCGTGCACGGCGGCGACGGCGCGCTGGTCGTTCTGGCGGACCCGTTCGCGCAGCAGCCGGGCCCGGCCGTCGACGCCGAGCGCGGGGTCGTGCAGGCGGTCCTCGGCCGGGGCGGCGGCGCGCAGCACCGCGGGCAGGCCCGCCTTGGTCTCCAGACAGCCGAGGCGGCCGCACGGGCAGTGCTCGCCCTGCGGGTCGACGGTGACGTGGCCGACCTCGCCGGCGAACCCGCGGGCGCCGCGCTGTAGCAGGCCGCCGCAGACCAGGCCGCCGCCGATGCCGATGCCGCCGCTGAGGTAGAACAGGTCGCTCACTCCGGGCCGGGCGTGTGCCTCGGCCAGCGCGCCGAGGTTGGCCTCGTTGTCGACGGCGATCGCGGCCAGCGGCAGGCCGAGCCGGGCGGCGAGCAGGTCGGCGATCTCGGCGTCGCGCCAGCGCAGGGTGGGGGCGAAGCGCAGCAGGGCGCCGGCGGAATCGACGAGGCCGGGGACGGAGACGGTCACCCCGGCCGGCGGGGCTTCCATGCCGGCGAGCAGGTCGTGGGCCAGTTCGGCCAGTTCGTCCATGCCGCGGTGCAGGCCGAGGGTGACAACGTCGGCGGCCGCGGTGCGCTCGGCGACGACGCGTCCGGCGAGGTCGGTGGCCAGTGCGGAGAAGCGGTCGGCCTCGATGCCGAGCGCGAGGCCGTAGGCGCTCTCGCCGCGGAGTTCGACCAGCTGGCTGGGGCGGCCGGAGACGCCGGTGAGCATGCCGGCGGGGCGTACCAGGCCGCGGCCGCTCAGTTCGGTGACCAGGCTGGACACGGTGGCCTTGTTGACGCCGCACCGGGCGGCGAGTTGAGTGCGGGACAGCGGGCCCGACCGCAGCGCGCGCAGCAGCGCGGCGAGGTTGGCGGTGCGTTGACTGACCGGGTCGGCCCGGCCAGTGATCGGCACGCTGTCACTTAAGGCCACTCTGCCCTCACTTTGTTGTCTCGGCAGCGAAAGTAAGGTGGCGCGCGTCACCCGTCAAGGTGGTTTGACGGGAACATTCCCGTCATACCCCCAAATAGAGCACCCGTTTGCACCAAACTTTCGCTCATGTTGACCGAAAGTATGCACGCCGCTGCCGGTTTCGTATAGACCCCGTTGGCCGATCCGTTACCCGCCGGACTAGTTAGCTGCGGTCACGAAGCGCCGTCTTTAGCCCGCTGAAGACGGCGCGGCGAACCCGACCGGCACCGGTCGGGCCGTCGGCGTCTGGACTGACGAGCCCAAAGGCCGCTCAGCGGCCGACGGCGAGGAGGGAAGACGCCGACTGAAGGGCCCGACCGCGTCCGAGCGGATCGAGGACCAAGGATTCGGCTTTAGTGGGCTAAAGACGGTTCCCGGCTGCTCAGGTGAGGGCGAAGGCCCGGTCGGCGGCGGACCAGGCGGCGCCGATGACGCCGGCGGTCTCGCCCAGCTCGGACAGCACGATCGGCAGATTGCCGGTGGCCAGCGGCAGTGAACGGCGGTACACGGCACTGCGCACCTCGGCGAGCAGCTGGTGGCCGAGCTGCGCGACACCGCCGCCGATCACCACCATGCCCGGGTTGATGAAGCTGACCAGCGACGCCACCACCTGGCCCAGCCTGCGCCCGCCGTCGCGGATCAGGTTCACCGCGCCGAAGTCGCCGGACGCGGCGGCGAGGCCGACGTCGTGCGCCGTCACCGCCCCCTGCTCGGCCAGCACCCCGGCGAGGAACGCCGACCGTCCACTGCGGGCCAGGGTCAGGCCGTCGCGGGCCAGCGCGGCGCCACCGAAGTACGCCTCCAGGCAGCCGACCTCGCCACACGCGCAGGTCGGGCCGTAGTCGTCGAGCCGAATGTGACCTATGTCACCCGCCGCTCCGGCCACGCCCCGGTACACCTTGCCGCCCAGCACGATCCCGCAGCCGATACCGGTTCCGACCTTCACGAACACCAGGTCGTCCAGCGATTTCGCCACCCCGGCGTGCCGCTCGCCCAGCGCCATGGCGTTCACGTCGTTGTCCACCGCCACCGGGCAGCCCCACAGCCCGCCCAGGTGGTCCCGCACGGAGAACCGGTCCCAGCCCGGCATGATCGGCGGCGCCACGGCCATGCCCTCGGCGAAGCTCACCGGGCCGGGCAGCCCGATCCCCGCGGCCAGCAACCGGCCCGGCGCCTGCTGCCGGATCTTCTCCGCCAGCTCGGCCACCCGGTGCAGCACCGAGTGCGGCCCCTGCCGCACGTCGCAGTCCTCGACGGTGTGCGCGAACACCTCGCAGGACGCGTCGGTGACCGCGATCGACACCGACGTCGCGCCGACGTCGACGGCGAGGATCCGCAGGTCGCTCGCGAGCCGCAGCAGGGTGGACCGGCGCCCGCCCCTGCTGGCCGACGGCCCGGCCACCTCGACCAGCCCGAGTTCGCCCAGCCGGGTCACCTCGGCGGCGACCCGGGCACGCGGCAGTTCCAGCCGTTCGCCGAGTTCTACCCTCGACATGGGACCCTCGTCCCGGAGCAGGGTCAGCAGCTGCGTCTGGTGCCGGGTCTCGACCATCGGCTGCTCCTTGGTGGATGCCGCGCTCATTGGATCGAGCCTACGGCCTTTCTCACGTCGTGCCGACAGCAGCACTGACGTGAAAGATGCCCTGGGCAGCGAGGAGTTCCTGTACGACAATCAGGTGACCAACGAGGGGAGGGTGCTGTGACGAGGGACCACGAGGAGTTGATAGCCGACTCCGCGAAGACCACTCCGAAGGCCCCACCGTCCGGCCCCACGGCTCTGTACCACGAGCTGGGCCAGGTCGAAGCCACCGCAACGTCGGCTGACGAATCGGTCACGGTCGTCGCCGGCCCGGGCGGGACGATCAAGGACATCCAGCTCACCGGAGACGCGTTCGACCTGCCGGCCGACGAGCTGGTCGGCACGCTGCTGAACACGGTCCACGAGGCGGCCACCGAGTCGGTCCGCCGGCAGGCCGAGCTGGTCGACGAGCACACCGGCGACCGCGCGATGCCACCGGGCAGCCTGCGCGGGCTGCGTCCCGCCGGGGAGGACAACCGGCCGGAGTGAGGGCCACCGCCGCTACGACGGTGGCCCCACCTGTCTCCACCACGAATACGCGAATCAGCTGGGCAACAACCTCCCCGGGGCCTGGACGACGGACTGGATCAGGCCGAGCACCGGAACGCCGAGCGGATCGAACGTCCAGATGTTGTTCAGCTCGCTGGTGTCGGGCTCGTCGACGATCACCGGGTCGGCCAGCGCCGGGGCGACCCCGCCGGCCAGCACGGCCCCGGTGAACGCGGCGACGGCTGCCACGCGCACGAGGTTCTTCCGCATCAGTTCTCGCCTTTCACTAGGCACCCAACAGGGTCAGCAAGCCGTAGACCGGCGCCAGCGCGTCGGCGGGCAGACCGGCCACCGGCCCGAGCAGCCCGCCGAGGTCGACGCCGGGCAGTACCCAGACCGGCGTCTCGGCGGCTCCGGCGACCCCTCCGGTCACCAGCGACAGCACGGCCAGCGCCGCACCGGCGACCAGCACACGGGCGGACATCCGTTTCATCTCTCACCTCCCTTCCACTCGTCGCGGGACAGGCAGTGGCGCCGACACCGGCACCACCGTGGCGCGCGGAACCCACTGCCCCGCGAGCTCGGTGTTCATCGGCATGCCCGGTACGTGCACCTCGTCCGGGCCCATCGGCATGGCGGTCACCTGGGCGGCGGCGAACACCCGCACCGGGCCGGACGCCGCATGACGTTGCGGCCCCAGCCAGGTGTGGAACCCGGCAGGCGTCGGGCTCTCCTCACCGAAGGCGTTGCCGACGGCCACCGCGTAGGTGACCGCCAGCTGTTCCCTCGGGTCGAACCGCAGCGGCACCGCGGAGCTGGTGACCGAGTTGACCACCGGCCCGTGCAGCAGCCACGGTGCGAGGTACAGGCCGAACGGGTAGGACGCGCTGTCCCGCTGCACGTCCGCGGCCTCGGTCAGCGCGGTCTGCGCCGCGGCCCAGCCGCCGACGGCGACCAGCGCGTTGTCCGCACCGGGCCCGCTGTCGGCACGCAGCCCGTGTGCCGCGGCCGCGTCCCTGACCACCTCTGCCGCCCGGGTGCCCCTCGGCGAGGCGTCGGCGGCGACCGCGACACCGGCCACCCCGCGCTCGTCGAGGAACCCGACCAGCTGCCGCAGCGCGTCGGCGTCCTCATCGGACAGTGCGTCCGCCGGGCAGGCGCCAAGTACCTCCCGGCGTTCCGCGACGAGTGCGCCCAGCGCGGCGGAAGCACACTCCGGACCGTCCACACCGGACGCCGAAGCCGGGCCGGTACCGCTGCCGGTGTCGACGTCGACGGTGCCGTTTCGCCCGCCGGAGCGCACCGTCAGCTCACCACGCCCCTCGGGCAGCTCGACCTCCGCCCAGGTCCCCTCGGCACCCAGCCGCGGGACGGCCCGGCGCGCCGGCCCGTCCCCGACCGAGACCTCGGCGTCCTGTCCCGCCGCCGCGGGCAGGTGCACGAGGTTGGTGCCCGGCCGGTGCGGACTGATCAGCACCGGCACTCCGGCCGCCTCGGCCAGCACCGGGACCCCGGGTTCCGGCAGCGGACCGGGCACCGGCACGGCGGCGAGCGCGGTCCACGCCAGAAACGCCGCTGCCACAACGATTCCGCCAGTCTGGTATCCCAGACCCCGGATCGTCAGCACCAGCACCACGATCGGCAGCACGACCGACGCCGTCAGCACCAGGCCGAACGCGCTGTCGTACAGCCGCCGGTCGAATCCGACCCCGGACGCGACCAGCCGCACCACCCCGGCGACCACCAGCAGACCGGCCAGGGTGATGGCCAGCGGACCCGGCCGCAGCGTCGCCGACTCCCAGCGCCGCGGCAGGATCACCGCACCGAACCAGGTGGCCGCGGCGGCCACGTACACGGTGTCGACGGCGAAGTCCACACCGGACCGGCCAGCCGCGGTTTCCACCACCAGCAACAGGATCAGCGGCACCGCCAGCCAGCGGGCGGCCCGGTGGGCACCCGGCAGCCAGACGGCGACGGCGACCGCGATCACCAGCACGGCGTGGCCCGCACCGGCGACCGGGTTGACGTCCCACGCCGTGATCGACAGCAGCGCGAGCACCGCCGAGATCCCGGCGAGGCCTGCCCCGGTCAGCCGGGCCGTACTGCCCACGTCACCGGCCACCGGGCGCAGCAGCCCGGTTCCCGCCACCGCCGCCGCGGTCAGCAGCAGCGCCAGCCGGACCAGCACGACGACGAGGTCGGCTCCGGCGGGCCCGAGGCTGGAATGAGTGCCGTGATCCATGGGTTACTTCACGTCCGCGTCGGCGACGACGAACAGTTCCGAGTGCGGCTTGGCGTTGCCGAAGTCGCCGTGTGGCCACGACCTGCGGTTGAAGTTGATGCCGACCTGACCGGAGAACTCGTCCCGGAAGTTCTCGTCCAGCGAGACCTTCCCGTCCCTGCCCAGGTTCAGCATGTTCACCTTGTGGTCACCGTCCAAACCGGACCGCGCGACGAAGTAGTTCGACACCGCGAGCCGCGACGGCTGATCTGTCTCGTGGTAGAAGCCGTCCGCCCCGAGCGTGAAGTTGTCGTAGGCGCCCCAGTGCGGACCGGCCGCCGGCTGTCCCGGGTTGATCGGCGCCGCACCGGCCACCGTCGGGCAGTCGCTCTCCGCACCGCCGTTACGCGACTCCGGCAACGTGTCGATCCGGCACTTGAAATCCGTACCCGCCGCCAGCAGCTTCCGGATGTCGAGCACGTAGACGCCGCCCGTCGAGCCGGGGTCGTTCGGCCCCAGCGCGCCCTTGCCGCGACCGGTGATGGCCCGGTACAGGAACCGGTCGTCGGGGCTGGTCTGGATCCAGCCGCCGTTGGACCCGCCGCCGTTGCTGTCGTTTCCGGCGTGGATGGCCTTGTTGGCCGCGCCGTCGTCGAACACCTGCACCCAGCGCGGTTCCCTGGCGGTGATGTCCGGCGTGTAGAACACGGCACCGCCCTGCATGGTCTGCGCGAACGCGCCCTTGTGGCCGGGCAGGTTGGTCACCGTCGTCTCCATGACCGCGCGGCTCTCGGAGTGCAGTGGGTCGGCAGGGTCGGCCCGCGGACCGTCCGGCAGGTAGGACACCGCCCGCAGCTTCGGGTTGTTCCGGTCGGAGATGTCCCACGTCCGCACCGTCGGCCTGCGCAGGTAGGGCGAAGGTTGCTTGACCGGGTCGAGGATGATGTTGCGTGGCTCGGCGTAGTCGCTGGTGACCAGGGTGTTCAGGTCCTCGCGGGCCTGGATGCCGTGCGGGTTGGCGCAGGTCGGCTTGCCCAGTCTGGGCAGGTTGGCGCACAGCTTCTCGTTGTCGCCCTGCGGGGTCGCCGCGGACGTCTGGGAGAGCACCTTCCCGGTCCGGTCGAACCGGACCAGCGCACCCGGACTGCCCGCGAAGCCATTGCCGACCGCCACCTGACCGTTGGCGTAGGCATAGGGACCGGGCACGACCGGGCCACCCATGTAGGTGCCGTAGGCGGTGCCGTCCTTCAGCGTCCAGTAGGCGTCCGGCACCGACCCGCCCAGGGTGTTGGTGGGCAGGCTGACGCCCTTGAGCTTGAGCTGCGGCAGTGCCGCCACGTCGAACGTGTAGGTCGCGGCGGCGAACAACGCACCGGCGTAGATGGTGTCGCCCTTGTGCCACACGTACTGCATGTGGTGCGGCTCGTTCTCCACCAGCGGGCCGACGGTCGCGGTGTTGACGACCTTGCCGTAGTCCGGCGAGCCCTTCGTCGCGTCGATGACGGCGAGGAAGTCCGGGCCGGGCAGGGCGTTGCGGATCTTGCCGAGTCCCCCGCCGATCGTGCCGGGGAGGTTCTTCACGTCCTTGACGAGCGTGTCGGCGATGTTCTCGTCACCGGCCCAGACCAGCAGCCATTCCTTGCGCTGTCCGGAATTCTTGGCGGTGGGGACGAGGTGATTACGCACCCAGTACTGCTTGCCGTCGGACGCCGTCCGCGCGTCGGTGACCACCTCGACGTCGGCGTAGGCACTGGTACTGGATCCGGTGTAGGTCACGGCTCCGACGGCGAGCACCGTCGCGGCCGCGCCCACCGTCAGTTTTCGCCAGCGTGGCGAATTGGGCAGCATGAATTACTCCCTGTTCGCAGGAAAGAAAAGGGCACGGTGAAACCACCGTGTTTCAACGGGTGAGAAGAACCGGCCTCAGCGGGCCGGACAGAGCGCGCTGGCCTGCCGGCGCAGATCGACGTGTCGTCGCGCCACCAGGGCGACGTGGGGAGACATGGGGAAAATCGTGTCGCCCACGCCGGTGTCAGGTCAACGTGAGATCACGGTGTGGGACAGACCCGACACGATAGTGGTAATTTTCCGACGTGCTGACATTGGTTCGACGCCTCGCCACCGTGTTGCTGGCGACCCTGCTCGCCGCCGGCACGATGACCGCGACCGCCTCGGCCGCCCCGAGGGAGTTCGTCGCGCTGCGCGACGTGGATCCGACGATCCTGCACGACATCCGCTACACGACAAGCCACAACTTCGTCGGCACGCCGATCCGCGGCTACGTCCAGCCGCTGTGCCTGCTCACCAAACCCGCGGCGAAGGCCCTGCGGGCCGCGCAGCGCAAGGTCCTGCGGATGGGCTACACGCTGAAGGTCTACGACTGTTTCCGCCCGCAGCGCGCGGTCGACCACTTCGTCGAGTGGGCACGCGACCTCGGCGACCAGAAGATGAAGACGGAGTTCTACCCGAGGGTGGACAAGACACGGCTGTTCGCCGACGGCTACATCGCGGAGAAGTCCGGCCACAGCAGGGGAAGCACGCTTGACGTCACCCTGGTGCGGCTGCCGCCGCGCTGGCAGCGGCCGTACTTTCCCGGCGAACCGCTGAAGAACTGCTACGCACCCGTGCGGTTCCCGGACAACACCGTCGACATGGCGACCGGCTACGACTGCTTCGACACGCTTTCGCACACCGACGACCCCCGCGTCACCGGCGCGGCGCGGGAACACCGGCAGCTGCTGAAGACCGTCCTGGCCGAGGCCGGTTTCGGTAACCTGCCCGAGGAGTGGTGGCACTTCACGCTGAACGACGAGCCGTTCCCGGACACCTATTTCGACTTCCCGGTGTCGCGGCGGTCGCTGCGTTAGATCCAGCCGTGGTCGCGGGCCAGCCGTGCGGCCTCGCCGCGGCTGCGGGCGTCGAGCTTGGTCATCGCCGAGGAGACGTAGTTGCGCACGGTCCCGGCGGACAGGTGCAGTTTCCGCGCGATCTCGGTCGCGGTGATGGTGTCGTCGACCAGCCGCAGCACGTCCAGTTCCCGCTCGGTGAGCGGGCAGGCGACCTCGGCCAGCGCGTCCGCCGCGAAGTCGGGATCGACGTAACGCAGGCCGGAGTGCACCCGCCGCACCACGTCGGCCAGCAGTGACGCCGGCGCCGTCTTGGCCAGGAATCCCTTGGCGCCCAACGACAACGCCTGCCGCAGCACGCCGGGCCGGGCATGCCGGGTGAGCATCACCGTCCGCACGCCAGGGTGCTCGGCCCGCATCCGGGTCAGCACGGCGAGCCCGTCCAGTACGGGCATCTCGTGGTCGACCACCAGGACGTCCGGGCGATGCTCGGCCAGTGCGGCGAGCGCGGCGGCGCCGTCGGACACCCCGGCCACGACGTCCAGGTCCGGCTCAAGGTTCAGCAGGGATTCGACGGCCTGCCTGGTCAGCTGCTCGTCGTCGGCCAGCACCACCCGGATCACCGCAACCTCCTCGGCAGTTCGGCGTCGACGGTGAACCGGCCGCCGGTGCCGCCGGCGTCGAACGTTCCGCCGGCGTCGGTGACCCGCCTGGCCAGGCCGCGCAGCCCGGTGCCGTCGGAGTCGCGCATCGGTGCGGCGCCGTCGTTGACGACGGTCAGCCGGACCGTCTCCGGGGCGAACCGCAGCGTCACCTCGCAGCGGGTGGCGGCGGAGTGCCGGAGCAGGTTGGTGACCGCCTCCCGCAGCACGCGCCCGAACAGTTCGCTCGCGGCCGGGTCGAGCATGCTGGTGTCGGCGTCGAACTCGCACTCGATGCCGGCGGAGCCCAGCAGTGAGCGGGCGGCCGTGAGTTCGGCGGGCAGTTCGGTGGACTGCCTGCCCTGCACCAGCGCGCGGACGTCGTGCAGGGCTCCCCGGGCCAGCCGCTGGACCTCGGTCAGCTCCGCGCGGGACCGTTCCGGGTCGGTCTCGGACAGGCGGCTGGCCAGCTCGCTCTTGAGGGAGACCACCTCGAGTGCGTGGCCGAGGATGTCGTGCAGGTCCTCGGCGAGGCGGAGCCGTTCCCTGGTGGTGGCCAGTTCGTCGGCCTCGCGCCGCGCCGTCTCCAGCTCCATCGCCAGCACCCACTGGCGCAGCGTGAGGAACTCGGCGAACGTCACGAAGACGGCCACCGCCGCGGCGGCCGCAGCGACGGTCAGCACCTCGGCGTCGGTGTCGGCGCGGTCGGGCGGCCGCAGCCACACCAGGAACCCCACGAACGCCGACCAGGCCAGGATCACCCACCAGCTCGCCCAGCGGAGCCTGCTGAACAGCAGCTCGGTCCCGGCCATTCCGGCGAGCAGGGCGCAGACCACGCTGCTGACCGCGAAACCCGGCGCGATCAGCAGGGTGACGACGGCGATCACGCCACACGCCACCGATGACCACACCGGCCCGGGCAGTCCGCCGTCCCGGAAGGCGACCAGGATCCAGCGCAGGTGCAGGACGGACACCACGAGGCACCCGACGATCAGCAGGGCGGCCCGCAGCGGCTGCCCTTCCTCGGCCAGCACGGCGATCGGCAGCGCCACCGCGGCCGTGCCGACGGCGCTGACCGTGCCGAACAGGCCGTAGCGGCGCAGTGATTCGACGGCGTCGCGCTCGCGCGGCCGGAACTGCTGGATCACGTTGCGCACGGGTCGAACGTAACAGCGCATGACAGGTGTCATGCCGTTCGCGTAGGGGTGTCAGGCGAGGCGGTGACAGCGGGGACTGCTGCCGGGGGTCGCGTGTGGACGATCGTGGTCGGCATGACAGCGATAGAAGTCCGCGGGCTGCGGTACTCCTACGGGGAGTTCGCCGCCGTCAGCGGGGTGGATTTCACGGTGCGCTCCGGGGAGATCCTGGCGTTGCTGGGCACCAACGGGGCCGGCAAGACCACGACACTGGAGATGGTGCAGGGCTTTCGCAGGCCTGACGGGGGCAGCGTCAGCGTGCTGGGGCACGACCCGTTCCGGTCGCGGACGGCCGTCAAGCCGCGGGTGGGGGTGATGCTGCAGGAAGCCGGGCTGGTCGCGGAGCTGACCGTCGCCGAGACGGTGCGGCTGTGGGCGGGGCTGAGCAGCAGGCGCGACGACGTCGACGACGTGCTGGACCGCGTCGAGCTGAGCCACCGGGCCGGGGTGGCGGTGGAGAAGCTGTCCGGCGGGGAGCGGCGGCGGCTGGACTTCGCGCTGGCGACCTGGGGACGTCCCGAGGTGGTGATTCTCGACGAGCCGACCACCGGGCTGGACCCGGAGTCGCGGCAGCGGATGTGGAAGGTCATCGCCGGCCTGCGCGACGCCGGCCGCACGATCCTGCTCACCACGCACTACCTGGAGGAAGCGGAGGCGCTGGCCGACCGGGTGGCGATCATGCACGAGGGTGCGATTTCCGTGGCGGGAACGCTGGACGAGGTGCTGGGCGCGCATCCGGCGCGGATCACCGCCCGGGTTCCCGCCGAGCTCGCGGGGTCGCTGCCGCCGCTGCGGGGTTCGGTGTCGGTGACCGGGGGCACGGACGTGCTGGTGCAGACCGTCGAACTGCAGTCGGACCTGTCCGACCTGCTGCGCTGGGCCGAGTCGGCGGGGGTCCGGCTGGGCGGTCTGACCGCGTCGCAGGCGTCGTTGCACGAGATCTTCCTGGCGATCGGAGCGGACCGATGACAGTGATGGCGCGCCCGCTGCGGCTCGGGCTGGCCGAGACCAAGCTCCTGTTCCGCGGCAAGATCACGTTGTTCTCGGCGCTGGTGGCCCCGGTCGGGCTGTGTGTGCTGAGCTGGTTCAGCGACCGGGACAACCCGCCGGAGCGCTGGGGGCCGCTGCTGGGGTCGCGGTTCGTCCTGCTGCTCCTGTTGTCGGTGTTCATGACCAGCATGATGGTGTTCACCGGGCGCAGGCAGTCGCTGGTGCTCAAGCGGTTGCGGACCAGCGAGCTGAGCGACGCCGGGGTGATCGCCGGGATCACCGCTCCCATGGTCGTGCTCGGCCTGGGCCAGCTGCTGCTGTACTTCGGGTTCTGTGTGGCGATCGGTGCGCCGATGCCGGAGAACCCACTGCTCGTGCTGCTCGGTGTGGTGCTCGGGGTGTTCACCGCGCTCGCCGCGGGAATGGCGACGGCGGCGCTGAGCAAGAGCGTCGAAGCCACGCACATCACGTCGTTCCCGGTGGTGATCCTGGTGATGACCGGGCTGTTCCTGCAGGACGTCGCCAACGAGGCGGTGGCGCTGGGCGCGTCGGTCATGCCGCTGATCGGCGCGGGCGACCTGGTGGTGAAGGGCTGGTCGGGAGCCGCGGCGGGGGCCGCGTTCGACCAGTTGCCCGGGGTGAGCCTCGGGCTGGCGTCCACGGCGCTGTGGGCCGTGGTGTTCGGGTTGGTGATCGCGGGCTTCTTCCGCTGGGAACCCCGTCCGTGAGAGAGGAAACCGACATGTCGTCCGATGACCGGATGTCCGTCCTGCTGGGGACCAAGCTGGCCAAGACCGTCGGCGGGCAGCTCGCCGTCGACCTGCCCGCCCTGGTGGTTCTGACGGTGCTGCTGCAGTTCCTGGTGACCGGCAACCCGCTGATCAGCTACGGCCTCCCGGCCGTCGTCCTGGTGATCGCGGTCGGCCGAGCGGCCATCGTGGCCAGCCGGCGGCGGCTTTAGCACGCTAAAGACGCCTCGGCCGGGGCGCGGGGAGGTTCGTCGGGGGACCTCTCCGCGCCCCGGCGCCGTCTTTAGCCCGCTAAAGACGGCGGCGGGGCGCACCAGGTGGCCAGAGCGGCGTCCAGGGTCGACTGCGGCTGTGGGTCGGCGGCCGTGGAGATCCACGCCGCGAAGCCGTCCGGACGGACCAGGATGCCCTCGATTCCGGGGTGAACGGGACATTCGGCACGGCACAGCACGACGGTCCCGGGGACCCGCGGCGGCCGCTCGGCGAACCACAGCAGCACCGGACGGCCCGGCCGCAGCAGGCGCGCCAGGCTGGTCGGCTCCCCGTCGACGACGAGCCCCAGGTCGGGGACAAGCCTGCCGAGCCAGGGATGCTCGCCCGGCACACCCATGTCGTACCGTGTCCCGACGCCCGTCACCAGCTCCACCAGGTAGTCGTTGACCTGCGGTAACGCGGCCAGTTCGGCCAGCAGTTCGCGGACCGGATCCAGTCGCGGGTCTGGGTCGCCGAGGACCGACTGCGCGCGGGTGGTCCGAAGCACGACAGCGCCGGACGAACGGCGTTCGTCGTCGTAGGTGCCGAGCAGCCCGGCCGGTGCGTGACCGCGAACGGTCGCGGCCAGCTTCCACCCGAGGTTCATCGCATCGGCGAGGGCCACGTTGACGCCGACCGCACCCGCCGGCGGATGGACGTGGGCCGCGTCTCCCGCCAGCATCACCCGGCCGGCGACGTAGCGGTCCGCCTGACGTGCGGCGTCGGAGAACCGGCTGAGCCACCGCGGCGCCCGCAGCTCGACCCGGTACCCGAGGACGCGGTCCAGCTGCCGCTGGAAGTAGTCGAGCGTGACCGGGGTGTCCCGGTCCTCCGGCGGGTGCGGCTCGTCGATCACCACTCGCAGGTAGCCGGGACGCGGGATGGCGAACACGGTGCCGTCCACCCCCGTCGTCATCCCGAACGGCAGCGCTTCCGGGTCGGCGAGTTCGACGTCGGCGAGCAGGCCGAACCGGGTCGCGTCGGTTCCGGGAAACCCGATGCCGGCCAGCTTGCGCACCGTGCTGCGGCTGCCGTCGCAGCCGACCAGGTAGTCGGCCCGCACCGTGCCGCCGGGCGCCAGCGTCACGTCGACCCCGGTGTCGCCGGCACGCAGGCCGACGACCTCGTGACCCCACTCCACCGGCACCCCGAGTTCGGCCAGCCACTGTTCGAGAAGTTCCTCGGTGCGGGTCTGCGGGATGCCGAGCACGTACGGGTGATCGCTGGCGAGCGTGGTGAGGTCGAGTGGGCGGCTCGGGTCGGCGAACATCGTGAACGGGACGGTCGGCCCCTCGGCGAGGAAGCGCCCGGCGAGGCCGCGCCGGTCCAGCAGCTCCAGGCTGCGGGCGTTGAGCGTGAACCCCCGGCAGAACGCCGACCGGGCAGGCAGCCGGTCCACCACCCGCACGCCGACGCCCGCCAGCGCGAGTTCCGCCGCCACCAGCAGTCCGGCCGGTCCGGCACCGGCGACCAGGACGCTCATCCCGCGCTCACCCAGGCGGGTGCGGCCGCCGGCCACGCGAGCTTCCCGTCCCCGATGTCCTCGATGATGTCCTCGACCCAGCCGAGCTCCGCCTCCAGCATGCGGACGGCGTACTCGACCTCGATCACGAACAGCCGGGGCACCTCGCCGGAGTCCAGCACCCGCCGGTGTTCGCGAGTGGCCTCCTCGAGCTGCTCACGCAGGCGGCCGGCCCGTTCGCTCAACGCCTCCACCGCCCCGTCCGGGCCGAGCGCACCGAGGTAGCTCACGGCGGAGAGGAACTTCGGATAGTCGGCCGCCGGGACGCGGAGCAGCTCGTCGACCCAGCGCACGAACTCCGCGGTGCCCTCCGGGGTGTGCTCGTAGATCGTCCGCTCGGGACGGGCGCCGACCCGCACCGTCTCCCGTGCCGCGATCCAGCCTGCCCGCTCCAGTGCCCGCACGACGTCGTACAGCGAGCCGGTGGTCACCTTGAACGCCGCGTCCATCCCCCGCTCACGCAGCGTTGCCGCAAGCGCATGCGGGTGCGCCGGACTCTCCATCAACAACCCCAGCACCGCCAGTCCCAGCGGATTCGACACGGCACGCCGTGCAGTCATAACTCGTCTCCAATCGCTTGGTTCCGAGTATTAGGCTCCGACTGCCGTCAGTCAAGCCCCGGGAACCGTCTTTAGCCCGCTAAAGCCGCTCCGGGCGGTACCCCGGATCGGCGACTTCGGAGCGCGGGAGTGACAGAGGTTGCATACTTCGCACACAGAAGACGCGCAGCCAGCAAAGTTAGGGGTCCGCCGTGTCGGCAGAGATGGACCGTCTCCTCGCGGAGTTCGAGAAGTTCCAGTCGAAGATCGAGCAGGCGCAGACGCAGTTCTCGACCGTCGGGGAGATGCAGAGCGAGCTGACCACCCTGGAGGCACAGGCCGTGTCACCGGACCGTTCGGTAACGGTCGTCGCCGGACCGGGCGGCTCGGTCCGGGACATCCAGCTCACCGCGGACGCCATGCGGCAGCAGCCGCAGCAACTGGCCGCGACCATCCTCGCCACCCTGCACCGGGCGGTCGCCGACGCCGCCCAGCAGCAGGCCGGGATCGTCGACGCGCACATGGGCGCCGCGTTCAACCTCAACCTGAAAGACCAGGTCTTCGAGGCGCAGGCGGAAGCGCTGGGAACCACGGCGGCCGATCTGAAGTCGAAGATCTCGGAGGAGTCTCCACCGAGCGCCAAGCCCACCCGCGACGACGGCGACTTCAGCGAGGAGACGGTGCTGCGAAGGGCGGACGAACCGGCTACCGGCGGCACGCAGGCGCCGAGCACCAGCTCGGCCGGTGACCAGTTCCTCAAGAACTTGTTCGACAACGAAGAGGACCACCGATGACTACCACCGGCGACGGTCACAAGGTCAACGTCGAGGCACTGACGAAGTACGCGACCGACCTCGGCTACTACAAGACGGAGGCCGACAAGTTCGGCGCGCTGGTCGACAAGGCCGACGTCACCAACGAGTCGTGGGGCCTCATCGGACTGGCGGTCAAGGACACCTACACCGGCAAGCTCGCCGAACTGCGCGAGCTGCTCGGGCTGATGAAGACCGGCGTCGACGCCTTCTCCGACAAGCTCAACAAGGCCGCGTCCATCTACAAGGGCTTCGACGACGACGCCAAGATGGTCTTCGGCAAATACGAAGCCACGATCGACGGACCGCGCTGAGCAGGGGGACGGCCATGACCGAGGAGAAAGCCAGCATCGCGGCCGGCGTCAAGCACACCGCACACGACGAGAGCCTGGACGCCCTCAAGAAGGCTCCGGTGATCGGCAAGGGCTACACGACGATCACCGACAACTTCAAGAAGTTCAGCGAGGCGAAGGACGGCGGCGACGTCGCCAACGCCAGCGCCCAGCTCGTCACCGACGGCGCCAGCTTCGTCGCCTCGGCGGGCGCCGACATGGCCAGCTTTGTCCTGGACCCGGTCGGCTGGCTGGTCAGCAACGGCCTGAACATGCTGCTCGAACTGGTCGAGCCGCTGGAGGACGCGCTGCACTTCGTCACCGGCGACGGCCCCTCACTGAAGAACGCGGCAGGCAACTTCACCGAGATCGGGAAGGGCTTCGTCACCCTCGCCGAGGACTTCGTCAAGACCGGCGACGAGGCGCTGAAGGACTGGGAGGGCGGTGGCGGGGACGCCGCGCGCAAGGCCCTCGCCGACTTCGCCACCGGAATCCAGGGCATCGGGTCCAGCGCCGGCGCGGTCGCGGAGACGCTCCAGATGTGGTCGATGGCCATGACGGTCATCGAAGAGGTGATCAAGGCGATCATCTCCGAGCTGGTCACCTGGATGATCTACATCTGGCTGCCGGCGCTGGCCGCGTCGGTGGTGAGCCTCGGCTCGTCGGTCGCCGCCGCGATGACGGCGTCGATCGCCAAGGCGGCCAGCGCGCTGAGCAAGATCACCAAGCACATGGGCAAGCTCGGCAAGCTGCTCGACAAGTTCATGAACTTCATGATCAAGTGGACCGACGACCTGGTGAAGCAGGGCGCGAAGCTGACAAAGGCCGGCAAGGTCGGCATGCTGCCGGGTCAGGAGAAGGCCATCGTCGGCGCGTTCGCCAAGGGCACCGGCACGCGGCTCGGCACCACCGGCGACGTCCTGCTGGAGACCGCGAAGGGCGTACCCAACCAGGTCCTCAAGAGCGTGACCGGCGTCAACCCGGCCGACGTCGCCAAGGGGTCGGCCTACGGCGGCAAGGCCGTCGTCGACCTGGCCGCCAAGGCCGTCGACTACGGCGAGGACTTCGACAAGATGGACGAGAACTCCCAGCGCGGCGGCGGGCAGAGCGTGGAAGACAGCCGTCAGAACCTCGACATGGACCGATAAGCTCGCCCGATGGACCACCAGCTCGTCGGGCCGTGGCTCATCGTCGGCGGCTACGCGGCCGGGCTGGTCCTGCTGCTCGTCGGCAACAAGCTCGACGGGCGGCGGCCCAGCGGAGCCGCCGTCTGCTACGCCCTCGCCGGCATCACGCTGTCGGAGACGTCGTTGTACTGGCTGTCGACCGGAACCGGCAGCGACGTTCCCACCCTGATCTGGCTCGCGTTCCCACTGGTCATCACGGCCTGGGCGGCATGGCGGGGCTACCGGCAGAAGACCTGGATGCGCCGGCTCGGCGGTTCGGCCGAGCCGAGCTTCGGCGTCGTACCCAGCAACGGCCTGGCCGTCGCTCACGACAGCGGCGCGCCGGACAGCGTCACCGCGGCGATCGAGTTCGACCACCACGGGCACCGGCTGCTCGGGCTGGAGTACACCCTGGGCCCGCGCGGGGAGCCAGGCTTTCCCGACGTCGCCAAGGTCGCCGAGATGGTCGACGGGACCTACTCGATGGTCCAGCTGCGCACGCCCGCCGTGCCGTCGCTGGTGTTGACGCCGAACGTCGGCGCGTTCGAACCGGAGCGGTTCACCCCGCTCGAGGACGCCCGGATCACCCGGAACACCTTCGGCGCGCCCAAGCCCGACGCCCTGCTGCGCCGGTTCGAGACCGGTACCGGCTTCGACCGGCGGTTCACCGTGACCACGTCCGACCCGGAGTTCGCCGCCGGAGTACTGACCGAGGAGGTCCGCGAACTGCTGCGCGACCCGTGGTTCCGGGTGCGCGAGGTGGTCTTCCACGGCGGTTCGCTGTACGCCGTGGAGTCCGGTTCGCTGACCGAGGAGCGGATGTTCGCCAACTCGCTCCGGCTGGTCAGGCTCGCGGCCGCGGTACCCGGGGAGCTGTGGGGCGAGACGTTCCGGCCGGAGAGCGAGGCGGAGTGGCTCGGCCGTGGCCGGGGCGCGTTCGCGTCGATCCGCGGCCCGCTCAACCGGCGGCGCGAGGCCGCGGACCGGCAGCCGCTGACGGCGATGTCACTGGCCTTCCGGTCGCTCGTCGCGCTGGCGCTGCTCGTGCCGGGCATCTCGGTGGCGGGGAACGCGGCCGCCGCGCTCACCGGACTGGCGCCCGAGGTGCGGCTGACTGTCACGGCGGCGTCGGAGGGCACGGCGGGCAGCGGCACGTGCACCACCTGCGGCTCGTCGGACAGTGTCGACGGCTTCTACACCCACGACGGTGTGACGCACGAGGTCACGCAGATGCGCTGGATGTCCTGGGACACGCTGCCGGAGAAGGACGCCGTCGTGGACGTCTCGCTGGGCCCGCTGTGGTGGAACCCGATCATCGAACGGGCCGACACGGCAGTGTTCCTGCTGCTCATCGCACTCGCGCCGCTGCTGGCCGGCACGCTCCTGGTCCGCGCGACGTACTTCCCCCGCCCCCGCAAGCCCAAGCCCGCCCCAATTACTTAGCAACGCTCAGCGCCGTCTTTAGCCCGCTAAGTCCGGCGTCGGGGGCAGGTGGCGGGTGAACCAGGCTCGGGTGCGGGTGAGGACGTCGAGCTGGTGGGCCCGCTGCCGGATGGAGTGGCCCTCGCCGGGGTAGACCACGAACTCGTGCTCGACCCCGTGGTGACGCAGCGCGCGGTGGAAGTACTCGGACTGTGCGAGCGGGACGTTCGTGTCCTCGGCCCCGTGCAGGATCAGCACCGGCGTGCGGACGGCCGAGGCGTAGGAGATCGGGCTGCGCCGGTCGTGCGGGTGCGGGCCGGGCCCCTCCCAGCCGGTGCTTCCGGCAAGCTCGGCATCGAACGCGTCCAGCTCACCGGCGGCGACCTGCAGTCCCCAGTCGCTGATCCCCGCGCCCATCACCGCGGCGGCGAACCGGCCGGTCTGCCCCACCGCCCACGCGGCCATGAACCCGCCGTGACTCCAGCCGCCGATGCCCAGCCGCTCCGGGTCGGCGACACCCTCGGCGACCAGCAGGTCGATGCCGGTCAGGATGTCGGTCCACTCCTCCTGACCGACCGCGCCCGCGACGCTCGCGGCAAACTCGTGCCCATGCCCGAATCCGCCCCGCGGGTTGGGCAGGAACGCCGCGTAGCCGGCGTGGGCCAGCCACTGCCCCCAGTGCGCCCAGTGCAGCATGAACTCGTCGGCGTAGCGGTCGTCCGGCCCACCGTGGACGAGGGTCACCAGCGGAAACGGGCCGTCGGCGTGGGTGCGGCCGGGCGGCAGGACGAGCAGCCCGTCCAGGGCCAGCCCGTCGGCGGCCCGGTACGCCAGGCGCTCCTGGACGCCCCACGTGACGTCACGGAGTTCCGGCCGGGTGTCGCTGCGCCGGTGCAGCGGTCCACCGATCGGGCCCACATGGACGTCACTGGGCTGGTCCGCCGTGCTGACGATCGCCGCCAGCACACCGCCGTTCGCGCTGAGCTGGGTCAGCCTGCCCGTGGTCCGGAAGACCTCCACCGGACGACCGTGGTCGAGCCGGCAGACCGCGGTGTCCAGCCCGTCGGCGACCACCACCAGCGGCGCACCGTCGTCGACCTGGACCAGCTCGACCGGACACGCGGTCATGCCCTCGGTCAGGTTGCGATGCGTGCCGTCGAACACGGCCGGACCGGACTGCAACCCGGGTGGCGTCCGCGCCGGATACATCACCTCGCCGCCCGACCACACCGGCGTCCCGGCCTCGGCCGGGGTGGCGCCGAGATCGGTGACCGCGCCCGTCTCCGGGTCGACCAGGTGGAGCGCGGGTTCGACCCGGCCTGGCCCCAGCTCGGCCGACGCCCAGGTCAGCACGGCCAGCGGGCCACCGCCCGGCCGCTGCACGACCTCGGCGACGTGCCGCTCGCCGAACTCCGCCAGGAGGCGGACCTCGCCGGTGCGCAGGTCGAGCACCCGGAGCCGGGCGGGCGGCGGGTTGCCGCGGACCAGCGGGTCTGCCGGTTCGTCCGCGACGGCGACGGCCACCAGGTCCGGGTCGGCGAGCAGGCAGTACGTCTGGATCCCGCTCCCCCAGTCCGCGGGCTCGCGGCCGACGCGGTAGAGCCGCTCGTCCGCCAGGAAGAAGATCGACTCGGAGTCGGCGGCCCAGCGTGGCGCCGTCACCCTGGCCACCGGGACGTCCAGCCGTCGCGGCGCCCCCTCGCCGGTGGCCACCCACAACTGGTCATCCTTTCCGGCTGCGCACGCCACGTACGCCACCCGTCGCCCGTCCGGCGACACCACCGGCGACGACGGCACCAGGCCGTCCACCACCATCTCCGCGGTCAGCATCACGTCCCCAGCATGCCCGCCCGAATTACTTAGCAACGCTCAGCGGCGTCTTTAGCCTGCTAAAGACGCCGCGGTGGGGTCGCGAAGAAGCCCCCGGGAGTTCCGGGGGCTTCTTCGGTCAGGAAGAACTACGTCAGCGGAAGTCGCGGCCGAAGTCGTAGTCGTCCAGCGGCACCGCGGCACCGGTGCCGGTACCGAAGACATCCGGCGTGTAGTAGCCGTCGTCGTAGGACGGGATCGCGTACGCGGCGACCCTGGCCTCCTCGGTCGGCTGCACCTGGATGTTGCGGTACTTGTTGATACCGGTGCCGGCCGGGATCAACTTACCGATGATGACGTTCTCCTTGAGGCCGACGAGCTTGTCGCTGCGGCCGTTGATGGCCGCGTCGGTCAGCACGCGAGTGGTCTCCTGGAACGAAGCCGCCGACAGCCACGAGTCCGTGGTCAGCGACGCCTTCGTGATGCCCATCAGCACCGGACGGCCCGAAGCCGGGTCGCCGCCCTCGGCCACCGCCTGCCGGTTCGTCGCCTCGAACCTGGTGCGCTCGGGGAGCTCACCGGGCAGGAAGTCGGTCGAACCGGAGTCGATGATCGTGACGCGCCGCAGCATCTGCCGCACGATCACCTCGATGTGCTTGTCGTGGATCGACACACCCTGGGCGCGGTACACCTTCTGGACCTCGTCCACCAGGTGCATCTGCGCCTCACGCGGACCCATCACGCGGAGCACCTCGTGCGGGTCGGGCGTGCCCTCCAGCAGCTGCTGACCAACGTTGACGTGGTCACCGTCGGCCAGCGGGCCGTCCGGGGTGTTGGCCAGCCGCTGCCGCTTGGACAGCTTGTCGAAGACGATCTCCTCGCTGCCGTCGTCCGGGATCAGCGTGATCTTCCAGAACCGCTCGCTCTCCTCGATGCGCACCCGGCCATCGACGTCGGCGATCGGCGCCTTGCCCTTCGGGACACGGGCCTCGAACAGCTCCTGGACACGCGGCAGACCGGTGGTGATGTCGTCACCGGCCACACCACCCTGGTGGAACGTACGCATCGTCAGCTGCGTACCGGGCTCACCGATCGACTGCGCCGCGACGATGCCGACGGCCTCGCCGACGTCCACCAGCTGACCGGTCGCCATCGAACGGCCGTAGCAGGTGGCACAGATACCCACCGCGGACTCACAGGTCAGCACGCTGCGCACCTTGACCTGCGAGATACCGCTGCCCAGCAGCTTCTCGATGGCCGGGTCGCCGAGGTCGTCGCCGGCGTTGAGCACGACGTTGCCCTTGGCGTCGGCCGCGTCGGTGGCCAGCGTCCTGGCGTAGACGCTGGTCTCGACGTGCTGGTCACGCAGGACCTTGCCGTCGCCGATGTCCTCGCCGATCTTCATGTTGATACCGCGGCTGGTGCCACAGTCGATCTCGCGGACGATGACGTCCTGCGACACGTCCACCAGACGACGGGTCAGGTAACCCGAGTCGGCGGTCCGCAGCGCGGTGTCGGCCAGACCCTTCCGGGCACCGTGCGTGGCGATGAAGTACTCCGCCACGGACAGACCCTCACGGAAGTTCGCCTTGATCGGGCGCGGGATGTACTCACCCTTCGGGTTCGACACCAGACCACGCATACCGGCCAGCGAACGGACCTGGGTCATGTTGCCCGCCGCACCGGACTTCACGATCATCGCGATCGGGTTGTCGTCCGGCAGCGCCGTCTCCATGATCTTGTGGACCTCGTCGGTGGCCTGCGACCACACCTTGACCAGCTCGTTGTTGCGCTCGGCGTGCGAGAGCTGACCACGCTGGTAGCGCTTCTCGACCTGGTCGGCCTTGGCCTCGTGCTCGTCGAGGATGGCCTTCTTGCCCTCCGGCACCAGCACGTCGGAGATCGCCACCGTGACACCCGACCGGGTCGCCCAGTAGAAACCGGCGTCCTTCAGGCGGTCCAGGGTCTGCGCGACCTGCGTCATCGAGTACCGCTCGGCCAGGTCGTTCACGATGGCCGCCTGCCGCTTCTTCGGCATCGGCTCGTTGATGAACGGGTAGTCCGGCGGCAGCAGGTCGTTGAACAGCACCCGGCCCAGCGTCGTCTCGGCCAGCCACGGCTTGCCCGGCTCCCAGCCCGCCTCGGCCAGCTTCGGCTCGTCGGCCTTCGCCGGCTGACGGTCCTTGATCCGGATCTTGATCGGCGCGTGCAGGCTGATCGCCTTGCGGTCGTAGGCCATGATCGCCTCGGCCGGCGAGGAGAACGCCTGCCCGGCACCCTCGGCGGTCTCGATGAGACGCGTCAGGTGGAACAGACCGGTCACCATGTCCAGACGGGGCATGGCCAGCGGACGACCCGACGCCGGCGACAGGATGTTGTTCGCCGACAGCATCAGGATGCGGGCCTCGGCCTGCGCCTCTGCCGACAGCGGCAGGTGCACCGCCATCTGGTCACCGTCGAAGTCCGCGTTGAACGCCTCGCAGACCAGCGGGTGCAGCTGGATGGCCTTGCCCTCGACCAGCTGCGGCTCGAACGCCTGGATACCCAGGCGGTGCAGGGTCGGCGCCCGGTTCAGCATCACCGGGTGGCCGGTGATGACCTCTTCCAGCACGTCCCACACCTGCGGGCGGGCCCGCTCCACCATCCGCTTGGCGGACTTGATGTTCTGCGCGTGGTTGAGGTCGACCAGCCGCTTCATGACGAACGGCTTGAACAGCTCCAGCGCCATGTCCTTCGGCAGACCGCACTGGTGCAGCTTCAGCTGCGGACCGACGATGATGACCGAACGGCCCGAGTAGTCGACCCGCTTACCGAGCAGGTTCTGGCGGAACCGGCCCTGCTTGCCCTTGAGCAGGTCGGACAGCGACTTCAGCGGCCGGTTGCCCGGCCCGGTCACCGGGCGGCCGCGGCGGCCGTTGTCGAACAGCGCGTCGACGGCCTCCTGCAGCATCCGCTTCTCGTTGTTGACGATGATCTCGGGCGCACCGAGGTCGATCAGCCTCTTCAACCGGTTGTTCCGGTTGATGACCCGGCGGTACAGGTCGTTGAGGTCCGACGTGGCGAACCGGCCACCGTCCAGCTGCACCATCGGGCGCAGGTCCGGCGGGATCACCGGGACGGCGTCGAGCACCATGCCGCGCGGGTCGTTGCCGGTCACCTGGAACGCGGCGACGACCTTGAGCCGCTTGAGCGCCCGCAGCTTCTTCTGGCCCTTGCCGTTGCGGATGGTGTCGCGCAGGTTCTCCGCCTCGGCGGCGACGTCGAACTCGGCGGCCAGCTTCTGGATGGCCTCCGCGCCCATGCCGCCGGTGAAGTACTCGCCGTAGCGGTCGATCAGCTCACGGTAGAGCAGCTCGTCGGCAATCAGCTGACGCGGCTCCAGCTTGGTGAAGGTCGTCCAGACCTCCTCCAGCCGGTCCAGCTCGCGGCCCGCACGGTCGCGCAGCTGACGCATCTCACGCTCGCCGCCCTCCTTGACCTTGCGGCGGACGTCGGACTTGGCGCCCTCCGCCTCCAGCTCGGCCAGGTCGGCTTCCAGCTTCTGCGCCCGCGCCTCGATGTCGGCGTCGCGCTTGAGCTCGATGTTCTTGCGCTCGACGCCGATCTCGTTCTCCAGCGTCGGCAGGTCGTTGTGCCGCAGCTCGGTGTTCACACCGGTGATCACGTAGGCCGCGAAGTAGATGATCTTCTCGAGGTCCTTCGGGGCCAGGTCGAGCAGGTAGCCCAGCCGCGACGGAACGCCCTTGAAGTACCAGATGTGGGTGACCGGGGCGGCCAGCTCGATGTGGCCCATCCGCTCACGGCGCACCTTGGCGCGGGTCACCTCGACGCCGCAGCGCTCGCAGATGATGCCCTTGAAGCGGACCCGCTTGTACTTACCGCAGTAGCACTCCCAGTCCCTGGTCGGACCGAAGATCTTCTCGCAGAAGAGCCCGTCCTTCTCCGGCTTGAGCGTGCGGTAGTTGATGGTCTCCGGCTTCTTCACCTCGCCGTAGGACCACTGACGGATGTCGTCGGCGGTGGCGAGACCGATCCGGAGCTCATCGAAGAAGTTGACGTCCAGCACGTCCTTGCATCCCCTTGGGGTTGATTCGGCTAGAGGGGTCGGCTACCTGGGCCGGGCGACGCGGGAGGTGCCTCCCGGCCCAGGTGCGAGGTCATTGCACGACGTCGTCCACCGAGGGCGACTCGTTGCGGGACAGGTTGATGCCCAGGTTCGCGGCAGCCCGCTCCAGGTCCTCGTCGTCGGAGTCGCGCATCTCGATCGCGGCGCCGTCGGTGGAGAGGACCTCCACGTTCAGGCACAGCGACTGCAGCTCCTTGAGCAGAACCTTGAACGACTCGGGGATACCCGGCTCCGGGATGTTCTCGCCCTTGACGATGGCCTCGTAGACCTTGACCCGCCCGATCACGTCGTCGGACTTGATCGTCAACAGCTCCTGCAGCGTGTAGGCCGCACCGTAGGCCTGCATCGCCCAGCACTCCATCTCACCGAAGCGCTGGCCACCGAACTGCGCCTTACCACCCAGCGGCTGCTGGGTGATCATCGAGTACGGACCGGTGGACCGGGCGTGGATCTTGTCGTCCACCAGGTGGTGCAGCTTCAGGATGTACATGTAGCCGACCGCGACCGGGTACGGGTACGGCTCGCCGGAGCGGCCGTCCAGCAGCGTCGCCTTGCCGTTCGGGCCGACCATGCGCTGGCCGTCCCGGTTGGGCTTGGTCGACGAGAGCAGCCCGGTGAGCTCCTCCTCGCGGGCACCGTCGAACACCGGGGTGGCGGTGTTCGTGCCAGGGTCGACGTCGCGCAGCTCCTCGGACAGGTTCTTCGCCCAGTCCGGGTTGCCCTCGACCTTCCAGCCCTGCGAGGCCAGCCAGCCCAGGTGCAGCTCGAGGATCTGGCCGATGTTCATCCGTCGCGGCACACCGTGGGTGTTCAGCACCACGTCGACCGGGGTGCCGTCCTCCAGGAACGGCATGTCCTCGACCGGCAGGATCTTGCCGATGACGCCCTTGTTGCCGTGCCGGCCGGCGAGCTTGTCGCCGTCCTGGATCTTCCGCTTCTGCGCCACGTAGACGCGGACCAGCTCGTTGACGCCCGGGGGCAGCTCGTCGTCGTCCTCGCGGGAGAACACGCGGACGCCGATGACCTTGCCGGTCTCGCCGTGCGGCACCTTCAGCGAGGTGTCGCGGACCTCGCGGGCCTTCTCACCGAAGATCGCACGCAGCAGCCGCTCCTCCGGGGTCAGCTCGGTCTCACCCTTGGGCGTGACCTTGCCGACCAGGATGTCGCCGTCGCGGACCTCGGCACCGATGCGGACGATGCCGCGCTCGTCGAGGTCGGCCAGGACCTCCTCGGAGACGTTCGGGATGTCCCGCGTGATCTCCTCGGCACCCAGCTTGGTGTCGCGGGCGTCGATCTCGTGCTCCTCGATGTGGATCGAGGTGAGCACGTCGTCCTGCACCAGGCGCTGGGACAGGATGATCGCGTCCTCGTAGTTGTGGCCCTCCCACGGCATGATCGCCACGAGCAGGTTCTTGCCGAGCGCCATCTCACCGTTCTCGGTGGACGGGCCGTCGGCGATGACCTGGCCCTTCTCGACCCGGTCGCCCTCGTTGACGATCGGCCGGTGGTTGAAGCAGGTGCCGTGGTTCGAGCGGCGGAACTTGTACAGCCCGTAGCTCTTGCGGGTGCCGTCGTCGTGCATGACCGTGATCAGGTCCGCCGACAGCTCCTCGACCACACCGGCCTGCTCGGCGACGAGGACGTCACCGGCGTCGACCGCGGCCCGCAGCTCCACACCCGTGCCGACCAGCGGCGCGGAGTTGCGCAGCAGCGGAACGGCCTGACGCTGCATGTTCGCGCCCATCAGCGCGCGGTTCGCGTCGTCGTGCTCCAGGAACGGGATCATGGCCGTGGCCACGGACACCATCTGCCGCGGCGAGACGTCCATGTAGTCCACGTCGAGCGGGTCGATCAGCTCGACGTCGCCGCCCTTCTTGCGGACCATGACGCGGTCCTCGAGGAAGTTGCCCTCGTCGTCGATCGGCGCGTTGGCCTGCGCCTTCACGAAGCGGTCTTCCTCGTCCGCGGTCAGGTAGTCGATCTGGTCGGTGACCCGGCCCTCGACGACCTTGCGGTACGGCGTCTCGATGAAGCCGAACGGGTTCACCCGCGCGTAGGAACACAGCGACCCGATCAGGCCGATGTTCGGGCCTTCCGGGGTCTCGATCGGGCACATGCGGCCGTAGTGCGACGGGTGGACGTCGCGGACCTCCATGCCGGCCCGCTCACGGGACAGACCACCGGGGCCCAGCGCGTTCAGGCGGCGCTTGTGGGTCAGGCCCGACAGCGGGTTGTTCTGGTCCATGAACTGCGACAGCTGGGAGGTGCCGAAGAACTCCCGGATCGCCGCGGTGACCGGGCGGATGTTGATCAGGGTCTGCGGCGTGATCGCCTCGACGTCCTGGGTGGTCATCCGCTCGCGCACCACGCGCTCCATGCGGGAGAGGCCGACCCGGATCTGGTTCTGGATCAGCTCACCCACGGTGCGCAGGCGGCGGTTGCCGAAGTGGTCGATGTCGTCGGTCTCGACCGGGATGGTCTCGTCCGAGCCCGCGACCTGCATCCGCTCCTCGCCGGCGTGCAGCCGGACCAGGTACTCGATGGTCGACACGATGTCGTCCTCGGTCAGCGTGCCGGTGTCGTACGGCAGCGAGAGGCCGAGCTTCTTGTTGACCTTGTACCGGCCGACCTTGGCCAGGTCGTAGCGCTTGTGCTTGAAGAACAGGTTCTCCAGCAGCGTCTGCGCGCTCTCCTTCGTGGGCGGCTCGCCCGGGCGGAGCTTGCGGTAGATGTCGAGCAGCGCCTCGTCGGTGCCGGCGGTGTGGTCCTTCTCGAGGGTCGCCAGCAGCGTCTCGGAGAACGAGAAGCGCTCGCGGATGGCCTCGGTGGTCCAGCCCAGCGCCTTCAGCAGGACGGTGACCGGCTGGCGGCGCTTGCGGTCGATGCGGACGCCGACGGTGTCGCGCTTGTCGACGTCGAACTCCAGCCACGCACCCCGGCTCGGGATGATCCGGACGCTGTAGACGTCCTTGTCGGTGGCCTTGTCGACGGTCTGGTCGAAGTACACGCCGGGCGAGCGGACGACCTGCGACACCACGACACGCTCGGTGCCGTTGATGATGAACGTGCCCTTGTCGGTCATCACCGGGAAGTCACCCATGAAGACCGTCTGGCTCTTGATCTCGCCAGTGTTGTTGTTCACGAACTCGGCGGTGACGAACAGCGGCGCGGCGTACGTCATGTCCTTGTCCTTGCACTCCTCGACCGAGGCCTTGACCTCGTCGAAGCGCGGATCGGAGAAGGAGAGGGACATGGAACCGGAGAAGTCTTCGATCGGCGAGATCTCGTTGAGGACCTCTTCGAGACCGCCGACCGGGTTCTCCTCACCCTCCTCGACGCGGCGCTGGAACCACGCCTCGTCGCCGGTGAACCACTCGAACGACCGGATCTGCACGTCGAGCAGGTTCGGCGTGGTCAGCGGCTCGCGGATCTTCGCGAAGGAGACGCGCTTGGGCGCGTTGGGGATTACCGTGTTCTCCGAGTCAGATACAGCCGAGGTGGTCGCAGCAGTGGCCTGGTTCGCGGGAGAGACTGCCAAGATGCGTCCTTCCGGGGACAAATGTGCGGCTGACAGCCCGGTAGCAATGCGCATCACGGTCTGTCAAGGGTGCGGTGGTGCCGACCATCCTAGCTACCTGCTCAGGGCAGCCTGAAAGTGGGCAGCGCAAAGAAGCAGTCTAGCCCTAATGGCGGCATCTGTCGAGGGGGCTCTCCGACCGGGGCCCAACCTCGCGTGCAGCGCCTTCACAGGCTGTCCTGTACCGCTTCCTCAGTACACCGGTCCGCCCCTCCCGCATGAGGCCCGGACCGCTGCTGTAAGCGTGACCGTCCCGGCTCCCGCAGTCAAGATGCCACGCCCCGATCCCGCCGCTTGGAGGAGTGCCCCCGCTCCCGCGCGCCGCGAGTCCACCCCTGCGGACCTGCGAGTCCACCGTTGCGCCCCCGCGAGTTGACCATTCGGCGCACGCTGACGTGGTGGCGCCGATGCCGTGAGGGGGCCTCACGGCATCTGACGCCAGGGCCCCGGCGAAGTCCGGGTGCTGTGTGCCCCCAATGTGGCATTGGGGGAGTTCAAGTTCCCCAATGCCACATTGGGGAACTTTGCTGGGTCTCTTTCGTGGTGACGGCTGGGTCTGCTGGGCCGGATGTGACTGGTGAGGCCGCGACGCCGGGGTGGATGGTCGTGAAGGCCACCTTCACCACATGAGACGACACAAACTCGACCTTCACACCGGACAGCGGGCTATCCGCCCCCGTGTCCGTGGCAAGCACGCCGGAGCGCCGAGGCGGCTTTAGCGGGCTAAAGACGGTTCGGGCGGGGGGCGGAACGGTCAACTCGCGGGAGCGCAACGGTCAACTCGCGGGGCGGGAACGGTGGACTCGCGCGTCAGAACGTACGACTCGCGCGGTCAGTCGACTGGGCGGAGGGGGACGACTATCTGCGTGTTCAGCCAGTCACGCAGGTCGGTCCAGGGGCGCAGCTCGGACTCGGGCGGGCTCGGCACGCCGTCGACCAGCTCGCCGTAGCTCCACGCCCGCAGCCAGGCGTCCAGCGCCACCCACAGGTCCAGCGCGACCATGCCCCAGACGTAGCGGTCCGGCCAGCCCCGCAGCTCGACCACCGCGCCGGACGGCGGCAGCGCGTCGAGGAACTTCCGCAGGTTGTTGACGGCCGGGATGAGGATCTCCAGCTCCGGCAGCGGCGTCGACAACGCCATCCGGTGCGCCCAGATCAGCGCGTCCAGCCGCGGGTCCGGCCTGCCGAGCACGCCACCCCGGGCGTGCTCGGCCAGCCGGGTCACCATCAGCCGGCGCAGACCGTCCGCGTTGATCCGCAGCAGGTGCAGGTAGCCCGGGTGGAACACCCCGATCCAGGCGTCCTCGTGCCGGTCCCAGCTCACCTCGCCAACGAACGGATTGCCCACCTCGTCAGCGTTTCACATTCGAACGGCCCATCCGGGCACTTTCGGACAACTCAGCCACCGTTGTACGGCCGGTAGGCCGGAGCCGTGAACGTCCGGGCCGCGGGCGCCGACAGCTTGCCGACGGCGTCCATCATCGCCCGGCCCAGCGCCGCCCTGGCCTTGAGCGCCGGGTGCGTCGCGCCGAAGTCGGCGTCGTTGGCGGCCTTGTCACCGGTGAACGTCCCGGACGCGAACAGCGAGTAGGTCACCACCGGCTTGCCCGCCTCGTCGAACATGATCCCGGCCTCGTTGCGGCCGTCGTTGAACCAGCCGGCCTTCGTCGCCACCCGCAGCCGCTCCGGCGAGCGCAGGTGCAGCCGCACGCCGTCGGTGAACGACGTCAGCGAGCGCAGCACCGACAGCAGGTAGTCGGTCGACGTCTTCGCCAGCAGCGTGCCCTCGACCAGCCTGGTCAGCAGCGTGTGCGTCTCGTTCGGCGTCGTCTTGCCCAGGAAGAACCGGTTCGGGTTGGCCACCGGCACCACCTGCGTGTGCACGAAGCCCTTCGCCCGCAAGATCTCGTTCAGCTCCGCCGCCGGGCACACCAGCCCACACAGCCGCACGGCGGTGTTGTCCGACACGGTCAGCAGGTTGGCCAGCACGTGCCCGAGGGTCACCGAGCTGGGGTACGCGCCGTCGAGCCCGAAGATGCCATCGGTGTCGCGGATGACGATCTCGGCCGTCACGTCGACCCGCTGGTCCAGCTTCAGCAGCCCGCGGTCGACCTTGTCCAGCACCGCGGTCGCCACCGCGAGCTTGTTCACGCTGTACGCCTCGACGACCTCGTCCGCCCGCTCCGACACCGGCCGCGTCCCGCCGGCGGTGATCACGGACGACCAGGTGCCACCGGCCCTGCCGACCTCACGCCGGTAGACGGCGGCAATGCGGTCGGCGGGCGAACCCGCACTCGCCGAACCCGCGCCGACCAGCACACCGGCCGTCGCGGCGGCACCGATACCCAGCATCCGCCGCCGGTTGACCCCAGACCCCATCACGTTCCCCAATCGCTCGACTGGAGTAATCGTGTCAGTTGCCGGGCGGGGCCGGTACCGGAGGCTGGCCCGAGGCCGGCGGGGGCGACGTCGGCTTGGCAGGCTGACCGCCCGCGTAGGTCTCCAGGTCGGTGACCTTCCACTTGCCGTCGCGGTACTCGGTGTTGAACCACATCTGCGCACCGGCCGACGACGTCTTGTTCTGGTCGGTCCTGGTCGAGGTCTGGTCGACGAACACCATTACCTTGGCCCGGTCGCCGTCGAGCATCACCACGGCGCTGCGGGTGACCTTCACGGTGACGACCATCTTCTGCTCCGGCGCGAGCCGCTTCACCTCGGCCATCAGCACGTTGTACTTCGTCCGGACCTCGTCCCCGGCCAGCAGGTCGTTCGCCGCGTTCTCGGTCTTGGCGATGTCGTTGAAGTTGTACGAGAACAGCGACTCGGCCGCGGTGGTGACGGCCTGCTTGACCTGCGCGGTCTTGGCGACGTCGAGCAGCGCCGCGTTCTCCGTGGGGCCCGAGGCCTGCTGTTCCTTGATCTTGAAGAACACCGCGAGGCCACCGAACACCAGCGCGACGACGACCATCACGGCGGCCAGCTGGTACCACCGCCTGACCCGCCGCTCGGTCGTCTCGGGGAGCTTGGGCGCGGGCTCGTCGGCGACCTCCGGCTCGCTGTCGGTCTTCGGCCCCCAGTCCCGCTTGGACTTCTGCCGCGGCCGCGGCTTCTCCTCCGCCTCCTCGGGCTCCTCGACGACCGGCACCTCCGTGCCGACGGTCGACACCGGCTCGGTGGCCTCGACCACGGGCTCCGGTTCCGGCGAAGGCTCAGGAGCGGGCCGCGGCCGAGGGCTCGGCCGGTCCGCGCTGGTTCCGGGCCTGCGGATGCCGGCCACCCGCGGGCGGCGGGACGGCGGCTCGGCCGGACGGCGAGACTGTGGCAACACGAACTCCCTACTGCGTGGCACCGACGATCGGCACGTTGCCGATGCCGGTGAGCTTCCAGTCCTCGCCGACGCGGCTCATGGTCAGCTCCAGCCGCAACGACTTCACGCCCTTGTCGGCACCCTTGCTGACCTCGGTCGAGATGGCCGCGAGCACGCTGGCCTCGCCCTTGTGGTTGTCGAGCTCCTCGACGGCGACGTCCTGGACGGTCGTGACCACCGAGGTCTTCGCCTCGGTGATCGCCTTGCGATAGGTCTCCTCGGACTTGTTGATCTGCTCGATCATCTGCGGCGCGGCGATCTCCCGCTGACGGGCGAAGTAGGCACCCAGGTCGGCGTGGTCGAACTCGGTGAACGCCTTGACCGCCGTGGTCGCGGCCCGCGCGACGTCGTCCCGCGACCGGGCCAGCGCGGCGTTGTCGTCGCCGGAGGCCAGCGCCCACTGGACGCCGAAGATGCCCGCGACCACCACGGCCGCGACGGCGAGGGCCATGGACCCGAGGAACACCAGCTTCGGCGTGCGCGCGGGGTCCCTGTCCTCGGCGGCGTCGCTTTCGGTCACGTCATCTCCTTCCACGTGCTCACCCGGCCAGGCCGAGCAGTTGTCCCGGGCTCAGGATGGTCAGCCCCGGCGCGCCGCCGACGCCCGGCACACCGCCGCGGGTGGCCCGAAGATACGCCAGCTCCTCGGCGGACCGGCCGGAGTTGGCGTCCACCTCCTCCTGGGACGGCACGGTGGGCACGCCGTTGTACGGCGCGTTCTGCGCGCCGCGCACGCTGATCGGGCTGCCCTTCGGCTCGGCGCAGTACGCGTCGGTCATCGGCTCCCTCGGCGTGAGGTCCTCCGGCCGGTTGCCGGTGCGGAACTCGGAGTACGAACGGTAGCCCTTGGTACACGACGGCGGGTCGAACAGGTTCAGTGCCAGCCCGAGGTGCGCGGTGCCGTCGCCGGGGGCCACCGTGTGCGCACCGACCGACAGCAGCGGGTAGGTCACCAGTCCCTGCTCCAGCCCGTCCAGCCGGGTGACCAGCAGGTTCGACGTCGTCAGCAGGTTCGCCGTGAGCGCGCCCAGCGCGGGCCCGGTCTCGGCGACCACCTCGCTGATCTGCGTGGCGACCTGCGGGGTGATGCCGATGAGCCTGCGCAGGTCGGGGTCGGTGTCCTTCAACGTCTGCGACAGTTTCGCCAGGTCACCACTGAACGACTTGAACGACCCGGACAGCTCGTTCTGGGTTTCCAGCACCTTGCCGCCCTGCTCCAGCAGCGTCACCGTCTGCGGCAGGTTCTGCTGGGCGGCCCTGGTGAACTCACGGGCGGTGTCCATCAGGTTCTGCAGGTCGCCGCCGGTGCCGTTGAACGCGTTGTAGCTCTCGTCGACGACGGTGCGCAGCGCGTCGGTCGGCACCGAGGATGCCAGGCTGTCCAGGTCGCCGATGACCTGCTCGGTCGGCACCGGCGTGCTGGACCGGTTGACCGGGATGACCGAGTCCTGCTCCAGGTACGGGCCGTCCTCGCTGACCGGCCGCAGGTCGACGAACTGCTCGCCGACGGCCGACCGGTTGACCACCAGCGCCTGCAGGTCGGCGGGGATCCGCGGGGTGTCCGGCTCGATGTTGAGGTCGACCTCCAGGCCACGTTCGGTCAGCCGCAGGTCGCCGACCCGGCCGACGTTGTAACCACGGTAGGTGACCTCGGCGTTGCTGAAGATCCCTCCCGAGGAGGCAAGTTCCAGCCGCACGGTGTAACCACCGGCGCCGAACACCCGGTCGATGTCGGTGAACCGGAACAGCGCGTAGACCACCGACACCACCGCGATCAGGAAGAACGCGGTGAGCTGCAGCTTCGTCCTGCGAACCAGCATCAGCCCGCACCTCCGTTCAGAATCCCGAAGATGCCGCCGACGCCGGTCTGCTGCGGCTGCGGCTGGCCCCCACCGGGTGCGGGCTGCTGCGGGCTCATGCCGGGGATCGGCAGCGGCGGCGGCGCGTTCGGCTGCTCACCGACGTGCGTGCCGTCCAGCTGCGGCGGCAGCAGGTCCTGCAGCGGGTTCTGCCTGCTCCGGCCGAGGTTGGCCAGCACCTCGCTGAGGTTCAGGTCGATCTTGGCGTACAGGTTGAAGTAGTCGCCCTTGGCACCGGCGACGGCGGCGTCGCTGAACGGGTAGGTCAGCAGCACCTCCAGCGCCTTGGGCAGGGCGGACCCGGCCTCGCCGAGCTTCTCCAGTGACGGCTGCAGCGCCTTGAGGTTGGCGACCAGGTCGGCCGAGCTGCGGTTGATCGTCTCGGTGGCCACCCCGGACAGGTTGCGCAGCGCCTGCAGCATGGTGACCAGCTGGCCACGCTGCTCCTCCAGCACCTTCAGGCCCGGCCCGAGTTTCTCCAGCGCTCCGGCGATGGTGTCGCGCTGGCCGTTCAGCGTCGTCGACAGCCGGTTCAGCCCGTCCAGCGCCCGGGTGATGCTCGCCGACTGCTCGTTCAGGCTGGTGACCAGCCGGTTGGCGTTGTTGAGCAGGTTCTTCAGGTCCGGCGCCCGGCCCTGGGTGGCGGCGTTGAGTTCCTTGGTGATCGTGTTGAGCTGCTCCACGCCACCGCCGTTGAGCAGCATCGACAGCGCGCCGAGCACCTCCTCGACCTCGACGTTGCGGTTGGTCCGCTCGATCGGGATCAGCATGCCCTCGCCCAGCCTGCCCTGGGCCTGACCGGCGGCGGGTGGTGCCAGCTCGACGTACTTCTCGCCGAGCAGGCTGGACTGCCGCAGGTTGGCCAGCGCGTTGGCAGGCAGCTCGACCTCACCGTTGACCAGCATGGTGACCTCGGCGGTCCAGCCGTCCGGCGCGACCTGGATGTTCTCCACCCGGCCGACCGGCACCTCGTTGACCTTCACGCCGGACTGCGGCACCAGGTCCAGTGCGTCGCGGAAGTGGACCTTGATCGTGTACGGGTGGTCGCCGAGGTCCGCGCCACCGGGCAGCGGGATGTCGTAGATGCCGGTGAATCCGCAGCCGCCCAGCGCGAGCACCCCGGCGCAGGCCAGCACGAGACGCTTCATCGCGCACCCCCGTAGACGGCCTCGGCCACCGGCAGCGGCAACGGCGGCAGCTGTCCGCTGTTCGCGGCCTGGATGACCTGCGCGATCGACGGTGCGGGCACCGTGCCGTCGATCAGCGGCGCGACCTTCCCGCACAGGTCGCCGAGGGCGTCGAGGGCCTCCGGGGTCTGCCTGAGCAGGTTGCACACCATGGCCGCGGGCGGCTGAGTCAGCTCGTTCAGGTTGGCCCGCGCGTCCAGGGTTCCCGCCGACGCGTTGTAGGTGTTGACCAGGTTGCCGAGGCCGACCGGTGCGACGTCGAGGATCTCGGCCAGCGCGCCGCGCTGCTCGACCAGCACCCGGGTGACGCTGGCCAGCTTCTCGACGTTGGTCCGCAGCCGCTGCCGGTTGTTGTCCACGAACGTCTTGACCGACTCCAGCGTCGTGCCGAGCTGCTGCACGGTGGCGGCCAGGTTGGCGCGCTCGCCTGCCAGGAAGCCGCTGACGTCGGCGAGCTGCCGCTCGAACGTGCGGATCTGCTGGTCGCTGCCTGCCAGCGTGGTGGAGAACTCGCCGAGGTTGCGCACGGTGGCGAACAGGTCGTCCGAGCTGCCCGCCAGCGTGCCCGACGCCTGCCCCAGCCTGCTGATCGTGTCATGCAGTGCCTGGCCGTTGCCCTTGAAGTTCTCCGCGAGCGTCTTCAGCAGGTCGGACAGCGAGCCGTCCTTGTTGGCGCCGTTCGGCCCGAGCGTCTGGCTGACCCTGGTCAGGCTGGCGTAGAGCTCGTCCACCTCCAGCGGCACCGACGTGCGCTCAATCGGGACGACGGTGCCCTCGGCCATCACCGGACCGCCGGTGTAGGCAGGCGCGAACTGCACGTAGCGGTCGCTGACCAGCGACGGCGCGACGATCACGGCGCTGGCGTCGGCCGGGATGTTGACCGCCCGGTCGTACTCCAGCTGCACCCGGACCCGGTCGCCGAGCGGCTCGACCTTCGTGACCGTGCCCATCTCCACGCCCAGCATCCGCACGCTGTTGCCCTCGTACAGGCCGACCGCGGTCGGGAAGTACGCCGTGGCGTGCTTCTTGCCGGGGTCCTTCAGCGTCCACCACAGCACGCCGGCCACGACGAGGCCGAACACGCAGGCCACGGCGACCCAGCGGGCCGCCGCCTGTCCGAACCGTGTCTGTGTCATCGCGAGTGGCACCCGTCCTCGTTGATCGGTCCGACCGACGGCAGCACCAGGCCGCAGATGTAGTTGTCGAACCAGCGCCCGTTGCCGATGGTGTTGGTGAACACCCGGATGAACGGGGCGAACTTGTTGATGCCCTCGCCCAGCGCCTCCTGGTTGCGCTGCAGCATGGCGGTGAGCTGGTCGAGCTGGGTGAGCACCGGACCGAGCTGCTCGTCGTTGTCGTCGATCAGCCCCCGCAGCTCGGTCGACAGGGTCTTGGTCGACTCCAGCAGCGTGGTGATGGCCTGCTTGCGGCGGCCGACCTCCTCCAGCAGCTTGTTGCCGTCACCGATCAGCCGGGTGACCTCGGCGTCGCGGTCGGCCAGTGTGCCGGACAGCTGCCGGGTGTTGGCCAGCAGGCCGCGCAGCTGGCTGTCCCGGGTGGCGATGGTCTCCGACAGCTTCGACAGCCCGGACAGCGCGCCCTTCACCTCGTCCGGGGTGTCGGAGAAGGTCTGCGAGATGACGTCGAAGCTCTGCGCCAGCTGCTGGGTGTCGACCTGGTCGACGGTCTGCGACAGCCCGCGGAACGCCTCCAGCACGTCGTAGGGCGCGGCGGTGCGGTCCTTCGGGATGGCGTCGTCCGGGTCGAGCACGTTCTGCCCGGCCGGGTCGAGCGCGAGGTACTTCTGCCCCAGCAACGTCTTGATCTTGATGGCGGCGCTGGTGCGGTCGCCGAGCCAGGCGTCCTTAACCCGGAACGACACCCGCACCTTGTCGCCGTCCAGCTCGATGTCGGACACCGCGCCGACCTTGACGCCCGCGATCCGGACCTCGTCGTCGGGCACCAGGCCGGCTGCCTCGCTGAACTCGGCGGTGTAGCTGGTGCCGTTGCCGATGATCGGCAGCGCCTCGGAGTTCAGCGCCGCGACCACGCCCAGCCCGATGACCGCGATGCCGACGACCGCGATCGGGACGGGATTGCGCTTCTGGAAGGACTTCATGCCGTGCACCGCTCCCTCGTGGCCGGAGCGATCGGGACGTCGATCGGCTGACTGATCAGCGGCGGCAACGCCACGCTGCCGCTGGCTTCGCACAGGTAGAAGTTGAACCACGAGCCGTAGTCCGCCGTGCGGGTCAGCGCGGTCACCTTCTTCGGCAGGAACTGGATGAAGTGCTCCACCAGCGCCTCGCTGTCGTTGAGGTTCTTCGTCAGCGTGCCCAGTGCGGCGATGTCGTTCTTGAGTGGTTCACGGGCCTCGGTGAGCAGGCCGGCGGTGGTGTCGGCGAGCCCGCCGAGCGACTCGATGGCCTCACCGATCGGCTCCCGGTCCGCGGCCAGTCCGGTGACCAGCTCCTGCAGCCGCACGATGAGGTCGTTCAGCTGCGGGCTGCGCTCGTTGACCGTGGTCAGCACGCCGTTGAGGTTGTCGATGACCTCGCCGATCACGCGGTCCTTCTCGGCGATCGTCGTGGTCAGCGACGCGGTGTTGGCGAGCAGGCTCTCCACCGTCCCGCCCTCGCCCTGCAGGACCTGGATGACCTGGTAGGACAGGGTGTTGACGTCCTCCGGCGACAGCGCGCGGAACAGCGGCTTGAAGCCGTTGAACAGCTCGGTCAGGTCCAGCGCGGGCCGGGTGCGCTCCAGCGGGATGGAGCCGCCCTCCGGCAGCAGCCGGTCCGGGTCGCCGGTGCCCTGGCCGAGCGCGATGTAGCGCTGGCCGACGAGGTTGCGGAACTTGATCGTCGCGGTGACGCCCTCCGGCAGCCGCCGTCCGGCGTCCACCTCGAACTCGACCTCGGCCTGGCGCCGGTCGACCACGCGGACGTCGGTGACCTGCCCGACGCGGACACCCGCGATGCGGACGTCGTCGTTGGGCAGCAACAGCGTCGCGTCGGTGAACCGCGCGCTGTAGGTCTTGGTGCTGCTGAGGTTCACGTTGGCGACGCTGATGCCGAGCACGGCGGTGAACAGCACGGTGACCACGATGAACGCGATCAGCTTGACCAGCGGAGCGGTCAGTCCCCTCATCGGATCGTCACCTCCGCCCCGCGGTAGAGCGGGCCGACCAGCAGCGTGCTCCAGCTCGGCACGGTGGCGGGGTCGACGCCCGCCTGCATGCCGACCAGCTGGCCGAGCAGGTCACGTTCGGCGTCGCTGTAGGCCAGCCCGCCCGCGGCGCTGCCGCCCTGCATGACCTTCTCGGCGTTGGTCGGTGGCAGCAGGCCGTCGTTGTACGAACGGGCCGCCGGCGGCGAGACGCTGCCGTCCTTGATCGGGCCGTCCGGCGGGTGCTGCGGGAACGGTTGCGGGAACTGTTTCATGTCGTAGCAGCGCGGTCCGCGCTTGTCCTCGAACCTCGGCTCGTCCTGTCCCGGCTTGTACGGCCCGCGGTTGGCGACGATCTCGATCGTCGCGTGCAGGCCGGGTTTGTTGGTGCCCTTGCCGAAGGCCTGGTCGATCTTCGGCAGCACCTCGGCCATCTGCCCGATCACGCACGGGTACTCGGGCGCGTACTTGGCCAGCAGCTCGGCCGTCGGCCGCGCGGTGTCGGCCAGCGAGATGAGGTTCTCCTTGTTCGCGGCCAGGAACGACCGCAGGTCCTCACCGGCCGTGGTGAGGTTTCCGTACAGCGCCTGCAGGTTGTTGCGCTGGTCGACGACCGTCTGCGAGGTCACCGACAGGTTGCCCAGCGTCGCCACCACGTCCGGGGCGGCGTCGGCGAGGCTCTCGGAGAACTTCGCCAGCTCGGTCAGGTTGTGCTGCAGGGCGGGCACGTGCGGGTTCAGGTCGCCGACGTAGGTGTTCAGCTCGGACAGCGTCTCGCCGAGTGGCTTTCCCCTGCCCTGCAACGCGGTGGAGATGGCGGTCAGCGTGCTGGACAGCTTCTGCGGCTGCACCGCCTGCAGCACCGGCAGCAGGTGCTCGAACGCCTGGGACAGCTCGACGGCGGCGCTGCTGCGGTCCTGCGCGATGACGTCACCGTCGCGGATGGACTGCCGGGCGGGCTGCTCGGGGATCTCCATGGCCACGAACCGCTCGCCGAACAGCGTCTTCGGCAGGAAGCGGACGGTGACGTTGGCCGGCACCAGCTTCGCCGAGTCGGGCAGCAGCGACAGGGTCAGCTCGGAGCCTTCCGGCGTCGGGGCGACGCCGGTGACCGTGCCGATGATCAGGCCGCGCAGCTTGACGTCGGACCGCTCGGCGAGCTGGTTGCCGACCTTGTCCGCGCGCACCTTCACCGTGACGAACGAGGAGAACGCCTTGCTGTACATGGCGATGCTCAACGCGATGGCGCCGACCATCACGACGACGAAGCCCAGCCCCAGCAGCCTCCTGCCGACGACGCCGCTCATCCCGCGATCCTCACCGTGACATCGGTGCCCCACACGGCGAACCCGATGAAGAAGTTGACGATGGCCACGGTGACGATCGTCGTGCGCACCGCCCTGCCGACCGCGACGCCGACACCGGCCGGGCCGCCGCTGGCACGGTAGCCGTAGTAGCAGTGCGACAGGATGATGATCACCGAGAAGATCAGCACCTTCGCGAACGATATGAAGACGTCCTGCGGTGGTAAGAACAGATTGAAGTAGTGGTCGTAGGTGCCCGCGGACTGGCCGTAGAAGTACACCGTGACCACGCGTGATCCCAGATACGACATCAGCAGGCCGATGATGTACAGCGGGATCACCGCGATGAACCCGGCGATGATCCGGGTCGTCACCAGGTAGGGCAGGCTCGGCACGCCCATGACTTCCAGCGCGTCGATCTCCTCGGAGATGCGCATGGCGCCGAGCTGGGCGGTGAAGCCCGCGCCGACCGTCGCCGACAGCGCGAGACCGGCGACCAGCGGCGCGATCTCGCGGGTGTTGATGTAGGCCGAGGCGAACCCGGCGAACGCGGCGGTGCCGATCTGGTCCAGCGCGGCGAAGCCCTGCAGACCGACGACGACACCGGTGAACACGGTCAGGCCGACCATCACGCCGACCGTGCCGCCGATGACGGCCAGCGCGCCGGAGCCGAAGCTCACCTCGGCCAGCAGCCGCATCGTCTCCTTGAGGTAGCGGCGGACCGAGCGGGGCACCCAGGCCAGCGCGCGGACGTAGAACGACAGCTGGTCACCGAGCTGGTCGAGCACGCCGAGCGGGGCGTTCACCACGCGGCGCGCCCCCTGGCCGAATGCGGAGCGGACGGACATCAGCTCCCCTTCGCCGGAACGACCTGCAGGTACAGCAGGGTGAGGATGAAGTTCACGAAGAACAGCAGCAGGAACGTGATGACCACGGCCTGGTTGACCGCGTCACCGACGCCCTTCGGCCCCGGCGGCGGGTTCAGGCCGCGGTAGGCGGCGACCACGCCGGCGATGAAGCCGAAGATCAGCGCCTTCAGCTCGCTGATCCACAGGTCGGGCAGCTGGGCCAGCGCGGAGAAGCTGGCCAGGTAGGCGCCGGGCGTCCCGCCCTGCAGCACGACGTTGAAGAAGTAGCCGCCGAGCACGCCGATGACGCTGACGACGCCGTTGAGCAGCACCGCGACCAGCATCGAGGCCAGCACCCTCGGCACGATCAGGCGCTGCACCGCGGAGACCCCGAGGACCTCCATGGCGTCGATCTCCTCGCGGATGGTGCGGGCGCCGATGTCGGCACAGATGGCCGACCCGCCCGCACCGGCGACCAGCAACGCGGTCACGATCGGCGCGGCCTGCTGGATGATCGCCAGCACGCTCGCGGCGCCGATGAACGACTGCGCGCCGAGCTGGGTGATCAGCGAGCCCAGCTGCAGTGCGACGAGCGCGCCGAACGGGATCGCGACCAGCGCCGTCGGCAGGATGGTGACGCTCGCGATGAACCACGACTGCTGGATGAACTCGCGCAGCTGGAACGGTCGCTGGAAGATGCCGCGAGTGACGTCGAGGCCGAGTGCGAAGAGCTTCCCGGTCTCCCGGAGCATCCCCATCCCGGGGATGCGTGCGGCGGTGGAGCGTGACGTCACGTGCTGCCCTGCCCACGGTTCGGCGGGGCCTGCCACTGGGCGCCGGGCAGCTGGGCGACCTGGTCGGTCGGCAGCTGGCCGGAGTGGTGCCGCGGCGGCACGTCACCGCGATTGTTGATCCGGGCGGTCTGTCTGGCCGGGCCGACGCCGTAGTGGCGCTGCTCCTCCGGCGTCAGCGAGGCGATGATCGTCTCCCTGGCCTCGGCGGGCAGGGTGTGCAGGATCCGCATGACGCGGTCCTTGCGGCGGCGGACGCCCTGGCGTTCGGGCAGGCCGGGCGTGGGCTGCATCTGCGCGGGCACGCCGCTGACGTCCTCCACGCCGCCCGCGTGGTGACCGGCCTCGAACATGGCGCGCTCGGCGGCCATCTGCGCCGAGTCCTTCTCCTCGCTCATGCCGATCGGGCCGTCCATCGTGCCGTTGAGGAACTGCTTGACGACCGGCTCCTCGCTGGTCAGCAGCACCTCGCGGGGGCCGAACATGACCAGCTCCTTGCGGAACAGCATGCCGATGTTGTCCGGGACGGTGCGGGCGAGGTTGATGTTGTGCGTGACGATCAGGAACGTCGCGTCGATCTGGGCGTTGACGTCGATGAACAGCTGGCTGATGTAGGTGGTGCGGACCGGGTCGAGGCCGGAGTCGGGCTCGTCGACCAGGATGATCTCCGGGTCCAGCACCAGTGCCCTGGCCAGGCCGGCGCGCTTGCGCATACCGCCGGAGATCTCGCCGGGGAGTTTCTTCTCCGCACCGGACAGACCGGTCATCTCCAGCTTCTCGAGCACGATCCGCTTGATCTCGGACTCGGACTTCTTGGTGTGCTCACGCAGCGGGAAGGCGACGTTGTCGTAGAGGTTCATCGAGCCGAACAGGGCGCCGTCCTGGAACAGCACGCCGAACATCTTGCGGGTGTCGTAGAGCTTGTGCTCCGAGCAGGTGACGATGTCGACGCCGTTGATCACGCAACTGCCGCGTTCCGGCTTGAGCAGGCCGATCATCGACTTGAGGAACACCGACTTGCCCGTCCCCGACGGTCCGAGCAGCACCGAGACCTCGCCGGGCGGGAGGGTCAGTGTGACGTCCCGCCAGATGGTCTGCTTTCCGAAGGACTTCGTCAGGCCCTCGATGACCACCTCGGCACCCATTGCACCTCCACGCTGAAGCCCGTGCGCACTCCGGCCGCGGGAACCGACCGCTCCCTGGTGCAACGAGCCAGGTCGCCGGGAGGTTACTCACGAGTTTTCGAGTGGCCGGCCGGGCGCGGCACCGCAGCACCGTAACCCATCCGGGTCCCCCGCGCAGCCCACCGCAGCGGCTTTAGCGGGCTAAAGACGGTCGGTCCGGGAGTGCGACGCCGGTATGTCGGAATTCGCAGCGCCCCGGCCGTCACGGGAACCGGCTTTAGCACGCTAAAGACGCCTCGGCGGGCATGCGAAAGGGGCGGGCGCCCGGAGCCCGGGTGCCCGCCCCTTTCGGCGGAATACTGGTCAGACCAGCAGGGTCACTTGAGGGTGACCTTGGCGCCGGCGCCCTCCAGCTTCTCCTTGGCGGCGTCGGCGGCCTCCTTGTCGACCTTCTCCAGGATGGCCTTGGGCGCGCCCTCGACCAGCTCCTTGGCCTCCTTCAGGCCCAGGCCCGAGACGACCTCGCGGACGACCTTGATGACCTGGATCTTCTTGTCGCCGGCCGACTCGAGGACGACGTCGAACTCGTCCTGCTCGGCGGCGGCCTCGGCCGGGGCGGCGCCCGTCGGGGCGGCGGCGACGACCGCGGCCGGGGCGGCGGCGGTGACGTCGAAGGTCTCCTCGAACTGCTTCACGAACTCGGACAGCTCAAGCAGCGTCAGCTCCTTGAAAGCGTCGAGCAGTTCCTCGGTGCTCAGCTTCGCCATGGTGGCGTTCCTCTCTAGATGCGAACTCTACGTTCGGGGGTGGTGGTTGATCAGCTCTCGGCTGGTGCCTCGGCACCGTCGCCGGCCTCGCCCTTGCGCTTCTCCTCGAGCGCGGCGGCCAGGCGGGCGACCTGGGAGGCCGGCGCCTGGAACAGCGCGGCCGCCTGGGACAACTTGGCCTTGAACGCACCCGCGGCCTTGGCCAGCAGGACCTCACGGCTGTCGAGATCGGCGATCCGCGTGATCTCGTCGACGGTGAGGGCCTTGCCGTCCATGTAGCCGCCCTTGATGACCAGGGCGGAGTTGTCCTTCGCGAAGTCACGCAGTGCCTTCGCGGCGTCGACCGGCTCGCCCTCGACGAAGGCGATGGCGGTCGGACCGACGAAGAGGTCGTCGAGACCCTCGACGCCCGCGTCCTGCGCGGCACGCTGAACGAGGGTGTTCTTCGCGACCCGGTACTTGGCAGAGGTGCCGAGAGCGTCGCGCAGCTGCGACAACTGCGCCACGGAGAGGCCGGTGTACTCAGTGACAACGGTTGCCGAGCTGTTGCGGAACCGGTCCGCGATCTCGGCGACGGCCGCCACCTTGTCAGGCTTCGCCATGGTCGCCTCCTCTCTTGGCTGGTGACCGCCGGCCTCGAGAGTCCCCCGAACGACAAAACGCCCCGGCGCAGCAGGCGCGGGGCGTCGGCGCGCACGCGTGAGCGTGCGACATCGTTCCTCGTTCCTCCTGCGCGGGCCGCCCGCCGTCAACGGGACCTTCGTTCCCCCGGCCTTTCGACCAGGAGAAGACCAGCGGTCTTCGGTAGAACCGCAGACCAGCATACGTGACGCTGCGCGCACCCCGTCCCCACCCCCACCGAAGCGTCTTTAGCGGGCTAAAGCCGATCCGGTCGGCGACGGGACGGGCACGGACCGGCATCATGGTGGGCGTGGCTGAGCAACGGCGAGACGAGCAGGAACCGGCGGGCCCGCGGCTGGATCCCGAGCAGGTGCGCCAGTTCCAGCAGTTTCAGCAGTTCCAGGACTTCCTCCGCTACCAGGAGGCGCAGCAGCAACAGGGCGGCGGGGTCGTGCCCTATCAGCAGGCCCAGCCACCCGCCGCACCGCCGCCACCTCCCCCGCCCGAGCGGTTCCAGCAGGCGGGCCCACCCGAACTGCCCCCGGGCTCGCAGCCACCCAAGCGCCGCCTCCCCCGGTGGGCCCGCTGGATTCTCGGCAAGCTGCTCGGCTGGCTGCTCCTGCTGATCGTGCTGGTGATCGCGGGCCGCCTCGCGTGGAACTATTTCTTCGCCGACCAGGACACCGGCCCCACCGGCACCCAGGGCGGCGGCGGGACCTACCACACCAACAAGATCCTCTCGACGTCTCCGTTCGAGGCCGTCCGCTCGGTGTACGACGCGATCGCGCAGGAGGACCCGCGCAACAAGGAACCGCTGGTCGCGCAGGCCTGCGGCCGGTTCGACGAACCCATCCAGCAGAAGTTCGCGCAGAACATGGGCTTCCCCGACTGCCGGGCCGCGGTGATCGCACTGCACGCCCAGGTCACCCACGCCACCCGGTACGCCGAGTCGATGCCGTCCTTCCGCTCCACCCCGGTTCCTGGCGACGAACTGAAGATCAGCTCCTGCCGGGACAACATCACCGGCGGCATCCGCAACGGCCCGGCGCTCGGCCTGTTCACGGTGCGCAAGGTCGAGAAGGGCCAGTGGCTGATCGTCGACCACGCCCCCGAGCCGCCGTGTGCACCGCCACAGCAGACGGGCACCACCCCCACCCGCTGACAGCCGCCACTTAGGGTTGCCTCACCTGATCATGGAGGTGGTAACCCGTGCGTTCATTCGCACTGGCAGCGGGCATCCTGCTGCTCGCCCCCCTGGCCGCCTGTGGTTCCGGCGACGACCAGGCCGCCGGCACCGGCTGGACGTTCACCGACGGCCGCGGCATCACCGTGACCGCCCCCGAGACGCCGAAACGCATCGTCGCCCAGGTCTCGGCCGCGGCCGCGCTCAAGGACTTCGGCGTCCGCGTCACCGGGACGTTCGGCCCGCTCACCCGCTCGAACGGGACGGTCGAGCCCGAGGCGGGCAGCCTCGTACCGGCCGAGGTCACCGACGTCACCGGCCCCGAGTACGGCACGCTCAACCTGGAACGGCTCGGCAGCCTCGACCCGGACCTGCTGGTCAGCGGCAAGTACGCCGAGTTCCCCGGCCTGTGGCACCTGCTGGAGGACCAGGAGGAGAAGGCCAAGCAGTTCGCGCCCACCGTCGGCATCCAGCAGTCCGGCGCCGACCTCCCCGCCACCATCGGCAGGTACGCCGAGCTGGCCCGCCGCCTCGGCGGCGACGTCGACTCCGAACGCGTCCGCGCCGACCAGCGGGCCTTCGAGGCGGCCGCGCAGCGCCTGCGGACCATCGGTGACCGCATGCGCGCGGCCAACCGCAGCATCCTCGCCGTCGGGGGCGTGCAGGGCGAGTACTTCGTAGTCGTTCCCGCCCGCAACCCCGACCTCGCCTACTACGTCCAGGGCCTCGGCCTGCCGATCCGCACGCCGGACAAGCCGGACACCGCGGGCGGCGGCTACTTCGAACGGCTGGCCTGGGAGCAGGCCGACCGCTACCAGGGTGACGTGCTGATGTGGGACACCCGGCCCGCCTCGCTGCCGCCGGACCAGCTCAAGGCCAACCCGGTGTTCGCGGCCATGCCCGCGGCCAAGGCCGATCGCTTCGTCGAGTGGGACGCCGTCGCGCCGCTGAGCTACGCCAGCTACGCACGGATCATGACCAAACTCGCCGACCAGCTCGACGCCAAGCTGACCGGCCTGCTCTGAGCGCGCAAAAAGAGGGCGGCCCCGCGCGAACCGCGGGACCGCCCTCGCCCTCAGTGAGGCTTACTCGCTCAGGAGGCGTCCTCGCTGAGCAGGTTGCGCGTCCGGGCCGGGTCGACCGGGATGCCCGGGCCCATCGTCGTGCTGAAGGTGACCTTCTTCAGGTAGCGGCCCTTCGCCGACGACGGCTTGACCCGCAGCACCTCGTCCAGCGCGGCGGCGTAGTTCTCCACCAGCTTGTCGGTGTCGAACGAGGCCTTGCCGATCACCATGTGCAGGTTGGCCTGCTTGTCGACGCGGAAGTTGATCTTCCCGCCCTTGATGTCGGCGACGGCCTTGGCCACGGCAGGCGTCACGGTGCCGGTCTTCGGGTTCGGCATCAGGCCACGCGGGCCCAGGATGCGGGCGATCCGCCCGACCTTTGCCATCTGGTCCGGAGTGGCGATCGCGGCGTCGAAGTCGAGCCAGCCACCCTGGATGCGCTCGATCAACTCCTCCGAACCGACCGCGTCGGCACCGGCGGCTTCGGCCTCGGCGGCCTTGTCACCAACGGCGAACACGATGACGCGGGCGGTCTTACCGGTTCCGTGCGGCAGGTTCACGGTGCCGCGGACCATCTGGTCGGCCTTGCGGGGGTCAACGCCGAGCCGCATGGCGACCTCGACGGTGGCGTCCATCTTGACCTTGGAAGTTTCCTTGGCGAGCTTCGCGGCCTCCAGCGGCGCGTACAGCCGCGTCTTGTCCACGAGCTCGGAGGCCTGACGGTAGGCCTTGCTGCGCTTGGTCATGCTCTGTTCCTTCTGGGTGTTCAGAGTTGTGGTGCGGGCCAGCGCGGCCCCTCCCACGAATTGCGAGTGTGTGTCAGCCCTCGACCGTGATGCCCATCGACCGGGCGGTACCGGCGATGATCTTCGCGGCCTGGTCGATGTCACGGGCGTTGAGGTCGCTCTTCTTCGTCTCGGCGATCTCGCGCACCTGCGCCATGGTCACCTTGGCGACCTTGGTCTTGTGCGGCTCGCCGGAGCCCTTCTCCACACCCGCGGCCTTCAGCAGCAGCTTCGCCGCCGGCGGGGTCTTGAGCTTGAAGTCGAACGAACGGTCCTCGTACACGGAGATCTCGACCGGCACCACGTTGCCGCGCTGCGACTCGGTGGCGGCGTTGTAGGCCTTGCAGAACTCCATGATGTTCACGCCGTGCTGACCCAGCGCCGGGCCGACCGGCGGAGCCGGGTTGGCCGCACCCGCCTGGATCTGCAGCTTGATGATCGCTGCAAGCTTCTTCTTCTTGGGTGGCATTCTTGTTCCTGTTCAACTGATACGTCCCCCACGCGCCTGCCAGCAACGCGGGGACTGCCGGCCGAATTCCCGGCCGTCAGATCTTGGAGACCTGGTTGAACGACAGCTCGACCGGCGTTTCCCGGCCGAAGATCGACACCAGGACCTTCAGCTTCTGCCCGTCCGCGTTGACCTCGCTGATCGTGGCGGGCAGCGTGGCGAACGGGCCGTCCATGACGGTGACCGACTCGCCGACCTCGAAGTCGACCTCGACCGCGGGCGCCCCCAGCGCGGCCTCGGCCGCGGCGGTCTCGCCCTTGGCCTTGGCCGGAGCGGCCTTCTCGACCTGTGGCGCGAGGAACTTCAGCACGTCGTCGATGGTCAGCGGCGACGGACGCGAGGTCGCGCCGACGAACCCGGTGACGCCGGGCGTGTTGCGCACCGCGCTCCACGACGCGTCGTTGAGGTCCATCCGGACCAGGATGTAGCCGGGCAGCACCTTGCGCTGCACCTGCTTGCGCTGGCCGTTCTTGATCTCGGTGACCTCTTCGGTGGGCACCTCGATCTGGAAGATGTAGTCCTCGACGTCCAGCGTCTGGGTCCGGGTCTCGAGGTTGGTCTTCACCTTGTTCTCGTACCCGGCGTAGGAGTGCACCACGTACCACTCGCCGGGCGCGGCCGACAGCTCGGCACGCAGCTTGGCGACGGGGTCGTCGTCGTCGGATTCGGGCTGGGCGGCTGGCTCCTCCGGCGCGACGGTGTCGTCGGTGTCCGGCACCTCGACCGGCGCGGTGTGCTCGGCGTCGTCGTTCTCAGCGGCCTCAAGCACCTGCGCGTCAGAGAGAGCGGTCAGGTCCTGACCGTTCTCCGTGCCGTTGTCGGAGGTCACGTTCCGTCCTCTCGTCGATCATGTGTCGTATCCGGGCACGCCCGGCGCAGCCGCGGTGACGATCACCGGCAGCGCGCGGTTCGCTCAGCTACCGAATACGGCACCCACGGCCTTGCCGAAGGCGAAGTCCAGTCCGAAGACCAGCGCCACCATGAAGGCAACGAAGACCAGCACCACCGCGGTGTAGGTGACCATCTGCTTGCGGGTCGGCCAGATGACCTTCCGCAGCTCCGCCCACACCTCGCGGATGAAGCGGCTGAGCCGCTTGAACACCGAGGCCTGCTTGGTCTTGGTGTCCCGCTTCGGGGTCGGCTTGGCCTTCGAGTCGGACTTCTCCGCCTCGGACTTCGCCTTGCCCGCGGGCCGGGTCTTGTCGTTGTCCTCGTCCGGCTTGGCCGCCCCGGCTTTGCCGGCAGGCCGGGTGGAGGCGCGGCGCTCACGCCGAGCCGCGGCGGTGACCGGGCGGGAAGGGCGCTTCGGCGCCTTCTCCTGGTCCTTCTCGCCGTCCTCGCTCACGAACCACTCCTCCGGTCGTCTGCCTCAGCCGGTTCAGCTGCGCAGGGGTGACAGGACTTGAACCTGCAACCTGCGGTTTTGGAGACCGCTGCTCTGCCAATTGAGCTACACCCCTTCGAGCGGCAAGCCGCCCGCGGGACGCCCTTCACCCTCCCCGCGTTCCCAGCGGGGACCAGGTTCGTGCGTTCCAAGTTCGGAAGTCTACGGCAAGCCGTACCCGGCCGTGCAACCGCGCCCCTCGAACCACGATTTCACCTCGGCGAACGGCCCGTTCGTGACACGATTCGGGCATGTCGAGTGCCGTTCGCATCGGTCTGGGACTTCCACACTACGGTCCGCTCGCCGAACCTGACCGGATCGCCCCGTTCGCCGCGGCCGCCGAGCGGCTCGGCTACGAGTCGCTGTGGGTCGGCGACCGCGTGCTGACGCCGGTCCGCCCCAGCGACCTGTACCCGCGCGGGACGCCGGAACAGCCGTATCCACCGCAGTTCACCCGCTATCTCGACCCGCTGCTGGCGCTGACCGTCGCCGCGACCGCGACGAGCCGCATCCGGCTGGGCAGCAGCGCGTTGATCGGCACCCTGCACACCCCGGTGCTGCTGGCCAGGACGCTGACCTCGCTCGACCTGCTCAGCGGCGGACGGCTCGACGTCGGGCTCGGCATCGGCTGGCTGCGTGACGAGTACACGGCCGCGGGCGTGCCGTGGGCGAAGCGTGGTAGGCGGCTGGACGAGCTTCTCGACGCCCTGACCGCGTTCTGGACCGGGGACCCGGTCGTGCACACCGGCGAGAACTGGACGATCCCGGAGGCCGTCGTCGACCTGCGCCCGGCGCAGCGTCCCCATCCGCCGGTGCTGCTGGCGGGCCATTCGCCCGCGGCGATCACGCGAGTTGCCCGGCGGGCACAGGGCTGGTTGCCCGGCGGGCTGCCGCTGGACGTCCTGGCGAAGCAGTGGGAGACCATCCGCGCCACCGCCGAGCAGGCTGGCCGGGACCCGGACACGCTGCGGCGGGTCCTGCGGCTCAACCCGCGGACGGGCACCGCCGCCGACGTCGCGCCCCAGGTGCTCGCCGCCGCCGAGGCCGGCTGGACGGAGGTGTTCGTCGACCCGCACTTCGTCGCCGACAGCGTGGCGCACGCCGAGGATCTGGCCGGTGAGCTGTGGGAGCTGGTGTCCCGAGGGTGACGTTCACCCGGTGTGGCGACGGCGAACGGGCCACTCGTCGCGTAGAACGGAGGACGTGGCGAGCAAGAGCGGAGGGACCGGCTGCCTGCTCGTGGTGCTGGTGCTCGGCGTGCTCGGATTCGCCTACTACAAGTCGCTGGACGGCAGTTCGCAGACGCCGCCCGCGCCGCCCGGCTCCCAGATCGGCGGCGGCACCGGCCGCTACGTCGCGCTCGGCGACTCCTACACCTCCGCGCCCAAGACCGGCGCGCAGGCAGGCGAACCGGCGGGCTGCGCGCGATCGGCGGTGAACTACCCGCACCTGGTGGCCGCCGAGCTCAGGCCGAAGGAGTTCGTCGACGTCAGCTGCGGCGGCGCGACCACGGCCAGCCTCACCGGCGAGCAACGCACGCGGGACGGCGTGAACCCACCGCAGCTGAACGCGGTCAACGCCGAGACGACGCTGGTCACGGTGGGCATCGGCGGCAACGACGTGGGCTTCGTCGGGCTGGCGGGCCAGTGCCTCGCCGACTCCGCGCAGGCGTCGCCGTGCAAGCAGCGGCTGACCGCGGGCGGCAAGGACCAGCTGGCCGCCAAGATCGACACAGCGGCGAAGCGGGTGGGCGAGTCGCTGCGCAAGATCCGCGCCAAGGCCCCGAAGGCGCGGGTCGTGCTGGTCGGTTACCCGACGATCCTGCCCGACGGCGACGGCTGCTGGCCCTCGCTGCCCGTCGGCGCACCCGATGTCGCGTACCTGCGCGAGGGCCTGGCGAAGTTCAACACCGCGCTGTCCGAGCAGGCCAAGGCCAACCAGGCCGGGTTCGTCGACACGGCACGGCCGAGCAAGGGCCACGACCTGTGCGCGCCGACGAACGAGCGCTGGGTGGAGGGCCTGGTCCCGGCGTCCCCGGCGACCGCACTGCACCCCAACGCGAAGGGGCAGAAGGCCACGGCGGACGCCGTGCTCAGGGTCGTCCGCTAACGGACCACCGCGACGGCCTTGCCCAGCACTGTCCGGCCGTCGAACTTCGCGGTGATCGCCACGGTGGCGGTGCCGTCGTCGTGCACCTTGCTGACCTTGCCGCTGAGCTCGACCAGGGCGCCCTCGTCGTCGTCCGGGACGACCACGGGCCGGGTGAACCGGCAGCTCAGCTCGACCAGCCTGCCGGGGTCGCCGAGCCAGTCGGTGACCAGCCGCCCGGACAGCGCCATGGTGAGCATGCCGTGGCCGATGACGTCGGGCAGCCCGACACCCTTGGCGAACCGCTCGTTCCAGTGGATGGGGTTGAAGTCCAGCGACGCACCGGCGTAGCGGATCAGCTGTTCCCTGGTGACCCGGTACTCGCGGGCGGGCAGCTCGTCACCGATGTTCACGCGTCCTCCCCTCGGACGACCAGCTGGGCACGCGTGGTGCAGACGTGCTCGCCCTCGACGGTGGTGATCTCGGCGCGCACGTTGAGGAAGTCGTTGCCGGCGCGGGCGAAGATCTCCTCGATGTGAGTGGTCAGCTCGAGCCGGTCACCCGCGCGAACGGGCCGGCTGTAGCGGAAACTCTGGTCGCCGTGGACCATCCGCGAGTAGTCCAGCCCCAGTTCGGGGTCGGCCACGATCTTGTTGATCGACGGGATGTTGATGATCGTCAGGAACGTGGGCGGCGCGATCACGTCCGGGTGACCCGCGGCCCGCGCGGCCTCGGGGTCCCGGAAGACCGGGTTCTCGTCGCCGATCGCCTCGGCGAACTCGGCGATCTTCTCCCGGCTGACTTCGTAGCTTCCCGAGGGCGGGTAGGTCCGCCCGGCGAATGAGGGGTCCAAAGGCACGCCAGCAGGCTACCCGTAGGGGAATGGCCCGTTCCCCGCGCCGTTGCGGGGAACGGGCCACTCTGCCAGCGGCACCCGAAGGGGTCAGGTGAGCTGGGCGCCGTAGGCGTTCATGGCCTCCACGACCGGCTGGAAGTAGGAGTTGCCGCCGCCCATGCCGGAGGTGATGCCCAGGCCGACGCTGCCGGAGAACAGGCAGCCGCCGGAGTCACCGGGGTTCACCGAGGCACTGGTCTGGACCGTCTGGTAGACCGGGCCCTCCTGGTAACGCACGGTCACGTTGGTGGCCTCGACCACGCCGCAGGTCAGCCGGGTGGTGCTGCCGCTCTTGCAGATCTGCTGGCCGACGCGGGCGTCCGCGGCGGAGCTGATGCGCTGCGTGGAGCCGTTCCACAGGGTCACCGCGCCCGGGCCGCTGCCGGTCGTGTTGCGGATCAGGCCGTAGTCGTTGGTCGGGAAGCTGGCGCCCACCGACGGGCCGACGTTCCACTGCGACACCGCGCGGGTGCAGTGGCCGGCGTCGAGGATGTGCAGCTGACCGCCGCGGGTCACGTTGAAGCCCGCCGAGCAGCGGGTGCCGCCGCCGGTGATGGCCTCGCCGTTGTAGATGGCCTTGCTCATCTGGCCGGTGGTGCGCTCGACGCGTACGGCGTCGCCGAGGCTCGCGGCCTTGGCGACCAGCGCGTCGGCGCCGGTGGCCGCGTCGGACACGGTCACGACGATCTGGTTGGTCTTCTCGTCGGTGCCGATGGTGGTGTGCGCGACGCCGAGCGGTTCCAGCACGGCGCGGGCCGCGTCGAGCTGGGCCAGCGAGTGCTTGACCACCTTGGCGGTGGCGCCCGCGGCCTGCGCCTGCGCCGCGCCGGCGGCGTCGAGGACGTTCACCACGGGCAGGCCCTTGGCGTCGAGGAAGCCACCGGCATGGCGGCCGGCCAGTGCGTTCTCGACCTGGGCGAGGGTGCGGGCGCTGGCGTCCTGCACGCGCAGCACGTCGAGCGCGGCGGCGGTGCTGATGCCCTCGCTCGAGGTGATGGCGGCGACCGCGGCGTTCTGCACCTCGGTCGAGTAGCCGTCGACCGTGGCCGAGGCTGGCGCGGCGAAGCCCGCACTGAACAGGGCGGTGGCACCCGCGAGGATGGCGACTGCGGCGGGGGCGCGCCGCGTGGTCGTCTTCGTCATAACCGGCAACTCACTTTCGGCAGGGGCGACCCGCACGGCTGGGGGCGGCACGGGACGCAGGGGGCACAGTGGGTCGGGCCGGGCACGGGGCGGTGTCCGGCACCGGTAACAACCGGTACACGGATCGTGACCCCCGTCACTCGTTAGCGGTACCTACTTTCGTTGGTTCAGTACCAAAGATAGGTACCTGTTGGTTATTGACTGAGTACCGTGCGCTCGGCCACCGCGTACCCCCGGGAGGCGGCTTTAGCGGGCTAAAGACGGCGCGCACTGGGGGCGGGAAGGTCGAACTCGCGCGGGGGTGGAGACGACAACAGGGCCGCCCCCTGGGAAGGGGACGGCCCTGTTGGTGGTCTAGCGAGAACCGCGAGCGCGCTGGACTCAGGCGCTCAGCGGGTTTCCTTGTGGTTCCGGTGCGTACCGCAGTTCGGGCAGAACTTCTTCATCTCCAGGCGGTCCGGGTTGTTGCGCCGGTTCTTCCTGGTGATGTAGTTGCGGTGCTTGCACTCTTCGCACGCCAACGTGATCTTTGGTCGCACGTCAGTAGCAGCCACAGCACTTGCCTCTCTCTACACAACAGCATCCCACCGGGTGAGCAACCAGGCGGGGTCTCGGGGCACGGAGCCCCACGTAGCGGTGGCCGGACTTGAACCGGCGACACAGCGATTATGAGCCGCTTGCTCTACCGACTGAGCTACACCGCCCGACACGACCGAAGCCGCGACACGAATGATACGCATCGCGGCTCAGTCACCGAGCCCCTTTACGGAATCGAACCGTAGACCTTCTCCTTACCATGGAGACGCTCTGCCGACTGAGCTAAAGGGGCGTGCTCACTGGAGCCTCGAAGAGATTACCCAACGGTCCATCCGCCGCCGAACCCGGGGTCCCCTAAGCGGGAAACCTCAGGTCAGCAGCGTCAGCACCGCCTCGGCGTGCCGGCCGGGGGTACGGGCGGTGCGGGCCTGCAGCCACGCCTCCAGCCGCTCCTCCGACAGCGGACGCGAGATCAGATAGCCCTGGGCGACGTCGCAGCCCATGGCTTCCAGCTGGTCGCGGGCCACGTCCTCCTCGACACCCTCGGCGACCACGGTCAACCCCAGCGAGTGACCAAGCTCCACGATCGAGCGAACCACCGCCAGGTCACCGAGATCGGTACCCATGCCGAGCACGAAGCTCTTGTCGATCTTGACCTGGTCGACCGGCAGCTGCCGCAGGTAGGCCAGCGACGAGTACCCGGTGCCGAAGTCGTCGACGGCCAGCACGATGCCCAGCGCGTGCAGTTCCCGCAGGATCGGCAGGGCCTTCTGCGGGTCGGACATCACGCCGGACTCGGTCAGCTCGAACGTCAGCAGCTCCGGCGGCACGCCGACGCGCTCCAGCGCCTGCGACACCCGGCGCGGGAACTCCTCGTCGGCCAGGTTGCGCACGGACAGGTTCACCGCGACCGAGATACGCAGCCCGTCGTCGAGCCACTTGCGTACCCGGTGCAGTGCCTCCTCCAGCACGAACTCCGTCAGCGCGCCGATGAGACCGGCCGCCTCGACGGCGGGCACGAACTCGTCCGGGTCGATCCGGCCGAACTCCGGGTGCACCCAGCGGACCAGCGCCTCGACGCCCTGCACCTGCCGGTTGGGCAGCGACACCTTCGGCTGGTAGTGGACGCTGACCTGGCCGTCCTCCAGCGACTGCCGGAACTGGGTGACCATCTGGAACCGGCGCATGAAGATCTGGCCCATGCTCGGCACGTAGCCACGGACCTCCTCGCCACCTCTGGTGGCGCGGACGGCGACGTCGGCACGCTGCAGCAGGGCGTCGACGTCCACCGGCTCGCCGTGTTCCTCCGGCGTCGGCGCGGCGTAGCCGACCATGGCGTTGGCCTCGACGGTCAGCCGGTCGACCGGGTACGGCGCGGACAGCTCGGTCCGCAGCCGGACCGACACGTCGTGGGCCTGCTCGGGCGTCCGGTCGACGAGCAGCGCGGCGAACGAGGCGCCCTCCAGCCTGGCGACCGGCACGTCGGCGCCCAGCTCGTCGCGCAGCCGCCTGCTGGCGGCGATGACCATCCGGTCGGCCCAGGCGTAGCCGAGCGCGTCGCTGACGGCGGAGAAGATGTCCAGGTCGATCCGCAGCACCACCGAGCTGACCCGCTCCCGCAACGGCTCCCTGGCGACCTGCCGGAAGCCCGGCCGGTTGAGCAGGCCGGTGAGCGGGTCGTGGTACGCGTCATGCCGCAGCGTGGCGAGCAGCCTGCGGTTGTCCAGCGCGGTCGCCAGGTGGCTGGCCATCGTGCCGAGCAGCTGGACGTCGGACTTGCCGAACCCGCGCCAGCGCGACAGCCGGTCGTGTGCCTCGACGATGCCGAGCAGCTGGTTCGCACTGCGCAGCGGGACGACCAGCGCCTCCTGCGCACCGCGTTCCAGCAGCGCCGCCCGCACCTCGGGGTTGGCCTCGGTGAGCCGGAAGTGCCGGACGTGCGCGCCGGGCAGGCGGATCAGCGGGTCGTCGGCGGCGGGGTTCTCCTCGGGCAGCGGTTCACCGGCGACGACGCCCCGCATGGCGTCGGTCGGGTCCAGCCGCAGCCGCAGCACCACGCGGCCCGCGGAGAGCTGGTCCTTGATCCGCTCGGCGATCGTGCCCCACTCGCCGACGTCGACGCCGCGGCCGAAGTCGTCGGCCCGGCCCGCCGGACGGGCCGCGGCCTGCTGCCCTGACCGGGCCACCATCAGGCTGACGTCGGACAGCGCCTCCATGTCCCGCTGCTCGCGCAGCAGGTCGGAGTAGGCCCAGTAGAGCGCGGTCAGGCCGACGAACACGGCGAGCACCAGCGGCCACGCCTCGGCGACGTTGGCGATGACCAGGTAGCCGGACAGGCCGACCGACGCGTTGACGAACCCGACGACGAGGATGCGGCCGGTCAGCCGCAACGCGGTGCTGATCCGCATCCGGCGGCGCAGCACCCGCACGGCCGCCAGCGCGAGCAGCGTGCTGACCAGCGGCGCGGTGAGCGTGCCCGCGAGCGCGGCCTGCCAGGGCAGGTGCGAGCCGAGCTGACCGTCGATCAGGTGCGTGACCAGGCCGGCGACGGCGAACGCGCCGGTGATCTCCAGCAGGAAGGCACCCGCGTTGTACAGCACCCTGCCCCGCACCTTGCGGGCGAGCAGCGTGCCGACGCCCGCGACGAGGTGCGCGGCGAGCACGACCTCGAACGGGGCGATGAAGAAGCCGATGACCAGCGGGATCTCGGTGAACGAGATGGTCCACGAGATGCCGCTGCGGACGTCGACGTTGACGCCGAGCTGCTCGGCGAGCAGGAACGACAACGCCAGCACGGGGGCGATCCACCACAGTTGCGCCGAGCCCTCGAAGGGCAGCCAGAACGACACGACCAGCGCGGCGACGATGCCGGCGGTCAGGACGGTCGCGGTGTAGGCGCGGAAGCGCCGTTCGTCCACGAGCGTGTCGTCGGAGGGCAACGCGGGGCGTCCCGCGGGAGAGTGGGCTGCCGCCGGTGCGGGCCTGTCAGGGCCGTGCTCGTCGGTACGGCTACCTGCGTCCGGCATGCAACCTCCTTCCGGCCTGTGTGGCGCACCGCACAGTCTGGAGCGCCGGTTTCAACGCGAATGAGGGCATCACTGTACCCCGGTGGGGGTATTCCAGCCTCTTTCCAGCCATTACGAGATCACCCCAGTGTGAGCAACGCGGGTTACCGCGTCCACCTGCGTGGAGCAGGCCGGCGAGATCGGAACGTTATTCGCGTTTTGCCCCCTTGTCACGGGTGAACAAGGGGCAGTTCACCCGACTGCCACAGCAGGGACTTCAATAAGGGTGTGAAACCGGACACGATCGCGGAAGCCCACGCCGCCAGGGTCGCCGACGCGGACCCGCTGATCCCGACCATGCAGCCGCTGCAGCCGTCGGAGGACCGCATCCTGCTCACCGCGGCCGCGGGCGGCTCCCATGCCGCCGGGCTCGCCGGGTTGGTCGAGCACTCGGATCAGGAGAGCAGGTCGATTTATCACCCGCTCAGGGAGTATCAGCTCGCTGTGCGTATCGCGGGTGATCAGCCGGACGCGGCACTGTCGGCCCTGCTCACGCAGTGGGACGACGAACTGGCCGAGCGGGCCGAGCCCGGTGACCGGGAGTCGGCGGCCGTCGTGCTGCGCCCCAGCCGGGACACGGCGGGCACCGCCGCCCTGCTCGAACACGGCTTCGCCCCCATCCGTGGCATCGCGGTGCGCCCGGCCGACCGGCTCGGCGCGGGTTCCGGGCCGACGCCCGGCGTGTACGTCCGCGCGGCCGGGCCGGAGGATCTGCCCACCGTCACCGCGCTCGGGATGGAGCTGCTGGAGTTCGACTCGCAGTTCGGCGTGGTGAACCTGCGCGAGGTCAGCGAGCAGATGGTGGCCAGCATGAGCAAGGGCTACATCCGCGGCGAGGACCCGTCGATCTGGATCGCCGAGGTGTACGGCCAGCCGCTCGGCGTGGTCACCCTGCAGCTGCCGCCCAGCTCGGACTGGGCGCGCCCGTACGTCGCGGCGGACAAGGTCGGCTACATCAACTCGATGGCCGTGTCGACCGCGGCCCGCGGTACCGGCGTCGGCACCGCGCTGACCGCGCACACGCACCAGATCTTCGACGAGGCGGGCGTCGACGTCGCGCTGCTGCACCACGCGCTGGCCAACCCCAGGTCGACGCCGTTCTGGTACTCGCAGGGGTACCGGCCGCTGTGGACCTATTGGTACCGGCGCCCGGCTGTCCGCTAGAAACGTAAGGGTGAGCATCCCGGACGAATCCAGTGCGCCAGAGGCCCCGGAGGGCGTCGACACCGAGAAACCGTCGGCGGCCAGGGTCTACGACTGGTTCCTCGGCGGCATCCAGAACTGGGCCGTCGACCGGGAGTTCGGCAAGAGAGTCGAGGCGCGCTGGCCGCACGTGCGGCCGGGCTCGCGGCACAACCGCGAGTTCCTCGGCCGTGCCGTCCGCGCCGCGCTGGACGCGGGCATCCGGCAGTTCATCGACCTCGGCTCCGGCGTGCCGACGGTCGGCAACGTCCACGAGGTGGTCCGCGAGCACCTGCCGGCCGACGAGCACGCGACCGTCGTCTACGTCGACTACGAACCGGTCGCCGTCGCCCACGCCACCCTGCTCCTGGAACGGCAGGGGGCGGGCGACTGGGCCGGGATCGTGCAGGCCGACATCCGCGACCCGAAGGCCGTGCTCCGCGACGAGACCACCCGCAGGCTGATCGACTTCGACCAGCCGGTCTGCCTGCTGATGCTGGCCGTGCTGCACTTCGTCGGGCCCGACGACGACGCCGACGGGATCATGCGTACCTACCGCGGCCGTCTGGTGCCGGGCAGCTGGCTGGTCCTGTCGCACATGACCGTCGGCGGCACGACCGGCGAGGCGCGGCGCGGCGTGCTGGACTTCGCCGAGCAGTACCGCAACACCAGCAACCCGGTCTGGCTGCGCGACCACCACGAGGTCGTCGAGCTGTTCGGCGATTGGGAACTCCTCGAACCCGGCGTCGTGCACATCCCGGACTGGCGGCCGGAACGGCAGCTGGCCGGCCCGGAGGTCGACGCGCGGCCGTTCGCGTGGTGCGGCGTGGCCGTGAACCGCGCTCGCTGACAGCGAACAGCCAGCGGAAACAAACCCACGCTCCAGATAGTTGAGCCAGGCAGACTCAACTACGAAGGAGCGCACTGATGAGCCAACAACTGCTCCTGCCGGTCCTGCCGCTCGACGACGACGTGGTGCTGCCCGGCATGGTGGTGCCGCTGGACCTCGGCGACACCGAGACCAGGGCGGCCGTGGAGTCCGCGCAGGCCGCCGTTCCCAGCGCGAACTTGCCCGGCATCCGGTCGTCGCTGTCCTCCCAGGCGCGGGTGCTCATCGTGCCGAGGGTCGACGGCGAGTACGCCGAGCTGGGCACGATCGCCACGATCGACCGGATCGGCAGAGTGCCCGGTGGGCGGACGGCCGTGCTGCTGCGCGGCACCCGCCGCGCCACGGTCGGCGCGACCGCGGACGGCCCCGGCGCCGCCCGCTGGGTGACCGCGAACCCGGTCGAGGAGGCGCCCGCCGACGAGAACGTCCGGTCGCTGGCCGCCGAGTACAAATCGGTCGTCGTGTCCGTGCTGCAGCAGCGGGGCGGCTGGCAGCTGATCGACGCGGTGCAGCAGGTGGAGGACCCGTCGGCGGTGGCCGACCTGGCCGGCAACGCCCCGTACCTGTCGCTGGAACAGAAGCTGGAGCTGCTGACCACGCTGGACGTCGCCGCCCGGCTGGAGAAGGCGCTGGCCTGGAGCAAGGAGCACCTGGCCGAGCTGGAGGTCAGCGACACCATCCGCAAGGACGTCGCCGAGGGCATGGAAAAGCAGCAGAAGGAGTTCCTGCTGCGCCGCCAGCTGGAGGCCATCCGCAAGGAACTCGGCGAGCTGGACGGCAGCGCCGACGATGACGACTACCGCGCCCGCGTCGAGGCCGCCGACCTGCCCGAGCACGTCCGCAAGGCCGCGCTGGCCGAGGTCGACAAGCTGGAGCGCACCTCCGACCAGTCGCCGGAGGGCGGCTGGATCCGCACCTGGCTGGACACGGTGCTGGAGATGCCGTGGAACACCACCACGACCGACGTGCACGACATCGCCGGGGCCCGCGAGGTGCTCGACGGCGATCACGCCGGCCTGGCCGACGTCAAGGAACGCATCATCGAGTACCTGGCCGTGCGGGCCCGCCGCGCGCAGGGCGACGCGGTTGTCGGCGGCAGGCACTCCGGTGCGGTGCTGGCGCTGGTCGGCCCGCCCGGTGTCGGCAAGACGTCGCTGGGTGAGTCCGTCGCCAAGGCCATGGGACGCGAGTTCGTCCGGGTCGCGCTGGGCGGTATCCGCGACGAGGCGGAGATCCGCGGCCACCGGCGTACCTACGTCGGTGCGCTGCCCGGCCGGATCGTGCGGGCGATCAAGGAGGCCGGGTCGATGAACCCGGTGGTGCTGCTGGACGAGGTCGACAAGGTCGGCGCCGACTACCGGGGCGACCCGACGGCCGCCCTGCTGGAGGTCCTCGACCCCGAGCAGAACCACACGTTCCGCGACCACTACCTCGAGGTGGAGCTGGACCTGTCCGACGTGGTGTTCCTGGCCACGGCCAACGCGCTGGAGACCATTCCCGGGCCGCTGCTGGACCGGATGGAGCTGGTGACGCTGGACGGCTACACCGAGCAGGAGAAGGTCGTCATCGGCCGCGACCACCTGCTGCCGAGGGAGCTGGAGCGGGCCGGGTTCGGGCCGGACGACGTGAGCTTCACCGACGCCGCGCTGAGCCGGATCGCCGCCGAGTACACCCGGGAGGCCGGGGTCCGCAACGCCAACCGCACCATCGCCAAGGTGCTGCGGAAGGTGGCGACCAGGGTCGCGCTGTCCGAGGTGACGCTGCCGGTGACGGTGGACGCCGCCGACCTCGACGACTACCTGGGCCGGCCGAGGCACCTGCCGGAGTCCTCGCTCCCGGCGTCGACACAGCGGACGGCCACGCCGGGCGTGGCGACCGGGCTGGCGGTGACCGGCGCGGGCGGCGACGTGCTCTACGTGGAGGCGTCGCTGGCGGACAAGGAGTCCGGCGGCACCGGGCTGACGCTGACCGGTCAGCTGGGTGACGTGATGAAGGAGTCGGCGCAGATCGCGCTGTCCTACCTGCGTTCCCGTGGTGCCGAGCTGGAGCTGCCGGTCGGCGACCTCAGGGAGCGCGGCATCCACGTCCACGTGCCCGCTGGCGCGGTGCCGAAGGACGGCCCGTCGGCAGGGGTCACGATGACCACCGCGCTGGCGTCGCTGCTGTCCGGCCGGGTGGTGCGGGCCGACGTGGCGATGACCGGTGAGGTGTCACTGACCGGGCGGGTCCTGCCGATCGGCGGAGTGAAGCAGAAGCTGCTCGCCGCGCACCGGGCGGGCATCACCACCGTGGTGATCCCGCAGCGCAACGAGCCCGACCTCGACGATGTACCCGCCGAGGTGCTGGCTGAGCTGGACGTGCACCCGGTGGCCACCGTGCGTGAGGTGCTGGAGCTGGCCCTCACGCCGGCGGCCACCCCGGTGCCGTCAGCGGCGTGACCCGCGGATTCGCGGAAGGACCTCGGTCGGCGCGTCCGCGCCGGCCGGGGCCCGCACGGCGGGAAGGACCTGGGTCGGTTCGTCGTCGTCCGGCTCCCCCTTCTTGCGCTGACGCAGGCGCAGGAAGACGAACAGCGCCAGGGCCAGCACGACCAGTCCGATGACGACCTTCTGGAACACCCCGGCGTACTCCTCGACCACCGGCCAGCTCTCGCCGAGCAGGTAGCCTGCGACGACGAAGATCGTGTTCCAGATCAGGCTTCCGGCCGCGGTGAGCACCAGGAACTTCGGCAGCGGCATCCGTTCCACCCCGGCCGGGAGCGAGATGAACGACCGGAAGACCGGCACCATCCGGCCGAAGAACACCGCCTTCGACCCGTGCTTGGTGAACCAGGCCTCGGTCCGGTCGAAGTCCTTCGTGGTCACCAGCGGGATCTTGGCGATCAGCCGCCTGCTGCGGTCGCGGCCGAGCAGCCTGCCCGCGAAGTAGAACACCAGCGCGCCCAGTGTCGAACCGAGTGTGGTCCAGAACAGCGCGCCGCCGAGGCTGAACGTTCCCCGGCTGGCGGTGAAGCCCGCCAGGGGCAGCACCAGCTCGCTCGGGATGGGCGGGAACACGTTGTCCAGCCCGACGATGACGGCGGCACCAACGCCACCGAGTGAATCCATGAGGTCGACCGCCCACCCTGCCAGGCCGGTCAGTGAGCCCCCCGCTTCCGCCATGTGTCTCTGCCCTTTCCTTTTCCCGCCAACGTGTTTCCGACGGTAGAAGTGCCGGGCGGCGTGGTCGCTGGGGAAGCACACCCAATGACGGTGCGGAAAACCGCAGTACGGACAGTGCACTCCGCTGGCTACTCTCGGCGATGTGGGACAGGTACGGGCCGCGGCGCGGGCGACAGCCGGGCTGGCACTGGGCGGGCTCACCGCCGTCGCCGAGCTGGCGTTCGTACTGGTCGGCTCCCCGCTGCTCGCCGTACCCGCGACCGGACCGTTCGTCTCCCGGGTTGTTGACCGACTGGTCTACCTGGAACGCAGGCGGCTCTCCCGGTGGCTGCGAGTGACCGACCTCGAACCCTGCGGCGGCTGGCGAGGTGTGCGGTATCTCACTGCACGCAGCATCGTCGGCGGGCTGGGTCTGGGGGTGCTGCTGCTGATCGGCTACGGCGCGGTCGTCGGTGTGATCGCGCTGTGGATGGCGGCGTCCACCGGGCAGTTCAGCGACTCCGGCGACCCCGACGGGCTCGACTGGTACGACCCGATCGGCTTCCTGCTGCTCGGGGTGTTGCTGTTGTTCGTCGCGGTGCAGGGGCTGATCGGTGTCGCGGCGCTGGAACGCAGGCTCGCCGCGCACTTCCTGACGCCGTCGGCCACCGACCTGCTGTACCGGCGGATGGCGCACCTGTCCACCAGCAGGGACGAGGTGGTCGCCGCCGTTGACGACGAGCGCAGGCGCATCGAGCGCGACCTGCACGACGGGGTGCAGCAGCGGCTGGTGGCACTGGGCATGCTCGTCGGCCGGGCACGGCGCAGCCGTGATCCGGAGCGCACGGCCGACCTGCTGCGGCAGGCGCAGGAGGAGACCCAGCGGACGCTGGACGACCTGCGTGAGGTGTCCTGGCGGGTGTTCCCGCACGTGCTCGACGCGGGCGGGCTGCGGCCCGCGCTGGACGCCGTCGCCGAGCGGTCCAGCCTGCCGCTGACCCTGCGCTACGCGGTGTCGGCGGAGCTGAGCAGGCCGATCGAGACGGCGGCGTACTTCGTGGTTTCCGAGGCCGTCACCAACGCCGTCAAGCACGGTGGCGGGACGCGGATCGGGGTGGATGTGGTGGAGGAGGACGGGATGGTCCACGTGGTGGTGTCCGACGACGGGTGCGGTGGCGCCCGGGCGTCCGGTGGCGGCCTGTCCGGGCTGGCCCGGCGGGTCGCGGCCGCGGACGGGACGTTCACGCTGGACAGCCCGGCCGGTGGGCCGACCGTGGTGCGGGCGGTCCTGCCGTGCGCATAGTGCTGGCCGAGGACTCGACGCTCCTGCGGGAGGGCCTGGTCCGGCTGCTCGCCGAGGAGGACCACGAGGTGGTGGCCGCGGTCGGTACGGCGACCGAGTTGCTGGCGATGACCGAGCGGCACCGGCCGGACGTGGTCGTCACCGACGTGCGCATGCCGCCGTCGCACACCGACGAGGGCCTGCGGGCGGCGCTGGAGATCCGCCGCAGCTGGCCCGAGGTGGGTGTGCTGGTGCTGTCCCAGTACGTCGAGAAGCGTTACGCCACAGAGCTTCTGACCGGTGACGGCGAGCGTGTCGGGTACCTGCTGAAGGATCGCGTCGCGCAGGTCGGTGAGTTCCTCGACGCGCTGGAGCGGGTGGCCGCCGGCGGCGCGGCGTTCGACCCCGAGGTGGTCCGGCGGTTGCTGGCCCGCACCACGCACGTCGATCCGCTGTCGCGGCTGACCGCGCGGGAGAACGAAGTGCTCGGGCTGATGGCGCAGGGGCACACCAACGCGGCCATCGCGGGACAGCTGTACGTCTCGCAGAGCGCGGTGGAGAAGCACGCCAACGCGATCTTCGACAAGCTGGAGCTGTCGCACACCAGTGGCTACAGCCGCCGGGTGCTCGCCGTGTTGCGGTATCTGGGTTCTTAGTGCCGTGAGTCACCCGACCGTCGGGTGAACAGCCTTGGCCGAGGGCGTCGCGTACCTACGCTCGTCGACAGGAGTCGGGCCTGTCGAGGAGGCGGAATGACGAAGCCGGTGTCCAGAAGATCGGCCCTGCTGGCCGCGCCCGTCGTCGTGGCAGGCGGGATCCTCGCGGCGCAGGGCACCGCGGCGGCCGACGATCCGGTCGAGATCCTGTTCACCGGGCACCGCAAGCTGGACACGTTCCCGGCGCAGCCGACGGCGGGCACCACGTTCACCGTGTATCTCGAACTGACCAACCCGTTCGGTCACCTCGTGGGTGACGGCTCGATCCGGGCGACGATCATCGACGTCGTCGGGTCCGGCCCGCCGCGGGTGCTGGTGCAGAGTTCGCTGGTGTTCCGCTTCTCCGCGGGCGACGTGCACGGCTCGGCGATGCACACCTGGCTCGCGCCGAGCGGGACCGTCCACACGATGGCGATCACCGGCGGCACCGGCGCGTACCGCACTTCCCGCGGCGACGGCGGTTTCCGGCAGGATTCCGCCGACCAGACGGCGTTCTGGCTCGCCCTGTCCTAGACCGCGAAGACGAGCACGTGGCCGTCGGGGGTCTGCACGCTGATCGACCGCAGGTCGCCGGGGTCGACGAGGGCCGCGCCGGTCAGTTCCGTCGTGCCCTCGCCCGCCGCGGCGACCCAGCTGCCCGCGAGGTGGGCGACGCCGTCGTCGCCGGTGGCGACGAGCAGGCACGGCTGTCCCGGCCGGACCCCGGCCACCGTGGCGACGATCCGGGACCAGCCGTCGGCGGGATGGACGGTGGCGGCGAGCCGGATGTCGCCCGCGGTGCCGTGGAACGTCGCAGGCCGGTCCTGCCATGCCACGACGACGCCCCCGGTCAGGGCGCCCGCGGCGAGCAGAACCGCGGTGAAGGTGGTGGCCAGTGCCCGGCGTCTGCGGTAGCGCGCCCGTTCCCGGCGGATCCGCGCCAGTGCCGCACGCAGCGGGGCCGGCCCGGCAGGCGCTGGGGGGTGGACAGCGCGTGCCGGGCCGGAGCTCACCTGCCGGAAGGGATCAGTAGCCGGACCCACCGCTGGACTCACCGGACTCGGCGGGAGCCTGCTGCTCCTGCTCGGCGGACGGGACGGGCGCCTCGGACTTGCAGCCTTCGGGCATCATGGCGAACCAGTTGCCGCCGACGCCGTGCCCCTTGGCCTCGCCGGGCGCGGTGTCCTTGGCGTACCAGTAGATCGGCCAGCCGCCGAGCGTGACCTGCCAGCTGCCGTCGTCGCGCTTGACCTTGCCGACCAGCTTCGGGTCCACGCCGTCGAGTTCGGGCGTCACCTCGGACAGCACCGGCGGCCACTGCTTCGCGCAATCGCCGTTGCAGTTGGACTTCGGCGGCTTCTTGCTGTCCTTTGTGAACAGATAGAGGGTGCGGCCGTTCTGGTCGGTCAGGACGCGGCCGACGCCTTCGGCCTCACCCGCGACGAGTTTGACGGTCTGTTCGGGCTGCTGCTGTTCCTGTTGTGCGGCGGGCTGTGCGGTGGCCTTGCCGCCCTGCGGGGTCACGGCGTACCAGGTGCCGCCGACCCCCTGGCCGGTCGCCTCCCCCGCCCCGGCGTCCTTGGAGTAGCGGTACACCGGCCAGCCCTTGACGGTCACCTGCTCGCGGCCGTCGGAGCGCATGACCTTGCCGACGACGCTGGGGTCCACGCCGGTCAGTTCCGGCGCGGTCTCGCCGTGCAACAGTGGTGGCCAGGCGGTGGCGCATTCGGCTTCGCAGTTGGACTTCGACGGGTTGGCCGAGTCCTTGTCGAACCGGTAGAGGGTCATCCCGCTCTGTTCGGTGAGCACCGTCCCGACGCCGTTGACGTCCTTCGCGGTCAGCTTCACCTGCCCGGCGGCGGCGTTGCCGGCCGGTGCCTTGCCGACGGCGGCGCCCGCGTTCTCGACGGCCACCGGTGCGGCGACCGGTCCGTCCTGCGCCCCACCGCAGGCGCTCAGCGCGACAAGGCCGATCGCGGCCGTGGCGGCGGACAAGAACAAGCGCTTGCTTGGCATCGGACATGCTCCTTCGGTCGCGGTGTGCTTTGGTGTGGTGTAGGCACCCCAGACACGGACGCGGTTCGGCAGCGGTTCGAACTTTTTCGGCAGATGCCGGATCCTGGCAGGATGAGGAAGCCCTGGCGTGGTGTCGGCGATGCGCTGGCGACGATCGGTGCGTGGCTGTTCGGCCTGGTCATCGCGCTGTTGGTGGTGCTGGCGGTCTGGGCCGCGTTCAACGGGGAGAAGTCCGGCGACGGCGACTACGAGCCCTACGACCCGCCGGACTTCCCGGTGTTCACGCCGCCCCCGTTCACCCCGTACATCCCCCAGGGCCCGATCCGATGATGCGCCTGGCCTCGGCCAGGACGTCAGCGTCGATTTCCTCCCGGGTCTGAGCCGTGAACTCGGTGTATTCGTAGGCGTCGTCAAGCCTCGCCAGCTCCTCGGCGAGTTTGAGGAAGTGGCCGTGGCGCTGGTGTACCCAGGTGGTCAGGTCCCGGGGCGTGACCTCGCCGGTCAACGCTGCAGCGGCCACGATCCGGAGCGCGGTTTCCTCGGCCGCGATGCTGCCTCGGTCGCAGCTGGGCAGACCGACCTCACGCAGTGCGGTCGGCAGCAACTCCGGCAGGCCGTCGTGCGCCTCGGCGCGGTCCAGAGCCGCGACCATGCTCATGCCGGGACCGTCCGCTCCCGCGACGAGCGCGTCGCACGCGGCAAGCACGACGTCGAAGGCCGTGCGCCGGTCGACGTACCACAGTCCGACGGTGCGCTCCAGCCTTACCAGCGCCTGCTCCAGTTCCACGGCGCCAATGCTCCCCGTCGACGTTCTTGTGGCCAACTCCCGGGGGCCGAGTTGCACACTCAGCTTCACCGTGGGAGGTGAACGACGTGACCCGAGCGCACGACGATGAGCGGCTGGCCGACGTCTACCAGGCAGGCAACGAGATGCCGGAGCGGTCCCTGGAAGCGTGGGTCCGGTTCATCGGGTCACTGGCGAACGGCCCGGTCACCAGCGTCCTCGACGTGGGAGCGGGCACCGGCATGTTCTGTGCCGCGATGGCCCGCTGGCTGCCGGTCAGCACGGCCGTCGGCGTGGAGCCGTCGCTCGCCATGGTGCGTTGCGCCGTCCCCGGGGTCCACTACGTGGCGGGCACGGCCGAGCAGCTTCCGGTCGCCTCGCGGGCGTTCGACCTGGCGCTGCTGTCCCGCGTGGTACACCACCTGCCCGATCGCCGCGCCGCCGCGGCGGAGCTGGTCAGAGTGCTGCGCCCGGGTGGAACGGTGGTCGTCCGCACGACGTTCCGGGAGCGCCTGGACGCGCTCGTCTACGACTACTGGCCCCGGCTGCGGGAGATCGACAGCCGGCGCTTCCCGAGCCGGGACGAGGTCGTGGCCGACCTCACGGCCGCGGGACTCTCGCTCACGCGTGAGACGTCCTTCGCCCAGCCCGTTGCCGCCGACCTGCGGGAATACCGCGCCCGGATGGCGACCGCTCCGTTGTCGAAGTTCGCCCACCTGTCCCCCGCGGAGTTCGCCGACGGTCTGGCGCGGATGGACCGGGCCGGTTCACGGCAGCCGGTCGAGGAGCGCTACGACGTCGTGGCGTTCACGCGTCGCGGCATGGAGCACGCGTCCGCACGCACGTGAAGGCCACCTTCACCACGTCTCACGTAATGAAGGTGGCCTTCACGAGCTTCGGCCCGAAAACCGAAAGGGCCCCGCGACCTGGTGGTCACGGGGCCCTTCCGGGGGTGGCAGGTGAGGGATTCGAACCCCCGAAGGCGAAGCCGTCTGATTTACAGGGGGATGATCGTGTCGCCCCGAAATGACCGACCACCTGCGGGTATCGGCTCCGTGTAGCGCGTGCACGGGCACCCTGGCCCACGTGTGGCCCACGCGCGTCCCGGCTCACAGGCCCTTCATGCGCTTAGCAACCAGCTCGCGTGCTTGCTGCTCGCCTCCGTCGAGACACTTCGCGTACGTCCGTAGGAGCACACCGACGCTATGCCCGGCCCACTCAGCGACGCGTGTCGGGTCGCCGGTCGCGTTGAGCCAGGTGGACACGGCGGCGTGCCGCAGGTCGTACGGCCGCAGCGCCAAGGGCGAGGCCAGCACGTCCGGCACGAACGTCGCCGCCCGCGCCTTCGCCCACGCGCGGCCGTACACACTGCTGGACAACGGGCCGTCATGGCGGACGCCCCGGAACAGCCGCCCGTCCGAAGCCGTCCCGTACACCTTCAGGTGCCAGTGCAGAATCTCAGTGAGTTCGTCCGAGCATGGAACCGTTCGCCCCTCATCTTCAATGCGATGCTTCAAACCGCGTTCTTCCCCTCGCCGACCGGAATCTGTCCACTCCGCTCCAATCTCGGGAGTCGCCTTTTCAAGGTGAAGCTCTCCCCACCCTTCCTCAGGTATCGACAAGTTCTGCTTACGAAGACTTACCGCCTCTTCAGGGCGCAATGCCGCGAAATACATCAGCGCAAAGAACGCGTACAGGCGCGGCGTCAGTTCCAGCACGGCACGCAACAGCGTGCGCCCTTGGACTGGATTCACAACGCTCCGCTTGTCGACCTCCCGCACTACTGCCTTGTGCTTCTTGACTTTCACCTTGACCATGGGATTTTCCGACAAGAGCTTCTTCTCGTCGACAGCGAAATCAAGCGCATTGCGGAGAGCTATCCGGCGAAGCCGGATTGTGTCATGCGCCGCACGCTGCCCATCCTTTCTCCTCTCAAGGCTAGCGAGGACCGACCGGAAGACATCAGGCTTGGCAAGGTCGCGCACATCACGGGTGTTGCGCTCAAGCCAATCAAGCCACCTGCCGGTGTCGCCCGAAGATCGGGCCGCCTCACGGCTGTTCTTGTTGTACGCCTTTCGCATGGCAACAGAGAGTTCTTTCACGGGCGGCGCATCGCCGCTATCTCGCAGCATGCCTAGCGTGATCGCAGTCATGGAGTCGGCAAGGCTCGAACGGTACTTCGGCGAGCTGTCATCCCATTTCATGTCGATGTAATCACATGAAAATACAAACCACGGGACTCGCTTGGCTTTTCCACGCGACGCGACCGGTCGCCCAGTTTCCAGGTCGAACGGCTCGCCACGCCGGGACGCTGCAACTAGTTCCGACCGGAAGCTGTCCGCCTGCGGGAGTACGCGGAAGCTTTCGTCAAACCGTTCACCTTCGACCATCCAACGCACGACATACCGGGCAACGACCCGCTTCCCGCTGCGATCCATCTTGTACCTGGTCTGAATAGACCACACCTTGACTTTGTAGACGGCTGCCATCAGGCCACCCCCTCGTAACACGATTCGAGCCAGTTATTTAGGTCGCGCAGGCGAACGCGCAGTTCGCCATTCGGCAACTTCACGCAGCGTGGCGCACGGTTTTTTGCTCGCCACTCCTGAAAGGTGCGTCGGGAAATTTTGAACTCTGCACAGAATTCGGCGACTGTGAGCCAATTCGCGGTTGCCATGGTGGCGTGGTCCCCTCGGGCATGGTGATCGGCGGGTGAGGGTGACGGGTCATGACGGCCTCCTTTGCTGTCGCGCGGGGTAGCGGTTTTGGCGCCGGTTCGGGCTGTTGTGAGGGGGGTAGCCGTACCAGCCGTACCAGCCTCGTTTTGCCTGGTCAGGGGTGGTACGGCTTTTTCGGTGGTACGGCTTAAGCCGTACCAGGTTTCAAGCCGTACCGGGGCTGACCTGCGGTTATGAGGCTGGTACGGCTGGGACGGCTCCCCCCTGCCTCGTCGGCCTCGGACGGGCTGCTGTCGGGGCAGTAGCGGCCCCAGGCGTCGGCGAAGTCGGCTCGCTGGTAGCCCTTGGCCTGACCGGCGCCGGGGAACCGGATCGTGGTCGAGCGGATGTCGTACTCGCGCAGCAGCGAGCCGAGCTTCATGGCGCTCAGCCCGGTGGGGCCGTACTCGCCCCACGGTGACTCCGGCATGGCCCGAAGCCGCTTCAGCAGCTCGGTTGTCGGCAGCGCGAAAGCACCGCTGAACGCGGCCCGGCAGTCGACCAGCAGCCGCACCCCGTCGGACTTCTCCCCTGTGTCGGCTGCTTGCTGGGTGAGCGCGACAGCGGCAGCGCGGGCACGGTCGGGCCAGCCGTGCCCGGCGTGGTCGGCAACGGCCACGAGCGGTTCCCAGGTGTCGGCCGCGCGGTCTTCGACCGGCATGCGGGGTTCGGCTTTCTCCAGGGTGTCCAGGTCGGCGCGTAGCCATTCGGTCAGCCCGTCGGCGAGGACCCGCAGCGGTGCCCGGTCACGCCGGGACCGGTAGGGAGCGGCTTTCTCGCCGGGGGCGCGGCGTCGCATGTGGATGACCACAGCGCGATCTTCGATGGTGTCGGGCATGGCCCCGATCCCGGCGAAGGCGGCCATGGCGAAGGTGGGGATGGTGACCACCTGCTGCGTGGAGGCGTCGTAGCGCAGCGCGGGACGGCCGCGCTGGTGTCCGGCGTTGTAGAGCCCGCGCAGGTCTTCGTGATCCCCGGCCTTGGGTCCGAAGATGGTGTCGGCTTCGTCGACCAGCAGCACCGGCGGGTCGGCGGTGACCGACCGGTACACGGCTGCTGGGGAGGCGTTGACGGTGATGAGCGGGTTGTGGCAGGTGGCTTCCACGATGTCGAGCAGGCGGGACTTCCCGCAGCGACGCTCGGGGGCGCGGATGACCAGCCGGGGTGCGTGCGCCCAGGCGGGTTGGGCGTGGCTGGCCGCGATCCACAGCACGACGCCGTCGGTGGCGTGTTCGGAGGGCATGACGACGTAGCGGGTGAGCGCGGCGTGGAGCCGGTTGAGTAGGTCGGCTCCGGCGAGCGGAGCGGGTGTGGTGGTCATCAGGCGGCGTCCTTCCCAACGGTGGTGCCGGTGCTCGGGTGACGGGGGCTGCGGGCACCGGCCGGCAACCGGGCGTCCACCACGCGCGCGACCTCACGAGGGGTGCAGCGGCACCGGGCGGTCACGAGGGCTTGCCCGGCGGCGAGCAGTTCGGCGCGGGCGTGGTGGTAGTCGAGCAGTCCGGCGCCGACGATCTGCCCGACCCGGAACGCGGCCCGTGACAGGACCTCGTTGTGGGTGGTCGGTGCCGCGTTGCGGATCGCGTCGCACTCCCGCGCGAGTCCGGCCGCTGCCCAGGCTCCCGGCCGCGCTACGGGCTTCTCCGGGCGCCCTGAGATGGCCGGAGACGGCCGAACGGAGAGGGCTTGGACCAACCAGCCGGGCAGTTCGGCCGGGTCGGTGTCGTCGAGCAGCTCGTAGCCGCCGTGCGGGAGCACCGATCCGGGTCCGAGGACGTAGCCACCGTGGCGCGGCTGTCCACGGTGGGCGCCAACAGGCCCTTGGTGTTGCGCAGGACCACGCCAGGTGGGGTGGTGAAGTACAGGTGCCGTCCGCCGGACGGGGTGGTCACGGTGTAGGTGTCCGGGATGGACACACCCCGCTCGCCCGCCACCCGGGACAACGCGGTCAGCCCGTCTCCAGCGTCGCTGCCGTCCTTGGACTGGTCGCAGTCGATGACGGTGAGCCCGGCCGGACCGGTGGCCACACCGACGTTCCACGCCCGTGCCGACCATGCCCGGTCGATCAGCTCCGGGTCGGTGGTGGCGTACTGCTCCGGCGTGCGGTGCCCAGCGGCACAGGTGCCGGTGCGCGGGCAACGGTCTTCACGGTGCCCGTACGGAATCTTGCTGCCGGGCAGGACAGGGAACACAGGCCAGCCGAGACCGGCCAGATACAGCGCCCAGCCGTGCTGCGGGTTGCGTGGGGTATCCATCGTGGACCTTCCAAGAATAGTCACGGTGTGTGACAGGATTTGGGCAGGCTCGCGCCCAGCAGCGCGCCGGGTGAGGGGTCGCAACCCCCGGTTTCCGGGCCGTTTCGGGTGTTTGCGCTGGTCGGGCGCTAGAAGCTAGTGGGCTGATCAGAGCGGGTGCGGGGCGCTAGCGTGGACGCTAGATCTAGCGTCGCCGGATGCTAGGCGGGCACCGAACGCTAGCGCCCCACGGCCGTCACTCTCCGTCGACGTTGGTGGTCTTGCGGCGGTGAGTGTTGGCGGCGGCTTCGACGTCGGCACGGACCACGCCGCGCCGGTTGGCGGTCTTGCCGCCTTCGGTCTTGCCGTGGACCTGTCCGGTCTCGACCCCGTAGGGCTTGAGCCCGGCGGCGAGCTGGTTGGCCTTCGTGCGGCCGTCCAGCTCGGCCCACGCCCCGTAGACCTCCGGGCGCAGCGCGGCCAGACGGTCCACAATGGTCTCGGACCACACCTTGGTCTCATCGGCCCCGAGTACCGCAGCGACGTCGGCGATGAGCGAGTGCGCCGGGCCGGTGGCCTCGGGGGCTTCCCCGGCGGCGTGGCCGGTGATGGTGCCCGCCTTCTCCCGCAGCGTGCGTGCCCGGCCCACGATGGTTTCGGCGGCCGGGCCGTCGATGTAGTACGAGCGCACGATCTGCGGGTCGTCGGCCGCGCCGACGAGGTAGCCGATGCCCTTGTCCTTGGCGCCGAACGTGGTCGCCCTGATGCCGTTCTTGTACGCCGACGTGCCCAGCACCATGTCGTTCTCGGTCTGCCCCATGACCCGCAGGCAGAACCGCAACCCGGCGTTCGCGGACACCCCAGGCGGCAGGCTGTTCGCGTCCGGCCGCTGCGTGGCCAGGATGAGGATCACGCCCATCGCCGGACCACGCTTGATGATGCCTTCGGCCAGCTTGGTCGCCTCGGCCTTGTAGTCCTCATGGGAAAACAGCTCCTGACACTCGTCGATCGCGGCGAAGACCAGGTGCAACCCGAGCTTGCGGTTACGCGCCAGCTCCGGCGTGACCTTGTTCTCCGGGCAGGCGGCCGGGTTCTCCTTGGCGATCCGTCGGATGGTCTTCGACCGGCGCTCCAGCTCCCGGTGCAGCTCCCGCAACGCCTCCATGGCCTTGTCCAGGGTGTCGGTGTCCGGGCCGGAGGCATAGCGGTGCGCGACCCGCTCGAACATGCCCAGGTCCCCAGTGCCCTTCAGCTCGAACAGCAGCAGTTCAACCCACGGGTCCAGCGCAGCCGCGAGCACCAGGACGCGCAGGGAGAACGTCTTACCCATGCGGGGCATGGCGCCGATGACCATGTTGGCGAACACCAGATCAACCCCGACCGGACGGCCGCGCTGATCGGTACCGAACGGCACCGTCTTGAACAAGTCGGCCTTGCCGGACTTGGCCAGCGGCCACGCGGCCGGTTTGGCGGCGGCCATGTTCTGATCACCCACCCACAGCACCAGGCGCCCGGCGTGCTCTTCGGACACCGGCTCCGGCCACACGCAGCCCAGCGGCCGACGCAGGCCGGAAGCGAGCTTGTCCCGGCGTTCCATCACGTCGGTCACGGTCACCCCGTGCGGGAGGTCCACCTCGGCGCGCCAGCCGGGGCCGTCACGGGTGATCGGTGCCGGGAACGTGATCCCCGGCCCCTTGGACACGGCCTGGTTGATCTGCGCGATGCCGAGCGCAGTCAGCGCGCGCACCACCACATCGGAGGTGAGCTTGGGCGCCTTGCTGGTGACGACGGCCCGGCCGATCACCGGCTTGTCCGCCGGAGTGCCGACCCAGCCGAACACGCCGACAGCCGCCGCGATCGTCAGCCACGACCAGACCGGGGACAGCGCGGTCACGAGCAGGAACACCCCGGCAAGGACCGCGAGGAACAGCAGGAACACGACCGTGCTGCGCTTGCGCACCCGCGTCTCCCGGATCTCGGTCAACCGCCGGTACTCATCGGTCGCACCGGCCGCCACCGCCGCGATGCGCAACGGCTTGCCCTCAGCGTCGAACACCCACCGGTGCCCGGCCACCACCACCCGACCCAGACCACGCGGGGCACGGGCGGCGAGCTTGGCCGCGTACAGCGGGCACCGGATCGCGTGATACGCCGTGGTGTGCCCGGCGTACCCGGCAAGCCACTTCGCCCGCTGGCGAACCTCACTGCGCGAACGCGCCCACGCCGGAACCAGCGGACGCACCTTCGCCTCCCGCGCGGCCTGCCACCACGACGGTTTCGCAGGCTCCGGCGGGTCCACCTGAACCGGGTGCCGCACCACCTCGGCATCCCCGTCGGCGTCGGCCGGGGCGTCGAGCACGGTGCCCCGCCCAGCCAGTGGGTCCCCGCCCTGCTCCGGGATGTCCTCCGGCGTACGCGCGGCGTCCGGCCGGATCGGCACGACGTTGCCCGCGCGGGTGTACGCGACCTCGGGCGCGCCCGGGTCGGTGGCGGCGCCCTCGGTGCCGTTCACCGCGTCGTTCACGGTGGTGTTCACGGTGTCGGCCGGGACGGTGTTCGTGGCCGGGTTCGTGGACGGCTGCTCAGCGGTGTTCACGGACGGTCCTCCCGATGGGTCGGCGGTGTTCGTGGTGGCGTGCTCAGGGGTGTTCATCAGGCGGCCTCCCTCTGCTCGATGCCGTCGACCGGGGTCGGCCCCGTGACGGTGGTGCCGGTGGCGAGTTCGTCCCGCAGGCGGGCAGCGACGGTCGAGGACGTGCCGCGCGCGCAGTCGGTCACGGAGCGGACCCACGCCGGGGTGATCTCGATCCCCGGTGCCCATGCCGCGCGAGCCTCGGCTACGTAGTCGTTGGCGAGCTTGCGGGGCTTGCCGGCCGACTTCGCGGCCTTCGCCTTACGGCGCGGACCACCCTTCTGCCCGACCTTCTGCCCCGTCTTGCGCGCGGGCCGGTCGGCCTGGTCGGGCCGGTCGGCCGGTGCGGCGGGAACCGCGGGGATTGGCATCGTGATTTCGGCATCCACCTCCGGCACCGCCACCGGGGCCGGAGCGGGCACCGTGTCGGCCGCCATGGGGCCTGCTTGTCCGGTGAAGGCAGGGTGCGCCGCGCGGGTCACGGCCTCGGTCAGCCGGTCCCGCAGCATCGGTGCCGTCTCCGAGGCCAGGAACACCAGCGCCGGGGGGATGGAGTGCAGCACGATCCCGGCCGCGTCCAGGACGGTCCAGGACTTCCACGTGTTCATGACGTAGGTGGCCAGGAACGCGAACCACTTCGTGGCGTGCACCCAACCCCCGAGGTCCATCACCTGGTAGCGGGAGGTGACCTGTTCGGCCAGCAGCACCGCCACCAGCACCACCGACACCATCGGGTCCAGCAGCCACGCCGACACCCAGGCCAGCGACCACGGCGGGGCACCCTCGGCGGCGAACTGCTGAACGTTGACCATGGTGAACGCCAACCCGAGCAGGATGCCCGCCCAGATCGCGGCGTTGACCTGCCTGCGGACCTTCTCCACTCGCAGCGCGATCACGTCCGGGTGGTTGGCCAGAGCGCGCACGGCGGCAGCTTCGTCGGCGTCCTGCCGGAGCTTGTCCGCAGTGGACAGCGGCACGTGCTTCGCGTCCGTTGCTGTGCTGTTCATCGGTGGTGCCTCCCCCCGAAGTCAACGATCTCGGTCACCGCGAGCAGCCGGGCCACCGCCGAACCGGCCAGCAGACCGGGCACGATCAGCACGATCGCGGTCACGGTGGTGTTCTTCACCCACAGCAGCGCGGCGTACTGGATAGCCACGATCAGCGCGGCCGTGACCAGCGTCCGCACCGCGTTGCCGGTCATCCGGGTGATCTCCCGCGCACCCCGGCGCGCCTTCACCCCGGCCCGGCGCCCGGACCGCCACACCGCCAGAGTGCCGATCCCGGCGAGTCCACCCAGGACCCACCACGTCGTGTTCTGCCCGTTCACCGGCGGCCCCCCTTCTTCTGCTGCTTCTTGACTCGCTTGCACGCCGGGCAGGTCGGCCCGGAGAACCACGCCTTGCCCTTGACGTCGCGGGACGGGATGCGCAGCCCGCACAACGTCGTCAGATCCCCGGACCACCACGAACGCTGTCCCGAGTGGATCTCGTAGCCGCTCATCAGTGACCACCTCCGGTCAGGCTGTCGGTGTCCAGCACGTCGAACAGGTCGGCTTGCCCGCCGGGCTGCCAGGAACCGTTCCGCCACACCGCATCCGCCGCGATGCCCAGCTCCGCGCGCACCTCCGGCTCACACCGGGCAAACCAGGCGCGACGCTGGTCCAGCGGCACATCCCGCCACTGCTTGCCGGTCGCGGCACGGTGACGGCGCCGCATCAGCCGTTCGATCACGGCTGGGGACTTCTCGCTCACCGGACCCGCCTCCCCTGCTTCTTGAGCTGCTTGCAGGCCGGGCAGTTCACCGATGACGAGAACCATGCCGTGCCCCTGATCTCGCGGGACGGGATACGCAACCCGCACAACGTCTTCACATCCCCGGACCACCACGAACGCTCACCCCAATGGGTCTCCCGGCTCATCGCGGACCACCTCCGGCCAGCAGGTCCAGTTCCCGCGTCCAGTCCACATGCGACGCTTCAGTGCCTTCGGGCACGGCCTTGTCGGCACGGTCAAGGAAGGCCTCGACACCGGCCCGGTCGAACCGCAGCGAAGCCGTCCCGGTCGGCGAGGACAGGATCACGTGCACGAACGGCTCACCGTGGCGGTGCGGGAACACCGTCACGTCCCCCTCACCGGCCCGGCCGTTGAGCCCGTCGGCCAGCAGCGACCGGGCGAACGACCAGCCGACCCACCCGGCATCGGTGTGCACCGCAAGGCGCACCGCCCACGGGTCGCTCGCCCGATAGGACAGGTGCGCGTCGGTCCGTGCCCGCTTGGCCACACCAACCCCGCGCAGCGAGGTCACATCGACCAGCAGCACTGCGGCAACGTCTCGCCGGGTCATCGGAAACCACCTCCGCGCGTCGGCTGTCCGGCCACGTGCGCGATGCGCCCGGCCAGCAGGTCAGCGACGCCCTGAAGGGCTGCCTGGCCCTGCTCGTTCAGCCCCACCGCCTCACACCGCTCGGCCACCTCCAGCAGCCACCGGATGCGCATCCACGTCGGGTCACCCGGCTCCGGCGTCGCGCGGAGCAGGTCCACCAGCGACGTACCGCCTGCGTTCGGGTCGGCGTGCGTACTCATTCGCCCACCTCCCGCAGCTCACGGGCGGCAACGACGTCGAGGTCATCGGCCTCGGTCAGGTGCCACAACTGCGCGGTGGTGCCGATCCGCAGATCGGACGCGGCGCTCCGGTGGAAGTCGGCACGCTCCCGCAGCGCACCGGCCACCGCGCGGCCAGCGGTGATGGTGATCAGCTCGTTCAACTCATCCGGGGTGTAGATGACACAGCCGTCGTCGGCCACATCCGGGCCGTCGCTGCCTACCATGGGAGCCCTCTCCTGACTGCTTTCGTGGTGGTTGGGGAGACCCGGCGCGGCGTGCGCGTTCTTGGCGGAGTGAGCCGCCGCGTCGGGGCCATAGGTGGGCCGGTCAACCACCGGCCGGGACAGGTGGGTGTGCACCACGTGCACCCCGTAACCGGCCAGGAACAAGGCCGTAGCGATCGCGTCGGCCAGCACGACCGACCGGTGACGGCCGCCCTGGCAACCGATGGCAAGGTGCACCAGGACACCCCTGGCCTCAGCCGACGGCCGCAACGCGAGCGCAGCGGCGGCCAGCGCCCGCACCAGCTCCGGGGCACCAGGCTGGGCAAGCACGTTCAACCTGACCGCCGTGTCCCGGCCGGTCAGCTCCCGCAGCTCCGGGCTGACGTGCGGGTCCTTCAGGCTGTGCCGGACATCTGCCACCACGTCGGCTCCGGGAGCCTGACCATGCAGATAGCCGAACGACTCCACCCGGAACCGCACCGGCTCACCCGGCATATCCAGGCCGTACGAGATCATCGGGGCGTCCATCAGGCGGCCTCCCCCGGCATCGGAGCCGACGCCGCCACGTCCACCGCACGACGACGCAGCAGCTCCCGCGCCGCACGCCGCGCCGCCCGGCCAGCACGCCGGGCATCAGTGAACGACCGGTCAACCCGAACCAGCGCGACCCGCTCAGTCGCGTCAAGCTTCGCGTCCACCTCCGCGATCAACGCATCAATCACGGCCTCGGTCAGACCATCCGGGTACACCCCGTCTACGTACTGACCAGTGGAAACAACATCCTCAGACAGCCGGAAAGCCTGCTCGACCTGCCGACTCACCTTCGGGTGACTCATCTCAACCCCTTCGGTTGGTGTGTTCTGCGACACCACGAAAGCTAACAGTTGGATGGTTGCCATACCAGATGATTGACTCGAATGGAGTAACGCAAGGTACGCTGACCTGCGGTTTTATGGCCAGCCATCTGGTATGGTCTGACCGGTGACCAACCAGATGGTTGGCACGTCGACAGGTAGGAGCTGCCCATGTCGCGCCCCAGGCAAGGCGCAGGTGTCCAGCGGTCCGAACCCCTGCATAAGCAGGTGGCGCGGAACATTCGAAACGCGATTGAAGCCGGAGTACTGCGGGACGGGCAGAGCTTGCCCTCATCGCGCGAACTGGCAGCAGAGTGGAAGGTAAGCCCGTTCACGATCAATGAAGCTATGGACCTTCTGATAAAGGAAGGTCTCGTTGTCAGCAAGCCGCGCGCGGGCCGGATCGTTAACGCACCCAATCTGTCGCCGAGCGTTGACGGCAAGATGCAAATATCGTCACCAAAAGCTCTGATAATCGGCGGCTACGCCGGTAGCGGCAAGTCCGAACTTGGGCGAATTCTAGCCCGCTTAACTGGGTGGGCATTGCTGGATAAAGACACTCTTACCCGGCCAGTGGTCGAGGTAGCGCTAGAGCTTCTCGGACACCCAGGAAGTGACCGCGAATCGGAGTTGTACCTGTCGCGCGTTCGCGGGCGCGAGTATGAAGCTCTGGAATCCGCGATGAAGGAGAACATACAGTGCGGCAATAGCGTCATCGTGACTGCTCCGTTCATCCGAGAATTCGCCGACGGCGCATGGGTCAATCGCATTCAGGCGGACTGCCAATCAGTTGGCACCGAAGCGGTCTTTGTTTGGGTTTACTGCGACCCGGCGACCATGCATACCTATGTCCGCCATCGCGGCGCAGCACGGGATAGCGTGAAGCTGGCCAACTGGGACGAATACATTGCTGGCATAGACCTTGACCTGCGGCCGCCTGTCGACCACGCGGTCATAGACAATTCGGCGACCAGTAAGCCGCTTCAGGAGCAAGCACAACAACTGGTCGCGTCTCTCGCGGCCGAGGAAGTAGCGAGTACATGATCAGGGGGGTGATCCTGTACGGCCCTCCGGCCGCCGGAAAAGACACCGTGACCAAAGCTCTCACGGAGAGAGACGGTCGATACGCCCTGTTTCCTCGAATGAAGTGCGGCACCGGACGAACCGCCGGATATCGCATGGTGACCCGTGATGAATTGGAGTCCGTGCGCAGAACCGAAGGGGTCCTCTGGGAGAATTCCCGATATGGTGCGACATATGTTGTGGACGCCGCGTACCTGCACCAGATGGTCGCCCAAGGGTTGTTCCCGGTGGTGCACGTCGGACAACCGGAAGCCGTCACCGCGCTCCACGGGGCAGCGGGCCTCCGTTGGCTGGTGGTGTACCTGTGGTGCCCCCGCGAGGAAGCTGCCCGCCGTGCCGCCGAACGCGACACAGGCGACCTGTCGGCACGGCTCCAGGCGTGGGACGAGACTCCCGCTCTGCCGTCGGCCGATCTGGAGGTCAACACGGCGAACGCCACGCCGGACACCGCAGCGGCGATGATCGACGACGCACTGCGTTCGCGAAGCCGCTGACGAACTGTCCGCGCTGACCCAGGAGATGTGGCCCACGAATGGCCCACGGCCACCCGCGTAGGGCTGCCATCAGCCGCACACGGCCGCACAGGCAAGCAGAAGGCCCCGTGACCATTGCTGCTGGTCACGGGGCCTTCTTGCCTGGTGTGGCAGGTGAGGGATTCGAACCCCCGAAGGCGAAGCCGTCTGATTTACAGTCAGATCCCTTTGGCCGCTCGGGCAACCTGCCGTAGCCGGACGTACCGGCCGACGAAAAGGATACAGAACGCCCCCGCGGGCCCGGAAACGGGTATCCCCGAAGCGCTAGGGTGGAGCCGACCCCAACCAGTGTGAGGTGGAAGAACACGTGGCCGATCCCTCTTTCGACGTGGTGAGCAAGGTCGACCGGCAGGAGGTGGACAACGCGCTGAACCAGGCGGGCAAGGAGCTGTCCACCCGGTTCGACTTCCGCGGCGTCAACGCCAAGGTGGCGTGGGCCGGCGAGGAGGCCATCACCATCGAGGCGGAGACCGAGGAGCGGGCATTGGCCGCGGTCGAGGTGTTCAAGGAGAAGCTGATCAAGCGCGGCATCTCGCTGAAGGCCTTCGACGTCGGCGAGCCGGCGCTGTCGGGCAAGATCTACAAGGTCCAGGGCAAGATCATCCAGGGCATCGCCTCCGACAAGGCCAAGCAGATCGCGAAGTTCATCCGGGACGAGGGCCCCAAGGGCGTGCAGGCCCAGATCCAGGGCGACCAGCTGCGGGTGTCCGGCAAGAAGAAGGACCACCTGCAGGACGTCATCGCGGCCCTGAAGAACAAGGACTTCGAGATCGCTCTGCAGTTCACCAACTACAGGTAGTAAAACCACCCGGTCGAGCTGATCTTGTCGCCCGTCCCGGCTCGGTGAGCCACCACGACGGCACGGCGGTGATGTAATCCCCGCCGTCGCCGGAGTGGAAGGACGATCATGCTCTTGCGGAAGACCGGAGCGACCCTGCTGACCTGCCTGTTGCTCGCCGCCGGGCTCGCCGCGCCCGCGGGGGCGGTGGACACCAGGGTGCTGCTGGCAGGCAACAACGCGTCCTACCCACGGCTGCTGCGACTGTCCCACTCGGGCACGGCCCGGGACGGCAAGATCATCGCCTCGGTCAACGCCGAGGACGGCCAGGGCCGGTATACGCCGATCTTCGAGAGCACCGACGAGGGCAAGTCGTTCAAGCAGATCGGCGAGATCCGCGACCCCGAGGGCGCGCAGGGCATGTGCTGCGGCACCCTCTACGAGCTGCCCCGCCAGGTCGGCAGGCTGCGGCCGGGCACGCTGCTCTGGGCGGCAAGCTACGGGCAGGACGCCGGCCCGAACCGCCGCATCGCCCTCAAGCTGTGGGCCAGCCGCACCGGCGGCCGCAGCTGGTACTTCCTCTCCGAGGCCGCCCGCTCACACAACCACTTCGGCATCTGGGAGCCCGAGCTGGTCGTGGACAACGCCGGCGTGCTCTGGATGCACTACGCCGACGAGAGCGAGTCGGCGGTCTACGCCCAGCTGCTCAACCGGGTCTCCAGCGTCGACGGCGTCACCTGGAGCACGAAGCAGCAGACCCTGGCCATCCCGCCGTGGCACGTGCGCCCGGGCATGCCGATCATCCGCAAGCTGCCCGACGGCCGGTTCCTCTTCCTGTACGAGATCTGCAACTTCACCAAGCACCAGTGCAACCCGTACTACAAGATCTCGAAGGACGCCACGAACTACGGCAGCACGACGGCACCCGGCACCGAGATCCTGATGCCCAACCGCAACCACTTCCGGCACGCCTCGACCGCCACCATCTTCCCGGGCGGCCCACTCGGCAACCGGGTGCTGCTGGTCGGGCAGGTCTACGTCGACGACAACGGTCACCCGCAGCCTGGCAACGGCAAGACGCTGATGGCCAACGACAACCTGCTCGGCGGCGCACCCTGGTACGAAGTGCCCGCTCCGGTGCACATCAACAAGGCACGCAACCACTGGTGCCCGAACTACAGCTCCACCCTGCTGCCCGTCGACGACGGCAAGGGCATCCTGATGCTCGCCGGCGAGTTCGACGGCGGCGTCTGCAAGATCTACTACGGCAAGGGCCCTGCCTGATCCACGGGCGTCATCAGGCCGACGCCCCACGCGGCGATGACGCGTTCGGCGTCGGCCCTCGCCCGTGCCGGGTCGGCCGAGTTGGCGACGACCAGCGCGGCCTCCATCACCGCGCTCAGGATCATCGGCGCCAGCATGTCGACCGGCTGCGACGGGATCAGCTCCGCCTCGATCGCCCGCTCCAGCAGGTCGACGATCAGACCGAGGCCGTAGCCCGCCTCGACCTCGCGCCACTCGTGCCAGCCCAGCACGGTCGGCCCCTCGATCAGCGCGATCCGGCGGATGTCGGGCCGCTCGCACGCGTCGAGCATGGCGGGCATGGCCGAGAACAAGCCGGTCGCCAGGTCGGGGGCGGCGTCGACCACGCCCCTGACGTACTCGGTGAACTCCTGCTCGATCTCCTCGAACACCGCCCGGAACAACCCGAGCTTGTCCCCGTAGTGGTGGTACAGCGCCCCTCTGGTGACGCCGGCCGCGCGCACGATCTCGTCGGCGGGAACGGCCTGGTAGCCGCGCTCGGTGAACAGTTCCCTCGCCGCCGCGGTGAGCGCGGCCCGCGTGGCGGCGGAACGATCCTGCTGGGTGCGTCGCACCCGGTCAGTCTGCCGTGCCCGCCTCGTCGAGGAACTCCAGGACCAGCCGGACCAGCTCGTCGGGCCGGTCCTCCGGGACGAACGTCAGCGTGTCGCCGATCTCGCGCAGCCGGGCATCCGGCAGCGCCTGGATCAGCCGCTGGGCCAGTGACAGCGGGAACAGCTTGTCCTCGCGGGCCCAGGCCAGCAGCACCGGCCGGTCGAACTTCGGCAGCAGCTCGGCGGCCGCCAGCGTGTACCGGTTGTGCACGCCGGTGACGAACTTGCGCAGGTCACGCTGGACACCGGCGCTGCGGCGCATCGGGCCGGTGTAGCGAGCGGCGATCTCGCCGGGAATCGGCCGCTTGGTCACCAGGCCGAACAGCACCCGCAGTGCCAGGCGCGATCCGATGAGACGCGCGGTGAGCCACATCGACCCCGGCAGCCGCGCGAGCTTCGGCAGCGACGCCAGCGGCGGGGGGAAGAACCGCTCGAAGCTGTCCGACGGCGTGAGCACCACCCTGCCGATCCGCTCGGACCGCCTGGTCAGCAGGATCTGGGTCAGGCCGCCGCCGGTGTCGTTGGCCACGATCGTGACGTCATCGAGGTCCAGCGCGGCGAGGAAGTCGGCGATGAGGTCGGCGACGCCGGTCGGGCTCAGGTCGGCCTCCGGTGACATCGGCGTCTCGTGCGAGCCGAGCGGCAGGTCGGGCGCGATGCAGCGGTAGCCGCCCTCGGCGATGCCCGGCACCACCTTCCGCCACAGCTCGGCGTTGACCAGCAGGCCGTGCACGAACACCACGGGACGCCCGGTTCCCCGCTCGAAGTACCGCACGGTGCCCTGCGGCAGATCCACCTGCGCTGGCTTGCCCAGCTCGACGCTTCGCTCCATGTCGCCAAGTTACATACATGCCGTACGTATGTAAAGTTCACCGATACAGTGGACGCCCATACGTTGACCGAGGGGACTCTCGTGAAGGGCATAGTGCTCGCAGGCGGCAGCGGGACCCGGCTTCACCCGATCACGCAGGCGGTGTCGAAGCAGCTGCTGCCCGTCTACGACAAGCCGATGATCTACTACCCGCTCTCGGTGCTGATGCTCGCCGGGATCCGGGAGATCCTGATCATCTCCACCCCGGCCGACCTGCCGAACTTCCGCAGGCTCCTCGGCGACGGTGACCAGTTCGGCCTGCACCTGAGCTACGCCGAGCAGCCCAGCCCGAACGGTCTGGCCGAGGCGTTCCTGATCGGCGCGGACTTCATCGGCGACGACGATGTGGCCCTCGTCCTCGGCGACAACATCTTCTACGGCCAGGGCTTCTCCACCACGCTGCGGCACGAGGTCGCCTCGCTCGACGGCTGCGTGCTGTTCGGCTACCCGGTGAAGGATCCGCAGCGCTACGGCGTCGGCGAGGTCGACGACGGGGGCAGGCTGGTGTCGATCGAGGAGAAGCCGGCCCGGCCGAAGTCCAACAAGGCCATCACCGGCCTGTACCTGTACGACAACGGCGTCGTCGACATCGCCCGCTCGCTGCGGCCGTCCCCGCGTGGCGAGCTGGAGATCACCGACGTCAACCTGGCCTACCTGCGACAGGGCCGCGCCAAGCTGGTCGACCTCGGCCGCGGGTTCGCGTGGCTGGACACCGGCACGCACGACTCGATGCTGGAGGCCGGCCAGTTCGTCCAGGTGCTCGAGCACCGGACGGGTGTGCGCATCGCGTGCCTGGAGGAGGTCGCGCTGCAGATGAAGTACATCACCCCGGACGAGTGCTACGCCCTGGGCAGCCAGCTCGCCAAGAGCGGATACGGCGAGTACGTGATGCTGGTCGCCCGCGCCGCCGGAGCGGACGAGTAAAGCGGCTTTAGCGGGCTAAAGCCGCTTGGCGAGGTCTTCCAGCCTGCGGATGCGCTCGGCCATGGGCGGGTGGGTGGCGAACATGCGGGACAGCCGCTCGCCCGGCCGGAACGGGTTGGCGATCATCAGGTGCGACTGGGACACCAGCCGCGGCTCGGGCACCAACGGTGCCGCTCGCGTGCCCTGCTCCAGCTTGCGCAACGCGGACGCCAGACCCAGCGGGTCGCCGGTCAGCTCGGCACCGGACGCGTCCGCCTCGAACTCGCGCGACCGGCTCACCCCCATCCGCACGATGGCCGCGGCCACTGGCCCTACCAGCACCAGCAACATCGCCACCAGCGGATTGGTGTCCCGGTTGCCGCCGAACACGCCGGCGAACAACGCGACGTTGGCGGCGGCACCGGCCAGCGCACCGGCCACCGACGAGATGAGGATGTCCCGGTTGTACACGTGGGACAGTTCGTGCCCGAGTACCGCGCGCAGCTCGCGCTCGTCGAGCAGTTCGAGGATGCCGGTCGTGCAGCAGACCGCGGCGTGCCGGGGGCTGCGGCCGGTGGCGAACGCGTTGGGCGCGGCCGTCGGGCTGACGTACAGCCGCGGTACCGGCTGCCGGGCGATCGTCGCCAGCTCGCGCACGATGCGGTAGACGTCCGGGTACTCGGCCTGGGAGATGGGCCTGGCCCGCATGGCCCGCAACGCCAGCCGGTCGGAGTACAGGTAGGCGTAGCCGTTGACCCCCACCGCCAAGGCGAGCCCGGTCCAGAACGCGCCCCGGCCGAACGCGGCGGCGATCGCCACGATGATGGCGCTGAGCAGGCCGAGCAGCAACGCGGTCCGCAGTCCGTTCCGGTGTCTGCCCACGTGTTCGGCCTCCCTTCTCGCCAGTAACCCACCCAAGGCGCAAACGCATGGCGGACCGGGCTGGTTCCTCACCCGGTCGGGTGGAGCGCCGCAACGCGCGATCGGCGCCGCTCGGAGTTACGGTCGGTCGCGGATCATGAACCAGGGGTGAGAACGAATGCGCAAGCCTTTCGCAGTCGCGTCGACCGCGGTCCTGCTGGCCGCCGGCACGCTGTTCGCGCCGGCCGCCGCGGCGGCGGAGGTCAAGACGGTCACCGTGGGCGACCGCCCGACGGCATTGGACGTCAACTCCGAGACCGGGATGATCTACGTCGCCAACACCGACTCCGGGACGGTGTCCGTCGTGGAGGGTGCCAGCAACCTGGTCGTCGCGACGATCGGTGTGGGCGGTTCACCCAGCGACGTCGCGGTCAACGACGAGACGAAGCGGGTCTACGTCGCCAGCCCGGTCACCGGCACGATCACGGTCATCGACGGTGAGAGCAACACGATCGCCGGCGTCATCGCCGCCGGGCCAGCGACCTCCACTGTGGACGTCGACGAGACGGCGAACGTCGTCATCGCGGGCAGCAGCAAGGGCGGCGCGGTCGCGTTCGTCGACGGCGTCAGCAACACCCTGCAGACCACCGTCCCCGGCAAGGTGCACACGCTGGTGTCCGGCCGGGTCGACCCGGGCAGGCGGTTCGCCTACTTCACCAGCGAGTGGACCGGGTCCGTCGAGGTGCTCGACACGGTCAGCCGGTCCTTCGTCGCGGTTGTCCGGGTGGGGCCCGGACCGGCCGGACTGGACCTGCACGAGGCCACCAACACCCTGTACGTGGCCAACTCCGGCGTCAACCATCTGTCCGTCGTGGACTGTGCACTGAAGAACGAGAAAGCCATCATCGGCCTGAAGAGCGCAGCGTCCACAGTGGCCGTTCACGAACGCAGCGGAACCGTCTACGCCAACGGCGGGCCGAACGGCCTGGTGAAGATCGAGAACGGCAAGCCCGAGGTGTCCGGCGAGCTGTCGCTGGGCGTCAACCCCGGCGATGTCGAGGTCGACCAGCGCACCCGGATCGTCTACGCGACGGACCCGCTGAACGACAAGATCTTCGCCATCACGGGCTTTTAACGTACCCCGGTGGGTGAATAACCTACCGCTGCGCGATCGCGCACTCACGCAGCGTGTAACACGCTCCCCCGGCACGGCGAATCAGAAGTCGTGCCGAGCCGCTCCGGGCCACGGCGGAAACGGGGAGCATGGTGGACGACACCGACCGGACCGGCCTCGCCGTCATCGGCGCCGGCTACTGGGGGCCCAATCTCGTCCGCAACGCGCAGGCGACACCGGGTCTGCGCCTGGAGTACCTGTGTGACCTCGACGTCGGGCGCGCCCGTTCGGTGCTCGGCGGCTACTCGACGGTCCGGGCCACCGGTTCGCTGGACGAGGTGCTCGCCGACCCGGCGGTCGGCGCGGTCGCGGTCGCCACCCCGGCGGCGACGCACCTGAAGGTGGCGCTGACCGCGCTGGAGGCGGGCAAGCACGTCCTGGTCGAGAAGCCGCTGGCGGCCAACCTCGCCGAGGGCAGGCGGCTGGTCGAGGCGGCCGAGGACCGCGGCCTCGTGCTGATGCTCGACCACACCTACTGCTACACGCCAGCCGTGAAGCACCTGCGCGAACTCGTGCGGGACGGCGGGATCGGCGACGTGCAGTACCTCGACTCGGTGCGGATCAACCTCGGGCTGGTGCAGCGCGACGTCGACGTGCTGTGGGACCTGGCGCCGCACGACCTCTCGGTGTTCGCCGCGATCCTGCCCGACGACCTCGTCCCGGTCGAGGTGGCCGCGCACGGGTCGGACCCGATCGGCGCCGGCCGCGCGTGCGTCGCCCACCTCACCGTGCGGCTGTCCAACGGCGCGATGGCGCACATCCACGTGAACTGGCTGTCCCCAACCAAGATCCGCACGATGGTCGTCGGCGGGTCGGCGAAGACCGTGGTGTGGGACGACCTCAACCCGACCCAGCGCCTTTCGGTCTACGACCGTGGCGTGGTCACCACCCAGCGCGAGCAGACGATCGTCTCCTACCGGCTCGGCGACATGGTCGCGCCCGCGCTGGTCGAGCAGGAGGCGCTGCGCGGGGTGATGGCCGAGTTCGCCGCGTCGATCGCCGAGGGCAGGCGCCCGCTCACCGACGGCCGGTCCGGCCTGCGGGTGCTGGCCATCCTCGAAGCCGCCACCGAGAGCCTCGCGGCAGGCGGCCGGTTCGTCGCTGTCCCCGCCGAAGTGAAGGAGTACGCGTGAGCAGCCAGCCCATCACCGGCCAGCGGTGCTTGGTGACCGGCGGTGCCGGCACCATCGGTTCCACCCTGGTCGACCAGCTCGTCGAGGCCGGGGCGGCCGAGATCGTCGTGCTGGACAACTTCACCCGCGGCCGCAGGGAGAACCTGGCCGCGGCGGGCGAACGCGTGCGGATCGTCGAGGGCGACATCAACGATGTGCCGCTCGTGCACGAGCTGACGGCGGGCATGGACCTGGTCTTCCACCTCGCCGCGCTGCGGATCACCCAGTGCGCCCAGCAGCCGAGGCTGGCGCTGGAGTCCCTTGTGGATGGAACGTTCACCGTGCTGGAGGCCGCCCAGGCGGCAGGCGTGCGCAAGGTGATCGCGTCCTCGTCGGCCTCGGTGTACGGGCTGGCCGAGTCCTTCCCCACCACCGAGCGGCACCACCCGTACAACAACGACACCTTCTACGGCGCGGCCAAGGCGTTCAACGAGGGCATGCTGCGCAGCTTCACCGCGATGTACGGACTGGAGTACGTCGCGCTGCGCTACTTCAACGTGTACGGCCCGCGCATGGACGCGCACGGCCGCTACACCGAGGTGCTCATCCGCTGGATGGAGCGCATCGCCGCGGGCGAGCCGCCGCTGATCTTCGGCGACGGCAGGCAGACCATGGACTTCGTCCACGTGCACGACATCGCACGGGCCAACGTGCTCGCCGCGCGGGCACCGGTCACCGGCCAGGTCTACAACATCGCCAGCGGCATCGAGACGAGCCTGCGTGAGCTGGCGCTCGCGCTGCTCACCGCCATGGGCTCGCGACTGGAGCCCGAGCACCGCGAGGAGCGGTCCACCGCGGGCGGTGTCACCCGGCGGCTCGCCGACATCTCGGCGGCCGCCCGCGACCTCGGCTGGGAGCCGCGGATCAAGCTGTCCGACGGCCTGCCCGAACTCGTCGCCTGGTGGCACACCACCCGAGCGTGAACGGAAGAGACCATGAGTGCGTTGTCCAGATTGCGGCGCCAGATCGCCGCTCTGGGGGGACTTCTCGTGCTGGCGGGCTGCGTGACGGCATCGCCCGCGATCACGTTGACGGCGGCGGCCGCCACCCCGTGTGACGGCCCGGTGGTCAACAAGATCGCCTGCGAGAACTTCGCCAAGACGCCCGCGCCGAACTGGCAGGTCACCGTCTTCGACGACACGATCGCCGGATTCACCACCGACATCAGTGCCACGCCCGGCGGTTCGGTGCAGTTCAAGGTGAAGACGAACGCACCGTCGTTCGACATCGAGATCTTCCGGCTCGGCTGGTACCAGGGCAGCGGCGCCACCCGCGCCGGTCTGCTCACCCAGGTACCGGGCAGGCAGCAACCACCGTGTCTGACCGACCAGACAGGCCTGCTGGACTGCGGAAACTGGACGGTGTCGGCGACCTGGAACGTCCCGGCGAACGCCGTCTCCGGCATCTACTACGCGGTGCTGCGCAAGCCGGACGGCGGTGAGAACGAGATCGCATTCGTGGTCCGCGACGACGCCAGCCGGTCCAAGATCCTGTTCCAGACCTCGGACTCGACCTGGCAGGCGTACAACTCCTACGGCAACGGCCCCAACCAGGCGGGCAACAACCTGTACTTCACCACCTACCAGCCCGAACCGCCCGGCGCGCCGCCGCAGCCGACCGGTCCCGGGCCGCAGGGCTCGGCGTACAAGGTCAGCTACAACCGCCCGCTCTACGGTCAGGGCGGCGAGAACTTCATCTTCAACGCCGAGTACCCGGCGCTGCGGTTCCTCGAGGCCAACGGGTACGACGTCAGCTACACCACCGACGTCGACAGCGCCCGTCGCGGGCACCTGATCCGTAACCACTCGGTGTTCATGGCCGTCGGCCACGACGAGTACTGGTCGGTCGAGCAGCGCGACAACGTGGAGGCGGCCCGGGCGGCCGGCGTGCACATGGCGTTCCTCACCGGCAACGAGGTCTTCTGGAAGACCCGCTGGGAACCCAGCATCGCCGGTCCGCAGACCGACTGGCGCACGATCGTCTGCTACAAGGAGACCAAGCACAACGCCAAGGTCGACCCGGATCCACAGTGGACGGGAACCTGGCGCGACCCGCGGTTCAGCCCGCCGCACGACGGCGGCCGTCCGGAGAACTCGCTGCTGGGCAACATCTTCACCGTCAACGGCTACCGTAACGACCGGCTCGGCGTCCCGGCGCCGTACGGCAAGATGCGGCTGTGGCGCAACACCCCGGTGGCGAACCTGGCCGACGGCGACACCTACACGTTCGCCCCGGGAACGCTCGGCTACGAGTGGAACTCGGTGGAGGACAACGGCGCACAGCCTGCCGGGGTGGCGCAGCTGTCGCGCACGACCGTCACGATGAACGACGGCGACTACGTGCTGAAAAACCACGGTGACCTCTACACCCCGGGCACCAAGACCCACGCGCTGACGCTGTACCGGCATTCCAGCGGCGCGCTGGTGTTCGGCGCCGGCACCGTGCAGTGGGCGTGGGGCCTGGACAACAACCATCGCGAGAGCGACCCCGAGCGGCCCACCGACGACCGGGCCATCCGGCAGGCCACGGTCAACCTGCTCGGCGACATGGGCGTGCAGCCGTCGACCCGCCAGTCCGACCTCGTCCAGGCACTGCCCACGGCCGACCTGCAGGCGCCCACGGTGGCCATCACCACCGCACCGCCGACGACGGTCGGCAGCGACTACACGTTCTCCGGAACGGTGACCGACAACGGCGGGGGCCGCGTCGCGGGCGTCGAGGTGTCGGTGGACAACGGCACGACCTGGAAGACGGCGGCGTGGACGGCGGGCAGCACGACCTGGAGCCACCGGTACGTCCCCGCCACCTCGGGGACGCCGACGGTGAAGGTGCGGGCGGTGGACGACTCGGCCAACCTGTCCGCGGCCGTGTCCCGGACCGTGACGGTCATCCCGCGTACCTGCCCGTGCAGCATCTGGCCGGACTCCGCGGCCCCCTCGGCGATCGCCACCGCCGACTCGGCGCCGATCGAGCTCGGCGTCAAGTGGCAGGCCGCCGCCGACGGCTACGTGCGGGGCATCCGGTTCTACAAGGGCCAGGGCAACACCGGCACGCACACCGGTTCACTGTGGACACTCGACGGGCAGCGGCTGGCCACCGGGACGTTCACGAACGAGACCGCGACCGGCTGGCAGACGATGTCGCTGCCGACGTCGGTGCGGGTCACCGCGGGCACCACCTACGTGGCGTCCTACTACGCGCCACGCGGCCAGTACGGCGCCGACGTCGCGTACTTCACCGGGAAGAACGCCTCGCTGGACCCGCTGACCGCGCTGGAGAGCGGTGTCGCGGGTGCCAACGGCGTGTTCAACCCGGGCGGGCCCGGCTTCCCCGCCCGCAGCTACCAGGACACCAACTACTGGGTCGACGTGGTCTGGGCGACCGATCCGGGACCGGACACCCGGGCGCCGGAGACGCTGTCGACGACACCGAAGGACGGGGAGAGCTCGGTCGGGCTGTCCCAGCAGGTCTCGGTGGCCTACGACGAGAACATCGCGCCGGGTTCGGTGCAGTTCTCGCTGACCTACCAGGGTGGCTCGGAAGCGGGCACGGTCTCGGTGACCGGCGGGACGGTGACGTTCACCCCGTCGTCCACTTTGGACCCGGACACGGTCTACACCGCGACGATGCGGGCATCCGACGCGGCCGGTAACCAGGCGACGCCGGTCACCTGGACGTTCCGGACCGGCTCGCCGCGGCCTGCGCTGTGCCCGTGCACGATCTGGGACGACTTCACGCATCCGCGCAACCCTGCCGATCCACACGACTCGACCCCGGTCGAGCTGGGCACGAAGGTCCAGTTCAACGGCAAGGGGCAGGTCCTCGGCGTGCGGTTCTACAAGGGACAGGGCAACACCGGTACGCACACCGGCTCGCTGTGGACGGCGAACGGCCAGCGGCTGGCCACCGGGACGTTCACCGGCGAGTCGGCCATCGGCTGGCAGACCCTGACGTTCGCCAGCCCGGTCACCGTCCAGGCCAACACGACCTACGTCGTGTCGTACTACGCGCCGAACGGGCATCCCGCCGGTGACAACGGCTACTTCGACAGCCAGGCCTCCTACGGGCCGATCCGCGGCCTGGCCAACGGCGCCGACGGCGGCAACGGCGTCTACCGGGCCGGTGCCGGCGGCGGGTTCCCGACGCAGACGTACCGGGCCAGCAACTACTGGGTCGACGTCGTCTTCCAGAACGGGCTCAACGGCGACATCACGCCACCCGCGATCACCGGCCGCTCCCCCGACTCGGCGGCCGTCGGCGCGCCGCTGACCGGCGGGGTCAGCACGACGTTCGACGAACCGGTCGACCTGAGCAGTGCCCAGTTCACGCTGACCGACAACGGTGGCGCACGGTTGACCGGCAGCCTGAGCCTGTCCGCCGACCAGCGCACGGTCACCTGGACACCGTCGGCCAGGCTGGCGGCGGGCTCGCGCTACATCGCGAGCGTGCAGATCGCCGACGTCAACGGCAACCCGATGGTCTCGCCCAGCGTGTGGTCGTTCACCACCACGACCACGCAGGCGTGCCCGTGCTCGCTGTGGAGCGCGGCCACGGTGCCGACGGTACCTGAGGCCGACGAGTCCACGTCGCTGGAGCTGGGCGTGCGGTTCAGCTCGGCGGTGGCGGGCACGGTCACCGGGGTCAGGTTCTACAAGGGGCCCGGGAACACCGGCACGCACACCGGTTCACTGTGGACGGCCGACGGGCAGCGGCTGGCCACCGGGACGTTCACCGGCGAGACGGCGAGTGGCTGGCAGACGCTGACGTTCGACACGCCGGTCTCGGTGGCGGCCGACCAGGTGTACGTGGCGTCCTACACCGCGCCGAACGGCCGGTACTCGGCGGACGGGACGTACTTCGAGCGCACCGGCGTCACCAGCACGCCGCTGCGGGCGTTGCCGACCGGCTCCGACGCGCCGAACGGCGTGTACAACGTCGGTCCCGGGTTCCCGGCGTCCACCTACCGGGGCGGCAACTACTGGGTCGACGTCGTCTGGAACCCCGCACCATGAACAGGCCGCTGGTAGTCATGGTGTCGGGCGCTGGTTGGGACGGCGTCCGGGGTTCCGAGCGGCAGCTGACCGAGGCGCTGGCCGAGCGGGTCGACGTGCTGTGGGCCGACCCGCCGGTCTCGCCCGCCACTCCCGCCCGCTTCCGCGGGCTGGAGCACACCAGCAGGCACTGGCGGCCCGCGCTGGCCGCCGTCGCGCCGGGCATCCTGCGGTTCACGCCGGTCGCGCTGCCCGGGCTGACCAGGCCGTGGATCCGCGGTACGACCTGGCCGCTGGTGCGGGCCCAGCTGCGTGGCGTGCTGCGGCGGTCCGGCCGCACACCGGACGCGGTGATCTGCTGCACGCCACACGAGGTACTGGGCTACTGGGGCGAGGGCGTGCGGCAGGTCCTGTACGGCACCGACGACTGGCTGGCCGGTGCGGAGCTGATGGGACTGGACGCGCGGGTGATCGCCGTGGCGGAGCGGTCGGCGGTGCGGGCGGCGGACCTGGTGCTGGCGGTGACGCCGGAACTGGCGCAGCGGTGGCAGCGGCTGGGTGCCGAACCGGTCGAGTTCCCCAACGGCTGCGATCCGGACGCGCACCGCGGCTGCGTACCGGCCACGCTGCCGGACGGCTTCCCCGCCGAGGTCGCCGGGGTGTCCGGGCAACTGTCCGACCGCATCGACATCCGCCTGCTGGAAGCCGTCGCGGACACCGGGATCGGGCTGCTGCTGGTCGGCCCGCTGGATCCGCGCTGGCTGCCGGTGCGGGTGGCGTCGCTGCTGGAGCGGGACAACGTCCACCACACCGGGCCGGTGCCGTTCGAGCGGCTGGGTCCGTGGATCGCCCGCTTCGACGTCGGCCTGACCCCGTACGCGAACACGCCGTTCAACCGGGCGTCGTTCCCGCTGAAGACGCTGGAGTACCTGGCAGCCGGCAAGCCGGTGGTGGCCACCGACCTGCCGGCCAGCCGGCGTCTGCAATACGAGACACGCGAGATCCAGCTCGCCGTCGAACCCGAGTCGTTCGCGCTCGCGGTACTCGACGCGGTGCGCCTGCCACCGCTGCCGACCGCGATCGCGCAGCGGCGGGCGGTCGCCGAGCGCCATTCCTGGCGGGCCCGTGCCTGCCAACTGCTCGACCTGCTGTTCCCGTCGCTCGAGGAGGACCCCGTTGATTCCCGTGATGCGTCCGCTGCTCGGTGAGGAGGAGGTGGCGGCCGCGGCCGAGGTCGTGCGGTCCGGCTGGGTCGCCCAGGGACCGAAGGTGGCCGAGTTCGAACGCGCCTTCGCCGGTTACCTCGGCGCCGGGCACGGCGTCGCCACCTCGTCCTGCACCACGGCGCTGCACCTGATGCTGCACGCGCTGGGCGTACGCAGGGGGCACGAGGTGATCGTGCCGTCGTTCAGCTTCATCGCCACCGCGAACGCGGTGCGCTACTGCGGGGCCGAGCCGGTGTTCGCCGACGTCGACCCGCTGACCGGCAACGTCACGGCGGAGTCGGTGCGGCCACTGCTCACCCCGCGCACCAGCGCGGTGATCGTGGTGCACCAGGGCGGCGTGCCCGCCGACGTGGACGCCGTGCGTGCCGTGTGCGACGGGGTTCCGGTGCTGGAGGACGCGGCGTGCGCGGCCGGGTCGACCTACCGCGGCCGCAGGGTCGGCGTGGGGGCGCTGATGGCGGCGTGGTCGTTCCACCCGCGCAAGCTGGTGACGACCGGCGAGGGCGGGATGATCACCACCGACGACGAGGAGCTGGCCGCACGGCTGCGGCGGTTGCGGTCGCACGGGGTGACGGTGTCGGCCGCGGACCGGCACGCCGCCGGGACGTCGATCATCGAGGAGTACACCGAGACGGCGTTCAACTACCGGATGACCGACATCCAGGCCGCGATCGGCATCGTCCAGCTGGGCAGGCTGCCCGGGCTGGTACGGCAGCGGCGCGGGCTGGCGGCGCGGTACCACGAGCTGCTGGCCGACGTTCCCGGCGTCGAACCGGTGCGGGACCCGTCCTACGGGACCACCAACTACCAGACGTTCTGGGTGACGCTGGCCGACGACATCGCCTTGCATCGCAACGATCTGCTGGCGCGGCTGTCGGTCGCGGGCGTGTCCGCGCGGCGCGGCATCATGGCCGCGCACCGGGAGGAGGCCTACGCCGGGCATCCACACGTCCCGCTGCCGGTGACCGAGCGGCTCACCCGCCGTTCGCTCATCCTGCCGCTGCACCACGAGCTGACCTCGGCCGACCAGAAGCACATCGTCGGTGCGCTGCGGCAGGCGATCGCGGCCGAGACGCTCGGGCTGGCGCGGTGAACGGGGCCAACGTCGCCCGGGTGCGGGCGTTGTGCGCGGAGATGGTGGCGCGGATCGGGCTGGACCTGCGTGGCCGGGTGGTGGTGACCGAGGCCGCGACCGGGGCGTACGCCGTCACCCCGGTGCTGGCGCAGCTGGCCGGCGCGGCCGAGGTGCGGGCGCTGGCGCGGGACTCCCGCTACGGCACGGCCGACGAGGCGCAGGCGCAGGTCGTCGCGCTGGGCGGAACCGGGGTGCGGTTCACGCGGGTCAAGGACGCCGCGTTGTTCGACGGCGCCGACGTCGTCACCAACAGCGGCCACCTGCGCCCGATCGACGCGCGCACCGTCGGCTGGCTGCGGCCGGGGGCGGCGGTGAGCCTGATGTACGAACCGTGGGAGCTGCGGCCGGGTGAGGTGGACCTGGCCGCGTGTCAGCGTGCCGGGGTTTCCGTGGCCGGGCCGGACGAGCACCATCCGGACGTCGGCGTGTTCGGCTACCTCGGCGTGATGGCCGTCCGGCAGTTGCTCGACGCGGGCATTCCGGTGCGCGGCAGCCGCGTGTTGTTGCTCTGTGACAACGGTTTCCTGGACGACATCGGGACCGGCCTGCGTGCGCTGGGCGCGGACGTCACGGTCGCCGAACGGCCGGAGGACGGGCCGCCCGGCAGGCTGGACGCGGTCGTCGTCGCGCTGCACCCACGCGAACACTACCGGCTGGACCACCGCGCGATGGTCTACATCGGACAGCGTTACCCGGGCGCGGTGGTCACCCAGTACTGGGGTGACATCGACCGTACGACGGCGACCCCGGTCTGGCCGCCGACTCCGCCGGAACCGGGGCACATGGGAATTCTGCCCTCCGCCGTCGGCGCCGACCCGATCGTCGCGCTGCAGGCGGCGGGGCTGAAGGTCGGCGAGGTGCTCACGCTGGGCCGCCCGCCGACGCCCGAGGAGGAGGCCTTCCTGCTGCGGGTTCCCGAGAGGGCGGTCACATGAGGGTGCTGGTCTACCCGCACGCGATGGAGATCGGCGGGTCGCAGCTCAACGCGTTGCAGCTGGCCGGTGCCGTGCGCGACCTCGGCCACGAGGTGCTGGTGCTGTCCGAGCCGGGGCCGCTGCTGGACTTCGTCCGGGACCTGGGGCTGGAACACGTGCCGATCCCACTGCGGCGGCGCAGGCCGTCGCCTGCGGTCGCGTCGGCCATCCGCTCGCTGGTGACGCGCCGCGGCATCGACGTCGTGCACGGCTACGAGTGGCCGCCCGTGCTGGAGGCGCTGGCCGCGCGGCGTGCCGCGGTGGTGGCCACGGTGCTGTCGATGTCGGTGGTGCCGTTCCTGCCGCGCTCGGTGCCGTTGCTGGTCGGCACCGAGCAGATCCGGGAGGCCGCGCTGGCGGCCGGGCACCGGCACGTCACGCTGCTGGAGCCCCCGGTCGACACCGGCGCCGATCATCCCGGCGCCGACCCCGGCTCGTTCCGCGTCGAGCACGGTCTGGAATCCGAGACACCGCTGATCGCCATGGTCTGCCGGCTGGTTCCCGAGCTGAAGCTGGAGGGGCTGCTCGCCGCCTGCGACGCGGTCGGTGACCTGGTGACCGGCGGCCGCAAGGCGCAACTGGTGATCGTCGGCGACGGCCGCAGCCGTCCCGAGGTCGCTGCCAGGGCCGACGCGGCGAACGCGCGAGCGGGCCGCCGGGTCGTGGTGCTCACCGGTGAGCTGGCCGACCCGCGCCCCGCCTACGCCGCCGCCGACATCCTGGTCGGCATGGGCGGCTCCGCGCTGCGCGGGATGGCGTTCGGCAAGCCGCTGGTCGTCGTGGGCGAGGACGGCTACAGCGAGCCGCTCACCCCGGACACCGCCGCGACGTTCCTGCGGGCCGGCTGGTACGGCCGGGGGCCGGGGTCGCTCGGCAGCGGTGTGCCCGCGCTGCGGGCGGCGCTGGCGGACCTGCTCGACGACGCCCCGCGCCGGGCCACACTCGGCACCTACGCCAGGGACCTGGTGGTCGAGCGGTTCAGCCTGCGGCGGGCGGCGACGGTGCTGGCCGACGAGTACCTCGCCGCGGAGGCCGGGCCGCCCGCGCCACCCGCCGACCTGCTGCGCGGGTTCGGCGGCCTGCTGGCCTACAAGGCGCGCCGGAAGGTGCAGCAGTTCCGCGGCACCGCCCGCGTCGACGACGCCAACGCCACCCCGGCAACCCAGGAGGCAACCCGATGATCCCGCTGGTCGACCTCGCCGCCCAGCACGACCAGGTCGCCGACGAGGTGGCGACGGGGTGGGCCCAGGTACTCAAGTCGACGGCCTTCGTCGACGGTCCGGCCGTCGGGCAGTTCGAGGCCGAGTTCGCCGAGTACTCCGAGGTCGCGCACTGCGTTGCCGTCGGAAACGGCACCGACGCGCTCGAGCTGGCGCTGCGGGCACTCGGCGTCGGGCCGGGTGACGAGTGTGTGCTGCCCGCGAACACGTTCGTCGCCACCGCCGAGGCGGTCGCCAGGGCGGGAGCGACGCCGGTGCTCGTCGACTGTGTCTGGGATACCGGACTGCTCGATGTGGACGGTCTGGGTGCGGCGATCACCAGCCGCACCAAGGCGATCCTGCCGGTCCACCTCTACGGCCAGCCCGCTCCGGTCGAGCGGGTCCGCGCCGCCGCACCCGGCATCCCGGTGCTGGAGGACGCCGCGCAGGCACAGGGCGCCCGCCGCGGCGGCGTACGGGCAGGCGGACTCGGCGACATCGCCGCCACCAGCTTCTACCCCGGCAAGAACCTGGGCGCCTACGGCGACGGCGGCGCCGTGCTGACCGGCGACGCCGAGCTGGCCCAGCGGGTCCGGCTGCTGCGTGAACACGGTTCGCCGCGCAAGTACGAGCACGCCACGCTCGGGTTCAACAGCCGGCTGGACACGCTGCAGGCCGTCGTGCTGTCGGCGAAGCTACGCAGGCTGGACACCTGGAACGCCGCGCGGCGCGCCGCCGCCGCCCGGTACGACTCGCTGCTGTCTGGAATCCCAGACATCGGCACGCCGGGCGTGCTGGAGGGCAACGAACCGGTGTGGCACCTGTATCCGGTACGCGTGCCGGACCGGGATCGGGTACTGGAGCACCTGCGGTCCGCCGGGATCGGCGCGGGCATCCACTACCCGACCCCCGTGCACCTGACCGGCGCCTTCCGGAGTCTGGGATACCACACCGGGGATTTCCCCGTGGCGGAAGCACTGTCCGGGCAGCTGCTGTCGCTGCCGCTGTTCCCCGAGATCACTCCCGCCCAGCAGGCGCGGGTCGTCGAGACGCTGCGGGAGGCGTTGTGAACGTGCGGGTACACCCCCAGGGACTGTGTGAGAGCGCCGACGTCGGCGACGGCACCCGGGTCTGGGCGTTCGCCCACGTGCTGCCCGGCGCGAAAGTCGGCAGGGACTGCAACATCTGCGACGGCGCCTTCGTCGAGGGCGGGGCGACGCTCGGCGACAACGTGACCGTGAAGAACGGCACCCTCGTCTTCGACGGCGTGACCTGCGGCGACGACGTGTTCCTCGGGCCGAACGTGTTGTTCACCAACGACCTGCGGCCCCGCGCGCACATCAAGCGCGGTCCGACGGAACTGCTGTCCACGACGGTCGGCCGGGGCGCGACGCTGGGCGCGGGCACGGTGGTGGTGTGCGGCACGACGATCGGCGAGTTCGCGTTCGCCGCGGCCGGTTCGGTGGTGACGCGGGACGTCCCCGCGCACGCGTTCGTCGCGGGCAATCCGGCCCAGCTCAAGGGCTGGGTGTGCGAGTGCGGCATGCGCCTGCCGGAAGACCTGCGTTGCCCGGACTGCGGTCTGGTATTCCAGACAGTGGATGCGGGACTGGCCAGAGCCTGACCGTTCCCGGCGGCGGAAGAACGTAGGATGAGCCGGTGATCATCAGGGAGTCCACTTCGGACGATCTAGACGACATCTGGCGAATGCGGGTCGCCGCGTTCGGTGGCCCACGGCAGCCCGGGAAGGGCTGGCCGTGGGATCCGGCGACCTACCGCGGATTCGTCGCCGAGCAGGACGGCAGGCCGTGCGGGTTCCTGCGGGTCCGTCGCATGGGGCAGTACTTCGGCGGGGCGTCCGTGCCGATGGGCGGGGTGGCGACGGTGGCCGTCGATCCCTACGCCCGCGGGCTCGGTGTCGCCAGCAGGCTGCTCGACACCGCGCTGGCGGACATGCGCGAGCAGGGCCAGCCACTGTCGGCGCTGTTCACCGGCGTTCCGCAGCTGTACCGCAGGCGTGGCTGGGAGCGGTCCGGGACGGTCGACGGGATCCGGATCGCATCGGTCGACCTGCGTGACGTCCCGGCGTCCCCGCTGCGGCTCGCGCCGGTCACGAAGTCCACTGTGGACTCCCTGCTGGACTGCTACCGCGCGGTGGCCTCCCGGGTGAACGGCATGCTCGACCGGGCCGGACCGGACCAGTCGCTGGACCGGCTGCTGGACAGCGACATCGCCACGGTGGCACTGGACGAGGACGACGAGGTGTGCGGCTACCTGGCCGCCGAGCGGGGCACCAACGAACTGCTGAACGTCAGCGAGCTGGTGGCCCTGGACGGCACCGTGACGGCGGCGTTGCTGCGGTCACTGGGCTCGTGGACCGGCCGGGTCCGGGAAATCCACCTGCGGGCGGCCGACCAGGAGGGGATGTCGATGATCATCCCGGTCGAGCTGGAACACAACCTGGAGGCCAAGCCGTGGTACCTGCGGGTCGTCGACCTGCCCGCCGCGGTGGCCGCGCGTGGCTGGCCGTCGGCGCGGCTGCTGGCCGAGGGCACGTCGGTCGAGTTCGAGATCGTCGACGAGCACGCGCCCTGGCACGCGGGTGCGCACCGGCTGGTCGTCGAGGACGGCACGGTGCGGCACGAACCGTTCACCGGCAGCCCTGACCTGCGCCTGCACGCCCGGGCGCTGGCCCCGTGGTTCGCCGGCGCCGCGTCGGCGGCGACCCTGCGTCACGCCGGACTGCTGGACGGTACCCCCGACCCCGTCCTCGACGCCCTCACCGCCGCCCCCGGCCGCCCCCGCATGCTGGACATGTTCTAACCCAAGCGGCGGAACTCCGAGCGCAACGACCAGACGAAGGGCAGGTAGACGGCCACGGCCAGCGCCCCGCCGAGCAGGAGCTGCAGCGGCGACGGCGACATCAGCCAGCGCACGGCCAGCACGACCACCGTCAACGCGACGCACCCCAGCGCCGGGCGCACCAGGGCTGCCGCCAGCGCGCCCAGCCGCACCCCGGTCCGCCGCACCGCGAGCGCGAACGCCGGCAACGCCACCAGCACCGCGACAGCGGCGTGCACCACCGCCACGCCCTCGATCCCGCCGAACCAGGCTCCGAACGGCAACGTCGCCAGCAGCACGACGAGCCAGCCGCCCTGCAGCCACAACGTCGTCCGCGAACGACCCAGTGCCACCAGGAAGTCGTAGGCCAGCTCGGCGGCGATGCGCACCACCCCCAGCACCGCCAGCCACTGCAACGCCACCGCCGACTCGGCCCAGTTCCATCCGTACACAGTGGACACGACGGGCAACGCCAGCAACCCGAGCAACGCGCACGCGGGCAGTGCCGCCACCGCCAGCAGCACGGTGAACCGGGTCAGCACCTCCTGCCGTCGCTCCGGGTCGTCCTGCACCTGGGCGAACGCGGGCAGCGACACCCGGCGTACCACCATCGAGAACATGTTCACCGGCCAGCTCGCCAGGTTGAACGCCTGCAGGTACAGCCCCAGGGCCACCGCGCCGAGCATGCGTCCGGTGATCACGTAGTCGACGTTCAGCATGGCGAACACCAGCAGCGACGCCCCGGCCAGCGGCATCCCGAAGGCCAGCAGCCGCCGCGCCAGGGCCCGGTCGAACCCGAACCGCGGCCACAGCCCGACCAGCTTGCACAGCAGCACCGACGACACCACGTTGCCGGCCACCTGCCCGATGGCGAGGCTCCACGCCCCGTGTCCAGTCGCCGCGAGGCTCACCGTGATTCCCGTGGTCAGCACCAGGTTCGTCAGGTCGACGACCAGCCGCGCGCCCTGCCGGAACTCCCGGTTCGCCAGCTGGACCGCCGCCGCGACCGTCCCGTCCACCAGCACCGTCAGGCACAGCAACCGCACCACGCCGGCCGCCTCCGGCACGCCCATCCCGGCCGCGAACGCCGGCGCCGCGACGAAGCAGGCCGCGTACAGCAGCGTGCTGGAGGCCAGCGAGATCGTGGTCACCGTCGGCGCGATCCGGCGCGGATCGCCCTGCCAGCGCACGATCGCGACGCTGACGCCGAGTTCGTTGAGCGACAGCAACGCGGTCAGCGCCACCAGCGCGACCGCGTACACACCGAAGTCCGCGGGCACCAGCAGCCGCGCGAGCACGATGCCGGTCACGAACGTGCCCAGCCTGCCGACGGCCGTGTTGAGCAGGCTCAACCCCAGTGCCCGCCGCACCTTGGCCGGTTTCACGGTCATCGCGTCCCCCGTCCGCGCCAGAACCCGGCCACCGCCGTCGCGGCCAGCAGGATGGTCAGCCCGTCCAGCGGAACGCGGAATCGCAGCCGGGTGAAGAACACGGCCAGCAGCAACACGTTCAGCACGATCAGCCCGGCAGCCAGCTTCTCCTCGGCCGACATCCGGCGGCGCACCAGCAGCACCCGCGCGAGCGCCAGCGCCAGCACCGGGTAGTAGGTCACCGCCAGCAGCAGGTCCGCGGCACCGCCGCCCTGCCCGGCGGTGGCCGCCTCGCTGGAGAACGTGAAGTTGTTGGCCACCTTGCCCAGGTACAACACCACCGCGTCGCCGGGGTTGGCCGTGATCCACTCGACCGCGCTGTCGCTGAAGTAGTCGTTGATGCCGACCTCGTCCAGCCCCCGCGCGACGGCTTCCCGCTCGTAGCCACCGATGTCCACCGCTGTCCCGCTGCTCGGCGTGGCGTGCTCGCTGTTGCCCAGCAACAGGTTGATGCCGTTGTTGGTGGACACCGGGACGAACTCCCCCAGCGCGACGGCGTTACGCACACACCACGCGGCGGGCAACACCGCCGTGACCGCCAGCAGCACGGCGGCCAGCCGCAGCCCGCCCTCGCGGCGGTGCCGCCACCCCAGCCACACCGCGATCACCAGGACCGACGGTGCGAAGTTCGGCACGGTCAGCGCCAGCAACCCACCCGCGGCACCGGCCAGCACGACGGACGGCCACCGCCGCCGCGCACCGAACTCGACACACGCCAGCAGCAGGCACAACGCCGGAATCTGCGGATACAACGTGGTCGCCGTGTAGACGAACAGCGGATAGCCGGCCGTCACCACCGCCGCGATCGCACCCGCGGCAGGCGAGTGCGCCCGGGTGCCCAGCCGGTAGCTCAGCCAGACGCATCCGGCCAGGGCCAGCACCCCGACGAACCGCATCGCCAGCACGCTGCCGCCGGACAGCAGGTGAACGGCGGACAGCAGGAACGGGTAACCGGGAGGGCGGTAGGCCGTCGGCTGCACCCCGTCGGCGCTGTACCCGGCGCCGTCCGCCAGCGAACCGGCCAGCCGCACGTAGACCTCTTCGTCCAGGTACCGCAGGCTGTCGCCGAGCACGACCGCGTACCCGCCTGCCAGCAACACCGCGAGCACCACCGCGCCGAGCGCGACCCGGCCTGCCCGCTCGTCCAGCCAGTCCAGCGCCCGCCGGGACGCGGCGGCGGCCGTCACGGCGCACCCCTGCGGACCAGCCGGTGCAGTGCCACCCGCAACGTCGGCGGGTCGATCCCGGCGGCGACCTGCTCGGCCCGCATCGCCCGCAGCATCGCCCCGGCGAGCCCGGTCAGCAGGAACGTCAGCCCGGTCGCCATCGAGAAGGCCAGCAGGTCGAACGTCGCCGCGCCCAGCGCCAGTACCGACAGCGACGCGACCAGCGTGAGCGCGAGATCCCGCAGATGCGGGTCGGCGGTCATCGACCGGGCCCGCAACGCGGCGTAGGCACCGGCGACGAACAGGCCGAGCAACGCGACGAGCCCGGCGATCCCGTTCTGCACCAGCGTTCCCAGGTACTGGTTGTCCAGCGGGCCGTACTTGTCGGGCAGGTAGGTGCCCAGTCCCCTGCCCAGCACGGGATGCTGTGCGATCTCCAGCCCGGCGACCGCGTAGTCGTCGGTCCTGGCCACGATGCTGGAGTCCTCGCCGATGCCGGCGAACAGGCCGTACAGCGTGCCCATCAGCCCCGGCACGAGGAACCGCATCACCATCAGGAACGCGAATCCGACGACGAGGGCCTGGATACGCCGTCGCGTCGGCCAGCCCAGCAGCAACACGAGCGCGGCCAGCGCCAGGCCCAGCATGGCCGAACGGGACAGCGACACCATCGCGCCGACCGAGATGACCGCCAGGCACAGCCACCAGCGTTTGGCCGGCAGGCCCTTGTCCCGCGCGGTGAACGCGTAGTGCGCCGCCAGCGGCATGCCGACCGCGCACACCACGCCGAACTCGATCGGATGCCCGGTCGTGGCCGCCGGTCTGCGGAACTCGGCGCGTTCCAGCACGAACCCGTCCTCGGTCACCGGGTGCAGGCCAGGCAGCACGAGGTACTGGGTGAGGTCCAGGTCGAGCGCGAACTGCAGGATGCCGACCACCGACACGGCCGTGACGCCGACGACGATCGTCCGCAGCACCAGCTCCACCCTCGGCAGCCCGCGTACACCGTCACAGGCGACGAGCCCGGCGACGGCGACACCGATGATCAGCACGAGCGTGCGGTCGGCGCTGTTCAGCTCGTCGGGCGGCAGGTAGTTACGGGTCGCGTAGCCGTAGGTGGCGAGCTGGCTGACCAGGAAGACGAACAACGCGGTCCGCGCGGCGTTGCGGCCCTTGGCGGCGCCGAGCGTGCTGACCAGTTGCGTGCAGAACCACAGCAGGCCGAGCCCGACGCCGAGCAACGTCGCCGGGGTTATCGACATGGAGACACCGGAGATCACCAGCCGCGCGGGAACCAGGAGGGTCACGCCCACGTAGATGCTGAGCAGCGTGGCCCCGTCGGCGCGTGGCATCAGCGTCTCGCGCCGACCGGCCCGGCGTCCCGCGCACGCGGCAGCCGGTCGGGGACCGCGCCGGCCTTCCCTGGCCGCCTGCGCTGGCTGAAGCTCTCGTACCCGTAGGCCGCGGTCAGGCAGGCGATGAACCCGAGGACCAGCGCGACAGCCGCGAACCGAACCTTGCCGCCCACCAGTGCCTCGGCGGGCGTCGGGCTGATCACCGGGTCGGCGCGGATGTAGGTCGACTCGGGTGCCTGCAACGACTCCTGCCGCGCGGTCAGTTCCTGACGGGCCCGCTCCAGCAGGCCCGCGACGGTGCGCTGGGCGGCCTCGGCGGACGGCGCGGTGACCGTGACCACCACGAACGGCCCGGACAGCTGCCCGTCACCGACCTCGTACTCGACGCCGTCGAACTGCTTGGCGACGGCCGGGTCCTTCAGCGACTGGATGATGATCTGCGCGCTGGTGGTCAGGCTGCCGTCGAAGGCCAGCAGCGGGTTGACCTTCTCCCCCGTCGGCACCTCGCCCGCCGGGACCCGCGCACCCGACGCGGGCGAGGTGAGCACCACGGTGCCGGTCGACTCGTACTGCGTCGACACCGACAGGTACACCCCGCCTGCCAGGCCCAGCGACACCACGAAGATCGGCAGCGCGATGTACCACCTGCGCAGCAGAACCCGGATGGTGCTCCAGAAATCCATGTGCACTTCCCCGAATCCGGTGCGGTCGCCGTCCTGGAGATCGGCTGTCCGGCGCAATCGTTACCGCTGGTGACCGGTTTCCCGGCTAACGCCTGCGCAACGGTTGGCGACACAGCCTGTGCTCTGGCCCGCAGGCAGAAAGCAGTCCGGATGTACCTGACCTCCCGCAGCACACCGGATACCGGCGGCGGCACCGCCGAACGGGGGACACTGCCGTCGACCGTCTTCGCGCTCGGCACGGTCAGCCTGCTCACCGACATCTCGGCGGAAATGATCACCGCCTTCCTGCCGGTGTACCTGCTTTACACACTGCAGCTCGGGTATGTCCAATTCGGACTACTCGACGGGCTGTACAACGGTGCGACCGCGCTGCTGCGGCTGGTCGGCGGCTACGTCGCCGACCGCCTGCGGCGGCCGAAACTGGTGGCACTCGCCGGATACGGCGCGTCGGCGCTGGCGAAGCTGGCGTTCCCGGTGGTGGGCGCGTCCGGTGCGGGCATCGGCGGGGTGCTCGCGTTCGACCGGGCGGGCAAGGGCCTGCGGACCGGCCCGAGGGACGCGCTGATCTCGCTGGCCACCCCGCCGGGACGCCTGGGCAGAGCCTTCGGCGTGCACCGGGCGATGGACACGATCGGCGCGCTGCTCGGCCCACTGGTGACGTTCTGGATCCTGGCCGAACTGGGCTCGGACTCGACGCCGGTCTTCGTGCTGAGCTTCGGGTTCGCGCTCGTCGGGGTGATCGTGCTGGCGGCGTTCGTGCGAGACCGCCCCGCCCCGGTCGGGCCCGTCGGCGTCTGGACTGACGAGCCCAAAGGCCGCTCCGCGGCCGACGGCGAGGAGGGAAGACGCCGACTCAGGGGGCCCGACCGCGCCCGAACGAAGAGAGGGCAATTCAACACAGACTGCGTACGGCTGCTGCGCGATGCCGGGCTGCGCCGCGTCACCGTCGCCGCCGGACTGCTCGGGCTGGCGACGATCAGCGACGCGTTCGTGTTCGTCGTGCTGCAGAAGTCCACGGGCATCCCGGTCGACCTGCTGCCGCTGCTGCCACTGGGCACCGCCTTGGTGTTCCTGAGCGCCGCCGTCCCGCTGGGCAGAGCCGCCGACCGGTTCGGCAGGTGGCCGGTGTTCTTCGCGGGCCACGTACTGCTGCTCGCGGTCTACCTGACGCTGCTCGTCCCCGGCGGCGGTTACCCGCTCGCCGCCGTGGCCCTGGTACTGCACGGGTTGTTCTACGCCGCCACCGACGGGGTGCTGATGGCCTACGCCGGGGCACTGGTGCCCGAGCACCTGCGGGCGAGCGGACTGGCCGTGGTGCAGACCGGACAGGCGGTGGCCCGGCTGGTGTCGTCGCTGCTGTTCGGCGTGCTGCTCACCGTGCTGGCGATGCCGGTCGCGGTGCTGGTCGCCGCCTGCGCGTTCCTGGTCACGCTGACGGCGGCCGCGGCACTGGTCGGGAGGTCGCGGTGAGAGTCTGGCTGACCAGACACCGGATCGCCGTGGGCGTTTCGGCGATCGTCGTGGTGGTACTGGCCCTCTCCGGGTACCTCGCGGTCACGCTGTCCCGGGACCGCGCGGGCGCGGCCGCCGCCGCGGCGGGGGACCTGCTGTTCGTCGACCTGGCTGACGGACGAGACATCGTGCAGACGCTGCGCCCGGACGGTTCCCGCGCGGACACCGCCCTGCGTTGCCAGCGGGTGTACACGGCGGGCGGCACCACCGTGTGCCTGCGGCTGGCCGGCCCCGGCCCGCGGTACGAAGTCGCGGTGTCCGACGCGAGCGGTGCGGTGCTGCGGACCGTCGGGCTACCGGGAATTCCGAACCGGGCCCGCGTGTCGAGATCCGGGAAAATCATTTCCTGGACCACGTTCGTAACCGGTGACTCGTACACGGTTCCCGGTGGTTTTTCCACTCGAACGGGGGTACTCGATTTACGCACCGGCACGGTAGTCGAATCGCTCGAAGATTTCGCGACGACGGTGAACGGGCAACCCCTGCTGGCTGCCGACCGGAATTTCTGGGGCGTCACCGTCGCCGACGACGACCGGACGTTCTACGCCACCGTCGCCTCGGCCGAGCGGACCTGGCTGGTCCGGGGCGACCTGGCCGCCCGCACCATGCACGCCGTCCGGCCGGGGGTCGAGTGCCCCTCGCTGTCACCGGACGGAAAGTCGTTGGCATACAAGAAACGCACCAGCAGGCTGGGCCCGTGGGAGCTGGCCGTGCTCGACCTGGCCACCGGCGCCGAGCGGGTGCTGCCCGGCACGCTGGGCATCGACGACCAGACCGCGTGGCTGACCCCGGGCCTGCTCGCCTACGGCAGAGCCGGAAAGGATGGTGGGAAATCTTCCATCTATTCGGTTCCGGTCGACGGTTCGGCACCGGCGGAAATGATGATCGAGAACGCTTCTTCCCCTGTAACGTTTCCCTGATCCGCTCGACATTGCTGACGGAATGGCCCGCAACAGAGAGTCGAGGCCACACCTGTGAATGTCGATTCTTCCACCGCTGTCCGCATCGGTGTCCTCGACGTCCTGCCCCTGCGCGAACGCGAACTGGTCGAGCACGTGGACACGGCATGGCGGCGCGGCACCGGCGGCTGGATCGTCACGGCCAACGTCGACATCCTGCGTACCGCGGGCCGCGACGCCGGCGCCGCGGCGTTGATCGGCAACGCCGATCTCGTTGTGGCGGACGGAATGCCGCTTGTCTGGGCGTCCAGACTCGCCGGGACACCGGTGCCGGAACGGGTGACCGGCGCGTCGCTGGTGTTCTCGCTGTCCGGTGCCGCCGCCCGCGCCGGACGGTCGGTCTACCTGCTCGGCGGCAAGCCGGGCGTGCCGGAAGCCGCGGCCACCGCGCTGGCCGAGCAGCACCCCGGGCTGCGGATCGCCGGTACCGATTCGCCGCCGCTGGGCTTCCAGCACACCGCGGCCACGCTGGAACCCGTGCTGCGCAAGGTCCGTGACGCCGAGCCAGACCTGGTGCTGGTCGCGCTCGGCTTTCCCAAGCAGGAACACACCATCCGCCGGTTACGGCAGCTGTGGCCACCTGCCTGGTACGTCGGCTGCGGGGCGGGGATCCCGATGGCAGCGGGCGAGTTCCGCCGGGCACCGGAGGTGATGCAACGGATGGGTGCGGAATGGCTGCACCGGCTGGCACAGGAGCCCCGGCGGCTCGCACGGCGCTACCTCGTCCATGACGCGCCGTTCGCACTGCAGCTGCTGGCGGGCGCGGCGTGCACGCGGGTGCGGAGGTGGGGTCGTGGCTGAGCTCGCCGTCGTGATCGTCACCTACAACAGCGCCGAGGTCGTCGGCGACTGCCTGCGGGCCACCGCCGTCGCGCTGGAACACGACCCGGATGCCCGGATCATCGTGGTGGACAACGGATCCGGCGACGACACCCTCGACGTGGTCGCCCGGGTCGCACCACATGCCACCGTCGTCGCCCGGGGCAGCAACGACGGCTTCGCCGCCGGGGTCAACGCCGGGTTCGCCGCGGCACCGGGCCGCGACGTACTGGTGCTCAACCCCGACATCCGGCTGGAAGCCAGCGCCGTGTCGACCCTGCGCGCCGCACTGGCCACGCCGGGCACCGGCATCACCGTGCCGCTGCTGCTGGACCGCGACGGCAGGCCGCAGCACTCGCTGCGCCGGGAACCGACGGCGCTGCGGGCGTTCGGCGAGGCGCTGCTGGGTGGCACGCGAGCAGGCCGCATCCCGCTGCTCGGTGAGCTGATCGTGCGGTACGAGCGGTACAGCACGCGGGGAACGGCCGACTGGGCGACCGGGGCGGCCTGGCTGGTGTCGTGGCGATGCCGGGAAGCCATCGGCACGTTGGACGAGCGGTACTTCCTCTACTCCGAGGAAACCGAGTACATGCTGCGGGCGGGCGACCACGGCTTCGCCGTCCGCTTCGACCCGCGGGCGGCGGCCACGCACTTCGGCGGCGAGCAGTCGACGTCGCCGACGCTGTGGGCGTTGTCGGCCGCGAACCGGGTACGGCTGCGGCGGCAACGTGCGGGCCGGCTCGCCGCTGCCGCGATGTGGCTGGGCGTGGTGGCCAACGAGTCGCTGCGGGCGGTGGCCCGCCGCCGCGACCCGAAACACCGCGCGGCACTACGCGAACTGCTGCGCATGCGCCGCTGGCCGGAGCAGGCGGAACAGCCGCGGCAGCCGGGTTACGTGTGCTTCGCCGCGCAGGACTGGTGGTACCACAACCGGGCGCACTCGGACTTCCAGCTGATGCGGGCGGTCGCCGGGCAGCGCCGGGTACTGGTCGTCAACAGCATCGGCATGCGGATGCCTGCCCCGGGCCGGAGCACCCAGGTCGCCGGCCGGATCCTGCGCAAGCTGCGCAGCGTGGCGAAGTTGGTGCGGCGCCCGTACCCGGAGTTCTACGTCATGTCGCCGCTGCCGTTGCCGTTCTACGGCTCGCCGGTGCTGCGCCGGATCAACGCCGTGCTGGTACGGACGCAGGTCCGGGTGGTGTCCCGGCTCCTCGGCCTCAGTAGACCGGTCGTCATAGTAACGATCCCGACCGCGTGGGACGTCGTCGCGCCGATGCCCAGACAGGCGTTGATCTACAACCGTTCGGACAAGCACTCCGACTTCCCCGAGGCCGACCGGGAGACGATCGCCGGGCTGGAGAACCGGCTGCTGACCGAGGCCGACCACGTCCTCTACGTCAGCGAGGCCCTGCTCGCCGAGGAACAGTCACTGACCGGCGAGCGTGCTCACTTCCTCGACCACGGCGTCGACACCGGCCACTTCCGGCGCCGCGACGAGCTGCCCGCCGACCTCGCCGCCATTCCCGGCCCCCGGGTGGGCTTCTACGGCGCGCTGGACGACTTCGTCGTCGACTTCGAACTGCTGGAGCGAGTCGCCGCCGAGCTGCCGGACGTCTCGCTGGTGCTGATCGGCGACGCCACGGTGCCGATGGACCGGTTCGACAAGTACCCGAACGTGTACTGGCTGGGGGCACGGCCCTACGCCACGATTCCGGCGTACGGTTCCGGCTTCGACGTGGCGATCATGCCCTGGTTGGACAGCCCATGGATTCGGCGTTCGAACCCGATCAAGCTCAAGGAATATCTTGCGCTCGGGCTCCCGGTGGTCAGCACGCCGTTCGCCGAGCTGGCGAAGTACCGCGACCACGTACGGGAGGCGACGGACGCGGCCGGGTTCGTCGCGGCGATCCGCCGCAGCCTCGCCGAGGGCGGCTCGTCTACTCCGGAGCTCGCCCGCCGCTCGGTCCTGGGCAGTTCGTGGCACTCCCGTGCGGCGGAGCTCATGGCCCGCGGCGAGGACACCCGGTGACCCCGCGGCGGGCGTGGTACGTCCTCGCCGCCGCACTGGCCGCCGTGCTGTCGTTCGTCACGTTCCTGGTGCTGTACGAGGATTCCGGCTCCGGCGAGCCATCGGCCGCACCGGTCTCGCTGCCGCTCGTGCCCTGGGAGGGCGGCCCGCGGTACTACGCCCGGTTCCCGGCCATGGCGGCCGCGGGCTGGACCGATCCGTCTTTCTTCCCGATCGGCGTCTGGTACGAGGCGGTGACCTCGCAGGCCGACGTCGACCTCGACAAGGGCGCCGGGCTCAACACCTACTTCGAGCTGACCACGTCGTCGAAGATCGAGCTGGTCCGGGACAACGGCATGTTCGCCGTGCCCAGCCACCAGCCGCCCGGGTACGGCAGGGAAACCGTCGGCTGGCTGCTCACCGACGAGGTCGACCTCTGGGCCCACGAGGGCGACGCACCGTGGACCGGCAACTCCCCCGGGCAGGGGCAGATCTGCATCCCCGAATCGGCGCTGTGCGGGTACACGGTGCTGCGCACGCTGCGCGAGCGGCTGCCGCCGGACGACGGCCGAGCGCGGTACGCGAACTTCGGTTTCGGCATGGAGTTCTTCATCCCCGAGCCGCTGGCCGCCCGGTTCCTCGACTACACCGACGTCGCCTCGATGGACACCTACTGGTACACCGACGAAGGCATGTGCGAGCTGTCGAAGACGCCGGCCGCGGTGTGCCGCACCGCCGCGTCGTACGGCTTCACCGTCGACCGCATCCGGCACCTCGACGGCCTGGACGGCAAGCGGCAGCCCATCTACGCCTTCGTCGAGGTCGGTTTCCCGTTCGAGAAGTTCGACACCGAGATCGCGCCGGCCGAGCTGGCGGGCGCCGTGATGAACTCGCTGATCCACGAGGCCCGCGGGGTCATCTACTTCAACCACAACTTCGGCAGCCCGTGCGTCAGCCAGCACGTGCTCAGGGACGCCTGCGGGGCGCGGATCCGGCCCGCGGTGACCGAGGTGAACCGGCGGATCACCGAGCTGGCGCCGGTGCTGAACACCCAGTCGATCTCACACACGTTCCTGCCCGGCATGGACACCATGCTCAAGGCACACGGCGACGCGTACTACGTGTTCGCCATGCCCGGCCGCGGGCTCGCCCCGGGACGGCACACGCTGACGCTGCCGCCGGGCATGGCGGCCGAGCGCGCCGAGGTGCTGTGGGAGAACCGCGCGCTGCCGGCGGGAGACGGCCGGATCACCGACGACTTCCCGGCGGAACACAGCTATCGCGTGTACCGCATACCCCGCTAATGTCCTTTCGTGGCACGGTTTCGATCCACCCATGTCTTCGCTCTGACGCTGGCGCTCCTGCTGGGCGCGGCCCTGCTCGTCGGCCTCGGCAGGCAGCCCGCTGCCGAGGACTTCACCGGCTCCGGCAAGGTCGTCATCCGCGACGCCTCGCTGGTGCTGACCATGGACCCCGCGCTCGGTGACCTCACCGACGCCGACGTCCTGATCGACGGCGACCGCATCGCCGCCGTCGGCCGTGACCTGCCCGCGCCCGGTGCGCGGACCGTCGACGGGCGGGGCCGGATCGTCCTGCCCGGGTTCGTCGACCTGCACAATCACCTGTGGCAGACGCTGATCCGCGGCTGCGCCACCCAGCACGACGTGAACGGCTGGTTCGGCAGGTGCGTCCGGCCGCTGTACAGCTCGCCGGTGTCCGAGGCCGACGGCTACGCGGGCACCCGGCTGGGCAGCCTGGACGTCATCTCCACCGGCATCACCACGGTCACCGACTGGTCGCACGCCTTCAACGCCGACTTCGGCCGCGGCGACCTGCGGGCGCTGGAGGAGTCCGGGCTGCGGTTCGTCCTGGCCTACAACGCGACCACCAGCCAGGCGGTGCAGGACGAGATCCGGCGGATCAAGCGCGAGGAGATCGACCCCAACCCGCTGGCCGCGCTGCACGTCGCCGCGCACCCGTCCACCGGCAACTACCCCAGCCTGGAGGCGGGCGAGAAGCTGGCCCGCGAGCTGGGCGTCGCGCTCAACGTCCACCTGCACGAATCGCCTGCCGACCCGGCCACCGGGCAGATGGACGCGCTGCGCCGGGCGGGCGCGCTGCGGCCCGGCCTGCTGGTCAACCACGCCGTGCACATGACCGACGCCGAACTCGACGAGCTGGCGGCACACGGCACCCGGGTGGCGCACAACCCGTTGTCCAACATGCGGCTGGCGTCCGGCGTGATCAGGCTGGCCGAGATGCACCGGCGCGGCATCCCGGTCGGGCTGGGCCTGGACGGCGGCACCAACGACACCAGCGACATGTTCAACGACATGCGCACGGCGGTCGGCCTGCAGCGGGCCACATCGAACGACCCCGGTCGATACCCCACGCCGACCGACGTTCTGCGAATGGCCACCCTCGGCGGTGCCGAGGCACTCGGCATGCAGCAGCGAGTCGGGTCACTGACTCCCGGCAAGCAGGCCGACGTCCAGGTCGTGAACGCGCAGGCGCTCAACTTCGCGCCGCGCGTGGACTGGGCGGCTCAGCTGGTGTTCAACACGCAGCCTGCCAATGTCGAGTGGGTGTTCGTCGCGGGACGGGCGCTGAAGCGGGACGGCAGGCTGGTCGGCGTGGACACCGGCAGGGTGATCGCCGATGCCCAAGCCGCCGCCGACCGCATTCACAAGCTTCTCCCGCGCTGAACCTCACTTACGGATCTCGAGGGTGCAGCACTTCGGGCCGCCGCCCGCCTTGCGCAGCTCGGAGATGTCGACGAACACCGGCTCGTAGCCGTGGGCCGCGAGGCGGTCGGCGAGGCCGGTCGCCTCGACCGGCAGCACGACGTTGCGCCCGTCGGAGACCGCGTTCAGGCCGAAGGACTCGGCGTCGGCCGTGTCCGCGAGCACCGCGTCCGGGAACAGCCGTGCCAGCACCCGGCGCGAGCCCGCGGAGAACGCCTCCGGGTAGTAGGCGATGTGCGCGGGACGGCTCTCCGTCGCCTCGGCCAGCACGAACAACGCGGTGTCCAGGTGGTAGTACCGCGGATCGGTCAGCCGCAGCGACACGACCGGGACGCCGAGCACCTCCTGCGCCTCGGCGTGTGCCGCCGGGTCGGTGCGGAAGCCGGTGCCTGCCAGCAGCACCTGGCCGGTCCAGGCGAAGTCGCCCTCGGCCTCGTTGATCTGGGCGGGCATCACGATGTCGCGGTAGCCGTGCTCGACGAACCAGCGGCGGAAGTGGTCCGCCTCGGCGGCGCGCTGCGGCGCACGGAACCGCGAGCCGAGCACCCGGCCGTCGACGACGGTGCCGGAGTTGGCCGCGAACACCATGTCCGGCAGGCCGGGAACGGGAGCGATCTCCTCGACGGTGTGGCCGAGGCTGCGGTAGGTGTCGCGCAGCTTTTTCCACTGCTCGACGGCGCGTTCGGCGCTCGCCGGCTTGGTGGGGTCCATCCACGGGTTGATGGCGTACTCGACCGCGAAGTGACGCGGCTCGCACATGAGGTAGCGGCGGGTCGTCGGCACTCGGACGGGGGCCGGATCCACAACGGTCATGACGCAAAGGTAAGGGCGGCCTCATTACGCAAGCAATCTCTGTTTCTTGCGCATGTTCATGCTAAACATTGCGTGTGAACACCATCGACCAACGGATCGTTTCGTGTTTGGTGGCCAACGCGCGATCCAGCTATGCGGAGATCGGCAAGGTCGTCGGCCTGTCCGCCCCCGCGGTGAAGCGCCGCGTGGACCGGCTGCTGGAAACGGGCGTGCTCAAGGGCTTCACCGCGGTGGTCGACCCGGACGCGCTCGGCTGGGGTACCGAGGCGTTCGTCGAGGTGCACTGCCGGGGCAACATCGCGCCCGCCCGCATCCGCGCCCGCCTGGATCCGCTGCCCGAGGTGGTGGCGGCCTACACGGTCACCGGCGCGGCGGACGCGATCGTCCATCTGCGTGCCGCCGACATCCACCAGCTGGAAACCGCACTGGAGAGGGTGCGCGGGCTGGAGATGGTGGACCGCACGGTGTCCACGGTCGTGTTGTCCCGCCTGCTGGAACGGCCACCGAACCCGTCGGGCTGACTTCAAACTTGCGCGCCATGTGGGATTGATGGAAATCCCGCGCCCGCTTGGGCCACCCTGGGTGGATGGGCGACCTGAACTTAACTGTTACCATCGGTTACAGGTAAGTCGGATCACACCGCACGGTCCTCTGGAAAAACACCAAGTAATCTGGAGGTATTGATGCTCGGTGAGAGCGCGAGAGAGGGTATTCCTGACCGATGACCACGAGCGCGAACGGCAACGGTGCGGGCGCACTCTCGGCGACCCGCCCGACCGAGATCAGCAAGCTGGACCGAGTGGTCATCCGCTTCGCGGGCGACTCCGGCGACGGCATGCAGCTGACCGGTGACCGGTTCACCTCCGAGGCCGCGGCCTTCGGCAACGACCTGGCCACGCTGCCCAACTTCCCCGCCGAGATCCGCGCACCACAGGGCACCATCCCCGGCGTCTCGTCGTTCCAGGTGCACTTCGCCGACTACGACATCCTGACCCCCGGCGACCGGCCGGACGTGCTGGTCGCGATGAACCCCGCCGCGCTGAAGGCCAACCTCGGCGACGTGCCCGCCGGCGGGACGGTCATCGTCAACACCGACGAGTTCACCAAGCGGAACCTGACGAAGGTCGGCTACGCCGCCGACCCGCTCTCCGACGACTCGCTGGCCTCGTTCCAGGTCCACGAAGTCGCCATGTCGACCCTGACCCAGGGCGCGCTCGCCGACACCGGCCTCGGCAAGAAGGACGCCGAGCGCTGCAAGAACATGTTCGCGCTCGGGCTGCTGTCGTGGATGTACCACCGGCCGACCGAAGGCACCGAGCGGTTCCTGCGGGAGAAGTTCGCCAAGAAGCCGGACATCGCCGAGGCCAACATCCTGGCCTTCCGCGCGGGCTGGAACTACGGCGAGACCACCGAGTCGTTCGCCACGACGTTCGAGGTCGCCCCGGCCAAGCTGGCACCCGGCACCTACCGGCAGATCACCGGCAACACCGCGCTCGCCTACGGCATCGTCGCGGCCGGTCAGCGGTCCGGGCTGCCGGTGCTGCTCGGCACGTACCCGATCACCCCGGCGTCGGACGTGCTGCACGAGCTGAGCAAGCACAAGAACTTCGGCATCACGACGTTCCAGGCCGAGGACGAGATCGCCGGCATCGGCGCCGCGCTCGGCGCGTCCTACGGCGGCGCGCTCGGCGTCACGTCGACCTCCGGTCCCGGTCTCGCGCTGAAGTCCGAGACCATCGGCCTCGGCGTGATGACCGAGCTGCCACTGGTCGTCATCGACGTGCAGCGGGGCGGACCGTCCACCGGCCTGCCGACCAAGACCGAGCAGGCCGACCTGCTGCAGGCGATGTACGGCCGCAACGGCGAGAGCCCGGTGCCGATCGTCGCGCCGTGCTCGCCGGCGGACTGCTTCGACGCCGCGCTGGAGGCGACCCGCATCGCGCTGACCTACCGCACGCCGGTGCTGCTGCTGTCCGACGGCGCCATCGCCAACGGCTCCGAGCCGTGGCTGATCCCGGACGTCGAGGACCTGCCCGACCTGCGGGTGGAGTTCGCCTCCGAGCCCAACTCCACCGACGGGTCCGGCGAGTTCTGGCCCTACGTCCGCGATCCCGAGACCCTGGCGCGGGCGTGGGCCGTTCCCGGCACGCCCGGCCTGCAGCACCGCATCGGCGGGCTGGAGAAGGCCGACGGCACCGGTCACATCTCCTACGACCCCGACAACCACGACAAGATGGTCCGGCTGCGGCAGGCGAAGATCGACGGCATCGACGTGCCGGACCTCGTCGTCGACGACCCGTCCGGCGGCAGGGCGAGGGTCCTGGCGCTGGGCTGGGGCTCGTCCTACGGCCCGATCGGCGCCGCGTGCCGCCGGGTCCGCAAGCTGGGCATGCCGATCGCGCAGGCACACCTGCGGCACCTGAACCCGTTGCCCGCCAACCTCGGCGACATCCTGCGCAGCTACGACACGGTGGTGCTGCCGGAAATGAACCTGGGCCAGCTGGCGATGATCCTGCGGGCGCGTTACCTGGTCGACGTGCACAGCCACACCAAGGTCGCCGGGCTGCCGTTCAAGGCCGAAGAGCTGCAAGACGTTTTCACCGACATCATCAAGGGGGCCGACGCCCGATGACCGCCACCGACCTCGGACTTCCCGCGCTCGGCGGACTGGCCGGAGTCCCGACCACCGACGAGCCGCAGAAGGCCAAGGACTACAAGTCCGACCAGGAAGTGCGCTGGTGCCCCGGCTGCGGGGACTACGTGGTGCTCAACGCCGTCCAGGCGTTCCTGCCGTCGCTGGGGCTGAAGCGCGAGAACATCGTCTTCGTCTCCGGAATCGGCTGCTCGTCCCGCTTCCCGTACTACCTCAACACCTACGGGATGCACTCGATCCACGGCCGCGCCCCCGCCATCGCCACCGGCCTGGCGACGGCCCGGCCGGACCTGAGCGTGTGGGTCGTGACCGGCGACGGCGACGCGTTGTCCATCGGCGGCAACCACCTGATCCACGCGCTGCGCCGCAACGTCAACCTCAAGATCCTGCTGTTCAACAACCGGATCTACGGGCTGACCAAGGGCCAGTACTCCCCCACCAGCGACCAGGGCATGGTCACCAAGTCGACCCCGATGGGTTCGGTCGACACCCCGTTCAACCCGCTGTCGCTGGCGATCGGCGCCGAGGCCACGTTCGTCGGCAGGGCGCTGGACTCCGACCGCAAGGGGCTCACCGAGGTGCTGCGTGCCGCGGCCGAGCACCGCGGGTCGGCGCTGGTGGAGATCTACCAGAACTGCCCGATCTTCAACGACGGTGCGTTCGACGTGCTCAAGGACTCCGACGAGGCGGCACGGCGAATCATCCCGCTGACCGCGGGCGAGCCGATCCGGTTCGGCCCGGAGGGCGAGTTCGGTGTGGTCCGCAGCGGCTGGGGCGGCCTGGAGGTCGCCAAGGTCAGCGAGGTCGGCGACGACAACCTCGTCGTCCACGACCCGTCGATCGCGGACACCAGCTACGCGTTCGCGCTGTCCCGGCTGGGCGACCAGCACCTGAACCACACGCCGACCGGCATCCTGCGGCAGGTGGCCCGGCCGACCTACGACGACCAGGCCCGCGCGCAGGTCGAGCAGGCGGTGGAGAACCGCCCGCCCGACCTGGCGGGTCTGCTGCGCGGCAAGGACACCTGGACGGTCGTCTAGCCCGAGGTGGCGAGCACCCGGTCGTCGTTCGGGCCGGGTTCCCCGGCGCCGTTGCCGTCGCGGTTCGACGTGGTCAGCCACAGCTTGCCGTCCGGCGTGGCCACGGCGTCGCGGAGCCGTCCGTTGCCGGTGAACGCCGACGCGGGCTTGCCGAGGGTGCCGTCGGACTTGACCGGCACCTTCCACACCCGCTCGCCCCGCAGCGCGGTGACGTAGAGACTGTTCCTGTAGAAGGCCATTCCGCTCGGGGACGCCTTGTCGACGGTCCAGGTCACCAGCGGGTCGGTGAACTTCGCGTTGCCGCACCTGCCCTCGCAGACCGGCCAGCCGTAGTTGCGGCCCGGCAGGATGCGGTTGACCTCGTCGAACTCCTGCTGGCCGAGTTCGGAGGCGTACATCCGGCCCTTGGCGTCCCAGGTGAAGCCCTGGACGTTGCGGTGGCCGAGCGAGTACACCGGCGAGCCCGGGACCGGGTTGCCCGGCGCGGGTTTGCCCTCGGTGGTCACGCGCAGGATCTTGCCTGCCAGCGAGGCCGGGTTCTGCGCGTCGTCGCCGTTGGTGACGTCGCCGGTGCCGAGGTAGAGGTGGCCGTCCGGGCCGAACGCGATCCGGCCGCCGATCTGGTAACCACCCGCGGGAATGCCGGTGACCACGGGTTCCGGTGCCCCGCCGATGCGCAGGCGCGCGACGCGGTTGTCGTGCTCCGTCGTGTAGTAGACAAAGACGTACCTGTCGGCGGTGTAGCGCGGGGACACGGCGATGCCGAGCAGCCCGCCTTCCCCGCCGGCCTGCACGCCGGGGATCTTCGCCACCTCACGGACGGTCCTGCCCTTCACCGAGAGGACGCGACCGGTGTTGCGTTCGGTGACCAGTGCGGTCCGGTCCGGCAGGAACGCGACGGCCCACGGGACGTCGATCTTACTGGCGACGGTGCTGACCGTGGTGGCGTCCGCCGGTGCGGGGACCAACGCGAATGTCGCGGCCAGCGCCAGGGAAAGCGACTTCATCTGCCCTCGATTCGTCGACTACGGAAGTCGGCAACGGGGCGGCGGTCCGAGCCGCGCTCAGTGTAAGCGCTTTCTGGCTGTGGTACTAGGTCAACGGGCGGAACCCGACACGCTCGGCGTCGGCGGCCGTGCGGAACCACACCTCGGCGACCATCCGCGGGAACTGCGGGGATTCCTCGGTGCAGTACCGGAGTGCGGTGACGCTGGCCTTGACGCCGAAGTCGTCGGCGGGCCTGCCACCGCCGGGCAGCGGCATGGCCGAACCGGGACCGAACGGCCCCGGCGGAACCGAGCTGGTGTCGTCGTCGAAACTGCGGGCGGGGGGCGGTGGCGGCGCTTCCGCCGAGTTCGGCTGGACGGCCGGCTCGAACAGGGAACCGCTGTGGCCGTTGGACGGCTCCCGCCGCTCGACGGTGCGCATCGACGGTTCGATGGGCTGTGGCGGGTCGAACCCGCCCGCGATGGAGAACTCGCCTGCCTGCCGCTTCGGCAGGATCTGGGTGGCCTCGGCGGCCGACTCGGGTTCCGGCTCCGGCGGGGTGTCGTCCTCGCGGTACGGCTGCGGCTCCTCGACCTCCGTCGCAGGCGTGAACAGGCTCGTCGTGGCGGCTGGCTCCGGCTCGCTGGGCTCGGCGGGCAGGTAGGTCGTGTCGCGTTCGGGCTCGGGTTCCGGTTCGGGCTCGGGGTCCGGCTGGCTCAGCGTCAGGTCCGAGTAGTACGGCTGCGGTTCGGGTTCGGGCTCGTACCGGTGGAAGCCGGTCGGCGACGGCTCGGGTTCGGGCTCGACGCGTGGCGGCTCGGGCTCGGGCTCGCGGTGGTGGAAGCCGGTCGGCTCCGGCTCCGGCGCGGGCGGTTCGGCCGGGATCGGGTCGACGGGTGCGAAGGTGCGGGTCGGCGGCGCCGGGGGCGGCGCGAAGTCCCGCGTCGGCTCATGCCGCGGCGGGCTCGCCGGCCGCTGCTGGGCCGCGACCGCGGCGAGCTGGCGTTCGAGCTGCTTGACCCGCGACTGGGCCGGGCGCACCAAGAGCACCCAGGTCAGCAGCGCGCCGATGACGAACGCGGCGACGCTCCACAACCACACCTGACCGAAAACGGACACTGCCGCTTCCCTCCTTCGGACCCTGCGCAGACAGGCCCATCATCGCAGGTCAGCGGGTGCGCGCCACCAGGTAGTCGGCAACCGACTCGCAGGCGTCCCGAGCCGGCGTCGCCGGGAGCGCGGCCAGCTCCTCGCGGGCGCGGCGGGCGTAGTCGGCGAGGGTGGCCTGGGCCTGCCGCAGCCCTGCCGACGCCCGCAGCAGGTCCAGACCTTCCCTGACCAGCGCGTCGTCGGTGAGCGGCGGCCCGGACAGCAGCTCGATCAGCCGCGGGTCGGTGCCCTCGTCGGCGAGCGCGTACAGCATCGGCAGCGTGCGCACGCCCTCGCGGAGGTCGGTGCCCTGCGACTTGCCGAGCTCGTCGGAGGCGGACGCGATGTCGATGATGTCGTCGGAGATCTGGAACGCCGTGCCGATGATGTCGCCGAACCGGCGCAGTGCCTCGACGTACTCGGCCGGCGCGCCGGACAGCATCCCCCCGAAGCGGCCCGCGGTGGCGATCAGCGAGCCGGTCTTCTGGGCGATGACGCTAAGGTAGTGCTCGACCGGGTCCTCGCCGTCGACCGGGCCGACGGTCTCCCGCATCTGGCCGGTGACCAGCTCGCTGAACGTCTCCGCGATGATGCGCGCGGCGTCGGTGCCGAGGTCGGCGACCAGCCGCGAGGAGTGGGCGAACAGGAAGTCGCCGGTGAGGATGGCGATGGTGTTGTCCCACCGGGCGTTGGCGCTCTCCGCCCCCCGCCGCATGGTGGCCTCATCCATGACGTCGTCGTGGTAGAGCGTCGCCAGGTGCACCAGCTCGACCGCGGCGGCAGCCGTGATCACCGGCTCGCTGTTGCCCTTCCCGAACTGCGCGGCGAGCAGGGTGAACAGCGGACGAAAGCGTTTGCCCCCGGCTTCGACCAGGTGAATCGCGGCGTCGTGGACGGCCTTGACGTCGCTGTGCACGGTCTGCCTGAGCAGGTCCTCGACGTCGCTCAGCCCGGTGGCGAGGTCGCCGAGCAGCTGCTCGTCGGCCACCTGCAGGCCGACGGCCGCGCGCAAGTCCTCCATCGCACCTTCACGCACTGCCACGTCGGTCCGCCCTCTCCGCACTCGGATGTCCCTCTGACCCCAAGCCTAATGGCTGCCATCCCGGCGCTGACCGGCCGCTGAGCTCCGGCGAAGGTGACGAAGGCGACACCGCGTCACGAGCTTGATCGAAGTAGCGCCGATCGGGTGCCGTGCATGACCCCGGTCACCCACCGGGAGCCTGTGCTAGCTTTCTGTCGTCGAATGCCCACGACGCGTGGTAGGCCGCGCGCGTGGCGACCCTGGGGAGGGGACATGACATTCGAAGGCTCACGCCTGCCCGAACTGTTGCCGGCTGCCGGCTTACGGCAGGGGGTGCGGCATGGCCGATGAGATCCGTGGCGAGGCCAGGCCGGCCGGGCCGCCTGCCTACGTTCCAGGCGCGGACACCGAGGTGAAGACCGGGCCGAACTGGATCGACCAGACGTGGACCGGCTTCGTCGAGGGCGGTATGCAGGCGCAGGCCGCGGCCGCCCAGGCCGCCGGTGGCGGCTTCTCCTACACCCCCGAGCAGCTGAACACCATCGCTAAGAAGTGGGCGGCGTTGGAGGCTGAGTATCAACGCGACCTCCAGCTTGCCGAGCAACTGATCAAGGCTGAAGGCCCCGGCAAGGAGTACGCCAGCGACGGCAACGCGGTACTCATCCGCAATTCCGGCGAAGCCCTCATCGCCGCCAACAGGGACAGAATGGCCTATTGCAGGGCGCAAGCCGAGAAGTTCTGGACTGCCGCAGGCAAGTACGCCGAGCGCGAAGAGCAGGCCACTACCGACATCAACCAGCAGGGAGGTTCGGTCTGATGCGCCTCGCTGCGCTCGGAAGCGCACTCGTGCTCGCCTTTGTGGTCGCCGCCTGTTCGGGCAACGGCACGGCCAACGGTCGGGCGACCACGCCGCAGCCCGTCCCCGTTCCCTCCGAGCCATCGCCTGGTTCCTCAGAAGGCGGCGACCAGGTGCCCGGACACGGCGCACCCAGCGTCGCGAGTCCGCTGGACACGAGTCGATTCGAGGCCGCCCCCTGCTCTGTTCTGACCAAACCACAGGTGTCCGAGTTGCTCGGCTCACCTGATACGCCGTCGAAGCCCGACAACGTGGTGGGCCCAGGCTGCGCCTGGGACGGCCCCGGATCAGCACAAGTAGGGATCACCTTTCCCAAGGTCAACAATCTCGGACTGACAGCCATCTACCGCGACAGGAACCGTGGCTTCTTCAAGGAGCTGCCACCCGTGGACGGCTATCCCCTGGTGGCGTACAGCGCCGAGGGCAACCCCGCGGATTCGGGTAGGTGCCAGGCAGCCCTCGGCGTCAGCGACCGCACGATCGTCGATATCGGCGTCTTCCAATCGGAGAAGAACCTCGGCAAGAAGGACCCCTGCGAATCCGTCCAGGACGTGGCCGCGATGGTGGTCGCCAACCTCAAGGGAGTTCGCTGATGTGCGCGAACGGTCCTCTCACCGCGTCCCAGATCTACGAGCAGGTCACTGGTGGTCCTGGGCCCGCGAAGCTGATCGACGCGCAGACAGCATGCGCACAGCTGCAGATGCGGCTGCACGACCGATCGAAGCAAGTTCAGGATCTCGGCGGCACGATCGCAGAAGGCTGGCAAGGCAACGCGGGTGCTGCCGCGGCAGGCGCCGCCACGCCGCTGGCTACCGCGGCTCAGCACGATGCGGACCTGTTAGTCACCGCGGACCGTGCGATCGCTGACCAAACCAACGCATTCGAGGTCGTCAAGAGCAAGGTCGTACCGGTACCGCCGAACCCGCCGCCGATAACGTCCGAGGACGTCAAAGCCGGCCTGCTGATACCCGACATGAGCGGCTACTTCCAGAAGCTCGGCCAGTGGAACGCGCAGAGCCAGGCCAACGTCGACGCGTTCGCTGCCTACCACGGTGCCAGCACCAGCAACGGGCAGACGATGCCGACGGTATACGCGCCCCTGGTCGATCCGGGCGGTTCGATCAGCATGGCCGAGAAGCCGGGCGGCACGGACGGGTTCAAGGGTGGCAGCAGCGAGCCGCCACCTGGCGGGCCCGGAGGCGGGGTTCACTCGGGACCATCCGCACCGCCGCCGTCGGTTCCCGGCGGTAGTGGCCCGCAGCCGCACAGCGGACCGCCTCCCGCGAGTGGCCCGGTACCGAACGGGGTCAGCGACAACACCCGGGCGGCCTCGAACATCCCGGGCACGGACCAGCCGGGCAACCAGCAGCAGGTCCGGCCCACCCCGCCGGGCACGCCGAACCTCCCCAACAACCCGAACTACCCCGGCATGGTCCCGGGGCCGCCGGGTTACCGCGGCCCCGGCGCGCCCGGCGGGCTGCGCCCCGGCGGGTTCGGCCCCGGCACCGGTGGCCCCGGTGGCCTCGCCAGCGGCCGCGTCGGCGGACCCGGCGCGGTACCTGGCGGCCCAGGCGTCGGCGGCCGGATGACCGGAGTCGGTGGGCCGGAAGGTGTCGCCGGCCGGCCGGGCGCCGCTGGCGCCGGCGGTGCCGGTGGCCGCTCGGGTGCCATGCCGATGGGCGGCGCGCCGATGGCCGGTCGTGGTGAGAAGGAAGAGGACAAGGAGCACCAGCGCGCTCCCTACGTCAAGGGCGAGGACCCCGACGAGTTGTTCGGCGGCGACATCGTCAAGCCGGTACCGCCGACGATCGGCGAGTCCAAGCCGCACAAGCCCTGACGGCCCGGGAGGGGGACGTGGTGCTCAGAAAGGCTGTCGAGCTGTCGTTACACTCCGTGCTCACGTCGATGCGGTGGGCAGGGTGCGGTGAACCGCACATCGTGTTCGCGAACGAGGCGGTGTACATCCCGCCCGAGGCTGCGCCGGAGTTCGACCGGAAGGTCAGGGAGGAACTCGGCGACCTCGGGTTGCTGCGAGGCGGCCGGCTGACCGACGAGTTCGCGGACACACTGCACCTCTTCGACAAGCCAGAGCAGGAGTTCTTCGCTTTCGTTCGCACCGGTGACGAGCAGTACTCGATCCTCGTGGCGGCCCGAAACCGGGCCGCCGCGGTGGCCCTGCACCAGGGCGACCGAGTGTGGCTCAAACCCGATCCGACGCCCAACCAGGCGGCGACGCTGGTCGAGCACCTACCGGAGTTCGACCCCGCCGGGTTCACGCCGTTCACGGTCGCACGGCAGGACCTGCGTGACGCGGAGAACGGTGGCTCGGACATCTACGACGAACCGGCACGCACCAGCCCCGAGGCCCGCGAACTGCTCGAGATCTTCAGCGTCCCGTACTACGGCGCCGGCTTCCTGCACGCGGCGCGCCGAGACCACCGGGGACGCCGCGAGCAGGCCAGCGAGACGGTGAAGTACCTGGACATCGACGCCGGCCGAGTGACGTTCGCCGAATCCGGCGGCGACCACATCGCCGTCCTGCCGGGCACACCGGTCAACCTCGCCAACAAGCTCGCGGCCCTAGCAGGCTGACGTCCCCTTTTGCGGGAAACGACCATGGCACACCGGACCCGTGTGCCACACTCAGTTGCCAACCGACTACCGGGGGAGGTACTCGTGACAGCGCCCGAACAGTTGTTCGCGGACTACGAAGCCAAGATGCAGGCCACACTCGCCAAGGCCGAGCAAATGCGCACCGAGATCGAGGCGGTCCAGACGACCGCACGCAGCCAGGACGGTCAGATCACCGTCACGGTCAACCACGCCGGCAACGTGACCGATCTCGTCATCGGCCCCACCGCGCGGACCAAACCCGACCTGGCGCAGCAGATCATGCGGACGATGCAGCAGGCCCAGAGCCAGCTCGCCGACGCCATGCAAGCCGGTGTCCCGTCGATCGCCGGCACCGAGACCATGAACGAACTCGTGCACCAGATGCACGAGAGCTACCCCGAGCCCGAACCTCAGGGTTACGTCGAGGGCGGCCACTCGGCACCGTCGGAGAGCGACCGGTTCGTCGCCGAACAGCCAGACGAGCACCCGCCGGCACCGCCCCGCCCGACCGCACCGCCCCGGCCTGCCCCGCCACCGCGGCCCAACCGCGCCCCCGCCGCCGAGGACCACGACGACGACTACTTCAACGACGGCGGCTTCCTCGACGACGACGAACCCGGAGGCCGCCGATGAACGGTCTTCCACAGGGAGACAACGGCTTCCATGTCGCCCCAGACCAGGTCACTGCGCATGCACAACGCGTAGAGAGGACTCATGAGGTTCTCGATCAAGCCCTACAGGCGGCAAACCAACGCATGGGTTACGAAGCATTCGGGCTTCTGGGACTGGCATTCGCATGGCGTTGCAATGAAACAATGGAAGGGATGACCGAAGCATTGCGAACGGCGATCGACACGAGCAATTATCACGTGAGCGCCGTACGAAAATGGGCTGAGGTCAAACGGGTTGACGAAGAAAGTATCGGCACTCTTCTTGGCAAGATTGGCCCGAAATGAACCAGCCGGCAAACGAGAACCCCCTGATTGTCGACGCCCGCGCCGAAACCGATGCGGTCAAGAAGCCGACAAAGGAAGCACTCCAGGGCGCCGGCGTCGCACAGGACTTCATCGGTGGCGTCTCGTTGATCGCAGACGGCGAGTGGACCGAAGGGCTTCTGGATATCGCCGGTGGCGCGGTCGACCTTGCGATGGGCATCAAGAACCCTGCTGAGATGCTCATCAGCATGGGACTCGGTTGGGTGATGGAGCACCTTTCCCCGCTGAAGGACTTTCTCGACAAGCTAACCGGAAGTCAGGACGAACTGGACCTGACCGTCCAAACTTGGGTACAGATCAGCTCACACATACAGCAGGTGGCCCAAGAGTTGACGACGAGTGTCCAACAAGATTGTGCTACTTGGACGGGCGGCTCAGCTGACCAGTACCGGCAGTTCGTACAAGACCGCCTCGACCGATACGCACAAATGTCGGACGACGCCATGCTCGCAGCCCGATTTGTCGACATATCGAAAACTTTGTTGAACATCGTCCGCTCCTTCATCCGTGGCCTCATCACCGACACGTGTGCGAAGCTGATCATGATCCTGTTTCGCTATCCCCCGCCCGCCTATCCAGCAGCGCTGGCAGCGGAGGGAATGCCCGTCGTGGTTGAGAAGACCACCGAAGGCCTGACGGTAATGCAAAAATTCGTCAGGGCATTGAGCAACGCCGGCGTCTACATGAAGCAGATCTGGGAGCGGCTGACCAAGGCTCTTGCCAAGGATGAGAACATCGGGCAACGCGCCGCCATGGAAGCCGGAAAAGAGATCAGCAAAAAGACTATCCAAGAGAAACAAAAGGAGATCGCCGCAGAAAGGGGCGGAAAGACCGCTACTGGCGATCAGTCGGTCATCTTCGGAGAAACAGACAGAAAAGAACAAGAAGACCGACAGAAAACGCAGATCTTCCCCACCTACAACGCTCCCACAATGCAGACACTTTCGGGAAATCTGGACAGTGAATGAGTCTGCGCTCGTCGTTGACAAAACGACTCGATATGGGCTTGCCTGGTGGCTCGGCGGGCTGGGCTGCACAATCGCGTGCGGCTACGGTTTGCTATACCTTTTCGTCCTCGAAAGCACTAGCCCCCAAGGCTACGGCCTCATGGTCGCCGTATTCGGCGTACTTGGCGGCGTTATTTTTTGGCGAATCATTCAAGGCTCTCGCCCACTCGTCCTGACCATCGACTCCAATGGCCTACACGTGAAAGGTTACGAGTCGAGTTGGTACGCAGAGTGGACCGAGATCAGCAAAATAGCTTATGGGCAACGCTTTCTGGATCGCGGGCTGACAAAGCCACTCTTCGTCAACGAAATAACTATCAGATTTCGGTCCAAAGAGTTCTTCAATAGGTCCATTCCGCTACCTGGCCGCATCAGCGGATTGACTTACACCGCCGAGCTACACCTCACCCATCCAGAGATACAAAGGGTCCGCGCGTACATCAACGCACTGTTCGATAATACAACGGATGCCGAGCGCCTCGAAGAAAGCGAGGAATCTTCGTACGAAGTCCTCGTGACACGACGGGGGCAGAACATGGTGGTCCAACATGACAGGGGCAGAAGCAAGAGCGTCTACATCTGGGGAATAGCGGCTGCCATATCCTTCTTCGGCACTCCGCTCATCTCAAGTCTCGTCGGTCTTCCAATGCTACGGAGTATTTCAGCCCTCGGCTTCTTTGGCCTGATGCTGGGACCCCTGGTGATCTTCTTATGCATATCCGCAGGAAACAAGCCAGGGCGGCCTGGGCGCAGATCGATCTTCTACACAGACGTCCTCATCCTTACCAATGAAGGCCTCGTGTGCTGTTGGGCACACACCAGGACAGCACTAGGACTCGATCGGGAAAACCGTAAGCTTGGTGTAACCTGGGAAGAGATAAGGGCAATAAACATATCGGCGCCAGGGACACCTGACAATATCTTCGACGGACACGCGATCGATCTCGTCCCGTCACACGACGACCGTTTCGCCACCCGCCACCCCGAGATGCGCGTGTTTCGGCGCGACAATGCCGCTTACCGGCTGCCCTTGTACGTCAATGAGCGCGCTGTAGCGCTAATCATCCAGCACACTGCCTCGTTCCGACCCGACCTGACAACGACAAAAAACTCATGAGCGAGAAGTTCTGAAACCGGGATGACACAGTACGCACGACTGGCGATGCAACCGAGCCTCGCAGGCTGAGCCAGCCTGGCGGCAATTCGATTTGAAATCGTTGACATCGCATAAGGGGGAGGAACAACATCTGATGGCACCACTCGTCATTGAGAGAACGAAACGCTACGGACCTGCCTGGTGGCTCGCCGGGCTGGCGCTCGTTGGCGTATTCGTTTCCGGTCAACTGCAGCTTTTCGTCCTGGGGACAAGCAAACCGGTGGGAGCTGGGATCGGGTCGGTCCTGTGCGGCATCGGCGCGATCGTCGTCTTCCGGAAGATCACCAAGCGGCCCCGGCCGACGAGTCTCATGTTCTCGACGGACGGCCTGGCTTTCACCAGCCCAAAGGAGAACTGGTCGGTCCGCTGGGACGAGGTGGCGAACGTCGACTGCCGGCCAGGATACGTTGGCATGGGTACCGAGCCCCTTCCCTTCGCTTCAACCTACTCTGGTGACAAGCAACCGTTCGCTCACGGCTTGACCGTCACATTCAGGTCCCAGGATTTCTTCCGCCGTTTCGGTCCGCTGGCCGGACAGGCCAACGGGCTGCGATACCGGGTCGACATGTCCCTCAGCCAGTCCGAGGCTGACCGGATCCAGGCATGGCTCAACCTCCCCCACCAGCCTGCTCAGCACGCCCCTCGCCAGCAACAACCCCCACGGGTTGCCGGCGAGCTGTACCTGACGCCGGGCGGCTGGACTCGTCGCAGTTGGAAGGCTTCCCGTCCAGTCATGAGGGTTCTCGGGTTACTCACCCTCGCTTTCTATCTCGGCGTGGCCCTCACGTTCCACTTCGACCTCGTCAAGCTCAACGGCAATGATCTACTGTCCTGGTACTGGCTCCTGCTCGTCCCATTGCTCCTATTCACCGCGGTCTGGGCAAGGTCGGCCCGCCCGGGAAGCGACTCGCGCTTCCAGACCGACGTGCTGGTCATCACCGACCAGGGCATCGAATGCGCGTGGTCACGACGCCGAGCGGGATTCGGGCTCGTACGCGACTTCGTGCGAGCCGGTGTGCCGTGGACGGAGATCGAGGCGATTCGGGCCACGACTTCGGACATGGGCGACAATCGGTTCGCCATCGACCTGATCACGAAGCACGGCGCATTCGCCGAACGGAATCCCCGGGTGCGCGAACTCCGGATCGGCGAACGGACGTATCGGCTTCCGCTGCGGGTCAAACGCCGAGCGATCGAAGTACTCGAGCGTGAGCTGCATGCACGGCGACCGGCCCTGACTCTGTCGAGGTCCTGATGAACACCAACCAGGCGCGGGCACTCGCCCACCTGCAAACCCCACGTGAGTCGGTGCGACGTCTCGTCCGGGGCTTCGGCGTGTGGGCACTGGTCGTGGCGATGGCCTACACCGTGCTGGCCGCATTCAGCCTGATGCGCGTGGATCAGCGTTACGACGTCTACGCACCCGAGGACGCGCGCGACACGGCCCGCGTCCTCGCCTGCAGCCAGTATGGCCCAATCAGCCTCTCCGGCATCGGCTTCTACTGGATGTGTGAGGTCGAGGTCGACACCGACTGGTCCGCGAGGTACGGATTCAAGGCCGACATGGTCATCACTACCCGGCTCAGCGAGTTCACGCCCGACGACATCGGACATTATATTCCGGCGGATTATTACCGGTATGACGTCGAGCGATACCGGTATGGCGATCCCGGGCCGGCATCCATCGCGCTGGTGGTGGGAGCCGTCGCCATCGCTGCCACGACGGTGTTCTGGCTGATCGCACGGAAACAGTACCTGTGGGCGACGTTCAGCCTTGGCGTGGTCGTCAGCCGTCATTCACCGACGGCGATGCAGGTCATCAACCGGTACCTCCGCGATCGACGACTTATCGCCGTTCCCTGGCGACCGCCGCCTGAGGACGCCGACCGCGTGTCCATCGTGGACAGCGTCGACGGCGTGTTCCGTTCCGGCGAACGTCGGTCGCCGAACCGAACAGCCCGCGAGCTGGTCGCCGACTCACCGGAAGGCTCCATCATCGTCAGTGGCGCCGGGCTGACCTGTCTCCACAGCAGCCGGGATCGCCGGCACAGTCAGGTCGTCTGGGCCGTCCCTTGGCGTGGGCTACGCCGGGTCGAGGTGGTCGAACTACGCAGCGACGGTTCGTCCGCACCCATCGACCTGCGACTGATCGATGTCGACACGGACCGGCAGGACATCCCGAGCCGGTACCGCCACGCCATGGGCAGCACGACCGGCTACCGCCTGCTCGCCATCCCAAGCGAACGGGCCGCCGTGATCCTCTTGGACTACGCTGCCCGCCATCTCAACACAATGGAAGGGCCCCGCCAGCGTCGCTGACGGGGCCCTTCGACAAAGCCGCGACTACATGGCGAACGCGCCCGCGCCTGCCCAGTCGAGGGCGAACGCCGGGGCGATACCGAGGATCAGCGTGACGATGACGCCCAGGGTGATCGCCGCCGTGGTGAACGCGCCCGGCAGCGTGACCGTGGGGCCGTCCGGGGCCGGCTCGGAGAAGTACATCAACACGACCACCCGCAGGTAGAAGAACGCCGCCACCGCACTGGCGACCAGGGCAATCACCACCAGCGGCGCCATTCCGTCGGTCAGGGCCGCCTCGAAGACCACGAACTTGCCGACGAAACCACTCGTCAACGGGATACCGGCCAATGCCAGCAAAAGGAACGTGAACACTCCGGCCAGCAGCGGCGACCGCTTCGCCAGACCCGCCCAGGCCGACAGGTGCGTCGCCTCGCCGTTGGAGTCCCGCACCAGCGACACGACACCGAACGCCGCCAGCGTCGTGAAGCCGTAGGCCAGCAGGTAGAACAACGTCCCGGACAGGCCCTGGTCCGTCATCGCCATCGCGCCGACCAGCAGGAAGCCGGCGTGCGCGATCGACGAGTAGGCGATCATGCGCTTCACGTCGGTCTGCGTCAGACCCAGGACCGCACCGATCACCATCGACACGATCGCCACGGCCCAGAGGACCCCCCGCCACTCCCAGCTCGTCGACTCGAACCCGACCGTCAGCACGCGCAGGATCCCGCCGAACGCGGCGACCTTCGTGCAGGCCGCCATGAACGCCGTCACCGGGGTCGGCGCGCCCTGATAGACGTCCGGGGTCCAGGTGTGGAACGGGCCGACCGAGCCCTTGAACAGCAGGCCGATCATCAGCAGTCCCAGACCGGCGAACAGCAGCGTGTCCGAACGGTCCGTTCCCGCGGCGGCGTTGGCGATGTCGGCGAGCTTGACCGAGTTCGCGTAGCCGTACAGCAGGGCGACGCCGTACAGGAAGAACGCGCTGGAGAACGCCCCGAGCAGGAAGTACTTGACCGCGGCCTCCTGCGACAGCAGGCGACGCCTACGAGCCAGGCCGCACATCAGGTACAGCGGCAGGCTCAGCACTTCCAGCGCGATGAACATCGTCAGCAGGTCGTTGGCCGCGCAGAACGTCAGCATGCCGCCGAGTGCGAACAGCGTCAGCGGGAACACCTCGGTCTGCATGCCGGTCGACCCGACCTGCGCGCGGTCCTGGATGGTGCCCGGGCGGATGGCCGCCTGGGCGACGAACGCACCACCCGGCTCGACCGAACGGTCGGCGATCAGCAGCACCGCCCCCAGCCCCAGCGCGAGCAGCGTGCCCCACAGGAACAGCGCCGGGCCGTCGATCGACAGCGTGCCGCTCAGCGTGGTCGTGCCGCGGTCGGGCAGGCCCTCGCCGCCGACGTACACGCCCAGCGAGATCCCGGCGGCGACGATCGCCAGCAGGCTCAGCACCACCTGCGCCGACCAGCGCTGGTGCTTCACCAGGAACGCCTCGACCAGCACGCTCAGGCACGCGGCACCGAGGATGATCAGGATGGGCAGGATCGCGGCGTAGTCGATCGCCGGCGGGTCGATCTTGCCGGCATCCGGTTGCTGCGCCAGCAGTACGTCGAGCATCTTCTCAGTTGCCTTCCTGCACGGCCGACATGGTGGCCTCGACCGAAGGAGTGATCGTGTCCAGCACGGGCTTCGGGTAGAAGCCCAGCCCGATGATCAGCACGACCATCGGGACCAGCACGGTGAGTTCCACCTTGGACAGGTCCTTGATGGACTTCTTCGCGCCCAGCTCCGGCGCCATCGCGGTACCCGGACCGCCACCGGCGCCGACCAGCGCGTCGCCCCGCACCGGACCCTGCATGATCCGCTGGTACAGCCACAGCACGTACGCCGCGGCCAGCACCAGTCCGAGCGTGGCGATGATGGTGAACACCGGCCGCGTCTCGAACGAGCCCAGCAGCACCAGGAACTCGCTGATGAACGAGTTCGTCCCGGGCAGCGACAAAGTGGACAGTCCGGCGATGAAGAACATGCCGCCCAGCAACGGGGTCAGCTTCGCCATGCCGCCGTAGTCGGAGATCCGGGTCGACCCGCCACGCGCGACGACCATGCCGATCACCAGGATCAGCATGCCGGTGGCGAGGCTGTGGTTGAGCATGTACGACACCGAGCCGACCTGCGCCTGCGTGGTGAACGCGAAGATGCCCAGCGCGATGAAGCCGAAGTGCGCGATCGACACGTAGGCGATGAACCGCTTCATGTCGCGCTGCCCGGCGGCCAGCATCGAGCCGTAGATGACCCCGGCGACGCCGAGCGTCAGCACCAGTGGCGCCAGGGTCTTGCTGGCCTCCGGGAACATCGGGATGCAGTACCGCAGGAAGCCGAACGTGCCGACCTTGTCCAGCACGCCGACCAGCAGCACCGCGACGCCGATCGGCGCCTGACCGGCCGCGTCCGGCAGCCAGGTGTGCAGCGGCACCAGCGGCGCCTTGATGGCGAACGCCAGGAAGAACCCGAGGAACAGCCAGATCTGCGTCTCCAGCGGCGCGTCGCGCACCACCGACACCAGCGTGGCCCAGTCGAACGTGCCCTGGCCCAGCTCGTCGGACGCCATCGAGTACGCCCCGATGGCCGAGGCCAGCATGATCAGGCCGCCGAGGAACGAGTACAGGAAGAACTTGACCGCCGCGTACTGCCGGTTCGCGCCGCCGTAGCCGCCGATGAGGAAGTACATCGGGATCAGCATGATCTCGAACAACACGTAGAACAGGAACACGTCGGTCGCGGCGAACACCGCGATCGTCAGCGACTGCTGCACCAGGATCAGGCCGAGGTAACCGCCGGCGCTACGGCCTTCCGGCAGCTTGTCGGTGACCCCGAGGATGCCGACGATCAGCGGCACCAGGAACGCGATGACCGCGATCATCACCAGCGCGATGCCGTCGATGCCGAACGAGATGTGGATGCCGAACGTCGGGATCCAGTCCATCGACGACGTCTGCTGCAGGCGCTCGCCCGACGGGTCGTAGCTCAGCCACAGCGGGACGATCAGCACCAGCTCGACCAGCGTGAACGCCAGCGCCACCAGCGTGGCCAGCCGGTCGTTGGCTCGCAGGAACGCCGAGACGACGACCGCGCCGACCAGCGGCAGGAGAATCAGCGCGAGCAACCAGGTCATGAGAACCTCACCAACAGCAGCGCGGCGATGACGACGAACCCGCCGCCGAGCATGGACAGCGCGTAGGAGCGGACGAACCCGGTCTGCATGCGGCGCAGGCGCCCGGACCCGCCGCCCAGCGCGGCGGCGATCCCGTTGACGGCCCCGTCGACGCCCCGGTTGTCCAGGTAGACCGCGAAGCGGGCCAGCCAGACACCGGGCTTGGCGACCAGCGTCTCGTTGAGGGCGTTGCCGTACAGGTCCTTACGCGCGGCGCGGGTGATGAACGAGACGCGCTCGGGCCGCTCGACCGGGATGTCCCTGCGGAAGATCAGCCACGCCACCAGGACACCCAGCGCGGAGAGTCCGACCACGATGAACGGAACGGCCGCGTGCGGCACCACCGTGTGCTCGGCCTCCCGCAGGGCACCCAGCGACGGGGTCAGCCACTCGACCAGCGAGTCGCCGATGGCGAACAACGCACCGGCGGCGACCGAGCCGACCGCCAGGATGATCATCGGGACGGTCATCACCGGTGGCGACTCGTGCGGGTGGAACTCCCGTCCATCGCTGGACTTCAGGTCCTTCCAGCGGGCCTTGCCGAAGAACGTCATCAGCATCAGGCGGGTCATGTAGAACGCCGTCAGCGCCGCACCGAGTGCCGCGGCACCGCCGAACACCCAGCCCTTCCAGCCCTCCTGCCCGAAGGCCGCCTCGATGATGGCGTCCTTGGAGAAGTAGCCGGACAGGAACGGGAAGCCGATCAGCGCGAGGTAGCCGAGGCCGAACGTGACGAACGTGATCGGCATCTTGCGCCACAGCCCGCCGAACTTGCGCATGTCGACCTCGTCGTTCATGCCGTGCATGACCGAACCGGCACCGAGGAACAGCCCGGCCTTGAAGAAGCCGTGCGTCAGCAGGTGCATGATGCCCAGCGCGTAGCCGAACGGCCCGAGCCCGACGGCCAGCATCATGTAGCCGATCTGGCTGACCGTGGAGTAGGCGAGCACCTTCTTGATGTCGTCGTAGGCGCAGCCGATGATGCACCCGATCAGCAGCGTGACCACACCGACGAGGGTGACGACCAGCCTGCCGGACTCGGTGGCGTTGAAGATCTCGTTGGCGCGGGCCACCAGGTAGACGCCCGCGGTGACCATCGTCGCGGCGTGGATGAGCGCCGACACCGGGGTCGGGCCCTCCATCGCGTCCGGAAGCCAGGCCTGCAGCGGGAACTGACCGGACTTACCGCAGGCACCCAGCAGCAGCAGGATGGCGATCGCGGTGACGACGCCGGGCGGCAGGTCTCCGATGCCTGCGAACACCTCGGCGTAGCCGGTGCTGCCGATGTACTTGAACATCAGGAAGATCGCCAGCGCCAGGCCGACGTCGCCGACCCGGTTCATCAGGAACGCCTTCTTCGCGGCGGTCGCCGCGGACGGGCGGCCCTGGTACCAGCCGATCAGCAGGTACGAGGCGAGGCCCACGCCCTCCCAGCCGAGGTACAGGGTCACGAAGCTGTTGCCCAGCACCAGGACCAGCATGGACGCGACGAACAGGTTCAGGTAGCCGAAGAACCGGCGCCTGCCGTCGTCGTCGGCCATGTAGCCGATCGAGTAGAAGTGGATCAGCATGCCGACGCCGGTGATCAGCAGGACGAACGTCATCGACAGCGAGTCGATGCGCAGTCCGAAGTCGACCTGCAGCTCGGCGACCGGGATCCAGGAGAACAGCTTGACGTCACTGGCGGAGGCGAACGTCTCGGCGAGGAACAGCACCAGCCCGTAGACGAACGACAGCGCGACGGTGGCACAGCCGATCAGGTGCCCGATGGCGTTGAGCCGCTTACCGCCGACGAGCAGGACCAGCGCGCCCAGCGCCGGCAGGGCGACCAGCAGCCACGATGATGCGATCACTGACTAGTCCTTAGTACTTGAGCAGGTTGGTGTCGTCGACCGAGGCCGAACGCCGGGTGCGGAAGATCGACATGATGATCGCCAGGCCGACCACGACCTCCGCGGCGGCGACCACCATCACGAAGAACGCCATCACCTGACCCTGCAGGCCGCCGTTGATCCGGGAGAACGTGACCAGCGAGAGGTTCACCGCGTTGAGCATCAGCTCGATGCACATGAACACCACGATGGCGTTGCGGCGCACCAGGACGCCGACCGTTCCGATGGAGAACAGCAGTGCCGACAGCAGCAGGTAGTAGGTAGGAGTCACTTCTCTTCCTCCCCAGCGGGCTTCTCGGAAGCCACCAGCGCGTGCGCGTCCGGCTTCGGTTCCTCACCGGCGACCCGCTTGCGCTCGGCGGCGAACCGGGTGGCCGCCGTGGACTCGATCAGCTCGGACAGCGACTCCTGCGCAACCGAGCCGTCGGGCAGCAGCGCCGGGGTGGCGACCGAGTTGGCCGTGGCGAACACGCCGGGGCCCGGCTTGGGCGAGGGCCGTTCGTACTCGCCGCGGAAGCGGGCCTCGACGAGCTCCTTCTGCGAACGCTTGCCGCCCTTGGAATGCCGGTCGGAGAAGGCCAGCACCATCGCGCCGAGCGCGGCGGTGATCAGCAGCGCCGAGGTCAGCTCGAACGGGAACAGGTAGTCGGTGAAGATCAGCTTGCCCAGACCGCCCGCGCTGCCGCCCGCCGGAGTGTTCGGGTCCAGCTGCGGTGCCGGGGTGACGTCGGTCAGCGCCCGGGTCAGCGCGCCGGCGAACAGGCCGGCCATGCCGAGTCCGAGCAGCGCGGCCGCGAGCCGCTGGCCACGCAGCACCTCGACCACCGAGTCGGAACTGTCCCTGCCGACCAGCATCAGCACGAACAGGAACAGCATCATGATCGCGCCGGTGTAGACGATGATCTGCGTGAAGCCGAGGAACGGCGCCTGCTGGACCATGTAGAGCACACCGAGCGAGAGCATGGTCATCACCAGCCACAGCGCCGAGTGCACGGCGTTGCGGGCGAAGATCATGCCGAGCGCACCGGCCACGGCGAGCGGGCCGAGCACCCAGAACGCGATCGTCTCGCCCGTGGAGACGGCTGCCTCCGCGGGTGCCTGCGCGAGAACGGCGCCGATCATTGCATTGCCTTCTCTTCCGACGTCTCGACGGTTTCCCCGGACGGGACACCGCGGCCGGCCGCCAGCTCGGGGCCGTTGACGTAGTAGTCCTGCTCGTTGTCACCGAGGCGCATCGGGTGCGGCGGCTGCTCCATCCCCGGCAGCAGCGGGGCGAGCAGGTCCTCCTTGGTGTAGATCAACCGCTGCCGGTCGTCGTCGGCCAGCTCGTAGAAGTTGATCATCGTCAGCGACCGGGTCGGGCAGGCCTCGACACACAACCCGCATCCGATGCAGCGCAGGTAGTTGATCTGGTAGTCCTTGCCGTACCGCTCACCGGGCGAGTACCGCTCCTCCTCGGTGTTGTCCCCGCCCTCGACGAAGATCGCGTCGGCCGGGCAGGCCCAGGCGCACAGCTCGCAGCCGACGCACTTCTCCAGCCCGTCCGGGTGCCGGTTGAGCTGGTGCCGCCCGTGGTAGCGGGGCGCCGCGGGGGCGCCTGCCTCCGGGTACTCCTCGGTGGCCACCTTCTTGAACATCATTCCGAAGGTGACGCCGAAGCCCTTGATGGGATCAAAGATCCCCATCGGAGCCCTCCCTTCCAGCCGGAGCCGAGGGTTGCAGTTGCTTCTTCGCCGCACGCTGCTTGGCCCGCAGGGCCTTCTGCCGCGGCGTGGTCTCCGGGACCTTGAGGTCCAGTGGCGGCAGCGGGTAGTCGCTGCCGGTGACCGGGACGGCGTCGGTGTCCGGCTCCTGCTTCGCCGGGATGGCGAAGGCGATGGCGACGATCAACGCCAGCCCGAGCAGGCCGATGATCACCATGGTGCCCGCCGAGACGTCCTCCGCCTGCCGCAGCGCGCGGACGGTCGAGATGACCACGATCCACAGCAGGTTCAGCGGGACCAGGACCTTCCAGCCCAGCCGCATGAACTGGTCGTAGCGGAACCGGGGCAGCGTGCCGCGCAGCCAGATGAAGAAGAACAGCAGCGCGAACACCTTGGCAAAGAACCACAGGACCGGGAACCAGCCCTGGTTCAGCACGTGGTCGGTACCGACGAACGGGAACAGCCAGCCGCCGAGGAACAACGTCGTGGCGAACGCCGAGACGATCACCATGTTCACGTACTCGGCGAGGAAGAACATGGCGAACTTCATCGAGCTGTACTCGGTGTGGAAGCCACCGACCAGCTCCGACTCGGCCTCGGGAAGGTCGAACGGGGCCCGGTTGGTCTCGCCGACCATCGAGATCACGTAGATGACGAAGCTCGGCAGCAGCGTGATGAAGTACCAGAGGTTGTTCGACTGCGCCTCGACGATCCCAGCCGTCGACATCGTCTGCGCGTAGAGAATGACGCCGACGATCGACAGGCCCATGGCGATCTCGTAGGAAATCACCTGCGCGGCCGAGCGAAGCCCGCCCAGCAGCGGGTACGGCGAGCCGGACGACCAGCCGGCCAGCACGATGCCGTAGACGCCGATCGACGAGCAGGCCAGCACCACCAGCACGCCGACCGGCAGGTCGACCAGCTGCAGCAGTGTCCGCTCACCGAAGATCGACACCTCGGGGCCGAACGGGATGGCCGACAGGCCGACCAGCGCGGGCACGGCCGCGATCACCGGCGCGAGGAAGTACACCTTGCGGTCGGCGGTGTCCGGGATGACCTGTTCCTTGAACGGCAGCTTGAGCGCGTCCGCGAGGGACTGCAGGTAACCGCCGGGGCCGACCCGGTTGGGGCCGGGCCGGTTCTGCATGCGGCCGACCGCCTTGCGCTCCCAGACGATCAGGAAGATCGTCAGGATCGGCCCGATCAGCAGGATCACGACCGCCTTGAGCGCGATCAGCCACAGCGGGTCGTCGGCCAGGATCTGCGCCCTGGTCAGCTGATCCGGTGCCTGCGCCAGCAACGTCGTCACCGGTCACCTCCGCGGATGTCCACGAGCGAGCCGTGCCCGGCGCCGAGCGTGGCCCGTACGGCTGAGCCGTCCGAATTGCCGGGCAGCCAGACCACCCCGTCGGGCAGGTCGGCGACCTCGACCGGCAGCGTGATCTCACCCCGGGCCGTGGCGACGGTGACCGTCTCCCTGCCCGCGGCGGTGGCTTCCGACAGCCGGGCCACCACCGGACGGCGGGTGCCTGCCAGGTGCGGCTCGTCGTCCTGCAGCGAGCCGTTGTCCAGCAGCTGCCGCCAGGTGGCCAGCAGCGCCTGGCCCTCGCCGGGCTGGGGCCGCTCGCCCGCGGCGACCGGGGTCAGCGTGGCCGGCTTCGTCTTGCCGGGCAGCTTCGCCAGGTCGGCGGCCGCGGCGGCGGGCGTCTGGGTGAACAGGTCGGCGTCCATCTCGACGGCCAGGGTGTCCAGCACCCGGCAGTCGGACAGGGCGCCGGTGCCCTCCAGGGTGATGTCGAACTTCCGGTGCCTGCCCTCCCAGTTGAGGTAGGAACCGGCCTTCTCGGCGTCCGGCGCGATCGGCAGCACCACGTCGGCGACCGCGGTCACCGCGCTTTCCCGCAGCTCCAGGCTGACCACGAACTTGACCCGCTCCAGCGCCTTCGCGGCCAGCGCCGGGTCGGGCAGGTCGTTCGGGTCGACCCCGCCGATCAGCAGGCCGTCCAGGTCGCTGGCGGCAGCGGCGGTGAGGATGCCGGTCAGGTCGCGGCCGGGCTGCTCGGGCAGCGAGTCGACGCCCCACACGGCGGCGGCCTCGGCCCGGTCGGCGGCGTCGGCGACCAGCCGGCCGCCGGGCAGCAGGGTCGGCAGCGCGCCGACCTCGACGGCACCGCGCTCGCCCGCCCGGCGCGGAATCCAGGCGATCCTGGCGCCGGTGCGCTCGGACAGCCGGTGCAGCGCGGAGAACAGGCCGGGGATCTCGGCGGCCCGCTCGCCGACCAGGACGACCGCGCCCTCGGCGGACAGCGCCTGGTCCAGGTCGGGTGCGTGCTCGGCGATGGCGTCGACGGCCGCCGTCTCCGCGCCGGGCGCGCAGGCCAGCAGCTCGCCGAACGTCTTGCGCACGGCCGGGGTGGTCCACTGCCCGATGTGGACGACCTTGGTCTTCTTGGTGCGGGCCGCCTTGCGCAGCCGCAGGAAGACGACCGGCGCCTCCTCCTCCGGCTCGAACGCCACGCAGAGCACGGTCGGCGCGTTCTCGATGGCGCTGAACGTGACCCCGTTCTCCGGCGTGGTGCCGACGACGTGCGCGGTCAGGAAATCGAGTTCCTCGGCGGAGTGGGCCCGCGCGCGGTAGTCGATGTCGTTGGTACGCAACGCGATCCGCGCGAACTTGGAGTACGCGTGGGCGTCCTCGACGGTCAGCCTGCCGCCGGGCAGGACCGCCACTCCCCTGCCGTCGCGGGCCTTGGCCAGGCCTTCGGCGGCCACCCGCAGCGCCTCGGTCCAGGACGCGTCCACCAGCTCACCGGTGCGGGCGTCGCGGATCTTCGGGCGGCGGATGCGGTCGGCGGCGGTGGCGTAGCGGAACGCGAACCGGCCGCGGTCGCAGATCCACTCCTCGTTGACCTCGGGGTCGTCACCGGCGAGCTTGCGCATCACCTTGCCGCGGCGGAAGTCGGTGCGCTCCGCGCAGCCGGACGAGCAGTGCTCGCAGACGCTCGGCGTGGACACCAGGTCGAACGGCCGGGACCGGAACCGGTACGCCGCGCTGGTCAGCGCGCCGACCGGGCAGATCTGGATGGTGTTGCCGGAGAAGTAGCTCTGGAACGGCTGGCCGCTGGTGTTACGGGAGGCCATGTCCAGCACGTCGGCGGTCTCCGCGGTGCCGATCTGCTGGTGCGCGCCGCGTTCCAGCAGTTCGATGAACGGGTCGCCGGCGATCTGCGCGGAGAACCGGGTGCACCGCTGACAGAGCACGCAGCGCTCCCGGTCCAGCAGCACCTGGCTGGAGATCGGCAGCGGCTTGGGGAACGTGCGCTTGGTGTCGCGGAAGCGGGAGTCGGCCCGGCCGTGTGCCAGCGCCTGGTTCTGCAACGGGCACTCGCCGCCCTTGTCGCAGATCGGGCAGTCCAGCGGGTGGTTGATGAGCAGCAGCTCCATTACGCCCTGCTGGGCCTTGTCGGCGACCGGCGAGGTGAGCTGGGTCTTGACCACCATGCCGTCGGCGACGGTCATCGTGCAGGAGGCCTGCGGCTTCGGCATCGGCCGGCCGCCCATCTCCACCTCGACCAGGCACTGGCGGCAGGCGCCCGCCGGGTCGAGCAGCGGGTGGTCGCAGAACCGGGGGATCACCGTGCCGAGCCGCTCGGCGGTGCGGATCAGCAGCTCCCCCTTGGGCGCGATGACCTCCTCGCCGTCGATGACCAGCTTGACGTGGCCTTCGGGCACCGGCGTCTCGTCGGTCTTCGGTTCTTCGGGTGCCATCGTCATGATGCGGCTCCAGCGAGGGCGGGCTGTTCGGCCCTGTTCTTGTCACACAACGCCAGGAACTCGTCCCGGAAGTACTTGATGCCGCTGGTGATCGGGCTGACCGCGCCGTCACCGAGTGCGCAGAACGAGCGGCCGAGGATGTTGTCGCAGACGTCGAGCAGGGTGTCGATGTCCTCCTCGGTACCCCTGCCGTCGACCATGCGCTCCAGCACCTGGGCCAGCCAGTAGGTGCCCTCCCGGCAGGGAGTGCACTTGCCGCAGGACTCGTGCTCGTAGAACTGCGTCCACTTCATCACGGCCCACGGCACCGACACGGTCTCGTTGAACACCATCACCGCGGTCGTGCCCAGCATCGAGCCGGCCTCGGCGGCGCCCTCGAAGTCCAGCGGGGTGTCCAGGTGCTCGGCGGTGAACATCGGGGTCGACGAACCGCCGGGCGTCCAGAACTTCAGCGGGATGCCGTCCTTCATGCCGCCCGCCATGTCCAGCAGCTGGCGCAGGGTCGTCCCGAGTGGACACTCGTACTGGCCGGGGTTCTCGACGTGGCCGGAGATCGAGTAGATCTTCGGGCCGGGCGACTTCTCCGAGCCCATCTCGCGGAACCAGTCGGCACCGGCGTTGACGATGTAGGGGACGCTGGCGATGGTCTCGACGTTGTTCACCGTGGTCGGCGCGGCGTAGAGACCGGCGGCGGCGGGGAACGGCGGCTTGAGCCGCGGCTGGCCGCGGCGGCCCTCCAGCGAGTCGAGCAGCGCGGTCTCCTCGCCGCAGATGTAGGCGCCGGCGCCCGCGTGCACCGTGATGTCCAGGTCGAAGCCGGACCCGAGGATGTCCTTGCCGAGGTAACCGGCCTGGTAGGCCTCCCGCACCGCGGCGTTGAGCCTGCGGATGCAGTGCAGGGCCTCGCCGCGGACGTAGATGAAGCAGTGGTGCGACCGCATGGCGTACGAGGCGATGATGCAGCCCTCGATCAGCGAGTGCGGGTCGGCCATCATCAGCGGGATGTCCTTGCAGGTACCCGGTTCGCCCTCGTCGGCGTTGATCACCAGGTAGTGCGGCTTGTCCTCGTTTTGCGGCATGAACGACCACTTGACGCCGGCCGGGAAGCCCGCGCCACCGCGGCCCCGCAGGCCGGATGCCTTGACCAGGTTCACCAGCTGCTCGGGCGTTCCGGCCAGCGCCTTGCGGACGGCCGTGTAGCCCTCCAGCTGCTCGTAGGTCGAGAGCCGCCAGGACTCGGGCGACAGCCAGCGCTTGGTGAGAACCGGGGTAATCGGATCTGCGGTCACTTCTGCACCTCCGGCAGCGGCACGTCCTTCATCACCGGCGCGCTCCAGCCGCGCTCCTGCGCGAGCTGCGCGCCGCGCAGCGTCTCGACGGCCTGCGACGGCCCGTCGACCTCGGCGCGGTAGGTGGCCTCGTCCTCCGGGAAGAACCCGGCGAGCTGCAGCTCGGCGCCCTTGAAGTCGCTCAGCGGGGCACCCCGCGTCGGCGCGGGCTTCTCCCCGCGCCGCAACGCGTCGACCAGCTCGACCGCGCTGTCGGTCGTCTGGTTGTCGTAGTACTCGTAGTTGACCTGCAGCACCGGCGCGAGGTCGCAGGCCGCCAGGCACTCGGCGTGCTCCAGCGTGATCGAGCCGGGGGTGCCCGGCTCACCGGCGGTCTCCTCGTGCCCGAGCGGCGTACCGTCGGCGCCGAGGTGGTCCTGCAGCCGCTTGTAGATGGCGTCCCCGCCGACGGCGGCACACAGCGTGTTGGTGCACACGCTGACCAGGTGCTCGCCACACGGCTTGCGCTTGTACATCGTGTAGAACGTGGCGACCGCGCTGACCTCGGCGTCGGACAGGTCCAGCTGCCTGGCGCAGAAGGCGATGCCCTCCTGGCTGACGTAACCCTGCACCGACTGCACCAGGTGCAGCATCGGCAGCAGTGCCGAGCGGCTGAACGGGTACCGGGCGATGATCTCCTGTGCCTTCGCCTCGATGTCCGCGCCGAACGGGTTCTCCAGCACCGCGGTGTCCAGAATGGACTCCGACCCGGGCGGGGCGACGGCCTTGACGTCGACGTCCGCGCCCGCCGCGGCGTGGGTCTGCTCGGCCGGGTGGATGCCCGGCTCGGGGGTCTGGGTCGGTTCGGTCATCGGTCCACTCCCCCCATGACGGGGTCGATCGAGGCGACGGCGGCGATCACGTCGGCGACCAGGCCGCCCTCGGACATCGCGGGCATCGACTGCAGGTTCACGAAGCTCGGTTCCCTGACGTGCACACGCATCGGCCGGGTGCCGCCGTCGGAGACGAGGTGGTAGCCCAACTCGCCGCGGGGCGACTCGACGGGCACGTACACCTGGCCCGGCGGGACGTGGAAGCCCTCGGTGACCAGCTTGAAGTGGTGGATCAGCGACTCCATCGACTGACCCATGATCTTGCGGACGTGCTCCAGCGAGTTGCCCATGCCGTCGCTGGAGATCGACAGCTGCGCGGGCCAGGCGATCTTCTTGTCCTCGACCATCACCGGGCCGGGTTCGAGCTTCTTCAGCACCTGCTTGATGATCCGCAGGCTCTGGTGCATCTCCTCGACGCGGATCAGGTAGCGGGCCCAGCAGTCCGCCTCGGTGGAGGTCGGGATGTCGAAGGTGAACTCGTCGTAGGCCGAGTACGGCTCGGTCTTGCGCAGGTCCCACGGCAGACCGGCCGAGCGCAGCACCGGGCCGGTGACGCCGAGCGCGAGGCAGGCGTCCACCGGCAGGTAGCCGACGCCCTTGAGGCGGTTGCGCCAGATCGGCTGGCCGGTGAAGAGCTTGTCGTAGAGCGGGAGCCGCTCCTCCATCACCTTGACGAAGGCCGAGACGACCTCGTCGTAGTCGTCGGGCAGGTCCTGCGCGACACCGCCGGGCCGGATGAACGCGTGGTTCATCCGCAGGCCGGTGAGGTGCTCCAGCAGGTGCAGGACTTCCTCGCGCTCGCGGAAGCCGAGCGTCATCGCGGTGGTGGCGCCCAGCTCCATGCCGCCGGTGGCGATGTAGACCAGGTGCGAGCCGATGCGGTTGATCTCCAGCAGCAGCACCCGGATCAGCTGCGCCCGCCGGGGCGCCTCGATACCCAGCAGCTTCTCCACCGCGAGGCAGTAGCCCATCTCGTTGGACAGCGGCGCCAGGTAGTCCATGCGCGTCACGAACGTGACGCCCTGGGTCCAGGTGCGGTACTCGCAGTTCTTCTCGATACCGGTGTGCAGGTAGCCGATGACCGAGCGGAGCTGGGTGACGGTCTCACCCTCCATCTCCAGCACCAGCCGCAGCACGCCGTGCGTCGACGGGTGCTGCGGGCCCATGTTGATGACCATGCGGTCGTCGTGCTGGGCGTCGGCGAGCACGTCGTCCCAGTCCCCGCCGGACACGGTGTAGACCGGGCCCTCGGTGGTCTGCCTTGACTCCGCGTATTCGGTGCTCACGAGTACGACCTCCGCTGATCGGGCGGCGGGATCTCCGCCCCCTTGTACTCCACCGGGATCCCGCCGAGCGGGTAGTCCTTGCGCTGGGGGTGGCCGTCCCAGTCGTCCGGCATCAGGATCCGGGTCAGCGCCGGGTGACCGTCGTAGATGATGCCGAACATGTCGTAGGCCTCCCGCTCCTGCCAGTCGGCGGTCGGGTAGATCTCCACCAGCGACGGCACGTGCGGGTCGTCGATGTCCAGCGCCACCTCGAGGCGGATCCGCCTGCGGAACGTCATCGACGTCAGGTGGTAGACCGAGTGCAGCCGCTGCGGCACGTCCGGGCCGTAGTCCACACCGGACACCGAGCTGCACAGCTCGAACCGCAGGCCGCCGTCGTTGCGCAGCGTGCGGCAGATCTCCAGCAGGTGCGCGCGGTCGACGTAGAAGGTGATCTCGCCGCGGTCGACGGTCACCTGCTGGATGGCCTCGGCGGGGATGCCGTTGTCCGCCAGCGCGGCGTAGAACTCGTCGGCGAACGCGTCGAACCAGCCGCCGTAGGGCCGTTCCGCGGGAGCGGGGGTGTAGGCGGGCAGCCGCAGACCGCCGTAGCCGGAGGTGTCACCGGTGCCGCTGACACCGAACATGCCCTTGCGCTCGCGGCCGGCGACGACCGGCTCGGCGGGGCGGGCACCCCGCGGCTCCAGTCCGGTGTCGGGTCGCTGCGCGCTGGACTGCTCGCCGCCGGTTACAGGCTTTTCTTCAGGCACTCTCGATCACTTCTTCGCGTACTTGATCGACGACGGGATGATCTCGGTGCGAGCGCCGCTGGCCGCGCGGATGGCGGCGCGGCGGGCGTTGATCGGCTCGTCCTGGATCTTGGCGTGCAGCTTGAGGATCGCGTCGAGCAGCATCTCCGGCCGCGGCGGGCAGCCGGGCAGGTACATGTCCACCGGGACGATGTGGTCGACGCCCTGCACGACGGCGTAGTTGTTGAACATCCCGCCGGAGGAGGCGCAGACACCCATCGCCAGCACCCAGCGCGGCTCGGCCATCTGGTCGTAGATCTGCCGCAGCACCGGCGCCATCTTCTGGGTCACCCGGCCTGCGACGATCATCAGGTCCGCCTGGCGCGGCGTGGCGCTGAAGCGCTCCATGCCGAACCGCGCGATGTCGTAGCGGGAACCGCCGACGGTCATCATCTCGATGGCGCAGCAGGCCAGGCCGAACGTGGCGGGCCACAGCGAGTTCTTACGGGCCCAGTTGACCAGGCCTTCGAGGCTGGCCAGCAGGATTCCGTTGGGGAGTTTCTCTTCCAGACCCATGATCTAGTTCCAATCCAGCCCGCCGCGGCGCCACACGTAGGCGTACGCGAAGCCGACGGTGGCGATGAACAGGACGATCTCCACCACGCCGAACAGGCCGAGGGCGTTCGCCGACACCGCGAACGGGTAGAGGAACACCATCTCGATGTCGAACAGGATGAACAGCATCGCCGTGACGTAGTAGGCCACCGGCATGCGGCCGGCGCCGACGATCGGCTGCGGGGAGGGCTCGATCCCGCACTCGTACGCCGACAGCTTCGCCTTGTTGTACCGGCTCGGCCCGACCAGTGGGCCGAGCAGCACCGAGAACACCGCGAACGCGATGGCCAGCACGAACAGGATGACCAGAGGGAGGTACATGTCCAGGGTGGGGCCGGAGACCTCCGGGCCCTGGGCCAACATCAGCACGGGTTTGCCTTCCCTTCCGCGCCGCTGCGAGTCGAACGTTGTTCCGCCGGGTTTGTTGCTTCGGGCGAACCCTAAGCGACTCGGATCACACCGCCGAGTGTTAGGGCAGCCTTACCGCCAGTGGTCACCCGCTTGTGAAAACATTCACAAGGGTGCCGTCGACGTTGTGAAGCCGTTCACAAACCATGGGGGGAGTGTAGGACGCGAGTCACACACTTGTCTGCATGGCCCGTGGTATAAGGGTGCCCTAACTTCTGGCCGCCGAGCTGGCGATGTCCGGTTCGTAAGCGCAGGTCTGACGGGGTGGGCGACTTTCACGGGTCCGGTGACAAAGTCTGTCCGTTGTGAGCGTTGTCACCGTGTCTTCTGCCCTTGCTTCGCTGCGGGCGCGGTCAGGCCCTTCAGTCGGCGTCTTCCCTCCTCGCCGTCGCTCGCGGAGCGAGCTTTGGGCTCGTCAGTCCAGACGCCGACGGCCCGACCGGGTGCCGTCCCCGACTCTGGCGCGAAGCACATGAAGGCCACCTTCACCACGTGAGACGTAATGAAGGTGGCCTTCACGTGCTTTGGGCGGAACTAGCGCGGCGAGGGGGTGGCGCGGGCGGCCGCGGCGATGAGGCGGTCGACCAGGTCGCCGCCCTTCGCGTCGTAGCAGCCGGACAGGCCCTTGTAGACCAGCGGCAGGATGCGGTTGATCCGCAGCCCGTACTTCGTCGCCGCCCGCATGACCGCGGGCTTCCCGATCAGCTTGGCGAACACGTTGCCCAGCCGGTAGTAGCCGCCCATCAGGTCGGCGACGGCCAGCGGGTAGCCGTGCAGTGCCTTCTCCCGCGACGGTCCCTCCGGCCGGGCCAGCGCCTGCACGACGAACTCGGCCGCCAGCTGCGCGGACTCCATCGCCGCCGAGATGCCCTCGCCGTTGAACGGGCTGACCATGCCACCCGCGTCGCCGAGCAGCAGCAGGCCGTCGCGGTAGTGCGGGGTGCGGTTGAACCCCATCGGCAACCCGGCGCCGCCGACCTTGCCGACCGCGTTCTCCTCGCGGTAGCCCCACTCCTCCGGCGTGCCGTCCAGCCACTGCCGCAGCAGCGCGCGGTAGTCGGTGCTGCGGAACGCCTTCGACGTCGACAGCATGCCCAGGCCGACGTTCACCGTCCCGTCGCCGAGCGGGAACGCCCAGCCGTAGCCGGGCAGCAGCTTCGGCCGCCGCGGGTCGCTGCGGTCCCACAGCTCCAGGTGGCCCTCGATGAACGGGTCGTCGTGACGCGGGCTGCGGTAGTAGCGGCGCACGGCGACGCCCATCGGCCGCTTCTCGTGCTTGTCGATGCCCACCGACAGGGCCAGCCGCGCGGACACGCCGTCGCAGGCCAGCACCAGCGGCGCGCGGTAGCTGACCGGGCGCTTGTCCTCGCCGGTCTTGGCGTTGACGCCGATCACCCTGCCGGTGCGCTCGTCGGTGATCGCCCCGGTGACGGTGGTGCGCTCCAGCAGCCTGGCCCCGGCCTTCACGGCGGTCTTGGCCAGCAGGTCGTCGAAGTCCTGGCGGGTACGGGCCACGCCGAACGGCGGATAGCTGGACAGCTCGGGCCAGTCCAGTTCGAGGGTCAGCTCCCCGGTGAGGATCCGCAGGCCACGGCTGTGCACCCAGCCGGCCTCGGGGCTGACGTCGATCCCCAGGTCGATCAGCTGTTTCACCCCGCGCGGCGTGAGGCCGTCGCCGCAGACCTTCTCGCGCGGGAACACGGTCTTCTCCAGCAGCAGCACGTCGACCCCGGCACGGGCGAGGTAGGTCGCCACCGTCGAGCCGGCCGGTCCCGCACCGACGACGATGACCTCGGCGTCCTGGCTGGAAGTAGTCATGCGTCCGAGTCTACGGAGGGCTTACGGGCCCGGTGGATGGCGACGACCCCGAATGTGAGGTTCAACCACTCCACGTTCTCCCAGCCGGCCGACGCGATGATCTCCCCCAGTTCCCGCTGCGCGGGCCAGGTCAGCATCGACTCGGCCAGGTAGCTGTAGGCCTCCGGATTCGACGACGAACGCCTCCCCGCCCAGGTCAGCAGCCGCAGGATGATCTTGCGGTAGACGAACCGGATCGGCGGGAACGTGGGCGTCGACACCTCGCAGATCACCAGCCGGCCACCCGGCCGCACCACCCTGGCGATCTCCACCAGCGCGGCCTTGGTGTCGACGAAGTTGCGCAGGCCGAGCGAGATCGTCGCCGCGTCGAAGCTGTCGTCGGCGAACGGCAGGTTCAGCGCGTCCGCGGCCACCATCGGCACGTTGCGGTGCTTACCGGCACGCAGCATGCCGAGCGAGAAGTCCGCGGCGAGGCACCAGGCGCCACCCCTGGCGTACTCCTTGGTGGACACGCCGGTGCCGGCCGCGAGGTCGAGCACCTTCTCCCCGCGCCGCGCGTCCAGCACTCTGCCGGTGGTGATCCGCCAGCGCCGGTCGAACCCGAAGGTCATCACCGAGTTCGCGCGGTCGTACCCCGAGGCGACGCCGTCGAACATGGCGGCGACCTCGTGCGGATCCTTGTCCAAACTCGCTCGCGACATGAAGTCACATTACGTCGGGCGGGCTGAGAGTGACTGCTCAGCCCGCCAGGACGTGCAGCATCGCGGCGACCGACTCGGGCCAGGCGAACTCCTCCGCCCTGGCCCGCGCGGCCGCGCGGCGGGCGGGTTCCGGGCTGTCCAGCAGGCCGGTCACGGCCCCGGCGAACGCGGGTGCCGTGTCCGCGACGGCCGCGCCACAGGCGGGCCGGACGATCTCGGCCAGCGCCGAGGACGCCGACACGACGACCGGCGTGCCCGACGCCAGCGACTCCAGCGCGGCGAGCCCGAACGTCTCGTGTGGACCGGGTGCGAGCGACACGTCGGCACTGGCCAGCAGCCGGGCGACCGCGACGCGGTCGGAGACGAAGCCGAGGAAGGTGACCGGCAGGCCGCGGGCCCGGCGTTCCAGTGCCCGCCTGCGGGGACCGTCGCCCGCGATCACCAGCCGGGCGTCCACACCGGACTCCGCCAGCTCGGCGACGGTGTCCACGCTGCGTTCCACGTGTTTCTCCGGTGACAGGCGTCCACAGTGGACCAGCAGGGCGTCGGCACCGGCGGCCAGCTCCTGCCGCGTGTCCGCGTCACGCAGGGCCGGGGTGAACTCGCCCAGGTCGACCCCGAGCGGCACGCGCCGGACGTTGGGTGCGCCGATGCGGTCGAACTCGGCGCCCGCGAACCCCGTCGTGCAGACGACCGTGTCGTAGCTGGCGGCCATCCGCCGGTTGGCGGCGTCGGCGACGCGGCGCGCCAGCGGCCCGGGCAGCAGGAACTGTTCCAGCAGCCGGTCCAGCCGCTCGTGCGAGATGACCACGCTGGGGATGCCGTTGCGCCGGGCCCAGGAACCCATCCCGCGCAGGGTGAGCCGGTCGGAGACCTCCAGCCGGTCCGGCGCCAGCCTGCGCAGCAGGAACCGCACGCGGTGCGGGTCGACCGCGCGGTAACCGCCGGTGCCGGGGATCTCCGGGGCAGGCAGGCTGATTCGCCGCACGCCGGTGGGCAGTTCTTCCTCCGCGTGGCGTCGCCCGGGGACGACGAGCGTGACCCGGTGCCCGCACGCGACGTACCCGGCGCCGAGGTGGTTCAGCGCCGTGCGCAGGCCGCCGGAGCGGGGGCCGTAGAAGTTGGCGAGCTGGACGATGTGCACCTCAAGCTGCCTCGACCGCCCTGCCGGTCACCGACTCGTAGTGCCCGACCAGCTCGGCACACACCGCGGGCCAGGTCCGGCCGAGCACGACCGACCGTGCCGTGCCGCCCAGCCGTGCCCGCAGGTCCGGATTCCGCAGCTGCTCGATCCGCTCGACCAGCTCGGCGGCGAACCCGCCGCGGTCGGCGGGCAACAGGTAGCCGGTACGGCCCTGCAGCACCAGGTCCTTCGGCCCGCCCGCGGCGGGCGCCAGTACCGGCAGGCCGGACGCCATCGCCTCCTGGACGGCCTGGCAGAACGTCTCGTGTGGTCCGGTGTGGACGAAGACGTCGAGGCTGGCGTAGGCGGTGGCCAGCTCGTCGCCGTAGCGGGCGCCGAGGAACTCCGCGCCGGGCAGGCGTTCCCGCAGGGCGGGCAGGTCGGGGCCGTCGCCGACGACCACCAGCTTCACCCCGGGCAGCCCGGCCAGCGGCGCGAGCCGGTCGACCTCCTTCTCCGGGGCGAGCCTGCCGACGAAGCCGACCAGCAGCTCCCCGCCGGGGGCCAGCCGGGCCCGCAGGCCGGGGTCGGCGTGCCGGGGGTCGAACCGTTCGACGTCCACTCCCCTGCCCCAGCGGTGCACCCGCGGGACGCCGTGTCCGCGCAGTTCCCGCACCGAGTCGGTGGACGGCGCCAGCGTGCGGTCGGCCCGCGAGTGCAGCCTGCGCACCCAGCGCCAGGCGGCGCGGGCGCCGAGGCCGAGGCCGTATGCGGCGGCGAAGCCTGCCACGTCGGTCTGGTACACGGCGATGCACGGCACACGCAGCCGCCGGGCGGCGGCCAGGCCGCGGGCGCCGACGACGAACGGCGAGGCCAGGTGCACGACGTCGGGCCGGAATCCGGCCAGCGCCGTCAGCACGGTACGGGTGGGCACACCGATCGGCAGCGAGCTGACCAGCGGCAGTTCCACCGCCGGAATGCGCACGACGGGCGCGCCGCGGTAGTTGTCGGGGCCGGCTCCGGGGGCGACCACCAGCACGTCGTGGGCACGGTCACGCAGGTGCTCGATGACCCGCAGGACGGAGTTGGTGACCCCGTTGACCTGCGGGAGAAAGCTCTCGGTGACGATGGCGATGCGCACGATCCCACTGTCGCACCGATGCGTGAACGGACCGTCAACTCCACCGGAACGCCAGTGTCTTCCGCCACTGGACACCTCAGCGTCGCGTTCCGGTCACCGAGGAGGCCCACTCTAAGACGGCGTGACCCTCTTGTCCTCCCGTCCGTCCCGTCCTGTCGAGCCCGGGCTGCTGTCCAGGGCGCTCGAGGTCGCGGGCCGACTGGCCAACGACGCGACCGACGTGATCACCGCCACGGCCGGGCGTGGCGCGCGCCCGGACACCAAGGACTCGCCGTTCGACTGGGTCACCGACACCGACCGCACGCTCGAACGGCACACCCGCAGGGTGCTGACCGCGGAGTTTCCCGGGATCCCCGTGGTCGGTGAGGAGTTCGGCGCGGACGTCGGCGCCGAGATGGCCGAGTACCGCTGGGTGGTCGACCCGGTGGACGGCACGGCCAACTACGTCGCCGGGATGCCCTGGTGTGCCTACAGCCTGGCGCTGGTCGACGCCTCGGGGCCGGTGGTCGGCGTGGTCGCCGACCCGTACCGGGCGCAGATCTACGCGGCCGCCCGCGGCCGGGGCGCACGGGCCAACGGGGCGCCGCTGCGGCTGTCGGACCGCGCCGTGACCGCGGGGTCGATCGTGTGCACCGAGCTGTCCCGGCGCGGCCCCTGGCCGGGAATGGGCGAGTTCATCGAACGGGCCGCGACGGCACACGCCGGAGTTCGCGTGCTGGGGTCGGCCGCGCTGTCGATCGCGCAGGTCGCGCTGGGGCACGCGGTGGCGGCGGTGCTGCACCGCTACCACGAGTGGGACGTCGCCGGTGCCGTGGCGATGGCCATCGAGGCGGGTGCCGTGGTGCTGGACCGCCGCGGCGAGGACGCCGCGCTGCCGGTGGACGGCCTGCTGGTCGCCGCACCGGGCGTCGCCGAGGACGTTCTGGCCTGGTGGCAGTCCGCGGACGCCTAGACCTTGGCGGCGCGCCTGCGGCGCAGGTACCACCAAAGCGCCGGGCCGGCGACGAGCCAGGTGATCAGGGCAGTACTGCCGACGGGCAGCAGCGTCACCAGCACCGACCGGCCGGCGACCCGGACCAGCTCCGGGTCGGTCACGTCGTACTCGACCCGCACCAGCTGCCCCGCCTCCAGCCCGGCCGGGTAGAGCACGCCGAGCGACGGGATGTGCGCGATGCCGTCGGGCGTCGAGTACCGCACGATCGTGCGGTCGAACGAGACCGACACCACCTCGGCGTCGGCCGTGCCCAGGTTGCCGGTGATGGCGTTGTCGTTACGGATCGCGGCGAACACCAGCGAGCCGCAGAGCAGCGTGATCACACACGCGACGCCGATCAGCACCCGCACGCCGATCGTCAGTACCCGCTCCCTGCGCCCCACCACGGGCCCGAGCATAAGCGAAGGCCGCCTTCGCCCCGCCGGGACGGGACGAAGACGGCCTCCGGACAACCCTCAGTGACCGTGCGAGTGGCCGTGGCCGTGCTCGGCGAACTGCTCGTGGGTCCGCTTGATCTTCTGGAACGACTTCGGCTCCGCCTGCTTGCCCGCGTGGGTCATCGCCACGGCGACCGGCGCCGCGCCGTTCGGGCTCGCCGCCGGCTTGCCCTTGCTGTAGATCCACACGTTGAACAGCTCGTCGAGCTGCTTGCCGGAGATCTTCTCGGCCAGCGCGATGAACTCGGGGATGGTGGCGTGGGTGCCCTTCTTCTCCACCTGCCAGGTCTTCAGGATGGTGAAGAAGTCCTCGTCACCGACGGCCTTGCGCAACGCGTGCACCGCCAGCGCGCCGCGGTCGTAGACGGCCGCGTCGAACTGCTTGTCCGCACCGGGGTCGGCCACCACGGTCTGCCAGATCGGGTGATCGGCCGGGTAGCTGTCGTACATGTACTGCGCCAGCTCGTCGGCCGTGCCCTCGCCGATGTTCTCCGACCACAGGAACTCGGCGTAGCTGGCGAAGCCCTCGTTCAGCCAGATGTCGCTCCACTTGCCCAGCGACACCGAGTCGCCGAACCACTGGTGCGCCACCTCGTGCGAGACCACCGAGGTGTTCGAGCCCCAGCGCCAGAAGCTGTTGCCGTACACCGACCGCGTCTGGTTCTCCAGCGCGAAGCCCAGTCCGTTGGAGGCGACGCCACCCTGCGCCTCGAACGGGTACGGCCCGAACTGGGTCGCCAGGAACTCGGTGACCTCGGGCGTCCGCTCGATGCTGGCCTTGGCGGCGGGCAGCAGCTCGCCCAGCGCCGGGTCGTAGGCCGAGAGGAACGGCTGCCCGCTCGGCGTGGTCGACTCCAGCACCTCGAACTTGCCGACGGCGATGAACGCCAGGTACGTCGTCTGCGGCTGGGTGCTGCGCCAGTTCCACCTGGTCCAGCCCGGCCGCTGCTGGGTCTTGCGGATCAGCCTGCCGTTGGAGATCGCCGACGAGCCGTTGGGCACCTCCACCGACACGTCGTAGGTCGCCTTGTCGGTCGGGTGGTCGTTGGCGGGGAACCACCACTCCGACGCCGCGGGCTCGTCGACCGCGAGGCCGCCGTCCGGGGTGCGCTTCCACGCGGTGAAGCCGTCGATCTTCACCGTCGACGGGGTGTCCGCGTAGCTGACGACGATGGTCAGCGGGGTGTTGCGGGCGATCGGCTTGGCCGGCCGCACCACCAGCTCGCTCGGGTCCTTCGGGTCGTTGGAGAACTGGGCGAGCGAATTGTTGACCCGCACAGAACTAACCTTCAACCCGAAATCCAGGTTGAAAGTTGACAAATCCTGCTTCGCGGTCGCCAGAATTGTGGTCTGACCGGACAGTTTGTCCGTCGTGGGCTGGTAGGTGAGCCGGATGTCGTAGTGCGCGACGTCGTATCCGCCGTTGCCCGCACCCGGGTAGTACGGGTCGCCGACACCGGGCGCACCAGGTGATGGGGCCGCGCTTGCCGAGGTGGCGAGCATGATCGTCGCTAGGCCGGTTGCCGCGGCGCCGATTCCGGCGCGCGTTCGAAGCCGCATGGATACCCTCCCGAGTCGAGGCGAAACGCCGTCGCAACCTATCCGGGAAATGGCCGGGGAGAAACAGCCGAAAGAAGGTTTCCTATCCCGTGAAAACCGGTTGCGACGGCGTTGTGCTCAGTGCCCGTGACCGTGCGCCGCGAACTCCTCGTGCAGACGTTCCATGGCCGCGAACGACGCCGGCGCGGCCACCGTCGCCACACCCGGCCCGTTCGGGCTCGTCGCCGGCTTGCCCTTGCTGTGGATCCAGGTCGCGAACACCTCGTCGAGCTGCTTGCCGGAGACCCGCTCGGCGTGCTCGGTGAACTCGGCGATCGTCGCGTGCGTGCCCTTCTTCCTCAGGTGCCAGCCACCGAGGATGGCGAAGAACGCCTTGTCACCAACGGCCTTGCGCAGGGCGTGCAGCGCCATCGCACCCCGCTCGTAGACGGCGGGGGCGAAGATGTTGCCCGGGTCGGACACCACGACCTGCCAGAACGGATCCTCGGTCGGGTACTTCTGGTAGAAGGCCTGCGCCAGCTCGTCGGCCGTGCCCTTGCCCCGCTGTTCCGACCACAGCCACTCGGCGTAGGTGGCGAAGCCCTCGTTCAGCCACATCTCGCGCCAGGTGGCGACGGAGACGGAGTCGCCGAACCACTGGTGGGCCACCTCGTGGGCGACGACCCACGCCGGGTCCGGGTTGCTCCAGAAGCTGGTGCCGTAGACGGACCGGGTCTGGTTCTCGATGGCGTAGCCGAAGCCGCTGGTGGCGACCCCGCCCAGCTCGGAGAACGGGTACGGGCCGAACTTCGACGCCAGGAAGTCGGTCACCCGCGGCGTGGTCTCGATGTGCTGCTTGGCGATCGGGAGCTGGGCGCCGAGCGCGCGGTCGTAGGCGGTGACGAACGGCAGGCCGCGTGGCGAGGTCTGCTCGTGCACCTCGAAGTCGCCAAGGGCGATGAACGCCAGGTAGCTGGCCTGCGGCTGGCTGCTGAGCCAGCTCCAGGTGGTCCAGCCCGGCCGCTGCGGGTACCGCCCGAGCAGCTTGCCGTTGGACAGCGCCGACGTGCCGTCGGGCACCGCGACCGAGACGTTGTAGGTCGCCTTGTCGGAGGGGTGGTCGTTGGACGGGAACCACCACTCGGCCGCCCTCGGCTGGTTGACCGAGAGGCCGCCGGAGGGCGTCCGGGTCCACGCGGTGCGGCCGTCCACCTTCACCTGCGACGGGATGCCGCTGTAGGTGACGACGACCCGCATCCGGTCGCCGTCCGGGATCGGCCGCGCCGGAGTGACGATCACCTCGCTCGGGTCCTTGGCGTCGTTGACGAACGTCGCCGGATGACCGCCGACCGTCACCACGCTGACGTCCAGCCCGAAGTCGAGGTTGAACGAGGACAGCTCCTGCGTGGCCGTGGCATCGATGGTGGTGCTGCCGGACAGCCGGTCGGTCGCCGGATCGTAGGTCAGGTCGATCCAGTAGTGCGACACGTCGTAGCCGCCGTTTCCGGCCCCCGGGTAGTACGGGTCACCCACCCCGGGCGCTCCCGGTGCCGGTGCCGCGCTCGCCGACGTCGCCAGGAGCACCGTCGCCATCCCCGCCGCGAGCGCGGTCGTGCCCGCACGCGTACTTCTGCGCATGTTCGATATCCCCACAGTTCGCTGAGCCACATTGGCGTAACGACGTTAACGCGGGGATCTTCAGTTTCGCTTCAGCCGACCGCGTCGGCGACCGCGTTCCGCAGCCGGGCGTGCAGCTCACGCCGGCCGGCGCGGTCCACCCGCACCTCGACCACCCGCAGGCCGGGCGCGGGGCGCAGTGCCTCGCGGAACTCCGCGCGGGAGTGCGCACGCAGGTAGGGCACCTGGTAGCCGGCACACAGCGCGCCGAGGTCGGCGCCGTGCGGGGTGCCGAAGACGCGCTCGAAGCTGTCGCTGTGCTCGGGCGCGCCCTGTTCGAGCAACGAGAAGATGCCGCCGCCGTCGTCGTTGACCACCACGATGGTCAGGTCCGGCCTGGTCTCCGCGGGCCCGGTGAGCAGGCCGTTGACGTCGTGCAGGAACGTCAGGTCGCCCAGCAGCGCGTAGGAGTGCCCGCGGTGCACGGTCGCCGCGCCCAGTGCGGTGGACACCGTGCCGTCGATGCCCGCCACCCCGCGGTTGCGGTGCACCAGCACGTCCGGCCGGATCCGGCAGGCCAGCGCGACGTCCCTGGTCGGGTTGGACGAGCCGACCACCAGCAGCGAGTCCGGTGGCACGGCGTCGACCAGCTCGGCGGCCACCCGCAGGCCGGTCGGCCACGGCTCGGCGGCCAGCACGCCGTTGACGGCCGCGGTCGCCGCGGCGTCCGCCCGCTGCCACAGGGCCAGCCACTCGGGGTCGGCGGGTTTGGTGGGTTCGGCGAACCACTGGCCCACCTGGCGCACGTTGTGTGCGGGAGCGGGCCAGTCGGAGTCGGGCCGGACCAGCAGGACCTCGACGTCGGCGTCCGAGAGCAGGGCCTGGACCTGGCGGAACACGGTCGGCCTGCCCAGGCAGAGCACCTGCTCGGGCTTGTGCCGGTCGAGGAACTCTCGAACCCCCAGCAGCCAGGTACCCGAGCCGATCCCGGTCGCACCGGCCAGGCCCAGCCCGCCGGTTTCCGAGACGACCGGCCAGCCGTGCTGCTCGGCCCACTCGTTCGCGGCGTGCACGCCGGTGTCGCAGGCGATGACCAGCCCGTGCCGCGCCGACGGCACGACGAACGCGGGCAGGGCGCCGAAGTCGGGCAGCTCGGTCCAGCGCTCCCCGCCGGGGCGGCCCTCCAGCGACTCGAACCAGTCGCCGTCCTCGGCGTCGGGCACCAGCGGCTCGCGGAACGGGATGTTCAGGTGCACCGGCCCGCTGCGCCACTCGCCGTAGGCGGCGTTCCAGGCCCGGCAGATCTGGCTGCGCCAGTAGGAGTTCTGGCCACCCTTGCGTTCGGCGACGGCCAGCTCGTCGCTGTAGCGCACGGCCGTTCCGTAGATGCCCCGCTGGTCGACGACCTGGCTGGCACCCGCCGCACGCAGCTCCGGCGGCCGGTCGGCGGTGAGCACGATCAGCGGCACGCCGGCCCGGTCGGCCTCCAGCACGGCCGGGTGAAAGTTCGCCGACGCCGTCCCGGACGTGCACACCACGGCGACCGGACGGCCCGTTCGCGCGGCGATGCCGAGCGCGAGGAACGCGGCGCTGCGCTCGTCGATGCGGACGTGCAGGGTAAGCCTGCCCGCCGCGGCGGCGTGGTAGAGCGCGATCGACAGCGGGGCGTTGCGCGAGCCGGGGCAGAGCACGACGTGGGAGACGGTGTTGCGGACGAGTTCGTCCACGATGACCCTGGCCTGAGCGGTGGACGGATTCACCAGGCGTCCCTCCTGGGCGCGCGGGGTCGGCCATCCTTACTCAAACGCACACGTCCTATTCTCGCAAACGTGGATGACTCGCAGGTTTCCGAGCTGTTCGACCCGGCCGCGTGGACCACGGTCGAAGGCTTCGACTTCACCGACATCACCTACCACCGCTCGGCTGAGGTCCGCTCGGGCAAGCGGGTCGCCCGGGTCGCGTTCGACCGGCCGGACGTACGCAACGCGTTCCGGCCGCACACCGTGGACGAGCTGTACCGCGCACTCGACCACGCCAGGATGAGCTCCGACGTCGGCTGTGTCCTGCTCACCGGGAACGGACCGTCGCCGCGCGACGGCGGCTGGGCGTTCTGTTCCGGTGGTGACCAGCGTATTCGCGGCCGGGCCGGCTATCAGTACGCGAGCGGGGAGACGTCGGACACCATCGACCCCGCGCGTGCGGGCAGGCTGCACATCCTGGAGGTGCAGCGGCTCATCCGGTTCATGCCGAAAGTCGTGGTCGCGGTGGTTCCCGGCTGGGCGGCAGGCGGCGGGCACTCGCTGCACGTGGTGTGCGATCTCACGCTCGCCTCGGCCGAGCACGCGCGGTTCAAGCAGACCGACGCCGACGTCGGCTCGTTCGACGGCGGGTACGGCTCGGCCTACCTGGCCCGCCAGGTCGGGCAGAAGTTCGCGCGGGAGATCTTCTTCCTCGGCCGGTCCTACACCGCGGAGCAGATGCACGCGATGGGCGCGGTCAACGAGGTCGTTCCGCACGCCGACCTGGAGCGGGTCGCGCTGGAGTGTGCGTGGGAGATCAACGGCAAGTCGCCGACGGCGCAGCGCATGCTGAAGTACGCGTTCAACCTGATCGACGACGGCCTGGTCGGCCAGCAGCTGTTCGCCGGTGAGACCACCCGGCTGGCCTACATGCAGGACGAGGCCGTCGAGGGCAGGGACTCGTTCCTGGAGAAGCGGGCGCCGGACTGGTCGGCGTTCCCGTACTACTACTGATGCGGGTACTGGAGATGGACGGCGGGCCGGAGGCGGTCCGCTCGCTGACGAGTGCGCTGGCAGCCGCGCTGGAGGGCGGACCGGCAGTGCTGCCCTCCAGTTCGGGGGCAATAACCACCGCCATGGCGCCCGAGCGGCCCGTCGAGCCGGGCACGGCCGTCGTCATCGCCACCTCCGGCTCGACCGGGGAACCGAAGGGCGTGCTGCTGTCGGCGGCCGCGCTGCGAGCGTCCGCCGAGGCGACGCACGCGCGGCTGGGGGGTCCGGGCCGGTGGCTGCTCGCCACCCCGGCCCAGTACGTCGGCGGCCTGCAGGTGCTGGTCCGCTCGCTGGTGGCAGGCACCGAGCCCGAGGTGCTCGACCTGTCGAAGGGCTTCTCCCCCGAGGCGTTCGCGGCCGCGGTGCGGGGCATGGGCGAGGGACCCCGCTACTCGGCGCTGGTGCCGACCCAGCTGACCCGGCTGGTGGAGGCACGGGTCGACCTGTCCGGGCTGGACGCCATCGTGCTCGGCGGGGCCGCGCTCGACCCGCTGCTGCGCGAGCGGGCCGTTCGCGCGGGTACCCGGGTGATCTCGGCCTACGGCATGAGCGAGACCGCGAGCGGCTGCGTCTACGACGGCGTCCCGCTGGACGGCGTGCGGGTCCGGCTCGGTGACGGTGACCGGGTGGAGATCGCCGGGCCGACGCTGGCCCACGGCTACCGGCTGCGGCCGGACCTGACCGCCGAGGCGTTCGCGGGCGGCTGGTTCCGCACCACCGACGTCGGCAGGCTGCGGGACGGGCGGCTGGAGGTTCTCGGGCGGGCCGACGACGTCATCAACACCGGCGGAGTGAAGGTCGCGCCCGCGCTGGTCGAGCGGGCACTGACCGGTCATCCGGCGGTACGGGCGGCCTGCGTCGTCGGGCTGCCGGACGCCGAGTGGGGGCAGCGGGTCGAGGCGGTGCTGGTCGCCGACGATCCGCTGCCGGTCGACGAGCTGCGTGCCTTGGTGCGGCAGGCCGCCGGTGCGCCGGCCGTGCCGAAGCGGTTCCTCGCCGTGCCCGCGCTGCCGCTGCGCGGGCCGGGGAAGGTGGACCGGTCGGCCGTTACAGCCCTGCTGACCGATTGACGTCGCAACGGCGCAAAGCTCGTGACGGCCTCTGCCGTGAAGGGGGCCCTCACGGCATCAGACGCCACCACATCCGCCCTCACGCCGAAACACCCACCCCACCAGTCCCAGCCGCCACCACGAACGAGACAACCCGCCAAGCCTCGAAGCACGTGAAGGCCACCTTCACTACGTGAGACGTCAGGATCCCGGCAAAGTCCGGGTGCTGTGTGCCCCCAATGTGGCATTGGGGGAGTTCAAGTTCCCCAATGCCACATTGGGGAACTTTGCTGGATCTCTTTCGTGGTGACGGCTGCGTCTGTTGGGCGGATGTGACTGGTGAGGCCGCGACCCCAGGACGGGGTGTTCGTGAAGGCCACCTTCCGTGGCAAGCATGCCGTGAAGGGGGCCCTCACGGCATGAGACGCCGTGAGTGCGGCCTTCACGGCATCGAGGCCACCACACCAGCCCCACCAGTCACACCCGTAAGGCAGCGCCTGACAACCGACTTCGCCGCGGCCGTGACGTCAGACGTAATGAAGGTGGCCTTCACGTGCCTTGCCGGGCACGCGCACCGGCCGGGATCGGGTAACACTTTCGGTCGAGGTGCCCGGCCAGGCTCGTTGACGGGCGCCGTCTGCCGGTTTTGGGTGGTTTCCCGTGATCGGTAGATGCCTCGCTGTTGTCGTTCTCGTCGCCGGCTTCCTCACCGCCCCGGGCATACCGGCCTGGTCCGCTCCCGCTGATCCCACCCTCACCGTGCACGACCTGCCCGTTCGCGAGTTCGGCACCGTGGTCGACACGGTCACCGTCAGCGGCGGCGGCGAGGTGGACGTTCGTGGCCGCACCGCGGACGGTCAGTGGACCGAGTGGGTCCCGGCGGCGCCGGAGGCCGTCCTGCCTGCCCGTTCGGTCGCCGTGCAGGCGCGAGTGGTCCGGCCACGTGCCGGGGAGCCACGAGTGGACGTGCACGCGCGGTTCACCGGGCGAGCGGGCCGGATCGACAGCGACCTGGCCACCTATCGCGTGTTCGCCACCAGGGAGGGCCTGGTGGGCGGCAAGACCGCGAACGGGCACATCATCACCCAGCGGGACCATTTCGTGGCGCTGCCGTCGCGACGCGGCCTGTCCGCCCGCGCGGGCGGCGACTACACGGTGCGGGTGTGCACCACCGACGGCGCGCGGTGCGAGTGGGCACCGGTGTGGGACGTCGGGCCGTGGAACACCAAGGACGACTACTGGAACCTCGGCCGCGCGTCCTGGCCCGACCTGCCCAGGGGTATGCCGCAGGCACAGGCCGCCTACCAGAAGGGCCACAACGGCGGGAAGGACCAGTTCGGCCGCAAGGTCGCCAACCCGGCCGGGATCGACCTCGCCGACGGCACGTTCTGGGACGGGCTGAAGCTGAAGACGAACGCGTGGGTGGACGTCACCTACGAGTGGACCGGTCAGTGGCGTGGCGGGACCGTGATGACCGTTGCCGGTGATCACCTGAACGTGCGGGACGGCACGAACAGCGCCGCCAGGCAGGTCGGGATCGCCGCCCGGCACGCCCGGATCCCGGTGGAATGCGCCGAGGCGGGCGAGCTGGTCGACGGCACCCAGGGCAGCACCGACCAGTGGCTGCGGCTGACGCCCGGCCGGTACGTCTCGGCGGCCTACGTCCGGACCGAGCAGACGCCCGCACCCTGCTGATCTCCCCCGATCGGGGCAGGTGAGAATGGCCGTATGGCGGCTGTGAGTGAGTGGGTCGAGGGGGCGCGCCCGCGGACGCTGCCCAATGCCATCGCGCCGGTGGTGGCCGGGGTCGGAGCGGCGGTGGCGCTGGACGCCTTCTCCTGGTGGCAGTCGCTGCTGGCGCTGGCCGTCTCGCTGGCGCTGATCATCGGCGTGAACTACGCCAACGACTACTCCGACGGCGTGCGCGGCACCGACGACAACCGCGTCGGTCCGCTACGACTGGTCGGCTCGGGTACGGCGTCGCCGCGAGCGGTCCTCTCGGCCGCGCTGGTGTCGCTGGGCCTGGCCGGGGTGCTCGGGCTGCTGCTGGTGGCCGTGACCGGGCGCTGGTGGCTGCTGGCGATGGGTGCGCTGTGCCTGGCCGGTGCGTGGTTCTACACCGGCGGGCGGCGGCCGTACGGCTACCACGGCTTCGGCGAGGTGGCCGTGTTCCTGTTCTTCGGCCTGGCCGGGGTGCTCGGGACGGTGTACGTGCAGGCCGGGACGCTGAGCTGGACGGCGGCCGGGTGCGCGGTGGCGGTCGGCTGCCTGTCGACAGCGGTGCTGACCGCGAACAACCTGCGGGACATCCCGACCGACACCGCGTCCGGCAAGCGCACGCTGGCCGTGCGGCTGGGCGACACCGGCACCCGGCGGCTCTACCTGGTGCTGGTGACCGTGCCGTACCTGGTGAGCTTCGCGCTGGGCATCGGCAACCCGGCGCTGGTGCTGGCGGTGATCTCCAGCGCGCTGCTGATCCGCCCGGTGCGGGTGATGCTCTCCGACGCCACCGGCCCGGCGCTGATCCCGGTCCTGAAGGACACCGGCCTGGCCATGCTCGCCTGGGCGGCCCTCACCACGCTGGCCCTGTCGGTCACCTGACCCGCTACGGAACGGGCGGCGGGGCGAACTTGCCGGTCGCCAGGAAGTCGCGGATGGCCGCCGTGTGCGGGGCCAGGTCGAGGGACTGCTCCGCCACCCAGGCGTCGTCGTAGTAGGTGTGGGCGTAGCGGTCGCCGCCGTCGCACAGCAACGTCACCACGCTGCCCGCCTGCCCCTCGGCGACCATCCGGGAGATGATCTGGAACGCCGCGTACAGGTTGGTCCCGGTCGACCCGCCCGCCCAGTGCCCGGTGTGCTCCCGCAGCAGCCGGATCGCCGCGATGGACCCGGCGTCGGGCACCTGGAACATCTCGTCGATCACACTCGGCACGAACGACGGCTCCACCCTCGGCCTGCCGATGCCCTCGATCCGCGACGGCTTGCCGGTCGTGTGGTCCAGCCGCCTGGTCTGCCAGGCGCCGTAGAACGCCGAGTTCTCCGGGTCGGCGACGGCGATCTTCGTCGTGTGCCGCCGGTAGCGGACGTAGCGGCCGAACGTCGCGCTCGTCCCGCCCGTGCCGGCGCCCACCACGATCCACGCGGGCACCGGGTGCCGCTCGGCCCGCAGTTGGGCGAACACCGACTCGGCGATGTTGTTGTTGCCCCGCCAGTCGGTGGCCCGCTCGGCATAGGTGAACTGGTCGAGGTAGTGGCCGTTGCACTCGGCGGCCAGCCGCTCGGCCTCCGGATACATGTCCGACGGCACGTCCACGAAGTGACACTCGCCGCCGTAGAACTCGATCAGCGCGATCTTCTCCGGGCTGGTCCTGCGCGGCACCACGGTGACGAACCGCAGCCCCAGCATCCGCGCGAAGTACGCCTCGGACACCGCCGTCGACCCGCTGGACGCCTCGATCAGCACCGTTTCCGGCCCGATCTGCCCGTTGACCAGGCCGTACAGCAGCAGCGAACGGGCCAGCCGGTGCTTCAAAGACCCGGTCGGGTGAACAGACTCGTCTTTCAGGTAAAGATCCACGCCCCATTCCGGCGGCAGGGGAAACACGTGCAGGTGAGTGTCCGCGCTGCGGTTGGCGTCGGCCTCGATGATCCGGACGGCCTCGCGCACCCAGGCGCGGTTCATTCGGTGACTTCCTCGCCCCGCAACTGCGCCCGCAGCTTGGCCCGCTCCCGCGCCCGGTCCTTGTTGCGGGCGGCCAGCGCCGCGGTGACCCGCGCGTTCAGCCCGCGCAGCACCAGCATGCCCAGCGGCAGCCCGACGACCAGCCCGACCATCACGGCCACCAGCAACGGCACCCCGGCCAGCGTCAACCCGGCGGCGACCACCGCGACCAGGGCGAACCTGGCCACCACGTACAGCGTCAGATCCCGAGCCAGATGGGGTTCACTCACAGTCCGCCAGGCTACGCGCCGCCGTCGGCAGGGGTCTCGAACCCCTCGTTGTTGGGTCGGCCCTCGAACCGGGTGGACAGCACGACGGTCGTCCGCGTGCGGGCGACGCCGGGGATGCGCCGCAGCCGCCCGAGCGTGCGCTCCAGATCGTCGACGGTGGGCACCCGCACCTTCACCACGAACGCCTCGTCGCCGGCCACCGCGTAGCAGCTTTCCACCTCCGCCAGCTCGCCGAGCGCCTCGGCGACCTCCTCGTCGGCGGCGGTGTCGGTGGGCTGGATGCCGACCAGGGCCGTCACCCCCAGCCCGACCAGGCGCGGGTCGACGACGGCGTGGTAGCCGGTGATGACGCCGGCCGCCTCCAGCTTCCCGACCCGCTCGTGCACGGACGACGCCGACAGGCCCACGGTGCGGCCCAGCTCGGCGTAGGTGGCCCTGCCGTTCTCCCGGAGGGCGGCGATGATCTGTCGATCCAGCATGTCCACCCGGCACACCCTAGAGGTGTCGAGTACGACCGCTTTGTCCCTTACTACCTCTTTACCCTTCGACAACCGTTCGAGTACCTGGAGGGTGAGATGCCACGATTGCCCCTATCCGGAATGGGTAGAAGGAGGCACGAGATGACCACGAGCACCGGCGGTCGGCTGCTGACCCCTGGCGAGGTGGCCTCGCTGTTCAGGGTGGACCCCAAGACCGTGACCCGCTGGGCCACCGCGGGCCGGATCGGCTCGATCCGCACGCCGGGTGGACACCGTCGATTCCGCGAGGCCGAGGTCAACCAGCTGCTGGCCGAGCTGACCACCGACGCCGAGCGTCCGTAGCACTTCCGAAACCGATCCCTCCGGCACCGAACCCGGCAAAAGGGTTAACCTCGTGGGACCAAGTTTGTCCCCCAGCCGGAAGGAGCGAGCATGCTCTACCTGCTCGCGGCGGTCGGAGCGCTCACCATCGCGTTCATCCTGTGGCGCGCGTTCGGCCCCGAGCGCACCGGCGTACCTTCGAGCCGGCCGACGCTCGCACCCGACGACGACCCGGACTTCCTGCGCAGGCTCAACGAGCAGCAGCGCAAGGACGAAGAGGAAAAGTAAACCGGTCCTTTACCGTTGGATGGCGAAGCCGTCCGCGACAGTGGCCGCCAGCTCCAGCAGAGCCAGCCTGGTCTCCGGGTTCAGCCGGTCCAGTTCGATCTCCGCGCCTTCCTCGAGGTGCGGATCGAACGGGATCCGGACCACCCCGCGCACCCGCGCCGCGAAGTGCGCGGACAGCTTGTCCAGGTCGACCGAGCCACCCTTCGGACGCACCGAGTTGATCACCGCGACCGAGCGTTTCACCAGGTCACCGTAGCCGTGGGCGTCCAGCCAGTCGACCGTCGCCGACGCGCTGCGGGCCCCGTCGACCGACCCGGACGACACGATGACCAGTGCGTCGGCGACGTCCAGGACACCCTTCATGGCCGAGTGCATCAGGCCGGTCCCGCAGTCGGTCAGCACGATGTTGTAGAAGTGCTCCAGCAGCGTCACCGTGCGCCGGTAGTCGTCCTCCGAGAACGCCTCCGACACCGCCGGGTCCTGCTCGCTGGCGAGGATCTCCAGGCGGCTCGACCCCTGTGAGGTGTACGACCGGACGTCGCTGTACCGGGTGATCTTGTCGGCGTCCCGCAGCAGGTGCCGGACGGTCGCCGTGGTCTCGATCGGGATCTTCTGCGACAGCGTGCCGCGGTCCGGGTTGGCGTCGACGGCCACCACCCGGTCACCCCGCAGCGACGCGAACGTCGAGCCCAGCGTGGTCGTCGTGGTGGTCTTGCCCACACCGCCCTTGAGGCTGAGCATGGCGATCTTGAAGCACCCGCGCAGTGGCTGGTTGACCCGCGCGATCAGCTCCCTGCGGTGCCGGTCGGCCGGGCTCTCCCCCGGGTTGATCAGCTTGCCCGACCCGAGGTAGACGGCCTTGCGCCAGCCCGACTGCGGCTTGCGCTTCACCGGCCGGACCAGGTGCGCCGAGGACAGGTCGTCGCCCATGGCGTGCCTGCCGCCGGGCTGCGGCAGCGGCGGCGGAGGCCCCTGCTGCTGCATCGGCGCGGGCGGGACGGGCGGCAGCGGCGGCCCGGCGGGCTGCGACGGCTGCGGCAGCACCGGCCCCTGCTGCTGCATGGGCGCGGGTGGGGGCACCTGCTGCTGCGGGTTGATCGGCGGGAGGTTCTGGTCGTACGGCATCGCGTACGGCCGCTGGTAGCCCGCCGCGGGCTGCTCCGGGTGCGGGGTCGAGTCGGTGGCCTTCTCCTCGTCGAACAGGGACTCGTCAGCGGGCTGCTGCCCAGGTGGAGGCGCCCACTGGGTGGGCGCCTCGGACGTCAGCCCGTCCTGCTGCTCCTGCTGCGGGGCGGGCGCCGACTCCTCGCCAGGTCCGGTCACCGTCGTGGTCCTCCAACTACGTCAGCTGTACCACCCGACGGTAGACCGCTCCGGTGATCTCTGTCAGCTCACCCCGGCGTAGGAGTGCAGACCGACGGTGACCAGGTTCACGAAGAACAGGTTGAACACGGTAGCCGAGAAGCCCAGGACGTTGATGATCGCCGCCCGGTTGCCCCGCCACCCGGCGGTGGCCCGCGAGTGCAGGTAGGCCGCGTAGATGACCCAGGCGATGAACGCGACGGTCTCCTTGGGGTCCCAGCCCCAGAACCGGCCCCACGCGGCCTCGGCCCAGATGCCACCGGCGATGACGCCGAAGGTGAACACCGGGAAGGCGAACACCGTGGTCCGGTAGGCGATGCGGTCCAGCACCTCCAGCGACGGCAGGCGCGGGCCGAACTTCGCCAGCTTGTCCGGGTTGCGCTCGTGCCGCGACCGCATCAGGTACAGCACGCTGGCCACGCCGGGCACCAGGAAAACGCCCGAGCCGATGACGGCGGCGGACACGTGGATGATGATCCAGTACGACTGCAGCGGCGGGGTCAGCGGCGACGGCTCGGCGTAGAGCAGCGACCCGCCGATCCACATCAGCATGACCACCGGGAACAGCACGAACGCCGACAGGTGCCGCACCGGCGACTTACGCAGCACCACGAGCCAGGTCACCACGCCGACCAGGCAGATGGCGCTGATGTACTCGTGCATGTTGCTCCACGGCACCCGCTGGGTGGCCACGCCACGCAGCACCAGCGACGCCAGGTGCAGCAGCGCGGCGAGCACCGTGAGGGCCGCGCCCATCCGGCCGATCCGCTCGGCCCTGCCCCGCTCGGGCTCCTGGGGTACGTCGGTCGTCTCGACCTCGTCCGGACCGCCCGCACCGGCGAGCACGCGGGTGCGGGCCGCGGCCTGCCTGCCCTTGCGCCCGAAGGACTGCTCGAACAGGAAGAACAGCATGGCGAGCACGTAGATGGCGACGGCGGTGGTGTACGCCCAGTCGCCGTACTGGCCCAGCGTCTCGTTGACCGGCATCCTCAATGCCCCTTCCGCACACTCAGGAGGTCTCGCGACAACCTGGTGAACTCCTCGCCGTAGCCGGCCTGGTCCGTGCGCGCCAGGCCGCCAACCTCTACTACGGTACGTCGTAACTCATCGTCGCCGGACACCGGGGTCACCCGCAGCCACACGCGCCGCCGTTTGATCAGCAGCGACGCGCCCAGCCCGGCGAGCATGGCAATGGCGCAGACCAGCACCCCGGTCTGCGCCGGGTCGTGCGACACCTGCAGGTAGACCCAGCGCTGGACCCCGTCGAAACGGACCTTGGTGCCGTCCTCCAGGCGCAACTCCTGGCCGAGTTCCAGGTTCTCCCTGGCCACCCGCTTGAGCCTGCCGCTGTCCACCATGGACTGGTCAATCTCGAAGATCGACTGGCTCCTGCCGGAGTCGCGGCCGAGGTCGCCCTTCATGATGTCGACGGCCACCGCGGGCCGGTTCGGCTCGGGCCGGGCGGAGCTGAGCACCTTGCCGTGCAGGATCGCCGTCGGGGCGAACAGGCCGGTGACCGCGAGCTGCTGGGTGCGGCGCTGGGCCTCGTCGGTGACGCCGGGCGGGTCGAACTTCGTCGCCCCCTCGGACAGCATCGTGGCCTGGTCCACCGGCTGCCACTGGGTGGCCTGCGTGCGTACCTCACCGTTCGGATAGGTGACGGTGAACACCGGGGAGAAACCGTTGCCCAGCAAGTAGATCCGCTCGCCCTCGGTCCGCAGCGGGTCGTTGACCCGCAGCTCGTACGGCCGCCAGGTGCCGGTGTCCAGGTCGTCACCGGACTGGTACTCGACGTCGGCGCGGAACACCTCGGCCTGGCCGTTCGCCGCGAACTGGGCGGTGAAGGAGTTCACCTTGACGCAGAACGGGTCCAGCTCGGTGCCGTCGACCTGCAGGCCGGGCCGGAACGAGTCGTAGGCGAACGTCCCGGCGTTGCAGAACTCCGAGCCGTTGGCGTGCACCACGACCTGGCCCTCGTAGCCGAACAGCTTGCCCAGCGCGAAGAAGATGATGAGCCCGAGCATTCCGAAGTGGAACACCAGGTTGCCGGTCTCCCGCAGGTAACCGCGCTCGGCGCTGATCGTCCGGACGCCGCCGTCCTCCTCGCGTTCCACCCGCCGCCAGCCCTTCAGCCGGGCGTGCGCGGTGGCGAGCACCTCGTCGACGGAAGCATCCACTTCGGACTTGCGGTGGTGCGGCATGCGGGCGAGGTTGCGCGGCGTGAGCACCGGCTTGCCCCGCATGGCCTTGACGTACTCCAGGCTGCGCGGCAGCAGGCAGCCGACCAGCGAGATCATCAGCAGCAGGTAGATCGCCGAGAACCAGACGCTGCCGTACACCTCGAAGAACTGCGCCCGGTCCAGCAGCTCACCCCACCAGCCGTGTGCGGCGATGTACTCCGCGGTCTTGCCGGGGTTGAGCTGGCGCTGCGGCAGCAGCGCGCCGGGCAGCGCGGCCAGGGCCAGCAGGAACAGCAGGATCAGCGCGGTGCGCATCGACGTCAGGCCGCGCCAGGTGTTGCGCAGGAACGCCAGCGTGTTGCTCACAGGGGCAGCTCCACGTCGGAGATGAAGGTGTTGCGCATCCAGCCGACCAGGTCCGTCCACAGCCCGGTGACCAGCAGGATCCCGACGATCAGCAGCAGCCCGCCGCCGACCAGCTGGACCTGGCGGCCGTGCCTGCGTACCCAGTCGGTGGCCCGCACCGCCCAGCGCAGGCCGAACGCGATCAGGATGAACGGCAGGCCGAGGCCGACGCAGTAGGCCAGGACGAGGAACACGCCGCGGGCACCGCTGGAGCCGGTGGCCGTCGCCATGCTGAGGACGGCCGCCAGCGTCGGGCCGATGCACGGCGTCCACCCCAGACCGAACACCGCGCCGAGCAGCGGCGCGCCCCAGACGCCGCCCCGCGGGACCCGGTGCGAGCGGACGTCGCGCTGCAGCCACGGAATCAGGCCGAGGAAGACCAGGGCCATGGCGATGGTGACGACGCCGCCGATGCGCTGCAGCAGTTCGTTGTTGGCGTACAACGCGTCGACCAGCCACACCATGCCGCCGACGCCGGCGGTGAACACGACGGTGAAGCCGAGCACGAACAGACCGGTCGCGCCGACGACGGCGTACCGGCCGCGCTTGCGCTCCTCGTCCGCGCCGACGGCGGGCGCCTCGGCGCCGACCAGGGCGGCGAGGTAGGCCAGGTAGCCGGGCACGAGCGGCACCACACACGGGGACGCGAACGAGATCGCGCCGGCGAGCAGCGCCACCCCCGCGGCGAGCAGGAGCGGTCCGGAGATCGCCAGCTCGGTCAGGTTCACCAGATCAGGGTAGGACTCGAACCTGAGAGCCCAGGTTCGGGTCCCCGGCTTCCCCGCGACGGCAGCTCGGTTGCTGTGCCTGCCGGTGCCGATGTGGCGGGTGTGTCCCGTCCGCGGGTCTGGCCAGGGTGGGAAGGCCCCCTTCATTACTTCTGACGTGGTGAAGGTGGCCTTCACGTGCTTGGGACGGGACAACTCGCGCGAACGGGCCGCTCACGCGGGTGACCGGCACAGGGTGAGAACCCGGTCCACATCATGAGTTCTGCGCTCCGGCCCGCGAGTTCTGCGTTCGAACGCACAGAGCCCGACTTTGCCTGGGCCCTAGCAGACCCAGCACGCCCGGTAGCCCCACCGACCACCACCAACGAGACAACACCGAGCCAACGCCACGCCACGAACGGCACCTTGGTGGCGCAACGCGCAACCAAGGTGCCCTTGGTAGCACCGCCGGGAGCCCGACCGCCCGGACTTTGCCGGGCCCCTGACGTCTCACGTAATGAAGGGGGCCTTCACGGCATCAGGACGTCACCAGATCGCACGAGGGTGCGGGCACGTCAGGACTCGGCGGTGAGCCGGTTCACAACGGGCAGCAGGTCGGTGGCCAGCAGGTCGCGCAGGAAGATCGCGGCCACACGCTGCTGCTTGTCCACGATGATCGTCGACGGCACGACGCTGCGCGGGTAACCACGCAGGCCGAGCAGCGAGCGGCCGGGCTCGTCGTAGATCGACGGGTAGGTCAGCCCGCGGTCACGCATGAAGTCCTGCGGCGCCGACCGGTCGGGGTCCTTCACGTCGATGCCGAGCACCTGCACCCCGGCCGCCTTGGTCTGGTCGTACACCTTCTGCAGCTCGGGCGCCTCGGTGCGGCACGGCGCACACCACTGGCCCCAGATGTTGATCACGACGACCTTGCCGGCGAAGTCGGACACCGAGATGCGCTTGTTCGGGTCCATCAGGTCCTCACCGGACACCTCCGGCAGCGCCTGGCGGTCGGCGCCCTCGTAGAAGATGTCGGTCTTGCCGCCCGGCGAGACGAACTGGAAGTCCCCGCCGCGGGCGACGGCGTCCTCGCCGGAACTGCACCCGGCGACCAGCAGCACCGCCGCGAACACGGCCGCGACCAGCCTCATGCCCCGGTCACCTTCGGGTCGGTGCGCCCGGCCGGCTCGCTGTAGACGACGCGGTCCAGCCGGTCGCCCTCGAAGACCAGGCTGGTCAGCGACGCCAGCGAGCACTGCCGCCGACGTGGGTCGTGCCACAGTGGACGGCCCTCGACGAAGCTGCGCAGCGTCCAGATGGGCAGCTGGTGAGACACGCACAGCGCCTCGTGCCCGGTCGCGGCGTCCCGCGCCCGGTGGACGGCGCCGAGCATCCGGTGCGCGATCTCCAGGTACGGCTCACCCCACGACGGGCGGAACGGGTTACGCAGCTTCGACCAGTGCGACGGGTGCCGCAACGCCCCGTCGCCGACGGCGACCCGCTTGCCCTCGAACAGGTTCGCCGCCTCGATCAGGCCCTCGTCGGTGGCGACGTCGAGCCGGTGCGCGTCGGCGACCGGCCCCGCGGTCTCCTGGGCACGTTCCAGTGGCGAGGCCACGACGTGCACGATCTCGTGACCGGACAGCGCCTCGGCGACGGTCAGCGCCTGCCGCCTGCCCCGGTCGGACAGCCGGAAACCGGCCAGCCTGCCGTACAGGATGCCGTCGGGGTTGTGTACCTCACCGTGCCGCAGCAGGTGGACGATGGTCCTCACGCCTGCTCCCGCGCGGCCGCGGCGGCCCTGGCCGCGGGTTCCAGCGCCGCCTCGATGATCTCGAACGCCGCGTCGTCCATGGCCGCGTTGACGAACCACGCCTCGTAGGCACTCGGCGGCGCGTACACGCCGTGCTCGAGCAGGGCGTGGAAGAACGGCGGGAAGCGCCAGGTCTGCGTGGCCGCGGCGTCGGCGTAGTTACGCACCGGCCGCTCGGTGAAGAACACGCTGACCAGGTTGCCGGCGTAGGCCACGGTGTGCGCGACCCCGGCGGCGTCGAGTGCCTGTGTGAACAACGCGCCCAGCCGCTGCGAGTTGGCGTCCAGCGCGCGATACACCGCGTCGTCGGCCGCCCGCAGCGTGGCCAGCCCAGTGGCGACCGCGACCGGGTTTCCGGACAGCGTTCCCGCCTGGTAGACCGGGCCGCTCGGGGCCAGCCTGGCCATGATGTCGGCACGGCCGCCGAACGCGGCGGCGGGCAGGCCGCCGGACATGACCTTGCCGAACGTGTACAGGTCGCCCGCGACGGCTTCCAGGCCGAACCAGCCCGCCGCCGACACGCGGAAGCCGGTCATCACCTCGTCCATGATCAGCAGGGCGCCGTGCTCGTGGGCCACCGCACGCAGGGCCTCGTTGAAACCGGCGTCCGGCGCGACCGCGCCCATGTTGCCTGCCGCGGCTTCGGTGATGATCGCCGCGATCTGCCCCTCGTTGTCCGCAAAGGACTTCCGGACGGCGTCGATGTCGTTGTACGGCAGGACGATCGTGTCGGCCGCCTGCGCGCCGGTGACCCCGGGCGAGGTCGGCAGGCCGAGCGTGGCGACCCCGGAACCCGCCTGCGCGAGCAGGGCGTCGACGTGCCCGTGGTAGCAGCCGGCGAACTTGATGATCTTGGTGCGCCCGGTGTACCCCCTGGCCAGCCGGATCGCGCTCATCGTGGCCTCGGTGCCGGAGTTGACCAGGCGGACCTGCTGCACCGGCTCGACCCTGGCGATGATCTCCTCGGCCAGCTCCACCTCGCCGGTGGTCGGCGTGCCGAACGACAGCCCGCCCGCCGCGGCCCGCGTGGCGGCGTTCACCACGTCCGGGTGCGCGTGCCCGAGGATCATCGGCCCCCACGACGACACCAGGTCGACGTAGCGGTTGTCGTCGGCGTCCCACAGGTAGGCGCCGGAGCCCCGGACCATGAACCGCGGCGTGCCCCCGACGGCGTTGAACGCCCGCACCGGGGAGTTCACCCCACCGGGTGTCGCGGCACTCGCCCGGTCGAACCACGCCTTCGACTGATCGACTCGTCGTGTCACGCGAGCCAGTCTCGCAAAACGGCGGCGGGCTACCGGCCGCGGGTACGCACCCGCAGGCCGAGCGCGAGCTGACGCAGGGCGTCGACCACCAGGACCGCGGCCAGCGTGCCGACCACGATCGCGGTGAAGATCCAGCTGCCGGTGTAGTGGGTCGACACCAGTTCCTCGCCGTTGTTCAGCCGCAGCACGATGTCGTTGATGCCCATCGGCCAGAGCGCGAACGCCCCCCACAGGGCCAGCGCGGCGAGCACGACCTCGGTCGCGGCCAGGCCCACCCGCCACGGCTGGTGCAGCTTCTGCTGGGCGGGGAACGGCTCGGCTGGCCACACTGGCTCGGTCACTTCTGCGCTCCCTTCGCCCTGGTCAGGGCGTCCCGCAGGCCCTCGACGTCCTTGGCCCAGGCCAGCACGATGCTGTCGTCGTCGAGCCGCAACGGCAGCTCGTCGTACTTGCGGGGAACCGTATAGGCGCCGCCGAGCACCCGCGCACCGAGCGGGGCGCCCAGTTCGCCACCCGCCTCGGCGATGCGGGCCACCGGCAGTTCCTCGCGGCCCAGCGTGAGCGTCTCGGTGGTGAGCCGGACGCTGAGGAACCGGCGCCGGGCCGTGACCCACACCGCGCTCACCGCGAGCAGCCCGATGCCGATCAGGATCCAGGCCAGCGTGTGCGTCGGCCCGCCGAGCGCCAGTTCGGACAGGTAGCCGGCGAGTGCGAAACCGGGGCCCCACAGCAGCGGGGCGCCGCCGGCACCCGGCTCGTCGAACAGCACCGGCTCGTCGGTCACTTCTTCGGCAGCTTCTCGAAGTAGCCGGTCGTGCTGGGCAGGAACATGCAGACACCGGCGCCGATCGAGAGCACGATGGCGAGGACCTTGACCTCGTTGAGGAAGATCAGCATCTGGAACAACGCGGTCACCACGGCGAGGACGGCCAGCACCGTGCGGGCCGAGCGGGTGCCCTCGCGGGACTTCCAGGCGAACAGCACGAACAACACGCCGAACACCACCGCGCCGACGAGGAACGTCCACAGCAGCGTGTTGGTGCCACGGCTGACCAGGTCGGGGGTGAGCCGGGGGTCGCGGTTGACCTCGAGGGTCAGCTCGACGATCCGGTCCTTCATGGCCAGCGACATCGCGGCGCCGCCGATCATCGCCACGGCGGACGCGATCCACAGATAGAAGGCGACCTTGACGACCTGCGGCTCGGGTCCGCGCGTTTGCGCTGCGGGAGTGCTCTCAGTCACCCCAGAGAGAGTACTGCTACGCGCAGCGTTTCCGCTGAGGGTGGTGGTGGGGCTGAGGACGGCCTAGTCGAGGAGGCGCGCCGCCTCCGCCGCCCAATAGGTGAGGATCATGTCGGCGCCCGCCCGGCGGATCGAGGTCAGGACCTCCAGGATCGTGCGTTCCCGGTCCAGCCAGCCGTTCGCGGCGGCCGCCTCGACCATGGCGTACTCGCCGGAAATGTTGTACGCGGCCACCGGAACGGGCGACATCTGTGCGGCGGCGCGCACGACGTCCAGGTAGGCCAGCGCCGGCTTGATCATGATGGCGTCGGCGCCCTCGGCGAGGTCCAGCTCGATCTCCCGCAGCGCCTCGCGGACGTTGCCGGGGTCCTGCTGGTAGGTCTTGCGGTCGCCGGTGAGCTGCGAGTCGACGGCTTCCCGGAACGGGCCGTAGAACGCGCTGGCGAACTTCGCCGAATAGGCCAGGATGCCGGTGCCGGTGTGACCGGCGTCGTCGAGCGCGGCGCGGATGGCGCCGACCTGACCGTCCATCATCCCGCTGGGCCCGAGCAGGTGGGCCCCCGCGTCGGCCTGCGCGAGCGCCATCTCGGCGTAGCGCTGCAGCGTGGCGTCGTTGTCGACCTCGCCGTTCGCGTCCAGCACGCCGCAGTGGCCGTGGTCGGTGAACTCGTCGAGGCAGGTGTCGGCCATCAGGACGGTCTCGTCGCCGAGCTCGGCGCGCAGGTCGCGCAGGGCGACGTTGAGGATGCCGTTCTCGTCGGTGCCGCCGGAACCGATGGCGTCACGGGTGGCGGGCACGCCGAACAGCATCAGCCCGCCGACACCGGCCCGGACCGCGTCGACGGCGGCCTTGCGCAGGCTGTCGCGGGTGTGCTGGACGACGCCGGGCATGCTGGCGATGGGCTTGGGCTCGTCGGCGGCTTCCGCGACGAACATCGGCAGGATCAGCTGGCGCGGCCGCAGCGTCGTCTCGCTGACCAGCCTGCGCATCGCGGGTGTGGTCCGGAGCCGGCGGGGGCGGTGTTCGGGAAACACTCTCCCGAGGGTACGCCGCCCGCCGGCTGCCTCTTCTTCCGGGCGAAGCGCTGTCAGGAACGACGCGCGCGCTTGGCCTTGCGCGGCGGCGGCAGGGCACCCTCGGCCCGCAGCCGCGCGGCGTGCGCGGCCAGGGCGTCGACCAGCGTGAGGACGTTGGGCGTCTCCGGCTGGACGTCGACCCGCAGGCCGAACTCCGTCGCCGTCTCCGCGGTCTTCGGGCCGATGCAGGCGACCAGCGTGCGCGCGTGCGGCTTGCCCGCGATGCCGACCAGGTTGCGCACGGTCGACGACGACGTGAAGCACACCGCGTCGAACCCACCGGTCTTGATCATCTCGCGGGTCTCGGCGGGCGGCGGCGCGGCACGCACGGTGCGGTACGCCGTCACATCGTCGATCTCCCAGCCGCGGTCCCGCAGCCCGGCCGACAGGGTCTCGGTGGCGATATCGGCCCGCGGCAGCAGCACGCGGTCCACCGGGTCGAGCACGTCGTCGTAGGGCGGGAACTCGGCCAGCAGGCCCTCGCTGGACTGCTCACCGGTCGGCACCAGCTCCGGGATGATCCCGAACGAGCGGACCTTCGCCGCGGTGGCGTCGCCGACGCAGGCGATCTTCACCCCGGAGAACGCCCTGGCGTCCAGGCCGAACTCCTCGAACTTCTCCCACACCGCGCGCACGGCGTTGGTGGAGGTGAACACCAGCCACTGGTACCGGCCGTCGACCAGGCCCTTCACCGAGCGCTCCATCTGCGCCGGGCTGCGCGGCGGCTCGACGGAGATGGTCGGCACCTCGTGCGGGGTCGCGCCGTGGCTGCGCAGCCGGTCGGCCATGTCACCGGCCTGCTCCTTGGTCCGCGGCACCAGGACCTTCCAGCCGTACAGCGCCCGCGACTCCCACCAGGACAGCTTCGACCGCGCGCCGGCCGCCTGGCCGACGGTCACCACGAGCGGGCCGACCAGCTCACCGGCGTCGGCCGAGAGGGACGCCAGCGTGGTGTCGACGGTGCGCTGCGTGTTGACGGTGCCGTTGCTGGTCACCGCGACCGGCGTGGTCCCGGCAACGCCGTGCTCGGCGAGCGCGCCCGCGGCCTCGGCCAGGTGGCTCGACGTCGCGTGCAGCACGATCGGCCCCGGCACCGAAGCCAGCGCCGCCCAGTCCACTTCGGACCGGACGTCGACCTCGGTGTGTGTGCCACCCAGCGCCACCCCGGCGTAGGCGGGCACCGCGACACCGGGCGAGACACCGGGCACCACGTCGAACACCGCGCTGGTCTTGCCGACGGCCTGCACCTCGGCGACGACCGCGGGCTGGGTCAGCGGGTCACCCGCGACCAGGCGCAGCACCAGCCGGCCGGACTTCGCCTCGTTGACCAGGTCCTTGGCCACCTCGGCCGGCTCGCCGACGGCCGGGCGGACCTCGGCGTCGGACGTGGCGAACGCCAGCACACCGGCGGGCACGTCGGGGTCGGTCACCACGACCTCGGCCTTGGCCAGCAGTTCCTGGGCGCGGACGGTCAGCAGTCCGGCGTCACCGGGGCCCGAGCCCACGAAGGCGACGCGCCCGGTGGTCTTACGCGCGGGGGTCATCTGTGCGTATCTCCTTGATCGGTCGGCCGGTTCTGCGCTCGGCCTGAAAAGAAAACCTGGGCGGGGATCAGGTGCCTGGCCGGACGGCGCCGGCACCGAGGTCCAGCAGTTCGTCGGCGACCATGCGGCCGAGCTTCTCGGCGTCGCCGATGTCGGCCACCCCGGATGCCCGCAGCATCTCCACGGCGCCGGACTCGGACGTGACCGCGGCCGTGCCGCGCAACGAGATCCGCTCGACGACGGACCCGTTCTCGTCCAGATCCTCGACCACCTCGGCCAGCGCGCCGACCGGCGCACTGCATCCCGCTTCCAGCGCGGCCAGCATGGACCGCTCGGCCGCGACGGCGGCCCTGGTGGTCGGGTCGTCCACAGTGGAGTGAAGCAGGTGCTCGACGTCCACGTCGTCGGCCCGGCACTCCACGGCCAGCGCACCCTGTGCGGGAGCGGGCAGCATCTGGATGGGGTCCAGCGTCTCGGTCACCACGGCCAGCTTGTCCAACCGGGACAGTCCGGCCCTGGCCAGCACGACGGCGTCCAGCTCACCGCTGGTTACCTTGCCCAGCCTGGTGTCGATGTTGCCGCGGATGGGCACGATCTCCAGGCCGAGGCCGAGCGCCTTCAGCTGCGCGGTCCGGCGCGGCGCGCCGGTGCCGATCCGCGAGCCCGGCGGCAGCTCGCCCAGCGTCAGGCCGTCGCGGGCACACAGCGCGTCCCTCGGGTCCTCCCGCTGCGGCACGCCCGCCAGCGAAAGCCCGTCCTGCGGCGCGGTGGGCAGGTCCTTGTACGAGTGCACGGCGACGTCGATCTGCCCGCTCAGCAGCGCCTCGCGCAGCGCGGAGGTGAACACCCCCACGCCGATCTCGGCGATGGGCGCGCTGGAGCGGTCGCCGGGCGTGGAGACCTTGACGATCTCGACCGTCGCCCCGGCGGCCTCCAGCGCCGCGGCGACCGTCCCGGTCTGGGCCAGGGCGAGCTTGCTGGCCCTGGTGCCGATCCTGATGATCCTGGTCATACCTGCTCACCGTCCACAGAGGACTTACGAATCGCCGCCGGTGCCTGCGGGTCGAGCTCGAACAGCTCGCGCAGCGCGTCGGCGTAGTCGGTGCCGGCGGACTCGCCCGCCAGCTGCTTGACCCGCACGGTGGGCGTGTGCAGCAGCTTGTCGACCACGCGGCGCACCGTCCTGGCGACCTCGTCACGGGTGCGGGTGTCGAGCTCGGGCAGCCGGTGGTCCAGCCGCAGCAGCTCGGAGTCGACGACCTCGGCGGCCCGCTTGCGCAGTGCGGTCACGGTCGGGGTGACCGACGCGCTGCGCTGGCCGGCGAGGTAGTCGCGGATCTCGTCGAGGACGATCCCGGTCGCCCTGGCGATCTGCTTGTCGGTGTGCGTGGAGTTGCCTGCCATCCGCCGGACGGTCTCCAGGTCGACCAGGGTGACCCCGGCGACCTCGCCGACGGCCGGGTCGACGTCGCGCGGCAGGGCCAGGTCGCACACCACGAGCGGCCGGACGGACCGCTCGCTCACCAGGTCGGCGGTCAGCACGGCACCCTGGGCACCGGTGCAGCACACGACGACGTCGGCGGCGGACACGGCACCGGCCAGCTCGGCCATGGCCACGACCGTCGCGCCGATCCCCTGCTCGGCGACCGAACGGGCCAGCCGCTCGGCGTTGGCCTCGGTGCGGTTGGCCACGGTGACCGAGCCGATCCCGGCCTGCCGCAGCTGGCTGGCGGCCAGCGCGCCCATCGAGCCCGCGCCGACGATCAGCGCGTGCCGCCCGGTCAGGTCACCGGCGGCGGCCAGCGCCTCGGACACCACCGAGGCACCCAGCGCGCCGAGTCCGGTCTCGGTGTGCACCCGCTTGCCGACCCGCAGCGTCGTCTGGACCAGCTCGTGCAGCACCCGGCCGACCGTGCCCTGCTCGCGGGCGGTGGCGTAGGCGGCACGCACCTGGCCGAGGATCTGCGTCTCCCCCACGACCATCGAGTCCAGGCCGGACGCGACGGAGAAGATGTGCTCGATGGCGGCACCGGCGTAGTGCACGTAGAAGTTCTCGTACAGCGAGGCCGGCTCGACGCCGGCCTGCCGGGCCAGCACCTCGGCGATGTCGGCCAGGCCGCCGTGGAACGTCTCGACGACGGCGTAGACCTCGATGCGGTTGCACGTCGACAGCAGCATGGCCTCGCTGACGTGCCGCGCCTGCTGCAGCTCGTGCAGCACCTTGCCGATCTCCGCGGCGGGAACGGCCACCCGCTCCAGGGTGGCCAGCTCCGCCGTGCGATGGGAAAGACCGATGGCCAGGACGTTCATCAGCGCACCACCACTCCGTTACCGCCGGCCCCGTCCAGTTCCAGGCTGCCGTTGTTCACATGGTCCGCCCGGCGGGCCACGTGAAACGACAGAATCTGGAGCTCGACGGCCAGGTCCACCTTGCGGACCTCCACGTGCCCCGGCACCTGCAGCACGACCGGGGCGAAATTCAGGATGCACTGCACGCCGCCCGCGACGAGCCGGTCGCAGACCGACTGGGCCGCGGTGGGCGGGGTGGCGATGACGCCGATGGAGATCTGCCGCTCGGCGCAGACCTTCGGGATGTCGTCGACGTGCGAGACCGGCAGCCCGCCGACCGGCACGCCGATCAGGTCGGGGTCCAGGTCGAACAGCGCCTCGACCGGGAAGCCGCGGCCGGGGAACCCGCCGTAGTTGGCCAGCGCGTGCCCGAGGTTACCGATCCCGACGACGGCGACGCGGTGCTGGCGGGTCAGCCCGAGCGTGCGCTCGATCTGGCCGACCAGCACGGACACCTCGTAGCCGACGCCCCGGGTGCCGTAGGAGCCGAGGTAGGACAGGTCCTTGCGCAGCTTCGCCGAGTTCACCCCGGCGGCCGAGGACAGCTCCTCGCTGGACACGGTGGTCGCGCCCTGCTCGGCCATGGCGGACAGCACCCGCAGGTAGACGGCCAGCCGCGCGACGGCGGCCTCGGGGATCGCGGCACGCGACCGGACGACCTCGGCCCCGGCCGGCACGGCGGGCATCTCCGCTGTGGGCGCGTTGTCGGCGTCCGGGCCACCAGCCCGGCCACGTTGTGCCGCCACGCCCACACTCCTCGTCACGCAGGTACCGATCCGGCAATGCGAGAACGGCACTCGAAATCAAGCCTTGACCCGGCGGGCCAGAAGGTGTTCGATGCTTCGCCCTCGCCGGTGCTGCTCCTAACGGTAGCTACTTGTGAACGCAGGCACAAAGTCGGTGGTCAGAGCCTTGAGCCGACGTGAAGCAGATCTCAAGCAGCCGTCCAAAGCGCCTGCGGCCGATGCCGTGAAGGGGGCCCTCACGGCGTCGGGTGGTCCGGAGCGCGTCATTCGCGTTCCGGAAGGCGAGACTCGCGTTCCTGAGCGCGAGACTCGCGGCGTGTGGCCCGTTGGCGTGGGTGGGTTCACGGGCTGGGACGCGGGGTCCGGATGGTGAGTGTCGTGTTCGGGAACGCGAGTGACGTGTTCAGGAACGCGAAACTCGTGCTCCGGCCCGGCGGGGCCGCGCGAGCGGCCCGTTCGGCCGCCCCGACGGGCTGGTCTCGCTATCTGGAACCGACGTGCCGGACAGTGGGACCAGGCGGTCGGGAACGTACAACTCGCGCGTCAGAACCTACGACTCGCGCCCCAGAACGTACGACTCGCGCGAACGGCCCGTTCACGCGGGCGATCGGCACCAGGTGAGAACCCGGCGGATGCCGTGAGGGCCGCCTTCACGGCATTCAGGCGGCGGTCACTGTCACGCTGTGCCAGCCGGTGGCGCCGTCGGGCACCGTGTCCGCCCGCTCGCCGGTCTGCGTGTAGCCGGAGCGGTCGGTCGCCCGGCAGCTGATCTGGTGCGTGCCTACCGGCACCCGCAGCTCGGTCCACCACATCCGCCAGGTGTCCCTGCTCACCTCGGCCGACAGCGTGGCGGGCTGCCACGGGCCGGTGCCGACCCGGACCTCGACCTTGTCGACGCCGGTGTGCTGCGCCCAGGCGATGCCGGACACCCGCACGGTCCCGGCCGGAACCCGGTCGAATCCCCGCGGTGAGTCGATCCGGGACTGCGTCTTGACCGGCGCCCGCTGCGCCCACCCGCGGTCGAGCCAGTACGGCCGCCGCGCGTCCCAGGTGGTCAGCTCCAGGTCGGTGACCCACTTGGTCGCCGACACGTAGCCGTACAGCCCAGGGACCACCAGCCGCGCCGGGAACCCGTTGCGGATCGGCAGCGGCTCGCCGTTCATGCCGAGCGCGAGCAACGCGCCGCGGTCGGGTTCCAGCAGCGTCGCCACCGGGGTGCCGCAGGTCCAGCCGTCGGCGCTGGTGGAGAACAGCTGCTCGGCCTCGGGCCGCACCCCGGCCTCGTTCAGCAGATCACGCAGTTCGACGCCGACGAAGTTGGCCGTGGAGATCAGGTCGCCACCGACCTCGTTCGACACACAGCACAACGTGACCGGCCGCTCCACCAGCGGCCGGTTCCGGATGTCGGCGTAGCTGAACGTCAGCTCCCGCTCGACCAGGCCATGGATGCGCAGCTGCCAGTCCTCGGCGGGCACCTGGGGCAGCACCAGCGCGGTGTCGATCTTGTAGAAGTCCTGGTTGCGGGTGAGGAACGTCGGCGTGCCCAGCTTGGCGAAGTCAGCGTCGGCCGGGATCGGCGGCGCGGGCCGGGCGGGGACGAGCGGGCCGACCGCGGCGCGGGAACTCTCGGCGTTCGCCCCCGCGCCGACCAGCTGCCCGGCCAGCCCGGCGACACCGGCACCCGCCGCGACACCGGCCGCACCACGGAGAAACCGCCGCCTGCTCAGGCCGTCGAACCCGGCCTCGGCACGCTCGGCGGCCAGCCGGTGCAGCCACCGGAACACCAGGACGCCGACGACCACGCTCACCAGCGGCGCCAGCACGCCGAGCTGCCCGGCTTCGGGCTGGCGGAACACGGCGGCGACGCCGAGCGCGCCGAACGCCAGGATGATCACCACGCCGGGCGTCGGCGTCCGCCTCGACACCAGCCCGGCCACCGCCGCGAGCACGGTGATCACCACGGCCATGCCGACGCCGAGCGCCAGCTTGTCGTAGAGGTAGAACGTCTCCTTGGCGAACTCGGTCAGCCAGTGCGGGGAGAGGTCGACCACCCAGTTGCCGACGGCGACCGGCGGCGAGGTGGCGCCGCCGAGGAACCCGGCGGCCAGGTGCCCCGCCGCGATCGCGGCGGCCACCGACAGCACACCGGCGAGAGCGGCGGCCTTCCTGTCGTTCATGCCTCCATCTTCGGAGCCCGCGGCCCCGAAGATGGCCCGTGCCGACTTACGAATTGCTTACGCGCCAGGGACGCAGCGCCGCCCGCAGCCGGTCCTCCTCGACGGCCCAGTAGCCGTGTTCCTCGCCGTTGACCAGGATCACCGGAACCCGGTCGCCGTACTCCGCCCGCCATTCCGGGTCGCTGTCCACGTCCAGCGTCGACCACTCGACGCCCATCTCGCCGCAGATGCGCTCCACGTCCTGCTCCGCCTTCACGCAGGCCGAGCAGCCTTCCCGCGTCACCACGGTCACCTGGTGTTCCATGGGGCCCCTTTCTAGCGCAAGCGCATGCGGCGCAGCTTGCCCGTCGGCGAATGCGGCAGGGTCTCGGCGAACTCGACGGTGGTCGGCACCTTGTACGTCGCCAGCCTGCCGGTGCACTGGTCGATCACCTGCTGCTCGGACAGCGACGCGCCGGACACCGGAACGACGACGGCCTTGACCGCCTCGCCGCTGCGCTCGTCCAGCACGCCGACCACCGCCGACTCCTCCACCTCGGGCAGCTCGTCGATGACCTGCTCCACCTCGTTCGGGTAGACGTTGAACCCGTTGACGATGATCAGGTCGTTGGCGCGGTCCACCAGGTGCAGGTCGCCCTCGTTGTCCAGGTAGCCGACGTCGCCGGTGCGGAACCAGCCCTCATCGTCCGGTCCGTGGTCGCCGTCGGGCCAGTACCCGGAGAACAGGTTGGCACCGCGCAGCGACACCAGGCCGGTGCCGCCGTCCTCCTCGTCGAACGAGTCCGCCAGGTCGTCCGGGTCGAGCGGGACCGGGCCCGCGCCGCCGTCGCTGTCGACGAGCCGCAGCTCGACACCGGGCAGCGGCCTGCCGACCGAACCGGGCTTCGGGTACCCGGTGACCAGCGTGGTGGTGACGACCGGCGCGGCCTCGGTCAGGCCGTAGCCCTCGTAGACGTCGATGCCGGTGGCTTCCCTGACCGCGGCGAGGACCTTGGGGTGCAGCGGCGCCGCGCCCGAGGTCAGCCTGCGCACGGTGGCCAGCCCGGCGGCCAGTTCCTCCGGCGGCAGCGCGGCGAACTCGGCGTACATCGCGGGCACGCCCGCGATGGAGGTGACCTGGTAGGTCACGCAGTCGGCCAGTGCCTGCCTGGCGTCGAACCGCTGCGCCAGCACGACGGTCGCGCCGACGGCGGTGGACTGCAGCAGGCCCGGACCGAGGCCGTAGACGTGGAACAGCGGGATGGCGACGAACGCACGGTCGGCGTGCTCCAGCACCGGCGGTTCGATGGCGCTCAGCTGCTCGACGTTGGCCAGCAGTGCCCGGTGCGACAGCATCACGCCACGCGGCGGCCCGGTGGTGCCCGAGGTGTAGGAGATGACCGCGATGTCCTCGCCCGCCCCGGCCGGCTCGACGCGCTCACCCGGCTCGCCACGCACGTCGGGTGGTTCCAGCCCGCGGACGCCCTCCGGCAGGTCGTCGGCGTGCGGCTCGGCGCTGACCAGCAGCCGTGGGGAGCAGTGCTCCAGCAACGGGATCAGCTCGGCCGCGGGCGCCTGCGGCGACAGCGGGACGGCGACGCCGCCCGCCCGCAGCACGCCGAACAACGTCACCGCGAAGGCGGTGGACGTCGGCAGCCGGACGGCGACCCGGTCGCCCGCGGTGAGCCCGGCGTCGAGCAGCCTGCGGGCCTCGGCGTTCACGGCCGCGTCGACCGCCCCCCAGGTGAGGGTGATTCCGGTTCCGGAATCGATCAGGGCCAGCGAATCGGGCCACTGCCGTGCCGCGTCCGCGACGAGGTCGGCGACGTTGCCACCCGCCTCCGGCCGGCGGCCGTGATTGCCCTGTTCAGCCGACAATTCTGGCTCCTCTCACCACATCGTCGAGACCGTGACCAGTCTGTCATCCGGGGACGACGTAATGGCCGGAAAGCACCTTCGTCGCACTTCCGCAACAAACCCACCACTACCTACTTCGCGGTAACAACACGTATGCTGCCCTAGTCCTTGCCCGGCTGGGGTGGTCTTGATCACTCGAGGGAGGTGCTGCGGATGAGCCTGCAGGTCGCGTTCGACGGTCCCGCGCCTCTTCGCGTGAGCCCGGCTCGCGAAGCTCCCTCACCGGCGTGGGAGCTGGTGCACGCCGCGCAGGCGGGCGACACGGCGGCATTCGGGCAGCTCTACGACCGCTACGTGCACGTCGTCTACCGGTACGTGCTGTTGCGCCTCGGCGACCGCGATCTCGCCGAGGACGTCACCAGCGAGACGTTCCTGCGAGCGCTGCGGCGGATCACGTCGGTCAGCTACCAAGGCCGCGACGTCGGCGCCTGGTTCATCACGATCGCCCGCAACCTGGTGCTCGACCACGTGAAGTCCAGCCGGTTCCGGCTGGAGGTCGTCACCGACGAGGTGGCCGAGTCCGGAACGTTCGCCGGGCCCAGCGTCGCGCCGCCCGCCGGTCCCGAGCAGCAGGTACTGAGCAGGGCCACCAACTCCGAGCTGCTGCGCTGCATCGCCGAACTGGGCCAGGACCAGCGCGAATGCATCGTGCTGCGGTTCATGCAGGGCCTCTCGGTCGCCGAGACGGCCGCCGTCATGCGGCGCAACGAGGGCGCGGTGAAGGCACTGCAGCACCGCGCGGTGCGGCGGCTGGCGCAGCTGTTGCCGACCGGGTTGCGATAACGGTCCGGCCATAACCGGAAACCTTGTTCATCGTTTAACCCGCCGTGAAGAGTCCGCGGTGGTCACCGCGCGAGCGGGCCGAACGCGAGCGGTTCGCTCGTGTCGTGGACTCCGGCATGCCCGACGACGAGTTCTCCGACGAGCTGGCGGTCGTCGCCGCGCTGCGCAGGCTGGGTGCGGAGACCGTCCCCGACCAGGCCGCCGTCGAGCGGATGGCCACCGCCGAACCCGCCGAGGCACCACGGCCACGGGTCGGCGCAGCCGTGGTGGCGGTGGCGGTCCTGCTGCTCGCTGCCGTCGGTATCGGGGTGACCGTGGCCGGAACGGCCGTACCGGGTCAGCCGCTGTACCCGGTCAAGCTGGCCACCGAGACGGTCTCGATCGGGCTGACCTTCGACGACCGTGCCCGCGCCGACCGCAGGCTGACCCTCGCCGCCTCCCGGCTGGACGAGCTGCGCAGGCTCGGGCCGGCCGACGCCGAGGCGTTCCGCACCGGGTTCGCCGAGTTCGACGCCGCCGTGCGCACCGGCGTGCGCGCGCTGACCGCCGTGTCGACGAGTACCGACGGACGTCCGCTGGCGAGCCTGCGGACGTGGGCGGACCGGCAGGCCGCCCGGCTGGCCGCGATCGGCCCGTTCGTCCCCGCCGGTGCGGCGAGTGCGCACCGGGCGTCCCAGGAACTGGTGTCCCGGGCCGGGCAGCGGGCGCTCGCGTTGTCCGACCGGATGGCCTGTTACCGGATCACCTCCGGCTGGTCCGACGACCTCGGCGCGCTGCCCGCCGCGGGGACCTGCGCCGATTCGCCGCCGTCGGTCAAGCCGGTGGCCGTCCGGTAACCGGCAGGTCACCGGGGCTCGCTACGCTGTGCCACAGGGACTGGTCTCGGGAACCTGGAGGCGGTGTGCGTGGCGCGTCGGCGTGGCAGGGATAGGAGTCACGAGCTCGAACGGCTCGCCGAGCTGGCCGGCGAAGCCTCCGCCGACGCGGCCGTCGCGATGGAGGTACGCGAGGGCGACCTCGCCGAGGCCCCGCCCGCGCCCGCGCCGCCGGACCTGACGGCCGCCGCCTTCTTCGACGTTGACAACACGATGATGATGGGCGCGTCGATCTTCCACCTCGCCCGCGGACTCGCCGCGCGCAAGTTCGTCACCACCTCGGACATGATGCGGTTCGCCTGGCAGCAGCTGAAGTTCCGGGTCGGCGGCAGGGAGGACAAGGACAGCATCCGGTCCGCGCGCGAGGGCATGCTGTCGTTCGTCGCCGGGCGGACCGTCGACGAGATGGTCGCCGTCAGCGAGGAGATCTACGACGAGCTGATGGCCGACAAGATCTGGGCTGGCACCCGGGCGCTGGCGCAGATGCACATCGACGCGGGCCAGCGGGTCTGGCTGGTCACCGCGACGCCGGTGGAGCTGGCCGCGGTCATCTCCCGGCGGCTCGGGCTGACCGGCGCGCTGGGCACGGTCGCCGAGAGCAACGACGGCGTGTACACCGGCAGGCTCGTCGGCGACCTGCTGCACGGCAGGGCGAAGGCGCACGCCGTACGGGCGCTGGCCGCGCGCGAGGGCCTCAACCTGCGGCGGTGCAGTGCCTACTCGGACTCGTCCAACGACATCCCGATGCTGTCGGTGGTCGGGACCGCGGTGGCGGTCAACCCGGATACCGGGCTGCGCGAGGTCGCGCGGGCCCGCGGCTGGGAGATCCGCGACTTCCGCACCGGCCGCAAGGCGGCCAAGATCGGCGTGCCGTCGGTGCTCGGCGCCGGCGCGGTGGCCGGCGCCGTCGCGGCCGGAATCGCCTACCGCCGCCGCTGACCGTCGCTAGCGGAAAAGGCCGCGGCGCTGGGACAGGCGGCGGTAGAGGGTCTGCTGGATCGACTCACGCACCTGGTCGGTCAGCGTGAACACCAGCATCGGGTCGTCCTGCGCGTCCGCGTCGTAGGTGTCGGTGCGGATGGGCTCGCCGAACTCGATGTCCCACTTCGTCGGCAGCGGGATCGCGCCCAGCGGGCCGAGCAGCGGGAAGAACGGGGTCACCGGGAAGTACGGCAGGCCGAGCAACCGGGCGAGCGGCTTGATGTCGCCGATCTTCGGGTAGATCTCCTCGGCGCCGACGATCGAGCACGGGATGATCGGCACCCCGGCCCGCATCGCGGCCGAGACGAACCCGCCGCGGCCGAACCGCTGCAGGCGGTACCGCGCGGAGAACGGCTTGCCGATGCCCTTGAACCCCTCCGGCCACACGCCGACCAGCTCGCCGGAGCGCAGCAGCCGCTCGGCGTCCGCGGAGCAGGCCAGGGTCTGCCCCGCTTTGCGTGCCAGCGACCCGACCAGCGGCAGCCGGAACACCAGGTCGGCACCGAGGCCGCGGAGGAACCGCCCGGACGTCTCGTCGTGCACCGCGACGGCGGTCATCACCGCGTCCAGCGGCAGCGTGCCGGAGTGGTTGGACACCAGCAGCGCGCCGCCCTCGGCGGGCAGGTTGTGCACGCCGTGGGTGGTGACCCGGAACCACTTGTCGTACAGCATCCGCGCGGGCGGCAGCAGCAGGGTCTCGGTCAGCTCGGCGTCGAAGCCGAACTCGTCGACCGCGTAGTCGCCGGTGAGCCTGCTACGCAGGAAGCCGAGGAGGTCCGCCGGTGTGGGCTCCTCGGCGGCGGGTTGGGCGGGGAACTGGACGACGGGAGCCTCGACGGCTACCTCGTCGGTCTCGACCTGCTCCGGTTCTCGGCCCGGCGCGTGCAGCGGAATCACCTGTGCGTGCAAGCTGGTCGTCACCTGTTCCGACCTTCTTTCCCTTCAGATCCGGTCACCGGGGAACCCGCCGCGGCACGGCCTGGCCCGAGGCCGCCGCGGCCATCACCTTGCTCGCCAGCCCGGCCAGCCGCTCGCCGTCGAGCACCGGCCGCAGCCCGCGACCCTGTACGTAGTCGTCGAACGCCTCGCGGGTGGTCCACCGCGGGATGTACCCGAACGACTCCTTGAGCTTCGTGTTGTCGACGACCCGGCCGAAGTTGAGCAGCCGCAGCTGGTCGGCGGAGAAGTCGACCACCCGCGCACCCCGCAGCACCTTGCCGACCGACGGGACCACGCCCCTGGGCACCGGCAGTTCGACCCGGCCCGCGCGGCGCACCGCCTGGGACAGGGTCAGCACGCCGTCGGCGCCGACGTTGAAGACGCCGGGCAGGTCGTCCCGCGTGGCCTGCTCCAGCACCGCGAGCGCGTCGGCGGAGTGCAGCAGCTGGATGCGGGCGTCGTAGCCCAGCACGGTCGGCACGACCGGCAGGGCGAAGTAGCGGGCCAGCACCGTGTCCATCTCCGGCCCGATCAGGTTGGTGAAACGCAGCAGGCTGACCGTGATGTCCGGCCGCCGCCGCGACATGCCCCGCACGTAGCCCTCCATCTCCACCGCGTCCTTGGCGTACCCGCTGGACGAGGTGGGGATGAGCTCGGAGTCCTCGGTGAACACCGCGGGCGAGCGGGAGCCGGCACCGTAGACCGCCGCCGTCGACTTGACGACCAGCTTGCGTACCCGCGGGGAACGCTGGCAGGCGGCGAGCAGCCGCATGGTGCCGATGACGTTGACTTCCTTGATCAGCGCGCGACGGCCGGGGCCCGCCGGATGGCAGGTCGTCGACGCGTGCACCACCGTGTCGACCTTCGCCGTGCTGATCACCTTGGCGATCAGCGGGTTGCGGATGTCCGCGCGGACGAACTCGGCGTTGCCGATGCGGTGCAGAACGGCCTTGGCCGGCGGCGTCGTGTCGACGCCGATGACCCGTTCGAACTCGGGGTTGTTGCCCAGCCTGGCCAGCAGTTTTCCGCCCAGCTCTCCCCCCACACCGGTGACGAGAACGACATTGGACGGCATTCGGCCCCCTGCTGGGTTGGATGAACAGGCGTTTGTCAGCGCACGGCGCTGTGGCGGGGCGCGCGCGAAGCCCGTCGGGGTATGGGGGCGGTGCGCGGACGCACCACGGATCCTACCGCGCAGGAAAGGTCATCTGGAGAGGTCTTACAACCTGTTAACCCTGGTCAGCGACTTCTCACTCGAATGGCTGTGGCCCGCCCAACAATGTGGACGGGCCACCAGTCCGGCACCGGCCGGGAGAACCTGCGGCTCACTTACCCTGCTTGCGGCGCTGCATCCGCGTGCGGCGCAACAGCTTGCGGTGCTTCTTCTTCGACATGCGCTTGCGGCGCTTCTTGATGACCGAGCCCACAGGTGCTCCTTAACGTTTCGTCATTGACCGCCGGCCCGGGAGCACCGGGTCGAGCGGTCTATCAGGTTACCCAAGGGCCGGTTGGCGTTGGATAGTGCCCCTGAATCAGCCCACGTCGTAGTAGGCGTTGTTCAGGTACTCGTGCACCGTCTTCTCGGGCACCCGGAACGACTTGCCGACTCTCACAGCCGGTAACTCGCCCGAGTGAACCAGGCGGTAGACGGTCATCTTGGAGACCCGCATCAGCGTGGCCACCTCGGCGACCGTCAGGAACTGGACATGGCGCCCTGGCGGCACCTCGTTCTTCTTCGTCGGCATCGTCACCGCGTCCTTCGACACGTGTCGCGCCGCTCGGCTTCCCCACCGGCGGTACCGACACGCACGTGCTTCTAGTGAGGGTAGCGGGACTCATGGGACTCATGCGACGCCTGTCACTGCATTGGTCCCTTCCGAGGCACCCGTCGGACGCCGGAGGCTTCAGCCCTTGCCGAGCTCCACGGAACGGTCGCGGGCGGCTTCGATGGCGGCCAGCAGGGCGGCCCGGACGCCGTGTTTCTCCAGCTCACGGATGGCGTTGATGGTCGTGCCTGCCGGGGAGGTGACGGCTTCGCGCAGCGTCACCGGGTGCTCGCCGGTCTCGGCGAGCATCTTCGCCGCTCCCTTGGCGGACTGGATGATCAGCTGCTCGGACACGTTACGCGGCAGCCCCAGCAGGATGCCGGCGTCGATCATGGCCTCGACCAGGAAGAAGAAGTACGCCGGCCCGGAACCGGACAGCGCCGTCACGGCGTCCTGCTGCGCCTCCGGCACCCGCACGACCGCGCCGACGCAGCTCAGCAGCTCCTCGACCACCGCGAGGTGCTCACCGGTGGCGTGCCTGCCGGGCGAGATCGCGCTCATCGCCTCGCCGACCACCATCGGGGTGTTCGGCATGACGCGCACGACCGGGGTGCCCTCGGGGAGCTTGCGTTCGTACAGCGACGTCGGCAGCCCGGCACACAGCGACACCACCAGCGTCTCCGGGCGCAGCAGCGGCGCCAGCTCGGCCAGCACCGGATCGATGTCCTGCGGCTTGACCGCCACGACCAGCACGTCGGCCCGCCGCGCGGCGTCGGGGACGTCGACACCTGCCACGCCGTAGCGCGCGGTCAGCTCGGCCGCACGCTCCGGGTGCCGCTCGGTGAACAGCAGGTCACCCGGCTTGCGACCACCGTGCAGCAGCCCGGACAGCAACGCCTCGCCGATCTTGCCCGCACCCAGTACCGCGATCACGCTCATGGCGCCCACCCTAGGCGGTGGAGGACAGCGCGAGCTGCCGCGCCTGGCAGATCAGCCTGCCCGCCGAGTCGACGACGGTCGCGTCGGAGTCGAACCACGCGTCGTAGACCGCGCGGCAGTCCACCTGCACCCGCAGCCACCCCGGCGCGGGCCGGGCCCGCAGCAACGTCGTCAGCTGCACGGTCGGCGCCCAGCCCGAACGGCCGAGGTTGAACACCACCGGCGGGTTGACGTCGCCTGCCAGCAACGCGAAGTACGGGTCGGGCTGCCCCTCCCGGGGACGCACCCACAGCCGCATCCGCGGCGGATCCGCCGTCCGGCCCGCCAGGAATCCCGCCGTCGCCGGGTCCAGCCGCACGTCACAGCCCTTGGACAGGTGGAACACGCCCTCCGGCGTGGCCCCGCCCATGGCCAGCGCGCCGGGCGGCGGCTCGGCAGGCATCGCCGGGACGTCGGTCCAGTCCGGCCGGGCGGGCAGCCTGCCCGCGGTCACCCGCGCCTCGACGCAGGTGCGGCCCCGCTGCTCCAGCCGGACACCGACGACGGCGACCCGGCGGCCCGCCCTGGCCAGGTCGGTGCGCAGCAGAACCGGGCCGATCGCGGGCGGGCGCAGGAAGTCGGCGGCGACCACGAGCGGGTCGGGATGCGGCTCGCCGCGCTCGTGCAGTGCCGCCTGGGCCGCCCTGGCCAGCAGCGCGATCAGGAAGCCGCCGTGTGGATGGCTGCCGATGGACCATTCGGCACGCAGGTCCGCGGTGAATGTCCCGTCGCCGAGCGAACGCATGGCGAGGGCGCCGCCGAAGGACGCGGCGTCGTCGACCGCGCTCACGAACGGCTGACCAGCGCGCGCAGGAAGAAGGCGGTGTTGGCGGGACGTTCGGCCAGCCGCCGCATCAGGTAGCCGTACCACTGTTCGCCGAACGGCACGTAGACCCGCACGGTGTCGCCGTCGGCCGCCAGCCTGCGCTGCTCGTCGGGACGAACGCCGTAGAGCATCTGGTACTCGTAGCTGCCCTGCTTGCGGCCGTACCAGCGGGCCCGCTCGCCGACGATCGACACCAGCCGCGGGTCGTGCGTGGCGAACATCGGGTAGCCGTCGCCTTCGAGCAGGACGTTCGCGCACCGCACGTACGCGAGGTCGACATCGGCGCCGTCGTGGGCGACCTCCGGCGGCTCCGCGTAGGCGCCCTTGCACAGCCGCACCCGCGAGTCCGGCCCGGCCAGTGCCTTCGCGTCGTCCTCGGTGCGCCGCAGGTACGACTGCAGCACGGCACCCACCCACGGCCACGTCCGGCGCAGCTCGGCGAGGATGCCCAGCGTCGAGTCGGTGGTGGTGTGGTCCTCCATGTCCAGGGTGACCGTGGTGTGGCACTGCTCGGCGGCCGCGCAGATCCGGTAGGCGTTGTCCAGCGCCAGCTTCTCGTCGAACGCCTGCCCGACCGCCGACAGCTTCACGCTCACCTCGGCCCTGGCCGACAGTCCCTCGCCGTGCAGGCGGTCCAGCAGCTCCAGGTAGGTGCGGACGGTGTGCTCGGCCTGGTCGGCGTCGGTGGTGTCCTCGCCGAGGTAGTCCAGGGTGGCGTACCTGCCGTCGGCGGCCAGTCCCCGCACGGCCGTGACCGCGTCGCCGATCGTCTCGCCCGCGACGAACCGCCGCACCACGTCCCTGCTGCCCGGCGTCGTGGCGACCAGTCGGCGGATCGAGTCGTTACCGGCGGCGGCGAGTATCAGCGAACGGAGGGGATCCACACGCCGAACTCTACGTGTTCGCCGTACGCGTGGTCAGCGTGACGCGCTACTGACCGAGGTGGAAGCGCGCGAACAGCAACGCCTCCGCCAGGTCCTTCAGCCGCCTGGCCCGCTCCGGTGCCCGCCGCGTGTTGACCTCCAGCACCACCTGACCGGCGAACTCCCGGCCGGCCAGGTACTCCAGCAGCTCGGCACACGGCTGCGTGCCGCGCCCGGGCACCAGGTGCTCGTCCTTGGGCAGGCCGGTGCCGTCGGCCAGGTGGACGTGGGTCAGCCCGTCGCCCATCCGCCGGGCCAGCTCCATCGCGTCCATTCCGGCGGCCGCCGTGTGCGAGAGGTCCAGCGTGTAGCTGCGGTAGCCGACGTCGGTCGGGTCGATCGACGGCCGGAACGCCGACACCCGCGCGTCCCGCCTGCCACCCGGCGGGCGCACCTTGAACATGTTCTCCACCGCCACCCGCACGCCGCTGGACTCCTCCAGCTCCGCGACCAGGTCGGCGAAGCCGTCGCCGTAGCGGCGCTGCCAGCGGAACGGCGGATGCACGACGACCGTCGGCGCACCCAGCTCGACGGCGGCGTCGACGGTGCGGCGCAGCCGTACGACCGGGTCCGGCGACCACACCCGCTGCGTGATCAGCAGCGACGGCGAGTGGATCGACAGCACCGGCATCCCGGTGCCCCTGCTGATCCGGCGCAGCGCGGCGACGTCCTGGCTGACCGAGTCCGCCCAGACCATCACCTCGACGCCGTCGTAGCCAAGGTCGGCGGCCAGCTCGAACCCGGCGCCGGCCCGCAACGGCCAGACCGACGCGGTCGACAGCCCGATCGGGACGGTCACTTAGACAACAACAGCAACGCGGCGGGCGACACGGTGACCACCAGCCCGACGAGGACGGCCAGCACCGTGGTCTGCAGGTCGTCGGCACCGCGGATCTTGCGGACGATCCACACCAGGGCCCCGATCACCAGGACCGCGGCGATCAGCGCGGCGACGGACAGCTGGCCCCACAGCCAGTTGAAGCCGAGCCACACCGCGGCACCACCCGCGACGCCGAGGGCGAGCTGACCGGCCATGGCCAGCCACTGCTTGCCGGCCGAGGCCTGCTCCTCCTCGTACTCCGGCTCCGGCAGGTCGTCGGGCTCGTCGTACGGGTCGTCGACGTAGTCCTCGTCGGCGTAGTCCGCGTCGTAGTCGTCCTGCTGCTGGCCGAGGTCGCCTGCCACCGGCCGCTGAACTGCCTCGAAGTCGCCGGTGCTGAAGCGCCCGGACGTCTCCTGGTAGCCGCCGAACTGGCCGGTGTCGTAGGGCGCGGGTGCCGGGTAGGCGCCGGTCGGCGGGCCACCGTCGAGTGCGGACCGGTCGATGCCTGCCGGGGCGTCGTCGTCCAGCGCGGGCATCGACGCCTGGGTCTCCTCCAGCCGCGCCTGCTCCCTGCGGTGCCGCCAGTCGGCGAGGCCGGCGGGTGGCTCCTCCGCGGCGAGGTCCGGCTCGTCCTCGACGACCGGAATCTGCTCGGTGTGTGGCTCCACCTTCGGCGCCGGGCGGCGGCCCAGCGGCCTGCGCCTCGGCGGCGCGGGGGGCGCCGGTGGCGGGGCCTGGTGGTAGCCGCTGCCCATCGGCGGGGCCTCGGGCGCCTCGTCGACGTCACCGTCCAGCCGCGACGACAGTCCGGTCGGCTCGGGCGGCGGCGGAGCCGGTCGCCGGGGCGGCTGCCTGCGCTCCGGCGGGGCGGCCGGGCGCTGGAAGCCACCCGACTCCTGCGGCGGCCGGGGGAAGGCACCGGAACGCTGGGGCGGCTGGGTTGGTTGCGGGAACGCGCCGGACTGCTGCGGCGGCCTCGGGTAGCCGCCGGTGTCGGTACCCGGTACCGGGTAGCCGCCGGTGTCCGTGCCGGGCAGCGGGTAGCCGCCGGACTCCGGCTGCGGCCGCCGGTACGCGCCGGACTCCTGCTGCCTGCCCGGGGCGCCGTTGCGGCGGTTGGGCGGCGGCGGGGTGTCCGCGGTGACCCGGTCGATGATGGCCTGGGGCGCGGTGTCGCTGATCCCCGGCTTGCGGCCGCCCTCGGGGGTCTCGTCGTCATCGGCGCGGCGCCGTCTGCGCCGGCCGCCGCCCTGCGTCTGGCCGTGCTGCGCGAGCAGCTCGGCCACCGTCTTCTGCGACTTGCGCTGGTCGCCGGATTCGTCGGTCATCCTGCGGTCCCCACGCGGCCGTCAACCTGGGTTCGTGGGCGGACTCGGGCCCGACCCACCGTCACCATGGTCATCTGGCTGTCGCACCACCCTTCGGAGTCGCTCATCTCTACCGTGCCCGTTGCCGGTCGCCTGCGTCCAGTCCGGGCGCGGGGCCCAGGTGTCTTACTGCAGTGTGGTCGGTGCCGTTGGAATGGTCCAGCCGCCGCAGGATGACCCCCTCGCGCAACGCCCATGGGCAGATCTCGAGTTCCTGGAGTGACAACGCTCGCATGGTGGCCTGCGCCACCAGTGCGCCACCCACCAGTTGGTGTGCCCGGCTGGAGCTGACGCCCTCCAGCTCGGCCAGGTCGGCGGCGGTCATCCGTGAGACGAACGCGATGAGCTGCCGCAACGCCGTGTCGGTGAGCACCCGGCGGACCCGGGGCCCGGCCGCCGACGGCGCGGCGCCGGTCAGCCGCGCCAGCGAACGGAACGTCTTCGAGGTGGCGACCACCCGGTCCGGCTGACCGAGCTTGGTCACCTTGGCGGCCAGCGGAGCCAGCTCGTCCTCCAGCCACGCGGAGGTCTCGATCAGCTCCTTGCGGCTGGGCGGATCGTGCCGGAACCGCGTCCGCGTGGTGCGCCCGGCACCCAGCGGCAGCGACTCGGCCAGCTCCGGCTCCTCGTCCATGCCCATGGCGACCTCCAGCGAGCCGCCACCGATGTCGAGAACCAGCAGCTTGCCTGCCGACCAGCCGTACCAGCGGCGTACCGCGAGGAACGTCAGCCGCGCCTCGTCCGCCCCGGAGAGCACCTGCAGGTCGACGCCGGTGTGCTCGGTCACCTTGCGCAGCACCTTCGGCGCGTTCTCCGCCTCGCGGACCGCCGAGGTGGCGAACGCCATCAGCTCCTCGCAACCCAGCCGGACGGCCGCGGCCTTGGCCGATTCGACCGCTTCCACCAGGGCATCCGCACCCGCCCGGCTCAGCTCACCGGCCTTGGTGATCTGCTCGGCGAGACGCAGGACCGTCTTCTCCGAGTGCATCGGCGTCGGATGGGCACCACGGTGCGCGTCCACCACGAGCAGGTGGACGGTGTTGGAACCGACGTCGAGTACCCCAAGGCGCACGAGCAACCACGGTACCCGGCTCGCCGGGGGCGCCGCGTCAGGTCTCGAACTTGTAACCGAGACCGCGGACGGTGACCAGGTGCCTCGGCGAGCCCGGATCGGGTTCGATCTTCGAGCGCAGGCGCTTGACGTGCACGTCCAGCGTCTTCGTGTCGCCGACGTAGTCGGCTCCCCACACCCGGTCGATGAGCTGGCCGCGGGTGAGCACCCTGCCGACGTTGCGCAGCAGGTACTCCAGCAGGTCGAACTCCTTCAGCGGCAGCGACACCTCGGCACCACCGACGGTGACGACGTGCCGCTCGACGTCCATCCGGACCGGTCCGGCGGCCAGCACCGGCGGCGCCAGCTCACCCTCGCCGCCGGTCTCGCCGCCGCGCCGCAGCACGGCCCGGACCCTGGCGATCAGCTCCCTGGCGGAGTACGGCTTGGTGACGTAGTCGTCGGCGCCCAGTTCGAGGCCGACGACCTTGTCGATCTCGCTGTCCCGCGCGGTCACCATGATGACCGGGACGGTCGAGCGCTGACGCAGCTGCTTGCACACGTCGGTCCCGCTCATGCCGGGCAGCATCAGGTCGAGCAGGACGATGTCGGCGCCGTTGCGGTCGAACTCCTCCAGCGCCTGCTGGCCGGTCGAGGCCACCGCGGCGGTGAACCCCTCCTTGCGCAGCAGGAACGCGAGCGGGTCGGCGAACGATTCCTCGTCCTCGACGATGAGAACCCTGGTCACAACGTTCCTCCATCGGTGGGTTCGGTCCCGGTCACCACGAGGCGGGTTGTCCGCTCGGGCGTCTTCTCCTGCTGTTCCTCCGGCTCGACACCCAGGTGGGCGGGCAGGCAGAGGGTGAACGTCGACCCGGTGCCCGGCAGGCTCCACAGCCGCACCTCGCCGCCGTGGTTGGCGGCGACGTGTTTGACGATCGCCAGCCCGAGCCCGGTACCGCCGGTGGCACGCGAACGGGCCTTGTCGGCGCGGTAGAAGCGCTCGAAGACCCGCTGCTGCTCGTCCTCGGGGATGCCGAGGCCCCGGTCGGTGACGGCGATCTCGACCATGCCCTCGACCAGCCGCCTGCTGATCGAGACCGGGCTGCCCGCCGTCGAGTAGGCGACGGCGTTCTCCAGCAGGTTGGACAGTGCCGTGACCAGCAGCGTGCGGTCGCCCTCGACGAGCAGTCCGCTCGGCGCGTCGGTGGTCACGTTGATCTCGGCGGACTCGGCCGACAGCTGCGTGCGGCCCAGTGCCTCGCGCACGACGGCGTCGACCTCGACGACGTTGAGGTCGGGCAGCCGCTCGGCGCCCTGCAGCCGGGACAGCGCGATCAGCTCGGTGACCAGCTGGCCCAGCCGCGTCGACTCACGCAGGATCTTCTCGCCGAACCGGCGGACCTCGTCGGTGTCCTCGGCTGCGTCCAGCACGGCCTCGGTGAGCAGCGCGATCGCGCCGACCGGGGTCTTGAGCTCGTGGCTGACGTTGGCGACGAAGTCGCGGCGGGTGGCCTCCAGCCGGACGGCCTCGGAGTGGTCGACGGCCTCGACCACGGTGAAGCCGTCGCCGAGCGGGCGGACCTCGGCCAGCACCGCCTCGGGCTGGCGGCCGCGGGCCTCCAGCGGGGACAGGTCGATCTCCATCGGCTCGTCGGTCTCCCGCACCTGCTCGGCTGCCGAGCGGGCGCGGGGGTCGGCCTGGTTGTTGCGGATGACGCCGAGCGCGAGGGCCCTCGGGTTGTGCAGCACCAGGTCGTCGAACCGGTTCAGGACCACGACGCCGTTGTTGGACGAGCTGATCAGGCGCCGCAGCAGCTCGGCGACGGTGGGGCCGGTTGGCCGGCGCTCCTCGCGGCGGCGCCGCGAACGGGCCAGGAGAAAACCGACGACCGCGCCGACCACCAGTGCGCCGGTGGCCATGGCGAGCGAGGCAGGCACGGTCACGAGTGGATCGTAAGCATCCGAACGGGTGGTTGGCCTAGTCCTGGATGCCCTGTCGTGACGGCCGCGACACCTTTGGGTTAATTGTTCCCGTCCTGGTCAGCCGCCGTTCACCTGCCGGTCGCGCCGCGGCCGCGAAAGCACGTGAAGGCCACCAGGCGTGAGACGTCAGGGCCCCGGCAAAGTCGGGAGTCGTGGGCGATTGCCGCGAGGGCCCCTTCACGGCATCAGACGCCACCACATCCGCCCTCACCCCGGCACACCCGCCCCACCAGCCTCGAACACCACAACCACCCCACCAGCCACCACGAACGAGACAACTCAGCAAGCACCAAAGCACGTGAAGGCCACCATCACCACGTCACACGTAATGAAGGTGGCCTTCACGAGCTTGACGACTGGCGCCACGTGAGAACCCGATCCACATCGTGAGTTCTGCGCTCACGCACGCGAGTTCTGCGTTCCGGCCCGCGAACTCTGCGCTCGGGACCACCGCCCACCCCCGCTGCACACCGACTTTGCCGGGACCCTGACGTGAGACGTGGTGAAGGTGGCCTTCACGTGCCCTGGCGCGAACTGGATCACGGCCAGTGCAGGACCGCGCGTTCCTCGGTCACCGGGTAGTTCGCCCTGGCGAAGGCCGCCGCCATGGGTGCGTTGCCGCAGTCGGTGGCGGCGATGACCTCGGTACAGCCGGCCTCCACCAGCAGGTGCGTGCATTCGACCAGCAGGTCGTAGGCGTAGCCGTGGCCACGCTGCTCCGGCACCACGCCGATGAGCCCGACGACCGGGCCCGCGTAGTTGCGGCCGGGCACGGTCAGGCCGGCCACCTCGCCGTCGGGCGTGCAGGCCAGCCGCCACCAGTCCCTCGGCGAGGGCATCCACCGCAGGAACTCCAGGTCCTCCCTGGCGGCCAGGTCGATCCCGCCCTTGCTGATCACCAGCAGCGCGTGCGCGTCCAGGGTGCCGACGTTGATCCTGCGCAGGACGTCGAGGAACACCTCGTCGTCGGGCTCCGGCCGGTACACCAGGCGACCCGGCCGCGCGGGCAGGCCGTCGCCGGCGGTCCAGTGGTACCGCAGCCGCTCCACCAGCAGCCGCATCCCGGCCCGCTCGGCGGCCTCGACCCTGGCGTCCCGGGCGGCTCGCACGTCCGGCCGCTCCCGCCAGTCCGGCGGCAGGGCGAGCTGGTACTCGACCCGCCACGGCGCCTCCCGCAGCAGGCCGGCGCCGAGGTCGGGCCGGTCGCCGAAGTCGAACCAGTCCAGCGCGGCGGGCTCCGGATCGTCGGGACCGCCCCACCAGGCGGCCCTGGCCAGGACCTCGTCACCGCGCTGGGCGACCCAGGTCCACTCCGGCCGGTACTCGCCGCGGCGCCAGAGTTCGCCGAAGCTACGGCCGAACGCCCCGAACCCCACCAGGGCCGGATCGTCGTGCCGGGAGAAAACAGACATCTCGTCCGCACGCAGCGGACGGAAGACCACATCGGTCATGAAGAGCCTTTCGGAAGTGTGCTCCCGTCAGGCAGAAGAGGACGCCACAGCGGGGCGGGAGCACGGGAACGTGGTGGTGTTCACGGCTCTCACCTCCTCGCTACGTCAGGGCGTCGCGGCCGACCCTATCCGGCGCCGGCCGCGACGCGCCAGCGAGTTTCAGCGCCCCTGGTTGGCGACCGCCGCGGCGGCCTCCTTGGCGGCTTCCGGGTCGAGGTAGGTGCCACCCGGGTTACGCGGCTTCAGGTTCTCGTCGAGGTCGTACCGCAGCGGGATGCCGGTGGGGATGTTCAGCCCGGCGATGTCGCTGTCGGAGATGCCGTCGAGGTGCTTGACCAGCGCGCGCAGCGAGTTGCCGTGCGCGGCGACCAGCACGGTCCGGCCGGCCCGCAGGTCGGGCACGATGGCCGACTCCCAGTACGGCATCAGCCTGCCGACGACGTCCTTCAGGCACTCGGTCAGCGGCGCGTCCAGCCCCGCGTACCGGGCGTCCCGGTCCTGGCTGAACTCGCTGCCCGGCTCGATCGGCGGCGGCGGGGTGTCGTAGGAACGGCGCCAGAGCATGAACTGCTCCTCGCCGAACTCGTCGAGGGTCTGCTTCTTGTTCTTGCCCTGCAGCGCGCCGTAGTGCCGCTCGTTGAGCCGCCAGTCCCGGCGCACGTCGATCCAGTGCCGGTCGGCGACGTCGAGCGCCAGGTTCGCCGTGGCGATCGCCCGCCGCAGCAGCGAGGTGTGCACGACGTCGGGCAGCAGGCCCGACTCGGCGAGCAGCTCGCCGCCCCGCCGCGCCTCGGCCTCGCCGAGTTCGGACAGCGGGACGTCCACCCAGCCGGTGAACAGGTTTTCGGCGTTCCACGTGCTCTGCCCGTGACGCAGCAGTACCAGGGTCCCAAGGTCGGCCATGGCCCCAGCCTGCCAGAGTCCGAACTGCGGAAAGTCCCGACCCTGACCTCTACCGAGAGTGTGTTACCCCCTGGTAGAGGGCTCACCCGGATGGCAACCCGATGACTCACCCGCCGTCCACCTGGCAGCGAACACTGCGGTGCGTGAGACCTTCGCTACAAGTTCACTCGAATGGAGTAGCCGGTAGTCTTGTGATTACAGACCCGGTTCTGACAAGTTGGCAACCGACCCGCACGGCCGGAATCCACGCACTCCCCGGCCAATGCGGGCTGAACCGCAGCTCGTCTCCCCCTGCCGAGCTGCGACCCCGCCGGCCCCGTTGGCACCCCCCTCGTCACCGGGTCCATAGCGGCGGGAGCATCAGCGGGGCGGCTCGAGTTCGCGACTCCCCCTCCCTCGAGCCGTCCCGCCTGCTCACTCGGCAGCGGCGGCTGGCGCGACCTTCCGGCGACGGCGCACCCACCACACCGCGACGGGGATCGCCACCAGCACCAGGAACGGCGCGACCGCGCCGAGCACGGTGAGCGCGCCCGAGCCGAAGTCCAGGAACGCCCGCCAGCCCGCGGCCAGCCCGCCGAGGAATCCCCGGTCGTCGTCCTCCGCGGCGACCGCGCCCGCGGCCACGTTCAACGTGATGGTCGACATGGCGACACTGCCCGCGAGGGCCTTCTGCCGCGCCTGCAGCGACTCCAGCTCGGCCTCGCGGGTGGTCAGCTCCCGCTCGATGGACGTGATCTCGCTGATCGACGTCGCCCGCTCCAGCAGCGCCCGTACCCGCGTGACGCTCGCCCGCTGCGACGCCAGCCGGGTGTCCACGTCGACCACCTGCTCGGTGACGTCCTCCACCTGCTGCTCGCGCCGGGTGACCTCACCCAGCGCGGACAGCTCCCCCAGCACGGCGTCCAGCCGCTCGGCCGGGACCACCAGCGTCACCGTCGCCGACCGCGTCTCGGTCCGCTCCGTCCCGGCGTACCCGCCCGCCGTCGTGGCGGCCTGCCGCGCCCGCGTCACCGCGCCGGACACGTCCCCCGCCTTGACCGACAACGTCGCCGAGCGGGCCAGCTTGCGGTCCACCTGCCCCACGGCGACGCCGGGCGCCTTGCCCGGCTCCGCCGGCGCCTGCTGCTTCGGCGCGGACTGTCCCGCGCCCGCCTCCGGCCGCGCGACCTGCGCGGCGGAGTTCTCCGACCCGGACTGCGCGGTGCACCCCGACACCAGCAGCAGCCCCAGCACAAGTCCGGTGATTACCCGTCTCCCAGTCATGGACCCATTGACGGGCGGCGGGTTCAGCTCGGTTGCACCCGAGACGTCACGAATCCGTCTCGGACCGGACCAGGTGCTCGAACGCGCTCAGGTTCGCCAGCGACTCACCGCGGGACACCCGCCAGTCCCACTCCCGCCGGATCGAGCTGGCGAAACCCAGCTCCAGCAAGGTGTTGAAATCGTTGTCCGCGGCCTCCAGCACCTGGCCGAGGATCTTGTCCAGTTCCACTTCGGACACCGAGTCGAGCGAAATCCGGCCCACCAGGTAGATGTCGCCCATCTCGTCGACCGTGTACGCGACGCCGTACAGCTTCGCGTTGCGGCGCAACAGGAAACGGTAGACGTCCTCGTGCTTCTCGTCCGGCCTGCGGCAGACGAACGCCTCCACCATGAACGCGTGCTCGCCCGCGATCAGCCAGCAGTTGGTCTGCAGCTTCTTGGTGCCGGGCAACGTGACGAAGTACCGGCCCGGCCCCTTCTTCTCGTACTTCAGCCCGGCTGCGTCCACAGTGGACTGGATGACGGAGTCGACGTCCATCAGACGGCCACCTCCGCGCGCGGCGAACGAAAACTGGTCACCACCGAAGCGTAGACGTCCAGCAGCGCGTCGGCAGTGTGCCGCCAGGAGAACCGGCGCGCGTGCCGCACCGCGTTGGACGCGAGTTCGGCCAGCCGGGCGGGCCGGGTGACCAGGCTGCCCAGCGCGGCCGCCCAGTCGTCGGCCCGGTGGGTGGGCACCAGCAGGCCGGTCGTCCCGTGTGCGACGGCCACCGGCAGACCGCCGACCTCGGCGGCCACCACCGGCGTACCGCAGGCCTGCGCCTCCAGTGCCACCAGCCCGAACGACTCGCTGTAGCTGGGCACGGCGACGACGTCGGCCGCCCGGAACACCTCCGCCAGCGCCGGCCCGGCCTGCGGCGGCAGGAACCGGGTCCGGTCGGCGATCCCCAGCCGCACGGCCAGTTCCCGCAGCTGCCTCGGCTGGTCCCGGCCGGTCCCGGACGGCCCGCCGACCACCAGCACGACGAGCCGGCCGGCCAGCTCGGGCCTGCCGCGCAGCAGCTCGGCCGCACCCCGCAGCAGCACGTCCGGCGCCTTCAGCGGCTGGATCCGGCCGGCGAACGCCAGCACGACAGCGTCGTCAGGCAGGCCGAGCGCGGCCCGCGCGGCGGCCTTCGAACCGGGGGTGAACCTGGCCAGGTCGACGCCGGGCGCCACCGTACGGACCGCGGCGGGGTCGGCGCCGTACAGCCCGATCAGCTCGCGGGCCTCCACCGCCGTGTTGGCGACCAGGCCGTCGGCCTCGGCGACGACCTGCTCCTCCCCGATGACCCGGCTGCGCGGCTCCGGGGTGTCCCCCTCGGCGAGCTGCGCGTTCTTCACCTTCGCCAGCGTGTGCGCGGTGTGCACCAGCGGCACGCCCCAGCGGTCCCTGGCCAGCCAGCCGACCTGCCCGGACAGCCAGTAGTGCGAGTGGATGACGTCGTAGTGGCCGGGGTCGTGGAACGCCTCGGTACGCAGCACGCCGGAGGCGAACGCGCACAGCTGAGCGGGCAGTTCCTCGCGATCCAGCGGTTCGAACGGGCCGGCAGGCACGTGCCGCACCTGCACGCCGGGGACCAGCTCCACCACCGGCGGCTGATCGGACGACGTGGCCCGGGTGAACACCTCGACCGCGACACCGCGACGGGCCATCTCGGCGGCCGTCTGGCTGATGTACACGTTCATCCCGCCCGCGTCGCCGGTCCCCGGCTGCTCCAGCGGCGAGGTGTGCAGCGACAGCACCGCCACCCGGCGTAGCCGGGATCTGGCCGGACGTGAGCGCGCGGAACTCGGGTGCAGCGAGATGGTCACCTGATGGCTCCTCGGGTCTGGTCAGCGCTGGGACGCACCGGGGAGCAGCTGCTCGGCGAACCGGCGGAGTTCGTCGTTGAACTCGGCCGCCCGCTCGACGAAAGGCAGATGCCCCGCCCCCTCGAACCAACGCCGGCGGGCCCCCGGGATCTTCCCTGCCGCGTACTCGCCCGCGCTCGGGTCGACGACCTCGTCGGCGTCCCCGTGCACGACCAGGGCCGGAACGTCGATCCCGGCCAGTACCTCGCCGCTGTCCACCTTCCGCCGGAACAGGGCGCCGCGGACCCTCGGCGGCACCGACAGGCTGGTCCCGAGCAGGGCCTGCGCGAGCGCGCCGTCCACCGGCTCGGCCGCCATGTGCGCGCTCAGCATGGTCAGCGCGGGAACGGCGACCGCCGGATCGTCGGACAGCGCGGCGGGTAGTGCGGCCCGCATGGCCGGGCCGGTCGCGCCGCCGGGCCGGTCCCTGCCGATCTCGGTGATCGCGCCGGCCAGCACGATGCCGGCGACGCCCTCGGTGCCGTGGTGGCGCAGGTAGTCGGCGATGACCAGGCCGCCGTAGGACCAGCCGACCAGCACCACCGGGGCGCCCGCGCCGGCGAAGTCGAGCACCGCGGCCAGGTCGGTCGCCCAGGTGAGCGAGTCGTCGTAGCCCTCGACCGGCACGTCGGAGTTGCCGTGTCCACGCAGGTCGACGGCCACCAGCCGGAACCGTTCGGCCAGGTCGGGGTCGGCCAGCTGAGCCGACCAGGCCAGCGACGACTGCGCCCAGCCGTGCACCAGCACTATCGCCGGAGTGCGCTCGGCACCGGCAACCCGCAACCCCAGCCGGACTCCGCCGGATCCCACAACCTCGGTCAGCACACCCTGGATACTGCTACACCGGCGCCCACCCGCGTAACCACCCGGCTGCGTTGGCACCAGAGCACGTGAAGGCCACCTTCACCACGTCTCACGTCAGGGTCCCGGCAAAGTCCGGGTGCTGTGCGCCCCCAATGTGGCATTGGGGGAGTTCAAGTTCCCCAATGCCACATTGGGGAACTTTGCTGGATCTCTTTCGTGGTGACGGCTGCGTCTGCTGGGCCGGATGTGACTGCTGAGACCGCGACCCCAGGACGGGATGTTCGTGAAGGCCACCTTCATCACATGAGACGACAGAAACTCGGCCTTCACACCGGACAGCGGGCTATCCGCCCACGTAATAAAGGTGGCCTTCACGTGCTTTGCTGCACGGCCGGGCCCCCTACAGAGCGGACTTGGACTTCCAGGTCTCCCAGTCGAGCAGCCAGTCCATCACGTCAGACGTGGTCGGCATCTTCGCCTTCGAGCCGGTGATCTCCACCGGGTCGCCGATCAGCGCCGAGTCGAAGTACTTCTTCGCGTCCGCCTCCAGCAGGTTCACGCACCCGTGCGAGGTGTTGTTCTTGCCGATGTTGGCGCGGTTCTCCTCGTTCTCGTGGATGTACTCGCCGTGGTTGGAAATCCGGCAGCACCACTTCTTCTTGACGTCGGTGTACCCGTAACGCGCGTTGTCGAAGATCGACGTGGGTTCCTTCGTCATCACGATCAGCGTGCCGTTGGGCGTGTTCAGGTTCGGGTCGGCGTCCTTGCCGTTGCTGCACGGGTAGCTCGCGTACTGCTCGCCGTTGCGGTAGACCTTCATCACGTGGTCGGGGGTGTTCACCTTGACCACCTGGTTACGGCCGATCTTGAACTTCGTGGTGACGTCGGCCTTGACGTAGACGCCCTTGCCGATGTTGACCCCGTACAACTTCGCGGTGACGGTGACCTCGGTGTTGGCAGGCCAGTACTCCCTCGGCCGCCAGTCGACCTGCCGGTCCGAGAGCCACCCCCACGCGCCCTCGACGTCCTTGGACGTCTCCACCTTCAGCGCCGCCTGCGCGGCCTTGCGGTCGGTCACCGGTGCGTCGAACTTCACACTGACCGGCATGCCGACGCCGACCTCGGCGTCGTCGCCCGGGTTGACCGTCGCGCGGATCACCTTGGCCGGTTTGACCGTGTCGAACGTGCCGGTCAGCTCCACCGGCTTGCCGTCGCTGCCGGTGCCCTTCGCCGCGTAGGTGTAGGTCTTGCCGTAGCCGAGCTGCTCGGACGCCGTCCAGACGGTCTTCTCCGGGTTGAGCTCGCCCTTGACGGCCTCGCCCTCCGGGTTGGTGACCTTGACGTCGGTGAGCGTGCCGTCGGCGACCTTGACGGTCACCGGGTTCGCCACCGGCGCGTCCTTCGCGTTCACCGCCGGTTCGGCGGTGATGACGGCCTTGGGCGCCTCGGCGGCGGGCGGTTGGCCACCGCTGCCGCCGCCGTCGTCACCCGAACACCCGGCCACCGCGACGCCGGCCCCCACCGCCAGCGCCGCCTTGAATGCCGTTCGCCGTTGGAACACCCCACGAACCTCCGTCTTTCCACCCCTGCGGAAACCGACGGTACTCCGCCGTTGTTTCCTCGACGTTGGCTAGACGCCGAGCCCGGCGGGCGGGTTGCTCGGGCGGCCGCGGGTCACAGGGTGCAGTTGACCAGCGACGGTTCCGGGTGCAACGTCACGCCGAACCGCTCGCGGACGCCGTCGCGCACCTCACCCGCGAGGGTCAGCAGGTCCGCCGTGGTCGCCTCACCCCGGTTGGTGAGCGCCAGCGTGTGCTTGGTCGACAACGACACCCGGCCACCCGGTCCCTGATGCCCCTTGGCGAATCCGGCGCGCTCGATCAGCCAGGCCGCGGACAGCTTGACGCCGCCGTCGGCCGGGTACTGCGGCACCGGAACTCCGGCCCCGACCACCTCGGCGATGCGCTCCAGCACGCCCGCGAGCTGCGACTCGGGCAGGATCGGGTTGATGAAGAAAGACCCGGCGCTCCAGGTGTCGTGGTCGGCCGGGTCGAGCACCATGCCCTTGCCGCGGCGCAGCTCCAGCACGGCCTGCCGGACGTCGGCCGTCGGTACCCGCGAGCCCAGCTCGGCACCCAGCTTGTTCGCCAGTTCCGGATAGCGGATCGGCGAGGACAGGCCGTCGCCATGGGTGGCGAACTGGACGCCGAGCACGACGTGCCCGGTGTTCTTCAGCGAGCTGGTGCGGTAGCCGAACGTGAGGTCCTTGCTTCCGGCGCCGGTGCGTTTGCCCTGCTCACGGTCGTAGTAGGTGACGTGGCTGAGCAGCTGGCTGACCTCGAAGCCGTAGGCGCCGACGTTCTGCAGCGGCGTCGCGCCGACCGAGCCGGGGATGCCGGACAGGCACTCCAGGCCGCCGAAGCGATTCTCGACACACCAGGCCACGACGTCGTCCCAGTTCTCCCCTGCGGCGAAGTCCACGTAGACCGTGACGCCGCCGTAGGGGTCCTGCTTCCACGACCGGCCGGTGGTGGCGATCTTGAGCACCCGGCCGTCGAAGCCGTCGTCGCCGACGACCAGGTTCGACCCGCCGCCGAGCACCAGCAGCCGCTCCCCGGACCCGTCGGCGTCGCGGACGGCCTCGACAACCTCGTCGTCGGTGGTGGCCACGTCGAACGATCGCGCCGGGCCACCGAGCCGCAACGTCGTGTGGTCGGCCAGGGCCTGCTGGGTGGGCGTTTGCACTGCACTCACAGCCACGAACGGTACTGTCCCTGCCCATGGCATCCCGTATCGACCACCGAGCGCAGTTCGACCGGCCCGTGGCCGACGTGTTCCAGGCACTGTCCGAGGACACCGTCCTGCGTGCCCGGCTGGACCTGCTCGGCGGCAAGCACGGCGCCCTGCCCGAGCACAGCAAGGACGACAACGGCGTGCGCTACAAGCTCGTCCAGGGCATCGGCGCGGAGCAGCTGCCGCAGGCTGTGCGCACCCTGCACTCCGGTGACCTGATCGTGCACCGGGAGCAGCAGTGGACGCGGTCGGGCGAGGGGTACGCCGGCACCGCGACGGCGCACGTCAACGGGGTTCCCGGGGAGATCACGGCGCGGACCGAGCTGGTGTCCGACGGCGAGGGCAGCGTGCTGCGCACCATCGGCGAGGTGAAGGTCCGGATTCCGCTGTTCGGGGCGAAGCTGGAGAGCGTGATCGCCGAGCAGGTGACGAAGCTGCTGGAGGCCGAGGCCCAGTTCACCCGGCGATGGCTGAGCGAGCACTAGTGCCCTGCGCCGGAAACCCGGCGCGTAAGTCGGCGAGTCCGGATTTCCGCTGGCAAGGCGCCGGTTCGCCCTCGTACTGGACCGTACTCGGGCGGACCGGCAACGCCGCCAGCGGGAATCCGGGCCGGTGAATTACACGGCGGGTTTCCGGCGCGGGGCACTCGGAACTCCGACCCGGGGCACGACCAACCCGAACCGGCTGCGCCGGGTGGACCGCTGGCTCACCTACTCGCCACGGGTTGCCCGTTCGTGCGGTTCCGTGCCCGATCCGCTCGTCGTCGACCTCGGCTACGGCGCGACGCCGGTGACCACCGTCGAGCTGGCGAACCGGCTGCGCACCCGGTTCCCCGGCGTGCGGGTGCTGGGACTGGAGCTGGACCCGGACCGGGTCGCCGCGGGCAGAACTGCCGCTCGGCCACCGTGGCTGGACTTCCGGCGCGGCGGGTTCGAGCTGGCCGGGACGCGGCCCGCGCTGGTGCGGGCGTTCAACGTGCTGCGCCAGTACGACGAGGGCGAGGTCGCCGGCGCGTGGCGGACGATGCTGGACCGGCTGGCACCCGGCGGGCTGCTCGTCGAGGGCACCTGTGACGAGATCGGGCGGCGGTGCTGCTGGGTCACGCTGTCCGCGGACGGGCCGCTGACGCTGACCGTCTCGGTGCGGCCTGCGTCGCTGGACCGTCCGTCCACTGTGGCTGAACGGCTGCCGAAGTCGTTGATACACCGCAACGTTCCCGGTGAACGTGTGCACACTTTTCTGTCCGCCCTGGACTCCTGCTGGGACGTCGCGGCACCGCTGGCGACGTTCGGCGCACGGGCCCGGTGGACCGAGGCCGTCCGGCTGCTGGCCGCGCGCGGCTGGCCGGTCCGCGACCGGCGGGACCGCTGGCGGCTCGGCGAGCTGACCGTCGACTACTCCTGCGTGGCACCTGGTTAACCGTCGGTGTTCACCACCAGGTCAACCCGGCCGTGCAGTATCGAGGTGTGGTGGACCTGCTCACGCACCTGACCGAGCTACTGCGCGGCTCGCTGGGCTCGCCGTGGCTGTGGCTGGTGGTGTTCGCCGTCGCCGGGCTGGACGCGTTGCTGCCGTTCATGCCCAGCGAGGGCACGGTGATCGCCGTCGCGGTGCTCCTGGCCGGGCAGGACGACCACGCCGGCCTGCTCCTGCTGGTACTGGTGACCGCCGTCGGTGCGCTGGCAGGCGACTGTCTCGGGCACCTGGTCGGCAGAACTGCCGGTCCGCACGTCGTGGCACGGCTGCAGCGGGGCGAGAAGGGCAGGCGCCGCTACGCCTGGGCACGCGAGCGGGTCGACCGGCACGCGGTGCTGCTGATCGTGGCCGCGAGGTACCTGCCCGGCGGCAGGGTCGCGGCCGGGCTGGCGACCGGCAGCATGCGTTACCCGATCGGCAGATTCGTGGCGCTGGACGCGCTGGGGTGCGTGTTGTGGGCGGTGTACAGCGTCGTGATCGGGTACGTCGGCGGCGCGGGGTTCGCGGATCGGCCGTTGCTGGGGCTGCTGGTCGCCTTCGGCGTCGGCCTGCTGATGGTCGGAGTGCTGGCCGGTGTGCGCCGGGCCGCCCGGTCCGGCAGGCAGGCCACGGAGGATGATGACCAACCGTGCCAGCGAACACACACCGTTACGTGATCACCTTCGGCTGCCCCGACCGGACCGGCATCGTCGCGCGGATCTCGTCGTTCCTCGCCGAGGCGGGCGGCTGGATCGTCGAGGCCGCCTACCACACCGACCTGGAGACCGGCTGGTTCTTCACCAGGCAGGAAGTGCGGGCCGACTCGCTGCCGTTCGACGTGACCGAGCTGCGGGCGCGCTTCGCCGGGGTGGCCCGTTCGCTCGGGGCCGAGTCGGACTGGTCGGTGCACGACACCAGCGAACGCCGCCGGGTGGTGATCCTGGTGTCGCGGGAGGGCCACTGCCTGTACGACCTGCTGGGCCGGGTCGCGTCCGGTGAGCTGGACGTCGACGTGCGGGCGGTGATCGGCAACCACGCCTCGCTGGGCGACATCACGGAGGCGCACGGCATCCCGTTCCACCACGTGCCGTTCGCCCCCGGCGAGAAGGCCGCGGCGTTCGCGCGGGTGCGGGAGCTGGTCGACGAGCACGAGCCGCACGCCGTCGTGCTGGCCCGCTTCATGCAGATCCTGCCGCCGGAGCTGTGCGAGGCGTGGGCGGGCAGGGCGCTGAACATCCACCACAGCTTCCTGCCCTCGTTCATCGGCGCGCGGCCGTACCACCAGGCGCACACGCGCGGGGTGAAGCTGGTCGGCGCCACGTGTCACTACGTGACGGCCGACCTGGACGCCGGGCCGATCATCGAGCAGGACGTCATCCGCGTCGGGCACGCCGACTCGGTCGCCGACATGGTCCGCAAGGGCCGCGACATCGAGAAGGTCACCCTGGCCAGGGGCCTGCGCTGGCACCTGGAGAACCGGGTCCTCGTGCACGGCAACCGCACCGTGGTCTTCTAGCGGCCGGACAGGTGAGCCATCAGGGCCTCGTCGGTGGGCTCCACCAGGTGGGTGCCGTCGCCGAAGGTGATGGTCGGGATGCGGCGCTCGCCGCCCTGCAGCCCGCGCACCAGCGCTTCCGCCTCGGCGTCGGCCTCCACGTCGACATAGCGGTACGCCACGCCCTCGCGGTCCAGCAGCGCCCGGCTGCGCTTCACGTCGGGGCACCACGAGGCCCCGTAGACAACCAGCTCAGACACGGACCAGCATCTTCCCCGTGTTGGCGCCGGCGAGCATGTCGAGGAACGCCTTCGGCGCGTTCTCGATACCCTCGACGACGGTCTCCGAATACCGCAGGCTGCCCGACGCCACCAGCGGCGCCACGTCGGCGACGAAATCGGCGTGCCGGTCGTAGTGGTCACCGACCAGGAAGCCCTGGATACGCAGCCGCTTGCCGACGATCTGCATGAGGTTGCGCGGCGCGGGGTTCGGCTCGGTCGCGTTGTAGCCGGAGATCATCCCGCACACGGCGAACCGCGCGTGCAGGTTGGCCGAGTCGATGGCGGCCTCGAGGTGCTCGCCGCCGACGTTGTCGAAGTAGACGTCGATGCCGTCCGGCGCCGCGTCCCGCAGCTGCCCGGCCACCGGGCCGTCCTTGTAGTTGAACGCCGCGTCGAACCCGAGGTCCTCGGTCAGCCAGCGCACCTTCTCCGCCGACCCGGCGCTGCCGATCACCCGCCCGGCGCCCTTCAGCTTCGCCAGCTGCCCGACGACCGAGCCGACGGCTCCGGCCGCGCCGGACACGAACACGGTGTCACCCGCCCGCAACGAAGCGCGGTCGAGCAGGCCGATCCAGGCCGTGAGCCCGGTCATCCCGAGGACGCCGAGGTACGTGCTCAGCGGCGCCACCGAACCGTCCACCTTGGACGCTTGGTCGGGCGTCAGCACGGCGTGCGTCCGCCAGCCCTTCATGTGCAGCACGGTGTCGCCGGGTGCGTAGCCGTCCACTGTGGACTCGACAACCTCGCCAACGGCGCCGCCGTGCATGACCTTGCCCAGCGCGTAGGGCTCGGCGTAGGACTTGGCCTCCGACATCCGCCCGCGCATGTACGGGTCGACACTCACCCACAGGTTGCGCACGAGCAGCTGGCCAGGGGCCGGCCGGGGGACGTCGGTCGCCACGACGTCGAAGTCGCTGGGCTTCGGGGTGCCTTCCGGCCGCGCCGCGAGCCTGACCTCGGTCGCGCCGCTCACCTGACCTGGCCCTCGAGGTTGGCCAGCACGCCGTCGTAGATGCGCCGCAGGCCACCGGGGGCGAACGTCTTCTCGAAGAAGCCGCCGATGCCGCCGGCACCGTCCCAGCTGGTCTCGATGCGCACGACGCTGCCGTTGCCTGCCTCACGCACCGTCCACGTGGTGACCATGCTGGAGTTGGCGTCGGTCTCCACCAGCGTGCCGGGCGAGGGTTCGGCGACCGTGGCCTCGACGTGCCGCACCCGCTTCGACGTCGCCTGCAGCCGCCACTTCACGACGGTGCCCGCGCCCTGGCCGCCCTCGACGACCTCGTACTCGCTGTACTGCTCGGTGAGCAGCTTCGGCCGCACGCCAGCGTAGTCGGCGACGGCGGTACGCACCTTGTCCACCGGCGCGTCGATCGTGCGTTCCGCGGTGGCGGTGACCTTGCCCATGACTCTCCTTCTCAGCCGGCCGCGCGGGCCAGCCCCTCGATGACCTCGGCCCCGGGCAGCGCGGCCAGCGTCGCCCCGGTAACCAGCAGCTTGCTGCCGCGAATTCCGCTGCCCACGACCAGTTCGGGCGCGTCGGCGACAGCCTTGTCGACGAGGATCGGCCAGCCGTCGGGCAGCCCGAGCGGGGTGATCCCGCCGTAGGCCATGCCGGTCAGCTCGACCGCCTCGTCCATCGGCGCGAACGACGCCTTGCGCACGTCCAGCCGCCGTTTGATGACACCGTTGACATCGGCACGCGTGGTGGCCAGCACGAGTGCCGCGGCGTACCGCACCTCACCGGCCCGCTTGCCGGAGACGACCACGCAGTTGGCCGACGCCGTCAGCGGCGAGCCGTAGGTGGCGCAGAACTTGGCGGTGTCGGCCAGCTCGGGATCGATCTCGGCGACGCCGGCCGCGGCGTCGGCGGGAAGGGCGGCCAGCGCCTTGGCCACCGGTTCGGCGAGCAGGTCGGTGCGCTCTCGCGCGGGCTCGACCCGCAGGGAGCCCGCGATGGTCCAGTTCGTCACGAGCCCCAGCCTAGCTACCAGCTGGAGCCGCCCCGCTGCACCTCGATGAGCTTGGGCCGCACGTCCACGATGTAGACCAGCGAGGCCACCGCCCCGGCGAGCCAGAAGATCATGCCCTGCCCGTAGAACCCGGCAAGGCCCATGACGACGGCACTGGCGGCGGTGATGGCGAGCCAGAGCGGTTTCGTCTTGCGGTCGGCCGCGGTGAACGCGTCCGCGCGCTGCATGAGGCAGTGCCCGAACGCGAAGATCGCGGCCAGGGTGCCGATCTGGTCGATCACCCAGGTAATCCAGAACGCGACGGTAGGCACGAGACCAGCGTACGTCAGAACCCGGACACAGCAGGACCCCCGGCGCCGACGAGGCACCGGGGGTCCTGGTGGAACCGCTGTTTACTTGTCGGTCTTGGTGGTGTTCGTCGTGGTGGTCTTCTTCGCGGCCGGGGTGGTGCGCTTGGCCGGGGCCGTGGTCTTCGGCGCGGTACGGTTGGCGGCCTTGCGGCTGGTGCTGCGCACCTCGTGGGCGACGTCCTCGCCCGCGTCCTCGACGGCGGTGGCGGTGGCGTCGGCGGCCTTCTCGACGGCGTTCGCGGTCTTCTCACCGACGGACCGGGTCTTCTTCGTCACCTTGCCCAGCACGTCCTCGACGCGCTCGCGGGCGTCGGTGGTGACCTCGCCCACCTTCTCCTGCGCGTTCTGCAGGGCGTCCTCCAGCTGCTCGAGGGCACGCTTGACCTGCGGCTGCGCGACGATCTGGTCCCAGGCCTGCTCACCGGACTCGGCCAGCTTGTTGTACAGCTTCAGCGCGGCCTCGGTGTACTCGTCGATGACCTTGCGCAGCTCGGCCGGGTCCAGCTTCTCCCGCAGGCTCTGCACGTCGGTCGGCAGCTCCTCCAGGTTCTTGCGGGCGGTCTCGCTGCCCTCGCTGACGCGCTCCTTGGCCTTGTTCACGGCGTCGACGACGGCCTGGCTGGCCAGGTTGCCGGCGCCCAGCGCGGCGAGCAGCGGGGTGCGGACCTGCTCGAGAGCGGTGTTCACGGCCTTGCGGACGTCGTCGGTCCTGGAGTCGGTCTTGGTGGTCATGGGTTTCACTCCTTGGTTTCGGCGGCTGCCTCGTGCTGTTGCTCCGGGCGTCCCCCGGCCTGGTTCTCCCGCCGGAAGGACTCGTAGATGTCGAGCAGAACCTGCTTCTGCCGCTCAGTCAGGTCGGCGTCGGCGCGGATCGCGTCGGGCACCGGTCCACCGGTCGGCAGATCGAGGATTCCGGCCTGCACGTACAGCGCCTCGGCCGAGATCCGCAGCCCCTTGGCGATCTGCTGCAGGATTTCCGCGCTCGGCTTGCGCATGCCGCGCTCGATCTGGCTCAGGTACGGGTTGGACACCCCGGCGAGCTTGGACAGCTGACGCAACGAGATCTTCGCGTTGCTGCGTTGCTGGCGGATGTACTCGCCGATATCCCGACCGAGGTCGGCGACCTTGTCGATGGGGCCGGTCCCGTCGGGGACCTGCTCCTTGTCGGCCATTCCGGCCACCTCCTCCGTCACCGACAACGGTACGCCCGAGTGCTAACTCTTGCAAGCACCCTGCATGCACTATCGGGTGTGCACTACGTCACCAGCGGCTACGGTGACTCCATGCGCCCGCGCGACGGTCTCGACCGGCAGCGCCGGCGGCTGGTCGCCGGGTTGCGCCGGGCCGGGGTGCTCGCCGACCCGCACTGGCTGTCGGCGTTCCGCGCGATACCGAGGGAACCGTTCGTGGAGCGGTTCTTCCTGCCGCATGGCTGGCGCTGGCGGGCCGTCGACCGGACCGATCCCGGCTGGTCCGATCTCGTGTACGCCGACCGGGTACTGGTTACCCAGCTCGACGACGACCCACACGCCTGGGAACGAGCCCGCCGGGACGGTCCGATCGCCGGAACGCCGACCTGCTCGTCGAGCATGCCGACGATCATGGCGATCATGCTCGAGGAGCTGCTGGCGTCGGCCGGCCAGAACGTGCTGGAGGTCGGCACCGGGACCGGCTACAACGCGGCCCTGCTGTCGCACCGTCTCGACGAGAGCAACGTGTCCACTGTGGACATCGACGGCAGCCTGGTCGAGTCGGCCCGCGCCGCGCTGGCGGGAATCGGTCTCGCGCCGGTGTGCGAGGTCGCCGACGGCTTGCGCGGGTTCGCGGCCCGCGCGCCGTACGACCGCGTGCTGTGCACCTGCTCGGTGTCGGCGATCCCGCCGGAGTGGCTGCGGCAGACCCGCCCCGGCGGCCTGGTGGTGACGACGCTGAACCGGCCGATCGGCGCCGGGCTGGTGCGGGTGAGATCGGGCGGCGACGGAACCGGCCGTGGCCGGGTGCTGCCCCGGGACGGGCGGTTCATGCCGCTGCGCGCGCACCGATTCGGCGCGGACGACGCCGTGCTGGCCCGGGCGCGAGCCGGTGGGCCGCGGCGGCGGGCGAACCTCGCGCTGCGGACGGTCATGGACCCGGCCAGCCCGTTCGAGTTCTACGCCGGGCTGGTGCTGGACGGCGTGCTGCCGCATTTCCCGCCCGACGCGTCCGGCGTCACCTACCTCGTGCACCCGGACGGTTCGTGGGTCCGGCACCTGCTGCGGGACGGGTCGGAGTTCGTCGAGCAGGGCGGCCCGCGTCAGCTGTGGGACGCGGTCGAACGGGCCGACGGTGACTGGCGGGCGCTCGGCCGGCCCCTTCGCGACCGCTTCGGCATCACCGTCACCGAGGAGGCGCAGTACCTGTGGCTGGACGCCCCGGACTCGCCACATCGGTGGCCGCTAGGCGGTTGAGTATCCACTCACGGACGGCCTCGGCCGTCGACTCCAGCGGCACGCCGGTGGTGTCGAGCAGGTCGACCGGCGGGTGGAGGGTGGCCGCGCGGGCGCGGAGCCAGTCGTTGAACTCCAGCATCTCGGCGATGCGGGACTCGTCCCACTCCCGCCACGCCGGCCGTGCCCGCAGCCGCCGCGCCAGCGCCTCGGGCTCGGCCACCAGCGCCAGGTAGTGGATGGCGGAGAAGAAGACCCGCTCGGGCAACGGTTCGAACTCCGGTGGGGCGACCGTGCCGACCAGTAGCACCGGCCGTCCGCTCTGCCCGATCATCGCGGCCATGCGCAGCCAGGTGGACCGGAACGGGCCGTGGCCGTAGCCGTCCGGCGAACTCTCCCGCAGCGCGCCCGTCCACAGGACGTCCTGCTCCACGGCGACGACCCGGTCGGCGAGTGCGTCCGCCACGAGCGGGCCGACCGTCGACTTACCGGCGCCGCTCGGCCCGGTCAGCGCGAACAGCGGCAGCCGCCGGAACGGCCAGTCGTGCCCGCAGACCACGCAGAACAGAACCGCCCCACGTGCGACAGGACGCTGCGCCCTGTCCCCGCACGCGGGGCAGATCTTCAGGTCGAGCACTAATCGAGAAGGTTCTCGAGGAAGCTCTTGCGGCGGCGGTGGCCGTAGTGACCGTGGTGCCCGTAGGGCTTCGGCGAGTCGCCGTAGCCGCGGTAGCCACGGGGCGAGTCCGCGTAGCCGCCGCGGTAGGCCCGCGGCGAGTCGGAGTAGCCGTGGTGCATCGTCGGGGCGTGCCCACCGTGCGGCATCGGCGGGGGCGGCCCCGGCTGGTACGACGGCGGCGGGGCGGCGTTCGAGTAGTAGGAGTTCTCGGCGCTGATGATCTGCTCCAGCTCACCACCGTCGAGGAAGATCCCCCGGCAACCCGAGCACTGCTCGATGTGGATGCCGTTCTTGTCGAACGTTCTCATGCTGCCTTGGCACTTCGGACAAATCACGAATCACAGACTACGCATACTTTCAGCAGGCGCACAGACAGAACGGGTGCCCGGCCGGGTCGGCGTAGACGCGAAAGCCCGTCGACTTCATCCCCTGGTCGTCGAGCAGTTCCGCACCGAGCGCCAGTGCGCGGTCGTGGGCCGCCGGCAGGTCGGTCACCCGCAGGTCGAGATGCAGCTGCTGGGGACGTTCGCCGGTCGGCCAGGTCGGCCGCTGGTGGTCGGGGGCCCGCTGGAACTCGATCTGCGCGCCGCCCGGCCCGTTCAACGTCAGCCAGTCGGCGCGGCCGGTGGCCTTCGGCCAGTCCAGCAGCTCGGCGTAGAAGCCGGCGACGCGTTCCGGGTCGGCACAGTCCAGGACCACTGATCCGAAGGTGGGCACGGCACCCATGGGAACCTCCCGTTCGTCGAATAACCTGCTAACTGATTATGGGGGTTATCAAGCGGTGGCGCCATACACTGGTCGCCGTGAGCGGCACTCCCACCGGCGACGACGTGCGCCTGGTGCTGGACTTCCTGAATACCCTCGATGTCGAGGCGGGAACCGACGTCCTGCAGCAGGCCGATTCGTGGCGTTCGTGGGCGGCGAAACGGGGGCTGCGGCCGGGCGCCCTCGGCGCGGCCCGGCAGGCCCGGAACGCCCTGCGTGCCGCCGTCGGCGATCCCGGACTTCCCCGCGACGCCGCCGGTGCGGCCGTCCGGGTCGAGCTCACCCCGGACGGGCCTGCCCTGGTCGCGGACAGCGCGGCGGGCGCGGTCCTCGCCGCGGCGGCACGGCTGGAGGTCCTCGGCGAATGGCGCCGGGTGAAGATCTGCCCCGCCGACGACTGCCGCTGGGCCTTCTACGACCAGTCCCGCAACCGGTCCCGGACCTGGTGCTCCATGCGGGTGTGCGGCAACCGGGAGAAGGCCAGGGCATGGCGTTCCCGAAGTTCGGAGTGACACTTCGCCTCTAGATGTATCATCCGCGTCGATATCGGTGATCACCGTGGAGACGCCATGCATCCCCAGCAGCCCGGCCAGTGGCCGCAGCCTGTCCACCCCCAGCAACAGTGGCCACCGCAGCAGCAGTGGCCGCCGCCGAAGAAGGGCTTGTCCACCAAGGCGAAGGTGTGGATCGGCGCCGGTGCGGCGGTCCTCGTGCTGGGCGTCGGCGCGCTGCTGATCGTGGCGTCCGTGCTCGCGCCGCCCGCGAAGCAGGCCGCGAACCTGGCCGAGGGTGACTGCGTGAGCATGACCGGCAGCGGCAAGGAGCTGGACCTGGCGAAGACCGACTGCGCCCAGCCCGCGACGCCGTACGTGGTCGTCAACAAGGGTGAGCCCCGCGACGGCTGGGGCTGTTCCGAGGGGTTCTACAAGCTGGAGCTGCCCAACCGCGGCGGCAACCTGGCGTTCTGCTTCGCCCTCAACGCCAAGGTCGGCGACTGTTTCGACAACGTCGACGGCACCGAGCCACCCGCCCTGGTGGACTGCGGCCGGGCGGCGGTGAAGGTCGTGAAGACCGCGCCCGGCATGTCGGTGATGGGCAGCGAGTGCGGCGAGGCGGCCGACCGCTACATCTCGTACGTGCTCCAGGGTGAGCAGTTCAGCCACGTTCCGGGGACGATCTGCCTGGACACGCTCTGACCCTGTGGACAACCCTGTGCACAACCGGCCAGCCTGTGGATAAACCCCCCACTCGGGTGTCACCCGCCCGCCCCGAGCGGCTTTAGCGGACAGAAGACGGTTCGGGCGAAACGGGCACCCCAAGCACGTGAAGGCCACCTTCACCACGTCACACGTAATGAAGGTGGCCTTCACGAGCTTTGTGCCCAGGCCGGGGACGCTCAGAACAGGAGCTGGGCGACCGTGTAGATGACCACGCCGGCCAGGGCGCCGACCACGGTGCCGTTGATCCGGATGAACTGCAGGTCGCGGCCGACCTGCAGCTCGATCTTCCGCGAGGTCTCCTCGGCGTCCCAGCGCTCCACGGTGTCGGTGATGATCGTGGTGATCTCGGCCGAGTAGTTCTTCACCACGTAGGCCGCCGCGCCCTCGGTCCAGCCGTCGACCTTGCCACGCAGGCTGTCGTCGGACTCCAGCCTGCTGCCCAGCACGACCAGGCCCTCGCGGACCCGCTTGCGCAGCTCGCTGTTCGGATCCTCGGCGGCGGTCAGCAGCATGTCCTTGGCCGTCGACCACGCCGAGCCGATCAGCTTCTCCACCTCGGGGTGCTCGATGACCTGCTGCTTGACCTGCTCGGCCCGCGCCATCGTGTCCGGGTCGGTCTGCAGGTCCTGGCTGAACTCGGTGAGGAACTTGTCCAGCGCCAGCCGCATCGGGTGGTTGACGTCGGTCTTCACCGCCCAGGCGAACGAGAGGACCTCGCCGTAGACCTTGTCGGCGAGCATCTCGTCGACGAACTTCGGCGACCAGCTCGGCGCCCGGTCGGAGACCACGCGCAGCATCGTGCTGTGGTTGTCGCGCACCCATTCGTAGCCGCGGTCGCAGATCAGGTCGACCAGCTTGTGGTGCGCCCCGTCGGCGAACACCCGGCCGAGCAGCTTGCCCAGCGGCGGGCCCCACGGCCGGTCGATGATCCGCCGGGCGACGGCCTGCTCCATCACCGCCTGGACGTCCTCGTCCCGCAGCACGGTCACCACGCCACGCACGACGGTGGCCAGCTCGGAGGTGACCCGCTCGGCGTTGTCCGGCTGGGACAGCCACGCACCCAGCCTGCGCGAGATGTCCACTCGCCGGACCTTGTCGCGGACGACGGCCTCGGACAGGAAGTTGGTGCCGACGAATTCGCCGAGGCTGCTGCCCAGCGCGTCCTTCTTGCTCGGGATGATCGCCGTGTGCGGGATCTTGATGCCCAGCGGATGCCGGAACAACGCGGTCACGGCGAACCAGTCGGCCAGCGCGCCGACCATGCCAGCCTCGGCCGCGGCCCGCACGTAGCCGACCCACGGCCCCCAGCCCCGCGACTGTGCCCAGCTGGCCAGCAGGAAGATCACCGTCGCCCCGAGCAGGAACGACAGTGCCACCAGCTTCATCCTGCGCAGGCCCTGGCGCTTGGCCTCCTGCGCCGCGGTCCCGCCGGGCGGGTCGGCCAGCCGGGTCGACGAGGTCAGTTGCTCCACACCCCCATTGTCCTCAAGGATCGGTCCTCGTGCGTGAACCAGCTCTGATCCCCCGCCTGCGGCCCTTCACCTCGACCATCTTCGCCGAGATGACGGCACTGGCCGTCCGGACCGGCGCGGTCAACCTCGGCCAGGGCTTTCCGGACACCGACGGCCCGGCCAAGATGCTCGACGCGGCGAGGGACGCCCTGTACGGCGGCGCCAACCAGTACCCGCCCGGCCCGGGCAGGCCGGAGCTGCGCGCCGCCATCGCCGGGCACCGCGAGCGCTACGGCCTGCACTACGACCCGGACACCGAGATCCTCGTCACGACGGGCGCCACCGAGGCCATCGCCGCCAGCCTGCTCGCCCTCACCGAGGCGGGCGACGAGGTGCTGGTGATCGAGCCGTACTACGACTCCTACGCCGCCGCGGTCGCCATGGCCGGCGCGACCCGGCGGACCGTGTCGCTGCGCGAGACCGATGGCAGGTTCGCACTCGACACCGACGCCCTGCGTGCCGCGGTCACCCCACGAACGCGAGCGATTCTCGTGAACTCGCCACACAATCCGACCGGCACGGTGTTCACCCGGGACGAACTGGCCTCCGTCGCGGCCGTCTGCGTGGAGCACGACCTGGTGGCGATCACCGACGAGGTCTACGAGCATCTCGTGTTCGACGACGCCGAGCACATCCCGCTGGCGACGCTGCCCGGCATGCGGGAGCGGACGGTCAGCATTTCCAGCGCGGGCAAGACGTTCAACTGCACCGGCTGGAAGATCGGCTGGGTGTGCGCGGTGCCCGAACTGGTCGGCGCGGTGAAGGCGGCCAAGCAGTTCCTGACGTTCGTCTCCGGCGGCCCGCTCCAGCCCGCCGTCGCGTACGCGCTGGAGTCCGAACTGGACTGGGTAGAACGGCTGCGGACCGGACTCGCGGCCAAACGCGACCGGCTGTCCGCCGGTCTCGCCGACGCGGGTTTCGCCGTCTGGCCGAGTGCCGGCACCTACTTCGTCTGCGTCGACGTCCGGCCGCTCGGCTTCGCCGACGCGACCGAGCTGGCGTGGCAGTTACCCGAGCGGGTGGGTGTCGCCGCGGTACCCGTTCAGGTCTTCACAGACCACCCGAAAGAGTGGAAACACGTGCTGCGTTTCGCCTTCTGCAAAACCGATCAAGTTCTTGACGAGGCGATCACCCGATTGAGCGGTCTGGCCACTCAGCGGCAGTCACCGGCGTCGTAGCCCTCGGCCGCCAGCAGCCTCCGCATGCGGGCGAGCGCACGGCGGCGCAGCGGCCCCACGCTGCTTTCGGCGATCCCCAGCTCGGCGGCCATTTCCGCGGCACCGAGCTCGGGGCGGTGGGCAAGCAGGATCAGCAGCCGCCCGTGCCGGGCGGGCAGCTGCGCGACCAACCGCCACAACACCCGGTCACGCTCGGCGGCCAGCAGCCTGGTCTCGACCGAATCTTCCCAGCATGCGGGAAGATTCGGCGGTCTTCGCCTGCGAAACACGAGCCGGTTGGCGAGCCGTCTGACCGTCGTGATCAGCCAACCGGACAAATGCCCCACATTACGCACGGTAGTCAGTTTCGAGGCCAGCGCGAGCCAGGTTTCCTGGCAGACATCCCACGCGTCGGGTGTCGCCAGGCGCAGCCCGCGGGCTACCCGCAATGTCGTCCTCACGCAGGTCCGGGCCACAATGGACAGTGCCCCGGAGTCGCCGGCGGCCGCGCGGGCGAGAACGTCGCCCGTGGCATTGTCGAACACGGGATCATCCCCTTTCGAATACCGAGTGCGACTGGGACGACACCGGTGCGACGACGGCTCCCGGCCCGCCCGAAATCGGGTAGAACCACTCAGCCCAATCGGGGCTGCTCCATTCGGCACCCTCTGTGATCAACAACGGCCGCGTCGCCACCGTGACCGGTACGACCGTTGCGCCTTCCGGGGTGGATCGAAGTCAAATCAGGTGTAAGACTTTCCAGCGGTGCTAGAAAGAAGGCAGCCACGGGGACTGTGATCAGGCAGTTTCGACAGGCCCAAGAACGACGCAGGCAGGCCGCGGGCGATCCGCGTGAGCCGAGGCCCGGACGGTGGTGGTAGCGGTGCGGAGCAGGGGACGCCGCTCCAGCAGCCGGCTGCGTCATGCCCTCGTCCGTGTGCTGGCCACCGGAGGGCTCGTACTGGCGGCCTGGATACTCGGCGCGGTGCTCGGATCCGCGAGCGCGTCCGCCGGCGACACCGACGGCACCACCTCCAGCGGGTCGGGCTCGACCTCGGTGACAGCCCCCGAGGAGAAACCGGAGAAACCCGCGGAGGACAAGCCCGCCGCGCCCACGGCGACCGAGCCGGAAGAGGAAGAACCTGCCGCGTCGACGTTCGCCGCGACGTCGGCCGAACCTAAGGCCAAGCCCAAGCCGAAGCCGAAGAGCACGGCGCCGGAGGACCGGCCGCAGTCCGGTGGTCTGCTGGGCCTGGTCGGCAACGCGGTCGGCGGGCTGCTCGGCGGCCTCGTCGACACGGTCGGCGGCGTGCTCGACCCGGCTCCCAGCGGGCCCGCGCCCGACGGTCCCGGCCTCGGTGACATCCTGCCCGGCGTCGGCTCGCCGCCCGCAGCGTCCAAACCGGACTCCAGCGGTGGAACGGTGACCATCGCCGTTCCCGAACTGATTCCCGGCTCCGAGGCCCAGCGCGCTGCCGCGGCGGCTGCCGCTGCCGCCGCCGCGGAGCAGGCCGCGGCAGCCCTTCCCGACGTACCGGCCGCGATCGCGCCTGCCCAGCCGCGGGCCACGCAGTCGACCGCGGCCACCTGGCAGCGGCCCACTCCGGTTCCCGCGCAGGAAGCCGACGACCCGTCGACGGTTCGCGCCGGGCTGCCCGGTGGCGGCGGTTCCGGTGGCGGTCCGCGTTCCGTGCCGCTCAGCGGCGCCGTCGCACCGACCTGCGCCGCGAGCGCGGGCCATGATCCAGGCGGCAACCGTCAGTTGCTCGCCGTACTCGCCAACGAGATCACCGTGACCCAGTTGCGGTTGATCGGCACCAGCCGCGATCACGCGGCCGCCGGTGTGGGCACCGACGCTGCCCTGCCGAGCACCTTCCCGGACTGACCCGACCCGGTTCCCACAGGACCGGTGCGTCCAAACCAAGATCAACTCTTGGTGTCTTTCGAACTCGGGGTTCCTTCTGTCATGACCTCTGGATTTCCCGCCCGGCCTACCGCGCCTGGCCGGGACGGGGCCTGGGCCCGGCGTCACGCTGCCCCCGTGACGCCGGAGCCCGAACAGGGCGTGTACCGGGTGCCGTCGCTCACCGCGCCGAGCGACGGAGTTCACCCGGAACACGCCAGATAGCCGCGCACTTTCCGGCACGTCGAGGGGCGGTGCCGGGAAGGAGCCGCGGCCGATGCGCCGGTGCGCTGGATGACCCTCGCCGTTTCCCTCCCTGGAGCGACGGACCCCCATCCAGCGCACCGGCGCACTTTTTCAGGTGATCTGCGCGTCCAGCGCACAGGCCGAACCGCGAACCGACGCGGCGGCGGCCGACAGGCGCCGGACGGCCTCGTACAGCTGCTCCGCCGGCAGCGAGTAGGGCAACCGCACCCAGCGCTCCAGCCCACCGTGCGCGCCGAACCGGGCCCCCGGCACGACCTGGACGCCATGACCGGCGGCGGCCACGGCAAGCCGGGTGCTCATCGGCTCCGGCAGCCGGCACCACAGCGAGAAACCCCCGTCGGGCACCCGGAACTCCCAGTCCGGGCAGTACCAGCGCAACGCCCCGACGAGTGCGTCCCGCAGCGCTGTGACCTCCTCGCGGCGCTTGGCCAGCGACGGTTCCGCGTCGGCGAGCAGTTCGCTCAGCGCGAGCTGTTCGAGGACCGGGGATCCCAGATCGACGGCGAACCGGGCGGCCTGCAGGCGGCCGAGCAGGTCCTCCGACGCCCGCAGCCAGCCCAGCCGCAGCCCGCCCCAGAACGACTTCGCCGCCGACCCGATGGTGATCACCCAGTCCGGAGCGGTGCCGGCCAGCGGCGGTGGAGCGGCGCCGGGGTCACCGGTCAGGTCGACGTCGACCAGCGTCTCGTCCACCACGACCGGCGTGCGTGCCCTGGCCAGTGCCGTACCGATCCGCTCCCGGCCCTCGGCGTCCAGCCGGAGACCGGTGGGATTCTGGAAGTCCGGGATCAGGAAGGCCAGCCGCGGACCGGCCTGCCGCAGCGCGGCCTCGATCCCGGCGAGGTCCCAGCCACGCTCGCCGAGCGCCACCGGCACCGGCACCGCGTGTGCGGCGCGAATGGCCTCGAACGCGCTGGGATAGCTGGGCTGCTCGACCAGTACCCGGTCTCCGGGGCCGGCCAGCAACCGCAGGGCGAGCACGAACGCGTGCAGCGCGCCGTTGGTGATCATCACCTGGTCCGGGGTGGTGGGCAGGCCGCGGTCGGTGTAGCGCTGGGCGACGCGTTCCCGCAGGTCAAGCAGGCCGAGGCCGGTGTAGCCGGTCTTCGACAGCTGCTCGGGCAGGCGTTGCCGGGCGGCGTCGAACGCGGGCACCAGTCCGCTGATGGCAGGCGGTGACGCCCTGGTCAGGTCGATCAGCCCGGTGTCGGCGGCGGGAGCGGGCGGCAGGCCGGACGCCCTGGCCGCGACCCAGGACCCGGCACCGCGGCGGCTGGCCACCATCCCCGACTCGCGCAGGCGGTCCAGTGCCGCGGCGACCATCGTCCGGCTCGCCCCGAGCGCCTCGGCCAGTTCCCGCTCGGCGGGCAGGCGGGTGCCCAGGGGCAGTTGACCGTCCTGGACCTGCAGCTCGATGGCGGCGGCCAGGTCGGCGGCCCCTCGCCGGTTGCCGTGCCGACGCCAGTTGCCGAGCAGGTCAGCCAACCGCGTGCCCGATACACGTCCACCCAGTGGGATCTCGCCGTTCATGAAAGCCAATTATTCACAATTGGCTCTGGTTATAACAGCCAATCCTCTCGATAGTGGGACACATGGCTACAGTCGATCTCCGTCCCGTTGGTGTGCGTCGTGACCCCGTCCGCCGGCTGACCCAGCTGGTGGGCGGCCTCGCGCTGTACGGCGCGAGCATCGCGATGCTCACCAGGGCCGGACTGGGCCTCAGCCCGTGGAGCGTGCTGGAGGAGGGCCTGACCAAGATCACCGGGTTCACCTACGGCACCAGCGTGGCGGTGACGTCGGTTTTCGTGCTGCTGCTGTGGATTCCGCTGCGGCAGCGTCCCGGGATCGGCACGGTGCTCAACGTGCTGATCATCTCGGTGACCGTCGACCTGGTCCGGGCCGTCCTGCCCGATCAGCACACCCTGGCGTGGCAGGTCGTTCTACTGGTGGGCGGGGTCGCCCTGAACGCGCTGGCGACGGCGGTCTACGTCGGCACGCGGCTTGGCCCTGGCCCGCGGGACGGCCTGATGACCGGCCTTGCCGCGCGGACGGGCTGGTCGGTGCGACTGGTCCGCACCATGATCGAGGTGACCGTGCTCGCCCTGGGCTGGACCCTGGGCGGCACGGTCGGCGTCGGTACCGTCCTCTACGCGCTGGCGATCGGGCCGCTCACCCAGTGGCTGCTGCCGCGGGTCGCCTGGAAGCCGCGGCCGGAGCAGCAGCAGGACGGCGGGCCACACTAGGTCCTCGCCGCGATGAGGGCCCGGCGCAACACCAGGTAGTCCAGCCCAGCCGACGTGAGCACGTCGGCGGCCGGGCCGCCGCGGTGGAGCAGCGCGAGCAGCAGGTGTTCCAGTCCGATGTAGTCGTCCCGCAGGTCCAATGCCTCCCGCAGGGTCTGCTCCAGGCTCTGCTTGGCCTCCCTGGCGAACGGCCTGTGCTGCCGGTCGCCACCGCGGAACCAGCGCCGGCGCGGCCGGGGCAGGTCGATCCCGGCGGTCTCCTCCCGCAGCTCCTGGATGCGGCTGAGGATCTGCTCGACGTCGACGCCCATCTCCTCCAGCGCCCGTGCCTCCTGGTCGCTCACCCCGGCCCGGCCACGTACCCGGCCGATCTCGGCCAGGAGGTCGGCGGGGCGCGTTCCGGCGTCGGCGAGCAGCCGCTCGACGACCGGGCCCGGCCTGCGCAGCAACGCGGTGAGCAGGTGCAGCGCGTCGATCTCCGGCTCGCCGCCCTGGACGGCCTCCCCCTGTGCGTCGACGACGGCCATCCGGGCCTCGCGGGTGAACCGTTCGAACATGTCAACTCCTCCCGTACTTCTTGTGCACGGCCTGCCTGCTGACCCCGAGCTCGGCGGCGATGTCCTGCCACGACCACCCCTGCACGCGGGCGCTGCGTACCTGCACGGCCTCCAGTTGTTCGAGTAGGCGGCGCAGCGCCGCGACGGCACGCAACCCCACCCGGGGATCGCGGTCGCCGGCCCGCGCGGCCAGATCTGTCGCTTCGGTCATGTACGTCAACCTACGTTGACATCATGGTGATGTCAACCTTCGTTGACGAGTTAAGCTGCGCGCGTGCCCCACATCCAGGTCGCCGAGCAGCCAGGGGTCGGCCTCGACGGCAGGCCGCGCCCCACCGAGGACTACGTGGTCGTCCTCGACAACGCCGTGGTGCTGCTGGACGGCGCCACCTCGACCCGGCCGGGACTGCCCAGTGGTGGCTGGTACGCGGACAAGCTGTCCACCGCGCTCGCCCAGCGGTTGCGGGCCGCCCCGGACGCCGACCTCGCGGACGTCCTCGCCGACGCCATCGCCGAGGTCGCCACCGACAACGGACTGCGGGCGCGGTCGGCACCGTCCAGCACCGTCGCGATGCTGCGGTGGTGCGCCGACCGGGTCGACGCGCTGGTGCTCGCGGACAGCCCGATCGTCGTGTTCACCACGGACGGCATGCGGGTGATCTCCGACGACCGCCTGGCCGATCTACGTGCCGGTGGCCAGCTGCAGACCGGCGGGGCGGTACACGACCGGCGTAATACCGCAGGCGGATTCTGGGTGGCCGAGGCCGACCCCGACGCCGCCACGCACGCCGTCCGCGCGAGCTGGCCGGTGGCCGAGGTGCGGGCCGTGCTGATGGCCACCGACGGGGTTTCGGTCGGGGTCGACGAGTACCGCGTCCTTGACTGGGAGACCGCGCTGGACCTCGCCACCCGGCAGGGTCCGGCGGCCGTACTGGATGTGGTGCGGGAGGCCGAGCTGGCCGACCCGGACGGCGACCGGTGGCCGAGGGCGAAGCGGCACGACGACCAGGCCCTCGTCCTACTGCGGTTCGATTAGACCCGCTACCCCTACCAGGTGTCAGGGGGTTTCCCGGATGCCGAATCGTCCGATTTCGCGTCATCCTTGTCGCCATGGGGAAGGTGGATGGGGACAGAGCGAGGGCGGTACCGGCCGCCCGGTTGAGACGTTGGAGCGTCGCCGGCACGGCGGCGTTCGGCTGGGGACTCCTGATGCTGGCCGTGCTGCATCTGCTCGGCCTGCGTAACCCGCTGACCGATCCGATCAGCAGCTACGCCATCACCGAGGTCGGCAGCAGCCTGCTGGCCGCGGCGCTGCTGTCGCTGGCGATCGGGACCATCGCCGTGCTCGGCATGCTGCGGGCGGGCCCGGCTCCGGTCAGCCGCACGACGGCGACGCTGTTCGGCTCGTCCGCGGTCGGGCTGACCATGGCGGCGGCGTTCCCGACCAGCACCGCGGTCGATTCCAGCGCCACCAGCGGGATGATCCACTTCTACGCGAGCCTGGTCGCGTTCCTCAGCGTGCCCGGCATCGGGTTCTCCATGCTGGACCGGCTGCGGGGCACCGCGGCGGGCAGGCAGCTCGCCAATATGCTGCGGTGGAGCCTCGTCTGCCTGGCGCTGTTCGGGCTGAGCTACGCGTTCGCCAACTGGATCGAGGTCGAGCTGCTGACCGACCTGCTGCCGATCGGCCTGGTGCAGCGCGTGGTGCTCGGCATGGACATCGCGCTGCTGATCTTCCTGCTGCAACTGGCCCGCAGGCCGCAAACCACGTGAAGGCCACCTTCACCACGTGAGACGTAATGAAGGTGGCCTTCACGTGCCTCGGTCGATGGGGAACGCGAGCGGTCAGGCCCAGCTGAGCCGTTCCTCGTCGTTCGGGTCGCCGGGGTCGAGGTGGTCCCACAGTGCCTCCCCGGCGACGACGGAGCCCCGCTCGGCCCAGGCGAGCAGGTCCTCGAACCGCCGTTTGTTGACCATCCGCCACGCCAGTGCCTTCTCGCCGGCGGGGTCGCCCAGCAGTTCGTCCTCCCGCCCCTGATCCAGCAACAGGTCGTGCAAACCCGTTGTGGCGCCTGAGAAACCGTCCGCCGCCCGGCGGCGCAGCTCGTCCTCCATGCCGTGCTCGACGAGCACCTTGACGAACGCGTACGGGGCTCCGAAGGTGTCCGGCCAGTCGTAGGCCAGCATTTCCGTCAGGTCACCCCTGCGCACCACCCGCATCGCCAGTTCGTCCTGGGCATCCTTGGTGCCCTCGGCCCGCAACTGCTCCTCGTCGAGCAACTTCAGCCGAGTCCGTTTCGCCGAGCCGTACTTCTCGATCGCGGCCAGCTCACGCAGGCCGTCCACGTCCCGCCGCTCCTTCAGCAACTCTCCCAGGCGATGGTGCCCGTGGCCCTCGCGGGCGAGTTCCCACAGCTCGGCGACCGCCCCCTGGTCGGCAAGCGTCTCGACGAGGGCGTCCCGCGCCTTGCGACCCGTCCGGCGGCGAAGCCCTTCGACATCGCCGCGCTCCCGGTAGAACTTGAGCAGTTCGTCCTCGCAGTGCCACGATCCCGTGTCGGCCAGCGTGACCAACTCCGCCTCGTTGCCGGTCTCCCGGTAGTGCCGGGCCAGCCTCGACTGTGCAGCGCGGCTGTCGGTGAACGACCGCAACTCGTCGATCTCGCCGCGCTCCACCAACAGGTCGGCCAGGTGGCGGAGGTAGTAATGCAACCCCTCGGCGGCACCGGCACGCAGTTCGTCGATGGCGCCACGGCGTGCCAGCAGGGCGGGCAGAGCCTCGTCATCTCGCGGCAGCGCACGGGCCATCTCGATGGCCTCGTCGATCTCCCCTCGCTCCGTCAGCGCCTTCACCAGGAGCTTCCTGACGGACGGATCCCTGCCGCCGAGGTAGGCACGTATCTCCGCCAGCTCGCCCCGGTCGGCCAGCAGCGTCGCCAGCAGGTACGCCGCCCAGCTGTCCCCCGTGGCGGCCAGCTCACGCAGCACGTCGGCCTCGCCGAGGTCGCGTGCCACCCAGGCCAGCTCGCGGGCAGCGCCCTCATACCCCGCCTGCGTCAGCGCACGCAGTTCGCCGAGATCCCTGCGCCGGCAGTAGTGGGCGATGACCATCTCCGCCGCCCGGTAGGCACCGGCCTCCATGAACGCACGCATCGGCTCGATCCGGCCCGCCTTCCGGAGCAGCCACAGGTACCAGTAGGTGCAGGACTTGTCTCCCGCCTCGGCGCGTTCCCGCAGCTCGTCGATGCGCGCACTCGCGATCAGACCCGGCCCACGACCGGTGTTCTCCCGCTTGTCCGGTTCCCACTCCACGAATCGAGCCTAGCCAGCGACCCTGCGCCCCACGTATCGTTCGTTCGAACGAACGAGGAGGCGCCGATGCCCGAAGCCGGACTCGCCGACCTGGCCGCACGGCTGGCCGACGGCACGGTCACGTCCGCCGAGCTGACCGCCGGGACGTTCGCCGACCTCGACGCCACCGAGCCGAAGCTCAACGCCTTCCGCCGGCTGCGCCGGGAGGACGCACTGGCCGAGGCAGCCGAGGCCGACCGTCGCCTCGCTCGCGGTGAGCGGGCGCCCCTGCTCGGCGTGCCGGTGGCGATCAAGGACGACGTCGACATCACCGGCCTGCCGACGGCGTTCGGCTGTCCCGGCGACTTTCCCGTCGCCACAAGCGATTCCGCGGTCGTGCACAACCTGCGGTCCGCGGGCGCGGTGATCATCGGCAAGACCAACACCCCCGAGCTGGGGCAGTGGCCGTTCACCGAGGGCCCGGCGTTCGGCGCGACCCGCAACCCGTGGCAGCTCGATCACACGCCGGGCGGGTCGTCGGGCGGGTCGGCCGCCGCCGTCGCCGCCGGGGTGGTGCCAGCCGCACTCGGCTCCGACGGCGCGGGCTCGATCCGGATCCCGTCGGCGTGGACGAACCTGGTCGGCATCAAACCGCAGACCGGCCGGGTCCCGGTCGCCCCGGCCAGGGAGCTGTTCCACGGCCTGACGGTGATCGGCCCACTCGCCCGCACGGTCGGCGACGCCGCGCTGCTGCTGGACGTGGCGTCCGGTACCGACGGCGTGTTCACCGCGGCGGCCGGGCGGGACCCGGGCAGGCTCCGGATCGGCCTGTCCACGGTGTTGCCGTTCACGGCCACCCGGACCAGCCTCGACCCGGTCGTCGAGAAGGCGACCCGCCGCATCGCCGACGTACTCGCCGGGCTCGGGCACGAGGTCGTCGACATCCGGCCGAACTTCTCACTGGTGGGCGTGAACTTCCTGCCACGGTCGCTGGCCGGCGTCCGGGACTGGTGCCTGCGCGTGCCGGACCGTTCGCTGCTGGACCCGCGCACGCTGGCCAACATGCGCCACGGCAAGCACCTCGCCCCGGCGCTGCGGCTCGTCCGGGCCGCGGAACCGTTGCTGCACCGGCAGTTCCGGTCGATCTTCCGCAAGGTGGACGTCGTGCTGGCGCCGACGACCGCGACCCCGCCGCCGCGGATCGGCCACTTCGACGGGCTGACCAACTGGGAGACCGACCAGGCGATCACCGCGGCCTGCCCGTACGCCTGGCCGTGGAACGTGCTGGGCTGGCCGGGCGTCAACGTCCCGGCCGGGCTCACCGAGGACGGCCTGCCGCTGGGCGCCCAGCTGCTCGGTCCCGCCGAGTCCGAAGCCCGGCTGATCTCGCTGGCCGCGCACCTGGAGTCGGCCGAGCGCTGGCAGGACCGGCGGCCGCCGCGGTGAGCACGCGGGACGACATACTCCGAGCGGCGCTGACCGTGGTCGGCGAACAGGGCGTCGCGGGGCTCACCAACCGGCGGATCGCCGCCGCGGCCGGTGTGTCGCTGGGGTCGCTGACCTACCACTTCGCCAGCCAGACCGAGCTGCTGCGGGAGGCGATGCTGCGGTTCGCCGAGCAGGAGGCCGCCCAGCTGACCGCCCTGGCGGAGGCACACCGCGCCGAAGGCCTCGGCCTGGAGGAGGTGGCGCGGCTGGTGGAGCGGGTGATCGAGCAGCTTCCGTTCGGTACCAACGAGATCGCCGCGCTGGAGCTGTACCTGCACGCGGGCCGGGACGGTGGGCTGCGGGAGTCCGCGCGGCGCTGCTTCGCCGGGTACGACGAGCTGGCCACGACGGTGCTGACCGCGCTCGGCGTCCCCGAGCCGGAGCGGACGGCCACGCAGGTGGTGGCGCTCATCGTCGGCATGCAGCTGCGCCGCCTGGCCACCGGCGAGCCGCAACCGGCCGCGGAGGCGCTGACGCGGCTAGTGTCGTGAGCATGGCCGATGTCGCGGTGGTGAACGGAATCCGGATGTACTACGAGCGGGCGGGCGACGGGCCGCCGGTGGTGCTGCTGCACGGCTGGCCGCAGACGTCGTACTGCTGGCGCAAGATCATCCCGCCACTGGCCGAGCAGCACACCGTGCTGGCGCCGGACCTGCGTGGCTACGGCCGCAGCGACAAACCGCGGGGCGGCTACGACAAGCGCACCATGGCCACCGACGTCGCCGAGCTGGTGACCTCGCTGGGCTTCGACACCGTCGACGTGGTCGGCCACGACCGCGGCGGCCGGGTCGCCCACCGGTGGGCGCTGGACCGGCCGGAGCAGGTACGGCGGCTGGCGGTACTGGACATCATCCCGACCAGGGAGATGTGGCGGCGGCTGGACGCCGGGATCGGCCGGGGGTACTGGCACTGGCTGTTCCACCTGCAGCCGGATCTGCCGGAACTGCTGGCGGGCAAAGACGTCGGCGCCTACCTCGGTTACTTCTTCGAGCGCTGGACCCACCGCCGTGACGGCCTCGAACCGGAGGCGATCGCCGAGTACGTCCGGGCGTTCTCCGCGCCCGGCGCGTTGCGGGCCGGGTTCGACGACTACCGCGCCTCCTTCCCCGACGACGCCGAGCACGACGAGGCCGACGCGGGCAGGCTGCTGCCGATGCCCGTGCTGGCGCTGTGGGGCAGCCACGGCCTGCTCGGGTCGCTGCCGACGGCCGACATCTGGCGGTCCTACGCCGAGGACGTCACCGCGCTCGGCATCCCCGACTGCGGGCACTTCCTCGCCGAGGAACAGCCGGACGCGGTGACCGAGCAGTTGCTCGCCTTCCTGTCGTGACGCGGGGATGGCCCGCCGTTCTGGTCGCGGCCGTCGCGGTCGCGGCAGGCGGGCTGTTCTACGGCGACACGCCGGTGCTGCGGCTGGGCTCGGCCGGGTGCCTGCTGCTGGTGCTCGGCCTGCTCGCGTGGTGGCCACGGCTGGGGGTGCGCGGGCTGCTCGCCGTCTGCGCCGCGACGGCGGCCGTCTCACTGGCCACCTCGGCGTGGACGTGGCTGGCGTTCGGACGCTCGCTGGACACCGACACCGGCTCGCGCATCGTGCTGTGGGCACCGCTGGAGTCGGCGGCGCTGGTGGTACTGATCGTCCTGGCCTGCCGGCTGGCGCCGGCACGCGCGGCGGTCGCCGTCGCGGTCGTTCTGGGCATGACCGAGGCACTGATCGGGATGCGGCTGGTGTCGCCGCTGGGCATCGGGGTCGTCGCCTTCACCGTCGGCGTGTGGTCGCTGCCCGCGATCGGCGGTGCCGCGCTCGGCGCCTACCTGCGGTCGCTGGACGCCCGGCGGACCAGGATGATCGCCGACGCCCGCCGCACCCAGCGTCTGGACCTGGCACGCGACCTGCACGACTTCGTGGCCCACGACGTCAGCGGGATGGTCGTGCAGGCGCAGGCCGGGCAGGTGGTGGCCGGGACCGACCCGGACGAGGCGCGCGATGTGTTCCACCGCATCGAGCAGGCCGGACTCCAGGCGCTCGCGGCGATGGACCGGACCGTGCACATGCTCACCGACGACGCCGGCGCGTCCCGGCACCGGCTGCCCGGGCTGGACGAGCTGGCCGACCTGGTCGCCGGCTTCGGGCCGCCCGCGACGCTGGACCTCGACGCCGTGGACGTGCCGAGGGAGGTCGGCACGACGGCGTACCGGATCGTCGTGGAAGCGCTGACCAACGTCCGGCGGCACGCGCCGAACTCCACCGAGGTCCGCGTGCGGGTCTGCCGCGAGGACGACGACCTGGCGGTGACGGTGTGGAACAACACGCGCGGGCCGGTGGGTGAGCGCAGTAGCGGGCTGGGGATCGTCGGCCTGACCGAGCGGGCGGAGGCACTCGGCGGGACGCTCACCGCCGGGCCTGCGGACACGGGCTGGCGGCTGGCGGCCCGGCTTCCGGTGGCACGATGACCGGCGTGGCCCCGACCCGCGTTCTGATCGCCGACGACCACGCCATGGTGCGCAACGGCTTCCGGCTGGTGCTCGACGCCCAGCCGGACATGAGCGTCGTCGGGGAGGCCGCCGACGGCGCGGCCGCGCTGGAGCAGGCCGCGCTGCTGCGACCGGACGTCGTGCTGGCCGACATCCGGATGCCCAAAGTGGACGGTCTGGAGCTGACCCGCAGGCTGTCCGGGACCACCAGGGTGATCGTGGTGACGACGTTCGACCACGACGAGTACGTGCACACCGCCCTGCGGAACGGGGCGTGCGGATTCCTGCTGAAGCGGTCCGGGCCGACGTTGCTGATCGAGGCCATTCGCGCCGCGATGGCCGGGGACACGCTGATCAGCCCGCAGGTCACCGTCCGGCTGCTGCGCGGCCTGGCCGACCGGGAGCCACCCGCGGAACCCCGCGAGCCGCTGACCGAGCGGGAACGGGAAATCGCCGCGCTGGTCGCCGCCGGACGCACCAACGCGGAGATCGCCGCGGACCTGTTCATCTCGCCCGGCACGGTGAAGACGCACCTCGCGAACGTCAGCGGCAAGCTGGGTGCCCGCAACCGGGTGGAGATCGCGGCGTGGGCCTGGGCGGCCGGGCTGCCTGCCACTCATCCGAAGTGATGACGGCGGTGTCAGTCCGTGCGATGACGTGTGCCGGACCCGGGTGACGCCAGGCTGTTCGCCATGCGAAAGAGACTTCTCCCGGTCACCGCGGCCGTCGCAGGCGTCGTCCTGCTCACGGCGGGCTGCAGTGCGCTCACCGACAAGAAGGACATGATCTGCGGTGCCGCGCAGACGGTCATCGAGGCCGACAAGAGCGTGCGGCAGAGCCTGAGCGGCACGCTCAACGCGGCGATCGACGAGGCCGCGAAGTCGACCGAGGCGAACCTCGGCGAGCTGGTCAAGACGGCCAAGGCGCTGCTGTCGCCGGACGAGACCAAGTTCGCCAAAGCCGCCGCCGAGGTCAAAAAACTTTGCTAGTGCCCTGAGTCAGAAATGCGCTGTGCGCCTCGCCGGCCCAGCTTCCCGCCGGCGGCGTTGCCGGACCGCCCGAGTACGGTCCAGTACGAGGGCGATCCGGCGCCTTGCCGGCGAAAACCTGGATCCGCCGATCCGCGCAGCAACTCCTGACTCACGGCACTAGGACACCCGGAACACGGGGTGGCCCGGAGCGATGCGGCGCAGCTCGTCGTCACCGGACTTCGGGCCCACCCCGTCGAAGAACCGGCCGACCTCGAACTGCCAGCGCTTCAGGTACGCGCGCAGGATGGCCACCTTCTCGTCGTCGGCGACCTCGGTGGCGCCGAACGCCTCGATCCGCCTGCCGACCTGGAGCCGTCCGGTGCCGGCCACGCGCAGGTTGCGTACCCACTGGGTGTGCCCCCTCGCCGACACCAGATACTGCTCGCCGTCGAAGTCGAGCAGGTTCACCGGCGTGCTGCGCCACTCCCCCGTGTTGCGGCCGCGGACCGACAGGATGCGGCTGCCCCACAGGCTCATACCCCGGCGGGTCAGCGCGGCGACGACCCGGGCGAGCAGCAGGTCGCCCTTGCCGGGACGCAGGTAGCGGGTGCTGGTGTCCATGGGGCCTCCTCGATTTGAGAGAGCACTGCTCTCGTTAGAGATCAGTGAACACGCGGCGCTCCGCGAAGTCAAGAGCGCTGCTCTCGAAAAAGAGCGGTGCTCTACACTGCCGTCATGCCGACCGCCAGGGAACGTGCCCGCGCCGAGCTGACCAGGGACATCAAGGAGGAGGCCCGGCGCCAGCTCGCCGAGTCCGGCGGCACCGGGCTGTCGCTGCGCGCGGTGGCCCGCGAACTCGGCATGGTGTCCTCAGCGCTCTACCGCTACTTCCCCAGCCGTGACCATTTGCTCACCGCGCTGATCATCGACGCCTACGATGCCATCGGGGCGGCAGCGGAGCGGGCCGACGACCCCGGCGCGTCACCGCGGTGGCGGTGGCAGCTGATCTGGGCGGCGACCCGAGCCTGGGCACTGGAGCACCCGCACGAGTACGCGTTGATCTACGGCTCGCCGATTCCCGGCTACCAGGCCCCGCAGGACACCGTCGCCCCGGCAGCGCGGGTGGCGATGGCGCTGGCGCGGGTGGTCGCGCAGGAGCCACTCCGGCCCGCGTTCGACGGACCGCCCCTGTCGCCTGCCCTGCGCGAGCAGGCGGAGCGGGTACTCGCGGGCGTCGGCTTCGACGCGGAGCCCGCGACCGTGACCCGGCTGCTCATCTCCTGGACGCAGCTGTTCGGGATGATCAGCTTCGAGCTCTACGGGCAGTACGTGAACAGCGTCGACCCGGCCGACGACTTCTTCGAGTACACGACACTGCAGCTGGCCGACTTCGTCGGTCTGCGCTGAACCCGTCACGGTCGGTGTGGTTGAGCGGAAAACGGCACTTCACCGGTGGTTCGGTGAACGGGCAACCACTTCGGAACGATCTAGGTTCCCGCACACTGTGGACACGGTTGGATAACCGGATCCCCTGTCCGGCAACGAAAGGGCGTGTACGGCCGAAGAGCGCATGACGCTTGCGAGAAAGGGCCGACATGTCCATCAGATCGTTCGGCAGGGCAGTGCTGGGGGCTGCCTGCGCCACCCTGGCAGCCGCGGGGCTGTTCGTGGCACTGCCGGCACCCGAGGCCGCCGCGGCCCCCGCACTGCGGCCGAACTTCGTCCTCAAGGACACGCCCTCCGGTCAGGGCCCGTGGGAGATGACCGACTTCGTGTACCTGCCCGACGACTCCGTGCTCACCACCGGCAAGAACGGCCGGCTGGCGTGGGTGTCGAAGACCGGGCAGCCGAAGACGATCGCCAACATCCCGGTCAACTCCGACGGCGACCTCGGTCTCGTCAGCGTCGAGGTGGCACCCGACTACGCCACCTCCAAGCACATCTACCTGGTCCGCTCGACCCCGCCGGTGAACGGCGCGTTCGTGGCGCGGGTGGAGCGGTGGACGGTCACCGGCGGCAGCGAGCCCACCGGCATCACCGACCCGCGCACGATCTTCGAGATCCCCGGCGAGTACCCCACGCACGCGCTGACCGGCGTCGTCGCGGCCAAGGACGGCACGCTGTGGATCACCAACGGCGACTGGGCGACGCCCGGCTACGCCGACCCGCGCGCGCTCGACGTGCTCGACCCGAACAAGCCCGAGGGCAAGCTGTTCCACGTCACCAACACCGGTGCCGGGGTGCCGAGCAACCCGTTCTACGACGCCGCCAACCCGAACTCGGTCCGCAGCCGCACCTACGCGGGCGGCTTCCGCAGCCCGTTCCGGCTGACCATCGACGAGCGCAGCGGCCTGCCGGTCGTCGGCGACGTCGGCTGGAACGACTGGGAGGAGATCAATCTCGTCCAGCCCGGCCAGCACTACTCCTGGCCCTGCTTCGAGGGCAACAACCCGACGCCGGGGTACTCGACCTGGGGTCAGTGCAACGGCGTGGTCAACAACCGTCCACTATGGACCTACCGGCACGCCGACGGCCCGATCGACGGCACCAGCGTCACCGGCGGCATCATCTACAACGGCACGAACTACCCGGCCGAGTACCGCGGCGCGTACTTCTTCGGCGACTGGGAAGCCCGCAAGATCTGGACGCTGACCTACAGTCCGCAGGGGACGCTGCTGCAGGCGCCGCAGAGTCCGTTCGGCACCGACATCGGCGGCCCGGTCAAGTTCGCCGCCGCACCCAACGGTGACGTCGTGTACGCGGACAACGTCGGCTCCGCGCTGCGGCGCATCGTCTACGCCCCGGGCAACGCCGCGCCGGTCGCAATCGCCACCAGCACGACCGACCCGGCCACCCGCACCGTGACGTTCGACGCGAGCGAGTCCTACGACCCCGAGCGGGAGGACCTGACCTACCGCTGGGACTTCGGTGACGGCACCACCGGCACCGGTGTCACGGCGTCGCACCGCTACGCGGGCAGCACGCCGACGTTCACCGCGAAACTCACCGTCACCGACCGGGAGAACGCCAGTGCCACCACCGAGCTGACGGTGGCTCCGTCCAACCACACGCCGAAGGTCACGCTGGCCGCGGCGGGCCAGGCCGACTACGCCGTCGGAGACCCGGTATCGGTCAGCGCGACGGCGACCGACACCGAGGACGGCGCCCTGCCGATCAGCTGGGAGATGGGCGTCGTGCACTGCCAGCGTGCCGCGGCCTGCCACACCCACAAGGGCTCCCCGGGCAGCGGACCGACCTACCACACGACGTTCACCGACCACCAGGACTCCAGCATGGAGTTCATCGCCAAGGTGACCGACAGCATGGGCGTCACGGCGAGCGCGACCTACGTCGCCAAGCCGAGGGAACACCGGCTCACGCTGAAGAGCAACGTGCCTGCCGCGCTGCAGATCGCCGGTGAGGGCGGCGTCAGCTCGGCGATGGTCGCGGAGAAGGCACCCGTCGACATCTCGGCGCCGCCGACCGCGTCCGACGGCGTGTCGACGTTCGACTCGTGGTCCGACGGCAGCAGGGAGGCCACCCGCAGGATCACCATGCCCGCGGCGGACACCACGCTGACCGCGACCTACGTCACGGCCATCGACAAGCGGTACAACGCCGAACCGGCGCTGCGCCAGCTGCTCGGCACCGCGACCGGGCCGGAGGTCGTCGACGGCGGCGGCAGGCACAAGCCGTACCAGAACGGCAGGTTGTACTGGTCGCCCAACGGCGGCGTGCGTGTGGTGCACGGCGAGATCCTGGCGAGGTACCTCGAACAGGGCGGCGCCGCCCGCTTCGGCCCGCCGGTCACCGACCAGCTGGCCACGCCGGACGGCGTCGGCCGGTACAACCACTTCGCCATGGGCGCGTCGGTCTACTGGTCGCCGTCCACCGGGGCGAACGCGATCGCCGGCCCAATCAGGGCGAAGTGGGCGTCGATGGGCTGGGAACGCTCGTACCTCGCCTACCCCAGCACCAGCGAGCTGTCGACGCCGGACGGCCGGGGGAAGTACAACAACTTCTCCGGCGCCAACGGCGCGATCTACTGGACCGAGACGACCGGTGCGCAGAGCATCAACGGTGAGGTCCGGGCGCTGTGGTCGTCGCTGGGCTCGGAGCGGTCGGTGCTGGGTTACCCGGTCACCAGTGAGCTGTCGGTCTCGGACAATTGGGGCAAGTACTTCAACTTCGAGAACAACGGCTCGATCTACTGGACGCCGTCGACCGGTGCCCGCTGGCTCTGCTGCCAGAACCGGGAGAAGTGGTTCCAGCTCGGCGGGGCGACCGGGCGGCTCGGCTACCCGACCACGAACGAGGCACCGACACCGGACGGCATCGGGCGGTACAGCCACTTCACCAAGGGCGGCTCGGTCTACTGGTTCACCACCACCGGGTCACACGAGGTGTACGGCGAGATCCGCAGGCGCTGGGCGGCGCTGGGCTGGGAGCGCTCGTACCTGGGTTACCCGACCAGTGACGAGTTCAGCATCCCCGGCGGACGGCGCAGCAACTTCCAGAACGGCTACATCACCTGGATGGCCAGCAACGGCGCGGTGACCGACCGCCGCTACTGAGCCTTAGTGTCCTGCGCCGGAAATCCGCCGTGCAATTCGCCGGGCCCAGCTTCCCGCTGACGGCGTTGCCGGTCCGCCCGAGTACGGTCCAGTACGAGGGCGAACCGGCGCCTTGCCAGCGAAAACCTGGACTCGCCGACTTACGCGCCGGACTTCCGGCGCAGGACACGAGCGGGGCCCGCTCTTCCACGTCGGAAGGGCGGGTCCCGCTCGTTGTTAGGATCGCCGGTCGTGCCCATCGAGTCCCTGGCGCCGGCGTGGCGAACCGTTCCGGTCGAACGCCTGGTGCTGGCCGTGGTGCACAACGTCACCGCGGCGACCCGGCTGCTCGACGTACTGCCGCTGTGGACCGACGACACCCGGGTGCAGACCGTGTTCACCTGCGTCGGCTCCAGCGCGTTCACCAGCGGCACCGTGGAGTGGCTGACCGGGCAGGGCATGACCGTGCTCGACTGGGCCGACGCCGTCGGCGCCGAGTTCGACCTGGCCATCGCGGCCAGCCACGGCGGTCCCCTGCACGAACTGCGTGCGCCGTTGATCGTCCTCCCGCACGGAATGGGTTACAACAAGCTGCTGGCCGACCACGTTTTCGGGCTCTCGCCGCCGTGGCTGCTGCACGAGGGTGAGCTGATTCCGTCGGTACTGGTGCTGTCCCATTCCGAGCAGCTGGACCGCCTGCGGGCGGCGTGCCCGGAAGCGACCGGGATCGCGGTGGTCGCGGGCGATCCCACCTACGACCGCATCCTCGCCGGTGCCCCGCTGCGGGCGACCTACCGGGAAGCCCTCGGCGCCGCCCACGACCAGCGGCTGGTGCTGGTGTCGTCGACCTGGGGCGAGCGGTCGCTGTTCGGCCGCGACCCCGGGCTGGTCCTCCGGCTGGCCACCGAGCTGCCACTGGACGAGTACCGCATCGTGGTCGCGCTGCATCCGAACATCTGGTTCGGCCACTCGCCATGGCAGCTCCGCCGCTGGCTGGCGGCGTGCTCGGCGGCCGGCGTCACCGTGCTGCCGCCGGTACGGGGCTGGCAGGCCGCCGTGGCCGCCGCCGACCTGACCATCGGCGACCACAGCTCGGTCAGCTTCTACTCCGCGGCGACCGGAACCCCGGTCCTGCTGGCCAGCGCGCCACACGACACGCTCGACCCAGCCTCACCCATCGCGGCGCTGCTACGTGCCGCTCCCCTGCTCGACCCTGCCGCGCCGCTTCGGCCGCAGCTCGACGCCGCCGCCTACCGGCACGACACCGACCTGGCCACGTCGGTCCCCGGTGAGGCGGCGGCTCTGATCAGAACGTTGGTGTACAAGGAAATCGGCCTCACCGAACCCGAGACACCCGCCGTCACCCTCGCCGCCGCACCACCGGTCGTCGACTCGGCGCTGCCTGCCCACCAGCTCGTCGGCGTCGGTGCCGACGGCACGGTCCGGCGCTTCCCCGCGGAGGCGCTGCGCAGTGGTGGCGTCCCGGAGACCGTGCTGGTGGTGTCGACCGACGAGCCGTCCCGCGAGTGGCTGCAGGCCGCCGACTCGGTTGTCCACAGTGGACCGCTGGCCGACCCGGGTGCCTGGATGGGTGCGACGCTGCGCTCCCTGCCCGGCTGCCGGTACGCCGCCGCGAAGCAAGAGCCGGGCCGCTGGCTGGTCGGCGACCGCGCGGGCCGGATCGTCCGGGTGCACGGCCCGGACGACCTCGGGCACGTCTACGCGGCGTTCCAGCACTTCGGGCCCACGACGCGGTTCACGCTCGGCGGGCGGACCGTGACCTGCTCAGTCGAGGAGACTCCTGGCCTGCTCGGCGAGTAGCTGGTAGCCGCGCTTGACCGCCACGTCCAGCGCCGCCCGCGCGTACTCGCGGTCGCCGGTCAACCGGGCCAGCGCGAGCAGGCACCGCACGGCGTCGGCCGGGTAACCGAGACGCTCGAACTCGTCACGGGCCGCGAGCAGATCCGCCACCGACTCCGCCCGGATCGCCTGCCACATCCGGGCCTTGGTGGCGTTGTGGGCGTCACCGTTGTCCTCGAAGTACCGCCGGGCGTCGGCCAGCAGCTCGGGTTCGGCCACCGAACCGAGGTGCAGCCGGGCCATCGCCGACCGCCGGGGATCGCCGATCTCGTCCGCCAGCTCCAGGTTGTGCCGCAGTGCCGCCCTGGCCTCGTCGATCCGGCCCTGCTCCCGGCGGCTCAGCCCCAGTCCCTCGACAGCGCTGCCCAGCAGCTCGCGGTCGTCACCGGCCACCGCGCGGGCCCGCTCGAACAACTCGACAGCCTTGTCGAACTCGCCCCGGTGCCGGCAGCCGAACCCGCGCTGGGTGAGCAGCAGGCTGCGGATGGCGGGCAGGTCGTTGGCCTCGGCGACCTGTTCGGCGTGATCGTTGATCAGGTCCATGTCGTCGAGCAGCTGGTCCTTGTCGTGCAGCGGGAACAACGCGACGGCCAGCCTGCACAGCTCGGGGTCACCCTGGTCGTGGAGCAGCCCGGCCAGCGCCATGAGGTTGGCGCGCTCGGTGGTCAGCCACTGCCTGGCCTGCTCGGCCGTCAGGTCGGGCCGCACCGTCAGGTTCCACAGGTGCCTGAACCACGGCCGCGGCTGCCACGCCTGTGCTGCCCTGGTGGCGTGGCTGAGGTAGAAGGCCGAGAAGCGGGCGCGGTAGTCGTCGCCGTCCTGCTCGGCCGCGTGCTCGCGGGCCAGCGGGCCGATCACGTAGCGGCCGTCGTCGCGGCGAGCCAGCCGTCGCTTCACGAGGGCGTCGGCGAGTTCCTCGGCCTCGTCCTCGCCGACCTCGAGCGCGGCGGCGAGCGCCCGCACCGGCACCGCGTGCGGTCCCGGGTGCCGTCCCAGCGCGGCGTAACACGGCCGCGCCTCGGGCGGGAGCTGCTCGTAGGCGGCCGTGAGCACGGCCTTCGGGTCCACGTCGTCGTTGGCGAGTCCGCGCAACGCACCGATCCGGGTGATCCGGTCGACCAGCCAGTCCTCCAGTACCGCGGCCGCCGCACACAGCGCGACCGTCGATCCGCCGCACAGGCGGACCAGGTCGTCCAGGCCCTCGGTCCGGCCGCTGAGCCGGGTCAGCAGCTCGCGTGCCGCCTCGTCCGACAGCGGATCCAGCTCGACCACGGTCGCGCCGAGGGCGGCCCCGGACAGGCGGGCCGCCTCGGTCACCAGCACCGCGGACCGGCCCGCGCCCGGCAGGAACGCCCGGACCTGCGCGAGGCTGGTGGCGCCGTCGATGACCACGACGACGTCCTTGCCCGTGCTCCACGACCGGAACAGGCTGGCGCAGGCGTCGGCGCTGTGCGGGATGTCCTCCCGCGGGCAGCCGACCGAGCGCAGCAGCTCACGCAGGCAGGCGAACACCGCGTCGCCGGTGGCGCCGGCCAGCGGCACGTAGAACTGGCCGTCGCCGAACCTGTCGCCGAAGCGACGGACCGCCTGGAAGGCCAGTTCGGTGGCCCCGACCCCGGGCTCGCCGCGCAGCAACACGACCTGATCGCCCCGCCGCAGCGCCTCGTCGATCCGCCGGAGCTGAGGTTCGTTGTTCACGTACTGTGCCGTGCCCGGCGGCACCTGCCGCGGTGTCGGGCCACCCAGTCAGCCATCGCGCCTCCCTCACCGTCCGGCGTCGCGCGACCACTCTAGTGGTGTCGCTGTGAGAAACCGCACGGCCGACTGGCCGCACCGGCCGGGTGGGCTCACCGTTGGGACATGGACTGGACGCCGCGCGACGAAGCCGAGCTGGTCGCCGGCTGGCAGCTCTGGCTGGCGCTGAGCGACCAGGTCTGGCCGACCGCTGACTGGACCGGAACGCCTGCCGAGATCATCCAGCGGGTGCGTGCCCAGCTCGCCCGGTGTGACGAGGTGGAGCGTGGGCTGCTGGCCACCCAGCCGGAACGCCGGTCGACGCTGACGCCGCTGATCCAGTCGCTGTTCATGTCGACCGGCGCCGCGATCGAGCTGTGGGCCGACGACGAGCTACCGCTGGACGCGGACCGGGCCGCGCTGCTGCACGCCGACCTCGCCGGTGTCGCCGAACTGGTCGAGCAGGTACTCGACGCGCTGGCGCGTGGCGGCGGGTGGAGTCAGCTGGACGCGGCCCGGCACCATTAGTCGCGGTAGGGCTGGGTGATCGCTTCCAGGTAATGACCCGACGGGTCACAGAAGTACACCCCGCGCCCGCCGTGGTTGGTGTTGTACCGGCCGCTGACCTCGCCCCTCGGGTCGGCCCAGTGCTCGAGCCCGCGTTCGGTGATCCGCCCGTAGATGGCGTCGAAGTCCTCTTCGGTCACCAGGAAGGCATAGTGCTGCGGGGGAAACTCGATCCCCGGCTCGGCGAACTGGAGCATGACCCCACCGTCGAGACGGACGGTGCTGAAGATGGGGCTGTCCTCGGCAGGAGCCAGCCCGAACATCTCGGTGAAAAAGGTTGATGATTCTTTCTTGTCGCGCGCGGCGACAATGGTGTGATTGAACAGAGTGGTCACAAATGACCTTTCGAAATCCCACGCCTCCATGCCTGACGCTGCCCGCCACCGACACGCGACGCTGGCACTATCTGACCATGGACGACGCCGCCGTGACAAGGTTCCAGCTCGCCATCCCCGAAGAACAACTCGCTGACCTGCGCGAACGACTACGCCGGACGCGATGGCCCGAGGCGGCGACGGTGCCGGACTGGTCGCAGGGCGTGCCGCTGGACTACGTGCGGGAACTGTGCCGGTACTGGGCGGAGGAATACGACTGGCGGGCGACCGAAGCACGGTTGAACGCACTGCCGCAATTCCGTACCACGATCGACGGACTCGGAATTCATTTCCTGCACGTCCGCTCGTCGCGGCCGGACGCACTGCCGCTGGTGCTCACGCACGGCTGGCCGGGCTCGGTGGTCGAGTTCCTGAAGGTGATCGGCCCGCTCACCGAGGGCCCCGACGCCTTCCACGTCGTGTGCCCCTCGCTACCCGGGTACGGCTTCAGCGACAAGCCCGCGACGACCGGCTGGAACGTCGAGCGGATCGCCGGCGCGTGGAAGACCCTGATGGCGCGGCTGGGTTACCAGCGTTACGGCGCGCAGGGCGGCGACTGGGGCACGACCATCACGACGAGCCTCGCCCAGCAGGATCCCGAGCACGTCGCCGGGATCCACCTGACACCACCACTGGCGGCGCCGCTGCCTGGCGAGGAGCTGACCGCCGACGAGCACGCGTCCCTGGAAGCGTTGCGGCGCAGGCAGGAGTGGGAGGACGGTTACAGCGTGCAGCAGTCCACCCGGCCGCAGACCCTCGGCTACGGCCTCGTCGACTCGCCGGCGGGACTGTGCGCGTGGCTGCTGGAGAAGTTCTGGACCTGGAGCGACCACGACGGCGACCTCGAGGCCGTGCTCGCCCGGGACGACCTGCTGGACAACCTGATGTTCTACTGGCTGCCCGGCACCGCGGCGTCGGCCGCGCGGCTGTACTGGGAAAGCATCCGTGACGTGCAACGGCTGTTCACCGAGTCCACAGTGGACACGGTCGAGGTACCGACGGGCTGCTCGATCTTCCCGAAGGAGCTGCCGAGACCGTCCCGCCGCTGGGCCCAACGGCGGTACCCGGACATCCGCCACTGGAACGAGCTGGACCGCGGTGGCCACTTCGGCGCGTTCGAGCAGCCGGAGCTGTTCGTCGGCGAGGTCAGGCAGTTCTTCCGTACAGTGCGGCCATGAACGTGGTGTACGCGCGGGAGCCGCTGCCCGCCCAGCCGGGCCCGAGCGTCTTCCTCGCCGGGCCGACGCCCCGCAGCAGCACCGTGCCGTCGTGGCGTCCGGCGGCGCTGGCCGAGCTGGCCGGTCGCGGGCTGACCGTGTTCAGCCCGGAGTCGCGGCACGACGAGCGTCCGCGGGAGTACCACCACCAGGTCGACTGGGAGGCGGCCGCGCTCGAGGCCGCCGACGTGATCCTGTTCTGGATTCCCCGCGACCTGGCCACGATGCCCGGCTTCACGACCAACGTCGAGTTCGGCCTCTGGGTGCGGTCCGGGAAGGTCGTGCTCGGCTGCCCACCGGACTGCCCGAACCCGGAACGCAACCGCTACCTGATCTGGCTGGCGGGCCGCCACGGCGTTCCGGTCACCACGACGCTGCCCGGCACGGTCGAGGCTGCGCTGGCGTTGCTGTCAGCGCGTCAGGGCCGGGACGCCGGAGCCGGTCAGCTCGGCTGAGCCGACGGGCCGTCCGGACACCGCCAGCAGCAGCGCGAGCGTGGTCCCGCGGACCTCGGGTCCGTCGCCGTGGTCGACCTCGGAGTCGGTCGCCACCAGCCGCAGGCCCTGTGCCCGCTGCTTGCCGCCACCCGCGCCCACGCTGGTGCGGAGCTGGTACCGCAGCGCGGTGACGACCGGCTCGACCGGGTAGTCGCGGCTGATACCGAGCGGCCGCCGGATGTCCTCGCCGTGCACGAACGCCTCGACCAGCCGGGTGGCCTTCGGCGCGGGCGCGCCGGTGGTCCGGCGGCTGGCCGCGCGGAACGCGTCGAGCGTGAGCCGTGGTTCGCTCGCGCGTTCCCGCTCGACGCCTGCCCTGTTGTAGCGGTCGAAGTCGAAGCGGGCGGCGGCGAACCGCAACAGGAAGCTCGCCTTCGTGGTCCTGGCGTCGTCGACCAGATGCGCCAGCAGGTCGTGCACGTCCCAGCCGGGGCACAGCGACGGCGTGCTCCACCGGTCGGCCGGCACCGTCTCCAGGTCGGCGATCAGCGCTTCGCGTTCGGCGTGGACCACGGTCCAGAGTTCGTTCATGCTTCCTCCCTCAACTGAACTGAACCGTACAGGACAGATGCTCCTGTACTCAAGGGTTCAGTTGCCTTAGAATGCTGGAGGTGAGCAAGGAGAACGGCCCCACGGGCAAGCGCGCCGAACGCAGCCGGCAGGCCATCGTGACCGCCGCGGGCGAGGTGTTCGTCCGCGAGGGGTTCGAGGCCAGCATGGACCAGGTCGCCGCGGCGGCGGGCGTGTCCAAGGTGACGGTGTACAACCACTTCCGCACCAAGGAGGACCTGTTCACCGAGGTCGTCGGGCAGGCCATGGGTGAGGCGCACACGACGATGGCCGAGGTCCGCGCCCACCTCGCCGGCACCGCGGACGTGCGCGACGCCCTGCTGCACACCGCCCGCGTCCTGCTGGCGGCGGCGACCGACCCGTCGCGGCTGGCACTGCGCAACCTCGTCACCGGCGAGCTGCGCCGCTTCCCCGAGCTGGGCCGCGCGTACCAGGAGCGCGGCCCGGCGCGTTCGGCGTCGGCGCTGGGTGAGCTGTTCGGCGACCTGTGCGGCCGCGGGCTGCTGGAGATCGCGGACGTCGAGGTGGCCGTCATCCAGTTCTTCAGCCTGACCATCTACCCGCACCTGATCGCGGGGTCCATCGGTGGCGAGTTCCCCCGCGACCTCACCGAACGCCTGGTCACCGAGGGTGTGGACCTGTTCCTGAGCCGCTACAGGCGGAAACGATAACGTTCGTACGGTGAACCGCCCTACCGAGAAGTCCGGCGTCGGGTTACGAGCCGCGCTGACGCGTCGTAAGCCCGTGGACGTCCTGCTCGCCGAGGGTGGCCACGGCGAGGGCGGCACGCTCCGGCGGACGCTCGGCCTGAGCCAGCTCACCATGCTGAGCATCGGTGCGACGCTGGGCAGCGGGATCTTCGTCGTCCTCGGCGAGGCCGTTCCGGTGGCCGGTCCGGCCGTGGTGCTGTCGTTCGTGCTCGCCGGGATCACCGCGTTGTTCTCCGCGCTGTCGTATGCCGAGCTGGCCGGCATGATCCCGCTGTCCGGCTCGTCCTACACCTACGCCTACGCCACGCTCGGCGAGCTGACCGCGTGGATCTGCGGGTGGTGCCTGGTACTGGAGTACGGGGTGTCGGTGGCCTCGGTCGCGGTCGGCTGGGGGCAGTACATCAACGAGCTGCTCGACCTCACGCTGGGCGTGTCCATCCCCGCCGCGCTGAGCAGCCCGCCCGGCGACGGTGGCATCGTCAACCTGCCCGCGATCGTGATTGTGGTGCTGGCCATGTTCCTGCTGCTCGCCGGGGCCAGGGAGAGCGCCCGGGCCAACGCGGTCATGGTCGTCATCAAGGTGGCCACGCTGGTGCTGTTCTGCGTGATCGCGTTCACCGCCGTGCGGGCGGGCAACTTCAGCCCGTTCCTGCCGCTCGGCCTCGCCGGGATGAGCGCGGGCGCGGCGAAGCTGTTCTTCTCCTACATCGGCTTCGACGCCGCGTCGACCGCGGGCGAGGAGGCCCGCGATCCCCAGCGCGACCTGCCGCGCGCCATCCTGCTCTCGCTCGGCATCGTCACGCTGCTCTACTGCCTGGTCGCGCTGGCCGCCGTCGGCGCGCTGAACTGGACCGCCTTCGAGGGCGCCGAGGCGGCGCTGTCCTACGTCGTGACCACCGTGCTGGGCAACGAACTGTGGGCCATCCTGCTCGCGGTGGGCGCGCTGGTGGCCATCTCCAGCGTCGTGCTGACCGTCCTCTACGGACAGACCCGCATCCTGTTCGCGATGTCCCGCGACGGCCTCGTGCCGAAGGCGCTGTCGAAGGTCCACGCGAAGACCGGCAGCCCGCGGATCAACACCCTGGTGGTGTCCGGCTTCGTCGCGGTGCTCGCCGCGTTCGTGCCGCTCGGCAACCTGGCCGATGCGACCAGCATCGGGACCCTGTTCGCGTTCGGCCTGGTCAACGTCGCCGTGCTGGTGCTGCGCCGCAGGCGTCCGGACATGCCCCGGACGTTCCGGGTACCGCTCGCGCCGGTCACGCCGCTGCTGGGCGTGCTGTGCTGCGGGTACATGATGTTCAGCCTGGACGTCGCCACCTGGCTCACCTTCGCCGGCTGGATGGCGTTCGGCCTGGTGCTGTACTTCGCCTACGGCATCCGGCGGTCGAAGCTCAGGTGAGGTGGTCGAACTCGCCGCTCACCCAGCGGATGTGGGTCTCGGCGCTGCGGTGCACGACGGCCCGGGCGTCGCTGTCGATGGTGTCGCCGCCGAGCGTGTACAACCGGTCGTAGGGGAAGTCGTCGAGCCGGTCGACGATCCGGCGGACCACCGCGGCGGACATCGGGATGTGCTTGGGGAAGTTGCGCTGGAACGACACCCAGTTCGGCGCGAGCCCGCCGCTGATGGTGTCCCCGGCCAGGATGCTGCCGTCCGGGGTGCGGGCCACGGCGCTGCCCGGCATGTGCCCACCGAGCCGCACGAGGTCGACGCCCGGCAGCGGCTGGATGTGCTCGTCCCAGTAGTCGAAGGCCGGATCGGCCGCTGGCAGCCATTCGCGGTTGCGTTCGTTGACCAGCACCGGGATTCCGCCCAGCGCCCGGCTCCAGCTGAGCTGGGCGCCGAACATGTGCGGATGGCTGGTGGCGATCACGGCGACCTCGCCAAGGCCGCGGACGACGTCGAGTACCTCGTCGTCCAGCCAGGACGGCGGGTCCCACAGCAGGTTGCCCGCCGGGGTGACCGCGATGAACGACCAGTGCCCGATGGCGAAGTGCGGCTCCCGTTTCACGCTGTGCAGGCCGCGGCCGTGGTCGCGGTGCAGGGTCTTGTGCGGCTCGGCGGTCAGCTCCTCGTGGGTCCACCACCGCCCCGTGTGCGCGCCGAGGTCCCCGGCTTCCTCGATGCCGACCTCGCCCCGGTCCAGTACGCAGCGGGCCGGCTCCGCGGTGCCGGGATGTTCGATGCCGCACCTGTCGCAAATCCACATGATCGACAGCGTGCAACCTCCAGCGCGCTGGAGGTCAAGCCTCCCAGGCTCCGGTGGCCGGGTTCCACCGGCCGGCGGCGGTGCCGTCCAGTAGCGGATCGACGAACGGCACCACGAGCCGCAGGGCGTCATCCAGAGTGCGGGCGGAGAGGCCCGCGGCTCGCCGGGCCTCTGCTTCGTATCCGGGTTTCCACAAGGCCCGGTCGGGCACATCGAACCGCGCCGGTAAGGAAAGCCCACGGCGAACGGCTTCCGATCGGAGCGCCTCCCGCTGCGCCCGTCCGTCCACACTGGCCTGACCGACAACCGCGACGAGGTCGACCAGGTCCTTGAAGCGTGCTGACGGACGCCGTTGCTCGCCGTACAGCTCGAAGATGGCGGCGAGCTTGTCCGCGATGTGGTCGACCAACGGGTAGACGCGGTAGGCGGGCTGCTCAAGCCCGGGAATCATGACCGGAACCAGCGACGTCACGTCATCCGGAACCCCGGTCATCCGAATACCCTCGCAGACAACGTCGACGTGGAATCTCGTCCACGGCGTCGCGCCGAGGACGGCCACCACCGGTACCCGGACGCCTTGGGCCACGTCGGCCACCCGGATGGCCTGTCCGGTCTCGAAGCGGAACCAGTCACCGAGGTCCTGCTCGGCAGCAGCCCGTAGATCACGCTCAGCCTGATCCCGGTTGACCGCCCTGTACACGTCGATGTCGATCGTGTGGCGGACCGCGATCTCACGAGCCAGCAGCGCGGTGGCGCCCTTGATGATCCACCGGTCGTCGACCGCATACAGTCGCGCGACCAACCGGTCGTAGGCGAACTGCCGTTGCAGATCGGGCAACGTCCAGGTCCCGTGCGGCCGGGCCATCCGACGCAGTCGATCCGTGAGGGCTCGGCGGAACGCGGCGGGTGAACCGTAGGGCAGGGTCATCGGGTCGCGTCTGTTCCTTCCACGATGCCGCCCTGCCCCGTTGCCTCGGCGAGCCACTGCTTTGTCTCCGGCGCGTCGGCCAGTTCGAGAAGCCAGCGCAGCAGGGCCGAACCGTCGTTGCCGGGCAGGCGAAATCGAGCAGCGAGTGGAGCGAGGGAAGCGGCGACGTCGCCGGGGTGATCGTGGCCGGCGCGCAAGGCGTCAGCCAGGAGATACCCGACGGCTCCCGGATCCTCTCGTTCGGCGAGCAGGTCCGCGGCGATCCGGGCCGGCCGGGTGACGGGCAATCCTTGCAACGTAGTCCACTCCCGAGGCTCGAGCCAGCCCCGATGCAGTCGCACGTCCGTACGCCGGGTCTGCCGCCGGACCGGCAGGGTGAACTCATGGAAGTCGGCAGCCAGGTGCCCAAGGTTGTAGATGGCGGCCGCGGACCGGTGGGACACCACACCGGTGTCGGCCGCGCGACTCCAGGACGGCACGTCCGGGGCAAGCTGCAGCCAGGCCGCCCGCAGGTCGACGTGCTCGACAGCGGGTGCCCCCCTGAGGCGGTACACCCCGTGGGCAACGCGTTCCACAGGGCCGCCCTCGGCAGCCAGCCGAGCCAGAGTGCTCCACGCCATCCCGGTCGCTTCAGCCTGCCGTCGCGTGAAGAGGCCCCACTGGTCCTCAGCGAGATCAGAGAGCAAACCCAGCGTTTGAGCCCGCGGCATGCTGCATAGTATAGCGGTATCGCTACATTTTGCAGCACCGCAGCCGCTGCGCTGTCAATAAAGAAGCCCCTGACCATTGGTCAGGGGCTATCTGGAGTGGCCAGGGCCGGGGTCGAACCGGCGACCTTCCGCTTTTCAGATCTCGGGCCGTCCGTCCACCGTCGTTCAGAACGGCCCTGACCTGGGCAGACACGCAACGCCTGGAACCTCGGCGACACCGTGGACAAACCTGAACTGAGACGGAGACTGAGACGGGCTACCGGCCGCCAGGGCCCAGAAGTTCGATGATCTGGCTGAGTGACGTGTTCACGGTGGCGAAGCCCCGTCGCATCTCTTCGCGGAGGTCGATCTGGTTCTCTCGAAGTGCATTGAGGGCGCCCGTGTGGGCCCGCAGCTCTGCGCGCACCTCAGCCACGTCGCGGTCAGCCCCGGCCGCGAGCACGCGAGCGGCGGCGCTGTCGGCGGCCCGCTCAGCCAGCTCAGCCACCTGCCGTTCCAGGCGGGCTACACGCCCAGCCAGGTCTTCGTCAGCCATGTCGTTGATCCTACTTCCTGCCCTCGCCGACAAGGCGCCCAACGTCCAGCTCGTTCGGGGCCCGCCAGCTGGGGAGGGTGCTGGCGGGCCCCTGCTTCACGCCCCTGCTAGCGGGCGTTCCACCGCGCGGCCGTATCACCGCGACGGAGGGTGTCCACGCGGAAGGCCAGTTCGGCTGCCGCATCATCGTCGCCCGCGTCGGCGCGGCGAATGTACGCACCCAAGGTGTGAAGGTCCCGCATTTCGCGAAGCACCCCAAAGCCTTCCCAGGAAGTTACGTCATACCCGTAGGACGCGGCGAAGGCATCGCGCTCTTCTTGCGTGCGACCAAACCGCGCTCCTTGATGGGTATTAGCGAGGTCGAGTTCGCGCGGCCCGGTGCCAAATTCGTCCCAGTCGCCGAGCAATGGACGAGAACCATCCCACAGCGTGTTTCCCGGATAAGCGTCACCATGAATGAAGCCGACGCCCAACGGAAATTCTAGCTGTCCGTATTCCGTGAGCAGCACATGACGACGTTCGAACAACCACGTCTTGTCACTATCCGAAAGCCCGACACTCTTTTCGAGCGTGACACCTAACGACTGGAGCGGTTGGTACGGTTCGAGCTTCACGGGCGGCGAAGGCAATTGGTGAAGCTGCCTGAGAAGTACACCGAGCGCACTCGCACCCGGCCGGGGCCTATCTCCTTGCGGGTAATGCCGCCAGAAAGTCACCACGTTGTTGCCGACCTGCACGGGTTGTTCCACGCTCGACGGTGCAGGCGCCGGAAAACCTTGACTTATGAGCCACTTGGAAAGAGAAACGTTCCGCCGCGCACATTCTACCGTGCTCGAATCGCCCGATAGGCGCACAACGATTTGCTGCGACGGCAGGAGAAACAACGAATTCGCATGCTCCCGCAACGAAATAGGTTCCTCGTGTTCAACACCGACCTGTGCACATGCTTCGTGTAGAGCTGTAACGATCGCTTCGCGTACAGTCATCTATCCTTTAGCAGCTTCCTACTCATGGCTTCCGCCTTGAATTGGTCAATCTCCTGCGTCAGGTTACGCGCGATATGCACCCGGGTATATCGGGGATTCGTCAACGCGCTGCGCACCCTTCCCAGCCCGACCGCCAGCTGTTCGATTCGCCGTTCCGCTGGTAGGTCGAGAACCGGACGCAGAGCCTCTTGCGCTCCTTCCAGGTCACCGAGGGTCAGCCGTGCGGTACATACGTCCACCCGCGCTATCGCTTCGTCACCGTACGATCGCTCCTCTGGTAGTCCGGTCTCGTACTGCTCGATCGCCCACAGCGCGTTCCCTTCTGCCTGTTCCGCTTCCCCGAGAAGCGCGTACGCGCTCCCTGCGTAGTACCTCTGCTTCACGATGGGAAACGTCAGCAGCCCACCGAACTCTTCCAGCTCGTCGCCCACGCTGGCGGTATCCCGCGCATGGAGGGCGCGCTCAAGTGCGGCCATGGCGCGGTCACGGTGGCCGGCACGCGCCGCGACCCGAGCCTCAAGGGAGGCCAAGCGAACCCGGGAATCCGCAGTGACGGCGAACTGCTGGCCTCGTTCTGCGAAGTCGAGCGCTCGCCGGTGCTGGTGGGTCCACTCAGCGATAAGCGCGGCGGTCCCGTGCGTCCATGCCCGCAAACCGTCGTGGTCAGCCTGTTCGGCACAGGTCAGGGCTGCTCGCACCTGCGCCATGGCTGAGTGGGAGTCACCGAGGTTCTGGGCTCCGTGCGCGAGCAGGACACAGCTCGTGCCTGCCAGGAAGAACAGCTCCCGGGCCTGTGACGGATGCTGGCGGCCATTCTTGAGCAGGTCGAAGGCGATCCCACGCAGCTCGGTCAGGTCCCGGAACAACGGAACCAGCGGAGCATGCACGTAGTTGGTCGCGATCCTCCCCAACTCGTACGCCAGGTGATCCAGGGTGCCTGAGCTGACGTTCGATGCTTCTGCCCAGGTGGCGAAGTCCAGCGCGGCCTTGGCCGCGTCCGCCGCCAAGGCCGACGCATCTTGCCGTTCGTCGTGCTCCTCGACGGCCGCCACCACGTCGGCCCGCCCATGAGCAACGACGATTCCCGACTCCAGCGCGCCTTGCCCATCGGCCGGTTGGTGGTTCAGTTCGTCCAGGATCAGGCGCTCGCGTTCGTCCAGTCCGTCCCACTCGTCCGGCGCGATCAGCCGACGGGCCGCGGTGCCGTACGCCCGCGCCAGGACCACGAGGTTGAAGGCCGATGGACGTCTCCCGGTTTGCGGCCACCCCTCCCAGTCAGAGACCCGGGCCCCAGTCGTGCGCGCCTCTGAGTCGTTCGCAGCGGCGTTGAACCGCTCAGCTGCCTGATCGAGCGTCAGGCCGTTGGCGTACCGGTAAGCGGCCCGGATGCCGAAGCCCCAGCGTGCGCGCATCTCCGCTGCGATCGCATCGACGTCGCATCCCTGCCCGAGCATGGTCGTTCGTAGCGCGTCCCGCTCGCTCTTGCTCCCTGATTTCGCTCGTACCAAGTGGATTCCCTCCCCGGAACTCACACGACTGGCAGGCAACACGACCCACTGAGACGCACGGTACATCCCCCGGCGGGAAAACCGACCTCAGTTCCACCGTTTCCGCAGGTCAACGCCCTTTGATCATGGGGGTTAAGTCTCCCCGAGCGGGGAGGGTGATTCAACCGCGAACGGCCTTGAATTGAGACACGGGCAACACGAGAAGCCCGCAGCGCTCGAAGCGAACGTGGAGGAATCATGGCGAAGCAGAAGATCCCGGGTCTGGAGACATCCCGCGGCATCCTCTCGAAGCTGATCGGCGTGGCTGTGCTCATCGCACTGGTGGTCCTGGTGGTCAAGTACCCCAGCGACGCTGCATCGTGGGCCAAGGGCATCGGCAGCACGGTGGCTGACGGCATCGACGGATTCGTCGCGTTCTTCCGGGGCATCGGGAGCTAGCCATGCGGACGCAGCCCAACGTGACGTTCAAGCGCCTCAAGCCGTCGTTGCACGTCAGCGAGTTGCCGGGTCAGTGCATCCGGTGGCGCGGGGGCATCGGCCGGCACATCGGCGCCCGTGGCCCGCACGAAGGTCCCCTGTCCCTGCCGAGTCACGATCAGGGCCTCTTCCTGGAGCAAGCCGTAGGCGCGCTTGACGGTTCCAACCGACACGCCGAACTCGTCGGCTATCGCCTGGTGCGGTGGAAGTTTGTCGCCGACGCGGTACGCCTCTTCGCGGAGCTGGCCGCGCAGTCGCTCCGCGACCTGTACATAGGGCGCGCGGGGGTCGCTGGGGTCGAGTTTGTCCATGACGAGCAGCCTACGTCACTCAGTCGACTACTCCATCTGAGTGATAACAGCCGAGCTAGCTTGGCTCTTTATTCTACGTTGGCTAACGTTCCTGTTGTCGCACAAGGCGCACCAAACGCAAGCGGCCCCGGCGGTGTTGCAGCACCGGCCGGGGCCTGCACCGAAACCCTCGGAGGAAACGATGCAGTTCGAGCGTAACGAGTTCTTCACCGTGAAGCAGGTTGCGGACCGGCTGAAGATTCACCGGTCGACGGTGTACCGGGCGGTGAAGTCCGGTGAGCTGTCCGCGCTGAAGTTCGGGACCACCAGCAAGGGTGCGCTGCGGTTGCCGGGTTGGGCGGTCAACGCCTGGCTGGGCGAGTGCTTCGACGCTGCGTACGCCCAGTTCGTGGAGGGTGACCAGTCGCCCGAGCTGGCCGACGTCGACGGCGGCGAGACGGTGGAGGTGGCCTGATCATGGGGAAGCGGACTTCGCAGCTGGCCACCGCGACCATCGGCGGGCGCGACACTGAGTTCCCGACCGCACTGCGTGACGGTGCGGACAACGCGGCTGACCTGCGGCTGACGTTCACGGTTCCGGTGTCGTTGCGGGAGATCGAGGGCGCGCTGTGGTTCTTGGTATGGCGGGGCGGTGTGGCCCTGGCCGACCTGGCCGACCCGGCCGACGCCCGGTTCCTGGTTGTCTCAGCGCTGCTGGACGAAGCCAGCGTGGACATCGCTGCCGCTGCCGACGAACTGAGCCAGGCGCGGCGCGGCACCCATCGTGGTGAGGTCGCCGACCGGCTCCGCCATCTGGCTGCCGACGTGTTCGGGCCGACCGTCCCGTCACCGCGCCGCGCCCGTACTGCGGGGGTGGGTCGGTGAGCTGCCTGACCACCACCAGCGGGGTACGCCTGGTCCCCGCACCGGCGCGGCCGGGGCCGGACGGGCAGCCGGTCGACCGGGTGGGCATCTGGGCCGACGACGACCCGGTCACCCGGCGGGGGCCGGTGGTGCTGTCCACCGATGAGGTCGCCCTCGCCCTGGCCCACTGCGGGGAAGCCCCCAGCAAGTGGGGCTACCGGCTGCTCGACGACACCGCCCGCAAGACGCTGGCAGGAGTCGCAGCCATCGGCCGGGGCGAGCTGGCCCGACTGGTCGAGCGGTGGCGGGTCGGCAACGAGCTGGAGATCTGGCCGGCCGGGTACCAGACCAAGTGCCTGCGCCAAGCCGACGAGCTGGCACGCAAGGCGCACCGCGGCCCCCGACTCGACTGAACAGGCTCAGCCGACCCGGCTGACCAGCAACCGTCGACCCCGACGCCCCTTCTGCCAGCTACCCGGCCGACCCCCCGGCTCACCGGGTTACGTCGACCCCGGCTCCGGCCGGTGGGACCCATCCGACCCACCACACCAGCCGACCCCGGCCCACGGTGCTGAACGCGCCCACCGACCGGAGCCCACCGACTTGCCCCGGCCGCCCATGTCGGCCCGACCGACCGGCTTGACCTGCATCGGTCGACCCCGACCCCTCTCGTACGTCAAGGGAGTTGCTTGTGCCTTCGCCGCATCCAGATCGCCGCCTGCGGGCGGTGAACGACCACACCCCGACCGGCCCGGCCGACCGGGCCGCGCTGGCGGATCGCATGGCGGCCGAGATCGCTCAGGCTCGCGCCGGACTGCCCTCGATCGACCCGGCCGCGTTCGACTGCTACCTCGGTGACGTCGTCGGGTCGGTGGCCGAGTGGACCGAGGGCGACCCGGTCAACGTGCTGGCGTCGCTGATCTGCGTGACCGGGGTGAACCTCGGGCAAGGCCCGCACGTGCGCGCGGGTGATGACCTGCACCCGCTGCTGGTGTGGCCGCTGATCGTGGGGCGCACCAACTCCGGTCGCAAGGGCGCCGGGTGGGCCACCGCCAAGCGCATCGCCGCTGCCGCCGTGCCGGACTTCGTAACGCACAACCTCAAGTCCGGGCTGACCTCCGGGGAAGGGCTGGCCGCCATGTTCACCGACACCGACACCGACGAGGGCGACGGCGAGGACACGGCAGGCCCGGCCCGGCCGCGTAGCGGGGGCCGCCTCCCGCCGGGCGACCGTCGGCTGCTCGTGTTCGAGAACGAGTGGGCAGGCGTCATGGCCCGCATGCGCCGCGAGGGCAACGCCCTGTCCGCCACGCTGCGGGGCGCATGGGAAGGCGGCGACCTGTCCACCCTGGCCGTCACCGCCCGGATCGCGCCGACCAGTCACGTCGGCATCGTCGCCCACATCACCCCGGACGAGTTCAAGTCCAAGGTGTCCGCATCCGACCTGGCAGGCGGCACCTACAACCGGTTCCTGCCCATCATGGTGTCCCGCTCGCGGTTCCTGCCCGGCGGGCAAGGCGCACCGCTCGCGGTCATCAACGGTGTAGGCGCAGCCCTGTCCGAACGGCTGGAACAGGGCGCGAAGCTGGGCAACCTCGGGTTCACCGCCGACGGCGCCGACTACTGGGCACAGCTCTACGTCGAATTCGGCAGCGACATCAACGAGACCGGACCCGTGGAGCAGTTCACCTCCCGCGCCGCACCGAACTGCCTGCGCATCGCCGCCATCCACGCCTGCCTCGACAACGACACCGCCATCACCGCCCGCCACCTGGCCGCCGCCGCCGCACTGGTCCGCTACTCCATCGCCAGCGCCCGCGCGGTGTTCTCCCACGACCAGACCGCCGCCCGGATCGTGGCCTTCGTCGCCGCCGACCCGGACGGGCGCACGAAGACGCAGATCACCTCCGGACTGTTCAAGAACAAGCCCCCGAAGGAGCTCAACGATGTACTGGAACAACTGGTCAACGCCGGGCAACTCACCGCTGTGGACCGGCCGCGTACTGACGGCAAGAGCGGACGCACCGCCCGTCTCTACCAGGCCAACATCGCCAGCCTGCCGAAGTAATCGAAGTTTCGAAGTTGGCCGCTGACCTGCGGCTTCGCTGCGACCAAACTTCGACGGTTCGAAATTAGGTCTGACCGTTTCCGCAGGTCAGCCCCAAAGTTCGAAACTTCGACTACTTCGACCACCGGCCGCTAGCTGTCGGAGAGCTCGTCGGCCTCGTCGGGGCCGTACACCGTGCTGGAGTAACCGTGGATACGAAGAACACCGTCCCCCTCGTCGAAGTACATGGGAAGCGCCCTGCCGACATCGGTCACCGCCCACGCCACGACCGGCACCCCGGCCCCTCCCGCGTCGGTGCTGCCGTTGCTCTCCCGCGCAATCCGCCAGCCAGCAGGCCCGAACACCACCTGCTCGACACGCCCCGTCCGCGTCATCCCAGCAAAGCCAGGAAGCAGCACCGGAGACGTGAGGATTCCCTCCTCGGGATCCACCACCCTCGGGCGCCCGCCCTCATCGAACAGCTCGACTGGCGCAATCCCACCGCTGTAGTGCGCTACCCACCCCGTCGGCGAAGTTGTGTACATGGCTCGCCAGTCTGCCTGACTCCGCACGCAAGCCCCGCTTCCCCAACCTCAAACTCCCGACTGGAGGTCAACCCATGTCCGCGTTCGATGTCCTGTCCCGCTTCGGCACCGCCGCCCTGGTCCGCTTCACCCTCGCGCTGCTCGCGTTCGTCGTCGTGCACCTGGTGCGGCTGCCGCTGCTCGCCCTCGCGGCCGTCCTGGAACGGCTCATGCGCCGCCTCGATGCCCGCCTGGCCACGCTCACCGGTACCGCCACCGAACCACCGCGTACCCGCCGGGCCCGCGCCCGCCGCTGGGGTGACGCATGGGGCGAACCCGTCCCCAGCACCCGGCCCGCCCGCCGCCGGAGTGGATTACGGCCCGGATTACGACGACACCCGGCCCCGGCCACCGGATTACATCCGTAATCCGCGCTCCAGACCGGCTGTAATCCGCCCTGACCAGGCACGAATTACCGAGTTACGGCGCCACCCACCGTCGCTGAACTGTCCGCCAGAACCCCCGCCAGGGGCCGCCTGCGTCCGGCCCGAACCCCGTAACTCGGGTAACTCCCGCAGGTCAACGGCGGTGACACGGCAGGACACCCCGAAGTTAGATCGTAACTCGCACGCCGGGCCGTAACCGACCGCGTAACTCACGACCCCCGGCCAGCCAGCCCCCCACCGGGGGCCCACGGCGGGCCAAGTGAGCGGGCAAGTGAGCAGCCAGTGAGCCCGCCCGGTCGGAGTGGATTTCCACTTCCCCGCTCACTCGTCCGGCTCACTCCCGCCGACCAGCGACGACGGCCCGGCAAGTGAGAGAAGTGAGCAAGTGAGCGCACCGCCCGGACCGGCCGCCACGCCCCTGTTTCAGCCCGACCCGTCACCCGTCCACCCACCGCAGCAGGAGGCCGCCACCGTGCCCACCATCACCCCTCTGCCAGCCGCTCCGGCGCCGGTCACCGGCGAGGGAATCGGAAGGGAGCCCGGGAGGGAGCCCACCGACGTGAAGGGAGTTTTCCCTTCCGCCTCCCTCGCCCGGCTCCCTCGGGCTGAGCAGGCCGAACCCGCCCGAAGGGAGTCAAGGGAACAAGGGAATCCGGCCCGCCGAACCCCGCCCGGAACGCGTCCGGCGGGAGGCCTGGTCGGCTCCCTCCCTCGACCCGGCCGCGCCCCACCACCGGCCCGCCCAGTGGGTTAGGTCGCGGGTTAGGTCCCACCGACCGGGTTACGAACGTAACCCGCCGGGTTAACCCACCCGACCCGCGCCCTGACCAGCACCAAGTTAGCCGGGTTAAGCGGGTTACGCGAGTGCCCACCGGCCCCGAAACCGGCCGCAAAGCCGCCTCGCGCGGCACCGGCACGCGACGTAACCCGACCCCACCTTCGGGCCGGGCGCGCCACCCGGCCGCCCGGTCACCAGCTGGCAGATACGGGGACACCCGCCGCGCTCACGGGCCCGCGCAGCCCCGGCCGCCCAGCCGTTCACACCACCACCCGTCACGAGGGAGCCGCCATGCACAGCCACACCGCGAAGCCGGAAGCGCCCCGCGAACTGCTCACCGTCGAAGCCGCCGCCCGGCGCCTCTCGATCGGGCGCACCACCATGTACGCCCTCATCAAGACCGGCCAGATCCTCACCGTCCGGGTCGGCCGACTACGCCGCGTCCCAGCCGACGCCCTCACCGCCTACGTCCGCCAGCTGGCCCACACCCAGCACACCAGCCACACCGCGGCCTGACCGAAAGGAACCATGCGCATGCCACGCAAACCACGACCAGAAGGGACGCGCCGACCAAACGGCGCCAGCTCCATCTATTTCGGAAAAGACGGGAAATGGCACGGCCGCGTCACCGTCGGCGTCAAAGACGACGGCAAACCCGACCGGCGCCACGTCGAACGCAAAACCGAAGCCGAAGTCATCGAAGCCGTCCGCGAATTGGAAAAGCTGCGCGACTCCGGGAAGGTTCAGAAGCCGGGGCAAAATAAGTGGACCGTTGAGAAGTGGCTGACACATTGGGTGGAGAACATCGCCCCATTGACCGGTCGGTACAAGACCGTAGTCGGTTACCGGACTGCGGTCTATCGGCATCTGATACCGGGGTTGGGATCACATCGCATGAAGCGTGTAGAGCCTGACCATTTCGAGAAGTTGTACACGAAGATGATTGCCGCTGGTGCGAAACCGGCGACGGCTCACCAGGTGCACCGGACGGCGCGGACCGCCTTCGGTGTTGCCGAGGACCGTGGAATCATCACCCGAAATCCGGTCAGCAAGGCGAAAGCGCCGCGAGTCGAAGAGGACGAGGTAGAGCCTTACGAAGCTGACGAAATTGGCAAGCTCCTGGCCGCGGCGCTATCTCGCCGAAACGGCGTCCGCTTCGTACTCGCCCTGGTGTTGGGCACGCGGCAAGGCGAGACTATCGGGTTCAAATGGGAACGGCTTGACCGCAAGAAAAGGAAGCTCCGCGCGTCGAAGCAACTCCAGCGGCAGACCTGGAAACATGGCTGCGACGACCCGAACACGTGCGGCGCGAAATACCACAAGGTGAATCCGTGCAAGGAGAGCTGTAAGAGGCATAAGCGGAAGCCGTGTCCGCCGCCGTGCCCGCCGGACTGCACGAGCCACGCGCGGTGGTGCCCGCAGCGGCACGGCGGCGGCCTGGTCGAAGTCGATGTGAAGTCGAAGGCCGGCCGACGGGGCTTCGTCCTGCCGGACCGGCTGTACGACCTGCTCATGGCTCACGAGGAACAGCAGGCCAAGGAGCGGGAGCACGCGGGCACCGAGTGGCACGAAGGCGGCTGGATGTTCGCGCAGCCGAACGGGAATCCGATCGATCCGCGCCGGGACCTGGACGAGTGGAAGGAGCTTCTGCGGGAGGCTGGCGTCCGGGAGGGTCGTCTCCACGACGCACGCCACACGGCAGCAACGGTGCTTCTGCTCCTGGGCGTGCCGGAACGGGCCGTGATGGAGCTGATGGGCTGGTCCAACAGCAGCCAGGCGAAGCGGTACCAGCACGTGACGGCGAGCCTCCGAACGGACATCGCCGACCAGTTGAACGGCTTCTTCTGGGGCACCAACTGAGACGGAGACTGAGACGGGGGTGCACGCAGACGGCCCTCACCGAGTCCGGTGAGGGCCGTTTGTGCAGGTAGATGGAGTGGCCAGGGCCGGGGTCGAACCGGCGACCTTCCGCTTTTCAGGCGGACGCTCGTACCAACTGAGCTACCTGGCCGGATAACGCCGGCTAGGAGCCGAACGCTTTGCGACCCTGACGGGACTCGAACCCGCGACCTTCGCCGTGACAGGGCGACGCGCTAACCAACTGCGCCACAGGGCCTTGCTTGTACTGCGTACTCCCAACGGGATTCGAACCCGCGTTGCCGCCTTGAAAGGGCGGAGTCCTAGGCCGCTGGACGATGGGAGCCCGGCCGGTCCGGCTAACCGACCCAACCGCGCTCTCAGGGTCCCCCTGGGAGCGATGACAAGCATAGGGCACGCCCTGAGCGCCCTCCAAACCGGTATCCCCTAAGCCACCCACAGGCCCGCGACCTGCGACGAGTGCCCATCGAGGGCCTAGGGTGACCACGTGTTCGACGGCTTCACACTCGAGTGGCTCGACGTCGGGGACGTGACGCTGCGCGTGCGCCACGGCGGGTCGGGCCCGGCGGTCCTGCTCCTGCACGGCCATCCCCGCACCCACACCACCTGGCACCGGGTGGCGCCGCTGCTGGCCGAGCGGTTCACCGTGGTCTGCCCGGACACCCGCGGCTACGGCGAGTCGAGCAAACCCACCTCGGCCGCCGATCACACTCCGCACAGCAAGCGGGCCATGGCCGGGGACTGCGTACGGCTGATGAGCCGCCTCGGGCACGACCGGTTCGCCGTCGCCGGGCACGACCGCGGCGCCTACGTCGCCACCCGGCTCGCCCTCGACCATCCCGACCGGGTGAGCCGGCTGGCCGTCCTCGACGCCGTGCCGATCGCCGAGGCGCTGCGCCGCTGCGACGCCGAGTTCGCCGCCGCCTGGTACCACTGGTTCTTCTTCGCCCAGCCGGACAAGCCCGAGCGGGCGATCAACGCTGATCCGGACGCCTGGTACGACGTCGCCGGCCGCAACAGCCCGGAGCGGCTCGGACCCGGCAACTTCGCCGACTTCCACCGGGCCATCCACGACCCCGCCACGGTCACCGCGATGCTGGAGGACTACCGCGCGGGCCTCGGCGTGGACCGCGCACACGACGAGGCCGACCTCGCTGCGGGCCGGCGCATCACCTGCCCGACCACGATCCTCTGGTCCGGCCGCGACGACCTCGGCGACCTCTATGGGGACGTGCTCGGAATCTGGCGAACGTGGACAACCGATCTGCGTGGCGGCGGCGTGATCGATTCCGAGCATCACATGGCCGAGGACGCACCGGATGAACTGGCTACCGCACTCACGGTGTTCTTCGCCGAAACTGACTAGACAAGACGTAGCATTTCCTGGGAAATCGATTGCCTTGTCAGCCGCGTGCAAGTACGTTCCGAAGTGGCGCCCAGGTGCGCCACCAGGGGGTGTGCACCTGGGCCCCCTTTTCTTCCCGCCTGCGCGGTTCCTAACGTTGAACGGGTAGGCGCCCGTCGTCGTCCGGCACCAGCCCCAGCATGTCCAGCAACTCCGCGCAGTCCTCCGCGCCGAGCGCTCCCTGCGCGACGGCCAGCCGCGCCCGGCGCACCTGGTCGTCGGAGATCCTCGACGCGTCGGCCTGACCGCCTCGCTGCGCGGGCACACCGCCATAACCGCTGGTCCCCGCGTCGGTACCGTCGTACCGCAGGAGGAACTGACGAACTTCCACAGACCCGCTCATTGTTCCTCCAAGGACTTCCGGACGGCTTGGCCGCGAGGCTAGCGATCAGTCGAAGCCGCTCGCAGCCCCCCGCAGAGTGAACCTCGGATAACGCTCAGTCTCCGGTTTCGCATCCACAAGGGGCCAACCGAGCGACACAGCCAGCGTGCCCGGAATGAACCGCAGGCAAACCCGGCATGACACCTCTGCCGGAATTTTCCGGTCCAGCACTCGCCGAACCACGCCGTCTCGTGTAACAATCGACTTGCTGACACACCCCCGGTCAGCGCCTGTGGAGATCCCCTCCGGCCCCCGCGTTCCTCCCCCTGGCGCGGGGGCCTCTCCATTGCTACGCAATGTTTTCGATCACTTCTCATACCGTGCGGAGAAATCGCAGCCGGACTACTGCGGGTTAATGATCGACGTAAAATGATCACCGAATTGGCCGCTTGTATCCGGTTGGTTGCTTACCGTCGGTGTGTCCCGGGTCACATCAAGGTTTCCGTCGAGACGGAACCGTTACCATGGCCGGCGTGCCTCTTCCCTCACTCGGACGCCGGAGCAGCCGGACCGACCTCAAACCGGTCAACCCCGGCCGTCACCGCAACAGCCCCGCCCGCGAGGCAGCCAGCACGGTCGAGGACCACGAGCTGACCAGCTACCTCGCCGCGCTCGCCCCGGAATCGGACCCGGAGAGCACCGGCGGCGGCCGCCGCTTCGGCGAAGCCCAGGTCTTCCAGCTGCGGATGAACCTGATCGCCAGCGAGCAGCTGAAGGAGATCGCCGACGCCCGCGACCTCTCGCCGCAGGCGCTGGCGCTGGAGTGGGTCCTGGAGCGCCTGAACTGGGAATCGCAGGCCGCGTCCTCCTACGACCGGCAGCAGCAGCCCGAGACCCGTCGCGGCAGCCTCGACGACGAGCCCCACACCGACCAGTTCCACTTCAGCGAGGACGACTTCCCCGCCGAGGACTGGGACCCCAAGCCCGTCAGCGGCAGGCTGTAGCGCCCCACGACGACAGAGCCCCCGGCGGACGGATCCGCCGGGGGCTCGACTACGTCAGTGGCCTACGTCAGATGACGCGCACCTTCTGTGCCTGCGGGCCCTTCTGACCCTGGCCCACCTCGAACTCCACTCGCTGGTTCTCCTCGAGGGTGCGGAAGCCGCGCCCGTCGATCTCCGAGTAGTGCACGAACACGTCGCCCTCGCCGCCGTCCTGGGCAATGAAGCCGAAGCCCTTCTCGGCGTTGAACCACTTCACAGTGCCTTGCGCCACCGCTTAACTCCTCGTTACAGATCCGCATGAGCAGCACCGGAGTACTACCCGAGCCGTCCCGGGCGGTTCCAACGAGTCGAGCGAAGAGCTACAGGTGCGGCTCATGGCTCGCGTCAGAAGTTCCGCGAGTAGTGAAGCCACGAACACGCAAAACGACGGCCTGGCAGCAGCCTACCGGGATTCGACGGAATCTGAACCCCACCGAGACACCGAGATCGGGGAATGCGCCAAGGTCACCGGAACGTTGTAACGCGCCGCACACGGACCCCTCTTCATTGTGACGCGAGTCACATTCATGAAGGTCAACGTCGTAGCCCGATAGGACGTCACCTGGACACGGGGAGCACTCGGGGAGATAGGGGAGCACGGTGACATCACGAACCACCCGCGGTCGGATCCTTGCCGGGATCGCGCTGGCCGGCGTACTCGCGCTGAGCGCGTGTTCCGGTGGCGGCGCAACGCCTTCCGCGCCAGACCCGGCGGGTGGCGATTCGCCTGCCGCGCCGGCGAAGCTGACCGTGCAGCCGGCGGGTGGCGCGCGGGACGTGGCTCCTGCCGACCCCGTCCAGGTCAGCGTCGCCGACGGCGCACTCGAGTCGGTCACCCTCACCAATCCGGACGGCAAGCAGGTGGCGGGGCAGGTCTCGCCGGACAAGCGCTCGTGGACCAGCTCCGAACCGCTCGGCTTCGGCAAGACCTACACGTGGTCCGGCACGGCCGTCGGCACCGACGGCGCACGCGTCCCGGTCGGCGGCGCGTTCACCACGGTGACCCCGAAGCGCAAGGAACACGGCAAGCTCAACGTCGGCGACGGCCAGACCTACGGCATCGCCATGCCGATCAGCGTCACCTTCGACAAGCCGGTCAAGGACAAGGCCGCCGTGGAGAAGGCGCTCACGGTCGAGAGCACGCCGAAGACCGAGGGCTCGTGGGCGTGGCTGGAGGGCGACACGTCGGTGCACTGGCGGCCGAAGGAGTACTGGAAGCCGAACACCCAGGTGAAGGTCACCGCCAAGCTGTACGGCCTCAAGGTCGGCGAGGGCGTCTACGGCGACGAGGACGTCTCGGCGAGCTTCACGATCGGACGGTCGCAGATCGTCAAGGGCAACACCCAGACCCACCGCATGCAGGTCATCCGCGACGGCCAGCAGGTCGCCGACTACCCGGTGAGCTACGGCCTGGACTCCGACCCCGGCCGGGTCACCAAGAGCGGCACGCACGTGGTGATGTCCAAGCACTCGACCTACTTCATGAACAACGCCCGCTACGACTACGAGAACTTCAAGGTCAACTGGGCGGTGCGGATCTCCAACAACGGCGAGTTCACCCACGCGGCGCCGTGGTCGGTCGGCGACCAGGGCAAGCGCAACGTCTCGCACGGCTGCCTGAACATGTCCGACGCCAACGCCAAGGCGTACTACGACAGCGTGCTCACCGGCGACCCGGTGGAGATCGAGGGCAGCACGCAGAAGCTGGGCCCCAAGGACGGCGACTACCACGACTGGACCTACAGCTGGGACGAGTGGCTCGCGAAGTCGGCACTCAACCGGTAGAAAATTGCCTGCAACCATGAGCAGCACTCGCCGCATGTCTGACTACGCAAGAGATCGCAACAGAAGGAGCAGTCTTGCGTACACGACTCGTGCTGGCAGCGGGAGCGCTGCTCATCGGTGGCGGCATCGCCGTGGCGGTGCCCGCTCTGGCGGCGGAGAACCCGCCGGCGCCGGCCCCGCCCGCGCCGACCGTCACCCAGGCACCCACCCAGGCTCCGCCGGAGCCGACCGCCGCCCCGGCTCCCCCGGAACCGCCCCGGGCCGAGCCGACGCGGACGCGCCCGGGGACGCCCGCACCCGCGGAGCAGCGGCCGACCGCGGCGCCGGCGGTGCCGAGGGCGATTCCGGCCGGGCCGACCGGTGATCAGGCGCCGGAGATCCTCGAGCCGTAACCGGGTGGCGCGCGACCACACCAGGGGAACCGGGCAGGGCTCGCCGTACGACGGCGAGTTCGCCCGGTTCTTCGACGCGCGCGTACACCAGCTGCGCTCGACCGCGTACCTGCTGTGCGGCGACTGGCACCAGGCCGAGGACCTCACGCAGGCGACGCTGCTCAAGCTGTACCTGGCCTGGCCGAGGCTGACCGGCCGCGACCGGCTGGACGCCTACGCCAGGCAGGTACTGACCAGGACTTTCCTCGCCGAGCGGCGCAGGCCGTGGCGGCGGGAGAAACCGGCGGAGGAACTGCCGGACGACGTGAGCGTCGACGGGCCCGCACCGGAGGAACGCATGGTGGTGCTGCGGGCACTGGCGGCGGTGCCGCCCAAGCAGCGGGCCGTGCTGGTCCTGCGGTTCTGGCAGGACCTCGGCGTCGAGGAGACCGCGGCCGCGCTGAGTTGCTCGGTCGGCAACGTGAAGAGTCAGACGGCTCGTGGCCTGGCGACACTGCGTGCGAGGCTCGGGCCCAGCTACGGATCGGAGGTGAACGCATGGCAGACGAGCACATCAGGAACGTCCTAGCCCGCACGGGCGCGGCGGACGGCCCGCCGCTGGGCGTCCACCTCGACGACATCGTCAGCCGGGGCGGCCGGATCCGCCGCCGTCGCAAGCTGGCCACGATCGTCGGCAGCGCGAGCGCGACGGCCGGGGTCATCGTGGCGGTCGCGTTCTGGCTCACCCCCGGGCCACCGGAGCACGTCCAGCCAGCCGCTCCCCCGCCACCGGCCCCGCCCGCGCCCATCGTGATCCCGCAGGAGTCCATGCCGGTGCCACCGGAGCCGCCGTCCCAGGCACCCACGCGGACGAGAACACCCGAGCCGACCAGCACCCGCCAGCCGCCACCGCCGAGGGCCCGGCCGGACGCGCGCACGCCGTCGAGCGCGCCGACCGAACCGGGCCTGCCACCCGGCTGAGGTCTGGCAGGGTAGGCCCGTGCGAGACGTCAGCGGGTCCCTGCGACGGCAATCGCTGCTGATCGCCGCGGTGTGCCTGGTTTCCGACGTCTCGATGTACGTGCTCATCGGACCGCCGCCGGACTACTGGCAGACCTGGGTCGTGCTGGCCCTGCTGCTCGCCGCCGATGCCGCGCTCGCGCTGCCGCCGAGCACGTCCGGCCTCGTCGCGCTGCTGCACGCGGTACTGCTCGCGGTCACCCCGCCGCTGCTCGACGCCGCCCCGGGCGCGGAGACGTCCAACAACGTCGGCGCCCTGCTGGCCGGCTACCGGGTGGGTGCCTGGCTCGACCTGTGGCCCGCCCTCGCCGCGCTCGCGGCGATGCTGGCAGGCAACGTCGTCGGCGAGCTGATCGAGCAGAACCTCGCCGGCCGGGACTGGCGGCTGCTGGCCGCCGTCACCCTCGGCAACGTCGTCATGCCGTGGCTGGTCGGCCGCTACACCACCGCGCGCCGCGCCTACATCGCCGAGCTGGAGCAGGCCGCGGAACGACGCAGGCAGGACGAGGCCGCGGCGGTCAGCCGCGCGGTCGCGGAGGAACGCAGCACGATCGCGCGGGACCTGCACGACGTGATCTCCCACCACGTCAGCGCCATCGGCGTGCACGCGGGCGCGGCCCGGATGGGGCTGGCCGGGGCGGGTACGCCCGCACACGAGTCACTGTCGGCCGTCGAGTCGGCCAGCCGGTCCGCCATGGACGACCTGCGCAGGCTGCTGGACCTGCTGCACGGCACCGGAACCGGCGCCACCCGGCGGCAGCCCGGACTGGACAACATCGACGAGCTGCTCGACGGGGTCCGCAGGGCCGGGCTGGCCGTCACGCTGCGGACGACGGGACGCCCGGCACCGCTGCCCGGCTCGCTGGACGTCACGCTGTACCGGATCACGCAGGAGGCACTGACCAACGCCCTGCGGCACGGCGACGGTGCGGTGGAGGTCGTGCTGGAGTACGGCGACGACGAGGTCGGGCTCACCGTGGTCAACCCGGTGGCCCCGGGCACGACGGAGGCGGGCACCAGCCGCGGCCTCGCCGGGATCCGGCAGCGGGTGGCGTTGTTCGGCGGCCAGGTGACGACCGGCCAGAGTGGCCGGTTCTGGGAGGTGCGGGTGGCGTTTCCGGTGGAGCGGTCATGACACTGCGGGTACTGCTGGCCGACGACCACGACCTGTTCCGCTCCGGTCTGCGGGCCGTGCTGGCGACGCAGCCGGACCTGGAATGCGTCGGCGAGGCGGCGGACGGCCACGCCGCCGTCGCCGAGGCCCAGCGGCTGCGGCCGGACGTGGCGGTGCTCGACGTCCGCATGCCGAGGCTGGACGGGTTGGGCGCGACCGAGCGGATCCTGTCCGCGCCCGGCAACACCACCCGCGTTCTGGTGCTGACCACGCACGACCTGGACGACTACGTCTACCGGGCACTGCGTGCCGGGGCGAGCGGTTTCCTGCTCAAGAACCTTCCGCCGGAAGAGCTGGTGTCGGCGGTGCGGGTGGCCGGGCGCGGCGACGCGCTGATCGACCCGTCGGTGACGCGGCGGCTGGTCGAGCGGTTCACCACGAGCATCGTTCCGGCGGAACGGGCGCCGGGGCTGGACCGGCTGACGCCGAGGGAACGCGAGGTGTTGCTGCTGCTGGCCGACGCGCGCAGCAACGCCGAGATCGCCGAGCACCTCGGGGTGGGTGACGAGACCGTGAAGACCCACGTCTCCCGGATCCTGACCAAGCTGGACCTGCGGGACCGCGTGCACGCGGTGGTGTACGCCTACCAGCACGGCATCGCCCCCAGGGGCTGATTCAGGGGCACATCCCCCGCGTTGGGGACGACCCGCGCGATCCGGCTGATTACGTTCTGTCGCATGGGGTCCAGGGGGTTCGTCGTCGCCGGCGTGGTCGGCGCGCTGCTGTGTGGCGGTGTCGCCACCGCGGCGGCCGACGGCGGGCAGGAACGTGCCGACATCCACGTCGCGCAGACACTCGGCGACCGTGAGCTGACCGTGGTCATCCGCCGCACGGACACCGTGCCCGGCCCGTTGCGGGTGGACGTGGTGACCCACGCCGGGGACGCGCCGGGGCGCCTGGGGCTGCGGCTGGTCCAGCAGGGCCGGACCACCGCGTCGGCTCCGCTCGACCTCGGCGAACGGCCCGGACCACACGGCGTGACGCTGCGGCTGGAGCAGACCGGGCCGGCCGAGCTGGCACTCGACGACGGCGGCCGCACGGCGCTGATCCCGTTCGTCGTGCCCGCGATCGTGCTGCCGGTGTGGCAGCAGGTCAGCTACGGCGGTTTCGTCGCGGCCGGGGTGTTGCTGCTGGTCGCGCTGGTCGTCGCCGTGCGAGCCCGCCGCGGCTGGCCCGCGCTGGTCGCCGGTGGCGGGGTGGTGGCCGCGATCGCCGTCGGCTCGACGGCCGCGTTGCTGTCGGCGACCGTCCCGCCGCCGACCCCGCCCGGCACGGTCTCCGACCCGCTGCCCGACGGCTCCCCCGACCCATGGTCGCCGGTCCCGGTGGACACCTCCCGCCCGCCGGTCAACCTGGCCGTCGGCGCGCCGGGCGCCACCGCGGGCGCACCCGCCGAGGTGACGCTGTCGCTGGCCGACGGCTCGACCGGCCGTCCCGCCGACGACCTGCTGGTCCACCACAACGCCCTGATGCACCTGGTCGTGGTGAGCCCGTCCGGCCGCATGTGGCATGTGCACCCGGTGCGGGTCGCGCCTGGCGAGTACGCCGTCCGGTTCACCCCCTCCGAGCCCGGCCGGTACGGGCTGGCCGCCGAGCTGGCCCGCCGTGGCGGCGGCATGCAGCTGGTCCGCGGCTCGTTCGACGTGGGCGGCACGGCGGCGGAGCCCGCCCCGGCGCCGGGCGGGCTGGGTCCGCGCACGGTCGGCGGGCAGCCGGTCGAGCTGACGTCGACCGGCGCCGGGGCGGGAGCGCCGACCACGTTCACCGCCCGGTTCGGCGACCGGGCCGACCTGCAGCCGTGGCTGGGCATGGTCGGTCACCTCATCGTCGTCGGCCCGCTGCCGGAATCCGGCCTCGGCGCGGCGGCCGTCGCGGCGCCGGTGTGGGCGCACGTCCACGCCATGGTTCCGCCGACGGCGGGCGGGGTCGGCGGTCAGCCGGACGAGACGGTCGCCGCCTACGGCCCCGAGGTCCGGTTCACCTACACGTTCCCCGCGCCCGGCCGGTACCGGCTGTGGTTCCAGGCCGAGCGGGACTACGGCGTGCTGACCGTTCCCGCCGTGCTCGACGTCGGAGAGGGGCAGGTCCGGTGAAGGTGTGGCTGGGTGTGGCCGGACTGGTCGCGGTGGCGTTGCTCGGGTGGTTGCTGTGGCCGTCGGCGGCGGCAGCACCGACCGTGCTGCAGACCAGCACGAAGCACTTCGGCGTCCGGCTGACCGTCGAGGACCCGAAGCCGGGACTCAACGTCATCGGTATCGAGCTGACCGATCCGCAGGGCCGCCCGGCGGACGCGCGAACGGTCACCGTGGAGCCGGCCATGCCGCGAATGGGCCACGCGCTCGAACCCGTGCCCGCCACCGCCGAGGCGCCGGGGCGGTACCGGGCCACCGGGACGACGCTGCCGATGTCCGGGCAGTGGGAGATCACCGTCGCCATCAACGGCGTGGAGCGTGCCGTGTTCGGCCTGCTCGTCAACGATTAGGAGAAGCAGATGGAGTCCACACGGGGGTGGCCCGCGGCAACCGCGCTGCTGTCCTGCACCGTGCTCAGCCTCGTCGGGCTGACCTGGGATGTGCAGTGGCACGAGGACGTCGGGCCGGACACCTTCTTCACCCTGCCGCACCTGTTCATCTACGCGGGCAGCGCGCTGGCCGGCGTCATCAGTCTCGCGGTGGTGCTGGCGATGACGGCCGCCCAGCGGGCCGGGCGGCCCGTCGACGCCACGGTCGGCGGCCGGGCGATCGGCGTGTTCGGCCGGACGTTCGCCGCGCCGCTCGGCTACCTCGTCTCCGGGACCGGCGCGGCGCTGGTGCTGGCCTACGGCCTGTGGGACCAGTGGTGGCACGGGCTGTACGGCTTCGACGCGGTGATCGACTCGCCGCCGCACATCGGGTTGCTGCTGTCGATCATGATCACCATGGTCGGCGCGGTGATCGTGTTCGCCGCGGCCCGGCACAGCAGGTGGGGCAAAGTCGGCATGTTCGCCGCCGTCGGGGTGCTGCTGGCGTTCAGCACGATCACGGTGCTGGGCCTGTCGGCACTCGACGGCACGGTCGACGCCACCACGGTCGGGCTGGCCGTGCTGTCCACGATCGTCGTGCTGCTCAGCGCCGCCGTGCGCCGCGGCGGTGCGCTGGTGACCGCCGTCGCGCTGGCGCTGATCCAGGCGTTCAGCTGGTGGTTCTCGCCGTGGGCCGCGCGGGTCTACGCCGACGGTGTCGGGCTTCCGGTCCGCGACTACGTCAGCGACGTCCCGGCGATGCCCTCGCTGATGCCGATGGGACTGATCGTCGTCGCGCTGGCGGTCGAGGTGTTGCTGCTCGGCCGGAACGGGCGGCTGGTGCCGGTGGCCGGCGCGGTCGCGGGCGCGCTCGTGGCGTTCGGCCAGTTCGCGCAGCGGTCGTGGCTCTACGACGTTGCGCTCCCCGACCCGGCGACCACGCTCGCCACCACCGGCGTCGCCGCGCTCGCCGGCGCGCTCGCCGGGTTCGCCGGATGGCGCTTCGGCGAGATGCTGCGCCTCGTCGCCCCGGAACCCGTTACCGCGAAGGAGCACTAGACATGCGCAAGCTGCGAGTTCTGCTGGTGGTGGCCGGTCTGCTCACCCTGACCGCGGCGCCCGCCGCCGCGTACGAGCCGGTCAACATCGTGCACACCGAGCGGGTGCAGGCCGGGCCGTACGGGGTGACGGTCGGCTTCAGTACCTGGCCGGTGCGGGCGATGCAGTCGCTGGACTTCACGTTCATTCCCGACGGCGGGATCGCGGGCAAGTCCGGGACGATGGCGTGGACCCGGCCCGACCGCGACCAGCCGTCCCGGGCGCAGCCGCTGGCGCGGCATCCGCGCAAGCTGGACGTGTGGGGGCTGGACATCCGGGCGCTGGAGGAGCAGGGCAACTGGGACCTGACGTTCCGCATCGAGGGCCCGGCCGGGCCGGGCGAGGGCACGCTGCGTGACCTGCTGGTACTGGAGCAGCCCGGGCCGCCGATGGCCCTGAGCTGGTCGGTGAGCGTGCTGCCGCTGCTCGGCCTGATCGGATTCCTCACGGTGGCGTGGCGCCGGACGTCGGCGCGGCTGCGCGGGGCGTAGTTATGCCGACGTGCTGACCCGCTTCATATTGCGGACCGCAGATTGCGCATTTCGCAACAGAATGGGGCAGTGACCTGAGTCACTGCCCCATTGGCGGATAGTGGGAAAAGTCACTCCCGGTCAGTTCGGCAAATCGAACTGACCAGCCTTGACAGCCGTCAGAAAAGCTTCCCATTCACCAGTGTGAAAAACGAAGACCGGACTCTGGGGCAGCTTCGTGTCCCGGACGCCGACCAGACCCTCGACACCCAGGTTCACCTCGACACAGTTGCCCCCGTTGGGCTCGCTGGCGAACGACTTCTCCCAGCGGGCAGCATCGAACAGCTCCGCAGCCGTGCTCGGGTCGTAATCCCGGGCCGCCGCAAATTCCACCATTCGTTCTACCTCCATGCTTCGTTCGCACTGCGGGGCAACCCAGCGTCGACCACTGTGACAACTCACTAGCGTCCGTACCGGTAATACCCCCGTATCTACGGGGCCAGCCGGGTGATGGCTCACCAGATGCTCGACAGTTAGATTAATCTAGGAGTACGATTATTCCTAGCGGACCCGGGTGTCATGTGAGCAAGTCGCCAGCAACGCGCCATCGGGCGTGCCGGCACCGGCTCCGCCACTACGGGCGAACTGGGGTGGATGTCATGGCTGGAACGACACGCGGCACGGAGGCTCGAGCGGAAGGGAGTGGGACGTGACGGTACGGCTGCTCACCGAGGAGACGCCCGACACCGACTCGACCTTCCCGGGCGACCCCGCCGAGCGTTCGGCGCGCTGGCGGGTGACCCGCGACCTGGGTGGCAGCCTGGGATTCCGCCTGGTCAAGACCCGGCTGCGGCGGGGCGAGCCGGGCCGGGCCGACGTCGAGGAACAGCGCGCGGAGCCGGAGCGCGTGCTCACGCTGACCGCGGGCGGCCTCGACCGCCTGTTCCCGCGCCAGGCCCACCTGCACTGAGCCCTCCCGCGGGCACCGGTCCGGTGCCGTGACTTTTCGCGCGAGTCGTACGTTCTGACGCGCGAGTCGTAGGTTCTGGGGCGCGAGTTGTACGTTCCCGCCCGTACGTGAAGGTGGAGTTCGCGTGCGGGAGCGTGGGACTCACGTGCACGAAGGTGGGACTCGCGGGACCACGCGGTGAGGGTCGCCTTCACGGCATCGAGGTCACCGCTCACACCCGTAAGGCAGCATCTGACACCTGGGCTCGCGGGCGGCGCCGAACGGTTACGGCTTGCGGCCCACCGCGCCGAGGATGCCGGCGCGGTTGGGCGCCTTGGCCAGTTCGCGGTCCAGTGCCGTCCTGGGCGGGTCGGGCCGCCAGGCGGGCACCCACTCGACGCCGGGCGGCGCCAGCTCGAAGTCGCCGAACAGCGACGTGAACTGGTCCCGCGTGCGCCAGCACACCGGGGTACTGGAGTTCTGGTAGATCGCCCTGACCCGTTCGGCGCCCTCGATCTGATCGGCGGGTACGCCGTCGGTCGTCGCGTGCGACAGCACCAGCCGGGATCCGGAGGGCAGCAGGTCCCGGTAGCCGGCGACGGCGTCGTCCCCGCCGTCCTCCGGCGGCACGAAGTGCAGCACCGCCACCATGATCAGGCCGATCGGCCGCCCGGGGTCGATCACGCCGGTCTCCACGGCCCTGCGCCAGGTGCCCTCGACGTCGCGCAGGTCGGACTCCACGATGGCGTGCCGCGCGGGGTCGCCGTTCTCGTCGAGCAGGACCTCGCTGTGCGCGACGGCCACCGGCTCGTTGTCGACGTAGACACAGCGGCTCGCCGGATCCAGTTCCTCGGCGACCTCGTGCACGTTGCCGACCGTCGGCACCCCGGATCCGATGTCGAGGAACTGGGTGACCCCGGCCCGCACGCAGAACCGCACCGCGCGAGCGAGGAACTCGCGGTTGAGCCGCGCGTAGGTCTTCAGGTCCGGCACCGCCGCGACCGCCAGCTCGCCCGCCTGCCGGTCGATGGCCCAGTTGGCGGACCCGCCGAGGAACCAGTCGTACATCCGGGCCGCGTTGGGCCGCTCCAGGTCGATCCCCTTGGGAGGTATCGGATCGGGCTGCTCGCTCATCCGCCCACAGTAGCGGCGGGAAAGCGCTTCACGACAGGAGTTCGCGACGGTATTTCTCAGCCAGCTCCTTGAAGAACTGCCGGGTGTCCTGCCGCTCCATTGCCGCTCCGCGCAGCCGGTCCCACGAGTCGACGAACAGCTGGAAGTCCTTGATGTCGTCGAGGTACAGACCACCGGCCGAGTGCTCAATGTAGACGAAATCCCTGGTGCGGTCCGGGAACCGCATGAGGGTGAAGTCGTTGGGAACCGCGGGCAGGCGGGCGTCGAACGGCAGGACGTGCAGGTACACCCTCGGCCGCTTCTCCAGCTCCAGCAGGTGCTCCACCTGGTCCAGCATGACGCCAGGCGAATGGCCGCCCGGCGCACGCCGCAGTGCGGCCTCGCTGAGGATGAACCGGTAGTAGGGCGGCTGCTGCTGGTCGAACACCGCCTTGCGGTCCAGCCGGTTGCGCACCAGCGACGTGATGTCGGTGGCACCGGCCTCGGTGAACTGCTTGAGCATGTAGTGCTCGGACTGCAGCGGCCCGGGGATGCGTTCGCCGTGCCAGCACAGGATCTCCGAGGCCGCGGGTTCGAGGTCGGTGAACGTGCGGAACCAGTGCGGCACCACCGAGCGGTACCCCGACCAGTGCCCGCGCTGCCCCGCGGCGGCACGGGCGAGGTTCATCAGGGCCTCGCCCTCCTCGCCGACGATGCCGTAGGCGTCGAGCATCGCCCGGACGTCGCCCAGCTTGACGCCGACCGCGCCGGACTCGATCTTGTTGACCTTGCCCTGGGTGCAGCCGAGGACGTCGGCGACCTGCTGCTGGGTCATCTCGGCGGCCTGGCGGGCATGCCGCAGCTCGTTGCCGAGCTGCTTGCGACGTGAGGTGATGGTGCTCGCCATCAACGTGCTCCCGGGGGACGGCCCAGCGACACCAATAACCTCACTAGCTGTGATCCACTGACTATTCGGGGTTCAGACGTTACCCGCTCAAGCTGCGGAAATCGACCATCCCGGCCGTGGCCTAGGCCATTCGTACCAATAGCAGCGGCAGCCCCGGCGCGACTAGTGTTCGACGTGGGATCAAGGGAAGGCGGCAGATGAGCAAGAAGGCGAGCATCGGCGTCACCGGGTTGGCTGTGATGGGCCGGAACCTGGCCCGCAACCTGGCGCGGCACGGCCACACGGTGGCCCTCCACAACCGCTCCGAGCAGCGCACCAGGGAGCTGGTCGACCGGTTCGGTGACGAGGGTGACTTCATTCCGGCGTACTCGGCCAAGGAGTTCGTCGACGCGCTCGAACGGCCCCGCCAGGTGGTCATCATGGTGAAGGCGGGCGGGCCGACGGACGCGGTGATCGAGGAGTTCGCGCCGCTGCTGGAGGAGGGCGACGTCATCGTCGACGCCGGCAACGCGCACTTCGCCGACACCCGCCGCCGGGAGGCCCAGCTGCGCGAGCGAGGCCTGCACTTCGTCGGCGTCGGCGTCTCCGGCGGCGAGGAGGGCGCGCTGCACGGGCCGAGCATCATGCCCGGCGGGTCGAAGGAGTCCTACGAGTCGCTGGGACCGCTGCTGGAGGACATCTCCGCCAAGGTCGACGGCACGCCGTGCTGCGCGCACATCGGGCCGGACGGTGCCGGGCACTTCGTGAAGATGGTGCACAACGGCATCGAGTACTCCGACATGCAGCTGATCGCCGAGTCGTTCGACCTGCTGCGGGGCGCGGTCGGGTACGAGCCGGCGCAGATCGCCGAGGTCTTCCGCACCTGGAACACCGGCAGGCTCGACTCGTACCTGATCGAGATCACCGAGCAGGTCCTCGCGCACACCGACGCCGCCACCGGCAAGCCGTTCGTCGACATCGTCACCGACCAGGCCGAGCAGAAGGGCACCGGCCGCTGGACCGTGCAGATCGGGCTCGACCTCGGGGTGCCGATCACCGGCATCGCCGAGGCGACGTTCGCCAGGTCGCTGTCCGGCAGCGCGGGCCTGAGGGAGGCGGCGCGCGGGCTCGGCGGCCCGGCGCGGGCGAAGCTGACCGGGGCGGAGGCCGAGCGGTTCGCCGACGACGTCGAGCAGGCGTTGTACGCGTCGAAGGTGGTGGCCTACGCGCAGGGCTTCAACCAGATCCAGGCGGGCAGCGCCGAGTACGGCTGGGACATCGACCTGGGTGCGGTCGCCGCGATCTGGCGGGACGGCTGCATCATCAGGGCGAAGTTCCTGGACGACATCCGCGCGGCCTACGCCACCGACCCGGCGTTGCCGACGCTGCTGACCGCCGACCAGTTCCGGCCGGCGGTGGAGGCGGCGCAGGACGCGTGGCGGTCGGTGGTCTCGACGGCGGTGCGGCTGGGCATCCCGACGCCGGGCTTCTCCACGGCGCTGGCCTACTACGACGGCCTGCGGGCGGAGCGGCTGCCGGCCGCGCTGGTGCAGGGGCAGCGGGACTTCTTCGGCGCGCACACCTACCGGCGGACCGACCGCGAAGGCTCCTTCCACACCGAGTGGGCCACTGAGGGCCGCCCCGAGCGGGAGGCCTGACCGGCGCTATGCGCGAGTTGTATCCCGAGATCGATGCCCGCGTGACCGGCATGCTCGACGTCGGTGACGGCAACCGGATGTACTGGGAGGAAAGCGGCAACCCCGACGGCAAGCCCGTGGTGTTTCTGCACGGCGGGCCCGGCGGGGGCAGTTCGCCGACGCATCGCAGGCTGTTCGACCCGGACGCCTACCGCATCGTGCTGCTCGACCAGCGCGGCTGCGGCAACAGCACGCCGCACGCGAGCGGGCCGACGGCCGACCTCTCGGCCAACACCACCTGGCACCTGGTGTCCGATATGGAGGCGCTACGGCAGCACCTCGGCATCGAGCGGTGGCAGGTGTTCGGCGGGTCGTGGGGCTCGACGCTCGCGCTGGCCTACGCGCAACGGCACCCGGAGCGGGTGAGCGAGCTGGTGCTGCGGGGCGTCTTCGCGGTGCGACGGTCCGAACTGGACTGGTACTACGGCGGCGGCGCCGGGAACCTGTTTCCCGAGGAGTGGCAACGGTTCCTCGCCGCACTCCCGCCCGAGAAGCGCGACGGTGACCTGATCGAGGCCTACGGGCGCCTGCTGAACGACCCCGACCCGGCCGTGCACGAACCCGCCGCGGTCGCCTGGAGTGTCTGGGAGGCGTCGCTGATCGCGCTGCACCAGCGGCAGGCTCTGATCGAGCGGTTCGCCGAGCCGCGCTTCGCCACCGCGTTCTCCCGGCTGGAGAACCACTACTTCCGTCACGGCGCGTGGCTGGCGGAGGGACAGCTGCTGGCCGACGCGGGCAAGCTCGCCGGCATCCCCGGGGTGATCGTCCAGGGCCGCTACGACGTGGTGACTCCGGCGACGACGGCGTGGGAACTGCATCAGGCGTGGCCCGGCAGCGAGCTGGTCATCGTCGACGACGCCGGGCACGCCTACGACGAGCCGGGCATCCTGCACCACCTGGTCACGGCCACCGACCGGTTCCGGGGCTGACAGAGCAACGGACCCCATGCCCGAAAGCATGGGGTCCGTTGCTCTGACCCTCGTCGATGCCCCTTCGCTCAGGTCAGCCGGTGTGCTCGGCGATCCACGAGGAGTACGCCGGAACCGACGTGTAGATCGACGGTCCGGTGGCGCAGGTCGGGTCGTTGTTGCCGCTGCGGCTGGTGACGCCGATCAGCTCCCACTTGCCACCGGCCTGCACGATCTGCGGGCCGCCCGAGTCGCCGTAGCAGGCACCCGCGTCACCACCGGGGTTGTCCGTGCACAGCTCCAGCTTGCCGTCGATGCCGGTGCACTTGCTCGCCTCGACCACCTGGGTGTCGAGCTGCTGCAGGATCTGCGGAGCACCGCAGCCACCGCGGGTCGGGCAGGTCTGGCCCCAGCCGATCAGCCGGGACTTGGTACCCGGGTCGATCGTGCTGCCCTGCGGGACCGTCGCCGACTTCGCCGGAGCGGACAGCTTCACCAGCGCGATGTCGCCGCCCGGGCTGCTGCCGTTGTAGTCGGGGTGCACGATCACCTCGGAGGCCTTGGCCTCCTCGCCGCCGGAGGTGCGGTCGCGGCTGCCGATCCGCGCGGAGATCGCGCTGGGCGAGGTGCCCTCGACACAGTGCGCGGCCGTCAGCACCCAGTCGGCCTTGATCAGCGAGCCACCACAGAAGTGCTGGCCGCCCTGCTGCAACGACACCATGAACGAGTAGTCCTGGTCAGCGTCGCTGCCGCCGACGATGAACGGGTTCACCGGGTCCGCAGCCGCGGTTCCCGCGCCGACAGTGCTGGCCAGTAGTGCCGCCGCGCCGGCCACCAGGCCGACGAACAGGGAACGTGCCTTCATTGATGCGTCTCCTTCCCGACTCCCCCGCGCGCCCCGGGGGTTGAACGCAGCGTAGGGATCGTTGGTAAATAAGTAACACCTTCGAAAGTTCCAACTAACTCGACCGGGTGGCCATGCGGAACGGCAGGTAGCAAGCACCTGGAGAACCTCACTCGTTCGAGCGGGCCAGTAGGTTGTAGCTGTGGATCCGACGTTCCCGCCGCCGCCAACCCCGGCCGTACGCCCGCCGCGTCCGGCGCCACCGCTCCCGGGGACGCCGTACCAGCTGCTGGGCCGCACCGAGGTACACAGGTGGTGGCGGCCGCTGGTCGGCACGGTCGTCGTCGCCGCGGTCGCCGTCCCGCTGATGGTGCTCACCGGATTCGTCGTCACGACCGTCGCCAACGCGCTGGGCCAGCGGGGCGACGGCCTGACGTTCACCGATCAGCGCTGGGACATGATCGCCGGATTCGGGATCATCGGCGCCACGCTCCCCGCGACGTTCCTCGCCGCACGCTGGGTACAGCGCAGGCGGCCGGGCACGATGTCCAGTGTGGACGGTCGGCTGCGGTGGGGCTGGCTGGCCGAGTGCGCGGGATGGGCGCTGCTGGTGCACGTCCTGCTACAGGGCGCCGTGCTGGCCAGCGGCGGTGACTGGGACAGCGGCACGTGGCCGGGCTGGCCGATGTTCGCCTCGGTGGCGGCGATCGCCGTCCTGCTCATCCCGCTGCAGGCCGCCGCCGAGGAGTACGTGTTCCGCGGCTGGCTGGTGCAGGCGTTCGCGTCGTGGCTGCGGACCCCGTGGCCGGGCGCGGTACTCAGCTCGGCGCTGTTCATCGGCGCCCACGGGTACACCGATCCGGATGTGCTGATCGAGTTGTTCGTGTTCGCCATGGTGCTGTGCTGGATCACCGTGCGCACCGGCGGCATCGAGGCGGCCGTCGCGCTGCACGCGGTGAACAACGTCGCGGCCACGCTGCTGACCAGCGGCGCGCCGCTACCCGACCAGGGCACCGTCGAGCTGAGCTGGGTCGACGCCATCGTCGCGGCGCTGCCCTCGGTGCTCTACGCGTGGTGGGTGGACCACCGCTTCCGCGCGCAGGACCGGCTCAACCGCTACGCACCGAGCACCGACGCCGCGTAGGAAGGACCCCTTCATCTCGCGCCTGGCGGGATGAAGGGGTCCTGGCGCCCCCCGGGCCGGTGTTCAGTCGACCGCCACCGGTTGCTTGCCGCTCGGGCTGCTGTTCGGCTCGTTGCCGACCGGCTCGGTGCTCGGCGTGGTCGTCGACGTCGGTGGTGGCGGTGTGGTCGTGGTCGTGGTCGGGCTCGGCTGCGGGTGGTCGATGCGGCCGCCGCCACCGTTGCTGACCGGCTCCTCCGGCTTCTGCTGCGGATGCTGGACCTGCAGCCCGAGCGACGCGGGTGGTGCCTGCAGGGTCGGTGCGGGCGGCGGTGGAACGGTCCGGTTGGTGACCTGCTGCGCGGTCGGCGTGCTGACCTGGTTGGCGGCCTCGGCGACCGGGCCGGACAGGTCTCCCGCGAGCGGGCCGCCCGGTGTCGGAACGGGCTTGCTGCGCTGCGGGTCGAGCTCGACGGTGTCGGGTAGCTCGGGAACCAGCCCGGCCAGCGGCAGGTTGACCGAGGCCGTCAACAACACCGCGAGCACGATAATCGTGCGCGCGTACGTCGGTATGTCGTCGACGTGGATGAGCCGCCAGCCGACTCGCCGCCGTTCCCGCGAACGCTTTCCCATCAGTGCTCTCCCCTGCGAGCCGAGGAACTTCCCCAGCCTCACCCGTCCGCACGGGACGAACCAGGGCCCCTGGCCCCGCTACGGACAGGGTCCAAAGGCCCTAGCGCGTGCACCCGGAGAACAGGAGGCGCTCACCCCGCTCCCGGATACACATCCGGTGAAGATGATTAATCGCTGCTCAGCTGCACAAACTACAGCCATTTCTCGCCGATGTCTGCACTCTTCGCCGTACCGCCGGTCAGGTCGGCAAGCCAGGAACGAAACTCCGGCAGGCGGTCCGGATCGACCCCGACGTCGAACCGGGCCTGCTCGGTGTATCCGGTGCTCACCAGGTCGTGCGGCGAACTCCGCAGCTCGCTCTCCAGCCGCCCGGCCAGGCCGTAGTCGACGGTCACGGCCTGCAGCAGCACCCGCCGCCTGCGGACCGTGCCGACCCGGTCCAGCGCCTCGGCGACGGCCTGCCCGTACGCCCGGATCAGCCCGCCGGCCCCGAGCAGCACGCCACCGAAATACCTACTTACGACGGCGACCGTTTCGGTGACATCCCTCCGGCGCAGCACCTCCAGCATCGGCACCCCGGCGGTGCCCGCGGGCTCGCCGTCGTCACTGGACCGGGCCGTGCGGCCGTCCGGACCGAGGACGAACGCGTGGCAGTGGTGCCGCGCGGCGGGTTCGGCACGGCGGCGTTCGGCGATCACGGCCCGGGCGGCGTCCTCGTCGGACACCGGCGCCAGCGCGCACAGGAACCGCGAGCGGCGGATCTCGATCTCGTGCACCCCGAAACCGGTGACGGTCAGGTAGCTGTGCGTGATTTCCTCCTCGCTCGATCCCCTGACCAGCACAGTAGCGCCGGCGCCGAATTCGCTGCTTGCCAGCCGTGACCCAGCTGTGCAGAATCGTTCGGAATCAAGCGGCATCACATTGGGTAGCGAGGAGCAGGTAGATGCGGGCAGACGAGGCCAGGCGGCAACTGGCTGCCGAGCTACGCCGGTTGCGTGGCCTCGCCGGGATGTCCGGCCGGGATCTGGCGCACCGCGTCGGAATCAGCCAGTCGACCGTGTCGCGCATCGAGTCCGGACGGCTGCTGCCGCCGATGCCCGTGGTGACGGCGTGGGTGGAGCAGGCCGACGCCACGGAGGAGATCGGGCAGCGGCTCCGGACACTCACCGAAGCGGCCCACACCGAGGTGACGAGGTTCAGCACCGCGCTACGGGAACGCCCGCACCTGCAGGACGACATCAGGCGGCTGGAGGCCGCGGCCCGCGTGGTACGGGTCTTCCAGCCGTCCGTGCTGCCGGGCCTGCTGCAGACCGCGGAGTACGCCCGCCGGGTGTTCTCCCTGTTCCAGCTGCCCTACAGCGAGCAGGACCTCGTGTCGGCCGTCGCCGCGCGCATGGATCGCCAGCTCGCGCTGTACGGAACCGAGCAGCGGTTCGAGTTCCTCGTCACCGAGGCGGCACTGCGCTGGCGGCCCGGTCCGCCGAGCTTGCTCGCCGCGCAGCTGAGCCGGGTCCTCTCCGTCGCCACCCTCGCCAACGTGTCGTTCGGCGTGATCCCGCAGGACGCCGAGGCACGCACGTTCCTGTCCCACGGCTTCGTCATCTACGAACCCGGCGAGGAAGCCGACGACGCGCCCGTGGTCGCGGTCGAGACGGTCCACGCGAACATCACCGTGCACGCGCCCGAGGACGTCACGCTGTACCGGGACCGATGGTCGCTGCTGCGGCAGATGGCGATCTTCGACCAGGACGCCGAGTGCTTCGTCGACGACCTCGCCGCCGAGATACAGACGGCCGGCCGATGACCGGGCGGCCGCGAGGCGAGGGGGACGGGCGGGGGGAGCCTGCCGGCGGCTCCCCCCGCCCCGCGCCGCTAGTTGAGATCGAACTCCCCGGAGATCACCCCGAGGACGAACGCCGCCCACTCCTGGACGGTGAACCACAGGGTCGGACCGTTCTCGTCCTTGGAGTCGCGCACGGCGACACCGTCGATCCGAGCCACTTCGACGCACTCACCGCCGCCCTCGCTGAACGAGCTCTTGCGGAAAACGGCGTCGTCGACCCGGATCCAGTTCGGCCTGCCGTCGTTCATGACCTTCTCCTCTCCACCGGCGGCCCGTTGCCGCCGTGCGAGATCCACGGTCGGCGGCCGGACTGGGCGGACGACTGGGCAAGTCACTGGGCACGTGGCTGGGCAATTCCCTGAAAGGAACCCGCGACCATGGCGGACGACAACGGGCCGGTGACGTTCCGGCTGTTCGGCGGCATCACCGCGCACGCCGGTGAGCGGCCGGTCGACATGGGCAGCACGCGTGAGCGCTGCCTGCTCGCCGCGCTGCTGCTCAACAACGGAGTACGCGTTCCCCGGCACGAACTGACCGGCTGGATCTGGGACGCCGAACCGAAGAATCCCGGCGGGGAACTCGACACGTTCATGAGCCGGTTGCGCAAGCGACTGGTGGAACTCGGCCTGGACGGCGCGCTGGTCAACGAGAACGGCCTGTGCCGGCTGGAAGTCGCCGCCGAGTCGGTCGACGTCCACCGGTTCCGCGCGCTGGTCTCGCGGGCACGCGAAGCGGACGACGCGCAGGCGGCCGCGTTGCTCGCCGACGCGCTGGCGGTGTCCAGAGGCATCCCGCTCGCGGGCGTGGACAACCGGCGGATTGACGCCGTCCGGCACGGTCTCACGGAGGAGCGCTACAGCGCCGAAATCACGTTCCTGCGCACCGAACTGCGGCTCGGCCGCCACCAGGAACGCGTCGCCGACGTCACCCGGCTGTTCACCGAACGACCTGATGACGCGACCGCGGCCACGCTCGCCATGCACGCGCTGCATCTGGCCGGACGCCGCGGTGACGCGCTGGACGTCTACCGCGAACACGACGAGCGACGTTCCCGCAGCGGACTGGTACCCGACCGGTCCGTTGAGGATCTGCGCGACCGCATTCTGCGTGACGACGAGACGCTCCAGGTGGACGTCCCGGTCCCGCGCAAGGCCGATCCCGCCGTCACGCCGGTGTCGCGGACCGAGCTGGACCGCACGCGCGACGTGCCCGTTCCGGCGGAGGCGAGCGCCGTTCTGGACGAGCACGCGGTCGTGGTGCTGGTCGGTCCGTGGACCGACTGCCGGGACGCCGCGTTGCGGTTGCTCCGGGACCGGTCCCTCCACAACGGCCGCACATTGGGCGAGGTGCTCAAGAACTGGGCCCGGCCGGTGGTCGCCAGGCTGCCGGTGCCACCGGATGGGTGCGGATACTTGCTGACACTCAACGATTTCGAGACCGATCGCGCCGGTACGGCGTTCGCCGAGGACCTGATCGTCCATGCCGCCCGCCTCGCGGAACGCCGGTCCTGGCTCGTGGTCACCGCCCGCCCCGAGCTGTGGCAGGACTGCCGTCAGGTGGCCGGCCACCTGACGGTGCACCTGTCGGCGGGCGGCCCGGAACGGGAACGGCTGGTGCTCACCGGACCGGACGGTGGCCGGTCGGCGTTTCCCCTGCAGGGCCGCGGTTCCGGGGTGACCCTGGGACGCTCGGCGGACGACTATCCCGATCCGGACATCGTGCTCGACACCGGCGTGCCGAGCCCGGTCAGCAGGCGGCATGCCCTGCTGACCCGCGACCACGAGGGCTGGTGGATCGAACCGACGGGCAAGAACCTGCCATCGATCCGCCGTCGCGGCGAGACCGAGGCTGAATGTCTCGACAGGCGTGTCCGGCTCCGCGACGGCGATGTCGTCCTCGTCGACCTGAACGGCCACCAACGGCAGTGGCGGCTGGAGTTCCGCGATCCGCAAGCGACAACCACATCCCGAGGAGATGAACAGTGACGACCACTTCGCCCACCCAGGACGCGGGGACGCCCCCGCGGAAGTCGAAGGTGTTCCTGGCGACCGGGGCCTACGCCACGATCATCACGGCGATCGCGGCCCCCCTCGGCCTGTTCGACTGGCTACCGGTCATCGGTGGCCTACTCCGACGTGGTGGCGCGGTGAGTGGAATCGCGATCCTGGTGATGGGGTTCTCCCTGTGGATCCTGCTGTTCGTGCTGGCCAGGCTGAGCATCGCGGCCAAGGAAGGGCTCGCCGCCCGTTCTCTGCGTGCCGAGCTCGCCAAGGGGCGGCCGCTCGCCACGGAGTGGGCACCGTTGCCGGACACGGTGGTGGCCCAGCGGGTCGCGGCGTACCGGGCGGCACCCGGCAACGCCACCACGGCACTGGCGGCACGCTCGGAGCTGGACCACGCCCTCGGTGAACTGTCCTACGTGCCGGCCCGCGCGCTCGTCTGGGCGCTGCCCGCACTCGGATTCCTCGGCACGGCCGCGGAGATGTCCAGCGCGGTCGGCGGCCTGACCGGCAGCCTCGGGCAGACCACCGGGTACGCGGAGCTGCGCAACGCGCTGGTGTCCAACGTCATCCCGCCGCTGGCAGACGCGTTCGGCGCCACCCTGTTCGCACTGGGCGCCGCTGTCGTCTGCCACCTGTTGCTGACCTGGACCACGGCACGGGAACAGCGGGTTCTGCTGGACATCGAGGAGGTGACGCTCGACCTCGCCGGGCCGCCCCGGTCGACGCCGGCCGCCTCCCCCGCACTCAACGGTGAACTGACCACGCTGACCGACGAACTGGCCAGGACGAGGGCACAGATGTCGATGTCGGCGACCGAGCTCGCCGGGCTCGACCTGGACAAGCTCACCCGCCTCGGACACCTGGACCAGCTGGAGCGGCTCGCCGAGCTCACCCCGCTGCTGCGGTCGGTCGACCAGCGCCTCGACCGGATCCACGCCGAGCTGTCCCGGGACCTGGTGATCACGCGCCTGTCCGCACAGGAAGGCGTGCGTCGATGACCGTGCCACTGGTGTACCGGCACCGGCGGACGCTGAACGCCGACCAGCCGGTCGAGCTGCGGTTCGTCGACATGCTGCTGATCATCATCGCCACGCTGATGATCGTGACGGTGGTGCTGAGCGTCGTCAGCGCGATCACCGGCAGCGGGCGACCGGACGTGGCACCGCGGGTGACCACCCGCGGCGTACCCGTGGCGCTGGCCGGGCAGCCGTACCAGCTCACGCTCGCCGTACAGGGTGGCGACGGAACCTACAGGTGGGAGAAGGCGGACGGCGTGCTGCCGGCGGGGCTGACGCTCGGCGCCGACGGCACCGTCACCGGTACCCCGGCGACCGAGCAGGCGACCGCGGTCAGGGTGCGGGTACGCGACGGCAGTGGCCGGGTCTCCGAACCCCGTGAGCTGGCCTTCACCGTACGCCCATCCGGTGCCGCGGCCGCGAAGCAGGCCAAGCCGCGGATCCTCGCCGACATGACGTTGCTGGACAAGGCTGTCGCAGGGCAGATGTTCCAGCACACGTTCACCGCCGACGCGGGCGCCGCTCCGTACCGGTGGTCCGCGGAGGGACTACCCGCCGGGCTCGAGCTGGCACCGGACGGCACGCTCGCGGGGCGCCCGGACGAGGCAGGCACGAGCACGTTCACCCTGACCATGACCGACGACGGTGGCGCCGTCGTCCAGCAGGCGATCCGGCTGACCGTGCAGGAGGCGCCGAAGTCGTGGTTCTGGGAACTCCTGGACACGCTGGCGGCGATCTTCATGTGGGTGGGGACGGCGCTGCTCGCGCTCTACATTCTCTGGATTTTCAAGGTCATCCTGTTCGGCCACAAGGGGGGAGTCGTCCCGGTGGTCCGCGGCGTGTTCGGAAAGAGGCAGTAGCGATGGGCTTGTACGTAGGCATGGTGCTGTCCACCGGGGAGACGGTCGTGGAGGTCCGCCACGGCGGGTTCGCGGAGGTCGGAGTGCTGGAGGACGGGTTCGACGGCAAGCGGGTCGTGAAGCGGCTCAACGACGAGCACGTCGGGTCGCCCGGTGTCGCGGAGGCGTTCTTCGAGGAGTGCCGAGTGTGGGCCAACCGGCTCAGGAACGACGGCAAGAACAAGAACGCCGATCACCTGTACATCGCGCAGGCGCTGTTCCCGCTGAAGAACCTCGACAACCTCGGCCCGGTACTGTTTGTGTCCTATGTGGACGGCCCTTCGGTTTCCGCGTTGCTGCGCGACGGACGGCAGTCGCTGAGCCAGACCGTCCGGATGGGAGCGCAGATCGCCGCCGGGCTCGCCTTCGCCCACGAACGCGGGGTTCGCCACCGTGACCTGAAGCCGAGCAACATCCTGCTCACCACGACGAACGAGGTGCGGCTGGTCGACTGGGGGCTCACCAGGGCCCAGCACGGAACCCAGCAGACGGAGGGCGTCCGGGAGTACTGGTCGCCGGAGCGCCGCGCCGACTCGTCGCTGGACTCGGCCGAGGACGACGTCCATGCCCTCGGCGTGCTGCTGTACGAGTGCCTGGTCGGCCGGTTCCCTCGCGAGGGTGCCGACGTCCGCGAGGACATCGCGACGGCGCAGCCACTCGCGCCCGCGATCGTGCTCGACACGGTGCACCGCCTGCTGTCCGCGGGCCGCCCCACGGCGGCGGAGGTGAAGGCGCTGTTCGGCGATTCCGAGCTGCTGGCCGACCTGCGCGGCCGCGAGGTGGAGCAGCCCTTCTGCCGGTCGTGCGGTTACATCGCCGGTGCGCAGCGGTGCCGGAACTGCCCGGTGTGCGACAGCATGATGTTCGAGCGTTACGCGCACCCGCCGCAGGAGGGCATGGTGCGCATTCCGCCGAGCGTCTTCGTGCACGGCCTGACCAAGGAACAGGCCGAGCAGGCGGTGATCGCCGCCGGACTGAGCCCCGACCCGCAGAACCTGCGCCTGCTGTACTCGCCGGACGAACCGCCGGGCGGCGTCTTCGTGCCCGGCTTCGACATCGACGTGACGCCGGTGACGATCCGGGCCTACGCCGAGTTCGTCGAGGCGACCAACTACCCGGTCGCGCCGGAGGTCGTGGCCGCCCACAACAACCTCGCCGATCACCCCGTCGTGCACGTCACCTGGCGGGACGCGCTGTGTTACGCGCTGTGGGCGGGCAAACGGCTGCCCCGCCCGCTCGAGTGGGAGAAGGCCGCGCGGGGCGACAAGGACAACCGCACCTACCCGTGGGGCGACGCCTGGCAGCGAAACCGCTGCAACCACAACCAGTACCCCTCACGGGACTTCACCGAGACCAATCCGGTCGCCACGTTCGTCGCCGGTGAGGCCGACGGCCGTTCCCCGTTCGGGGTCGAGGACATGGCAGGCAACGTCAGCGAGTGGACCTCGCACAGTCGCGGCGCACTCGCCAGGGGGCAGGACCGCGACTCCCGGGTCGTCTGCGGCGGCAGCTGGAGCGACCCGGTCGCGGTGTACGGCGCGGTCTCGATGCAGGTGTCCGCGGAGATCGACTACAAGAGCAAGGCGGTCGGCTTCCGCTGCGCCGCCGACATCGTCTACGAGGAGCGAGCCGTGCAGTAGTTCACTGGCGCCGGCGCTTGGCGGCGTAGACGGCCGCCTCGGTGCGGCGGGTGAAGCCCAGCTTGTGCAGCAGCGACGAGACGTAGTTCTTGATCGTCTTCTCGGCCAGGCCGAGCCGCTGCGCGATCTGCCGGTTGGTGAGGCCGTCGGCGATCAGCTCCAGCACCCGGCGTTCCTGCGGGCTGAGCTGCCCGTACCCGGTGTCGGCCGAGCCCTCCTCGCCACGCAGCCTGCTCAGCACCGACGCCGTCAGGTGGGCGTCGAGCAGTGAGCCGCCCGCCGCGACCGTGCGCACGGCCGTCACCAGGTTGCTGCCGGAGACCTGCTTGAGCATGTAGCCTGCGGCCCCGGCCATGATCGCGCCGAACAGCGCCTCGTCGTCGGAGTAGGACGTGAGCATCAGGCAGGCGGGCGGCGGATCGACCACCGCGCGGATCTCCCGGCAGACGCTGACCCCCTCGCCGTCGGGTAGCCGCACGTCCAGGATCGCCACGTCCGGCCGCACCAGCGGAACGCGGGTGAGCGCCTCGGCGGCGGTCGCCGCCTCGCCGGTCACGGCGATGTCCTTCTCCGCCTCCAGCACCGTGCGCAGGCCGGTGCGGACCAGCTCGTGGTCGTCGAGGAGGAAGACCGAGATGGTCATGTCGCGGTCGGTAGCGGGACCACCCATTCAAGAGTGGTACCACGGCCCGCGGAACCCTGTACAGACAGCGTCCCGCCCCAGTGGCCTGCCCGTTCGTCCAGCGCCCGCAGGCCGTCGCCGGACAGGTCGGCCGGACGGCCGTTGCCGTCGTCGGCCACCAGCACGGTCAGGACCTGTTCGGGCAGCGCCACCCCGACGTCGACGGACACCGACGACGCCTCGGCGTGCTTGGCGACGTTGCTCAGCGCCTCGCGCACGGTGGCGAGCAGATCGGCCTGCACCGGCGCGGGCACCGCGGCGTCGAGCGGGCCGGTGAAGCGCAGCCGGGGTTCGAAGCCGAGCGACTCGGTGGCGTCGTCGGCGAGCCTGCGCAGGTCCGACCGCAGCCCCGGCGGCACCACGGCCGGGTCCTGCAGGACGAAGATGCTGTTGCGTACCTCGGAAATGGTCTGGTCCAGGTCCCGGACGAACCCGGCGACCCGCTCGGCCACCACCTCGTCGCCGCTGACCCGGCTCATGCCCTCCAGGCCCAGCCCGATGGCGAACAGCCGCTGGATGACCAGGTCGTGCAGGTCCCGCGCGATGCGGTCCCGTTCGGCGAACACCGCGAGCCGCTGCCGGTCCTGTTCGGCCCTGGCGAACTCCATCGCCAGGGCCGCGTGCGCGCCGAACGTCGCCGCGAGGCTCACCTCGGTGTCGGTGAACGGGACCTCGTCGCCGAGCCTGGCCACCACCAGCACGCCGAGCGGCTCGCCGCCGACGGTCAGCGGCACGGCCACCGCGGAGTCCAGGTCGCGGACGAGCTGGGGAATGGACACGCTGGACTCGGCCTGCTCGGCGACGACGTGCTCGCCGTAGCGGCGCACGACGACCGGCTTGCCGGTGGCGAACGCGAGACCGGTCGCGCTGCCCTCCAGCGACACGGTCAGCCCGACCAGGTGCGAAACGGCGGGATCGCGTGGCTCGATGACGTCGAACGACAGCCGGGTGGGGTCGTCCGGCACGGGTCTCGCGACACCGCCCGCGCTGGCACCGGCGACCACCCTGGCGCACTCGGCGATCAGGTGCAGGGTGTCGTCCAGCGTGCCGCCGGACAGCAGCGCGCCGGTCACGTCGTAGGAGGCCTGCAGCCAGCGTTCCCTGCGGCGGCTCTCCTCGTAGCCGATGGCCCGTTCGATCACGCTGCTCGCCGCGGCCAGCAGGGTGCCGAGCGTCTCCCGCTCGGCGTCACCGAAGCGGGCGCCGTCCAGGTACAGCACGCCGAAATCGGCGTCCAGCACGGAAATCGGCAGCACCAGGGCCGACGGACTGGGATCACGCAGCAGTGCGGTGAACGCGTCGTGGTCGAGTCCCCCGACGACGTCGGCGAACCGGCCGCCGGTGTCGTGCACGCCCAGCACCGCCCTGGACGCTCCGGACAGCTCGCGGGCAGACTCGACGAGCCGGTCGAGGACGTCGGGCAGGCCGGAACCCCGCGTCACGCGGATCACCGCGTCGAGCAGGGAGACGGTCACGGCGAGCAGCGTAGCTAGGCGGCGCTGTCGCCGACCAGACGCCGACCGTGGACGACCTCGATCGCCAGCCGCACCTGCCGGTCCGAGGTGAACCGGCGCGGCGCGCGGGTCGCGTGGCCGAGGACGGTGACCCACCAGCCGGTGGCGAGGTCGGGCTGCAGCAGGTCGGCCTCGAGCGCCAGCACGTTGCCGTGCGCGGCCGAGAACAGGACGCTGCCCTCCGGCACCGAGAACCAGACGGCCTGCTCGTCCAGGCTGAACCGCACCGGCTGAACGGCGGGCAGCCCGCGATGGGTGAACAGCACCCTGCCGACGGAGACCGTGGCCACCAGGCGCAGACACTGGTCCCGGTCCAGCACCTCTTGGCCGAATGAATCCAGCATCGCGCTCCTCGCCCGGTCGAACCCGAGAGCTGTACGGTGCGCCCGATCAGGGGAGACCACTAGGGCCGTTGGACCCGGCGGAAACGGCTAGTGTCGGGCGATGTTGGTTGACGCGCATGTCCACGGTGTCGACTTCCTGCAGCGGGCGCCGACGGCGGCCGACTTCGCCGAGGGGATGCGGACCGCGGGTGTCGACAGGGCGGTGTTGTTCGGCCTGCCGGTGAAGAAACAGTGGCCGGTGACCGAGCCACGCAAGCCCGGCTACTACCTGGACGGCAACTCGCCCTGCCAGTACTACTCGCTGACCGACGAGCTGGTGGCCGACCTGCACGCCGGGCTGCCCGCGGAGGTCAGAGAGGCCGTCGCGGTGACGATGTGCGGCTTCGACCCGACCGACCAGCTGGCCGTGGACCACATCGAGCTGCTCTGGTCGCGGCACGACTGCTGGCGTGGCATCGGCGAGGTCATGCTGCGTCACGACGACCTGACCAACCTCACCAGGGGCGACAGCCCGACGGCGTCCCATCCCGCGCTGGACCCGGTGTTCGACTTCGCGGCGCAGCGGGACCTCCCGATCGCGGTGCACCACGACAGCAGCTCGCCCGGGCGGGCTGGTGAGCACGAGTACGTCGACCAGCTGGACGAGATGCTCGGCAGGCACCCCGGGACGACGGTCGTCTGGTGTCACGCCGGGGTGTCGCGGCGGGTCGAGCCACGGCAACAGGATCGGGTGGTGGCCGATCTGCTGGCCCGGCACAGCGGCCTGCACATCGACCTGTCCTGGGTGCTCGTGGACCTGATCCTGGACGACGCGGGCCGCCTGGACCCGGCGTGGGACGAGCTGGTGACCCGCCGGCCGGACCGGTTCGTGCTGGGCAGCGACCAGGTCGGCGATCCCGGTGACTGGCGCAGGCAGGCCGACCGGCTGCGGCGCCTGGCTGACGCGCTTCCCGCCGCCGCACGGGACGCGGTCACCGGCGGCAACGCGTTGCGGTTGTGGTGGCACGTGTGACCGGCAGGTGGCGGGGTACCCGGATCGGGAGCCCACCCCGAAGGAGGTAGCGATGAGCACGATCACCGAGATCGTCGAGGTCGACGTTCCGGTGTCCACCGCCTACAACCAGTGGACGCAGTTCGAGTCGTTCCCGCAGTTCATGGAGAACGTGGAGGAGATCCGCCAGCTCGACGCCACGCACACCCACTGGGTGACCAACGTCGGCGGTGCCAAGCGTGAGTTCGACGCCACCATCACCGAGCAGCACCCGGACGAACGGGTGGCGTGGACCTCCGACAGCGGGCCCGATCACGCGGGCGTGATCACCTTCCACCGCCTCAGCGACCAGCGCACCCGGGTGACGGCGCAGCTGAGCATCGACCCCGAGGGCTTCGTCGAGAACGTCGGCGACAAGCTCGGCGTGCTCGACCGCCGGATCAAGGCCGACATGCGGCGGTTCAAGGACTTCATCGAGAGCCGTGGCGTGGAAACCGGCGCCTGGCGGGGCGACGTGGAGCCGCCGTCGAAGTAGTCACCGTTACCTGACGTAACCAAATCGAGTTCGCGGCGAGCTCGATCGGGGCAGGCCCGGGATACCTACAATCCCGGGCTTGCCCCGTGCCGAGGAGTTCGCCCGATGACAGCCGCCCCGACAAAGCCAGTGGTCAGCAGGCCACTGGCGGTGCTGGCGGTCTTGCTCCCCGTGTTCGTCGCCGGCTGTGTGGCGGTGTGGTCGTTCACGATCGACGACGCCTTCATCACCTTCCGGTACTCGGCGAATCTCGCTCAGGGTGACGGACCGACCTGGAATCCGGGTGCGGACCCGGTCGAGGGATTCACCAACTTCGCCTGGATGGCCTGGCACGCGGCGTTCGCCGTGCTCGGGCTGGCGCTGCCGGTCGTGGCGAAGGTGACGTCGGTTCTGCTCGGCCTGGCGACGCTGGCCCAGCTGGTCGTGACGAGCACGCGAGCGGGCGGCTGGACGGCGGCTGTCGTCGCGGGTGGGACGTTCGTGGCGTTCGTTCCCACCTACTTCCACGTCGTCGGCGGGCTGGAGACCATGGCGTTCGCCGCCGTGGTGCTGCGGATGGTCGTGCTGGGGCTGACCGCGGTCCGGGGGCGGCCGGTCCGCGACTGGGAACCGCCGCTGCTGTTCCTGCTGGCCGGACTGCTGCGGCCGGAGGGGGTGCTCGCCGCGTTGCCCGCGCTGGCCGTGTGGTTGTGGCATGCCCGGTCGCGCCCGGCCGCGCGCTGGTGGACCGGCGCCGCCGCCGCGGCCGGTGCCGGATATTTCGCCTGGCGCTGGTCGTACTACGGCTACCCGTTCCCGAACACGTTCTACGTCAAGTTCGGCGACCTCGCCGCGGGCGAGGACTGGGTGTGGAGCACCGCGGCCGCGTTCCTGCCCCTGCTGGCGTCGGTTCTGGTGCTGCTCGTCCGGCGGCAGGGGCTGCTGATCGCCTCGACGGTGGCCGCCACCTACCTCGCCTACGCGTTGTCCGGCCCGTCAATGGACTACGTCCACCGCTTCGCCTTCCACGCGTTTCCCGTGCTGTGCCTGGCCGCCGGGCTGGCGGTGGCCGCGCTGCGCCGGTGGCTCGGCATGCTCTGCGGTGCGGTCACGATCGCCTGGACCGCGCTGGCCGGAGCGTGGGTCCCGGACCTCGGCACCATCGCCGACTACGGCGACGACCTGGGCCGGGCCCACGTGGCGATCGGCAAGGGGCTCGCGGACGCGCCGGTCCCGGAGCGGGCGCGGTCGCTGGCGGTCAGCGACGCCGGTGCCATCCCCTACTACAGCGGCTGGACGACCACGGACTACCTCGGCCTCAACGACGAGGCCGTGACCCACGGCGCGGACGTCACGTCGGTCGTCCGCGCGGCGGCGCCGACCGTTCTCGTGGTGACGGCGCCCGGCCCCGAGGTGCCGGACGTCGCCTACGGACTGCGGATACCCGACGTCTCCGCGGGCTACCGGCACGTGGCCGCGGTGTGGATGCGCCAGGCGTACTACCAGCACGTGCTGGTAGTACCCGAATGGGCCGACGCCGTCCGCACCGGCCTCGACCGTGTACGCGGCGGGACGTAGCCCCCGGACGCGCTCACCGTCGGACGCGGTGAAACCCCATGCGGCGCAACACTTCCGGACATGAGAATCAGCCTGAACATCACCGAGTACAGCTGGCCGGGCACCATCGCCGACGGGCTGGACCGCACCGCCCGCGCCGCCGAGGCGGCCGGGCTCGACACCGTGTGGGTGGCCGATCACCTCATCCAGGCACACCCGATGGCGCAGGTCACCGACCCCATGCTGGAGGCCTGCACGACGCTGGGCTACCTCGCCGCGCGTACCGAGACCGTCAACCTGGGCACGATGGTGGCCGCGGTGACGTTCCGCCCGCCGGCGCTGCTGATCAAGGCCGTCACCACGCTGGACGTGTTGTCCGGCGGGCGTGCCTGGTTCGGCGTCGGCGCCGGTTACCACCAGGCGGAGGCCGACATGATGGGCCTGCCGCTGCCGCCGACCGGCGAGCGGTTCGACCGGCTGGAGGAAACCGTCCGCATCGCCGAGGCGATGTTCGCCGGTGACGAGGCACCGTTCGAGGGCAGGCACCACCGGCTGACCCGGCCGGTGAACAGCCCGCTGCCCATCGGCAGTCCGAAGCTGCTGATCGGCGGGATGGGCGAGCGCCGGACGCTGCCGCTGGTGGCCGCGCACGCCGACGCCTGCAATCTGCCCGACGTGCCCGACGGCGGCGCGACGATCCGCGCGAAGCTCGCCGTGCTGCGGCAGGCGTGCGAGCGGGCCGGCCGCGACTACGGCGAGATCGCCAAGACCGTGTCCACCAAGCTCTCGCCCGGCCAGTCCGCCGAGTCGTTCGCCGAGCACCTGCGGGAACTGGAGCAGCTGGGCCTCGACCACGCCGTGGTCATCACCGACGGCGGGTGGACCGAGGAGGGGGTGGCGGTGCTGGGCCGGGCGCGGCGGGCGCTGGCGTGATCACGGATCGGGCAGGCGTTCCAGCACGTGGTTGGTCAGGTGCTGGTACACGATCGACGTGCGGAAGCCGACGATCTCCTTGCGCTGGGACAGCCGGTCCACCAGGAACGAGTGCAGGTGGTCGACGTCCTGCACGGTGACGTGGACCAGGAAGTCGTCGCTGCCGGCCAGCACGAAGACCGCCACCACCTCCGGCAGTGCGGCGACCGAGTTCCGGAACGCCTCGATCACCCTGCGGTTGAGCGGCCGCACCTGGGCGGCGATCAACGCGGAGACCTCGCGGTTGAGGGCACGTGGATCGATGTCGGCGTGGTATCCGCGGATCACGCCCCGTTCCCTGAGCAGCCGGGTGCGTTCCAGGCAGGTCGACGGCGCGACGCCCACCTTGCGGGCGAGGTCCCGGTTCGACTGCCGCGCATCCTCCTGCAGGAGGCGCACGATCGCCGAATCAAGTTCGTCCACCGGGACTCCTTCCACATCGCCGCCGAATATCGTTCGGCGATCGGCTTGTTGACCCGTTGCTCACCCTACTGTCAGCGGCGTAACCCGTCGATCGTTCGACTCCGGGAGCCGGCAATGCTCGAGCAGTGGGAACACGAGGACGTGGTGATGCGGCGGGGCCGCAGATCCGGGGTGGCGATGGTGGTGGCAACGCATTCCCGGGCACTCGGCCCCGCGGTCGGCGGCTGCCGGCTGTGGCGTTACCCGGACTGGCGGGCCGGACTCGCCGACGCACTGCGGCTGTCCAAGGCCATGACGGTGAAGTGCGCGGTGGCCGGGCTGCCGTTCGGCGGGGGCAAGAGCGTCGTGGCGCTGCCGCCGGACACCGAGCTGACCCCGCTGCTGCGGCAGGCGGTGCTGGAGGACCTCGGCGAGATCATTGGCGACCTCGACGGCGGGTACCTGCCGGGACCGGACGTCGGCACCGGGCCGGAGGACATGCTGGTGCTGGCCCGGCACGCGCGAAAGGTGTTCTGCAAGCCGGAAAGCCACGGCGGAACGGGATCGTCGAGCGGGCCGACCGCCGTCGGCGTGCTGGCGGCGCTGCGGGCCGGGGCACGGGACGTGTTCGGCACGGCTTCGGTGGCGGGCCGCCGGGTCACGGTGAGCGGGCTGGGTGCCGTCGGCGGGCGGATCGCGGCGGCGCTGGCGGCAGGCGGTGCGGAACTTACGGTGTCCGATGTGGACATCCGCAAGCGGGCGGAGGCCACCGCGGCCGGCTGGGCCTGGGTCGAGCCGGACGAGGCCCTGCGGGTGCCGGCCGACATTCTCGTCCCGGCTGCCGTCGGCGGGGTGTTCGGCGAGGGCACCGTCGAGGACGTGACCGCGGCGCTGGTCGTCGGCCCGGCCAACAACCAGCTGACCGACGACTCGGTCGCCGGCCTGCTCGCCGGGCGCGGCATCGTCTGGGTGCCCGACTTCGTCGCCAGCGCGGGCGGGGTGGTCTACACGCTGTCCCGCGAGTTCGACGGCCTGGACCACGACGCGGCGACGCGCCGGGTCGAGGGCATCGGCGACACCGTCACGACCCTGCTGGCGTCGGCGCGGGCCAGCGGCGACACGCCACTGCACGAGGCCATGGCGCTGGCCCGGCGGCGAATCGCGGCGTGACCTCAGCCGGTGGCGCTGCCGACGGCGTCCCGGACCTGATCACCGCCGGGAACGCTGCTCTGCCGGGCGCAGTGCGCACAGCAGAAGAACCGGCCGTCGACGTGCACACCGTGGCCGACCACGCGGCAGCGGCAGTGCTCGCACACCGGCGCGAGCTGGTGAATGGCGCACTCGAAGGAGTCGAACGTGTGCGTGCCACCGCCGGTGGTGCGTACCTCGAAAGCCAGTTCGTAGTCGTTTCCACAGACCTCGCAGGCAGCCATGGGGTACTCCTCTCGTCTTCCGGCGGCTACCCGGCCGGGGCGGGCCTTACACGGTGTTTGCCCGGATCCGGTGGCGGGTAGCGCCCAAGGCATGACCGCCACACCACCCGATCCCGACCCCGACCGGACACCCGGTCTGGAGGAGGGCAGCGGGGTGCGGCAGGGCGATACGCCACCGGACTCCGCGCAGACTTCGGGCCTGTCCCACGACCAGCCGATCCCGTCGAAGGCGACGTCGGTCGGCTTCCTGATCGCCACCGCGGTGCTGACGCTGCTGATCGCCGGGCTGATCGTGGCGCTCGGCGGCAACCTGTTCGGCCTGTGGTGACCTCACGTCCTGCGGAGCTTGGCCCGCAGGGCGCGGCGGGCGACCGGGCCCAGCTCGTCGAGCACCTCGCTCAGGACCGCGAGCCGGTCGAGTGAGTCCAGCGCGGCCCCGGCGCCTTCGGCGTCGACGCCCTCGAACAGCTCCAGCCCGATGAACCCCGCCGACACCACGCGAGCCAGCCCCGGCACGTCGACGAGGTCGGCCACCGGCGATCCGGTGAGCAGCCGGTCCAGTGCCTGCTCCACCGGGTCGATCCACAGCCGCAGCGCCGCGGAGGTCGCCCCGGCGAGCTTGGGGTCCGCCTGGGCCCCGGCGAGCAGCTGGGCGAGCACGGCGACGTTGCCGCGCTGCTGCTCCTCGACGTGGACCCGCCTGCCGAGCGCGAGCAGTTCCCGCAGGCTGGTGACCTCGTCGAGCTTCTCGGTGAACGCGGCGACCCGCTCCCGTGTCGCCTCCAGGCAGGCGGCTTCGAGCAGCTCGTGCACGCTGCCGAAGTGGTAGAAGACCAGTGCCTGGTTGACTCCCGCGGCCGCGGCGATCGTCCGGGCCGAGGTGCCCGTGATGCCGTGGGTGCGGATGGTCTCGATGGCACCGTCGACGAGCTTGCGCCGGGTGTCGGCCATGTGTTCACCGTAGGCGCAGGTACGGCCGGCCCAGCAGGAGGGCTGCCGCCGTCAGCGCCATCCCGGCGAACACGGGCGCGAGGTGCCCGAAGTCGGTGTAGTGGATGAGCCCGTGCACCACGACGGCAGGCGCGAACCCGGCCACCGCCGCCCCCAGCAACGTCCACCACACCCAGGCCTCCCCCGGCCGCCAGCCCCACGCGCTCAGCAGCGTGATGGCGACCGCGGCCGACAGCAGCGCACCGCCGAACCCCGCCCGGTCGTGCGCGATGAACGGCACGAGTTCCGGATCGGCGGCGGCCAGTGCGTCCGCCGTCGTGCCGAGGAACTCCAGGTCTGCGTCGACGAAGACCGTCGTCAGGCCGACGAAGGACACGACCGCGCCACCCACCAGCAGCCCGGCGCCGGTCACCACCATCAGCAGCTGCCCGGTCAGTGCCCTGCGCCGCACCCGTTCCGCGACGTTCGGCGCCCGGGCCCGCGGTGGCCCGGTGCGGCGGGCGACGGCCAGCACGAACAGTGGCAGCAACGCGATCGTCGCCGCGGTGTGCAGTGGTTCGACGAAACCGGTGCCGAGGAAGTAGAACAGCGTCGGGAAGCCGACACATCCGGAGATCAGCAACGCGTCGCGTGCCCACCGCCTGCCCCGCCGCATCCCGCCCGCCGACAGTCCGATGTAGACGATGCCGATCGCGACCATGGTGCCCGCCATGGTGATCCGGTCGTGCTGCAGGAAATGCACCAGGTGGTGGTTGATCGCGTGCAGCCCGGCCACGTCGGTGCCCAGGTGGGCGCGGTCGTACCAGAGCAGCACCGGACCCAGCGTGATGACCACCGCGCACAGGCCGGCGACGACCATGCCCGCGCCGAGCAGCGTCCCCCACCACCAGGCAGGCCAGCGGCGCGGGTCGGGACCGATCCGCGCCGGCGCGGCTTCTGCCGGTGCCGTCGCCGCCTCGGCGACCCTGGCGAACCAGCCCGGCCCCGCCTCGACGAGTACCGACGGCGACGCGAGCACCACGGCGTCCGGCGCGGCCAGTGCCGACGCGGCCGCGCCGACGTCCGGGCTGGTCAGGTAGCCGCCGGCGGCACCGGTCCGGACGGCGTCGACGTGCGGCGCGACGGCGGCCGCGGTCTCCGGGCAGTCGACGTGTGCCAGCAGCGGCACGCGGCTGCGCCGGGCGGCGCGGCGCACGGTGGCGACGTCGCCCGGCCCCACCGGCGCGACCGCCACCACGCCCGCGCCCAGCGGTGGCAGCGCCCGCACGGCGTCGACCGCCACCGACGGCGGCACCACAGCACCCAGCCGCGAGCACACGGGCACTCCGTCGACGGTGCCGGCGAGGTGCGCGGGCGGGTGCCGGTGGCCGAACGCGGCGGCGACGAGATGCCCGCCGCCCGGCAGCGAGCCGACCGCCGCCAGGGTGCGCAGCGCCAGCCGCTGCGAGCGGCGGACACCGAGCAGGGCCGCGGCGATGCCCCGGAGTGGGTGGTAGGTCCAGTCAGGCATCGGGACTCCAGCCGATCACCGGGGCCATGCCCCGCAGGGACAGCCGGGACGGCAGGAGGCGGGCGGCGAGGTCGCGGGCGGCCACGGCGGGTGGCCACGCCCACTGACCGGCCGCACCGACCCGGCCCGACCGCCTGGCGATGGCCTGCGTGCGTGGCCTGCGCAGGCCGTCGTAACGCGCCAGCGCCTGCTCGACATCAGCCGCGCCGAGGCAGGCGCCGAGCGTGACGGCGTCCTCCAGCGCCTGGCAGCCGCCCTGGCCGAGCGCCGGATCCATGGCGTGTGCGGCGTCACCGAGCAGCACCAGCCGTCCGCGGACGTAGCTGTGCAGCGGCGGCAGGGTGTACACGTCGTGCCGCAGCACCTCGCCGGACACCGCCGCCAGCAGCGTGGGGATCGGTTCCGGCCAGCGGCCGAACCGCTGCCGCACGACGCCGGTACCGGTGCCGCCAGCGGGGACCGTCGCGGTGGCGAAGCAGTAGAACCGGCCGCCGGGGAGCCTGGTGAACCCGAAGCGTGCGCCGCGCCCCCACGTCACGGCGCCCTCGATGGCCTGGCCGGGCAGCGGATCGGTGACCATCCGCCAGGCCGTGTATCCCGCGTAGCGGGGGCCCGGCGCGCCGGGCCAGCCGTCACGGCGCACGACGCTGCGGACGCCGTCGGCCCCCACCACGACGTCGGCCCGGGACGTGCCACCGGTGTGCTCGACGGTGCCGTCCGGGTGCACGGCCCGCACCTCGACCCCCGCCCGCACCTCGACCCCCGCCCGCAGGGCGTCGCAGGGCAGCGCGGCGGCGAGCACCCGCACCAGCTCCGCCCGGTGCAGGACCACCAGCGGCAGGCCGTACCGGCGCTCCACCTCGGCACTGCCGGTGCGGGCCAGCCACCTGCCGCGCCGGTCGCGCAGGCCGCCGGACCGCTCGACGGCTCCGGCCTGCCGTACCTGCTCGGCCAGCCCCAGCTCGCCGAGCGCCCGCAGCGCGTTCGGCCACAGCGAGATGCCCGCGCCGACGCCGGTGAACCGCGGCGCGCGTTCCAGCACGGTCACCCGCCAGCCACGCCGGCGTAGCGCGATGGCGGCGGCGAGACCCCCGAGCCCGCCGCCGACCACGATCGCGGTGCGTTCCATCTTCCCTCCCCCAGTTTGAGCGCCTGCTCAACTCGGAGTGTAGCGCGTTTTGAGCACCCGCTCAAGTCCGAGGTCCCGGCAGGCCGGTTCGTCGCGTCCTGTAGCCTCTTCGGCGGAGGATTGGCCGAGCGGCCTAAGGCGCACGATTGGAAATCGTGTTGGGTGTGAAAGCCCTCACGGGTTCGAATCCCGTATCCTCCGCCAGCTACCAGGCGAAACGCCGGGAACCCGCTTCATCGGGCACCCGGCGTTTCGTCGTTGGGTTGCAATTTGGGTTGCAGTTGCCCCAGATCAGGCGGGTACAGGCACACCCGCAGCGCCGTCGTCGTCCTCATCGTCCCGAGACTTCGACTCGGTCCACATGTGGTCTCCGACGTCGGCCGCGATAGCTTCCACCACCTCGTCGGGTACGTGCATGTAGCGCTTCGCCACCGAGGGGTTCGACCAGCCCATCAGGTCCATGGCCGCAGCCAGTGGAACCCGCAGGGCAAGCAGCATCGTGGCTGCCGTGTGGCGCGCGTCATGCAGCCGCGCGTCCCGAACTTCAGCCGTGCGCAGTAGCCGCTTCCATGCGCGGTGATCCTCACTCGGATGCACCGGCCGGCCGACGAAGGTCGTGAAGATCCAGCCGCCTTCCTCCCAGAGAGTCCCCGCCTCCTTCTTGTCGGCTGCCTGCTGCTCTCGATGCCGCACCAGTGCTTCGCACAACTGGTGTGGCAGGCCGACCTTCCGAACACCTGAGCGCGACTTCGTCTCCGCGACGTGCATGCCGCCGCCGTGCCGTTGCGGACAGCGCCAGCCCGGCCGCTCACGACACGAGTCCGCCGGTTCACAACCGTGCTCCCACGGGCGTTGCTGGAGCGCCCGCCGGATGTGCACCACTCCACTCCCCCGCCGGTTGGGGCACGCCACCGCGCGGTTCTCGGTCGCGCATTCGCTACCCTCCCCGCAGCCATGCCGCCACCTGATCGTGATGTCCGACCACTTCAGTGCCAACGCTTCACCGCGTCGTAGCCCAAGTGCAAGTGCTACGACGAAGCGCGCACCATTGCGTACTTTCCCCGCAGCCTCGACAACGCGAAGCGCCTCAGCTTGCGTGAACGGCACAATCTCCTCTTCCTCGACACGCGGCGGCTTGGCCAGCTTCGCCGGATTTTCCACAATGTGCTTGCGCTTCACCGCCTCGTTCAGCGCGGTGCGAATGGTTCGGTGCGCGAGGTGGGCCGTGGCTGGCTTCAACGGCTTATCCCGTTCCGGCCTGTACGTCTTGGTCTGCATTCGCTTGTACAGGGCCTCTAGATGTTCCGGCTGGAGTTTGTCGATTCGGTGGGCGCCAACCCCAGGGATCAGGTGGTTGTAAACCGACCGACGGTAGCCGTCGAATGTGTTGTGCCTGACGCTGTGCGCAGCGATGTTCTCGACCCAGTGCCGAAGCCACTTCTCCACCGTCCACGCGCGACCCGGTTTCCGTACCTTTCCGTTGTCGCGCAACTTCTCCAGCTCGCGGACCGCTTCGATGACTTCGCCTTCGTCCGATCGCTTGACGTGGCGCCGGTCGGGTTTGCCGTCGTCTTTGACGCCGACGGTGACCCAGCCGTGCCATTTCCCATCGCTCCCGAAATAGATGGAGCTGGCGCCGTTTGGTCGGCGCGTCCCTTCTGGTCGTGGTGTGCGTGGCATGCGCAGGGTTCCTTTCGGTCAGGCCGCGGTGTGGCTGGCGTGCTGCGTGCTGGCCAGCTGGCGGACGTAGGCGGTGAGCGCATCGACTGGGACGCGACGGAGTCGGCCGACCCGGACGGACAGGATCTGGCCGGTCCTGATGAGCGCGTACATGGTGGTGCGCCCGATCGAGAGCCGTCGCGCGGCGGCTTCGACGGTGAGCAGCTCGCGGGGCGCGTCCGGCTTCGTGCTGTCGGTGGTGTGGTGCATGGCGGCTCCCTCGTCACGGGTGGTGGCGTTGAACGGCTGGCCGGCCGGGGCAGCGCGGGCCGCGAGCGCGGCGGGGCATCCCCGTATCTGCCAGCTGGTGACCGGCGCGGCCGGGTGGCACGCCCGGCCCGAAGGTGGGGTCGGGTTACGTCGCGTGCCGGTGCCGCGCGAGGCGGCTTGCAGCCGGTTTCCGGGGCGGTGAGCACCCGCGTAACCCGCTTAACCCGGCTAACTTCGCGCTGGTCAGGGCACAGGTCGGGTGGGTTAACCCGGCGGGTTACGTTCGTAACCCGGCCCGGGCGACCTAACCCGCGACCTAACCCACTGGGCGGGCCGGTGGTGGGGCGCGGCCGGGTCGAGGGAGGGAGCCGACCCGACCTCCCGCCGGACGCGTTCTGGGCGGGGTTCGGCGGCCCGGATTCCCTTGTTCCCTTGACTCCCTTCGGGCGGGTTCGGCCTGCTCAGCCCAAGGGAGCCGGGCGAGGGAGCCGGAAGGGAAAACTCCCTTCACGCCGGTGGGCTCCCTCCCGGACTCCCTTCCGATTCCCTCGCCGGTGACCGGCGCCGGAACGGCTGGCGGGTGGGTGGTGGGCATCGTGACGGCCTCCAGCTGCGTGGGTGGACGGGTGACGGGACCGGGCTGAAACAGGGGCGTGGCGGCCGGTCCGGGCGGTGCGCTCACTTGCTCACTTCTCCCACTTGCCGGACGGTCCTCACTGGTCAGCGGGAGTGAACGCGGCAAGTGAGCGCGGAAGTGGAAATCCACTCCGACCCGGCGGGCTCACTGCCCCGCTCACTTGCCCGCTCACTCCCCGCAGGCGGCCCTGGATTACCGGCGCCGGTCGTCGGCGACGGCCCGCTCCGGGGCCCGGTCGGGGCTGGCCGGCCAGCGGTGCGGCGGGCCGTAATTCGGTAACTCGTGCCTGGTCAGGGCGAATGACGGCCGGTCCGGAGCGCGGATTACGGATGTAATCCGGTGGCCGGGGTCGGGTGCCGTCGTAATCCGGGCCGTAATCCACTCCGGCGCCGGGCGGGCCGGGTGCTGGGGACGGGTTCGCCCCACGCGTCACCCCACCGACGGGCCCGCGCCCGGCGGGTACGCGGTGGCTCGGTGGCGGTGCCAGTGAGCGCGGCCAGGCGGGCATCCAAGCGGCGCATCAGCCGTTCCAGAACGGCCGCGAGGGCGAGCAGCGGCAGCCGCACCAGGTGCACGACGACGAACGCCAGCAGAGCGAGGGTGAACCGCACCAGCGCGGCCGTGCCGACACGGGACAGGACATCGAACGCGGACATGGCGAGCCTCCAGACTCGGTGTGGTGGTTGCAGGGGTGCGCGGTATGCGCGGTAGCGCGGTAATGGCCTGACCTGCGGTTTTGTGGTCGTTGTTCCCGGCATTACCGCGCACCGCGCGCGGTAATGCCGGATGCGGTTCGGGTGTTTGCGCTGGTCAGCGCATTACCGCGCTACCGCGCAAACCGCGCAGGGGTCAGCCGCCGCGCGGGACTTGCACGGCCGTGTAGATCTCCGGTGCGCGGCCTTTGCCGCTGGCGGTGGGACGTTTGCCCAGAGCGATACGCCCGGTGCCGATCAGCTCGGCCAGGAGGTGCTTCACCTCCTCGGCCTTGTCCTTGTGCTTGTGGCAGTAGCTGACCCGGATCTCATCCCGGGTCCGCCCGGCTGGCCCGGCCTCGGCGATCCAGGCCAGCAGCTTCCCGGCCTCCTGGTCGTTGGTGAACACAGCGCGGGCGGAGTCGATCGAGTAGCGCACCAGCGCGGCAGCGGCGCTCAGGTGCCGGGCGGTGATGGCAGTCGCGCCGTCGAGCGCGGCGTGGATCCCGGCGATCCGCTTGCAGTAGGGCAAGGCACGGGAGACGAACTGGGACACCTTGGGGTGGTGGGTGTCGGTGTTGAACTCCAGGTAGAGCTCACGCCATTGCTCCCGGGCGTCCTCAGCGATCTCCAGTGCCCCGAGTCGTCCGCCGCTGTCGAGACGGTCAGCAAGCCCGGCCGCGAGCGAGAGCACCAGCCCGGGGTCCGCGCCGGTGCTGTCGGGCAGCGCCTTGGACCAGGCCACCGCCAGCGGCAGGAACCGGTTGTAGGTGCCTCCCGCCATGTCGGCGTCGGACAGCTTCGACCGGAACTCGCCCGGGGTGATGTGGGCCAGGATGCCCACGTGGGACTCCGGAGCGATGCGGGCGGAAACGGTGAGGGTGGACAGGTCCCCGCCTTCCCACGCCGCGCGCAGGATGTGGGCCAGGCTGTTGCCCTCGCGCTTCATCTTGGCCATGACCCCTCCCCACTCGTTCTCGAACGCCAGCAACCGCAGGTCTCTCGGTGGCGCGTCCGGGTCCGCGTCGTCGGCCAGGGCGAAGCGCTGGGCCAGGCCCTCGCCGGAGGTCAGCCCGGACTTGATGTTGGCCGTGGTGAAGTCGAGATCGGCTTCAGCGATGATCCGCTTCGCGGCTGACCAGGACGATCCTTTCTTGCCGTCGTTGGTGTGCCCGATGATCAGCGGCCACACCAGCAGCGGATGCCGGTCGTCTCCGGCGCGCACGTGCGGGTCACGGCCCAGGTGGACCCCGGCGAAGCAGATCAGGGACGCGAGGATGGCAACCGGGTCGGCTTCGCTGGTCGGCTCGACCTGCTCGACCACGTGCCCGAGGTAGCAGTCGAAGACCGACTCATCCACCGGCGGGAGCCAGGCACGGGCACGCGCCACAGCGGCGGCGGCCCGCGCCTCGAAGCTCTCAGCGGCGTCGACCACCCGTAGACGGCGGTCGGGTTGCGGCGAAGTCACAAGCAACTCCCTTGACGTACGAGAGCGATCGGGGTCGACCGATGCAGGTCAAGCCGGTCGGTCGGGTCGACGGGCGGCCGGGCGGTCGGGGGTGGCTCCGGTCGGTGGGCGCGTTCAGGCGCCACGAGCCGGGGTCGGCTGGTGTGGTGGGTAGGGGGTGGGTCCCACCGGCCGGAGCCGGGGTCGACGTGCCCGGTGAGCCGGGTCGGCCGGGTAGCTGGCAGAAGGGGGCGTCGGGGTCGACGGTTGCTGGTCAGCCGGGTCGGCTGAGCCTGGTCAGTTGAGTCGGGGGCCGCGGTGCGCCTTGCGTGCCAGCTCGTCGGCTTGGCGCAGGCACTTGGTCTGGTACCCGGCCGGCCAGATCTCCAGCTCGTTGCCGACCCGCCACCGCTCGACCAGTCGGGCCAGCTCGCCCCGGCCGACGGCCGCTACTCCTGCCAGCGTCTTACGGGCGGTGTCGTCGAGCAGCCGGTAGCCCCACTTGGAGGGGGCTTCCCCGCAGTGGGCCAGGGCGACGGCGACCTCATCGGTGGACAGCACCACCGGCCCCCGCCGGGTGACCGGGTCGTCGTCAGCCCAGATGCCCACCCGCTCGACCGGCTGCCCGTCCGGGCCCGGCCGGGCCGGTGCGGGGACCAGGCGTACCCCGCTGGTGGTGGTCAGGCAGCTCACCGACCCACCCCCGCACGAGCGCGGGCGCGGCGGGGGGTCGGGACGGTCGGCCCGAACACGTCGGCGGCCAGCTGGCGGATCCGGTCGGCGACCTCACCACGGTGGGTGCCGCGCCGCGCCTGGCTCAGTTCGTCGGCAGCGGCGGCGATGTCGACGCTGGCTTCGTCCAGCAGTGCTGAGACCACCAGGAACCGGGCGTCGGCCGGGTTGGCCAGGTCGGCCAGGGCCACGCCGCCGGTCCACACCGAGAACCACAGCGCACCCTCGATCTCACGCAGCGACACCGGGACCGTGAACGTCAGCCGCAGGTCAGCCGTGTTGTCCGCGCCGTCGCGCAGGGCGGTCGGGAACTCAGTGTCGTGCCCGTCGATGGTGGCGGTGGCCAGCTGCGAAGTCCGCGTACCCATGATCAGGCCACCTCCACCGTCTCGCTGCCGTCAGCGTCGGCCAGCTCGGGCGACTGGTCGCCCTCCACGAACTGGGCGTAGGCGGTCTCGAAACACTCGCTCAGCCAGGCGTTGACCGCCCAACCCGGCAGCCGCAGCGCGCCCTTGCTAGTGGTCCCGAACTTCAGCGCGGACAGCTCACCGGACTTGACCGCCCGGTACACCGTCGACCGGTGAACCTTCAGCCGGTCGGCGACCTGCTTCACGGTGAAAACCTCGTTACGCTCGAACTGCATCGTTACTCCCAACGGTTCCGATGTAGGCCCCGGCCGGTGCTGCAACACCGCCGGGGCCGCTTGCGTCTGGTGCGCTTAGCGCGACACCACGAACACTATGCGACGTAGTCCAGAAAGGCCAACTACCTGAGCTACGTTCACTCGAATGGCCTAAATTGCCTGGTGAAGTAGCCTGGTCAGCGTGGACAAGCTGAACCCTGCCGACACGCGGCCGCCGGTGGCCCAGGTGGCACAACGTGTGCGTGAACAGCTCCGAGCAGAGACCTACGGCGTTGGCGACAAGCTGCCGACCCATGAGGCCATGTCGGACGAGTTCGGCGTATCCGTGAACACCATTAAGCGCGCACTCGGCTTCCTCCAAGAGGAAGGACTGATCGTTTCTCGACGGGGCCAAGGGGCATTCGTGCGGGTGTCCGGCAACGATGTTCCAGAGGATGACCCGAGCGAGTCGAACGGGCGGACTATCGATGATCTGTACGGGCAACTGGCCGCAATACTGGAGCGGCTGGACGTGATCGAACGTGAACTTAAGCGTCGCCATTAGCCGACCTGCCGAAAGAAGCTCACGATGCCGTCGATCACGTCGACAACGAATCCAGCCGCGCCTTTCGCCATAGCCGCCGCGTCGCCGGGATACTGGACCACGAGAACCAGAATGGCCACCACGACGGCGAAGCCGACCAACTTTTTCAGGGTTCCCCCGCTGGCCTTGAATCCGGGGATCGTGTTCTTCGCCATGAGCTGTTACGCCTCCAGTCAGTTCCTGCCGCATCCAACGCTTGGTGTCGCTGGTGTTCACGACTCAAGAATCCGACGAAATGGCCCGGACGGGAACTGCCGCGCAACCGCCTTGCTGCTGAACTCCCGCCGAACCGGCGGTGCTGAACTAGCGCTGAACTTTGGCGGCTCCGACGTTCCCAGCAGGGCCTACGAGGTGCGAGGGTGCCCGACATGGAACTGAACGGTGCGCCCGCCGAACTCGGGCAGATCAAGGCTCTTGCCCTCACCAACTACGGCCACTTCACGTCGATGCTGGTCGAGAACGGCCGGGTACGCGGCCTCTCCCAGCACATGCAGCGGCTCGCGCGGGACAGTCACCAGCTGTTCGGCGTCGACCTGGACACTGACCAGGTGCGAACGTACGTCCGACAAGCACTTGCAGCAGCTGAGCGCCGGACAGTTGTCCGCATCACCGTCTACGACCCGGCACTAGACCTCGGCACGATCGGGGCGGACGCCTCTCCGTCGGTACTGATCACAACCCGGCCGGCCGGGACGGGCCAGGCTGGACCGCTCCGCCTGCAGGCTGCCGCCTACCGCCGTGAGGCACCAGCGGTGAAGCACATCGGCCTGTTCGGCGCCCTTCAGCGCCGTCGGGCAGCACAGCGTGAGGGGTACGACGACGTTCTATTCCTCAATCCTGACGGCACGATCTCGGAGATCGCCACATCAAACATCGGCTTCATTCGAAACGACCAAATTGTTTGGCCGCGTTCGGAATGGTTGACCGGCGTTACAATGACACTACTTAATCAAGTTACAGATGAGCAGGTCGTCAGCGAAGCACTTACAATCTCCGACCTGCGCAACATGGACGCCGCATTTGCCACGAACGCAGCGACCGGAATTCGGCCGGTGCGCTCCGTGGATGCAATTGAATGGCCAACGGAACACGAGATGATTAACAAGCTGCGGGAGCTCTACGTCGACATCCCGGGCGAGAAGATATAAAGCAGGGGGACAGGTGGCAACGGTTCAGCAGTGGTCCGGAGAGGAAATCAAGGCTCTTCGTCAGGCAAAGCGCATGAGCCAACGTGATTTCGCGGCACATCTTGGCGTGACCGCCCGAATGATCGCCAAATGGGAAGCCGGGGGGAAGAACATCACACCTCGTGCCGTAAACCAGGAAGCCCTCGACACAAGCCTGAACCGATCGGACCCGGACACACGGGCGCGCTTCGCTCACCTGGTCGGAGACTCGATGGTCCCCGCCGCACAAGACCAGCGACACGCCGAACCGATCGGCACGAGCCGAGTACGCCACCCCCGAGACGGCAGCCACATGGTCGCTGTGGAAGGGAGCGTCTTCCTCTCCGGTCCCAGCAACGAGCCCGTGTGGCTGCCGGACTACTACATCGACGTCTACCCGGTGACCAACGCTGAGTACGGACGGTTTGTTGCGGCAACTGGACACCACCCACCGCGGCACTGGGCTGAGGACGGCACGTGGCCGGCCGATATCGCTGACCACCCGGTCGTCTTCGTGACCTGGACCGATGCGGCCGCCTACGCAGCTTGGGTCGGGAAGAGCCTGCCCACTAGCCAGCAGTGGGAGAAGGCCGCGCGCGGAACGCGCGGAACGGTCTACCCCTGGGGCGATCAACCGACCCCCGCGAAGTGCAACGTCCGCGAGAACGGCGTCGGCGCCACGACGGCTGGTGGCTGCTACCAGAGCGGGGTCAGCCCCTACGGGGTCTACGACATGTGCGGCAACGTCTGGGAGTGGTGCGCCACCGAGTCTCGACCAGGTCGTCGCGAGCTGAAGGGTGGCGCCTGGACCAGCCCGTTCAACCGGGCAACGCCGTCGTCGTTCAACGATGCCGCTGAGAGCATGTGCGACGACGACACCGGCTTCAGGTGCGCGACCTCAGCCGAGTCCCTTCAGCGGCTACTTGGGCCCTGAGTCGCCTTCTCCGGGCCGAACACCGACATGGGAAGGTGAGGGACACCCCTCCCTGTTCCAGCTTGATCGTGGGCCACCAGCGGGTTGCAGTGAGGGTTGCAGTTCAGCCCCGTTCGGGTGATCTACTGGTGTCGCAGGCGCGGCCATATCCCCTGGTCAGCGACATGTTGACCTGCCGCGAACGGTTCGCACCGGAATTGGAAATCGTGTTGGGTGTGAAAGCCCTCACGGGTTCGAATCCCGTATCCTCCGCTCCACGGAAAGGCCCGTCCCGCTGAAGCGGGGCGGGCCTTTTTCCACCCGTTCCCGGGACGCCCGGGCGGGTGAGTTGTGTGTTCCGGCAGTGGGAAACGGCGCAGCTCGCGACGGTACTCAGCGGTAACTGTTGATCATTGGGGTTCACGAAGGGGCGCTTCGAGGGCCCGCTACCCTACGTGCCATCAAAGGCCCCGGGCGTCCACCACACGCCGGGGCCTTGCCAGTTCCCGCTTCCGCCAGGTACACCCGAACGGAGTCGGGCAGTCACCGAAAGTACACAGTACCACGCTTGACGTCACTCGACATTTCCAAGGAGTCCCGCACCAATGCCCGGAGTCGAAGAGATCCGCGCAGGGATCGCGCTCGCCAACGAGAAGGCCTCCGCGAGCATCGCAGCCCTACAGCAGGCCGCACAGTCACTTGAGGAAGCCCAGCAGTCGCTTTCCATGGCGACCTCGGGCAGCAGCCAGCCCGAAGTGAGCCAGGCACACGGCCTGCTCGCCGAGGCGTTGCAGGGCATCACCGGTATGCAGAGCACCATTCAGGCGAGCATGTCCTCCGCCGACTCCTACTCGGCACGTCTCTAGATGTCGCCACTGGCGGAGCTGTACGAACGGCTGGCGGCGGTTCACGAAGCCGTCGCCACCGCTCGGGGACAGCTTGATCGCGTACGTACTCTCCTCGACGAAGCCCGGCGCGCCATGGTGGACGCCCAAGCGCAGGCCGACCCGTGGTTACCGCCACAATTGGACCAGGCCGTCGAGCAGCTCAAGACCCAGCAGGGCCGGCTCACCGGCGTCGACGACCTACTGCAGGCATACCGCGCGACGCTCTAGAGGGCAGGCGAACGCCGTTGATTGGCAAACGGACCGAGCAACGACAGCGGGTCATGGCCGCACTCGACCAGCTACGGGGCCAGCTCGGCCTCGCGCTCGGTGCCGCCGCCAACGGCAGGCAGGCCGCCGAGGTCGAACTCGCCCGGCTCCAGCTGCAACAACGCATCGTCCGCACCGGCATCGACCGCTCGGGCAACGACCCGGAGATCGTCGAGCAGGCCAAGCAGCCTGCCATGGCCGGTGTCGCCGACTGGCTCGGCCAGGTCCGCGACCAGTTCTACGCCGAATGGTCCGACGGGCCGAACCGGCTACGCGAGCTGGTCGCCGGCGCAGCCCCGGGGCCGGCGTCCCGGCCGGCGAGCGAGTGGCTCGGCCGGGTCGGCACCGGGACCGGCGCCCACGTCCCCGAGCTGTGGCGCATCGGTTCCTCCACAGTGGACAACCGTAGCCGGGGCATCGCGCAGACCTTCGACGTCGCCGTCCCGCTGCTGGACGACTCCCACCTGGCGATCACCTCCGCTCCGAAGACCCGGCACGCGATCGACGGGCTGGTGGAGGCCCTGCTGATGCGCGTGCTCAGCACGTTCGAGCCGGGCGCGGTGCGGGTGCACCTGTGGGACGTCGGCCAGCTCACCGCCGTCCTGCCCAACCTCTACCCACTCGGCCGCACGAGCGCGCTCACCGTGCACGACCCGGCGCACCTGACCGACCTGCTCGACGAGCTGGCCGGGCACATCCGCCGCATCCACGCCTACACCATGCAGGCGGGTCACACGTCGCTGCGTGCCATGCGGCAGGCCACCGGCCGCTACCGCGAGCCGTGGCGGATCGCCGTGTTGTTCGGCAACGGCGAGGACCTGCAGCCCGAGCAGCTACGCGCGCTCAAGCGGGTGGCCAGCGGCGCACTGGCCGCCGGGATCTCGCTGATCCTCGTCGACGTCCCGACCGTGCTGGGCGGGTCGGTCGAGACCATCAGCCTGATCGACGAGCACCGCGCGGTGAGCAGCATGACCGGCACCGACCTGGTCGTCACCCTCGACCCGCCGCTGCCCGCCGGTCAGGTCAACCGCGCCGCGGGCAGGCTCGCCGAGGCACTGGTCGCCAAGCAGGGTGGCCCGCGCACGTTCGCCGACCTGCTGCCCACCGAACTCGGCCAGGAGAACTCGGCCGAGGAACTGCGCGCGCCGGTCGGCTACTACGAGGGCGATCCGGTGGAGGTCGTCATCGGTGACGCCAGCCCGCACGCGCTGATCGGCGGGCCGAGCGGGTCGGGCAAGACGAACTTCCTCTACGCCCTGCTGGGCAGCCTCGCCGCCCGCTACTCCCCCGACGAGCTGGCCCTCTACCTGCTCGACTTCAAGGAGGGCGTGTCGTTCGCGGGGCTGGCGCCCGGCCGCAAGGACTCAAGCTGGCTGCCGCATGCCCGGCTGGTCGGGGTGAACGTCAACACCGACCGCGAGTTCGGGCTGGCACTGCTGCGGTTCCTCGCCGACGAGCTGCGTAGGCGCTCGGCCGCCGCGAAGGACCACGAGGTCACCAACCTCGCCGACCTGCGCAGGCAGGACCCCGGCGGGCACTGGCCGCGGATCGTGGCGGTGATCGACGAGTTCCAGTACCTGTTCGCCGGCAGGGACACGGTGACCGCGACGGCGACCTCGCTGCTGGAGGACATCGCGCGAAGGGGTCGTTCGCAGGGCATCCACCTGGTGCTGGCCAGTCAGGACGTCGCCGGCATCGAGGCGTTCTGGGGCAAGCCGGCCATCTTCGAGCAGTGCACCCTGCGCATCGCCATGCCCAAGGCCCGGCGGGTGCTCGTCGACACCAACAACGCGGCCGTCACCGCGCCCCGCTGGCACGCGGTGATCAACCACGAGTCCGGTGTGGCACACGGCAACCAGCTCGCCCACGTGCCCGACGCGAGCACGAAGGACGTGTTCGGCCAGCTGCAGCGGCGGCTGTGGGAACGCTACGCGGGCGCGCACTCCGAGCCACGGCTGTTCGACGGCGCCATCTCGCCGGAGCTGACCGAGTCGGCCGCGTTCACCGCGCTCACGCCGGTGCCGAGGCCGTCCGCACTGGTCGGGCAGACCATCGACGTCGCCGACGCCGCACGCGGCGTCGAGCTGTCGCCCGCGCCCAGCCGCAACCTCGCCGTACTCGGCACGGCCGTCCGCGAAGCACTGTCCATCATGGACTCCAGCGCGCGGTCACTTGCCCGGCAGTACGTTCCCGGCGAGGTCGAGTTCCTGGTGAACTGCACGGTCGAGCTGGCCAACCCGTCGGTGACGGCGCTGGTCGAATCGCTGACCGAGGACGGGCACACCGTCTCACTGGTGCCGACGGCCGAGTTGTCCGAGCGGCTCGGCACGCTCGCCGACCAGCTCGCCGAGCCGGAGCGGCCCACCGTGCTGCTGCTCTACGGCGTGGACGGCGTGCTGCCCACCCTGGAGGCAAAACCGCCGGGTGTGCTCAAGAGCGGGCTCGACCACCTGCGCGCGATCCTGAAGCAGGGGCCGGGCGTCGGCACGCACACCGTCGGCTGGTGGCGCGCGGTGGCGCGGCTGAAGGACACGCTCGGCTTCACCGGCACCGACGACGTGGGCGCGTGGGCGGCGCTGGACGTGCAGGGTGCCGAGCTGAGCCCGTTCTGCGCCGGCCAGGTGGTGCACTGGTCGCCGCGGCCCGGTCGCGCGTTGTTCTTCGACCGCAGCACGCACGCCTCACCCGAGGTGCTGATCCCGTTCCACCACCCCGATCCCGAGCAGGTGAGCTGATGAACGCCGCCATGCGGTACAAGGAGATCGTCGCCCTCGCCCGCGGTGCCGAGCAGCAGCTGCGGGCGTGGGAGGTCGCCAGGGTCGACGAGCTGGAGGCCATGATCGCGGCGGCCCGCAACGACGTCGCCGAGGCGGCCCAGCAGGAGACCAAGACCCAGGAGCGGGTGGACCGCTGGTGGCGGATGGCCGTCGACAACGTGTCCCGGCTGTCCTGGCTGGAGGCGGGCGCCGGGCCGGAGCCCAACGCCACCGCCCGCGGCGCCTACCTTGAGCGTTACCTGGAGGAAGTTCGACCGGCCTACCAGGAGCTGGTGCAGTCGATCCTGAAACTAGGCTGGCGCGCCAAATAGCCTCTCCAGCCAGTCGAGGACGTCGTTGACGGCGTCGGCAACGGCGTTGCCCGCGCTCGGGCGGAAGCGCACGACCTGCGGATCGTGGTCGCTGGCCTGCACGGCGAACTCGGCGTTGATGTGCACGACGTCGTAGTCGACGCCGCGCGGCGCGTGGGAGACCAGCGTGTGGTCCAGCACCTGCGAGTTGCCCTCGAACACGTAGGTGTAGCGCTCGCGCTCGGGCAGCGTGTCGATCAGCGACCGCAGCGCTCCGCCCTCGGTCAGGGTGCCCAGTGTCGGCGAGAACGGGAAGTCGTTGAGGTCACCGGCGACCACCACGTTGGCGCCGCGGTCGGCGGCCAGCAGCTGGTCGACGAACGTGCGCAGCACCCTGGCCTGCTCCAGCCGCTGCACTTCCGAGCCGCGGGTCGGCGGCTGGTAACGGCCGTGCGTCGGCTGGTCGCCGCCCTTGGAGGCGAAGTGGTTGGCCACCACGAAGACCGGCCTGCCACGGAAGCGGAACTCGCCTGCCAGCGGCTTGCGGCTGTTGCGCCACGCCGCGTTGGCGGGGTCGACGCGGCCGGGCGAGACCGACAGCGCGGGCCTGCCGCGCTCGGACCGGACCTGCACCGGGGTCGTCGCCGTGCCGCCCGGACGGTCCACGAAGGACACCCGCGCCGGGTTGAACAGGAAGCCGACGCGGATGTTGCCGCCCGGCTCGCCGCCGTCGGTCATGTCCTGCGGGTCGATCTGCCGCCACTCGTAGCGCGGGCCGCCCTTCGCCGCGATGACGTCGGTGAACCGGCGCAGCGTCGCGTCGGCCGCCACGATCCCGTCGCCCTCCGCCGCGGCGCCGTTGTTGTCCTGGATCTCCTCCAGGGTCACGATGTCCGGCGAGGCCAGATGGTCGACGATGCCGGTGGCCAGCGCTTCGAACTTGGCCTGCTCGTCGGTGGCAGCCAGGTTCTCCACGTTGTAGGTCGCCACGGCCAGCTCGCCGCCACGCTGTGCGCGAGTGGTCTCCTTGTGCGGGCCGTTGTCCACGACGTTGCCGAGCGTGGTGGCGAACAGGGTGTAGCCGCCGAAGCTGTCGTACTCGACCGGCCCGGCGGTGACGCCTGCCAGCATGTCACCGGTGTCGGCGACCGGGAACGGCCGCTCCCCGAACGGGATCAGCGACTCGACCTTCAGCACGCCGGTGTTCGGGCGGTCGTAGCCGAGGTAGGCCGTCCCGCCGCGGGCCGTGGGGTTCTGCTCCGGCTTGGTGGTGACGTAGAGCTCCTTGTACTGGTCGCTGCTGCGGCCGACCACGCGCACGTCGGCGACCTGCACGACCTGGCTCTCGTGGGCCTCCCAGAAGTCCAGCGAGTACACGGCGGGCTCCAGCGGGAGCTTCTCGATGCTGCCGCCGACCTGCGGCGCCAGCCGTGCCGGCAGGGTGTCCGGCCCGACGACGACCGGTGCGGGCAGCGGGTTGCCCGACGACGCGACCGTCCACTGTGCACCGGTCAGCTCGGTCAGGCTCTGGAAGTTCGACGTGGCCGGGTTGTCCGGGTAGTACTCCTTGACCGTCCCGGCGACGGTGACGGCGTCGCCGGTCCTGACGGCGGGCGTGGTCGAGCCGGTGAACACGAACAGGCCCTCGCTGGTACGGGGATCGCCGTCGCCGACCGGGTCGGTCAGCCAGAAGCCGCGGGCGCCACCGAAACCGCGGATCGCCGTGACCACACCGGTGACGCCGGTGACCCGCTGACCGTCCAAAGGCGACAGCCGGGTGGTGCCCTGGATCCGCGCGATCGTGGCGGGCACACCCGGTTCACCCGGGCCGCCCGGCGTCTCCCCCTTGCTGTTGACCGGCGACGGCTCGCCCACGGTGAAGTCGGCGCTGTTGTCGCCGGTGTCGGTCAGCGTGGCGCGCGCGGCGGAGGTCGTATTGCCGGTGGCGGCGGCCGGGGAGGTCTCGGAGACGACCGCGGGCCCGTAGCCGACCAGGTCGGTGATTCTGCCGTCGGCGTCGCACTCGCTGGTGGTCTTGCAGGTCAGCGCCTCGGTCGTGCGCACGAGCGCCACGGTCCCGCCGCCGGCGGCCATGGCGATGGTGCCGGTGGCGTCGGCCGCGGGCAGGGCGACCGTGCCGCCGTTGCCCTTCGCCTGCGCGACGAGGTAGCGGCTGTTCTGCCGCAGCGTGCCGGTGAGCGGGGTGACCTGCCACCTGGTCGCGGCGCCCGGCGAGGCGGGCAGGTACTGCACGCTCCAGCCGCTGAGGTCCACGTCCGGCCCCGCCGTGGCGAGCTCGACGAAGTCGCTGGTCAGCGCGGCTCCGGAGTTGCCGCCACCGCCGTAGACCTCGGCGATGAGCGCGCCGGTGGCCTGGGCGGACGCAGGCGGTGCGGTCAGGGTGAGGGCCACGGCCGCGCCGGCGAGGGTGGCCGGCAGCAGGCGGGCACGCAGGGTCGTGGTCACCCGCGCATCTTTACCCAGAGGGGTGAACGGCGGAAGGACTTCGCGCAACGGTTACCCCGGTGTTAGCTCGCCCGGTTTCACCCGTTCGAGCCTGGGGTAACTCAACTGAGTTCGCCCGAGCGGGGGGCGAGGAGGTTGTTATGTGGTTGATTCTGGCGGTGTTGCTGCTGGCGATCGCGCTCGGCGCCGGCGGGTTCGCGGTGGAGGCGCTCTGGTACGTGGCCGCCGCCGTGCTGATCATCTGGCTGCTCGGGTTCGTCATCCGGCCGGCCGGCGGTAAGCGCTGGTACCGCTGGTAGGTACCCGGACAGCACACAGGGCTGGGTCCGCCCCCGAGGCGGGCCCAGCCCTGTTTGGTCTGGCTGGCTTAGAGGTCCTTAGAGGCCCAGGCCGTCGGTCAGGTCACCGACGACGGGCAGCTTGCCGGCGACGTCGCCGACCGGCAGCTTGTCGACCACGTCGCCGACCGGGCTCTCGCCCACCTTGTCGAGGACGTCGCCGGCACCGGGCAGGTCGCCGGTGGGCAGCTCGGTCGGAACGTCGACCGGCAGCTTGACCGGCAGCTCGGAGGGCAGCTCCGGCAGGTCGACCGGCAGCTCCGGGGTCGGCAGCTGCGGCAGCGAGCTGAGGTCCGGAGCGGTCGGCGCCTCGGGCGCGGCCGGGACACCGGGCACCTCGGGCAGGGCAGGCAGGGCGGGCAGCGGCAGGCTGACCTCGGGGACGCCGAGCTCCGGGTGGAACTCGAGGTCCACGCTGCCACCGCTGGTGCCGGCCTCCACACCGAGGTTCACGCCCGCGGTGTCGTTGCCGATGGACAGGTCACCCTCGAAGCCGTTCAGGCCACCGTCGGCGGCGAAGGCGAAGCCACCGAGAGCGGAGTCGGCCTGGGCGTTGGCGGCGACACCGTGCAGGCCGGCGTCCAGCGCGCCACCACCGTTGGCGAGGGCGCTGTCGAACTCGGCGCTACCGGCGACACCACCGGCGCTGCCGGCACCGGCCAGCCCGAGGCCACCGAGCTCGGAGCCGACGCCACCGCTCAGCGCGGCACCCTCGGTGCTGGCGGCGAAGGCGCCCTGGCCCGCGACGTGGTCGTTCACCAGGCTGAGGCTGCCGGCGAGGCCGCCGGCGCCACCGGCGGTGGCCAGGCCGAGGTCGCCGACCGCGTTGTTCAGCCCGGTGCTGGCGGCGATGTCGGTGCCCTGCGAGGCGATGGCGCTGTTGAGGTCGGTCAGCGGACCGCCGTTGGCGGCGAAGCTGTTGGCGAAGCCGACGTCGCCGAACTCCGAGGCGGAGGTGAAGTCACCCAGGACCGGGGCCAGCGGGCCGGCGACCTGGTGGGCGAGCGCCTGCAGCTGCGCGACGGCGGTCTCGGCGCCGCCGAGGGGCAGGTCGCCGACGGGGAGCTTGTCCGCGCCGGGGAGGCTGTCGAGAGCCAGCGGAAGAACCTCCTGCACGTCCTGCCCGGACACCTCACCGAGGCCGGCGGCGTCGAGGGTGCCGGCCGGGTTGGCCAGGAAGTCGGACCGGGCGGCATCGTCGGTCAGCAGGTTCAGCACAAAGTTGTGCAGGGTCAGGTCCGGAAAAGACAACGGAATCTCCTTGTAGGCAACGCTGCGCGAAGCATGTGGGTCGGCGTCTCGCGGGTCGGGTAGCGAGAGCCGACCCTGACGTTATGGATCGGAGATCTTCCGGTCATCGGGGATGACGGCCCGTTATCCCCTACACCCAAAGGGGGGAACGCCGGGGGTCCCGTTAGGGGATTAGGGGATTGGCAACTACCCAACTGGTGTTTCGGCAGGTCAACGGGCACCACGCCAGGGGTGGCGAATGGTCAACAAGGGGTTCCCGAATGGTGGACTCGCGCCGGGAGGAAGCTGACCCGCACGGGCGAGCCCGTCGGCGTCTGGACTGACGAGCCCAAAGCTCGCGCAGCGAGCGACGGCGAGGAGGGAAGACGCCGACTAAAAGGGCTCGCCCCGGCGAGCGGAGCGAGCCCTTTAGCGCGGTAGCGGTGGGATTTGAACCCACGGACGGGGTCAACCGTCACACGATTTCGAGTCGTGCTCCTTCGGCCGCTCGGACACGCTACCGCCGAACAGGCTACCGCACGGCCGAGGAGCGCCGGTCACCGGTCCCGGTCGTTACGGCCCAGCTTGTCCTTGGCGTCCTGGACGGCGCCGGCGGCCTTGTCCCGCAGGTCGTGGCCCGCTTCCTTGACCTCGCCCTTGGTCTGGTCGGCCTTGCCCGAGTCCCGCAGGTCCGGGTTGTCGGTGACCTCGCCGAGCTTCTCCTTGGCGCTGCCGACGGCCTGCTGGATCTTGTCCTTCGCCTTGTCCATCATGTTCACGGGTCTCTCCTTTTCGTGGACTACCGGTAGGTACCCACGGCGGCGTGAACCTCACGCCCGGCATGACCCGCGTCACGCTTCCGGGCGGTGCTCGGCGAAGAAATCCGCGAGCAGGGCCGCGCAGTCGGCCTCCAGCACCCCGCCCCGCACTTGCGGGCGGTGGTTGAGCCTGCGGTCACGCACCACGTCCCACAGCGACCCGACGGCGCCGGTGCGGGACTCCCACGCCCCGAACACCACCCGCGCCACCCTGGCCAGCACGAGCGCGCCCGCGCACATGGTGCAGGGCTCGACGGTGACGGCGAGTGTGCAGCCGTCGAGCCGCCAGCCGTCGCCGAACCGGGCTGCGGCGGCCCGCAGGGCGAGCACCTCGGCGTGGGCGGTCGGGTCGCCGAGCTGCTCACGGGCGTTGCGGGCCCTGGCCAGCTCGGTGCCGTCCGGTGCGAGGACGACGGCGCCGATCGGGACGTCCCCGGTCGAGGGCGCCTCCGCGGCGACCGCGAGTGCGGCGCGGACGGCGTCCTCGTCGGTCACATGTCGTCCAGCAGGGCGGCGAACTGGTCGGCGAACCCGCAACGCTGGGCGATCATCTGCAGCTGCTCGTCGGGGTAGTTGTCGACCTCGCCGACGATGACTTCCAGCTCGACGCCCGGCAGGCCCAGGTCGGCGAGGATCTCCAGGTCACCCTCCGGCCAGATGGACTCGTCCTCCTCGTCGGGAGGGTCGACCCGCAGCATGTCCAGCACGTCGGCGGCGATGTCGTAGTCCAGTGCCGCCGCGGCGTCGGACAGCAGCAGCGACGCGCCGCGCGGGCTGGGCCGCACGATCACGAAGAACTCCTCGTCGACGGCCAGCAACCCGAAGATCGCGCCGGTCGACCGGATCTTCGTCAGCGCCGTGATCGCGGCGTCCAGCCCCGAGAGCGCACTCGCGTCGAGCGCGGTACACCGCCACCGGCCGTCCTCGCGCACCACGGCAACCGCGAACCCGGCGACCGCCTCCTGCCCCGCCATGGGCACACCGTATACCCGCTTGAATCGCGATGCCCGCCTGCCAGGATCACCGCATGAGCCAAACCGGTCCCGCCGAACTTCCCACGCTGCCCGACCCGCGTCTGCCGAGGCTGCTCACCGAGGCCAGGGCGGTGCAGGACCGCACCGTCGCGTTGCGCCGCGAACTGCACCGGCACCCCGAGCAGGGGCTGGACCTGCCGAGGACGCAGGCCGCCATCGCCGCCGCGCTGGCGGATCTGCCGCTGGAGATCACCCGCGGCACGTCGACCACCTCACTGACCGCCGTGCTGCGGGGCGCCAGGCCGGGGCCGGCCGTGCTGCTGCGCGGCGACATGGACGCGTTGCCGCTGACCGAGGACACCGGGCTGGAGTTCGCCTCCGAGGTACCCGGGTCGATGCATGCCTGCGGGCACGACACGCACGTGGCGATGCTGGCGTCGTCGGCGCGGGTGCTGGCCGATCACGTGGACGAGCTGTCCGGCTCGGTGGTGTTCATGTTCCAGCCGGGTGAGGAGGGTTACCACGGCGCGCGGCACATGATCCACGAAGGCGTGCTCGACGCGGCCGGTGAGCGGGTGACCGGCGCGTTCGGCATCCACATCTACGCCAACGCCCCGTCCGGGCGGCTGCTCACCCGGCCGGGGCCGATCCTGGCTTCGGCGGACCAGTTCCTCGTGACGGTGACCGGCAAGGGCGGGCACGCGTCGATGCCGCACAACGCCGTCGACCCGGTGCCCGCCGCCGCGGCCATGGTCGGCGCCTTGCAGACGATGATCACCCGGCGGGTGAGCGTGTTCGACCCCGCCGTGCTGACCGTCGCCCGGATCACCGCGGGCACGACCAGCAACATCATCCCGGAGACGGCCGAGCTGCAGGGCACGATCCGCACGCTGTCCGAGCGGACCCGCGCGCAGGTGCGCGAGGAGCTGGCGACGGTGTGCGAGAACGTCGGCGCCGCCTACGGCTGCCGGGTCTACGTCGACCTGGAGCCGGGTTACCCGGTCACGGCCAACGACCCCGAGCACTCCGCGCGGGTGCTGGGCCTGGCCGAGCGGGTCCTCGGCGCGGACAACGCCGAGCTGATGGCCGAGCCGGTCATGGGCGCGGAGGACTTCTCCTACGTGCTGCAGCGGGTGCCGGGCGCGTTCGCTTTCCTCGGCGCCTGCCCGCCGGACGTGGACCTGGCCGACGTGGCGCCCAACCACTCGAACCGGGTCAACTACCACGAGGACGCGATGGCCAGCGGCGTCGCCATGTACGCCGCGTACGCGTTGGACGCCTTGCGTTAGTACGGCAGGATGTGCCGGGTGCGAGACGTCTGCGTGATCGGGCTCGGGTTGATCGGTGGTTCGCTGCTGCGGGCGGCGGCCGGGAAGCGGACGGTGTGGGGTGCCACGCTGTCCGAGGCCGACGCCGGCGCGGCGAGAGCGGACGGTTTCGACTGCGGTACCGACCTGGACGCGGCACTGCGCAGGGCGGCCGAGCGGGACGCGCTGATCGTCCTCGCCGTGCCGCTGACCGCACTGGACGAGACGCTGCATCACGTCGCGGAGCAAGCGCCGGAGTGCCTGCTCACCGACGTCACCAGCGTGAAGGGGCCGGTCCTGCGGGCCGTGCGGCGGTGGGCGCCGGACACGCGGTTCGTCGGGGGGCATCCGATGGCCGGCAAGGCGGAGTCGGGCTGGTCGGCGGGTACGGCGGGCCTGTTCGACGGAGCGGCGTGGGTGGTCGGCGTGGAGCCCGGGACCGATCTCGGCGACTGGGCCGAGGTGGCGGCGCTGGCGCTGGAGGCCGGGGCACACGTGGTCCCGGCCGGCGCGGCAGCGCATGACGAGGCGGTCGCGCGGGTGTCGCACCTGCCGCATCTGCTGGCGGCGGTGCTGTCCGCGGTGGCTGCCGAGGGTGGCCCGCTGGCGGCCGCGCTGGCGGCAGGGTCCTACGCCGACGGCACCCGGGTCGCCGGCAGCAGGCCGGCGCTGGTGCGGGCCATGACCGAGGGCAACCGGGAGGCACTACTGCCGGTCCTGGACGACGCGCTCGGCAGGCTGGGCGCGGCACGGGGCTCACTCGCGTCGACCGGCGGGCTGGCCGTGACGATCAACGCGGGTCACGAGGGGAAGCAAACGTTTGCGCAGGCTCGGGAGGCCCAGCGCACCGGCGTGCGGATCGACCTGACCGCGCCGGACGCCGTGGAGGCACTGGCGGCACTCGGCGAGCGCGGCGGTCGGATCACCGCGCTCACCGACGAGCTGCGTACCGCGACCGGCGAGGTCAGCTAGGCGGCGGGCCCGGCTTCGGCGGGTCCTGCGGCGGCTTGTCGTCACCGCCTGCCTGCTTGTGCAGGAAGCCCTTGGCCTTGTCGGTGACGTTGTCGATCTTGTCGGCCTTGTCGCCGAACTTGGATTTGGCGAAGCCGCTCGCCTTGTCCAGGCCCTGCTCGACCTTGTCACCGTGCTTGCCCAGTGCGTCCTGGGCCTTCTTCTTGATGTCGTCGAAGTTGATACCCATGTCTCCATGGAGCCCGTTTTGCGGCATTACCGCAACCTCAGGTCCACCGATCGGGCAGGAAACGGCGGACGAACCGCAACGGCGAGCTTTCCGCGAGGTCCGGCCCGCGCAGCGCGTCGAACGCGGCGCCGAGCTGTTCGACGACCCCGGACAGCTGCTCGGACTCGGGCAGTTCGACGCTGCGTGGGTCCCGCTGCTCGCGGACGGCGGCCGCCAGCTCGGCCAGCGCGGCCTTGATCAGCTCGACCTTGTGCCCGTCCGGTGGTTCGGCGCCGTGGGTGAGCGTCACCAGGACCTCGGTGACGGCGTCGGTGACCCGTTCCAGTGCCGCGATGACCGGCCACCAGGCGACGGCCTGCCTGCCCGCCGCCGACGGTTCGACGATCACCTGCTGGAAGGCCGTGCGCACGTCGGCGAGGCCGCGGTAGGCGCGGCGGCGGTACCGCGAGAGGTCCGCCCGGTCGGCGGCGGGCCGCAGGGCGTGGTCGGCGTAGCGGGAGATGGTGTCCAGTGCGTCGGCGAGCAGGCCACCCACCCTCGGGCGCCTGCTGCCCGGCCACAGCAGGTACCCGAAGACCAGCACGATGAGGCAGCCGAGCAGCGTGTCGACGAGCCTGGCCACGACGACGCCCCAGTCACCGTGGCTGGACAGCTCCATCTGCAGGATGATCAGCGGCGTCACGAACGCGCTGAGGATGCCGTAGTTGCGGACCTTGCCGACGGCGACGCCCGCGGCGAACACGGCGCAGAGCGCGACCAGTGCCCAGCCCTGCGCCCCGGCGACCAGGACGACGGCGCCGATGGTGACTCCGGCGACCGTGCCGATGCCACGCAGCACGGCACGGCCGAACACCGAGCCGAAGTCCGGTTTCAGCACGATGCCGACGGTCAGCGTGATCCAGTACGAGCGCTCGACGGGGACGAGCAGGCTGACTGCCTCGGCGATGCCGACGCAGAGCGTCAGCCGCAGGGTCGCCAGCCAGGTCAGCGGTCCGGCCAGCGAGGCCAGCCACTCGCGGACCTGGGTGCGCACGGGTACCCGTTCCCTGCGCTTGCGGTCGGCGCCCGGGCCGACCCTGGCCAGTCCCGCCCGCAGCGCGACGGCCATCGGCTCGGCGTCGTCCAGCTCCGGTGGGGCGGGGATGCGGGTGTCGGCGAGGATCGCGATGGCGATGGCCAGCGTGTGCTCGACGAGTTCACGAGGTGGCCGTTCGCGGGCGTTGACCATGGCGACGGCGGCTTCGACCGCGGGCGTTCCCGAGGACAGGATGTCGAGCAGCCTGCGGTAGGCGGCGTCCCTGCCGGACAGCCACGACCGGGCGCTGAGCAGCCGGTCGTAGGCGGTGTTCATGGCGGTGGTGAGCTGGTGGCGCGCTGCCCGCGCGGTGTCCTCGTCCTCGGCGGAGAGCATCCCGGCCAGCTCGATGTAGACCTGCGCGACGGCCGTCCGCTCGGGCGAGGTGGCGCGAACGGTCCATCCGGCCAGTGCGACGGCCAGGCTCCAGCCCGCACCGACGAGGAAGCAGACCAGTGCCGTGCCGGTGTCCACCCCGAGCTGGTGCTGGCCGCTGCCCAGCACGCAGAACACGAACAGCTGCAGTGCCGCGGTCGAGGCGTTGCTGCCCGCGGCGCTGATCAACGCCGAAATCGCCGCGACCAGGACGATCGCGGGGATGGACAGCGCGAGGTTGCCGCCGGTGAGCAGTCCGACCACGTACCCGGCCGCGGCCGCCGCCGTGGCGCCGCCGAGCCGGCGGGCGCGGTAGCGGTAGGCCCCCGCGGCCTCGGACAGCACCGTCGGCAACGCCCCGGTCGACACCAGCGCGCCCAGCTGGATGTCGCCGAGCGCGAGCCCGGCGGCCAGCGGGAGGGCCAGCGCGATCGGCGCCCGGATCGCGCGGGTCCACGGCATCGGGGCGGGCGTGCTGCGCAGCAGCTGCACCAGCCAGTGCGGGGCCGCGAAGTCCGGGCGCTTGACGCTCACCGCCCCATTCTGTTCCGTCCGGGCCCGAACGCACGTGAAGGCCACCTTCATCACGTCTCAGTCAGGGCCCCGGCAAAGTCGGTTGTCAGGCGCGAGCGAGGGAGCTTTGCTGGCGAAGAAGGGTAGTAAAGCTCCCTCGCTGCCTACGGGTGTGACTGGTGGGGCTGGTGTGGTGACCTCGATGCCGTGAAGGGGGCCTTCACGGCGTCTCATGCCGTGAGTGCCCCCTTCACGGCATGCTTGCCGCGGACACGTGGGCGGATGCCCGCTGTCCGGCTGAAGGCCGAGTTTCTGTCGTCTCACGTGGTGAAGGTGGCCTTCACGAACTCCCGCCCCGGCGTCGCAGCCTCACCAGTCACATCCGGCCCAACAGACCCAGCCGCCACCACGAAAGAGACCCAGCAAACTCCCCCAATGTGGCATTGGGGAACTTGAACTCCCCCAATGCCACATTGGGGGCGCGCAGCACCCAGACTTTGCCGGGGCCGTGACATCTCACGTGGTGAAGGATGCTCCTATAGAGGTCAAGTGGTGTTGGTGAGCTGGGCTATGTCGGTGGTGAGGGCGCGGTAGAGCTGTC
>NZ_SFCC01000005.1 GCF_004214935.1 Amycolatopsis suaedae
TCGAGCCAGACCACCACCCCGCCAGGATCCCCACCACCGCAACAGCGGCACACCCACCCTGACACTGACGCGAGTTCTACGCTCGAGACCAGGCCTTGACGGCCCGGCGTGACCCGGGCGCGTCAGCCGACCAGCGACAGGGCCTTGGGCACGCAGCCGATCTCCACCGGCAGCCTGCCCAGCGGCTCGCCGTCGGCGTAGACCGGCCAGTCGGTGCCGTCCAGGCGCACCGCGCGGGCCCGCAGCGTGCGGACGGCGGGGTGATCGACGTGCCGCCCGGCCCGCAGGCTCGGCAGCATCCGCAGCAGCTCCCGCCTGCCCGCCCTGCCCACCAGCGTGACGTCGAGCAGGCCGTCGGCGGGGTCGGCGGCCGGGCAGATCGGGACACCACCGCCGTAGAACGGCGTGTTGCCGACGGCGACCAGGGTCGCCTCCAGCTCCAGGTCGCCGTCGTCGGTCAGCACGGTCAGCGGCCGGGTCCGGAAAGACGCCAGTTCGGCGAGGATCGCCAGGTCGTAGCGGCGCGGCCCGGACGGCCAGCTCATCCGGTTGGCCCGCTCGTTGACCAGCGCGTCGAACCCCGCGCACAAGACCGTGCCGAACCAGGTGTCGCCGACCCGGCCCAGGTCGATCCGGCGGGCGGCACCACCGGCCAGAGCGGCGACCACGCCGTCGGCGGCCGCCAGCGGGTCATCCGGCACGCCGAGTGCCCTGGCCAGGTCATTGCCGGTACCGGCGGGGACCACGCCGAGCGCCACGTCGTGGGCGGCGCAGAACTGCACCGCCTGGTGGACCGCGCCGTCACCGCCGAGCACGACCAGCAGGTCGAGCCCACGCGCGCGGGCGCCGGTCATCAGGGCGCGGGACTCCTCGACGGTGTTGGCCGCGACCAGCTCCAGGTGGGTCACTCCCGCCCGCAGCCGCTCCGCGACCCGTCCGGCCACCCTGGCGGCCGCGCCGTGACCGGAGTCGGGGTGCACGGCGAGCGCCGCGCGGGTCAGGTGACGTCCTCGGTGCCGGACTTGGCCGCTGGCTTGGCCGGCTTGGCTTCCTCGCCGTCGATCGTGGTGGGCGTGTACTCGAACGGTGCCGCCTCGTCGTCGGCGAGATCCTCGATGCCCTCGGCCTTGCGTTCCCGCGCCTTGCGCCGGTCGTGGATCCGGGCGACCTGGATGGCCAGCTCGCACAGCACGGTCAGCGCACCGGCCAGCGCCAGCATGGAGATCGGGTCGTTGCCGGGCGTGGCGAACGCGGCGAACACGAACAGGCCGAAGATGATGCCGCGGCGCCACTTCTTCAGCATCTCGTACTTGAGCACGCCGACCCGGTTCAGCATGACCACCAGCAGCGGCAGCTCGAAGCTGACACCGAAGATGATCAGCAAGGACAGGACGAACGAGATGTAGCGGTCACCGGCCAGCGCGGTCGAGAACGAGTCACCGCCGAAGCCGATCAACAGACCCAGGGCACCGGGGATGAGGATGAACGCCAGGTAGGCACCGGCCGCGAACAAGATGCTGGCGAAGCCGACGAAGATACGCGCGTACTTGCGCTCCTTCGAGTACAGCCCCGGCGCGATGAACGCCCAGAACTGGTACAACCACACCGGCGCGACCAGCACCATGCCCGCGGCGATACCCACCTTCAACCGGATCATGAAGGCTTCGAACGGCTGAGTCTGGAGCAGCGTGCAGGCTCCAGCCTCCAGCGAGACCCGACCCTCGCTGCTGACCGGCAGTGCGCAGTAGGGCGCCAGGATGATCTGACCGAGCGACGGGATCGGCCCCAGCCGATGGGCGAACCAGAAAAACCCGAAGATGCCACCCACGACGATCGCGAGAAGGGCATAGCCCAGCCGGCGCCGGAACTCGTAGATGTGCTCGATGAGCGTCATCGTGCCGTCGGGGTTGTGTCGCCGGCTGCGCTTGCGCCGCTTCCCGCGACGGGTCTCCGGTTTCGGGTCCGCCACTACAGGTCCGTTTCTGCTGTGCTCTGCCGCTGATCAGCCCGCGTTGGCGTTCTTCTGCGCCTGCTCGGCCGGGGTGGCGGCCTGCTGCTTCTTCAGCTCGTCCAGCTGCCGCTGCAGGTCCTCGACCTGCTTGCTGGTGGCCTGGTCACTCGGCGCGGGGGCAGGCGCCGGCGCCGGGGTGGCGGGAATCTGCTTGGCCTCGGCCTGCACCGTCGGCGCGGTGGGCTCGGCGGGCGGCTGCTCGCCCTCCTCCTTGTTGCGCATGTCCTTGGTCTCGGCCTTGAAGATCTTCATGGACTTGCCGATCGACCGGGCCGCGTCGGGAAGCCGCTTGGCGCCGAACAGGATCACGACGACCAGGACCAGGATGATCAAGTGCCACGGCTGCAGTGCACCCATATCTGTGGCCTCCTCACTCGTTCGGGTTCGATATTACTTCGCCGGCGCACCGCGCGAAGGCCACCGCTGCGTCACGGCGACGCGCACGGCGGCGTAGCGGGCACGCAGCAACCCTGCCCGGTCACTGGCATCCGTAGCCACCATGCTGCTGGTACGGCGAAGTGCACGCAAGCCTCGAACCAGACGAATCAGCAGGACGACGAGCAGGACGAGCCCGGCGACGGCGAGCGCAATGCTCGGCAGGTACGACACGCGGTCAGCTTACTGTTCCGAGGTGGCCGCCAGGTGACGTGCCCGCTCCAGCGCGTCGGCCGCCTTGCGACGAACGGCCGACGCCAGCTCCGCCGGACGCTCCACGGTCGCCGACCCGCCCAGGCCCAGCACCAGGCGGGTCATCCAGGACTCGTCGCCGTACCGCATGCGTACCCGCAACCGGCCGCCGGGCAGTTCGGCCAGCTCCTCGCACGGGTAGTACTCGGCAGCCCACCGGACGTCGGGGTCCAGGACCAGCTCGGCCACCTGCTGTTCCGGCCGCTCCCGGAACGCGCCCTCGCTGATGTCGGCAGGCTCGGCGTTCGACGGCACGGACGCCGGCTCGTCGAGCACGGTCAGCTCGTCGATGCGGTCCAGCCGGAACAGCCGGACGCCCTCGGCACGGCGGCACCAAGCCTCCAGGTAGCTGAACGCCTGGATGATGACCAGCCGCATCGGGTCGACCGTACGCTCGGTGACCTGGTCCTTTGACGCGGTGTAGTAACGCATGTGCACGGCGCGACCATCCCGCAGTGCCTGCTGGAGCGTGCCGCGGGTGCGGGCCGTGGTCTCGGCCTCGCGCACGTTCAGCCCGACGACGACGCCGGACGGGCGGGCCTCCCCCGCCGCCGCCTCGATCTTGGCGATGGCCCTGCGTACGGCGTCGGTGTCGACGACGCCCGGCGTCTCGGCCAGCGCCCGCAGCGCCACCAGCAGGGCGGTCGCCTCGCCGCCGGTGAGCCGCAACGGCCTGCGCATCCCGGCGTCGTAGGTGACGGTGACGCTCTCGTCCTCGAAGGACAGGTCGATGAGGTCACCCGGGCCGTAGCCGGGCAGGCCGCACATCCAGAGCAGCTCGAGATCCTTGCGCAGCTGTTTCGGGGTGACCTCGAAGTCCCGTGCCGCCTCCTCGATGCCGATGCCCGGCCTGGCCAGCAGGTACGGCACCAGTGCGAGCAGGCGGGGCATGCGCTGGGACGCACTGTTCACGCCGTCACCCCAGCACCGTGCACGATCAGCTCCAGCCGGTGCCGCACCGCCTTGGCCAGCACGTCCGGCTCCAGGACGAGCACGTCGGGCGCGTGGCCGGCGATCCAGTCGGCCGCGCCCTCCGGGAACCGCAGGTCGATCTCCATCACGTCGCCGGCGACACCGGCCACCGTACGGGCGCCGACGTGCCTGGCCTGGCGCCGCACACCGTGGGCGCGGTCCTTGGCCACCCACACCTTCGCCGTCGATGCCGGCCCGGTCTCGCGGTCGCCGGTGCCCGCGACGAGCTCCAGCAGGTTCACGTTGTCCGGCCTGCGTACCTCACCCGCCCGGCCGGCCGAGCGGACGTCGCCGATGATGCGGGACAGCCGGAAGCACCGCGGCGCCGCCCGGTCCCGGTCGTGGCCGACCAGGTACCAGCGGGCCCGCCAGGACACCACACCCCACGGCTCGACAGTGCGGGTCATCCGCTCCGGCGACCCGCTGCGGCGGTATTCGAACCGCACCACCCGCCGGTCCTGCACGGCCGCCAGCAGCGGCGAGAACGCGGGCTCGGTACGGACCCGCGGCTCCACGACGGGCTGCGCGCTCTGGTCGACCTCGACGCCCGCCGCCCGCAGCTTCACCAGCGCACCCCTGGCCTGCCCGGTCAGTTCGGGCGAGTCCCACAGGCGGACGGCCAGCCCGACCGCGGCCGCCTCGTCCGGGGCCAGTTCGATCTCGCCCAGCTCGTAGTCGCGGCGGGCGATCCGGTAGCCCTCGATCGAGTCGAAGGACGAGTTGCGACCCGTCTCCAGCGGGATGCCCAGCTCCCGCAGCTCGGTCTTGTCCCGCTCGAACATACGGAAGAACGCCTCGTCGCTGGTGGCGTCGGCGTACCCCGGCACGATCCCGCGAATCCGTTCCGCGGGCAGGTACTGCCGCGTGGACAGGAGGGCCAGCACGAGGTTGACCAGCCGTTCGGCGCGGGCAGTGGACACCCGCCCAGCCTAGCTGAGGGGCATCGGAGTTCAGCGCACCAACGTCGCCGCGCGCCCACCCGCGCCCGACGCCCAGCACGCCCCGCGGGCGGTGCAGTCGACGGTGTCGAAGCTGCCGGTGTCGAACGAGCGCCAGGTCCGGCCGCCGTCGCGGCTCAGGTCGCTGCCCGTCGGGCCGACGGCGATCGCCGTGCCACCCAGCCAGGACAGGCCGGACCGGTAGCCACGCGGTGCCTGCGCGGGCTGCCGCCAGCTGCGGCCACCGTCGCCGGACACGGCCAGTGCGGGCACCACCTCGGCAGGCCGGGCGTAGTCGCCGCCGATGGCCAGGCCGTGCCCGCGGTCGCGGAACGCCACGGCGAACACGCCGGCGGACTGGCTGCTCAGCAGCGGGGTGTCGACCGCGGTCCAGGTGCGGCCGGCGTCGCCGGAACGCAGCACCCGGGCCCGTTCGCCGCCCCCGGTGGCGATCCACGCGGCGTCGCGCCCCTCGGTCGCCACGCACTGGCCGCTCGCGGCGAACCCGGCCTCACCGGGCAGGGCGGGCGGCATGCCCTCCGGCGGGACGACCTGCCAGCTGCGGCCGCCGTCGCCCGTGGTGAGCACCCGGAACCGGCCGTCCACCGGGTCGCTCATGGCCAGGCCGCGCCGGTCGTCGAAGAACGCCATGCAGTCGTAGAACGCGGCAGGCTCGGCGTTGCGGAACACCAGGTCCCAGGAGGCGCCGCCGTCGCGGGTGCGGTAGATGCGCGACGCGTCACCGGGACCGATGGACAGCACCACGGCGCTGTGCGCGTCGAAGGCCTGCACGTCGCGGAAGTCCAGCGTCGCCGTATCCGGCGGGCCGACCCGCTGCCAGCTACGGCCCGCGTCGACCGTCCGCAGCACGGTGCCGCCGCTGCCGCCTGCCCACGCGACCGTCCCGCTGACCGCGGACAGCCCGCGCAGCTGCGCGGTCACGCCGGTCGGGGTCAACCGCCAGGACGGTCCCCGGTCCGCGGCGGCCGGAGCCGCGGTGGCGACCAGCAACGCGGCCGCGACCAGCGCGGTCAGCCGGCGCATCACAACGAGCTGATCAGGCGCTCGACCCGCTCGTCCACCGAGCGGAACGGGTCCTTGCACAGCACGGTGCGCTGCGCCTGGTCGTTCAGCTTCAGGTGCACCCAGTCGACGGTGAAGTCGCGCTGCGCGGCCTGCGCGGCGGCGATGAAGTCACCACGCAGCTTGGCGCGGGTGGTCTGCGGCGGGGTGTCCTTGGCCAGCTCGATCTCGCCGTCGTCGGTCACCCTGCGCACCAGGCCCTTGCGCTGCAGCAGGTCGAAGATGCCCCGGCCGCGGCGGATGTCGTGGTAGGCCAGGTCGAGCTGCGCGATCCGCGGGCTGGACAGGTCCAGGTCGTGCTTGGACCGGTAGCGCTCGACCAGCCGGTGCTTGATCGCCCAGTCGATCTCGGTGTCGATCTTGCTGAAGTCCTGCTCCTCGACGGCGTCCAGGGCGCGGCCCCACAGCTCGATGACCCGCTCCGCGGTCGGCCCCGAACCGTTGGTGCGCACGTGCTCCACGGCGCGGGAGTAGTACTCGCGCTGGATCTCCAGCGCCGAGGCCTCCCGGCCGCCGGCCAGCCGGACCTGCCTGCGGCCGGTGAGGTCGTGGCTGATCTCCCGGATCGCGCGGATCGGGTTGTCCAGGGTGAAGTCCCGGAACTGGACACCCTGCTCGATCATCTCCAGCACCAGGTTCGCCGACCCGACCTTCAGCAGCGTCGTCGGCTCGGCCATGTTCGAGTCGCCGACGATCACGTGCAGCCTGCGATAGCGCTCGGCGTCGGCGTGCGGCTCGTCGCGGGTGTTGATGATCGGCCGCGAGCGGGTTGTGGCGCTGGACACACCCTCCCAGATGTGTTCCGCACGCTGGGACAGGCAGTACACGGCACCGCGGGGCGTCTGCAGCACCTTGCCCGCGCCGCACACCAGCTGCCGGGTCACCAGGAACGGCAGCAGCACGTCGGCGATCCGGGAGAACTCCCCTGCCCTGGTCACCAGGTAGTTCTCATGGCAGCCGTAGGAGTTGCCCGCCGAGTCGGTGTTGTTCTTGAACAGGAAGATGTCGCCGCCGATGCCCTCGTCGCCGAGCCGCCGCTCCGCGTCGACCAGCAGATCCTCCAGGATCCGCTCCCCCGCCTTGTCGTGGGTGACCAGCTGGGTCAGGTCGTCACACTCGGCCGTCGCGTACTCGGGGTGCGAGCCCACGTCGAGGTACAGGCGGGAGCCGTTGGACAGGAAGACGTTGGACGACCTGCCCCAGGACACCACGCGCCGGAACAGGTACCTGGCCACCTCGTCCGGCGACAACCTGCGCTGCCCGTGGAAGGTGCAGGTGACGCCGAACTCCGTCTCGATGCCAAAGATCCGCCGCTGCATGTCACAAGAGTAGGCGTAACCGGCCCAGAGACGGTGCGCCGTTCGGGCGTCGGCGTTGCGTCGGTTACGTTGCACCTTGTGTTCAGGCACATCAAGCGCCCCCTCCGGCAGGTCGGCGCGACCGACCGGGAGCTGGTGCGGCGCAGCGCGCAACTGCCCCCCACCGTGGCCGACAACGTCCTCATGGTCCTGACCCGCTCGGCCAACCACGGCAAGCTGTGGTGGCTGGTCGCGGCGGCGCTGACCACCAAGAAGGGCGCCACCCGGCGGGGCGCGATGCGGGGTGTCGCCGCCATCGCCGGAGCCAGCGCCACGGCCAACCTCATCGGCAAGCCGCTGTTCCCCCGCCGCAGGCCCGCGGCCGAGGAGGTACCCGAGCACCGCAGGCTGGAGCGCAGGCCCACCTCGTCGTCGTTCCCGTCCGGGCACGCCGCGTCGGCGGCCGCGTTCGCCACCGCCGTGACCATGGAGTCGCCCCGGGCCGGCCTGTTCGTCATCCCGGTGGCGGCCGCGGTGGCCTACTCCAGGGTGCACACCGGGGTCCACTGGCCCAGCGACGTCGGCACCGGGGCGCTGATCGGCATCGGGTCGGCGCTGGCGACCCGGCACTGGTGGCCGCTGCACCCCGACGTCCCCGCCGACACCGAGCACCGCGCCGAGGCACCGTTCATGCGCGACGGCGAGGACATGCTGGCGCTGGTCAACCCCGGTTCGGGGACCGTGACCTTCGACCCGACCGAGGAGGTCCGCTACGCCTGGCCGAAGGCCACGCTGGTCTACCCCGACCCCGGCAAGGACATCCGCAGGCAACTGGCCGAGGAGATCGAGCGGCGCGGCACCGTGCGGGCGCTGGGCGTGGCAGGCGGTGACGGCACCGTCGCGGCGGTCGCCTCGGTCGCGGCCGACTACGACCTCCCGCTGGCGCTCATCCCGGCGGGCACGCTCAACCACTTCGCCCGCGACGTCGGCGTGAAGTCCATGCCCGACGCCGACGCCGCCACCGAGGCGGGTGCGGCCGTCGGCATCGACCTCGGCGAGGTGAGCATCACCGGCAGCGGCGGCACCGAGCGGCGGTGGTTCGTCAACACCGCCAGCATCGGCGGTTACCCGGAGATGGTCCGCATCCGCGAGAAACTGCAGGACAAGCTGCCGAAGTGGCCCGCGGCGGTCATCGCCCTGGTCCGCAGCCTGCGCAGGGCCAAGCCGATCGACGTCGTGCTCAACGGCAAGAAGACGTCCATCTGGTGGCTGTTCGTGGGCAACAGCCCGTACCTGCCCAAGGGGTTCGTCCCGTCCCGCCGGCCCGCGCTGGACACCGGCCTGCTGGACATCCGGTACCTGCGCGCGGACGTGCCGTACTCGCGGCTGCGGTTCATCCTGGCGACCATCACCAACACGCTGGGCACCAGCCACGTCTACCGCGAGTACGACCTGCCGACGCTGACCATCCGGCTGCTCAGCGGCAACCGCCGGATCGCCACCGACGGCGAGGTCGGCCCGCTGGGCAATGAGTTCTTCTTCCGCTCCCGCCCCAGCGCGCTGACCATCTACCGCCTCTGAATGCCGTGAAGGCCACCTTCACCACCTCTCACGTCAGGGGCCCGGCAAAGTCCGGTGACCGCGGCCGCGGCGCTGCTGCGAAGGGCACCTTGGTTGCGAGATTCGCCAGGATGGTGCCGTTGGCTGCGAGCATGCGCATCCCGGCCCGGGTCTCGCCGCCTCGGCGAGCACAGCGTGCACAACAGGCACAACGGGCTCAGCAATCCCACCGGCCACCACGAACGAGACCCTCGCGCGTCGGGCACAACCACGTGAAGGCCACCTCCACCACGTCTCACGTAATAAAGGTGGCCTTCACGAGCTTCGCGGCCCCGGCCGACCCGGTCAGTCCTTTGCGGACTCGCCGGAGTCCTTGCCGTTCCCGGCCTTCTTCGCGTCGTCGGCCTTGTCTCCGTCGTCGGCCTTGTCTCCGTCCTTGCCGCCCTTGTCCGGCTTGGGCAGCAGCGCCTCCAGCGCGGCACCGTTGATCCGGCGGAACGCACGCCGCGGCCGCGACCGCTCCAGTACCGCGACCTCCAGCTTGCTCACCTCGGCCTTGCCGCCACCGTTGTTGCCGCTGGAGCTGGCCTGCAGGGCCTCCACCGCGACGCCCACCGCCGCGGCGAGTTCCATGCCGTCGGCGAAGGTGTCCTTCAGCTTGGCGTTGATCGGCTCGGTCTGCCCGCCCATGGCCACGTACTGCGGCTCGTCGACGATCGAGCCGTCGTAGGTCAGCCGGTACAGCTGGTCGGTCTCCGGGCCGGCACCCACCTCGGCGACGCAGATCTCCACCTCGTACGGCTTGAGCTGCTCGCTGAAGATGGTCGCCAGGGTCTGGGCGTAGACGTTGGCCAGCGCGCGGGAGTTCACGTCCCGGCGGTCGTACTGGTAGCCCTGCAGGTCGACGTACTTGATGCCACCGCGCCGCAGGCTCTCGAACTCGCTGTAGCGGCCGACCGCGGCGAAACCGATCCGGTCGTAGATCTCCGACACCTTGTGCAGCGTCGTGGACGGGTTCTCGGCGACGAACAGCACGCCACCGGCGTACTTGAGCACGACGACACTCCGGCCCCTGGCGATGCCCTTGCGCGCGAGCTCGGAACGCTCGCGCATCAACTGCTCTGGTGAGGCGTACAGCGGCATCGTCACAGCGTTGGCTCCGCTTCTACTCGAAGGATGGGTATCGGGTCAGGCCAGCCGGCCGGGACGGGCGGCGCGGTCGTTCACCACGGCCTCGGCCACCGCCGCCAGCTGCTCCTCCGGCAACGCGACCGCGCCTTCCTCGGCCGTGATCGTGACGACCGTGGGGAAGACCCGGCGCACCAGGTCCGGCCCGCCGGTGGCGGTGTCGTCGTCGGCCGCGTCGTACAGCGCCTCGACGGCCACCCGCACGGCGCGGTCCACGTCGGAGTCGGGGTCGTAGAGCTTCTTCAGCGCCGACTTGGCGAACAGCGAACCGGAGCCGATCGCGTGGTAACCGGCGTACTCCTCGTACCGGCCGCCGCTGACGTCGTAGGACACGATCCGGCCCGCCCGCTTCGGGTCGTCCACCTCCGTGTCGTACCCGACGAACAGCGGCACGACGGCCAGGCCCGCCATCGCCACCTCGAGGTTGGCCTTCACCATCATCGCCAGCTTGTTGGTCTTGCCGTCCAGCGACAGCGACACGCCCTCGAGCTTCTCGTAGTGCGCCAGCTCCACGGCGTAGAGCCGAACCATCTCCAGCGCCAGCCCCGCGGTACCGGCGATGCCCACCGCCGAGTAGGAGTCGGTCACGTGGACCTTCTCCATCTCCCGGTGGGCGATCAGGTTGCCGGTGGTGGCCCTGCGGTCACCCGCGATCAGCACGCCACCTTCGAACGTGACGGCGACGATCGTGGTGCCGTGCGGCACGTCCACGCTGCCCGCCTGCCCGGAGTACCTGCGCCCGGGCAGCAGATCCGGCGCGTGGGCGCGCAGGAAGTCGGTGAACGAGGAGGTGGTCGACGACAGAAATGCCGCGGGCAGGGCTGAGCCCAGGTGGTTCGACGTGTTGTCCATGCGTGCTCGTGGTTCCCATCAACGAAGGTCAGCGGGCGCGGGTACTGCGGGGCAGGCTACTGGCCGCCCTTCTGCACGTACGCCCTGACGAAGTCCTCGGCGTTCTCTTCCAGTACGTCGTCGATCTCGTCCAGGATGGTGTCGACGTCCTCGCCGAGCTTCTCCCGGCGCTCCTGACCGGCCGGGGCGCCACCCTCGACGTCCTCGTCGGAGTCGCCGCCGCCGTGCCGCTCGATCTTCTCCTGCGCCATCATCGCCTCCCGGTGTGGCCGTTACCCTCAAGCCTACCCAGCCCGCCCGACATCCGATGCGACCAAGCGGGCCTCACTCCGCCGGCCCCGTCAACGCCTCGACCAGCTCCTCGGCGGTCGCGGCCTCGTCCAGCAGCTTCCCGACGTGCGCCTTCGTGCCCCGCAGCGGCTCCAGCGTCGGAATCCGCACCAGCGACTCGCGGCCCACGTCGAAGATGACCGAATCCCAGGACGCCGCCGCGATCGACGTCGCGTACTTCTCCAGCGTGCGGCCCCGGAAATAGGCCCGGGTATCCGACGGTGGCGTCGTGATGGCTTCCTGCACCTCCTCCTCGGTGACCAGGCGTTTCATCGAACCCCTGGCGACCAGGCGGTTGTACAGGCCCTTGCCCATCCGCACGTCGGAGTACTGCAGGTCGACCAGGTGCAGCCGCGGCGCGGCCCAGCCGAGCTGGTCGCGGGCCCGGTAACCCTCCAGCAGCCGCAGCTTCGCCGGCCAGTCCAGCCGGTCGGCGCACTCCGCCGGGTCGCGGGCCAGCGCGTCCAGCACCTCGCCCCACACCCGCAGGACGTCCTTGGACTGGGCGTCGCCGCCGTGCTTGTCCAGATGCTCGGCGGCCCGCTCGTGGTAGGCGAACTGCAGGTCGAGGCCGGTGAACTTGCGCCCGCCCGCGACGTCGACCTTCGTCTTCAGCGTCGGGTCGTGGCTGATCCGGTGGACGGCCCGGACCGGCTCGTCCAGCTTCAGGTCGTCGAACCGCACCCCGGCCTCGATCATGTCCAGGACCAGGGCGGTGCTGCCCAGCTTGATGTAGGTCGAGTACTCGGACAGGTTGGCGTCGCCGATGATCACGTGCAGCCGCCGGTACTTGTCGGCGTCGGCGTGCGGCTCGTCGCGGGTGTTGATGATCCCGCGCTTGAGCGTGGTCTCCAGCCCGACCTCGACCTCGATGTAGTCCGAGCGCTGCGACAGCTGGTAGCCGGCCTCCTCACCCTGCGGGCCGATGCCGACCCGGCCGGAGCCGGTGACCACCTGGCGGGACACGAAGAACGGCGTGAGACCGGCGATCACCGCGGTGAACGGCGTCGACCTGGCCATCAGGTAGTTCTCGTGGGTGCCGTAGCTGGCGCCCTTGCCGTCGACGTTGTTCTTGTACAGCTGCAGCGCCGGCTGACCGGGGACGGTGGCCGCCCGCATGGCGGCCTCCTCCATCACCCGCTCACCGGCCTTGTCCCAGATGACCGCGTCCCGCGCGTTGGTCACCTCGGGGGCCGAGTACTCGGGGTGCGCGTGGTCGACGTAGAGCCGCGCGCCGTTGGTGAGGATGACGTTGGCCGCGCCGAGGTCCTCCACATCCGGGTCGTGCCCGGGACCGCCCGGGCCGGCGAGGTCGAAGCCCCTGGCGTCCCGCAGGGGCGACTCCACCTCGTAGTCCCACCGGGCACGCCGGGCCCGGGGGATGTCGGCCGCGGCCGCGTAGGCCAGCACCACCTGGGTGGACGTCAACACCGGGTTGGCCGTAGCGTCGCCCGGCACCGCGATGCCGTACTCGACCTCGGTTCCCATGATCCGCCGCATGTGTCACACCCTACGGGTCCCATGTGACACACGGGTATCGCGGCGCGCGGGAGCGAAGGAGCAAGATCATCAGCGGAGACGAGCTGGTCGCCGTCTACGACGAGACGGGCGAGGTCACCGGCACCGCCACCCGGGCCCAGGTGCGGGCGCTCGGCCTCTGGCATGCCGCCGGGGTGGTGCTGGTCCGCTCCCCCGACGGCTCGCAGGCGTACGTGCACCTGCGGGCCCCGGGCAAGGACGTCTTCCCGAGCACCTACGACTGCTGGGCGGGCGGGGTCGTCGCGGCCGGTGAGACCCCGGCCGAGTGCGCCGCCAGGGAACTGGCGGAGGAGCTGGGCGTGCGCGGGGTCACACCGGTACCGCTGTTCACGCTGGTCTACGACAAGCCACCGATCCGCTGCCACAACTTCGCGTTCGAGGTGCGCTGGGACGGGCCGTTCGTCCACCAGCCCGAGGAGGTCGTCGACGGCCGGTGGCTGCCGCTGGAGGAACTGCGCCGCTGGGCGGAGGACCCGGCCTGCCGGTTCGTCCCGGACGGCAGGCTCGGCATCCTGGAGTGGTTCCGCCGGCGGGACGCCTAGGGGCGGGCGCGGTCCAGTGCCGCGCCGGCGATGGGGGCCAGGCGCCGGGCGGCGTCCGCGGAGCGGCCCTGGCTGGCCGCCGCCACCCACAGCACGGAGACGATGCCGCCCTTGGTGAGCAGCACCGTGCACGGCGTCGAACCCGACCGCTGCGGGCCGCACCAGCCGCGCGCCGCGTCCGCTCCCCTGGGGACGGACACGGTCATCGGGCTGCCGTCGTCGCAGCGCACCCGGTCGACGACGGCAGCGGCGTCACCGGAGTAGGCCAGCACCTGCTGGGTGAACGTCGCCCCGGACGGGTAGCGCCAGCCGGTCACCCGGCGCTGCTCGGCGGGCGGAAGCCCAGGGCACCCGCTCGGCTCGTCGGCGGCGGCGCGCTCAACGCCCTCACCTGCCACGTCGGCCTCGGTGAGCAGGGCTTCGGTCAGCCGGTCGGGCGCGGCGGGCGGTGGGACGGGCGCCGGTGGCGGGGGCGACTGGACCGGGACGGCCTTCGGCTCGTCGGGTGCGCTGGGCGCCGGGTCGTCGTAGTAGGTGTCCAGGTCGTTGGGCCGGTCCGAGCAGCCGCCCGCCAGAAGTAGCGCGACGGCCGAGACGACGACCAACTGCCGTTGACGCACCGAACGGTCCCCTCAGGTGTTCCGCGTTTTCCGTTTGACACGCCGGGAAACCCGGCGCGAGGGCACCGACCCTAGTCGTTCAGTGCCACGGCAGTGCCGACCGGGTGGCCCAGTACCGCTCGGGCGGTTCGGCGAGATCGGCCGGGTAGCCGGCGGTGGTCTCGGCGAGGTTCGCGGCGAGCTGCGCGGGACTGGCCGGCCCGAGCAGGACGCCGTCGGCGAACGGCTGCCGCGCGGCGGCGCACACCGCGAGCGCGTCCGGCGTGACGCCCGCGTCGCTGGCCGCCGCGGCGAACGCGGCGGGTGGGTCGACGGCCAGCCTGCCGTTGGCGAGGACTTCCTTCAGCAGCACGGTGTTTCCCGCGCGGTGGGCCTCGTCCAGCGCGGCGCCCGCCGACGGTTCGAGCACGTTCCACGTCGACTGCACCAGGCTGAACACCCGCTCCCCCGCCGATTCCAGCTCGAACGCGCGGCGCACGGTGTCGGCCTGCGCGGGACCGGAGGTGGAGAAACCCACCGTGACGCCCTCGGCCCGCAGCCCGGCCAGCGCGTCGAGCAGCGGGGGATCGGTGAACAGCGGGCTGTCCGGGGTCAGCGAGTGCACCTGGTAGACCGAGACGGCCTGCCCGAGCAGGGCGCGGGTCTGCGCCCACTGCGTGCGGAAACGGCCGAGCGAATGCTCCTTGACCTCGTGCACCTCGGCGTCGGGCCGCCAGTCCGCGGTGTAGCGGTAACCCCACTTGCTGGAGACCCGGACGCCGGTGTGGCCGCGGTCGGCGAGCCAGCCCGCGAGGAACTCCTCGGCCCTGCCGTAGGAGCGGGCGACGTCCACCCAGCGGATGCCTGCCGCGTAGGCCGCGTCGAGCACTTCCCAGCTGGCGGCGCGCATCGCGTCGACGCCGCGGTCCGCGGGCAGCGCGCCGTCGCGCCCGATGTTGATGTAGGCGGGCCGGCCCAGCGCGGCCAGCCCGAGAACGTAGTCCGCCACACCCGGACCCTAGACGGCCGATGCCGCACCGGATCTTCCGGTGCGGCATCGGCGGTCAGCGGGGCTGGAACCGTCAGCGGTTACGGATGCGCTCACGCACCCACTTGCCCGCTTCCTTCAACACACCCTCGCCCGCGAAGCTGTTGCCCGCGCACGTACCGGACTTGAACACAGCGCCGGTGCGGTGGTCGTCGGAGAAGTTCCAGTTGGTCCAGCTGATCTTCTTCCGCGCCATCAGATCGATGTACTTCTGCGACTGGGAGAAGTTGTTCCCGCCGTCGCCCGAGGCCGTCTGGGTTCCGAACTCGGTCACGAAGACCGGAACCTGATCGGCCACAGTGGACAGGACGTTGAGGTAGTCGTCCTTGTGCGAGGCGGCATAGAAGTGGAACGTGTACATGATGTTCGAGGCGTTGATCTTGTTGTTGATCACCTCGGACGGGCTCTTGCCGTCGGAGTGGCCGAACGTCGACCAGCCGTGGGTACCGACCAGCACGAGGCTGTCCGAGTCCTCGGCACGAATCACCGGGATGACCTGCTCGGCGTAGCTCTTCACGCGCGACCAGGACACCTTGTTGGGCTCGTTGGCGATGTCGTAGATGATGTTGGTCTTGTTCTTGTGCCTGCTGGCGATCTCCTTGAAGAACGTCTTCGCCCGCGAGGTGTTGTAGTTCGGGTCGCCCGGCGTGAGCTGGTGCCAGTCGACCAGTGCGTACATCCCGCGCTTGGTGGCCTCCTCGATGTAGCCGTGCACCATGTCGGTGAACTTGCGCGGGTTGCTCTCGTAGCCGCCTTCCTGGATGTACATGGCGATGCGCAGGACATCGGCCTTCCAGTCGGTGGCCAGCGCGTCCAGCGAAGCGGACTTCACGCACTGGGAGAACCACTGGATGCCGTGGGTGCTCATGCCCCGCAGCTGGATCTCCTTGCCGTCCTTGTTGCACAGCCGGACGCCGCAGACCCGGAGCTGGCCGTTGACCGCCGCGGGTGAGCCCGGCGGCAGTGCCGCTGGTGCTGCCGCCGCGTCGACGGCGGGAGCCGCCTCAACGGCCGGCGGGGCGGCCTGCGCACCACCGGCGGCGACCAGCACGGGCGCGGCCACCACCGCGGCCACCACCGCTCCTGTCCGGCGCCAGAGCCTGTCCCATCTCATGCAGCTTCTCCTTCCGAAACGGGGGTGGGCACGCATCGGGCACGCGTCCACCCTCGAACTGGGGCGCTGGCGGCGGAATTAGATAGGAAAGTTTCCTTACTAATGAGAGAGGACTGTAGTGAGGGCGCTCACAGCTCGTCAAGGGTTCACCGTGAGTCAAGAGCCGAAGGTCGGGTTCAAACACCCTTACGCCGCAGCAGTTCCAGGAACTGATCGGAGTTGAGGACCTGCCGGTGCAGCTTCTCCAGCCGCGCGGCGGGAGCCCGTACGTACCCCTTGCCGAACACTGGCGCGATCTGCCGCAGGCTGGCGCCGGCCTCCCTGGCCGCGAGCAGTGTCCAGTCCGAGGCGTTGGCGAACGCCGTCGACGCGGACCGCAACTGCCCGAGCAACTCGATCAGCTCATCCGGGCTCACCTCGCCCCGCCGGACGGCCACGGCCACCGTCTCCAGCCATTCGGTGACCTGCGCTGACGTGATCGGAGCCGACACCGGCGACGATTCGCTCATGGCCCCGCAGTATAGGGCGTTATACACCAGTCGGTGTCCGGACACGCCGAAGTGGCCCGCCCCGACGGGAGCGGGCCACCCTGGCTTCGGTCAGAGGTACTGGCCGGTGTTCGTGGCCGTGTCGATCGCCCTGCCGGAGTCCTGGTTCTTCCCGGTGACGAGGGTGCGGATGTAGACGATCCGCTCCCCCTTCTTGCCCGAGATGCGTGCCCAGTCGTCCGGGTTGGTGGTGTTGGGCAGGTCCTCGTTCTCCGCGAACTCGTCGACGATCGCGTCCAGCAGGTGCTGCACCCGCAGGCCGGGCTGCTTGGTCTCCAGCACCGACTTGATCGCCGCCTTCTTCGCCCGATCCACGATGTTCTGGATCATCGCGCCGGAGTTGAAGTCGCGGAAGTACAGGACTTCCTTGTCCCCGTTGGCGTAGGTGACCTCCAGGAACCGGTTCTCGTCGCTCTCCTCGTACATCCGCTCGACGGTGTGCTGGATCATCGCGTCGAACGTCGCCTTCGGATCGCCGCCGAACTCGGCCAGATCGTCGGCGTGGATGGGCAGGCCCTCGGCCAGGTACTTGGAGAAGATGTCCTTCGCACCCTCGGCGTCCGGACGCTCGATCTTGATCTTCACGTCCAGCCGGCCCGGCCGCAGGATGGCCGGGTCGATCATGTCCTCCCGGTTGGAGGCGCCGATGACGATGACGTTCTCCAGGCCCTCGACACCGTCGATCTCCGACAGCAGCTGCGGCACGATCGTCGTCTCAACGTCGGACGACACACCGCTGCCCCGGGTACGGAAGATCGAGTCCATCTCGTCGAAGAACACGATCACCGGCGTTCCCTCGGACGCCTTCTCGCGTGCCCGCTGGAAGATCAGGCGGATGTGCCGCTCGGTCTCACCGACGAACTTGTTGAGCAGCTCGGGGCCCTTGATGTTGAGGAAGTACGACTTCGCTTCGGCTCCGTCGTCGTCGCCCCTGGCCAGCGCCACCTTCTTCGCCAGCGAGTTGGCCACGGCCTTGGCGATCAGCGTCTTACCGCAACCGGGCGGGCCGTACAGCAGCACGCCCTTCGGCGGCCGCAGCTGGTACTCCTGGTACAGGTCGGCGTGCAGGAACGGCAGCTCGACGGCGTCGCGGATCTGCTCGATCTGCCTGCCCAGGCCACCGATGTCCTCGTAGCTGACGTCCGGGACCTCCTCCAGCACCAGGTCCTCGACCTCGGCCTTCGGCACCCGCTCGTAGGCGTAGCCCGCCTTCGAGTCCACCAGCAGCGAATCCCCCGGCTTCAGCGGCTGCTCGGCCAGCGGGTCGGCGAGGAACACCACGCGTTCCTCGTCGGCGTGCCCGACGACCAGCGCCCGTGAGCTGCCGCCCTCGACGGACGGCGCCAGGACCTCGCGCAGCGCACAGACCTCGCCGGTCCGCTCGAAGTCGCCACCCTCGACGACGGTGAGCGCCTCGTTCAGCCGCAGTGCCTGCCCGCGCCGCAGAGTCTCCACCTCGACCGCGGGCGACACCGACACGCGCATCTTCCGGCCCGCGGTGTAGACGTCGACCGTGCCGTCCTCGTACGACTCGACGAAGACGCCGTATCCACTGGGTGGCTGCGCGAGCCTGTCGACCTCCTCACGCAGAGCGAGCAGCTGGCCGCGTGCCTCGCGCAGCGTCTCGACCAGTTTGTTATTCCGCTCGGTGAGCTGGTTCACTCGCTCCGATGCTTCGGCGAGCCGCTGCTCGAGCACCCGGTTCTGACGTGGAGACTCGGTGAGCTTCCGGCGCAGCAGGGCGACTTCCTCTTCCAGGAAGCGAACCTGTCGTGCCTGGTCATCGGGCCTGACGTCGGGTCCATTCGGATCGGTCGGGTCGGCGTCCTCAGGCCGACCTCCGGGAAGGTTGTGTTGCATGTCGGCACCTCCTCGGAGTGCTTTTCAGTCCACGGTACCGGCGATCACCGACATGAGAAGCCCTATCCGCATCACAGGATCGGCGCGTCGCGAACAAGATCGGTCTCAAGCACGGACTCCGTCGAAGCGCAATGGTCCAACCCGGTACAGGCCACGGGGAGCAAACCGCTACCGTGCGTTCATGGCAGCAGCCGGGTACCCCACCGCGGCTGCCGCAACCGTCACCAGACTTCCAGGGGGCTTCGATGACCTACCCACCGCAGCAGCCGGGTCCCTACGGCCAGCAGGGACCGTACGGCCAGCAGGGCCCCTACGGTCAGCAGCCTCCACAGCAGGGCTTCCCGCCCAGCGGCCCGCAGCCCCAGCAGGGCTGGGGCCAGCCGCAGCAGCAGGGCTGGGACCAGCAACAACAGCACGGCGGTTATGGCCAGTACCCGCAGCAGGGCGGCGGGTTCGACCAGGAACCGCCCAAGAAGAGCAAAACGGGCCTGATCGTCGGGCTGTCGGTGCTCGGCGTGCTCCTCGTCGGCGGTGCCGTCACGGCGATCCTGCTGCTGACCGGGGACGACGAGGGCAACGGCAACCAGACCGCCGCCCAGCCGCCGAACCCCAGCAGCTCCGCCCCCGCCGCGCCGGGACCGAGTTCCGGCAAGAAGTCGAGCGCGCCGACCAGCGACGCGCCCGGCGCTGACACCGGTTCGCCCGAGGACGTGTCCGCGCTGCGGACGCTCGCCGAGACGTTCTCCGACGGCCTGCTCAAGGGTGACCGGGACAAGGTCGCCGGCACCGTGTGCACGCCGGACAAGATCAAGCCGACGCTCACCCCCGCCCCGCCCGGCTCGTCGATCAAGCTGGACGGCGACCCCAAGGTCGTCGCGGGCAAGGGCAAGATCGCGCTGGTCCTGACGTCGGAGGGCAAGACCCAGAAGCAGAACCTGGACGCCGAGCGCAAGAACGGCAGCGACTGGTGCATCACCGTCCCCGGTACCTGACGCGATGACCTACCCCTGGGAGACCCGGCCCGAGGAGAAGTCCCGGGCCGGGCTGGTGGCCGCACTCGCCGGGGCCGGGCTGGCCGTGGCGGCGATCGTCGTGCTCGCCGTCCTGCTCCCGGGTTCCAGCGCGGTCGCGGGCAAGGCGGTCCCCGCCGACGCCGGACCACCGCAGCCCAGTCCCGCGCCGCTCAGCTCGGCGGCGCCGTCCAGCGCGGTACCGTCGAGCACCCGGCCGCCCGCCTCCGGCCGGGGCGAGGCCAGCCCCGAGGCGGCCGCGCAGGCCATCATCGAGGCGATGAACGCCAGGGACGCCAGGCGTTACGCCGCCATCACGTGCGTCCAGCCCAGCGAGACAGCCATTGCCAAGCTGCAGGAGACCTGGAACAAGGCGGGCGACTACCAGGCCGCACTGGTCAAACCGCCCGCCGTCCAGGACGCGACCGCGATCGTGAGCGTCCGCGTCACCGTCGGCAGCAACCACCGGGACACCGACTTTTCCCTGCTGCGCCAGTACAACCGCTGGTGCATACCCGGCTGAGCATCCTCGCTCCGTTCAAGGCACGTGAAGGCCACCTTCACCACGTGAGACGTCAGGGCCCCGGCAAAGTCCGGGGCGGGGTGATCGTGCGTGAGCGTGGAACTCGCGTGCCGGAACGCAGAACTCGCGTGCACGAGCGTGGAGTTCATAGCGTGAGACACGCCTCCCACCCCGTGGCCCCGCGAGTCCCACCTTCCTGCACGCGAGTCCCACGCTCCCGCACGCGAACTCCACCTTCACGTACACCACCCGACTGCCGGGACCGCGCGGGAACGTACAACTCGCGCGCCAGAACCTACGACTCGCGCCCCAGAACGTACGACTCGCGCGAACGGGCCGTTCACGCAGGCGATCGGCACAACGTGAGAACCCCGGTCCACATCGTTCAGGCGCCGGGGTTGGCCTTGTTCGGCCGCCGCTGGGGACGCGGCGGGGTGACGCCGTCGGCCAGGCGGCGTGCCGTCAGCAGGAACGCCGTGTGCGCCACCATGCGGTGCTCCGGCCGGACGGCCAGCCCGACCACGTGCCACGGCCGCAGCAGCGTCTCCCACGCCTGCGGCTCGGTCCAGTTCTGCTGCTCCCGCAACGCCTCGGTCACCTTTGACAGCTGCGTCGTGGTCGCCACGTAGACCACCAGCACCCCGCCGGGCACCAGGTGCTCCCGCACGGTCGGCAGCACGTCCCACGGCGCCAGCATGTCGAGCACCACGCGGTCGACCTCGCCGGTGTGCTCCGCGACGTCGCCGACGGTCAGCGACCAGTTCTCCGGCTCCTCGCCGAAGAACCGCCGCACGTTCTTGCGGGCGTGGTCGGCGTGGTCGTCCCGCACCTCGTACGAGGTAACGCTGCCGGTCGGCCCGACCGCCCGCAGCAGCGAGCAGGTCAGCGCACCCGACCCGGCGCCTGCCTCCAGCACGCGCGCGCCGGGGAACACGTCGCCCCACATCACGATCTGCGCCGCGTCCTTCGGGTAGATGACCTGCGCGCCCCTCGGCATCGACAGCACGTAGTCGGCCAGCAGCGGGCGTAGCGCCAGGTACGACGTACCGCCCGCCGAGACGATCACCGATCCCTCCGGCTTGCCGATCACGTCGTCGTGCGCCAGCGCCCCGCGATGCGTGTGGTACTCGCCCCCCTCACTGAGGACGATCGTGTAGTGCCGCCCCTTGGGGTCGGTCAGCTGCACACGGTCACCGACGCGAAACGGCCCCCCTGCGGACACCGAACCTCCCTGCGCTCTGCGAATCAGCGCACGATCCTCGCAGAGGCCCGGATCAGGCCGGACGCCACCCGGTCATCGCCGCCCGCAGGTCCTCCCTGCGCAGCACACCGGACGGCCTGCCCTCCTCGTCGACGACGAGGAACTGCCACGCCGGGGTCTCCCGGACCCGCTCGGCGATCTCCTCCCCCGGCTCCGACGACAGCAGCACGGTCTCGGCCCGGATCGGCTCCGCGGCCAGCTCCGCCGGAGCGTTCGGCGACTCGGCTGCCAGCCGCTGCGCCGCGTGCTCGTCGAGCAGGCCCGCGGCCACACCGTCGGCCCGCACCAGCACCACTCCCCTGCCCGCGGACGCGGCGAGCGCGTCACCGACCGGGCTCTCCGCGGGCAGCTGCAGCACGGGCCGGATCAGCTGGGCGGGCTGCAGGTCCTCGGGCCAGCTCCGCCTGCCCTCGGCGGCCATCTCCGACCCGGCCCCCGCGACGACGAACCACGCCGTCACCACGCAGACGCCCAGCCGCAGCCAGCGGTCGTCACTGCCGGCGGCCATCCCCCACAGCGCCCACACCATGAGCGCACCCGCGACGATCCAGCCGCCGACGACGGCGGCCTTCGTCCCCCGGGCCCGGGTCCCGGTAAGAGCCCACAGCCCGGCTCGCAGCATGCGGCCGCCGTCCAGCGGCAGGCCGGGAAGCAGGTTGAACACCCCGACCGCGAGGTTGGCGACCGCGCACTGCGCAACCAGCAGCCAGGCCGCGCCACCGGGCGGCACGGCGAACAGCAGCAGCCCGCAGAACCCCGCCAGCAGCACCGACACGATCGGACCCGCCGCGGCGACGACGCCCTCGTGACTGGGCTTACGGGGCGTTCTGGTCATTTCGGACAGCCCGCCCAGCAGGAACAGCCGCAGCCGCCGGACCGGGATGCCCAGCCGCAGCGCGACGACACAGTGCCCCAGCTCGTGGGCCAGCACCGACAGGCCGAGCAGCACCGCGAACGCCGCCGCCAGCGCCCACGACGTGCCCACCCGGGCACCCGGCAGGAGCCGTTCCACCAACGGCGCGTACAGCACGACGACGATCAGCGAGCCGATCCACCAGGACGGCGCCAGCAGCACCGGCACCCCGCCGACGCGGAACAGCAGCAGGCCGCCGTCCACCCGGACGGCCCTGCGGCCGGGTGGCACGTGTTCGCTGGTCGCGGCCATGCAGGCATGGTAAGCGCCCAGGTGTGGGACGGCGGTAATCACGGCACCCGAACGGTGAACTCGCGCGGGAGAACGTACGACTCGCGCGGGGGAACGTACGACTCGCGCGGGGGAACGTACGACTCGCGGGAGCGTCGTACCCCTGCCCTACGCTCTGGGGCATGAGCACCGCGGGGACAGCTGCCGAGCCGTCGGCAGAGACAGAGGAAGACTCGAAACCCCGCCGGCCTGCCCTCTCGCCCTCGCGGGCCAGCGACTTCAAGCAGTGTCCCCTGCTGTACCGCTTCCGGGCGGTCGACCGGCTGCCCGAGCGGCCCACCAAGGCCCAGGTCCGCGGCACGCTGGTGCACGCGGTGCTGGAGAAGCTGTTCACGCTGCCCGCCGGGCAGCGCAGCCCGGACCAGGTCAAGGCCATGCTGGAGCCCGCCTGGCAGGAGCTGTCGGCCGAGCGGCCGGAGTGGGCCGAGCTGTTCGCCTCCGGCGAACCGGACGAGGTCTCCGACTGGCTGGCCTCGGCGGGCACCCTGGTGGACAGCTACTTCGGCCTGGAGGACCCGAACCGCTTCGAGCCCGAGGCGTGCGAGCAGCACGTCGAGATCGAACTCGGATCCGGCGTGCTGCTGCGCGGGTACGTCGACCGCATCGACGTCGCCCCGACCGGCGAGATCCGGGTGGTCGACTACAAGACCGGCGCCGCGCCGAGGCTGATCGGCGAGGCCAAGGCCATGTTCCAGATGAAGTTCTACGCCGTGGTGCTCTGGCGGCTCCGCGGCGTGGTGCCCCGCCAGCTCAAGCTCATGTACCTCACCGACGGCCAGTCGCTGGTCTACTCGCCGGACGAGGCCGAGCTGCGCCGCTTCGAACGCACGCTGGAGGCCATCTGGCAGGCCATCCTGCGAGCGGGCAAGACCGGTGACTTCCGGCCCAGCCCGAGCAAGCTGTGCGGCTGGTGCGATCACCAGGCACACTGCCCCGAGTTCGGCGGCACACCGCCGGAGTACCCCGGCTGGCCGGAGCCGGACAGCGGGGAGGAAAGCCCACTGGACAGAGCGGACTGAGTAGTGACAGAGGCGTTCTACCTGCCCGAAGGCCCCGAAGGCGAGGGCCGTTACCGGGCGACCGAGCACACCGCGGGCCCGTGGTCGCCCGACGCGCAGCATTTCGGGCCGCCGTCGGCGCTGCTGGTGCGGGCGCTGGAGGGAATCGAGGCCGACCGCGAGTGCCAGCTGGCCAGGGTGACCGTCGAGATCCTCGGCCCGGCACCGATCGCCGAGTTCACCGTGCGGGCCCGCATCGAGCGGCCGGGGCGTTCGGTCGAGCTGCTGTCGGCGGAGCTGGCCAGCGGCGACCGGCCGGTGGCCAGGGCAGCGGCGTGGCGCATCGCCACCTCGGACTCGACCGAGGTGGCCACCGCCAAGGGCGACGTGCTGCCGTCCCCCGACTCGCTGGGCCCGGCGTCCTGGCCGGACACCTGGCTGGGCGGCTACCTCAACGCGATGGACTGGCGCGTCGTCACCGGCGGTCTGGACCACCTCGGCGCCACGGCCGTGTGGGCCCGGCAGCGGATCCCGCTGGTCGCCGGCGAGCAGCCGTCGCCGCTGCAGCGGCTGTTCACCGTCGCCGACTCGGGCAACGGCGCGTCGAACTTCCTCGACCCCCGCGAGTGGTGGTTCATCAACAGCGAGCTGACCGTGCACATCCTGCGCCCGCCGGCGGGCGAGTGGATCGGCCTGGACGCGCAGACGCTGATCGGACCGCACGGCATCGGCACGGCCAGCAGCGTGCTGCACGACGTGTCCGGTCAGGTGGCGGGCGGGGCGCAGGCCCTGATGGTGCGGCGCCGCTGACACGCACGCGCGGCGTCCCACCGCTGGAGTGCCCGATCGAATAACCTTCGACGCCTGCGGTGTACTTCCGACGAGCCTGGAGTTTCCTGCATGCAGATCACCTCGGTGGTCAACCAGAAAGGCGGGGTCGGCAAGACCGCGCTCAGCGTCGGCGCTGCCGCCGCGCTCGCCGAGCAGGGACACCGGGTCCTGCTCATCGACCTCGACCCGCAGGGACACGCCACGACGGAGATGCTCGGCCTGCCCGAGGTGCCGCCCGAGGCACCGAGCATGGCCAAGGCACTCACCAAGATGTGGAAGGGGCCGGTCGAGGAGCTGGCCGTGACCCACCCGAGGGCGAAGATCGGCAGCGGCGGCACGTTCGACGTCATCCCCACCTCCCCCGGCATGTTCGACCTGATCCGCAGGCTCGACCAGTTCCGGGTGCCGGGCTGGCAGCTGGCCAGGGTCATCCAGTTCGCCAACTACGACCACGTGATCATCGACTGCCCGCCGGCGCTGGACGTGCTCACCAACAACGCGCTGACCGCCACCTCGGGCATCCTCGTACCGGTGCAGCCGGACCGTACGAGCATCCGGGCGCTGCGGCTGCTGCACGACCAGCTGCGGTTCGTCGAGGGCTCGGTCAACCGGGAACCCATCCCGATCTTCGGGCTGGTGCCGGGCCTGTACCGGCGGCCGATGTCCGGCTACGCGAACGCGGCGCTGGCCGAGCTGGCCCAGACCGGCTTCCCGATCCTGCCGCACGTGCCGCTGGGCGTGGTGATGAACGAGGCCGCCGCGCACGGCGTCCCGGTGACGACATTCGCCCCGGAGACCGTGCAGGCCGTGGCGTTCCACCAGATCGCGCAGGCGCTCGAACACCGCAGGCGGGAGCAGCCCGCGACCAGGGTGGTGCCCGGCGAGCAGGAGTTCTCCTTCGAGGACTTCATCACCGAGGTGGCCGAGGCCCGCAACGTCAACGACAACGGCACCCGCAAGAAGCTCTACGACCTGCTGCCGAAGAAGCCCCGGTCAGCGCGCTGAGCCGAACCTGGCCACGTAGTGCCAGACCCGCTTGAGGGCCTGGCGGTCGATGCGCCCGCTGTTGGCGGCGGCGCCGATCACGGCGGCGTCGAGCCGGCCGTCCACCGCCAGCGCGACGGCGAGGTCGACGATGTCCTGGCCGCGGTAGGCGGGATGTTCGCGCAGGACGTCGACGGACACCCGGTAGCCGTCGTGCCATTCCACCGGGCAGGGCAGCAGTTCGGCGAGTTCGGCGACCTCGGTGCCGCGGAAGCACGGGTCGAGCACGAGTGCCTCGACGTCGGTGTCGATCCGCAGCGGCCCGTGGATCTGGGCTTCGACGTAGTCGTCCAGCGGGTCGGCGAGGCTGCCCGGCCCGGGTAGCTCCATGGCCGCGGCCACCCCGACCGTCGACGGCTGGTAGACGCTGTCCGGGAAGCAGAACGTGGCCCGCTCCAGCACATGCCCGGCCAGGCGCAGGTAGGCGGAGCCGAACCGGGGCGCCAGCCTGCCCGGCAGGTCGAGCGCGCCGTACTTGGGCCGCTCGGTGGCGGGCGCGGCGTCGTAGGCGCCGCCGAACATCCGGCTCTCCCAGCGCCAGCGGTCGCCGCCGGGAAACGCGGTCAGCCCGCCGTTGCTGGTGCCGGTCTCGAACTGCGAGCGGTACACGCCGTCCTTGGCCAGCGCCGCCAGCAGCGGCACCCCACCTGCCAGCCGCTCGGGGTGGAAGTGGACGACGACGCGCCGGGCGGGGTCGATCGGCGGCCCGGCGGCGCGGGCCGCCACGTGGGCCAGCGCGCGCTCGTGCGGACCGGCACCCATCACAGCACCGCCGCGCCGAGCAGCCAGGCGATCAGGGAGAGGGTGACCATGGAACAGAGAGTACTGATCAGGACACAGTCCCGGACGAACCGCACCTCCACCGCGTAACGGCCGGCCGCGATGAAGATGTTCTGCGCGGTCGGCAAGGCCGAGCACAGCACGGCGGCGAACAGCAGCGGACCGGGCAGTCCCAGCAGCAGGCAGGCGCCGAACGTGACCGCGGGCTGCACGACGACCTTCAGCGCGACCATGGTGACGATCTCCCACCGTCGTGCGGGCGCCGGGCCGTCCGCCCGGTCGCCACGCAGCGACATGCCGAGCACCACCAGCGCGCACGCCACCCCGGCGTCACCCAGCGTGTGGATCGGCTCCAGCAGGACGGTCGGCAGGTCGAGACCGAGGCTGCCGACGATCACCCCGAGCAGCGACGCGGCGATCACCGGGTTGCGGACCGGCAGGGTCAGCAGCGTCCGCACCCGGACACCCTTACCGCCGGCCACGCCGGTCTCCACGACCGCGAGCATCAACGGCATCATCACCAGCGACTGGAACAGCAGCACGGCGACGATGAACGTCGAGTTGCCCAGCACCTGCAGCGCGACCGGGATGCCGAGGTTGCCCGCGTTGACGTAGGACGCGACGGCCGTGGACAGGGTCCGCTCGGCCAGCTTCCGCCGGAACACCAGCAGCGACACGGCGAAGCCGAGCGCGGCGGCCACGACCGTGCCTGCCACGAAGGCGAGCACGCCTTCGTTGACCAGCGCGGTGAACGGGGTGCCGATCAGCGTGCTGAACAGCACCGCCGGCATGGCGACGAGGAACACGAACCGGGTCAGCACCGCGTCGGCCCGCTCGCCGAGCACGTCGAACCGCCGGAGCAGGTAGCCGAGGCCGGTCAGTACCCAGATCGGCGCGAACGCCGCCAGAGCGCCGGTCACAGTGTCACAGGCGGCAGGCGCGGATGTCGGAGGCCAGGATGGCCTTGGCTCCCACCTCGGCCAGCTCGTCCATGGTCCGGTTGACGTCCTTGCGCGGCACCATCGCGCGCACGGCGACCCAGTCCTGGTCGGCCAGCGGCGCCACCGTCGGGGACTCCAGGCCGGGCGTGATGCCGATGGCCGCCTCCAGCAGCGTCCTCGGGCAGTCGTAGTCCAGCATCATGTACTGCTGGGCGAACACGACCCCCTGCAGGCGCGCGACCAGCTGCGACTTGGGCTTCGCCGGCTCGCTGCCCGCGCGGTGCACCAGCACCGCCTCCGACACGCAGATCGGGTCGCCGAACGCGACGAGGTTGTGCTGGCGCAGCGTGCGACCCGAGCCGACGACGTCGGCGACCGCGTCGGCGACGCCGAGCTGGATGGAGATCTCGACGGCGCCGTCCAGGCGGATCACCTCGGCCTCGACACCGTGCCGGGCGAGGTCCTGGCGCACCAGCCGCGGGTAGGACGTGGCCAGCCGCTTGCCGTGCAGGTCGGCGACCTTCCAGTCGTGACCGGCGGGCGCGGCGTAGCGGAAGGTCGAGCCGCCGAAGCCCAGCGACAGCAGTTCCTCGACGGGAGCACCGGAGTCCAGCGCGAGGTCACGCCCGGTGATCCCCAGGTCCAGCTCACCGGAACCGACGTAGATCGGGATGTCCTTGGGGCGCAGGAAGAAGAACTCGACGTCGTTGGCCGGGTCCAGGACGGTGAGGTCGCGCTGCTCATGCCGCTGCCGGTAGCCCGCCTCGCCGAGCATCTCCGCGGCCGCCCCGGCCAGCGCTCCCTTGTTCGGCACCGCGACACGCAGCACGTCCGCTCCTTCGTCTCGTTCGTCTCGTCCCTGCCCGGTCACAGGTACCGGTAGACGTCCTCGGTGGTCAGGCCCCGGCCCAGCATCAGGACCTGGACCCGGTACAGCAGCTGGGAGATCTCCTCGGCGAGCCGGTCGTCGGACTCGTGCTCGGCCGCGATCCACACCTCGCCGGCTTCCTCGAGCACCTTCTTGCCCTGCGCGTGCACGCCGGCGTCGAGTGCCGCGACGGTGCCCGAGCCCTCGGGCCGGGCACTGGCCCGTTCGGTCAGCTCGGCGAACAGCTCATCGAAGGTCTTCACGGCCTGTAGATCCTTCCATCCGGCCCGGCGTGGCACGCGGCGGGATGCCCGGGGTGCCGTGCGGGTCACACCGCCGAATGGCGGACAGCAAAGTTGACGTTTCCCCGGAATTCCACTTGGCTGGCAAGGAACCAATCGATGCGCACCGCGCTGGTGAGCAGAAAGGAAGTGATATGGAAAACCGTGATCTACCTGACCGAAAGACCGACGTAACCCCGGCGACCCCGGGGAATCTGAGGATCAAGCTGCCCGAACGCCCGGAGGAGGTCGACCAGGACGCCGAGTACTGCTCGGTTTGGCTCGACGGCGAATGGCGGGATATCAGGTTTCACGATTATGCCGAGATCTACCGCATTCCCGGAATGTACGAACAGTTGTTCCACGACATTCTCGACTGTCAGTCGCCCGATGTGATCGCGAAGACGCTGAAAGAACAGCTGCAGCGCGACGGCTACGAGGCCGAGGACCTGCGGGTGCTGGACCTGGGGGCAGGCAGTGGCCTGATCGGCGAACAGTTACGCAGCGTGGGCGTCGGCGGGCTCGTCGGCGTGGACATCATCCCGGAGGCACGGGACGCCGCGATGGCCGAGCGGCCGTCCGTGTACGACGCCTACCACGTCGCCGACGTGACCGCGCCACCCGAACCGGTCGCCAGAGCACTGGCCGAGGCCAGATTCAACACGCTGTGCTGCGTCGCCGCGCTGGGGTACGCCGACATCCCACCGCAGGCGTTCCGCGCCGCGTTCAACCTGATCAGCGACGGTGGCTGGATCGCGTTCACGATCAAGGACCGGTTCCTGGAGGACGGCGACACGTCCGGGTTCGCGCGGCTCATCAAGGCCTGCGAGGACCAGGGCATCCTGGAACTGCGCACGTCACAGCGCTACCGGCACCGGGTGAACATCGCCGGTGAGCCGCTGTACTACGTCGCCGTGGTCGGGACGAAGAAGTCCGACATCCCGGCCGAGCTGGTTTCCTGACCCGTCCCGGCACGCTCGTGAAGGCCACCTTCATTACGTGTGACGTGGTGAAGGTGGCCTTCACGGCGTCTCACGCCAGGGCCCCGGCACAGTCCGGGTGCGGCAGGGCGAGGTGGGTGGTCCCGAGTGCAGAACTCGCGGGCCGGAAGGTAGAACTCGCGTGCGTGAGCGCAGAACTCACCATGTGGACCGAGTTCTCACGTAGTGCCGGTCGCTCGCGCGAACGGGCCGGTCGCGCGAGTCGTAGGTTCTGAAGCGCGAGTTGTACGTTCCCGCCCACCTGGTCCCACTGTCCGGCACGCCGATTCCAGATCGCGAGACCAGCCCCGTCCTCGCCTGGCCGCCCTCACGGCGTCTCATGCCGTGAGGGCCCCCTTCACGTGCTTGGCAGCAGGGCCGCGAGCGCGGGTACGTCCATGCCGACCAGGGTGTCGCGGAAGATCCGGCGCGGGCCGGGCTCGACCGGGACGTCGTTGGGCACCACCAGCACCGTGCAGCCCGCCGCCGCGGCCGACGCCGCACCCGGCGGGGAGTCCTCCACCGCCACGCACCGCGCCGGGTCCACACCCAGTTGGCGAGCCGCCAACAAGTACGGCTCGGGGTCGGGCTTGTTCCGGCCGCCGACCTCGTCACCGCAGACGATCGTGTCGAAGAACTCCCGGCCGATGGTGTTCAGCGCCCGCTCGGTCAGCGACCGCTCGGTCGAGGTGACCAGCGCCGCCGGGACACCGGCCGCCCGCACGGCGGCCAGGGCCTCCCGGGCACCCGGCCGCCAGGGCAGCGCGTCGTCGAACAGCCGCTCCGTGCGTTTGCGGATCCACTCCCCCATCCACGCGACCGAGTCGGCGTCCGGCTCCCGCCCCGCCACGCCGAGCAGGAACCGCGCCGTGTGGTCCATATTGGACCCCACGAGGCTGAGCCGCTGCGCGTCGGACAGCCGGGTGCCCAGCGACTCGGCCGCCTCGTTGAGCGCGACGTCCCAGAGTTTCTCCGAATCGACGAGCGTGCCGTCCATGTCCCACAGCACGCCCGCCAATGTGTCCACAGTAGACTGTTCTGTCACGTGTTGAAGTACTTCGCTTCCGGGTGGTGACACACGATGGCGTCGGTGGACTGCTCGGGGTGCAGCTGGAACTCCTCCGACAACTTCACCCCGATTCGCTCCGGCTGGAGCAGGTCGATGATCTTGGCCCGGTCCTCCAGGTTCGGGCAGGCGCCGTAGCCGAGGGAGAACCGCGCGCCACGGTAACCGAGCTTGAAGAACTCCTCGACGTCGGCCGGGTCCTCGCTCGCCACGGCTGTCCCGCCGGCGAAACGAAGCTCCTCACGCACCCGGCGGTGCCAGTACTCGGCCAGCGCCTCGGTCAGCTGCACGCCCAGACCGTGAACCTCCAGGTAGTCGCGGTAGGCGTTGCTGGCGAACAGTTCGTTGGCGTAGTCGGCGATCGGCTGGCCCATGGTGACCAGGGTCAGCGGCAGGACGTCGACCGTGCCCTCGCGCTCGGCCAGCTCGCGCGGCCGGTAGAAGTCGGCCAGGCACAGCCGCCGGTCCCGCTTCTGCCTCGGGAAGCTGAACCGGGTGCGCTCGGCGGCATCCACGCTGGGCTCGGCCAGCACCACCAGGTCCTCACCCTCGGCGACGACCGGGAAGTAGCCGTACACCACCGCCGCGTGGGCCAGCACGCCATCCGCGGTCAGCCGGTCCAGCCAGTGCCGCAGCCGCGGCCTGCCCTCGGACTCGACCAGCTCCTCGTAGGTCGGCCCATTGCCTCCGCGGGCGCCCTTGAGGCCCCACTGGCCCATGAACGTCGCCCGCTCGTCGAGCATCGCGGCGTACTCGGCCAGCGGAACGCCCTTGATCACCCGGTTGCCCCAGAACGGCGGCGTCGGCAGCGGCACGTCGACCGCGACGTCGGAGCGGCCGGCGGGCTCCTCCTCGCCGCGCTCGGCCTCCTGCTTGGCCTTGCGTGCCTCGGCGATGCGCAGCGAGCGCTCCCGGCGGGCCTTGCGCTCGGCGCGCTTGGCCTCGGCCTCCTGGTCGACGATCGGCGACTCGCCCCGCTTGGCGGCCATGATCGCGTCCATCAGCCGCAGGCCCTCGAACGCGTCGCGGGCGTAGCGGACCTCGCCGAGGTAGGTCTCGGTCAGGTCGTTCTCCACGTAGGAGCGGGTCAGCGCGGCACCGCCGAGCAGCACCGGCCAGCGGGTGGAGACCCCTCGGGAGTTCATCTCCTCCAGGTTCTCCTTCATGATCACCGTCGACTTCACCAGCAGGCCGGACATGCCGATGGCGTCGGCCTTGTTCTCCTCCGCGGCCTCGAGGATCGTGGTGATCGGCTGCTTGATGCCGAGGTTGACCACCTCGTAGCCGTTGTTGGACAGGATGATGTCGACCAGGTTCTTGCCGATGTCGTGGACGTCGCCCTTCACCGTGGCCAGCACGATCCGACCCTTGCCGCCGGAGTCGTCCTTCTCCATGTGCGGCTCCAGGAAGGCCACCGCCGCCTTCATCACCTCGGCCGACTGCAGCACGAACGGCAGCTGCATCTGACCCGAGCCGAACAGCTCGCCGACGGTCTTCATGCCCGACAGCAGCGTGTTGTTGATGATCTCGAGCGCCGGCCTGGTCTTCAGCGCCTCGGCGAGGTCGTCGTCGAGGCCGTTGCGCTCGCCGTCGACGATGCGCCGCTCCAGCCGTTCGAACAGCGGCAGCTTGGCCAGCTCCTGGGCCCGGGACTCCTTCGACGACGACGCGGTGACCCCCTCGAACAGGGCCATGAACTCCTGCAGCGGGTCGTAGCCCTCGGCCCTGCGGTCGTAGACCAGGTCGAGCGCGACCTTGCGCTGCTCGTCCGGGATCTTCGACATCGGCAGGATCTTCGACGCGTGCACGATGGCCGTGTCCAGCCCGGCCTGCACGCACTCGTGCAGGAACACCGAGTTGAGCACCTGCCGGGCCGCGGCGTTGAGGCCGAAGGAGATGTTGGACAGCCCCAGCGTGGTCTGGACATCGGGATGCCGCTGCTTGAGCTTGCGGATGGCCTCGATGGTCTCGATGCCGTCGCGGCGGGACTCCTCCTGGCCGGTGGCGATGGTGAAGGTCAGTGTGTCGACGATGATGTCGGCCTCGTCGAGCCCGTACTCGCCGGTGATCTGGGCGATCAGCCGTTCGGCGATGGCGACCTTGTTGTCCGCCGTGCGGGCCTGGCCCTCCTCGTCGATGGTCAGCGCCACCACCGAGGCGCCGAACTCGGCCACCAGCTGCATCACCTTGGTGAACCGCGACTCCGGCCCGTCGCCGTCCTCGTAGTTGACCGAGTTGACCGCGCACCGCCCGCCCAGGTGCTCCAGGCCGGTGCGGATGACGTCGATCTCGGTGGAGTCGAGCATGATCGGCAGCGTGGACGCGGTGGCGAAGCGGGAGGCGATCTCGGCCATGTCGGCCGAGCCGTCGCGGCCCACGTAGTCGACGCAGACGTCGAGCATGTGCGCGCCGTCGCGGGTCTGGTCGCGGGCGATGGCGACGCAGTCCTCCCAGCGCTGCTCCAGCATCGCCTCGCGGAACGCCTTCGAGCCGTTGGCGTTGGTGCGCTCCCCGATCATCAGCACGGTGGAGTCCTGCTGGAACGGGACCGCCTGGTAGAGCGACGACACACCCGGCTCGTGCCGGGGCCGCCGGGTGGCCGGCTGGAGGTCGGCGACCGCCGCGGCCAGCTGCCGGATGTGCTCGTCGGTGGTGCCACAGCAGCCGCCGACCAGTCCGACGCCGAACTCGCGGACGAACCCGACCAGCGCCTCGGCCAGCCCCTCCGGGCCCAGCGGGTAGACCGCGCCGTTGGGGCCAAGCTCGGGCAGGCCGGCGTTGGGCATGACCGACAGCGGCACCCGCGCGTGCTTGGAGAGCTGCCGCAGGTGCTCACTCATCTCGGCGGGACCGGTGGCGCAGTTGAGCCCGATCAGGTCGATGCCCAGCGGCTCCAGCGCGGCCAGCGCGGCGTTGACCTCGGTACCCAGCAGCATCGTGCCGGTGGTCTCCACGGTGATCGAGGCGATCACCGGGATCCGCCGTCCCTCGGCGGCCATGGCCCGGTGCGCGCCGATGATCGACGCCTTGGTCTGCAGGATGTCCTGGGTGGTCTCGACGATCACCGCGTCGGCGCCGCCTGCCAGCAGGCCGCGGACCTCCTCCTGGTAGGCGTCGCGCAGCGTGGCGAACGGCGCGTGCCCCAGCGTGGGCAGCTTGGTGCCCGGCCCGACCGAGCCGAGGACGAACCGCGGCCGGTCCGGCGTACTGAACTCGTCGGCGACCTCGCGGGCCAGCCGGGCGCCGATCTCCGACAGCTCGAAGATGCGCTCCGGGATGTCGTACTCGGCAAGATTGGCGAAGTTGCAACCGAAGGTGTTGGTCTCCACCGCGTCCGCGCCAGCCTCCAGATAGCCGCGGTGCACTCCGCGCACCACGTCCGGTCGCGTGACGTTGAGGATCTCGTTGCAGCCTTCCAGCCCGGCGAAGTCGTCGAGGGTCAGGTCGTGTGCCTGCAGCGCGGTGCCCATCGCGCCGTCGGCCACCACCACGCGCGAGGACAGAGCGTCTAGCAGCGGAGAGGAGAGACGATCAGCCATGCCCACCAGCCTACGGTCCGGATGCCCTGGAAAGGGTCGTAGGCTGACCACGTGATTGACCCCGATGAGCCGACCACCCAGTCCGCCGACCACGTGAACGACACCCAGCCGGTGATGATCGTGGCCTTCGAAGGCTGGAACGACGCAGGTGACGCCGCCAGTACCGCCGTGGAGCACCTGCAGCTCAACTGGGATGCCAGCCCGCTGGTCGAGCTCGATCCGGACGACTACTACGACTTCCAGGTCAGCCGCCCGACCGTCCGCATGGTGGACGGGGTGACCAGGCGGGTCGAATGGCCGACGACCCGGCTGTCGGTCTGCAAGCCCGCCGGCTCCGGCCGCGACGTCGTGCTCGTCCAGGGCCCGGAGCCGAACATGCGCTGGCGGAAGTTCTGCGCTGAGCTGATGGCGCACATGGAGGAGCTGAACGTCGCCACGGTCGTCACACTGGGTGCACTACTCGCTGACACAGCGCACACGCGGCCGGTGCCGGTGACCGGGACCGCCTACGACCAGGCCGCCGCCAGCCGGTTCGGCCTGGAACGCAACCGCTACCAGGGCCCGACCGGCATCGTCGGGGTGCTGCAGGACGCGTGCGTGCAGGCCGGGATACCGGCGGTATCCGTCTGGGCCGCGGTCCCCCACTACGTCTCCCACCCGCCCTCGCCGAAGGCGACGCTGGCACTGCTGCACAAGCTGGAGGACATCCTCGACATCGAGATCCCGCTGGGCGCGCTGCCCGAGCAGGCCGAGGAGTGGCAGCGCACGGTCAGCGAGATGGCCGGCGAGGACGAGGAGATCAGCGCCTACGTCCGCCAGCTGGAGGAACGCGGTGACGACCAGCTGCACGTCGACGAGGGCAGCGGCGACAAGCTGGCCGCGGAGTTCGAGCGGTACCTGCGCAGGCGCAGGCCGGAGGGGCCGGCCGGCGGGTAGTCAGCCCAGAGGATGACTGTGGAATCAGACTTTTCGCCGTCGCCGGGGGAGCCGGCGGATCGGGACGATGGAGGCATGTCCCAGCAAGCTCAGCTCGGCAGTGCTGCCCCGGATGAGCCCGGTGCCCCGATGTCGACGCTGGTCCGCCGCCGGTGGGCCGTGCTGGCGATCCTGTGCACCAGCCTGCTGCTGGTCTCGATCGACGCCACCGTCCTGCACATGGCGCTGCCCGCGCTGTCCGCCGACCTGCACCCCACCGCCACCGAGCAGCTCTGGATCATCGCGATCTACTCGCTGCTGGCCGCGCCGCTGCTGCTGGCGTTCGGCACGCTCGGCGACTATTTCGGCAGGCGGCGGATCCTCGTCATCGGCTACGTGGTGTTCGGGCTGGCCTCGCTCGCGGTGGCGTTCGCGCCGAACGTCCCGGTGCTGATCGCCTCCCGGGCCCTGCTCGGCGCCGGTGGCGCCATGATCATGCCGGCCACCCTGTCGATCCTGCGGCAGGCGTTCCCGGACCGCGACGAGCGGCGCACCGCCATCGGCGTGTGGAGCGGCATCGCCGGGTCGGGCGCCGTGCTCGGCCCGCTGCTCGGCGGGTTCCTGGTCGAGACGTTCTCCTGGCACGCGGCGTTCCTGATCAACGTGCCGGTGATGGTGGTGGCGCTGCCGCTGACCTACTGGCTGATCCCGGAGTCCTCCGACCCGCCCGGCGAGCGCTGGGACCTGACCAGCGCGGTGCTGGCCGCGATCGGTGTCCTCGGCGTCGCGTTCGCCATCAAGCAGACCTCGCACGGCGGGATCATGTACGTCGCCGGGCCGGTGGCCGGGGTGCTCGGCCTGGCCGTGCTGGTGGCGTTCGTCCGGCGGCAGCGCAGGCTGCGGGTGCCGCTGCTGGACGTCTCGCTGTTCCGGCGCAGGACGTTCAGCGTCGCCGTGGCCAGCGTGCTGCTGGTGATGATCTCGCTGGTCGGCCTCGGGCTGCTGTTCGCCCAGTACCTGCAGCTGGTGCTGGCGCTGGAGCCGATGGCGGCGGCGCTGCGGCTGCTGTTCGTCATGGTCGCCGCGGTGGCGGGCAGCCTGCTGGCCGGGCCGCTGCTGCGGCGGTTCGACAACCGCGCGGTCACCGTCTGGGGGTTCGCCCTCGTCGCCGCCGCGCTCGGGGCTGCGGCGCTGTGGCTGACCACCGTGGAGAACCTGTGGCTGCTCGGCCCGGTGCTGGTCGCCGTCGGCGCGGGGGTGTCGGTGGCGCTCACCGCAGCCTCCGACGCGCTGCTGGCCTCGGCGCCCGCCGAGCAGGCCGGTGCGGCGTCGGCGGTCGAGGAAACGGCCTACGAGCTGGGCGCGGGGCTGGGCGTGGCCGTGCTCGGCAGCGTCGCGGCCGGGGTGTACGCGGCGACGCTGCCCACCCTGCCCGCTCCCGGCGTCCCGGAGGAGGCGCTGCGGCAGGCGCAGCTCGGGCTCACCGAGGCGACCGGCGCGGCAAGCCACCTCGGCGGCCAGGCCGCCCAGACCCTGCTCACCGTCGCGCGGGACTCCTTCGTCGAGGGGCTGTCGTTCGCCCTCGCCGCCGGGTTCTGCGCGTTCGTCATCGCCGCCATCGCGGCTGCCAAGCTCATGCCCAGATCAGGAGGAGTCCCCCATGACCACGCTTGACGACAAGCCGAAGGTGCGGGCCGGCTGGCGTACCCCCGCGGCGCTGTACCGGCTGATCAGCAGCCCGGCGCTGCGCGCGGTCCTCGGCTGGGACCTGCCCAGGCGGGACGTGAAGTGGGTCCGCCGCGAGGAGGGTATGACCTGCCTGGAGGTCGGCAGCGGTGGCGGGTTCTACACCGCCGCGCTGCGCGAGCACCTCGGCGAGGGCACGGACCTGATCGCGCTCGACCCGGCGGGCGAGAGCCTCGACGCCCTGCGGGACAAGCTGGCCGGCACCACCGGCGCGCGGATGAGCTACCTGGTCGGCGACGGCTGCAAGCTGCCGATGCCCGACGACAGCGTCGACGCGCTGTTCTACGGCTACAGCCTGGAGGAGTTCCCCGACCCGCTCGGCGCCGTGCTGGAGGCGCAGCGGGTGCTGCGGCCCGGCGGGCAGCTGGTGCTGTTCCTCTGGCGGCCGGTGATCACCAAGGGCCGCCGGATGCCGGTGGCCAAGCTGCTGGACCAGACGTTCGACCGGCAGCAGCACAGCGCAGGCCCGCAGAACATCCGGATGCGCTACATCAAGCGGGCCCGGTAGCCGAGCGCTGCCGCCCCCAATGTGGCATTGGGGGAGTTCAAGTACCCCAATGCCACATTGGGGTACTTGAACGCGACGAAAGCCGCATTGGCCGCCCGGCTCACAGGAGCTTCGTCAGCGGGACTGGGCCGCGGGCGCGTTTGCGCCACTCGCGCGGGTAGCCGAGCGAGACCTCGCGGAACGGCACGCCGTCGGCCTGCGTGTTACGCGGGATGTGCAGGTGACCGAACACGGCCATCTCGGCGCGGTAGCGCAGGTGCCAGTCGGCGGTCTCGGTGGTGCCGCACCACAGGGCGAACTCCGGCCAGTACAGCGGGTCGGTCGGGTGCCGGTGCAGTGGCCAGTGCGACATCAGGATCGTGCGCCGGTCGGCCGGGATGGCGTCCAGCTTCGCCGTGGACACCTTGAGCCGCTCGGCGCACCAGTCCTGCCTGCTCGGGTACGGGTCCGGGTGCAGGAAGTACTCGTCGGTGCACACCACCCCGGCCTCCCTCGCGTCGGCCAGCGCCTCGGTGATCGTCCGGCCCTCGGTGCGCGGCACCCGCCAGCTGTAGTCGTAGAGCACGAACAACGGCGCGATCGTGAGCGGCTCCGGACCATGCGGCCAGGTGACGAACTCGTCCTCCGGGGTCAGCACGCCGATCTCCCGGCAGCGGCGCACCAGCTCGTCGTACCGCGCCTGGCCACGCAGCTGCACCGGGTCCTTCGGCGTGGTCCACAGCTCGTGGTTGCCCGGCGTCCAGATCACCGTGTCGAACCGGTCGCGCAGCATGGTCAGCGTGTCGACGATCGCCGGTACCTGCTCGGCGACGTCACCGGCCACCAGCAGCCAGTCCCGCGGCGACTCGGGCCGGATCGTGTCGACGATCTCGCCGTTGCCTTCGTGGGTCACGTGCAGGTCGCTGGTCGCGTAGAGGTTCGGCACGACGTCCACCGTAAAGGACCACGACCCCGGCAACGACGAACAACCCTGCCTGCACGTCCAGGGCGCCCACCACACCCAGCGGCCCTGCCAGCACGGCCGCCAGCTGCATGCCGGCGACCTGGCACAGCGCGCCGCCCGCGAACACCGTGCTGAGCACCCGCCCGGCCAGCTCGGACGGCGTCGCGGCCTGGACCGTCGCGAGCTGCCCCGCGCCGACGACCACCGCCGGGCCGCCCGCGACGGCGAACAGCCCGGCGAACACCGCGAGCGCCGTGGTCAGGTGCGAGCTGTTCCACAGCACCGCGCTCACCACGCCCATCGCCACCCCGCCCCAGCCGAGGACCTTCGCCGGCGCCACCCGCCGGCCCCAGGCCGCCAGCGCCGCCCCGGCCGCGAGCCCGCCGACGGCCTGCACGCCACGCAGCAGGCCGACCTCGCCGTCTCCCCCGGCCAGCACACCGGTCACGAACAACACGAACAGGACCACGAACATGCCCTGCGCCACCGACATCACCGCGACGGCGGCGCCGACCAGCCGCAGCCGGGCGTTCCCGCCGATCTCGGCCAGTCCGCCTGCCCAGTCCCGGACGACCGAGCCACCCCGCGCACCCGGCACCGGTGTGCCGAACCGGCCCAGCAGCAACCCGAACGCCGCCGCCAGCGCGATCAGGTAGCCGGACAGCACCGCGGCCGGTCCCCCGGACCCGAGCAGCACCCCGCCCAGGCCCGCCCCGGCCAGCCGGGCCAGGTTGGCCGTCACGCTCATCAGGCCGTTGGCCGCGACCTCGTTGCCCGCACCGGCGACGGTGGGGACGAGGGCGTTGCGGGCGGGCTCGAACACCGCGGCCGCCGCGGCCTGGGCCGCGACCACGGCGAGGACGACGCCGGTCTGCCCGGCGTCGCGCACCAGCAGCAGCGGGACCGCCGCGACGGCCTGGGCCGCCACCACCCAGCACAGCACGCGCCGCCGGTCCAGCCGGTCCGCCAGCACCCCGGCCACCGGGCTCAGCGCGACCACGGGCAACAGCCCCAGCGCCATGCTCAGCGCGGTCGACGACGCCGAACCGGTCAGGCGGTAGACCAGCAGCGGCAACGACACCTGCAGGATCCACTCGGCGGTCTCCGAGAACAGCGACGCCAGCCACAGCCGGACGAACGCCGGGCGGCGCAGCGGGGTACTCACGTGCTCGGCTTGCCGTCGGCCTCGACGCGCGGGAACGCTCCGAGGCTCACGTGCACCGGCCTGGCCTCCCCCGGCGCGTCCTCGCGCACCGTGGTGACGTACGGGCGCAGCAGCCCGTCCAGCCGCTCCAGCAGGCCGGTCAGCTCCTCCGGGGTCACCCGCAGGCTGTAGGAGTTGAGCGCCGACGCCTCCCGCCACCGCTCGTCCAGCCGGTCGACGCTGTCGAAGAACCGCTGTGCCAGCAGCTGGTCCTCGGCCAGCCGGGCCGACGCGGCGGCCACCTGCACGGTCCGGTACGCGGGGTCGGGGGCCAGCTCGCCGAAGTCCAGCCCCACCACCGCCGCCCGCCACGGCCGCTCCCTCCCGTCACCCGCCTCGGCCCGCTCCACCAGCCCGTACTCGGCGAGCTGGCGCAGATGCCAGCTGCAGTTGGACGGCGTCGACCCCACCGCCGTCGCGCACTCGCTGGCCGTCCGCGGGCCGACGGCCAGCAGGTAGTTGAGCAGCGACGTCCGCAGCGGGTGGGCCAGCGCCCGCATCACCTGCACGTCGCGGACACGGCGCCGGGCCGGCAGCTCAGACATGAAAGAGGCCTTTCGAAAGAGTTCTTTCAAGACTAGCACTTGCTATCGCTACAGTTGTCGCGTTAAGCTGTGTCCATCATGAGGAACTGACACCGTTTCCTGCCCGCGCCCGAGGCCGTCGCCCGGCGGGCTTCCTTCTTCCGGGATCCGGTGATGCCTCGTGTCTACCTCCACTTCCCTGCTGGCCAGGGACCTCGTCTTCGCCTACCGCGACCGCGTCGTGCTGGACGGCTTCTCGCTCACCGCGAGCCCGGGGCAGCGGATCGGGCTGGTCGGCGAGAACGGCGCCGGGAAGTCGACGCTGCTGCGGCTGCTGGCCGGTACCCTCACGCCGCTCGGCGGCACGGTCCAGCGCGGCGGTGATCTCGGCTTCCTCCACCAGGAACTGCCGTTTCCCGCGTCGGCGACACTCGCCGATGTTCTCGACGACGCACTCGCCGAGACCCGGGCGACAGCCGCCCGGCTGGACGAGCTGGCGGGACGGCTGGCCGAGGACCCCGGCGACGAGGCGTCACTCGACGAGTACGGCCGGGCACTGGAGTGGGCGCAGGCCCACGACCTGTGGGACGCCGACCGCCGGGCCGGCCTGGTGTGTGCCGGGCTGGGCCTGGGCGGCATCGCACCGGACCGGATGGTCGGCACGCTGTCCGGCGGCCAGCGCAGCCGGCTGGGGCTCGCGGCCCTGCTGATCCGCAGGCCGGCAACCCTGCTGCTGGACGAGCCGACCAACCACCTCGACGACCCGGCGATGGAGTTCCTCGAACAGCATCTCGCGGCGTTGCCGGGCACGGTGGTGCTCGCCTCGCACGACCGGGTGTTCCTCGACGCCGTCTGCACCGACATCGTCGACCTCGACCCGGCCCTCGGCGGCCCGGCCCGCTACGGCGGCGCCTACACCGCCTACCTCGGCCACAAGAAGGCCGAGCGGGCCCGCTGGGAGCAGCGTTACGCCGAGGAACAGGAGGAACTGAAGCGGCTGGCCGAATCGGTGCGGGTCACCGCCCGCGCCGTCGCGCCACACGACCGGGCGCCCCGCGATCCGGCGAAGATGCTGTACGACTTCAAGACCGGCAGGGTGCAGAAGCAGGTGTCCCGCCGGGTGCGCAACGCGCAGCAGCGGCTGGACAGGCTGGAACGCGAGCAGGTCCGCAAACCGCCCGCACCGCTGCGGTTCGCCGCGCCGCTGACCGGGAACTCGCGGGTGGACCGGGCGGTGTCGGTCCGCGCGGTGACGGTGACCGGGAGGCTCCACATCGGACACCTCGACGTGGACGGCGCCGCCCGCCTGCTGGTGACCGGTGGCAACGGCGCGGGCAAGTCGACGCTGCTGCGGCTGCTGGACGGCGCGCTCAGGCCGGACCGGGGCATGGTGTTCCACGGCCCCGGCGTGCGCACCGGCCTGCTCGAACAGGACGTCGAGTTCGCCGACCCGGCCCGCTCACCCCGGGAGCTGTACCGGCGAGCGGCCGGCGAGCGCGCCGTCGCGCTGGCCGAGCTGGGCCTGGTGGCGCCGAGGGACCTGGACCGGCCGGTCGGCAGCCTGTCGGTCGGGCAGCGCCGCCGGGTGGCGCTGGCGACGCTGCTCGGCGACCCACCGCAGGTGCTGCTGCTCGACGAGCCGACCAACCACATCTCGCTGACGCTGGCCGAGGAACTGTTCGCCGCACTGGACAGCGCGCCGGGCGCGGTGGTGGTGGCCTCGCACGACCGGTGGCTGCGCCGCGGCTGGGACGGCGCCGAGCTGCGCCTGCGCGACGGCGAGGTGGCCTGAGCCCGGGCCTACAGCGCCACGCCCAGCAGGGCGTCGACGGCGTCGCGCACGGTGCCGGGCGCGGCGGTGTCGCCGCCGCGCCTGGTCAGCGCGTCCTGCGCCCAGGCGTCGACGGCCACCAGCGCCTTCGGCGTGTCCAGGTCGTCGGCGAGGTGCTCCCGCAGCCTGCCGACGGTCGCGGCGGCGTCCGGTCCGCTGTCCAGCGCGGCGGCCTCGCGCCACCGGGCCAGGCGTGCCTTCGCCCGGTCCAGCAGGTCGCCGGTCCAGGCACGGTCGGTCCGGTAGTGCCCGTCGAACAGGGCCAGCCGGATGGCGGCCGGGTCGACGCCGTCGGCCCGCAGCCGGGACACGAACACCAGGTTGCCGCGTGACTTCGACATCTTCTCGCCGTCCAGGCCGATCATGCCGGCGTGCACGTAGTGCCTGGCGAACGGGTGCGAGCCGGCCAGCGCCTCGGCGTGGGCCGCGCTGTACTCGTGGTGCGGGAAGGCCAGGTCGGAGCCGCCGCCCTGGACGTCGAACCCCATGCCGAGCCGGTTGGCCGCGATGGCGCTGCACTCGATGTGCCAGCCGGGCCGGCCGGCTCCCAGCTCCGACTCCCACGACGGCTCGCCCGGCCGGGCGGCCCGCCACAGCAGGGCGTCCAGCGGGTGCCGCTTGCCCGGCCGGTCGGGGTCGCCGCCCCGCTCGGCGAACAGCGTCGTCATGGTGGGCAGGTCGTAGTTCGACTCGTAGCCGAACCGGCCGGTGGCAGTGTGGTCGAAGTAGACGTCCGGGTACCGCGGGTCGTCGGCCCGGTAGGCCGCGCCGGACGCCAGCAGCTTGCCGATCACCTCGACGATCTCCGGGATGCTCTCCACGGCGCCGACGAACTCCCGCGGCGGGAGCACCCGCAGCGCGGTCATGTCCTCGCGGAACAACGCGGTCTCCCGCATCCCGAGGACCACCCAGTCGTCCTGGTCGCGTTCGGCGCGCTCCAGCAGCGGGTCGTCGATGTCGGTGACGTTCTGGACGTAGTGCACGTCGTGCCCGGCGTCCAGCCACAGCCGGTGCACCAGGTCGAACGCCAGGTAGGTGGCGGCGTGGCCGAGGTGGGTGGCGTCGTAGGGGGTGATGCCGCAGACGTACATCGTCGCCGTCGCGCCGGGCGCGGTGGGCCGGACCTGGCCGGTCGCGGTGTCGTGCAGCCGCAGCGGGCTGGGCTTTCCGGACAAACTGGGCACGGCGATGGACGACCAGGTCTGCATGCCAACCAGACTAAGCGTACGGCCGTCCCGCTTTCCCGTCCGGTGGGATGGCTCACGCGTACCGCGCGGCGTTGGCCGTCGCGGCGTCGGCGAGATAACGGCCGATGCCCGGGCGCTGGTCGGGCTCGCGGATCAGGAACGCCAGCTGGACCGGGTCGGTCGCGTACAGCTCGGTGAGGTGGCGGTGCAGCTCGTGGTCGCACTCCCCCATGAACTCCGCCAGCATCCGGCGGTGCTCCTCCAGCAGGTCCATCGCCGCCGGGCTGCCGGGCGCGGCGCCGGAGTCCACAACGGACAGCAGTCTGCCGACCCAGTCCCGCCGTACCTTCTCGGCCTTCTCCCAGTCCTCTTTGGTCATCGGACCGCGGTTGTCCCGGGCCCAGCGCCACTGCGGCGTGTCGCCCCAGCGGGCGACCGCCTGCTCGCTGTAGCCCTCGGGTTCGCGGTAGCCGCCGAACACCTCGAGCTTCTCCTCGGCGGTGAGCGCCTCGCCGAGCCGCTTCGCCTCCAGCGTGCGGTCCACCGTGGCGACCATCCGCCCCAGCCGCTCGATCCGTTCGGTCAGCAGCAGGCGCTGGCGTTCCAGGTGTGCCACCGCGTCGGCGTCCGGGTCGTCGACGATCGAGGCGATCTCGTCCAGCCCGAACCCCAGCTCGCGGTAGAACAGGATGCGCTGCAACCGGTCCAGGTCACCGCCCGAGTAGCGGCGGTAGCCCGCCGCCGTGCGCCCGCTCGGCGACAGCAGGCCGACCTCGTCGTAGTGGTGCAGGGTCCGCACCGTCACCCCGGCCAGCTCCGCCACCTGCCCCACCGACAGCCCCGCGCTCACACGGTCTCCCTGCGCGTGCCCATCGACGCCGACCAGAACAGCCGCAGCGCCGCGATCATCTCCTCCGCGGTGGGCGCGCCCTCCGGGTCGACCAGCCACTGCACGGACAACCCGTCGCACGCGGCGATGATGAAGCTGGCCAGCGCGACGCACCGCGGCTCGTCGGGCTCGATCCCCAGCGTCCTGGCCACCAGCCTGCTCACCCGCGTGCGGGCGCGGCGGTAGTGCGTGGCGAACTGCTCGCGCAGCGCGGGAACCCGCTCGGCCTGCGCCAGAGCCTCCACATAGGACAGCAGGGTGTCCCGCATGCGGTCGAGATCGGCGAGGACCGCACTCCAGGTGATCTCCGCCCGGCGCGCAGGCGTGGCGGCCGGGTCGGCCATCGCCAGCCCGGCGATCCGGTCGGTCCACTCCTCGAACACCTCGCCGATGACGGCGTTGAGCAGCCCTTCCTTCGAACCGAAGTGGTAACCGATCGAGGCCAGGTTCGTGCCCGAGGCAGCCACCAGATCCCGTGCGGTGATCCGGGCGTACCCCTTCTCCTCCAGCAGCCGCCGCGCCGCGGCGAGCAAGTCCTCGCGATGCCCCACCGCCACAGCCTAGCCCTGGACACCCTATCTATACGGACGTATAAAACGTATGTGTAGCTCAATCGCCGGAAGGGGACGGCCGATGACGCTCGAAACGCCAGTCGCACAACTGCCCGCGCCGCCGGGCCCGTCGGCGCCGGTGTTCCTCCAGACCATGCTGTTCGGCTACGGCCGGCACCGGATGCTGCCGGTGTGGCGCCGCCGCTACGGCGACGTCTTCCGGCTGCGGATCTTCCCGGAACGCAACGTCGTCGTGCTCGCCGACCTCGCCGACATCAAGTCCGTCTTCGGCGGCCCGGCCAGCACGTTCCACGCCGGCAAGGGCAACATGATCCTCAAGCCGATGATGGGCGAGCACTCCGTGCTGCTCACCGACGAGGGCGAGCACCTGCGGGCCCGCAAGCTGCTGATGCCCGCGTTCAACGGCACCGCGCTGCGTGGCTACCGCGACCTGGTGACCGAGCTGGCCGAACGCGAGATCTCCCGCTGGCCGTCCGGGGTGGCGTTCCGTTCGCACGCCCGGATGCAGGCGCTGACCCTGGAGGTCATCCTGCGGGTCGTGTTCGGCGTCGCCGAGGGCCCGCGGCTGGAGGAACTGCGGGGCCTGCTGACCCGGCTGCTCGACATCGGCCCGCTCGACCTCTGGGGCTGGCACGACGAACGGCTCCAGCGTCACGGCCGGTGGCGGCGCAACGCCGAGGGGCAGGCGCGGGTCGACGAGCTGATCTACGCCGAGATCGCCGAGCGCCGTACGGCAGGCGACCTCGGGTCGCGCACCGACGTGCTGTCCCGGCTGCTCACGGTCACCGTGGATGGTGACGCGCTCACCGACGCCGAGCTGCGCGACCAGCTGATCACCCTCCTGCTGGCCGGGCACGAGACGACCGCGACCGCGCTGGGCTGGGCGTTCCACGAGCTGGCCCGCGACCCGGTGACACTGGCCAGGGCGACCGAGGCAGCCGACAGCGGCGCCGACGCCTACCTGGAAGCCGTGGCCAAGGAGTCGATGCGGCTGCACCCAGTCCTGTCCGAGGTGGCCAGGGTGGTGACCGAGGACGTCCGGATCGGCGACTACCTCATCCCGGCAGGCCACGCCGTCCTGCCGTCCATCCTGCTGGTCCAGCACGACCCCGCCCACCACGACGATCCCGGCGTGTTCCGCCCGGAGCGCTTCCTCGACGGCGGGCCGCCCGCAGGGACCTGGTTCCCGTTCGGCGGCGGCGTGCGCCGCTGCCTGGGCGCGGGCTTCTCGCTGATGGAGGCGACGGCCGTGCTGCGAGCGGTCCTGACCCGCTTCCACCTCGCACCCGACCGGGCCCGCCGCGAGCACACAGAACCCCGGCACATCACCCTCGTACCGGGCCGCGGCGCCCGGATCGTGGTCACTCCGCGGAGTCATTTGCTATCGAACCGTAATCAAAGGTAGGTTTCAGGTCACCCTACGGTGCCGATTCACCTAATGGTGCTTGTGTCGACGAGGGGAAGAGGGTGGCGAAAATGACGAACGCGGCAGGTGGATCCGGGCGGTACCTGGTGCTGGTGGCCCGGGGTGAGAGCGCGGCGGGAATCGACAGCATCGCGCAGGTGGCAGGCCTGCGGCCGACCCGGTCCGCGGAGCTGGCCGGGGCCTCGGTGGCCAGCGTGCTCAACGAGTCGGACGGGCTGCTGTTCGACGAACTCGGGGTGGCGGTTCTGAACGCGGGCCCGGACCAGGCGGACGCGCTCACCGCGACGTCGCTGCGCGAAGGCCCGATCACGCTGGTCGAGGCCGAACGGACGGTCTACGCCTACGGCGCGCCGGCCGCGCAGCCCGCCGCCGTCGACGAAACCCAGTTCACCTGGGGCCTGCAGGCGGTCGGGGCGCCACAGAGCCCGATGACCGGCAAGGGCGTGCGGGTGGCGGTGCTCGACACCGGCTTCGACGCGGCGCACCCGGACTTCGCCGGCCGCGTGGTGGTGACCAGCTCGTTCATCCAGGGCGAGGACGCGGCCGACGGCCACGGGCACGGAACCCACTGCATCGGCACGGCCTGCGGCCCGCGTGACGCCGCGGAGGGCCCGGGCTACGGCGTCGCGCACGAGGCCGAGATCTACGCGGGCAAGGTGCTCAGCAACGCAGGCACCGGCTCCGACGGCGGGATCCTGTCCGGGATCTCCTGGGCCATCAGCAACGGCTGCGCGGTCGTGTCGATGTCGCTGGGCGCCGACGTGCAGCCGGGCACGCCGTTCTCGCCGCTGTTCGAGCAGATCGCGCAGCGTGCCCTCGCGCAGGGCACGCTGATCATCGCGGCGACCGGCAACGCCAGCAAGCGGTCGCAGGGCAGCATCGCCCCGGTCGGCCACCCGGCGAACTGCCCGTCGATCTTCGCGGTCGGGGCCGTCGACGTCGCCGGTGCCATCGCCGACTTCTCCTCGGGCACCGCCGACGACATCGGCGCGGTCGACCTGGCCGGGCCGGGCGTCGACGTCTACTCCAGCTGGCCGGGCCAGCAGCGGTATCACACGATCAGCGGCACCAGCATGGCCACGCCGCACGTGTCCGGCGTCGCCGCGCTGCTGGCGCAGCAGGGCGCGAAGGGCATGGATCTGTGGGCCAGGCTGTCGCAGACGGCCCGGCGGCTGCCGCTGCCGTCGACCGACGTCGGTGCCGGCCTGGCGCAGGCGCCGCGCTGACCTTCGGGAGGTTCATGGTGGCCGACACCAGGGTGGTTGTCTCGGTGAGCGACCAGCGCTCGCCGCTGGGCCCGGTGGTCTCCGCGCTGGAGGCCGCCGGGCTGCGGGTGGACGAGGTCCTGGAGCCGATCGGCGTGGTGACCGGTTCGGTCGGCTCCGGCGGCCTGGACGGCCTGCGGGCCGTCCCCGGCGTCTCCCACGTGGAGGAGCAGCGCGAGGTCGGCCCGTCATAGCCCCGCCGTCAACCAAGATCAAGTTCAAGATTTCCGCAAGTCCAGTCGCCTAGCTTCATCGAACAACACCTGCTGGCGACGAAGGAGAGTGTCGGTGACCACTGGCATCCAGGTGAACCCGGACATCTTGCGAGCCGGCGCGCAGAACGTGGTCAATTCGGTCGTGGCCCATCTCCAGGCGCAGCGCCAGTCATACCAGGAGGCGTATGACTTAGTCAGTTCCCGGGTCTTCTACTGGACGGGCGGACACGGCGGCAGCGGCCGGATGCCGGACGCCGGTGACAAGTTTCTCAACTGGCTCGCCGGCATGATCAGCGCCAAGATCACCGAGTTGGACAGCTTCATCAGCGGGTTACAAACTCATTCGGCCAACATGATCGAACTCGCCGATCGCACCCACGGCGCTGACCTCAGGGCAACGGAAACGCTCAACAAGATCGCTCGCGGACTCGACGGGCTCGGTGTGTGATGGCGAAAAAACCACCCAAGGATCTCGCTCCGCACGTCGAGTTGTATCACGAACCATTCGATGACCACGTCGCGGACGTAGCTACCACCTTCGGAAGCTGGATCGAGTATCTCACGAGACCCGACCTGCACGACGGTCCCCGCCGTTATACTTGCACCAAGTGCGGGTACGGTGAAGAATTTGACAGAAAGAGCCAGGACCCGAACTACTCACTGGACTGCGAATGCACCCTCGGCATACCACCGAGGAACCTAGCGAACGAGAGCTTTCCCGAGATCGACTCCAGTATCGAACTTCGCTCGGTGTTCGACGGAATCGACCCGGCACGCTTCTTTCACGCATTGCATGCACTGTCCAATGTTTGGCACAACCCTCCCGGCGAAATCGGGCAGACTTTCGCCAAACTGGTACATCCTTTCCTGCTGAACTCCGCGGCAACCCGGAAGAATGAAGGCGACTACCCACTTTCCCCTTCCGGATCGCTGGAAAGTGTACGTGACGCACTTTCGGACGTGCGGGACGGAATACTCGACGAGCGCAGATTCGAGATTCTTAAATACCATCAGCGTGCGATCGAGTACAGCATCGGCCACGAGAACCAGATGTTGACACTCGCCGAAGCACTCGGGCGATACCGGTCCATCCATCTGGAAGCACTGAACAACGTCCGCGACCTCATGGACAAGATGACCGAGAGGTTCGATCAGAAAGTTCACCCTCCAGAGGCCGGAGGCGGCGGCGAAGGCATCAGTTTCGTCGCGGCTGCCATCGCCGCACTCGTCGGCGCCGCAACGACCGTGGCTACCGGCCCCGGCGGAGCTGCCGCAATGGTGGGGATCCTGTCCGCCCTGGGGTCGATCGCCACCGACGCAGCCAAAGGCGCTGAGAAGGAACGGCCGATCCAGGGCGAATCCTGGAATGAACTCGCCGAGGACTTCCTTCGTGAATGCACCCGAATCGGCAACGAAGCCTACGACGCAGTGACCAGCCTGGCCGAAAGCATCACCTCTCAGCTCGAAGCGATTCGCAACAGGCCTGTGTGGATCGCCAACGACGCTCAAAACGGGGGCAATGAGACACCGCGGCTGCAGCCACCACAGGTTCCGTTGCTTTGACGTGAACGTCAGCGACCGGGGCGCCGCGAGCGCAGGTAGTCGCCGACCACGGCCGCGCCGAGGTCGTCGTCGCCCTGGTCGTCGGGTGCGATCACCCGGCCGCCGGAGCGGCGCGCGATCAGGTCGACGAACGCCGTCAGCCGGGGGTCATCGCCCAGCCGGAACACCGTGACCGTCGCGCCCAGCTTGGCCAGCCGGTCCACCTCGGTGGTCGTGCGGCGCAGCGTCGCGGGCAGGGGCGGGTAGTGGAACTCCGCCGTGCCGTCGGGCTCCAGGTGCGCGGTGGGCTCGCCGTCGGTCACCAGCAGCACCACCGGTTTGGCGTCCGGGTGCCTGCGCAGGTGCCGTCCGGCCAGCAGCAGCGCGTGGTGGGCGTTGGTGCCCTGCTCCCACACGCCCTCCATGCCGACCAGCTCCTCCAGCTCGACCGTGGCGGCGTGCCTGCCGAACGTGATCAGCTGCAGCGCGTCGTGCCGGAACCGGGTGGAGATCAGCTGGTGCAGCGCCAGCGCGGTGCGCTTCATCGGCAGCCAGCGGCCCTCCTGCACCATCGACCACGACGTGTCCACACACAGTGCCACCGCGGCGCGGGCCCGGTGCTCGGTCTCGGCGACCTCGACGTCGGCCACGTCCAGCCGGACCCGGCCGCCACCGGCGGACGCCGTCCGCAGCACGGCGTTGCGGACCGTCCGGGACACCTCCCACGGCTGGGTGTCGCCGAACCGCCACGGCCTGCTGGACCCGGTCGGCTCACCGGCCGCGCCGGCCGACGCCGTCTCCCGCTGGCCACCGCGTCCGCGCAAGGTGCGGAACACGTCGGTCAGCACCGTCTCGCCCAGTCGCCGCAACGCCTTGGGCGACAACCGAAGCGACCCGTCGGGCGCCCGCTCGAACAGTCCCTGAGCCCGGAGCTGACGCTCCAGTTCGGACAGTCGCTTCGCGTCGACGGCCGCGTCCTCGCCGAGCTGGCGGGTCAGCGCGTCGAGGTCGATGTCCTCCAGCCTGGCCCCGGCGTAGGACTGCGCGAGCTGCTCGGCGAGCGCGTCCAGCTCGGCGAGATCGGCCATGGCCTGGGCACCCTCACCGAGCCCGAGCGGCTGGTCACCCCGCATCCGCGCGGCGGAGTCCCAGTCGTAGTCCGGCCGCAGCGCCCGCAGCTGACCGTCCAAGTTGGACAGCTGCTGGGCGAGTTCCGGACTGCCGAACGCCTGCTGGGACAACTGCGCCAGCTCGGCCCGCTGCTCCGGCGTCATCGAGTTCAGCATGCGCTGGGCCGCGGCCGCCCGCGCCGCCAGCACGTCGATCAGCTCCTCCACCGTGCGCGGGTTCTCCGGGAAGAACTCCCCGTGCCTGCGCATGAACTCGGCGAACCGTTCCGGCACGTCGTCGAAGTTCTGCGCGTGCGCGGCCAGCAGCAGGTTCAGGTCGGTCAGCATCTGGTTGACCCGCGCGACGTCCTCCGGCGACGTCCCGCGCAGCGCCTCCTTCATCCCCTCGAACCGGGACTCCAGCAGCTCGCGGCCGAGCAGGTCGCGGATGCGTTCGTAGTTCTGCCGTGCCTCGTCCGAACGCCACTGGTAGCCGGACAGCTCGCGGACGGCGGCCGCGGTACCGGTCGGCAGCGCGTCCAGCTCGGCCTCGGCCAGGCGCGCGTCGTCGCCGGGGTCGGGGAACAACGCGCGCCGCTCCGCCTCCAGCGCCTCCGACAGCAGCCTGCGGACCTCGGCGAGCGTGCCGTCGAGGTTGTGCCTGCGCTGGATCTCCGACCGCCGCTGCCAGACCCGGCGGGTCAGCTCGTCCAGTCCGGCGGTGCGCGGCGTTCCCCGGCGCAGGAGTTCCTCCAGCGCCGCCCTCGGCGACGCCCCGCCCATGACGTCGCGGCCGATCTCGTCCATCGCCTCGCGCAGGTCGGCGGGCGGGGCGAGCGGGTCGGGGCCGTCGTTCCACGGCCCGTAGGAGTAGCCGTCCGGCAGGGGAACCGTCATGGTCCGTACACCGTGGCCGTGTCGCCTGCCTCCTTCGCCAGGCGCCGGGACAGGAACAGCGACTCCAGCGCCAGCTCGACGGCCGCCGCGATCCGGCCGGCGGGCTCGTCGGCGGCGACCCCGGCCCGCTGGGCGACCTCGTGCAGCACCGGCAGCTCGGGCAACGCGGCCAGCAGGTCCTTGCCGGGCACCCGCTCGCCGGTGGCGACCAGGTGGCCGTCGGTCACCGCGTCGGCCAGCGGCCGCAGGTCCAGTCCGGCGAAGCGGGACCGCGCGGTCTCGGCGATCGCCATCCGCAGCAGGTGGACCAGGTGCTCGGTCTCCCTGCCCTCCTCCCCCGGCTCGAACTCCAGCTTGCCGCGCAGGACCGCGGGCACCGCGTCGAGGTCGACCGGCCGGGCCACGGCAGGTTCCTCACCAGTCAGCGCCGAGCGGCGCAGCGCGGCCGCGGCGACGGTCTCCGCGGCGGCGACGGCGAACCGCGCCGACACCCCGGAGCGCTGGTCGATGACGCTGGCCTGCCGCAGGTTGCGGACGAACCGGGCCAGCACCTCCAGCAGCGGCTCGCCGACCTCGGCGACCAGCCGCGACTCCTGCCGGACCACGCCGATCTCGGCTTCGACGTCCAGCGGGTAGTGCGTGCGCACCTCGGCGCCGAACCGGTCCTTGAGCGGGGTGATGATCCGGCCGCGGTTGGTGTAGTCCTCGGGGTTGGCGGTGGCGACCAGCAGCACGTCCAGCGGCAGCCGGAGCGTGTAGCCGCGGACCTGGATGTCGCGCTCCTCCATGACGTTGAGCAGCGCGACCTGGATCCGCTCGGCGAGGTCGGGCAGCTCGTTGACCGCGACAATGCCGCGGTGCGCCCTCGGCACGAGTCCGAAGTGGATGGTCTCGGGGTCGCCGAGGCTGCGGCCCTCGGCGACCTTCACCGGGTCGACGTCGCCGATCAGGTCACCAACGGAGGTGTCCGGGGTGGCCAGCTTCTCGGTGTAGCGCTCGCCGCGGTGGACCCACCGCACGGGCAGGTCGTCGCCCAGCTCGGCCGCGCGCCGCCGGGCGGCCGGGGTGATCGGGTCCAGCGGGTGCTCGGCCAGTTCCTCGCCGTCGATGGCGGGGGTCCACTCGTCGAGCAGGCCGGCGAGCGTACGCAGCAGCCTGGTCTTGCCCTGGCCGCGCTCGCCGAGCAGCACCACGTCGTGGCCGGCCAGGATGGCGCGCTCCAGCTGGGGCAACACGGTGCGGGAGAACCCGACGATGCCGGGCCACGGGTCCCGCCCGGCACGCAGTGCCGCGAGCAGGTTGTCGTGCAGTTCGGTCTTGACACCGCGCGGCTCGTAGCCGGCGGCGCGGAGTTCCCCGGCGGTGCGGGGCAGGTCGGATGGTGCGGAGTTCACCCTGCCGACGCTACTGCGCCGTCGCGGTGCCGTCGACGTGGAGCAGCTCCAGTAAGCTGGACGGCCGTGTGTTGTCCCAGTGCCACCTTCGCCGTCTGGACCTCCGCGTGGCTGCACGGTGCGGCCGCGTCCGACGACGCGCTGGACGCCCTGCGGGTGTGGGCGGAGGCCAACGAGGTGGTGGCGGCCGACGAGGCCGTCGCCGCCGCGTTCGAGCTGCCCCTCACCGGTGACCGTCCCTACGGCCCCGCGCGCCTGCTGACTTCCCTGCGCCGCCGCGATCCCGGTCCGGCGCGACTGGTGCTGCCCGCCGCTGGCGACGTCCGCGGCCTCGGCGGTGGCGGCCCGTTCACGACCGCGGCGTTGCGGGCCGGTGAGGCCGTGCTGTGGCCGTCGTCCGGGCACGGGCTCGTCCCCGAGGCGGTGGCCGACGGCGTGCTCCGGTGGACGGTGTTCGACCTCGGCGGGCCGGTCGCGGTCGAGCACGTCGGGCTCGGCGAGGCCGAGCACGGCCTGACCGAGGCGCTGCGGGAGAGCGCCGGGGCGTTGCAGGCACTGCGGGTGGCACGGGAGCGGCCCGGAGTCCGCGACGAGCTGGCCGCCAGCCTCCGCGCCCGGCCGCGCCCGGACTGGCCCGCCGGTACGCCCGGCCGTGCGCTGCGGGTGCTGCAGCGGGCCGAGGAGGTCGCGGCCATCCTGGCCCTGGCCGACAGCGACGACCCTGGCGGCGCCCTGTCGGCGTCCGCCGCCGACGGCCGGGCCGCCGCGCTGCGGCCGCTGTCCCACGCCGTGCGCACGGCCCGCACCGCCGCGGTCGCGGAGACCGTGCGGGTGTTCAGCGAGCAGGCCGACCGCCAGCCCTAGCGCTCAGCTAAGCGGGACGGCGCGCGGGCGGCTCACAGCACAGGGGTGCACAGGGGGCGCCGTTGAGCGTGCAGCCGGCGGCCGGGAAGTCCGACAGCTTCCGCGCCGGCGCGTCCGCGACGTGTTCCCGCACCAGCTCGACGACCAGCTCCGCGAACCGCGGGTCGGTGCCCGGGGTGGCCGCCCTGGCGAACCCCATGCCCAGCTCCGCGGCCCGCTCGGCGGCCTCGTTGTCGAGGTCCCAGATCACCTCCAGGTGATCCGACACGAACCCCACCGGGCACAGCACCACCGCGGGCACCCCGTCGGCGTGCAGCGCGTCGATGTGGTCGACGATGTCCGGCTCCAGCCACGGCACCTGCGGCGGCCCGGAACGCGACTGCCAGACCACGTCGTAGGACTCCACGCCCAGCTCCGCGGCGACCAGCCGGGACGCCTCCGCGATCTGCCGGGAGTAGCGGTGGCCGCCCTCCTCGCCGGGCCCGGCGGCGGCGTCGGCACTGACCGGGACCGAGTGCGCGACGAACACCAGCCGCGCGGCGTCCGGGTCGGCCAGCGACTGCCTGGCGGTACGCACGGCGTCGGCGAACGCGGCGACGAACAGCGGGTGGTCGAAGAACTGCCGCAGCTTCACCAGGTCCGGCGCGCCCTCGCCGCAGGCCGCGCGGGCCCGCTCGATGTCCTCGTCGTACTGGCGGCAGGCCGAGTAGCCGCCGTAGGCGCTGGTCGGGAACACCAGCGCCCGGCGGACGCCGTCGGCCGCCATCCGCGCGAGGGTGTCCTCCACCATCGGCCGCCAGTTGCGGTTGCCGAAGTACACCGGCAGCCGGACGCCCTCGGCGTCGAGCTGCTTCTCGACGGCGGCGATCGCGTCGCGGTTGAGCTGGTTGATCGGCGAGACCCCACCGAAGTGCTGGTAGTGCTGCGAGACCTCTTCCAGGCGCTCGCGCGGCACTCCCCTGCCCCTGGTCACGTTCTCCAGGAACGGCATGACCTCGTCGGGCCCCTCCGGTCCGCCGAACGACAGCCACAGCAACGCGTCATAGCTCACGGTCACCATCCTGCCCCCGTGGCGGGCAGCACAGCGATCCGGGGTTACTGACCCGTGGCGTGCAGCCCGCCGTCGACCATGATCATCGAGCCGGTGGTGGCCGGCAGCCAGTCCGAGAGCACCGCGCAGATGGACTTCGCCACCGGCGTCGGGTCGGCCGGGTCCCAGCCCAGCGGCGCCCGCTCGCCCCAGCCGCTCTCCAGCTCACCGAAGCCGGGAATGGACTTGGCCGCCATCGTCTTCACCGGCCCGGCCGACACCAGGTTGACCCGGATGCCCCGCGGGCCGAGGTCGCGCGCCAGGTAGCGGTTGACCGACTCCAGCGCGGCCTTCGACACGCCCATCCAGTTGTAGGCCGGCCAGGCGACCCTGGCGTCGAAGTCCATGCCGACGACCGAGGAACCCTCGCCGAGCAACGGCAGCACCGCGACGGCGAGCGACTTGAACGAGTACGCCGAGACCTCGAACGCCACCGACGTGTCCGCCCGCGGGGCGTCCAGGAACGGCGCGCCCAGGCAGGTCTGCGGGGCGAAGCCGATCGAGTGCAGCACTCCGTCGAGGCCGTCGACGTGCTCACGCACGCGGTCGGCCAGCGTCGCCAGGTGCTCGTCGTTCTGCACGTCCAGCTCCAGCACGGGCGCGGGCTCGGGCAGGCGCTTGGCGATCCGCTCGACCAGCGACAGGCGCCCGAAGCCGGTCAGCACCACCTTCGCGCCCTGCTCCTGGGCGACCTTGGCCGCGTGGAACGCGATCGACCCGTCGGTGATGACGCCCGTGATGAGCAGCCGCTTGCCTTCGAGCAGTCCGGACAACAGTGCCTCCAGTTCGGTGTGTGGTTGGAAAGTCTCAGTGGCCCATGCCGAGGCCGCCGTCGACCGGCAGCACGGCACCGTTGACGTAGCTGGCCTCGTCGGAGGCCAGGAACCGGACCGCGGCGGCCACCTCGGCGGGCTCGGCGTACCGGCCGGCCGGGATCTGCGCCACCATCGCCTCGCGCTGGCTGTCGCTGAGCGAGTCGGTCATGTCGGTCTTGATGAAGCCGGGCGCGATGACGTTGGCGGTGATGTTGCGGCTGCCCAGCTCCCTGGTCAGCGACCGGGCGATGCCCACCAGCCCGGCCTTGCTCGCGGCGTAGTTGACCTGCCCGGCCTGCCCGGACAGCCCCACCACGGAGGAGATGAACACGAAACGGCCCCACTTGGCCCGCAGCATGCCGCGCGACGCCCGCTTGGCGACCCGGTAGGCGCCGGTCAGGTTCGCGTCGACGACCCGGGTGAACTGCTCCTCGCTCATCCGCATCAGCAGGGTGTCGTCGGTGATGCCCGCGTTGGACACCAGCACCTCCACCGGCCCCTGGTGCTCCTCGACCTGCTTGAACGCCGCGTCGACCTGCTCGGTGTCGGTGACGTCGGCCTGCACACCGAACAGCCCCTCGGGCGCGCCGGAACCACGGTGGGTTACCGCCACCTTGTGCCCGGCCTCGGCCAGCTCCCTGGCGATGGCCAGGCCGATGCCGCGGTTGCCTCCGGTGACCAGAACGGACCGTCCCACGTGCTACTCCTCGCGCGTTGATGCTGTTCGGTGAAGTGGTGCTGCCGCCGTGGAGGTTATCCGTTACCCGCCGTGCGGGCGTAGCCGCGCCGCGCCTACCGGGCGGTAGCGGAGCAATGTCACAGCGAGCGCGGCAGAATGGCCGTCGTGCGGGTACTGCTCGTCGAGGACGACGCCGGGATGGCAGGCGCCGTGAGCGAGTCGCTCGCGGACCGCGGCCACGTGGTCACCCGGGTCGCCGGCGGCGCCGACGCGCTGGCCGGCCACGGTGCGGCGGAGGTGGTCCTGCTCGATCTCGGCCTGCCCGACATGGACGGCCTGGAGGTGCTGCGCCGGATTCGCCTGACCTCGCAGGTCCCGGTGCTGGTGCTCACCGCCCGGGGTGACGAGCAGTCCGTCGTCCTCGGCCTGCGCCTGGGCGCCGACGACTACCTGACCAAGCCCGTGCGCCTGGCCGAGCTGGTGGCCCGGATGGACGCCGTCGCACGCCGGGCCGCCGCCGGCCACGACCCGGTCGTGCGCCTCGGGGACGTCGAGATCGACCTGGACGCCCGCACGGTGCTGGTGGCCGGGTCCGACGCCGGTCTCACCGCCACCGAGTTCGACCTGCTGGCCGTGCTGGCGGCGCGTCCGGGGACCGCGGTGAGCCGCCAGCAGCTGATGGACGAGGTGTGGGGTGACGCCACCGTCGCCGTGTCCCGCAAGCTCGACGTCCACCTCACCCAGCTCCGGTCCAAATTGGACCGTCCGGGGCTGGTGACCACGATCCGCGGTTTCGGCTACCGGCTGGGTGGCTGAGCGGTGCGCGCCCGGCTGCTGCTGGTCCTGGTGGTGTTCGCGCTCGCCGCGGTCGCCGGTTTCGCCGTTCCGCTGCTGTCCAGCACGGCCGAGCAGCGCACCCAGCGGCTGGTGATCGACCGCACCGCCGACGTCGAACGCTTCGTTGTGCTCACGCAACAGGCCGTCGACTCCGGCGACCACGGCGTGCTGGCCGCCGAAGCGGAAGCGTATACGACGTTATACGACGAACCGGTCGTGGTGGTCGACGCCCACCGCACCCCGCTGGCCCAGACCGGCGGCCTGTCCATGGCCGACGGTCAGGTCCGCTCGCTCGTCGAGGCCACACTGCGCAACCAGTCGGCACCGCCCCCGCCGACCGTCACCCCCTGGGCCACCGAGCCTGCCTTCTTCACCCGGCCGGTCGGCCCGGGAACCAGGGTGACCGGCGTCGTGGTGCTGCGGGCGTCGGTGACCAACGCGGCGGCCGACGTCACCGGGTACTGGCTGACGATCGGCGCTGGCGCCGTCGCCGCCGCGCTGGTGTTCGTGCTGGTCGCGCTGCTGCTGGCCCGCTGGGTACTGCGGCCGCTGCGCCGGCTGGAAGACGGCGTGCTGGCCGTCACCGCCGGTCAGCGGGCCGAGGTGCCCGCCCGCGGCGGCCCGGCCGAGCTACGCACGCTGGCGGCCGAGTTCAACCAGATGTCCGACGCCGTGGTGTCCGCCGCCGAGCAGCAGCGCAGGCTCGTCGCCGACGCCTCGCACCAGCTACGCAACCCCATGGCGGCGCTGCGGCTGCGGGTCGACTCGCTCGCACCCCGGGTCGACGACGAAGGGCAGCGCGCCTACCGGGCCACCGTCACCGAGGTGGAACGGCTGGAGGCACTGCTCGACGGGCTGCTCGCGCTCGGCATGGCGGAGAGCACCGCCACCCGGCTGGCCGCGGGCGGGGCGGCGGGGGAACCGGCCGAGGTGCGGTCCGCGATCGCCGACCGCGTCGACGCCTGGACCGCGGCGGCCGAGCGCGCGGGCGTGACGCTGGTGGCCGAGGACGGACCGCCGCTGCTGGTGCGCTGCCCCGAGCCGGATCTGGCCCAGGTCCTGGATGTGTTGCTGGACAACGCCATCAGCTACGCGGGCGACGGCGCGACCGTCACCGTCGAGTCCACAGCGGACGGATCGATCGTCGTGCGTGACGACGGCCCCGGACTGTCCGATGAGGACCGTGCCCGGGCCACCGAGCGGTTCTGGCGAGCCGGTGGCGACGGCGCGGGCCGGGGCACCGGGCTCGGGCTGGCCATCGCCGACCGGCTGGTGGCCGGCCACGGCGGGCGGCTGGAACTTCACGCCGTCCGGCCACACGGGCTGGCCGTGCATGTCACGCTGCCGGGAGGTGAGCCGTCGTGACACCGTCCCGGCGCGCCGTGCTGCTGGCCGCGGCGGGCTGCCTGCTCACCGCCTGCGGCGGCACCGGCTACGACGGTCCCGTCCGGAGGCTGGCGATCGCCTCCGGCGAGCGCGGCGGGTTCTACCTCGCCTTCGCCGAGCAGCTCGCCGCCGTGCTGAACCGGGTGGAGCCGAACCTGCGGGCCGTCGCCGTGCCGACCCAGGCCAGCGTCGACAACCTGCGCCTGCTCGGCACCGGCGAGGCCGACCTGGCGCTGACGCTCGCCGACTCCGCCGAGTCCGCGACGCGGGGCGAGCCGCCGTTCGCCCAGCCCGCCGGGCTGCGGGCACTGGGGCGGGTGTACGAGAACTACCTCCAGCTCGTCGTCCGGGCCGACGGCCCGGTCCGCGACCTCGCCGGGCTGGCCGGCCGCACCGTGTCGCTGGGCGCGGCCGGTTCGGGCAGCGCGGTGTTCGGCACCCGCATGCTGGCCGCCGCCGGACTGTCGGTGCGGGCCGAGTACCTGACGCTGTCCGCGGCCGTGGACGGCCTGCGGGAGCGGCGGATCGACGCCTTCCTGTGGTCCGGTGGCGTGCCGACCCCTGCCGTCGCCGAGCTGGCGGCGGGCACGGCCGTCCGCCTGGTGCCGCTCGACGGGGTACTGCCCGCGCTGCGAGCCGCGTACGGGCCGGTCTACGAGCAGGTGCGGGTGCCAGCCGGCGCCTACCTCGGTGTCGGCGACCTGCCCACCGTCGGCACGCCGAACCTGCTGGTCAGCGCACCGTCGCTGCCCGACGACGTGGCAGGCGCGATCACCAGGGTGCTGGCCGGGCACGCCACCGAGCTGGTGCCCGAGCAGGCGGTCGGGGCGCAGTTCCTCGACGTGCGCACGCTCATCGGCACCGGCAGGGTGCCGCTGCATCCGGGCGCCGCGGCCGCCTACCGGGAGCTGCACGGATAGGGTTTGCGGCGTGTTCCGTGTGCTGTTCTACCGGCCGGAGATCCCCGGCAACACCGGCAACGCCATCCGGCTGGCCGCCAACACCGGCTGCGAGCTGCACCTGGCCGGGCCGCTCGGGTTCACGCTGAGCGAGCCGCACCTGCGCCGGGCCGGGCTGGACTACCACGACCTCGCCGTCGTCCGCGTGCACGACGACCTCGCCGCCGCCTGGAAGGCACTGCTGCCCGCGAAGGTGTACGCCTTCACCAGCCACGGCACCCGCTCCTACACCGACGTCGCCTACTCCCCCGGCGACGTGCTGCTGTTCGGGCAGGAGTCGGTCGGCCTGCCCGCCGAGGTACTCGGCTCCGCGGAGGTGACCGACCGGGTGCGGCTGCCGATGCGCTCGTCGTCGCGTTCGCTGAACCTGGCCAACACCGCCGCGGTCGCGGTCTACGAGGCGTGGCGGCAGAACGGCTTCGCCTGATGGACTTCGAGCGGTACCGCGCCGAACTGCGACGTCAGGGCCCCGGCAAAGTCCGGTCGCGGGCAGACGAGGTGGCTGGTCTCGAGCGTGGAACTCGCGTGCTTCGAGCCGGACGCTAGGGCAGACGCTGGCCGAGCACGAGGGACGCGGCGGCGGCCAGGAAGAGCACCAGCGTGCCCAGCAGCACCCACGGGCGGCTGGCGTCGGCCTGCTTGGTCTCGTAGCCGATCTGCTCGCCGAGGTCGGCGTAGACCTTGCGCAGCTCGTCGGCGGACGCGGCCTTGTAGAAGTCCCCGCCGGCGATGCGGGCGATCTCCTCCATCGCCTCGTCGTCGGCGGGCACCTCCTGCGCCTCGCCCTCGATGTCGACGACACCGTGCTGCGTGCCGAACGAGATCGTCGAGATCGGCACCTGCTTCTGCTTGGCCGCCTGCGCCGCCGTGTACGCGCCCCGCGGGTCGAACGGGTCCTGCGTCGGCACGGTCTGCTTGCCGTCGGTCATCAGCACGATCCGCGCGGGCGGCGGACCCTCCGCGCCACCGACGACCGCGGAGAAGCCCTCGATCGACTGCAGCGCCGCGAAGATGCCCTCCCCGGTTGCGGTGGACTGGGCCAGCTTCAGGTTGTCGATGGCCCGCACGACGCCGGTGCGCTCGGTGGTCGGCGGCACCAGCACGGTCGCCGTGCCCGCGAACGAGATCAGGCCCAGGTTCACCCCGGGGGTGAGCCCCTCGGCGAACGACTTGGCCGCGCCCTGAGCCGCGGTGATCCGGTTGGGCTGGATGTCGACGGCCTCCATGGACAGCGACACGTCGATCACCAGCATCACCGTGGCCCGGTTGCGCGGCACCTTCTGCTCCGCGGTCGGGCCGGCCAGCGCAACGGTCAGCAGCAGCAGCGACACCACCAGCAGCGCGGCGGGCACGTGCCGCTGCCAGCCCTGCCCCTTCGGCGCGACCTTCTCCAGCAGCTCCAGGTTGGTGAACCGCATCGTGCGCCGCTGCCGCAACCGCTGCGCGATCACGTACCCGGCGATCACCGCGGCGACCGCCAGCAGCAGCAGGAACCACCACGGCGCGGTGAAGCCGCTCATGCTCACGTCGTTCCCCCCGACCAGCCGCGCTTGCGCGACACCACGAACCGCACGGTGTCGGCGATCCAGTCCGAATCGGTGCGCAGCACCAGATGCCCGGCGCCCGCCCGGCGCAGCCCCAGCGCCACCTGCTCCCGGTGCTGCAGCGCCGCCGCACCGAACTCCTTGCGCAGCAACGGCGACGCGTGCACCTCACGCTGCCTGCCGCTCTCCGGGTCCGCCAGCACGACCGTGCCCACCTCGGGCAGGTCGACGTCACGCGGATCCAGCACCTCCACGCCGAGCAGGTCGTGCCGCGCGGACAGCGCCTTCAGCGGCCGCTGCCAGGACATGTCGCCGAGGAAGTCGGACACCACCACGGCCAGCCCCCGCCGACGCGGCGGGCGGCGCAGCTTCTCCACCAGCGACGCCAGGTCCCCGCGGGTGCCCTCGGTCGCCCTCGGCATGGTCGCCACCCTGCGGATCAGCCCGCGCGCGTGCGCGCTGCCGCCCCGCGCGGGTATCCGGACCGTCTCCGCGCCGTTGGTGATGATCGCGCCCAGCCGGTTGCCGCCACCCCCGGTCAGGTGCGCGACGGCCGCGACCGCGCACACCACCAGGTCCCGCTTCTCACACAGCGCGGTGCCGAAGTCCAGGCTGGCCGACAGGTCGGCGACCACCCAGGTCTCCAGCTCGCGGTCGGCGACCGTCTCCCGGATGTGCGCGGTGGTCGTGCGGGCGGTGACCGCCCAGTCCATCCGGCGCACGTCGTCACCGGGCTGGTACGGGCGGGCCTCCCCCGGTTCCGAGCCGGGCCCCGGCACCAGGCCGAGGTGGTTGCCCTGCAGCAGCCCGTCGAGGCGGCGCTTGACGTCGAGTTCCAGCGTGCGCAACCCGGCCTCCAGCCGGTCTCCCCGCAGCACCGGCGGGGCCCACGACGGCCGGTCCGCGGAGTCGTCCTTGGCGGCGAACATGACCCTCGGCCGTTACCTGCCCGGCGCGCCCGCGGGCACCGGGGGCTGCCCGCCCTGCGGCCGCGCCGACACCTGCGGCAGCGGCACGGTCTGCAGCACCCTGGTGATGATGTGGTCGAGCGGCACCCCGTCGGCCAGCGCGTCGTAGGACAGCACCAGGCGGTGCCGCAGCACGTCCGGCACGACGTCGACGACGTCCTGCGGCAGCACGTAGTCACGGCCACGCACCAGCGCCAGTGCCCGCGCGGCGGCGATGATGCCGAGGCTGGCCCGCGGGGACGCCCCGTAGGACACCCAGCCCGCCACGTCGGCCAGGCCGTGCTCGTTGGGGGTACGGGTGGTCAGCACCAGGCGGACGACGTAGTCGACCAGCGCGTGGTGCACGAAGACCTGCGAGGCGACGTTCTGCAGCCGGACCAGCTCGTCCGGGCTGAGCACCTCGTGCGGCTCCGGCGGCGTGACGCCCATCCGGTAGACGATCTCCCGCTCCTCCTCCGCCGAGGGGTACTCGACGACGATCTTGAACAGGAAGCGGTCACGCTGCGCCTCGGGCAGCGGGTAGACACCCTCGTTCTCGATCGGGTTCTGCGTCGCCAGCACCAGGAACGGGTCGGGCATCGGGAACGTCTTGCCGCCGATCGACACGTGCCGCTCGGCCATGACCTCCAGCATCGCCGACTGGACCTTGGCCGGCGCGCGGTTGATCTCGTCGGCGAGGACGAAGTTGGCCACCACCGGACCGAGCTCGACGTCGAACCGCTCGGAGCCCTGGCGGTAGATCCGGGTGCCGAGGATGTCCGCGGGGACGAGGTCGGGGGTGAACTGGACGCGGGAGAACGAGCCGCCGACGACCTTGGCGAACGTCTCCACCGCGAGGGTCTTGGCCACGCCCGGCACGCCCTCCAGCAGCAGGTGCCCCTTGGCCAGCAGGCCGACCAGCATCCGCTCGACGAGGCGGTCCTGCCCCACGATGATCCGCTTCACCTCGAACACGGTCCGCTCCAGCAGCTGGGCGTCCCGCGCGGGCGTTCCCGGTTGCTGTCCGCTCGCGGCCTCGGCGTAGCCGGGATCGGTCACGGGCTCCTCCTCGCTGGGCTGTGCACGGTCAGGACACGACCGTACGGCAGGGTAGCGACAGTCAACCGGTGGCCCGGTATGACGGCTGTGAAGGGGTCGTCACCCCTGGTCGCGCAGGCGGCGCAGGTCGTCCGGCGTGTCGACGTCGGCCGCCTCCCCCGGCAGCGCCACCACCTCCACAATGGACAAATCACCCAGCGTCCGGCGCAGTGACCGCCCGGCCGGGTCCGCGGGCAGCGCCGCTCGCAGGGCCGCGGCACGCCAGACACCGAGCAGCCACTGACGCCTGCCGTCCGCGTCGACCAGCACCGCCCCGTCGGCGGCGGCAGCCGCGGCCCGCAGGCGGTCCACAGTGGATGCCGTGACCCCGGCGAGGTCGCCCGCCAGCACGGCCAGCTCACCGTCGCCGGGCACGGCGGCGAGCCCCGCGGCCAGCGCCGCCACCGGTCCACCGCCGGGCGGGTCCTCCCGCGCCCAGCGCACCCCGGTGACGCCCGGCCGTGGCGGCCCGACGACCACGACGGGGTCCGCTCCGGCCAGCGCCGCGACCGCCCGGGCGAGCAGGCTCGAGCCGCCCACCTCCAGCAGGGGCTTGTCCTGCCCGCCCAGCCGTCGCGCGGCGCCGCCGGCGAGCACGATTCCGGCGAACATCAGTCGAACGGCCCGCGTACCGACTCGATCGTGTACTTGGCGATGTCGCCCGCCTCGATCGGGACGTCCAGCCGGGGCGCGTTCGCCACCGCCCGCCAGGCGGTCAGCGTCTCCTCGGACTCCCAGCGCTCGTACACGTTGACCCGGTCGTCCTCCAGCGGGTCGGCGGTGATGGCGAGGTCGTGGCAGCCCTCGGCAACCCTGGCGCGCCCCACCATCTCCTGGTGCGCGGCCACGTACTCGTCCCGCCGCTCCGCCGGGACGCGTGCCCAGCCCGCGATGATCAGCATGGCGTTCTCCTCGGTGTCGGTGACCATTTCACCCCACCGACGAACGGCGACCGGCGAGACGGACAGGTCAGCCGATCAGGCGCGTGGCGTACGGCATGATGCCGCCGTACCGCACCGGGGACACCTTCACCCGCGAGCCGGAGTGCGGTGCCTCGACCATCTGCCCGTTGCCGAGGTACAGCGCGACGTGGTGGATCCGGCCGCCGCGGCCCCAGAACAGCATGTCCCCGCGCCGCATCTGCGACAGCGGCACCTTGCGGCCGGCGTTGTACTGGTAGCCGCTGTAGTGCGGCAGGCCCTTCACGCCGGCGAACGCGTAGATCATCAGCCCGGAGCAGTCGAACCCGATCTTGCGGTAGTCACCGTGCGCGTCGGCCACGCCGCCGTCACGGATCCCCCTGGTCGGGCCGCTCTGGTTGCCGCCGCCCCAGGCGTAGACCACCCCGAGCTGCGACATCGCCCTGGCGATCACCGCCTCCACCGAGGCCCCGGCGGGCGCCGACGGGCGGTTGGCGGGACGGCCCGAGGGACGGCTCGGCGCGCTGTCCCCGCCGCTGGCCTGCGCCTGCGCGGCGGCGCGGCGTGCCGCCTCCTCTTCCTCGGCGGCCTTCTGCGCCTTCCACTGCTCGTAGCGGGTGCGCTGGCCCTCCAGTCCGCGCACGTGGTTCTGCGCCTCGAACAGGCGCCGTTCGACGGTGGTCTTCTCGGCTTCCAGCCGCGCCGCGGTCCCGGCCTGGTTCTGCTGCGCCGACACGGCCTCGGCCTGCGCGGTGTCCGCTGTGGACTTGGCAGCGACGGCCTCCGCCTGCCGCTGCTGGGCGATCTGCAGGCTGCGCCGCGCGGCGGCGTCGGCGTTGGCCTTCTCGGCCTGCGCCCTGCGCATGCCCTCCAGCGCGTTGATCTGCGTTCCGCTGACCGAGTCCAGCAGCTGCGCCCTGGCCAGCAGGTCCTTGGGGCTGTCGGCACCGATGTAGGCCGACATCGAGCCGATCGTGCTGCCCTGCCGGTAGCTGCCGGCGATGAACCGGTCCACCCGCGCCTGGGCCTCGGTGATCGCGCGGCCCGCCGCCTCGGACTGGGCACGCGCGGCCTCGGCGTCACGCTCGGCCTGCGCGGCCGCGTCCTGTGCGGTCTGGAGGTCGACCAGCGCCTTGTTGGCCTCCTCCATCTTGACCTCGACGTCGGCCTGCAGCTCGGTGAGCCGCGCCTCGGCCTGCGCGAGCTGGTTGGTGAGCGCGCCGACCTCACCGGCTCTGCCGTTGACGGCCGCGCGCCCGGCGTTGATGTCCGCGTCGCTCGGGTTCGGCGGGGGCGGCGGCACGGCCAGCGCGGCCGGCGCGACACCCATCAGCAGGGTGAAGCCCAGCGCGGTGACCGCCACACGGGCCGCGGCCCGGCGCACGGCGGTCTCACCCGTCACCGACCACCGCATGAAACCCACCTCCCACTCCCGTCACTCGCGCAAACTGTGCCACTTTTGTCACACCTTTACCAGTGATCACTCGCGAAACTGTTTGCGCATGAGTCACATTTCCCCGTACCGGGGGACCTTCCGGGCGCGATGACACTGGCAGTAACGTCTGCGCCCGGGGAGACAACAGGAGAGTCCATGTCGAACAGCCGCCCGGTCGTGCCGTACCTGTTCGCCGGCCTGGCCGTGTTCGGCCTGGTGGTGGCGGTGATCGGCACGTTCCTGCCGTGGCTGCGGTCCGGGAACGTCCGGCGGTCCAGCTACGAGACGGCGGGGCTGGCCGACCAGTTCGGCCTGCTCGACGGCACGGTGGGCGCCACCCTGCTGGGCGGCTGGGTCGCGCTTCCCGTTCTCGGTGCCGCGTGTGCCGGGCTGTTCGCATTGCGGCTGCTGCGCACCGCGGCCGTATTCACCGTCATTTTCTCGCTTCTGGTGGGAACCGTCGCGGTGGCGGCGACCGTCAGAGGGGGCGCAGGCAACGGCATCATCGGCGTCGTCTCCACCGGTCCCATGACCAGTACCGTCGGCACCATTCTCGCCTTGGCCGGCGCGATCGGCGTGGCGTGCACCGCGCGGTTCGCCCGGCGGGGGGCAACGGCAGGAGCAGGAGTGCAACCGTGACGTATCCAGGTCCCGAGGGCCAGTGGCAGTCCCAGCAGGGGCAGCCCTACCAGCCCCAGCAGGGTTACCAGCCCCAGCAACCGCAGTACGGCTACGACCCGGCCCAGTCCGGCTACTACCAGCAGCCGTCCGGCGCCTACCCGGTGCAGCAGCCCGAGCCGCCGCGCCGCAGCCGTAAGGGCCTGGTCATCGGCCTGGTCGTCGCGCTGGTCGTGCTGCTCGGCGGTGGTGGCACCTGGTTCGCGCTGTCGCAGAGCGGCGGCGGAGCCGACACACCACGCGAGGCGGCCATGAACCTCGCGACGTCCATCGGCAACGGTGACGTCGTCGGGATGCTGAGCACCCTCGCCCCCGCCGAGGCCGCGTTGTTCACCGACCCGGTCGAGGAGGCGGTCGCCGAGCTCAAGCGGCTGCAGATCCTGCAGCCCAACGCCGACCCGAAGGCACTGTCCGGCGTCCAGATCAAGACCGAGAACCTGACCTTCGACGACGCCGCGGCCCAGCAGGTCAACGACCATCTGACGATCACCAAGCTCACCGGCGGCACGATCACCATCAACGCCGACCTCACCAAGGTCCCGTTCGCCAAGGACTTCCTGGACGCCACCATGCGCGGCAGGCAGGAGCAGAACCAGACCGAGACCATCGACATCGCCGAGCACGTCCGCGAGACCGGCGAGCCCATCCGCATCGCCACCGTGCAGGTGGACGGCAGCTGGTACCCCAGCATGCTCTACACGATCGCCGACTACGGGCTGCTGGAGGAGAAGAAGCCCTGGCCGGCGCAGGGCATCCCGGCCAACGGCGCCGCCTCGTCCAACGACGCGGTCAAAGAGCTGGCGCAGGCCGTGCTCGACGCCGACATCCGCCGCGTGATCGAGCTGCTGCCGCCGGACGAGATGGCCGTGCTGCACGACGTCGGCCCGGCCATCCTGGAGGAGGCCGGCCGTGCCGAGCCGATCGGCGGGAAGATCCTGGACCTGACCACGACGAGCAGCTCGGTCAGCGGCGGCACCCGGGCCACGCTCGCCTCGCTCGAGGTGGAGTCCCCCGACGGCGACCGGTTCTCCATCCGCAAGGACGGCGACTGCTACTCGGCTACGGCCCAGGGCCGCACCGAGCGGATCTGTGCCGACCAGCTGCCCGCTCTGTTCGAGCAGAACGCGGGCCGGCGCGGCATCCTGCCGCCCGAGGTCGTGCAGGTGGTGCAGAGCCTGGCCACCGGCGTGTTCAAGCAGGGCATCGGCGTCATCACCACCGAGGTGGAGGGCAAGCACTACGTCAGCCCGATCCGCAGCCTCACCGAGCAGGGCATGACCGTGCTGCGCAGCCTCAAGCCCGAGGACATCAAGGCACTGATGAACCTGGCGAGGTAAGCCACCCGCCTCCCGCGGGCCGCACGGCACGTGAAGGCCACCTTCGTTACGTGAGACGTGGTGAAGGTGGCCTTCACGTGCTTGTGGGTACCGGCGCCGCCGACACGCCGGAGACGGCCGAGGTTGAAACCTAAAAAGGACAGGCGTACTGTTTGGGGTGCGAGCACTGGCGCTCCCCCGTCCGCAGGGGGCCGGTGCCGGTACGAAAGACTCGGCCGTGGTTGACCCGAACAACCGCACGCCCGAACAACCGAACTGACCGGGACTCACCACACGTCCCATGCCCTTGGAGACTGATGTGCCTGATGTGACCGCACCTGCCAGCAAGGACAGCTTCGGCGCACGCGACACGCTCAACGTCGGTGACGCCTCGTACGAGATCTTCCGACTGGACAAGGTCGAGGGCGCTCAGCGGCTGCCGTACAGCCTCAAGATCCTGCTGGAGAACCTGCTCCGCACCGAGGACGGCGCGAACATCACCGCCGACCACATCCGCGCGCTCGGCGGCTGGGACCCGTCCGCGGACCCGTCGACGGAGATCCAGTTCACCCCGGCCCGGGTGATCATGCAGGACTTCACCGGCGTCCCCTGCGTCGTCGACCTGGCCACGATGCGGGAGGCCGTCGCCGACCTCGGTGGCGACCCCGACCGGGTCAACCCGCTCGCCCCCGCCGAGCTGGTCATCGACCACTCGGTGATCATCGACATCTTCGGCCGCGCCGACGCGTTCGAGCGCAACGTCGAGATCGAGTACGAGCGCAACCGCGAGCGCTACCAGTTCCTGCGCTGGGGCCAGGGCGCCTTCGACGAGTTCAAGGTCGTCCCGCCGGGCACCGGCATCGTGCACCAGGTCAACATCGAGCACCTGGCCCGCACCGTGATGGCCCGCGGCGGCCAGGCCTACCCGGACTCGTGCGTCGGCACCGACTCGCACACCACGATGGTCAACGGCCTGGGCGTGCTGGGCTGGGGCGTCGGCGGCATCGAGGCCGAGGCGGCCATGCTCGGCCAGCCGGTGTCGATGCTCATCCCGCGTGTGGTCGGCTTCAAGCTCAGCGGCGAGATCCCGGCCGGTGTCACCGCGACCGACGTCGTGCTGACGATCACCGAGATGCTGCGCCGCCACGGCGTGGTCGGCAAGTTCGTCGAGTTCTACGGCGAGAGCGTCGGCGCCGTGCCGCTGGCCAACCGCGCCACCATCGGCAACATGAGCCCCGAGTTCGGCTCCACCGCCGCGATCTTCCCGATCGACGACGAGACCGTCCGCTACCTCAAGCTGACCGGCCGCTCCCCCGAGCAGGTGGCGCTGGTCGAGGCCTACGCCAAGGAGCAGGGCCTCTGGCACGACCCGTCGCACGAGGCGGAGTACTCCGAGTACATCGAGCTGGACCTGTCGACGGTCGTCCCGTCCATCGCCGGGCCGAAGCGCCCGCAGGACCGCATCGAGCTGACCGACGCCAAGTCGTCGTTCCGCAAGTCGGTGCACGACTACGTCGAGGAGCAGTACCCGGCGCCGCACACCAACGTCGACGAGGCCGTCGAGGAGACCTTCCCGGCCAGCGACCCGGCCGCCCTCTCGTTCGCCGACGAGGACGCCGTGCCCGTGCAGTCGGCCGCCAACGGCGCGTCCGGCCGGCCGACCAAGCCGGTGCGGGTGCGCTCCGACGAGCGCGGCGAGTTCGTGCTCGACCACGGCGCCGTGGTGATCGCATCGATCACCTCCTGCACCAACACCTCCAACCCGTCGGTCATGCTGGGTGCCGCGCTGCTGGCCCGCAACGCCGTCGACAAGGGCCTATCGGTCAAGCCGTGGGTGAAGACCTCGATGGCCCCGGGCTCGCAGGTGGTCACCGACTACTACGAGAAGGCCGGCCTGTGGCCATACCTGGAGAAGCTCGGCTACCACCTGGTCGGCTACGGCTGCACCACCTGCATCGGCAACTCCGGCCCGCTGCCCGAGGAGGTCTCGGCCGCGGTGCAGGAGAACGACCTGACCGTCGTGTCGGTGCTGTCCGGCAACCGGAACTTCGAGGGCCGGATCAACCCCGACGTCAAGATGAACTACCTGGCCTCGCCGCCGCTGGTCATCGCCTACGCGCTGGCCGGCACGATGGACTTCGACTTCGACGAGCAGCCGCTGGGCCAGGACAAGGACGGCAACGACGTCTTCCTGCGCGACATCTGGCCCTCGCCGCAGGAGATCCAGGAGACCATCGACTCGGCCATCACCCAGGAGATGTTCGCCAAGGACTACGCGGACGTGTTCGACGGCGGTGAGCGCTGGAAGTCGCTGCCCACGCCCGAGGGCAAGACGTTCGAGTGGGACCCGGAGTCGACCTACGTGCGCAAGCCCCCGTACTTCGAGGGCATGGGCGCGCAGCCCGCTCCGGTCCAGGACATCACCGGGGCGCGGGTGCTGGCGAAGCTGGGCGACTCGGTCACCACCGACCACATCTCCCCCGCCGGCGCCATCAAGGCCGACACCCCCGCCGGGCAGTACCTCACCGAGCACGGCATCGACCGCAAGGACTTCAACTCCTACGGTTCCCGCCGTGGCAACCACGAGGTGATGATCCGCGGGACGTTCGCCAACATCCGGCTGCGCAACCAGCTGCTCGACGACGTGCAGGGCGGCTACACGCGGGACTTCACCCAGGAGGGCGGCCCGCAGTCGTTCATCTACGACGCCGCGCAGAACTACGCCGCCGCGGGCATCCCGCTGGTGGTGCTGGGCGGCAAGGAGTACGGCTCCGGTTCGTCGCGGGACTGGGCGGCCAAGGGCACCTCGCTGCTGGGCGTGCGGGCGGTGATCACCGAGTCGTTCGAGCGGATCCACCGGTCCAACCTCATCGGCATGGGCGTCATCCCGCTGCAGTTCCCGGAGGGCGAGTCGGCCAAGTCGCTGGGCCTGGACGGCACGGAGACCTTCGACATCGCCGGGATCACCAAGCTCAACGAGGGTGAGACCCCGCGGACGGTGCACGTCACCGCCACGAAGGAGGACGGCTCGAAGGTGGAGTTCGACGCGACGGTCCGCATCGACACCCCCGGTGAGGCCGACTACTACCGCAACGGCGGCATCCTGCAGTACGTGCTGCGGAAGATGACCGCCTGACGACGGCGCGAAGCACGTGAAGGCCACCTTCAGCACGTCTGACGTGGTGAAGGTGGCCTTCACGTGCCCGGAACGGAGGGCGACGTGACGACGGGGCTGCTCGTCGCGGGGCTGGTGGTGCTGGTCGGCGCACTGGTGCAGGGCGCCGTCGGCTACGGGATGAACCTGATCGCCGCCCCGCTGCTCACCCTGCTCGACCCGGCGCTCGTGCCCACGCCGCTGCTGCTCATCGCCAGCACCCACGCCGTGCTGGCCGTGCTGCGGGAACGGGGTTCGACCGACTGGCCGGGCGTCGGCTGGGTGATGGTCGGGCGGCTGCCCGGCACCGCGCTGGGCGTGCTGGCGGTGGCGACGCTGCCGCACGGGCCGTTCGGCGCGGTGGTCGGGGTCGCGGTGCTGGTCTGCGTGCTGCTGTCGGTCACCAGCTGGCACCCGCGCCCGGTCGCCGGCCCGCTCGTCGTCGCCGGGGTCGCCGCGGGCGCACTGGGCACGGCGGTCTCGATCGGCGGGCCGCCGGTCGCGCTGCTGTACCAGCACTCCGAGGGTGCCCGCATCCGCGCGACGCTGGCCGCGGTGTTCGCGCTCGGGTCCACCATGTCGGTGATCGGACTGGTCATCGCGGGCCAGGTCACCGTGGCGCACCTGATCGCCGCGGCGTGGCTGGTGCCGTTCCTGGTGGCCGGGTTCGCGCTGTCGTCGCGCGCGCGGCGGATCCTCGACGCCGGCCGGATGCGCACGGCGGTACTGACGGTCGCCGTGGCCAGCTCGATCGCGCTCATCGTGCGGTCGGCGCTCGGCTAACCTGGACCGATGCGACGGCGGTCCTGGACGTCCCTGCTGCCCTACCTGATCGCCCTGGTGGTCGTCGGCACGCCGAGTGCGATCCTGATCGCGCGGTACGGTGACTTCTCCTCCTCGGACGCCCCGCCGGACACGCCCTGCCCGCCGCACGGCACCGGCGACGCCGTGCCCGGCTCGGCGCTGGCGGCGACGGCGGCACCGTACGCCGGGCCCGCCCCGCATCCGATCGCCGTCTACACGGTGGACTACCTCGCGACCAGGTCGGCCATACCGCTCCCACCCGGGTGGGAGCCCGCGAGCGGGCGTCCCGCCCAGCTCGTCGCCTGCCAGTACCCAGGGACCACGGGTGGCCCGATCGGCACGAGCTGCTCGTTCACCTCCGGCGACGGACAGGTGACGCTACCCATGCACCACCAGACCTACCGCTTCCGGGTGTACGAGGCGAAGACGGCCGAACCGGTGACCGAGCTGGAGGTGCCCGGCACGAGCACCACCTGCCCGCACCAGCAGTGGGTGACCTACCGCGACGGCAAGCCCGACCCCGGCAGTGTCGTGGCCGGGCTCGACGCCGAGCGGGTCGTGCGGGCGCTGCGCCCGGTCGTGGAGGCCACCTTCAGCACGTGAACCGTGCTGAAGGTGGCCGTACCCGTGACTAGGCCGCGTTTCACAAGTCACGTTCGCGGTCTTCGCGCCCAGGCGGCCCCTGGACGGCACGGGCGGATGCGCCCGAGTACGGCCCAGTACGAGGGCGATCCGCCCGCACCGCCAGGAACCACCTGGATCACGAAGCCCATCGAACAGACTTATGAAACACGGCCTAGGCGGGTGAGCCGAACGGCGCCGCGTCCGGCTTGTACACCTGGCCCGGCGCCGGCGCCGTCAGGTTGATCAGGTACGCGGCGGTCAGGTCGTCGACCGGCTTGGAGTCACCCAGGATGCAGTGACCGTGGGCGTCCACCGACACCAGGCGGGCGTTGCCAAGCTGGCTGGCCATGCGGCGGGAGAACTCGTACTGCGTGGCCGGGTCGTAGTAGTTGCCGATCACGATGACCGGGTTCTCCGTCTCGGCGTTCCACGGGCCGCGGTAGACGTCCTCCTTGCCCGGCCACACCGGGCAGGCGGCGGCGTCGGAGAACGCCTGGCTGCGGCCGAACGTCGGCGACTCCCGCTCCCACTGCGCGGCGATCGCGGGCAGCCGCTCCTGCCGGTGCCGGAACAGCTTGTCCGAGCAGTTCACTGCGAAGTACGAGTCGTCGGAGGTGTACGGCGTGTCCGGCTCGACGTCGTAGCGCTGGAACCGTGTCTGTCCGCTGAGGACGGACACGTCGGCGGCGGCCACCTTCGACTTCGCCGCGGGCGCGGACGACGGGTGCAGGACCTCGTAGAGTTCCTGCAGCTGCTCGGCCAGCGACGGGAAGCCGGCCGGGTTGTACAGCGTCCTGGACACCCCACCGGTGAAGCTGTGGATGGTGACCGATCCGCCGCCGGGCAGGGTGATCGGCTGCTTGCGCAGGTGGTCACGCAGCTCGTCGAACTTCTGCCGCGGCTGCCCGGGGCTGAACGCGCACCGGGGGCCGGCCGCCGTGCACTCGGTGAGGAACCCGGTCAGCGACGTCTCGAAGCCGCGGGCCCGCTCGCGGTCGTACTGCAGGCCGTCCCGCGTGCGCAGTTCGGGGTCGACGTTGCCGTCGAGCACCAGCGCCCGCGCGTTGCGCGGGAACATGTTGGCGTAGGTCGAGCCGATCAGCGTGCCGTAGGAGAAGCCGACGAAGTTCAGCTTCGCGTCACCGGCCGCGGCGCGCAGCACGTCCAGGTCACGCACCACGTCCTTGGTGGACATGTGGTTCAGCAGCGTGCCCGCGTTGCGCTTGCAGAAGTCGCCGTAGTCGCGGAACGCGGTCAGCGAGTCGGAGATCTCGGTGCGCGACAGCGGCACGTTGACCTGCCTGGCGAACACCTCGTCGTAGTCCTCGGCGGTGGTGAAGCAGCGCAGCGGGTTGCTGCGGCCGACCCCGCGCGGGTCGAACCCGATGATGTCGAACCGGTCGAGGACGTCGGCGTTGAAGATGTTGTGCGCGCCGACCGGCATCGTGTAGCCCGAGCCGCCGGGGCCGCCGGGGTTGAGGAACAGCGAGCCGATCTTCGTGTCCGGCTTGGCCGCGGCACGGCGCAGCAGCGCGATGTCGATCGTGCCCAGCGCGGCGTTGTCGTGGTCGATCGGCACCCGGTAGTAGGCGCAGCTGTACTGCTTGGCCTGCTCCGGCGGCAGGCTCGGCGGCAGCGTGCCCTGCGGGCAGGCGTTCCATTTGATCGGCGTCGTGGCCGCCACGTCGGCGGCCCGTACCGCGGGCTCGGCCGCGGCGGTCCCCACCGTGGCTGGCAGCCCCACCACGGCCAGCGCGGCCGTCAGCGCGCCGACCGCCGCCCTACGTTTGGTCTTCAACACAGAGGATCCCCTTTCTGCCTCAGCGTGCCGAAGACTTCCACAGCGTGTCCGGCCGGTGACCCGCCGAAAGGATGGGTTAACACTATTCGGGGTACCGTCCGGTGAGGACAAAGATTGGCAGGCGCCGTCCGGCGAGCCGCCGCTCCATGGCGTAGCCCGGCCAGAACCGCACGAGCCGGGGCCACCACGCGTCGTACTCCTCCCCGGTGACCTCGCGGGCCAGCACCGGGACCGCCCTGCCACGCAGCAGCACCGTCGCCTCCGGGCAGGCCCGCAGGTTGTGCGCCCAGCCCGGGTCGTTCGGTTTGCCCCAGTTCGACGCGACCAGCACGTAGTCCTCGCCGTCGGGGCAGTACAGCAGGTTGCTGGCGCGGCGCAGGCCGCTGCGCCGCCCGGTGGTCTCCAGCCGCAGCGACGGCAGGCCGGCGAGGTCGAGCAGGGCGAGCCTGCCCCGGGTGACGCGGTGCAGCCAGTGGTCGACAGCCGGCACCCAGGGCGCGATCCGCATCAGCCACGGCCGGGTGCCCAGTGCCCTGGCGACCGGGGCCAGCGGGCTACGCACCGCCGTCGGTCAGCCGGCCGAGCGAGAGGCCGAACCGCTCCTGCGAGTCGGTCCACCAGCGGTGCTGCTCGAACCCGGCCCCGGCCAGCTCGGCCGCCACGCCCTCGGCGCGGAACTTCGCCGAGATCTCCGTGCGAACCTCCTCACCGGCGTCGAACGCGACCTCCAGCCCCGCCCCGGGAATCCGCACGGTCATCGCCTCCCTGGCCCGCAGCCGCATCTCGATCCACTCCTCCCGCGCGTCCCACACCGCGACGTGCTCGAAGGCGCCGGGCCGGAAGTCCGCCCCCAGCCGGGCGTTGATCACGTGCAGCACGTTGCGGTTGAACGCCGCCGTGACGCCCTGGTCGTCATCGTAGGCCCGGACCAGCACGCCGGGGTCCTTGACCAGGTCGGTGCCGAGCAGCAGCCACTCCCCCGGCGCCAGCGCCCCGGCGACGTTGCTGAGGAACTTGGCCCGTTCGGCAGGCAGCAGGTTCCCGATCGTGCCGCCGAGGAACACGACCATCCGGGGTGCCGCGCCGGGCAGCACGCCGAGCTGGTCGGTGAAGTCGCCGACCACGCCGCGGACGCGCAGGCCGGGATAGTCGGCCGAGATGGCCGCGGCGGCGGCGTCCAGCGCGGAGGCGGACACGTCCAGCGGCGCGAACTCGGTGAGCGTGCCGTGCGCGGTGAGCGCGTCCAGCAGCAACCGGGTCTTCTCGCTGGACCCCGAACCGAGCTCGACCAGCGTCGCGGTGCCGGTCTCCCTCGCGATCGCGGCGGACTCCCGGTCCAGGATCTCCCGCTCGGCCCTGGTCGGGTAGTACTCGGGCAGCTCGGTGATCCGCTCGAACAGGTCACTGCCGGTGGCGTCGTAAAACCACTTCGACGGCAGCCACTTGCGTTCGGCGGACAGCCCGACCCGGACGTCGGTGCGCAGGGCTTCGGTGAGGGTCACGGGGTCTCCACTTCGATCGGGGCGACGGTCAGGTCGCCGCCTCGGGCATGCACCAGGTGCCGGTCGGGCACCGGCGTCCAGCCGGGATGGTCGTCGAACGGTTCGGACGCGATCAGCACCGCGCCGTCGGCGGTCAGGACGGACAGGGCGTGTGTCCACGCGGTGGCGACCAGCTGCTCGCCGTCGGTCAGCAGCAGGTTCAGGCGCGAACCCGGGGCGGCGGCCTCGACGTCGGCGACCAGCTCGGCCACCGCCTTGACCGCCGGCACCCCGGCGTCCAGCCGGGCCCGCAGCAGCGCCCACAGCAGTGCCGAGTCGGTGGTGGCCTCCAGGGTGAGCAGCTCGGTCACCGGGAGCCTGCCCGCCAGGGCCGCCATCGAGCCGGGCCAGCCGCGGACGAGCCCGTTGTGGCTGAACAGCCAGCGGCCACCCTCGAACGGCGCGCACGCCGACTCGGCCACCGGCATGCCCACCGTCGCCGAGCGCACCGCGGCCAGGAATGCCGTGCTGTGCAACGAAGCCGCCAGCGCGGGCAGGGCGCTGTCGGTCCACAGTGGATTGGGACGGCGGTAGCGGACCGGCTCACCACCGGCGTACCAGCCGAGGCCGAAGCCGTCGGCGTTGACCGAGCCCCCGCCACGCATGTCGGCGGGGGCGTAGGACTGGCGCAGCAACGAGTGCGGCGCCTCCAGCAGTGGTCCCGCGGGTGAGCGGGGCGGGCCCAGGTAGGCCAGGTGCCTGCACACCGGTCAGCCGCTCTCACCGGGTCGCAGGTCCCTGGCGCACCGGAAGCCGGCGAAGATCTGCCGCCGGATCGGGTAGTCCCAGTTGCGGAACGTCCCGCGGATCGCGGCGGCGTCGGTGCCGAACGAGCCGCCCCGCAGAACCTTGTACTCCGGGCCGAAGAACACCTCGGAGTACTCCCGGTACGGAAACGCCGTGAAGCCCGGGTATCCGGCGAAGTCGGTGCTGGTCCACTCCCACACGTCGCCGATGAGCTGGTGCACGCCCAGCGGCGACGCCCCGGCCGGGTAGGCGCCCGCGGGTGCCGGCCGCAGGTGCCGCTGGCCGAGGTTGGCGTGTGCCGCCGTCGGCTCGTCGTCGCCCCACGGGAACCGCCTGGTGACGCCGGTGGCCGGGTCGTGGCGGGCGGCCTTCTCCCACTCCGCCTCGGTGGGCAGCCGCCTGCCCGCCCACGCGGCGTAGGCCCGTGCCTCGTGGTAGGACACGTGCACCACCGGCTCGTCCTCGGGAACCGGCTCGACGACGCCGAAGCGGCGCCGCCACCACTGCCCGTTCTCGCGGCGCCAGAACAGCGGCGCGGTGATGTCGTGCGCGTTGCGGTAGTCCCAGCCGTCCTCGCTCCACCAGCGGCGTTCGTGGTAGCCGCCGGCGTCGATGAAGGCCAGGTAGTCGCCGCAGGTGACCGGCGTGGTGTCGATGGCGAAGCCGGCCACGTCGACCTCGTGGGCAGGCCGTTCGTTGTCCAGCGCCCACGGTTCGGCCGACGTGCCCATGCGGAACGGCCCGCCGGGCACCACGACCTCGCGCGGCAGCCGCCGCGGCGCCGCGGGTGGCGGGGGCGCGTGCAGCACCGGGTCGCCGCGGCGCAGCTGGTGGGTGGCCAGCATGGTCTCGTCGTGCTGCTGCTCGTGCTGGGTGATCATGCCGAACGCGAAGGCGTTCTCGGTGAGCCTGCGCCCATGCAGCGGTGCGGCGTCGAGGACGTCCAGCGCCTTGTCGCGCACCTCCCGCACGTAGGCCCTCGCCTCGGCTGGCCCGAGCAGCGGCAGCGACGGCCGGTCGGCCCTGGGGTGCTGGAAGGCGTCGTAGAGGTCGTCGATGTCCGGTCGCAGCGGCTCGCGGCCGCCAACGTCGCGGACCAGCCAGAGTTCCTCCTGGCTGCCGATGTGGGCGAGGTCCCACACCAGTGGTGACATCAGCTTCGAGTGCTGTTTGGTCAGGTCGTCGTCGTCCACCGCGTCGGTGAGGACGACGCTGCGGTCGCGGGCCCTGGTGAGCGCGCCGGCCACGTGGGCCTTGAGCTGCTCGGGGGACAGGTCACGCAGCGGGTTCGGTTCCGCGGTCGAGGTGGCCACGGCCGGCCTCCTTTCCTGCGCGCAGGCGGCGCCGCACGCTCTCGGTGATGTCGGTGACGGCATCGGCGGACAGGCCGGTGCCGGGAAGGGCCGCGCAGCCGAGGTCGGCCACGGCCCGTGCGGTACGGGCGAGGCCGGGGTCGTCGAGGCCGCGGGTGACGGCGGTGCTCCAGGCGTCCGCCACGGGTGAGCACACGTCCAGCACTGCGTCCACTGTGGACGGGTTGGACAGCAGTGCGGTGAGCAGTGCCACCGGATGTGTCCAGGTGGCACCGGGTTGGGCGTCGAGGTAGCGGATCTCCAGGTATCCCCTGGGCCGCACCGGGGTGAACAGCGTGGTGAGGTGGTAGTCGAGGTCGGCCGTGGTCGGCGGGTCGAGCAGGCCGGCCGCTCCCCTGCCCGCGATCCAGTCGGCGAAGGTGACGCCGGGCGGCGCGTCCCAGTCGCCTGCCCGGTTGGGCATGACCATCAGCGGGGTGTCGAGCACGCGGCCCGCCCAGTCGGCCGCCGGGTCGTCGGACACCGCGCCGGCGACGGTCCGGGCCGGTTCGGTGTCCATCACGGCCCGCCAGCGCGCCGACGCGAGTCCGCGGCGGCGGGAGTTGGCGAACAGGGCGAGCAGTACCGGCCCGAGGGCGTGGGCGGCGGCCCACCGTGCGGCGAACTCGGACCGTTCGCCGACGTCCACGCACACCTGGAGCCCGGCGGTGCTGCACATCATCGTGATGCCGCCGGTGCCCATGGGTGCGAACCGGCGTTCCATGGCGGCGTAACGGGGGGTGGCGAGCAGCCGGGTCGGTGGCCGGTGGGCGTCGAGTGCGGCGTCGCCGAGCCGGAGCCCGGATTCGGCGAGGAGTCCGGCCAGGTGGGCCCGGTCGGCGGAGACGGCGGTGATCAGCTCGGTCAGACTGGACCGGGGAGGCGTGGAGAGCTCAACCTGGCCGCCGGGTTCCAGGGTGACGGTCGAGCCTGCCGGCAGCGGGAGCGCGGGACTGTCGGGTGCGAGGGTACGCGGGGTGTGCGGCCCGAGGGCCGCGGCGAGGTGATCCGGCGCCAGTGCTCTGGCGGGATCACCGACGTGGTGCACGGTGTACTCCAGCTCCACGCCGAGCAGCCGTGGTGGCCCGTGCTTGAAGCACACCGACGCCACGTAGGCCTCGCCTTCGGCGCGGTCCGCGATCGCCCGCGCGGAGACGACGGTTGCCGCGGAATCGTTGCGGGGCGGGGAAAACCCGCCTATTTCGGACACCGGCACCACCTGCCATCCGTGTGTGGCCCTACCGCCTTCGGACGCTACACGCGCCCCCCGACACTTTCATCCCGGCGACGCCGGGGGCCTCACCCGGGCGGCCGCGTCGAAGCTCGTGAAGGCCACCTTCATCACGTGAGACGTCACGGCCTCGGCAAAGTCGGTTGTCAGGCGCGAGCGAGGGAGGGAGCTTTGCTGGCGAAGAAGGGGAGTAAAGCTCCCTCGCTGCCTTACGGGTGTGACTGGTGGGGCTGGTGTGGTGACCGCGATGCCGTGAAGGCCGCACTCACGGCGTCTCATGCCGTGAGTGCCCCCTTCACGGCATGCTGGCATGGACACGTGGGCGGGCAGCGTCGTTGTTCGGTGTGAAGGCCGAGTTTCTGTCGTCTCATGTGCTGAAGGTGGCCTTCACGAGCTTTGGCTCAGCCGGTGACGACGCCGTCGCGGGCGGGGGCCTGGCCGAGGTCGGCGGCGAGCTGCCGCAGCGCGTCCGCCAGCGCCTGCCTGCTGCCGGGCGCCAGGTGCAGCTCGGCCTCCCTGCCGGTGCCGGTGGTGTAGTTGAGGTAGCGGCCCCAGTCGGTGTCGGCGTAGTGCAGCGGCTGCTCGGTACGCAGGTAGCGGCCCACCTCGTCGCGGCTGGCCGCGTACAGCTCGCCACTACCGCGCACCGGCCGCCGGACCACCTCGACGATGTCGGACACGGTCCGGCTCAGCGGCCGGTCGCCGTAGGACCGGCCGGCCGCCTCCAGCTCGTCGACCAGGATCGAGCACGGCCGCCCGCCGCCCGGGCCGACGTCGGGCAGCTCGCTCACCAGCTCCTCGGCCAGGTCGTCCCTGGCCACCTCGCGGATCGCCACCACGTCGCCGACCCGCACCGCGACCAGTGCCTGCAGGCCACGGGCCGCGGCGAGGACGCCGTCGGTGCGCTCGTTGTCGCCGGTCACCCAGCCGTACAGCTCGACGCTCGCGCTGGTCAGCAACGGGAGCAGATCGAGCACGTCGACGGTGGCCCGCCCGCCGCCGTCGACCAGCCCGGCCTCCGCCAGTGCGTACTCGATCTCCCGGTCGGCCTGCTGCCGCTCCTCGTCGGTCAGCCAGACCGGCTCCGGGCGCAACGTCACGTGCAGCGCGCCGACGCGCTCGCGCTCGGCCAGCGCCGCCAGCGCGGTGACCGGGACCTCGAACCGTGCCGCCATCGCGGCTACTCGCCGATGACGGGCGGGATCGCCGTCTGGTCGGTGCCGAAGATGCCGTCGGGGTCGGGCTCGATCAGGTAGTCGGGACGCTGGTGGACGCTGTCCTCCTCGCCCTCGCCGCGCTGTCCGGCGGCATGGCCCATCGGACCACCCATACCGGCGCCCGACCGGGCCGCGGCCGCCGCGCCGACGCCGCCCCGCGCGTCCATCCCGCCCAGGCCGCCGACGCCGGTGCCCTTGCCGCCGGCGAGTGCGCCCGACCCGGCTCCCGGCCCGCCCGGGACGCCACCCGGGCCGCCGCCGAGCAGCCTGCCCGCGGCGCTGCCGCCGCGGCCGCCGGAGGTTCCGCTGGTGCTCGGCACGCCGGGCGTGGTCGTGTTGCGGCCGCCGCCCTGGCCGGGCACGCCGACGACGGTGTCCGGGGTCGGCTGCGGGACGCGGCGGCGCGGGTCGGTGCGGCCGGTGCCGGTGTCGCTGTCACCGGGTTTGGTGCGGGTGGGCGTGGTCGTGTCGGTGTCCTTGCCTCCACGGTCCCCGCGGCCACCACCGGTGTCCCCGGTGGTGCGCGAGCCGCCGGTGGAGTCCCTGTCGCCGGTGGTGTTCGTAGTGTTGCTGGTGGTCGACGACGTGGTCTCGGTGCTGGAACTGGTGGTGCTGTCGTCGATGGTGTTCCTGCCCCTGCCGGGCGGCGGCAGCTGGTTCCACTCGATGATCACCTGCGGCTTCCCGCCGTCCTTCACGGTCAGGCTCGAGTTGTCGGAGGACAGCACGGAGTAGTTCGTCGGCAGCGCGCTGGTGGTGCTCTGGCTGATCGACTTGTACTGCTCCATGACGCGGACGTTGGTCTCGTTCGCCGCGTTGTGCTTCTGCATGCCCTCCTGGTAGTTCTGGATGTCGTTGGCCGCCATGAACGGGCCGGCGATCGGGATGGCGCCCTTCAGCCCGGTGGTCCACGGGTTGGGCTTCTCCGGCGCGGGCGGCACCGGCACCACCGAGCTGCCCGCCGCGTCGAAGCCGGTCGCCTGGGTGGTGACCGACATGGTGGTGGCGTCGAGCGGGCCCGCGCTGTCGGCGAACGCCTGCGCCAGCGGGTTGGCCCCGGCGTTGGCGGCGGCCGCGGAGTCGCCCTTCCAGGAGTTCATCATCCGGTCGCTCAGGCCGGTGATCGACTCCAGCCGCTGGCGGTAGTTGTCGGACAGCGTCCGCACCTGGTCGGCGGCCGTGTGCAGGGCGGACGTGTTGCCCTCGGTGAAGTTCTGGTAGATCGCCTGGCCGTCCATCGCCATGTCCGGGCCCCTCTCAGCTCTGCTTCAACGTGCCCACGACGGCGGCGGCCAGCTTCCCGGCCGCGTCGCAGGACTGCTGCCTGTTTCGATTCACGGATGTCGCGGTGAAGGTGAGGTCGTCGGCGATCCCCACCCACAACGTGCACCGGCCGCTGTCCCTGCCGTCCACGAGACCGGCGTAGACCGACGGGTAGCCGTCGATGTCCGGCCCGGGCTCGGAGAACCGCAGCTGGCCCCGTTCCAGCGCCGCTCGCACACCGGCCAGCCCGCCGGTGCCGCGGTCGCGGTTGGGCGTCTGGACGGCGACCGAGAGACCGATTCCCTCGCGTCCGATCAGCCACTCGCAGCCGGGTCCGCCGAGGACGCTCGCGCTGCCCTCGGTCTTCGGTTTGCCGGGTTCGGTGAACCCCAGCTCGCTCAGCGCCTGCGGCGACACCAGCGTGCACGGATCGCTCAGGAACCGGGACGGATCCAGGGGCCGAGCGATCGACGGCTGGCTCGGCGACTCCGCCGGTGGCGGCGGCGCGGGCTGCGCGGTTCCGGCCGTGCTGCCACCGGAGCACCCGGCCACCACGGCGAGCGCGGCGACGGCCGCGATCGCGGGCGCAGCCCTCATGCGCCGGCGGCCTGGTTCAGTGCGTCGGCGGTGTCGGCGTCCTTCGTTTCCGTCTTCTGCTTGGCCATCTTGAGCTTCGCGACGTACTCGGTGGCGTAGATCCGCATCGAGTCGTTCTGCGTCTGCAGCGCGAACAGCGACTCGATGCCGGTGTCGACGTAGCCCGCGCTCACCGGGTCGGTGCCCGGCGGGACCAGGCCGGCGATGATGCCCTCGATCGTCATCGTGTCCTGGCTGATCTTCTCGAGCTCGTCCTCCCAGAGCCCGATCAGCGCGGTCAGCTCCTCGGGAGTCATCTCGAAACCCCCGCCGCCCGCGGCAGGCGCCGCGCCCTTGCCGACGGTGTCCACACCGGACCACAGCTCGCGTGCGGCCTTACTGGCCGCTCCGTCGACTACCGCGTCCCACATACCCGCTCACCCCATTCGCCCACACACAGCGAGTTCGTAGACGCACGAGCCTAGTCGACGGTTCCCGTCGAGATCGGCATTTCACCCCGGAAACAAAGATACCGTACGTACGGATTGCAATACTGGGCCCGCTGGTGAAGGATTCAGGGATGCCACGCGTCAGCCAGGATCACCTCGACGCCCGCCGACGCCAGATCCTCGACGGCGCCCGCGTGTGTTTCGCGCGGTACGGCTACGAGGGTGCCACCGTTCGCCGCCTCGAGGAAGCCACCGGCCTGTCCCGGGGCGCGATCTTCCACCACTTCCGCGACAAGGAGTCGCTGTTCCTCGCACTGGCGGAGGACGACGCGGTCAGCATGGCCGACGTGGTCGCCCGGCAGGGCCTGGTCCAGGTGATGCGCGACCTGCTGTCGGAGGGCAGCGACCATCCGGCCGACTGGCTCGGCACGCGGCTGGAGGTGTCCAGGCGGCTGCGCACCGACCCGGAGTTCCGGACCCGCTGGGCACAGCGCTCCGAACAGCTCACCGCAGCCACCCGGCAGCGCCTGCTGCGGCAGCGCGACGCCGGCAAGCTGCGTGACGACGTCGACGTCGACGTGCTGACGTCGTTCCTGGAACTGGTGCTGGAGGGGCTGGTCTCGCACCTGGCGATGGGCCTGCCCGCCGGCCACCTGACGCCGGTTCTGGACCTGGTCGAGGAGACGGTGCGCCGTCATCGTGCGCACGCCGCCCCGGCGTGATGGACTCGCCGCATGGCGACGCGTGATGTGATCGAGGTCCACGCCGACGCGATGCGTGCCTGCGACGACGTGGTGCACCGCCTCGGCGGGAACTGGAACGCCCCGACCCCGTGCACCGAGTGGACGGTCCGGGACCTGCTCAACCACCTGACCGGCGAACAGCTGTGGGCGCCGCACCTGCTGCGGGGCGCGACCCTGGACGAGGTCGGCGACCGCTTCGACGGCGACGTGCTGGGCGACGACCCGGTCGCCACCTGGGAGCGGGCCGCCGCCGAGGCCCGGGAGGCGTTCGCCGCCCCCGGCGCGACCGGCGGCACGGTCCACGTGTCGGCGGGAACCATCGACACCGTCGACTACGCCTGGCAGATGACCTGCGACCTGGCGGTGCACGGCTGGGACCTCGCGGTCGCCGTCGGCGCACCGCAGCCCATCCCGGACCGGGTCGCGGCCGAGCTGCTGGAGGTGTTCGAACCGCAGGTACCGCGGTGGCAGGGAATCGGGATCGTGGCACCGCCGGTGCCCGTCGACCCGGGCGCCGACGCGCCCACCAGGCTCGTTGCCCTCCTCGGCAGGCGACCGACCGTATAGAATGCGGACCGTCACGTTTGTTTTCCATATTTTCTTCGAGGAGTGGCACCTTTCGTGCGCGGTGCGCAGTCACCTGGTGACAGTACGGAGCCGGGTGAACAACCCGGCGTCCCCAGTTCGTTCCCGGGCGGTACCCGGTGATCGACGTTCTTCTTGCCATCGGAGGACTGGCGCTCGTCGTCCTCCTCACCGTCGGAACCGGCCTGGCCGTCGCCGCCGAGTTCTCCCTCACCGCGCTGGAACGCAGCACGGTCGAGGCCAACGTCCGCGAGGCCGGTGACAAGCGGTCCCGGACCCTGTTGAAGGCCCACCGGACGCTGTCGTTCCAGCTGTCCGGCGCGCAGGTCGCCATCACGCTGACCACGCTCATCACCGGCTACCTGGCCGAACCGCTGATCGGCGACCTGGTCGAGCCGGGCTTCGCAGCACTGGGCATGCCCCGCGACGTCGCGGTCGGCGCCTCGGTGGTGGCGGCTCTGATCATCGCCACCTCGCTGTCGATGGTCCTCGGCGAGATGATGCCGAAGAACCTCGCCATCGCCCGTCCACTGCAGACCGCCCGCGCGGTCGCCGGCTACCACTCCGGTTTCTCGACGCTGTTCCGCTGGCTGATCAACGGCATGAACAACAGCGCGAACTGGCTGGTGCGCAAGATGGGCGTGGAACCGCAGGAAGAACTGCGGTCGGCCCGTTCGCCGCAGGAGCTGGGCTCGATCGTGCGGTCCAGTGCCGAGCAGGGCACGCTGGACACCGCGACGGCGCGGCTGCTGGACCGTTCGCTGCGCTTCGGTGACCGCACCGCCGACGAGCTGATGACCCCGCGGGTGCAGCTGGAGTCGCTGACGGTCGAGGACACGATCAACGACCTGGTGGAGATCTCGCGGCGCACCGGGTTCTCCCGGTTTCCGGTCTACAGCGAGGATCTCGACGACGTCCAGGGTGCCGTGCACGTGAAGCAGGCGTTCACGGTCCGCGCGGACGAGCGCGCGACCGTGCGGATCGGCTCGGTGATGCGGCCGGTGCCGACGGTGCCGGAGTCGCTGCCCGGCGACACGCTGCTCAACCGCCTGCGCGACTCCCGCTTCCAGCTGGCCATGGTGGTCGACGAGTACGGCGGCACGGCCGGGCTGGTGACCCTGGAGGACGTGGTCGAGGAGATCATCGGCGACGTCCGCGACGAGCACGACGAGCGCGAGGCGCCGTCGTCACGCCGCCTGGACGCCGACAGCTGGCTGGTCTCCGGCCAGCTGCGGGCCGACGAGGTGCGTGAGGCCACCGGCTTCCACATGCCGGAGGGCGACTACGAGACCATCGCCGGGCTGGTCCTGGAACGGCTGGGCAAGATCCCCGCCCCCGGCGAGGCCATCGACGTCGACGGCTGGCGGCTGACGGTCGCCAGCATGGACCGCAGGCGCATCGCCGAGCTGAACGTCCAGGGCCCGGACGGGGTGGCCCGATGAACGACGGAATCGCCATCGCGCTGATCGGCGTGCTGCTGCTGGCCAACGCCTTCTTCGTCGGTGCCGAATTCGCCCTGATCTCCTCCCGCCGCGACCGGCTGGAGGCACTGGTCGAGCAGGGCACGACCCGGGCGCGGATCGTCATCAACGCCAGCCGCAACGTCTCGCTCATGCTGGCCGGTGCTCAGCTCGGCATCACCATCTGCTCGCTGCTGCTGTTGCAGGTCGGCGAGCCAGCCGTCGCCCACCAGCTGGAGCTGGCGTTCTCCGCGATGGGGATCCCGCTGCCGAGCGCGGTCGTGCACGGTATCGCGTTCGCCGTCGCGCTCGCGCTGATGACCGTGCTGCACGTACTGCTGGGCGAGATGGTGCCGAAGAACCTCGCCATCGCCGACCCGGAACGGCTGGCGCTGTGGCTGGTCCCGGTACACGTGGCGTGGGTGAAGCTGGTCAACCCGTTCATCTGGCTGCTCAACACGGTGGCCAACGGTGGCCTGAAGCTGCTGAAGGTGCAGCCGAAGGACGAGCTGGAGACCGCGTACACGTCCGCCGAACTGGCCGAGCTGCTGAGCGAGTCGCGGCGCGAGGGGCTGCTGGAGCAGTCCGAGCACCTGCGGCTGTCGCAGACGCTGTCGTCCACCACGAAGACGGTGGCCGACGTCCTGGTCCCCACCAGGGACGTGACGACGCTGCCCGGTGAGCCGACGGTCGGCGACGTGGAGCGTGCCGTCTCGGAGACCGGCTTCTCCCGGTTCCCGCTGCTGGACGGCGACGACCTCACCGGCTACCTGCACGTCAAGGACATCCTCGACCTGGTCGGCGAGCCGCCGGAGACGCGGGTGCCCGCGGCGAAGAACCGGCGGCTCAGCGAGGTCCCGGCTGCGGCCACGCTGGACCAGGCGCTGTCCGAGCTGCGCCGGGAGAGCAGTCACCTCGCCAGGGTGCTGGACGCCGACGGGCAGGTGGCCGGGGTCGTGACGCTGGAGGATCTCGTCGAGGAGTACGTCGGTACGGTGCGTGACGGCACGCATGTGAACTCGTGACGCGACTATTCCTCACCGTGGTCACCCGATTGCACAGCAATGACCACTGTTGTTCCTGCGCACAGCGCCTGGCAGTCTGTCGGGCAACTCCGAGTCACTATGTTTGCCCACCGAAATACGCCTGTTAGAGTGATAACGTTTTGGTTGCACATACTCAGCGCAGTCAACCCCGGCGCGGAAAGGGACATTGATGGGGCGACACAGCCGGCCCGAGGACCCCACCCCGAGTCAGCGGGTTCCCCGCCACCCCCAGCGTCCCCCGTACCCGCAGCATGACCGGCGCACGACCACCGGAAGCCACCGGCCGGTCGTCCGCCAGCATCCCGCCGGGGACCGGCGTACCCCCACCGGGCAGTTTCCGGCCGCCGACCGGCGGACGGCGACCGGGCAGCACCAGCCGGTCCGCGACCGGCGGACCACCACCGGCAGGCACCAGCCGGTGGACCGGCGCACGAGCACCGGAACGCACCAGGCCGTCACCTCCACCGGCAGCCACCGGGCCATCGGCAGGGCGCCGCGCCGCCGGGTGGCGAAGTGGCCGATCGCGGTCGCGGTCCTCGTTCTGCTGGCCGGCCTCGGCTACTTCGGCTGGAGCTGGGCGGACAGCGTGCTGAACAGCCGCGCCGAAGCCGAGGCGGCCAGTTGCTCCAAGGGCGACACCACGCTGCGCGTCATGGTCGCGCCGAGCGCGGAGGTCCCGCTGGCCAAGGCCGCGGGCAAGTGGAACGGGGCCAAGACCGTGGTGCAGTCCCACTGCGTCACTGTGCAGATCGCGTCCTCGCCGTCGGAACAGGTGCTCAACGCGCTGACCGGCCGCATCCCGCTGGACACCATCGGCGGCCTGCCCGCCGCCTGGCTGCCCGAGGCGTCGCTGTGGACCAGCGAGCTCAAGAACGCCAAGCCGGAGATGATCGGCTCCCCCGCTGCCTCGGTGGCGTCGGCCCGGTCGGCGGACTACCCGTACGTGAGCCTGGCCGGCGCGGGTCTCGACGAGGTGCACCAGCGGGCCGCCCAGCAGTTCCGCGACTTCCTCCTGGAACCCGCTCAGCAGGCCGACTTCACCCAGGCCGGGCTCAAAGCCACCTCATGACCCGCGGCGCAGCACGGCGGCGGTCGCCGCGTCCGCGGGGAAGAACGACTCGATCGACAGCTCGGCCAGCGTGACGTCCAGCGGCGTGCCGAACGTGGCGACCGTGCCGAGGAACGCCAGTTCGGCGCCGCCGTGGCGGATCCGCAACGGCACCAGGATGTGGCTCGGGTCCGGCACCTCGACGTCGGGAACCTCGTCGGCACACGGGTAACCGCGTAGCTCGGTCAGCAGTTCGGCCAGCTCGCCGTCGGCCGACGCCGCGACCTCGCGGCGCAGCCTGCCGAGCAGGTGCGCGCGCCACTGGCCGAGGTTGGCGATCCGCGGGGCCATCCCGCCGGGGTGCAGGGTCAGCCGCAGGACGTTCACGGGAGGTTCGAGCAGTTCGGCGGCCACCCCGTCGAGCAGCAGGTCGGTGCCCGCGTTGCGGTCGACCAGATTCCAGCCCCGGTCCACCACCACCGCGGGCAGCGGCTCGTGCGCGGCCAGCAGGGTGCGGACCGCGTCGCGGGCCGCTGCCATCGCCGGGTCGGTCAGCGCGTTCTCCGGGTAGGCGGGGGCGTAACCGGCCGCCAGCAGCAGCCCGTTGCGTTCGCGCAGCGGCACGTCCAGGTGCTCCCCCAGCCGCAGCACCAGGTCCCGGCTCGGCTTCGCCCGCCCGGTCTCCACGAAGCTGAGGTGCCGGGCGGACACCGACGCGGTGAGCGCCAGGTCGAGCTGGCTGATCCGCCTGCGGTCCCGCCACTGCCGCAGCAGCTCCCCCACCGGGCGCCGCATCGTCGCTGTCGTCACCAGCTGAGCCTAGAAGCCGCCGGGTCGCCACCGCCATTACCCGCGAGGTAATCGACGCGCCCCGCGGCCGTCGCCAGAGTTGTGGCACGACAACGAGAAAGGGCCACCCGATGACCGACTACACCGCACTCGCCCACCGCTACCTCGACGTGTGGAACGAAACCGACCCGGCCAAACGCAGGGAGCTGATCGACGCGCTGTTCACCGAGGCCGCCCGGTACACCGACCCGCTCGGTGAGGTGGCCGGCGGGGACGGGATCGACGGGTTCGTCGCCGCCGCACAGCAGCAGCTGGGCGGGATGCCGCTCCGGCTCGGCGGGCAGGTCGACGGGCACCACGACATCGCCAGGTTCACCTGGCACGCCGGCCCGGAGGGCGCGGAAGCACTGGTGATCGGCTTCGACGTGATCGAGATCCGCGACGGGCGGATCGACCGGGTACAGGGCTTCCTGGACAAGGTGCCGGGCTGATGTCCGACGGCCATCCGTCCCCTGGACGGATGGCCTCCCCACTCTGTCAATACCCGTGAGGGCGCCTGAGAGGTTCACCCGGGTGTTGGTCCGGGTTTGCACCTTCGGCGGAGCCGGCCGGGCGGGTGACCCGTGGCCCACTTTCCAGAGGCGTCTCGTCCGCGCGGTCCGTGTGCCTGAGAGGTTCCGGGGAGGTTTTGCTCCTTCGGCGCCGGCCCGAGGTGTCGGACCGGACTCTCCCGCGCGGGTTCTACGACCGCGTGCCGAAGCTTACCCGGTACGCCTGGCGTTGCGGCGCAGGGTCAGCTCGTCGGGCTGGGCCGACTCGATCTCGCCGCCGTCGGCCCGTTCGGCCGGGAACTCGTGGATCGTCCCGCTGATCTCCTGCATGGCGCCGCTGACCGCGATGCCGAACACGCCCTGGCCGCCCTGCAGCAGATCGACGATCTCCTCCGGCGAGGTGCACTCGTAGACCGTGGTGCCGTCGGAGAAGAGCGTGACCTTGGCCAGGTCACGTACTCCCCTGGCCCGCAGGTGCTCGACGGCGACCCGGATGTTCTGCAGGGAGACGCCGGTGTCCAGCAGCCGCTTGACGACCTTCAGGACGAGGATGTCCTTGAACGAGTACAGCCGCTGCGAGCCCGACCCGTGGGCGGTGCGGATGCTCGGCGCGACCAGTTTGGTGCGTGCCCAGTAGTCCAACTGGCGGTAGGTGATGCCCGCGATCTGGCACGCCGCGGGGCCCCGGTAGCCGACCAGCTCGTCCGGCAGCGACGCGTCGGGGAACAGTTCACCCTGCTCACCGGCGGCGACCTCGAACGGCCTTTCCTCGACCACGCATGCCTCCCCTCGCCCGGCGAACCGGGCTGGCGAACGATCCCGCCGGAATGACGGTAATGGAATCACGAAATGCTTGCCCCGAAAGGCGTAATCACACCTTCGAGATTCCCACTACGGATGACGGTAAGCCGCCGTGTCGACCCGGTCAACGCGACGCGCGGGCACCTCAAGTCGAACTTGAGACTTTGGGGTATTTACTTGCCTGTGTTATCTTTTACTCATGCAGGTAAATCACGACACGCAGCCGGACACTGGACGCACCGTCACCGAGCAGGCCCGGCGGGCCCAGATCATCGGCGCGGCGGTCGAGGTGATCGCCGAACTCGGCTACGCCAGGGCGTCGTTCGCCCGCATCGTCGAGCGGGCGGGGCTGAGCAGCACGCGGATGATCTCGTACCACTTCGCGGACAAGGCCGAGCTGATGAGCGCCATCATCGGCACGGTGTTCCAGGTGAAGGACGAGTTCCTCGGCGAGCGGATCGACGGGACCACCGACCGGGCGGCCCTGCTGCGGGCCTACATCACCTCGGAGGTGGAGTTCCTCGGCAGGCATCCGGACGGGGCACTGGCGGTGGCCGAGATCTGCGCGAACGCACGTGACTCGGCTGGCACGCAGATGTTCAACGAACCGGTGCTGCGGGAGATGCGGGTCGGGCGGATCGAGCGGCAGCTGCGGCAGGGACAGCGGGAAGGCGTGTTCGGCGAGTTCGACGTGCCGCTGATGGCGCTGGCCATCCGGCAGGCCATCGACGGCGTCGCCACCCGCCTGGCCGCCGAGCCGGACCTGGATCTGGCCCACTGCGGCCGTGAACTGGCCAACCTGTTCGACCGCGCCACCCGTGTTTGACTGCCCTCGCTCCGCTCGGGCGCGGTCGGGCCCGGCTCCCTAAAGCACGGGAAGGCCACCTCCATGGCGTACTGAAGGTGGCCTTCCCGTGCTGGAAAGCTCAGGTGTCGGCGCCGCGGAAGTCCTCCGGGGAGACGGAGTCGAGGAACTCGCGGAACTTCTCGACCTCGTCCTCCTGCTCGTCCGGGATGATCAGGCCGGCCTCGTCGAGCACCGACTCCGCGGCGTGGATGGGGACACCCACCCGCAGTGCCAGCGCCACCGAGTCGCTCGGCCGCGCGGAGACCCTGATGTCGCCGTCGAAGACCAGCTCCGCGAAGAAGGTGCCTTCCCGCAGATCGGTGATCACGACCTGCTCCAGCTCCCGGCCCAGCGCGCCGATGACCTCTTTGAGCAGGTCGTGGGTGAGCGGACGGGCGGGTCGGACGCCCTGCTGTTCCAAGGCGATCGCGGTGGCTTCCACCGAGCCGATCCAGATGGGCAGGTAGCGCTCGCCCTCGGTCTCCCGTAGCAACAAGATCGGCTGGTTCGCGGGCAGCTCGACCCGCACGCCGACGACGCGCATCTCGCTCATCGGACTTCGCCTCCCTTCTCCTGCTCACGGGCTCCAGCACCGCCGACGCTACCCGCCGGAACAGTCCTGTGCTCGCTTCACCGGCTACCTCGAGTCCTCGCCGAGGACTCCCACCTCTTCACCGTACGGCATTCGGCAGCGTCAACGAACTACTGGAAACTGGGGTGTTACCGACCTTCCGGGCACTCAGGCGCCGGTGACACCTCGGATACCCGCTTTGACCAGCAACGTATGCAGTGTCACGGACAACGCGGCCAGTTCGCGGACCATCTCGTCGCCCCTGGCCTTCGCGTCGGCGTCGCGGTGCCGGTAGACCGGAGTCACGATCTGCTCCAGCAGGCCGACTTCCCGGTCCGCCGAAGCGCGGAACGCCCGCAGGTGCCTCGGTTCGATACCGAACTCGGTCATCGCCTTGACGGTCTTGGCCACCAGCACCGCGTCCGGGTCGTAGAACCCGGCCGGGCCGGGCCGGACCAGGCCGTACTGCTGCAGCTCGGCCAGCAGCGCGGCGTCCACGCCGGCCTCGGCGAGCAGGTCCTCCTGCGTCAGCCGGGCACTCCTGCCCTGGTCGAAGTCCGCCGCGCAGGGCAGGTCACCGCGCTGGGCCGACTGGGTACCGAGCGCGACCAGCTTCCGCGGCAGCTTGACCGCGGGCGCCACCGGCTCGGCGCCGGCGTCCGCCGCGTCCAGCTGCTCCTTGATGACCTTGAGCGGCAGGTAGTGGTCCCGCTGTGCCGACAGCACGAACCGCAGGCGCTCGACGTCCGCCGCGGCGAACTGCCGGTACCCGGAGGGTGTCCGGCCCGGCTGGACCAATCCCTCCGACTCCAGGAACCGGATCTTGGAGATGGTGACATCGGGAAACTCGCCGCGCAGCTGTGCCAGCACGGCGCCGATGCTCAGCCCATCTCGCTGTGGCCGCGGGGACGCCGCCGTCACCGTGCCCCCTGGCCCCCGTGACCCGGGCCGGTGAGGAAGACCAGCCGGAACTTGCCGATCTGCACCTCGTCGCCGCCGGCCAGGACAGCCTGGTCGACCGGCTCGCGGTTGACGTAGGTGCCGTTCAGGCTGCCCACGTCGATGACGACGAACTCGCCGCCCTCACGCCGGAACTCCGCGTGCCTGCGCGACACGGTGACGTCGTCGAGGAAGATGTCGCTGTCCGGGTGCCGGCCCGCGCTCGTGTTGTCGCGGTCCAGCAGGAACCGCGAGCCCGCGTTGGGGCCGCGCTTGACGACCAGCAGGGCCGAGCCGGCAGGCAGCGCGTCGACACCGGCGACAGGGGGCTCCGGCGCCTGGGCTTCCTGGCCCTCCATGTCGGCGAGAAAGTCGGCCCGGAAGACGGAGGTCCGCTCCGGAGACTGCTCCGGGGGAACACCGGGCCCGTCGTTCGTGCTCACCTGAGCTCTCCTAACGCACTGAAAGGTTTTCGGTACTTCGCGACGGTGTTGTGGTCGTCATGGCCAACGTACCGTGCCTGATCGATGCGGGGAGTGGCGGCTCCCCCAACCGGCCCGCCTATTGGGCGGTGGTCAGCCGCTGGTAGGCCTCGGAATCCAGCAGGCCGTCGACCGCCGCGTCGTCGCTGAGCCGGATCTCGACCAGCCAGCCCTCGCCGTAGGGGTCGCTGTTGATCAACTCGGGTGACTCGGCCACCGCCGCGTTGACCGAGACGATCTCGCCGTCCAGCGGCGCGAACAGCTCCGACACGCTCTTCGTGGACTCGACCTCACCGAACGTCTCACCGGCGGTGACCTCGGTGCCGACCTCGGGCAGGTCGACGAACACCACGTCGCCGAGCTGGTCCTGGGCGTACTCGGTGATCCCGACGCGTACCGAGCCGGCGTCGCGGGTGGCGACCCACTCGTGTTCCTCGGTGTAGCGCAGCTCCTCCGGAGCGGACACCCCGTTCCCCTTTCCTGCCACTGTTGCGTTGCGCGGAAGTCTGCCACCTACGGCACGGTCGCGGCACCCCGAGCCGGTGACAGCGCGCGGACGGTCTGCATCACGTAGAGCGCGCCGGACCACACGTAGAGCACCCCGCCCCAGGTCATGAAGGCGTAGGCGATCGGGCGGGCGACCTCGGCCAGCGTCGAGCCACCCTGCATGAGCAGCAGGAACGGGAAGGCGTACATCAGCACGAAGGTGGCGCCCTTGCCGACGTAGGTCACCTCCGGCGGGGCGAACCCGCCGCGGCGCAGCACCAGCACGCAGACGCCGACGACCAGCTCGCGCAGGACGAGCGCGGCGACCACCCACCACGGAACGATTTCCCTGATCAGGAAGGCGATGAGGGTGGCGACGATGTAGAGCCGGTCGGCGGCCGGGTCGAGCAGTTTGCCCAGCCTGCTGGCCTGGTCGAGCCAGCGGGCGAGCTTGCCGTCCAGCCAGTCGGTGAAGCCGCCGAACACGAGCACCGCGATGGCCCAGCCGTCCTCCCGCGGCCCCAGCAGGAGCCAGAGGAAGACCGGGACGCCGGCCAGCCGCAGGATGGACAGCAGGTTGGGCACGGTCAGTGCCTGACGTGCCAGGGAGGGTTCGGCGGGCTCGCTCACGAGCTCACCTTATCCGCGCACGCGGCGGGACCCGGTCAGTGGACCGGGCGAAAGCTCCAGCCGCGTTTGCGCAGGTCGGCGCCCGTGAGTGCCTGCGGGCGGCCCCGGCCGTCGGTGCCCATCCAGCGGGGCCTGCCGGAGCCGCCCTCCAGGACGTAGGGACGGCCGAGGCTCCACACGACGGTGCACGGTGTGGTCGGGGGTAGGTCGGTGGCGAGTGGGGACTCTGGGGTCGTGCTGTGGTGCGTCATCACTTCTCGCGGTCGGGGTTGCGGGAGATCTTCACCCGGTCTGTCGGCACGCGAGCGGTGATCGTTAACGACTTCGTCTCGATTTCACCCGGATTTTCACCCTGACAACAGAGAGTGAACGAGTCGAGTCCACTGTGGACAGAGGGCGGGCCGGACGCCCCCGCCGGGTCAGTCGTCCTCGCGGAACTCGCCGGGGGGACGCTCGCCGCTCTCGCGGCCGCGCAGCTCGACGCGGCGGATCTTGCCGGAGATCGTCTTGGGCAGCTCGGCGAACTCCAGCCTGCGGATCCGCTTGTACGGCGCCAGGTGCTCCCGGCAGAACGCCAGGATGTCCCGGGCCGTCGCCGCGTCCGGCTCGTGGCCGGCGGCCAGCACGACGTAGGCCTTCGGCACGGCCAGCCGGATCGGGTCCGGCGCGGGCACCACGGCCGCCTCCGCGACCGCCGGATGCTCCAGCAGCACGCTCTCCAGCTCGAACGGCGAGATCCGGTAGTCCGACGCCTTGAACACGTCATCGGTGCGCCCGACGTAGGTGACGTAGCCGTCCTCGTCGACCGAGCCGACGTCGCCGGTGTGGTAGAAGCCGCCGGAGAACGCGCTCGCGGTCCGCTCGTCGTCGTCGGCGTAGCCGACCATCAGCCCGACCGGCCGGTGGTCCAGGTCGAGGCAGATCTCCCCCTCGCTCGCCCGCTCCCCCGTCACCGGGTCGACCAGCGCCACGGTGAACCCGGGCAGCGCGCGGCCCATCGAGCCGGGCTTGACCGGCTGGCCTGGGGTGTTGGCGATCTGGACGCTGCTCTCGGTCTGCCCGAACCCGTCCCGGATGGTGATCCCCCAGGCCTGCTGGACCTGCTCGATGACCTCCGGGTTGAGCGGCTCGCCCGCACCGACCACCTTGCGCGGCGGCGTGCGCAGGACCGTCAGGTCGGCCTGGATGAGCATCCGCCACACCGTCGGCGGCGCGCAGAAGCTGGTGATGCCGCAGCGGTCCATCTGCTCCATCAGCGCGGGCGCCGAGAAGCGGGTGTAGTTGTACAGGAACACCGTGGCCTCGGCGTTCCACGGGGCGAAGACGTTGCTCCAGGCGTGCTTCGCCCAGCCGGGTGACGAGATGTTGAGGTGGACGTCCCCCGGCTCCAGCCCGATCCAGTACATTGTGGACAGATGGCCGACCGGGTAGGACACGTGCGTGTGCTGCACCAGCTTCGGCTTGGCGGTGGTGCCCGAGGTGAAGTACAGCAGCAGCGGGTCCCCGGCCGCGGTCGGCCCGTCCGGCTCGAACGAGTCCGGCTGACCGTAGGCGTCGGCGAAGTCGTGCCAGCCGTCACCGCCGCCGACGGCGATGCGCGTGTAGCCGCCCGGCACACCGGCGAACTTCTCCGTGTCGGCGGCCCGCACGACCACGTGCCGCGCGCCGCCGCGGTCCACCCGGTCGGCCAGGTCGGCGGGCCCGAGCAGGGTCGACGCCGGGATGATGACCGCACCCAGCTTGATCGCGGCCAGGATCGTCTCCCACAGCTCGCCCTGGTTGCCGAGCATCAGGATGATCCGGTCTCCCCTGCCGACGCCGAGCGAGCGCAGCCAGTTGGCGACCTGGTTGGAGCGGCGGGACATCTCGGGGAACGTCCAGCGGTTCTCGCTGCCGTCCTCCTCCACGATCCACAGCGCGTAACGATCGGCGTTGGCGGGATCGGCGGCGACGACGTCGAACCAGTCCAGCGCCCAGTTGAACTCGGTGAGTTCCGGCCACGCGAAGTCGCGGTAGGCGGTGTCGTAGTCCTCCCGGTGCGCGAGCAGGTAGTCGCGTGCCCGCCGGAACCGCTGGTGAGCGTCGTTGCTCATCGATCGCCTCTCTACTCGCCGGTGAACTTCGGCTCGCGCCGCTCCAGGAACGCCTGGGTGGCCTCGGCCAGGTCCTTGCTGGGCAGGAAGGCCGCGTTCCACGACGCGACGTACCGCAGGCCGTCGCCGACCCGCTGCGCGACGTTGACGTCCAGGACGTCCTTGACGCCCTGGACGACCAGCGGCGGGTTCGCGGCGATCTCGGCGGCCAGTTCGCGGGCCGCGGCCAGTACGGCGTCCTGGTCCGGGTGGACGTCGTTGACCAGCCCGATCCGCTCGGCACGGGCGGCGTCGATGTCCTTGCCGGTGAACGCCAGCTCCCGCAGGTGTCCCTCGCCGACGATGCCGGCCAGCCGCTGCAGGCTGCCCAGGTCGGCGACGATCGCCACCCGCACCTCCCGCACGCTGAACTTGGCGTCGGCGCTGGCCAGGCGGATGTCGGCGGCGCTGATGACGTCGACGCCGCCGCCGACGCACCAGCCGGACACCGCCGCGATCACCGGCTTGCGGCACTGTGCGACCGACGACACCGACGCCTGCAGCCTGCGGATCTCGTCGAGGAAGCGGGTGCGCGGGCCTGCCAGCGCCTGCCCGCCGAGCATCTCGCCCCAGCTCGGCATCATCGCGGGCAGGTCGAGGCCGTAGGAGAAGTGCTTGCCGCTGCCGGTCAGCACGACGGCGCGGACCTCGGGGTCGGCGTCGAGGGCGTTGAACACGACGGGCAGTTCGCGCCAGAAGTCGGGGCCCATCGCGTTGCCCTTGCCGGGGCCGAGCAGGGTCACCTCGGCGACGTGGTCGCTGCGGTCCACCTTGAGCGAGACCAGGTTGTCGAGGGTGGCGGCGTCAGTCATGGCTGCCATCTTCACCCAGCCGGGCACGCGGGGCCACCGCCGGGGTGACCCCGCTGGCGGGCTGCCAACCCCCGGGGCGGGATGGTTTCCTTGGACGACAGCGACAACGTCGGGGAAGGGCGGTACGCGCATGAACGTGGCCAACGCCGTGACACTGGACGCCCCGAGGCAGGTCGCGGCCACGCGCCCGGCCCGCCCGATCGAGCTGGCCGGCTCGTTCACGCACGAGGGCCACCGGCTCGCCTACACCGAGTACGGCACCGGCGCCGACGTCGTGGTGCTCAGCCACGGGATCATGTTCACCCGGCGGATGCACGCCCCGCTGGCCCGCAGGCTGGCCGTCGCCGGGTACCGGGTGGTGACGCTGGACCTGCTCGGGCACGGCGAGTCGGACCGGCCGACCGAGTCGTGGCTGTACTCCATGCCCGCCTTCGCCGATCAGACGGTGGCGCTGCTGGACCACCTCGGGATCGACCGGGCGGTCGTCGGCGGGACGTCGCTGGGGGCCAACGTGTCGCTGGAGGTGGCGGTCGCGGCGCCGGAGCGGCTGCACGGGATCGTCGTCGAGATGCCGGTGCTGGACAACGCCATCGTCGCCGGGCTGCTGACGTTCGCGCCGCTGCTGTTCGCCGCCCGGTTCGTCCCGTTCACCGTGCGGGGTGTCGCGGCGCTGGCCGGCCGGGTGCCGCACGGCAACCAGTGGGTCGACGTCGTCACCGACACGCTCGACCAGCAGCCGGCGCCGATGGCCGCGCTGCTGCACGGTGTGTTGTTCGGCCGGATCGCGCCGCCGAAGTCGGTGCGCCGCCGCATCGACGTCCCGGCGCTGGTGATCGGCCATCAGCGGGACCCGATCCATCCCTTCGGCGACGCCGACACCCTGGCCGCGGACCTGCCGGACGCCGAGTTCCTGCAGGCCCGCAGCCCGGTGGAGTTGCGGTTCGACCCCGGCAGGCTGACCGACGCGATCATCGACTTCGTCGACCGCCGCTACGGCCGGGCTACCTGAGTCACTCCTCCCAGCGGTAGTAGTAATAAATCACCACGCCCGCGTTCACTCCCTTGGCGCAGTCCGGTCCCGCCGGGCTGGTGGGTTTTCCGAACGAGTTCGCCTTCGACTGCTTGCAGCCCTCGGGGTCCTCCTCCCACGGGCCGATGTAGACCCAGCGGCCCAGCGGTGAAGCTTGTGCCTGCTCGGTGGCGGACGCGGTCCCACCGGCGACGAAGGCGAGCGACGACGCCGCCGCGGCGATCGCGAGCAGCGAACCGACTTTTCTCATGGGTACCTCCGTAGTTGGAAGAGCCCCTGACCGTAGACAACACCGCTTGCGGATCGGTTGTAAACGATCTGTGGACGGAGTCAGGGCTGGGGCGCCAGCGCCGCGACCGGCCCGATCACCACGATCGCCGGCGGGCGCACGCCGGCCGCCCGGGCCTGCTCGGCGACGGCGTCCAGCGTCGAACGCAGCACGCGCTGGGTGCGCATGGTGCCGTCCTCGACGATCGCCACCGGAGTGTCCGCGGGCCGCCCGCCCGCCAGCAGCACGCCGGCGAACTCGGCCAGCCGTTCCACGCCCATCATCAGCACGATCGTCCCGCGCAGCCGCGCCAGCGCCGCCCAGTCGGTCAGCGAACTCTCGTGGCCCGGCGGCACGTGGCCGGACACGACGACGACCTCGTGCGCGACCCCGCGGTGGGTGACCGGGACGTCGGCGACGGCGGGGACGGCGAACGCGCTGGTCACGCCCGGCACGACGGTGACCGGCACCCCGGCCTCGGCGCAGGCGAGCACCTCCTCGAACCCGCGGCCGAACACGTACGGGTCGCCGCCCTTGAGACGCACCACGAACTTGCCCGCCTTGGCGTGCTCGATGATCGTGGCGTTGATCACGTCCTGGTTGGCGGCCCTGCCGTAGGGGATCTTCGCCGCGTCGATCACCTCGACACCGGCGGGCAGCTCGTCGAGCAGTTCCCTCGGGCCCAGCCGGTCGACCACGACGACGTCGGCGTGCGCGAGCAGCCTGCGCCCGCGCACGGTGATCAGCTCGGCGTCCCCCGGACCGCCGCCGACCAGCGCCACCCCGCGCAGCTCGTCGTCGCGCTGCGTGGTCACCGCGCCGGACCGCAGGCCGTCCAGGATGCCGTCACGCACGGCGGCCGAGCGCCGCGGCTGACCGCCGGAGAGCACGCCGACCAGGACCCCGCCGTGCCGCCCGGTGGCCGGGGTGACGGCGCTGCCGCTGACGCCGGAGTCCGCCCGCACGCAGAACACCCGCTCGGACTCTGCCTCGGCACACACGGCGGCGTTGACCTCGGGACTGTCGGTGCAGGCCAGCGCGTACCAGGCGCCGCCGAGGTCGCCGGCCCGGTAGGGGCGGCGGTGCCAGCGCAGCTCCCCGGCATCGGCCATCGCCTCGACGGCGGGGGTGGCCGACGGCGCGACCACCTCGACGGCGGCCCCGGCGTCGATCAGCCGGGGCAGGCGCCGCTGGGCGACCATCCCGCCGCCGACCACGACGACCCGGCGGCCGGAGAGGTCGAGTCCGGAAAGGTAGTGCAGGTCCTCGGGCATGGCGTAGAGCATGCAACGGACCGCCTGCCCGCGCGCGGGCAGGGCCCGGTGGCGCGTCCCGGCTGTGCGCCTGGCCAGGCTCGTGAAGGCCCCCTTCATTACGTGAGACGTCAGGGCCCCGGCGGAGTCCGGTGGGATGGTGGTCTCGTTGGCGGTGCGGGCGCGGGCCCTGCTGTGGAAGGGGGCGCTTTCACGGACTGGGACGCCATCCACTCCGTGCTCACCGGTCACATCACCACCGAGCACCACACCCGCCCCAGCTGCCACCACGAACGAGACCATCGCGCGTCGGGCACAAGCACGTGAAGGCCACCTTCACCACATGAGACGTAATGAAGGTGGCCTTCACGAGCTTTACCCAGGGCCGGTTGCCTCGCCCTCTGGAACCGGCGTGGCGGACAGTGGGACCAGGCGGGCGGGAACGTACAACTCGCGTGTCAGAACGTACGACTCGCGCCCCGGAACGTACGACTCGCGCGAACGGGCCGCTCGCCACGCCCTACCGGACACCCGACTTTGCCGGGGCCCTGACGTGTTACGTGGTGAAGGTGGCCTTCACGTGCTTTGCACGGCACCGACGCTAGCGGCCCTTGCTCGGGTAGGGCAGCAGCGCCATCTCCCTGGCGTTCTTGATGGCCGTCGCCACCTGCTTCTGCTGGTACGGCGTGAGCCCGGTGACCCGCCGCGCGCGGATCTTGCCTCGGTCGGAGATGAACCGCCGCAGCAGGTCGACGTCCTTCCAGTCCACTTCGGACATGCCCTTCGGCAGCGGGTTGCGCTTGCGGCGCACGGGCCGCGAGTAGTTACGGGACATCGTCACCAGCTCGCCTTCGACACGCCCGGCAGCTGGCCGTCGTGTGCCATCTGCCGCATCCGGACCCGGGAAAGGCCGAACTTGCGCAGGTATCCCCTCGGCCTGCCGTCGGCGACGTCGCGGTTGCGCAGCCGCGTCGGGCTTGCGTCGCGGGGCAGCGCCTGCAGTGCCGACACGGCCGCGGCGCGCTCCTGTGCGCTCGAGCCGGGAGCCGCCACGATCCGCTTCAGCTCCGCCCGGCGTTGCGCGTACCGGGCGACGACCACGCGGCGCTGGGCGTCCTTGGCGATCTTCGACTTCTTCGCCATCAGCGGTCCTCCTTGAACTCGACATGCCTGCGCACGATGGGGTCGTACTTGCGCAGTACCAGCCGGTCCGGGTCGTTGCGGCGGTTCTTGCGCGTCACGTAGGTGAACCCGGTGCCCGCCGTCGACCGCAGCTTCACGATCGGACGAACGTCGTTGCGTGCCATCAGATCCGCTCCCCCCGGGCGCGCAGCCGCGCCACCACGGCCTCGATCCCGTGCCGGTCGATGGTGCGCATGCCCTTCACCGACACCCGCAGCCTGATCCAGCGGCCCTCACTGGCCAGCCAGTACCTGCGGGTCTGCAGGTTCGGCTCCCACCGGCGGGAACTGCGCCGGTGGGAGTGCGACACCTGTTTGCCGTATCCCGGTTTGCGTCCGGTGACCTGGCACACGGCCGACATCCGCCCTCCCAAGTTGGTAATGGAACTCATTTTCATCTACTCTACACAGCCGTGACCGACCTCCGACCACCCCTCACCCTGATCTGCGGTCTCAACGCCGCCGCCAACGCCGAACTGGCCGAGACACTGCGGGCCGGTGATCCGGCGACCGCCGTCGTCCACCACGACCTGCGCCGCATCGGCGAGGGCATCGTGCGCCGGCGCGTGCGGCTCGGCGCCCGTGACCAGCTGACCACCCTCGAACTCGCGCACGGCTGCGTGTCCTGCACCCTGCGGGAGGACCTGCTGCCGCTGCTGCGCACGCTCTCGCAGCGTCCCGAGGTCGGCCGGGTCGTCCTGCACCTGGACGAGGCGATGGAGCCCGAGCGCGTGGTGTGGTCGCTGACCAACGTGCTCGTCGGCGACCGGACGGTGCTGGACTTCCTGCGGATCGACGCCGTCGTCGCCACCGTCGACGTCGCCACCTGGCTCGGCGACGCCACCGGTGACGCCGCGCTGTCCGACCGGGGCCTGCACGGCAGCCCGGACGACGAGCGCACGCTCGCCCAGGTGGCACTGGCCCAGGTCGAGTCGGCCGACGTCCTCGCGCTGCACGGCACCGCGCCGGACGCGTGGACCGCGGCGACGACGGCCGCGGTGCTCGACCGGGTGGCCTCCACCGCACCGCGGCCCGCTCTGTCCACACTGGACCGTGAGAACCTGCTGGCCGCAGTTCCCCGGCACGCCCGGCGCGGCGCCGTCGCGGATCCACACGGGACACTGCTGCACGGCCAGCCGCCACTGGACTCCGACTGCGGAATCGCGCTGCTGCACTACACCGCACGCAGGCCGTTCCACCCGGAGCGCCTGCACGAGGCCATCGACACCCTGCTCGACGGCGTCGTCCGCACCCGCGGCCGGGTCTGGGTGGCCAGCCAGCCCGACGTCGCGCTGTGGGTCGAGTCGGCGGGCGGCGGGCTCGGCATCGGCCACGCCGGACCGTGGCTGGCCGCCGACGACGGCCCGGCGTGGGACGCCGTATCCCCGGAGCGGCGCACCCTCGCGTCGCTGCGCTGGGACCCCGTGTTCGGCGACCGGGCCCAGGAACTGGTCGTCGTCACCCAGCACGCCGCCCCCTCGGAGATCCGGGCGGCACTCGACGAGGCCCTGCTCACCGACGCCGAACTGGCCGACGGAGAGCCGGCCTGGCGGCACTACCCCGACCCGTTCGGCGAGTGGCACGCCGAACCGTGCGAGGACACCGAGACCACCCGCGACGACGTGACGGCGAGCAGCCGGAAGGAGAACGGACAGCAGTGAAACCAGGCATCCACCCCGAGTACGGACCGGTGGTGTTCCAGGACTCGTCGACCGGGGACGCGTTCCTCACCCGGTCCACCATCACCTCGGACCGCACCATCGAGTGGTCCGACGGCAACACCTATCCCCTGGTTCTGGTCGACGTCAGCTCGTGGTCGCACCCGTTCTGGACCGGCACGCGCCGTATCATGGACTCCGCGGGCCAGGTGGAGAAGTTCCACCGCCGCTACGGCAGGAGGGACGCGCGCTGATGGCCGTTCCCAAGCGCAGGACCTCACGCAGCAACACCCGGTCGCGGCGGGCCCAGTGGAAGGCGCAGGCGCCGGACCTGGTGCCGATCGTGGTCGACGGCGAGCGCAGGCTGGTCCCCCGGCGGCTGGTCCGGTACTTCCAGCGGTACGGCCGGTGAAGCCCGACTTCGCCGGAACCGTCTTCGGCGCCGCTGCCGGCGAGTTCGCCCGGTGGTCGGGCAGGCTGTGGCGGCCGCTGGGCGAGATCTCCGTCGCCGCCGTCCGGCCCCGGCCGGGTGATCGGGTCCTCGACGCCTGCTGCGGCGCGGGAGCCTCGGCGCTGCCCGCCGCGGCGGCGGTCGGGCCGGACGGCCGGGTCGACGCCGTTGACGTGGCGGCCGGCCTGCTCGAACAGGGCCGGGCCGAGGCCCGGGTCCGCGGACTGGGCAACGTGCGGTTCGCCGAGCACGACGTGCTGACCTGGGACGGCGAGTACGACCTCGTGCAGTGCGGGTACGGCGTGTTCTTCTTCCCGGACATGGATGCGGGCGCCCGGCGGCTGGTGAGCCTGCTGCGCCCCGGCGGGCGGTTCGCGGTCACCACCTGGCGGCACGACGGGATGGCCCGCGTCGTCCCCATCGGCATGGCCGCGGCGGTCCCCGAACGGCCGGAACTCGCCGCCCACGTCGGCGATCCCGGGCCCGCCGGCCGCATCGACCGGCCCGAGACGCTCGCGGCCTGGATGACCTCGCTGGGCCTGACCGGCGTGACCGTCGCGGAGATCCGGTTCGTGCAGCCGTTCCACTCCGCCGACGCCTGGTCGTTCTACCTGGGCGCCGCCATGCGTGCCTTCGTCGGCGGCCTGGACGAGGCCGCGCTGGCCCGCGTCCGGGACCGGTTCGTCGCCGGCCTCGCCGAGGCCGGTGTCACCGAACTGGACGCGTCCACCCTGGTGGCCGTCGGAGCGACACGCTCTTAGTGCTCGTCGTAGTGGTCGCCGTGCCCGGCGTGGCGGTGCCCGTCGTGCAGGTAGTCGACGTGGTCACCGTGCGGGACGGCGACGTGGCCGCAGCCGTCGCCGTGCACGTGGTCGTGTGCCTCGTGCACGGTGTGGCCGCCCGGCTCGCACTCGTCGTAGTGCCCCTCGTGCGCGCGGTGCAGGTGACCGTCGTGCACGTAGTCCACATGCGACCCGTGCGGAACGGCGACGTGCCCGCAGCCCTCCCCGTGGACGTGGTCGTGTCCGGCGTGTTCGACGTGAGTTGCCGCAGTCATGCCCCCGAGTGTCACCCGATCGCCACGACCCCGCTGGGCGGGTCACTCCATCAGGGAACGGGTGCGTGCGAGCAGGTCGACCTGGCGGCGCCAGTCCGGGCCCGCGACGCCGAGCACGGCGTGGCTCGCACCGGCGGCGGCGTAGGCGGCCAGCCTCTCGGCGGCCGCCTCCGGGGTGCCGGTGAGCGGGATCGTCACCGCCTGGTCGAGCGGCATCCCGTAGGCGCCGGCGATCCCTGCGCCGAGTTCCGCCGCCGACGGGACACCGTCGCCCAGCGCGGCGAGCCCGCCGATGGCGATCGCCGGGGCGGCCCGCCCCGCGGAGCGCTCGGCGAGATCGGCGGCGCCCGCCGCGAGCCGCTCGGCGGTGATCAGCGAGGGGAACCAGGCGTCCCCCGCGGCGACCGCGCGGCGGCGGGCGACGGCCGAGTGGTTGCCCACCCACAGCGGCGGAACGGCGACGGCGGGGGCCAGTTCCACGACCGTCTCCCCCTCCGCTCCGTCGACCAGGGTCGGCTTGCCCGCCAGCAGGTCGGGCAGCAGCCGCAGCGCCCGGTCGGTCCGCGGACCGCGTTCGGCGAACGGAACCTCGGCCGCCGCCCACTGCTCCGCTCCCCCGCCCGACCCGATCCCGAGGATCAGCCTGCCGCCGGACAGGTACTGCAGGCTGGCGATCTGCTTGGCCGCCCACACCACCGGGCGGATGGCGGGGACGAACACACTGATCCCGACGCGGACCCGTTCGGTGACCGCCGCGGCGGTGGCCAGCCCCAGGCCGCTGTCCAGTACCGGGGTACCGGTCGCCAGGTGGTCGCCCAGCCACACGCTGTCCAGGCCGGCCGCCTCGGCGTGCCGGGCGGCGTCACGCAGGTCGAGGCCCTGCTGCCGCTGGGCGTCGACCGACGGCAGGATCACTCCGATGTCCATGGAGCGATCCTGCAACCTCTACGTTGCTGGAGGTCAACCGATGACGACGAGCCCCAGCACCGACGAGGACGTCGACGCGTAGAGCGTGGTCCCCGGGTAGAAGACGCGCAGCGACAGCGACGCGGCGACGTGGAAGCTCAGGCTGAGGCTGTAGCGGCCGTTCGGCCTGCACGAGGTGTCGGCGATGGTCACCCACGCACCGGCTTCCAGCTTCTGCACCAGCAGCGGCTCCAGGCCGGCGGCGTGGTCCCCGGCGACCACCTCGAGGCTGCCCTTGAGCTTGACCTTCTCACCGACCTTGACCTGGCTCTTGTCCAGTTTGGCGTGGACCTTCAGCGGTTTGCCTGCCGTCTCGGCTGCCGACGACACGGGCGCCGCCAGCACGAGGGCGAACGCGGTGGCGAGGGCGAGGAGAATGGCTCGGGTACGCATCACGGAACCCCTTTCCCGCGGGTGATGGCCGTGATCAATTGTGCGACCGGGACGGCCCGGCGGCGCCGGAGTTCACACGGACGTGGATCACCGGTAGACGGTGCCGAGGAACTCCAGCAGCAGCCGTTCCCGCAGCCGGGGCGGCGCCGCGGCCAGCAGGGCGTTGACCGGAGCCATGCGCTCCGGCAGCCCGCCACCCTGCCCCAGTCCGGCCCCGGCGAGCAGGCCCGCGAACTGCTCCGCCGTCAGCGTCTCCGGGTCCAGCGCGGCGATCGCCGCGGCCAGCTCGGGCGCGACCTCGGTGGGCCCGAGCGCGCGGGCCGCTGCCACGGCGGCGGTCAGGTCGGCGACGAACGCGGCCTCGCTGCCGTGATTGGCCGCGGTGATGGTGAGGTGCAGGTTGACCGGCGACGACTGGTAGGCGAACTGCGGCTGCGTGTACCAGCCCCGCGCGGTCATCTCGTCGGCCACGACGAACAGGTCCACCTCGTCGGACGCGACGGCCAGCAGCGTCGAGCCGGGGTCGCCGAGCACCCGCAGGCCCGGTATGCCCTCGATGCCGGCCCGGATGCGGGCCACCGCGTCCCGTACCCGTTGCGCCAGACGCAGGTAACCGTCGTCGCCGAGGTGCCGCAGCACCGCCCAGGCGGCCGCGGGCGGTCCGCCCGAGCGGGTGCTCTGCAGGGTGGAGTTGAGCATCGTGTAGCCGGGCCAGGCCGCGCTGGCGAAGTAGTGCCCGCGCCGCAGGCCGGCGTCGGCATGCAGCAGCACCGAGGTCCCCTTGGGACAGTAGGCGTACTTGTGCAGGTCCACCGACAGGCTGGTGACACCGGGAACCGACAGGTCGAACGGCGGCACGTCCTCGCCGAGGCGGCGCAGGTAGGGCAGCACCCAGCCGCCGATGCAGGCGTCGACGTGCATCCGCACGCCACGGTCGGCCGCGGCGGCGGCGATCTCCGGGATCGAGTCGATCACGCCGTGCGCGTACGACGGCGCGCTGGCGACCACCAGGACCGTGCTGTCGTCGATGGCGGCCGCCGTCGCCGCGGGGTCGGCGCGGAACGTCACCGGGTCCACCGGCACCTGGATCACCCGCAGGCCGAACAGGTGCGCGGCCTTGTGGAACGCCGCGTGCGCCGTGCTGGGCAGCACCAGCGACGGGTCCGGACGCCCGTCCCGCGCGGCGAGCACGGCCAGCAGGCACGACTCGGTGCCGCCCGAGGTCACCGAGCCGGCCGTGTCCGCATTCCCGCCGAGCAGCCGCGACGCCGTGGCGACGATGTCGTTCTCCATACGCGCCACGCTGGGGAACGCCGTCGGGTCGAGTCCGTTGGTCCCGGCGGCCGCCGCGTGTGCGTCCGCGCCGATTTCGTCCACTTCGGACAGACCGCTGTCGTAGACGTAGGCCAGCGTCCGGCCGCCGTGGGTGGGAAGGTCCCCGGCCCGCAGCGCGTGCAGCTCGGCGAGGACGTCGGTCACGCGCGCAGGTCCAGCAGCTTGCGACGGGCCAGCGGCAGGGCGGTGAGCACCAGGATCGCCGGTACCAGTGCGAAACCGACGAAGATCGCGGTGACGGCGCTGTCCGGCTGGATGGCCGACCCGTCCAGACTGGGCACGTAGCCGCCGATCTGGATGATCACGCCGAACAGTCCCGGCCCGAGCGCGAGGCCGAGGGTGTCGGCCGCGGTCCACACCCCGGCGGCGACGCCCGCGGTCGTGTTGCCGGTACGTTCCTCCTCGGCGGCGATCAGGTCGGGCAGGATGGCCAGCGGGAAGACCTGCATGCCCGCGTAGCCGATCCCGGCCAGTGCGACGAAGAAGAACACGACCGCGAGCGGCAGCACCGGCGAGCCCAGCAGCCCGAGCATCGCGATCCCGAACACCACCGTGAAGATGCGCAGGCCCGCGACCTTGCCCAGGCGGTCGCTCAGCACCACGCACAGCGGCATGACCACCAGCGCCGGGCCGACGAATCCCGCGAACAACGGCGTCCGCAGGCCGGAGGCGTCGAGGCCGTCGCGTGCCATGTACGGCACCCCCGCGAGCAGGGTGCTGACGCCGAGCGACTGAACGAAGTAGATCCCGAGCAGCCAGCGGAACGGGCGCCAGCTCTTCAGCACCGCCAGCAGCTCCCGCCAGCGGGGGGTGGGCTGACGCAGGGCGCTCACCGGTGCCCGGCGCAGGATGAAGAACACGGCGATCGCCGCCGACACGATGATCACACCGACGACGACACCCATGATCCGGTAGCCGGCGACCCCCTCGACCGCGTCGGTGATCAGCGGCACCCCGCCGCCCGACGCGAGGATGGCCAGGGCGAGGAACGCGATGCGCCAGCTGGTGAGCCGGGTGCGCTGGGCGTAGTCGTCGGTCAGCTCCGCGGGCAGCGCGTTGTACGGGACCTGGAAGAACGCGAACGCCGTGGCGCACAGGAAGAACACCAGGACCACGTACCCGGCGTCGAGCCAGGTACGACCGCCGAAGTCCGGGTGGGCGAACAACGCCGCGAACGTCACCGCCACACCGATGCCGCCGAGCAGCATGTACGGCAACCTGCTGCCGGTGCGGGCGAAGTGCCCGTCGGACAGCCGGCCCGCCACCGGGTTGAACAGCACGTCCCACGCCTTGGGCACCACGACGATCACCCCGGCGATGGCGGCGGGGATGGCCATCGTGTCGGTCAGGTACTGCAGCAGCACGAGGCCGGGAACGGTGCCGAAGGGGCCGGTGACGAACGACCCCATGGCGAAGCCGATCTGCGTGCGGATCGGCAACCGGGGTCCCACGGCCTTGACCGCGCGCTCAGCCATCGGTGTTCAGCCCTCTCGTCGGCGCGAGTGCACTCTTTCCCGCGAGCGCACCGTCGCGCCAGCGGCTGGGCCGAATCGTGTCACCCCCGTGATCACCCGCGCGCTCGGGGTCAGCAGGCCGGCGCGGGCAGTGCTTCAGCCGAGCACCTTCGCCACCGCGGCCAGCGTGGCGGCGTCGCCGCGCAGCAGCAGCTGCGTCACCACGGTCTCCTCCCAGGCCGCCAGCTCGTCACGTACCTTCTCCGCCGGGCCGATCAGCGACGTGTCCTCCACCAGGCTGGTCGGGATCGCCGCCGTGGCCTCGTCCTTACGGCCGGACAGGTACAGCTCCTGCACCCGCACGCAGACGTCCTCGTACCCGAGCCTGGCGAACACGTCGAAGTGGAAGTTCGTGCCCTTGGCACCCATGCCGCCGATGTAGAGCGCCAGCGACGGCTTGATCCAGCTCGCCGCCTCCTCGACGTCGTCGTGCACGATCACCGGCACCGACGCGGGCACCTCGAAGTCCGCGAAACTCCGCCGGGCGCCGTCGCGGGCGAAGCCCTCCTCCAGTGCCGCCCGGTAGAACGCGTCGCTCTTCGGCGAGAAGAACAGCGGCAACCAGCCGTCGCAGATCTCCGCCGCCAGCGCGACGTTCTTCGGCCCCTCGGCGGCCAGGAAGATCGGGATGTCGGTGCGCAGCGGATGCACGGTGGGCTTGAGCGGCTTGCCCAGGCCCGTCCCGCCGGGCAGCGGGAGCTGGTAGAACTCGCCGTCCAGCGTCACCGGTGCCTCGCGGGCGAACACCTGCCGCACCACGTCGATGTACTCCCGCGTCCGCGCGAGCGGCTTGCGGTACGGCTGGCCGTACCAGCCCTCCACCACCTGCGGCCCGGACACGCCGAGCCCGAGCACGAACCGGCCGCCGGACAGGTGATCCAGCGTCAGCGCGGCCATCGCGGTGGCCGTCGGCGTGCGGGCCGACATCTGGACGATGTTCGTGCCCAGCCGGATCCGGCTGGTCGACGCGCCCCACCAGGCCAGCGGCGTGAACGCGTCGGAGCCGTAGGCCTCGGCCGTCCACACCGAGTCGAACCCCAGCTTCTCGGCCTCGACGATGGCCTCCACCGCGCCGTGCGGCGGCCCCGACGACCAGTACCCGATGTGGAAACCCAGCTTCACCCTGCCTCCTGTGACTCGTACGGTGCATAGTGCGTCGGACTGTCCCGCTCGTCCAGCGGGGGCAGGTTCCTGGCCGGAGTGTGCACCAGCGGCGCGTCGGCGGGCGCCTTGCCCAGTGCGCGGCGCCAGCCGGCCCTGGCCCGGGGATGGTAGCGGCGTTCGAACGGCACGAACCGGAACGCCAGCGCGATGAGCCTGCCGACGGCGCGGTGCCGGAACTCGTCGGACGCCGTCCAGCGCAGGCCCAGCTTCTCCCGGATCACCGGGTCGTACAGCCCGGTGGTCAGCCAGACGAAGTTGCGGGCGGTCAGCGGGCCCAGCACGCGCCAGACCGCGTCGGGCAGCCACGGCAGGCCGTTCGGCTTGGCGATCCCGGCGATGTCGAGCACGTCGAGGGTGGCCTGGTTGACCTCGAGGACGTCGCGGCACATGTGGTCCCAGTACTCCTGGAACTCATCCCAGCTGCCCGGCACCGGCCGCATGCTCATGCCGTACATGCGGTACCAGCGCACGTGCTCGTCGAACAGCTGCCGCTTCTGCGCCTCGGACAGCCCGCCCATGAACCGGTCGCCGATCAGGATCGTGCTGACGAAGAACGTCGCGTGCGCCCAGTAGAACGTGTCCGGGTTCAGCGCGTGGTACCGGCGGCCGTGCTTGTCGACGCCCTTGATCGTGTCGTGGTAACCGCGGACCTCCCGCGCCGTGGCCGCGGCACGCGGGCCGTCGTAGACGACACCGCCGATCGGGTACAGCGACCGGAACAGCCGCTGCCAGCGCTCGGCGAAGAACCGGGAGTGCTCCTCGACGCCAGCACCCAGCTCGGGGTGCATGTTCTGCATGGACCCGGCCCACAGGGCGATCAGCAGGCCACGCCAGTCGCCGAACACCCGCCAGGTCAGCGAGTCCGGGCCGAGCGGGACTGGTTCGTTCATGGCCGACCTCCTCGTGACTACACCCGTTGTCAGGTTAGGATTGACAACAGGCGTAGTCAACTGGCGAGTAGGTAGGACATGACGAGCAGGACCTGGGGCGGCACCACCCTCACCGACCGCAGGGCGGCCCGCCGCGCCCAGCTGCTGGAGACGGGGCTGGACCTGCTCGGCGCCGAGGCCGGCCCGGCGGTGAGCGTGCGTGCGGTGTGCCGGCAGGCGAAGCTGACCGAGCGCTACTTCTACGAGAACTTCGCCGACCGCGAAGAGCTGGTGCACGCCGTCTACACCGAGGTCGGCACCGCCGCGCACGACGTACTGGTCGAGGCGGTGCGCCACGCGGGCCCGACGCCACGCGAGCGGGCGACGGCGGCCGTCAACGCGTTCGTCGAGCTGATCATCGACGACCCGCGCAAGGGCAGGGTGCTGCTGCTCGCGCCGCTGAGCGAGCCAGCACTGTCCACGCGCGGGGTCGAGCTGCTGCCTTCGTTCGCCGCCCTCATCCGCGACCAGCTGCCCGAGGGCACCGGCGCCGCCGAGCGGGAGATGACCGCCGTCGGCCTCGTCGGAGCGCTGGCCAACCTGTTCATCGGCTACCTCGGCGGCACCCTGGACGTCCCCCGCGACCAGCTGGTCGGCCACTGCGTCACCCTGCTGACCCGCGCGGGCTGACCGGCTCCCGCCCGGCCGCCAGCTTCACCGCGATGTCGATGATCATGTCCTCCTGGCCGCCGACGTAACGCCGCTCGCCCACCCGGTAGAGGATCTCGTGGGCCGGCACGCCGTAACGCTCGGCCGCACGCTCGGCGTGCAGCAGGAAACTGGAGTACACCCCCGCGAAACCCTGCACGATCGAGGACCGGTCCAGCACCGGCAGCCGCGTGATGTAGGGCTTCACCACGTTCTCCGCGGCGTCCATCAGCACGTCCTTGTCGACGCCGGTGTCCACGCCCAGCCGCTCGAACACCGCGGCCAGCACCTCCGTCGGCGAGTTGCCCGCGCCGGCACCGAGCGCGACCAGCGACCCGTCGATCTGCCGGGCTCCCGCCCGGTGGGCCAGCACGGAGTTGGCGACGCCGAAGCTGAGGTTCTGGTGACCGTGGTAGCCGACCTGGACCTGCTCGCCCAGTTCCGCCACCAGCGCGGCGACCCGGTCGGCGGCCTCCTCCAGGATCAGCGCGCCTGCCGAGTCGACGACGTAGACGCACTGACAGCCCGCGTCGACCATGATCCGCCCCTGCGCGGCCAGCTGCTCCGGGGTGGACATGTGCGACAGCATCAGGAAGCCGACGGTCTCCAGACCCAGCTCGCGGGCCGCGCCGAAGTGCTGGATGGACACGTCGGCCTCGGTGCAGTGGGTGGCGATACGCACCGCACCGGCGCCGAGATCGGCGGCCGCGCGCAGGTCGTCGACCGTGCCCAGTCCCGGCAGCAGCAGCACGGCGATGCGGGCCTGCCGGGCCTCGTCGACGGCGGCGGCGATCAGCGTGCGCTCGTCGACGGCGGAGAAGCCGTAGTTGAACGTCGACCCGCCCAGGCCGTCGCCGTGGCTCACCTCGATCAGCGACACCCCGGCGGTGTCCAGCGCGCGCACGGTGTCGCGGACCTGCCGCTCGGTGAACTGGTGCGCCATGGCGTGGCTGCCGTCGCGCAGCGTGGTGTCGACCAGCCGTACGGAACTCACGCTGCCTCCAGCCTGCTCGCCAGCAGCTCGCCCACCCTGGCGGCGGCCGCGGTCATGATGTCCAGGTTCCCGGCGTAGCGCGGCAGGTGATCGCCGTTGCCCGCCACCTCCAGGAACACCGCCACCCTGGCGTTGCCGTCCCAGCCGGGCCGGGGGTCGTCGAACTGCGGGTCGGCGGTGAGCGTGTAGCCGGGCACGTACTCGCGCACCGCGTCGACCATCCGGTGCACGGACTCGGCGACGGCGTCACGGTCGGCGTCCGGATCGATGGCGCAGAACACCGTGTCCCGCATGATCATCGGCGGGTCGACGGGGTTGATGATGATGATCGCCTTGCCACGGGCCGCGCCGCCGACCAGCTCGATCCCGCGGGCGGTGGTGCGGGTGAACTCGTCGATGTTGGCGCGGGTGCCGGGCCCGGCCGAGCGGGACGACACCGACGCGACGATCTCGGCGTAGGGCACCGGCGTCACCGACGCCACCGCGTGCACGATCGGGATGGTGGCCTGGCCGCCGCAGGTGATCAGGTTCAGGTTGTCGGCGTCGAGCTGGCTGTCCACGCCGACGACGGGGCAGGTGAACGGGCCGACGGCGGCCGGGGTCAGGTCGACGGCCCGGATGCCGGCCTCGGCGTAGCGGGGAGCGTTGGCCAGGTGCGCCTTCGCCGAGGTCGCCTCGAACACCAGCCGCGGCGGGTCGTCGCGTTCCAGCAGCCAGTCAACGCCGCCGGCCGAGGCCTCGATGCCCAGCTCCGCGGCCTTGGCCAGCCCGGCGGAGTCCGGCTCGACGCCCACCATGTACCGGACGTCGACCAGTTCGCTGCGCCGTAGCTTGATCAGCAGGTCGGTGCCGATGTTGCCGGGTCCCACGATCGCCGCGCCGATCATCGGCCCTCCCCGGTGAAGGTGGCGGTCACCGTACCGAGACCGTCCACAGTGGATTCGAAGGTGTCGCCCGCCTCCACCGGGGCGACCGGGGTGATCGACCCGGGCAGGATCACCTGCCCGGCCTCCAGGGTGATGCCCCGCTCCCCCAGTACGTTGGCCAGCCAGGCCACGCTGTTGACCGGGTTGTCCATCACCGCCGAGCTGACCCCGGTGGCGAACTCGGTGCCGTTGCGGGTGAACACGCAGCGCGCGCCGACGAGGTCCACGGCGCCGACCGGCACGGGCGTGGTGCCCAGCACGACCGCACCGGAGGACGCGTTGTCCGCGATGGTGTCCACAATGGAGATCCGCCAGTCGGCGATGCGGGAGTCGACCAGCTCCAGTGCGGGCAGCAGGTGGTCGACGGCGGCCAGGGCCCGGTCCGGCGTGACCCCGGGGCCGCGCAACGGCTCGCCCAGCACGAACGCGATCTCCGGTTCCAGCCGCGGCTGGAGGAAGTGCCCGACCGGGATCGGCTTGTCCTGCTCGTAGAACATGGTGTCCAGCAGGTGGCCGTAGTCGGGCTGGTCGACGCCGAGCTGGGCGCGGACCGAGGCGTTGGACAGCCCGACCTTGTGCCCGCGCAGCACGGCACCGCCGGCGAGCCACCGGTCGACCTGCGCACGCTGGATGGCGTAGGCGTCGTCGACGGTCAGCTCCGGGTGGCGCTCGATCAGTGGCGGCACCGGCTTCGCGCCGTAGGCCGCGAGGAGTTCCTCGGCGAGTGCTGCGTGCATGGTCTAGAGAGTCGTCCCGGCCTGCGGCACACTCAAGCCATGTGTCCCGCTGAGCGGAACGCCGAGACCGCGACCGCGGGCCGGATCGCGGCCCTGCTCGCCGCCTTCGGCCCCGACGACGGCGCGCTGGGCGTGTCCGAGCTGGCCCGGCGCACCGGGCTGCCCAAGAGCAGCGTCCACCGGCTGAGCACGCACCTGACCGGCCACGGCCTGCTGGAACGCGACGGCACCCGGCTGCGGCTGGGGCTGCGGCTGTTCGAGATCGGGCAGCTGGCCGTGCGGCAGCGCGGGCTGGTCGACGCCGCCCGGCCGTATCTGGCCGACCTGCGCGAGGCCACCCGCAACACCGTCCACCTCGCCGTGCTGGAGGGCACCGAGGTCGTCTACCTGGAGATCCAGCGCGGCCCCGACTCGCCGCGGCTGCCGTCGCGGATCGGCGGGCGCTTCCCGGCGCACGCGACGGCGGTGGGCAAGGCGATACTCGCCCACTCCCCGGCCGGCCTGGTCGATGCCGTGCTGGCCGGCCCGTTGCGGCCGGTGGGGCCGCGCACGGTCACCGCGCCGGGGCTGCTGCGCCGCCAGCTCGCCAGGGTGCGCGAGGAGGGGATCGCCTACGAACGCGAGGAGTCCGCCGCGGGCGTGACCTGCGCGGCCAGCCCGGTACTGGACGCGGACGGCCGGGCGCTGGCCGCCCTGTCCATTTCCGGGTGGCTGAGCCGGATGCGGGTGCGCACAGTCGCGCCCGCGGTGCGGACCGCGGCGCTGGCACTGTCCCGGGCCGTCACACCGTCCGCTGACCGGCTCTCCGTTCACCTGGGACAATCACGTCGTGGCCCCCTACCGGATCCAGTTCGACCACCAGCGCCACGTTGACCGTGGCGTGTTCGACGTCGTGCCGCGCCTCGACGGCACACCGCTCACCGAACTGATCGACAGGTTCGAGACCCGCGCCGGGATGCGGCCGGCGGGCGAGGTCTACGGCGGCCTCAACGTCCGGCGCGTCCACGAACGGTTCCACGGCGCGACAGACCCCAAGGCTGCCGTGCTCGGGTGCTCCTGCGGCGACGAGGGCTGCTGGCCGCTGCTGGCCCGGATCACCGTGACCGGCGACCTCGTTGTCTGGGACGACTTCGAGCAACCCCACCGTCCGGAACGCGACTACACGGGGTTCGGGCCGTTCCGGTTCGACCGCGGTCAGTACGACGAAGCCGTCCGGGAGCTGAGCCCCGACGAGGAAGCCTGATCACGTCACCCGGTCCTGTCGGCCGCCTGTCGACTTCCTGTCGGTCCCCGCCCGGCGGCGCGGTCGTGACCGGCGTGCCGCAAGATGGAGGTGTGAGCAAGAACAGCGTGGTCAAGCTGCTGGTGGTGGACGACGAGCCGCACATCGCCGACCTCGTGGCGACCGTCGCCCGCTACGAGGGCTGGCAGGCGGTGACCGCGCACACCGGCGAGACCGCGGTGCGTGAGGCGGCGGCGTTCGGGCCGGACATCGTCGTGCTGGACCTGATGCTGCCCGACATCGACGGGTTCACCGTGCTGGACCGCCTGCGCGAGTCCGGCACGATGGTCCCGGTGGTGTTCCTGACCGCCAAGGACGCCACCGCCGACCGCATCGCCGGGCTCACCCGCGGCGGCGACGACTACCTGGTCAAGCCGTTCTCCGTGGAGGAGCTGATGGCCAGGCTGCGCGCCGTGCTGCGCCGGTCGAGCGGCCCGGCCCGGCGGCACTCGGTGATCGAGGTCGCCGACCTGACGCTGGACGAGGACACCCGCGAGGTCCGCAGGGACGGCGAGCTGGTCACGCTGACGCCGACCGAGTACGAGCTGCTGCGCTACCTGATGCGCCGCTCCCCCGGCGTGCTCACCAAGGCACAGATCCTCGACCACGTGTGGGAGTACGACTTCGGCGGCAAGTCCAATGTGGTCGAACTGGTCATCTCGCACCTGCGGCGCAAACTGGACCAGGGCAGGGAACCGCTGATCCACACCGTCCGCGGGGTCGGCTACGTCGCCCGCCGGGCCGCCCGGTGAGAACCGTCCGGCGGTGGCTGTCCGCGTGGGGCCGGCTACGGCTGGGCACCCGCCTCGCCCTGGCGCTCGCGGCGCTGGCGCTGGTGGTGTTCGCCGTGGTCGGCACGCTCACCGTCGGCATCATGCGGGACTACCTGGCGCGGCGGCTGGACGAGCAGCTGACCAAGAGCCAGATCGAGCAGAGCAAGCAGCTCAAGTACAGCCACGCGGGCGACCCCAAGTCGCCGTACGCCTGGTACTCGGTGGTCTTCGACGTCTCCGGCCCCACCCCGGTCCCCAAGCCGGGCTCGTCGCGGCCCTCGGACATGGAGGAGCTGACCCAGGCCGCGGACGACGCGCGGCAGAACGATCTGCTGCGCACCGTCTACCTGCGTGACCAGGGGCCGTACCGGCTGCGGGCCTGCCCGGTCGAGGACGGGATCGTGCTGGTCAGCGCCGCGCCGGAGCGGGAGCTGGACAGCACGGTCAACCAGCTGGTCGCCGTCGAGGTGGTGGCGTTCCTGCTCGCGCTGGGCGTGCTGGTGGTGTTCGGGCGGATCGTGCTGCGCAAGGGGCTGCGGCCGCTGTCGGACATGGCGGGCACCGCGCACGACATCAGTTCCCGCGACCTGACCGACTCGGCCGACCTGCCGGTACGCGCGTCCGGCTCCGGCGGTGGTGTCGAGGTCGACGAGCTGCGCACGGCGTTCAACACCATGCTGGACCACATCGACACCTCGCTCGGCGCGCGGGCCGCCGCCGAGCAGCGGCTGCGGCGGTTCATCGCCGACGCCTCGCACGAGCTGCGCACGCCGCTGACATCGATCCGCGGGTACGCCGACTTGTTCCGCTACGCCGCGGCCAACGAGCCTGCCGAACGCGAGGCACACCTGGCGAAGCTGCGCGAGGAGGCGGCGCGGATGAGCCTGCTGCTCGACGACCTGCTCCTGCTGGCCAGGCTCGACGACGCCGAGGCGGAGACGCCGCTGCGGATCGAGGAGGTCGACCTGAGCGAGCTGGCCACCGCGGCGGCCGACGCGTTCCGCGCCGCGCACCCGCGGCGGGAGCTGACGGTCACCGCGCCGGGGCCGGTGCCGGTGCGGGCCGACCGGATGCGACTGCGGCAGGTCCTGGACAACCTGCTCACCAACGCCGCCGTGCACACCCCGCCGGGCACCCCGGCGTCGGTCACCGTACGGGCCGACGGTGAACGGGCGGTGATCGAGGTGACCGACGGCGGGCCCGGTATCGCAGCGGAGGACCAGCCGCGGCTGTTCGACCGGTTCTACCGCGTCGACACCTCGCGGGCCCGTGAGCGCGGCGGCAGCGGGCTGGGGCTGGCCGTGGCCCGGTCGCTGGTCACCGCGCACGGCGGCACGCTCGAACTGACCAGCCGGCCCGGCCGGACGACCTTCACCATCACCCTGCCTAGCCGCCGAACATGAGGCGCCACTCGTCCAGCGAGCGCGGGCGGAACACGAAGTTGCCCTCGCGCACCGCGGACAGCGGCGACGACGGCTCGGCCGAGTACTGGTGGCCCGGGTAGACGACCGGGTCACCGGCCAGGTCCGCCAGCCACCGCAGGCTGCGGTACATGGCGTCGGCGTCCCCGCCGGGGAAGTCGGTGCGCCCGCAGCCCTCCAGGAACAGCGTGTCGCCGGAGACCAGGCGCCCGTCGACGAGGAAGCACTGGCTGCCCGGCGTGTGCCCGGGCGTGTGCAGCAGCCGCACCGGGATGTCACCGACGGTGACGACGTCGTCGTGGTCGTGCCCGGTCAGGTCAGTCGCCGACAGTCCGGTCGTGCGGCGGACCCAGTCCAGCTCGTCGCGGTTGACGTGCACCGGCACCGGGTGGGTGGCCAGGAGTTCGGCCAGGCCGGGCAGGGAGAAGCCCATCATCTCGCCGCCGACGTGGTCGGGGTGGTGGTGGGTGACCAGCACGCCGGTCAGCCGCATGCCGTCGGACTCCAGCGTGGCGGTCAGGTCGCCTGCGGCGTAGGCCGGGTCGACCACCAGTGCCTCGCCGGTCTCCCGGTCGCCGATCAGGTAGGCGAAGTTGACCATCTGGGTGGCTACCGGGTCGCCGACGGCGAAGTCCCTGCCGGAGAGCAGCTGGCGGAAGTAGAGGCGGTCGGACATGCGCCCACCCTATGCGGGTCCGTGGTCGCGCGGCGTGGCAGGATCGCCGCGTGGAGTACCAGGTCATCGCCGAGATCACGCCCCCCGCCACGCTCGCGCAGCTCGATGAGCTGCAGCAACACGGGGTGAGCAGCCTGCTGTCCGACGAGCTCGACTTGCTCGCCGCCGTCGAGGGGCCCGACGGGGTGGAGGTCGAGCCGATCGATCACACCGTCACCGCCGGGCCCACCGGAGTGGCGATCAGCTGGACGCTCGACGCGCCCGCGCTGGAGTTCGCCGAGCACAGCGCCCGGCACGTCCTCGGCGAGGTGCTCTCCCGCACGCCGCTGGCCGACTGGGCGATCACCCGCTGTGAGGTGTCGGCCACCGACGAGCAGCTCGAAGCGGCCCTGGCCGACGAGCCGGAGGAACCGGTGGGCGAGGCCGAGCCGGACGCCGCCACGCGGGAGGAACTGCTGGCCGCGGCCGACCAGCTCGGCGGGCTCGGCCCGGAGGCGTTCGGCCCGGCGACCGAGGAGCAGGCCCGGTTGTTCGCCGGTGCGCTGGTGCTGGGCATCGAGGTGCTGACCGACGAGCTGTTCCAGGACATCCAGGGCCTGGAGGACTCCGAGCTGCCCGCGTCCGAACAGGACACCCTGTGGGTGCTCGACGAACTACCCGAGCGATTCGCCGACGAGTACACCGCGCTGTTCGCGAAGCAGTTCCTGGTGAGCGCGGTGATCGTCGGGCACCGGCTGTGCCGGCCCGGCTGGGACGGTCCGCACTCGACCGCCGAAGCCCTGGTGGTGCACCTGCTGCGCACGGCCGCCGAGACCCAGCTCGAACTCGCCGGCCTGGCCGACGAGCTGCCGCTGGAGGACATCTTCACGGCGTTCGACGAGGCCGTGTTCGCCGACTTCGACCACCTGCTGCTCTACGAGGCCGAGCAGGACGGCGTGAAGGGCCTGGACTTCGCCGACTGGTTCCGCCCGAAGCCGGAGCTGACCGGCTCGCTGCACCCCTACCTCGCCGACCCGGAGGCGTAGCGCCCCAAGCACGTGAAGGCCACCTTCATTACGTCTCACGTCAGGACCCGGCAAAGCCCGGAGCCGTGGTGTGTCGTTGTGCGGAAGGGTGGAGTTCGCGTGCCGGAGCGTAGAACTCGCGTGCACGAAGGTAGGACTCGCGTGTCTCGTGAAGGCCACCTTCACCACGTCTGGACCCGGCAAAGCCGGGTCCAGACGTGGTGAGGCGGTGGTCCCGCGCGCAGAACTCGCGTGCTTGAGCGCAGAACTCACGATGTGGACGCCGGTTCTCACGTCGTGCCGGTCACCCGCATGAACAGTCCGTTCGCGCGAGTCGTACGTTCCCAACCCGCGAGTCGTACGTTCCCAACCCGCGAGTCGTCCGTTCCCGACCCACGAGTTGCACGTTCCCGCCCACCTGCTCCGACTGTCCGGCACGCCGGTTCCAGATCGCGAGCCGCCCGCCTGGGTGAAGCTCGTGAAGGCCACCTTCGTTACGTCTGACGTGGTGAAGGTGGCCTTCACGTGCTTCAGGGGTCGCCCGAACGTACGACTCGCGCGGAAGAACCGGCACCGCACCGGTCGGGCCGTCGGCGTCTGGACTGACGAGCCCAAAGCTCGCGCAGCGAGCGACGGCGAGGAGGGAAGACGCCGACTGAAGGGCCCGACCGCGTCCGAGCGGAGCGAGGACAGACACTATTGCGATTATCGCAACGGCGGCTTACGGTGTCCTGGCATGGACGAGAAGGACGAACTCCGGATGCGAGTCCGCGGGTTGATCCGCTCGATGCCAGGGGCGCAACGGGAGTTCGCCGCGGCCATCGGTCTCGACCAGACGAAACTGTCCAAGGCGCTGAACGGCACCCGCCGGTTCTCGCCACACGAACTGGTCAGGATCGCGGAATACAGCGGCGTCACCGTCAACTGGCTGCTGCACGGCAGCGACGACGCCCGCACCGTCACCGCGATCCCGGCGCCCGCCGCCCGGTCACATCCCGCCGGGTCCGACGATCCCGAACCACGCCGCCGCATCCTGGAAACCGCCTGGCAGCTCATCGCCGAGCGCGGCTACCACCGGGTGCGCATCGCCGACATCGCCGCGGCCTGCGGCACGAGCACCGCCACCATCCACTACCACTTCCCCACCAAGGACGACGTCCTCAACGAAGCCTTGCGCCGCAACGTGAAGCTCGCCTTCGACCGGCAGGTCGCCGAGCTGCACGCGGTCGACGACGCCCTGCACCGGCTCGTCACGCTGATCGAACTGCAACTGCCGACCGACGGCGTCCTGCGCGCGGAATGGTCGGTGTGGCTGCAGGTCTGGAACGAGAGCGCACTCAATCCTGGCCTGCGGTCACTGTACTGGGACTCCTACGACCGGTGGTTCCGCACCATCTCCATGACCATCCGAAGTGGACAGGAGCAGGGCGTGTTCCGCGAGCAGGATCCCGACGAGGCCACCGCGCAGCTCACCGCGCTGATCGACGGGCTCGGCATCCAGGTCCTCACCGGACGGCCGGGCAGCTCCGTGGACACCATGCGCGTGCTGCTGCGCGACTACATCGACCGCAACATCGTCAAAGGGGTGAGCCCGTGAAGCAGAACGTCATACTCACCTGCGCGGTCACCGGCGCCGGTGACACCGTCGGCAAGAGCGAGCACGTGCCGGTCACCCCGGCGCAGATCGCCGCCGCCGCGGTGGAGGCCGCCGAAGCCGGCGCGCCCGTGGTGCACATCCACGTCCGCGATCCGGAGACCGGGCAAGGTTCCCGCGACGTGGCGCTCTACCGCGAGGTCGTCGCCAGGGTGCGCGACAGCGGCGTCGACGTGGTGCTGAACCTGACCGCGGGCATGGGTGGCGACCTGGTGATCGACCAGGAGGACCCGCTCAAGCCGGTCGACGGCACCGACCTGGTCAACGCCATGGACCGGCTCCCGCACGTCGAGGAACTCCTGCCGGACATCTGCACGCTGGACTGCGGCTCGCTCAACTTCGGCGAGGGCAGCCAGCTCTACGTGTCCACACCGGACATGCTGCGTGCCGGTGCCAAACGCATCCAGGAACTGGGCGTCAAGCCGGAGCTGGAGATCTTCGACACCGGTCAGCTCTGGTTCGCCACGAAGATGATCGACGAGGGCCTGATCGATCCGCCACCGTTGTTCCAGCTGTGCATGGGCATCCCCTACGGCGCGCCGGCCAATCCGGAGCTGCTGCAGACGATGGTGAACATGCTGCCCGACGGTGCGCAGTGGGCGTCCTTCGCAATCGGCCGCGACCAGCTGCCCTGGGTGGCGCAGGCGGCGTTGCTCGGCGGGCACGTCCGGGTCGGCCTGGAGGACAACCTGTACCTGGCCAAGGGCGTCAAGGCCACCAACGGTCAGCTCGTCGAACGGGCCGTCCAGATCATCGAGAAGCTCGGCGGCAGCATCGCCACCCCGGACCAGGCCCGCGAGCAGCTGGGACTCAAGCGTGGCTAGGCTCGGGCCTGGCGAGGTACGCACGGTGGCCTGCATCGGCGCGGGCGTGATCGGCGGCGGCTGGGCGGCGCACTTCCTCGCCCGCGGCTACCGCGTGGTCGCCTGGGATCCGGCACCTGACGGCGCCGCCCGGCTGACCCGCCTGGTCGACCGGGCCTGGCCCGCACTGACCGAACTCGGTCTCGCCGACGGCGCCGACCGGGACAACCTCAGTTTCGCCGGGTCCCTCTCCGCCGCAGTCGCGGTGGCCGACTTCGTCCAGGAGAGCGCCCCGGAACAGCTGGAACTCAAGCAGAAACTGCTCGCCGACATCGACGCGGCCACCCCCGCCGGCGTCGTGGTCGCGTCGTCGACGTCCGGCTACGGCATGACCGAGATGCAGACGGCCGCGACCACGCCGGAGCGGCTCGTCGTGGGGCACCCGTTCAACCCGCCCTACCTCATCCCGCTGGTCGAGGTGGTGGGCGGCAAGCTCACCGAGCAGTGGGCGGTGGACTGGGCGTCGGAGTTCTACCGCCTCGCCGGCAAGTCGGTGATCACCATGGACCGCGAACTGCCCGGCTTCATCGCCAACCGGCTGCAGGAGGCACTGTGGCGGGAGGCCCTGCACATGGTCGCCAACGGCGAGGCGACGGTCGAGCAGATCGACCAGGCCATCACCGACGGACCCGGACTGCGCTGGCCCGCGCAGGGCCCGTGCCTGACGTTCCACCTCGCCGGTGGCGAGGGCGGCATGGCCCACATGCTCGACCACTTCGGACCTTCGCTGAAGTCACCGTGGACCCGGCTGGAAGCGCCCGAGCTGACCCCGGAGCTGCATGACGAGATGGTCGACGGCTGCGAGCGGGAAGCCGCCGGGCGGTCCATCGCCGACCTGGTGCGGGAACGCGACCGGGCCATCATCGCCGTCCAGCGCGCACTCGGGCGCGAACATGGCTGAACTGTCCTATCGCGACACCGTGCGCGAGGAGTGGATCGACTACAACGGTCACCTGTCCGAGCCGTACTACGTCCTGGTGTTCGGCGACGCCACCACGAACCTGATGGAACACACCGGGCTGGACGCCGCCTACCGCGAGGCCACCGGCTGCTCGCTGTACACCGCGGAGGCCCACATCCGCTACCTGCGCGAGGTGGCGCGGGGCTCCGAGCTGCTGGTCACCACCGGCGTGGCGGCGCTGGGGGCCCGAAAAGTCCGGCTGTGCCACGAGATGACCGTCGACGGCACCCTCGTCGCCACCGAGGAACTGATCGCCGTCCACGTCGGACCGGACGGCGCCGTACCGTTCCCCGACGAGGTCACCGGACGACTGAGACGCTTCACCATCCCTGTTCCCGACTACGCGGGGCGTGCCATTTCCTGAACCCTCCCTCCCCCACACCGGAAAGCCGACAAGCCATGGCCGACAGAACCACCCGGCGGATCACCCGCCGGCAACTGCTCGCCGGTGCCGCGTTGCTCGGTGCCACACCGATCCTGTCCAGTTGCTCGGGCGGCGCGACCGCCGCGGAGCCCACCGGTCCGCCCCGGCGCGGCGGCACCCTGCGGGTGGGGGTCACCGGCGGTGGCGCCGCCGACACCCTCGACCCGCACATCCCGTCCACCAACCCGGACATCGCGCGCACGGTCAACCTGTTCGAGCCGCTGATCGGCCGCGGTCACGAGTACCAGCTGGAGCCGATGGTCGCCGAGTCGGTGCGCCCCTCGCCGGACGCCCGCGTGTGGACGGCGGTGCTGCGTGACGGCATCCGGTTCAGCGACGGCAGGCCGGTTACGCCAGCCGACGTGGTGGCGACGTTTCGCCGGGTCACCGACCCGGACGACCCGAAGAGCGGCGCGGCCAGCCTGTCCATGCTCGACGAGGTGGTGGCCACCGGTGCGCGGACGGTCGAGTTCCGGCTGAACGAGCCGTCGGCGGTATTCGACGACTTCCTCGGCCAGTACGCGCTGGGCATCGTGCCCGCCGACTTCACCCCGGACCGCCCGGTCGGCACGGGCGCGTTCCGGCTGGAGTCGTTCACCGCGGGCCTGCAGAGCGTGTTCGTCCGCAACGAGCACTACTGGCGGCCGGGCGAGCCGTACCTGGACCGGCTCGTGCTGATCAACTTCACCGAGGACGACGCCCGGATCAACGCCCTGCTGTCCTCCCAGGTGGACGCGATCGACCAGGTCCCGGTCGCGCTGATCGACGTGCTGCGCAGCGATCCCCGCATGCGCATCCTCAACTCCGAGACCGGGACCTGGCTGCCGTTCACCATGCGGGTGGACCGGCCGCCGTTCGACGACGTCCGCGTCCGGCAGGCGATGCGGCTGCTGGTCGACCGGGAGCAGATGATCAACCAGGTGCTCAGTGGCCAGGGCCGGGTCGGCAACGACCTGTACGCACCGTTCGACCCGGCCTACGCAAGCCTGCCGCAGCGCCGCCACGACGTCGAGGGCGCGCGGTGGCTGCTCGCGCAGGCAGGCAAGCCGAACCTGGACGTCGAACTGGTCACCGCACCCATCCAGGCCGGCGCGGTGGAGGCCGCGCAGGTGTTCCAGCGGCAGGCGCAGGAGGCCGGGGTCACCGTGCGGGTGCGCCGGGTCGACACCACGACGTTCTTCGGCGAGAACTACCTGTCCTGGGATTTCGCGCAGTCGTTCTGGTACACCCGCAACTACCTGCCGCAGGTGGCCAACGGCTCGCTGCCGGACTCGCCGTACAACGAGACCCACTGGAACGACCCGGAGTTCCTCGGCCTGGTGACCAGGGCGCGCCGGACCGTCGACAGTGGACAGCGCGCCGAGTTGACGCGGCAGGCACAGCGGATCGAGCACGAGCGCGGCGGCAACATCGTGTGGGGCTTCATGAACCAGGTCGACGCCCACCAGGCCTACGTCGCGGGCCTGGTCCCCGACCGGACCGGGCTCTCGCTGTCGGGCTACCAGTTCCGCCACGTGTGGCTCGGAACGGGAGGTGCGTGATGGGACGGCTCGTCCTGCGCAGGGTCCTGGTCGGCCTCGCGGTGCTGTGGCTGGTGACGCTGCTGGTGTTCCTGGCCACCCTGCTGCTGCCCGGCGACCCGGCCCGCGCCATCCTCGGCCAGCAGGCCACGCCCGAGCGCATCGCCGCGCTGGAGGCACAGCTGGGCCTGAACGACCCGGTGTGGCAGCGCTACCTGGACTGGCTGGGCGGTGTGCTCACCGGAGACCTCGGCACGTCGACCGCCACCCAGGGCTCGGTCAACGCCCTGCTCGGCGACCGCGTGCTGGCGTCGCTGGTACTGCTGGTGGCCGCCGCGGTGATCAGCACGCCGCTCGGGCTGGCGCTGGGCACGTGGAGCGCGCTGCGCCGCGGCCGCGCCGCCGACCATGCCGTGTCCGGCGTCAGTCTCGTCGTGGCGGCGCTGCCGGAGTTCGTCATCGGGGTCGCGCTCGTCATCGGCCTGTCCACCACGGTGTTCCGGCTGCTGCCGTCGGTCACGCTGACCGCGCCCGGTGAGGCGGTCTGGGACCGCCCCGCTCAGCTCGTGCTGCCGGTGCTCACGCTGGTGCTGGTGGTGACGCCGTACATCACCAGGATGATGCGGGCGACCATGATCGACGTGCTGGGCTCCGGCTACGTGGAGATGGCGCGGCTGAAAGGACTTCCCGAGCGCACGGTCGTCGTGCGCCACGCCCTGCCGCACGCCGTCGGCCCGGTGGCGCAGGTGATCGCGCTGCAGCTGGCGTGGCTGGCCGGTGGTGTGGTGGTCGTGGAGTTCCTGTTCCGCTTCCCCGGTGTCGGCCAGGCGCTGATCGACGCGGTCAACAACCGCGACGTCGAGGTGGTCCAGGCGATCACGCTGCTCATCGCCGGGCTCTACATCGTGGTGAACCTGCTCGCCGACGTCGTCGGCATCCTCACCAACGCCAGGCTGCGGACGGGGGTGGCCCGATGACCGCGTTGCTCGCCCGCACGTGGCGGATGCGGCAGGCCCGCATCGGCGCCGCGCTGACCGCGGTGGTCGTGCTGGTCGCCGTGCTCGGGCCGCTGCTCGGCCCGTGGCTGAGCGGCTTCGAGACCGGCGACTTCGCCGCCAAACCGTTCAAGCCGGACGGCGTGGCCGGCACCGACGGGCTCGGCCGCGACGTCCTGACCCGCTTCCTGGCCGGCGGCACGTCCCTGCTGCTCTACGCCGTGCTGGCCACGGCGCTGGGCGTGGTGCTCGGCGCGGCACTGGGCATGCTGGCCGGGTACACCGGCGGCCTGGCCGACTCGGTCATCATGCGCGGCGGGGACGTCCTGCTGTCGTTCCCGCAGCTGGTGTTCGCGTTGCTGGCGATCGCCGTGCTGGGCCCGCAGGGATGGCTGCTGGTGCTGGTCATCGGCATCACGCACGCGCCGAGGGTGGCCAGGGTGGCGCGGCAGGCGACGGTCGCGGTGGCGGGCAGCGACTACATCCGCGCGGCGGAGATGTACGCCGTGCCACGCAGGCAGATCCTGCTGCGCGAAGTGCTGCCCAACATCACCGGTCCGCTGATGGTGGAGCTGGGGCTGCGGCTGACCTACTCGATCGGGTATGTGGCGTCGCTGTCCTTCCTCGGGCTGGGCATCCAGCCGCCCGCCGCGGACTGGGGGCTGATGATCAACGAGAACCGCATCGCCCTGGTCGTCCAGCCGTGGGGCGTGCTGCTGCCGGTGCTGGCCATCGCGTTGCTGACCGTGGGGACCAACCTGATCACCGACGCCCTGGCGTCGGCCTCGGCCGAACGGGAGGACGCACGATGAAGGTGGCCGTTCGGACGCTCGCCGTGGACGACCTCGCCGTCGAGACCGGTACGGGCACGCCGATCCTGCGCGGGGTGTCCTACGACATCGCGGCCGGTGAGGTACTCGCGCTGGTCGGCGAGTCCGGCTCGGGCAAGACCACGGCCGGGCTCGCCGCGCTGGGGCACTTCCGCCGCGGCCTGGTGCCCGCGGGCGGGACGGTGACCGTCGGCGAGACCGAGCTGCTCGGCCTGCCCGAACCGGCGCGGCGGGCACTGCGCGGACGCGACGTGTCGTACGTGCCGCAGGACCCGGCGCTGTCGCTGAACCCCGGCCTGCGGATCGGACGGCAGATCGCCGAGGTGCTGGAGGTCCACGGCTACGACGGCCCGGTGCCCGAGCGCGTCGCCGAGGTGCTGGCCGAGGTCGGGCTGCCGGGCGACCGGGCCTACCAGCGCCGCTACCCGCACCAGCTCTCCGGCGGGCAGCAGCAGCGGGTCGGCATCGCGATGGCGTTCGCCTGCCGGCCGAGCGTGGTCGTGCTCGACGAGCCGACCACCGGGCTGGACGTGATGACACAGGCGATCGTGCTGGACACGGTGCGCCGGATGACCGCCGACCACGGTACGGCGGCGCTCTACATCACGCACGACCTGGCCGTGGTCGCGGCGGTCGCCGACCGGGTGGCCGTGATGTACCGGGGCAAGATCGTCGAGACCGGCACCACCGACGAGGTACTGCGGGCGCCGCGGCACGACTACACCCGGCGGCTGCTCGCCGCCGTGCCCTCGCTGACCCCAGGCAATGCGGATTCCGTGTCGTTGACGTCCCCCAATGCCACATTGGGGGACGGGCTGAGTGTGCGGGAGCTGCGGGTTTCGTACGGCGACACCCCGGTGCTGAAGGCCGTCGACCTGGACGTCGCAGCCGGGGAGTGCCTGATGCTGCTGGGCGAGTCCGGGTCGGGCAAGACCACGCTGTCGCAGTGTGTCGCCGGGCTGATCGGCGGGCACACCGGCACGGTGACGCTGGACGGCGTGCCGTTGCCGCCGTCGACAAGGGGCCGGACGGCGGCGCAGCTGCGGGAGGTGCAGTACATCTTCCAGAGCCCGTTCGCCTCGCTCAACCCGCGCCGGACGATCGCGCAGTCGGTGGAGGTCCCGCTGGCGCGGCTGACCGACCTGGACCGCGCGGCCCGCCGGGAGCGGGTCGCCGAGATGCTGGACCGGGTACGGCTCGGCGCCACGAAGGCAGCGCGGCGGCCCGATCAGCTCTCCGGCGGCGAACGGCAGCGAGCTGCCATCGCGCGGGCGCTGGTGACCACGCCGCGCGTGCTGGTCTGCGACGAGGTGACCTCGGCACTGGACGTGTCGGTGCAGGCGACGATCCTGGAGCTGCTCGCCGAGCTGCGGGCGGAGCTGGGGATGGCGATGCTGTTCGTCACCCACAACATCGCGCTGGCCCAGCACGTCGCCGATCACATCGCGGTGCTGCGGCACGGCGAGATCGTCGAGACCGGACCGGTGGAGCGGGTCCTCGCCGCGCCGGAGCACGAGTACACCCGGCAGCTGCTCGACAGCACCCCGCGCCTGTGACCGGGTGGGTGGCGCCGGGCTTCGAGCCGGTGCGTGCGGTGTTCGACGACGTCCTCGCCGCCACGACCGGCGGCGCGGCGTTCTGCGTGTACCGCCGGGGCAAGCCGGTGGCCGACCTGTGGGGCGGGTTCGCCGAACCGGGCCGGCCGTGGGAGGCCGGCACGCCGGTGGTGCTGTTCTCCGGCACCAAGGGCCTGGTCGCCGCCGTGGTCGCCGCGCTGGGACTCGACCCGGACGCGCCGGTCGCCCGGTTCTGGCCGGGTTTCGCCCCGGACGTCCGGCTGCACCACGTGCTGGCGCACACGGCGGGACTGCCCTACGTCGAGGCCGGCGGGATCGACGTGCTGGACAACGCGGCCAACGCCGCCGCACTGGCCACTCAGAGTCCACTGTGGACGCCCGGTGAGCGGGTGGCCTACCACGCGGTGACCTACGGCTACCTGCTCACCGAGCTGGTCCGCCGTGCGGGTCACGACCTGGGCACGCTGGTGAGCGAGCTGGACCCGGAGGTCTGGCTGGGCACGCCACCGTCGGTGGACAACCGGGTGGCGCGGCTCGTGCGGGCGCCCGGCTACCGGGTCGGGACGTTCGTCACCGACCCGGCCAAGCGCGCGGTGATCGACCGGATGTACGGCGGGCTGCTGGCGGGCGACCTGATCAACACCGTCGCCTACCGGCGGGCCGGCCTGGCCGCGGGCGGCGGGGTCGGCACCGCCAGGGCGATGGCCCGGGTGTACGACCGCCTGCTCGCCGGTGGCCCGGCCGTCGCGCGGGCCACCCGCACGTGGAGCGAGGGTGTCGATGCCATCGCCGACCGGCCGCTGCGGTTCGGCCTCGGCTTCGAGCTGGCCGACCCGATCGGGACCTACGGCCCCGCAGAGGAGGCGTTCGGCCACTCCGGCGCGGGCGGCGGCAGGCACGGCGCGTGGCCGGCCGCCGGGCTGGCGTTCTCGTTCTGCACCAACGAGATGGTGGCCGAGGACGCCGACACCCGGGCGGCCCGCCTGCTCGCCGCCCTGTACGCCTGCGCCTGAGGCTCACCGTCAAGCACGTGAAGGCCACCTTCACCACGTGAGACGTAATGAAGGTGGCCTTCACGTGCTTGGGGGCTCAGCCCAGGCGGGCTCCGGTGACCGGGTGGAAGGCGTGCACCTCACCGGCGTCGCGCAGGGCGACCCGCACCTTCTCCCCCAGCCGGGGCGGGGTGCGGCCGTCGACGCGGACGACCACCCGCTCCGGTGAGTCGCCGACCGTGCCGTGCACCAGCGCGTCGGCGCCCAGCTCCTCCACCAGCTCGACGACCAGGTCCGCCGCGTCCTCGTCCGCACCGGCCAGCCGCAGCGACTCCGGCCGGATGCCGAAGGTCAGCTCCGACAACCCGCTACCGGCGACGTCGTCACGCACCGCCCTGGGCAACGGGACGGTCAGCCCGTCCAGTGCCACCCCGTCACCACCGAGCGGCGCCGTGCGCAGGTTCATCGCCGGCGAGCCGATGAAACCCGCCACGAACGCGTTGGCGGGCTGTTCGTACAGCTCGCGGGGTGTGGCGCACTGCTGGAGCAGGCCGTCCTTGAGCACCGCCACCCGCTGGCCCATCGTCATCGCCTCGACCTGGTCGTGCGTGACGTAGATCGTGGTGGTGCCCAGCCGCCGCTGCAGCGACGCGATGTTCGCCCGCGTCTCCACCCGGAGCTTGGCGTCCAAATTGGACAGTGGCTCGTCCATCAGGAACACGCTCGGCTCACGCACGATCGCCCGGCCCATCGCGACCCGCTGGCGCTGACCGCCGGACAACGCCTTCGGCTTGCGGTCGAGGTACTTGGTCAGGTCCAGCATCTCGGCGGCCTCGACCACCTTCTTCCTGACCTCGGGCTTGGGCAGCTTGCGCAACCGCAGCGCGAAGCCCATGTTCTCGGCGACGGTCATGTGCGGGTACAGGGCGTAGGACTGGAACACCATCGCGATGTCGCGGCCCTTCGGCGGCACGTTGCTGACGTCCTTGCCGCCGATGTGCACCTCGCCCTCGTTGATGTCCTCCAGGCCGGCGACCATCCGCAGCGCGGTGGACTTGCCCGAACCCGACGGGCCGACCAGCACCAGGAACTCGCCGTCGGCGATCTCCAGCTCCAGCCGGTCCACCGCGCGGACCTCCGGCGTGCCCGCGTACACCCGGGACGCCTGGACGTAGGCGACCTCAGCCATTTCGACCTCCTTCCGGCGCGGCCACCGATGAGGCCCGCAACCTCTGCTTCGCGGCGGCATCGGCGCCCACCGCGTCCAAACCGGACAGTGCGGCACCCACGACGGGCGCCACGTCGACCACCCGCACCACCGCGTTCGGCGCCACCTTCCGGCAACGCCGCTCGATCTCGCCGGTCACCGTCTCCCCCACCCCGGTCAGCACGCCGCCGCCGAGGATCACGGCGGGGGCGCCGTCGGTGAGGGCGAGCCGCCGCAGGGTCACCGTGGCCAGCACGACGACCTCCTCGATCAGCCGGTCGACCACACCCTGCGCCACCTCGTCACCGGTGGCGGCCACCCGGAACAGCACCGGCGACAGCTCGTGCAGCCGTGCGTACGGGTACTCGCCGAAGTGCAGCCGCTCCATGACCTCCACGACGGCGTTCACGCCGAAGTGCTCGCACACCGCGTCGCGCAGCCCGGTGCCGGGGCCACGGCCGTCCTCGGCGCGCACCGCCGACCACAGCGCCTCCTCGCCGAGCTGCAGCCCGCCGCCCCAGTCGCCGGAGATCTTGCCCAGCGCCGGGAACCGGTGCACCCGGCCGTCCGCGCTGACCCCGACGCAGTTGATCCCGGCACCGCACACGACCGCGACACCGGCACCGTCCTCGGTACCGGCACGCAGCAGTGCGAACGTGTCGTTGGCGACCGTCGCGCTTGCCGACCACTCGCGTGCGGTCAGCGCGAGGCTGAACGCCTCCTCCTCGGCGGGCAGGTCCATGCCGGCCAGGTACACCGAGCTGTGCCGCCCGAACGGCCGCCGCGCGGGCAGGCCGCCGTCGGCGAGCGCGTCGAGCACCAGCCGTTCCAGCAACGCGACGCTGGCGTCCAGCCCGATGTTCTGCGGTGACGCGCCCGGGCCCCGGGAGCGGCCCAGCACGCGGCCGTCCTCGGCGACCAGCAGCACGTCGGTCTTGCTGTTGCCCCCGTCCACGGCGATCACCGGGGGCGAACCGGGCAGGCTCATGCCTGTGCCCAGGGCAGGAACTGCCGGTTGGCGGCCAGCAGGTCGTCGGCGAGCCGGTCGGCCTGCTCGTACTGACCGACCAGCGGGTGCGCCAGCAACGCGTCGGCCACCCGGTCCCTGCCGCCCTTCAACGCCGCCTCCAGTGCCAGGTACTCGTACGCCGTGGTGTGCGCGATCAGGCCCGCCTGCGCCGGCGCGACCGGGCCGACCGGGATCGGCCTGGCCCCCGAACCGTCCACCGTGGACCGGACCTCGATCACCGCGTCGGAAGGCAGGAACGGGAACGTGTCGCCGTTGCGGACGTTCACCACGTGCTCCTCGGCGGGGCCACCGCTGGTGAGCGCGTGCACCAGCTGGACGGCGGCCTCCGAGTAGTACGCACCGCCGCGCTGGGACAGCTGGTCGGGCTTGGTGACCACCTCGGTGTCCTGGTAGACCTTCAGCAGTTCGTTCTCCACCTCCGTCACCACGTCGGCACGCGGCATCTCCTCGCGCTGCCTGGCGACCTGGGCGTCGTGCGAGTAGAAGTACTTCAGGTAGTAGGACGGCACGGCGCCCATCCGGCGCAGCCACGGCAGCGGCATGTCCAGGTGCTCGGCCAGCTTCTCGCCGTGCTCGGCCACCAGCTCCGGCAGCCGGTCGGTGGTGACCCCGTTCTCGGTGACCAGCGCCTTGCGTTCCCAGCTCAGGTGGTTGAGGCCGATGTGCTCCAGCGTCACGTCGTCGTGCCCGACCCCGAGCAGGTCGGCGAACGTGCGCTGCAGGTGAATGGCCACGTTGCACAGGCCGACCGCGCGGTGGCCGTGCTCCAGCAACGCCCTGGTGACGATCCCGACCGGGTTGGTGAAGTCCACGATCCAGGTGTCGTCACCGGCCGCGCGCCGGACCCGCTCGGCGATGTCGAGCACCACCGGCACCGTGCGCAGGGCCTTGGCCAGCCCGCCCGCACCGGTGGTCTCTTGGCCGACGCAGCCGCAGGCGAGCGGGAACGTCTCGTCCGAACGCCGGGCGGCCTGGCCGCCGATGCGCAGCTGGAGCAGCACCGCTCCGGCGCCGTCCACCCCCTCCTCCAGATTGGACGTCGTCCGCACCTTGGCCGGGTGGCCCGCGTGGTCGAGCAGCCGCTGGCTGAACGGCCCGACGATGTCCAGCCGGTGCGCGTCCGGGTCGACGAGAACGATCTCGTCGACGTCCAGAGTGGACCGGCGGCCGGCGATGCCGTCGATCAGCTCCGGTGTGTAGGTGGACCCGCCACCGACGACTGTCAGTTTCACCCCTTGACTCCCGTGAAGGTAATGCCGCGCACGAAGGACTTCTGCGCGAACGCGAACAGCACGATGACAGGCAGCATCACCACGGCCGTGGCCGCCATCGTCAGGTTCCACTCGACGTGGTGCATCCCCCGGAACGACGCCAGGGCCAGCGACAGCGTCCAGCTGTCCCTGCTCTCGCCGGTGTAGAGCAGCGGGCCGAAGTAGTCGTTCCAGGTGTAGAGGAAGCAGAACATCGCCGTGGCCGCGATGCCGGGCTTGGCCATCGGCACCAGCACCCGCACCATTGCCTGGAACTCGGAGCAGCCGTCGATCTTGGCGGCCTCGATGTAGTCCCGCGGGATGGTGAGGAAGAACTGCCGCAGCAGGAACACACTGAACGCGTCGAACAGGAAGTACGGCACGATCAGCGGAACCAGGGTGCCGGTGAACCCGAGCCGCACCCACAGGTCGTAGAGCGGAACGGTGACCACCTGTGGCGGCAGCATCATCGCCGCCACCGTGAGCATGAAGAAGAACGTCTGGCCGCGCCAGCGCAGCTTGGCCAGCGCGTAGGCCGCGGGGATCGCGGACAGCAGGATGCCCAGTGTCGCCAGCAGCGAGTAGGTGAAGCTGTTGACCAGGTACTGCAGCATCGGTGCCCGCTCGAACACCGCCAGGAAGTTGTCGAAGCGCCACTCGCGTGGCCACAGGCTCGACGACATCGCCTGGTCGGAGTCCATCACCGCGGTGAGGAACACGAACACCACCGGCAGGGTGAAGATCACGCCGAGCGCGATGCCCACGCTGTGCGTGGCGATCCAGTACAGCCGCTTGTCCCAGCTCTGCTTGCGCCGTTGCACCGGGTGCGCCGGGGCCGGCCGAGTGTCGGTCAGGGTGACGGTCATGGCTCAGTTCCCTTCCGCGGCCGAGTGCTTGCGCAGCTGGCGCACCAGCACCGCGGTGAAGGCGAAGGAGACGACGAACAGCAGCACGGCCATGGCCGCGGCGTAGCCCATGTTGAAGTAGCGGAAGCCCTGGACGTAGAGCCAGACCGGGTAGGTCAGCGTCGAGTTCTCCGGCGCGCCGATGTACTTCGTGTTGCCCGCGACGTCGGAACTGCCCGACACCACGCCGCCTGCCACCACCGCCTGGGTGAAGAACTGCAACGCGAAGATCATCGAGTTCACCACGCCGAACAGCAGCACCGGCGAGATCGTCGGCAGCGTGACGTGCCAGAACCGGCGGACCGGGCCGGCGCCGTCGAGTTCGGCGGCCTCGTACTGTTCCTTCGGCACGTCGAGCAGCGCGGCCAGGATGATGATCATCAGCTCGCCGGAGCCCCACAGCACCAGCAGGGTCAGCGACGGTTTCGACATCGCCGGGTCGTTGAACCACAGGCCGCCGTCGATGCCGAACAGGTCGAGGAACCGGTTCACCGGGCCGAATTCGGGGTTGAACACGAAGACGAACGCCAGTGTCGCGGCGGCGGGCGGCGCCAGGGCGGGCAGGTAACACAACGTCCGGACCAGGCCGACACCGCTCTTGAGCCGGGCGATGACCGAGGCCACGCCGAGCGAGAAGAGCACCCTGGTGACGGTCAGCACGACCACCAGCCACAGCGTGTTCCACGCGGCGGTGGCCACCACCGGCTCGGTGGTGAACATCCGGATGTAGTTGTCCAGGCCGATCCACTGTGGAGCGTTCACCAGGTCGTAGCGGGTGAACGAGTAGTACACGGTCGCGATGAGCGGGTAGCCGAAGAAGATCAGGAACCCGATCAGCGCCGGCGCCATGAACCCGAGTACGACGAGGCGGCGGTTGCGGGACCTCGCCCCCGGTGCACGCCGGGGCGCCGGCGTGACCGGGGACGAGGATTCCGCCCGCGGCTGCGTGACGGTGGTCATCAGTGGCGCTACCTGCCGCCGCTCTTCTGGGCCAGTTCGTCGTTGATCTGCGCGTCCACCCTGCGCAGACCGGCCTCCAGGTCGGGCTCGCTGCCCGCCTGCCAGCGTTCGGCGAAGTCGTTGACCGCCTTCAGGTGCGCGTCACCGATCGCGGTGGTCGGGTTGGGCAGCAGCTTGCCGCTCTCGAACATGGTAATGAACGGGCGGAAGGTCTCGTCGACCTCCAGGCGGGGGTCCTTCAGCGCGGTCGTCGTGCTCGGCACGTTCTTCAGGCCGTTGCCCAGCTGGACGAGCGTGTCGGTGTCCAGCGACATCTGCTTGATCAGCTCCCAGGACGCACCGGGGTTCTTCGCGCCCTTGGGGATGGCGATGATCGTGCCGGTGGTGAACGCACCGCCGTAACGCTGCGGCTTGCTGTCGGCCACCGGCGGCGGCGCGGTGCCGAACTTGATCTGCGGCGCCTGGTCCTTGAGGAACGCGGTGCGGTACTCGCCGTCGAACATCATCGCGATCTTGCCGCGGTGGAAGGCGTGGTCGGCCGAGTACTCGTCACCGAGGCCGGCCTTGAACTGGGTCAGCTTGTCGTGACCGTAGAAGTCGATGAGCTGGCGCTGGAAGTTGAACATCTCCTTCCATTCCGGGCTGGCGGCGAGGTTGGACTTGCCGTCCGGCCCGAGCCAGTGCGCGTCCCAGTTGGGTGCCCAGATCTGCGCCTGGTTGTTGTAGAAGGGCATGTTCGGCAGGAAACCGGCGACCTTGATCGAGCCGTCCGGGTTGAACTGGGTCAGCCGCTTGGCCTGCTCCAGCAGCTCGGAGGTGGTCTTCGGCGGGGCGGCGATGCCCGCCGCGGCGAACATGTCCTTGTTGTAGTAGAAGCCGTAGACGTCGGCCAGCATCGGCATGGCGCAGCGCTTGCCCTCGAACTCGGTGTAGCTGCGCACCGCCTCCGGGATGACGTTCAGGTCGATCTTGTCCCGCTCGATGTACGGCTTGAGGTCGAGGAAGCTGCCGCTGTGACACCAGGCGCCGAGGTTGTCGGTGAAGAAGGAGATCGCCACGTCGGGCGGGTTGCCACCGCGGATCGACTGGGTGAGCTTGTCGTCGTCCTGGTTGCCCTCGTGCTTGATCTCGATGTTCGGGAACTTCTTCTTGAGGCTGTTCAGCCCCTCGGTCACCACGCCGTACTCGCGGTTGTTGAACTTGCTGTAGACGGTGAGGGTGAGCTTGTCGTCCTTGCCCGGCGCCGGTGCCGCCTCGCCACCGCCGTCACCGGCGGGCCCGCTCGCGGCCCCCGAGCACGCCGTCAGCAGCGCCGCCGTGGCGGTAGCCAGGAATATCAAGCCGCGCCGGCGGAACCGGCCCTGCCGGGCGGCGGCGGTGGTCGTGGAGCGCATGCGCCCTCCTTGTCGAGGTGGATGTTGTGGGGGGACGAGTCAGGGAACCGCGACGGCCGAGGCCGAGCCCGGTTCTCCCACCGCGGGCCCACGGGACCCGGGGAGCGTTTCGTACATGGCCGGCGGCAGGCCGAACATGTCCTGCCGCACCACGGCGAGCGCGGAGTGCAGCGCGCCCGCGCGTACCGGGTTTCCCGGTACCGACGCCAGCCCGACCGGGGTCCGCGGGACCACCAGCTCGTGCAGGCGCTTGGCGACCAGGTCGGCGAGGACCTGCCCGCCCGCGTGGCTGACCGCGCCGCACAGCAGCACGACCTCCGGGTCGACGACGCTGACGATGTTGGCCACCCCGGCGGCCACCCGGCCGGCCAGTTCGGTGAGAAACAGCCTGCCGTCGTCGCCGGCCTCGAGTGCCGCGGTGACCGCGTCCCAGCCGTTGCCGGCGGTGATGCCGTGCGCGGCGGCCAGTGCGACGATGGCGGGCGACTCGACCAGGTCGCCGAACCGCTCGCTGCCGACGTCCGCGCGGGTGCCCGTGTCCGGGACCCGCATGAAGTCGATCTCGCCCGCGCCACCGCTGGCGCCCTTCAGCAGCTTGCGGCCGACCACGACCGCGCCACCGACACCTTCGCTGAGCCAGACCAGCGCGAAGTCACGAAGATCGGCCGCCTCGCCGGAGATCATCTCCTCCAGCGCGACGAGGTTGACGTCGTTCTCGATCGTGACGCCCATACCGAGGTCGGCCGAGAGGCTGCCGGGCAGGTCGAACCCGGACCAGCCGGGCAGATGCGGTGCGGATTCGAGGAAACCCGTCGCCGGGTTCAGCGCACCCTGTGCGCCGATCACCACGTGCTTGAGGTTGTCCAGGGTGAGCCCGGCCGCCGTCGCCGCGCCGGTCAGCGCGGTCCGGAACGCCGCGACGACGTCCGCCCCGGCGGCCACCGGCAGCGTCGCACTGTGCTCGGCCAGCACCCGCCCGGTCACGTCGGCGATCGCGAACTCCGTGGCGTGCGCCGTCAGGTCGACGGCGGCGACATGCGCCACCGCCCCGTTCACCGACCACAGCTGGGCCCGCGGGCCGCGCCCGCCGCCGCGGACACCGTCCTTCACCACGATGCCGTCCTGCTCCAGCCTGGTGAGCAGCTGCGCGGTGGCCGGTTTGGACAGTCCGATCACGTACTCCAGATCGGACCGGGTCAGCGGACCCTCGCGCAGCAACGTCTCGATGGCGGCGCGATCGTTGATCTCACGCAGCAACCTGGGGCTTCCCGCACGCACTCGCCCACCCCCTCACGCCGTAATTAATCTGTTAACTTTCCAGACGGTTTCGAACGACTCTAGTGAGCGCGACCACAACCGTCAACGGTCAGTTTGGCGCCGGTTCACCCGCGCCCACCGTCCGGCGGGTACCGGCCGGAGTGGCGCGCTGATAGGTATAGACCATGCGTCGCACCGCCCTGCTCGCCGTGTTCGCCCTGGCCCTCTCCCTCGTCCCCGGCGTCGCCGCCGCCACCGGACCGTGGCAGCGCATCGGCTCCGACCGCGCCCGCCCGCTCGACGAGAGCCAGGGGCTGGCCACCGTCGAACGGCCGTCCGGCACCACCATCCGCTACACCGGCATCGGCACCATCCCGGGCTCGCTGTCCTCGCGCGGCTGGAACCACGTCGGCGACCCCGGCTCGGCCCGCGGCTTCTACGTCGAGCCCTACCAGCGCGACGACCGGGGCCCGAAGCTGTTCCGGGTCCAGGCACCCGACGGCAGCTGGGCGGAGTACCAGCACGCACTGGAGTCCTGGGAGGCGAACAACAACTCGTTCTCCGCCGTCTCGCCCGACGGCCGGTGGATGGTCACCGGCGAGTGGGGAACGATGGGCCGCCTGCTGGTCCACCCGATGCCCGGCGTCGCGCACACCGACCCCGCCACCAACCTGCCCTACGCCTTCGCCATCCGGCTGGACCGGCAGGTCCGCGACATCCAGGGCTGCGACTTCGTCACCGACACCCAGCTGCTGTGCTCCTCCAACGATCCCACCAGCACGCTCGGCTTCACCAAGCCGCTGCTCCAGGTCGACCTCGCCGGCCCGCTGTCCGGCGGCGACGTCACCGGCCGGGTGACCGGGCTGGGCCAGCTGCCGCTGGAGAGCGGCTGCTCCGGCGAGTTCGAGAGCCAGGGCATCGACTTCGACGAACGCGACGCCACCCTGCGGGTCGTGGTCATGTCCCCCGGCATCTGCGTCGCGTTCGACAGCAAGACCTGGCGGTTCCGCCGGAGCTGAGCAGGCCCCAGGATGGGGCCATGACCGCGATCGAGTTCGACCCGGCAGACCGGATCTGGCTGCTGTCCACGGCCCGGACCGCCTACGCGGTCCAGCTCACCGGCGACGGCCGCGTGCGCCCGGTGTACTGGGGGCCACGGCTGACGCTGGAACAGGTCCGGACGGCGGTGCCGCCCATCCGCGAGCACTACGACGGGTTCGACAACCCCGAGGACGGCCTGGACGAGTTCCCCGCCGAGGCCGGGGCCCGGTTCGGCCCGCCCGCGCTGGCCGTCCGGTTCGCCGACGGCTCACACACGGCCGAGACCACCTACGCCGGGTCCGAAGTGGACGGACCGGTGCTGCGGATCCGGCTCGCCGACGAGCGGGCCGGACTGCGGCTGACGCTGGGCTACCGGGTCCGCGACGAGGTCGTCGAGCGCTGGGCGGAACTGACCAACGACGGCGACGCCGCGGTCACCGTCACCCGGCTGGACTCCGCCGCGTGGCTGCTGCCGCCGTGGCGCGAGCACCGGATCAGCTCGGTGACCGGCCACTGGGGCCGCGAGTTCCAGCTGCGCAGGGAGTTCCTCGCCGCGGGCGAGTGGACCGGTACCAGCCGTCGCGGCGCGACCGGGCACACCGGCAACCCGTGGGTCATGCTCGACCCCGGCGACACCACCGAGGACCACGGCGCGGTGTGTGCCATGGCGCTGGCGTGGTCCGGCTCGTGGCGCACCACGGTCCGGCGGGGCACCAGCGGCCGGGTGTCGGTGTCGGCGGGTTCCGGCCACGAGGGCGTCGCCTGGTCGCTGGAGCCCGGGGAGACGGTGACGACGCCGGTGTGCGCCGGCCTCTACACCGACGGCGGTTTCGGTGCCGCGAGCCGGAGCTGGCACGACTACGTGCGCGGGCACGTCAGCCCGGCGGCCGCCGAGCCCGCGCCGGTGGTCTACAACTCCTGGGAGGCCACCGGGTTCGCCGTCTCCGAGGCCGGTCAGCGGGAGCTGGCCGGACTGGCCGCGGAGCTGGGCGTGGAGCTGTTCGTCCTCGACGACGGCTGGTTCGGCGCGCGCACGGGCGACAACGCGGGCCTCGGTGACTGGTGGCCGTCGCCGGACCGGTTCCCCGGCGGCCTGAAGCCGCTGGCCGACCACGTGCACGGGCTCGGGATGCGGTTCGGGCTGTGGGTCGAGCCGGAGATGGTCAACCCGGACTCCGGCCTCTACCGCGCCCACCCGGACTGGGTGCTGCACGAGACCGGCAGGCGGCGCACCGAGCTGCGTAACCAGCTCGTCCTCAACTTCGCCCGCGACGACGTCGCCGCCTGGGCGCTGGACTGGCTGGACCGCCTGGTGGGCGAGCACGGCATCGACTTCCTCAAGTGGGACGCCAACCGCCCGTTCACCGAGGCGGGCTGGCCGGAGGCCGCCGACCCGGGCCGGCTGTGGACCGGCCACGTGCGGGCCGTCCACTCGATCCTGGACACGTTGCGGCAGCGGCACCCCGGCCTGCAGATCGAGGCCTGTTCGGGCGGCGGCGGGCGGGCGGATCTCGGCATGCTGGCCCGGACCGACCAGGTCTGGACCTCCGACAACACCGATCCGGTGGACCGGCTCGGGATCCAGGACGGCTACGCCCAGGTCTATCCGGCACGCACGATGGCCGCGTGGGTCACCGACTCGCCCAACTTCCTCACCGGACGCCACACACCGCTGCGCTTCCGCGCCCACGTGGCGATGACCGGCGCGCTCGGCATCGGCGGCGACATCGCCGCCTGGCCGCCGGACGCCCTGGCCGAGGCACGTGAGCTGGTCGCGCTGTACCGGCGGATCCGGCACGTCGTGCACGACGGCGACCGGTACCGGCTCACTCCCCCGGCGGCCGGGGTGGAGGCACTGCAGTACGTGCACGGGGCCGAGACGGTCGTGTTCGCGTTCCGGGTGAGCACGGGTTACGGCGTGCCGCCGTCGCCGGTCCCGCTGCGTGCGCTCGACCCCGGCGCGCGGTACACCGACGCGGCCACCGGGCAGCGGCACCACGGCGCGGTCCTGCACGCCGCCGGGCTCCCGCTCGACCTGCCGCGGGGCGACTACGCGAGCACGGTCGTCCACCTCATCGGCGGTCGATAGATCCGACGTATCGTGGTTACAACCCCAGATTTGATATCTGATCCACCTTGACAGGCGGTCAGACATCGGATCGAATGCCCTAATGAGAAGAGCGCTGGTTCTGTGCGCGGCCTTGCTCCTCGCCGCCTGTTCGGTCCAGGACGGCTCCGGAAGCCAGGACTCCTCCGGCGGCGCCGAGATCACCTTCCTGACGTTCGAGACACCCAACCTCACCCCGGCGTACTGGGACGCGGCCATCAAACGGGTCACCGACGCCAACCCCGGCATGCGGGTGAAGAAGCTGGTGGCCCCCAGCACCGACCGGACGTCGTATGCCAAGCAGCTGCTGCAGTCCGGGCAGTTCCCCGACGTGATGATCGCCGTCGACCCGGCCGGGTTCGCCGAGTCGGGCAACCTCTACGCGTGGAAGCCCGAGGAACTGGGCGCGTTCCAGTTCCCCGGCGCCAACCCGATCGGCGGCGGGCACCACCAGCTGCCCGCCAACACCCAGACCATCCCGCCGGTCTACTACAACAAGACGATGTTCGCCGACGCCGGCGTCACCGCGCCGCCGAGGACGTGGGCCGAACTGCTCGACGCGGCCGGCAAGCTGAAGGCCAAGGGGCACCAGCCGTTCGTCATCGGCGGCGGCAAGGAGGGCTTCCCGTCCTCGATGCTGCTCACCGGGATCGTCAGCACCGACGTCTACGGCAAGCGCCCGGACTGGATGACCCAGCGGCGGGCAGGCAACGTCAAGTTCAGCGATCCGGACTTCGTCGCCGCGGTGGGCAAGTTCGCCGAGCTGTCCACCCGGGGCTACCTCGACAAGGGCACGCTGTCGCGCGACTACGCCGCCACCGAGCAGGCGTTCCTGGACGGCAAGGGCGCGATGTACCCGATGGGCAACTGGTTCGCCGCCAACGCCGACACCAAGAAGCACGACTTCGAGATCGGCGTGTTCAACTTCCCCACCGCCGACGGCAAACTCGTCGTCCCCGCCTACACCGGCGGCGGCATCAGCGTCAACGCCAAGTCGAAGAACCTGGACGCGGCCAAGAAGCTCGCGCTGGGCTTCCAGCTCGACAAGGGCCAGCTCGACGCGTCGGTGAAGGCCGACGGCCTGATCCCGGCGATCAAGGGCTACCAGCCGCCCGCCGACACCGGACCCGTCTACCGGGCGGGCTACCAGCTCTACCAGGAGGCCGTCGCGAGCAACGCGGTGGTCAACGCGTTCGCCTGGGAGACCGCGGACGACGGCGTGCTGCCCGGGTTCAAGGACAAGATCTACCGCGCCGCGCAGGACGTGATCAACGGCAAGTCGCCTGCCGAAGTGTGTGCCTTCCTGGACGCGGAATGGTCCAAAGCGGGGTAGGGCGCCGCCGGAGGCCGGTCCTGCCCCGGCTGTGGCACTTCGTCTCCTTCGGCGCTCCCGGCGTCCTGGTCTATCTCTGTTTCGTGCTGGCGCCGATCGGCATCAGCGTCGCCTACAGCCTCACCGACTACAACCCGTTCAGCCCGCCCGCCGAGTTCACCGGGCTGGAGAACTACCTGCTGCTGCTGGCCGACGACCAGTTCCTCACCGCGCTGTGGGTCACCAGCGTCCTGACGCTGATCGTGGTGATCGTGCCGAACCTCGCCGGCCTGGGCGTCGCGCTGCTGCTGGACAAGCGGGGCGGGCTGTACAACGCCCTGCGCAGCGTGTTCTTCACGCCGGTCATCCTCAGCTCGGTGGTGGTCTCGATCATCTGGACCCGGCTGCTGGACAACGAGGGACCGCTCAACCAGGCGCTGCGTGCGCTGGGCGTCGACGACCCGCCGGGCTGGCTGTCCGATCCGGACCTCGCGCTGTACTCGCTGGCGTCCATCGTGTGCTGGCAGATGCTCGGCTTCTGCGTGGTGGTGTACCTGGCCGGGCTGCAGGGCGTTCCGGCGGAACTGCTGGAGGCGGCGGAGATCGACGGCGCAGGGCCGGTGCGGCGGTTCCGCGCGGTGACCTGGCCGCTGCTGGCGCCGTCGCTGACCATCAACACGGTGGTGCTGCTGATCTCGGCGTTCAAGACCTACGACTACGTCAAGGTGATCACCAACGGTGGCCCCGGATCCGGTGCCACCGCGACGATCGCGTTCAACGTGCTGCAGACCGGGTTCGACGCAAACCACGTCGGCTACGCCTCGGCGATGGCGGTGGTGATGCTGGTGATCGTCGCGAGCGTGACCGCCGTGGTGCTGAAACTGTTACAGCGCAGGGAGGTCGACCTGTGACCGCGCCACCCTGGCTACGGCCGCTGGGCGCGCTGTTCCTCAGCGCGTTGTTCGCCGTCCCGCTGTATCTGGTGCTGGCCAACGTGTTCAAGCCCGGCGAGGACATCGCGCGCGACCCGATCGCCCCGCCGGTGCCGCCGACGCTGGACCACATCGTCGCCGTGCTGACCCGGCCGGACCAGCTGTTCTGGGTGTCGCTGACCAACAGCATCGTGGTGACCGCGCTGTCGGTAGCGGTGCTCACCGTCCTGTCGGCGACACTGGGCCACTACCTGGCCCGGACCCGCAGGCGGTGGACCCGCGTGCTGACGCTGGTGCTGCTGTCCGGGCTGATGATCCCGCCGCAGGTCATCCTCATCCCGATCGCCGACGTGCTCAACCTGCTCGGCCTGATGACCACGCTGCAGGGCCTGGTGCTGTTCAACGTCGGCTACTACGTGCCGTTCGGGGTGTTCGTGTTCACCGGGTTCATCCGCGGGGTGCCGGTCGAGCTGGAGGAGGCGGCGCTGCTCGACGGCGCCGGGCGTGGCCAGGTGTTCTGGCGGATCGTGTTCCCGTTGCTGCGTCCGGCCACGGCCAGCGTGATGATCTTCTTCGGGGTGTGGATCTGGAACGACTTCATCAATCCGTTGGTGATCCTCGGGCCCAGCCAGGGCACCACGGTCACCACCGGCATCTACCGATCGATCGGCCAGTACCAGGCCGACCTGGGCAGCGTGTTCGCGTTGATGCTGCTGGCCACCCTGCCGGTGCTGCTGTTCTACCTGTTCCTGCAGAAGCACTTCGTGAAGGGCCTGACCGGCGGCGCGACGAAGGGCTGACCCGGGCGGCCGGGTAAAGCTCGTGAAGGCCACCTCACGGCATGAGACGCCAGGGCTCCGGCACAGTCCAGAGTCCGGGCGATTGCCGTAAGGGCCCCCTTCACGGCATCAGACGCCACCACATCCGCACTCACCCCGGCACACCCGCCCCACCAGCCTCAAACACCACAACCACCCCACCAGCCACCACGAACGAGACAACCCAGCAAGCACCAGAGCACGTGAAGGCCACCTTCACCACGTCACACGTAATGAAGGTGGCCTTCACGAACTTGACCCCACGCGGGCGACCGGCGCCACCGGAGAACCGGCGTCCACATCGTGAGTTCTGCACTCACGCACGCGAGTTCTGCATTCCGGCCCGCGAGTTCTGCGCTCGGGACCATCACCCACCCCGCCGCACACCGACTTTGCCGGGACCCACGTCTGTGACGTGGTGATGGTGGCCTTCACGTGCATCAGAGCTTCGCGGAGACGAACCGCTTCCCGTCGAAATTCTCCACCTCCACCGCGGCCACCTTGTCCGGCGGCACCAGTGCCGAGCCGTCCAGCGTGGCTCCCTCGGTCGCGCCCTTCTTCGACACCAGCCAGCTGCCTGCCTCGTGCCGTCCGCCGTCGGTGTCGACGACGACGATCCGGCACTTCTGCCCCTCGGGGATGCCGGCGACGTCGATGGTGGTGCGCACCCAGCCGGCGGCGGGCTTCACCGTCGCGGTCATGCGGACGCCGGTGCCCGGGTCGGTCACCGAGCTGACCTTCGTGCCGGCCGGATTCGCCGGCGTGGCGGTGACGACCTGCGGCGGGGTGGTGACCCTGCCGACGACCACACCGCCGCCGACGAACACCACCGCGACCACGGCGGCCACGATCCCGGTTCCGACACGGCGGCGGCGCTCCCGCCCGCCGCGTTCGGCGCGGACCTCCCGCAGCGTCCGCTGCAGCATCAGGTCGCCGCCCTCGGGCGGGCCGTCCAGCAGTGCCTCCGGCGGCACCTCGCCCAGTGCCCGGTCGATGGCCCGCAGCTCGTCCAGTTCGGCGACGCACTGGCGGCACGTCGCCAGGTGTTCCTCCACGGCACGCACCTCCCGCTCGTCGAGCGCACCCAGCACGTAGGCGCCGAGAAGGTGCGCGTGGTGTTGCGTGGTCATCCGGCCACCCCCCGCGTCGCCAACTGCCGTCCCAGCGCCGTCCCCCGCAGGGTCCGCAGCGCGTAGTGGGACCGTGATTTCACCGTTCCGGGCGCCACCCCGAGCGCGGCGGCCGCCTCGGTGACGCTGCGGCCCTGGAAGTAGATCTGCACCAGCACCGCGCGGTGGTCGTCGGACAGCTGGTCCAGCGCCTCCAGCACGACCACGGAGTCGACGACCGAGTCGGCGTGGTCGCGCTGCACCGGCGGGTGCTCGGGGGTCTCGGCGACCTCCGGGGGCCGGGCGGCTCTGGCCCTGGCGCGGTCGGTGACCAGGTTGCGGGCGACGGTCAGCAGCCAGCCGCGGACCGAGCCCTTGCCGTTGACCAGCACGTCCGGGTTACGCCAGGCCCGCACCAGGGTCTCCTGGACCACGTCCTCCGCGGCCGCGCGGTCCCCGGTCAGGCGGGTGGCGTAGGCCAGCAGGGCCCTGCCGTGTTCCTCGTACACCGACCTGACCAGCGCCTCGTCGGCCGCGGGTTCCCGGTTCCGGGACCACCGACCCGCCATCGGCCTACTCCTCCCCGCCCGAAGGGCACAGCATGTCAGGCAACACGGCCCGCGAGCCGGTTCGGTTCACCGCAGTCTGCTCCCCCGTTGTGGCCCGGGACACACCGGATCGGCTGAACCGGCGAAAGCCCACGTCACGAGGCCACGGGCGGGCTGTCCCACCGCCAACGAACCGACCCGAAGGAGGGTGAGCCATGATCACCGATTCCGTGCAGCAGCACCAGCTCGTCACGCTGAACGGCAACGGCACGCCGGTGCTGGCCCGGCTGTCCTACCAGGCAGCCCAGCCCTACGCCGTCTCGCTCGCCTTCCAGGCCGAGCCGGGCCGCTGGGTCGAGTGGACCTTCGCCCGCGACCTGCTCACCGCCGGCCTGGAGGGACCCGTCGGCGAGGGCGACGTGCGGGTGCGCCCGGAGTTCGCCAGCGCCGAGGAGCTCTACGCCGTGGAGATCGAGTCGCCGGACGGCTACGCACTGGTCGAGATCCACCGCGAGGACGTCGAGCGCTTCCTCACCGCCACGGCCGCGGTCGTGCCGTACGGCGAGGAGGAGGACCACTTCGACGTCGACGCGCTGATCCGCGAGCTGACCGGCGTCTAACGGCGCACGAGATGACGTGCCGCGGCCGCACCGCCGACGACGAGCAGCACCGCCACCAGTCCCCACCGGCGTTTGTCCTCGGTGCCGTCGTCGCGTTTCGGCTCGGCGATCGGCCGCACCGGTAACGGCCGGTCCCGTCTGGACGTCGGGATGGCACTCGGCCGGGGCCCGGTGGGCGCGACCGCGTTCGCCCCGGAGGTCGTGGGCGTCGGCGCCGGGGGCGGGACCGGCGGCAGCGGACGGGGCGGGGTCGTCGTCGTTGTTGTTGTCGTAGTGGTCGTCCGCGGGGGTGTCGTGGTCGCGGGCGGCGGCACCGGCGGGGGCGCCGAGCCGAGGCACCCGGTGGCGTCGGAGCTGAGCACCGGCGGCCGGTCGAACAGTTCCCGCGCCGTACCGGCCCGCCGGTCGATCCGGTAGGTCCGCGCCCGTCCCGTGGCGTTGTTGGCCGTGGCGTAGAGCGTTCCGTCCCCCGTGAGCACCACCGAGCCGTAGGCGGTGGCCGGCGGCAGCACCGGCGAGGGCAGCGTCCGGACCGCTCCGGTCCGCGGGTCGACGCTGACCACCCCCGCCCTGCCGGGCCGGTGGCTGGTCACCCCGTAGAACAGGCCGTCGGCCGGGTCGGCGGCGAGGTCGTCGATGTCCAGTGCCGCCCCGGCCGGGCGCAGCGACACCGCGTAGGCCGCCTTCAGATAGGTCGGGCTGCCCGGCCGGATGTCCACTGTGTACAGCCGGGCACCGCGCCGCAGGTACCACCGGTCCCCGCGCACCACCCCCGCGGTGGCCCCGGCGGCCGGCCCGCTCAGCCTGCCGAGGTCGCTCACCCGGCCTGACGGGTCGATCGCCAGCACCCGCCCGCCGGACAACGCGTAGCCGCGCCCGGTGCCCGGCAGGTGTCCCAGCGCGTTGGCAGGCGAGGGCAGCCGGGTCGTCCTGGTGACCCGGCCCGACGGCAGCTCGACCCGTTCCAGCGCCGCGTAGCCCGGCCGGTGGACGGCCTGCAGGATCACACACGTGGCCGGCTGCGCCCTCGCCACCGGCCCGAGCCCGGTGGCGGCGATCGCGACCAGCACCACGGCAGGCAGCCGCATCTCACGCCAGCCGTTCCAGCGCCCAGCGGAACGCGTCCGGTTCCAGCCGGGCGCCCACGCCGTAGGGGTTCTGCAGCTGGTAGATGGCGAACAGCAGCAGGGTGATCGTGCCTGCCAGGGTGGACACGATGATCACGTGGGTGAGCAGCCTGGTCCCGCCGAACATGTTCGGCATCAGGATGGTGATCACGCTGCCCAGCACGAGCACGAACCAGACCACCGCGCCCAGACCGACACCGTGGCTGTCGTTGAGCCGTTCCTGCCGGGCCTGGTAGACCTCCCACAGCTGGTCGATCGCCTCGGTCTTACGGCCCACCTCCCAGTCGTTGTCCTCGATCTGCGCGCCGGTGATCGTCTGCCGCAGCTGTTCGAGCTGCCCGTCGCCACCGCCGGGCACCTGCTCGCCGGACCGCAGCGCAGGCCACTCCCGCTGGACGACCGTCGCCGCGTACTCGCTGGTCAGCTGCCGGATCCGGGAGCGGGCGGGCTCGGGAAGCGAGTCGGCGGCCCATCCGGTCGCGACCAGGCTGTCGGCCTCCCGGTAGGAACTGTCCCGTGCCGCGGTGACCGCGTCGAACAGCGAGATCAGCACGAACGCCACCAGCACCACGTGCAGGCCGGCGACGATCGTGAACACCTGCCCGGCCGCGTCGTTGTTGCCCGGCCTGCCCTCGTCGAGGCCGAACCGCCGCACCAGGTACGCCGTCACCCCGGCCAGCCCCGCCGCCCCGGCGACCCAGAGGAATCCACTGAGGACGATGTTCATGGTTGTCCTTTCCGGACAGCTCGGTCCGCCAGCCGTGGCCGGTGGCGCGGCATACCCGGCCACGGCTGGCCTCAGGCCGGCCAGGCTCGCCTGCCGGCGTGTCGGGTGAATTGTCGAGTCGTCATATTCCCGGGCGACCGGCCGGGAATTACGAGAGTCAAGCTAACCACCGCGTGCTGCCCCCACAAGGGCGCCGAATCGCGTTCATCCGAGTGGCCGCGCGACACCTTCGATATCACCACCCGAAATCCGCCGGAACAGAAATAGGCCCATTCCGGAACCCGATGGTTGCGACACTGGGCCGAACCGGCGAGCCGCGACGTCACCCGCCGTCACCGTTGGTCGCTTCCCCACCCGGCGGCACCAATTCGCGTTATCCGGCAACGAAGATCAGCCGACAAGCACCCGCCTGGAGCAACCGGCACCGCGAACGAACAGAGCACTCTCGTCCGACCGGACCAATACCGACGCGATCCGTTGACGGCCCGCCCGCCCGACACGCCGGAAAACGTGACGGTGTGCTCATCACGGCCACCGAACAGGGTGAGATGCATTAGTACATGACTGCCGCATTTCACCGCCGCCGGGCACGTTCGGGTGACTTACCGGTCCGGGAGGGCGGTGCTAGCCTCGGCCCTGCCGGTACAACGGGAACTAAATTCACCGCCGGTTTATCAGACAATTAACCGAACATGGCCGCGCCTATTTGCCGTCCGGCCACGCCGGATACTGCCCGGAAACGACCGTATCTACTCTGGAGTGGGGTTTCATTGTGACTGTCACCGAGTCGGCGGAACCGGACCTCGGCGGCGAGGCCGCCAAGTCCAGTCTGGACACCGCTGCCGCTCGCAACCTGGCGACGACGACCAAGTCCGTGCCGCAGATGCAGGGCATCTCGTCGCGGTGGCTGCTGCGCACGCTGCCGTGGGTGCAGGCCTCCGGTGGCGCCTACCGGGTGAACCGCCGCCTGAGCTACACCCTCGGCGACAACCGGGTCAGCTTCACCACCACGGGCACCGAGGTGAAGGTCATCCCGCAGGAACTGTGCGAGCTGCCCGCGCTGCGAGGTTTCGACGACGACGAGGTGCTGGTCGCGCTGGCGAACCGGTTCACCCAGCAGGAGTTCGCCGCCGGCGAGGTCATCGTGCAGCGGGGCGCTCCGATGGACCAGGTCTTCCTGCTGGCGCACGGCAAGGTCAACAAGATCGGCACCGGGCAGTACGGCGACCAGACGGTGCTCGGCACGGCGGCAGGCGGCGACTACTTCGGTGACGAGGCGCTCGGCGGCGAGGCAGGCAACTGGGAGTTCACCGTCAAGGCCGTCACGCCGTGCACCGTGCTGGTGCTGCGCCAGCAGCAGGTGGTGGAACTCAACGGCCACTCCGAGGCGCTGCGCGAGCACGTCCGGCAGGCGCTCAGCGGCCGGACACTGCCGCAGAACCCGCACGGTGAGGCCGAGATCGAGGTGGCGTCCGGGCACGCGGGCGAGCACGCGCTGCCGTCGACGTTCGTCGACTACGAACTGGCGCCGCGGGAGTACGAGCTGAGCGTCGCGCAGACCGTGCTGCGGGTGCACACCCGGGTCGCCGACCTCTACAACGAGCCCATGGACCAGGTGGAGCAGCAGTTGCGGCTGACCATCGAGGCACTGCGGGAACGCCAGGAGCACGAGCTGGTCAACAACCGCGAGTTCGGCCTGCTGCACAACGCCGACCTCAAGCAGCGCATCCACACCCGCACCGGCCCGCCGACCCCGGACGACTTCGACGAGCTGCTCGCGCTGGTGTGGAAGGACCCGGCGGTGTTCCTGGCCCACCCGCGCACGATCGCGGCGTTCGGCAGGGAGTGCAGCAAGCGCGGCATCTACCCGAGCAGCGTCGATCTGAACGGCCACCATATGCCTGCCTGGCGCGGCATCCCGCTGCTGCCGTGCAACAAGATCCCGGTCAGCGGCACCCGGACCAGCTCCGTGCTGCTGATGCGCACCGGCGAACAGGCGCAGGGCGTCGTCGGCCTGCACCAGACCGGTATCCCGGACGAGTACCAGCCGGGCCTGTCCGTCCGGTTCATGGGCATCGACGACAAGGCCGTCCTGTCCTACCTGGTCAGTGCCTACTACTCGGCGGCGGTCCTGGTACCCGACGCGCTGGGGATCCTGGAGAACGTCGAGATCGGGCGGGAGGACTGAGGTGACCGTCACCGAGCCCGACCTGGAGGTCGAACTCGATCCGCCGCGGGCGAACAGCCTCGGCACCGCCGCGGCGAGGAACCTGGCGAGCACGACCAAGACCGTTCCGCAGATGCAGGGCATCACGCCCCGCTGGCTGCTGCGCGCCCTGCCGTGGGTGGAGGTCGACGGCGGCGTCTACCGGGTCAACCGCAGGCTGAGCTACGCCGTCGGCGACGGCACGGTCGGCTTCAGCAGCGTGGGCGACGACATCCGGGTCATCCCCCGCGAACTCGGCGAGCTGCCCGCGCTGCGCTCGTTCGACGACGAGGACGTGCTGACCACGCTGGCCGACCGGTTCGAGCAGCGCGAGGTGGCCGCCGGTGAGACGGTCGTCGAGTTCGGGCACCGGGCCGACCAGGTCGTCCTGCTGGCCCACGGCAAGATGACCAAGCTGGGCACCGGACCGTACGGCGACCAGGTGTCACTGGGCACGATCGCCGACGGCGACCACCTCGGCGACCAGGCACTGCGGGAGTCCGACGGCATCTGGGAGTTCACCGCGAGGGCCGACACCCGCTGCACCGTGCTGGTGCTCGGCCGGGACCGGATCGACGAGGTGGCAGGCCAGTCCCCCGAGCTGGCCGAGCACCTGGCGCGGATCGCGGCACCCCCCCGCCCGCCGGCCAACAAGCACGGCGAGGCGGCGATCGACCTGGCCGCCGGGCACGCGGGCGAGCACGCGCTGCCGTCCACGTTCGTCGACTACGAGCAGGCTCCCCGGGAGTACGAACTCGGTGTGGCGCAGACGATCCTGCGTGTCCACACCCGGGTGGCCGACCTGTACAACCAGCCGATGAACCAGCTCGAACAACAGCTGCGGCTCACCGCCGAGGCGCTGCGCGAACGGCAGGAACACGAGCTGCTGAACAACCCGGACTTCGGGCTGCTGCAGAACGTCGACCTCAAGCAGCGCATCCACACCCGCACCGGCCCGCCCACCCCGGACGACCTCGACGAGCTGGTCAGCCGCAGGCGCAAGACGCGGGTGATGCTGGCCCACCCGAAGGCCATCGCGGCGTTCGGCCGCGAGTGCACCCGGCGTGGCCTGTACCCGGCCGTCGTCGAGATGCAGGGCAGGCAGGTCACCTCCTGGCGGGGCGTGCCGCTGCTGCCGTGCGACAAGATCCCGGTCAGCGACGCCGGGGTGACGTCGGTGGTGGCCATGCGCACCGGGGAGGACGACCACGGCGTGATCGGCCTGCACCAGACCGGGCTTCCCGACGAGGTGCAGCCGGGGATGTCGGTCCGCTTCCAGGGCATCGACGACAAGGCCGTACTGTCCTATGTGGTCAGTGCGTACTTCTCGGTCGCCGTACTGGTTCCGGACGCCCTCGGGGTGCTCACCGGCGTCGAGATCGGCCGCTGATGTCCATCGTGGAGGCACGGGAGACCGCCCGCTCCGCGGCGGAGGTGCTCGCCTGGAGCCGGACGGTGGTCGATCCCGCACTGCGGGCGGCCGTCGACACGCTGCCCGGGCCGATGCGCCGGATCGCCGGGTACCACCTCGGCTGGCTCGACGCCGACGGCAGGGCCGCCACCACCAGTGGCGGCAAGGCGCTGCGGCCCGCACTCACCCTGCTCGGCGCCACCGCCGTCGGCGCCGGGCAGGGCGCGGTGCCCGGGGCGGTGGCGGTCGAGCTGGCCCACAACTTCTCGCTGCTGCACGACGACGTGATGGACGGCGACGTCACCCGCAGGCACCGGGCCACGGCCTGGGCGGTGTTCGGCACCGGCCCGGCCATCCTCGCCGGTGACGCGTTGCTGACGCTGGCGCTGGACGTGGTGGCCGGCTGCGGGCACCCGGCGGCGCACACGGCGATGCGGACGCTGGCCGACGCGGTGCAGGCGCTGGTCGAGGGGCAGATCACCGACCTGGCCTTCGAGAAACGCTCCGACGTCACGGTGTCGGAGTGTGTGGGCATGGCCGAGGCGAAGACGGGGGCGCTGCTCGGCGCTGCCTGCGCGGTGGGCGGTCTGCTCGGTGGTGCCTGCGCCGAGCAGACCGACCTGCTGCGGCGGTTCGGCGAGAAGCTCGGCCTGGCGTTCCAGCACGCCGACGACCTGCTCGGCATCTGGGGCGACCCGGCGGCCACCGGCAAGCCCGTGCACTCCGACCTGCGCAGCCGCAAGAAGTCGCTGCCGGTCGTCGCGGCGCTGACGTCCGGCACACCGGCCGGGCGGGCGCTGGACGAGCTGTACCACCGGGCGGATCCACTGTCCGAATCGGACCTGGTGCGGGCCGCCGACCTGGTCGAGATGGCAGGCGGGCGGGAGTGGAGCCGCGCGCAGGCAGGCCGCCTGCTCGCCGGCGCGCTGCGTGACCTGCGGGCGGTCCGGCCGGGTGGGACGGCCACCGTCGAACTGGCCGCGCTGGCCCGCCTGGCGACCGACCGCGACCACTGAGGAGAACCCTGTTGCAGGACTTCACCACACCGGCGTGGCGTGCCGTCGCCGGGGCCCGCACCGTGCTGCTCGCGGCACCCCGCTCGTTCTGCGCGGGTGTGGAGCGGGCCATCGAGATCGTCGAGCAGCTGCTCGCCCGCCGGGGTGGGCCGGTCTACGTCCGCAAGCAGATCGTGCACAACACGCATGTGGTGGCGGGCCTGCGGCAGCGGGGTGCGGTGTTCGTCGACGAACTGGACGAGGTCCCGCCGGGAGCCACCGTCGTGTTCTCCGCGCACGGCGTCTCCCCCGCCGTCCGCGCCGAGGCCGCCGGGCGCGGGCTGGACGTCGTCGACGCGACCTGCCCGCTGGTCACCAAGGTGCACTCCGAGGCACGGCGCTACGCCGGCCGCGGCGACACGGTGGTGCTGATCGGGCACGCCGGGCACGAGGAGGTGGAGGGCACGCTCGGCGAGGCGCCGGAGCACATGGTGCTGGTGCAGACGCCGGAGGACGTGGACACGCTGGACCCGCCCGACCCGCTGCGGATCTCCTACCTGACGCAGACGACGCTGGCCGTCGACGAGACCACGGCGATCGTCGACGCGCTGCGCAGGCGGTTCCCCGCGCTGCGCGGACCGGCCGACGCGGACATCTGCTACGCCACCACCAACCGGCAGGACGCCCTCGCCGTGGTCGCGGACGAGGCGGATCTGGTGCTGGTCGTCGGCTCGGCCAACTCGTCCAACTCGGTGCGGCTGGTGGAACTGGCCCACCGCCGCGGCACGCCGGCGCACCTGGTCGAGGACGCGGGCATGCTGCGGCCGGAGTGGTTCGGCGGCGTCCGGGTGGTCGGGCTGAGTGCGGGGGCGTCGGCACCACCGGGGCTGGTCGGCGACGTGGTGAGCGCGCTGGAGGCGCTCGGGCCGGTGACGGTGCGGGAGCGGGAGACCGTGCGGGAGACCGTCGAGTTCATCCTGCCGCCGGTGGTGCGCCGGTGAGCGCGGTGTCGCTGGGCATGCCGGCGCGGCCCGCCCGGCGGCGCAGGTCCCGTCAGGTGCGGCTCGGGGACCTCGCCGTCGGCGGGGGTGCGCCAGTGTCGGTGCAGTCGATGACGACGACGGTCACCGCCGACGCCGAGGCGACCCTGCGGCAGATCGCCGAGCTGACCGCGGCGGGCTGCGAGGTGGTCAGGGTGGCGGTGCCGTCGGCCGACGACGCCGACGCGCTGCCCGTCGTGGCCCGCAAGTCGCCGATCCCGGTGGTCGCCGACATCCACTTCCAGCCGCGTTACGTGTTCGCCGCCATCGAGGCCGGCTGCGCGGCGGTGCGGGTGAACCCGGGCAACATCAAGCGGTTCGACGACCGGGTCGGCGAGATCGCCCGCGCCGCGGCGGACGCCGGGGTGCCCATCCGGATCGGGGTCAATGCCGGATCGCTGGACCGGCGGCTGCTCGCCAAGTACGGCAGGGCGACGCCGGAGGCGCTGGTGGAGTCGGCGCTGTGGGAGTGCTCGCTGTTCGAGGAACACGGATTCACCGACCTGAAGCTGTCGGTGAAGCACCACGACCCGGTGATCATGGTCGAGGCGTACCGGCAGCTGTCCGCCCGCTGCGACTACCCGCTGCACCTCGGCGTCACCGAGGCGGGCCCGGCGATGCAGGGCACGGTGAAGTCCGCCGTGGCGTTCGGGATCCTGCTCGCCGAGGGCATCGGCGACACGATCCGGGTGTCGCTGTCGGCGCCGCCGGTCGAGGAGGTGAAGGTCGGCAGGCAGATCCTGGAGTCGCTGGGCCTGCGGGAACGGGGGCTGGAGATCGTGTCCTGCCCGTCCTGCGGCCGGGCGCAGGTCGACGTCTACGCGCTGGCCGAGGAGGTGACCGCCGCGTTCGCCGACTTCCCGATCCCGTTGCGGGTGGCGGTGATGGGCTGCGTGGTCAACGGGCCGGGTGAGGCGCGCGAGGCCGACCTCGGGGTGTCGTCGGGCAACGGCAAGGGGCAGATCTTCGTGCGCGGCGAGGTGGTGCGGACGGTGCCGGAGAGCAAGATCGTCGAGACGCTGATCGAGGAGGCGCTGTCGCGCGATTGGACCTGACCGCGCCCGCAGCGAAGCAAGGGCGGATGACTCCGCCATCCCGGCGAAATGTGGGCGTCCGGCTTAACGGGTGGGTAAAGCGGGTCGACTTCCCGGTGAAGGTCTGGAAGAACGGTTGTCCGGACCGGGGAGGGGGCGACCGCACACGTGGATGGCATGGACAGCCTGCGGCACGCCGTCGAGACGGTGCCGATCCCCGGCGCACCGCCCCGGCTGTCCGGCAACGGCGCCGCCGTCGGCCTGGCGCTGCTGGACACCTCGCTGCGGCTCAACCACGTCCGCAGGCTCACCGAGCGGCTGACCGTCCTCGAACACGGCACGGCCCGCCGCACCACCGACGTCGACGTCAGCCTCAAACTGCTCGACGAGGGACAGCGGGAAGCCACCGCCGAACTGCAGACGCTGATCGGCCGCGAGCACGGTGAACGCGCGCCGACCAGGGACGGCAACACGCTCTGGGTCCCACTGGCCCGGCTGCCCCGCCGAGGGGTGTCGCCGGTCGACGTCTAGGACGCGTCCGGCGCGACCCTGCCCCGGCTCACCCAGCACGAGACGTCCCGCCTGCTCGCGGCCGGGCTGTACCACCTGCTGTGCGGCATCCTGTCCAGCAACGAGCACGCGCATTCTCCGGGGCACGACCTGAGCACGTTCCTGTTCGGCTGGCACGAGCCGCGGTGGCTGATCGAGCGGGCGCTGGGCACGCTGCTGACCGAGCCGCACCATCCGGCGGCCGAGTTCACCCACGCTCCCGCCGAGGGCACGGTCACCGGCTACGGCAGGCAGTGCCGCGCGCTCGCGTTGCAGATCCTCGACGACCACCGGCACCTGCTCGCCGGGTACGCCCAGCTGCTCGACCTGGCCGTCCGCGACTACCTGCTGGTCGTGGGCCTGGACGCGTCCGTCGACGAGCACCGGCTGTCCTACGAGACCCCGCTCTACGTCGCCGACGACACGCCGTCGCGGCTGATCGACGCGCTGCGGCGCATCCGGGCCAGCAAGAACGGCTACCGGGTCAGCTACGAGACCACCGTCCCGGCCAACCTGAAGTCGTATCACCTGGTGGTGCGGACGGCACCGGAGGCCGACCTGGCGCGGATGTACCTGTCCACCAACGCCGACGGCCCGCTCGCCGACGGCATCGTCGCGGACCTGCGCTGGCTGGCCGACCGTCACCAGGAACTGCGGGCGAGCGGGGCAGGCAAGTCCAGCCGCAAGGTCGTCGAACTGCAGGCCCAGACCGTGCTGCGCACGCTGGCCGAGCTGCTGCGCAGGCGCAAGTGGGAGGCGAGCCAGTCCGGGCTCGACGTGTCCGAGTCCGCGCTGCCCGCCTGCCACCGGCTGGCCGCCGCGGCCACCACCGGCGACGCCGTCCGCACCGGGCAGGGGGAACTGGACCTGGACAACTCGCTGCTGCGCCACCCCGACGTCACCGCGGACGTGCTGCGCCGCGCCGCCGAGGAGATCTCCGGCCAGCAACTGGGCGAGGACCTGGTGCTGGTCGACGCGGTCACCGACAACCAGGGCCAGGCGTACTGGCGGCGTTCCGGCGACGAGGGCGAGCACGGCGAACTGGTGCGGGTGCGGGCCGGGCTGGTGCTCACCGACGCGGGCGAACTCGGTCCGCGCAGTGTCATGTTCTACGCGCTCGCCGTCGCCGCGACGGCCTACCTGCTGGGCTGGCTGCTCGTCGGCGGGCCGTGGCCGTACGGCGCGCGGGCCACCGAGAAGCTCGGCAACGTCGGCGACGGGCAGTCGGTGATCACCATGCTGCTGCTGGTCCCCGGCTTCCTCTACACCCGGCTCGCGGCGCCGCCCCGCCGGTCGGTCGCCGCCTACCTGCGTACGATGCCCCGCACGCTGGCCCAGCTGTGCATCGTGTCGGCGGCCGGGCTGGCGGCCGCCATCGCGACGAAGAGCCCGGGCGAGATCGTGCAGGTGTTCCTCACCCTCGCCGTGGGACTACCGGTGCTGGCCGCCGTGGCGCTGGCCAGCCAGCGGGCCTGGCACGCCGCGGCGCCGCTGCACCGGGTCGGCGTGCCGCGGTGGGTCGGCGGCGGCAGGGGCAGGCCGCTGCCCGCCAACGTGCGCTTCGACTCGACGGGACGGAGCCGGTGAGCCGGCGGCGCCGCCAGGTCGGTTCGATCGCCGACCTCGCCAGGGCGGGCTTCCAGATCGCCAGGCAGTCACTGACCACTGTGGACTTCGAGGTGCACCACGTCGAGGCCCGGCCGGGTTATCTGCGCGGCTTGGCACCGTTTCTCGGCGACGCCCCGTTCCTGGAGGCGTTGTGCTCGGCCGCCAACGGCGGTGGGGTCGCCATCGGGACCCGCACCGGCGAGGCGTCGGCGGCCATGACCGGTCGGCCCGCCGACGGCCAGCGCCGCTGCGGCAGGGAGGACGTGCCCGGTGGGTGGGTGTTCCAGCACAGTGCCTGGCCCAACCCGACGTTCGTCTACGAGTCGGCGCACACGTTCGAGGGGCTGATCTCGGTCGACCGCACGGCCCGCAAGCTCACCGACCGGCACGGGACCGCCGTGCGTGAACTGCTCGAGGGGATCTCCGAGGTCGCGGCCAATCTGGCCGGCGCGCCGCTGCTCACCCTGCAGTGCCCGGCGCAGCTGCCGACCGTCGTCAAGACCCGCCACCTGGATCTGCGGACCCGCAAGGAGCTGCCGTCGGCCTACTCGTCGCTGGCCGTGCGGTTCTCGGTGGCGCTGACCGACAACTCCGCCGAGCGGCAGTTCCTGCTCGGCAACCACCTGCGGGAACTGTGCGAACGGCGCGGTTACGGCTTCTGGGTGTCCGACACGCGTCCGGGTCACCGGCCCGGGAACTGGTTCCAGGTCTGCCGCAGCAGGCCCGGGTTCGAACCGGCCGCCGACGAGCAGGTGACCACCTGCCTGCCGTTGACCTGTGTCGGGCCGGCACGCGTCGGGTCCACCCACGCCATCGTCACGTTCCTGCGGCGCTATCCGCAGGTCGGGGTCGTCGGCTGCAGCGGGACGTCGCTGGACGACCTGGCGTTCATCCACCTGCAGCTGAGCGTCGACGGTGTGGCCGCCGGAAGGGTCAACCGGATCCTGCGCAAGCTGCTCGACGGCCCCGCCCCGCCACCGACGCGTCCGCACGAGCTGCTCGCGGCGTTGTTCCACCGGCTCGGCCTGCGCGGGTGCGCCGAGACGGCGCCGGCCGACGAGAGCACCCATCCGGCCAGCGACTACCAGGCGCTGCTCGGGCCCGCCTTCGACTACCGGCCGGCCAGCACGTCGGACTCGCTGGCGATCTGGGTGTCCTGGCAGATGGCGCACTCCCCGGCCGGCCTGGCCGGGCCGCTGGAATGCCTGTACCGCGCGATGGCCGAGACCGTGCCGGTCGTCGGCCCGCAGGACCCGGTGCCGCTGAGCGAGGTCGCGACCGTGGAGTACCTGGTCTGCCGGGCGACCGAGCAGTCGGTGGTGCGTGGCAAGGCGAAGCTGGCGGTGCCGAAGGTGATTCTCAGGCAGTTCAGTGCCGACGACGTGCAGCCGCCCGCGTCGCTGCTGTGCGACGTGCTGGAGGACAGCTGGAAGGCCCACGTGGAGCGCATCGGGCTCACCGGGGTCGGGGAGCTGACGGTCGCGTGGCGGGAGTTCTGGCTGGGCTGAGCACCGGCGGGATGCTCAGCCGAGCAGTGCGTGCTCCCATTCCGGGGTGTGCTGCTCGATGTAGTCGGCGTCGGCCTGCCAGGTCCTGCCGTGGCCGTCGTCCCACAGCCGGCTCCAGGGCTGCCGTCCGGCGGCGGCCTGGGTGGCGAGGAAGGTGTACATCGACCGGGTGCGGGGAGCGAGCACGGCCAGCAGTTCCCGCCGCTGGTTCTCGTCCAGGCCGTAGGCGTCGGCGAAGACCCGTACGCGGTGACCGGCGGACCTCCCGCGCCACCGTGGATCGGCCGACAACGGCACGAAGCCGTGGAGTGCGTACGCGACATCCCAGAGTCGGGTCCCCGGCGCGGCCGTGTCCCAGTCGATGAACACCCAGCGTGGATCACCCAGGACGAGGTTCCACGGCGCGAGATCGTGGTGGGCGATGATCTCCGCTCCGTCGGCCGGAATGAGGACCTGCCACTGTGCATCGGGCGGAGGAGTGAACCCGGCGACCGCGTCATGGAAGTCGCGGACGATGCGGGCGACGCGGGCGAGCCGTTCGTCCGGTTCGAGCAGGCCGAAGTGATCCGGCCAGGCCACGGGGCCCGGGACGCAGGTCAGTACTTCCCGGTTCTTCTCGTCGATGCCCAACGGCTTGGGCGCACCGGCGAACCCGGCCGCGTGCAGGTGCGTGAGCAGGGCGTGAACCGCCGGGGTCCAGGGGCCACTGGGGCGGCGTACCGTCTGCCCGACCCGGACCACGCCTGTGTTCGCATTGCCGCCGTGGAGCGGAACTTCGTCGCGTTCCATGACGATCATCGTTGCAGGCTTGGCCCACGCGAGCGGCAGTTTCCGAAACTCCGACTCGCTCGATCGTGTGATTGTTTCGAACATCTGTTCGTAATACGATGGTGACGTGTTCGAGAAACCTGGCACCCGCCTGTGGCGGCACTCCGACGAGGAGGTAGCCGCCATCATTCAGCGTGGCCAGGAAAAGATGGCCGCAGCCGCCGCCGAGATACTGGAAGGCCTGGCGGAGCTGAGCGCCCGCGGGACTGATCTGGGTTTCCGGGATCTGGTGGCGTTTCAGGTGGACAACCTCAACGTCTCCCGCGCGCTGGCCAAAACACGGGTGCAGCTGGCTCAGGAACTGTTCGGCTCCCTGGCCGCCACCGGTGCGGCGCTGGCGGCGGGTGAGGTGTCGCTGGAGCACGCGGTGGAAATCCACCGTGCGATTACGGCGTTGCCGGTGGAGACGCGGGAGGGGTTCGAGGACATCCTGCTGACCCTGGCCCGCACCGCCCCACCCACCGCGGTCCGTAAGGCGGGGGACAACATCCGGGCCCGCGTCGACCAGGACAGTGCCCCACCCGACGAAGACGCATTGGCGCACCCCGTCCGCGAGTTCCGCTCCAAAATCGACCGGCACGGCCGGTACCGCTTCGCAGGAACCCTCGACGCCGAAACCGGCGCCACCCTCGACGGCCTGTTCGACGTACTGGCCAAACCCTGCCCCGCCGAGGAAGGCCAACCCGACCTCCGCAACCAAGCCGAACGCAAAGGCGACGCACTCGCCGAGATGATCGAGCTGGTCGCCCGCACCGAGGACCTGAGCACCCAAGGTGGTGAGCGAGCCGTGGTCACCGTGACCACCACGCTCGACGACCTGCAACGCCGCGCCGGACCCGCGATCCTCGACGGCGCCGGATACCTGAGCGCGTCGGCGCTTTCCCGGCTGTGCTGCGAGGCCAAACTCGTTCCGGCGGTGTTCGGCTCCGACGGCGAAGTCCTGCACCTGGGCCGCGACGTCCGGCTGGCCACCAAAGCCCAACGCCGAGCCCTCGCCCTCCGCGACCGAGGCTGCGCCTTCCCGGGCTGTACGCGGAAACCCCGCTGGTGCGTCGTCCACCACGTCCGCGAATGGCAACACGGCGGACGGACCAATGTGGACGAAATGGTCCTGCTCTGCGGACGCCACCACCGGGTCATCCACCACACCGACTGGACCGTCACCATCAACGACGGAAAGCCGCAGTTCCACCCACCGGCCTGGCTGACCAAGCGCCGAAGACCCAGCAGCAACCCCTACCACCGAATCCCCGCCTGAACCCGGCTACCGTGACCGCCGTGACGCACACCGAGGAGATCACGGCCGACCTGGTCGCGGGGTTGCTCCGCGACCAGCATCCCGACCTGGCCGATCTACCACTCACCTTCGGCGCTTACGGCTGGGACAACCAGTTGTGGCGGCTCGGCGACGAGCTCGCGGTCCGGCTGCCGTGGGCCACCGAGGCGGCGGACGAGCTGATCCTCAAGGAGCACACCTTCGTCCCCGTCACCGCGCCCCGGCTCCCCCTGCGGGTGCCGGTACCGCAGCGGCTCGGCGTGCCGTCCGACCGGTTTCCCCGGCCGTGGATCGTCACCACCTGGGTCGCCGGGGAACCGGCGGACCGCGCCCCCGCGACTCGCGCCGAGGCGGCCGACACGCTGGCCGCCTTCCTCACGGCGCTGCACCAACCCGCGCCCGGCGACGCACCCGCCGGCCGCAACCGCGGCGGCCCGCTGGCGGAGGTCGACGACGGATTCCGGCAGTTCCTGGCGGAGGCCACCGATCGCGGGCTGATCGCCGACCCGGACGCCGTCCGCCAGGTCTGGGCGGACGCCCTCGCCGCGCCCGCCTGGACCGGCCCGGCCCTGTGGCTGCACGGGGACCTGCATCCGGCGAACCTGCTCACCGCTGGCGGCGACTTCTGCGGCGTGATCGACTTCGGCGACATGTGCGGCGGGGACCCGGCCTGCGACCTCGCCGCAGGGTGGTTGCTACTGCCCGACGGGGCCGTCGACCGCTTCCACCGCACCTACGCGGCGGACGAGTCGACTCGGCGCCGGGCCCGCGGCTGGGCGGTGGCGAAGGCGCTCGGCTGCCTGCTCGTCGGCGACAACGGTGTCCACGGCCGCCCCGGCGGTAAGCCGACCTGGGGACCGCCCGCAGCCGCCGCCCTGCGCCGCCTCACCGCCAGCCGCTAGACCAGGCGGCCCAGCACCGTCCGGAAGGCGTGCGGGTCGACCGCGGCGGGCCTGGCCGCCAGCCAGTCGCCGATCTCGGTGACGAACTGCTCCGGCGTCATCGGCGGCGCGAGCTGGTCGCCGACCGGCTCCGCGGTGACCTCGCCCAGCCGGTTCGGGTACACCAGGACGGCGCCCCGGATCTCGACGTCGGGCAGCATTTCCTGGTAGGCGCGGATGCCGTCGGCCAGCCGGCTCTCGCCGCCGCGGAACCGGTTGCCGTTGCGCCACAGCACACCGCCGTCGAGCGCGTAGTGCCCCGGCGGCCACACCTTCGACTCGATCAGCACCAGCCTGCGCCCGGCGAGCACGGCGTGGTCGATGTCGGCGAACACCGAGTCCGGCCAGGCCAGGCTGTGGAACACCCGGATGCCGGGCAGCCTGGTCAGGTACCGCGACAGCATCCCGGCGGTGAGCTGCTCGCCGCGCTGGTCCGCGTCGGTGCCGACCCGGCCGAACTCCACCTCCGCGCCGAACTCGGCGGTCAGCTCCCGCTCGGTCCGCACGTCGGTCAGGTAGCCCCGCGCCAGCCACCAGCCCGCGGCACCGACCGCGACCGCCAGCAGCACCCAGCACACGACCAGCGGAGCCGACAACGGCAACGCCAGCGGCAGCAGCAACGCGAGAACGCCCGCGGCGAGCGCCAGCCAGGGCGCGTGACCGCGGCCCTCCCTCGGCGAGCGCGGCGCCGCCTCGACCAGGTCCCACCAGGGAATGTCGGCCGTGTCGACGACCGGCTCCGGCGGAACGAAGGCCGGATCGGTCCGCAGCGGCCGGGTACGGGGCCGCCGCGGCGCCGGTGCGACCGGCGGCGCCTCATCACGGTCGTACTCGGCACGCCGCCGCGGGTCGGTGAGCGTCTCGTACGCCTGCCGCAGCACCCGGAACGTGCCCGCGGTGCCGCCCGCGTCGGGGTGCAGGGCCTTGGCCAGCGACCGGTACGCCGACTTGATTTCGGCGGGCGACGCGGAGCGGTCCACGCCGAGCAGCTCGTAGAAGTCGATACCGGGCAACGATGTCGTCCACCTCTCGCACTGGCGTGGTCACCATATGCGGTCGGCGGCCGGACTCCGTTGCCAGCCCGGCATTCCAGCCTTTCGAGTGAAGGTGGTAAAGACGGCCTCTCAGGCCGGTTTGAGCGGGTCGTGGCCCACCGACATCAGCCGGTGCCGCCAGTGCGCCTCGCCCGCCGTCGGCTCGAGGTCGTCCCGTCGCTCGGCATGCACGCGGTCGACCACCCGGCGCATCACCTCGATGTCGTCGCCGGTCACGTCCGCCTTGCGCTTGCCGAGAATGTCCAGCACCTTGCGGCCGGTCGGCGTGCCGGAGTGGTCGGGCAGCTCCTCGGTCTCCTCCCCGGCGGACCTGGTCCGCAGCCACTCGCTGAGTTCGCGGGAGGTCATGTTCACCACCCGGTGGAACTCGTCCCACAGTTCGGGGTCGATGTCCGGACGGTCAGCCATCCGCTGTCGCTCCTTTCCCCTTCTCGGTCGCGTCGGCGAGGTGTTCCGACGGCGTCGGCGGCTGCGGTTCCTTCGGCGGAGTCCGGTGGCCCTCCGCCCGCATCCGCTCGACCATGTGCGGGTAGTGCAGTTCGAACGCCGGCCGCTCGGACCGGATCCTGGGCAGCTCGGTGAAGTTGTGCCTCGGCGGCGGGCAGGTGGTGGCCCACTCCAGTGAGTTGCCGTATCCCCACGGGTCGTCGACATCGACCCGCTCGCCGTAGCGGTAGCTGCGCACGACGTTCCAGATGAACGGCAGCACCGACGCGCCGAGCAGGAACGCGCCGATCGTCGAGATCGCGTTGAGCACCGTGAACTGGTCGCTCTGCAGGTAGTCGGCGTAGCGGCGGGGCATCCCCTCGGCGCCGAGCCAGTGCTGCACGAGGAACGTCGTGTGGAAGCCGATCAGCGTCGTCCAGAAGTGCAGCTTCGCCAGCGGCTCGTTCAGCATCCGGCCGGTGATCTTGGGGAACCAGAAGTAGATCCCGGCGAACGTGGCGAACACGATCGTGCCGAACAGCACGTAGTGGAAGTGGGCGACCACGAAGTAGCTGTCGGTGATGTGGAAGTCCAGTGCCGGCGCGGCGAGCAGGATGCCGGTCAGCCCGCCGAGCAGGAACGTCACCATGAACCCGACGGCCCACAGCATCGGCGCCTCGAACGACAACTGGCCCTTCCACATGGTGCCGATCCAGTTGAAGAACTTGATGCCCGTCGGCACCGCGATGAGGAACGTCGCCAGCGCGAAGAACGGCAGCACCACGGCCCCGGTCGCGTACATGTGGTGGGCCCACACGGCGAACGACAACGCGGTGATGCCGACCGTCGCCCACACCATGAGCTTGTAGCCGAACAGCGGTTTCCTGCTGAACACCGGCACGATCTCGGTGATGATGCCGAAGTAGGGCAGCGCGACGATGTACACCTCGGGGTGACCGAAGAACCAGAACAGGTGCTGCCACAGGATCGCCCCGCCGTTGGCCGGGTCGAACACGTGCGCGCCGAGGTGCCGGTCCGCGGCCAGCCCGAACAGCGCGGCGGTGAGGATCGGGAACGCCGCCAGCACCAGGATGCTGGTGAACAGGATGTTCCAGGTGAACAGCGGCATCCGCCACATGGTCATCCCCGGCGCCCGCAGGCACACGATCGTGGTCACCATGTTCACCGCGCCGAGGATCGTCCCCAGACCCGACACGATCAGGCCGAAGATCCACAGGTCGCCGCCGACGCCGGGCGAGTGCACCGCGTTGGACAGCGGCGGGTAGCCGGTCCAGCCGAAGTCCGCTCCCCCGCCGGGCACGATCAGCGACGCCAGCACGGTGGTGCCGCCGAACAGGTAGAGCCAGTAGGCGAACGCGTTGAGCCGGGGGAAGGCCACGTCCGGCGACCCGATCTGCAGCGGCAGTACGAAGTTGGCGAACCCGAACACGTTCGGCGTCGCGTAGAGCAGCAGCATGATCGTGCCGTGCATGGTGAACAGCTGGTTGTACTGCTCCTGGGACAGGAACTGCAGTCCCGGGACGGCCAGCTCACCGCGCATCAGCAGGGCCATCGCGCCGCCGGCGAGGAAGAAGCCGAACGAGGTGACCAGGTAGAGCACCCCGATCTGCTTGTGATCGGTGGTGCGCAGCAGGTTGAGCAGCAGCCTGCCCTTCGCGACGGGCGCGGGCTGGGCGACGGGGACCGGTACCGGCCGCACCGGCTTCGCCGTCTGGGTCATCGCACACCTCCGGGCGTGGTCGCGCCTGCGACTACCCCGTCCCGGAGGTGACTACACCCGTTCCTAGCGGCGCTGCTCCGGGGTGACGGCGTCGGCCACCGTCGAGGCGATATCGAGCACGCCCTGCAGGCCCGCGGCCTCCAGCGCACGGGTCACCACGCGGTTGGCGGCGACGACCCGCAGGGTCACGCCGACCTGGCGGCAACGCTGATCGGCCTGCACCAGTGCGGCGAGTCCGGACGAACCGAGGAAGGTGACCTCGCTCAGGTCCACCACCACGGTCTGGTCCGAACCTGCCTGGCCACAGGCGGCCTCGAGGTACTGCTCGAGGTCGGGCACGGTGAGCATGTCGACGTCGCCGGACGCGGCGACGACGAGGGCGCCGTTCTCCGTCCGGCGGTGCAGTCGCAGAAGGTCGCTGGACATCAAGACTGGGCCTCCACGCGGTTGGCAGAACCGTACGAGCGGCCGGACGGCCGCTCCTCGGCTGTGCGCTCAACCGACGCCCACGATCGTACCGCCGTGATCGACGTGTGACCAGCCGACACGGAGCGTCAGCGACCGCGGCGCCGCAACCGCGACGCGAACCCCATGAGCAGGCCGAGCACGGCGGTCACGCCGTGCAGCCAGTTGTCCGGCCAGTTCAGGTTCAGCATGTTCGCGGTGGTCTGACTGGCCGCGTTGAGAATGCCGTACACCGTCAGCGCGATCATGACGACGAACAGCGCCCAGCCGTAGAACCGCGCGGCCGTGCCGCGCCGGGACGCGACGATGCCGAGCGCGCCGACCACGACGTGCACGACGTTGAGCATGGTGCTGACCCCGAAGCCCAGCACGGTCGTCGTCGGGTCGGGCCCGACGCCGTCCTCGGCGAGGAAGAACCCGGCCAGGCCCAGTGCCAGGTACACCACCCCGATCCCGATCGCCAGCAGCTGTGCCGTCGGGACCCGGTCGGACAGGCTCCCGGTGTTGTTGAGAGGTTCGTGCCGCTGGGCCATCATGCCGGCTGGGTTCCCGCGGAACCGGCCGCGAAAACCAGCGGGTTTCCGTACGGCCGAGCCGGGTAAGCGACTGGGCAAGGGCCGACCGGAGGAGGTTCACCCATGCCTGGAACGCGGATCGTGGTGGTCGGCGGCGGGTTCGCCGGATACCACGCTGCGAAGGAGCTGACGAGGACACTGCCGGCGGGCGCGGCCGAGGTCGTGCTGGTCAATCCGACCGACTACTTCCTGTACCTGCCGCTGCTGCCCGAGGTCGCCGCCGGGATCCTCGACCCGCGCCGGGTGTCGGTGTCACTGCCGGGGACCCTGCCCGGGGTGCGGCTGGTGCTGGGTGAGGTCACCGGCGTCGACCTGGACGGCAGGCAGCTGACCTACACCGACCCGGAGGACCGCACCGCCACCCTCGGGTTCGACCGGCTGGTGCTGGCCGCGGGCAGCGTGCACAAGCTGCTGCCGATTCCCGGGGTGGCCGAGCACGCGCACGGCTTCCGCGGGGTACCGGAGGCGCTCTACCTGCGCGACCACGTCACCCGGCAGATCGAGCTGGCCGCGGCCACCGACGATCCGAAGGAGCGCGACGCGCGCTGCACGTTCGTCGTCGTCGGCGCCGGCTACACCGGTACCGAGGTCGCCGCGCAGGGCCCGGCGTTCACCCGCGCGCTCGCCGCCCGCCACCCCGAGCTGGCAGGCCAGCCGATCCGCTGGATGCTGCTCGACGTCGCACCGAGGGTGCTGCCCGAGCTGGACGAGCGGCTGGGCCGCACGGCCGACCGGGTGCTGCGCGAACGCGGCGTCGACGTGCGGATGGAGACGTCGATCGACGAGGCCGACGCCGAGGGCGTCACGCTGACCACCGGGGAGAGCGTCCCCGCGCGCACGCTGGTCTGGTGCGTCGGCGTGCGGCCCGATCCGCTGGTCGACGCCATGGGCCTGGACACCGAGCAGGGCCGCCTCGTGGTGGACACCCGGCTGGCCGTGCCCGGCCATCCCGACGTCTTCGCCTGCGGTGACGCCGCCGCCGTGCCGGACCTGACCCGGCCGGGAAAGCTGACCGCGATGACCGCCCAGCACGCGGTGCGGCAGGGCAAGCTCGCCGCTCGCAACGTCGCCGCGTCACTCGGCCACGGGCAGGCGAAGGCCTACCGGCACCACGACCTGGGGTTCGTCGTGGACCTCGGTGCCCGGCAGGCCGCGGCCAACCCGCTGCGGATCCCGCTGGCCGGGCTGCCTGCCAAGGCCGTCACCCGCGGCTATCACCTGATGTCCATGCCCGGCAACCGGCTGCGTACCGGCGTGGACTGGCTGCTGGACACCCTGACCCGGCGGCAGACCGTCCAGCTGGGGCTGGTGCGGTCGGCCGCCGTGCCACTGGACACCTCGGCGCCGGAAGTGCCGAAGATCAGGCGTTGAACCGGTCCCGGTTGGCGGCGACCCAGTCGGCGAACGTGCGCGGCGGCCGCCCGGTGATCCGCTCGACAGTGGGCAGCACCCGCTCGGGTTCGGCCGTGACGCGTGCGTCGAGGTCGAGCATCCAGCCCGCCGCCTCGCCCCAGCCCGCCTCGGACATCTCCCGGTAGGCCTGCTCGCGGGACACCTCCTCGAAGCGGGCCGGAATGCCGAGGACCTCGCCGACGATGCGGACCTGGTCGCGCTTGGTCAGCGTCTGCGGGCCGGTCAGGTGGTACCGCTGCCCGTGGTGCCCGTCCGCCAGCAGCGTCGCCGCGGCTGTGGCGGCGATGTCGTCCAGGTCGATCGGCGTGTAGGCGGCATCCGGGTAGGCACCGCGCACGACACCGGCCGAGCGGATCGGCGCGGCCCAGTCCAGTGCGTTGGTGTAGAACTGGCCGGGCCGCAGGAACGTCCACTCGGCACCGGAGTTCTCCACCGCGTGCTCGACGGCGTAGTAGTGCCACTGGCTCTCATCGAGCGCGGCCTCGCTGTCGGCGTCGCTCTGCGACAACGCGACGATCCGGCGCACGCCCGCCTTCCGCGCCAGTGCCACCACATCGGCCACCGTTTCCGGCAGCGGCGCCAGGTACATCCGCTCGACGCCGTCGAGCGCGGCCGGCAGCGTCGCCAGGTCGCCGAGGTAGCCCTCGGCGACCTCGACGTCGTCCGGCAGCGCCGCCCTGCGCGGGTTCTTCGTCAGCGCGCGGACCGGTGCGCCGGCCGCCCGCAGGTGGTCGACGACCAACCGCCCGACGTTGCCGGTCGCACCGGTCACCAGGTAGGTCATGCCCGAGATCCCTTCGTCCGTACACCGTACGGTCGCAGGCTACGAACATCGGGCACCCATACGCATATGGGATTTTTGTGACTCAGCTCACTCAGCGGTAGTTGTAGATGGACGAGGCGTGGTCGTTCTCGTGGTCCGGCAGGTTCACCACGACCTCACCGCCGAAGCGCTCCATGGGGTGCCACTCGTAGGTGCCATGGCTGCCGAAGTACCAGTGCCACACGTAGGGCGAGTTGTTGACCCAGGACGACATGTGGTCGTTGAAGTTCCAGCTGGTGCCGAACCGGCCGGGGCCGTACGGCCGCGTGCCACCCTCCGGAACCGGGATCGTGGTGAAGTCGTCGACCCCGGACCTGGGGTTCGACGTCCGGAAGCCATTGCCGTAACCACCAGCGTTGTGCATCTCGAACAGACAGATCACCTCGGCCGGGCATCTGTCCGCGGCCTTGGCCCGCACCGACGACACGCTCGATCGTGCGTAGTCGGGGCTCGTCAGCACTTCCGCTTTCCCCGAGTCATCGAAAATGGTCAGCGTCACGGTGGGCAGTGACGCCTCATCGGACGCCTGTGCCGGGCTGGCCAAGGCCAGCGTCGCCCCCACCGCGAGCGAGACGGCGGCCAGTTTCCCGAGTGTTTTCATCGTAGCTCCCCAGAATCGAACAACTGATGCGGAGAGGAAGCTACAAAAGCGCGCTTGCAGAACCCTTGTGCTGCCTACTTTCCCAATGCCAGCAGCGCCACCGCCGCACCGGCACCGAGCAGGCCCAGCACCTGCGGCCGGCTCAGCCGCTCCCGCAGCCGCGCGATCCCCCACAGCACCGGGATCGCCGGGTACAGCGACGACAGCACCACCGCGACGACCACCAGCTGCTGCCGGGTCGCCAGCAGGTAACACACCAGCGCGAGCGCGGCGAACGCCCCGGTCGCCGCGGCGGGCGCGACGAGCCTGCCCGGAATGCGCAGCGAGGCCCGCACCATCGGCAGGATGGCGACCGCGGCGGCCAGCCGGCCCACCACCACCGGCCAGATCCCCGCCGCGGGCGCGGCCTGCGCCAGCGCCAGGTACTGCAGTGCCACCCCGGCACTCGCCACGACAGCGTCCACAATGGACGCCGCAGAACCGGCGCCACCGTCGCGCCCGGTGCGCGACACCAGCCACAACGCGGGAACCGCCACCGCGATGCCGGTCCACGCCAGTACCGACGGCCGGTCGCCGAGCAGCAGCACGCCGACCACCACCGGCAGCGCCAGGCCACCGACCGCGCTGACCGGCACCACGACACTCATCGCACCCCGGCCGAGCCCCCGGTACAGGAACACCATCGCCACACCCGTGCCGACGCCGGACAGCGCGCCCCAGCCAAGGTCGGCGGCCGCGGGGTCGGCGGCGGGCAGCACCAGCGCCGCCACCAGCGTCAGCACCAGGCCGCTGAGCTGGCCCAGCAACGCCACCGACACCGGGTTCGCCTTGCGGGACAGCAGCCCGCCGGCGACGTCGGCCACGCCGTAGCTGACCGACGAGGCGAGCGCGAGCAGCGTGCCCACGTCAGCCCGCCCCCTCCGCGCGGGCCGCGGCGCCGACGGGACACTCGGCGCCGGACACGCAGGCCGCCCGGTCGCACAACCGGCACAGCCGGTCGCTGTCGCCGACGCGCTGGTACAGCCGGCAGAGCAGAACGGCCAGCAGGTCGGCCAGCGTCCGCTGCTGCTCCTCGTCCAGCACGCCGACCAGCTCGGTCAGCGGTGAACCACGCTCGGCCAGTACCGCGTCCGCCGTAGCGGTGCCGCGGGCGGTGAGCCGGACGGACACCGCCCGCCCCAGGCCGGCCGTGCGCTCGACCAGACCGGCCGACTCCAGCGAGTCCACCATCCGCGCCGCGGCCGACTGGGTCAGCCCGACCCGCCTGCCCAGCTCGGTCACGCTGATCCCGGGCGACGCCGACAGCACCACCAGCGCGGCGGCGCCGCTGACGCTCACCCCCGACGCGCTGGTCGCCCCGGCCAGCGCGAGATCGGTGACGGCCAGGGCCGTCGCGCCGAGCAGGTTCGCCGTTCGGGTCGCGTCATGCATGACTCATGCATATCAGTCGTAACAGTAGGCCGCAAACTGGCGGGCGCCGGTTGACCCGAATCGGGCAGGTGGCTAGCTTCACACGGAACGCGTTCACATCAGTGACTGACGTCCACATATGTAGAAGGAGTTCGACGTGCGAGCACATCGTCGTCTCGGGACGCTGCTTGTCGCGATCGCCTGTCTCGCGCTGCCCGCCTGTGGCTCCGGCGGAAACTCCCCCGCCGCCGACCCGAACGCCCCGCTGGAGATCTGGATCCGCAAGCCACCCGACCGGGCCGCGGCCAAGACGGCGCAGGCACTGGCCGAGGCGTTCACGAAAGCCAGTGGCATTCAGGCCAAGGTGGTCCCGGTCTTCGAGGACTTCGAGACAAAGCTGCAGCAGCAGGCCGCGCAGAAGGACCTGCCCGACATCGTCATCAACGACACCTCGCAGCTCGGTTCCCTGGTCGAGCAGGGCCTGGTCGGCGAGGTCGACCGTGCCTCCATCGACGGCAGCCAGAACATCAACGACCGCGCCTGGGAAGCGGCCAAGGGCCCCGACGGCAAGACCTACGCCGTGCCGTTCTCCGCGCAGGCGTTCGCGTTGCTGATCCGCTCGGACTGGCGGCAGAAGGTCGGCCTTCCCCAGCCGAAGACCATGCAGGAACTGGACGCCCTGTCCGCGGCGTTCACCAGGAACGACCCCGACGGCAACGGTGCGGCCGACACCTACGGCCTGCTCGTGCCCGGCTCCACCAAGCGCGGCTACATGTCCTGGTTCTTCTCCAGCTTCCTGTGGGCCAGCGGCGGCGACTTCCTCCGCCAGGCGGGCGAGAACAAGTGGGCGCCCGCCATCGACAGCCCGCAGTCGGTGGCCGCGGTCAAGTGGCTGCAGGACCAGTTCTGCGGCGACCCGGTCGTCCAGCCCGACGCCATCACCGCCGACACCGACCAGTCCGCGCACCCGGCGTTCGAGAACGGCAAGGCGGGCATCTACCTCACCGGCCCCTACCTGATGGCCCGGTTCGACAAGAACCTCGGCGCGGGCAAGTACGAGGTCGTGCCGCCACCCGCCGGGCTCGGCGGCGGGCAGGCCAGCCTCGCCGAGGGCGAGAACGTCTACCTGATGGCCGGCTCCCCCAACCCCGAGGGCCAGCGCAAGTTCGCCGCGTTCGCCACCTCCGTCGAGGGGCAGACGATCGGCATGGCCGGTGACACCGACGGCAACATCGTCCGGCTGCCGGTGAACCGGACCGTGGACATGGCCACCGTCCGCAAGGACAAGCGGTGGGCGGTGTTCCAGCAGGTCTACGACAACCACGGCCGCTACGCGCCCGCCGTCCCGAACTGGACGCCGTTCCGGCAGATGTCGGCCGAGACGCTCAACGCGCTGGCCGCCGACTGCTCGGCCCAGCCGCAGCAGCGGCTCACCGAGCTGGCCGGGAAGTTCACCGAGGAACTGCGCAAACAGGAGGTTCTCGCCCAGTGACGCCGCGCTGGCGGTGGCTGGTGCCGTGGCTGTTCCTGGCCCCGGCACTGCTGCTGTTCCTGTACTTCAAGTTCATTCCGATGGGCAAGGCCATCGAGATGAGCTTCCACGAGGTCCGGCCGTTCCTCGGCGACGCCTTCGTCGGCATGGACAACTACGCCGAGGTCGTCTCCAGCGACCGGTTCGTGCAGGCCATCGCCCAGACGGTGACGCTGGCCGCCGGTGTCACCGCCGGGTCGATCCTGCTCGGGCTGGTGCTGGCGCTGCTGGTGGAGGGCCAGGCGCGGCACCTGTGGGTGGTGCGCACGGCCGCGTTCCTGCCGGTGGTCGCCGCGATGGCGGTCGTCGCCGAGGTGTGGCGGATGCTGTACTACCCGGCCGAGAACGGGGCGCTGAACTCGATCCTCGGCTGGGTGGGCCTCGGGCCGTCGCAGTTCCTCGCCAGCGAGGACACCGCACTGTGGTCGGTGATGGCCGTCGGCATCTGGCAGGGCGCGCCGTACAACATGATGATCTTCCTGGCCGGCCTGGCCGGGGTGGACCGCAGCCTGTACGAGGCGGCCACCGTCGACGGGGCCGGGACGATGCGGCGGCTGTGGTCGGTCACCCTGCCCGCGCTGCGGCCGGTGCTGGTGATCCTGGTGACGCTGGCCGCGATCCGTGGCCTGCGGGTGTTCACCGAGGTCTTCCTGCTCACCAACGGCGGACCGAACGGGGCGTCGGAGGTGCTGATGACCCTGATCTACAAGCTCGGGCTGGAACGCGGTGAGCTGGGCGTCGCGGCCGCGGGCTCGGTGGTGCTGTTCCTGGCCACGGCGATCCTGACGATCGTGACGCAGCTCGTGCGCAGGAGGGCGGACGCATGACCACCCGGCTGACCATCCCGCAGCGGCGGCGGCGTCCCGGCGCCTCCGGCGTCACCGACACCGCGCTGGGCCTGTCCGGCCGGCGCGGTCCGGTGTCGGTCGTGCTGCGCGTGGTGCTGTACGTGGCAATCGCCTTCGTGTTCGCCGGGCCGCTGCTGGCGGTCCTGGTCGGCGCGTTCTCCGAGCTGTCCGACCCGGCGGAGCTGTCGCTGATCCCGGACTCGTTCACCCTGAACAACTTCGCGGTGGCCGCGGACCGGGGTGTGCTCGGCTACCTGCTGAACTCGTTCCTGGTGGTCGGCTTCGGGCTGCTGCTGCAGATCTCGGTGAGCGTGCTGGCGGCCTATGCCCTGGCACGCAAGAAGTTCCGCGGGATGACCGCGGTGCTGCTGCTGATCCTGGCCACGATGATGCTGCCCGAGGAGATCTTGGCCATCCCGCTGTCGGTGGTGCTGTCGGACCTTCCGGTGTTCGGCACCAACCTGATCGGCTCGCTGGCCGGGATGATCCTGCCGGTCGGGGCGTGGGGTTTCTCGATCCTGGTGATGACCGAGTTCATGCGGGAGGTGCCGATCGAGCTGGAGGAGGCTGCCCGCATCGACGGGGCGGGCGAGCTGCGCATCTTCTGGTCGGTCGTGCTGCCGCTGTGCCGTCCCGCGGTCGGGGTGATCGGCGTGTTCGGCTTCACCATGGTGTGGGACCAGTACCTGCTGCCGCTGATCGTGGCGACCGAGCCGGGTCAGTACACCCTGCCGATCGCGCTGCGCATCCTGCGCTCCGACGAGCAGGTCGGCTCCGGCGTGCTGCTGGCCAGCGCACTGCTCGCGCTGCTGCCGTCGGTGATCGCGTTCCTGGCCATGCAGCGCCAGTTCATGCGTGGCCTCACCGCCGGTGCCGTGAAGGGCTGACGATCGAAGCACGTGAAGGCCACCTTCATTACGTGAGACGTGCTGAAGGTGGCCTTCACGTGCTTTCGCCGTTGCCTCAGCGGCCGGAGATCACCTCGATGAGGCTGGGCCAGCCCTCCTTGCCACGGCCGGCGGCGATGGTGCGTGCGTACAGGCTCTGCACCGCCTTCGGCAGGACCGTGTCCACCCCGGCCGCCTCGCTGGCACCCACGATGTGGTCGGCCGTGGCGCCCATCATCACCACGGTCGCGCCGTCGCCGGGGTACTCGCCGTCCTCCAGCTGCTTCACCACGTCGTCGAAGTAGTACGACAGGGTGTCGAAGGTTTCCTTGGCGTAGGGCGAGAACGTGCTCGGCGAGACGCCCGCCGACCCGACCAGCGCGTTGGCGTGCAGGTAGGCCGCCAGCGCGGTGAGGAACATGTCCAGCTGCGCCTGGTAGTACAGCTGCGCCAGGGCGTGGTCCTCGCCGCGGTAGTCCGGCCTGCCGATGCGCGCCAGCGTCGCCTCGAACCGGTCGAACTCGGCCTTCGGGCCGCTGTAGAACACGTAGGCCTGCTCGGTGCCGACCAGTTCCTCCGGCACCATCACCCCGCCGACCACCAGCTTCGCGCCACGCGCGGCCAGCCAGTCGGCCGCATCCCTGCTGGCCTGCGGGGTGTCCGAGGACAGGTTCACGATCACCCGGCCGGCCAGCGCGTCCTCCGCCTGGCCGAGGATGTCGTACATGGCCTGGTAGTCGGTCAGGCTCAGGACCACCAGCTCGTTGGCGGCCAGTGCCTGGGCCACCGAGCCCGCCGGCACCGCGCCCTCGGCGACCAGCTCGTCGGCGCGGCTCACCGTGCGGTTCCACACCGTCGTGGGGTGACCGCCGGCCAGGAACCGCCGGACCATCGCCCGGCCCATCGGGCCCAGCCCGATCAGCGTGACACCGGTGGCGTTCTTCTCGGTCATCGTCGTCCTCTCGTGGTTGTTCGCTTCGAGGACCACGGTGCCCGCGGGCTCGCACGAACCACTGTGGATCCACGCACGGTAGGTTCGACCGGTGCGATTCGGGGTGCTCGGGCCACTGGCCGTGTGGACGGCCGACGGCACGCCGGTAGGGGTCCCCGAGCCGAAGGTGCGGGCCCTGCTGGCCGACCTCGTTGTCCACGCCGGAACGGTGGTCTCCGCGGACCGGCTCGCCGAGGACCTGTGGGGCGACCGCCAGCCCGGCAACCCGGCCAACGCCCTGCAGACCAAGATCTCCCAGCTGCGCAAGGCACTCGGCGACCCCGGACTGGTCGTCCGCACGCCGCCCGGCTATCTCCTGCGGGTGTCACCCGGCGCCGTGGACGCGCACCGCTTCGCCGAGCTGACCGCCCGCGCCGCCGCCGAACCCGGCTCCAGGGTCGCCCTGCTCACCGAGGCCCTCGCCCTGTGGCGGGGCGAACCGCTGGCCGACTTCGCCGACGAACCGTTCGCGCGGCCGGTGGCCCGGCGGCTGGCCGAGGACCGCCTGGTGGCGCTGGAGGACCTCGCCGAGGCCCGGCTGGAGCGGGGCGAGCACGGCAGGCTGGTCGGCGAGCTGGCCGACCTCGTGGCCACGTACCCGCTACGCGAGCGGCTGCGGGCCCTGCACCTGCGCGCGCTCTACCGCGCGGGACGGCCGCAGGAGGCCCTCGACGGGTTCCACGAGCTGCGCCGCCGCCTCGCCGACGACCTCGGCCTGGAACCCGGGCCCGACCTGACCGCGCTGCACCAGGCGATGCTGGCCAGGGACCCAGCACTCGACGCCCCGCCGCCGGCGCCGGGCGGCAACCTGCCCGCGGCGGTGACCGACCTGCTCGGCCGGGGCCCCGCGGTCCGGGAGGTCCGCGGCCTGCTGGAGTCGGCCCGCCTGGTCACCCTCACCGGGCCCGGTGGCGTCGGCAAGACGTCCCTGGCCCTGGAGACCGCCCGCCGGATCGCCGACGGCTATCCCGACGGCGTCTGGCTGGTGGAACTGGCCGGGGCCGAGCAGCACACCTGTCCCGGACCGGACGGCGTCACGGAGGCGATCGCCACGGCACTGGACATCCGCGGCCCGCTGCACACCGCGGTGCGGGACAAGGACATGCTGCTGGTCATCGACAACTGCGAGCAGGTGATCGACGCCGTCGCGACCGTCGCCGGCGGGCTGCTGGCGGCCGCGCCCCGGCTGCGGATCCTGGCCACCAGCCGGGAACCGCTCGGGGTCGGCGGCGAGGCACTGTGGGCGGTGCCGCCGCTGGGCGTTCCCGGGCCGGAGGCCGCGACCTCCGCCACCGTCCGCGACCACAGCGCCGTGCGGCTGTTCGTCGCCAGGGCGGCCGCCGCCGCACCGGGGTTCACCCTCGACGACACCAACGCCGCCGCCGTCGCGCGGATCTGCCGGGCACTCGACGGCATCCCGCTGGCACTGGAACTGGCCGCCACCAGGATCCGCGCGCTGGGACCGGACGAGCTGCTGCGCAGGCTCGGCGACCGGTTCCGGTTGCTGGACGGCGGGCGCCGCGGCGTGCCCGCCCGGCAGCAGACGCTGCGCGCGATGATCGACTGGAGCTGGGACCTGCTCGACGAGCCCCAGCGGCGGACCCTGTGCAGGCTCGCCGTGCATCCGGAAGGCTGTGCGCTCGACGCCGCCGAGGCGGTGTGCGCGGGTGACGGCGTGGACGCCGCCGACGTGGCCGGACTGCTGACGCAGCTCGTCGACCGCTCGCTGGTCGTGGCCCAGCCCGGCCCGCGCTTCCGGCTGCTGGAGTCGGTCGCCCACTACTGCCTCGAACGCCTCGACGACGCCGACGCCGTCCGGCTGCGGCACGCGCGGTTCCACGCCGGCCTGGCCGCACGGGCGGACCCGCTGCTGCGCACCGGCGATCAGCGGCGCTGGCTGGAACGGCTGGACGCCGACACGGCGAACCTGCGAGCGGCACTGGACACCTTCGCCCAGCACGGCATGGCCGACGACGCGCTGCGGCTCACCGAATCGCTGGTCTGGTACTGGTTCCTGCGCGGCAGGCTGGCCGAGGCACGCCGGTCGCTGCGCACCGCGCTGGACGTCGGCGGCGGCGACCCCGCGTTGCGTGCCACCGTCACGGCCTGGGAGCACGCGATCACCGTCTTCGCCGACCGTCCTGACGGGCAGCCGCCACCGGTGCGCGGCCGCGCGCTGTGGTTCCTCGGGCACGCCGCCGCGACCATCGGCGACATGGACGGCGCCCGGCGGATCACCGAGTCGGCGCTGGCCGGCTTCGCGGCCGACGGCGACCGCTGGGGCATCGCGGTCTGCCGGATCGACCAGGTCAGCCAGGCGATGGCGACCGGCGACTTCGCCGCCGCCCGACGTTACGCCGCCGAGGGCGACCGGCTGTTCGCCGAGACCGGCGACCGGTGGGGACAGCTCCAGGCCACCTTCGCGGGTGGCACGCTGGCCAGCGTCGCCGGCGACTACGCCGAAGCCGCCCGGCTGCACACCGAGGGCCTGCGCAGAGCCGAGGAACTGCAGCTGTGGCCGGAGGTGTCCTACCAGCTGTCCTGGCTGGGCCGCACCGCGCTGCTGACCGGCGACCTGGCCGCCGGCCGCGAGTACCACGAGCGCGCGATCCGGGTCGCCGCCGAGCAGGGGTTCACCCCGGCGCGGCGCTACGCCGAGACCGGTCTCGCGCTGGGCGCGCGGCAGGAGGGCAGGCTCGACGAGGCGGAGCGGCTCCTGCTGTCGGTGCTGGACTGGCACCGCGACGTCGGGTTCGAGCAGGGCGGCTCGCTGGTGCTGGCCGAGCTGGGGTTCGTCGCCGAGCTGCGCGGCGACGCCGACGCCGCGCTGCGGCTGCAGCGGCAGGGCCACGACCTGGCGCTCCGCGGTGGCGACCCGCGGGCGATCGCGCTGGCCAAGGAAGGGCTCGCCGGGGCCCACGCGCTACGCGGCGAGCACGCCGTCGCGGCACGGCTGCTCGGTGCCGCGACGAGGGCCCGCGAGTCGGTCGGCACTCCCCTGCCACCCGCCGAGCGCGGCGACGTCGACCGCATCACCGCGACCGTGCGCGCCGCACTGGGCGACGAGGCGTTCGCGGCCGAGTTCTCAGCGCCCGCGGAAGGTGGCCCGGTAGGCGGTGGGTGTGACGCCGATGGCGGCGTGCAGGTGCGCGCGTAGCGACCCGGCGCTGCCGAAGCCGGTCCGCCGCGCCACCTGGTCGACGTCGAGGTCGGTCTCCTCCAGCAGCTGCCGGGCCAGCTCCACCCGCTGGCGGGTCAGCCAGCGGGACGGCGACGTCCCGACCTCCTCCCGGAAGCGCCGGGTGAACGTGCGCACGCTCATCGACGCCTGCCCGGCCAGCTCACGCAGGGTCAGCGGCCGGTCCAGCCGGTCCAGTGCCCAGGCCCGGGCCGCGCCGGTCGCCGCGACCCGCGGCTCGGCCACCGGGCGCGGGATGAACTGCGCCTGCCCGCCGTCGCGGTGCGGCGGGACGACCGTCCGCCGGGCGACGTCGTTGGCGACCGCCGCCCCGTGGTCGCACCGGATCAGGTGCAGGCACAGGTCGATCCCGGCGGCCTCGCCTGCCGAGGTGAGGACGCGGCCGTTGTCGGTGTAGAGCACGCCGGGCTCCAGCCGCACCCGCGGGTACAGCAGGCGGAACTTCTCAGCCGACAGCCAGTGCGTGGTGGCCACCGCCCCGTCCAGCAGCCCGGCCGCCGCCAGCGCGAACGCCCCGGTGCAGATCGACGCGATCCGCGCCGACGGCCGGATCAACGCGAACGCCGCCGCGAGCGGCGCGGGCAGCCTGCCCTCGGTCTCGGTCTCGTCCGGTTCATGAGTGGCGGGTACCAGCACCGTGTCGGCCCCGGCCAGCACCTCCGGGCCGACCGTCACCTCGATCGGGAAGTCCGCGTCGGTGCGGACCGGGCCAGGCTCCAGCGTGCAGGTCACGACGTCGTAGAGCCGCGTGCCCTCCGGGGAGATCGCCTGCCGGAACAGCTGGTGGACGATGCCCAGTTCGAGCGGCATGACGCCGTGCCGCACGAGAACGGCGACGCGGTGCATGGCCCGATCCTGACACACGTTGGCCTGCGGGCCGGTCGTCGCGGCACCCGTCGGCCCGCATCGTGGAGGACACCGACGAGCGAAAGGAGCCCGGCATGCGGGTCCTCTGGGTCTACGCCCACCCCGACCACCACTCGCTGAACGCGGCGCTGCGCGACGAGGGCCTCGCGGCGCTGACCGAGGCCGGCCACGAACACCGGCTGTCCGACCTGTACGCGATGAAGTGGAAGGCCGTACTGGACCGCGACGACTTCACCGGCCCGCCGGAGCCGGACGCGACGCTCAGCGCGGCGTCCCAGCACGCCTACACCGGCGGCACGCTGTCCCCGGACATCCGTGCCGAACTGGACAAGCTGGCCTGGGCGGACACGCTGGTGCTGCAGTTCCCGCTGTGGTGGTACGCCCCGCCGGCCATCCTCAAGGGCTGGATCGACCGGGTCTTCGTCAAGGGGTTCGCCTACGGCGTCCCGGGCCGCCGCTACGGCGACGGCAAGCTCGCCGGCCGGCGCGGGCTGGTGGTGACCAGCGCCGGGGCGCGGGAACCGGGCCTCGGGCCACGCGGAATCCACGGCGACCCCCGGCACATCCTGTACCCGCTGCTGCACGGAACCCTGTGGTACACCGGCATCGCGGCACTGCCACCGGTGGTGGTGCCCGGCGCGGACCGCGTGAGCGCGGCGGACTTCCGCGCCGCCGCGGCCGGCCTGCGGGACCGCGTACTGTCCATTCCGGACACCGAGCCGATCCCCTACCGGCACGAGAACGGCGGCGACTACGGTCCCGGCCTGGTGCTGCGGGACGACCTGGCGCCCGGCCTCACCGGCCCGGACATCCACCTCCGCTGAGCCGCTGCCGCAGCCCGCTCAGATGCCGCTCCAGTCCGTGCTCAAACACCGCGTCGAGGTCGCCGGCGATCTCCTCGGACAGCTCGCCGAGCCTGCTGAAACCGTGGGCCCGCAACACGGTGTTCAGCTCGGCGTCCCTGGTGACCCACCACTGGTCCGACGTCAGCCCGGTGTCGCGCTGTGCCTTCACCTCGACACCGCCCAGCAGGGCCATCCCGCCGACGAACGCCGACAACGCGATCACCTCGGTGGTCAGCTCGGCGGGCGAGAGCCCGAGACCGTCGAGTGCGCGCAGCGTCCACTCGGTCTGGGCCATCGCCTCGGGTACCAGCAGCGGCCGGGTCAGCGAGATGTGCTCGGCCAGCCACGGGTGCTCGCGGTAGAGGTCCCACTGCAGCCGGCACACCAGCCGCAGCTTCGCCTCCCAGCCGTCCGGGCCCGGCTCGGGCAGCGGCCGAGCGCCGAAGGCGGACCGGATCATCAGCAGCACCAGCTGTTCGCGACCGCTGACGTGCCGGTAGAGCGACGTCGGCGGCACGCCCAGGTCGGCGGCCAGCCGCCGCATCGACAGCGCGCTCATCCCCTCGTCGTCCGCGATGTCCATCGCGGCCCGCACGATCCGTGCCACCTCGAGTACCGCCTCCGGTCCCCGTGCCGCGGCCGGTGGCGTGGCGACCACCGTCGCGGCCCCCGGCCTGGTGCGGACCCAGCCCTGCTGACGCAGCAGCCCGAGTGCCTTGGCCGCGGTCGCCATCGCGACGTTCCACTCCCTGGTCACCGCCCGGGTCGACGGCACCGGGTCGCCGGGACGCAGCCTGCCGGATCGGATCTGCTCGGCGATCGCGGCGGCGATCCGGCGGTACGGCGGCTCGGCCATATCTCCACCGTACTAGAACAGTGGCGACGCCGACTAGAACACTCCCCCTGATTTTCTTGCCTCGCAACGGCTCCGCCGGGAACGTTGTACGCATGACAGTGCAGCAGCAGACAGTCGCGGGCGGCGGCGCCGGCGACTTCATGACCGTCACCCACCTGACCGTGCGCGGCAGCCAGACCGAGATCGGCCGCGTGCTGGCCGAGCACGCCCGTGACAGCTACGGCTGGCAACCGCGCCCGGCCGAGCCCGTCCTGGCCGGTGCCCGGCGCCGCTGGTTCGAACGCAACTGGCCGCAGCACCACGCCCGCCTGCTCGGCGTCGCCGCTGCCACCGGCACCCGACCGGACAGCGCACACCTCGACGGACTCGGCGGAATCCCCGCCGGTTCCGGCTGTTCGGCGACCGCGTACCCGCCGTCGGCCACCGACGAGGGGAACACGCTGCTGGGCCGCAACTACGACTTCTTCACCACCAGCATGTCGGCACTGGTGGCGAGCATGACCGGCGCGCCGCAGCCCGCCACGCCGGAGCCGCCGGTCTCGTCGCGGCCGTACGTGCTGACCACCGTGCCCGACGACGGCCCGGCCAGCACGCTGATCACCATGAACGAGCTGGACGGCGCCATGGAAGGCGTCAACGAGCACGGTCTCGCCGTGGCGCTGCTGATCGCCGACGGGGAGAACGCCACCCCGCCGGGCGACACCACCCCGCAGGTGGGCCTGTCCAGCGTGCAGCTGCCCCGGTTCCTGCTCGACACCTGCGCCACCGCCGAGGAAGCCGAGCGGGCGCTGCTGGACGCCAAGCAGTACGACCACGGGATGCCGCTGCACTACCTGGTCGCCGACGCACACGGTGACGCGTTCGTCTGGGAACGCGGCCGCGACGGGCACGAGCACGCGATCCGCGCCGACGGCGCGCTGTGCGTGACCAACCACCCGCTGCACCGGCATCCCGACCCGGCGCGGCTGCCGGCCGACAACGACGAGACGATGCTGTCCTACGGCCGGTACCAGCGCCTGCACAAGGAATCCGCGACCACGACCTCGGCACGCCGGCTGCGGGACACGCTGGACGAGGTGGCCTTCGGCGCGGACACCTACGCGGCCTACCCGGTGCGCACGCTCTGGCAGTCGGTGTTCGACCTGGGCACACGCACCATGTCGACGCGGTTCTACCTGGCCGACGACCGGTACAGCCCGGAGATCGTCTTCACAGCGTCAGCGTGATGGCGTGCGCGGCGGCCGCGGTGACGGCGGTGGCCAGGGTGGCGGCCGGGACGTGGACCGCCAGGCCGCCGCGCACCGTCCGCGGCCGGCACAACGCGGCGCAGCACAGCCCGGGCAGGCCGATCAACAGGCCGGTGTGCAGCAGCGTGGTCAGCGTCGCCCGGTCCCACTGGCCGAGCCAGGCCCTGCCGAACTCGGTCAGTGCCGCGGCCGCCGTCAGCGCCAGCACCCAGGGCGCCGCCCGGCGCAGCCGGTGCAACGCGGTGGCGAAGCGATCCGGGGCGGCGAACGCGGCCCACAGCGTGGATCCGGTCACGGCGAGCACCAGCACGACGAACTGCTGCGGCAGGTCCAGGCCGTCGGCCAGCAGCAGCACCGCGACGACGGCGGCGGTGCCCAGCACGGCCACCGCGGCCGTCGCGGCGCGGTCGGCACCGGTCAGGAACACCCGGAGCAACGCGCCACCCGCGACCACCGGAACGGCCGCCAGCAACGTGACCCGCAGGATCGCCGGGCCGATGTCGATCGGCGAGGTCACCACATGGTCGTGGCCCTGCGCGATCTCCAGGATCATCGCGCGGCGGCCAGCGCACAGGCGCAGGACATCCGCTCGCGTTCCGCGGCCCGGGGGCGCTGGTGCAGCAGCATCCCGACCAGCATCGGCACGAACACGATCGCGTTGTAGACCAGGTGCAGCTCCACCCGGGGGATCACCAGCTGGATGATGCTGGTCGGCGCCGGCTTGCCCAGGATGTTCGACCCGGTGAGCGCCTGCAGCAACAACAGCAGGTGTTCGAAGTGGTGCCACACCTGGATCCACATCGCGATCCGCCACCACCGCCCGGACCGCCCGTGGAACCCGTGCCGCAGCACCACCAGCCCGAACAACATCACCACGGCGTAGCCGTAGTGCATCCACTCCGAACTGACCAGCCACGGGAACGGAATCCCCAGCACCCCACGCGCCTGCGGCACCGGCCAGCCCAGCGCGTAGATCTGGATCGCCTGGGCGATGTGCTCGGCCCAGTGCGCCACCACGATCACCAGGAAGCCGTACAGCGCCAGCTTGTGCCAGCGGGTGTTCAGCGCGGTGATCGCGTCGGACCACCGCCCCTGCCGTACCGGTGTCGTCATCATGCGTTTCACGCTAGACGGCACCGGGTTCTTCATGGGTGCGCTCTTCAGCGGGGCACGCGTACCGCCGCGAGCTGGGTCGCCTGGGCGACCGGACGGCCCTTGCTGTCCCAGGCGCGGGCGGTCTCGTCCATCCGGCCGCCGCCGACGTCGGTGGCGAACATCCGCACCCGGACCGGGCCCGGCGCGGGCAGGCGCCGCAGGTACGCGGTGAACTGCACGGTGGGCGCCCAGCCCGGCATGCCGAGGTCGTAGGAGACCGGCGGCACCGGGTCCAGCGCGACGAGCAGGCTCAGCGGGTCCCAGTCGGAGCCGTCGGCCAGCCGCTGCCAGGAGGAGATCACGCCGTCGCCCGCCGGTTTACCGACGGCGAACCCGGCGTGCCGCGGGTCGACCCGCTGGTCGACGACATCGAGCAGGTTCACCCGGAAGCCCGCGCCCGGGGCGTCGGCCGTGGCGGGTACGCAGTTCTCCTCTGGCGGGATGTCGATCGGCTCGACCGAGGACCACCACGAGTCCGCGTCGTCCAGCGTGCCCTGGGTGATCAGCGCCTCGGCGGCGGGCTTGCCCTCCTGGACCAGCGTGGCACGCAGCTGGCTGACACCCGTTCCGGCCCGCAGCAGTTCGACCGCGACGGTCGCCGGGCCCGGCCGCGGCGGGACGGCGAACGATCCGCTGATCGCGGTCAGGTGCGGGTGGTGGGCGATCTCCCCCGCCGCCCTGGCCATGACCGCGAGCAGGTAGCCGCCGTGCAGCTTGTCCCCCACCGTCCACTGTGGATCGAGCTCCGCCGTGAACTCGGCGCTGTCCGGAGCCGTCCTGCTGACGGCACTGGCTGCGGCGAACGCACTCATGCCGCTCCCCTTTCGACGTTGACAGCGTCAGGTTGACACTGTCAACGTAACGGTGTCAACCTTGTCCGATGGCAGGAACGCGAACCCGCTACCGGCCCGGCGAGGGCGACCGGCTGCGCGAGGAGGTCCTCACCGCGGCCGAGGCACTGCTGGTCGAGGCGGGCACCGACGAGGCCGTCACCCTGCGTGCCGTCGCGGCCAGGGTCGGGGTCACCACTCCGTCGGTGTACCGGCACTTCCCCAGCAGGGAGGCCCTGCTGTCGGCGACCTGCCTGCGGGTCTGGGGCGAGCTGGACCGGCGGGTCCGCGAGTACATCGCGGGCGTCGACGACCCGCTGCGGGCGCTGGGCCGCTGCGGCAGGGCGTATGCCCGGTTCGCGCTGGAGCACCCCGTGCAGTACCGGGTGCTGATGATGCGCCCGTCCCCGTCACCCTCCCCCGGGGTGGCCGCCTGCTTCCGGCACGTCGTCGAGGTGACGGCGGCCTGCGTGCGGGCCGGTGTGATGCGGGGCGACGCCGAGTCGCTCGCGCTGAGCATGTGGTCCGCCCTGCACGGGTGCGTCACGCTGCTCATCACCCAGCCCGACTTCCCGTGGCCGGACGACGTGGAAACGGTGGTGGACAACGCCATCCGCATGGCCGGGTTCGGCGCCGCACTGTCCAGCCGGATCCCCCGGGAAGCCACCCCGGCCAGCGCCGACCTGGCCGCCGGCCTGGACTCCCTGACCACGGCCTGGACCTAGACGGCCTGGGCCTCGCCCGCGCGGTAGGGCCTGGCCTGGATCTCGTACAGGTCCCGGTAGGCGCCGCCCCGCGCCATCAGTTCGTCGTGCGTGCCCTGCTGCACCAGCCGCCCGCGCTCCAGCACCAGGATCCGGTCCGCCGTGCGGATGTTGGCCAGCCGGTGCGTCACCAGGATCGTGGTGCGGCGGCGGTCGCCGTCGAGGCTGGCCGAGTTCAGCGCGGCGAACACCCGCGCCTCCGCGCGGGCGTCCAGCGCGGCGGTCGGCTCGTCGGCGACCAGGACGGCCGCGTCCCGGTAGATGCCCCTGGCGATGCCCATCCGCTGCCACTGCCCGCCCGACAGATCCTGGCCGTCGTTGAACTTCTTCGACAGCACCGTGTCCTCGCCCCGGGGCAGCCCGTCGATCACCTCGTCCACACCGGACCGGCCGACCGCGTGCCGCCACGCCGCGCCCTCCGGATCGTCGCGGTCGACCCTGCCCACCGTGACGTTGTTGCGCGCGGTCATCGGCCACTCGGCGGGATGCTGGGCGATCACCGCGATCTGCTCGTGCACCGAACGGCGGTCCAGCGTGGTCAGGTCCGCGCCGTCCCAGGTGACCACGCCCTCGGTCGGCGGATACAGGCCGGTGATCAGCTTGCCCAGCGTCGTCTTCCCCGACCCGTTCTCGCCCACCAGCGCAACCACCTCGCCGCGGCGGATGGTGAAGTTCAGCCCGGTCAGCGCGGGTTCGGGCTGGCCCGGATAGCTGAACGTCACGTCGTGCAGCCGGATCTCCGCCGGGTCCTCCGGTGCCGTGATCGCCGACGACGGTGCCCTGCGCTGGGCCGCCTCCGCCAGCAGCTTGCGGTAGAAGTCCAGATGGAACGAGTCCTCGTAGAGCAGGTTGACCGCACGCGTGGTCTGCGACAGCGACTGCGACGCCGTCCGCATCGCCAGCACAGCCGTACCGGCCAGCGCCAGCTCCATCGCCTGCGTGTACAGCAGCAGGCCGAGCACGACGTAGGCCGCGCCGGTGCCGACTCCCGCGGCCGCCCGCCCGGCCAGCCGCACCAGGTTGCTGCGGTGCGCCAGCCGGATGTCGTCGTCCATCAGGCTCGCCGCCACCCGCCGGTACTCGCCGAGCAGCCGGTCCTGCAACGTCAGCGCGTGCCGCTCCAGCGCCAGATCACGGTAGGTGGCCGCCTCCTCGATCACCGACTTGCGCATGTTCCGGGTGACCGTGTCCAGGAAGTGCTGGTAGTTCATCTTCGCCACCCGCGCCGACGCCCAGCCGTCGGCGAGCGCCGCCAGCAGCAGCACCGGCGCCAGCCACGGGTTCAGCACCGCGGCGGTGACCAGCGCGGCGATCAGCGCGATACCGGACGAGACCAGGGCCGCGATCTCCCGGAGGCTGGTGTCGATCGACCGGATGCCCTGCCGCGCACCCTGCCTGGCCAGCTCGCGGAAGTCCGCGTCGTCGAACGCCAGCAGTTCCACGCCGACCACGGCCGCGGTCACCTCGTCGTCGGCCGCCCGGGTCACCCTCGGCCGCAGCGCGCCCTCGACGGCGGCGACCGCGGCGTCCAGCAGCGCCCGCAACGCGTAGGACCCGACCACGACGGCGATCGCGGGCAGCGACTCGACGACCCGCTCCGGCGTCGGCCCCTGCTGCAGCAGCGCGGTGAACACGTCCGCGGTCGCCAGCAACCCGAACGCGGTGACACAGCCGGACACCACGTGCACCACGCCGGCGAGCGCGGTCAGCCCCGGCGAGGTCGCCCACGCCAGCCGCAGCACGACCGCGACCGCCCTGGGCAGGCTCGCCAGCGCCTTGCGGAACCCCGCCTTGGCGACCTTCGCGTCGACGGCCGCCCACCGCGGCGTGGCGATGTCGGCCACGCCGATCAACGGTTGCGCTGTCATTCCCCCACTACTACCGCAGGGCACCGACAGTTCCCGGCTGAACTCCCGGGGAACAGGCCGCAACGGGTCGGCGACCGACGGGGTGCGACGGGCCGCTGCGGCCCTATGCTGTCGCGAAATACTTGTTGATATACAAGGACATTTTCCGATGGGCCTCGTGATCAGGATCGTCGAGCTGGTCCTATCATGGCGCCGTTCGTTCGCCGTCCCCATCCGTCGTCGTGCTCCCGAAAGGGGAAACCACACCATGTCCGACGTCATCAGCACCTACGGCCGCTCCGAGACTCCCCAGACTCCCGAGACCGCTGAGACTCCCGAGCCCATCGCCTACGACGACTCCTTCGACGCCACCGAGGACGACGCCGTCGCGGAGGAGACCGACCAGGCCGAGACGGTCGACGAGGAGGAGAACGAGGACACCGCCGAGGCCGGCGAGGAGACCGCCGAGGCCAGGCCCGCCGCGGCGACCCGCGGTGGCACCTCGGTCGACGACGCCGTCGTGTCGAAGATCGTGACCATGGTGACCGGCAAGGCCGACGGTGTGCACGGCGTCGGCGACGAGGGCACCTCGGTCACCGTCGAGGGCGACGTCGCCCGGATCACCGTGGCCGTCGTGGTCGAGTTCGGGCACGTGGTGAAGACGCTGGCCGAGCAGGTCCGCGTCGACGTGATCGACGCCGTCGAGAAGTACCTCGGCCTGGACGTCGAGACCGTGGACGTCCGCGTCACCGACGTCCACTTCCCCGAGGCCGGCTGAAAGGCGCATGAAGGCCACCTTCATCCCGCGAGACGGGATGAAGGTGGCCTTCATGCGCTCTCGCGGGACAACCAGCGCTGCAACGTCACCACGACGAGCAGGATGCCGCCGCTGACCACCGCCTGCCAGTTCGAGTTCAGCGAGCCCACCTGGTTGATCACGTTCTTGATCACCTGCAGCAGCAGGACGCCGACCAGCGTCCCCAGCACCGTTCCGGCGCCGCCGGTGAGTAGCGTGCCGCCCAGCACGACCGCCGAGATGACCTCCAGCTCCATGCCAACGCCGAGCACGGTCACGCCGGACGAGGTGTACGACGCGATCAGCAACCCGCCCAGCCCGGCCAGCAGCCCGGACACCAGGTAGGTAATCACCTTCGTGCGCACCACCGGGAGACCCATCAGGTCGGCCGCGTCCTCCTGACCGCCGATGGCGAGCACCGTCGACCCGTAGGACGTGCGGTGCAGCACCAGCGCGCCGAGCGCGAACGCGATCACCACCAGCCAGATCGGGTAGCCGATCCCGAACAGGCTGCCCTGCGCCAGCTCACGGAAACCCGAGTCCGGCGGCACCTTGTAGGTGGTCGCGCCCTCGTCGGTGATCAGCAGCAGCACGCCGCGCCCGAGCAGCAGCCCGGCCAGGGTGACGATGAACGGCGGCAGCCCGCCGCGCGCGATCACCAGGCCCTGCACCAGCCCGATCAGACCGCACACGCCCAGCGGCAGCAGCACCGCCACCAGCGGCCCGTACTGCGAACCCCACGCGGCCAGCACACCGCCCAGCGCGAACACCGACCCGACGGACAGGTCGATGCCGCCGGTCATGATCACGAACGTCATGCCAGCGCCACCACGGCGAGGAACGACGCCTGCAACGCGATGTTGGTCAGGTTGGCCGCGGTGCCGAACGAGTCGAACGCGAACGTCGACCCGACCACGGCCAGCACCAGGATCACCAGCGCGCCCTGCCGCTGCACGCTGCGGGCGAGCCGGACCCTGGCGACCTGCCCCGCCGGTGTGCTCACGGTCGAGGTCGTCACGTCCGCCTCCCCTTGCCCAGCTGCACGTACACCGCCGCCACGACGATCACCGCCTGCGCGACCTGCGCGGTCGAGTCGGGGATGTTGTGGAAGATCAGCGTCGCCGTGATCAGCTGCATCAGCAGCGCGCCGGCGATCGTGCCCGCGACCCGCACCTGCCCGCCGGACAGCGGGGTCCCGCCGATCACCACGGCGGTGATCGCGGACAGCTCGACCAGCAGCCCGAGCTTGGTCGGGTCGCTGGCCTGCGACCGGGCCGCCATCAGCACCCCGGCCAGCGCCGCCAGCAGTCCACAGAGGACATACGTGGTGACCAGCACCCGGCCGACCGGCAGGCCGGCCAGCTCGGCGGCCTTCCGGTTGCCGCCGATGGCCACCAGCTGCCTGCCGTAGGTCGTGCGCCGCACGGCGAACCAGCTCGCCAGCGCGATCACCGCGGCGATCAGCACCACGTACGGAACACCGAGCACCGAGCCGGAGCCGAGTTCGACGATGCCGGGGTCGCGGATGCTCTTGATCTCCCCGCCGAACACGTTGGCCAGCCCGCGCCCGGCGACCATGATGCCGAGCGTGGCGATGATCGGCTGCACACCGACCTTCGCCACCAGGAACCCGGCGATCAGCCCGGTGACCACCCCGGCCAGCATCCCGATCAGCACCGCGGCGACCGTGCCGTAGCCGATGTAGAGCGGGATGAGCGCCGCGGCCAGTGCCATCACGGCGCCGACCGACAGGTCGATGCCCTTGGTGCCGATCACCAGCGCCATGCCCAGCGCCACGACGAGCACCGGCGCGACCTGGATCAGCTGCAGCCGCAGCGTGTCCGGGGTGAGGAAGTTGTCGGTGACGAACACGTTGACCAGCACCAGCAACGCCAGCGCGACGTAGACACCGTTGCGCCGCACCCAGTCGCCGTCCAACCGGCGCGTCCGGGGTGGCACGGGTTCGGGCGGTTCCACCCGCTCGGGAACGACCACCTGCTCACTCATCCTTCGTACCCCCGCCCGCGAGCGCCGCCAGCAGCCGCGCGCTGGTCAGCCGGTCCGCGGCCAGTTCCTCCTGCACGGACCCGCTGCGCAGCACCACGATCCGGTCCGCGCCCTCGACCAGCTCGTCCATCTCGCTGGAGATCAGCACGACCGCCAGCCCCTGCTCAGCCAGCTCGTCGATCAGCGCCTGCACCTCGGCCTTCGCACCGATGTCGATGCCCCGCGTCGGCTCGTCGAGCAGGAACACCTTCGGCTCAGTGCACAGCCAGCGGGCCAGCAGCACCTTCTGCTGGTTGCCGCCGGACAGCTCGCGGACCTTCTGCGCCGGACTGGACGCCTTGATCCGCAGCCGGGTCATGAACGTCTCCACCAGGGCGTCGATCCGCCGTCCGGACACCAGCCCGGCGCGGGCGAACCGGGGCAGCACGGCCAGCGCGATGTTCTCCCGCACCGACAGGTCCGGGATGATGCCCTCGCCCTTGCGGTCCTCCGACAGCAGCGCCACCCCGGCGGCCAGCGCGTGCCGGACCGATCCTGTCCGCACCCGCGTGCCACCCACGGTCACCGACCCGGCCTGCGCGGGCAGCACACCGTAGACGGCCTTGACCGTCTCGCTGCGTCCCGAGCCGAGCAGCCCGCCGAGCCCGACCACCTCACCGGGCCGCACCGTCAGCCCGACGCCGTCCAGCCGGTGCCGTACCGACAGCCCGGACACCGACAGCACCGGCTCACCGGACCGCTTGTGCGTGTCGCCGAACTCGGTGGCACCGTCCCGCTCGACCTCGCCGATCTCGCGGCCGAGCATGTGTGCCACCAGCTCGACCCGGCCGAGCCCGGCCATCGGGCCGGTGTGCACGCGCCTGCCGTCACGCAGGATCGTGACGTTGTCGCACAGTTCCCACAGTTCCTCCAGGCGGTGCGACACGAACACCAGCCCGACGCCACGGTCACGCAGGGTCCTGGCCACCTCGAACAGGGTGGCGACCTCCCTGGCCTCCAGCGACGACGTCGGCTCGTCCATGATCACCACGCGGCTGTCCACCGACATGGCCCGCGCCAGCGCGACCATCTGCTGGACGCCGAGGCCGAGCGTGCCCAGCTCGGCGGTGACGTCCAGGTCGAGCCCGAGCGAGCCGGTCAGCTCGGCGGCCCGGCGGTTCATCGCGGGCACGTCGATCAGCCCGAACCGCCCGCGGGGCTCCCTGCCCAGGAAAATGTTGCGTGCCACCGACAGCAGCGGCACCAGGTTGACCTCCTGGTAGATCGTGGAGATCCCGGCCTGCTGGGCCGCCGCCGGGCGGGGGAAGTCCACCGCCCGCCCGGCGAAGAACACCTGGCCGCCGTCGGGCCGGTGCACCCCGGTGAGCACCTTGATCAGCGTGGACTTGCCCGCGCCGTTCTCTCCGACCAGCGCGTGGATCTCCCCTGGTGCGAGGGAGAAGTCCACGCCCCGGAGGGCGTGCACCCCGCCGAACGACTTGGTGACGCCCTCCGTGCGCAGCACGGCTTGCTCAGAACGCATTGGCGAGGTTCTGTGCCGCGTTGTCCCGGTTGTACTCGTCGTCCTCGATGATGACGTTGGCCGGGATCGGCTCGCCGTTCAGGAACTTCTGCGCCGTCTGGAACGACAGCGGGCCGAACCGCGGGTTCGACTCGATGACGGCGTTGATCTTGCCGTCGACGATGGCCTGCACGGCGTTGCGGGTGCCGTCGATGGAGACGATCTTGATGTCCTCACCGGGGCGCTTGCCGGCCGCCTGTACCGCGGTGACCGCGCCCAGCGCCATCTCGTCGTTGTGCGCGTAGATGGCGGTAATCCCGGGGTTGGCCTGGATCAGCTGCTCGGCGACGGCCTGACCGCGTTCCCTGGCGAAGTTGCCGGTCTGCTCGGCGACGATCTCCAGCCCGGGATGCTTGGCCTTGACCTGCTCCTTGAAGCCGGAGTTGCGGTCGTCGGTCACGTTGTTGCCCGACGACCCCAGCAGCACGGCCACCTTCGCGGTGCCGCCGGTGGCCTTGGCCAGCGCGTCGGCGGCCCGCCTGCCCTGGTCCTTGAAGTCCGAGCCGAGGAAGGCGACGTAGTCGACGCAGTGCTGGTTGGTCACCTTCCGGTCGATGGTCAGCACCGGCACGCCCTTGGCCTTGGCCGCGGCCAGCGCCGGGTCGAGGCCGTCGGAGTTCACCGGCGCCACGATCAGGAACTTGACGTTCTTGGCCAGCAGATCCTGGATATCGGCGATCTGCTTGGGCAGCTCGTTGTTGGCGTTGGTCACCAGCAGGTTGACGCCCTGCTCCTTGGCCGCGGCCTGCAGCGAGGCGGTCTCCGCCGCGCGGAACGCCGCCGTGTCCGGTTCGGACTGGGAGAACCCGACCGTCGCGCCCTTCAGGTCGAACTTCTGGGCGCCGTACTTCTGCAGGGTGCAGCCCTCACCGGCGGGCTGCGGGTCCTGCTTGACCACCTGGCCGTCGCCCGCGCCGGGAGCGGGCGCCTGCCCGCCCGGCGCGGCGGAGTCGCCGGGGTTGGTGCAGGCGGCCAGGGCCAGCCCGGCGATGGCCAGGCCGGCCAGCGCCCGTCTCTTCGCTGTTGTCATGTGCGTTTCTCCTTGCTCGCAAGAACTACGGCCGGGTGGCCAGGGTGGCGACCTCGTGGTCGGTCAGCGCCCGGTCGAACAGCCGGACGTCGTCGACCGCGCCGCGGAGGTGGTCGACCTGGTTGCCGCCGTACTGCGCGCGGCCGATCACGGTCGGGCCGTTCGACGAGTCGGCGACGCACGAGCTGCGCGTGTCGACCTTGCGGCCGTCGACGTAGAGCGACACGGTGCCCGCCTTGGCGTCCCGCACGCCGGTCAGGTGGTACCAGCGGCCCGGCTCCGGCTTCTCCGGCGAGATCGCCCGCAGCCCGACGAAGCTCATCGCCCAGCGCTGGTCCTGACCGGAGTACTGCAGGAAGAACGCGCTGTTGCTGCTGGAGTCCTGGCTGACGACGGTCTGGAAGCCGCCGTCGGCGACGTCCAGCTTCGCCCACGCCGACACGCTGTAGCTGCTGCCGGTGTTCAGCAGCGGCTTGCCGGTGTCGGCCTGGCCGTTGCCGTTGAACGTGACGGCGCCGCCGTCGACACCCGCGGTCCAGCCGGCGTTGGTCAGCCGCGCGTCCGCGTCACCGACGGCGTCGGTGGCGGTGGTGCCGCTGCCCTCGTCGAACCGGTAGGCGTGCACGCCGTCGATGCCGGGGGTACCCGGACCGGGGTCGGGTGCGCCCGTCCCGCTGCCGTCGGCCTTGCGGATGATCTCCTCGTTGATGGCCTTGACCTGGCCGAAGTCCATCTTCGCCACCTGCCGGTCGTAGGTGAAGAAGCCGTTGACCTCGTGTTCCACGTCGGTGATCTGGGTGTAGATGGCGCCACCGATGCCGCAGCGCTGGGCGGCGGTCAGCACGTCGCGCTGGTTGGCGACGTAGGCCCGGGTGAGCGCGGCCTTGTCCGGCAGCAGCTCGCCGTAGCCGTGGCCCTCGCCGAACCACATGTGGCCCTCGATCTCCAGGCCGTAGCCGCCGTGCTCGCCGTCGATGGACGAGCGGCGCTCGTCCGGCACCGGGGTGGCCGGGCCGTGGTAGGCGTGCCAGTCGATCACGTCGCCCTTGCCGGAGTCGCCGAGCGAGTCGCAGCAGTTCACGCCGCTGTGGGCGTTGACCAGCCGGGTCGGGTCCTGGCGTTTGATGTCGTCGGCGATGCGGCCGGTGGCCTCGCGCGACCACTCGCCCCAGCCCTCGTTGAACGGCACCCAGCCGATGACCGAGGTCCAGTTCTTCTTCTGCTCGATCATCTCGTGCAGTTCGGCCTCCCACTTGACGGTCGCCTCGTGCGGGGGCCGCTCCTTGCCGTTCTCCATCGACGGCATGTCCTGCCACACCATGAGGCCGAGCCGGTCGGCGTGGTAGTACCAGCGGTCCGGTTCGGTCTTGATGTGCTTGCGCACGGTGTTGAAGCCGAGCTTCTTGTGCTGTTCGAGGTCGAACGCGAGCGCGGCGTCGGTCGGCGCGGTGTAGATGCCGTCCGGCCAGTAGCCCTGGTCCAAAGTGGACATCAGGAAGGTGATCTTGCCGTTCAGCGTGAGCCGGAGCTTGCCGTCCTTGCCCTTGGCCTGGCCGATCTCACGCATGCCGAAGTACGAGCTGACCTTGTCCACCGGCTTGCCGCCGTCACGCAGGACGACCTCCAGGTCGTACAGGTGCGGCGAGTCCGGCGACCACAGCTTGGCGTTGGGCACCCGCACGGTGATCGGCTTGTTCACCGGCCCGCGGGTGCGGGTGACGACGCGGTTGCCGTCGCGGACGACGACCTCGGCCATCATCTCCCGGTCGCCCGCGGCCTTGACGGTGAGGCCGAGCGTGGAGGTGTCGATGTCGGGCACCATGCCCAGCTCGGTGACGTGGCCGGCGGACACCGGCTCCATCCACACCGTCTGCCAGATGCCCGACGCGCTCTCGTAGAAGATCCCGCGGTCAGGCACCCTGCGCTGCTTGCCGATGGCCTGCCATTCGGCGTCGGTACGGTCGGTGACCCCGACGATGACCTCCTGGTCGGCGCCGGGCTTGAGGGCGTCGGTGATGTCGGCGGAGAACGCGCCATAGCCGCCGGAGTGCTCGGCGACCTTGCGGCCGTTGACGTAGACCACCGCGCTGTGGTCGACGGCGCCGAAGTTCAGCTTGATCCGCTGGTCGCGCCAGTTGTCCGGCACGCTGACCGTGCGGCGGTACCACATGTGGTCGTCGTGCCTGCCGATGCCGGACAGGTCGGACTCGGCCGGGTAGGGCACCAGGATGCGTTCCGGCAGCGTACGGCCGACCGGCGGCGCCTCGCCCTGGGTCGCGGCGGCGAACTCCCACAGTCCGTTGAGGTTGCGCCATTCCTTGCGCACCAGCTGCGGGCGGGGGTACTCGGGAAGTGCGTTGTCCGGCGAGACCAGGTGGGTCCACGGGGTCGGCAGGCGTGGCTCCTTCGGCGCCCACTCGGGCGCGCTCGCCATCGCCGGGGAACCGGTCGTGAGCAGCAGCATCGCACTCACCAGGGACGCGGCGGCCAGTAGTGATCTGCGAACAGGTGACATCGTTGTCGACACCTCTCGGGGCGGCAGGGAGGCGTCAGCGGTCGCTGACGCCCACGAGCGCAGTCGCCCGGGTGTGCCGGCACGAACGGGTGACCCTCGATCGGTGACCTATTTCACGCAAGCAATCAACATTTGTCAACATATCCGACCATCATTACTCAGACATCAAACAAATCGACGAGCTTCCGTGACCTGGCGTCAGGGCACGTGAAGGCCACCTTCACCACGTGAGACGTAATGAAGGTGGCCTTCACGTGCGGGGGCGGGGCTCAGCGCAGGGACTTGACCGTCACGGTGAGCACGTCCGGGTCACCGGCCCGTACCGCGCCGCTGAAGTCCGGGCCGCCGGTGGCGGTCACGTCGTCGTACGGGAAGGCGTACCCGCGGTTGTCCGGCAGCAGTTCGTGCACGATCCGCGCGTAGTGGTTGGTCGCCGGCGTGCGGTAGAACTGGTCCGGTTTCTCGCCGTTGGGCTGGTCGGCGTTGGCCAGCAACGTCGTGCGGTTCAGCGCCGCGGCCAGCCGGGGAATGAGCGCCTTGCGCAGGTCGCTCGCACCGCCGAGGGAGAACGGGCCGCTGTCGCAGCTGAAGATGTCGGCCGTGCTGGGCTTGGCGAAACCCTCGCTGCCCAGCCGCAGCTGGCCGTCACCGCCGACCCTGCCGGTCAGCACACCGAAGCTGGCCTGGGTGTCGACCTTCAGGTCGGTGCCGCGGTACTTGTTCCACACCTCGTCGACGTAACCGCCGAGGTAGTTGCCGAACTCGCCCGCCTTGTAGTGCGCGCTCATCGCCCGCAGCGGCTGGCCGCCCGCCCGCTGCACCAGGCTGCCCCACGGCGCGCCGTCGCGGCCCGCCTGCTCCTCCAGCCGCGTCACCAGGCTGCCCAGCGCGCCGGCGGGCAGGCCGGGGACGGTTTCCGTCTTCCCCGACGCCGTCCGCAACGACAACCCGAGCGGCGCGGCGACGAAGTCGACATAGCTGATGTTGGCGAACAGCTCCGCCTCGTTGAACGTGAACTCCGCGAACGTCCAGTTCCTGGCGAAGTTCGGGTCGCCGGTGTTGAGGAAGCTCGGGTGCACGACGTGCGGACCGGGGTTGACGAAGAAGCTCAGCTTCTCCCCTGTCACCACGTAGATCCGCGCGCCGTACATGCGAGGCACCGACACGGTGGTCGTGCTGCCCTGCCCGCCGAGGGGAATCGAGCAGTCCTCCGGCAACGGCGTCACCGGGGCACCCGGCGAGGGCGGGTAGTACGAGCTGCCGTTGGGCCGCACGAACAGTGGTTTCCCACCGGACAGCCCGGTCACGTAGGCGAAAGCCGTGTTCGAACCCGAGTTGTTGACCAGGGCGAGTCTGAACGTCTCGGGCGTCTGGGCGGAGGCGGACAGCCTGGCCAGTGCGGGGACTGCCAGCGCCGCGGCGGACGCACCGAGGAAGGTACGGCGAGAGATCATGGCTGCTCCTCGACGTTGAGGGGACCGTTGCTCGCTGTCGCAGCGTGGTTCAGACCACTGAATTTGTCAACGGTGACAACAAACCCGCCCGAGCCGTTCTCCGGGCACACCGGATCGACGCTCGTGCGCACCCCGCTCACCAGCGCTGACGCGAGCCTGCCCGGTGCGTCTGAAGGAATTCTCCACGGCCCATGTCACCCGGCTGGCCTACAGCGAACGCAGGTACTCGGCGAACCGCTCCAGGCCGTCCACCACCCGGGGACCGCTGATGCCCTCGTTGTAGTCCAGGACGAAGAACCGGTTGCCGACGACCGCGGGCAGGCTCGCCGTCGTCGGCGACTCCTTCAGGAACTTGATCTTCTCCGCGGCCGGCTTGTCGCCGTAGTCGAGGATGACGATCACCTCCGGCTGCGCCCGCACCACCGGCTCCCAGCCGACCTTCGTCCACCGGGCGTCCAGCCCGGCGAAGATGTTGCGGCCACCGGCGAAGGAGATGATGTCGTTGGGCGGCACCTGGTTGCCCGCCGTCGCGGCCTGGTCGGTGCCCGAGTCGTAGAGGAACACCGGCACGGCCCGGTCCTTCGGCGCGCGGGCCCGCACCGCGTCGACCCGGCCGCGTAGCCCGGCCACCACCTGCGCCGCCCGCTCGGGGACACCGAAGATCGCGCCGAGGCGCTGCAGGTCGGTGTAGAGGGCGTCGAACGGTGCCTGACGTTCCGGGAAGCCGGGGTAGTTGAAGCAGGACTCGGTGTGCATGAAGCTCTGGATACCCAGCCCGTCCAGGATCGCCGGGGTGATCCCGCGCTGGTCGCTGAACCCGGAGTTCCAGCCCGCGACCACCAGGTCCGCCTTGGCCTGGACGACCTGCTCGCGGTTGAGCAGGTCGTCGCCGAGGAAGGTGATCTTGCGGTACTCCGCGGCGTACGGCGACCGTTCGACCGGCGGGTTGGCCGGCGGCATGACGTAGCCGTGCACGTGGTCGGTCAGGCCCAGCGCGAACAGCTTGTCCGCGCTGCCCGCCTCGTAGGCCACCGCACGTTTCGGTGTGGTGTAACGGACCTGCTCGCCACAGCGCTGCACGGTGACGGCGCCGTCCTGCGCGCCGGGCTCCACCGTGGCACCGCAGCCGCCCAGCACCAGCACCGCCGCCAGCGCGATCGCACGTCTCATCGGGTCTTCGCCTCCAGGGTCTCGGGAAGGGTGTAGAGCAGTTGCGGGACACCGGTTTCCGGATGCTCGACGACGGACGCGGCCACGCCGAACACCTCCCGCACCAGGTCGGTGGTCAGCACCTCACGCGGGCTGCCGACGGTGACCAGCGCACCGCCGGACAGCACGCCGAGGCGGTCGCAGGCCGCGGCCGCCAGGTTGAGGTCGTGCAGCACCACCAGCACGGTCAGCCCGGTCCGGCGCAGCAGGCCGAGCAGGCCCAGCTGGTGGTGGACGTCGAGATGGTTGGTGGGTTCGTCGAGCACCAGCACCGACGGCTCCTGCGCCAGCGCCCTGGCGACGAGCACCCGCTGCCGCTCGCCGCCGGACAGGGTGAGCACACCCCGGCCGGCCAGGTGGGCCACGTCCATCCGCGCCATGGCGTCCGCGCACAGTTCGCGGTCGCGCTCGCCGAGCGGCTGGTTGCCGCGCAGGTGCGGGGTCCGGCCCAGCGCCACCATCTCCGCGACGGTGAAGTCCAGGCCGGAGCCGTTCTCCTGGGCTACGGCCGCGACCGACCGCGCGGCGTCCCGCAGCCGCAGTGCCGACAGTTCGGTGTCGCCCAGCCACACCGCTCCCCCGGCGGGCCGCAGCGCGCGGTACACGCAGCGCAGGGCGGTCGACTTGCCGGAACCGTTGGGCCCCACCAGTCCCACCACCCGGCCGGACGGGACGTCCAGGCTCAGCTCACGCAGGATCCGCCTGCCACCGAGTTCGACCGTGAGCCGGTCCAGCCGCAAGTCCATCACCGGCCTCCGAACAGGTATCCGCGGCGGCGCAGCAGGAACACGAACACGGGCACGCCGACCAGCGCGGTGACCACCCCGAGCGGCAGTTCCCTCGGTGCCACCAGGGTGCGCGACACCAGGTCGGCACACACCAGGAACACCGCGCCCAGCGGCGGCGCGATCGCCAGCACCCTGGCGTGTCCCGACCCGGCCAGCAGCCGCACCAGGTGCGGGATCACCAGCCCGACGAACCCGACCGCACCGCTGACCGCGACCGCCGCGCCGGTCAGCACCGCGGTCAGCACGTAGAGGATCCGGCGCAGCACCACGCCGTCGACGCCGAGCCCGGCCGCCGTCTCGTCGCCGAGGGAGAGCACGTCCAGGCTCCGCGACCGCCGGTGCAGCAGTCCGTAGGCGAGGACGAACACCACCGCGAGCACCGGCAGCGAGCCCCAGGTCGCCCCGCCGACGCCACCCATCGTCCAGTACAGGACCGTCGCGGTGGCCTCGCCGTCGGGCACCAGGTAGATGATCACGCTCAGCACCGCCTGGAATCCCAGCGCCAGCGCGACGCCGGTGAGCACCAGGCGCAACGGGCTGGCCGACCCGGACACGGCGTACACCAGTGCCGACGCGCCCAGCGCGCCGAGGAAGGCCCCCGCCGACACCGCGTGCACGCCGAACGCCGCCAGCCCGCCGGACACGCTCACCGTGACCGCGCCGACCGAGGCACCCGAGGAGATGCCGAGCACGAACGGGTCGGCCAGCGCGTTGCGCACCATGGCCTGGATCGCCACCCCGACGAGGCTCAGTGCCGCGCCGACCAGCGCGGCCAGCAGGACCCGCGGGGTGCGGACCTGCCAGATGATCTGGTACTGGCTCAGCTCGGACGCGGGGATCCGGCCGCCGGTCAGCGCGGCCCACAGGTACCGCGCGGTGTCGGCGGGCGCGACCGGCGCCGGGCCGAGCCCGATGGCGAGCACCACGGCGGCCAGCAACACGACCAGCAGGACCGTTACCGGCACAGCGGTTCTGCGCTGTGTCAGGGACGTGCTCATGGCGGGGACCGGCTCCACTAATGTAATTGAATGTCGTTTTCGAGAACGAACGCTAGCACAGGGCGGTAGGCTCCGGTCATGGCTGAGCCTCGCGTTGTCGACCGTCCCGGTCCGGCCGATCTCGAACAGGCGTGGGAAGTGGTGGGCAAGCACCTGCGGCCCACCCCGGTCAGCACCGTCCACCCGCCCGGCACCCCCGCGATGACGCTGAAGCTGGAGAACCTCCAGCCCACCGGGGCGTTCAAGGTGCGGGGCGCGCTGGCCGCCCTGGCCGCGCTCGACCCGGACACCGAGGTGGTCACCGCGTCGGCCGGCAACCACGCGCTCGGCATCGCCCACGCCGCCACGGCGCTGGGCCGCCGCGCCACCGTGGTGACCGCGACGACGGCGTCACCGGCGAAGGTCGAGGCCATCCGCGCGTACGGCATCGACCTCGTGCAGGCCGGCACGTCCTACGACGACGCGGAAGCACACGCGCTGGACCTGGCCGCCCGCGGCGCCCGCTACGTGTCGGCCTACAACGACACCCACGTCATCGCGGGCCAGGCCACCATCGGCCGCGAGCTGGACACCCAGGTCGACGGCCCGCTGACGGTCGTGTGCGGCGTCGGTGGCGGCGGCATGGCCTCGGGCCTGGCGTTGTGGGCCGCGGGCCGCGACGACGTCCGCGTGGTCGGCGTCGAGGCCGCCGCGTCCACCGCGACCTCGGCCTCGGTCGCCGCCGGGACGGTGGTCGACGTCGAGATCGGCGACACGATCGCCGACGGGCTCGCCGGCGGCATCGAGCCCGGCAGCGTCACCGTGCCGATCCTCGCCGAGCTGGGCGTCGAGCTGATCACCGTGACCGAGGACGAGCTGCGTACCGGCCTGCGGTACCTGGCCGGCGCCCGCAACGTGCTCGCCGAGGGTGCGGGCGCCGCGGCCGCCGCGGCGGTCCTGGCCGGCAAGGTCGAGCCGTCCGGCACCGTGGTGGCGGTGGTGTCCGGCGGCAACATCGCGCTGCCGCTCCTGGCGGACGTGCTCGCCGGCTCGTGACCGGCAGGCGTCCAAGCACGTGAAGGCCACCTTCATTACGTGAGACGTGGTGAAGGTGGCCTTCACGTGCTTTGGGGCGTTGTGACCCGCCGGGGTCAGCCGGGTGCGGCGTTGAGCAGGTCGAGCGCGCTCTGCTGGCGGGCGGCGTCGGCCCGGTCGAACGGGCCCGCCCATCGCAGGCCGTAGGTGTTCAGGCTGGTGCGGCTGCGGGCGTGTGCCGAATCGGCCTGCCTGCGCAGGTAGGCGTCGTAGCGGCCGGACGACACCGCGTTGAGGCCGCCGAGGCCACGGGTGTAGATGCCTTTGAAACTCGGGCCGTCGACACCGCAGTCGCCGCCCTCGCACGGCTCCCGCAGGATGCCGCCGGGGTTGAGCGACTCCGCGGTGGTGGAGGCGTCGGCGAGGTCCCTGGCGCGGGTGAGCAGCGTGGCGTCGCCGGTGGCCCGGTGCATCTCGACGAGCCCGTCCAGGATGACGCCCTGGTTGTAGGTCCAGGCAGGCTGGCCGTTGTTGCGGCAGTCGGCGGTCAGGCCGTCGTTGATCAGCCGGGAGCCGTTGATCATGCCGCTGGCGGCGAACCACTGCCAGCCCGCGACGGCGCGCTGCCGGTACACCGTGTCGCCGGACATCCGGTTGTGCAGTGCGGCGTTGAGGTGAATGTACAGCTCGTTGGTGACGGCGTTCTTGTAGTTACGCGAGACGTGCCACCACACTCCCCCGCCACACGTCGAGTCCCAGTAGGCGGCCAGGTGGTCGGCGCCGATCCGCGCGGTATTCAGGTAGCGGGCGTCGCCGGTGAGGTCGTAGGCGGCGATCCAGGCCAGCCCCCACCAGCCGGTGTCGTCGAGGTAGTCGTTGCGGAACTCCCCGAGGTGCGCGGTGCGGTTGCGGTCGTAGGTGTTGGCGACGGCGTACCGGTAACTGTCCATTCCGGACACCCGGATGTTGTCGATGACCGCGTTGAGCGCGTTCGCGGAGTTCCACCAGCCGGTCGTACGGAACAGGCCGGTGCCCTGGTCGTAGAACTGCATCAGCGCGGTGGCCGCGGCGGTGCGCCGGTCCCAGGCGTTCCAGGTGCTGCGGGCCCACGCCGTGCACGCGATCGCCTGCTGCCCCGCCGGTTTCCCGCACGCCCGCAGCGCGCCGATCCCGCGGTTGGCCCAGTCGTCGACGTTGAACATCATGGTGCGCCACCCGGTCCGCCCGGCGGGAACCGCGGTCGCGCCCAGCCGGCTGCCCGACGCCCAGGTCTGCCCGCCGTCGAAGGACCGGTCCAGCCACACCTCGTCGCCCGCCGCGCCGCGGTCGGTGGTGGCCCAGCCCATCGAGTCGGTGTCGTCGATCAGCAGGGCGATGCGCCGCCCGGCGAGGTCGACGGTCACCGCCTGCCGCTGGTCCGGGGCGAGTGCCGGATCACGGGGTTCGCAGTGGCGGTTGCAGATCACCGCCGCTGCCTTCGGCTCCTGCGCTGCCGCCGGGGCCGCGCTCCCGACCGTGATCAGGGCAGCGAGCAACACCGATCTCCACATCGAGACCTCCAGTGCCGGGTTCGCGGCCGACACCGGGCCACGACCTCACGGTAGGTCCAGACCAGTTGGCAGAAAACAAACCTGTCCGTTACCGGACAATCGCTGCTGCGTTCAGCCCAACAGCCACAGCGGCGCCGTGGCCGCCCACGCCTGCGGTGAGCAGGCATGCGGGTAGGGCACCGGTGCCGCCACCTCGTCGTCACCGAAGCCCGCCAGAACCTCGGGCAGCCGGAAGCCGAAGTGCTCCGCGGCCCGCAGCAGCCCGCCGGCCAGCCGCTGCGCGTGCCCGGTCAGGCCGTACCCGGTCAGCCCGGCGACAGCCAGCGCGGTGTCGTGCGGCCATACCCCGCCCCGGTGGTAGGACAGCGGGTGGTACGGCCGCTGCCCGGCGGCCACGGTCCGCAGGCCCCAGCCGGTGAAGAATTCCGGCGACAGCAACCGGCCGGCCACCCCCTCGGCCTGCCGCCGGTCCAGGATTCCGCTCCACAGCAGGTGCCCGGCGTTCGACGCGAGCAGGTCGACGCGGCGGCCCGCACCGTCCAGCGCGAGCGCCGGGAAGTCCCGCTCCGGCAACCAGAAGTCCTCGGCGAACCGGTCTCGCAGGTCTTCGGCGTACCCGGTCAGCTCATCGGCGTAGGCCCGGTCCCGCCAGACGTCCCTGGCCACCTTCGCGACGGCCCGCAGGCCCCGGTAGGCGTAGCCCTGCGCCTCGGCGACGGCGATCGGGCCCTCGGCCGGCTCACCGGAGGCGAACACGATCGAGTCCGCCGAGTCCTTCCAGCAGTGGTGGACCAGGCCCGGCCCGTCGGTCCGGTAGGTCAGGTAGCCCGCGCCCACGCCACGCAGCACCCAGCCGGCCGCCGCCCGCGCAGCGGCTTCCAGTTCCGCGGCCAGTGCGGCGTCGCCGCATTCGCCCAGCAGGATCAGGAACAGCGGGGTCGCGTCGACGGTTCCGTAGAACCGCTCGAACGGCACCTGGCCGAACCGGCTCAGCTCCCCGGCACGGACCTCGTGCACGATCCGCCCCGGCTCCTCGCAGCGCGCCGGGTCCACCCGGGTGCCCTGGCAGGCGGCCAGCGCCCGCAGGACACCGGCGGCCAGGTCCCGGTTGCACGGCAGCGCGGCCAGTGCCGTGATCAGGCTGTCCCTGCCGAACAACGTCAGGAACCACGGCGCGCCCGCCCCGGGCACCTGTTCCCGCCCGGCGGGGATCATCAGCGTCGCCAGGTCGTCGAGTCCACTGTGGACCGCGCGGCGCAGTACCGGGTCGTCGATGGCGGGCAGCGCGAAGCCGGCGACCACGCGGTCCAGGTCCGCCTGCCGTGCAGCCACCACGGCGTCCACGTCCGCCGCGGCGCCGCCCGCCGACACCCGCACGGTCAGCTCGGCCTGCTCGTGCGGCTCCAGCTCGGCCTGCCACAGCACGCCGCGGCGATCGCAGCGGCCCGGCCCGCCCGGCGTCACGACGGTCCGCTTCGCGTAGGACTCCCGCCGGTACCGCAACACCAGCGACCCGTCCTCGACGGCGGTCTGCCGCACGGCGCCGGGCTTGGCGTACTCGGCCGAGCCCCGCAGCTCGAACTGGTCGGCGAAGTCGGCGGAGACCTCGTAGCGGATCTCCACCACCGCGGCCTCGGCACGCAGGTTGCGTATCCGCAGCCGCTCGGCCAGGCCGGACGCGTCGAGGGCCTGGGTGCGGACCAGCACGTACGGCGGCGGCTCACCCCGCCGCGCGGGCGGGGCCAGCACGGTTTCCGCCGACACGGCCGTCCGGGTCACCGTGAGCGGCCGCAGCCGCCTGCCGTCCACCCGCAGCTCCCAGGTGGCCAGGTGCCGGGTGTCGGCGACGAACAGGCCCTCGCCCGACCCCGGCGGGACGTCCCCGGCGTCGTCGGTCACCAGGAACGTGGTCCCCGCGACGAGCACTGCCGGTCACCCCTTCCCCGAGTCGAGCAGATCCAGTGTCACCGCGGCACTCCAGCTGAAGTCGCGGGCGCCGCGGCCGTGCCCGGTCAGCGGGTCGAGGTACTCCCGGAACCCCGCCCGCGCCGCCGCCCGCACCAGCGCCGCCCGGACGGTGTCCGCGACGCCGGTCGCGCCGTGCAGCCGCAGGCCGCGCCACAGCAGCCAGCCGATGTTGAACCACGCCGGGCCACGCCAGTAGCGGCTGGTGTCGAACAACGCGTCGGTACGGTCGTAGCTGGGCGGCAGGCCGGTCTCCCCGATGCGGAACCGGTCGCCGACGGCCGTGCGCACCAGCGCGTCGGCCACCGGCAGCCCCGGCACCACCAGCGGGACGAGCCCGGCGACGCTGCCTGCCCGCAGCGACTGTCCGGTGTGGACGTCGCGGGCGTGGAGCAGGCCGTCGCCCTCGTCGAACAGCCACTCGACCATCGCCTCCCGCAACCGCTTCAGCTCGGCGTGGTGCGGTGCCGGGTCGGCGCCCACCTCGGCGGCGATGTCGGCCAGCGCGGCCTCCGCCGCGGCCAGCAGCGCGTTGGTCAGCGGGTCCTGCACGGCGAACGCCGGTATGGCCGGGCCGTCGGCGTAGCCGTGGTCGCGGTAGTCCGCGGCCAGCCGGACGTACCGGCCGTAGTCGGTGTCGGTCGGCCGCTCCCCCGCGACTGCGTGCGCGAGGTCGGCCCGCCGGAACGACCCGGCGGGCAGCGGCTCCACCCGGCTCAGCGGACCGTCCCAGGCCGGGCTGTTGTCCATTCCGGACTCCCACGGGTGCACGATGGACACCAGACCACCGGTGCCCAGAGCCCGCCTGCCGGTCAGGTACCGGTGCCAGGCGACCAGCCGCGGGTACAGCCTGGCCAGGAATCCCCGCCGCCGGGCCAGTTCCGGGTCGGCGCGGAACGTCTCCCATGCCGCGATCGCGTGGACCGGCGGCTGGACCAGGCCGGACGTCGCCGGGTGCCGTACGCCGGTCACCGCGGCCGAACGCCAGAAGTCCGCGCCGGGAAAGTACGCCCCGGCCGGGGTGGCCCGGTCGAACACGATGTGCGGCACCCGCCCGTCCGGCCACTGCGCGCCGAACAGCGACTCCAGCTCACGCTGCGCCCGCCGGGGCGAGACGTGCCGCAGCCCGACGGCGATGAACGCGGAGTCCCAGCTCCACTGGTGCGGGTACAGGTCCGCGGCGGGAACCGTCGACTGGCCCTGCCAGTTCGCCAGCAGGACGCGGCTGGCCCGCTCGCGCAGCCCGGCCGTCACGACGCCCGCCGCAGGAACTCCGGCACGGCGGGCAGCACGGCCTCCGGCTCGCCGCGCAGGCGGCACTCCAGCACGAGGTAGCCCTCGTACCCGGCCGCCGCCAGCGCGCCCAGCATCGCCTGCCAATCGATGTGCCCGGTGCCCGGCTGGGCCCGGTTGGACTCGCTGACGTGCACGTGCCCGAGGTGCGGCGCCGCCCGCAGCAGTGCCGCCGCGGGGTCGTCCTCCTCGATGTTCATGTGGTAGGTGTCGGCGGCGATGCGCACCGACTCCTGGCCGGACAGCTCGATCAGCTCGGCGGCCTGATCGAGCCGGTTCACCATGTGGTCCTCGTACCGGTTGAGCGGTTCCAGGTACAACCGCACGCCCTCGCGTGCCGCGTGCTCGCCCAGCTCGGCCAGGCCCGCGACCAGCACGGCCCGGTCGCCCGCCTCGTCGCGGGGCGGCTGGAACGGCGGCAACCTGCGGGAGAACATCCCGTAGGAAGCCGGTGTCATGACCCCCTCGCCGCCGATCTCGGCCACAGTGGACAGTTGGGACTTGAGCTGCGCGATGGCGTCGGCCCGCTGATCCGCGTCGAACGCGCCGAAGAAGTGGTCCATCTCCACGCACACCGTCGGCATGACGACTCCGGCGGCCGCGGCGCGGCGCAGCTCGGGCAGGCGGTCGCGGAACGCGAAGTCACCCCGGCCCCGCAGCTCGATGGCGTCGAAGCCGGCGGACTGGGCGAACTCCCACTTGCGGACGAGGTCGTCGCCCGGGAGCAACTGCTCCTGGCAGCCGAAACGGGTCACCATCACTCCTGCTCGAAGTCGAGGACGATCTGCAGCGCGGCACCGGGGTCGGTGTCCAGCAACTCGTAGGCCTGCCCCACCCGCGACGGCGGCAGCAGGTGGCTGACCAGGGCCGCCGGGTCGACGGTGCCCCGCGCGCACTGCCGCAGGAACACCTCGTTCAGCCTGGGCTGGTCCCAGCGGCCGGCCAGTCGTCCGGGCACGCCGCCGATCTGCGAGCTGACCAGCTCGACCCGGTTGTGATGGAACTCCTCGCCGAGCCGCAGGCCGATGCCCTCACCCTGGTAGAACCCGGCCGCGACCACCCGGCCGCCGGGGCCGACGGTGCGGATGGCCTCCTGCAGGGCCGGATGCGATCCGCTCAGCTCGATGACGACGTCGGCACCGGCGCCGCCGTTCGCCTCGCGCACCCGCTCGGCCACGTCCTCCGCGGCCGGGTCGAGCGCCAGCAGCGCGCCCGCCTTCGCCGCCGCGGCCCGGCGGGCAGGCAGGGTGTCGACGGCGATCACCTCCACCCCGGCACAACCGCAGAGCTGGGTGGCCAGCAGGCCGATCACCCCCTGCCCGAAGATCGCCACCAGCTCGCCGAGGTTCGCCTGCGCGGCGAGCACGGCGTTCAGCGCCACCGCGCCGACCCTGGCGAACGAGGCGGCCAGCAGCGTGACGCCGTCCGGAACCGCGCGGACCTTCGCCGCGGGCAGCACCGCCTCGCTGCGATGTCCCCAGATCCCCCACACCGGATCGCCCGGCCGCAGCCCGCTGACGTCCGCGCCCACCTCGACGACCTGGCCTGCCTCCGAGTAGCCCCAGCCGACCAGCGGGTACCGCGGCGCCGCTTCGGCGCGTTCGCCGGTGAACAGCTTCCGTTCCGGATCCCAGGTCCGGGTCAGGTAGGGGTTGGTGCCCCGGTACGCGGTCAGCTCCGTCCCCGCGGAGATGCCGGAGAACCGGGTCCGCACGCGGACCTCACCGGGACCGACGGGCTCGGCCGGTACCTCGGCGAGTTCGACCTGCCGGGGCCCGGTGAACTGGACGACGCTCGGCACCCGGACCTCCTTCGCTCACGCTGCCTTACGGCCGACACTGTACATACTTCTGTCTTGTCGTCGGTCATAAGATCTGCTGTGATGTAGCCGCCTCGGCCCAAAGACGGAACGGAGCCCCGGATGGTGCGCAGAGCGACAGCCGCCGTGCTGGCCGCGGTGTTCGCCGCCACGACGCTCGCCGGATGCGGCGGCCGCGACGACGGTTCCGGAAAGCTCGTGGTCTGGAGCCTGGAGAACCTCACCGACCGGGTCCGGGTCACCGAGGAGCTGGTCGCGGAGTTCACCCGGCGGACGGGCGTCGAGGTCGAACTCGTCGCCGTCGACGAGAACCAGTTCAGCCAGATGATCATGTCCGCGGCGGCGGCCGGCCAGCTGCCCGACGTCATCGGCGCGCTTCCGCTCACCGCGACCTGGCAGATGGCGGGCAACGAGCTGCTCGACACCCGCGCCACCGCCGAGGTGCTGGGCAGGCTCGACCCCGCGACGTTCACCCCGAGGGCACTGGAACTGACCCGCGACGGCGACCGGCCGCTGGCCGTTCCGTCCGACGGCTGGGCGCAGATCCTGGTCTACCGCAAGGACCTGTTCGCCGCGGCCGGTCTCCCGCCGCCGGACAGCTACGAACGCATCCTCACCGCCGCCCGCACGCTGCACCGCGGGGACGTCGCCGGCATCGCGATGGCCACCGCGGCCAACGACGCCGCCACCGGGCAGGCGTTCGAGGGCCTCGCCGTCGGCAACGACTGCCAGCTCGTCGACGCGGCCGGCGGCGTCACGCTGGACTCGCCACGCTGCGAGCGGACGTTCGACCTGGTCGGCCAGCTGGCCACCCGGTTCTCGCCACCGGGCGCGCAGGACATCGACAGCATCCGCGCCACCTACTTCGCCGGCCGCTCGGCGATGGTGGTCTGGTCGTCGTTCCTGCTCGACGAGCTGGCCGGACTGCGGTCGGACGCGCTGCCGTCCTGCCCGCAGTGCCAGGCCGACCCGCTGTTCCTGGCCCGCAACAGCGGCGTCGTCGGGGCGCTCACCGGCGCGCCCGGCTCGGGTGAGCCCGCGCAGTACGGCGAGCTGACCTCGTGGACGCTGCCCGTCGGCGACCGCACGGCGCAGGCGCAGCAGTTCGTCGAGTTCATGATGAGCGAGGCGGCCTACCCGCGCTGGCTGGGCATGGCACCGGAGGGCAAGATCCCCGCCCGCACCGGCACGCCCGCCGACCGCGAGCTGTTCAGCCGCACCTGGGACACGCTGCCCGCGGGCGTGGACACCAAACGCCCGCTGGGCGAGATCTACCCGCCGGACACCATGCGTGCGCTGCGGCAGGGGCCGCAGTCGTTCCGCCGCTGGGGTTTCGAACAGGAACAGGGGGTGCTGATGGGCGCGACGCTGGCCGAGATGCCGGTGCCCAAGGCTGTGGACGCCATGCTCGGCGGAACGTCGCCGGCCGAGGCCGCCGCCGAGGCGGCCGACGACGTCCGCTCGATCCAGACCTCCCTGGGGTGAGCGCGATGCCCAAGGGAGCACTGCGCAGGTCCGAGAACCGCGCCGGGTTGCTGCTCATCTCCCCCACACTGCTGGTGGTGCTGGCCGTCGTCGTGGTGCCGGTGCTGTGGACGCTGATCCTGGCGTTCCAGCGCATCCGGCTGATCAACATCCGCGACACCGGCCTGTTCGACGCCTACACGCTGCACAACTTCGCCACGGTGTTCGGCTCGCCGGGGTTCTGGAGCTCGATCGGCACGACGCTGGTCTACGCCATCGGCGGCACCGTGCTGTCGCTGGCGCTGGGTCTGGCGGCCGCGCTCGCGCTGCGGCGGTCGTTCCGCGGCCGCGGGCTGCTGCGCGGGGCGATGCTGCTGCCCTACGTCGCGCCGGTGGTGGCGGTGGCGTTCGTGTGGGAGGTCATGCTCAGCCCGCAGTACGGCATCCTCAACGAGTGGGGCGTCAAGCTGCTCGGCTGGGACAAGCCGGTCGCGTTCCTCACCCAGCGGGAGACCACGATCTCCCTGCTGGGACTGGACATCCCGGTGCCGGTCGCGCTGCTGACGGTGATCGCGTTCGAGGGCTGGCGGTACTTTCCGTTCGCGTTCCTGTTCCTGCTGGCCCGGTTGCAGGCCATCCCGCCGGACCTGGAGGAGGCCGCCAGGGTCGACGGCGCGACGCTGACCCAGCGCTTCCGGCACATCGTGCTGCCGCAGCTGGCCTCGGTGATCGCCCTGCTGGCGATGCTGCGGTTCGTGATGAACTTCAACAAGTTCGACGACGTCTACCTGCTCACCGGTGGCGGCTCCGGCACCGACGTCGCCAGCGTGCGGGTCTACGACTTCCTCACCGCGCGGTTCGACGTCGGCGCCGCGTCGGCGCAGGCGCTGGTGCTGGCCGTGGTGCTGCTGGTGTTCCTGGCCGGATACCTGAAGTTCTTCGCACCCAAGCCGGAGGCCGGCCGATGATGGACCGCGACCGCTTCGAGAACCGCCTGTTCGGCGTGCTGCGCTGGGTCGTCATCGTGGTGCTGGCACTGGCGACGCTGTTCCCGTTCTACTACATGGTGCTGCTGTCCATCCGGCCCATCGAGAGCCTGCTGCAGGACCCGGGCAGGCTGTGGGTCGACTTCTCCGAGTGGACACTGCGCACCTACGGCGAGGTGCTGGCGTCCACCGAGGACGACGGGCAGGGCATGCTGAGCCTGCTCGGCAACTCCGCGCTGGTGTCGGCCGGGACCGTCCTGCTGACGCTGGCCGTGGCCATCCCCGGCGCGTACGCGATCAGCAGGCTGCGGTTCTTCGGCCACCGGCAGGTGCATTTCCTGTTCCTGGCCGTGTACATGTTCCCGGCGATCCTGCTCGCGGTTCCGCTGTTCGTGCTGTTCACCAAGCTGGGCCTGCGGGACTCGCTGACCGGGCTGATGATCGTCTACATCGCACAGACGATCCCGGTGTCGATCTACACGCTGCGCAACTACCTCACCACGATCCCGGACAGCATCGAGGAGGCGGCCGCGATCGACGGCTGCAGCCGCTGGCAGACGATGTGGCGGGTGACGATGCCGCTGGCCGCGCCCGCGGTGATGGCCAACGCGCTGTACGTGTTCATGATCGCGTGGAACGAATTCCTGTTCGCGCTGCTCTTCCTGGCCGCCGACCGGTCACAGTGGACGGTCTCGCTGGGGCTGGCGCAGCTTTCCGGTGGTATCGAGGTGCCCAAGACCGTGTTGATGGCAGGATCGGTGGTACTGACCATCCCGATCGTCGCGTTGTTCTACGCGGCCGAGCGGATGCTGACCGAAGGGCTCACCAGCGGTGCCGACAAGGGCTGACCTGCGACAGGCCGCGGCACAGCCGTCGGCAGGCCACCTGCTGTGGCTGATCCGCACCGGACGGGCACACACCCGCGCGGAGCTGCAGCAGCGGACCGGGCTGGCCCGGTCCACGGTCAGCCAGCGGCTGGACGCGCTGCGGGCGGGCGGGTTCCTGCGGGTCGGCGGCGTCGACTCGTCCACCGGCGGGCGGCCGCCGTCCCGGCTGGAGTTCGACTACCAGCAGGGCGTCGTGCTGGCCGCCGACCTCGGCGCCACCCACGCACGGCTGGGCGTGTTCGACCTGGCCGGAGCGGCGCTGGCGGAGTCGGTGAGCAGGCTGCGGATCAGCGACGGCCCCGGCAAAGTCCTCGGCTGGGTGACCGCCGAGCTGCGGTCGCTGCTGGACCGGGCCGGGCAGCCCGCCAACCGGGTCCGCGGCGTCGGCCTCGGCGTGCCCGGGCCGGTGGAGTCCGGCACCGTCCGCCAGCCGCCGATCATGCCCGGCTGGGACGGCTACCCGATCGCCGAGCACCTGGGCCGCGACTGGGGTGTGCCGGTGCTGGTCGACAACGACGCCAACGTGATGGCGTTCGGCGAGTACGCCGGCGGCTACCCGGACTGCCCGTCGCTGGTGCTGGTGAAGGTCGCCACCGGGATCGGCGCGGGCCTGGTGCTCGACGGCGCGGTCTACCGGGGCATCGACGGCGGCGCCGGCGACATCGGGCACGTCCGCGTCGACGCGACCTCGCGGGCACGGTGCATGTGCGGTTCGCTGGGCTGCCTGGCCGCGCTGGCCAGCGGCACGGCGCTGGCCGAACGGCTCACCGCCGGGGGCATCCCCGCCGCGGGCGGCAAGGAGTTCGTCGAGCTGGTGCGGGCCGGGATCCCGGAAGCCGTCGGGCTGGCCAGGGAGGCGGGCCGGCTGGTCGGCGAGGTGCTCAGCACGGTGGTGTGCCTGGTCAACCCGCAGGTGCTGGTGATCGCGGGCGACGTCGCCGAGACGCAGTTCGTCACCGGCGTCCGCGAGGTGCTCTACCAGCGGGCACTGCCGCGAGCCACCCGCAACCTGGCCGTGGTGACCAGCGAGCTGGGCGACCGCGCCGGCGTGCTCGGCCTGCGGGCGATGGTCGTCGACGCGGTCTACGCGCCCGAGGCCGTCGACCGCCTCCTGGAGGCCCGACACTAGTCGGTGACGTAGCGGGCCAGCTGCGCCGCGAGCCTGCCGCGTTCCACGGTGGTGCCGTACACAGGCTGCTCGGGCCCCTCCCGGCGGCCGGCGAGGACGTCGGTGACGAACCCCGCCACGGCCTCCGGTTCCGGGACCACGTCCGCGCTGTCGAGGTAGGCCACGACGGTGGCTCGCTCCCCCGGCGCGGTCTCGACGGCCAGTGCCCAGCCGTGCCGCTCACTCCAGGTCAGCATCAGGTCGTGGTCGGGCCGCCGGCTCCAGCGCCGGGCCAGGCCGAGGTAGGCCGTGACCGTGTCGCTGACCTCGAACGACGTGGCTTCCAGCGGGACGCCGACGGCCCGCGCCACGGCGCCGAGGTAGGCCGCCACGCCACGGGCCAGCGACACGGCTGGGACAGGGTCGTTCATCGCGACAACAGTAGAGGCCACCGGAGCGCGGTCCTAGACGGCCGCCACCGCCCGGTCGGCGGCCCGCAGCGGCGCGCCCATCTCGTGCAGGTGCTCCAGGACGTGGCGGTAGGACCGCAGCAGGCTCGCCTGGCTGTACGGAATACCGCGCTCGGCGCAGAAGGACTGCACGATCGGCTGCGCCAGGCGCAGGTGCGGCCGGGGCATGTTCGGGAACAGGTGGTGCTCGATCTGGTAGTTCAGCCCACCGAGCACGAAGTCGGTGAGCGGCCCGCCGCGGATATTGCGGGAGGTCAGCACCTGCTTGCGCAGGAAGTCGGCCGACTGGCCGGTCATCGTCGGCATGCCCTTGTGGTTGGGCGCGAACGAACAGCCCATGTAGACGCCCCACAGCGCCTGGTGGACCACCACGAACAGCACTGCGAGCCCCGGCGAGAGCACCAGGAAGACCGTGGTGAGGTAGCCCACGACGTGGGCGGTCAGCAGGGCGCCCTCGATCCGCCGCGCCTTCGTCTCACCCTTGAGCACGGCGCGGATGCCGGACACGTGCAGGTTGAGCCCCTCCAGCGTGAGCAGCGGGAAGAACAACCACGCCTGGTGCTTGGCCATCCAGCGCAGGAAACCCTTCTTCAGCCGCGCCTGCTTGGTGGTGAACGCGAGTGCGGAGATGTCCAGGTCGGGGTCGTGTTCCTCGTGGTTGGGGTTGGCGTGGTGACGCGTGTGACCGCCGACCCACTCCTGGTAGCTCATCCCGATCAGGCCGCCGTGCATCGTGCCGAGGATGTCGTTGGGGCGGCGGGTGCGGAAGATCTGCTTGTGCCCGGCGTCGTGGCCGAGGAAGGCCAGCTGGGCGAACACGACGGCGAGACCGGCCGCGATGAACAGCTGCCACCAGCTGTCGCCGATGAACGCGAACCCGACCCACGCGCCCGCGAAGGCCAGTAACGTGCCGGCGGTCTTGATCGTGTAATAGCCGTAGCGCCGCCGCAGCAGGCCCGCTTCGCGGATCCGCAGGGACAGGGCCGAGTAGTCGCTCTGGGTAGCCGTAGCCGTCACCGTGACGACCTCCCGGCCGGTGCCGAGAAGGGCAGCCGGCGGGCGCGGTCGCCGACCGCGCCGTTGTCGACGGGGCGGGCGACGTGCTCATCGCGGCTGGGGTGGCTGAAGACCACCGCCGTGGTGGCCGAGGTCCGGCCTGAGGTTTTGTTGCGCATGGAGGAAAACTCCTGAAGTTGGGGGACGTGACCGTGTTGGGGTTTCAACACCGGACGGACAGTCCACTGTGGACCGTGGGGTCGACGGCACGACCGGGAACACGAAGGTCACGAGAACGGTGGCGGTGTGGCCACCGGTTATGGCGGCATCCAGCCGCGGTCACTGCCCAGCGTACGCGACCCGCCGGCTCCTGGCCAGCCGGACCCCGGTTGCGCGTTCACGGCCGGGCGTGCTTCACTTGTCGTGGTTGAAGGTTTTTGTGTTCGTTTCACTGGTGACGCTCGCAAGGATTCTTGAGCGGGCGTGTTTCTTCTGATTCCCGGTCCGCACAGCCGTGACATTCATTTACGCAATCAGGAGAAACCCATGGCTCAGGGCACCGTGAAGTGGTTCAACTCGGAGAAGGGCTTCGGCTTCATCACGCCGGACGACGGCGGCGCCGACCTCTTCGTCCACTACTCGGCGATCAGCGGCAACGGCTTCCGCAGCCTCGACGAGAACTCCCGCGTGGAGTTCGAGGTCGGGCAGGGCCAGCGCGGCCCGCAGGCGACCAGCGTCTCCGTCGTCTGACGATCACAACACCGTGAAGGCCACCTTCACCACGGTTGACGTGGTGAAGGTGGCCTTCACGTACGTCCGGGGCGGCTACACGCTCGCCAGGTAGGCGGCCGCCTTCTCCGGGTCGAAGAACCAGTTCTGGAAGTCCGACGGGTCCTCGAAGCCCCTGGCGAACCGCTCGGCGACCGCCGGCTTCTGCCCCGCCACACCGAGGATCTCCATGACGTGTGGGGGCGGCGGCTGCAGCATCGCGTTGGTCCAGAACGTGACGTGCTGGGCGTACTCCCAGTACCGGTCGAACGCCGACTGCATCCACTGCCGGTCGAACGGCTTGTCGCCGTGCTCGACAATGGACTCCAAATAGGACTGTGCGCAGATCGCGGCGTTGTTGGAACCCTGGCCGGTGATCGGGTCGTTGGCGACGACGACGTCGGCCATGCCGAGCACCACGTTGCCCGAGGGCAGCTCGCCCGAGGGCCTGCGGACCACCGGGGTGTACCCGCCGGACAGCGTGGCCCGCGGGTCGGTCAGCTCGGCCGCGCCGCAGCGGTCGTACTCCCACGGGTAGTACTGCTTCATCAGCTCCAGCATGCGGTCCAGGTGCTCCTGCGGTCCCGGCTTGTCGTCGAAGACGTCCAGCGGCCCGCCCGGCAGCCCCTCGAAGAACAGGATCTCGCAGTTCCCGCTCAGCGTGTAGCCGGGGATGACGAACAGCTCGCCGGCACCGGGCGCGATGTTGAACCGCACGGCCGAGAAGTCCGGGTGCTCCGGCCTCGGCTCCATGCCGTGGACGTAGGCGACCGTCAGCGCGCGCTGCGGCGTGGTGTACGGCGAACGCTCCGGGTCGCGGTCGAACAGCTGGACCAGCTCGCCCTTGCCCGCGGCGATGACGACCAGGTCGTAGAGCTTGGACAGCGGGTCGAGGTCGGACGTGGTGACGCCGTGCAGCACGAGCTTGCCGCCACGGTCCTCGAACAGCTCCAGCCAGCCGGCCATCTTCACCCGCTGGTCAACCGACTGGGCGTAGTTGTCCAGCTTGCCGACCCAGTCCAGCACGCGGCCGCTGCCGTCCGGCGCCCCGATGGACAGGCCGAGGCCCTCCACCTTGACCGTCTGCTCCTCCCAGAGGTTGAGCTTGTGGTCACGCTCGATCTGGAGCGCCTTGTTGAACATGCACTGGGTGGACATCACCCGGCCGCCGCGGATCTCCTCCGGCGTGCGGGCCGACATCACGGTGACGTCGTACTGGTGATCGAGCAGGCTCAGCGCCAGCTGCAGACCGGACTGACCGGCGCCGACGATCAGGACCTTGCGCATGATCGAGCGTCCTCCAGGGGAAGTAGAGGCTGGGTGGTTCTCCACTATGGCGCGACAGCGCCGCCGACACTAGAGCCGCGCGGGCGTCAACTGCTGTCCGCCGGGTGCCGACACCTGCGACAACGCGAGCGTGTGCCGCACGACGGCCTGCAGCGCCGCCGACACCGACGCGCCGTCGCGGGCGTCGCAGGTGATCAGCGGGATGTCCGGGCTCAGCGCGAGCGCCTCGCGTACCTCGTCGAGGTCGTGGGTCAGCACGCCGTCGAACAGGTTGACCGCGACGATGAACGGCAGGTCCGAGTCGTTCTCGAAGTAGTTCAGCGCGGCGAACGACTGGTCGATGCGGCGGGTGTCGACGAGGACGATGGCGCCGAGCGCCCCGCGGGACAGGTCGTCCCACAGGAACCAGAACCGTGCCTGACCCGGCGTGCCGAACAGGTACAGCAGCAGGTCGGAATGCAGGGTGATCTTGCCGAAGTCCATCGCGACGGTCGTGGTCGACTTCGCGCCGTCGGGCGGGAGCTCGTCGACGCCCTGGCCGGCCTCGGTCATCCAGGCCTCGGTGTTGATCGGCGGCACCTCGGAGACGGCGTTCACCATCGTCGTCTTCCCGACGCCGAACCCGCCCGCGATGACGATCTTCGCCGAGATCGTCAGCAGGTCGTCGTCGGGCTCGCCGGAGCTGGGGTTGGTCATCATGTCCTTTCCGCTGGCACTAACGCGCCGACGCCCGGGTCAGACGGGAAGCCGCTTCAAGCCATCGAGGATGCGCTCCAGCACGCTCGTGTCGTTCTGGAAGCTGTGGGCCGTGGGGTGGATGTAGATCGCCCCCTGCACGGCCAGGTCGCTGAGCAGCACCCGGACCACGCCCAGCGGCATCGTCAGCCCGGCCGACAGCTCCGCGATCGACGACCGCGACCGTGCTCTCTCGTAGAGCGCCCGGGACTCCGGCATCAGCGAATCCGCCAGTGCCGGATCGTAGCGGGGCACCGAGATGAGCGTCTCCACCAGCAGGTGGTGCCTCGTCTTGGTGCGGCCTCCGGTGAGTGTGTACGGCCGGACCCGGCTGCTACGCATCTTGTACGCCGAGGCCGGCTCGTCGGTGGTGCCGGTGTCTGTGGACACGGTGATCACATCCTCGTCCCGGGGGCGGTCAGGACTGCGGCCTGCGGGCGGTGAGCACGCGCCGGAGGTCGGCACGCATCTCGGGGGTCAGCACGTGGCCTGCGCTCGAGACGAACTGCGTCATCTCGTAGGCAACGACCTTCATATCGCACTCCGGGCCGGTCAGCACAGCGAGCCCGGCGCCCGGATCGATGCCCATGAACAGGAAGTACCCCCGGGTCAGCCGGATGATGATCTGCTCACACCGCCCCTTGCCGAACAGGGTCGCGCTGTTCCCGGCGAGGCTGAGCAGCCCGCTGGCGATGGCGGCCAGCTGCTCGGCCGCCTCCTCGTCGACCTCGGCGGAGGCGGTCAGCGGGAACCCGTCGGTCGACATGATCAACGCGTGGCTCACGCCGTGCACCTTCGACACGAAGTCGTTGATCAGCCAGGCGAATTCTTCTTTGCGGGTGTGGTTTTCGGCGGCCGTCACGCTTGCTTGTCCTCGGTGGTATCGATGTCTGCTGTCGTGGTGCGCCGCTCGTCGAGTGCGGCCTGCTCGCCCTCGGTGAACGCGCCGAGGTCACCGATCAGCTGCTCGTGCCCGTTGTCGCCCAGGTCGCTGCCGAACTCCGGCGGGCCGGAGTCCTCGCCGGTTCCCTTGATGCTGCGGGGAACCCTGCGGGGTAGCCCGCCCGCGGTCGTCCCGCCCGACACCGGCACGGGTGACGGCTTGCGGCGGGGCGGCTCCTCGGCGACCGCGGTCGCCGGTGCCGTGGCGGCGTGCCGTCGCGGCAGCTTGCCCAGCGACGACTGCCTGGTCACCGGCGGCGGTTCCGGCGCGGCCTCGGCGGTGCCGCCGGACTGGGCGACGGCGGCGTTGCGGGGGAACACGACGGTCTGCGTGCCCGACCAGCTGGCCTCGGCCAGCTCGCTGACCAACTCCGCGGGCAGCAGCGTGGTCGCGGTGGTGCCGTGCGGGATCCGGCGCTCCAGCCGGACCCGGATGCCGTGCCTGCTGGCCACCCGCCGCACGACCGCCAGCCCCATGTGCCGCACGGAGTCGTGGTCGAGCACCGGGTCGCCGGTGAGGCGGTCGTTGAGCTCGGACAGGCGGTCACCGGGCAGGCCGATACCCTCGTCCTCGATGCGCAGCAGCACACTGCCCTGCTCGGTCAGGTGCGCGCTGACCCGGACCGGCGCGTTCGGCGGCGAGTGCCGGGTGGCGTTGTCCAGCAGCTCGGCGACGACCCGGCTGACGTCGTCGGCCGCGAAGCCCACGACGCCCAGCGGCACGACCCGGCCGATGGTGACCCGCGTGTAGTGGTCGATCGACGACATGCCCGCCCGGATGACATCGACGACCGAGGTGGTGTCCGTGGTGTTGTCGCTGGCCTCCCGCCCGGCGAGAACCCGCAGGTTCTCCGCATTGCGGCGCAACCGGGTGGCGAGGTGGTCGAGCCGGTACAGCTGTGCCAGGCGCTCCTCGTCGTCCTCCCTGGCCTCCATCTGCTCCAGCTGGGCGAGCAGGCTGTCGACGAGGTTCAGGTCGCGCAGCGAGACGCTGGCGCACACGCCGGCCAGCACCTCGTCCTGCTCACCCGGAGCAGGCCGCGGCGGCGCGGCTTCGATCACCGGCCGTTGCGTGACCTGCGGAGACGCCGCCTGCCGTTGAGCGGCGAGGAACTGCGCCGCCGCGGCACGGGACCGGTCGAGCAAACTCCGCGAGCGATCCAACAGTTCCCGAGCCCGCGTCGCCATCGTCTGTCACTACCCTTTTCGTCTGCGTACGGCCCCTGTTGCGCCGACGGACAACCACGTCGGCAACGCACGCCATGCAAGCAGACAAGACCGCCCATGTCCACAAAAAGTTTCCGTTTGGTCGCTCACCGTGACAGCCCTGCCGCGCCGGGTGCACGAAGTCGATCTTGACTATCCACAGTGGACGGTGTGAGGAACATCCCCCGCTTGGGCTATTGGCGTGCGGCGGCCAGCCGGGCGGGAAGGCCGAAGGACGCCAGGGCCACAACGAGACCCACCGCGCCGGCACCGAGGAACGCCCAGGTGATGGCGTTCCAGCTGGGCAGCTGCGTACCCGGAATCACCTCCAGGGCCACGACGGTGGCGGCTACCTGGGCACCGACCGCACTGCCCACCGACCGCAGGACGTAGGCGACCCCGGAGACGCTCGCGACGCGGTCCGCGGGAAGTGTGAGCGCGATGATGTTGACGCCCTGGGTGAGCCCGGCCCCGACCGCCACACCGACCATGCCGGCGCCGGCGGCGAGCACGACGGCGTCGGCCCGGCCACCCATCATCACCAGCCCCGCGCCGAGGAACAGGACGCCGGACAGGACCATGACCATGCGCGACCCGACCAGCTTCTCCAGCTTTCCGGTCAGCGGGGAGACGATCGCGCCGAGCACACCGAGCGGGAACATGATCAGCCCGGTGACGAGCGGGGTCAGGCCCAGTCCGTACCCGGTCGCCGCCGGTGCCGCGACGATCGTCGGGACGGTGATGAGCACCACGGCCGAGGACATTCCCGCGGCGAACGCGGTCACGTGCACGATCGCCACCGCCCGTCCGCCCAGCCGCAGGTCGACCAGGGGTTGCGCGACCCGCCGCTCGACGGCGACGAACCCGGCCAGCGCGAGGACGGCCACGGCGCCCAGCCCGAGCACGGGCGCGGACGTCCAGCCCGCCGACGGGACGAACGTGACGCCGAGCAGCAGCGCGACCAGACCGGCGCCGAGCAGGATGGCGCCCGCCCAGTCGACCCGGCCCCGCGCCGCGGGTGGGTAGGACGGCATCACGCGGAACGCGAGCACCGTCAGTGGTACGAGCACGATCAAGGCGATCCAGTACAGCCATCGGTACGAGAGCACGGTGAGGATCGGCCCGGCCAGCAGCACACCGGTCGCGTTCGCGACGGCCATTCCGCCGACGAGCAGGCCGTTGGTCCTGCGGAGCTTCTCGGGTGGCTCGCTGTCGCGGACGATGCCGACGGCCAGGGGTACGAGGCCGATCCCGACGCCCTGCAGGCCCTGCCCGATCGCGAACACCGCCACCGAGGAGGCCAGCCCCGCGATCGCGATCCCCACGCAGGTGAGCGCGAGAACGCCGAGCAGTACGCCCCGCCGGTCGCGGACGTCGGCGAGCCTGCCCACGACCGGGGTCGCGACCCCGCCGGTGAGCGCCATCGCCGAGATGATCCACCCGGCTTGCGCCGGTGTGGCGCCGATTCCCTGCTGAATGAGCGCGAGGGCGGGCAGAATCATCGCCTCGAGCAGGCCGTAGATGACCACACAGCCGACCAGCAGCACGCTCACCGACCGTGCGCGGGCCCGCACAACCGGCGTGCCGCTGACCACCGCTTCGTTGCTCATCGGACGGACACCTCCGCCTCGACCAGCCGCGCGAGCTCGGCGAGCTCGGCGTCGAAACGGACCCGGTGGGACGCGAGGTAGTCCTCCACGCTCAGCCCGGCACCTCCGATGTCGTGCCTGCTGTAGACGTCGTAGCTCACCAGTGCCGAATCCCCGAGCGGGACGAGCTGCCAGGCCGCCCATCCCGGATCGCCGGGTGAACCGGTCAGGAGCTTCACGACCTTGCGGAAGGGCGGTTCGAGCACGACCGTCTCGACGGTCAGCACGTACTCGACGCCGTCGGACTGCCCGCGGGCGACCCGGACCTCCCCGACGGCGTCCGGCTCACCGGACTCCCGGACCGGCTTCGCGCCCTGCTTCCAGCTGTTCGTGTCGAGCAGGAACGGCCAGATCACCGCCGGTTCCGCGGGAATCTCGACGGAGTTGTGGGTGACGAGGTCGACGATGTGCGGAGCAGCGGCGGTGCCCGGAGCTGAGCGTGCGGACATTCGTACCTCCTGGTGGCGGGGCCGGCGGCGAAGCTCGTAGCAGCATGAGACGCCACGTCGTGAGTGGGAACTGGACAGACGTCGAACAGATCCGCTTCGCGGCCCGACATCTGTCCACAGCCCCGGCGCGGCGGTGAATCCTAGGCTGAAGGGCCCCAAGGAAGTGGATCCGAGGAGTACGGGTGACAGCCGAAGCAGCGCACGGTGACGCGGAGGAGCAGGTCGTGACGGTCGGGTCGGTGACGTTCACCGACGAGAACCGCTGGCTGCGGGAGAACACACCCGAGGTGCTGGCCTGGCAGGAACAGGAGAACGCCGTCACCACGGCCGCGATCCACGGCTGGAAGCATTTCGGCGAGGTCCGCGACCAGCTCGACCGGACCATCGCGGACCAGCCGTCGACCGCGGAGATCTGGGGGACCACGACACCGCGCCGCATGGGCCGGTTCTGGTTCCGTCTCGACGCGGTCACCGCCGACGATCCGACGCTGGGCCTGTGGGTCTCGGAAACAGCTGACGGACCCCGCACCCTCATCGTCGACCCACGCGACCCCGCGTTCGGTCAGGACGGCACGCGAGCGCAACTGCTGTGGTACGAACCGGCTCCCGACGGATCACGCGTCGTGTTCGCCACCTACCCGCTGGGAGAGACGATCGGCACACTGCACGTCGTCGGCACCGAGGAGGGCAGGCTGTTGCCCGTCACAGCGCCGCCACATCTGGCCGCGGGCGCGACTCCCGGCTGGCTGCCGGACGGTACCGGGTTCTACACGGCCGACCGGACGGACGCCGGCGAGCACCGGATGCGCTTCGTCCCGGTGGACCCGGGTGTCCCCGGCGAGGCCGACACCGTGTTCACCCACACCCAGCTCCCGCACAACACGTTCACGCTGACCGCGCAGGTGTCCCCGGACGGCGCTCACGTCATCGCCCTGTCCGGACAGCACGAGCAGGTCGCCTGCCACCTCATGGACCGGGCCACCGGCGAGTGGCGCCCCTTCCTCCCCGTGGACCACCCCGGTGAGTGCCACGGTGTGTGGTACGACGACGACACCTACGTCGCGGTCGTCACCGCCAAGGCGCCCCGCGGCAGGGTGGTCGCCATCCCCGTCGCCACCTCCTCCGACGAGGGCACCTGGCGCGAACTGGTCCCGGAGTCCGAAGCGGTCCTGCGGTGCGTCCGGAAACTCGGGAACGACCTCGTGGTCTGCGAGATCCGGGACATCGCGGTGGAGTTCCGGGTGATCACCGCGACCGGCCAGGCGAAGGCCTCCATCCCGATGCCGGCTTCCGGCTCCTCGCCCACAGCGATGGCCGCCCGCCGCTTCGAGCGCTCCACCGAGCTGACGTTCACCCACGAAACCTTCCAGCAGGCATCCGCCGACTACCACTATCTGCCCGGGACGAACGAGCTCGTCCAGCTAAGCGAGAGCAGCCGGGCACTTCCGGGACTGACCGTCGGCCGCGGGTTCGCCACCAGCCGGGACGGCACCCGCATCCCCTACTTTCTCGTCCACCGGGCCGATGTCGACCGCACCCGGCCACAGCCGGCGTTCATCGAAGCCTACGGAGGCTTCAACATGGCGCTGATGCCCCACTATCTCGGGAATGTCGGCCCGTTCCTCGACGCGGGCGGCGTGTACGTGCAAGCGAACCTTCGCGGTGGTGCCGAATACGGCCGCGAGTGGTACGAAGCCGGGCGCCTGACCAACAAACAGAACACCTTCGACGACCTGTTCGCCGTCGCCGACGACCTGATCGCGGCCGGTGTCAGCGAAGCCGGGCGGCTGGCCTTCTACGGCAAGAGCAACGGCGGCATGCTCGCCGGTGTCGCGCTGGTCCGGCGGCCGGATCTCTGGGGCGCGGTGGTGGCCGATGTGCCACTGCTGGACATGCTGGAATTCCAGAGCCAGGGCAACCCCGCGGCCAGGTTCGCGCGCGGGGCGTTCCTGGAGGACTACGGCGACGTCACCGACCCCGATGACTCCCGCCGGATCGCCGCCTATTCCCCGTACCACAACATCCGCCTCGGCCTGCGGCACCCAGCCGTGCTGCAGATCCACGGGGAACACGACCACGGCTGCGAGCCGTTCCACGGTCGCGTCTTCACCGCGCGGCTGCGCGCCGCGAGCAGTGCGAACAAGCCACTGCTGCGAGTCCGGAAGGACTACGGGCATCTGCCGGCGACGCGAGCGCAAGCCCTCGAACACCATGCCGAGATCGTCGCCTTCGTCATGGACCACCTCGGGATGACACCGGCCGGCTCGGGCTCCTAGTCCGGCAGCAGCGGCACGGAGATGCCCGGGTCGCGGCCGAGCAGGACGGCCCGGGTGACGGCGGCCGTACCGTAGCGGTCGCGCACCCCGTCCAGGGCCGTGTCCAGCGCCGTCGCCCGGTCCACCTGGAACGGCAGTTCCAGCTGCACCGCACCATGGTTGTCCAAATTGGACAGAGAAATGCCGAGCAGTGTGATGCCCTCCCGCTCGATCAGCGGCATCGCCGCGGCCAGCAGGTCACGCACCGTCGCCAGCACGACGTCGGTGCCGTCCGTGGCCTCCCCCAGCGTGCGCGACCGCGTGATCCGGGTGAAGTCGGCGAACCGCAGCCGCAGCACCACCGTCCGGCACACCCGGCCGGCCGCACGCAGCCGTCGGGTCAGCCGGTCGACCAGCGTCACGGCGACCGCGTCGAGTTCGGCCCGCGACTTCGGCCCGCGCCCCAGCGCGCGCTGCGCGCCCATGGACCGGCGGCGCCTGCCCACCTGCACCGGGCGCGGGTCGTGGTTGTGCGCGAGCGCGTGCAGGTGCCTGCCGCCGGCTCTGCCGAGCATCGCCACCAGCCTGGCCTCCCCCAGCGCGGCCACCTGCCCGACCGTGCGCACCCCGCGTGCCCGCAGCTTCTCCGACGTCTTCTCCCCGACCCCCCACAGGCGTTCGACCGGCAGCGGATGCAGGAAGTCCAGTTCACCGTCCGGCGGGACGACGAGCAGCCCGTCCGGCTTGGCGACCCCGCTGGCGACCTTGGCCAGGAACTTCGTGCGTGCCACGCCGACGGTGATCGGCAGGCCGACCCGCTCCGCGACGTCGCGCCGCAGCCGGGCGGCGATCTGGTCGGCGGGCCCGGCGATCTTGCGTAGCCCACCGACGTCGAGGAACGCCTCGTCGATCGAGATGCCCTCGACCAGCGGCGTGGTGTCCCGGAAGACGGCGAACACCGCCTTGCTGGCCTCCGAGTAGGCCGACATCCGGGGCGGCACGATGATGGCCTGCGGGCAGAGCCTGCGGGCCTGGCCACCACCCATCGCGGTGCGCACCCCGAACGCCTTCGCCTCGTAGCTCGCGGCCAGCACCACGCCACCACCCACGATCACCGGGCGCCCCCGCAGGACGGGCCGGTCCCGCTGCTCGACCGACGCGTAGAACGAGTCCAGGTCGGCATGCAGAATGGTGGGTTCGGTCACGAACACATGTTCGCATGCCCCAACCTCAGAAGCGAGACCTATCGATCATTTGTTCGATTTTCTTGGTATCCTTGTCGTGTTCGCCGCACGTAAAGACTGGCCTCCGGCAGCCACATGAGAATGGTGGCGGCCACACTCGACCCGCTCAGCAGGCAGAAGATGACCACCACCAGCCAGGCGCCGGAGTCCACGTTCGCCGGCGTGTCGGTGAGGCCGAAGATGGACACCAGTCCCACGATCCCGAGCAACGTGAGCACATAACGCGGCCCCTGGAATCCCCTGCGCAGGCTCAAGGCGCCGAACACGGTCAGGGCTCCCAGCGCCATCACTCCCCCGGCCGCCCGGGTACCGTCGACCAGGTTGCTCACACCGAACGCGAACCAGAGAAGACCGTTACCGAGCCACAGTGCCCAGGAGATCCTGACGCACGCCGGACGCCGAATAGTTCCCATGGCCGGAACGGTAGCGCCGACCACCGCCGGACGCCGAACCGGTCAGGCCGCGTAACCCTTCGGCGGGATCAACGTAGCCAATTGGTTAAAGGTGAGCCAGTAGATCTGGTTCCCGCCGAAGTTCGCCGAGTCGGCGATCTTCACCGTCGAGTTCTCGGCGTTGTAGCCGATGATGGTGAAGTAGTGGTAGACGGTGTAGTTCGGGTAGCCCGGCGGGTGGTTGTTGGCTGGCGCCACGATGTTGGCGACGATGGCGTAGCCCTTGTCGACGTCCAGCACGATGTCACGCCACAGCAGGTCGCGCTGCGCCTGCGTCGGCGGGTCGTTCGGCATCTCCTTCGTCTCGTACCAGCCACCACCCAGGTTCTGGTTCAGCACCGTGGTGATCTGGCTGATGTGGTCGGTCCCGTTCTCGGTGGTGCCGAGCTGCGCGGCCAGCGCGCCCTGGCTCGGCAGGTTCGACGTCCGCGCGGACATGGCGATCCGCGTGGCGGCCGGGCCGCACCAGTACCCGGTTTCCTGCACCTGGTACTGGATGTTCAGCTCGGCCATCGGCCGGACGCCCTCGACCCTGGCCGGAGCCGGCATCGCCCGGACCCAGTCCGGAGCGGGCGCGACGACGTCGCTCGCGTACGCGGCCGGTGCCATCACCAGCCCGGCCACGGTCGCCGCGGCGACCAGCAGCTTGCCCATTCTTGCCATGACAGTCCTTCCCCACAGTGATAGTCAGTGAATGACCAACTGCAGGATCATCCCGTAACAAGGCGGCAAATCGGACGGAGCGACCCGATCGGCCCACGACGAAAGTCGCGGCCTCAGAGCAGCGTGATCTCGTCCAGGCGCCACTCGTCGCCGGAGCGCAGCAGGACCAGGCGCATGCGGCTGCGGTCGACGCGTGGCTCCTTCAGGTTGGTGTTGCGGATGGTCTGGTCGACGAACGCGAGCACGACCGCGCGATCGGCGGTCACCTCGGTCGCCGCCGCGTCCAGCACCGTGCCCTGCGACGTGGCCTGGTACTGGGTGATCAGCTGCATCAGCTGCGTGGACGACTCGCGGTACTCCGCGGCGAACTTCTCCGTCGACGTGGCGACCACGCCGTTGAGGTTGGCCGCCGAGTCGCGGAAGTCGTAGGTGGCGATCGAGGTCGCGTAGCGACGGCCGGCGTCCACCGCCGACGCGCGTGCGTCCTCGATCGCCGACGCCCCGTGCAGGCGCAGCCCGACCAGCACCGCGGCACCGCCGAGCAGCGACACGACGACCGCCGCGGCCAGCACCCGGCGCAGCGGTCCGGCGGGCCGGCGCGGTTGCGGCTCCCGCGAGACAGTGCGTGGGCGCGGCGACGGCTTCCTGGTCAACGTTGCGGTGGACACGATGCACTTCCCTTCTACGAGGCGCCCTGCAGCAGCAGGGCGTACCAGGACCGCGGGCCGAGCACGCCCGCCTGACCACCGGACGGGCCGATCCGCATCGCCGACCCGTCCGGGGCGACGGTGCGGCCGGTGGCGGGGTCGTAGGTGGTGACGGCGGGCCGGGGCGCGTTGGCGGCGCCGCGTTGCTGCAGGCCGGGCTGCCCGCCGGGACAGGACCAGCCCTCCTGCGGCGTCCTCGGCCCCTGTTCGGTGGCCGGCCGCCGGGGCGTGCCGTAGTAGCACGCCGCGCCCTGCGCACCGACCAGGTAGAACCGTGCGACACCACCGCGTTCGATCCCGGCGAGCCGGTGCAGGGTGTCCGGCATGGCGACCAGCAGCTGGTCCAGCGCCGGGGTGCGGGTCACCATGATCTGGCTGGTGGTGACCAGGTTGCCCATCAGCGTCGACACCGCGGGCCGCGCGCCGGTCAGCAGCGGGACGAGCCGCTGCGCGAGTTGCGGCCCGGTGTCGAGCAGGCTCTCCACGGCCGGGACCTGGCCGCGCAGCTGCCCGGTCAGCGCCCGCATGGCGGCCGTGGTCTCCCGCAGCCCACGGCCGTGCTCGCCAGCGGTGTCCAGCAGGTCCGCGGCGTTGCCGGTGAGGCTGACCAGCGTGGGCTGGTTGCGCCGCAACAGGTCCATCAGCGGTCCGCTCGCGTCCAGGATGCGCGTGAGGTCGCCGGTCGTGCCGGCCAGCCCGGCGGCCAGTTCACCGGTGAGCTTGTGCAGGTCCTCGGTGTTCAGCGAGTCGGCGAACCGCATGGCGTTGACCAGCACGGTCTCCAGCGGCAGCGGGCGGCTGGTCGCCTCGCTGTGGATGACCGCGCCGTCGGCGAGGTAGGGCGGCCGGTCGGTGTCCGGCCGCAGGTCGAGTTTCGTGACCGCGACCGGCGTCTCCATGCTGACCACCGCCCGCGTGGCCGCCGGAACCCGCGTGCCCGCGCGCAGCTCCAGGTGGATCTCCACGCCGCCGAACCCGGGCCGGATGCCGGTACCGGTCACCGTGCCGATCCGCACGCCGCGGTAGGTGACGTCGGACAGCGGCGTCAGCCCGCCGGTGTCGGCCATGTGGACGGTGACCCGGTAGGTGCCGCCGAGCGGGTCGTCACCGAAGATGCGCACCCCGACGTAGGCACTGCATGCCACGGCGATCACCAGGAACACGGCAAGCTGGGTCAGCACCGACCGCGACAGCGCCCGGCTCACCGGACACCCCCGCGCAGCAGGGCGTCGAGACCGCCCGGCTCCGGCGCGCTCCCGGCCGGCAGCGGCGACCCGGTGAGCAGCGGCAGGATCGTGCCCGGTACGTCCAGTGTCCCGTCGACGTTGAGGTAGTCGCCGGGGATCGCGCGGGCGAGGTCGCGGCCGAACGGCTCCAGCATCGCCAGCGTGCGGCCGAGTTCGCCGTCGAGCGAGCCGACCTCCGCCAGCACCTGCCGGGCCCGCGGCAGCATGCCGAGCAACTGCTCGCGGGTGCGGCCCAGCGCCTCGGTGGTGACCCGGCTCAGCGTGGTGACGCGGCCGAGCAGGTCCTGGACGTGGGTGCGCTGGTCGGCCAGCACCCGCAGGGCGGGCGCGAGCCTGGTGAGCCCGGCGGTGAGCGTGGCCTGCTCCCGGACGGCCAGTGCCGCCAGCGCGTTCAGCGAGTCCACGGTCCTGGTCAGCTCGCCGCGGTGGGCCTGCACCGACCCCAGCAGCGTGTCCAGCCGGGTGAACAGCTCACGCAGCTTGTCCTCCCGCCCGCCGATCGCCGCGCTGGTCTCGGTGACGATCGTGCGCACCTGGTCCAGCCCGGAGCCGCCGACCACGGTGCCGGCGGCGGCCAGCAGGTCCTCGACCGACGGGCCGGTGGACGTATCGCGGATCACCGCGCCGTCGGCGAGCCTGCCCGGCCCCGGGCCCGCCGGCGGGTGCAGTGCGACGAACTGCTCCCCCAGCGCCGAGTCGGCCTCGATGCGCGCGGTGGTTCCCTCCGGCAGGACGACCTCCTCCCGCACGGCCACGGTCAGCACCGCCTCGAACCCCTCGGCACGCAGTTCGCCGACGCGGCCGACCTCGGCCTGGCCGAGCTTGACCTTGCCGCCCGCGGTGAGCGTCCCGGCGTCGGCGAAGCGCAGCGTCAGGTGGTAGACGGGGCCGTCCGGGGAGCGGCCCACCGGCAGGTCCTGCAGCCCGACGCAGCCACCGCACAGCAGGGCCGCCGCCACGACCGCCGCCCTGGCCCTCACCGGCCACCGCCCAGCACCGACCCGATGCCCAGCCCGTCGATCGCGGCCGGCGGGAACGGGATCGGATTCACCAGGCCCGCGCCCGAGCACAGCGGGATGGGGAACCGCGCGCACAGGTCCCGCGCGGCCGGGATCTGGGACAGATTGGTGGAGATGTTGAGCCGGATCCGCAGCCTGCCGTCCGGGGTGATGGCCCTGCCGAAGTTGTCGAACGCCAGCGGTGCGACGTCGAGGATCTCGGCGAGCTGCCGCTGGTGCGCGCCGACCGTGCTGCTCAGTGCCGCCAGCCTGCCGAGGTCCTCGGCCAGCGGCGCCCCGTGTGCCTCGACCAGCCCGTTGACCTGCCGCAGCGTCTCGGCCAGCTGGGTGAGGCTGCCCGCGAGCTGGCCGCGTTGCTCGCCGAACAGCCGTGCCGCCTCGGTCACCGCGCCGGTCACGGAGTCCACTGTGGACTTGTTGGCGGCCAGGGTGCGCACCAGCGTGTCCAGGCTGGACAGTGCCGCGGTGATGTCGTCGCCGTGCCCGGCCACGACCTCCGACGCCCGCGCGATCTTGCCGACGGCGTCCCGGAACCGGGCGCCGTTGCCGTCCAGTGCCCTGGCACCCTGCCCGACCAGCTGGCCCAGCGGCGACGGCTGTCCCGGCGCGGGCGGGCCCAGCGCGGTGAGCAGTGTGTTCAGCGATCGCATCAGCTCGTCGAACGCCAGCGGGGCGCGGGTGCGTTCGAGCGGGATGGCGAGATCGCCCTCGGCGGCGGGCCCGCCGCGGTAGGGCGGATCCAGCTCGACGTACTTCTCGCTGATCACCGACGGCGTGATCACCCAGGCGCCGACCTCGGCAGGCAGCCGGAGATCACCGGGAACCGCCATGGTGACCCGGACGGTGCCGCCGCGTGGCTCGGTGGCGGTCACCGTGCCGACCTCGACGCCGAGCACGGTCACCCGGTTGCCCGGGAAGACACCGTCGGCCTGGGCGAAGTCGGCGGTCACCGTGCGCACGGCGTCGTCCCGGGTGAAATACCAGAGACCCCCGGCGGCCAGCAGCACGGCGATCACGGCCGCGGCGAGCAGGCGTTTCATCGGCACCCCCTGGCCAGGCCCACCACGCAGAGCAGGTTGTCCGGGATCGGCCCGCCGGGCGACGCGACGTCGCCCCAGGTGCCGTTGCCGGTGGCGTTGGCGAGGTAGCGGCTGACCGGCGCCAGCCGGGTGATCGTCGCGGCCAGCTCACCCTGCCGGGCGTGCAGCGACTGGGTGATCGTCCGCAGCTGGCCGAGCACGGTGTCCAGCCGCGGCCGGTTCTCCCGCAACAGCGCCGCCGCCGTGGCGGTGAGCCGGTCGACGTCGGTGAGCAGCGTGGCGATGACCTCCTTGCGATCGGTCAGCGTGCGCAGCACCAGATCGGCGTTGCCGAGCAGGGTGACCAGCCGGTCGCTCTGGCCGATGAGCAGCTGGGTTACCTGCTGCGCGCCGGTGAGCAGGCGGCCCAGCTCGGCGTCGTTCTCGCTGACCACGGTCGCCACCGCGCCCGCGCCGTCGAGTGCCCGGCGCAGCTGGGCGGGATCGTCCGGGGTCACCTCGGCCAGCGTGCGCAGCATCTGCCGGATGCGGTTCAGGTCGAGCTGCCCGGTGGTCTGCTGGGCGTCCCGGCCCAGGTCGTCGAGCAGGTAAGGCACCCTGGTCCGCTCCAGCGGGATGGTCTCCAGCGACCCCTGGCCCGCCGGCCGCACCTCCAGGTACCGCCTGCCGAGCACGGTCAGCAGCTTGACCGCGGCCTCGCTGCGGTCGCCGAGCGTGACGTCGCGGTCGAGCCGGAACGCCACGTCGACCCGGTCTCCGGCCAGCGTCACGCTGGTCACCCGGCCCGCGGGCACCCCGGCGACGTGCACCGGGTCGTCGGCCCGCAGGCCCGAGGCGTTGGCCACGTGCGCGTGGTAGTCCGCGGTGGTGGCCGTGAAGTAGGCCCGCGGCGCGAGCACGGCGACGGCCAGCAGGCCGAGGACCGCGCCGATACCCAGCAATCCGGTCCACAGTGGACGTTTCGGTGTCCAGTTCACCGGCACACCTCCGAATGCGGTCCGCCGGTCAGGTCCAGCCTGCCCAGCGGGCCGGTCTCCAGCCGCAGGTTGCAGAGGTAGATGTTGACCCAGGAGCCGTAGTCCAGAGTGCGGCCCAGGTTGTCCAGGATCGGCGGCAGCCTGCCCGCTGCCTCGCCGAGCGCCGCGGAGTTGCGGGCCAGGGTCCCGCCCGCACCGGCCAGCGCCCCCAGCAGCGGCTGGATCTGCGGCTCGGCGCGGTCCAGGGTGGTGTTCAGCGACCCGGCCAGTGCCGCGCCCGCGTCGAGTGCCTCGGCGAAGCGTCCCCGGTCCTCGGCCAGCCCGGCCACCAGGGTGTCCACACTGGACACCAGTTCCCGGAAGTCCGCGCGGTGCCTGATCGTCAGGTCGACCGTCGAGTTGAGGTTGCGCAGCACCGCGCTCAGCGTCTCCCTGCGGGTGGCGAGGTGCTCGGTGACGGCGACCGTGCGGGCGAGCAGGCCGCGCACCGTCCCGCCCTGCCCCTGGAACGTCGCGATGATCTCCCCGGCGAGCTGGTTGACCTGGGCCGGGTCGAGCGCGTCGAACAGCGGCCGGAACCCGTTCAGCAGCGCGGTGAGGTCCAGCGCGGGCCGGGTGCGGTCCACGCCGACGAGCGCGCCGGGCTCCAGGGCGGGCTGCCCCGCCGGGCCGCTCGGGCCGGGCGTCACGGTCAGCACCCGCCCGCCGAGCAGGTCGGCGTAGCGGATGGCCAGCCCGGCGTCGGCGGGAATGTGCTGCCCGGCCCGTACCTCGAAGTCGACGGCGGCACGCCCGGCCGCCAGGTGCACGCCGGTGACCCGGCCGACCCGCACACCGGCGACGGTGACGTCCGCCCCTGTGACCAGGCCGCTGACGTCGGTGAACTCGCCCCGGTAGGACACCGTGTCCCCGCGCACCGGGACGGCGAGCGTGTTGATCACCAGCGTCGCGCAGAACACCGCGACGGCGGCGAACACGCCGAATCCGAGCAGGGCTCCCACCGGCTTCACGGGCCCAGCACCACCTTCGCGCCGCGCAGGATCGGGCCGGCGAGCAGGCTCACCAGGTCCGGCGGCGCCTGCGGCACCAGTTGCCGCAGCCGCTCGCGTTCCACCTCGCCGCCGACCGGGCCGACGGTGCCCCCGCTCGGCGGCGGTGACGGTGCCGGTGGCGGGGCGGCACCGCAGTTGGGCCCGGCGACGTTCCCGTAGCGCGGGCAGTCGGCCGGGGTGTAGGGCATCGGGTCGTCCAGCGTCACCGGCGCCTCGATGGCGACCCACGGTCCGTGCGCGAACGCCCGGTGCACCGCGCCCATCAGCTCGCCCGCACCCCGCACGGTCGCCGCCGCGGCACCGGGCCGGCCGGCGACCGTCTCCAGTACCGGCGCGCTGTTGCGCACGAGGTGGACCATGCGGTCGGCGTTGTCCAGCAGCAGCCCTTCGGCGGCCGCGGCGGTCGCGGTCCCGGCCAGCAGCAACCTGCGCAGGTCGCCGGAGCGGGCAACGACCGTCTGCGACAGGGCGACCGCGTCGTCCAGCGCCCGCAACGCGTCCGGCGCGGCGGCGGCCAGCTCGTCGGTGAGCGCGGCGACCTCGGGCAGCCGCGCGAGCACGGCCTCGGTGGCCGGGCCCGCCGCACCGGCGAACTCGTGTGCCTGGTCGATCAGCCTGCCGAGCCGGGCTCCCCTGCCACGCAGTGCGTCGGCGACGGCCCCGAGCGCCGCCGACAGCTCGGCCGGGCGCAGGGCACGCAGCAGGTCGTAGAGCCGGGTGGCCGCGGCGTAGAGCTGCGCCGAGGGCGCGCTGTCGTCGTGCCGCACGTGGTCTCCGTCCCGCAGCGTGCCGCCGTCCGGCGCACCGTCCGGTGTGGACAGGTCGACGTACTGGTCACCGAACAGCGTGCGGGGCAGCAGCCGGGCCCGCACCGACGCCGGAACGGGCGTATGGCCGGACATGGTCAGCGTCAGCGTCGACTCGCGGGGCCCGGCGGCGACGTCGGTGACCGTGCCGACGACGACGCCGCGGTACTGCACCGGCGCGCGGTCCCTCAGCGGTCCCGCGGCGGCGGGCACGACCAGCGTCAGCCGAGGGTCGCCGTCGAACGCACCGGCGCGGAAGGCCACGGCGGTCACCGCCCCGGCGAGCAGCACGACCACCCCGGCGACGCCGAGGAGCGCCAGCCGGAGGCGGCTCATCGCGGTGCCATCCCGGGCAGCGTCTGGTGCACGCCCCAGAACACCGCGGTCAGCAGCACGTCGGCCGCCGCGATCAGCACGATGCTGGTGCGCAGCGCCCGCCCTGCCGCCCTGCCGACGCCCTCCGGTCCGCCGCGGGCGTGGAACCCGTGGTAGCAGTGCACGAGCGTGACGATGCCGGCGAACAGCAGCGCCTTGCCCAGCGAGTACAGGACGTCGACCGGCGGCAGGAACAGCGTGAAGTAGTAGTCGTAGGTGCCCTGCGACTGGCCGTTGAGGTTGACCACGGCGATGCCGGTGGCGACGTAGGAGGCGAACAGCCCCACCAGGTACAGCGGGATGACGGCGAGGAACGCGGCGATCATCCGGGTGGTGACCAGGTAGGTCACCGGGCGCACGCTCATCGACTCCAGCGCGTCGATCTCCTCGGAGATGCGCATGGCACCCAGCTGCGCGGTGAAACCGGTGCCCACCTTGGCCGCGAGCGCGACGCTCGCCACCACCGGCGCGACCTCCCTGGTGTTGGCCACCGCGGACATGACGCCGGACAGCGGCGACAGCCCGACCAGGTCGAGGCCGCGGAAACCCTCCAGGCCCACCTGGGTTCCGGAGACGAAGGACATCGCGAAGATGACACCGATCGTCCCGCCCCCGGCCAGCAGCGCGCCCGACCCGAAGCTGATGTCGGCCATGTGCCGCAGCACCTGCCGCCAGTATCGGGCCAGCGCCCGCGGGGTGGCCGCGAGCGCGGTGCCGTAGAACGCGAACTGGGTACCGAGGCCGACCAGGCGGTCCGCACCGGCCCGGCCGGCGAGCCGGACCGGGCGCGGGATCGGCGAGACGGCCATCAGTACTCCCCCCGCGCCGGGACGATCAGGCCGAACACCTGGCTGATCACCGCGTTGGCGACGAACACCGCGATGAACGCCAGCACGACCGCCTCGTTGACGGCGTTGCCGACCCCCTGCGGTCCACCCCGGACGGTGAGCCCCTTGTACCCGGCGACCAGTGCGGACAGCAGACCGAACGCGGCGGCCTTCAGTTCGGCCGACACGAAGTCCGCGGGCGACGCGAACCGGGTCAGCGTGCCGAGGAACCCGCCTGCCGTGCCGTCCAGCACCCAGACGTGGAACAGCAGGCTGGCACCGATGCCGACGACCATAAGCACCGCGCAGAGCAACACGCTCACCACCACCGCGGCGATCACGCGGGGCACGACGAGCCGGGTCACCGTCGAGATGCCCATGACCTCCAGCGCGTCGGTCTCCTCGCGGATGCGGCGGGCACCGAGGTCGGCGGTGATGGCCGAGCCGCCGACACCCGCGATCATCAGCGCGCAGACCATGGGCCCGGCCTGGCCGATGATCAGGAACGCCACCACGGCGCCGCCGTAGGCCTCGGCGCCGATCTGCGCCGCCAGCGAGCCCACGTTCAGCGACACAGCCACGCCGAACGGCAGCATCACCAGAATCGAGGGAAGTGTGGTGACCGAGGCGAGGAACCACAGCTGCCGGGTCAGTTCCCCGGCGGGCAGCCGCCCGCCGAGCAGGGCACGCACTCCGGCGACGAGGGTGTACCCGCAGAACGCCGCCAGGTCGCCGACCTCGGCCATGGTCCTGCCGACCGGTCCGCGTTCGCGGGGAGGTGCCACGGGTGCCCGCATGACCACCTCCTGCCGGCGCTGGCTTAATGGCGGGTCGCGTCATGTGACGATAACAACACCACGCGAATGTGACCAGCCCTGTTGTCAGGCTTGGAGGTGCCGCATGGCAGGTGCGGCTAAGTGAATCTCGGTTCGCCTAGTTCTCCGGAACGATCAGCTGCCGGACGACGCGTTCGGCGTGCTCGGGACCGACGCACGAGCGGCGGGTGCGGGCGAGGTCGGTGACGATGTTGAGCGCGGCATGCACGCGGAATCTCAGTTCCGGTGCCGGATCGTCCGGCCGGGCCCGCGAGGCCAGCTCCACCCAGAGGTCGACGTGCCTGCGCTGCGCCTGCCGGAGCGCGTGCCGGTCGTCCGGGTCGAGGTTCTCGTTCTCCGACACGTAGACCGCGGCCTGTTCGGACTGCGCGAACGTGTGCCGGACGTAACCGGTCACCAGCCGGTCCAGCGCGGTCGCCGGGTCGCCGGTGGTCAGCACGTCCTCGGCGAGGACCTCCAGGCGCGCGACCGAGCGGTAGTAGGCGGCGGCGAGCACGCCCGCCTTGCTCGGGAAGTGCCGGTAGACGCTGGAGGAGTTGATACCGGCGGCCGCGCCGATGTCCTCCATGCTCACCGCGTGGTAGCCGTGCCGGTTGAACAGCCGGACGGCCTCCACCAGCAGCCGTTCCCGCCGGGGCAGCGCGTCCAGTGCCGGACCGCCGGACGGTGCCGCCGGAGGCGGCGGCAGTTCCGCGACGGCCAGCACCGCGCGGCAGCAGTCGTGCAGCACGGCCTGGGCCCGGGCCCTGGCCAGTGCGGCACGATGGGTCGACGGGCTGGCGATGACGCTGAGCACCGACCAGACCAGCACGGTCGCGTCGGTCCTGCCCAGCCGCGGACGGGTGGCGAGCAGCATCCGGCGCAGGTCGCGCACGACCGTTCCCATGCGGCGGCCGACCTCGGTACGGTCCGGCGCGGCGAGGTGGCGGCCCTCCCACTGGTAGAGCCGGGCCGCGCGGCGGCGGCGCAGCGAGAAGTCGACCAGCGCGGCCAGTGCGGCGTCCAGCCGCTCGCCCGCCGGGCCGTCGGCGGCCGCGTTGCGTGCGACCGGGCCGGCCAGCTCGTCGGCGAGGTCCAGCATCGCCGCGGCCAGCACGTCCTGCTTGGTGCTGAAATGCCGGTAGATGGCGGGACCGGTGACGCCGACGGCCTCGGCGATGTCGCCGATACCGACGTTGTGGTAGCCGCGTGCGCAGAACAGCTCGGCCGCGGTGGCGGCGATCTGCTCCCTGCGGTCGGGTGGGCGCGGGGTGCGGCGCCTGGTGGGGGTGGCCACGGGGGAAGTCTAGCGACACCGGTGACCCGGTGGTCGTCGCACGGTGATCGCGTTCTGGGCTCCGAGCTGGGTAGCTGCCGAGCCAAGTTAATGGCCGTTCGCGTCAGACGAGCGGCAGGCCATGGCGGAGCCTGCGTCGCAGGTCCCACAGGTAGGCGTTGAACGGGAACTGCCGCAACGGCACCGGCAGCACCCGGACGACCGCCCTGATGGCGCCGGTGAGCCGGTCGAACCGGCGCTGGCTACGTGGCGACCAGGGCAGCCGCATCTCCTCCCGGAAGCGCGGCGGCAGGAAACCGGTGGTGACGAAGCGGTGCAGCGGCACCCCGAGCACAGCCAGCGGCCGGGGCAGGTAGCGCAGCTCGATCAGGTCGTGCAGGTAGCGGCGCACGGTGTCGTCGAGGCGGATGGCCGCCACCTCGGCGTCCCAGTACCGGGCGAAGGCCTCCCGGTCGGCAGGCCACGCCTCGCGCGGCACCTGCAGGGTGGTGCCCAGCCGCGCGGCCTCCTGGTAACGGCGGTCCAGCTCGGCCTCGCCGGCGGGCTCGCCGAACGCCGCGCAGGTGTCCTCCAGCCCGCGGTACAGGCAGGCGGCCACCCACAGCTGCAGCCGCGGGTCGAAGGCGTTGTAGGACACCGGGCTCGACTCGGTGGAGCGGACCTGCGCGTGCGCGCCGTTGACGGCGCGGCGGTAGGCCTGGCGCTCCTCGTCGGTGCCCAGCGAGACCACGGCGAGGTAGGTCAGCGTGGTGCGGGTGCGCTTGACCGGGTGCTTGAAGATGTTGCCGCTGTCCACCCGGCTCTCCAGCACGCCGTAGCCGACCGGCAGTTTGCTCAGCTGCATGATCACGTTCGCCGTGCCGGCCAGCAGTCCGGCGCCGATCACGGTGTCCTGTTCCTGCCTGGTCACCACGTCCACGGGGTGCTCCTTCCGGGCGTATCTGCACACGGCCGTTGTCAAATATGAGACGGCTTCGCTGGCGGACTGTCAAGATGGGGCCCATGGAGACCACCCCGCTGCGCGTGTACGGCGGTGTCGCCGGAGGCGACCGGCAGGCCGAGCGCCGCGCACAGTTCGTCGAGGCCGGGCTGGACCTGCTCGGGTCCGGCGAGGAACTGACGGTGCGTGGCGTGTGCAGGCGGGCGGGGCTGGCGTCGCGGTACTTCTACGAGAGCTTCACCGACCGCGACGCGCTGGCCGAAGCGGTGTTCGACCAGGTCGTCGGCGACATCGTCACCCGCACGCTGGCCGCCGTCGCCGCGGCGCCCGCCGACGCGACGGCGAAGTCCCGGGCGGGGCTGGCCACGCTGGTGCGGATCATCGCCGACGACCCGCGTACCGGCCGGCTCCTGTTCTCCCCGGCGGTGAACATGCCGGTGCTGCTGCGGCGGCGGGCGGAGTCAGCCCGGATGTTCGCCCGGGTGCTCGGCTCGCAGGCGAGGGCGTTCTACGGCGAGGACGGCCACGCGGACCTGGAACTGGACACGGAGTTCCTGGTCGGCGGCCTCGCGCAGACGCTGACGTCCTGGCTGGACGGCACCCTGGCCTGGCCCGAGGAAGCGGTCGTGGAGCGGTGTGTCACCCTGTTCGTGGCCGTCGGCGATCTTTCCTGACAGTTTCGCCACGCATTAGGAAAACTGTTTTCCGGCGTAATCGGCCGATTGCTTTACGGAATCCCCGCTGGCTGACGCGTCAAGCCTGCCTGCGGGAATGTGGCCGAAGACACTCGGGCGTGACACCGCCGTAGCCGTTTCGTAATGTAGCGCAGGCTCTGCGGAGCTCCCCGAAGTCCCCCGTGAATTGTTGGTGATCGTAGAAATGGCAGGTCGACATCGCAAGAAGGTCGAGTCCTCGTGGAAGAGACCGACCGGTATCGGCGCCGGAGTCGCCGTGGTGCTCGCTTCCTCGGTCTGGCTGACCTCCGGAGCGTGGCAGACCACCGAGACCACGGGTGCCGCACTCGCCATGGCCCCTCCCCCCGCTCCGCCTCCCCCGCCGAGCACCACCACCCCGCCCCCCAGCACCACCACCCCGCCCCCGTCGTCGACCACGACGACGACCACCCCGCCCAAGCCGACGACCACGACCACGACTCCCCCGGCCGAGGCGTGCTCGTCGACACTGGACGGCACCAAGCCGCACGTCGCGCAGGTCGGCAACCACATCAAGGCGAAGTTCGGTGTCGACGACATCGGCGGCCGCGCCGGCCGGTCCGGTGCCAGTGACCACCCCGACGGCCTGGCACTCGACTTCATGGTCGACACCAAGACCGGCAACGAGATCGCCGACTACCTTCTGGCCAACCGCAAGGCGTTCGGCATCACCTACGTGATCTGGCGGCAGCGGTACAACGACGGCAGCGGCTGGTCGATGATGGAGGACCGCGGCGGCGCCACGGCCAACCACTTCGACCACGTGCACGTCTCGTTCCGCTCCGGCGCCAAGGTGTCCGTGACCTGCTGAGCCGGCGTGCTCAGACCCCGGCCGCCAGATAGCGGTGCAGTGCCGCCGCGCCGGCCAGCATCGCGGTGGCGGTCGCGGTCATCGCCGCTTCGCGGTCGGCCATCGCCGCACGCAGCGCGGCCGTGCTCCCGGCCGAGCGCAGGTCGTCGAGCACGACCCTGATCCGGGCCAGCGGGTAGCGGGCCTGCCGCAACAGGATCACCATCCGCGCGTCCCGGACGTCCGCCGCGTCGTAGCGGCGGTAGCCGGTCCCCCGCTCCCGGCCGGGCACCAGCAGGCCCGCCGACTCCCAGAGCCGCAGCGCTGATGTCCGCACCCCGAGTTGTGCGGCGACCTCACCCACCCGCAGCCCGGACCGGGCGGGCACCGCGTCCTCCGGTGCCTGCCCGGCGATGGCCTCCAGCGCCTCCGTCGCCACCCGCACCGACTGCCGCTGCTCGTGCAGCGCGGCGTGGGCGGCGTCGACGTGCGCCAGCGCGACGGCTGTCCCCTCGCCGTGCAACGCGCGCATGATGGAGCGCGCGGTCTCCCAGCCGAATCCGGTGGCCAGCGTGCGGTAGGCGGTCAGCGCCAGCTGATGCCGCTCGTCGAACCGGCGGTGACCGGACGGGGACCGCCGTGCCGGCGGCAGGATGCCGGCGTCGACGTAGTTGCGGATCTGCTGTGCCGAGATCCCGACCGAGCGAGCGAGGTCGACGGAACGGAGCCCGCCTTCACGGCCGAGTTGAGGTTTTGGCACACCCGACTCCTGGTAGTTCTCGCGTATTCGTTGAAAAACTTAAGGGAGCGGGTTCAACGATACGCTTTAAGGCATGGTTTCCGGTGAGAACGAGGCGGTCGTCGAGGTACGCGACCTGCGGATGCGGTACGGGCCGACCGACGTACTCCGCGGCGTGGATCTGCGCATCGACCGCGGTGAGGTACTGGCCCTGCTCGGCCCGAACGGTGCCGGCAAGACGACGACCGTCGAGATCCTGGAGGGGCTGCGCGTCCGGTCCGCCGGGCACGTGCGGGTGCTCGGCACCGATCCCGGCACGGGCGGCGAGGCGTGGCGGGCGCGCCTCGGCATCGTGCTGCAGGCCTGGAACGACCACGGCCGCTGGCGCGCGGGCGAACTGCTCGACCACCTCCGGCACTTCTACACCCCGTACACGACCCCGTACGACACCGCCGAACTGCTCGACCTGGTCGGCCTCGCCGACCAGGCGGGCACCAGGATCGCCGCGCTCTCCGGCGGCCAGCGGCGACGGCTCGACGTCGCCATCGGGCTGGCGGGCAGGCCGGAGCTGCTGTTCCTGGACGAGCCCACCGTCGGCTTCGATCCGCAGGCACGGCAGGAGTTCCACGAGCTGATCACCCGGCTGTCCGCTGTGGACTCGACGTCGATCCTGCTGACCACGCACGATCTCGCCGAGGCCGAGAAGCTCGCCGACCGGATCGTCATCCTGGCCGGCGGGACCGTTGTCGCCGAGGGTGACGCGGCCACGCTGGCCGACCGGGTGGCAGGCAACAGCCGGGTGCGCTACCGGCTGGACGGCGAGCCCGTCACCCACTCCTGTGCCGACGCCACCGGCTACGTGCGTGACCTGTTCGCCCGGCACGGTGAGCACGTCACCGACCTCGAGGTGCACCGGGCGAGCCTGGAGGACGTCTACCTGGCCATGGTGCGCGACATCGAGTCCGGTCTGCGCACCGAGGCCCCCGCCGACCTGATGGGAGCGAACGCGTGACACCGTCCACAGTGGCCGTCCAAGCCGGACTACGCAGGGGCTGGATCGAGTTCCGGCAGACCGCGGGCAGCCCGGCGGAGCTGATCAGCTGGCTGTTCATGCCGGTCATCGCACTGGTGGTGATGTACATCCTCAAGGACCGCACCATCGGCGGCACCGGCTTCTCCCTCGGCACGCAGGCGGTTCCCGGCATCCTGGGGACCAACGTCGTCCTGGCCGCCCTGCTCGGGCTGTCGGTGGCGCTGACCACCGACCGGCAGACCGGCGCGCTGCTGCGGGCGAAGGTCGTCCCCAACGGCATGCTCGGCTACGTCGTCGGCAAGGTCAGCGGGCAGGCCGCGCTCACCGTGGCGACGCTGGTGGTGGTGCTGGTGCCCGCGGTACTGGTGTTCGACGGCCTGACCGTGGACGCCGTCACCCTGCTCTGGGTGCTGGTTCTCGGTCTGCTCGCCACGCTGCCGATCGGCGCGCTACTGGGCGCGCTGTTCCGCGACGCGCAGACCCTCGGCTTCGTCACGCTGCTGGTCATGGGCCTCGCGGTGATCTCGGGGGTGTTCTACCCGGTCACCGCGATGCCCGAGTGGCTGCAGTGGGTCGCGCAGGCGTTTCCGGTGTACTGGCTCGGCCTCGGCCTGCGCTCGGCGCTGCTGCCCGAGGCGCAGGCGGTGATCGAGATCGGCGAGTCCTGGCGACACCTGGAGATGATCGGCGTGCTCGGCGCCTGGGCGATACTGGGCCTGGTCCTGGCGCCGATCGTGCTGCGCCGCACGACCCGCCGGGCGACCGGCGCCACGGTCAGCCAGTAGTCCTGGCCACCCGGAACCCGAGGTCGTCGATGGCGAACGTCGGGTGGCTGCGCCGGCGCACGGTCGCACCGCAACCGCGCGCCGGCTCGGCCCAGCCGCCACCGCGGAAGATCCGGTAGCTTCCGTAGGTGTGCGGGTCGTAGCGGTCCCAGCACCACTCCCAGACGTTGCCGAGCATGTCGTGCAGGCCCCACGCGTTGGGCCGCTTGCCGCCGACCTCGTGGGTCCGTTCCCCGGAGTTGTCCGCGTACCAGGCGATCTCGTCGAGTTCGCCGTAGCGGTACCCGGTGCTTCCGGCCTTGCAGGCGTGCTGCCACTCCGCGTCGGTGGGCAGCCGGTACCCGTCGGCCGACCAGTCGCACACCACGTCGTCGCCGTCGCGGGTGTAGACCGGGGTGAACCCGGCCGCCACGGAGGCGCGGTTGCACCAGTCGACGGCGTCGAACCAGCTCAGGTTCGTCGCGGGCAGCAGCCCGCCGGACGACCGGTACTCCCGCTCGGTGACCGGACAGCGGCCGAGCAGGAACGGACTGACCTCGGTACGCCAGGTCAGGCCGCGCCGGTCGTCGCGAAGGTCCACCACACCGCCGGTCACCGGTTCGAGATCCACCGGACCACCCTACGGGTTTGTCAGCCGCGATCGTGGAGAGTGACCCAGTAGCCGTCGGGATCGGCGAAGGTGAACGTCCGGCCGAAGGGGCCGTCGACCGGTGCGGAGACGATGGTGTGACCGTCGGCGGCGAGAGCATCGTGAATGGCCTGGACGTCCGTGGCGTGGAGCCAGATCGCGGCACCGATGCCGGGCTGGGCGACGGAGTCGAGATCGGTGCCGGGAATGACCTCGCGGAGCGCGAACGCGATCGGCTTCGTCTCGAAGACGACGGCGTGCGGAGGTCCGGCCGGGGAACGGACGAGGCCGAGGTACCGCTCGTAGAACGCCTGCGACGCGTCGAGGTCGCGCGCTTGGAGCGAGATGAAGTCGGGGCCGGTGGCGGGCATGATGACACTCCTTGGTTACGTGTCAGGTTTCTGACACAGGCAATCTATGTCAGAATGCTGACATGAGTCAAGACGGTGCGGGCGTCGACCTGGAGACGTCACTGGGCTACCTGCTGAAAGAAGCGTCGAGCGTCCTGCGGGCGGCCATGGAGGAGGTACTGAAACCGCTCGGGATGACCGTGACGCATTACTCCTGCCTCGAGTTGCTGGCTCAGCGACCGGGCTTGTCGAACTCCGAACTGGCGCGGGGCGCGTTCGTGACCCGGCAGTCGATGAACGTGCTGCTCCAGACCCTGGAACGAGAGGGTCAGGTGACCAGGCCCGCCCAGGCGCCGGCCGGGAAGGTGCTTCCCACCCGCCTCACACCGCTGGGCAGGCGGCGGCTCGCCAAGGCGTCCGCGGCGGTCCGGTCGGTCGAGGCCAGGATGCTCGCCGGCCTGACCTCGGCCGAGCAGGCAGCCGCGTCGCGGATCCTGCGAAGCATGATCCATTCGCTGCGTGACGGCGCCTAGTGTCCAGGAGTGATCGCCACATGAGCGCCATCTCCCTGCGCCCGGCGACCCCGGCCGACAGCGAGTTCTGCTTCCAGCTCCACAAGGCCGCCATGGGCGACTACGTCGCGGCGATCTGGGGCTGGGACGACGAGGATCAACGCGGGTATCACGAGCGTGGGTTCGACCCCGCCCGCTGGCAGATCGTCGTCGTCGACGGGACCGACGCGGGCATCCTGGTCGTCGAGTACCGGGCGAACGAGGTCTACCTGGGACGGATCGAACTCGATCCCCGCTACCAGGGACGGGGCATCGGTGCCCAGCTGATCCGGTCGGTCGTCGACATCGCGGCACGGCGGGACCAGGACCTCGTCCTCGACGTGCTCGCGGTCAACACCCGCGCGCAGGCCTTCTACCAGCGGCACGGTTTCCAGGAAACAGGCAGGCACGGGGAGAACGACAGGAAGATCCGCATGCGCTTCTCCCGCCAGCGGTGACGACCGGCATCCCTACTCGGCGTCCGACGCCTCGATCAGGTCGAGGTCACGGACGCAGAAGCGGTGGTGCTCGAAGGTCTCGTTGAGCACCGTGCCGAGGCACTGCCGTACCGAGCGGCCCCGGGCGTACGGCGGCCAGACATCGTCGTCGGGTACCGGTGCCGGCGCGGCGAGCTGCTCGGCGGTGACCTCGCCGAGCCAGGCGTCGAGTTCGGCGGCCTGCATGTCACGCACGCGCACGATCTCGTCGAGGGCCGGATCGAGCGAGAGGTCGAGCCCGTGTGCTCCGCGGTAGGGTTCGACGGTCGGCCCGATGCCCATCGGTGTGAACGGCTCCGCCGAGCCCAGGCAGCAGCGACGGAACCACGAGTCGTGGACGAAGACCAGGTGGCGCAGCGTCTGCCCTGCCGACCACTCGTCGTTCACGGCGCGGCGCTCGATGCCGGGCCGACGACGGATGCGCTCGATCGTGGCGGCCCAGCCGTCCTGGAGCTGACGCCATGCCTCGCGCAGATCGGCGGGGTCCTCGGAACGGATCAGTACCCGGACCGGATGACGCCGGTCGAGCTCCGCCTCGACGTACCTGGTGACCTCCACACCGTTCACCACGAGGTTGGTCACCATCCCGTCGATCACTGCATCCCGCATGACGACGCCGACCAGGCGGGCCCCGGTCAGGTCGCACTCGCGGAACTCCGCGCCGCGCAGATCCTCGTCGACGAATCGTGTCATGCCCCGCACACTAGGCCCGGGCACCGACAGCCTCCCGTCGTGATGCTGGCCTCCCCAGCGCGAAGATGGCCGTGGGACGAGCCCGGCTTGAGCACGGCCTGCTCGTTGGGAAGTGCCCTGCGGGCGTTGACACTCTCAATTCGCGTTGTGCCTGCGTGGTGAACGCGAAGATGCCCAGCGCGATGAAGCCGAAGTGCGCGATCGACACGTAGGCGACGAACCGCTTCATGTCGCGCTGCCCGGCGGCCAGCATCGAGCCGTAGATGACCCCGGCGACGCCGAGCGTCAGCAGGAAGCCGAACGTGCCGACCTTGTCCAGCACGCCGACCAGCAGCACGGCGACGCCGATCGGCGCCTGACCGGCCGCGTCGGGCAGCCAGGTGTGCAGCGGCACCAGCGGCGCCTTGATGGCGAACGCCAGGAAGAACCCGAGGAACAGCCAGATCTGCGTCTCCAGCGGCGCGTCGCGCACCACCGTCACTGCGGCCTTCCGGCAGCTTGTCGGTCACCACGAGGGTGCTGACGATCAACGTGGCAAACCGCACCCACGCGGCAGCCTCTGTGGCCGCGGCGTAGGCCGACGCCTTGGTGGTCACGGCCCTATGCTGAGGCTGCGCGAGTCCACCGACGCGCGCGTTGCTGGACGGTCCGCGGTGCCCGGCCAGACAGCAGTGATCGCGTCCGGCAGGCCGGACATCCCGTCACAACCACCATGAGCACATCGGCCACACCACGGCTCTCGAGTTCGGTGCGTCTGTGCCGCCCGCGTCGACGAAGATCACCGGACACGGCGGTATCGCCTCGAGGGTGGATTCCAGCAGCCGGTGGTCAGCTGCGCCCGTACGCCATTACCGCTCAGCACCAGCCCATCCGTGATTGTCAGGGTGGTGGGTCGTGTGCGGTGTTGCGGATGGGTCTTCGTTTCGGGTCGTACCAGGTGGGTGGGATCCATTCGATGGCGCCGTGGTGCAGGCGCATGGTCCAGCCGCCGTGGTGGAGCAGGTGGTGGTCGCGTTCGCAGGTGAAGCCGAGCCCAGCGAGGTTGGTGGGGCCGCCGTCGGCCCAGTGCACCGCATGATGCGGCACACACCATTTCGGCCCCCGGGTACACCCCGGCGCGGTACACCCCTTGTCCCGCAGGGCCAGCGCCCGCCGCTGGGCCGGGGTCGCGGTCCGCACCGCCCGCCCCAGGTCCAGGACCTCGCCTTGGCTTCCGAGGACGGCGGGCACGACCCGGGCGTCGCAGCACATCTTGCGTAGCTGCTCCACGGTCACCGCGCCGTAGCCATTCAGGAACACTGTCCCGGCCCGCCGCTCCAATTCCTCCAACCCGACCGTCACCGTCACCACGGCCCGTTCGGCGGCCTTGACCGGCAGGTCGGGAGCGCGGGCGGCCAGGTCGAACACCGCCGCCACCGCGTCGCCGTGGCGTTCCGCTGTGGTGCGCTGATCCGGGACACCCTGCACGGCGGCGTCGGGTTTGGCCAGCGGCACCAGCAACGCCTCGGCCAGGGCGGCGGTCTCCGGATCGAACTCCCCGCTGAACCGCATCCGCCCTTCCCGGGTGAACGTGTACCGGAACTCCCGCCGCGGCCGCGCCAAATCCCGATCGACATCCGCCGGCGGCCGATCTTCCAAATCCCAATGGACCAGCAACCGACGGCCCGCCTTACGCACGTTCGCCGGAGGCGCCTGCTTCGCCAACTCCACCAAGGTCTGTTCGCTCGCCGACAACTGCTCCGGTGTCACCGAACCCGGAGCCTTGGACAGCACCTGCTCAATCTCCCGCACATGCTCAAAGCTAATGTCACCAGCGGCCAGCGCCGCCCGCAGTACGGGGAGGTCCGCGGTGGCGGCGGCGACCCGGGCGCGGGCTTCCCGGCGGGAGACCCGCATCCCCCGCTCCAACAGCGCCGCCGTATCCCGAAACCCGTTACTGCCAGCCAGGCCACGTTTGTCCGCCTCGGCCACGAGTTCAAGGTTGCGGGCGTACTCCCGCGCCAGCCCGGCCTCGGACGTGACCAGAGCGGCCGACAACTCCCCCTCCGAGAGCTGCCACGCCGGAATCAACCCCTCAACGTCCACGCACCCATTCTAGGCGAACATCTGTTCGAATAAATCACTCTCCCGTGGGGCAAATTGACATTATTGACCAGCAGTCAATCCCGCCCTGGCCGGACCATCTGGGAGAGGCTAGGAACGCGACTGGGGTTTGCCGCCGAATGCGGCGCCCCAGCAGTGGCGGAAAAGAGTCCCAGCCGCGAGCCGATACCGCCACAGCGCGCCGCAGCACGAGAGCCCCGCGAGCCAAGCGCGCCGTGGCAGCGGCCAAACACCGCTGCCACGGCAACCTCAGGCCAGCAGTTCGCGCATGCGCGCGGCGAACGTCTCCGGGTCGTCGGCGAAGCCGGTGTGGCCGCCGGGGAACATCGTCGGCTCGGTTCCCAGCAGCCGCGCCAGCGCCCGGCTGGTGCGGTCGCACACCTGGCCCGCGGAGTCCTCGCCCAGTCCAATCAGGACACGCGGCGCGCCGTCGCGCAGGGCGGCCACGTCCGGCTCGAACGAGGTGGTGCCACGCAGCATGCGGGTGAAGCCGAACCGGTCGTCGGCCGCCGCCTCCGGGTCCGGCGCGGCGGGGAACATCTGCGCCAGCACCTCCTCGTCCAGCTGAATGTTCGCGTTGGCAAGGAACTTGCCCCACGCCGCGCCGACGTCGCCTGCCTCGTAGGTGGCGATCATGTCCTCCACCGCCGCGGCCTGCTCGGCCCGGTCGGGCAGGATCGACGTGGTCGGCGGCTCGTGCGCGATGACCGTGTGCACGTCGTCCGGGTACCGCTCGGCGTGGGCGAGCGAGGTCACCGCGCCACCGCTGGAGCCGAACACGGCCGCCGGGCCGAGGTTCAGGTGTACCAGCAGCCTGTGCAGGTCGTCCGCGCGCTCGCGGGGGCTCGACTCACGCTCTCTGTCGGCCAGCCAGCTGCGCTTGATACCACGCGGGTCCGTGGTCAGCACCGTGTAGCCGGCGGCGAGCAGGTCGGCCGCGGGGGCGAACGAGTCCGCGTCCATCGGCGCGGCGATCAGCGCCAGCAGCGGCCCGCTCCCTCGCAGTTCGTAGTACAGCCGGGCGTCTGAGACGTCGAGCATGCCGGTCGTGACGGTGGCGGTCATGGGTTCCTCCCGGAACAGAACTGGACGGTTCAGTACTGAGGACAGTACACAAACGGAACTGAACCGTCTAGTATGGTTTCTGTGACCACCGCATCCGCCCGCAAGCACGCCGCCATCCTCGACGCGGCGCGGGAGCTGTTCCTCCGCAACGGCTACGGCGCCACCAGCATGGACGACGTCGCCGCCCGCGCCGCGGTGTCCAAACAGACGGTGTACAAGCACTTCGCCGACAAGGAGGGCTTGTTCACCGAGATCATCAGCGGCGACGTCGCCCAGGACCGCGCCGAGTCACACGCGTTGATCGAGAGCATGCCGGACAGCACCGACCTCGCAGCGGACCTGCGCGAGTTCGCCCGCTACCACCTGGGCAACGTCATGCAGCCGCACCTGGTGCGGCTGCGCCGCATCCTCATCGGCGAGGCCGACCGGTTCCCGCATCTGGCACGGCTGTGGTACCGCAACGGCCCGGAACGCTCGTGTGCGATGTTCGCCGAATGGTTCACCGCACTGGGAAAACGCGGGCTGCTCGACGTGCCCGACCCGATGCTCGCGGCGCAGAACTTCAACTGGCTCGCGCTGTCGATCCCGCTGAACAAGGCCATGGCCGACACCCGCGAGGACCTGTTCACGCCGGACGAGCTGAACCGCTATGCCGACGAAGCCGTGCGGGTGTTCCTCGCGGCCTACGGCGCCAGGTCGGCGAGTTCGGGAAAGGCCGCCACGTAGTCGTCGAGCACCCGCTCGGCCGCGGCCACCGAGTCCACCAGCGGGTGGGACCCGAGCGCGAACAACGCGGCGGAACGGCTGCGGCTCACCGCCGCCTCGATGGTCGCCCGTTCGACGCCCTTCACCCGCAGCATCAGCCCCAGCTCGGCCGGCCGCACCTCGCCGACGGCCAGCGCACGCGGCCCGTTGCCGTTGACCACACACGGCACCTCGACGACGGCGTCGTCGTCCAGCCCGGCCACCGCGCCGCGGTTGCGCACGTTGAGGATCAGCGACGCGTCGCGGTTGCCCGCGATGGCGTTCATCAGCCGCAGCGCGACCTCCTCGTACCCGCCGCCGTCGGTGTCGCAGCTGTCCCGCTCCCCCGCCCCCGCGACGGCCCTGCCCTCGGCCAGGTAACTGCGTTCCCGCTCCGACCGGGTGTCCTGCCAGCGCCGCAGTGCCGACTCCGGCTCCCGCACGGCATCGGTGTAGAACGCCCGCTGCTGCTCGCGCAGGAACTCGCCCCTCGTCGAGTCCTGGGCGTGCATCTGCGCCAGCGTCTCCCTGGCGAAGTAGTAGTAGTGCAGGTACTCGTTCGGCACGGCGCCGAGCGTGCGCAGCCACCGCTCGCCGAACAGCTTGCCCTCCTCGAACGACGTCAGCGCGGGCGAGCCGAACAGCCCGGGCAGCACGTCGCGGCCGTCGACGAGGACCCGGCGCAGCCAGCCGAGGTGGTTGAGCCCGACGTAGTCGAACGAGGCGCGCTCCGCGTCGACGTCCAGCGCGGCGGCCACCCGGCGGCACAGCCCGACCGGCGAGTCGCAGATGCCGACGACCCGGTCCCCCAGCACCGCCGACATCGCCTCGGTCACCACACCGGCCGGGTTGGTGAAGTTGATGACCCACGCACCGGGCGCGCGCCGCGCGACGGTCTCGGCGATCTCCAGTGCCACCGGCACCGTACGCAGCGCGTAGCAGACCCCGCCCGGGCCGACGGTCTCCTGGCCGATCAGCCCGTGCCGCAACGGAACCCGCTCGTCGAGGCTGCGGCCGTCCAGCCCGCCGACCCGGATGGCGGAGAACACCATGTCCACATCGGACAGTGCCTCGTCCAGCGACGTGGTGGTGACGATCCGCGGCCGCCACGGCGCGCCGGCGGCCTGCTGGTCCAGCACCGCCCCGATGGCGGCCAGCCGCTCCGGCCCCACGTCGTACAGGACCAGTTCGTCGACCAGCCGGTCGGGATCGGCCAGCAGGCTGGCGTGCACCAACGGCACCCGGAACCCGCCGCCGCCCAGGATCGCCAGCCTCATACCTCGCGCACCTCTACTCCCGCCTCGCGCATGACGGCGAGCGTCTCCGGGCTCGCCCCCGCGTTGGTCACCAGCACGTCGACGTCGGCCGGCCCGCAGACCCTGGCCAGCCCGACGCCGGGGAACTTGTGTTTCTCCGCCAGCAGGACGACCTGTGCCGCGGCGGCGAGCATGGCCCGCTTGCCGGGCACCTCGACGACCGTGTCGTCCATCAGCGCCCCGTCCGCGCCGACGCCGGACGCGGACAGGAACAGCCGGTCCGCCCGCACCTGACGCAGCGCGTCCTCGGTGAGGAACCCGACCATCGACCGGTAGTTGCGGCGGACCAGCCCGCCCAGCAGCATCAGCTCGACGGCGTGGTCGTCGGCGAATTCCTCGTAGACGGCCAGGTTGCTGGTCACCACCGTGATGCGCCTGCCGTGCAGGTGCTTGGCCAGCAGGTGGACCGTGGTGCCGATATCGAGCAGCAGCACCTCGCCGTCGCGGACCAGCGTGGCGGCGGCCTTCGCGACCGCGGCCTTGCCGCCCGGATCGCTGTCGGCGACGTAGTCGAACGGCATCTCCGCCGACGGGTTGAGCACCGCTCCGCCGTGCACCCTGGTGAGCACGCCCTCGCGTTCCAGCGAGATCAGGTCCCGGCGGATGGTCGCGGCACTGGTGCGCAGCTGCTCGCACAACGCGGCGACCGACGCCGACCCGTCGCGGGTCAGGCACCGCACGATCTCCGAGTACCGGCGCTGGGGTAGCACGACTCGAACATTATCAGTCATTTCTCTGCATCGGGAGTTGTCATTTCCCTCCAAAAGGGTGCAGACTGCCGGGACCCACGTAAGGAGGCGCTGGTGAACGACGACACCGAGGTCACGATCGATCTCGACGCCGGCGCGAGGACGGCCGCGGACAACCCGCCCGCACTCGACATCCTGCTGTCCGGCACGGTGTTCCTCGACATCATCTTCACCGGCCTGCCGCAACTGCCCGAACCGGGAACCGAGGTGTGGGCGACCGGCCTGGGCTCCAGCCCCGGCGGCATCGCCAACCTCGCCGTCGCGCTGTCCCGGCTGCAGGTACGCACCGGGCTGGCCGCCGCGTTCGGCGAGGACGCCTACGGCGACTTCTGCTGGGACGTGCTCGCCAACCAGGAGGGCGTCGACCTCTCGCACTCGCGCCGCTTCTACGGCTGGCACTCGCCGCTGACCGTGTCGATGGCCGTGGAGAAGGACCGCAGCATGGTCACCCACGGCCACCCCGCGCCGATCAGCGCCGACGACCTGCTCGACCCGCCGCCGCCCACCCGCGCCTGCTTCGTCCACGTCGACCTGCACGACGACGAGTGGGTTCGCAAGGCCAAGAGCAACGGCGCGCTGCTGTTCGCCGACGTCGGCTGGGACCCCACCGAGCGCTGGGAGCCCACGATGCTGCGCCAGCTGCTCGACGGCTACGACGTCGTCCTGCCCAACAGCGTCGAGGCGACCCGCTACACGCGCACCGACAACGTCCGCGACGCCGCCGCGAAGCTCGCCGAGATCGTGCCCGTCGTCGTGGTCACCCGCGGCGCGCACGGCGCGTACGCCGTCGACTCCGCCACCGGCGAGGAGGCCGACGTCGGCGGGCTCAACGTGGCCGCGCTGGACCCGACCGGCGCGGGTGACGTGTTCGGCGCCGGGTTCGTGCTGGGCACGCTGGCCGGCTGGCCGCTGGCCGACCGCGTGCACTTCGCCAACCTGTGTGCCGCGCTGTCCGTGCAGCACTTCGGCGGCTCGCAGTCCGCGCCCGGCTGGGGGGACATCTCCGCCTGGTGGCGGCTGGTCGGCCGCCGCGACGAACGCGACCTGCGCGGCTACTGCTTCCTCAGCGACCTGCTCCCCAGCCGCGGCGACGCCCAGGTCCGCCGCGCCAGCGCCACCATCGGATTGCGAGGCATATCGTGAATCTGCGCCGTCCTGTCACCGTCGCCATCGGCGCCGCCCTGCTGCTGGCCGCCTGCACCCCGGGAGGGGGCTCGTCCGACCGCCCGGCCGAGCGTCCGGCGGGTGAGGTCCGCACCGACGTCGCCGCGATGGGCCAGGTGACGCTGACCATCTGGGACCAGGAGACCCGCGCCGGCCAGGAACAGCAGATCACCCGGCTCAACGAGCAGTTCCAGCGCACCTACCCCAACATCAAGATCAACCGGGTGCCCCGCTCGTTCGACGACCTGCGCAACACCGTCAAGCTCGGGCTGTCCGGCAACGAGGCCCCCGACATCGCCCAGGTCAACAACGGCAAGCAGGACATGGGCGCGTTCGTGAAGGCCGGGCTGCTGCTGCCGATGGACGGCTACGCCCAGGCCTACCAGTGGACGACCCGCTACCCCGAGTCGGTCCGCAAGCTCGCGTCCTATCCGGACAGTGGTGACGTCCTCGGCGAGGGCAAGCTCTACGGGGTGCCGCAGACCGGTGAGCTGGTCGGCATCTACTACAACAAGACCAAGCTCACCGAGCTGGGCATCAAGCCGCCGACGACCTGGGCCGAGTTCGACGAGGCACTGGCCAAGGCCAAGGCGGCCGGCCAGCTGCCGATCCAGTTCGGCAACCTGGAGAAGAGCGCCGGTCCGTACCTGTTCGGCATGGCCATGCACCGCAACTCCCAGCCCGGCGTGGAAGCGGCACTCGCCACCGGCCGCCCGGAGGCCAGCTGGCCGACCGACGCCAACCGCGCGGCGGCCCGGCAGCTGCTGGACTGGTCGGCCAAGGGCTACCTGACGCCGGGCTTCGCCGGGCTGAAGAACGACGACGCGTGGGCGAACTTCGCCAAGGGACAGGGCGTGTTCCACATCAACGGCACCTGGCTGACCCCCGACCTCAAGGCCGCCATGGGCGACTCGGTCGGCTTCCTGCGCCCGCCCGGCGAGGCGGTCACCGGCGGCACCGGCCTGCCGTGGGCCATCAGCGCCAAGAGCAAGAACCCGGACGCGGCGGCCGCCTACATCAACTTCATCACCTCGCCCGACGCCATGAAGGTGCTCGCGGAGACGTCGAACCTGCCCGTGCTCGACGCGGGCAAGCAGACCGTCAGCGGCCTGCAGAAGGACGTCTTCGACGCCTGGCAGTCGGCGTCGACGTCGCCCGGCCTGGTGCCCTACCTCGACTACGCCACGCCCAACGCCTACGAGGTGGTCAGCGACTCGATCGAGCAGCTGCTGAGCGGGGCACTCGACCCGGAGGCGTTCCTCGGCAGGTTGCAGGCCGACCTGGACGCGAGCCGTGGCGGCAGGTGAGCCGCGGCGGGTCGGCTACCTCTACCTCCTCCCGGCACTCGCGGTCTACGGCCTGTTCCTACTGTTCCCGCTGGCGCACAGCGGCTGGCTGTCGCTGTTCGACTGGGACGGGCTGAGCCCGGGCACCTGGACGGGGCTGGACAACTACGTCGAGCTGGCCACCGAGGAGGGCGCGCTGGCCGCGTTCGGTCACGTCGCGGTGCTGGTGGTGTTCTTCGCCGTGCTGCCGGTGTGCATCGGGCTGGTGCTGGCCACCGTGCTGCACCGGACCCGGGTGCGCGGGCTGCCGTTCTTCCGCACCGCATTGTTCCTGCCGCAGGTCGTGGCCATGGTCGTGGTCGCGGTGGCGTGGCAGCGGATCTACGCGCCCGACGGCACACTCAACGCCGTGCTCGGCACACCGGGACGCGCGTGGCTGGGTGACGAGGGCACTGCGCTGATGGCGGTCGGTGTCGTCGGCACGTGGGTGCAGACGGGCCTGGCGATGGTGTTGTTCCTCGGCGGCATCGGCAAGATCTCCGGCGACCTGTTCGACGCGGCCCGCATGGACGGCGCCGGCCCGGTACGGGAGTTCCGCACGGTGATCCTGCCGTCGCTGCGGCCGGAGATCGGGGTGGCGCTGACGCTGACCGTCATCGCCGCGCTGCGCACGTTCGACCTGGTGTACATGATGACGCCGCAGGGCGGTCCGGGCGGCTCGACGACGGTGCCCGCCTACGAGATCTACCAGCGGGCGTTCCACAGTGGACAGGTGGGCTCGGCCGCCGCCATGGGCGTCACGATCACGCTGCTGGCGTTCGCCGTCACCTTCCTGATCACCCGTATCTCCGGCAGGGAGCGCTGATGAAGGTCTCCGCGGCCGAACGTACCGGGACCTACGTCATCCTCGGCGTGTTCACAGTCTTCGCGTTGTACCCGATGGTGGCGATCCTGGTGACCGCGCTGCGTTCCGAGGTCGCCGGCCAGGGCGGGATCCACTGGGAGAACTTCGCCAGGGCGTGGACGCAGGCCCGGTTCGGCAGCTACCTGCTCAACAGCGTGCTGGTGGCGATCTGCGTGGTCGGGCTGTCGCTGCTGCTGTCCATCCTGGCGGCCTACGCCTTCGGCACCATGCGGTTTCGCGGCAGCGGCGTGTTGTTCTACCTCCTGCTGCTCGGGCTGACCGTGCCGGCCGAGTCCGTGGTGGTGCCGCTCTACTTCGACCTGCGTGACCTCGGGCTGACCGACACCTACGCCTCGCTGATCTTCCCGCAGGTGGCGCAGTCGGTGGCGTTCGGCGTGTTCTGGCTGCGTACCTACTTCCGGTCCACGTCGCGCGGGATCGTCGAGGCCGCCCGGCTCGACGGCGCCGGGCACTGGCAGACGCTGTGGCGGATCCTGGTGCCGATGGGCCGCCCGGCGCTGGTGACGCTCGCCGTGCTGGTGTTCATGTGGACGTGGAACGAATTCCTGCTCGCCCGGGTCATGATCACCAGCGAGGAGCTGCGGACGGCGCCGCTGGGCCTGCAGTTCTTCTCCGGGCACGCGACAACGGCCGTGCCGCTGCTGGCGGCGGCCTCGGTGCTGGTGGCGCTGCCCGTCGTCGTGTTGTACCTGTTCCTGCAGCGGCACTTCATCCGGGGCATGGTGGACGGTTCGGTCAAGGGCTGAATTTCTGGGAGGCAGTGGGATGCGCAAGCTGGTGGCCGGTTCGGCGGCACTGGTCCTGATGGCGGGCCTGGCACCGCCCGCCGTGGCCGAGCCCGCCCCGAAGGCGGACCTGGACGTGTTGTTCGTCGGCGCCCATCCCGACGACGAGGCGTCGACGCTGTCCACCATCGGGCAGCTCGGGCTCAAGGCCGGGGTGGTGACCGTGACCCGCGGCGAGGGCGGCGGCAACGCCGTCGGCCCCGAGGAAGGGCCCGCGCTCGGCCTCATCCGCGAGGCGGAGGAACGCAAGGCCGTCGGGCGCGCCGGGATCACCGACGTGTTCAACTTCGACAAGGCCGACTTCTACTACACGGTCAGCTCCCCGCTCACCGAGCAGGCCTGGGGCCACCAGCGGACGCTGGAACAGCTGGTGCGGGTGATCCGGCAGACCCGGCCGGAGATCGTGCTGACCATGGATCCGGCGCCCTCGCCGGGAAACCACGGCAACCACCAGTACGCCGCCAGGCTGGCGTTCGAGGCCTACACCGCGGCGGCCGACCCGGCGAAGTTCCGCGAGGCGGGCAGGGCGTGGCCGGTGGCGAAGCTGTTCACCACCGGACTGGACGGCGAGCGCACCACCGGACCGGACTGCGTCGCGAACTTCACCCCCGCCGACCCGGCCGACCGGGTGTGGGGTGTCTGGGCGGGCGCTACCGGGCCGGGCGGCAAGACGTGGGCGCAGATCGAGCGGGAGGCGCAGCGCGAGTACGCCAGCCAAGGCTGGGCCGACCGGCCCGACGCGCCGACCGACCCGGCGAAGATCGCCTGCGACTACTTCACCCTGGCCGCGAGCCGGGTCCCGTACCGGGTCGAGAACCGTGGTGCGGCGGGCATCCTGGACGGTGCCGTCCCGATGGGACCGACGCTGTCCGCGACCGCCGACCGCTACCGCGTGACCGCGGGCGAGCGGGTGACGATCGACGTGGACTCCTCGGCGCCAGGTGAGGTCACGCTGAGCGCGCCCGAGGGCTGGACCGTGGCCGGCCGCACGGTGACCGTCCCGGCGGACGCCAAGCCGGGTAAGGCCCGGATCCGGGCCACCGTCGGTTCGGACAGCACGGAGGCGCTCGTCGAGGTGGTGCCGCCGGTGGTGGCCACGCAGGAACAGCTGCCGCAGGTGGCGCAGTACGACGACTGGGCCCGCCAGGCGGGATTCCCGGACCGGGCGGGCGAAGTGCTGCCGGTGCTCACCGTGCCGTCGGGCGGGACCCGGGACATCGCCGTGACCGTGCGCAACGAGAGCCCGGTTCCGCAGCGGGGCACGGTGTCGCTGGAGCTGCCCGCCGGGTTCGCCGGCGGGCAGGCGCAGCCCTACCCGGAGCTGGCGCCGGGCGCCACGCACCGGGTGACGTTCCCGGTGCGCAACACCGACACCGGGCTCGCGCCCGGCAAGGACTACACCTACCGCCTGCACACCTCCCCCGGCGGCGCCACCACCGCGGCGCTGGAGATCGTGCCCGCCACGGCCATCCCCCGGGCCGCCTCCGCCCCCGCGGTCGACGGCGCCGCGGGCGAGGGCGAGTACCCCGGGGCGACGCTGGACGTCTCGGCCCGCTGGGAGGGCGACGACTGCGAGTCGGCCGCCGACTGCTCGGGTACCGCGACGCTGTCCTGGCACGACGACACGCTGTACGCGCTCGTCGACGTCACCGACGACGTGGCGGGCACGAAGCTGGCCACCGCGGACTGCAAGCGGCACTGGCGCACCGACGCGGTGGAGCTGGCGATCGACCCGAGGGGCCGGTCGGAGAACACCTCCAGCACCTACAAGCTGGCCGTCCTGCCCGCTACCGCCGACGGCGGTCCGTGTGCGTTCCGCGACGCCGACAACGCGCAGGGGCCCGCGCCCGGCGTGCGGGTGGCGGCGAAGGTCCGCGAGGGCGGTTACACCGTCGAGGCCGCCATCCCGATGGAGCAGCTGCCCGGCGCGGTCGACCCGGCGGCGCTGGGACTGAACGTGCTGGTCTACGACTCGGACACGCAGGACAAGACCGGTCAGACGCGCATCGGCTGGTCGACCTGGGGCGGCGTGCAGGGTGACCCGTACCGCTGGGGCCGGGCCACCGTCGACGGCTACACCCCGCCGCCCGGCAGGCCGGTCGAGCCGCCCGCGCCGAAGCTGCCGCTCGAGGCCCTGGCGTCGGTGGACTCGCCGCAGTCGCTGGAGCAGTCCATCCGGCTCGGCCTGCCGCCGGGTGCGGCGCCCGCGGCGCGGTCGATCCGCGTCCGGGACGGCTGGCTGTACGCGGCGGAGCGCGGCACGGCCTACGTGTTCGCGCCCAGCGGGCGGCACGTGCTCCAGGTGAAGCCCGGCCGGACCAAGCTGCCGGCCGGACCGGTGCTCGTCGGCTTCGCCAACACCCGCGGCGGCACGGCGGCGGCGTCCGGATGACCGTGCTGCTCGACGGTGGCCGGGTCCTCGACCCGGACACCGGCGAGACCGCCCGGGCCGACGTCCTGCTCGACGGCGACCGCATCGCCGCGGTGGACACCGGCCTGGACGGTGACGAGCGGGTCGACTGCACGGGCGGCCTGCTGGTGCCGGGCCTGATCGACTGCCACGTCCACGTCGCGTTCCCCCGGCCCGAGCCGCTGCCCCGCAGTGCGCGGATCCTGGAGGCGGTGCCGGTACTGCGCCGCCTGCTGGCGCGCGGCGTCACCACGGTGCGCGACGCGTGGGGCGCCGACGCCGGAGTCGCCCACGCCCTTCGGGAAGGCTGGATCGACGGGCCTGACCTGCTGATCAGCCTGCGGCAGCTGTCACCCACCGGCGGGCTGGGCGACTCCTGGTCGCCGGACACCGGACCGGTCGACCGGATCGGCGACCCGGCACTGCCCGACCCGGTGTTCGACGGGCCGGACGCCGCTCGCGCCGCCGTGCGGCGGATGGTGCGGGCCGGTGCGGACTGGATCAAGGTCGGCGCGGGCGGCGGCATGCGGGACCTGCGGGCGGGCCGGGAGGTGCAGGCGACGCCCGCAGAACTGGGTGCACTCGTCGACGAGGCCGCCCGGTGCGGGCGGGACGTGCTGGCCCATGCCCACGGCGCCCGCGCGGCGGAGAACGCTGCCGTGGCTGGCGCACGCAGTGTCGAGCACGGCGTGTTCCTCGACGACACCGCGATCGCGGCACTGCGGGAGCACGGGACGTGGTACGTCCCCACCCTCGCGCCCATTGCCGGAATGGGTGACGACGACGCGATCGCGGCACACCGGGCGTCACTGACCGCGGCTGTCGCGGCCGGTGTCCCGGTCGCCGCCGGGTCCGACCTGGCCACCCGCCCGCACGTCGACCTGCACACCGAACTGCGACTGCTGGCCGAGTGCCTCGGCGAGGCCGCGGCCTGGCGTGCCGCGACGACCGAGGCGGCTCGCCTGCTGCGGCTCGACCGGGGACACATCGCCCCAGGTCAGCGGGCCGACGTCGTGTTACTGGACGGCACCGGCCTGGCCGTCGACGCGCTGGCCGACCGCATCCGGCAGGTCTGGCACCGGGGGCGGCCGGTCAGCCCACGGTCGTAGGACGACCTCGGCCGATGGGTCGATAATTACCAACCTTCTGGCCGTTCCGCTCACTCGTTCGAGCGACTAGCTTGCGCAGAGTAGTCACAGTGGATCAACACTAGGAGCCGACATGCCCAGACTCCGCGCGGTCGCACTCGCCGTCGCCGCCGCCGTCCCGCTCGCCGCGGCGAGCGCGCTGCCGGCCGCCGCCACCGGCGCCCAGCCGTTCGTCATCGGCGGACGGGACGCCACGGAGAACTACTCGTTCATGGTGTCGATGCAGAGCGCGAACGGTTCGCACCGCTGCGGTGCCTCGCTGATCACCAGCGAGTGGGTGGTGACGGCCGCGCACTGCGTCGGCGGCACCAAGCCGGCCGACCTGCGTACCCGCATCGGCAGCACCGACCGGACCACCGGCGGTGAGCTGGTGGGCGTCAAGGAGATCGTCGTCCACCCGGACGCCGAACAGAGTATGGAGGGCAACGACGTCGCCCTGATGAAGCTCGAGAAGCCCGTGCAGGCCAAGCCGATCACGATCGCGCCGGAGTCCGGCGGGGCAGGCACCGCGACGCGGATTCTCGGCTGGGGCACCAGCTGCTTCGACCAGCAGTGCGGCACGCTGCCGGTCAAGCTCCAGGAGCTGGACACGAAGATCGTCGCCGACAACCTGTGCGGCAACGGTTTCGTGGCGGGCAAGGAGCTGTGCACCGACAGCGACACGCCGAATGCCATGGGCTGCCACGGCGACTCGGGCGGTCCGCAGCTGCGGGGCCGTCCCGGCGAGTGGCAGCTGGTCGGCGCGACCAGCCGCGATGCCGACCAGGACCCGTTGTGCGCCACCGGCAACGGCATCTGGTCCGACGTCACGGCCCACCGCGACTGGATCAAGCAGCACGTGCCTGACCTGCCCTGACCCGCGCAAGCTCGTGAAGGCCACCTTCATTACGTCTCACGTGCTGAAGGTGGCCTTCACGTGCCTGGGACGTGACGGTCAGGCGCCGGTGTAGAACGCCGTCGTGCGGTCCGCGGCGGCGCGAGCCTCGGGCTCCGGGGTACCGGACGCGACGCTCGCCTCGTACCACGCCTCGCTGCTCAGCCTGGAGAACTCCTTGCCCTCGTCGGACTCCGACCACTCGCCGGCCGAGGCACGGTCCACCGGCTCGCCCGACGCCAGGTGCATCCCCAGGCCCATCAGGCCGAGGTCCCAGCCCACGCCGACGGCGCCCGGCCCGAACTGGGTCCAGCGTTCGTCCTCCACGTGCGCGATGTGCTCCAGCCGGAACTCGGTCCGCTCGTCTCCCTCGGCGGTGAACCGCACCTCGATCCAGCTCACCTCACCGCCGTACTCCCAGGTCGCGGTGAAGCCGTTCGGCTTGTCGCAGCCGGTCACCGTGCCACCGGCGTTGCCCTCGAACTGGTAACGCCCGCCCTCCACCAGGTCCCCGGTGACCGGCAGGAACCACCGCGGCAGCCGGTCGGCGCTGGTGCAGGCGTCCCACACGTCCTCCAGCGGCGCGTCGTAGGTCCGCCTGATGGTCACCACCCGGGCGGTGCCCGCCTCCAGCGTGCGGCTGCCGACCGTGCGGCTCACGGCGCTGATCTCATGCTTGACGTCGATCACGGGGTTTCTCCTTCGGTGTTCTTCTCGGACTGCCGCAGCCGGCGCTCCCGCTTGCCCCTCGCCAGCTCCGTGGCCAGGGCGTCCAGATGCGGAGTCCAGAAACGACGAAAACGGTCGAGCCAGACGTCGACGTCGCGCAGCGGCTCGGAGTTGACGGCGTACAGGCGCCGGGTACCTTCCGGCCGGACGGTGGCGAAACCGTTCTCCCGCAACACCTTCAGGTGCTGCGACACGGCCGGCTGGGTAATCCCGAACTCGTCGGAGATGACCGCGCAGACGGCGCCCGAGGTCATCTCGCCGTCAGCGAGAAGCTCGAGGATCCGGCGGCGCACCGGGTCCCCGAGCACGTCGAAAGCGTGCACGCCGACCAATGTACAGTCGCAACTTATATAAGTCAACACCGGTATTTAAGCCCGGTGTCCCCCGGGTAGCCGCCGCGCATGACGGACACCGCACCCCTGCCCAGTGACGTCGACCAGCCGCGTACCGCCATCGTCACCGGCTCCGACTCCGGCATCGGCACCGCCGTCGCGGTGGCGCTGGCCGGTGGCGGTCTCGACGTCGGCATCACCTACAACACCGACGCGGACGGCGCCCGTGCGACCGCCGACGAAGTCACCCGGCAGGGTTCGAAGGCGGTCGTCCGCAGGCTCGACCTGACCCGCCTGCCGGAGGCGGCCGGCGTCGTCGACGACCTGGCCGGCGAGCTGGGCGGCGTCGACGTCCTGGTCAACTGCGCCGGGACGGGCAGCTCGGAACTCGCGGTCGAGATGGACTTCGAGACCTGGCGCCGGGTGCTGGCGGTGGACCTCGACGGCGCGTTCCTCTGCGCGCAGCGGGCCGCCCGCAGGATGATCGCGGCAGGCCGTGGCGGCCGGATCGTCAACATCACCAGCGTGCACGAACACCTGCCCCGCGTCGGCGCGGCACCGTACTGCGCCGCCAAGGCGGGCCTCGGGGCCCTCACCGAGGTGCTGGCGCTGGAACTGGCCGAACACGGCATCACGGTCAACTCGGTGGCACCGGGTGAGATCTCGACGCCGATGACGGGCCAGCCCGACGCGAACCCGGCCGAGCACAAACGGCCCGGCGTGCCGCTCGGCCGGCCCGGTCACGCCAAGGAGGTCGCCGCGGTGGTGGCCTTCCTCGCCACGCCGGCCGCCGCCTACGTCACCGGAGCGTCCTATGTGGTCGACGGCGGGATGTCGCTGATGGGGCCGCAGGCCAGTTCGGCACTGGACAACCACGACTGGCGCAGGCCCTAACCGGTTTCCGGCAGCACGTAGGTGGCGAACGCCGTCCGGATGATCGGCTGAGCCACGTTGCGCACCGGCACCCCGGCGGGCGTGTTGCCCTTCTCCGAGCCGAAGTGGGCGTGCCCGTGCACGGCGAGGTCCACCCCCGCCTCGTCGATGACCTCACCGAACAGGTACGAGCCCAGGAACGGGTAGATCTGCTCCGGCTCGCCGGCCAGGGTTTCCGGGATCGGCGCGTAGTGCGTCATCGCCACCCGGACGTCGGCGTCGCCGACCTCCTTCAGCGCCCCGCGCAACCGGTCGGCCGACGCGGCCGTGTGACCGACGAAGTCCTTCATCTCCCGCTCGCCGAACTCGCTCGCGCAGGCCCCGGCGAATCCGCCGCCGAAGCCCTTGACCCCGGCCACCCCGAGCCGCCTGCCGCCGACGTCGACGGTGACCGCGTCGCCTTCCAGCACGCGGACGCCGTGGTCCTCGAGCAGCGCGGTGATCTCGTCCCCGGCGTCGCTGTGGTGGTCGTGGTTGCCCAGCACCGCGAGCACCGGTACCGGCAGGCCGGTGAGTTCGCGCGCGACCACCCCGGCCTCGGCGAGGCTGCCGTGCCGGGTCAGGTCACCGGCTACCAGCAGGACGTCGGCGCACTCCCCCAGTTCCTCGAACGCGGGCCGCAGCCTGCCGCCGGAGTCCTCCCCGAGGTGGATGTCGGCGATCGCCGCGATCCTCATCAGCGCACCTCCTCGGGCTCGCTGTGACCGCTGGGATCGAGAACGTGGATTTCGTTGTACACCGCCATTCCTCGTGCGTTGTCGGCCACGACGTCGGCGACGTCCTGCCTGCGCCGCGCGCATTCCACGTCACCTTCCAGCCGGATCGCCCCGCCGGAGACGTCCACCCGTACCCCCAGCTCGGCGGTCCGCGCGTCCTCGGCGAGCGCGCGGCGGACGTGGGCGACCAGATACCCGTTGTCCCCGGCCGGTTCCTCAAGCGGTTCGCTGATCCCCAGCTCGGCGAACAGCCGCAGGGCGCAGCGTGCGTACGGCGAACCGGCGGTCTGCCGTGCCACGCCGGTCCAGTCGACCTGTTCCCGCAGCACCCGGGCGATGTGCAGCAGCGGCGACAGGTCGCAGCGGTGCGCGTCGAGCACCAGCAGCTTGTCGACCAGCAGGTCCGTGCCGCTGAGCACCGGGGCGACCGCCGCGCCGACCCGCAGCCGCTGGGCACGGTCCAGCATCTCGGTGGTGACCGGGCGGCCGTTCGGCCGGAACACGAGGTCCACCAGTCGGTCGCCGTCGTACACCTTGGTCAGCCAGTCCTCCGGCGGTTCCACCGGCCGCATGCCGACGGCCTTCAGCGCGGCGACCGCGGGGCCGATGTCGTGTTCGTCGAGGAACACGTCGACGTCGTGATCCGAGGCCGGGCCGCCGCGCGCGTAGACCGCGCAGCCGCCGCCGATCGCGAACCTGATTCCGGCCTCGGTCAGCGTGTTGACCACCGCGGTGAGCGTCCGCAGCAGGGCGTCCTCGTCCGGTGTCGTCATGACGGCCGGATACCCGTGCCGGTCAGGCGAGAAACTCCCGCAGCCGCGCGGCCACCTCACCGGGCGCGTCCTCGGGGAGGAAGTGCCCCGCACCGGCGATCGCTTCGAACGTCGCGCCGGGTATCGAGGCGGCCAGCCGCCGCCCGGTCTCCACCGGCAGCCAGCGGTCCTGTTCTCCCCACAGCACGAGCGCCGGGACGTCCACACTGTCCAACTTGGACTCCGCGGGTGCGACGTCCGCCTCGTCGAAGTGCACCACGTGGTCGATCCAGCTCTCCCGGCCTTCCTCGCCGCGATACCGGTCCAGATAGGGTTCGATCAGGTCGGCCGGCCCGCTCACCGCGCTGCGCAGGTGCGCGGCGATCAGCTCGGTGAACACGTGCACCGGCATCGTGCTGTACGCCTCCCGGTAACGCCGCAGGTGCCTGCTGACCGGGGTGACGAACGGGCTGAGCACCGCGGCATCCACCAGCGCGATCCGGTCCACGGCGACACCGTGGTGCAGATGCGCCAGCATCACGGCGGCCCCACCGCTGTCGTGCCCCACCAGGGCAGGCCGTTCCAGTCCCCAGTGCGCGATCAGCTCGGCGAGCGTCTCACCGTGCAGCTTGAACGACGGCGACAGTCCCGGCCGGATCCGCGAGTCGCCGTAGCCGAGCTGGTCCCACAGGTACACGGTGTGCGTCCGGGCGAGTTCCGGCGCCACGTCGCGCCACAGGTAGGACCAGCTCGGCGTGCCGTGCGTGAGCACCACCGGCGGGCCGGAGCCCAGCGTGCCGGTGACGACCTCCCCACCGCTCACCGGCACCGGTTCGGTCAGCTTCCAGTCCGTCACAACGCACCTCCGGTAAGGTTTATCGGCGTGTTACAGCAATTACGATAGAGGAGGATGTAAGGGGTGCAAGTCGACTTGGAGGATTACGTGCTGGGCGCCGCCGTGGCGACGGACCTGGTGAACACCGCCCCGGAGGTGATGGCACGGCACGGCGAGGCACTGGCCGGCCCGGACGAACTGGCGACCTTCCTGGCCAACCACGGCCTGCGACCGGACGCCGTGGCCGGACGCCGCCTGCCCACCCGCGCGCAGGTGGCCCAGGTGCACGATCTGCGTACGGCGGTGCGCGCGGTCATGGCGACCGCGGCGGACGGGGACGACGCCGTGGCCACGGCCGCCGCCGTCCTGGCCGCGCGCGGACACGGCAGACTCGAACTGGCCAGGGACGACAGCGGTCAGCTGCGCTGGGTGGTGCGGTCAGGCCCGGACGTGGGCCTGGACGGCGAACTCGCGCTGCTGATCGGTATCGGCCTGCTCGCGGTGGTGCGCGCGCTCGGTCACGAACGGTTCCGGGACTGCGCGTCGGTCACCTGCGCGGGCACGTTCGTGGACAGCAGCCGCGCCGGGCGGCGCCGCTACTGCATGCCCGAACTGTGCGGCAACCGGGTCAACGTGGCCAAGCACCGGGCGCGGCGCTCACAAGGCGGTTGACAGGTCGACGAGATCGTTCGCCGGAACCTCGTCGGCCGACCGCACGACCGACAACGTCGACCGCAGGCCGGTTGCCTCCAGCGCCCGCAGCACCGGATGCGACGAGCCGGTCACGACGTACAGGCTGATGCCGGTCGCTCCGGCGAGCTGCTGCGCTCTGACCAGCACACCCAGCCCCGCGGCCGCCAGGAACCGGACGGCCGAGAGGTCGACGAGCACACTCCGGGACGTCCCCCGCAGGCGGCAGGACAGCAGCTGCCACAGCCGCGGCGCGGTGACCATGTCGACCTCACCCGCGACGTCGATGACGGCGGTGTGGTGGTCCGCCCAGCGGACGGTGAGACGGAACTGAGGTGGTTCGGAAGTCATGTCACAGCCCTCGCTTCCGGCTGCCCGGACGGCGACCTGGTGCTGGCCGTCTCGCCCGAGCGGGTTGTCGACGGACCTGGCTGCGTGCTGAACCAAGAACTCCACCGTACGGCGGGCGGCATGGCGGGACAACCCCCGGACAGGGGGCATAGTTCGGCGGCAATCGGGGCACACAACGGCATGACTCGGTTCGGACGACGCCTGCCCGACCCCCTGTTCCTGCTGGGCGCGACCCTCGGTACCGCGCGTGCCGCGGTCTCCGCCGTCACCTCGTCGGCCACCCGGCGCCGCAGGGTGTGGGCGTGCCCGGGACGCCTGCACATCGAGACCCACGGCGTGCAGGGTGCCCGCGGTGCCCGGGTCGCCCGGCGGATCGAACGGTCCCTCGGCGAACACCCCGGCGTCGAGTGGGCCAGGGTCAACGCGCCGTCGGCGAGGGTGATCGTCGCCCTGGCCGACCCGCCACCCGGCCGTGCCGAGCTGGTGCGCATCGTCGAGCGCGCCGAGGAGGAACCCGCCGATCCCGGCGAGCGCATCGCCGAGGACGAGCTGCACCACCCCGCCGACGGCACCGCCGGGACCCGGCTCGTTCCCACACTCGCGGCGGACGCCTTCGGGCTGGCGATGTCGGCGCTGACGAAGCTGGCCCCGTGGGCCCCGCTGCCCACCGAGCTGGCCGCGCTGCCCGCACTGGTCGACCACCACCCGAAGCTGCGTGAGCTGGCCGCCCGCCGGGCGGGCGGGGCGGAGAAGGCCGACACGATCACCTCCGTCGCCGCGGCCCTCGCACACGGGCTCGCCTCCGGCGGCGAGGGCACCGTTCTCGATGCGGCGCAACGCATCGAGCAGGTACGGGAGGCACGCGCCCACGAACGGGCGTGGTGCGCGGCCGAACCCGATCTGATCCGGTCGGCCGACGACGCAGGTGCCCCGCCGGTGGTGCCGGGCGAGCGGCCGGTGCCGCCGCCGGAGACCGACGTCGACCGCTACGAGCGCCGCGTCCTCGCACTGGGCGCGGCGGCGGCAGCGGCGGCGCTGCCGTTCACCGGCCCCCGCCGTGCGATCGGGCTTGGCCTGGTCGCCGTCCCGAAGGCCGCCGAGGCGGGACGGGCGGCGTTCGGCGCCCACCTCGGCCGCCTGCTCGCCCGCCGTGGCGCGCTGGTGATGGACCGCTCGGTGCTGCGCAGGCTCGACGAGCCGACCACGCTGGTCCTCGACGAGGAGAGCGTCCGCACCGGCAGGCTCGCCCTCGACGACCTGGTGGCCCTGCCCGGCGCCGACCCGCACGAGGTGGCCACCAGGGCGTGGCGGTTGTTCGACCCGGACCGGCCGGACGCCGTCAGCCGCGACGACGGGTGGTCCCTCGGTCCGGTCGGCGACCTCGGCCTGTCCGGTCGCAAGGGTGTCCGGGAGCGGGAGCGGCTTGAGGCCGCGCACGACGTCGTGCTCGGGCTGGCGTCCGGCGACCGGCTGGAGGCACTCGTCGCGCTGGGCCGCAGGCTGCCCTCCGGCGTGCCCGCGCTGCTCTCCGCCGCCCGTTCCGCCGGGCTGCGGGTGGCGCCGGCCGGCGACGACCCCCGCGCCACCGTGCGTGAGCTGCAGGCCGACGGCGAGGTTGTGCTGGTCGTGTCGGGCGACCGGGAGGTGCTGGCCGTCGCCGACTGCTCGGTCGGTGTCCGGCGGCCCGGCCACCCGCCGCCGTGGGGTGCGCACGTGCTGGTCGAGTCCGATCTGGACACCGCCGGACTGCTGGTGGCGGCCACCGGCGCGGCACGCGAGGTGACCCGCGAGAGCATCCGGCTCGCCCAGGGCGCCAGCGCCGTCGGCGCGGTCAGCGTGCTCAACACGACCAGGGGCCGCCGGAGTCCGGCCTCGCGTGGCCAGCGGGTGGTCAACGCCGGTGCCGCGCTGTCGGTGGTCAACGGCCACCGGCACGCCAGGACCCTGCGGGTCCCCAGCGGCGAACGGCCCGGTCACGACACCCCGTGGCACCTCATGCCCGCCGACGTGGTGCTGGATCGGCTGCACAGCCGGGCCGAGGGGCTCACCGGCGCCGAGGCCGGGACCCGGGCGCGGGCCGACGGCGGCGAGACAGGGACCACCAGCTTCGCCGCCGCGTTCCTCGCCGAGCTGGCCAACCCGCTCACCCCGGTGCTGGCCGGTGGCGCCGCGCTGTCCGCGGCGGTCGGCTCACCGGTGGACGCGGCACTCGTCGCCGGCGTCACCGCGCTGTCCGCCGTCGTCGGCGGCGTGCAACGGGTTCACACCGACCGCCAGCTCGCCGAACTGCTGGACCGGTCGGCCGTCCGGGCGACGGTGCGCCGCGACGGAGCCGACCGGCAGGTCAACGCCGACGAGCTGGTGCCGGGGGACGTCGTCGTGCTGGAGTCCGGCCAGGTGGTGCCCGCCGACTGCAGGCTGCTGGAGGCCGAGGGGCTGGAGACCGACGACTCGTCGCTGACCGGCGAGTCGCTGCCGGTGACCAAGGACCCGGCGCCGGTGGTGGCCGCGGACCTGGCCGAGCGCACGTCGATGCTCTACGAGGGAACCACGATCGCCGCGGGCGAGGCCGTCGCCGTCGTGGTGGCCACAGGCGCGGACACCGAAGCCGGCCGCAGCATGGCGATGGCGCGGGAGAACGCGCCGCGGACCGGCGTCGAGACCCGGCTCGCGGAGCTGACCGAGAAGAGCATGCCGGTGGCACTCGGCTCGGCCGTGGCCGTCGCCGGCGCCGGGCTGCTGCGGGGCGTGCCATTGCGGGAAAGCATGGGCGCGGCGGTGAACCTCGCCGTCGCGTCGGTGCCCGAGGGCCTTCCCTTTCTGGTCAACGCGGCGCAGCTGGCTGCGGCGCGGCGGCTGGCCGAGCTGGGCGCCCTGGTCCGCAACCCGCGCAGTGTCGAGGCGCTCGGCCGGGTCGACGTGCTCTGCTTCGACAAGACCGGCACCCTCACCGAGGGCAAGCTCGCCGTGGCCGAGATCGACGACGGCAAGGACCGGCACCCGGTGGACGCCCTCACCAACGGGGCCCGGCCGGTACTGGCCGCCGCCCTGCGGGCGACCCCGCAGGCCGACGACCCCGGCGACCTGCCGCACGCGACCGACCGCGCCGTCGCCGAGGGCGGCGAGAGCACCGGTACCACGCCGGACACCGGCATCGACGGCTGGCGGCTGGTCGAGTCCGTGCCGTTCGAGCCGTCCCGCGGCTACCACGCCGCCGCCGGGTCGGCCGGTGACGGCCTGCTGCTCAGCGTCAAGGGCGCGCCGGAGAACGTGCTGCCGCGCTGCGCGGTCGACGGTGCCACCCGCAAGCGGCTGACCAACCGGATGCGCAGGCTGGCCCGGTCCGGCCACCGGGTGCTGGCCGTCGCCGAGCGCGAGCTGGAGTCCGGCGAGGAGATCACCGACGACGCGGTGCGGGACCTGGAGTTCCGCGGGTTCGTCGCCATCGCCGACCCGGTGCGGCGCAGTGCCGCGCCGGCGGCCGCCCGGCTGCGGGAGGCCGGGGTGCAGATCGTCATGATCACCGGCGACCATCCCGCCACCGGCGAGGCCATCGCGGGCGAGGTCAACGGCAACGGCGGTCAGCACGTGGTCACCGGTGCGGAGCTGGACGAACTCGACGACGCGGCGCTGGCGGAGACGCTGCAGTCGGTGGACGTGATCGCCCGGTGCAGCCCCGCACAGAAGGTCCGCATCATCCAGACCTACCAGCGGCTCGGCCGGACCGTCGCGATGACCGGCGACGGCGCCAACGACGCCCCGGCGATCCGGCTGGCCGACGTCGGCATCGCGCTGGGCAGGCACGGCACGCCCGCGGCCAAGGCGGCCGCCGACGTCGTGGTCACCGACGACCGGCTGGAGACGATCATCGCCGCGCTGGTCGAGGGCCGGGCCATGTGGGCGTCGGTGCGCGAGGCGCTGGCGGTGCTGCTGGGCGGCAACCTCGGCGAGATCGCGTTCAGCGTGCTCGGGGCGGTCGTCACCGGCCGCGCGCCGCTGGGTGCCCGCCAGTTCCTGCTGGTCAACCTGCTCACCGACCTCGCGCCCGCGCTGGCCATCGCGCTGCGGCGGCCGGACGAGGAAGCCGACGAGGACCTCATCGGCGAGGGCCCGGAGACCTCGCTCGGCGACCAGCTGCGACGGGAGATCGCGCTGCGGGCCGGGACGACGGCGCTGGGCGCCACGACGGCGTGGACGCTGGCCAGGGTCACCGGCAGGGCGCGGCGGGCGAGCACCGTGTCGCTGGCGGCGCTGGTCGGGACCCAGCTGGGTCAGACGGTGCTCACCGGCAGGCGGGACCGCTCGGTGCTGCTCACCGGGCTCGGCTCGGTCGCGTTGCTCGCGGCCATCATCCAGACGCCGGGGGTGAGCCAGTTCTTCGGCTGCACGCCGCTCGGGCCGGTCGGCTGGTCGATCGCGCTGGGCAGCGCCACCGCCGCCACGCTCGGCGGCAACGCGGTGTCGAACGTCCTGACCGCGCAGGACGAACCGGACGGGCCCGGCTTCCGCTCAGCGGAAGGCGGGTAGCAACCGGCGGGGGCCGTACCCGACAGTCGGGCAACTCATCCGCTCCAACGACGGAGGCAGCCCGATGACAGCACCATCCCGCGACCTGTCCCCCACGACCGGCAGGTGGGTGCTGTCCCTGTGCTGGGCGGCCGTGCTGCTGGACGGCTTCGACCTGGTCGTCCTCGGCACGGTGACCCCGGTGCTGCTCGGCGACAAGGTGTGGGGCCTCACCCCGGCCGGCGCCGCCGCCATCTCCACCACCGGGCTGGTCGGCATGATGGTCGGCGCGCTGGTCATCGGGACGATCACCGACGTCGTCGGCAGGCGCCGCGCGCTGATCGTCGCGGTGGCCGGGTTCTCCGTGTGCACGCTGCTGTGCGCGTTCGCCCCCAACGCCGCGGTCTTCGGCGCGCTGCGGCTGCTCGCCGGGCTGGGACTGGGTGGCTGCCTGCCCACGGCCATCGCGCTGGTCACCGAGTTCGCCCCGCGCAACCGCAACGGCGGCGCCACCACGACGATCATGACCGGCTACCACGTCGGCGCGGTACTCACCGCGCTGCTGGGCATCCTGCTGATCGAGCCGCTGGGCTGGGAGGCGATGTTCGTCGCCGGCGCGCTGCCCGCGGTGGTGCTGGTCCCGCTGATGATCCGGTACCTGCCGGAGTCGCCGGCCTTCCAGCCAGCCGCCCGCGCGCCCCGCGCGGGCGGCGAGGCGGTCCGTTCCCTGCTGCGCCCGGAGTTCCGCCGCGCCACGCTGGCGTTCTGGGTGACCTCGTTCATGGGCCTGCTGCTGGTCTACGGACTCAACACCTGGCTGCCGCAGATCATGCGCGAGGCGGGCTACGAGCTGGGCGCGGCACTGAGCCTGCTGCTCACCCTCAACGTCGGCGCCGTCATCGGGCTCGTGGTGGCGGGCCGGATCGCCGACCGGCTGGCCGCGCGGCCGGTCACGATCGCCTGGTTCGGCGGGGCCGCGGTGTTCCTGGCCCTGCTCAGCGTCCGGCTGCCCGGGCCGCTGCTCTACGCCGCCGTGCTGCTCGCCGGGGTGTTCGTGTTCGCCGCGCAGGTCCTGGTCTACGCCTACGTCGGCCGGGTGTACCCGACCGCCAGCCGGGCGACGGGACTCGGCTGGGCGGCCGGGATCGGCAGGCTGGGCGCGATCTGCGGCCCGCTGCTCGGCGGCGTCCTGCTCACCGCGGGAATCGCGTTCCCTTGGGGCATCTACGCTTTCGCCGCCGTCGGCGCGCTCGGCGCGGTGTCGATCTCGCTGGCCGAGCGCTCGGGCCGGGCCGGCTGATCGTCCGGCGCCGACGTCCGGGCGGCCGTCGGGGGCGTCCCGCTCGCACTGGGGGCGCCGAGCGCGCGGGAGATCCCGCGGGCGGCCGCCCGCACAACCGGGACCAGCGTCATCGGGTCCAGCTCGCCGTACGGGACCACTGTGGACAGTGCGGCGACCACCGTGTCGCGCGGGCCGTACACCGGTGCCGCGACCGACACGGTGATCATCTCGATCTGCCGGTCACTGATGACGAAACCGTCCCGGCGCACCCCTGCCAGCACCTGGCGCAGGCGGCTGCCGCTGCGGATGGTCTTCTCGGTGAACCGCCGCAGCGGGCCGGTGATGACCTCCTCCTGCAGCCGCGGTTCGGCGTGGGCCAGCAACACCAGGCCGACGCCGGTGGCGTGCAGTGGCAGGCGTCCGCCCACCCTGGTGAACGTGTGCACGGCGCCGCGGCCGTGGATGCGTTCCAGGAACACCGCGTCGTGCCCGTCGAGCACGGCCAGCTGCGCGTGGTGCCGGGTGGCCTCGTAGACGTCCTCCAGGAACGGCAGCGCGCTCTCCCGCAGCCCGACGGTGTGCGGGGCCAGCGTCGCCAGCTCCCACAGCCACAGGCCGATCCGGTAGCGGCCCTCGGCGTCGCGGTCCAGCGCCCCGCCCCTGGTCAGCTCGCCGACCAGCCGGTGCGTCGTGGTCAGCGACAGGCCGGCCCGGCGGGAGATCTCCGACAGGGTCTGGACGCGGGTGCGTTCGGTGAAGGTACCCAGGACGGCGAGCAGCCTGGCGGCGACGCTGGTCGGCATGCCGCCCAGTATCCGGCCCCTTCCGCTGAGCGGAAACCCCCGATGCGTCGCCCGCGGGGTTGGGGCAGCCTCGGGGCATGACCTACCCGCCTGCGCCACCGGGCACGCATCCGCCCAACGACTCCCCCGGTTACCGCAGCACGGCGCTGCGGCACCCGAACCGGGACCTGCACCTGCTGCCCCAGCGGCTGACCGAGCTGTCCGGGCCGGTGTTCGGCGAGGAGCGGATCGCCCCCGGCGACGACGACCTGACCCGCTGGGGTGGCGGCGAGGCCGTCGGGCAGCGGATCGTCGTGCACGGCCAGGTGCTCGACACCACGGGGACCCCGGTGCCGCACACGCTGGTCGAGGTCTGGCAGGCCAACGCAGGCGGCCGGTACCGGCACACCGGCGACCGGTGGCCCGCGGCGCTGGACCCGCACTTCGGCGGGGTCGGCCGGGTGCTCACCGACGAGCAGGGCCGCTACCGGTTCACCACCATCCGGCCCGGCGCGTACCCGTGGCGCAACCACGACAACGCCTGGCGTCCCGCGCACATCCACTTCTCGCTGTTCGGCCGGGCGTTCCCGCAGCGGCTGGTCACCCAGATGTACTTCCCCGACGACCCGCTGTTCTTCCAGGACCCCATCTTCAACTCGGTACCCGACGAGGCGGCCCGGCAGCGGCTGATCGCGGCCTACGACCACGACGCGACGACCGAGCAGTGGGCGCTCGGGTTCCGGTTCGACATCGTGCTGCGCGGCCGCGAGGCGACCCCGTTCGAGGACGAGGACGACGATGACTGAGCGGGGTCTCACGCCGTCGCAGACCGTCGGCCCGTTCCTGGCGATCGGCCTGGACTGGCCGGACGGACCGGAGGTCGTCGCCGAGGGGACGGCGGGCGCGATTCTCGTCGAGGGCACGGTGTTCGACGGCGCGGGCACGGTGGTGCCCGACGCGCTGGTGGAGATCTGGCAGGCCGGGCCGGACGGCCGGTTCGGCACGCCCGGGTTCGGTGGTTTCGGCCGGTGCGCGACGGATCCGGACGGCCGGTTCTGGTTCCGCACCCTGCGGCCGGGCGCGCCCGGTGACGGGCAGGCACCGCACATCGACGTGACGGTGTTCGCCAGGGGGCTGATGCACCATCTGGTCACCCGGCTGTACCTGCCCGGCGAGGCCGAGGCCAACGCCGCCGATCCCGTGCTGACCTCGCTGCCCGAGGACGCGCGGCGCGCGCTCGTCGCCGAGCCGGGTGAGCCGGGGCGGCTGCGGTTCGACATCCACCTGCAGGGACCGGACGAGACGCCGTTCTTCGCGGTCTAGGACCCGGCGCAGGTGGTGGTCAGGTCGCCCCAGTCGGCGTGGTCGGCGAAGTTACCGTCACCGCCGCTGTGGCTGACCAGCTTCAGTTCGCGCACGCCCCGGGTGTCCACAGTGGCCTCCCGGGCCGGTGTGCCCGCGGCCATCAGCCCGGTGCCGAACACGCGCCTGCCGTCGGCGTAGAGGTCGAACTTCGCGGTGCCCCGCACGTTGTGCGTGCCCGGCCAGGTCATGCCCAGCACCTCGTCGTCCACCCCGGCGGCGACCCGGACGGTGTCACACGCCGCCCCGAGGTAGTAGCTGACCTGCGCCGACGCGTAGGTGCCCAGCCCGGTGGCGTATCGCTTGCCGCCAATGGTGAGCGGGCCGCCCGGGCAGTCGCCGCAGAAGTCGTCGGGGCCGAACGAGCGGTCGATCTTCATCGGCAGGTACCAGCCGTTGTCCTCCTGGACGCGGGGATGCCGGGACAGCGGGCCCGTTCCGCGGGGTGCCGCCGGCGGGACGACCACGGCGTGGTCGGCCGTCACCGGGCGGCCGTCGTAGCGCCCAGACAGCCGCAGCGTGGCCGTGCCCGGCGCCGTTTCCTCGGGCGGGGTCACCTCGAACCGGGCCGTCGCGGGCCGTCCGGGCACCGCGACCGGCGGGCCGGTGTCCGTGCGGCGGACCCGCCAGCCCTCCGGCGCCGTCAGGTCCAGCCCGGTGACCACGCCGGGCAGCCGCCCGCTGGTGCCCAGGCGGACGGTGACCGGGGTGGGCCTGCCGGGCTCGGTGTAGGCGGCGTCGGCGGACAGCGTGTGCCAGGCCGGTCCGTGGTGGCCCGGCGACACCCGCAGCAGGACCGCGCCGTGTGGTGGCACGTCGGCCGACAGGTCGCCTGCCGAGTGGCCCTGCCGTCCCGTCCACAGGTCGCGGACCCGGTACCCGACGGCGGGTGGCAGCCCCACCTCGGAGGCGGCGGCGCGGATCTCGGTCGCGTGCGCGCCGCGGTTGAACAACGCGACGGCGACGTCGCCACCGGCGAGCGGGCGGGCCCACACCTCGCGGCCGCCGTCGGTGCGGATGCGGTCGCCCGGCTTGCCGAGCGGATCCTGGTCGACGGCGATCACCTCGCGGTTGCCGAGGATCTTCACCGTTTCCGGGCTCATCGTGCGCAGGTCGTTGCCCATCAGCAGCGGGGCGGCGAGCACCGCCCACAGGCTCAGATGGGCGCGGTACTCGGTGGCGGACATGCCGCCGTTGCCGATCTGGAGCATGTCCGGGTCGTTCCAGCCGCGTCCCGGCCCGGCCGCTCCGGCGAGCCCGGCTTCCTCCTCGGCGTTGCGCAGCATGCTGTGCCACCGGTCGTCGATGTCGGCCGAGGTCCGCCACAGGTCGGCGGGACGGTCCGGCCACGTCCACGGAGCGCCGTGCCGGGACACCCCGAGCACCACCGGCCGTCCGGTCGCGTCGAGCGCGGCGCGGAACTCACTGGCCAGCGCGTGCGGGTCGCCGGTCGCGCCGCACCAGTCGAGCTTGACGTAGTCCACGCCCCAGCGGGCGAACGTGGTGGCGTCGCGTTCGTAGTTGCCGCCGCTGGCGGGCCTGCCCTCGCAGGTCTTGTCCCCCACCGCCGTGTAGATGCCGAACTTCAGGCCACGTTCGTGCACGTAGGCGGCCAGCGCCGGGATGCCGGCGGGAAACGTCACCGGGTCCGCCGCGAGGTTGCCGTCGGAGTCACGGGCTCCGGCCTGCCAGCAATCGTCGACGTTGACGTAGCGGTACCCGGCGTCGCGCAGTCCGCTGCGCACCAGCGCGTCCGCGGTGTCGCGGATGATCTGCTCGTCGATGTCGCAGCGGAAGCGGTTCCAGTGGTTCCAGCCCATCGGCGGCGCGGCCAGCCGGGGTGGCGGTTCGGCAGCGGCGGGCGGGCAGAGACACGCGGCGAGGACGGCGGCGGCGACAGCGACGGCGCCGTGACGGAGCTTGCGCACGGACGGCATGTTTCCCCCGGACGGGACATCCCGTCAACGCCTGGCATGCCGCAGGCCGGTTCGGGGTAGTACCCGCACACCCGAAGCGACGCCCGAGGAGACCACCACGATGAACTACGACGTCGTCGACCTGATCAAGCAGGACCACCGCGAGTTCGAGCGGCTGTTCCACGAACTGCGGACCAAGCCCGACCAGCGTCCCCTGCTGGTGCCGACGCTCACCGCGATCCTCACCGCGCACAGCCGCGCCGAGGAGGCCGAGGTGTACCCGGTGGCCAGGAAGGAGGCCGGTGAGACCGAGGAGGTCGAGCACAGCCAGGAGGAACACGCCGAGGCCGAGCGGCTGCTGGCCACGCTCGCCGAAACCGACCCGGAGTCGGCCGACTTCGAGAAGGTGCTCAAGCAGGTCGTCGACTCGGTGACCCACCACCTCGAGGAAGAAGAGGAGACCGTCCTGCCCGGGATGCGTGAGCGGCTGTCCGACGAGCGGCGGGCCGAGCTGGGCAAGGCGTTCGCCGCCAGCCGGGCCAGCCACCTCGGCGACCGCCCCGGCGAGCAGACCAGGGACGAGCTGGAGCTGCAGGCCCGCAACGCCGGCGTGACCGGCGCGTCGTCGATGAGCAAGGAGGAGCTGCAGCGCGAGGTCGCCGCCATGCACGACTGAGGCGTGCTCCCCGGCACATCGGCTGCCGTGAAGGGGGCCCTCACGGCGTCTGATGCCAGGGCCCCGGCAAAGTCGGGGTGGTCCGGAGCGCGTCATTCGCGTTCCGGAAGACGAGACTCGCGGCGAATGGCCCAGTGGCGCAGGTGGGTTCACAGGCTGGGACGCCGGGTCCGGATGGTGAGTGTCGTGCCCGGGAACGCGAGCTCTACGTTCCGGTACACGAGTTCCACGCTCGAGATCAGCCACCTCACCTGGCCGCCACCGGACTTCGCCAGGACCCTGACGTCTGACGTGGTGAAGGTGGCCTCACGGCACCGGTCCATGAGAAACCGGTGAGGAAACGTTCATGCGGAGCCCGGCCGGCCCGCGGCACCACTAGCGTCCGGTGTCGAAATCGACCCCGAATGGGTGGTTTGCCACGGGGCGGCTTACTGTGTCCGTTTCCACACTGGGGAGGTCGCGCATGGACGCCGACACCGAGGTGCTGCCCGCGGTGCGGCACAGACCGGTCCGCTTCCGCGTCGCCGGGTGGATCGCGTTCGGTGTCACGCTGGCCCTCAACATCGCCAGCATGGCCGTCCCCGCGCTGATCGAGCACCCGCTGACCAACAACCGCGGCGAGATACAGGTGTACCTCGACGTCGTCGAGGAGGGAAACCTGCCGACCTGGTGGAGCGTCGGCCTGCTGGTGGTCGCCGCCGTCGCGCACGTGGCCGTCGGCTTCCTCGCCCGCACCCGCGGGGCACGCGGGGCGTGGGCGTGGTTCGCCAGCGGGGCGATGCTCGCCGTGCTCGCCCTCGACGACCACACGGCCCTGCACGAGCGGCTCGACCGGATCGGCCGCGAGGTGGTGTCGTTCGACGGATTTCCCTTCTACTGGCTGATTCCCGGCGCCGTGGCAGGCCTGCTGGTGGCCACCGCGCTGCTGCTGCTCGCCGTCCGGCTGAGCGGCGTTGCCCGCTGGTGCATGATCGCCGGCTGCGTGCTGCTGCTGGGCGCCGCGCTCGGCGGCGAGGCCCTGCAGGGCCTGCTGCTGGCGGCCGACGAGACGGGGCCGCGGTACGTGCTGACCTACCACGCCGAGGAGCTGGGCGAGAACATCGGCGTGCTGCTGATGCTGGTCGCCGCGGCCCGGTCGGTGACGATCACCCAGGTGGGCCACCAGGTGCAGCTCGGCTACGGTGGCGGGCGTCATCCGGAGCCGACGGCGCCCGCCCGGCACCGTCGGGTACAGCCACGGAGGTTGACCCGGCATGCGACTGCTGATCATCGCCGACACGCACCTGCCGCGCCGGGCACGTGACCTGCCCGCGCAGGTCTGGCGCGAGGTCGACGACGCCGACGTCGTGGTGCACGCGGGCGACTGGGTCGACCTGGCGACGCTGGAGGCCCTACGGGCCCGGTCGGCGCGGCTGATCGGCGTCTACGGCAACAACGACGGGCCCGAGCTGCGGGCCGAACTGCCCGAGGTGGCCACCGCGGAGCTGGACGGCCTGCGGCTGGCGGTGATCCACGAGACCGGGGCGGCCAAGGGCCGCGAGCAACGCTGTGCCCGCGATTTCCCGGACACCGACGTGCTGGTGTTCGGCCACAGCCACATCCCGTGGGACAGCGTCACCGGCACCGGCCTGCGCCTGCTCAACCCCGGCTCGCCGACCGACCGCAGGCGGCAGCCGTACTGCACCTACCTCACCGCACGCGTCGACGGCGGGGAGCTGACCGACGTCGTCCTGCACCGGCTGCCGCCACGCCAGGTGTAGTGAACCGGCGGCCGGGGTACACCGGCTGATCATGAGGGTGTGGACGTCGACGCTGGTCACGACGCTGCTCCTGACGGCGGGTTGCGCCGCGGCCACGGAGGACGGCGCCGCGCGAGCCGCCGCCCGGTTCGAGGGCGCGCTGCTGGCCTCCGACGTGACCACGGCCTGCGCCCTGCTGACGCCGTCCGCGCTGGCCGACCTCGAACCGGCCGGCCCGTGCCCGGACGTGTTCGGCGGGCTCGGGGTCCCCGCGGGCGAGGTCACCGAGCTGGAGGTGTACGGCGACGCGGCACTGGTCCGTACCGGCACCGACACCCTGTTCCTGCGCGAGCTGTCCGGCGGCTGGAAGGTCGCCGGCGCGGGCTGCCACCCCGCCGGGGCGGGGCACCCGTTCGACTGCGCGGTCGGCGGGCCGTGACATGCGCCGGTTCCTGCGCGACAACGGGCTGAGCCTCGCGTTCGGCCTGCTCTTCCTGCTGACGCTGGCCGCGCAGGGGCTGGCCGGGCACGCCGACTTCAACCAGCGCCAGCTCAGCGCCCAGGGCGAGCCGGTCGGCCTGCTGTCCTACCTGGTCTCCAGCGACTACGTCGTCGACGTCGCGGAGAACTGGCAGTCCGAGTTCCTGCAGTTCTTCCTGTACGTCTGGGCGACCGTGTGGCTGATCCAGCGCGGCTCGCCGGAGTCCAAGCCCGCGGGACGCATCGGCAGGGAAACCGACCGCGAGCAGCACCTCGGCCGCCACGCCGGGCCGAACGCCCCGGCGTGGGCGAGGACCGGCGGGTGGCGCACCGCGCTGTTCTCCCGGTCGCTGGGCCTTGTGATGGCGCTGCTGTTCTTCGCCAGCTGGGCGCTGCAGAGCGTGGCAGGCTGGTACGCGCACAACGCGGAACTGCTCGGTGACTTCGCGGCGCCGCTGTCCTGGCCGGGTTACCTGGTCTCGGCGGACTTCTGGAACCGCAGCCTGCAGAACTGGCAGTCGGAGTTCCTCGCGCTGGCCACCATGGCGATCCTCAGCGTCTACCTGCGTCAGCGCGGCTCGCCGGAGTCCAAGCCCGTCGGCACCCCGCACACCACCACCGACGAGAACGGGTAGACGACATGGGAATGACGGTCGCGCGGAAACTGATCGGCGAGCACCTGGTCAGCGGCGAACCGGTGGCCGGTGAGGAGATCGGCCTGCGGGTCGACCAGACGCTCACCCAGGACGCCACCGGGACACTGGTAATGCAGGAGCTGGAGGCACTGCGGCTGGACCGGGCCCGCACCGAGGTGAGCGTGCAGTACGTCGACCACAACCTGCTGCAGGCCGACGAGAAGAACGCCGAGGACCACGAGTTTCTCCGCTCGGCGTGCCGCCGGTACGGCCTGTGGTTCTCCAAGGCGGGCAACGGCGTCTCGCATCCGACGCACATGCAGCGTTTCGGCGTACCGGGCAGGACGATGGTGGGGTCCGACTCGCACACCTGCGCCGCCGGGTCGCTGGGCATGCTGGCCATCGGCGTCGGCGGGCTGGAGGTGGCGATGGCCATCGCGGGCGAGCCCCTCTACCTGCGCATGCCGCACATCTGGGGCGTCCGGCTCACCGGCGAGCTGCGACCGTGGGTGTCGGCCAAGGACGTCGTGCTGGAGATGCTGCGCCGGCACGGCGTGAAGGCCGGGCTGAACCGGATCATCGAGTACCACGGGCCCGGGCTCGCCGGACTGTCCGCAATGGACCGGCACGTGATCGCCAACATGGGCGCCGAGCTGGGTGCGACGACCACCGTCTTCCCCGCCGACGACGCCGTCGAGGCGTTCCTGCGCGCCGAGGACCGGGCGGGCGACTTCACCGAGATCCTCCCCGACCCCGACGCGCGCTACGACCTGACCGACGAGATCGATCTGTCCGAAGTGGAACCATTGATCGCCAGGCCGTCCTCGCCGGGCAACGTCGTCCCGGTCCGCGAGGTGGCGGGCACCGAGGTGAGCCAGGCGGTGATCGGGTCGTCGGCCAACCCCGGCCTGCGGGACTTCCTGGTGGCCGCGGCCATGGTGCGGGGGCGGCAGACCAGCGACGCGGTCAGCTTCGACATCAACCCGTCGTCGCGGGAGATCTTCGCCGACCTGACCAAGCTGGGCGCGACGTTCGACCTCATCGCCGCGGGCGCCCGCATCCACCAGGCGGGCTGCCTGGGGTGCATCGGCATGGGCCAGGCACCGGCGGCAGGCCGCAACTCGCTGCGGACGTTCCCGCGCAACTTCCCCGGCCGCTCGGGCACCCCGGAGGACTCGGTGTGGCTGTGCTCGCCGGAGACCGCGGCCGCCGCGGCGCTCACCGGCGTCATCACCGACCCGCGCGATCTCGGGATCGACCACCCCGAACTGGAACTGCCCGCGCGGGCGTCGGTGAACACCGACATGCTGGTGCCGCCGCTGGAGCCGGAGCAGGCCGCGCGGGAGGAACTGGTGAAGGGGCCCAACATCTCGGCGCTGCCGGACTTCCCCGAGCTGCCGGAAAGCATCGAGGCGCCGGTGCTGCTGAAGATGGGCGACGACGTGTCGACCGATGAGATCTCCCCGGCGGGCGCGAAGGCGCTGCCCTACCGGTCGAACATCCCGAAGCTGGCCGAGTTCACGTTCACCCGGATCGACTCCGGCTACCCTGCCCGCGCGCGGGACACCGGGGATCACCTGGTCGTGGCCGGTGAGAACTACGGCCAGGGCTCGTCGAGGGAACACGCGGCCATCACGCCGAGGCAGCTCGGCCTGCGTGCGGTGATCGCCAAGTCGTTCGCCCGCATCCACTGGCAGAACCTGGCCAACTTCGGGATCCTCGCACTCGAGTTCGCCGACGGCGGCGACTACGACCGGGTCGAGCAGGGGGACACGCTGCGGCTGGACGGCCTGCGGGACGGGCTGGACGGCGAGCTGTCGGTTCGCAACGTGACCCGCGGCGAGGACTACCCGCTGCGGCACCGGCTGTCTCCCCGGCAGCTGGAGGCGGTGCTGGCCGGTGGCCGGATTCCGTTGCTGGCGCGCGGTTAGCGCAGGCTGCCGTCGGCCGCGGCGGTCGCGCGGACCTGGAACGTGTACTGCGTGCAGGGACTGACGCCCTCCTCGTTGACCGTCACCGGGATCGTGCCGCTCGCCGTCAGCAGCACCGTCCCTTCCGGCGCGCGGACGGTCAGCGTCGCCTCCACCGGTCCCTGCTCGAACGACGCGCTCCTGGTGCCGCCACCGCCGAACTCCGCGCCACCCGGCCGCACCACGCGTGGCCGGACGACGACGCACTCGTCCTGACACAGCCGTAGTTCCAGCGCCGCGGCCGGTGGCAGGTCCGCGGGCACGCCCAGGGTCGAGATCGCGGTGTACCCGATCTCGGGACAGCCGACCGGCACGCACCCCGACAACGCGACCGCCGCCCCACAGCCGGCGAAACCGCGACGCCAGTTCACGCACCCCCCATCGAGACCCGGGCGAAGACCGTTACGGCGTGGGCGAAAGTTGTCACCCGGTGAGCGAAACCGGCTCAGCCGGACGCGCCACGGCTGCCGCGGTACGCCCACTCCCGCAGCCGGGACAGCCAGTCCGGCACCAGCCGTACCCCCTCGGGCCGGTTCAGCATCGGGTCGAACCGCGGATCGCCCGGGTCGGTGCCGACGAGGGTGAGCCGCCCCGCCAGTTCCCGCCTGCCCCGGAGATCCTCCCGGTACACCGCGAACCGCACCGGCCCGTCGTCGAGCCGGGCCGCCAGGTCGTCCGTTGACGCCGAGTGCGCGGGCTGGCCGTCGTCCGGCTCGGCGCGCAACCAGCACGTGTGGCGGCCGACGCGGTACGGGACGAGGCTGCTGTAGCGTGCGTCGGCCCAGCTCGGCACCGGGCGCGGCAGGACCCGGCCGAGCCTGCCGCGGCCCGCGGTGGACAGGGTCAGGTCCCAGCCGGGCAGTCGCATCGCGAGCCCCAGCACGTCGGCGGCGGCTCCCCGCGTCCCGCCGCCCTTGGACAGCCTGGCCACGACCGCCGTTGGGCCCGAGGGCAACGGCAGTGGTCCGGCGGATTCGGTGCGCCACTCGCCACGCGTCACCACGCCGTCCGGGTGCAGCGCACGGGCCCGCCGCAGCCTGGCCAGCGCGCCCGTGGCACGTCCCAGCCACCGCGCGGGCCGCAGGCCGCGGCCCAGCGCACGCAGCGTGCTTTCCCGCATCGGCAGGTCCGGCTGTCCCATGGTCGGCTCCTTTCCGTTCCTGGCCACGGGTTACCCGTTCGGCGGCGATTGGATCGCGTCCGCGGCGGGTATTCCCGATCCGTTCCCACGACGAGAGGCGGTCGGATGGTCGACGTGAGCCGGATCGTCCGGGTGTCCCCGGACGCGGTGTTCGAGGTCCTCGCCGACGGCTGGACCTATTCGAGCTGGGTCGTGGGCAACTCGCATGTCCGCGACGTCGACCCCGGGTGGCCGAAGCCCGGCACGCGCATCCACCACAGCGTCGGCGTCTGGCCCGCGCAGATCGAGGACGTCACCGTCGTGCACGACGTCCAGCCCGGACGGCTGCTGGAGCTGGACGCGCGCGTGTGGCCGCTGGGTTCGGCACGGGTCCGGCTCGAACTCACGCCGGTGGCCGCCGGCACGCGGGTGACGATGTCCGAGGAGGCCCTCGGCGGGCCGCTGGCCGCACTCCCCCACGCGCTGCAGGCCGTCCTGCTGCGGCCCCGCAACACCGAGGCACTAGCCCGTCTGGCCGATCTGGCCGAGGGCCGCCACGCGGAACGTGGTACTCCCGGCGCGGAACGGGTAGACAGGCTACGTGAGTGACGCAGCGGAATCGGTCGATGCCGTCATCGTCGGAGCCGGCCCCAACGGGCTGGTGGCGGCGAACCTGCTCGCCGACGCGGGCTGGCAGGTGCTGGTGCTGGAGGCGCAGGACGAGATCGGCGGCGCCGTCAAGACCGCCGAGCTGATCGAACCCGGCTTCCGCAACGACCGGTTCAGCGCGTTCTACCCGCTCGGCGCGGCGTCGCCGGTGCTGCGGGCACTGGACCTGGAACAACACGGCCTGCGGTGGAAACGCGCGCCCGCGCCGCTGGCGCACGTGCTGCCCGACGACGACTGCGTGCTGCTGGCCGCCGACCCCGGCGAGACGATGGCGTCACTGGCGTCGTTCGCCGAGTCCGACGCCGACGCGTGGGCGACGGAGTTCGCCGAGTGGTGCCGGATCCGCGACGACCTGATCACCGCGCTGCTGTCACCGTTCCCGCCCGTGCGCGGCGCGGCCCGGCTGCTGCGCCGGATGGGCGCGGCCGACCTGCTGCGGTTCGGCCGGATGACGACCATGCCGGTACGCGCGTTCGCCGAGGAACGTTTCGCCGGGGAGGGGGCGCGGGTGCTGCTGGCCGGCAACGCCCTGCACACCGACCTCGGGCCGGGGCACGCGGGCAGCGCCGTGTTCGGCTGGATCCTCTGCATGCTGGCCCAGGACGTGGGTTTCCCCGTCCCGGAGGGCGGCGCCGGGCGGCTGACCGCCGCCATGGCCGCGCGGCTGACCGCGAAGGGCGGCCGCATCCAGTGCGGCCGGGCGGTCACCAGGATTCTGACCGCCCGTGGCCGCGCGGTCGGGGTCGCCGACGCCGAGGGCGGGCTGGTGCGCGCCCGCAAGGCCGTGCTGGCGACCGTTCCGGCCCCGACGCTGTACCTGGAACTGCTCGATGCCGCCGATCTGCCGCAGCGCCTGCTGCGCGATCTGCGTGGCTTCCACTGGGACGACGGGACGGTCAAGGTCGACTGGGCACTGTCCGGCCCGATCCCGTGGGCCAACCCGCGGGCGCGGCGGGCCGGTACCGTCCACCTCGACGGCGACACCGCGCGCCTGGCCCGGTTCAGCGCGGACCTGGCCGCCGGCCGCACCCCCGCCCAGCCGTTCCTGATCCTGGGGCAGATGACGACGGCGGACCCGTCGCGCTCCCCCGAGGGCACCGAGTCGGCATGGGCGTACACGCACGTGCCGAGGGGGCAGCGGTGGACCGTCGCGCGGCTGCGCCGGTTCGCCGACAAGATGGAGAAGATCGTCGAGCAGCACGCGCCGGGCTTCACCGGGCTGATCAGGGGCCGGTTCCTGCAGGGGCCGGTGGAACTGGAGGACGCCGACGCCAACCTCGTCGAGGGCGCCGTCAACGGCGGCAGCGCGGCGGTGCACCAGCAGCTGTTCTTCCGCCCGGTGCCCGGGCTCGCCCGCGCCGACACCCCGGTGGACCGGCTCTTCCTGGCAGGCGCGTCGGCACATCCCGGCGGCTCGGTGCACGGCGCGCCGGGCGCGAACGCGGCCCGCGCGGCGCTGGCGCGGCACGGCGTCGCGGGCGGGCTGTACCGATGGACGGTCGACACCTTGCACCGGAGCTTCTACGGCTAGTGGTCACGACCGCTAGGGTGACCGCCAACACGTTCGCGGGAGGAGCCCTCGATGTCGGAAAGCAGTGCGGCGGACAGAGTCGCGGCGTCGGTGAACAAGGTGTCGGTGGGGCGGGTCTACGACTACCTGCTGGGCGGGGTGCACAACTACGCCGTCGACCAGGCGTTCGCCGAGGAGCAGCTGAAGATCATCCCGGACGCCCGCAACTTCGCGCTGTCCAACCGGGCCTTCCTCGGCCGTGCCGTGCGGTACGCGATCGACCAGGGGATCCGGCAGTTCGTCGACATCGGGTCCGGCCTGCCCACCCAGGGCAACGTGCACGAGGTCGCCGACGAGGCGGCACCGGGCCAGAGCCGGGTCGTCTACATCGACAACGAGCCGATCGCACACGCCCACGCCGAGATCCTGCTCGACCGCACGGCCGACCCGAGCCGCCACCGGGCCATCGACGCGGACTTCTTCGACCGGGACGTGATGTGGCAGCGGGTGCTGGACACCGGGCTGATCGACCCGGACAAGCCGGTCGCGCTGCTCGTGGTGGCGCTGCTGCACTTCATGCCGCCGGAGACCGACCCGGGCGCGGTACTGGACTATTACAAGCGGCAGCTCGCGCCGGGCAGCCTGCTGGCCCTGTCGCACATCCACGTCGAGCCGGACGACCTGGAGATGCTGGAGGCGTCGAAGAAGGTCTCCACCGCCTACAAGGAGCGGACCAACAGCCCGGCCGGGCCGCGTTCGCGCCCGGACATCGAGGCGTTCTTCTCCGGGCTGGAGCTGGTGGAGCCGGGCCTGGTCTGGGTGCCGCAGTGGCGCCCGGACGGCAAGGACCCGTTCGACCAGGAGCCCAAGCGCGCCCGCGGCCTGGCCGGCGTCGGCCGCAAGGTCTGACGTCCCGGCGGGTCAGGCGAAGGTCAGGGTCACCGCGCTCGTCCCGGCGCGGGGGCTCAGCTTCAGCAGGACGCCGCCGAACGGCGCGGGCACGGTCGTCCACCCGGCGGACTCCCGCGCCAGCGGGCCCGGCGCCTTCGGCACCGGCCTGCCGTCGATGAGCACCTGCTTCGGCACCCGTGGCGTCGCGACCATCACCTGCGTCTGCGCGGGCGCCCCGCTGACGGTCATTGTCACCGTCCCGCCCCGGTCGTAGGCGAAGAACCGGCCGCCGGTGGGGCTCACCGACGTCGTGACCCCGCCGCCGGGCGCGTAGGTCCAGCCGGACCGGTCGGCGCGGTCCAGGTCGTTCAGCTCCCACTCCCGCTCCCACACCCCGGGGATGCGCTGGTTGAAGCCGATCGCCGCCCCGGCACGCAGGTACAGCGGGAATTCGTCCACAGTGGACGGCCGGACGAGGTGCCTGCCGCCGTCCACGACCGCTCCGCTGTGCAGGTCCACCCACCGGCCGGCGGGCAGGTAGACGTCCACCGGCGTGGGCACGCCCGCGGCGGCGTCGGACTCGCCGCGGTCCGCGGTCACCGGCACCGCCAGCAGGTCCGGCCCGACCATCATGTGCTGGTCGGCCGTCCACGCCCGCTCGTCGGCCGGGTAGTCGTAGCCCATCGGCCGCACGATCGGCTCCCCGGTGCGCGAGGAGTGCTGTGCCAGTCCGTACAGGTACGGGAACAACGCGTAGTGCAACAGGACGTTGCGGCGGAACCGCTCGACGGTCGCGTCGTCGTAGCGCCACGGGGTGGCGTTGCGCCCGGCGCCGCCGACCTCGAACACCGGTGACACCGCGGAGAACTGCGTCCAGCGGGTGAACAGCGTCGGGCTCGGCGCGCCGGGACCGCCGCCGTTGAACCCGCCGGTGTCGGTTCCCCACACCGGGTGGCCGGTCAGCCAGGAGTTCAGCCCGCGCCGCACGGACAGCCGCAGCCCTTCGAAACTCGCCCGGGGGTCGCCACCCCAGTGACCGTTCACAATGGACGGAAGGCCGGTGTAGCCGCCCCGCCACAGCATCGTGTGGTTGGCGCCGTGGACCCGGCGCAGGACGTCGGCGGTGGACCTGGCGTACCGGACCGGATTGGTGTTCATCAGCTCCACCCCGGTGCCGCCGGCGAACGTGGCGTGCTCCAGTTCGAACTCCTCGCCGCGGTCGCCCTTGACCATGGTGATCCCCAGCGAGAACAGCTTCTCCAGCTTCGCCTCGAAGTGCGCGCGGGTGGCCGGGTTGGTCAGGTCCAGTTCCAGCGGGTTGTCCCGGCCGGTCCGGATGAACGAACCGGGCGGGTAGTCGGCCGGCGGGCACGGCCGGTCCGCCGCCGACGGCCGCACGTGCGGGGAGATCCAGATACCCAGCTCGACGCCGCGGGCCCGCAGGTCGGCGACCATCTTCTTCGGGTCGGGGAACTGGACCGGGTCGAACGTCAGCGTGCCGTTGCAGGCGTACCGGCTGTTCTGCCCCTCCCCCGGCAGCTTCGTCGAGGTTTCCCACGGGTTGTCGATCCACTCGGTCGCCTGCGGGATTCCCCTGCGCCGCAACTGGTCGACGTCGTCGATCACGGTGGCCTGGTCCTCGACGGTGTCGCGCCAGTGGGTCAGCGCGAACTGCCGCACCGGCGGCAGGGTCGGCAGTCCTGCCCGCGCGCTGTAGGCACGGACGACCTGGCCGGGCGACCCGGCGTAGATCTCGTAGTCCAGCCTGCCGGTCTTGAAGCACAGCTGAGTGCGGTCGGGCATGCCCAGCCGGACCGGGCACGGCGGCGGCTCGGTCGAGCAGTGTGGCGGGTCGTCGACGGCGCCAGGGAACGCGATACGTCCGATGACATCGGTCTCCGGGAACACGCCGTAGCCGTGGTTGCTGAGGAAGAACGGGCTGGGAGCGCCGCTCTTGTTGCAGTTCGGCAGCGGGCCGGCGCCGGTGAAGTGGGCCTTGTTGAGCAGCACGCGCCCGCGCAGGTCGGTGTACAGGAAGTTCGCGCCGCCACCGAGGAAGTGCTCGGCCTGCGTGCCGGTGAACGCCTCGTGGACCTGGGCGACGCCGGCCTCCGGTTCGAAACGCCACTGCACCCGCAGGCCACGGGGCGTAGCGCGGACGGTCACCACGGCGGTCCGGTCCGCCTCGTCGGTGGCCACCGTGTAGGTCGTGCCGTCCGGGCCACGCTCGGCCCGGCGCAGGTCGGTCAGGCGGTGTGTGCTGCCGTCGGTCAGCGTGTAGGCCATGCGCCCGCCGGGGCCGGTCACGTCGGCGGGCGCCTGGGCCAGCAGCGGGCGCCCGCCGTCGCTGAACGACAGCCGGAACGGCGCCGGCTGTGCCGACCAGCCCAGCGGGCCGGCGCTCTGCGCGGCGGGCTCGGTGGCCACGGCAGGAACGCCGACCGCGGTCACCAGCAGGGCGGCGGCCAGTGCGATCCGCAGACGTCGTCCAGCCATGACCGCTCCCTCACGCCGGAGTCATCGGATGTCTACGCACCTTAGGCGAGATCAGATATCAGATATCAGCCACCATTGGAGGGAATCTCTACCGCGGTAGGGCGGACCCGCCGCGGCCGGTCAGTGTCTCGCTGGCGAGACCCCTCAGCGATCCTTCAGCGTGACGTAGTGGGCGAGGCAGTCCTCGTAGCGGGGCAGCAGCCCCTCCTGCGCCATGGCCTCCCGCAGGCTGGGCGCGGTGGCGTCGCTGTCGGACATGACCGGCTCGCCGTCGAGGTTCCACGGGATGCCGATCTCCGCGTCGAACGGGTCGACGCGGATCATCGTGCCGGGTACGTACACCTCGGACTGCAGATAGTTCACCCCGGCGTTGTCGGTCAGCGCGACGTAGCCGTGGCCGATCCCGTCGGCGAGGTAGAGCGCCTCGCCCGACTCCTCGTCCAGCCGGGTCAGCTCGAACGTGCCGAACGTCGGCGAGCCCACGCGCAGATCGACCGCGACGTCCAGGATCGCGCCACGCACGCAGGTGATCAGCTTGGCCTGGCCCGGCGGGATGGTCGTGCCGTGGATGCCGCGGACGGTGTTGCGGCAGCTGGTGGAATAGCTTGCCTGCTCGATGACGAAGGGGTAGCCGATCGCGTCGGACAGCTCCTGGGACCGGAAGGCCTCGTGAAAGCTCCCGCGCCGGTCAGGGTGGCGCGCGGGCGTGACCCGGTAGGCGTTCGGGATCGACAATTCGGTGATCTTCACGTTCTGGTGAACCCCCGCGGTCGCAACGGCCGTCGACTGGTCAGCCTACCGGCGAGTGGTCGCCCCGGTCAGCTTCCGGCAACGGCCTTCGCGCTCACCGGAAGAACTCCCGCAGCCGTGCCGTGACGTCCTCCGGTGCCTCCTCGGGCAGGTAGTGGTCCGCCGGCACGGCGGCCCCGCGCAGGTCCGGCGCGTAGTCCCGCCACGCGGCGAGCACGTCGTAGTGCCTGCAGACGAAACTGTGCTCGCCCCACAGCGCCAGCACCGGGCAGTCCACCGTGTTCCCCGCGGCGGCGTCGGCGTCGTCGTGCAGCAGGTCGACCGAGGCCGCCGCCCGGTAGTCCGCGCAGGACGCGGCGATCGCCGCGGGGTCGGAGAAGCAGCGGACGTACTCGGCGACCGCGTCCTCGTCGAACGGCGTGCCTCCGTGGTGGCGGTTCATCCTGGCCCGCACCCAGAACTCGGGGTCGGCACCGATCAGGCGTTCCGGGACACCGGCCGGGCCGGCGAGGAAGAACCAGTGGTAGTAGCCGAGGCCGAACGCGGCGTCGGCGTGGGCGAAGGCGTGGCGGGTGGGCACGATGTCGAGTACCGCCAGTGCGCGGACCGCCTCGCGGTGGTCCAGTGCCATGCGGTGCGCCACCCGGCCGCCGCGGTCGTGCCCGGCGACCGCGAACCGGGGAAAACCCAGCTCCCGCATGAGGGTCACCTGGTCGATCGCCATCAGCCGTTTCGAGTAGGTCAGGTGCTCGGGGTCCGGTTCGGGCTTGTCGCTGTCGCCGTAGCCGCGCAGGTCGGCGACGACGACCGTGAACTCGCCCGCCAGCGCGGGCGCGACGTGATGCCAGATCCGGTGGGTCTGCGGGTAGCCGTGCAGCAGCAGGACCGGCGGGCCCTCGCCCGCCACGGCGCAGTTGATGCGGACGCCGTCGGCGTCGACACGGCGGTAGGTGAACGAGGACAGCGTCACGACACCAGCTCCAGCAGCGCACGGGTGAACGACACGGTGGTGCCGGTGCCGCCGAGGTCGGGCGTGCGCGGCCCGCCGGCAGCCAGCAGCGTGGCGATCGCGCCCTCCACCTCCGCGGCGGCTTCCGGGTGCCCCAGGTGGTCCAGCATCATCGCCGCGCACCAGATGGCGCCGATCGGGTTGGCCACGCCCTTGCCCGCGATGTCCGGGGCGGAACCGTGCACGGGCTCGAACATCGAAGGGAACTCCCGCTCCGGGTTGAGGTTCGCGGCCGGGGCGATGCCGATCCCGCCTGCCACGGCCGCGGCCAGGTCGCTGAGGATGTCACCGAACAGGTTGGAGCCGACGATCACGTCGAACCGCCCCGGCTCGAGCACCATTTTCGCGCACAGGGCGTCGATGTGCTCGGAGTCCCAGCCGACGTCGGGATACCGGGCGGCCCACTCGGTCACCAGCTCGTCCCAGAACGGCAGCGTGTGCACGATGCCGTTGGACTTGGTGGCCGATGTCAGCCGCCCGCGCCTGCGTGCGGCGAGTTCGAAGGCGTAGTCGAGCACCCTGGTGACGCCGGCGCGGGTGAAGACGGCTTCCTGCACGGCCATTTCCGTCGGGAACCCGCGGTTGAGCCGCCCGCCGATCTCGCTGTACTCGCCCTCGACGTTCTCCCTGACCACGACCAGGTCGACCGTGCCGGCGCCGCGCAGCGGGCTGTCGAGCCCCTCGAACACCCGGATCGGCCGCAGGTTCACGTACTGGGCGAAGCCGCGGCGCAGCGGGATCAGCAGGCCCCACAGCGACACGTGGTCGGGTACCCCCGGTTCGCCGACCGCGCCGAGCAGGATCGCGTCGTGCCCGCGGACGCGGTCGAGCCCGTCGGCGGGCATCATGGCGCCCTGGTCCAGGTAGCGCGCACAGGACCAGTCGAACTCGTCGTAACCGAACCGGACGCCGTGCCGGGCGCCGACGGCGTCCAGCACGGCACGGGCGGCGGGCAGCACCTCCCTGCCGATGCCGTCGCCGGGGATGAGCGCGATGCGATGGGTCGTCATGGCTGTCGATGCCACCAGCCGCTCGCGGGCGGTGTCCAAGACCAATACCCTGCCGGACCGATAGGCGACGGCTATAGGTCGCGTGCGGCGGCCAGGAAGGCGGCGGCAGCCGGGGTCGGTTCGGTGAGGCGGCTGGCCAGCGCCAGATGCAGGTGAGCGGGCGGTTCCAGGTCCAGCACCCGCGCACCCGCGCGCCGGGCCAGCGGCGCCCACGAGTCGGCGAGGATCGCCACCCCGACGCCGCCGAGGACCAGCGGCAGGATGGCCTCCCGGTGCTCGGACTCGACGACGTCGAACAGCTCCACCCCGTCGGCCCGCAGCCGGTCGACGACCCGGCGCATCCCGGTGCCCGGCTGGCCCGCGATGACCCGCTGCCCGGCGAGGTCGGCGGGCCCTGCCGCGGGCCCGGCGACCGGCCAGTCCGGCGGCGCCACGACGACGAACCGCTGGGTGCCGATCGGCTCCAGCAGCAGGCCGGCCTGCTTCACCGGCTCGCTGCTCGCCAGCAGCCCGACCTCGGTCACGCCCGTGCGGACCAGCTCCACCACGGTCTCCGCCGTCGCCGCCGCGCGGATGCCGACCGACAGCCCGGGATGGCGGGTGGTGAAACGGCGCACCATCGCCCCCAGCGGCTCGACGGCCTGCGAGGGCATGGCGGCGACTTCCACCCGTCCCCGCTCGAGCCCCGCGGCGGACTCCACGCTGGCCCGCGCCGCCGCCATCCCGCGCACCACCTGCCGCGCCGGTTCGACCAGCGCCTGACCGGCCTGCGTCAGCACCACCCGCCGGCCCGCCCGGTGGAACAGCTCGCTGCCGAGGTCGCGTTCGAGCACCCGGATGGCCTGCGACAGCGACGGCTGGGCGATGTAGAGCGCCTGTGCGGCACGGTTCATGCCGCCGTGGTCGACTACGGCGAGGAAGTACTCAAGCTGCCTGGCGTCCATGCGCGGGCACTGTAGCCGCCTTTTGCCTGCTCAGCGGACCGGTGGCGCGAGTCCCACCGTCGCGCACGCGGGCAGGCAGAGAACGCCGATCTCCAGGGTTGCGCTCAAGTCAGCTTGAGCATCCAGGGTATGGGCGCATGACCCACCAGCGGACATCGTCTTCCCCCGTACCGCGACGTGAGCGACCACCCGCGCACCTTGCTGGGACCGTTGATCTCGGCGATCTGCGTGTGCATCGGCTCGGGTACGGAGCCATCCGGTTGACCGGGCCGGGAACGTGGGGCAACCCCACCGACCGCGAGGCCGCGATCGCGGTGCTGCGGCGCGCGGTGGACCTCGGCGTGGACTTCATCGACACCGCCGAGGCGTACGGACCACACACCAACGAGGAGTTGATCAAGCAGGCACTGCACCCGTATGAGGGAATCGTGATCGCCACCAAGGGCGGAGGCGTCCGGCCTGGGCCCGGAGAGTGGGAGGCCCTGGGCCGCCCGGGGTTCATCCGCCAGGGCGTCGAGACCAGCCTGCGCCGGCTTGGCGTCGACTGCCTAGACCTGTACCAGTTGCACCGCATCGATCCGCAGGTGCCGCTGGCCGACACGCTGGGCGCGGTCAACGAGTTGCAGGAGGCGGGGAAGATTCGCCATGTCGGTCTGTCCGAGGTCGATATCGGCGACATCGAGGCGGCGCGCGAGATCGTCGAGATCGTGTCCGTGCAGAACCAGTACTACCTCTCGGCACGCCAGTGGGAGCACGTGCTGGACTACTGCGAGCGTGAGGGCGTCGCCTTCATCCCCCTGGGGGCCACTCGCCCATGGCGACCTCGACGCCCTCGGCTCCTTCGCACACATCGACGGGCTCGCCGGCCTCCCTGCGGCGCAGATCGCCCTCGCGTGGCTGCTGCGCCGCTCCCCGGTGATGCCTCGCCTCCCCGGCACCGCGACACACCGCCTCGAGGAGAACGTCCACGCGGCGGCTGCCGGGTTGACCGACGAGCAGTACCAGCGGATCACCGTGGCGGCCGGCCCGCCACCGCGGACCACACCGAGAACAGCAAAAAGCGGGTTTCCACAGCTCTGAGCTGCGAAAACCCGCTTGCCGGTCGGGCTGACAGGATTTGAACCTGCGACCCCTTGACCCCCAGTCAAGTGCGCTACCAAACTGCGCCACAGCCCGGCCGTTGCCACTCGCTCGCAACGACGGATAGCTTAGCGTGCCCGTCCCGGGGCCTTGGCAGCAGGGCTCACAAGCCTGCTGACCAGGCGAAAGACTGAGAAGCCGACGGAACAGCGCTGGGTCGGCGACTACGGGGCGCTCGCGTGCACGAGGGTGGGACTCGCGCGACCGGGGCCCCTCTTCTCAGTCGGCCAAGGCCACGTAGATCGGCGTGGCCACAATAACGTCGGACTTGCTGTACAGAGTCCTGGCCAGAAACTCTACCCGAGAAGTCACTGGAGGCAGCGCTCGCAGAGCGATGTCCACTGCCTCAGAATAAGAACAATAAGGAGGACCACCGGACACATTGCCGTCGAACTGAGCGAGGCCATTCAGAAATTTCAGAGTGTAGTAGTAGGGAGCATGGTTGGCCTCACTACTGGAAACGCTACCAACCAGGCTGCTCGATGCACCGATCAGTCCAAGCTTCACCCCGTTGACGTAGCCTCCAAAGAAGGCGATATCCGACGCATACTCCGCAACGACGCCGTACTGGAGTGACGCTACGTCCTTGATATATCTATCCGGCAGCGCAATCGACCCGATCCGTTCTTCCCTTTCCAGATATGCGCTCAGCAGTCCGACTTTTTTGGAAATTTCTGCTTGCTCACCGGCCGGTTTCTCCCTGACCGTAGCTGACAACATTCCGGCATTGACCTTGATCTCGGTCTCGAAGGACTTGACGAACTTTGCCGGTATCTGCGGCAGGAGGTTGTCGACTTTCGTCGACGAGATGTACAAGTAGTACTTCGGCAGATGATGTTTCCCGCGCCCGCTCTGCTTCGCCACCCGATCTCCCACACTGTGTTGTGACTATGGTCACTTTCCGAACCAGTGTCGCACCCCAACCAGCACGGACAGGGTCAAGGGGTCGCAGGTTCACATCCGGTCAACCCGACCGGCAACCGGTGGCGAGCCGTCGTGGTTGACGACTCGCCGAGCCGGTCAGAAGCTGCCGCAGTTGTTGGGGGCTGGGCGTCCGGCGACGCGGTCGTCGAGCCAGGGCAGCATCCGGCCGAAGGACTCGAAGAACCCGCCGCCGTGGCCGGGCGCGGCGAGCGGCTGGAAGTTCACGGTGGCTCCGAGGTCACACCAGTCGCGGGCCAGCTGCCGGGTCCGTTCGAACGGGATCCCTTCGTCAGTGACGGAGTTGGTCACCATGACCGGAGCCGCCGGGCGGTGGCGGCCGACGGTTTGCTCCGCCACCCGCGCCGCGATACGGCCCTCTCTGGCGTGGTCGCCGAGTGACCTGCCGTCCACGGTGAGGTCGGCGGTGCGGGTGAAGGCGTGCAGGGCGATCGTTTCGGCCGCGCATTCGTTCTGAACCTGTGCCAGCAGGCGGCGGCCGCGGTCGTTCAGGAACGCGGGGATGTCCAGCTCCGGGTAGGCGGCGGCAAGGCCGGCGGCGGCATAGACGACGAAACCGACGGTGTAGCTACCCTCCATCCGGTCCGCGACCACGGCCAGGTCGGCTGGCGGTGCTCCGGCATACCCGCCGACGACGTCGAGGTCGGGCGCGTAGTCCGGGGCCAGCTCGGTCGCGGCCCCCGCGGCGCCGCCCCCTTGGGAGTAGCCGACGATGGCGACCGGACCGTCGTCGGGCAGGTTCGCGACAGGGAGCCGCTGCGCGGCCCGCACGACGTCGAGCACGGCATGGGCCTCCGCGAGCCGGTTGACGTAGGTGTGCGTGCCAGGGGTGCCGAGGCCCTGGTAGTCAGTCAGTGCGACGGCGTACCCCAGGGTGAGCAGCTTGGTCATGAACGCTGCCTCGAACTCGGTGCCCGTGCTCAGGTTGCGGCTCGGTGCGCAGCGGTCTGCCAAACCGTGGGTGCCGATCGCGTAGCTGACGATCGGCCGTTCCCCGGGGCCGGGCCACGGCGTGTTCGGTGTCAGCACCGCGCCGGTGACGGCGATCCGACGGCCGAGAGCATCCCGGCTGAGGTACATGATGCGCTGTGCGGACGCGGGTAGCGGGATGAGCGGGGCTGAGTAGAAGCGCGCCGGCTCGCTTCTGATGACGTCGCCGTCCTGGCCGTCAGGCAACGGTGACGGCGGCTGGTAGAACGACCAGTCGTCGGCCGGCGCCGCCGACGCCGCCGCCGGCGCGGTGAGCGCGCCCACGGTGACGACCACGGCGGCGAGGAAGACCGCCGACCGGCGAGGAACGAATTGGGACATGGTGCTCCTTATGGTGAGTAGGCGTGATCTCCGGGCGTCGTCGGCCGGGATTCCGAGGTCGCCGTCGCCCTCCCCGTGCAGCGTGGTCCCGTCTCGGTTCACCACCGAGCTGCCCACCGTTGCTCCGTTCACGTCACTGTGACTGAAGCAACTCAGCATCGTCCGGAACGCGGATGAAGGGCCATGACAGCTGCGCGCGTGGCATGTGACCGTGCCGCGCATAGGGGTCGGCCGCGCGTCTCGGTCACGGAGCCGGCGCGCGGCGGTCATGGTTCGCCGCCGCGGGAGTTCGCACCCTTGAGGCGACGAGCGAGAAGTACGAACGGAGCCCGACATGTCCCGCTGGATGACCGACGAGCACAGGGCGTTGGCCGGGCTCGCGTACGAGTTCTTCAGCAAGGAGTGCGAGCCCAACGAGAAGCGCTGGGGTCAGCAGCAGCACGTCGACCGCGAGGTGTGGCGCAAGGCGGGATCGCTCGGCCTGCTGTGCGCGTCGATTCCCGAGGAGTACGGCGGCGGTGGCGGCGACTTCGGCCACGAGGCGGTCATCTTCGACGCGCAGATGAAGGCGCTGGCGCCGAGTTTCGGCGGCTCCGTCCACTCGGCGATCATCGCTCACTACATCAATGCCTACGGCACCCACGACCCCGCGCAGGGCGGGGCCGGCGTTTCGCTGATCGTCGTGGAGACCACCCGTGACGGCTTCTCGCGTGGTCGCAATCTGCAGAAGGTCGGCCAGCATGGCCAGGACACCTGCGAGCTGTTCTTCGACAACGTCCGGGTGCCCGCGAGCAACCTGCTCGGCGAGGAAGGCAAGGGATTCCAGTACCTGATGGAGCAGCTGCCGCAGGAACGGCTGGCGCTCTCGGTGCCCGCGGTCGCCTCGGTCGAATGCGCCGTCGACCTCACGGTCGCCTACACCAAGGAGCGCGAGGCGTTCGGCAAGCCGATTCTGGCGTTCCAGAACACCCGGTTCGAGCTGGCCGAATGTTCAACGATAGCCAGTGTCGCGCGCAGCTTCCTCGACGACTGCATCGTGAAGCACCTCGCGGGCGACCTGACCGTCGCCGACGCCGCCAAGGCCAAATGGTGGCTCACCGAGCAGCAGAACGTCGTCGCGGACCGGTGCCTGCAGCTGTTCGGCGGCTACGGCTACGTGGTCGAGTACCCGATCGCTCGCATCTGGGCCGACTCGCGCATCCAGAAGATCTACGGCGGCACCAACGAGATCATGAAAGAGATCATCGGCCGCTTCCTGTGACGTTGTGCGAGGCCGGCGATCTGCTCGTCCTGCCGGGCGCCCGACAACGGACTGGTCAACCGCCTGACGAAGGAGTTGCCATGCACACGCTGACCGATCCCGCACGTGCGCGTGCCGCTCGCAGCATGTGTCAGCTGTTCCAGGACAGCGTCACGGCTGTGCCCGAACGGGTCGCGCTGCGCTCATCGGACGGCGCGGTGTCGATCACCTGGCGCGAGTACGGCGACCGGGTGCGCCACATCGCCTCCGGCCTCGCCGCTGTGGGGGTCGGGCACGGCGACACGGTCGGCATCATGCTGACCAACCGACCGGAATTCCACCTGGTCGACACAGCGGCGTTCCACCTCGGCGCCACGCCGTTCTCGATCTACAACACCAGCGCACCCGGGCAGATCGAGTACCTGCTGGGCAACGCCGGCTGCCGGGTGTTCATCACCGAGCAGCAGTTCCTCGACAAGGTCCGCGAGGCAAGCGCGGGCAGCGCTGTCGAACGCGTCGTCGTGGTCGAGGACGACGTCGACGGCACCATGTCGCTGACGGACCTCGAAACACGCGGAAACCCGGACTTCGACTTCGACGCCGCCTGGCGCGCCGTCCAGCCCGACGACATCCTGACGCTGATCTACACCTCGGGCACCACCGGGCCACCGAAAGGGGTGGAGATGACGCACGGCGGAATGGTCTTCGCCGTCGCCAACTCCGCCGAACAGTTCGCCGGGCGCCCGGTGGAGCGCCTGGTCTCGTACCTGCCCGACGCCCATGCGGCCAACCGGGGCTACGCGCACTACGCGTCGATGCTGAGCGGCGCGACGATCACCACGGTGACCGACGCCAAACAGCTGGTCGCTGTGCTGCCCCGGGTGCGGCCGTCGCTGTTCCTCGGCGTTCCGACGCTGTGGTACAAGCTCAAGGCCGCGATCGAGAGCGCCATCGACGCCCAAGCCGGACCGAGGAAGAAACTCGCCACCTGGGCCATCGACCAAGGCAAACGCCGGGTCCGGACCGGCAGCGCGGGGTGGCGGCACGCCCTCGCCGACCGCCTCGTGCTGAGCGAGCTGCGCAAGAGGATCGGTATGGACGACCTCGTCCTCGCCTTCACGGCCGCCGCGCCGATCACCGAGGACGCACTGGAGTTCGTACTCGCACTGGGCATCCCGTGCAGCGAGATGTGGGGCATGACCGAGATCACCATCGCCACCGCCAACCCGATCGACGACCTGCGTGTCGGCACCGTCGGCAAGGCACTGCCCGGAGTCGAGCTCAAGCTCGCCGACGACGGTGAAATCCTGGTCCGCACACCCGGTGTGATGCGCGGCTACCGCGGCGAGCCGGACAAGACCGCCGAGACAATCGACCCGGACGGCTGGGTACACACCGGCGACATCGCCACCATCGACGACGACGGCTGGGTTCGCATCGTCGACCGCAAGAAAGAGCTCATCATCAACGCGGCGGGCAAGAACATGTCCCCGAGCAACATCGAGGGAGCGGTGAAGGCCGCCAGCCCGCTCATCGGCAACGTCGCCGCGATCGGTGACCGCAGGCCGTACGTCGTCGCGTTGATCACCCTGGAGCCGGACGCCGCCGCGGCGTTCGCCGGCAAGCACGGCCTTGCCGCCGACCCAGCCGTGCTGGCCAGGGATTCGCGCGTGAACGAGGAGATCAAGCACGCGGTGCTGACTGCCAACGCGAAGTTGTCCCGAGCCGAGCAGATCAAGGACTTCACCGTTCTGCCCACCTACTGGGAGCCGGGCAGTGAGGTCCTCACACCCACGATGAAGCTACGTCGCAAGCCGATCACCGAGGCCTACGCCGCCGAGATCGACGCGCTCTACCGGGGGCGATGACGCCTGGCGCCGGGCGGTACCTCCCTCCCGGCCGGCAGGTGTCAGGACACCCGCAAGACGATCTTGCCGATGGCGCGGCGCTCGTCGACATCTCGCAGCGCCCGGGATGCGTCGGAAAGTGGGTACGTCTGCCCGACGAGCGTACTCAGACGTCCGGATTCAAAATGCGGCAGCAAGCGATCCCACTGGACTCCGAGGTAATCCATGTCGAGCCACCACGGCCGACCGAAGGCGACTCCGCGGACGTCGATGTCCCGATTGAGCAAGCGATTCACCTTGACAGTCGGGATCTCGCCGCCGGTGAAACCGAGCACCAGCAACCGCCCTTCGAACTTCAACGACCGAAGCGAATCGGTGAATCGGTCACCGCCAACAGGGTCGAACACCATATCCACGCCCACGTTGTCGGTCAATGTCGCGACGGCCTGACGGAAATCATCAAGAAATATCACCTCGTCGGCGCCCGCAGCCGCCGCGATCTCGGCCTTCTCCGGAGAGGACACGACGGCGAAAACCCGCGCCTTCAACGCTTTCGCAAGCTGGACCGCGGCGGTGCCAAGCCCGCCGGCGCCACCGTGCACCAGCACGGTCTCGCCCGGCCGTAACGCGCCACGACGGACAAGCGCGTAGTCGGCGGTGAGGTAGTTCAGCGGGAGTCCCGCACCGCAGGTGAAGGACACCGAACTCGGCAACGGGAACACCAGCCGATGATTGGTGGCAACCTGTTCGGCATACCCGCCGAAATGAGGGATCGCCGCGACCCGGTCTCCTACCGTGAACCGCGTCCCCTTCGGCGCGGACCGCACGATGCCCGCGACTTCGTATCCCGGGGTGAACGGCAGATCCGGCTTGAACTGATGTTGCCCGCGAGTCACCAGGACATCCGGGAACGTGACACCCGCGGCATGCACGTCGATCAGAACGTCTTCCGGCCCCGGCCGAGGCGGTTCGGCTTCGACGCAGTGGGCGGCGTCGGGTCCGGTGAGTGCGCTGATCCGAACGGCGCGCATCAAACTCCCTTTCATTCGACCATCACCACCAGGCGTCCCATGGCGTCGCCATGACGTCGGCCCATGCGGCACGGCTTCCAGCTTCACCGGTCGGGCCGCAGACCTCCATGACCCGTGCGCTCCGGCCGGATGACCGAGCCGCGCACCTGGTCAACCCTGACGCCTACGCACCGCCCGCGCGGTAGGCGCCGGGCGGGGAGCCAGTCCAGCGGCGGAAGGCCCGGCGGAAGGCCGAGGCTTCGGAAAACCCGAGCCGCGCGGCGAGGTCGTTGACGGATTCCTCGCCGCGCACCAGGCTGGCGATCGCGGCGTCACGCAGGATCTCCTCCTTGATCTCGCTCACCGAGGTCTCCTGGTCCCGCAGCAGCCTGCGCAGGTGCTGCACGCTCACGTTCATCCGGGCGGCGATCTCGGCAGGCGTCGGCCACTGCCCACGCAGGCCGTATTCGACGATCCTGCGCACCTGGTCAGCGGTGGTGGAGCCGTAGTCGCGGGTGGCGTACCAGACCCCAGGCTGGTCCTTGAGGAACGCGGCCAGGTCGCACTCGTCGCGGATCACCGGGGACTCCAGCAGGGCGCTCCCGAAAGCGAAGGCGGCGCGACCCGCGTCGAAGGTGGCCATGCGACCGAAGATCTTGTCGTAGTCGGAGGCATGCCGGGGCGCGGGATACGGCAGTTCCAGCGCCCGCAACGGGATCCGCTTGCCGATGAGCCAGCCCATCAGCCGGTGCGCGAGCGCGAGCAGCAACTCGGTACCCAGGTGCTCGGGGTCGTCGAGTTCGCTGACATCCATCGTCAGCCGGCTGGTGTCCGCCCCGTACTCCACCCGGATCCGCGGCACACCGGTCACCTTCGTCGCGCCGCTGGCGCGGATCCCCACCTCGCGCAGGTCCGGTGCGTGGACGAGCGACAGCGCGACGTACTTCAGGGTGCCCAGCGGCATCGGCGGGCCGAGGCCGAACAGCTCGTCCTGGGTCAGTGTCCACAGTTCCCTGGTCACCTCGGACATCTGCTCCACGGTGACTCGGGTCTTCGGCCGATAGGCGATGTCGGCCGGAATGCCCGCGTCACGCAGGATCGGCAGGACGTCGAAGCCGCGCCGCTCGGCCACTCGCAGCAACCGATGCACGAAGCTGATCGGCACTGTCTGCGCGGACATGCGAGCAACCTATACCGCGCGCGTCGCGGTCACGAACCCCGCGAGGCGCGGTCATACGAATCGGGGTTACCGCTCCGTAACGTCGTGGGCATGAGCGAGGCGTACCTCTACGAGGCCATCCGCACCCCCCGCGGCAAGGGCAAGCAGTCCGGCGCGCTCCACGGCGTCAAGCCGGTCGACCTGGTCGTCGGCCTGATTCAGGAACTGCGTGTGCGCTTCCCCGATCTGGACGAGGACCGCATCTGCGATGTCGTGCTCGGCTGCGTCACCCCGGTCGGCGACCAGGGGATGGACATCGCCCGCACGGCGGTGAACGTGGCAGGCCTGCCCGACACCGTCGGCGGCGTGCAGCTCAACCGATTCTGCGGATCGGGCCTGGAGGCGGTCAACACCGCTGCCAAGGCCGTACGCTCGGGCTTCGACGAGCTGGTCATCGCGGGCGGCGTGGAGTCGATGTCGCGCGTGCGGATGGGCAGCGACGGCGGGGCGATGGCCTTCGACCCGGCGACGGCCTACGACAACTACTTCATCCCGCAGGGCATCGCCTGCGACCTGCTCGCCACCATCGAGGGCTATACCCGCGACGACGTCGACGCCTACGCTGTCCGCTCCCAGCGGCGGGCCGCGGCGGCCTGGTCTGGCGGCTACTTCGCCAAGTCCGTGGTGCCGGTGCGCGACATCAACGGGCTGACCATCCTCGAACAGGACGAGCACGTGCGTCCTGACGTCACCGTTGAGGACCTGGCCAAGCTGCGGCCCGCCTTCGCCGGAATCGGGGAACTCGGCGGCTTCGACGCGGTGGCCAGGCAGAGGTTCCCGTTCGTGGAACGGATCGACCACGTGCACACCGCGGGCAACAGCTCCGGCATCGTCGACGGAGCCGCACTGGTGCTGGTGGGCTCCGAGGAGGCCGGGCGGGCCTCGGGGCTGACCCCGCGCGGGCGGATCGTGGCCGCCTCGACCAGCGGGGCCGACCCCGTGCTGATGTTCAAGGGGCCGATCCCGGCGGTGAACAACGTGCTGGCTCTGGCCGGGCTGACGGCAGACGACATCGACGTGTTCGAGATGAACGAGGCGTTCGCCGCCGTCGCGCTCGACGTGCAGCGGCAGTTCCGCGTCCCGGACGAGAAGTACAACGTCAACGGCGGCGCGATCGCGATGGGACATCCACTGGGTGCGACCGGCGCCATGCTGCTCGGGACCGTGCTGGACGAGCTGGAGCGCACGGGCGGCCGCCACGGCCTGATCACCCTGTGCGTGGCAGGCGGCATGGGCGTCGCGACGATCATCGAAAAGGTCTGAGCATGACCAGTATCCAGTGGAGCCGCGATGCCGACGGCATCGTCACCCTCGTCATGGACGACCCGGCAGGCAGCGCGAACACGTTCACCGAGGCGTTCGTCGCGGAGATGGGTTCGACCATCGACCGGCTGCACGCCGAGGTCGACGACATCACCGGTGTCGTGATCACCTCCGCCAAGAAGACCTTCTTCGCCGGCGCCGACCTGACCCGGATCCGGACGTTCGGGCCGGACAACAAGCAGGATCTGTTCGACGCCTTCACCCGGGTCAAGCACGACCTGCGTCGGCTGGAGACCCTCGGCAGGCCGGTCGTCGCCGCGGTCAACGGCGCCGCCCTCGGCGGCGGTCTCGAACTGGCGCTCGCCTGCCACCACCGCATCGCCGCCGAGGTGCCGGGCAGCCGACTCGGCCTGCCAGAGGTCATGCTCGGCGTGCTTCCCGGCGCGGGCGGCCTCACCCGCACCGTGCGCCTGCTGGGAATCCAGAACGCCCTGATGAAGGTACTGCTCACCGGCGCGCGGATGAAGCCGGCCAAGGCCAAGGATGTCGGCGTCGTCGACGAGCTCGTGCCCACTGTGGACGACCTCGTGCCCGCCGCGAAGGCATGGATCAAGGCCAACCCCGAGGGCGGCGTGCAACCCTGGGACGTCGAGGGTTACCAGATCCCCGGCGGTGCCCCGGATGATCCGGCGTTCCGGGAGTTCCTCCCGGCGTTCCCGGCGAACCTGCGCAAGCAGCTCAACGGCCAGCACAAGATGCACGCTCCGCGCGCGATCCTGGCGGCGGCGGTCGAGGGTGCGCAGGTCGACTTCGACACCGCGTCGACCATCGAGACGCGCTATTTCGTCAGCCTGGTCACCGGGCCGGTCGCGAAGAACATGATCCAGGCCTTCTTCTTCGACCTGCAGGAGGTGCGGCACGGCAGGGCCCGGCCGGAGGGCCCCGGCGTTCCGGCCAAGCGTGACGTGCGCAAGGTCGGCGTTCTCGGCGCGGGCATGATGGGCGCCGGTATCGCCTACGTGACCGCCAGGGCGGGCATCGACGTGGTCCTCAAGGACGTCACACACGAGGCCGCGCGGAAGGGCAAGGCGTACGCCGAGCGCCTCGAGACCAAGGCACTCGCCCGGGGCCGCACCACCGAGAAGAGGTCGCAGGCACTGCTGGACCGCATCCACCCGACAGCCGACGCCGGCGACCTCGCCGGCGTGGACTTTCTCGTCGAGGCCGTCTTCGAGAACGGCGAGCTGAAGCACAAGGTGTTTCAGGAGATCGAGGACATCGTCGAGCCGGACGCGGTGCTCGGCTCGAACACCTCGTCGCTGCCGATCACCGACCTCGCGCGCGGTGTCGGGCGGCCGGAGAACTTCGTCGGCATCCATTTCTTCTCCCCCGCCGAGAAGATGGACCCGGTGGAGATCATCCGCGGCGCGAAGACCTCCGACGCGACGCTGGCCCGCGCGGTCGACTACGTGCTGGCCATCGGGAAATACCCGATCGTCGTCAATGACGGCCGCGGCTTCTACACCACCCGGGTGTTCAGCCAGTTCCTTCTCGAAGGGATCACGATGCTGTCCGAGAGCATCGACCCGGCCATCATCGAGCAGGCGGCGCTGCAGGCCGGGTATCCGGTAGGGCCGCTGCAGCTGGCCGACGAGCTGTCCTTCGGCACCATCCGCAAGATCATGGACGAAACGATCACGGCCGCCGAAACCGGCGGCATCGCACTGCCGGAGTCCGTCACAGCGGCGTCGGCGGTGATCGACGCGATGATCGGGTTCGACCGTACCGGCAAGCAGTCCGGCGCCGGCTTCTACGACTACACCGACGGCAAACGCGACCTGCTCTGGGAGGGCCTGCGCGCGCAGTACAACACGACCCGCGAGCCGCGGACACCGTTCGAGGACCTGCAGGACCGGTTCCTGTTCATCCAGGCGCTGGAGACCCAGCGGTGCTTCGACGAGGGCGTCATCACCGCCGACGCGGACGCCAACATCGGCTCCCTCTTCGGCATCGGGTTCCCGCCATGGACCGGCGGCGTCCGCCAGTTCGTCACCGGCTACCCCGCCGGACGCGCCGCCTTCCTCGCGCGGGCCGGCGAGCTCGCCGCGCGCTACGGCAAGCGCTTCGACGTCCCCCTCGGCCTGCGGGCAGACCTGGGGTAGCGCCATACCGCCGGCCGGTGGCATAACGCCCCCGGCGCTACCATTTTGCCGGTGACCCCGGCCGAAGCCCGCGAAACACTCCTGTTCCACTCGTGTGCGCACCCCGACGTGGACGATCCACGTTGGCAACGGGGTTTCCTCGGGTCGCTGCGGCCCTTCACCGGGTTACGCGAGGAGAACTTCCACGAGGTCATGTCGGCCTTGCGGACCCTCGCCGAGCCACTGGGGGCCGACCTGGTGCCCCGGGAGGTCGTCTCGGCGGTGGTCTCGATCTGCCACTTCGGGCGGGCCTGGGGCGTCGCGCCCGACGGCATGCTCCGCGGGAACGACCTGATCAGCGACGCGGACGCCGCCCGGCTGGAGGAGTGGATCTGGTCCATCTCCCACGCACTGACCATGATCCTGGACGGCGATGTCGCGGAGGCCTTCGACGAGTACGACCGCCACGACTGACGGCGGCGTTCAACGGCCGCCGTCGGTACGGTCGACGACATGGAACTCATGGTCGCGCTGGCCGCGTTTCTCTGCGTGCCCGTCTTCCTGGCGGCGTTCGCCTGGTATGCCGTGCGGGCCCGCCGCAGCGGCGGCGGCCAGTCCCTGATGGCGCCGTTCGAGGAGATCTGGGACCCGATCGCCAACAAGACCAACATCGAGATCCAGGTCGAGTCCCAGCGTCATCCGGACGTGCCCTCCCCCGGCGACCCACCCGGACAGCGGCGCCGTGGCGCCGCGTCCCGGTCAGGAACCGCGGACGTCACGTAGGCCACGCGATGCGGGCGGCCCTGATGGCGTTGAGGATGACGAGGACCTCGGCGAGTTCGTGGACGAACACCACCGCGGCCAGCCCCAGCACCCCGAATCCGGCCAGCGGCACCAGGACGGCGATGATGGCCAGGGACAACCCGACGTTCTGCAGCATGATGCGGCGGGCTCGCCTGGCGTGGACGAGAACCTGGGGAAGGTGCCGCAGATCCTCGCCCATGAGCGCGACATCGGCGGTCTCGATGGCGACGTCGGTGCCCATCGCGCCCATCGCGATGCCGACGTCGGCGGTGGCCAGCGCCGGCGCGTCGTTGACACCGTCGCCGACCATGGCGCTGCGCCCGGTCAGCCCGGTGACCAGCGCGGCCTTGTCCTCGGGCAGCAACCCGGCGTGCACCGTCGTGATCCCGGCACCGGCGGCGAGTGCCGTGGCGGTGCGGGCGTTGTCGCCGGTCAGCATCACCGTGTCGATGTCCAGCTCACGCAGGCGGCCGACGACCTCGGGGGCCTCGTCGCGGAGTTCGTCGCGGACCGCGATCGCGCCGAGCAGCACACCGTCGCGTTCGACGAGGGCGACGGTCGCACCGGCGGCCTGCAGCTTCCCGACCTCGCCTGCCAGCGGGCCGGGCTCGATCCAGCCCGGTTTGCCCAGCCGTAGTGGCCGTCCATCCTGGCTGCCCCGCAGGCCATGGCCGGGCACGGCGGTGACGTCGTCCGCCACCGGTACCTCGTCGGCGGCGTCCAGGATCGCGCGGGCCAGCGGGTGTTCGCTGCGGGCCTCCAGTGCGGCGGCGACGGCCAGCACCTCAGCACTGCCGGCACCGGCGGTGAGCACGTCGACGACCCGCGGGCTGTTGCGGGTCAGCGTGCCGGTCTTGTCCAGTGCGACGACACCGATCCGGCCCAGTTCCTCCAGCGCGGCGCCACCCTTGATCAGCGCGCCGTGCCTGCTGGCCGCGCCGACGGCGGCGACCACGGTCAGCGGGATCGAGATCGCCAGCGCGCACGGCGACGCGGCGACCAGCACGACGAGTGCGCGTTCCAGCCACAGCAGCGGATCGCCGAACAGCGCGCCGAGACCGGCTACCAGTGCGGCGAGCACCATGATCCCCGGCACCAGCGGCCGGGCGATCCGGTCGGCCAGGCGCTGCCCGCTTCCCTTGCGCTCCTGCGCTTCCTCGACGATGTGCACGATGCGGGCGAGCGAGGAATCGGCGGCGAGCGCGGTGACCTCCACCTCGACCGCGCCCCCGCCGTTGATCGCTCCCGCGTGGACGGTCGTGCCCGGCCCGGCCTCGACCGGAACGGATTCACCGGTGATCGCGGACAGATCCAGATTGGTGTGCCCGGTGCGGATCACGCCGTCGGTGGCGGCCCGTTCGCCGGGTCGCAGCACCAGCAGGTCACCGACGACGAGGTCCTCCGGCGCCAGCCGGACCTCGCCGCCGTCCCGGAGGACCGAGGCCACCGGCGGCACCAACCCGAGCAGGGCACGCAGCCCGCGGCGGGCACGCGTGACGGCGTAGTGCTCCAGCCCTTCGGCGACGGAGAACAGCACACCGAGCATCGCCGCCTCGACGAACTGGCCCAGCGCGACGGCGCCGATCGCGGCGATGGTCATCAACGTGCCCACGCCCACCCGGCCGCGCAGCAGCCCGCGTACCGCGCCGGGCACGAACGACGCCGCGCCCGCGACCGCCGAGGCGAGTTCCAGCGCGGTGACCGAGAACAGCAGACCCGCGCCGAGCAGCACCGCGGCCAGCGCCGCCAGCCGCAGCTCGCGGACCTGCCACAACCGCCGCGGTCCGGCCGGCGGTTCCGGGCGGGCCTCGGCGGGCCCGCAGCACTCGTCAGCCACGGTGCGCCGCCAGGCCGAGAACCGCGCCGACCAGGACGCGGCCGGGGTCGGTCAGCCGGTACATCACCATGCGCCCGTCGCGGCGGGCCGCGACCAGGCCGGCGATCTTGAGCTGCCGCAGGTGGTGCGACACCAGGTTCTGCGCCTGCCCCACGACCCAGGCCATGTCGCACACGCACAGCTCGTCGCCGCCCACCAGGGCCGCCGCGATCGTCAGCCGGGTGGGATCCCCCAGCGCCTTGGCGGCGCCCGCCGCGGGTTCCACCTCCGCCAGAGGCGGCAGTCCCGCCCGGATCGCCTCGGCGTGCGGGAGGTCGAGGCACAACAGGTCACAGGCATCAGGCTGGTCGCTCACCAGCCCATACTAACAGTCATTGATTTATTGGAACGCCGATCGACCGCATCAGCATCGGCAGGGACCGGTGCAGCTCGCGTTCCCAGTAGGGCCAGGTGTGCCTGCCCGGCCCGTAGAAGCTCGTGACCACGCGCACGCCCACCTGGTCGAGCCGGTGTGCCAGCGCCACTGCCTGCTCACCGAGCAGCTGCTCCAGCCCGTCGTGCCCGGAACCGGACGGGTCCAGCGGGCCCGGCCGGCCGTCGCCCGTGGACAGGTACACCGGGATCCCGCGCAACCGGCGGGCCAGGTCGAACGGGTTGTGCGCGGCCCAGATCCGGGCGTCGGCCACCGGGTCACCCCACAGCCCGTCCGGATCGGCACCGAAGTTCCGCACGATCTGCCGCAGCGCGTCGGTGGTGCGCGGCCCCTGATAGGTGGTGTGGACAACCCCGCTGTAGGAGGCCGCCGCACGGAACATGCCAGGGTGCCGCGCCGCGTAGGACAGGGCGCCGAAGCCGCCCATCGACAGCCCGGCGACCGCGCGGGCGGGACCGGACCGGTAACGCCGTTCCAGTAGCCGACGCAGCTCGGTCAGGTGGAAGGTCTCCCACGCCGGGCCGTCGAGCCAGTCCGAGTAGAACCCGGCCTGCCCGCCGTCCGGCATGACGATCAGCGCGTCGAGGTCGCGGGTGTGCTCGGCGACGTCGGTCTTCTCGGTCCAGTCGCGGTGTCCCCCGCCCTTCTGCCCGCAGCAGCCGTGCAGCAGGTACAGCGTCGGCCACCGGTGGCCCTGCCGTGCCCGCCAGCCCTGGGGCAGCAGCAGCCGGACGCCGACCTCGGCCCGTAGCGCGTCGCTGCGGACGACCAGTTCGAGCAGCCGGTCGCCGACCATCCGCTCGCTGACGACCGTGGCGCGGTCGCCGGTGGCACTCGCGGGCGCGGCGGCCAGCAACCCCGCCAGCAACGCGAGCACGGTGAGCAGGACAGCCAGAACTCGTGCACGCATGGACGCTCCTCCTGGCCCGGCTGAATGCGCTTTCCCCAGCCCACCGAGGCTGGCACGGCGCCCCCACCCGGTCAAGCGCCGGGCCGGCGCAGCAGCCCGGCACGCTGCGCGATCAACGCGGCCTGCACGCGGTTGCCGACCCCGAGCTTGGCCAGGACCGTGCTGACGTGGTCCTTGATCGTGCCCCGGCTCAGGTGCATCCGGACGCCGATGGCCAGATTCGACAGCCCCTCGGCGAGCAGGACGAGGACCTCCCGCTCGCGCTTGGTCAGCCGCGCCACGCCGGCGGAGGCGGCCGACCGGGCCGCGGTGTCCAGGTAGTCGTCGGCGGCCGAACGGGTGACGTCGCGCGACAGCACCACGCCGCCGCTGGCCAACGTCCGGATGTACTGGGCGAGGTGCTGCGGCTCGGTGTCCTTGAGGAAGAAACCCGCCGCACCGCAACGCAGAGCGGCGGCGACGTTCTCGCCGGAGCCCGCCGTCGTCAGCATCGCGACGGCGGGCGGGCGCGGCATCGCCCGCAGCTGCCGGACAACGGTGAGCGCGTCGACGCCGGGCGTCCGGATGTCGAGCAGCACGACGTCGGGCCCGCGCAGTCCGACCTCCCGCACGGCCAGCGCACCGGTCGTGGTGGCCACGACGTCGATGTCAGCCGTCCCACGGAAGATGAGTTCGAGCCCGAACCGAACCAGCGCCTCGTCGTCCACCACGACCACCCGGATCACACCGGCGAACCGTATGGAGCGCGGGATAAGTATCCGATAAGCGCAACCTTGCGGCAGGACCGTAGAGACAGGGCCCGGGCAGCCGGGGTGCAATCCGGGTATGCGAAGCGCCCGAAGGATGCTGGCTGCCCTCGTGGCGGCCGCGGCCCTGCTGGTCCCGGTCACCTTCGCCGGGACGTCGTCCGCGGCCGCCACCGTGTCCGTGCTGTCCTACAACCTCTGGCACCAGGGATCCCACGGCGGCGGGATCGAGGTGGCCATCGACGCCATCCGCCGGTCCGGCGCCAACGTCGTGGCCCTGCAGGAAAGCGGCAACGGCGCGACGTCCAGGATCGCGAACGCCCTCGGCTGGAGCCACACCGCCGAGGGCTGGGACATCGACGTGATCAGCAAGCTGCCGATCGCCGAGCAGGACTGGACGTCCTGGAGCGACACCGGCGCGCAGGCCATCGCCGCGAAGATCGCCGGGGTGTGGGTGTACTCGATCCACCTCGACCACACGAAGTACGGCCCGTACAACGCGTGCTTCGACCGGGACAGCGTCCAGACGATCCTCGCCGACGAGTCCAACCGCAAGCGCCAGGCCGAGCAGATCGCCGAGTGGACCGGCTCGTCGCCGGGGATCGTCGCCGGTGACCTGAACACGCCGTCGCACCTCGACTGGACCGCGGCCACGAAGGCCACCCACTGCGGGTACGAGATCGCCTGGCCGGCGACCAAGGCGTTCGAGGCCAAGGGATTCCGCGACTCCTTCCGGCAGATCCACCCCGACCCGGCCAGGACGCCGGGCGACACCTGGTCGCCGGTGGAGAAGACCAACAACGGCAGGCCCGAACCGCAGGACCGGATCGACTACGTCCTCTACCGCGGCTCCTCGATCTCGGTCCGGAACTCCGCGACCTACGGCGGCTGGAACGGGTGGAACTCCGACCACCTCGCCGTCCTCACCACGTTCACCGTGTCATGAGACCCGTGCTGCTGGCAGCCGCCCTGGTGGGCGGCCTGCTCGGCGCGCCCGCGCAGGCGCCCGCCGCCGAGGCGGTGTGCTTCCTGTCGTGCGACCGGCTCGACCCATCCCGTGCCGGGCAGGAGACGTTCCCGGTGCCGGAGAAGAACCTCAACGGCCGCAGGCTGGTGCTGCACGTGTCCGACGCCGACGGCATGGCCTGGGGCAGCATCGACGACGGCGTGCGGGGCGACGCGGTGTGGCTGGACCGGTCGTGGGACGGCGGCCGCACCTGGGAAGGCCTGCTCGGCAAGGCCGCCATCCCGGACACGTGGACCGGTACCCGGACGCTCATGTACAACATCTCCGACCCCGGCGGTCACCGGCGCGGCCTGATCAGGGCCTGCGGGGACGCCGCGGGCGTCGGCTGCACCGACTGGGTGTACCCGGTGGTGTGCGACGTCCGCTGCGACCACACCGACGCCGGGCAGGCAATCGGCGACGTGCGGCCGGTGCCGCCGGCCACGCTGGCGGGCCGGAGCATCAGCCTGCACACCGACGCCAACGGCATGGCGTGGGCCGGCATCGAGGCAGGCGGCCCCGGTGACGAGGTCTGGCTGGACCGCTCCTGGAACGAGGGTGCGAGCTGGCCGGACGGGTCGTCGCTGGGCCGGATCACGGTGTCCGGCACGGGCGCCCGCACGGCGATGTTCGCCACCCGCGATCCGCGTGCCCGCCTGTACGGCGGTGCCGTCCGCGCGTGCGGGCGGGCGTCGAGCGGGCAGAACGGCGCCTGCACGGCGTGGGCCCGCCCCTCCCCCACCCGGGCCGGCGCGGCGGCCGACGCGCTGATGTACTCCTACTCCCCGCATCCGGGGTGGTGGCCGAGCAGCTGGTGGAACACCGCGGCCACGCTGACGACGGTGATCGAGCTCGGCGACCGGAGCCACGACTGGGTCATCGGGCGGACGTTTGAGCAGAACAAGGGCGTCTTCCCGGCCGGGGGCCGCAGCAGTGACCCGATCGAGGGCAACTTCGTCAGCCGCGCGATCGACGACTCGGCCTGGTGGGGCCTGGCCTGGGTGGCGGCCTACGACCGCACCGGCGAGTCCCGCTATCTCACGATGGCCACCACGATCGCGGACTACGTGCACGGGTACTGGGACACCGGAACCTGCGGCGGTGGTGTGTGGTGGGACCGGGAGCGCACCTACAAGAACGCCGTCACCGCGGGTCTCTACCTGCGGCTCGCCGCGGCCGTCCACAACCGGACCCCGGGCGACACCGTGTGGCGCGGCCGCGCCCGAACCGCGGCGGACTGGTACCTGCGCAGCGGGCTGATCAACGGCGCGAGCCTGGTCAACGACGGACTGACCAGGGACTGCCGCAACAACGGCCAGACCGTCTGGACCTACAACCAGGGGCTGGCCATCGGCGGTTTCCTCGAGGCGTGGCGGGCCACCGGCGACGGCGCGTTGCTGGACACCGCCCGCCGCCTCGCCGACGCGGCCGTCACCGGGCTCACCCGCGACGGGGTGCTGACCGAGTCGTGTGACGTCGGCACCCGCACCTGCGATGACAACCAGAAGCAGTTCAAGGGAATCTTCAGCCGGTACCTCGCCGACCTGGCCCGGGTCACCGGCGGGTACGCCGGCTTCGCCGCCCGGCAGGCCGAGTCGATCTGGTCCCGCGACCGGGACCCGCTCAACCGGATCGGACAACGCTGGGCGGGCGGCAGCCCGAACCAGCTCGACTGGCGCACCCAGGCCAGCGGCCTCGGCGCCCTCATCGCGGCACGGTGACAGGAGCAGTCATGAGACGTTTCCTCGGCGTGGCAACGGCATTCCTCATCGCGGCCGGCTCCGTGGCCGCCGTGGCACCCGCGGCCGCCGCGGCCTGGGAGCCGAAGGTCCCGCCGCTGACGACCCCGTGGACCGGCCAGGTGTCGCCGGACAACGCCCTGCCCGAGTACCCGCGTCCGCAGCTGGTCCGCTCGGAGTGGCAGAACCTGAACGGAGTCTGGGAGTTCACCGGCGCGCCGAACATCAATACGCCGCCGACCGGGCAGCGGCTCCCGGAGTCCGTGCTGGTGCCCTACCCGATCGAGTCGGCGTTGTCGGGCATCATGCGGCACGAGGACAGCATGTTCTACCGCCGGACCTTCACCGTCCCGGACGGCTGGGCAGGCAGGCGGATCATGCTGAACTTCGGCGCCGTCACCTGGGAGACCCGGGTGTGGGTGAACGGCACCCAGGTCGGCAGGCACACCGGCGGCTTCGACGCGTTCTCCTTCGACATCACCGGCGCGCTGCGCGACGGCGACAACGAGATCATCGTCGGCGCGTACTCGCCGGTCGACGGCAACCGGTTCCCGATCGGCAAGCAGCGCCGTAATCCGGACGGCATCTGGTACACGGCGGCGTCGGGCATCTGGCAGACCGTGTGGCTGGAACCGGTCGCCGCCCAGCACGTCACACGCCTGGACACCACCCCGGACGTCGCGGCGGGCATGCTGGACCTGGTGGTGCAGGGCAGTCCGGGCCAGCAGGTGAGGGCCGAAGTGCTGACCGGGGGAACCGTGGTGGGCACGGCCACCGGGACGTCGGGAAGCCGCCTGCGGGTGCCGGTGCCGAACGCGCGGCTGTGGTCGCCGGGCGACCCATTCCTCTACGACCTGCGCGTCACCATGGGCTCCGACGTGGTCACCGGTTACTTCGGCATGCGCTCGCTGGGCAAGGCGATGGTCGGCGGGGTGATGCGGCCGCTGCTGAACGGCCGGTTCGTGTTCCAGCTCGGCACCCTGGACCAGGGTTACTGGCCGGACGGCATCTATACGGCACCGACCGACGAGGCGCTGCGGTTCGACCTGGAACGGCAGAAGGCGCTGGGCTTCAACATGGTCCGCAAGCACATCAAGGTGGAGCCGGCCCGCTGGTTCTACTGGGCGGACCGGCTCGGGCTGCTGGTGTGGCAGGACATGCCGTCGCTGGACGCCGTCGACGACACCTCGGCGGAGAGCCGGGTGAACTTCGAGGCGGAACTGCGCCGGATCGTCGACCAGCTCAAGGGCATCACGTCGATCGTGCAGTGGGTGCCGTTCAACGAGGGCTGGGGCGAGTACGACAACTCGCGCATCGTCGACGTGGTGCGGTCCCACGACCCGACCCGGCTGATCAACCACAACTCGGGTTCCAACTGCTGCGTGTCCGATCCGATGGCGGGCAACGGGGACGTCATCGACGACCATGCGTACCAGATGTCCGGCGGCACCCGCACGCCCGACGCCACCCGGATCGCGGTGCTCGGCGAGTACGGCGGTCTGGGCAGGCGGGTGCCGGGGCACGAGTGGGAGCCGGGTGCCGGGTTCGCCTACGGTGCGCTGTATCCCGACGAGAACTCGCTGGCCACCCGCTACGAGACGATCACCGCCGAGGTGGCACGGTTCGTGCAGACCCGGGGGCTGTCCGGTTCGGTGTACACCGAGCCGTACGACCTGGAGAACGAGGTCAACGGCTTCTACACCTACGACCGGCGGGTGCTCAAGATGTCCGAGGCGCGGGTGCGGGCGGTCAACCAGCGTGTCCTGGACGCCGCGAACGGGACGTCGGTGAACCAGGGCGAGCTGGTGTCGCTGCGGGTCACCACCCCCGGCTACACCAACCGGTACCTGCGGCACCGCGACGCGCTGGCGCGCACCGACACCGACGACGGCAGCGACGTCCTCAAGCAGGACGCGACCTACTGGGCGCGGCCCGGGCTGGCGTCGGCGGCGTGCGTGTCGTTCGAGTCGCGTAACTTCCCCGGCCGCTACCTGCGGCACGCGAACTCGCGGCTGCGCAACGACCCGGGCGACGGGACGGCCGGCTTCGCCGGTGACGCCACGTTCTGTCCCCGGCAGGGCTCCGGCGCGACGGCGCTGGAGTCGTTCAACCAGCCGGGCGCGTTCGTCCGGCACTACGCCGAATCGGTCTACCTGGCCCGGTCCGGCGGCCCGAACCCGTGGGACACCCCGGCGAGCTTCGCGGCGGACACCACGTGGGCCGCGGTGATCCCGCTCTGGCGCAGCGGTGCCGACCTGACGAGGGACGCCGCCCGGTCGTTCCGGGTGACCACCCCCGGGTTCACCGACCGCTACCTGCGCCACCGCGACGGCCTGGCCCGCACCGACGTCGTGACGGCGGCGAGCCCCGGCCTGCTCAAGGCCGACGCGACGTTCGTGGTCCGCCGCGGCCTGGCCGACCCGTCGTGTTTCTCGCTGGAGTCCCGCAACTTCCCGGGCTCCTGGCTGCGGCACGCGAACTTCCGGGTCCGCCTGTCCGGCAACGAGGGGACCGACCTGTTCCGGCGGGACGCGACGTTCTGCGCCCAGCCCGGCACCGGCGGCGTGCGCCTTGCCTCGCTCAACGAGCTGGGCACCCACGTCCGCCACTACGCCGAGGAGGTCTGGGTGGCGGCCAACGGCGGGGCGCAGGCCTACGACAACCCGGCCTCCTACGCCCAGGACGTGACCTGGTCCGTCACCGCCCCCTGGACCCCGTAGGCACGCGCCACCCACCGCACGTGAAGGCCACCTTCACGTGGTTTCACCTCAGCTTGTAGGCACGGACGATGGTGTGCGCGACGCTGCCGTGCTCGCTCGTGGCCGCCGCGCGCAGGGACACCGAGGTGGCCGCGGCGGGATGGTGGACGTAGGCGACGCTGTTGTCCCGCACCCGGGCCGGCTGCCACGACCGGCCCTCGTCGTAGGACACGTCGACGGTCAGGGTGTCCGGCCGCGCGGCACCGCCGTCACCGCAGCCCAGCGAGATCGGGATACGCAGCGGCCGCCCGGCTGGTGCGCTGTTGGCGTCGTCCAGCTCCGGTGCGAACCGGATGGCGCACAACGGAACCGCCCGCGGCTCACCGGGCACATGGCCGGACCGGAACGTCCACTCCGCACTGACCTGAGTGGACAGTCCGAGCGCGGGCGGGCGGGTCAGCGTGGTGGTCAGCCGGTACTGGCTTTCCTGCGCCGGCAGCCGGAAGAAGCCGTAGCCCAGCTCCGCCGACTCGCCGACCAGCTCGGTGCCGCGGTACAGCTTCGTGTTGCCCTCGCCGACCCGCGGGAGCCCGCCGTTGCCCGCCGCGTCACCGAGGAGTGGCAGGAACACCTCCAGGGAGTCGCCGCGCCGGTCCACCCACGGGTTGGGACCCTGCGGCGGGAACGCCGGGCCGAACATGCCGTCGTTGAACCGCTCCGAGTACTCCTGCCCGGCACGATAGACCCGCCGGGGACCGAACAGTTCGGTCTCCAGCTCGGTGCTGCTTCGTTGCTGCAGCAGGCCGCTCCAGCTCACCCCGTCGGTGGTGACGTACTCGGTCACCGCACCGGGCAAGGGCACCTCCCGCGACATGCCCGGGGTGAGGAACGTGCCGTCCGGCAGGTGCGGGATCGCCGCCCGGCGGCCCGTCCGGTCCGGCACCGGCGCGCCGAAGCTCGCGCGCACCGTGGCCAGGTCCGCCATGGTCACCGTCCTGCTGAACCCGGCGGGCACCACATCGCCGGGGAACCAGGCGAGCCCGTAGAACGGGCCGTCGGCGGCGGTCCACTGGGTGTTCACGATGCCGGTCAGGGTTCCCGGCGGCGACGGCGGTCCGAGGTGACCGAGGGACGCCTGGCTCAGCTTCCCGCCACCCACGACGAGAACCGTCGAGACCAGCCGGCCCCCGGCCATCTTCACCGAGTACCCGAGGTCGCTCATCAGCAACGTCGCAGGGCCCGGAGGAACGATGTCGACGGGCTTGGAGATCCGCGGGTCGACGGTGATCGTGGTGTTCCGGGTCAGGTCCAGGTTCGGGTACGGCAGCATGTGCAGCCGCCCCTGCCCGGCGACGAGGTTGTCCAGTGCGTAACGGCCCTTCGGCAACCGCAGCCGGATGGTGCCGTCCGGCGAGTACGGCTTCAGTACCGAGTCGTCGTCCAGGCCGATCACCCTGGCCTGGTAGCCCCCGGTGGCCTTGCCGTCCTCGCCGAGGTAGCTGACGGTCAGGTCGTAGGACTCCCGCTCCCTGGTGACGGTGAGCGGTACCCGGACCGGCGTTGCGCCGCCGGTGGCGACGACGGCTCCGGTGTACACACCGTCGGCCGTCCCGGCCTTGGTGTCGGCGACGACGGTGACCGTCGCGGATCCACCCGCCGGGACGGTGACCTGCTTCTCCCGCACCGAGAACACGGCGGGCCCGGCGGTCAGGTCCAGCGTGACGGCGGTGGTGCCGGTGTTGTGGAAGGTGAGCGGTTTGGGTATCGGCTTGTCGTCGTCGTGCGGCCAGGGCACGACGCCGTAGCTGAGGCTGGTGGGCTCGGCGAGCACGGAGACCGGCCTGGTGAGGTCGACGCGGCCGGAGCCCTGGGCGAACGGCGACAGCCCCGGGGCGGGTTTCGCGGACCCGGTGAGCGCCGACTTGAGCCACGCGCCGGTCCAGTCCGGATGCCGCTGGGCCAGCAGGGCGGCGGCACCCGCGACGTGCGGGGTGGCCATCGACGTGCCGGACAGCGCGGTGTAGCCGGGCTCGACCGGCTTGCCGATGGTGCCTGCCGAGTGCAGCGCGGCCACGATTCCCACGCCGGGGGCGGTGATGTCCGGCTTGATCGCGCCGTCACCGGTACGGGGTCCCCTGCTGGAGAACGGCGCCAGGCCGTCGGCGCGGTCCACGGCGCCCACGGTCAGCGCGGCGTCCGCGCTGCCGGGCGAATCGATGGACCCGTCGGTGCCGGTGTTGCCCGCCGCGACGACGAACAGCGTGCCGTGCTCGCGGGACAGCCGGTTGACCGCTTCCTCCATCGGGTCGGTTCCCGGTGTGTCCCGGCCGCCCAGGCTCAGGTTCACCACCGTGGCGCCCTGCTCGGCGGCCCACTGCATCCCGGCGATGATCCAGGACTCCTGCCCGAAGCCGTTGTCGCCGAGCACCTTGCCGTCCAGCAGCGACGCCTCGTGCGCGACACCGCGGTACTTCGGCCCGCTCCCGGCGGCGATGGACGCCACGTGCGTGCCGTGGCCGTGCCGGTCGACGCTGTCCGGGGCGTCGGTGAAGTTGCGTTCGGCGACCTCGCGGCCGGCGAGGTCGGGATGTGTCTGGTCGACGCCGCTGTCCAGGACCGCGATCCGGACGCCCTTGCCGGTGTAGCCCGCCTGCCACGCGGCCGGTGCGCCGATCTGGGCCGTGCTGCGGTCCAGCGTGGCCCTGCGGATGCCGTCCAGCCAGATCCGCTCCGCTCCGGCCGCGGTCAGCGTCGCCCACAGCGGCCGGTCCTTGCGGGCGAGCACGGCCGCCCCGCCGACGCCCGGCAGGGCCCGGGTGACCACGCCGCCGAGTGCGGCCGCACCGCCGGGGTGGGTGACGATCAGCGGCAGCGTGTCCCGGTGCGCGTCGTCGTAGCCGTAGTCGAGCAGGGTGGTCACGTCGAACAGCCGGGGATCCACCCGGCCGCCCGCCACCAGCGGCAGCGCGTCGGCGGGCAGGACGCTCAGCCGCCCGTCGTGGCGGGTGGTGGAGAACGCCATCCCGTCGCGGCCCGGTCCCGGCCGCACCGACGGCGCCCCGTGCGGGCCGATCTCCACCCGGTCACCGGTGATCAGCGTGACCGCGCGGGACGGCGCGGGCTCGGCCGCGTGCCCCACCCCGGTGATGCCCGAGGCGAGCAGGCCGGCGACGCCGACGACGACCGGAATCCTTTTCAGCGGCATGGACCGATCCCACCCCGCCCGTGACGCCGCTGTCTCTACGGTCGTGCCGCAAGGTCAGCCCGCGGCCCGATAGGCCTGCCCGCTGGGGTTGACCCGCGTACCGTCGTACAGGCCGGTCGGCGCGGTCGCGGTGGACAGCGTGAACCAGGCGTACCGCTCGACGAACGGCAGGCTCCGCAGCATGGCGGTGGAGTTGTTGATGAACGCCACCTGCTCCTGCTGGCTCGGGTAGCGCGGCTGCGGCTGGGTGAAGTCGGTGAGCGCGTACTCGGTGAGCCAGATCGGCTTGCGGTACCGGTCGTACACGGCCTGCAGGTAACCGCGGAGGTGGCCGACGGCGGCCGGGGAGAAGTCGCTGCCGTACCAGTGCAGCGGGATGAAGTCCACCCGGTACCCGCGGGCGGCCGCGCCGGCCAGGAAGCGGTCCAGCCAGCCGCCGGGCCGGTCACCGCCGAACGCGACGGCCGGTGCGCCAAGGCGCATCCCGGTCCCCTGCAGCTGGGGCCACAGCGACAGCGCCTGCTCCACGGACATGTTCGCCTGCGCGGGCATGTCGGGTTCGTTGAACCCGAGCAGGGTGGTGCCGAGCGACTTCGCCTTGTTCAGCTGTTCGGGGGTGACCGATCCGGGTCCCCAGATCATCGGGACGAACTCGGTCCCCTCGGGCTTGCTGACGCCCTGGAGGTCGGCGGCCCAGTTGTAGAACCACGTGGCACGCACGTCGCGGAGTGCCTCGTTCACCCCGGCGACGGTGTTGACGCTGACCCCTTTCGGCCCGGCCACGGCTTCGGCGGTGGCCGGGGGCGCCTGCGCCAGGACGACGAGCAGCAACGCGATGAGCGTGCGGGCGAGACGGGTCACGGTGCTTCTCCCGGTTCACATCAGCGGGGTTCGCAGGGCGGCGAGGTCGCGGCGCCCGGAGATCCCCAGCTTGCGGTAGACGCTGGACAGATGGAACTCGATGGTTCGCAGGGTCAGGTTCTGCGACTCGGCGATCCGGCGGTTGCTCAGCCCGGCCCGGGCGAGTTCGGCGATCTTCCTTTCCTGTGCGGTCAGGCGGATCCCGGCCTGCTGGCTCAGTCGCCGCAGTGCCGCCACGGCCCGGCTGGACCAGCGCTGGTAGCCGCCTTTCGCGGCGAGTTCGCCGACCGCCCGCAGCACGGTCCGCGCCTCCGGGTAGCGGTGTCCGGAGCTGAGGAACTGGGCGAGGTCGTAGCGTGCGCGCAGCAGCGCGTCGGCCGGGTAGTCGGCGAGGAGGTCGGCTGCCTTGGCGATCTCCTCGGGTGTCCTGGCGACCACCACGGCGTGGGCGTGCGCGGCGACCCCGATCGTGCGCCGGTCGCCCCATCTTCGTGCCAGGGCGAGTTCGCGCTCGGCGAGCACGGCGGCGAGCCTGCGCCGTCCGGACGCGTCCGCGCACAGCGACGCGCGGGACCGCCAGGCCGACACCGCCGGGTTGTGCACGCACGCCGCGGTGAGCAGGTGGCCGCATTCGAGGAAGGCAGCTCTGGCGAGGTCCTGGTGGTCGGTGGCGAGCGCGAGGTCGCCCAGTGCCGCCAGCAATTCCGGCTTGTCGCCCGGCCCGGGCGGGTCCGGATCGCTCAGGTGGTCCAGGGCGAGGCCGTGTGCGTGGTCGAGGTCCCCGAGGTCGACGGCCGCGGCGATGGACCACGCCACCAGCAGTTCGCGCAGCGGCGACCGGCCGTCGTCGAGCAGTCCGCGCAGGAGGTCCGCGGCCGTGCCGGGGTCGCCGCGCAGCCAGGCCAGCCGGGCCCGCAGGGCGGTGACGAACTCGCCGTGCTGCCCGTTCTGGCGTTCGCAGTGGTACGCGGCGAGATCGGTCGCCCCGGCGTGGACCAGTGCCAGCACCGCACACCAGAAGGCGAGCAGGTCGCCGCGGCTGTCCGAGCCGAGCACGAGCGCGGCGTCCTGGACGACGGCGGCACGATCGTGCCCGTGGTTGGCCAGCGCGACGGCCCGCAGCGCACGGACCCGTTCCGGCGACGCCGCACCGGCGGCCTGGGCGACCGCGACGCCGCCGGGAACGTAGGGCACGCCAGGCGGTTTCACCACCGTGCCCGTGTCGAGCATCCCGGTCCACAGCTCGTCGCGGCAGCGGATGCCGAGCTTGCGGTAGACCTGGGACAGGTGGAACTCCACGGTGCGGACGGCGAGGAACAGCTTCGCCGCGATGTCCCGGTTGCTGTAGCCGACCAGCGCCAGGAACGCCACCCTGGTCTCGTTGCGGGTCAGCGCCGGTTCCGGCCGGGTACGCAGCCGCGCCAGCGCGGCCTCGGTGCGCGCGGCCCGGTGGCCGTTGCCCGCGCCCTGGAACCGGGCGATGGCCTGGTTGAACTGCGCCCTGGCGAACGCGAGCCGCCCGTCCCGCCACAGCCTGCTGCCGACCTCGTGCCGGATGTCGCCCGCCTCGACGGCCGCGCCGGCCGCCTCCAGCAGTTCCGCGGACTCGTCGAGCAGGTCGATCTGCTCCCGGGAGCCGCCGGCGACGGCCAGTGTCGCCAGCGCCAGCCCGATCGTCCTCGGTTCGCCCCAGGCCAGCGCCGCCTCGTGTTCCTGCTCGGCGAGGTCGGCCGCCAGCCGGGCCTGCCCGGTCCGGTGGGCACACGACGCGGCGCGGCGGCGCCACGCCGACCTCGCCGGGTTGACCACCCCGCCCAGTCGCAGGGCCCTGCCGCAGGCCAGATGATCGGCCAGTGCCGTGACGAACTCGCCCCCGGCCATGGCCACCGCTCCGCGGGCACACAGCAGTTCGGGGGCCAGCTCCGCCTCCGCGCCGCCGTGCCCGGCCAGTGCCGCCCCGGCACCGGCCGGATCGCCGCGGTCCAGGAGCAGCTCCACCGTCTCGGCGACGACGACCGGGCGGAGCCGCGGATCGGTGACCGTCCGGTGCAGTGGCTCGTACAGGCTCCACGCGGTGTCCAGGTCGCCCTCGAACCGGGCCGCCCTGGCACGGAACAGGATGGGAAGGATGCTGTCCGGCACGGTGAGCCGGTTCGCCGCGTCGGCGGCCGGTTCGCCTGCCAGCGCGAGCGTGGTCAGGGCGTCGTAGAGGCAGCGGGGATCCCGTTCACAGCGGGGATCGGTGAGCGCCCGCTCGGCGAGCCGGACGGCGTCGGGTCGGCGCCTGCCGGCGTCGGTCAACGCCATGGCCCGCGCCGATGGGCACAGGCGCTGCGGCCTGTGGGCTGCGGTGTCGCAGTGCATGCCGGTGCTCCGCGAAGGTTTCGACATCACGATGAACCCTCGTTGAAGCGCTGTTGTGGATCGCTTACTCAGCGTGCTGATGATAAGGCCGGGAACGGGCCCGTCAATGAATTGACCGGAAACTTGTCTCGTCGATGTCGCGTGGCGGGGTCGAAATTTTCTGCGGTCGGACCGTGAAGACCGGGCAGCCACCCACGGCGCAGGATGGTCCGACGCGGCATCCAGGAGGAGACATGCGCAGGATCCGTTGTGCGGTGCTGGCACTGGTGACGGCCGCGACCGCGGTGACCGGGAACGCGGCCGCGGCGCAGGCGGCCGATCACACCGTCACCTTCGTCAACCGGTCCGGCCAGACGATCTGGATCGGCAGCGCGGTCAACGCCGACGGGTCCCGCAATCTCACCGGGCTGCCCATGCTGCACGACACGCAGCAGGCCACCGTCACCATTCCGGAATCGGGCAATCCCCCGCACTGGCGCGGAAAGTTCTTCGCCCGGCAGAACTGCACCGGCACCCCGGGCAGTACGTTCCGCTGCGCGATCGGCGACTGCGGCAACCTCGCCGACCGGTGCACCACCGGCGAGCAGCCGGCGAGCCTGGCGGAGTTCAACTTCGACCGGAACGATCCGATGAAGCTGGCACCCTGGTACAACGTCAGCTACGTCAACGCCGTCTCGCTGTCGATCACCATCGACGCACGCGACGCTCAGGTTCCGCCCGGTTCCAAGGAATGCGAGTCGGTCGGCTGCTCGGACCGGCTGCTCGAATCCTGCCCGCCGGAGAACCTGACGCGGGACCCGGCAGGCAGGCCGGTGCTGTGCGTCAACCCGAACCGGGACGCCAGAACGCCGTACAGCAACGCGATCTCCAGCCGCTGCCCCAAGGCGTACGCGTGGTCCAAGCAGGATGCCGAGCAGGGCAACCAGACCGTGCGGCAGTGCCGCTACTGCACCGGTTTCGTGGTGACCTTCCACCGCGGCAGCTGACGCCACGGTCCGGCACCGCCTCACATCCGGGAGCGCAGCACGTCGACCTCGCAACCCGGCGCGAACGCGTCGAAGCCGTGCTCGACCAGCCAGCGGACCCCCAGCAGGCTTCGCACCGACCACCACGCGCGGAGCACGTCGAGGTCGACATCGGTGCCGTAACCGGCGAGGACGTCACCGAGGTGCCGCTCGTGCCCGAGCGTGAACGTGGCGAGGTCGAACAGGGCATCACCCCGCCCGGCCTCCGACCAGTCGAGGATGCCGGTGACCTCGTCGCCGTCGACGAAGACGTGCGAGATCTGCAGGTCGCCGTGGATGAACGCCGGGGTCCACGGCCGGATCGCGGCCTCGGCGATCTCGCGGTTCCGGGCGACCAGGCCGGCGGGCAGGATGCCGTTCGCCACGAGCAGCTCGCACTCGCCGTCCAGTTCCGCCGCCAGTTCCCCGGGATCCCGGCGGCGCCGGCCGGTCCAGGGCGGCAACGGCGCCTCGTGCAGCCGGCGGATGGCGGCGCCCGCCGCGGCCCACGCCGCCGGGGACGCCGCCGACGGCTCACCGAGGCGGCCGAGTCGCCTGCCCCGCAGCGCTGCGATCGCCAGCACGGACGGCTTGCGCCACAGCACTTCCGGCGTCGGGACCGGCGCCAGGGCCACCGCCTCGGCCTCGACGTCGAGGCGTGCCTGATCGGCGTCCACCTTCAGGAACACGTCGCCGACCCGCAGGGTCACCCGCTCGGAATGGGCGACGACGACCTCGACCTCCTCCATGGACGCCAGTATCCAGCGCCGCTAGAGGACGGCTCCCAGCGGCAGGATCAACGCGATCGCCACCACGGAGATCACCGTCTCCATGATCGACCAGCTCTTCACCGTCTGGCCGACCGACATGCCGAAGTACTCCTTCACCAGCCAGAAGCCCGCGTCGTTGACGTGTGAGAAGAACAGCGACCCGGCGCCGATGGCGAGCACCAGCAGGGCGCTGTGCGTCGGGTCCAGCGTGGCCGCCAGCGGGGCGACGATCCCGGCCGCCGACACCGTGGCGACGGTCGCCGAACCGGTCGCCAGCCGGATCGCCACGGCCACCAGCCAGCCGAGCAGCAGCGGCGAGAAGTTCGCCCCGGTGGCCAGGTTGGTGATGACGTCACCGACCCCCGCGTCCACGAGCGTCTGCTTGAACCCGCCGCCCGCGCCGACGATCAGCAGGATTCCGGCGATCGGGCCGAGCGAGTCGGACAGGGTGGCCGACATCCGGCCGCGGGTGAACCCGGCCGGCCTGCCCAGCGTGATCATGCCGAGCAGGACGGCGGCGAGCAGCGCGACCAGCGGGTCGCCGACGAAGTCCAGCACCCGGCGCAGCTGGTTCTCCTTGTCCAGCAGGATGTCCGCCAGCGCCTTGCCCATCATCAGCACCACCGGCAGCAGCACGGTGGCCACCGTGGCGAGGAAACTCGGCCGCCGCACGGCTTCCTGGTCGCCGGCGGACTCCGGGACGAGGTGCTCGGGCGCGTGCGCGTCGGGCACCAGCCGGGCGGCGAGCCTGCCGAACAGCGGTCCGGCCACGATCACCGTCGGGATGGCGATCAGCACGCCGAGCGCGAGGGTGATGCCCACGTTGGCGTTCAGCGCGCCCGCCGCGGCCAGCGGTCCCGGGTGCGGCGGCACCAGGCCGTGCAGCACGGACAGCCCGGCCAGCGCGGGGATTCCGAGCAGCAGCAACGGCTGGCCAGTGCGCCGGGAGACCAGCAGCACCACCGGGATCAGCATCACCAGGCCGATCTCGAAGAACATCGGCAACCCGATCAACGCGGCGACCAGTGCCATCGCCCACGGCAGCGTCCTGCGGCCGGACCGGGAGATGATCGTGTCGACGATCTGCTCGGCCCCGCCGGAGTCGGCGAGCAGCTTGCCCAGCATCGCGCCGAGTGCGATCAGCACCCCGACCGAGGCGACGGTGGAACCGACACCCCCGCTGAAGCTCTTGATCAGCTTGTCCACCGGCATCCCCGCGACCAGGCCGAGCACGCCCGAACTGAGGATCAGCGCCAGGAACGGGTGCAGCTTCAGCTTGGTGATCAGGACGACGATCAGGGCGATCGCGAGGAGCGTCGCACCGATCAGCCTCCACTCCCCTGCGGCGAGCGTGCTCACGGGTTGTCCTTTCGGTAGGCGGTGAACGCGGCCTCGACGAGGTCGTCCGGCGGCGCGCCGACGTCGGCCGTCCAGCCACATTCACCGGGCCGCAGCGGGTCGAGGTCGGCCAGCTGGGAGTCGAGCAGGGACGGCGGCATGAAGTGCCCGCTGCGACCGCCGATCCTGGCCGCGAGCAGCGGCCGGGTGCCGTGCAGGTGCAGGAACCAGACGTCGCCACCGGCCCGCAGCACGTCGCGGTAGCGGTACTTCAGAGCCGAGCAGGAAACGACACCGCCGGCCTCGTCGTGGGCCGTGATCCAGGAGGCGATCGCGGTCAGCCACGGCGCCCGGTCGGCGTCGTCGAGCGGGACGCCGGAGGTCATCTTGGCGATGTTGGCCGGCGGGTGGAACGCGTCGGCCTCGGCGTAGGCGACGCCCAGCCTGCGGGCGAGCGCGGTACCCACGGTGCTCTTGCCCGCACCGGCGACACCCATCACCACGACGACCGCCATCGAAACCTCCTTGGTCCGCGGGACAGTAGACCCAATAAGTACTACTTAATCAAGCAAAGGTAATACTTAATCGAGTCAGTACGCTACGGTCTCCCCATGGCCGACGGCGTACACGCGACGATGCTCGACCAGCTCGGCGCCGCGATCGTCAGCGGCGAGCTGGCACCGGGATCGGTGCTGCGGGTGGAGGAACTACAGACCCGTTTCGGCGCCTCCCGCACCATCGCCAGGGAGGTGGTGCGCACGCTGGAGACGATGCGGCTGACGTCGAGCAAGCGGCGGGTCGGCGTCACCGTGCGCGAGCAGCCGGAGTGGAACCACTACGACCCGAGGGTCATCCGCTGGCAGCTGGACGGCGCGAGCAGGCCGGCCGCGCTGCGCACGCTCACCGAGCTGCGGGCCGCGGTCGAGCCGAGCGCGGCCCGGTTCGCCGCGCTGCGGGCCACCCCGGAGCAACGCGGGCAGTTGCGGGCGCTGGCCACCCGGCTGGCCGCCACCGCGAAGGCCCGTGACCTCACCGCGTTCCTCGGCCACGACATCGAGTTCCACCATCTGGTGCTGACCGCGTCCGGCAACCCCATGTTCGCCCAGCTCTCCGCCGTGGTCGCCGAGGTGCTCACCGGCCGGACCGGGCACGGCCTGATGCCGGACGAGCCGCAGCCCGAGGCCGTCGCCCTGCACACGGAGGTGGCGCGGGCGATCGACGACGGCGCCCCCGACCGGGCCGAGCGGGCCCTGCGCGAGATCGTCATCCAGGCCCGCGAGGAGATGACCGCGCTGCTCGACTGAGCCGTCGTCGCGGTGTCCCGCCACTCCGCTCGCGCTGCGAGGCGCCCCGGTTTGCGGCAGGCTGGCTACCTGTGAGTAGGAAACCGGGAGACGACGTCGAGGCGGCCGCGCTCACCGCCGTGCTGGACGGCCGCTGGGCGGAGCTCAAGCGCGAGGTACGGGCGCAGATGGCGCAGGAGACCTTCCTCGACCCGACGGAACTGGACATCGAGGCGCACCGCGCCCAGGTCCTGGAACAGCTGCGTGCGCTGGCCCGGACCGACCGGCCGGGCCTGGGTTACGACCCGGCCCACGGCGGTGGCGGTGACGTCGGCGGCTCGCTGACGTCGTTCGAGATGCTCGGGTTCGGCGACCTGTCGCTGATGGTCAAGGCCGGCGTGCAGTGGGGCCTGTTCGGCGGAGCCGTCCAGTTGCTGGGCACCGAGCGGCACCACCGGGAGTACCTGCGCCGGATCACCAGCGGTGAGCTGCTCGGCTGCTTCGCGATGACCGAGCACGGCCACGGCTCGGACGTCCAGCACCTGCGTACCACGGCCACATTCACCGACGGCGGGTTCGTGATCGACACACCGGACGAGTCGGCGGTCAAGGAGTACATCGGCAACGCCGCCCGCGACGGCGAGCTGGCGGTGGTGTTCGCCCAGTTGATCACCGGCGGCGAATCCCGTGGGGTGCACGCGTTCCTGGTCCCGATCCGGGTCGGCGGCGAGCCCGCGCCGGGGGTGACCATCACCGACTGCGGCCGCAAGGCCGGGCTGAACGGCGTCGACAACGGGCGGCTGGCCTTCGACGGCGTACGGGTCGGCAGGGCGGCGCTGCTGAACCGCTTCGCCGACGTCGCCGAGGACGGGACCTACTCCAGTCCGATCGAGAGCGACAACCGGCGGTTCTTCACCATGCTGGGCACGCTCATCCGGGGCCGCATCAGCGTCGCGGGCAGCGCCGTCAACGCCACCAAGCGGGCGCTGGCCGTCGCCGTGCGCTACGGCGAGCGGCGGCGGCAGTTCTTCACCCCGGACGGCGACGAGGTCGTCCTGCTGGACTACCGCGCACACCAGCGCAAGCTGCTGCCCGCGATCGCGAAGACCTACGCGCTGCACTTCGCCCAGGAGCGGCTGGTGTCCACTGTGCACGATCTCGGCACCGAGCCAGCCGAGCACGACCAGCGGGAGCTGGAGTCGCGGGCCGCCGGGATCAAGGCGGTCGCCACCTGGCACGCCACGCGGACGATCCAGACGGCACGCGAGGCCTGTGGCGGCGCGGGTTACCTCGCCGAGAACCTGCTGCCCGCGCTGAAGGCGGACACCGACGTCTTCACCACGTTCGAGGGCGACAACACGGTGCTGCTGCAGCTGGTAGCCAAGGGTCTGCTGACCGGCTACCGCGACTACTTCGCCGACCTGAGCACGCTGGCGACCGTGCGTTTCGCGGCGGAACAGCTGGTGGAGACGTTGCTGGAGCGGACGTCCGCGCGCAAGGTACTCGACCGGCTCGCCGGTGCCGCCGACGACGAGGTGCTCTTCGACCGGGAGTGGCACCTGCGCCTGTTCGAGGACCGTGAGGAACACGTCCTCGACGGTGTGGCCCGCCGCCTGCGCAAGGCCGCCGAGTCGGGGGACGCGTTCGCGGCGTTCAACGACGCCCAGGACCACGTCCTGCGGACCGGCCGCGTCCACGTCGACCGGCTCGTGCTGGAGGCGTTCGCGGCCGCCGTGGACCGCTGCGAGGACTCCGCGGCCGCGGCGTTGCTGGGCCGGTTGTGCGACCTCTACGCCCTGTCCGACATCGAGGCGGACCGCGCGTGGTTCCTGGAGCACGGCCGCCTGACCTCCGGCCGGGCGAAGGCCGTGACGGCCGCGGTCAACACGCTGTGTGCCGAACTGCGTCCGTACGCACGGGTGCTGGTGGACGGATTCGCGGTGCCGGAACAGTTCCTGCGCGCCCCGATGCTCGAATCCTGACGCCCGGACGGGTGGTGCGGCGCAGCGCTCCGCCGCACCACCCGGGCCACTACGGAAGCTGGGGCAGCTGAGGCAGCTCCACCTGGAGGTCGCCCTGCACCGGCAGCTCGATCACCGGCTCCAGGCCGATCGAACCGCCGATGAGGGCATTGGCACTACCCGCACCGACGAACAGCGCCGTGCCGACCACAATCGCCGAAACGCCGACCTTCGCGAACTTACGCATGATTTCTCCTCGGGTCGATACAGAAGGAATCGGGAACCCGCCGCGGTCGGATTTCCCTTGGTGTGCCGCACTCCTATCGGGAGCGACAAACCAACAATAAACGCGGACACCAGGGCGGAAAATAGCCCAAACGGTTTATGTCCGGCAATTAATGAAAGGACTCTAACAGCGAATAGCCGCTGCATTTCACCTGCGCAGGATAGGCATGTGCTTATTCTGAATGGATCTTCACTGCGGCCTTATCGGTGTTTCATGGAACCCTGACACCGCGCCCTGCCGCGCCGTGTGTGCGGCGTGGCGCCATGCGCCCCCAATGTGGCATTGGGGTACTTGAAGTTCCCCAATGCCACATTGGGGGAGGTTGCTGGGTCTCTTTCGTGGTGGCGGCTGGGTCTGCTGAGCCGGGTGTGACTGGTGGGGCTGGTGTGGTCGCCGCGAGGCCGGCTGCCTGGTGGGGCGGGCTGGACGGCAGAAGTCCGAGGTGGACCCCGGTGTCGTCTGCTCGCAGCCTCAGCGATCACTGCAGACCCAGCACGCCCGTTAGCCCCACCAGCCACCACGAACGAGACAACATCGGGTCAACGCCACTGCCACGAACGGCACCTTGCTAGCGCAACACGCAACCACAGTGCCCTTGGTAGCACGGCCGGAAGCCCGGCCGCCCAGACTTTGCCGGGGTCCTGGCACCAGGGCGCGTGCGGGTCCCCTTCACGGCCGGGTGCCCGCGTGCGCGGCCAGGCTAGCGGGGCCGCCAGACCAGCCGGGTGACGGCCGCGGCCACGGACGCCACCGGGTGCCTGCGCCTGCCGCCGCGGGCCTCGGGCGCGGACTCCGGAACCGCGCTGTAGACCAGGTGCGCCGCCAGCCGGGTCACCCGCGGCATCACCCGCGTCGCCAGCTCCACCGCCGTCCCCTCCGGCCGGTTCACCACCTCCGGCCGCTTCTCCAGCGCCGCGACCACCAGCGCGGCCGCCTTCTCCGGGCTGGCCGCGGGCAGCGAACGGTAGAGCCCGGTCGGCGCGATCATGTCGGTCCGCACCAGCGGCATCCGCACCGAGGTGAACGTGACGCCGTCGGACAGCGTCTCGCGGCCTGCCGCCAGGCCGAACTCCTCCAGCGCCGCCTTCGACGCCAGGTACGCGGCGAACCGCGGCGTGTCGGTCTGCAGCCCGGCGGTGGTCACGTTGACCACGTGCCCGAACCCGCGCTCGGTCATCGACGGCAGCAGCCGCAGGATCAGCCGCACCGGGCCGAAGTAGTTGATCGCCATCGTGCGCTCGAAGTCGTGGAACCGGTCCGTCGACAGCCGCACCGACCGGCGGATCGACCGCCCGGCGTTGTTCACCAGCATGTCGACCGCGCCGTGTTCGGCGAGCACCTCCTTGACCAGTGCGTCCACCGCGTCGCCGTCGGTCAGGTCGCACGGGTGACAGGCCGCTTTGCCGCCCTGGGCGACGATCTCGTCGCGCACCCTGGCCAGTTCCTCGGCACGGCGGGCGACCAGCACCACCGTCGCCCCGCGCCGGGCCACGGCCAGCGCCGACGCCCGGCCGATACCCGACGACGCACCGGTGATCAGCACCGTCCGGCCCCGCAGGCGCTCGCCACGCCGGGCCCGGTCCGGGTCGAGATGCTCACGCCAGTAGTCGTAGAGCGGTTTCGCGTAGTCCCGCAGCTCGGGCAGGGTGATCCCGCTGCCGTCCAGCGCCTCGGTCGTCGCCGCCGTGTCGAAGCGCACCGCCATGCTCAGGTGCGGTAGCACCTCAGGCGGCACACCCAGTTCCTCCAGCACGGCGTGGCGCACCGAGCGGCCGCCGGGCACGCGGTCCACACCCGCCGCGGCGAACCGGGCGGCCCGCCGCAGCGCCTTCGCGCCGGGCACGTGTGCCGCGACACGCGGGCCACCCGCCGCCCTGGCGAACGCGTTGTACACCTCGGTCAGCGACTGCGGCCGCGGCGACGCGAGGTGGAAGGTGCTGCCCGAGGGCAGTTCCGCGTGCATCAGGTAGTCCATCGCGGCGACCACGTAGTCGACGGGCACCAGGTTGGTCGCACCCATGGCAGGCGCGGCCAGCGGCAGCCGGGCGGGCAGCGCGGCGAGCCGGGAGATGGCCGGCAGGAAGTAGTACGGCCCGTCGATCTTGTCCATCTCGCCGGTATGCGAGTCGCCGACGACAGCCGACGGCCGGTAGACCACATGCGGCAGCCCGCTGTCGCGGACCAGCCGCTCGGCCTCGAACTTGGTGGCGTGGTACGGCGAGGCGAAGCGCTGGCCGAGGTCGAAGTCGGCCTCGGTGAACCGGCCCGCGTAGGTGCCCGCGACGGCGATCGACGACACGTGGTGCAGCCGCGCTCCGGTGGCCCTGACCAGGTCGAGCGTGTTGCGGGTGCCCTCGACGTTGGCGGCCTGGTTGGCCTCGTCGGACGCGGTGAAGTCGTAGACGGCGGCCAGGTGCACCACGTGGTCCACCCTGCCCAGCGCCGCGGCGTCCACCCCGAGCCCCGGCTCGGTCAGGTCCCCGGTCACCGGGACCAGCCGCGACGGCTCCGGCCAGCCCTGTGCCAGCGCCGCCAGCCGGGCCTTCGACGTCTGCCTGACCAGGGCGTACACGGTCCGCGTCTCGGGCCGGGCGAGCAGCCGGGCGACCAGGCGCCTGCCGAGGAAGCCGGTGGCGCCGGTGACGAAGTAGACAGCCATTCCCGAAGCTTACCTACTCACAAGTAGGTAAGCCAGCGGTTCTGGCAGCCGTGAACGCTGTGTTAGCCTGTCGCCGTGCAGCGCCGTATGACGTCCCAGCGACTCGTAGCCCGGCGCGCCGGCTGAACCCAGGTCGCCGGCGCGCAGTTCCGGCGACCGCGGACGAGCGGCATCTCCTCGGGGCCTGGCCCGGTTTCCAGCCAGTTCACTTCCCCTGGAGTCCTGCCATGCCCGTCCTGACAACCTCCCTGGTCCGGCGCCGGATCGCCACCTACTTCACCGGCGGCGTCGACCAGGTGCCCGGCCTCGTCGGCACCCTCGCCCAGCACGGCCTCAAGGTGCACGAGCTGTCGGTCGACATCCGCGACGGTGTCCGGGAGAGCAGCATGATGTGTGCCGTCCTGCTACCCGGCGAGGAGGTCGAGCCGCTGCTCGCCCGCGTCCGCGACCTCCCCGCCGTGGTGTCCGCCGAACTGGCGTGAGCCGGCGTCAGCCCGCCGGGAGCACCCGTTTGTCCACGTTGTACCCGCCGGCCTCCACCACCGGCGCGGCACCGCCGAGGTCGGCCGTGCGGTAGGTGGCGGTCAGCGTCAGCGTCTCCCCCGGCCACAGCGTCACGTAGTTGTCGGACCAGTCGGTCGGCAGCACCTCCGCGCCGCCCTGTCCCTTGCGCACGGTGGCCCTGACGAAGAACGCCACCTGCCCGCCGCCCGCGTCGTTGGTGAGCGTCACCGTGGTCCTGGTGTTCTCACCCTCCACTGTGGACTTCGCGGTGCCGGTCACACTGCCCTTCGGCAGGCTGCCCAGCCCCTTGAGGTCGGCGTATCCGGACTGCGGCGTGTGGTACCAGGTCGATTTCCCGTAGTCGAGCGTGTCGGCCTTGGTCGAGAGCCAGTACACGTTGCGGTCGAGCACCTTCCCCGCGGCGTCGGTGAGCTGCAGCCGGGCGAAGTAGGTGCTCGACAGCCCCGGCGGCTGCGGCAGCGTTCCCACCCGGACCGAGCCGTTCGCCCTGGCCGTCACCGGCCGGGTCTCGCGAGCCTTCTCGGTTCCGTCGGCGTTGAACAGGGTCACCACGACGTTGAGGCCGCCGACCTGCTCCAGCCCGGTGTTCACCACGGCCAGTGATCGGTCGTCGTAGGAGTACTGGACGTGCAGCGGGCGCAGCGCTGTCTTGGCGCCGAAGTAGGACCCGGCGGTCGCCAGGTAGTAGTCGTAGAGGTGCCAGTACATGGTCGGCCAGGCGTTGTTGAGCATCCAGTAGATGACGCCGGTCGCCGGCTTGTTCGCGTCCGACCAGTCCCTGCCGAACGCCTCGAACTGCGCGCGGTTGGTCTCGTAGTTCGCCAGCTGCGCCTTGCGTACCAGGTCCTCCGGCCCTGCCGGCCTGCCGTATCGGTCGTCCAGCGCGGTTCCCCAGAACGACAGCTTGTTGAACGTGCCGGTGGGTGCCAGGTGGTACTGCGTGGCGTTGTAGTCGGTCAGCTTGGCGATGTCGCCGGGCGTCAGGAACTTCCGCAGTTCCTCCATCTCCGGGATCGTCGGGCCGGGGCCGATCTCCGAGGCGAAGCCGAAGGCGCCGCCGAGCCGCTCGTTGTACCAGTAGACCGGCGGCTCCCACCAGTACGGGCCTTCCATCTTCATCCCGGGACTGCCCAGCTGCGGCGAGCTGAGGGCCTTGGCGGACGAGACCACCGGCAGGTTCCACTCCGCGCGCCGCAGGGCGTCGAGGTAGATCTTCTCCAGCCCGCCCGGTGGTGCGGCGTCGCTGCCGATCAGGAACCCGAGCATGCTCGGGTGGTTGCGTACGCGCCGCGCCTCGGACTCGGCGGACTGCCCGGCCACCCGGTTGTCCTCGGCGTCGAACGAGCTGTACTTCTCCCACTTCGAGCAGCACTCCCAGCCGGTGAGCAGCATGATGCCCATCCGGTCGGCGAGGTCGTAGAACTCGTCGTTCTCCGGCTTGCCCTCCAGGCGGATGGTGTTCATCCCCATGCCGCGAACGAGCTTCAGCTGGTCCTCGATGCGGCGCAGGTCGGTGCGCAGGAACAGGTCCGAAGCCCAGCCGCCGCCCCGCACCAGGAACGGCTTGCCGTTGACGGAGAACTCCCTGCCGCCCTTGTTCAGCCGGGAGGTGACCTCGCGGATGCCGAAGCTGGTGTGGGCGGTGTCGGACACGGCGGCGCCGACCGTGGCACGCAGCCGCGCCTCGTACATCGGCTGGGCACCCATGCTGAACGGCCACCACACACGGGGCCGGTCGATGCGCAGCGCCGGGGTGTTCGCCGGGCTGAAGGTCACCGTCCTGGTCTCCCGCGCTGCCAGCGAGACGGTCCGCGTCAACGCGATCCCGTCGACGGTGCCGGTGACCTCGGCGGTCACCGGCTGGGCGGTGTTGTTGCGGGCGTCGACCTTCACCGTCACGTCGGCCCGGTCCAGGCTGGGCAGCGGCAGGTCACCGTCGGCGCGCAGGCGGCGCAGTGACACCGCGCCGCTGCCGGCCAGCTGGACGTCGCGGAACAGGCCCTGGTTGCGGTCCGGGGGCAGCTGGGACCAGTCGATGAAGTGGATGGCGAGGTCGTTCTGCGGGTCGGCGGGCATCGCCTTGATCGCGATGGCGTTGTTTCCCTTGCGCAGCAACGCTGTCACGTCGAACTCGTGGGTCGGGTAGGCGCCGACGACGTCGTCGGTTCCGGCGACCCTGGTGCCGTTGAGCCACACCTCGCCGCGGGAGATGACGCCACCGTTCAGCTTCAGGAACGTGTGCGTCCCCGCGGCCGGGTCGGCGGTGAACTCCTTGCGGTACCACCAGGGCACGGTGAACTCGTCGCGGGTGGCCCGCTTGAGGTTCTCGCCGTGGTTGACATCGCCGTACCTGCCGTTCGCGACGAGCCCGGCCATGACCGTGGACCGTGCGGCAACCTGGTACCAGCCGCCGTCGCCGAACCCCGGCACGGACACCGTGTCCCCGCCGGCGGGCACCTGGCGGCTGCTTTGCATGCGCCAGTCCGGGATCGTGCTGACCTGGCCCGGCGCGGGCGCGGCGGCGGGCGCTCCGGACGGCGGCGCCGCCGCGGTGGGGACGGTGACGAGGGCGGAGCCGAGGACGGCCGCGACCACAGCGAGGACCCTCGTCGATCGACGTCGGCACATGGCTGGACGCTCCTGGCGGACCGTGGCGGCGGCCGTACAGTTGTCCGGACCACTGTGAACCGGTTACCGATTTTCGCGCAACCCCGCCGGGGTCACCTGAGCTTGCGGCCGTCCTGGTAGACGGCCCGGATGGCATCCTTGAGCGTGCCGTCCAGCACGTGCTGCTCGGCGTCGCCCTCGACGAGCACCAGGTCCGCCCGCTTGCCGGCCTCGATCGTGCCGAGTTCCTCCCGCAGGCCCATCAGCTCGGCCGCCGACCGGGTCGCCGCGTGCAACGCCTGTGCCGGTTTCATGCCGTTCTGGGTCATCAGCGTCAGTTCGGTGAGATTGTCACCATGCGGGCCGACCCCGGAGTCGGTGCCCATCGCGATCCGCACGCCTGCGTCCACGGCCGCCCGGAACGACGCCGCGTGCTCGGCCACCACCGTCCTGGCCTTGGCGAGGACGACGTCGGACACCGGGACGCCCGCGTCGGCCTGGCCGAGCACCATGCGCGGGGCCAGCAGTGTCGGCACCAGCCAGGTACCGCGGCTGCACATCTCCTCGATCGCCTCCACGGTCAGGAAGACACCGTGCTCGATCGAGCGCACGCCGTTGCGTACCGCGGCGAGGATCCCGTCGCCGCTCATCGCGTGCGACATCACCGCGATGCCCGCCGCCTCCGCCTCGCGGACGACCATGGCCAGTTCCTCGTCACGCAGGTGCGCGTGCCGCGGGTTCGACCTCGGCGACATCACCCCGCCGCTGGACGCGATCTTGATGACGTCCGCGCCTGCCCGGATCATGCTCCGCACGACCTTGCGGAGTTCCTCCGGCCCGTCCGCGACACCGCCGGGCATCCCCGGGTACGGCGGCAGCAGCTGCGGTATCTCCGCGCCGCAGGCCATCCAGCTGTCGTTGTGTCCGCCGGTCTGCGAGATCATGTTGACCGCGATCTGCATGCGGGGACCCTCGACGAGCCCCTGCCGCACCGCCTCGGCCACCCCCAGGTCCGCGCCTGCCGCGTCCCGCACGGTGGTGATGCCGCAGTCGAGTGTGGCCCGCATGTTGCCGATGGCCTGGTAGAACGGCAGCGAGAACGGCGTGTTGAGCGAGCGCACCAGGTCGGCGCTGTCGAACAGCAGGTGCACGTGGCAGTCGAACAGGCCGGGCAGCACCGTGTGACCGGTCGCGTCGACCCGTACGTCGCCGTCGAGCCCGGTGCCGACGTCGACGATCTGCCCGCCCTCGACCAGCACGTCCGCGGCTTCGGCAGGCGTCCCGGTGCCGTCGAAGACCTGCCCCCCGGCGATCACGATTCGCGTCATCCGCCGACCCTACTGCGAGACGCCAGGCGGATCGTCGTACCCCGCTGATGTACGCGGTGGGCCGCAACGGCGCCCTCTCGCCGACTGATCCCCGCTACGGCTTCGCCGCCGTCAGCACCAGCAGGACCGGCCGCCCCACCAGCCAGGACGCCCACGGCACCTCGGCCACCATCTGGTCGTCGCCGCTGAACTCGTGCCGCTCCGGCGTGCTGAAGCCCGCCGCGGTGATCCAGCCCGCGTAGTCGTCCACCGTGTAGGGGTGCGCGACCAGTTTGTACGCCTCGCCGTCGCTCTCGAACTGGGCCGACATCCCGGTCGCCGCCAGTACCGGATGGAAGACGGAGAACACCAGCCTGCCACCCGGCTTCAGTACCCGGAAGAACTCGGCCACGGCCCGGCCGGGGTGGTCGAGGTGCTCACCGAGCAGCGAGCAGTAGACGGCGTCGAACTCGGCGCCGGCGAACGGAAGCGGGCCTTCGAGGTCCGCTTCGGACAGTGGCACGTCCGGGTGCGCCCGGCGGGCAACCGCCAGCATGCCCGGCGAGAAGTCGACACCGTGCGGCAGCGCCCCGGCGGCGAGCATCGGCTTCAGGTTGCGGCCGGTTCCGCAACCGGCGTCCAGGATGCGCTCACCCGCGCGGGGTGCCAGCAGCCCGATGCTGTGCCGTGCGTCGACGGCGACGACCGGGTTGGGCGTCTGTTCGTACGAACTGGCCCACAGGTCGTAGCCCGCCTTCGTCTGAATGTCTTTCAACTGCATCCTGGACCATCCAAGGGGTAGTATGAAACAGTCTGCGGGGAGCTGCGGAACTGGGGAGCAACAGCTTAACTATTGCCTCGCCCGGTCATCAACCGACAATACATGGGAGGCCAGCGGAGAATGCCCGATTCATCGTTCAGGGTACTTGTCGTCGGCGGTGGCATCGGAGGTCTTTGCCTGGCTCAGGGGCTGAAACGCGCCGGGGTCGACGTCGCGGTGTACGAACGCGACCGTACCAGGACCGATCGCCTGGAAGGGTACCGGATTCACATCGATCCGGACGGCGCGAAGGCACTGAACGCGTGCCTCCCGGAAAAGGTCTGGGACACGTTCGTCGAGAGCACGGTCGATCTCGGGAGTTTCCGATTTATGACCGAGCAACTACAGCAGCTCATGGTAATGGAACCGGAAGCCCACGAATCGCCCGACTCCGGTCCGACGGAACGGTCGCACGCCATCGACCGTGTCACGTTGCGTGAAGTTCTCCTCACCGATCTCGACGACGTGCTGCATTTCGACAAGAAGTTCGAACGGTACGAACGCGCGGCCGACGGCACGATCACCGCTCACTTCGCCGACGGCACCACCGCCACGGGCGACGTCCTGGTCGGCGCGGACGGCGTCAACTCGCCGGTTCGCCGCCAGTACCTGCCGCAGGTCGAACGCGTGGACACCAACGCGTACGGCATCGGCCTCAAGCTCCCGCTCACCGACGAGGTGCGTTCCTGGCTGGAACCCCCACTGTCCACGGGCCGCAGCATGATCATGGCTCCCGCTCCGTTCTTCCTCTCGATCTCGGTGTTCGACCGCACCTCCGGCGCCGCGGACCGCCCGGCCGGCCCCGACGACGCCTACGTCGGCACCGCGTTCGTGGTGCGGCGCGACGCCTGCCCGGCGAATATCGAGTCACTCGACGGCTCCCAGCTCAAGTCGTTCATCGAACGCCTCATCGGCACCTGGCATCCGCAGCTGCGCAGGCTCGTCGCCGAGTCCGACCCGGAGAGCACGCTTCTGGTGCCCTACAAGACGTCCGTCCCGATCGAGCCGTGGGAGACCACCAACGTCACGCTGCTCGGCGACGCCGTGCACAGCATGTCGCCGGTGGGCGGGCTCGGCGGAAACACCGCCCTGCGCGACGCCGACCTGCTGTGCCGGCAGCTCGTGTCGGTCCGGGACGGCGCGGCGAAGGCACCCGACGCCATCCGGGTCTACGAGGCCGCCATGCTGGAGTACGGGTTCGCCGCCGTCCGCAAGGCACTGCGCTACCAGAAGCAGGGCCTGCAGAGCAACCGGATCGCGGTCGCACTGTCCCAGGTGTTCTTCCGCTTCCTCAACGGGATGATGCAGCGTCGCCAGGCAGCAGGCCGGGCGGGGAACGGGCGCACACGCGGCTGACCACCTCAGCGCCAGGCGGCTTCGTAGAAGTCGCCTGGCGCCTTGCCCGCTCCGATCATGACCTGGATCAGCGCGGTCAGCCGGGTTCCACCGAGGCCGAGCAGCCGGTTGGTCGCCAGCACGTCGTAGCCGAGGCTGGCGTGGCAACGCAGTCCCAGCGCGGCCGCGGCCAGGTAGAGCCGCTGGGTGACGATCCCGGCCTCGATGTTCTGCATGCGGTACCACCGGTCACCGTGCACCTCGAAGCCGGACTCGTAGTCGCCTGCCGGGTAGACACACAGGTTCGTGTGGGTCAGGTTGAACAGCTTGAACAGCAGGGCTTCCTGGAACTCGTCGCCGAGGTCGGCCGCGGTGACCAGCTCCAGGCGCGGCGCGGCGGCCGCCGGATCGAACCGGTAGACGCCCGGCTCGACGCCGCTGACCCGGTTGATCGCGCAGAACAGCGAGGTGTGCCGCACTCGCGGCTGCTCACCGTCGAGGTCGCTGGTGTAGCCACCCGTGGCCGCCGTCAGCAGCGCCGACAGGGTGTCCGCGCTCATGTCGGCAGGCACGAAGTAACCCATCGACGACCGCCGGCGTGCCAGGCCCGCCAGCAGGTCCACCCGCCGTCGCGGCAGTTCCGCCGTTCCGTCCTTCGGCACCCCGCCCACGTCGATCTCGGGCAGGGCACCACGCGCCCGGAAGTAGTCCACATCGGACAGCCGGGATGCCAGGTGGGTGTGTTCCTGTGCCGGGCGGTCGCGCAGCGTCCACTCCCGCTCGGCCCGGGAACCGGTCCCGGTCCGGGAGGGCAGCACCCCGGCCTCGTCCCGGGACAGCCGCGCCGCCGACGCGGGCACGCTCTCCCGGTCGTCCAGCGTGACCGCCGCGTAGACGCTCTCCCGCAGCGGATCCAGCCGCAGCAGGCGGTCGAGCTGGTCGTCGACGAACTGGTACCGCACCGCCGCGGGCAGGCCGTGCCCGTCGGCGAGCGCGAGCAGTTGCCCGATGACGACGCCCAGGTCCATCCCGCACAGCCGGTAGGTGAGTTCGCCGTACTTGAAGGCGTTCTTCCAGAAGAACACGCTGGTCAGCAACGTCAGACCGGGACTGGCGGCCGGCTGCCCGAGCGCGGCGGCCAGCTCCGGTGTCCAGTCGCCCTCCCGCAGGGTCACCAGTGCGTGGTGGGCGGCGTCGTAGTGGTAGACCCCCGCCGGCCACGGGCCGTCCGGTCCGGCGACGACGTAGAGTTCCGCGGGGAAGCGTGATCCGCCCGACGGCACCGGGCGCAGCGTGTTCCTGGCCAGTTTCGCGCCGCCGGGTGGCTCGGCGCCCCGGGTCCCGATGACCCTGCGCAGTGCGTCGGCCGCGGTCCAGCGGTAGCGGGTCAGCCCGTAGCCGTCGGCGAGCAGCCGTGCGGCGGGTTCGTCGTCCAGCTGGATCCGGGGCAGTCCCCGGTACAGCTTGAACTGGCCGGGCGCGTCGTCCCAGTCGACCTCCTCGGGGATGGGCAGGCCCTCGGCGATCTCGACGTACCGCCGCGCGGCGGTACCGGGGGCCACCAGGCCGGTCATCCGGGCACCCCCGCGGCTTCGGTGGTGGCACGCAGGAGCAGGTACATCAGGTAGGCCTCTTCCGGCAGCGAGATTCCCAGGCGGTTGTTGTGCATGTGTGAGCAGAACAGCAGGACGCTGCCCAGTTCGGCGTCCGCACCGTCCACACGCGACATGAGAACCTCGGCCGGCGTGAACAGCCCCCGCTCCCGCAACGCGGCCAGCTCCGCCCGCAGCGTCCGCACCGAGGACAGCCACCGGGTCACGGCCGACGGCGGACCGGCTTCGGGTTCGCCCGCGAGGCGGGTGATCTCCTCGACCAGGGCGATCAGCCGTGGTCGCTGACGCTGGTACTTCTCCTCGAACCGCCGCTCACCGGCGTCGGCGTCACCGAACAGCAGCCGCCGCCCCCAGTCCCGCTGACCGGTGGCGAGATAGCCGGGCAGCGCGTCGGCGCTCCCCGCGGCCGTCAGCGCGCACACGAGCATCATCGCCAGCGCCTGCCCGGTGCGCCGTCCGGGGTCGGCGGAGGCGGCGAGCACCTCCGCGACAAGCGCGCTGGACTCGGTGAAGTTGCGTTCCACCGCCCGCATCGCCTCGGGTGTCCCGCCGTAGCGGGCGTACTCCGGCTGGTAGGCGACGTGGTGGACGGAGTTGTTCGGCCGCAACGGCTCGACCTCGTCCTGGCCGCGTTCGATGGACACGAGCGGGCCGGCGACGCGCAGGTAGTCCTCCTCGCTGATCACCGTCCGCGACGGGCTGGCGGCGAGGAAACCGCCGATGTGCTGTTCGACCGGCCCGGTGACGTCGGCCGGCGTCCGCAGCCGCAGCCGCAGGTGCGGCCCGCCCTGCCAGTGGCGGACGAAGAAGTACCCGTCGAGGTGTCCCCGTCCGGTCAGGTCGGCGGCCAGCGGGCGCACCGCGCCGGTGATCAGCTCGTCGAGCGAATCGTGGTAGTGGATGTGGACGCTGGTCCAGTCCGGTGTCACGGTCACGGCTTCCCACCCAACTCGATCACGAACTCCGCCGCACGCAGTTCACCGTCCTGCTCGACGACGGCCTCCCCCCGGCCGGGGAGCATCTCCTCGAACACCAGCAGCTGATCGGTGCCGGTGACCACCTCGTCGAGCACGTCCAGCAGCAGCGGGCTGCCGAAGTCGACGTACACCGGCTTGCGTGTCTTGTCGAACAGACCGTCCACACGCGACCGCTGGGACGGCGTGCCCCGCCCGGCCATCGCCCGGACGAAGCACCGCCGCGGCAGGCCGTGCCGCCTGCGCCACCGGTTGACCTCCAGCAGGTACTCCACCGCGGACAGCGTGCCCCGCCGGGGCAGCACCGCGGCCGGGGCGGCCCAGGTGGCCCGGTTGACCACCAGCGAGCCCAGCACCAGCCGCGGATGGCGGCGGACACCGTCGTGCTCGGCCGTCGGTGACGCGGTGGCCAGGTGCTTGACGAACTCGAACCGCGGCACGGCCTGACCGAACATCTGGATGAGAAAGCGGTAGGCCGGAGGCAGCAGGAACTCCACCATGACACCGGTGTGCACCGGCGTGACGGTGGTCCCGTGGTCCTTCGACACCAGGCGCAGCTCGCCGGCCGCCGGGTCGTGGACGACCTGCAGATCGGCCAGCGCGAGCCGGTTCTCCTCCGGCCGCCCGCTGGTGCTGAGCGGGTAGCTGATCTCGTCGCGGCTGACCGGGTGGGTCAGGTTGAGGTTGGAGCCCACGGTGCCGGTGATCTCGGCGACGTGCCCAGGCCGCCGCGCCGGATCGGGCAGGTCGAAGGTGCCGAGGCCCGCCATGCGGTCCAGCCGCAGTAGCCTGGCCCGGCTGCGCCCGTGGCCGGTCATCAGCTCGTTCAGTACCGCGGTGACACCACCGTCAGGGGCGGCCATCGGCTGCACGTAGCACGCCATCGACTCGATGGGACGCACGAAGGCGGGCAGGCGGGCGGCGAAGTCCCGCAGCCACGCGCCGTCGAGGTGACGCACGCCGGCGTCGTCGGCGGGCAGCGCGGCGACCGCGCCGGCCAGTTCCGCCTGCAGTCCGGCCAGGGTGTCCAGGCGGGCCGGCCCGACGCGCGGCACCGGGAACGCGCGTTCGTAGCAGGTGGCGAGGTCCGCACCGGCCGGTGTGCCCAGCTCGCGGCAGAACGCGCGGTAGAAGTCCAGGAACGGCACCTGCTCGCCGGGGCCGTGGTGCCGGGTGAAGAACGCCTCGGCGGCGATCCGGCCGGGCAGGAACCGGTCGTAGAGACCGGCCAGGTGCCGCACCAGGTCCAGCTCGCCGAGCAGTTCCCGCCACGGCCGCACCGGCACGTCGGAGCCGGGTCCGGCCACGAGCACGTCCTCGTAGAACACGTTCTTCGGGAAGTTGTCGCCGGTGGCGTCCCAGCCGAGCTGGCCGTAGAGATCGGTGAGCCGCCGGGTGATGCCCGCGGACCTGTCCAGCCGCCCGCCCTCGCCGCTCGCGTAGCCCGCCAGGTCGTCGCGCAGCGCGGCGACGGTGGACCGGACCCGCTCCACCCGCTCCCCGGTGAAGTCCTCCAGCGCGCGGACGAGTGCACCCAGCTGGTCGGTCTCGTCGTCCGCGATGCCGAACCCGATCTCGACCAGGCCGACGTCGACGAGCTTGTCGAGAAAGCCGGCGATCTCCTCGCTGCGGTCGGCACGTTCCAGCCCGGCCAGCGCGCGCACCACACCGCCGTGGGTCCGGTCGGCACCGTGCCGGATCTGGTGCAGGAAACGGCGCAGTGTCGGCGTGCGGGCCAGCTCGATGACGGCTTCGCCGTCCCGGCGGCCCAGGAACCGGATCGCCCGCTCGTCCTCGACGACACTGCTGTTGACCGACAACGTCAGGTGCGGCCGGATCTCCGGCCAGCCGGACAGCGTGCGCGGGATCTGCTGCTGGGTGAAGGCGTTCAGCTCGACGACGCTTACCCGCTGCGCGCCGACGACGTACCGCGGCCGGTCCGCCACGGTGCCGGTGTCCACCCAGCGGCCCTGGGTGGTGCTGGTGAACGTGCTGTACGGGCTGGTCTTTCCGGCCAGCCTGGACACGTACTTGGCGAGCTTGCGCTCCAGCTTGCGGTCGGCGCGGCCGGGGTCGGCACGGTCGAGGCTGAACAGCAGGTCCCTGCTCGCCAGGACCAGGCCGTCCCGTAACGCGGGCGCGGCGGCGAGTTCGTGCAGGGCCCGGCGGCGGCGCGACGCGTCCCGCGGCAGGCCTGCCTCGACGGTACGCAGCAGCTCCGCCCGCCGCCGGAACCGCTCGTGCCACCGCTTCAGGTCCCCGGCCAGCCCGCCGGGCAGCTCCTCGTACGGGATGTCCTTCGGCTCGCGTGCCTGGAAGACCGCCCGGCGCAGTGCGATCAGCCGGCGGCGCAACGCGGTGTCGCCGGTCTGCCCGATGACCTCGTGCAGGCCGTCCGACAGCACGGCTCCCTGCCGCACCAGCCACTGTTCGAGGTCGAGTGCCTCCTCCACCAGCTCGGCGGCGTGCCCGCCGTCCAGCCGGTCGAGCGCCGCCAGCGGGAGGCCGGCGATCCGGACGACGAACGTGGGGTCGACAGTTGGACTCACCGCGAACCCCCTAGAACAGCAGCGGGAGCCCGACCTGGACACCCGCCCGGTTGTGTGCCACGGCGATCTGGAAGAACGGCGTGAGCTTCTCCTCGTCCAGCCGCAGGACCGACTCCACCCCGGCGGCGTCGTAACCGTTGTGCACGCGGGCCGACAGGCCGAACGCGGCGCTGAGCACGCTGAGCCGCTGCGCGACGATCCCGGCCTCGATGTTGATCACCCGGTAGGCCCGGTTGCCGAACCTCGCGCTGGCCGCGGCGTAGTCGGCGGCCAGGTAGCAGACGAAGTTCGACGCGCACAGGTTCAGGTTGGGCACCGGCAGCGCGCCCTGCAGCGGCATGGCGAAGTCGCCCTCGGCCACCGGGTGCAGGCCGCCGTGCCCACGGCAGAACCGGTAGACGCCGCGTGGCAGCCCGGCGACGTCGAAGGCGACGACGGTCAGGCTCAGCCCCGGCTCCCCCGTTCCTTCCCGCAGGTCGCTGGCGTACGGGCTGGTCGCGTACCGGACGATTTCCCAGAAGTCCCCGAGCGGCAGGGTCTTCGCCACCGGGTTGAACAGGACGTTGCCGGAGTTGCGGGTCCGCAGCGCGGAGCCGAGCCCGATCGGCTCCTCCCGAGGGGGCGGCATCGCGACGACTGCGGCGTCGCGGGTGCATCGGGGCCGGGCGGCGGGCGCCTCGGGCACCTCGACGGCGAACTCGCCCTCCCCCTCCAGCCACGAGTTGCCCGCGATGGAGGTGAACAGGTCGTCGTGCGGATGCTCCGGCCCCTCGGCGCGGACGTGCGTGTGCCGCTCCGTCCGGACGGGCGCCGGACCGGGCCGCACCCGCCGTACGACACCGTCCTCGTGGGAGGCCGGGTACAACGGCAGGACGGCGAAGACGTGTTCCTCGGACGGCTCCAGTCCGAGCAGCGCGCCCGCGTCCCGGTCGAGGAACTGGTAGTGCGCGTGACCGCGCAGGCCCAGCGCACCGGCGACGAGCAGTGCGTTGCCCGCCACCATTCCGGCCTCCTGCGAGCACAGCCGGTAGGAGTAGCCGCGGTACTTGTGCGCGTTCTTCCAGAACAGCGACGACAGCAGCAGGACGGTGTGCGCACCGTCGAGATCGGTGGCCAGTACGCGTTCCAGTTCCGCCCGGTGGTCGCCCTCGCGCACGGACTCCAGCGCGTGGTGCAGGTTGTCGTAGTGGTACAGGCCGGCGGGGAGCTGCCCCGCCCCCGCCGTCCACAGGTACAGCTCGGTCGGGAAGTAACAACGCGCGGACGCGACGGTACGGTGGTAGGGCCAGACCGCACCCGGCCCCTGGTCCCACCGGGAGAAGCCGTAGCCGTGGTAGAGCAGCGCCGACAGCAGGTGCTCGTCCGGAGCCGCCGACCGGACGGCAGGCGGGGGCCCGCCGTCCAGCGTCACCCTGGCGTCGCCGATCTCCAGCGGCACGCTCTCCGGCAGGGCGTACCGCCGCACGCCGCGGTACACCTTGAACGGCAGCGGGTCCGGGCCGATCGGGTCCTCGCTGAGCACCTGCGCGAACAGTTCCTCCGCCTCGTGGACGGTCCGGCGCAGGTAGTGGTCGCCGAGGTCGGCGTCCCAGTTGCCCATCACACCTCCTCGTCGCGGGTCACGGGAAGGGATGCGGGTGCGGGTTGATGTCGGCGTCGGTCAGTGGCCGGTCGTAGTAGCCCAGCTCGTGCGGGATCCGGTGGAGCCGCTCGAAGCCGCGGTCGCGCCGGCGCTGGTGCCCGAACGTCATCGGCAGGGCACCGGGGATCATCACCTTGACGCAGCTGAAGTCGCCCGCGCGGTGTTCGGGGGTGGTCTGGTCGACCACCACCACGTCCAGGCCGCTGCGCAGGTACTGGTCCAGCGTCTCGGACAGGTCGTCGCGCAGGTCGGTGTTCCTCGGCTTCTGGTAGTAGTCCTTGAACGCCTCGCCGAAGGTCTGGCGCCCGGTGGAGTTCAGCAGGAAGTCGAAGCGGTCGAAGACCTCCGGCGCGCCGTTGAGCGCGGCGTGGTCCTCCATGGACACCACGGCGTACGGATCGGCGAGCATCCGCTCCACGCGCGGACGGTTCTGCCGGTGGAACTCCGGCGGCCTGCTGACCAGCGGCCCGAGCTCCATCAAGGCGTTGGCGAGTGCCTTCTCCGGGTTCAGGTTGGAGCCGGACGCACACAGCACCTTCGGCATGTCCGGCATGCCCTTGCGGTCGACCGCCATCACCCAGAAGGCCGGGATACCCTGCTCCATGGTGATGTTGAAGACCTCGATCGAGTAACCGGAGAAGTTCTCGATGGTCTCGATGATCAGCGAGACGTCCGGGTTGGGCGCCGACCGCGGGTCGATGCGTGGTACGCCGAGCCGGGCGTACCAGGTCATCAGGAACGCGTCGCGCTCGGCGACCTCCAGGATGCCGTAGAGGATGGCTTCCTCCAGGCAGCCGCCCAGCGCGCAGCCGTTGGAGATCTCGTAGACGAACGGGTGATCACGGGTGTTGCGGTAGACGGTGCCGTAGTACGCGTAGTTCTCCGGCACCAGGATCGGCCGCTGCCTGGCGAAGGAGTACCCCCACACCCAGTTGAACTCCAGGTCGTGGTGGTACCGCGGGTACGGAAAGTTCGGCAGGTCGTACAGCTCGTCGGAGTGCAGGCCCAGGGTCGTCGGGTCCAGCGCGTCGTCGCCGAGCTTGTTGTAGGTCGACCGCACCACCGTGCGTTTCCCGCCCGGCTCGATGCCGCCGTAACGCTCGATGCCCTCGGCGACGGCGGTGAGCTGGCTGGCCGCGAAGTTCAGCTGATGCCCGTAACCGACCTCGGTGCGGGTGGTGGCCCGCAGCCCCATCGGCGAGCTGGAGCTGGGGAAGACACTGCGCCCTTCCTTGTAGACGGCACGCAGCAGCCCGGCCTCGTCGTCGACGTAGATGCGGTGCAGCTTGTCCCGCTCACCGGCGAGCGAGCGCACCCGGTAGGTGTCGGGCGCGACCTTCGGCCTGGACCGCAGGGTGATCTCGGCACGCTCCCTGGTGTCGTCGGGCAGCGTGCCGCACCGCTCGCACAGCGGATCCGGCAGCCACCGGTGCGTGCTGGTACGCAGGTCGTCCAGCCGGACCCGCAGCAGTGTCCCGTCGAACGCGACGACGTCCGCGCCGCCGGCGATCCAGCCGACCTCGTGTGCGAGCACGGTGGCGATCAGCTCGACGGCGACCGACGTCAGCCACATCCGGCCGGCACCGGCGATCGTCGCCGGGCCCGCCTCGAGTGCCTTGCCGTAGTCGCCGTGGTCGTTGCGCGCGCGCAGCCTGCGTTCCTCGACGCAGATCACACAGCCCTGCCGCGCCGGGGTGAAGTGCGGGCCGGCGATGGCCGCGCCGGGCGTGACGTAGACGGGCAGCAGCGGCACCCCGGCGGTGAGCGCCCAGTCGTTCCAGTCGTGCTGGCGCCGCCGGTCCCAGGTGTCCTCGACCAGCAGCACGATGTCCACATCGGACACCGAGTCGCGGTTGCCGCCGTCCAGCGTCACCACGTCGTGGTTTCCGGCCAGCCGGGCCCGCGCCGCCTCGTGGATCCTGCCCTCGCCGGCCATGCCGATCCGGAGCGTGTTGGCCTCGTTCACGTTAGTTCTCTTCCACGAGTACGACGTTGACGACGTAGGGCAGCACACCGGTGAGAACCGGGTCGTGGTCGAGCGGGACCGCCACCGGCCGGTGACCCGCCTCGCCCAGGCGCCGGACCAGCTCGGTCTTCGCCTCGTCCCAGTCCCCTGGGCCCGCCTCGCCGGGCGCGGCGGTGTCGTCACCCCGCAGCCGCTCGGGGAACTCCGGCACCGCGGGCCCCACCGCGTAGGCCGGCCAGTTCTGCTGACGTGCCTGGTGGTGCCGCAGTGCCCGTTCGAGCACCGTCTCGAACACCACCGCCGGGTCGAAGCCCGTCGCGGCACCGGCGGGCCGACCGTCCACACAGGACACGAAGGTGGGTACGCCCAGCGTGCCGGTGACGTCGTGGACGGTCACCTCCACGCCGAGTGCGTCAAGCATCGTCAGGTACCGGGTGGCCAGCTCGGTGTGCCGCACCGCTCCGGAATCCACGCGCGGGCGGGGTCCGGTGGCGGTGGCCAGCTCGGCGAGGGTGACCCGTTCGGTGTGCGCCAGCAGCGCCCTGCCCAGGGCCTCGGCCCAGGTCGCCCCGGAGGACAGGCCCGGCGCGTTGGCCGCGGACGGGGCGACGTCGCGCAGGACCGGGAACACCTCGGCCGCGTCTATCTCCCTGGCCTCGCCGGTGGTCAGGTCCAGTCCCCACACCCGGCCATCGGCCAGCCTGCGCCGGTCGGCGGCACTGGCGGCGTAGAGCTCGCAGGCACGCCTGGTCGCCCGCTCCCGCGCCTCGGTGAAGTCGGTGGCCACCTCGACGGCCGCCGCCTGTTCCCGGTCGAACCCGGGCAGCAGCGCGACGTTGCCGTACTCGGCACGCGACACCTTCAGCGGCAGCTGACCGAAGTCGCCCTCGTCCAGGCTGGCGAGCAGGCCGGTCTCCTCGTCGAAGCACGCGGCCGCGGCCGTCGAGAACTCGTCGGAGGTCAGCTCGGGACCGCCGGCGAGCGCGGTCACGGCGTCGAGGAACTCCCGCTCGGTGCGGGGCGCCGGTGTCTCATGGGCGGTACACAGTGGATGGCGGGTGACCGGGTGGTTGGCGCTCTGCAGCGTCTCCAGGTCGAAGCGGACCAGCGCGCCCGCGGTCTCGACCGGGCCGGCCTCGGTGCGGTGCTTGAACACCTCGAACATCAGCTGGCTGGCGACGATCGCGGCGGTCGGCCCGGCGAGGAACTCGCTGGGGGTCACCTCGGGACGGTCGGCCAGCTCGGCGGCGGCACCGTCGCGGCCCAGCACCCGCAGCCAGGCGCATTCCCAGCAGGCGCCGTCGCCACCGGTGACCAGCGGGCCGGCCCAGGCGTTCCGGCCGTCCACGACGGCCTGCACCAGCAACGTGCCCTGCCCGGCGCAGACCCGGTTGAACAGGCGCGCGCGATCGAGCATCGGCTTGTCGGACACGTGGATGACGACGTCGTAACCGGCGATCGCGGCAGCGAGCCCGCCGTCGGACCACTCCGGCACCGGGACGTCGGTGACGGTCTGCCTGCCGTCGCGTTCGCGCGCGTGGGCGACGTACTCGTCGATCCGGGACCGGTCGGTGGCCGTCTCGCCGGTCAGCAGCAGGCCGATCTCCCGGCTTCCCGTGTGCAGGCAGGCCTGGACCAGGGCGGCTACGGTACGGCCCGAACCCGCGAGCAGCACCTTGGCGGCACGAAAGGTCTCGAAGCGATGTGCGGCCGAGTCGCGGTAGTAGTCGATGAACGCGATCTCGGACTCGTAGGCGGCCAGCTCGGCCGCGTCCAGCCCATGTGGACGGTCGTCGCCGACGTCCTTGACGAAGCCCTGTCGCACCAGCCCGGTGATCAGGCCGGTGACCATCCGCTTGCGGTCCTCGGACAGGCTCGCGGTGATCTCGTCCAGGGTGTGCTCACCGGTGAGGAACGGAGCCAGCTTGTCGACCCACTGGTAGATGTGCTTGCCGTCCAGCGTCAGCGTTCCGTGATTGCTCACGAAGTAGATTCCTTCGGCCGAAGGAAGGTACAGCGTGTCGTTCTTGAGCTTCGGCTTCACTTGGTCCGTCCAGGCTTCACAGGTTCCGACTTCGAATGACGCACGGCAGGCACGGGACCCGGGCCCGGGTCCCGTGCCGCCTCCGCGGCCGGCGAGCGGTGCTCACCCAGCCGGAGGAATTCCCCCAGCTACCGCAGGTGGATCACGTCAGCCACACGGGCAGCAGCAGCAGCTGCAGGTGCAGCAGCAGCAGCCGGCGGAGGCGCCGACCTCGGTCATGCCGTGGCCCATGCCAAGCGACTGCAGGTCGCGCTCCGCGTCACCCCCGAAGGAGAGGCTCTCCACCTCGAGGCTCTCGAGTTCGAGCTTCAGACCCTCCATGCTCATACCCCACTTTCTCATTGAATGGAATATACGGAACGTCGACGTTGTCGTACCTAGGATCGCGACATCGACGTCGTCGTTTCTAGCACGGCGGATGTTGGGCTGTCACGAGATCGCCCATGAATGCCCGCGCCGATTCCAGCCAATCGCCATTAGGCCGAAAAGAGTACTGGCAGAACCGACTCACGAGTAGCTCACCACCATTTCACGCGCATTACTGAGAGCATCCTGAGAATTCTCAGGATGCACATATGTGAACGCACGCCGCGGATAATCGCGACAAAACAACGCCGCTCGCGAAAACAACGGAACGCGCGCACGCTTCAGCGACCGATCACCCGCCCGTCAAAACGGCGGACGCCGACCACGAAATGAAGAAAAACTACGCTTCGCGCATCACGAGAGACGCCGCGTGCACGTCACCGAAAAGCCCCCAGATCCAATCATGAACTCCCCACAAGTTCGCCCAGTTCCGACCATTGTTGCCGCATGGCCACCGCGACGTCAATCAACCCGGCGCAGTCGGCCGACTACGATCCGGTTCGCGCCTGGTCGAGGACGACGCTCGCGGCGGCCGCGGCACCCCCCGCGGCACGCAGCCGCGACGCCCAGTGCCGGGCTCGATGGCCGTAGGCCGGGTCCGACAGCAGCCGCGTCAGCCCGCTGACCAGCTCGTCGGCGGTCACCGCCGACGCCCGGCCGGTGATCAGGGCGGCGCCGCTGTGCACGTAGCGCATTCCCTGGTCCCGTGTGTCCCAGGAGTGCGGCATGACCAGCAGCGGCTTGCCGAACACCAGGCCGTGGTGCGAGCCGTTGCTGCCGTGGGTGAGAAACACCCGGACGGCTGAATGTGCCAGTACCTCGACCTGGGGAACCCACTCCTCCACCCGGAGGTTCTCCGGCAGCTCGGCGGGCAGCGCGTCCCGGTGCCGGGGCAGGCTCCACAGCAGCCGGTGCCGGGGAGCGAGCCTGCGGGCGGTCTCGACAAGCGCCCGCACCTGTCCCCCGGTCGGCCGCATCATCGTGCCCAGCGCGACGTAGACCACCGACTCGCTGCCGTCGAGCCAGTCGAACAACTCGCCGTAGCGGTCGTCGGCCCGCCCCCGCGGAGGCAGCATCGGCCCCACCATCCGCACGGTGCGCGGCGGGCGGCGGAAGCCGTACTCGATGCCGAACACGGAGTTGCCGAGGACCGCCCGCGCACCGGCGGCGTAGTGCGCCGGCCCGGTGTTCGGCGGCAGGCCGAGCCGCCGTCGCCGGGCGACGTTCTCCGCGAACGCCCGCCGGATCGGGCCGCTGGCGAAGGCCGTCACCCGCAGCAGTTTGAACAGCTGGTTCGCCAGTTGCCGCCCCGGGCCCATGCCGAACGGCAGCCCGGACATCGGGGCCGGGTGGTTCCACCCCATCGCCCGCGGGAACAGGTAGCTCACCGGCAGAGCCGAGTTGACGACGTACGGAACACCGGCGCTGATCGCCGCGTCGGCTCCCCACCCCGCCTGCGAATCGAGTACCACGACATCGGGCCGGTACCGTTCCGCCAGGCCCAGCAGGACCTCGTAGCGGTCCAGCCAGGTGGGCAACAGGGCGGCGTGCAGGTGTTCGATGGTCGCCCGGTAGGCGGCCACCCGGGAAGGCGAGTCGAGCCGCGCGTAGGTCCGCGCGCTCCAGGAACCCGGCGTCTCGCCCCGCGCGGCGGGCCCCAGGCTTTCGAACCGCACCCCGGGGGCGTTCTCGAGATCGGCCTTCCGGTCGTCGGTGCAGGCGAAGACCACGTCGACGTCCGGCGTCGCGGCCAGTTCCACCGCGAGCGGGAGGAAGGGATGGAAGAGACCGGGATGCGACCCGCTGACGCACAGAACCGAGATACCCACAATGGCCCCCATAGCCGACAAAACGGACGTATCGGCCAAGGGTAGCGGGGCAGGTTCAGACCGCGGTGAGGAAGTCGACGACGGCGGGCCAGCAGGCGCTGCTCGCCTTCTCGTCGGTCTCCGGATCACCGCCCATCATGATCCGGTCGAATCCGGGGCGCCGCGGCCGCAGCGCCGTACCGGGGACACCGAGCAGATGCCCGGCCTCGGGAAAGCTGAGGTGCCGGCAGGCGTACCGGTGACCGTGCCGGGTCAGCCGGGACACGATGCGCTCGCCGAAGTCCACCGACGGCCACAGCCTGTCCTCCCCGCCGCTGAGCACCAGGACCGGGCCGTTGATCCGCTCGACCGGGATCGACGCGGCGGCGACCTCGGCCTCCTGGCTCAGCGCCCGTTCGAACGACGAGCGGAACGACACCGGCTGTCCCCGCAGGAAACCCATGAACTCGGCGGCGTCGGCCGGGGTCGGGGGCAGCATCGGCACGAACGGAACGGGCTCGCCGCCGTGCCGCCACGACGACCGCGCCGGTCCCATCATCGCGCGTGGATCCGACGGCACCGCCTGCCAGACCACGCTGCTCGGGACGTAGGCCACCACCGCCCTGACCAGCTCCGGGTACGACGCGGCGAGCAGCAACGCGAGTTCACCGCCGCGCGACCGGCCGAGCACCGCCAGCCTGTCCACGTCGGCCTCCGGCCTGCCGGCCAGCCAGTCCACCGCGGCGGTGAAGTACTCGACCGGGATCTCCACCAGGTCCGGTGGCAGCGGCCCGGTTCCGAAGTACGCCACGGCGAGCGCGGCGAATCCCTCCCCGGCGAGCGCCCGCGCGGCGAACTCCGGGACGGACCCCTCGGAACCGCCGACCACCAGGACGGCGGGGTGCGGACCCGGCGCGTCCGGGGCGCACAGGACGCCCACCAGGCCGGGCCGGGACACCGGCACGGTCACCACTCCCATGCTCACCGTCCCGTCGCGACGAAGTCGTTGGCCGAGATCCGGTAGTGGTCCTCGACGGCTCCCGCGATGAGGTGACACAGCAGGAATCGCTCGACCGGGCGGATCCCGATGCGGTTGAGGTGCAGGTAGAGGTAGTTGAGCGCGAAGCGGAACCCGAGGAACGCCGGGTCGCGCTGCAGCTGCTCCATCCGGCCGCCGTCGCCCTGCAACAGCCGGTGGAACGTGCTGTGCTCCAGCATCGCCGGATCCCAGTCGCGCTGGGCGTATCCTCGCTCGGCCGCGGCGAACGTCAGGTCACCCGAGGCGATCAGCGGTTCGGCCCGCTCGCGGAAGCCGCGCAGGACCGTCACCCAGTCGGTGACGAACGGGACCGAGTCCGTCCCGTTGTCCAGGGTGTCGAGCACCGCCACCAGGCGTTCCCGCAGCGCAGCGGCCTGCGAGCGGTACATCTCGTCGCAGGAGGCACGGCGCGCCGCCGGGTCCGCCGCGCGGACGATGAACCCCTCGGCGTGCGAACGGTAGGAGATGAAGCCCCGGTCGATGCCCGGCCACATGGCGTGCGCCGTGGCCATCATCAGGTCCAGCGCCAGGGTGAGCCTGCTCTCCCCCGCCCGGACCCGCTCCAGCGCGGCGAACACCATCGCGTTGGTGGCGGTGTAGAAGCCCTCCAGCAGCTCGGCGGCGGCCGTGCTGCCGAGCACCTGAATCCGCCGGTCGTGCGGGGCGTACCGCAGGGAGTTGTCCGGGTGCAACGGCTCCAGCGGCCCCGGCTCCTGCTCCTGCACGGCCACCGCGCGATGGGTGGCCAGCAGCTCACGCTCGTCGAATTCCGCCGTCGACGGGTGTTCGGCGAGATACCGGGTGACGGCCCGCTCGGTCTCCGGGACGATCAGCCCGGCCCGGAGGGCTTCGTCGGCATGAAACGACAGCCGCAAATGCGGGCCGCGGAGCCAGTGCCGGGTGAAGAACAGCTGTTCGACCCGCGGTGCGAGCCGGTCGAACAACGGACGGACGCAGTCGAGGATCAACCCGTCCTTGTTCTCCTCGTAGTAGTAGACCTGAATCCCCTGCCACTCGCCCATACCGGCAGCCTACCCATCACGAGGGCGTGGACGGCAAGAATGCGCGCCATTAAGCTGGCGGCGCATCGAGGGGCCGCGAACGAATCACTGGGGGACCATGGCCGAGCATTTCGCCTTCGTGCCGATCGCCGCGTACGGGCACGTCAATCCGACGCTGGCACTGGCGGAGGAACTCGTCACGCGAGGACACCGGGTCACCTATGCGACGAGCCCCGAACACGCCGCCGCCGTCCGGCGCACCGGTGCGCGTGCGGTGGAACTGCCCTGGCACGTCGACCTGAGCGCGATGGCCGGCACCGGTTACACGATGGACAACCTGGTGCGCATGATGCAGGCCGGAGCCGACGAACTCACGTCCACATTCGCCGGCCTGCTCGCACCGTTCACCGCCGACCCGCCGGACTGCGTCTGCTACGACGCCATGGGACTGCCCGGCCGCGCGCTCGCCGAGAAGCTGGGTGTCCCGGGGGTCGCGCTGGCTCCCAACTTCGTCGGCAACGAGCACTTCTCCCTGCGCGCGCTGATGTGGCCACGCGACTTCGACCCCGCCGACCAGCGGCTCGCGCGGGTCGGGGCCCAGCTCGGCCGCTTCGCCGCTGAGCACGGGCTGCGGCCGGGAGCACTGCAGCCCACCGACGCGCGGGCCGGGCTCAACCTCGTCTTCGTGCCCAGGGCGTTCCAGATCGCCGGGGAGACCTTCGGCGAGGAGTTCTGCTTCCTCGGGCCCGCACTGCCGCGCCGGGCACGGCCTGGCGACTGGCAGCCGCCCGACGACGCCCCGGTGGTGCTGGTGTCACTGGGCACCGTGTTCAACGACCGGCCCGACCTGGTCGAGGTGGTGGTCGAGGCGTTCGCCGGTACCCGGTGGCACGTGGTGCTGGGGACCGGCCGGGCCGCACCGCCCGGCGTGGTGCCGCCCAACGTCGAGGTCCACGCGCACGTGCCACAGCTCGACGTGCTGCGGCACGCGGCGGTGTTCGTCTCGCACACCGGCATGGGGTCCACAATGGAGTCACTGCTGCACGGCGTGCCGCTGGTCTCCGTGCCGCAGACGCCGGAGCAGGCGCTCAACGGCCGCAGGGCGGCTCAACTCGGCCTCGGCAGGGCACTGGAGACGGAGAGCCTGACGGCCGGTGCCCTGCTGGAGGCGGTCGAGGCGGTTGCGGACGACCCGGCCGTACGGTCCACTCTGGACCGCTGGCGGGACGAGCTGGCCACGGCGGGTGCCGCCGCGGCCGGAGCCGATGCGCTGGAGAAGTTCCTCGGTGACACAACCGGAAGGCCGGTGACATGATGAGCGAGCTCAACCTCGTCGAGATCGAGGGTGGCCTCAAGTGCTACACCCCCGCGGGCCACAACCCGGTCCTCACCGAGGCCGGGCTGATCTACGAGGAGATCTTCCGGCGCAACGTCTACCTGCGCGGGCTGAACCCGATCGACCCCGGGGGTGTCGTCGTCGACGCCGGTGCGAACATCGGCCTGTTCACCCTGTTCGTCAAGCGGCACTTCCCCTCGGCGTCGGTGCTGGCCGTTGAGCCGATCCCACACAACGTGGCGGCGCTGCGGGCCAACCTCGATCTCTACAGCGTCGCCGGGGTGACCGTGTGCCCGGTCGGACTGTCCGATCAGGACGGTTCGGCGCGGTTCTACTTCTTTCCTTCCATGCCGGGCAACTCCACCGCGCACCTGGCGAACAAGCTCAAGGACCGCGAGACCGTGGCGACCTACGCGACCACCGAGATCGCCGAGCAGGTCTACCGGCACGAGGAAGTCGACGTCGCGGTGCGGCGGCTGTCGGACCTGCTCAGGGACTCCCCGCACGCGTCCGGTGACATCGAACTGGTCAAGATGGACATCGAGGGCAGCGAGCAGGCGGCGCTCGCGGGACTGGACGACGGCGACTGGGCCCGGATCAAGCAGTTCGCCATCGAGGTCCACGGCGCCCAGGACGCCGTGGAAGCCGTGCTGGAACTGTTGCGTGGCAAGGGGTTCACCGCGCAGGCTCAGGCGGAGTCGCACTCCCCTCGCGGCATCGACAGCAGGCTGGTCTACGCCCGGCGTCAGCCGGCGTAGCCGGTGAGCATGGCCTGCAGTTCCGCGTAGGGAACGGACTCCGGCACGGGCCGGCCGTCGCGCACGGCGAGCGCCGCGGCGGTCGCGGCCCGGACGGCCGCCCGGTAGGGCAGCGAGCCGGTGCTGATCCGGCGGACGCCGAGTGCCGCCAGGTCGGCCACGGTGAGCCCGGGGACCGGCAGGACGTTCACCGGCACCGCGACGGCAGCGGTCAGCTCGCGCAGCACGGCGGGTTCGGTGGCGCCGGGGACGAACACGCCGTCGGCGCCGGCGTCGACGTAGGCCGTTGCCCGCGCGAGGGTCTGCTCCACGGTGGCGTCCTGGCCGAGCCAGTAGGTGTCCACCCGCGCGTTGACGAACAGGCCGGGGCAGCGGTCCTTGACGGCCCTGACCTTGGCCGCGTGTGCGGCGGCGGGGACGAGCTGTCCGGCGGTGCTGTCCTCGATGTTGACCCCGTCGACCGGCAGCCGTGCCACGTAGCCGGCGACCTCGCCGGGGTCGTCGGCGTAGCCGTCTTCGACGTCCATGCTGATGTAGGCGGGAACGGCCCGCAGCGCCTCGGCGAGCGCGAGGTTGGCCGCGGCGGTGGCGCGTCCGCCGTCGGGACGGCCGTGGGTGACGGCGACACCGAAGCTGGTCGTGCCGATCGCGGCGAACCCGGCGGCCGCGAGCGACAGCGCCGACGGCACGTCCCAGGCGTTCGGGAGCACCAGCGGCCGGTCGCCGTGGTGCAGGTCCCGGAACGTCACCGCTGGTCCTTCTCCTTGGCGCGGGCGACCTCCCTGCGGACCTCGGCCTGGGTGGCGCGTTCCCGCTCCAGCCACTCCGGGTTCTCGGCCTTCAGCTCGTCGATCTGCGCGGTGGTCAGCGGGTCGGTGAGGCCGGCGCGGGCGAGACCCCCGATGGAGATGCCCAGCTTGGCCGCGGCGACCTGCCGGGGATGCGGGCCGTTGCGGCGCAGGTCGCGCAGCCACTGCGGCGGGTCGGCCTGCAGCGCGTTCAGCTCGTCACGCGACACGACGCCCTCCCGGAACTCCGCGGGGGTGGCGTCGAGGTACACGCCGAGCTTCTTGGCCGCGGTCGCCGGCTTCATGGTCTGGGGCGTCTTCATGCCGTCAAGGGTAACCAGGGTGCCCCGGTACGCTGATCCGGTGACCCCGTCGTTCAGCCTCGCCTACGTTCCGGGCGTGACCCCCGGTAAGTGGGCGCGGATCTGGGCCGAGCGGGAGCCGGACGTGCCGCTGCACCTGCTCCAGGTGCCCGCCGCCGACGCGGAGGCCATGGTGCGGGACCGGGAGGCTGACGCGGCACTGCTGCGGCTGCCGGTCGACCGCGACGGCCTGCACGCGATCCCGCTCTACACCGAGACGACCGTCGTGGTGACGCCGAAGGACCACTTCCTCACCGCCGCCGACGAACTGTCCACCGGCGACCTCGCCGACGAGATCGTGCTGCACCCGCTCGACGACACCCTCGACTGGGAGCACCTGCCCGGGCAGCCGGCCGCGCAACGGCCGGATACCACGGCGGCGGCCGTAGAGCTGGTCGCGGCGGGCATCGGGCTGCTGGTCGTGCCGCAGTCGCTGGCCCGGCTGCACCACCGCCGGGACCTGACCTACCGCCCGCTCACCGACGCGCCGACGTCCGGCGTCGCGCTGTCCTGGCTGGACGAGGAGACCAGCGACCTGATGGAGCAGTTCATCGGGATCGTGCGCGGGCGGACGGTGAACAGCACCCGGGGCCGCCGCCCCGCGGCGGAACCGGCTCCGGCCCCGGCTTCGGTGGCCAAGCGCAAGCCCGCCCGCTCGCCCAAGCCCGCCGCCCGCCGGGTCCCCCAGCGGGGCAGGCGCCGCCGCCGCTGATCCGGTGCCCCAAGCACGTGAAGGCCTTCACGTGCTTGGGGCGAAACAGGCAGCCAGGTAGAGGTCCACCCGGTCGGCGAAGCGGCCGGGGTCGCGGCCGGTCAGCTCGGAGATCCGGTTGATCCGGTAACGCAGCGTGTTGACGTGCAGGTGCAGCGCGGCGGCGGTCTGTGTCCAGGAGCCGGAGTGCTCCAGGAACGCCTTGAGCGTCTGCTCCAGGTCCGACCGGTGCGCGTTGTCGTAGTCCCGCAGCGGGCCGAGCACCCGCGCGCCGAACGAGCGGCGCAGCTCGTCCGGGACGGCGGCGAGCAGCAGCAGGTGGGACGCGACCTCGCTGCCGGCCACGACGTTCGCCCGGCCCGGCGCCAGCTCGGCGAGCGTCCTGGCGTGCCGCGACTCCTGGACGGCCGCCCGCAGGCCCTGGGCGTCCGACGGCTGGCTGATCCCGACGGCCAGCCGCGCCGAGCCGAGCGCCGGCTCGACTACCCGCACCGCCTCGCGGACCCGCTCGGCCAGCGCGTCGGTGGCGTGCACCAGCGCGAACACCTCGCCGTCGACCGTGCCGACCACGGCGGGCCCGGCCGGCGCGAGCAGTTCCCCGGCCAGCACCGGGGCCAGTCCCGGGCCGCCGCCCCGGACCCCGGCGGACACGGCGAGCAACCGGTCGTCCGCGCTGAACCCGGCCGCGACCAGCGCGGACGTCACCTCAGCCTGCCGCGCCTCGCCGGACAGCACCAGCCGCAGCAGCGGCGCGGCGGCACGGTCGGCGAACCGCCTCGCGTCGTCCAGCCGCGAACGTTCCAGGCCGACCAGCGACGCGAACTCCGCGGCCAGCTCCGACCGCGCGTGATCACCCTCGACGACGAGCAGCCAGCTGGCCACGCGGTGGGCGGCCCGGCTCGACGCCGCCAGTACCGTCACCGGCTCCCCCGCCACCGAGGTGACCAGCGGCAGCCTGCCCGCCAGCAGGAACCGGCCGGCCAGGCTCGCCCGCACACCGGCGTCCGGCGGCTGCGCCGTCCCGGCGACCACGTGCCCGGTGGCGCTGAGCACCCAGCACGCCGCGCCCAGTTCCTCGCCACCCGCCGCCAGCAACGCGGCGAGGCCGCCGCCCCCGGTCACGGCGGCGACCAGGCGCTTGTGCCCGTCCGGCCCCGCACGTTCGGCGGCCAGCTCGGGGATCACCCGTTCGGTCACGGTGGCGAACGAGACCGACACCGGCACCTCGAACAACGGCAGCCCGGCACGCCGGCACGCGTCGATCATGTACTCCGGCACCGGGCCGTCGACCTCGGCGGTCCCCGCGCCCAGCGCCACGACCCCGGCCTCGACCAGCGCGGCGACGAACGGGCCGGCGTCCCCGGGACCGGGCAGCCACCGCATGCCGACCAGCACCACCTCGCCGCCGAGCAGGTACCGGGTCGGGTCGGCGAGGGTCGCGGTGAACACCCGGTCGAACTCGCGGTCGCGGGCGTCGGCGGTCCCGACGAGCAGGGTCAGGCCCAGCTCGGGCGTGTCCAGCAGGGTGGCGAGGCGCATTCCCACTAGTAGGGCACAACGACGTCGCGGACGCCCTTGGAGATAAGTACAAAAACCGAGGTCGCGGCGGCGTCACCTTTCGGTGGATCAGCCATGGCCCCGGCGCGCCCCGGGTTGTGTACTGCTTCACATGCTGGACGAGTTCAACGCCCTGCCCGCCGCCGACGCCGAGGCCGAGCTGCTGGCGTGCTGCGCCACACCGGCGTGGGCCCGCCGGGTGGCCGCCGCACGGCCCTTCCCCGACGCCGACGCGCTCGTCGAGGAAGGCGAGCGGGCCTTCGACGCGCTCGGCTGGGACGAGGTCGCCACCGCCGTCGCCGCGCACCCCCGCATCGGCGAGCGGGCCGCCGGAGCGGACCGGGAGTCGGCGTGGTCGCGTGCCGAGCAGGCCGCCGTCACCGCGGCCGACGTGCTGGCCGAAGCCAACGCCGAGTACGAGCGCCGGTTCGGCATGGTGTTCCTGATCCGCGCCACCGGCCGCGACGGCGAGGAGATCCTGGCCGCGCTCCGCGAGCGGCTCGGCAACGACGAAGCCACCGAACGCGAGGTGGTACGCGGCCAGCTGCGCGAGATCGTCGCGCTGCGGCTGCGGAAGCTGGTGACGGCGTGAGCCTGTCGACCCACGTCCTCGACGCCGCGGCCGGGCGCCCCGCGGCGGGCATGGCGGTCCGGCTGGACCGCCGCGACGGCGCCGGCTGGACCACCGTGACCAGCGCGCACACCGACGACGACGGGCGGATCACCGGCTGGTCCACCCGGGAGGGCGTGTACCGGCTCGTCTTCGACACCGACCGGCCCGGCACGTTCTACCCGGAGGTCGCGGTGACCTTCCGCGTCACCGACCCCGGCGAGCACCACCACGTGCCGCTGCTGCTCAGCCCGTTCGCCTATTCGACCTACCGAGGGAGCTGAACCCATGGCCATCGTGCTCGGTGAGAACCAGTACGGGAAGGCGGAGGTCCGCGTCGTGCGCGTCGACCGTGACGACGCGGCACACCGGATCACCGATCTCAACGTCAGCGTGGCGCTGTCCGGCGACATGGCCGACACGCACCTGACCGGTGCCAACGACAAGGTGCTCGCCACCGACACCCAGAAGAACACCGTGTTCGCCTTCGCCCGCGACGGCATCGGCGACATCGAGACCTACGGCCTGCGCCTGGCCAGGCACTTCGTCGAGTCCCAGCCCAGCATCCACCGGGCGCGGATCAGCGTCGAGCAGTACCCGTGGAACCGGCAGGGCCACCACTCGTTCGCCCGATCCGGCGAGGGCACCCGCACCGCCACGATCACCTTCGACGGTGAACAGGCCACAGTGGACGGTGGGCTGACCGATCTCACGGTGCTGAACTCCACCGGCTCGGAGTTCTGGGGCTTCCCCCGCGACCGCTACACGACGCTGGAGGAGACCACCGACCGCATCCTGGCCACCGCGGTGTCCGCGACCTGGCGGTTCTCCCGCGCCGAGGGCGTCGACTGGGAGAAGGCCTACCACACGGCGCGGGCGTCGCTGCTGGACGCCTTCGCCGACACGCACAGCCTGTCCCTGCAGCAGACGCTGTACGCCATGGGCAGCAGGGTGCTGGAGAACGTCCCGGACATCACCGAGGTACGCCTCTCGCTGCCGAACAAGCACCACTTCCTGGCCGACCTGGCCCCGTTCGGCCTGGACAACCCCGGTGAGGTGTTCCACGCCGCCGACCGCCCCTACGGCCTGATCGAAGGCACCGTCCGCCGCGACGGCGCGTAAGGAGTCCACTGTGGAGTTCCTGCGACCAGCGACGCTCGCCGAAGCTCTCGCGGCCAAGGCCGCGCATCCCGACGCCGTTCCCATCGCCGGTGGCACCGACGTGATGGTCGAGCTCAATTTCGACCACCGCCGCCCCACCGCGCTGCTCGACCTCGGCCGGGTGGCCGAGCTGCACGAGCACACGGCCGACGGCGGCCGGATCCGGATCGGCGCGGCCGTCCCCTACGCCCGGATCATCACCGAGCTGGGCACGAAACTGCCCGGCCTGGCGATGGCCGCCCGCACGGTCGGCTCACCGCAGATCCGCAACCGCGGCAGCGTCGGCGGCAACCTCGGCGCGGCCTCCCCGGCGGGCGACTCGCACCCGCCGCTGCTCGCGGCGGACGCCGACGTGGAGATCGCGTCGGCGACCGGAGCACGCACGGTACCGGCGCGGGAGTTCTACCTGGGGGTCAAGCGCAACGTCCTCGCCCCCGACGAGCTGATCACCGCCGTGCACGTCGCACCGGCGAGCGGGCCGCAGCAGTTCAGCAAGATCGGCACCCGCAACGCGATGGTGATCGCCGTGTGCGCGTTCGGCCTGGCATTGCACCCGGACCGGCAGCGGGTCGGCACCGGTGTCGGGTCGGCGGCGCCCACCCCGCGCCGGGCAGGCGCGGCCGAGGAGTTCCTCGCCGGTGAGCTGACCGACCGGGGACTGTGGGAGTCGCCGAGACCGCTGGAGGATTCCGTACTGCGCCGCTTCGGCACGCTGGTCGCCGAGGCCGCGGCACCGATCGACGACGTGCGCGGCAGCGCGGACTACCGCAGGCACGCCCTGTCGGTGATGGCCCGGCGGACACTGCGCTGGGCATGGGACGACTACCGGGAAGGGAGCTGGCCGCGATGCGCGTGAACCTCACGGTCAACGGGGACCGGCGGCACGCCGACGACGTGTGGGAGGGCGAGAGCCTGCTGTACGTGCTGCGCGAACGCCTCGGGCTGCCCGGCTCGAAGAATGCCTGCGAGCAGGGCGAGTGCGGGTCGTGCACGGTCTACCTCGACGGCGTCCCGGCGTGTGCCTGCCTGGTCGCCGCCGGGCAGGCCGAGGGCCGCGAGGTCCGCACCGTCGAGGGCCTGGCCGACGGTGACACGCTGGACCCGGTACAGGAGGCGTTCGTCGAGTGCGGCGCCGTCCAATGTGGATTCTGCACACCGGGGCTGCTCGTCGCCGCACACGACCTGATCGAACGTGACCCCGACCCCGGCGACGCCGAGATCCGCGAGGCACTGGCCGGGAACCTGTGCCGCTGCACCGGATACGAGAAGATCATGGACGCCGTTCGCCTGGCCGCCGCCCGGAAGGCGGCGTCATGAGCGCCCCGGCACGGTCCCCGCAGGACCTGACCGACACCGTCAGCGGCGGCATCGGCGAGAGCCCGCTGCGCCCCGACGGCACGCTCAAGGTGCGCGGCGAGTTCGCCTACTCCTCGGACCTGTGGCACGAGAACATGTTGTGGGGCGCGACCCTGCGCAGCCCGCATCCGCACGCCCGCATCGTCCGGCTCGACGTCTCCCCCGCGCTGGCCCGCCCCGGCGTGTACGCCGTGCTGACCCACTCCGACGTGCCGGGTGACAACGTCTACGGCCTGAAGTACCAGGACACCCCGGTGCTGGCCGAGGACCGGGTGCGCTACCAGGGCGAGCCGGTCGCGATCATCGCCGCCGACCACCCGGAGACCGCCCGGCAGGCGCTCAAGGACGTCGTCGTCGAGTACGAGGTGCTCGAACCGGTCACCGACGCCGAGCGGGCAGCACACGACGACACGCTGCCCAAGCTGCACGAGGGCGGCAACCTGGTGCGCTACCAGCGAATCCTGCGGGGCGACCCGGACGCGACCGCGGACGTCGTGGTCACCGGCACCTACGAGATCGGCATGCAGGACCAGGCGTTCCTCGGGCCGGAGTCCGGGTTGGCGGTGCCGGCCGAGGACGGCGGGGTCGACCTGTACCTGGCGACGCAGTGGCTGCACGTCGACCAGCGGCAGACCGCGAAGGCGCTGGGCCTGCCGCTGGAGAAGGTGCGGCTGACCCTGTCCGGTGTCGGCGGCGCGTTCGGCGGCCGCGAGGACCTGTCCATGCAGATCCACTCGTGCATGCTCGCGCTGCGCACCGGCAGGCCGGTGAAGATGGTCTACAACCGCGAGGAGTCGTTCTTCGGCCACGTGCACCGGCACCCGGCGAAGATGTACTACGAGCACGGCGCCACCCGGGATGGCGACCTGGTCTACGTCCGGGCGAAGCTGTACTTCGACGGCGGTGCCTACGCGTCCAAGACCCCGGTGGTGGTCGGCAACGGCACCACGCTGGGCGTCGGGCCGTACAACGTGCCCAACGCCCGCATCGAGGGCTGGGGCGTCTACACGAACAACCCCACCTGCGGCGCCATGCGTGGCCTCGGCGCGGTGCAACCGACGTACGCCTACGAGTCGCAAATGGACAAACTGGCCGCCGCGCTCGGCATGGACCCGGCCGAGCTGCGCATCCGCAACGCGATGAGCGAGGGCTCGGTCAACGTCACCGGGCAGGTGATCGACTTCCCGGCGCCGGTCGCCGAGCTGGTCCGCCGGGTACGGGACATGCCGCTGCCGCCGGAGAACCGCACGGCACCGGCCGACATCCGCGAGCTGCCCGGCGGGGCGTCCAACACCACCCACGGCGAGGGCGTGGTCCGCGGCGTCGGCTACGGCGTGACCATCAAGAACATCTCCTACGCCGAGGGTCTCGACGACTACTCGACGGCACGGGTACGCCTGCAGGTCATCGGCGGCGAGCCGGTGGCCATGGTGCACACCGCCGCCGCGGAGGTCGGGCAGGGCCTGGTCACGCTGCAGCAGCAGATCGCCCGCACCGAGCTGGGTGTTCCCAGGGTCAGCGTGCATCCGGCGGACACCAGCGTCGGCGACGCCGGCTCCAGTTCGGCCTCCCGGCAGACCTACGTCACCGGCGGCGCCGTCCGCAACGCCTGCCGCGCCGTCGCCGACGAGGTGTACGCACTGGCCGCACGCCGCCTCGGCCGCTCCGCGGACGGGCTGACGCTGGCCGGCGGGAAGGTCGTCGCGGCCGACGGCGAGGTCGTCGCCGAGCTGGCAGACCTACTCGGCGACGAGGTGATCGAGCGGACCCGCGAGTACCACCACCGGCAGACCCACCCGCTGGACCCGGAGACCGGGCAGGGCGACGCCCACGTCCAGTACGGCTTCTCCGCGCACCGCGCGGTGGTCGACGTCGACGTCGAACTGGGCCTGGTGAAGGTGGTCCAGCTCGACTGCGCGCAGGACGTCGGCAAGGCGATGAACCCGGACGCCGTCGTCGCGCAGATCCACGGCGGCTCGGCCCAGGGCCTGGGCCTGGCGGTGATGGAGGAGATCCAGGTCGCCGACGGCAAGGTACGCAACCCGTCGTTCACCGACTACCTCATCCCGACGATCCTCGACATGCCGCCGATGCGCGTCGACATCCTGGAGGAAGCCGACCCGCACGCGCCCTACGGGGTGCGCGGCGTCGGCGAACCGCCGACGATCTCGGCCACCCCGGCCATCGCCAACGCCATCCGCGCGGCCACCGGGCTGGAACTGCCCCGCGTGCCGATCCGACCGGAACACATCACCGGAACCTGAACGGAGAACCATGACCACCGCACCGGAGTTCACCCTCGAACACGCCTGGCTGACCGAGGCCGTGCTGCTGGCGACCCGCAACGTCGCCGACGGCGGCGGGCCGTTCGGCGCCCTGATCGCCCGGGGCGACCGGATCGTGGCCACCGGCGTCAACCGGGTCACCCCGACGCTCGACCCGACCGCGCACGCCGAGGTGGTCGCCATTCGCGCGGCGTGCCAGGAACTGGGCACGTTCAAGCTGGACGGCTGTGTGCTCGTGTCGTCCTGCGAGCCGTGCCCGATGTGCCTGTCCTCGGCGCTGTGGGCCCGGGTCGACCGGGTGATCTACGCGGCCGACCGCGACGACGCCGCCAAGGCGGGCTTCGACGACCGCGCGTTCTACGAACTGTTCGAACGCCCCCGCGACACCTGGGACCTACCGGTCAGCAGGCTGTCCGCGACCGACGGCTTCACGCCGTTCCAGGCCTGGCTCGACCAGCCGGACCGCATCGAATACTGAGCTTCTCCCCTTTTTGGTGCTGACCGGAGCACCAGAAAAAACCCAATCGTCCCCCTCGGAAAGCCAGGCGTGAAAAACCTGGCTTACCCGAGCACACCCACCGGCAAGGGCAGGACGCATGACCCAGCTGCAGGAACCCGAAACCGACACCCCGGGCAGGAAATCGTTCCTCGACCGGTTCTTCGCCATCAGCGCACGGCAGTCGACCGTTTCCCGAGAACTGCGGGGCGGCGTCACCACGTTCGTGGCGATGGCCTACATCGTGTTGCTGAATCCGCTCATCCTCGGCGCGTCGGCCGACATCACCGGCGCCAAGCTGAGCACCGCCCAGCTCACCACTGCCACCGCGCTGTCGGCCGCGGTGATGACCGTCCTCATGGGACTGGTCGGCAACGCGCCGCTCGCCATGGCCGCGGGGCTGGGCATCAACGGCATCGTCGCGTTCCAGATGGCGCCGACGATGACCTGGGCCCAGGCGTTCGGCCTGGTCGTGCTGGAGGGCCTGTGCATCGTGCTGATGGCCGTCAGCGGAATCCGGGAACGCATCATCAACGCCATCCCGGCCCCGCTGAAGACGGCGATCACCGTCGGCATCGGCCTCTACCTCGCGCTGGTCGGGCTGGTCAGCGCCGGCTTCGTGACCCGGACGCCGGACGCGGCCAACTCGACCGTGCCGGTCCGCCTCGGCGTCGACGGGCACCTGGACGGCTGGCCGATCGTGGTGTTCTGCTTCGCGCTGTTGCTGATGGTGGTGCTCGTCGTGCGGAAGGTCGCCGGCGCGGTGCTGATCAGCATCGCCGCGGCGACCGTGCTCGCGGTGGTCCTGCACGACGGGTTCGGGCTCGGCGAGTGGGGGCTGACGGAGCCGACGTTGCCGTCGAACCTGTTCGCCGCACCGGACTTCGGCTTGCTCGGCGAGGTCGACCTGTTCGGCGGCTTCGTCTCGGCCGGCGCGCTGACCGCGACGATCTTCCTGTTCACGCTGGTGCTGTCCGGGTTCTTCGACGCGATGGGCGCGATCACCAGCGTGTCCGCCGAGGCCGGGCTGACCCGGGACGGGAAGGTACCCGGCATGGGCCGGATCCTGCTGGTCGACGGCGTGGGCGCGGTGGCCGGCGGGGTCACCGGGTCGTCGCCGAACACGGTGTTCCTGGAGTCGGCGGCCGGGGTCGGCGAGGGCGCCCGGACCGGGCTGTCCAGTGTGGTCACCGGCGGGCTGTTCGCCGTGACGCTGCTGTTCACGCCCCTCGCCGGGGTGGTGCCCGCGCAGGCGGCGGCACCGGCACTGGTGGTGATCGGCGGGATGATGATGGCGCAGTGCCGCAACATCCCGTGGCAGGAACCGGACTACACGATCCCGGTGTTCCTGACCGCGGCGCTGATCCCGTTCACCTACTCCATCACCAACGGTGTGGGTGCCGGGCTGATCAGCTTCGTGCTCATCAAGATCTGCAAGGGCCAGTGGCGGCAGGCCGGCTGGCTGCTGACCGTGCTGGCGCTGGTGTTCACCGCGTACTTCGGCATCAACGCCATCACCACCCTGTTCAGTTAGGGAGAAACCGATGAGGGACATCGCGACCGACCTCGTGGCGTGGGCCGCCGCCGGGGAGACGTTCGCCGTGGCGACCGTGGTCGCCGTGCGCGGCAGCGCGCCGAGGGAGCCCGGTGCCGCGCTCGCGGTGCGGGCCGACGGCACCGCGCTGGGCAGCGTCTCCGGTGGCTGCGTGGAGGGCGCGGTGTACGAGCTGGCACGGCAGGTGATCGCCGGCGGCCGTCCGGCGCGGCAGCGGTACGGCTTCACCTCCGACGACCCGTTCGCCGTGGGACTCACCTGCGGCGGCGAGCTGGAGGTGTTCGTCCAGCCGGTGTCGGCGGACCGCGACCCCGGACTGGTCGCGGCACTGGCCACCGGCGAACCGGTCGCGCTGGCCAGGGTGGTCGACGACTCGGCGCTGGCCGGGCGGTCGGTCGCGGTGTTCGCCGACCGGCACGTCGGCACCGTCGGGGCGGGGCTGGACGAGCTGATCGTGGCCGAGGCCCGCGCCATGCTGGAGCAGGGCCGGACCGGCTCCCGGGTGCTCGGCTGCGCGCCGGGGGCCGAGGTCCTCGTCGAGTCGTGGGTGCGGCCACCACGCATGCTGGTGTTCGGCGCGGTGGACTTCGCCGCGGCCGTGGCCGGTGCGGGCCGGTTCCTCGGCTACCACGTCGTGGTGTGCGACGCGCGGGCCACGTTCGCCACGCGGCAGCGGTTCCCGGCCGCGGACGAGGTCGTGGTGGACTGGCCGCACCGCTACCTGGCCCGCACCCCGACCGATTCACGCACGGTCGTCTGCGTGCTCACCCACGACCCGAAGTTCGACGTCCCGGTGCTCACCGAGGCACTGCGCAGGGACGTCGCGTACGTCGGCGCGCTGGGGTCCCGGCGCACGCACGCCGACCGGCTCGGCCGGCTGCGTGCTGCCGGGCTGGGCGAGGCCGAGCTGGCCCGGCTGCGCTCCCCCATCGGCCTCGACCTCGGTGCCCGCACCCCCGAGGAGACGGCCCTGTCCATCGCCGCCGAGATCGTCGCCGTGAACCGGGGCGGCACCGGGCTGCCGCTGGCGGCAACCGACGGCCCCATCCACCGCGAACCGGCGCTGAGCGTCCACTAAGGAGGGTTTCATGCCACTGGTCTTCCTCAACGGCGGGGCGATGCGTGGGGAACCACTGCATCACCTGCTCGACGGCGCACCACTGGTCGCCGCCACCACGACCGCCGCGAAGTACCGCTTCTACTCCGTCGGCGGGCAGTGCCCCGCGCTGTACCCGGTCGCACACGGCGGCGCCGCGATCGCCGGCGAGGTCTACGACATCCCGCTGGACACGCTGCGCGACCGGGTGCTGCCCGCGGAACCGCCTGAGCTGGAGCTGGGGGTGATCGAGCTGGCCGACGGTGGCTCGGCGTTCGCCATGCTGCTACGCAGGCCGTACGTCTCGCACGTCCAGTTGCTCGACATCACCGACGTCGGCGACTGGCGTGCCTACCGGACCGGGAGGGCCGCATGACCCGCTTCGACATCAACCTGTCCATCCTGTTCACCGAGCTGCCGCTGCTGGAACGCCCGGACGCGGCGAAGGCCGCCGGGTTCGACGCCGTCGAGTTCTGGTGGCCGTTCGACAGCGCCACCCCGGCCGACGCCGAGGTGGACCGGTTCGTCCGCGCCGTGCGCGACGCCGGGGTCCGGCTCGCCGGACTGAACTTCGCCGGGGGCGACCTGCCCGGCGGCGACCGCGGGCTGGTGTCCTGGCCCGCCCGGTCGGCCGAGTTCCGGGAGAACATCCCGGTCGCCGTCGGCATCGCCGAACAGCTCGGCTGCACCGCGCTCAACGCGTTGTACGGCAACCGGATCGACGGCGTCGACGCGTCCGAACAGGACGTAATCGGCGCGGAGAACCTCGCGCTGGCCGCGAAGGCCGCGGAGGCGATCGGCGCGGTGGTGCTGGTCGAGCCGGTCAGCGGGATCGCCGCCTATCCCCTGCTGACGGCCGCCGACGCGCTCGCCGTCATCGACCGTGCCGGAGCCGGGAACCTGCGGCTGCTGGCCGATCTCTACCACCTCACCGTGAACGGCGACGACCTCGACGCGGTGATCAGCGAGCACACCGGCCGGATCGGTCACGTGCAAGTCGCCGACGCACCGGGCCGCGGCGAGCCGGGCACCGGAAACATCGACATCGACCGCCACCTGCGTGCCCTCGCCGCGGGCGGCTACAGCGGCTACGTCGGCCTGGAGTACAAGCCGGCAGGCCCGACGGCGGACAGCCTCGGCTGGTTCGCCACGCGGAAGGAGAAGACCTGATGACCACCATCGGATTCGTCGGCCTCGGCATCATGGGCTCGCCGATGGCCCGCAACCTCGTCACCGCGGGCTTCGAGGTGACCGGCTTCGACCTCGACGCCGGCGCCGTCGCCAGGCTGGCCGAGCACGGCGGCAAGCCTGCGGGCTCGGTGGGCGAGGCGGTCACCGGTGCCGACGTCGTCGTGACCATGCTGCCCGCCGATCCGCAGGTCGAGGCCGTCGTCCTCGGCCCGGACGGGGTGTTCGAGACGATCGAGGCAGGCACGCTGTTCGTCGACTTCAGCACGATCCGGCCGGACACCTCGCAGCGGGTCGCCCGAGCCGGTGCCGAACGGGGCGTGCGGGTGCTGGACGCGCCCGTGTCCGGCGGCGAGAAGGGCGCGATCGACGCCGTGCTGTCCATCATGGTCGGTGGCACGGCCGAGGACTTCGCCGCCGCGAAGCCGGTGTTCGACGCCGTGGGCAGGACCGCGGCGCTGGTCGGGCCGAACGGTGCCGGGCAGGTCGTCAAGGCGGCCAACCAGCTCGTGGTCGGCGGCACGTACGCGCTGGTGGCCGAGGCGATCGTGTTGATGGAGGCGTCCGGTGTGGACGCCGCGGCGGGGCTGGACATGCTCGCCGGCGGGCTCGCCGGGAGCCGGATCCTGGAGCTCAAGCGGGAGACGATGCTGGCCAGGAACTTCCGGCCGGGCTTCCGCATCGACCTGCACCACAAGGACATGGGTATCGTGCTGGACGCGGCCCGGCAGGCGGAGGTGTCGCTGCCGTTCGGCCACCAGGTGGCCGCCTACGTCCAGGCGGCGCGGTCGCAGGGGCTGGGCGATTCCGACCACTCCGCGCTGCTCGCCGTGCTCGCCCGCCAGTCCGCCCGAGAGGAGAACTGACATGGCGAAGATGCCCGCGATGGAAGCGGTCGTCGAGGTGCTCACCTCCGAGGGCGTCGACACCGCGTTCGGCTGCCCCGGTGCCGCGATCCTCCCGCTGTACAAGGCGATGGAGGTGCGCGGCGGCATCGAGCACCTGACCGTGCGGCACGAGGAGGGCGCCACCCACATGGCCGACGGCTGGGCCCGCACGACCGGCAGGGTCGGCGTCGCCATCGGCACCTCCGGCCCGGCCGGAACCAACATGATCACCGGCCTGTACACGGCGATGGCCGACTCGGTCCCGATCATCTGTATCACCGGCCAGGCCGCGTCGACCAAGCTGCACCAGGAGGCGTTCCAGGCGGTGGACATCGTCGCCGTCGCCACGCCGGTCACCAAGTGGGCAGTGCAGATCAAGGAGGCGGCTACCGCGCCGTGGATCTTCCGCGAGGCGTTCCGCATCGCCCGCTCGGGCCGTCCCGGGCCGGTGCTGATCGACATCCCGGTCGACGTCGCGCAGGAGCTGATCGAATACGACCCTGCCATCGACGCCCCGCTGCCGGTGGAGCCGGTCCGGCCGCACCAGCCCCGCGTCGAGCGGGCGCTGGACCTGCTGCTGGAGTCCGACCGGCCGCTGATCCTGGCCGGTGGCGGGGTCATCACGGCCGGCGCGTCCGCGGAGTTACGGGAGCTGGCCGAGTACCTCGGCATCCCGGTCCAGGTGACGCTGATGGGCAAGGGCGCCATCGACGAGGACCACCCGCTGTTCGCCGGCATCACCGGCGTGCAGACCTCGCAGCGCTACGGCAACGCGTCGTTCCTGGAGTCCGACACCGTGCTCGCGGTCGGTGCCCGGTTCGGCGACCGGCACACCGGGACGCTGGACGTCTACCGGGGCGAGCGCAAGTTCGTCCACGTCGACATCGAGCCGACCCAGCTGGGCAAGGTGTTCCCGCCCGACGTCGGCATCGTCTCCGACGCCCGGCTGTTCCTGCGGGCACTGCTGGACACCGCGAAGGCACGCGGCGCGGGCCGGCCCGCAGGGGCGTGGGCGGCCAGGATCGGCGAGCTGAAGGCGACGCTGGGCCGCCGCGAGGACTTCGACAGCGTGCCGATCAAGGCGCCCAGGGTGTACAAGGAGATCAACGAGATCTTCGGCCCGGACACCTACTTCGTCACCGCGATCGGGCTGTACCAGATCTGGGGCGGGCAGCACCAGAAGGCGTACAAGCCGCGCCGCTACCAGATCTGCGGCCAGGCCGGCCCGCTCGGCTGGGAGATCCCCGCCGCGATCGGCGTGCGCAAGGCGCTGGAGCGCACCGAGCCGGACGCCGAGGTGGTCGGCATCGTCGGCGACTACGGCTTCCAGTACCTGGTCGAGGAACTGGCCGTGGCCGCGCAGTACGACGTGCCGTTCGTGCTCATCATGATCAACAACGAGTACCTCGGGCTGATCCGCCAGGCGTCGCTGCCCTACGACATGAACTACCAGGTGGACATCCACTACGACGAGTTCGGCACGGACAACGTCAAGGTCATGGAGGCCTACGGCTGCTCGGGCCGCCGGGTGACCGAGCCCGGCGACATCCGCGACGCCATCGAGTGGGCCCGCAAGCAGGCCGTGGCGACCTCGCGTCCGGTGCTGGTGGAGGTCATGATCGAACGCGAGGCGAACACCCCGCACGGTCCCGCGATCGACGCCGTGCGCGAGTTCGAACCCGCCCCGTGAGGCACGTGCTGGTCGCGCCGGACAAGTTCAAGGGCTCGCTGACCGCCGCGGAGGTCGCCGCCACGGTGGCCGACGCGGTGACCCGGCGGCGCCCGGAGGTCCCGGTACGCCTCCTGCCGGTGGCCGACGGCGGCGACGGCACGGTCGACGCCGCCGTCGCCGCCGGGTTCCGCCGGGTCCGCACGCTGGTCAGCGGACCCACCGGGCAGCCGGTGCCGGCGTCGTTCGCCACCCGCGGCGGCACGGCCGTGGTGGAGCTGGCCGAGGCGTCCGGGCTGCACCGGCTGCCCGGTGGCACACCGGCGCCGCTGACGGCGACCAGCGCGGGCACCGGTGAGCTGATCGCGGCGGCGCTGCGAACCGATTGCCGCAGGCTGGTGCTCGGCGTCGGCGGCAGTGCCTGCACCGACGGCGGCGCGGGCATGCTTTCCGCGCTGGGCGCCCGGCTGCTCGACGGGGCGGGCGACGAGCTGCCGCCCGGGGGCGCCGCCCTGCGCGGCCTGGACCGGCTCGACCTGTCCGGACTGCCGTCCCGGTTGTCCGATGTGGACATCGAGCTGGCCTGCGATGTGGACAACCCGCTGCTCGGGCCGTCCGGCGCGGCCGCCGTCTACGGGCCGCAGAAGGGTGCCGGCCCGGCCGAGGTCACCGTGCTGGAGGACGGGCTGCGCCGCTGGTCGGAGGTGGCCGGGGCGGAGTACGCCGGTGTCCCGGGCGCGGGTGCCGCCGGCGGGGTCGGCTTCGCCGCGCTCGCGCTGCTGGGCGCGACCAGGCGGGACGGGATCGGGCTGCTGCTGGACCTGCTCGGGTTCGACGGCGCGCTGCGGGGCGCGCGGCTGGTCGTCACCGGGGAGGGCTCGCTCGACGAGCAGACGCTGCGCGGCAAGGCCCCGGCCGGGGTGGCCCGCGCCGCCGCCGAGGCCGGGGTGCCGGTGGCCGCGGTCGCCGGGCGCTGCCTGCTGTCCGGCGACCGGCTGCGGGAAGCCGGCATCGGGTCCGCCTACGCGCTGACCGATCTCGAACCGGACCCGGCCCGGTGCATGGCCGACGCCCGCGGCCTGCTGCACCGCCGGGTCATCCAACTGGCAGACGATCTTCTGGAGGACGCCTCGTGACCGACTTCGACCTGGTGGTCCGTAGCGACCGGGTGCTCACCCCGGACGGGGAACGGCCCGCGGCCGTCGGCGTCCGGGACGGCCGGATCGCCGCGGTCACCGCCCGCGGAGCCGCCTTGGACACCCGGCGCGACGAGGACCTCGGCGACGTCGCGTTGCTGCCCGGCCTGGTGGACACCCACGTGCACGTCAACGAACCCGGCCGCACCGAGTGGGAGGGCTTCGCCACGGCGACCGCGGCCGCGGCGGCGGGTGGCGTCACGACGCTGATCGACATGCCGCTGAACAGCCTGCCCTCCACCGTGTCCGCCGAGGCGCTGGCCGTCAAACGGGCGGCCGCCGCCGGCCGGTGCGTGATCGACGTCGGCTTCTGGGGCGGTGCGATCCCCGGCAACCTCGCCGATCTGCGCGACCTGCACGAGGCGGGGGTGTTCGGCTTCAAGTGCTTCCTGTCGCCGTCCGGTGTCGACGAGTTCCCGCCGCTGGACTGGGACGAGCTGGACGAGGTGCTGGCCGAGCTGTCGGCGTTCGACGGGCTGCTGATCGTGCACGCCGAGGACGCGGACGAGCTGGCGGCCGCGCCGCCCGCCGGTCCGTCCTACCGGGAGTTTCTCGCCTCCCGGCCGGACGCCGCCGAGGGCCGGGCCGTCGACGGCCTGCTCGCCCGCGCCGCCGCCACCGGCAACCGCGTGCACGTCCTCCACCTGTCGTCGGCCACCGCGCTGGGCGCACTCGCCGCCGCGCGGGCCGACGGTGTCCGGGTCACCGCGGAGACCTGCCCGCACTACCTGACGCTGGCCGCCGAGTCGATCGCCGACGGCGCGACCGAGTTCAAGTGCTGCCCGCCGATCCGCGGCGCGGCCAACCGGGACCGGCTGTGGGAAGGGCTGGCGGGCGGTGTCATCGACTGCGTCGTGTCCGACCACTCACCGTCCACACCGGACCTCAAACACGGCGGGTTCGGCGAGGCTTGGGGCGGGATCTCCTCGCTGCAGCTCGGGCTGCCCGCGGTGTGGACGGCGGCCGCGGACCGTGGTCACCCGCTGGCGGACGTGGTGCGCTGGATGGCGAGCGCCCCGGCGGACCTGGTCGGGTTGCGGCACAAGGGCCGTATCGCCGTCGGCGCCGATGCCGATCTGGTGGCGTTCGCCGACGGTGAGGAGTTCACCGTCGAGCCAGCCGAGCTGCGGCACCGGCACCCGCTCACCCCGTACGCCGGTGCCCGCCTGCGTGGCGTGGTGCGGCGGACGTGGCTGCGGGGCCGCGAGTCCGACGGCGAACCGGCGGGCAGGCTGTTGCACAGGAAGGAATCCCGATGACCGACGACCTCACCACGCTGCCCGACCTCGCGTCCCGCCCGCACGGCGGATCGGTCATGGCGGCCAGCGACGAGTTCTTCGCCGACAAGGAAAACCTGATCAAGGCCGAGCCGCCGGTGTTCCGGCCGCACACGTTCACGCCGAAGGGTCAGGAGTACGACGGCTGGGAGACCCGGCGCCGGTTCGGGCGCACCGGCGGGAACGACTGGGTGCTGCTGCGGCTGGGCGCGCCCGGCGTCGTCCGCGCGGTCGACGTCGACACGTCGTACTTCCTCGGCAACTACCCCGAGCAGGTCCGCATCGAGGCGACCGGGGTCGAGGGTTATCCGGGCGTCGGGGAGCTGGACGCGGCGGAGTGGTTCGAGCTGCTCGCGCCGAGCAAGCTCACCGGTGGCGGGCACAACGTGTTCACCGTGACCGACCCGCGCCGGGTGACCCACCTGCGACTGCACATCCTGCCCGACGGCGGGGTGGCGCGGCTGCGGGTGCACGGGGAGGTCGTGCCCGATCCCCGTGACCTGGCCGGGCTGCCGTTCGACCTGGCCGCGACGGTGAACGGCGGCAGGGTCACCTCGTGCAGCGACAGCTTCTTCTCCCCGCCGGCGAACATGCTGCAGCCGGGTGAGTCGCGGTTCATGGCCGACGGCTGGGAGACCGCCCGGCGCCGGGACAGCGGTCACGACTGGGCCGTGGTGGCGCTGGCGTGCGCGGCCGTGCCGTCGGTCGCCGAGATCGCCACGACCCACTACCGCGGCAACCCGCCGGACCGGGTGGCGCTCTACGGTCTCGACGAGGCCGGGGCGTGGTTCCCCCTGCTGCCGCAGACGCGGGTGCAGGCCGACACGACGCACCGGTTCCGCATCCCGGCGACGCGGGCGGTCACCCACGTGCGGCTGGAGAACCATCCCGACGGCGGCATCGGCCGGTTCCGGCTCTACGGCGAGCCGACCCCGGCCGCCCGCGAAGCCCTGACCCGCCGCTGGTTCGACGCGCTACCCGAACCGCAGGCGCGCGACGTGCTCGCCGCGGCCGGGCCGGACGGCCTGCTGCCGTGAGGGGGGTCCCCACGGCGTCTTGCGCCAGGGCCCCGGCAAAGTCCGGGGTTGGTGACCGTGCACGAAGGTGGAACTCGCGTGCCGGAACGCAGAACTCGCGTGCACGAGCGTGGAGTTCATACCGCGAGACACGCCTCTCACCAAGTGGCCCCGCGAGTCCCACCTTCCTGCACGCGAGTCCCACGCTCCCGCACGCGAACTCCACCTTCACGCACACCACCCGACATTGCCGTGAAGGGGGCCCTCACGGCATCAGACGCCGTGATGGCCCCTTTCACGGCATCACGGTCAGGACAGCTCGCGGTCCAGCAGGCTGAACATCTCCTCGTCCGACGACGTGGTGAAGTCCAGGTCGTCGCCGGGGGCGGGGGCGTCGCCGCGGGCGGCGGTCCAGTTCGCCAGCAGGACCTCCAGCCTGCCGGTGACCTGGCGATGCGTCCGCTCGTCGACCGAGGCGGCGGTCAGCAGGGCACGTAGCCGGTCCAGCTCGTCGAGCACACCGGCGCCGTCGGCCTCGTCCGGGGTGAGCAGCGGCAGCAGGTACTCGGCGAGTTCCTCCGGGGTGGGCCGGTCGAACAGCAGGGAGACCGGCAGCTTCAGGCCCGTCGCGGCCCCCAGCCGGTTGCGGAGTTCCACCGCGGTGAGCGAGTCGAACCCCAGTTCCTTGAACGGGCGGTTCGGCCCGAGTTCGCCGGGGTCGATGTAGAGGACGGCAGCCGCCTTGGTGCGGACCAGCTCCAGCACGGCTTCCATCCGCTGCGCCGGGGCGAGGCCGGCGAGCCTGCCCAGGAACGCCTCGGCGGGCTCGGCCGCGCCCCGGGAGGCCGGAACCCGGACCAGGCCACGCAGCAGTGGCGGGATCTCGCCGTGGGCACGGAAGGCCGGCAGGTCCAGCCGGACCGGGACGGTGACAGCCTCGCTGCCCCGCAGTGCGGCGTCGAACAACGCGACACCTTCCTCTGTGGACAGTTCGATGTTGCCGAGGCTGCGCATCCGGTCGATGTTCACCGCGCCGGTCATCCCGGTTTCGGACGCCCACAGGCCCCAGGCCATCGACACGGCGGGAAGCCCGGCCGCACGCCGGTAGGCGGCGAGCGCGTCGACAAACCCGTTGGCGGCGGCGTAGTTGGCCTGACCGGCGGCACCGAACACGCCCGCGGCCGAGGAGATCAGCACGAACGCGGTGAGGTCCAGGTCGCTGGTCAGCTCGTGCAGGTGCCACGCGGCGTCGGCCTTGGGCCGCAGCACCGCGGTGAACTGCTCAGGGGTGAGTGTGGTGACCACCCCGTCGTCGAGGACACCGGCCGCGTGCACGACGCCCCGCACCGGATGCTCGGCGGGAACGGCGGCCAGCGCGCCGGCCAGCGCGGCCCGGTCGGCGATGTCGCAGGCCAGCACGCTGACCTCGGCACCGCCGGCTTCCAGCTCGGCCGCCAGTTCGGCGGCCGCCGGGGCCGCCGGGCCACGGCGGCTGAGCAGCAGCAGGTGACGCACCCCGTGTTCGGTGACCAGGTGCTGGGCCAGCACGCCGCCGAGCCCACCGGTGCCACCCGTGATCACCACGGTGCCGTCCGGGTCCCAGCCGGTCTCGGTCCCGGCGGGAACCTCCATCCTGGCCAGCCGGGGCGCCAGCGCCTGCCCGTCGCGCAGGACGAGCCACGGTTCGCCGGACGCGAGCGCGGGCAGCACCGCGTCCGGGTCCGGCTCGTCGGCTTCCACCAGCACGAACCGGCCGGGGTTCTCCCGCTGGGCAGCCCGCACCAGGCCGCCGACGGCGGCGTCCGCGAGATCGCCGCGGCGGGTGAGGAAGACCAGCGTGGAGTCGGCGAACTCGTCGCCGGATAGCCAGCGCCGCACCAGGACCAGGGTTCGTTCCAGTCGCGTGTGGACGACGGAGGGAAGCTCGCCGTCCGGCTCCGGCGGCACGACGACGACGGCGGGTACTGGGCCGGTGAGGCCGTCCAGGTCCCCGCCGAGCACGGCGACCGGGCCGGGCACCTCGTGCGGGCCGGGCCGTACGGGCACCTCGTCGAGCCGGAACAACGCGTCGGTGGCGTCGGTGGCGAAGTCTCCGGCGCCGAAGGTGCGGCTGTGCAACGCCGCCACGCTCGCCACCGGACGTCCGGAGCGGTCCTCGACCGCGATCGACATGCCGCCCTCGTCCTGACGCACCCGCACCCTGGCCACGTCGACGCCCTGGGCACGCAGGCTCACCCCCTCCCAGGAGAACGGGAGCCGGACGGTGCCGTCCTCGGTCGTGCCGCCGACCATGGTGGCGTGCAGCGCCGAGTCGAGCAGCACCGGGTGCAGGCCGAACGCGCCGGCCGGGGCGTGCTCCGGTAGCGCGACCTCGGCGAGGATGTCCTCGCCGTCGCGCCACACCTCGCGCAGTCCCCGGAAGGCGGGCCCGTAGCCGAACCCGGCTTCGGCGAGACGCTCGTAGCAGCCGTCCAGCGGGACCGGCTCGGCGTCCGGCGGCGGCCACTGCCCCACCGTGAGTTCCGGGCCGGTGTCCTCGTCGAGGACACCGGTGGCGTTGCGGGTCCACGGGGCGTCGGTGCCGTCCGGCCGCGAATGCACGGTGACCGTCCGGCGTCCGGTCTCGTCGGCGGCGCCCACCCGGACCTGGACGGTGACGGCGTCGCGTTCGGGCAGGCGCAGCGGCGCGGACAGCGTCAGCTCGGCCAGCCGGGGACACCCCGCCTCCGCACCGGCCCGCAACGCCAGTTCCACGAACGCGGTACCGGGCAGCAGCACCCGGCCGAGCACCGCGTGGTCGGCGAGCCACGGGTGCGTGCGCAGCGACAGCCTGCTGGTGAACAGCGTGCCGTCGTCGCCTGCCAGCTCGGCCACCGCGCCGAGCAGCGGGTGCTCCGCCGGGCTGAGCCCGACCGCGCTCACGTCGCCGGTGCGGGCGAGCGAACCGGCAGGCCAGTAGCGTTCCCGCTGGAAGGCGTAGGTCGGCAGGTCGACGCGCCGGGCGTCGCCGAAGCAGGAACTCCAGTCGACGGGTGCGCCCCGCACCCAGGCCTCGGCGAGCGAGGTCAGCCAGCGGCCGAGGCCGTCTTCGTCGCGGCGCAGGCTCGCCCCGGTGACCGCGACCACCCCGGCGGCCTCGATGGCCTCCTGCACACCGAAGGTGAGCACCGGATGCGGGCTCATCTCCAGGAACCGGCGATGCCGCTGGTCCAGCAACCTGTCGATGGCCGGCCCGAACTCGACGGTGCGGCGCAGGTTCTCGTACCAGTACTCGGCGCCGACCTCGGTGCCGTCGAGCCATTCGCCGGTGACGGTGGACAGGAACGGCACGCTCGCGGTCCTCGGGGTGACGGTGGCCAGCTGCTCCACTAGCTCCCCGTGCAGCAGCTCCACCTGCGCGGAGTGGGAGGCGTAGTCCACGGCGATCCGGCGGACACGGACCTCGTCCGCGGTCAGCGACGCGGCCAGTTCGTCGAGCCCGGCCGGGTCACCGGAGACGACCACGGACGCGGGCGAGTTCACCGCGGCGATCGACACACCGGCCAGCCCGGCGAGCCGTTCGGTCAGCTCGCCGGCGGGCAGGGCCACCGACATCATGCCACCGGCTCCGGCGAGACGGCGGCCGATCGCCTGGCTACGCAACACGACCACCTTCGCACCGTCCTCAAGGGACAGTGCGCCGGAGACCACCGCGGCGGCGATCTCGCCCTGCGAGTGGCCGACCACCGCGTCCGGCCGTACCCCGTGGGCCTGCCACAACGCGGCCAGCGACACCATCATCGCGAACGTGGCCGGCTGCACCACGTCCACCCGTTCCAGGGTCGGTTCGCCGTCGTCGCGGCGCAGCACACCGGTCAGCGACCAGTCGACGAACGGCGCGAACGCGCGTTCGCACTCGGCGATCCGCTCGGCGAACACCGGCGACTCGTCCAGCAGCCGCGCACCCATGCCCGGCCACTGCGAGCCCTGGCCGGGGAAGACGAAGACGGTCCGGCCGTCGACGTCGGCGGTCCCCTCGACGACTCCGGCCGCCGGGTCCTGGCCACCCACGGTCGCCGCCGCAGACAGCAGCTCGTCGCGTGCGGTGCCGATCACCACGGCCCGGTTCCCGAACGCGGTGCGCGCGGCCAGCGAACGGCCGACCTCGGCCGGGTGCCAGCCGGGCTCGGTGCGCACCCGGTCGGCGAGCGCGGCGGCCTGGCCACGCACGGCCGGGCCGGTGACGCCGGACAGCGGCCACGCCACCGCGGGCAGCGGGGCGGGCTCGCTCGCGTCCGGTTCGGGGTGGCCCTGTTCCAGGATGACGTGGGCGTTGGTGCCGCTGATCCCGAAGGAGGACACGGCGGCGCGACGCGGGCGGCCGACGTCCGGCCACGGGGCGGGTTCACCGAGCAGCCGCAACGCACCGGCGTCCCAGTCCACATGGGACGACGGGGTGTCCAGGTGCAGGCTGCGCGGCGCGACACCGTGCCGCAGCGCCTGCACCATCTTGATCACCCCGGCCACCCCCGCGGCGGCCTGCGTGTGCCCCAGGTTCGACTTCACCGACCCCAGCAGCAACGGCCTTTCCCGGTCCTGACCGTAGGTCGCCAGCAGCGCCTGCGCCTCGATCGGATCACCCAGCGGCGTACCCGTCCCGTGCCCCTCCACCACATCCACATCCGAAGTGGACAGCCCCGCCGCCGCCAGCGCCGACCGGATCACCCGCTGCTGCGACGGACCGTTCGGCGCCGTCAGCCCATTCGACGCACCATCCGAATTCACCGCCGAACCACGCACCACCGCCAGCACCCGATGACCATTCCGCTCGGCATCCGAGAGCCGCTCCAGCACCAGCACACCCACACCCTCCGACCAGCCCGTACCGTCGGCATCGTCGGAGTACGCCTTGCACCGCCCATCCGGCGCGAGCCCGCCCTGCCGGGAGAACTCCAGGAAGGTGTAGGGCGTCGACATCACGGTCACGCCACCGGCCAAGGCCAGCGAGCACTCCCCCGACCGCAGCGCCTGCGCCGCCAGATGCAACGACACCAGCGACGACGAACACGCCGTGTCCACCGTCACCGCCGGCCCTTCCAGGCCGAGGACGTAGGCCACCCGGCCGGTCACGATGCTGGCCGAGCTGCCGTTGCCGCGGAACCCGTCGAACTCGGGGTCGTCCAGCAGGTGCGCGTAGTCGTCGTACATCACCCCGGCGAACACCCCGGTCGCGCTGCCCCGCAACGACGCCGGGTCGATACCGGCACGTTCCAGCGCCTCCCACGACGTCTCCAGCAGCAACCGCTGCTGCGCGTCGGTCGCCACGGCCTCGCGCGGGCTCATCCCGAAGAACGCGGGATCGAACTCGGCGGCGTCGTACAGGAACCCGCCGTGGCGGGTGTAGGACGTTCCGGCGTTGTCGGGATCGGGATCGTAGAGCCGGTCCACGTCCCAGCCGCGGTCGTCCGGGAACTCGCCGATGGCGTCGGTACCCTCGGACACCAGCCGCCACAGGTCCTCCGGCCCGCGTACCCCACCGGGATACCGGCAGGCCATCCCGACGATCGCCACCGGCTCGTCCACCGCCACGACCGCGGGCCCTGCGGTCGCCGGGGCGACCGCACCGGACAGCTCCGCCAGCAGGTGCGCGGCCAGCGCGGACGCGGACGGGTAGTCGAACACCAGCGTCGCCGACAGCCGCAGGCCGGTCACCGCCGTGAGCTGGTTACGCAGTTCCACCGCGGTGAGCGAATCGAACCCGAGGTCGGAGAACGCCTTGCCGGGATCGACGGCGGCGGCGCCGTCGTAGCCCAGCACGGCGGCGATCCGGGTGCGCACCAGGTCGTCGATCAGCTCGGCCCGCTCGGCGGCGGACAGGCCGGCGAGCCGGCCACGCAGGTCGGCGGCGGCCTCCGAGGACTGCCGGACGGTCCGGCGCGTGGTGGTCCGGACCAGTCCGGACAGCAGCGGGGGCACCTCACCTCGCGCGCGGATGACCGGCAGGTCGAGCCGGGTGGCCAGCGGGGCGGTCAGGTCGAGCGCGGTCACCGCGTCGAACAGGTCCAGGGCCTGGTCGACGCGCAGCATCGGCATGCCGAGCCGGGCCATGCGGTCGCGGTCGGCGTCGGCCAGCCCGGCGGTCATCCCGGAGCCGGACGCCCAGCCGCCCCAGGCGATGGACTGGGCGGGCAGCCCGCTCGCCCGCCGGTGGTGGGCCAGGGCGTCGAGGAAGGCGTTGCCCGCCGCGTAGTTGCCCTGCCCGGCCGCGCCGGTGACACCGGCGGCCGAGGAGAACAGGACGAACGCGGCCAGGTCCCGGTCCCGGGTGGCCTCGTGCAGGTGCCAGGCCGCGTCCACCTTCGGCCGCAGCACGGCGGCGACCCGCTCGGGGGTCAGTGCCGCGATCACCCCGTCGTCGACGACTCCGGCGGCGTGCACCACCGCGGTCAGTGCGGGGAGGCCGCCGACGAGGTCCGCGGTGGCCCGGCGGTCGGTGAGGTCGCAGGCCACCACCTCGGCACGGGTGCCGAGGTCGGCCAGCTCGGCGACCAGTCCGGGCACGCCGTCCGCGGCGATGCCGCGGCGGCTCGCCAGCACCAGGTGCCGGAATCCGCGGCCGGCCAGGTGCCGGGCAAGCGCGGCACCGAGCCCGCCGGTGCCCCCGGTGACCAGCACGGTGCCGTCCGGGTCCCACTCGCCGGGGGCCGCGGCGACGCCGGGCCGAGCGAGCCGGGGAGCCAATAGCCGCCCGGCCCGCACCGCGAGCTGCGGCTCCGGTGAGCCGAACGCCGCGGGCGGCGCGGGGGTGCCGTCCGGGTCGAGGTCGAGCAGGCCGAAGCAGCCGGGGTGCTCGGTCTGCGCGGAACGCACGAGTCCCCACACCGAGGCGGCCGCCGGATCGTGCCCGCTGGTCGCGCCCCGGGTGACGAACACGAGCCTGGACGCCCCGGCGCCGCCGCCCGTGGCGGCGAGCCAGTCCTGCGTCAGCGTGAGTGCGCGGATGGTGACCTCGTGCGCCGACTGGACCACGTCCTCGCCGCCGGCGACCGGCACCAGCACCACGGGGCACGCGTCGACGGCGCCGGCCTCCGGCAGGCCGAGACCGAACGGGTCCGGTCCGAGCACCCCGGCCGTACCCGGGTCACCGGACGCGGTGACCGGCGACCAGTCCAGGTCGAACAGGGCGTCGGTCGCGGACGGTTCGCCCGCCGCGGGAGCCTTCATCCGCAGCGAGCCGACCGACACGACCGGCTCCCCCGCCACGCCGGCCGCGGTGACCGACACGGCACCGGACTCGCCGAGGACCAGCCGGACCCGCAGCTCGGTCGCACCGGCGGTGTGCAGGCACACGTCCTCCCAGGAGAACGGCACCCGCGCGCCGGACTCGCCCGCCAGCAGCAGGCAGGCGTGCAGTGCCGCGTCGAGCAGGACCGGGTGCACCCCGAACGAACCGGGCTCGTCGTCCAGCCCGACCTCGGCGAACACCTCGTCGCCGCGGCGCCAGGCCGCACGCAGCCGCTGGAACCGCGGCCCGTAGACGAAGCCCTGGCCGGCGAAGTCGTCGTAGCACCCGTCCACCGGCACCGGTTCGGCACCGGGCGGGGGCCAGGCACCGGCGAACCCGGTGTCGGCGCCGGCCGCGGCGGAGTCGAGCACGCCGGTGGCGTGCGCCGTCCACGGCAGGTCCTCGGACAGCCGCGAGTGGATGGACACCCGCCGCCCGCCGTCCTCGTCCGGCGGGCCGACCAGTACCTGCAGCAACGGCTCGCCCGCCTCGGGCAGGACCAGCGGGGCCGCCAGGGTCAGTTCGGCCAGCCGGGTGCAGCCCACCTCGTCGCCCGCGCGGACGGCCAGCTCGACGAACCCGGCGCCGGGGAACAACGTCCTGCCGAGCACGGCGTGCTCGTCCAGCCACGGGCAGGCCGACCGCGACAGCCGCCCGGTGAGCACCACCTCGCCGCCCTCGGCCAGTTCCATGGCACCGTCGAGCAGCGGGTGGCGGGTGCCGGTGAGACCGGCCCCTGGTGCCGGGCGCGGCCAGTAACGGGTGTGCTCGAACGCGTACGTCGGCAGGTCCACTGTGGACGCGCCGGGGAAGCACGGCGTCCAGTCGACCGGGGCACCGGCCACGTGGGCCTCGGCGAGCGAGCGGAGCAGCCGCCGGGTACCGCCGTCGTCGCGCCGCAGGGTGCCGACCGTGACCGCGCCGGTCCCCGCCGCCTCGGCGGTCTCGGTGATGCTCGCCGTCAGCACCGGGTGCGGGCTGACCTCGACGAACAGGGTGTGCCCGTGGCCGAGCAGGGCGCGGACCGCGGTCTCCAGCCGCACGGTCTGCCGCATGTTGGCGTACCAGTAGCCCGCGTCCATGGTGGCGGTGTCCAGCCAGTCACCGGTGACGGTGGACAGCATCGGCACGTCGGCGGTGCGGGGAGCGATGCCGGCCAGCGCGCCGAGGACCCGGTCGCGGACCTGGTCGAAGCGGGCGGAGTGGGCGGGGAAGTCACCGGCGACCTCCCGGGTGCGGACACCGTCGGCGGCGCAGGCTGCGGCGAACCCGGCCAGCGCGTCGTAGTCCCCGGACACCACGACGGTTCCGGGCCCGTTGACCGCGGCGACCGACAGGCCGGGCCACGACGACAGCCGGTCCGTGACGTCGGAGTGCGCGGCGGCGACCGACAGCATGCCGCCCTTGCCGCACAGTTCCTCGGCGATCGCGGCGCTGCGCAGTGCCACGATCCGCGCACCGTCCTCGATGGACAGTGCACCGGCCACGCAGGCGGCGGCGACCTCGCCCTGTGAGTGACCGACGACCGCCGCCGGGCGGATTCCGTGGGCCCGCCACACCTCGGCCAGCGACACCATGAGCGCCCACAGCGCGGGCTGGGCGACGTCGATCCGGTCCAGTCCGGGTGCACCGGGCGTTCCGGCGAGGACGTCGCGCAGCGACCAGTCGACGTACGGTTCGAGCGCGGCCTGGCAGGCGGCGACCGACCCGGCGAACACGGGTGAGGACTCCAGCAGCTCCGCGCCCATCCCCGGCCAGTAGGAACCCTGACCGGGGAAGGCGAACACGACGCCGCGGCCGGGATCACCGGGGGTGCCGAAGATGGTGGCGGCGCCGGGGCGGCCCTCGGCCAGGGCGGCCAGCTCGGCGGTCAGCTCGGCGGCGTTCTCGCCCAGGACGACCGCGCGCCGGGCCAGGTTCGCGCGGGTGGTCACCAGCGACAGGCCGACGTCCGCCGCGGACGGCCCGGCGGCGTCGGCGAGGGCCCGTGCCTGGGCCCGCAACGCGTTCTCGGTCTGGCCGGAGAGGACCCAGGGCACGATCCCGGGTTCGGTGCGCGGAGGGTTCCCGGCGGGCGGCGGTGCCTGTTCGATGATCGCGTGGGCGTTGGTCCCGCTCACGCCGAACGACGAGATGCCCGCGCGGCGCGGGCGGTCCACGGCAGGCCACTCGACCGGCTCCGTCACCAGCTCGACCGCGCCGGAGTCCCAGTCCACGTGCGACGACGGCCGGTCGACGTGCAGGGTGCGGGGCACCGTGCCGTGCCGCAGCGCCTGCACCATCTTGATCACCCCGGCGACCCCGGCGGCGGCCTGGGTGTGGCCCAGGTTCGACTTGACCGACCCGAGCAGCAGCGGCCGTTCCCGGTCCCTGCCGTAGGTGGCCAGCAGGGCCTGCGCCTCGATCGGGTCTCCCAGCGTCGTCCCGGTGCCGTGCCCCTCGACCACGTCGACATCCGATGTGGACAGACCGGCGCTGCGCAGCGCAGCGCGGATCACCCGCTGCTGGGACGGACCGTTCGGCGCGGTCAGCCCGTTCGACGCGCCGTCGGAGTTCACCGCGGTGCCCCGCACCACGGCCAGCACCGGGTGCCCGTTGCGCTCGGCGTCGGAGAGCCGTTCCAGCACCAGCATGCCGACGCCCTCGGACCAGGCCACGCCGTCCGCGGAGTCCGCGTAGGACCTGCTGCGCCCGTCCGGGGACATGCCGCGCTGGCGGGAGAACTCCACGAACACGCCGGGGGTGGACATCACGGTCACCCCGCCGGCCAGCGCCAGATCGCACTCGCCGGCCCGCAGTGCCTGGCCGGCCAGGTGCAGCGCGACCAGTGACGACGAGCAGGCGGTGTCGACGGTGACGGCCGGGCCCTCCAGCCCGAACGCGTAGGCGACCCGGCCGGACGCGATGCTCGGCGAGCTGCCGTTGCCACGGAAGCCCTCGAACTCCTCGGCGGCGAGCAGGGTGGCGTAGTCGTTGTACATGACGCCCGCGAACACACCGGTCGCGCTGCCGCGCAGCGAGGCCGGGTCGATGCGGGCCCGTTCGAACGCCTCCCACGCAGTTTCGAGCAACAGCCGCTGCTGGGCGTCGGTCGCCAGCGCCTCCCGGGGGCTCATCCGGAACAGCTCGGCGTCGAAGTCCCCCGCGTCGTGCAGGAATCCACCGTGGCGGGTGTAGGACGTGCCCGGATGGCCGGGATCGGGGTGGTACAGGGAGCCGAGGTCCCAGCCCCGGTCGGCGGGGAACTCGGTGATGGCGTCGGTGCCCTCGGACACCAGCCGCCACAGGTCCTCCGGCCCACGTACCCCGCCGGGGTACCGGCAGGCCATGCCGACGATCGCCACGGGTTCGTCCACCGCCACGACCGCGGGCCCGGCGGTCGCCGGGGCTGCCGCACCGGACAGTTCGGCGACCAGGTGCTCGGTGAGCGCGGCCGTGGTGGGGTGGTCGAAGACGAGGGTGGAGGGCAGCCGCAGGCCGGTCGCGGTGGCCAGCCGGTTGCGCAGCTCGACGGCGGTCAGCGAGTCGAACCCGAGGTCGGAGAAGCTGCGCTCCGGGTCCACCGCGGCGGCACCGCTGTGGCCGAGTGCGGCGGCGACCGCCTCGCGGGTGAGCGTGAGCACGGTCGCGGTCCGCTCGGACGCGGGCAGGCCGGCCAGGCGGTCGGCCCAGCCCTCCGAGGTGCCCGCGGTGCGCCGGGTGCCACCGCGGACCAGGCCACGCAGCAACGCCGGGGGTTCGCCGGCGGACCGGAACGCGGCGAGGTCGAACCGGACGGGCAGCAGGACCGCGCGGTCGGCGGCCAGGGCCGCGTCGAACAGCCGCAGTCCCTGCTCGGCCGTCAGCGGCGGCAGGCCGGTGCGGGCGGCCCTGGTGCGGTCGGTGCCCGCCGTCGCTCCGGTTTCCGGGTCCCAGACTCCCCAGGCGAGCGACGTCGCGGGCAGTCCGAGGGAACGGCGGTGCCGGGCGAGGCCGTCGAGTGCGGCGTTGGCCGCCGCGTAGCTGCCCTGTCCCGGACCGCCCAGCGTGCCGGCCATCGAGGAGAACAGGACGAACGCGGCGAGCCCACGGTCCTCGGTGAGCCGGTGCAGGTGCCAGGCGGCGTCGACCTTGGTCGCCAGGACGCCGGTGAGCCGGTCGGCGGTGAGCGAGGAGATGACGCCGTCGTCGAGCGCGGCCGCGGCGTGCACGACGGCGGTGAGGTCCGGGAGGCCGTCGACCAGTCCGGTCAGCGCGCCGGGGTCGGTGACGTCGCAGGCCACCACGTCCACCTCGGCGCCGCGTCCGCGTAGTTCGGCGAGGAACTCGGGCGGTGCCGTGCCGCGGCGGCCGGTGAGCACGAGGTGCGTCACGCCGTGCTCGGTGACGAGGTGACGGGCGAGCAGCCGGCCCAGTCCGCCGGTGCCGCCGGTGATCAGCACGGTCCCGCCGGGCCCCCAGGTCACCGGGCCGGCAGGCGGGGCGACCCTGGCCAGCCGGGCGGCGAACACCTGGCCGTCGCGGACCATGAGCTGGGGTTCGTCACCGGCCAGCGCACCGGCGATCGCCTCGGGCTCAGCGTCCGGGTCGAGGTCGAGCAACGCGAACCGGCCCGGATGCTCGATCTGGGCGGTACGCACCAGTCCCCACACGGCGGCGGCCGCGAGATCCCGGCCGTCGACGGCACCGCTGGTCAGGAACGTCAGCCTCGCCTCGCCGGGGGTGGCGAGCCACCGGTGCAGCAGGTCGAGTGCGGTCGCGGTCAGCTCGTGCGTGCGGGCCGGTTCGGTGCCGCCGGTGAGGCTCACCACCGCGGCGCCGGACGGGCCGATGCCGACCGGGACGCCCGGGTCACGCAGGGCCGCGGCGAGACCGGGCACTTCCGCGCCGACCGTTGTGGTGACCGGGACCCAGTCGAGTTCGAACAGCGAGTCCCCCGCGGCCGCCGGTGTGTCCGGCAGGGTACGCAGGACCAGCGCGTCGGCCGTGAAGACGGGCGTGCCGTCCGGATCTGTGGCATCGACGGTCAGCGTCTCGTCGCCGGACCAGGCCAGGCGTACCCGCAGGGCCCGGCTTCCGGTCGCGTGCAGGGTGACGCCGCGCCAGGCGAACGGCAGGCGGCCGGCCAGGTCGGTGCCGCGCTGGGTGGTGACCGGCGCGTGGACGGCGGCGTCGAGCAGGGCGGGGTGCAGGCCGAATCCGGCGGGGTCGGCGCCGTCGGGCAGGGCGACCTCGGCGAACACCTCGTCGCCGCGGCGCCACACCGCGCGTACGCCGCGGAACGTGGGCCCGTAGTCGAATCCACGTGTGGCGAACCACTCGTAGAATCCGTCCAGGTCAACGGGTTCGGCGCGTTCGGGGGGCCAGGCGAGTGCGGTCGCGGCGACCCGGGGGCCGGTGGTGAGGACACCGGTGGCGTGCGGGATCCAGGGGGCGTCGGGGTCGGCGTCCGGCCGGGAGTGGACGGTGACCGTGCGGCGTCCGTCCTCGTCGGGGCCGACGGACACCTGCAGCCGTACAGCGGCCTGACCGGGCAGTACCAGCGGGGTGGCCAGGGTCAGTTCCTCGACCCGGTCGCAGCCGACCTCGTCGCCCGCGCGGACGGCCAGCTCCAGGAAGACGGTGCCGGGCAGCAGGACCCGGCCGCCGATCGCGTGGTCGGCCAGCCAGGGGTGGGTCGCGGTGGACAGCCTGCCGGTGAGCAGGACGCCGGTGGTGCCCGCGATGGTGACGACGCCGCCGAGCAGCGGATGACCGGCCGGGTCGGCCCCGGCGTCCGCGCCGCCGGCCTGACCGGCGAGCCAGAAGTGCTCGTGCTGGAAGGGGTAGGTCGGCAGGTCCACAGTGGACCCACCGGCGAGGAAGGGCCGCCAGTCGACCGGGGTCCCGGCGACGTACAGGGTGGCGAGTGCCCGGAGTGCGGATTCGTCCTCGCCACGGTCACGGCGCAGCAGGCCGGTGGCCACCGCGTCGGGCACGATGTCCTGGACGGCCGCGCACAGCGAGCCGTCGGGGCCGAGTTCCAGGAACCGGGTGGCGCCGGACCGTGCGACGGCGTCGGCGAACCGTACCGGCTGACGGACCTGCCGTACCCAGTAGCCCGGCGAGCCGAACACCTCTTCGGTGTCCACTGTGGATTCGATGGGGATTTCGGGCTCGCGTACGGTGATTCCGTCGATGGCGGCGGCGAACTCGGCCAGCATCGGTTCCATCAGTGGCGAGTGGAACGCGTGTGAGACGGTCAGGCGCCGGACCTTGCGGCCCTCGTCCCGCCACCGCCGTTCCAGCGCGGCGATCTCGTCCTCGTCGCCGGACACCACGACGGCGCCGGGCCCGTTCACCGCGGCGAGGCCGACCCGGTCGCCCAGCTCGCCGAGTTCGTCCTCGGCGGCCCGGACCGCCAGCATGGCCCCACCTTCCGGCAGGGCCCGCATCAGCGACGCCCGGGCCCGCACCACGGTGCACGCATCGGCCAGTGACAGCACACCCGCGACGTGCGCAGCGGCCAGTTCGCCGATGGAGTGGCCGACCAGGACATCCGGGCGGACACCCCACGACTCCACGAGGCGGAACAAGGCCACCTCGAGAGCGAACAACGCGGGCTGCGCCCAGCCGGTGTCCTCGACATCCTCGCCCGACACCGGCACACCCAGCTCGGCCACCACCGCGTCGAACGCCTCCGCGAACACCGGAAACCGCACATACAGCTCCCGGCCCATCCCCAGCCGCTGCGACCCCTGACCCGAGAACACAAACGCGGTACGCCCGGACCCGGCAACACCCCGCGCCACCTCGACCGTCGAATCACCAGCCAGCAACACCGCCCGATGCTCGAACACCGACCGCCCCGTCACCAGCGAAAACCCCACATCCACCGGCGACGCGTCCACCTCGGCCAGGCGAGCGATCTGCTCACCCAGCGCCGCCTCACTCCGCGCCGACACCACCCACGGCACAAGCTCGTGAAGGCCACCTTCATTACGTGAGACGTGCTGAAGGTGGCCTTCCGGAGCTTCCAGCACCACGTGGGCGTTCGTGCCACTGATGCCGAACGAGGACACGGCCGCCCGGCGTGGACGGTCCACAGCGGGCCACTCCACGGGTTCGGTCGCCAGGGCGAGCGCACCCGACGTCCAGTCCACCCGTGACGACGGGCGGTCCACGTGCAGGGTCTTCGGGACCGCGCCGTGCCGCATCGCCATGACCATCTTGATCACCCCGGCGACGCCCGCCGCGGCCATGGTGTGCCCGATGTTCGACTTGACCGAGCCCACCAGCAGCGGGCGCTCCCGGTCCTGGCCGTAGGCGGCCTGCAGGGCCTGCGCCTCGATCGGGTCACCCAGCGGCGTCCCGGTCCCGTGTGCCTCGACCACGTCCACCATGGCCGGGCTCAGTGCCGCGTTCTCCAGGGCGGCCTGGATCACCCGCTGCTGTGCCGGCCCGTTGGGAGCGGTCAGGCCGCTGCTCGCGCCGTCCTGGTTCACCGCGGTACCCCGCACCACGGCGAGGATCCGGTGCCCGTGCCGCTGCGCGTCGGACAGGCGCTCCAGCAGGAGCACACCGGCGCCCTCACCCCAGCCGACGCCGTCGGCGCCGTCGGCGAATGCCTTGCACCGGCCGTCCGGCGACAGCGCCCGCTGCCGGGAGTACCCGGCGAACACGGCGGCGTTCGGCAGCACGGTGACCCCGGCGGCCAGCGCCAGCGAGCACTCCCCCGCCCGGAGCGCCCGGGTGGCCAGGTGCAACGACACCAGCGACGACGAGCACGCCGTGTCGACGGTGATCGCGGGCCCGCGCAGGCCGAACTGGTAGGCGACCCGCCCGGAGATCACGCTCGCCGTTGTACCGGTGGCCAGGTGCCCCTCGACCTCGGCGGACAGCACGGCACCGGCCCCGTAGCTGAGCTGCACGGCGCCGACGAAGGTGCCGGTGTCAGTGCCGCGCAGGGAACGCGGATCGATCCCGGCCCGCTCGACCGCCTCCCAGGCCACCTCCAGCGTGAGCCGCTGCTGCGGGTCCATGGCCAGCGCCTCGCGGGGCGAGATGCCGAAGAACCCGGCGTCGAAACCGCCGGCCCCGGCGAGGAAGGCGCCCTCGCGGACGTAGCTCGTGCCGGAGTGGTCGGGGTCCGGGTGGTAGAGCGAGTCCAGGTCCCAGCCACGGTCGGCCGGGACGGGGCCGACCGCGTCCCCGCCGTCGGAAAGCAGTCGCCACAGGTCCTCCGGTGAGCCGATCCCGCCTGCGAAGCGGCAGGCCATCCCGACGATGGCGATCGGTTCCCGGTCTCGTGCCTGTTCCTCCCGCAATCGCTGGCGGGCCTGACGTAGGTCCGTGGTGACCAGCTTGAGGTAGTCCCGAAGCCTGTTCTCGGTGCTCGTCATGCGGCGGTTCCTCGCTGCTCTGCGACCCGCGTCCCGACGAGGGGGCTCAGCCGAGTCCCAGTTCCTCGTCGATCAGCGCGAACATCTCGTCGTCACTCGCCGAGGCGAGTTCGACGTCCGCGCCCTCCCGGTCACGGCCGTCCTCCAGAGTCCACAGGAACGAGGACAGCTTTTTGACCAGTTTTGCTCTGGTATCCGGGTCCGGCGGTGCCGCGGCGAGCGCGGCCTCCAGCTTGGCCAGCTCGGTCAGCGCCGCCGGTTCCCGCTCGCCCGTGCCGAGCAGGGTCAGCAGGTACCTGGCGAGTTCCACCGGGGTGGCGTGGTCGAAGATCAGCGTGGCAGGCAGTGCCAGCCCGGTCCGGGCCGCGAGCAGGTTACGTAGTTCCACGCCGGTCAGCGACGTCATGCCGATGTCGAGGAAACCGCGTTCACGGTCCACTTCGGCCGGTGTGTCGTGGCCCAGAACCGCGGCGACCTCCCGGGTGACCACGTCGACCAGCAACGCTTCCTGTTCGGCGGGGTCGCGCCCGGCCAGTCGCCCGGCCAGCGCCGGGCCCGCGGCGCTCACCGGTTCACCCTGCCCGGCCGCGGTGCGGCGGAGCGGGCCGCGGACCAGGCCGCGCAGGATGCCCGGCACCACGCCCCTGCCGACGGCCCGCAGGTCCAGCGGTGCGGCGACCACCAATGCCCGCGGCACCTCGACCGCGGTGTCCAGCAACGCGAGCCCCCGCTCCGGCGTGATCGGCACCAGCCCGAGCCTGCGGAGCCTGGCCCGGTCCGCCGCCGCCAGGTCGCCGGTCAGACCACTGGACTCCCATGGCGCCCAGGCGATCGACGTGGCGGGCAGGCCGAGGGCGTGGCGGCGCTGCGCCAGCCCGTCGAGGAAGGCGTTGGCCGCGGCGTAGGCGGCCTGTCCCGGGCTGCCCACCACCCCGGAGAAGCCGGAGAACAACACGAACGCGTCGAGATCCAGGTCGCCGGTCAGCTCGTGCAGGTGCACGGCGGCGTCCAGCTTGGGGCGCAGCACGTCGCCGATGCGGTCACCGGTGAGGCCGGTGACCAGGCTGTCGTCGAGGACACCGGCCAGGTGCACGACGCCGGTCAGCGGGTGCTCGGCCGGCAGCGTGGCGAGCAGGGCAGCCAGCGACTCCCGGTCGGCGACGTCGCACGCCTCGACGCGCACCCGCGCGCCCAGCGTGGTGAGTTCCCCGGCGAGGGCGGCCGCGCCCGGTGCGTCCGGGCCACGGCGGCCGGCGAGCACCAGGTGCCGCACGCCGTGCCGGGCGACCAGGTGCCGGGCGACCTCGGCGCCGAGTGCGCCGGTGCCGCCGGTGACCAGGACGGTGCCGTCCTCCCGCCAGCGCGGGGCGGGGCCGGACGCCTCGGCCCGGGCGAGCCGGGGGGTCGTGACGTGGCCGTCGCGGACCGCGAACTGCTGCTCGTCCGGAGCCGAGGCCAGGGCGTCGAGCAGCGCCGCGGCCGAGCCGGGTGCGTCGTCGAGGTCGGCGAGGACCAGGCGGCCCGGGTGTTCGGACTGCGCGGAACGCACCAGCCCCCACACCCCGGCGGCTGCCAGCCCGGTCACCTCGTCGCCGGGTGCGGCGGCGACCGCGTGCCTGGTCAGCAGGACCAGCCGGGCACCGGCGAACCGCTCGTCCCGCAGCCAGGCCACCACCTGTTCCCATGCGGTGACCACGGCGCGGTGGCCGGTGCCGGGCAGGTCGCCGGGCTCCGCCCCGACCGGCAGCAGCACGACCTCGGGTGCGGTGGCGTCCGCGGCCAGGCCGTCGGCCAGTTCCGCCACGGTGGTGGCGGACGTCCGGGGCACGCCGTGGTCGCCGACCGGGTCGGTGCCGAGCAGTAGCCACCGGTCGGCGGCCGCGGCCCGCGGGGCCGCCGGGGTGAGCGGGGTCCAGCACAGCTCGTACACCCCGTCCACGGCGGTCGCCGGTTCCGGCTTCAGCTCCACCGACTCGACCACCGCCACCGGGGCACCCGTGCCGTCGGCGGCGGTGACGGAGACCGTCCCGGTGCCGCTCACCCGCACCCGCAGCGTGGTGGCGCCACCGGCGACGACCGACACTCCCCGCCAGGCGGCGCCGTAGAACGGTTCGCCGTCGGCGGCCCCGAGCTGCACGGCGGCCCGCAGCAGCACGGGGTGCAGCACGAACCGGGCGGCGTCGGGGAAGTCCGGCTCGGGCAGGACCAGCTCGGCGAGCAGGTCGCCGTCGTGCCGCCAGGCGCGGGTGAGCACGCCGGCGACGTCGTTCAGGCCGGTCACGTCGGCGGGTTCGGCGTCCGGCGGCGGCCACTGGCCCAATTCCCGGCCGGGGACGGGGGCGGGCGCCAGGAGCCCTGCCGCGTACCGGGTCCACGGCTCGTCCGTCCCCTGTGGACGGGCATGGACGGCGACCGGCCGCCGGTCCGTCTCGCCGGCGGCGCCGGCCGTCACCTGCACCTGGAGGTCGTCTGCCGGGGGTGGCCGCTCGACGGTCAGCTCGGTCAGCGTGGCGCAGCCGACCTGCTCGCCCGCCCGCAGGGCGAGTTCCACGAACACCGTCTCGGCCCACGGCAGGGTGCGGGCGGACAGCACGCCGGTGAGCACCGTCTCGCCCGACCCGGCCAGCTCGACCTCGGCGCCGAGCAACGGGTGTGTGGTCGCGGCCAGGCCGAGCCCCACCGGGTCGCCGGCGGCCGCGTCCGGGGCGAGCCAGTAACGCCGGTGCTGGAACGCGTACGTCGGCAGATCCACTGTGGACACGTCGGTTCCGGCGTAGGCCGCCGCCCAGTCGACGTCACCGCCGCGTGCCCACAGCTGCCCGATGGAGGTCAGCAGCCGCCGCAGGCCGCCGTCGTCGCGCCGGATGCTGCCGGTCACCACGGCCCCGCCGCCCAGTGCCTGGTCGATCTCGGCGGCCAGCACGGGGTGCGGGCCCAGCTCGACGAAACAGTCGTGGCCTGCCTCGGCGAGCGCGGCGACGCCCGGCGCGAACCGGACCTGCTCACGCAGGTTGCGGTACCAGTACTCGGCGTCCAGGACCGCGGTGTCCAGCTGCCCGCCGGTCACGGTCGAGTGGAACGGCACGTCCCCGGTCCGCGGGGTGATCGGCGCCAGCACCTCGCGCAGGCGCCCGGCCAGCGACTCCACCTGGGCGGAGTGCGAGGCGTAGTCGACCGGCAGGACCCTGGCCCGGTGCCCGTCGGCCACGCAGGAGGCGACCAGCTCCTCGACCGCGGCGACCTCGCCGGACACGACGACGGCCGACGGCCCGTTGACCGCGGCGACCGACACCCGGCCGCCGAACGGTTCGAGCCGGCGGTCCACCTCGCCGGCGGGCAGGGCCAGCGAGGCCATCGCCCCGTGGCCGGACAGCGCCTCGGCGATCGCCAGGCTGCGCCTGGCCACCACGAGCGCACCGTCCTCGATGGACAGTCCACCGGCGACGACCGCGGCGGCGACCTCACCCTGGGAGTGCCCGATCACGACGTCCGGATGCACACCGTGCGAACGCCACACCGCCGCCAGCGACACCATCACCGCCCACAGCACCGGCTGCACGACGTCCACCCTGGCCAGTGCGGCGTCGTCGGCGAGCACGTCCGGCAGCGACCAGTCGACGTGCGGGGCCAGGGCGCGGGCACAGTCGGCCATGGACGCGGCGAACACCGGCGATTCGGCCAGCAGTTCCCTGCCCATGCCGACCCACTGAGCGCCCTGCCCGGGGAAGACGAACACCGTCCCGCCCGGCCGGGCGGCCAGGCCGGTCACCACACCCGGCGACGGGCGGTCGGTGGCCACGGCGGCCAGCCCGGCGGTCAGCTCGCCCACGGTGGAACCGACGACCACCGCCCGGTGCGGCATGGCCGCCCTGCTCGTGGCCAGCGAGAATCCGACGTCGCCCAGCCGGGGTGGGTTCGTGGTGGCGAGGACACCGGCCAGCCGGTCCGCCTGCGCACGCAGCGCGGTCGCGGACCTGGCCGACACGACCCAGGCGACGGTGTCCGGCGCGGGTTCGGCACCGGGCCGGCGGACCGCCGGGGGCGCCTGTTCGAGGATCACGTGCGCGTTGGTGCCGCTGATCCCGAACGAGGACACCCCGGCCCGCCGGGGGCCGTCCTTCTCCGGCCAGGGCCGCTCGCCGGTGACCAGCTCGACCGCTCCCGCCGACCAGTCCACATGGGACGACGGCTGCTCGGCGTGCAGGGTCTTCGGGACGATCCCGTGCCGCATGGCCAGCACCATCTTGATCACCCCGGCGACCCCGGCCGCGGCCAGGGTGTGCCCCAGGTTCGACTTCACCGACCCGAGCAGCAGCGGGGTTTCCCGGTCCTGGCCGTAGGTGTGCAGGAGAGCGTTGGCCTCGATCGGGTCGCCCAGCGCGGTACCCGTGCCGTGTGCCTCGACCACGTCGATGTCCGTTGTGGACAGATCGGAGTTGGCCAGTGCCTGGCGGATCACCCGCTGCTGGGACGGGCCGTTGGGGGCGGTCAGGCCGTTGCTGGCGCCGTCGGAGTTCACCGCCGAGCCGCGGACGACCGCCAGCACCTGGTGCCCGTTACGCCGGGCGTCGGACAGCCGCTCGACCAGCACCAGTCCGACGCCCTCGGCGAGGACCATGCCGTCGGCGCCCTCGCCGAACGCCTTGCACCGGCCGTCGCCGGACAGCGCGTTCTGCCTGCTGAACCCGACCCACGGGTCGGTCGTGGGCATCACGGTCACGCCGCCGGCCAGCGCGAGTGCCGACTCGCCGCTGCGCACGGACTGGCAGGCCATGTGCAGGGCCACCAGCGACGAGGAACAGGCGGTGTCCACGGTGAGCGCGGGGCCCTCCAGGCCGTACAGGTAGGCGATCCGGCCGGAGAGCAGGCTGGCGATGGTGCTGGTGACGAGGTGGGCGTCGTCGGTGTGCCGCACCGAGCCGTAGTCCTGCTGGCTGGCTCCGACGAAGGTGCCGGTCCGGCTGCCGCGCAGGGTGGCGGGGTCGATCCCGGCCCGTTCGAAGGTCTCCCAGACGGTCTCCAGCAGCAGGCGCTGCTGCGGGTCCATGGTCAGCGCCTCGCGCGGGGAGATGCCGAAGAATCCGGCGTCGAAGTCGGCGGCGCCGGTCAGGAAACCGCCGTGCCTGCTGTAGGAGGTTCCGGGCTGGTCCGGGTCGCCGAACAGGGCGTCGAGGTCCCAGCCGCGGTCGGCCGGCAGCTCGGTGATCGCGTCTGCCCCGGCGGTGAGCAACCGCCACAGGTCCTCCGGGTCACGCACGCCGCCCGGGTAACGGCAGCTCATCGCGATGATGGCGACCGGCTCGTCGGTAGCCGCGGTGGCGGTGACCGGCTCGGCGGTGGCAGGCGCGGCACCGAGGACGAGGCCGAGCAGGAACTCGCTGAGCGCGCCGGGGTCGGGGTGGTCGAACACCATCGTGGCCGGTAGCGGCGTCCCGGCGAGGCGGCTCAGCCGGTCCCGCAGGTCGACCGCGGTGAGCGAGTCGAACCCGATCTCCCGGAACGGCAGGTCGGCCGGAATCGCGTCGGCGGACGGGTGCCCGAGCACCTGCGCCGCCTGCGCACGCACCAGGTCCAGCACGGTCCGCCACCGCTCGCCCGCGGGCTGCGCACGCAGCCGGGCAGCCAGCTCGCCGGTGCCGGGGGTGCCGGGGACGGCCCGGTCCAGCTCGCGGACCTCGGGCACCTCGTCGAACAGCCGGCTGGGCCGGGTGGAGGTGAACACCGGGTGGAAGCGGTCCCAGGCGACGTCGGCGACGGTGAGCAGGGTGTCGTCGTCGTCGAGTGCCCGCCGCAGGGCGACCAGGGCGGGGTCGCGGTCCATCAGCAGCAGGCCGCTGCGGACGATCCGCTCGAACGGCTCCCTGTCCAGCTCGTCCCGCCACGGGCCCCAGGACACCGAGGTGGCGGGCAGGCCGCGGTCCCGCCGGTTGCGGGCGAGCGCTTCGAGGTAGGCGTTGGCGGCGGCGTAGGCGGCGTTGTCACCGCTGCCCCAGACGCCGGCGACCGACGAGTACAGCACGAACGAGTCGAGCGTGCCGTCGCACAGTTCGTCGAGGTTGCGGGCCCCGGCGACCTTCGCGCCGATCACGCCCGCGAGGTCGTCGGGTCCGGTCTCCGCGATCGGCCCGAGCTGGACGGCCACCGCGGCGTGCAGGATGTTGCGTAGCTCGTGCCCGTCCTCGGCCAGCCGGGTGAGCAGGCCCGCCAGCGCGGACCGGTCGGCGATGTCGCAGGCCTCGACGGTGACCTTGGTGCCCAGCCCGGCCAGCTCATCGGCCAGTGCCTCGGCGCCCGGCGCGGCGAGTCCGCTCCTGCTGACCAGCACGAGGTGCTCGGCGCCCTGCCCGGCCAGCCAGCGGGCGAGGAACCCGCCGAGAACGCCGGTGCCGCCGGTGATCAGCGTGGTGCCCCGCGGAGTCCAGGTCCGTTTCGCCGCCCGGCCGCGGGGTGCCCGCACCAGCCGCCGGGCGAGCAGGCCGGAGCCACGCAGGGCCACCTGGTCCTCGCCGGGCGGGCCGGCCAGCAGGTCGACCAGGCGGCGAGTGGCGGGTTCGTCGAGCGTCGGCGGCAGGTCGACGAGCCCGCCCCAGCGGTGCGGGTGTTCCAGTGCGGCCACGTAGCCGAGGCCGTGTACCTGCGCCTGCAGCGGGTGGCCGAGCGGGTCGTCCGCGCCGGTGGACACGGCACCGGTGGTCAGGCACCAGAGCCGCGCGGTGCTGCCGTCGAGTGCCTGGATGAGGGCCAGGGTCAGCGCGAGACCGGTGGTCAGGACAGGATGGCCGGGGCTGGGCCGCTCGGCGAGGGCGAGCAGCGACACGACCCCGGTGATCCCGTCGAGGTCGCCGAGCCGGGTCCGCACCTGGGCCGGGTCGGTGAGCGTGACGTGCCGGACGTCGGCGCCACGTGCGGCGAGCGCGCCGGCGATGCCGTCCGCGACGGTGGTGCCGTCCTCCGGTGTGGTGACGAGCAGCCAGGTGCCCGCCGGGTCGGCGGGCTGGATCCCGCGCACCGGCCGCCAGGTGACGCGGTAGCGCCAGGAGTCCACTGTGGAGTCGACGCGGGCGGTCTCCCGCCAGGAGGTCAGCGCCGGGATGACGACGCCGAGGGCCTGTTCGTCGACGCCGAGCCGGGTGGCGAGGGTGGCCACGTCCTCCCGCTCGACGGCTGCCCAGAACGGGTCCGTGCTCGGCCGGTCCGCGGGCTCGGGCCAGTACCGCTCGTGCTGGAAGGGGTAGGTCGGCAGGTCGACGATGGAACCGCCGGTGAGGAATGGCCGCCAGTCGACCGGCGTCCCGGCGACGTACAGGGTGGCGAGTGCCCGCAGCGCGGCCTCCTCCTCGCCGGTGTCCTTGCGCAGGACCGGGGCCGCGACGGCGTCGTCGCGGAGCCCGCGCACGGCGGCCGTCAGGGAGCCGTCGGGGCCGAGTTCCAGGAACCGGGTGGCGCCGGACCGCGTGACGGCGTCGGCGAACCGTACCGCCTGACGGACCTGCCGCACCCAGTAGCCCGGCGACCCGAACACCTCTTCGGTGTCCACAGTGGATTCGACGGGGATCTCGGGCTCGCGCACGGTGATCCCGTCGATGGCGGCGGCGAACCCGGCCAGCATCGGTTCCATCAGCGGCGAGTGGAACGCGTGGCTGGTAGCCAGCCTCCGGGTCCTGCGACCGGCGTCGCGCCACCGGCCCTCCAGAACGGCGATCTCGTCCTCGTCGCCGGACAGCACCACGGCCCGCGGGCCGTTCACCGCGGCGATGCTCACCCGGTCGCCGAGGTCGCCGATCTCGTCCTCGGCCGCTTCGACGGCGAGCATGGCTCCACCGGCGGGCAGTGCCCGCATCAGGCGGGCCCGTGCGGACACGACGGCACAGGCGTCGGCCAGTGACAGCACACCGGCGACATGCGCGGCGGCCAGCTCGCCGATGGAGTGCCCGACCAGGACGTCCGGCCGCACACCCCACGACTGCACCAGACGGAACAAGGCCACCTCAAGGGCGAACAACGCGGGCTGTGCCCAGCCTGTGTCCTCGACATCCTCGCCCGACACCGGCAGGTCCAGCTCGGCCGCCACCGCGTCGAACGCCTCCGCGAACACCGGGAACCGCTCATAGAGTTCCCGGCCCATGCCCAGCCGCTGCGAACCCTGACCCGAGAACACGAACGCGGTGCGCCCGGTCCCGGCCACACCCCGCGCGATCTCGACCGGCTCATCGCCAGCCAGCAGCACGGCGCGGTGCTCGAACACCGACCGGCCGGCCACCAGCGAGAAACCCACATCCACCGGCGACGCCTCTACCGTCGCCAGGCGAGCGATCTGCTCACCCAGGGCCGCCTCACTCCGCGCCGACACCACCCACGGCACCAGCCCCTCACCCGGCGCATCCCCACGCTGCTCGTCCGGCCCCTGCTCCAGCACCACGTGCGCGTTCGTGCCGCTGAGGCCGAAGGAGGACACGGCGGCGCGGCGGGGGCGGCCGGCGGACGGCCAGTCCACCGGCTCGGTCACCAGCTCGACGGCGCCGGAGTCCCAGTCCACATGCGACGACGGGGTACCGGCGTGCAGGGTGCGGGGCACCGCGCCGTGCCGCATCGCCTGCACCATCTTGATCACGCCGGCGACCCCGGCGGCGGCCTGCGTGTGCCCCAGGTTCGACTTCACCGACCCCAGCAGCAACGGGACCTCACGATCCTGACCGTAGGTCGCCAGCAGCGCCTGCGCCTCGATCGGATCACCCAGCGGAGTACCCGTCCCGTGCCCCTCCACCACGTCGACGTCCGCCGTGGACAGTCCCGCCGCCGCCAGCGCCGACCGGATCACCCGCTGCTGCGACGGCCCGTTCGGCGCGGTCAACCCGTTGGAGGCACCATCCGAATTCACCGCCGAACCACGCACCACCGCCAGCACCCGGTGCCCGTTCCGCTCGGCATCCGACAACCGCTCCAGCACCAGCACACCCACGCCCTCCGACCAGCCGGTGCCGTCGGCGTCGTCGGAGAACGCCTTGCACCGTCCGTCGGGGGCGAGGCCGCCCTGCCGGGAGAAGGAGGCGAACACGGCCGGGGTCGACATGACGGTCACCCCGCCGGCCAGCGCCAGCGAGCACTCCCCCGACCGCAGCGCCTGCGCCGCCAGATGCAACGACACCAGCGACGACGAACACGCCGTGTCCACGGTCATCGCAGGCCCTTCCAGGCCGAGGTGGAACGCGACCCGGCCGGGCACAACGCTCGGCGACGTGCCGGTCACCAGATGTCCCTCGTACTCGGGTCCGAGCAGTGAGCCGTAGTCGCTGTACATCACCCCGGCGAACACCCCGGTCTGGCTGCCGCGCAGCGACGCCGGGTCGATGCCGGCACGTTCCAGCGCCTCCCACGACGTCTCCAGCAGCAACCGCTGCTGCGCGTCGGTCGCCACGGCCTCGCGCGGGCTCATCCCGAAGAACGCGGCGTCGAAGTCACCGGCGTCGTACAGGAAACCACCGGAGCGGACGTGGGAGGTGCCTGCCTGGTCGGGTGCGGGGCCGAAGAGGGCGTCCAGGTCCCAGCCACGTTCCCCGGGGAACTCGCCGATGCCGTCGCGGCCCTCGGCCAGCATGCGCCAGAGGTCCTCGGGAGAGGAGACACCGCCGGGGAACCGGCAGCCCATGCCGACGATCGCGATCGGCTCGTCCACCGCCACCGCGTTGGCGGTCACCTCGGCGGTCCCGGTTCCGAACAGTTCAGCGAGCAGGTGCTCCACCAGCACGTCGATCGTCGGGTAGTCGAACACCATCGTCGCGGGCAGCCGCAGCCCGGTCGCCGCGCCCAGTTCGTTACGCAGCTCGACGGCCGTCAGCGAGTCGAAGCCGAGGTCCCGGAACGACTCGGTGGCACCGACCGTGACGCCCTCGGCGTGCCCGAGCACGCCGGCCACCCGCGCCGCCACCAGCTCCCGCAGTGCCGGCGCGCGGTCCGGTTCCGGTAGCGCGGCCAGCGTCCGCACCAGCCCGTCGGCGGCGGCCGAGGCCCTGGCCGCGGCGCGGCGGCGCACACCGGCGAGCTCCCGCAGCAGCGGCGGCACCTCGGGCAGGCCGCGGAGCGCGACCGGGTCGACCGGCGCGGCGACCACCGCGCCGGACGCCTCGCGTACCGCGGCGTCGAACAACGCCAGGCCCTGGTCCACCGGCAGCGGACGGGACCCGATCCGCGCCAGCCGCTCCCAGTCCGCACCGGACATTCCGCCGGTGAGACCCGCTTCCCAGGCGCCCCAGGCAATGGAGAGGCCGGGCAGGCCGGTCGCGCGGCGGTACTCGGCGAACGCGTCGAGGAAGGCGTTGGCCGCCGCGTAGTTGCCCTGTCCCGGGCTGCCCAGCACACCGGCGGCCGAGGAGAACACCACGAACGCGGCCAGGTCGCGGTCGCGGGTGGCCTCGTGCAGGTGCCAGGCGGCGTCGACCTTGGGCGCCAGCGTGGTGGCGAGCCGTCGCGGGGTGAGCTGCTCGATCACGCCGTCGTCGAGGACACCAGCCGTGTGCACGACCGCGGTGAGCCGGTCGATTCCGTCCACCAGCGCGTGCACCGCGTCCCGGTCGGCCAGGTCACAGGCCACCACCTCGACGCCCAGCTCCGCCAGGTCGCCGGCGCCGGGGGCACCGGTGCCGCGGCGGCTGGCCACCACGACCCGCTGCCCCCGTCCGGCCAGGTGCGTGGCGAGCAGCCCGCCCAGCCCGCCGCCGCCGGTCACCAGCACCACGCCGTCGCGGTCCCATTCCGGCACCGGTCCGGCCGCGGCCTGCCGGGTCAGGCGGGGCCTCCGGGCCACCCCGTCGCGGACCACGAGCTGCGGCTCCTCGGCCAGCAGCGGCAACGCCCGGGCCAGGTCGCCGTCGGTCTCGACGTCCACCAGGGCGAACCGGCCGGGATGCTCGGACATCGCCGACCGGATCAGGCCCCACACCGCGGACGCGGCCAGGTCGCCCGCGCCGTCGACGGCACCGCGGGTCACGCACACCAGGGTCGAGTCCGCGAACCGCGGCTCGCTCAGCCACTCGTGCGCCACGTCCAGTACCCGCGTGGTCAGCTCGTGGACCGCCTCGGGTCCGCCGTCCGCACCGGTCACCGGGAACAGCACGACGTCCGGGACCGGATCGCCCCCGGCGAGTGCCGCGAGGCCACCCTCGCCGAGTTCGTCGACGACGGTCGTCTCCGCGAGCCCGGCCGGTTCCGGGGCGGGCAACCAGGTCAGGGTGAGCAGCCCGCCGTCCGGGCGCGGCGCGGCGTCCGGCAGCGTGGTCAACGCGCGGTCCCGCAGCCGGTCGACGGTGAGCACCGGCCGCCCGGTGACGTCGGCGGCCTCGATCGAGGTCGCGTCAGCACCGTCGCGCACCAGCCGCACGCGCAGCGTGGCGGCGCCGGAGGCGTGCAGGGACACCCCTTCCCAGGCGAACGGAAGCCGCTGCTCGCCGTCGTCGCGGCGGACCAGCGCCATGGCGTGCAGTGCGGCGTCCAGCAACGCCGGGTGCAGGCCGAACGCGTCCGCGTCGCCTGCCTCGTCCGGCAGCGCGACCTCGGCGAACACCTCGGCACCACGGCGCCACACCGCCCGCAGGCCCTGGAACACCGGCCCGTAACCGAAACCGGCGTCGGCGAGCCGGTCGTAGCAGTCCGCGGTGCCGACCGGGTCGGCACCGGCCGGGGGCCAGGCCGTGGCGAACCCGGTGTCCGCCAGGTGCTCGCCGGGGGCGACCGTTCCGTCCGCGTGCCGGACCCAGTCGCCGTCCAGCGATGACGGGGGCCGGGAGAACACGCGGACCTCGCGGCGCCCGGCGTCACCGGGCGGGCCCAGCCACACCTGGACGGCGACCTGGTCCTGCCCGGGAAGCACCAGCGGTGCCGACAGGGTCAGCTCCTCCACCCGGTCGCAGCCGACCTGGTCGGCTGCCCGCAGGACGAGTTCCAGGAACCCGGTTCCAGGGAACAGCACCACGTCCCGCACGACGTGGTCGGCCAGCCACGGATGGGTGGCCGCCGAGATCCGCCCGGTCACCAGGACGCTGCCGTCGTCGGCCGACGAGGTGACCGCGCCGAGCAGCGGGTGCTCGACCGGGACCAGCCCGAGCCCGGCCGCGTCACCGCCCTCGTTGCCACCGGCAGGCCAGTACCGCTCGTGCTGGAACGCGTAGGTCGGCAGGTCGACGACACGGGCAGCGGTGCCGGCGAAGACGCCGGCCCAGTCGACGGCGGCGCCCCGGACGTGCAGCGCCGCCACCGCCCGCAGGGCCGACTCATCCTCCGGTGTGTCCTTACGCACCAGGGGAACCGTGATCACGCCGGGCAGCGTCTCCGCGACCGCGGCACACAGCGCACCGCCGGGGCCGACCTCCAGGAACCGCACCGCGCCCTTCTCGCCGACGGCGCGCACGGCGTCGGCGAAGCGCACCGGCTCGCGTACCTGCCGCACCCAGTACTCGACGGTGCCGAACCGCAGTTCTTCGTCCACTGTGGACACCACGGGAATGTCCGCCTCGCGGACGGTGATCCCGTCGATGGCGGCGGCGAACCCGGCCAGCATCGGTTCCATCAGCGGCGAGTGGAACGCGTGGCTGGTCGCCAGCGTGCGGGTCCGTTCGAACCGGTCCGCGACCGCCGCCACGGCCTCGGCGGTGCCGGACAGCACCACGGCGTCCGGGCCGTTCACGGCCGCGATCGACACGCCGCCGGTGAGCAACGGCAGCACCTCGGCCTCCGCGGCGCGGACCGCGACCATCACGCCACCGGGCGGCAGCTCCTGCATCAGGCGGGCCCGCGCGGACACCACGGCGCAGGCGTCGGCCAGCGACAGCACCCCGGCCACGTGCGCGGCGGCCAGCTCACCGATCGAATGCCCCACCAGGAAGTCCGGGCGTACCCCCCACGACTCGACGAGGCGGAACAACGCCACCTCGAACGCGAACAACGCGGGCTGCGCCCAGCCCGTCTCGGTCAGCAGGGCGTCGTCGGCTCCCCAGACGACCTCCCGCAGCGGCTCGCCCAGTCCGGCCAGCACCGCGTCGAACGCCTCCGCGAACACCGGGAACCGCTCGTACAGCTCGCGGCCCATGCCCAGCCGCTGCGTACCCTGACCGGAGAACACGAACGCGGTCCGGCCGGCCAGCACCGAGCCCCTGGCGACCTCGGCAGGTTCACCGGCGCCGGCCAGCAGCACGGCCCGCTGGTCGAACAAGGCCCGCGAGGTCGCCAGCGAGAACCCGACGTCGGCAGGCGGCGCGTCCATCTCGGCCAGCCGGGCGATCTGGTCGCGCAGCGCCGCTTCCGTCTTCGCCGACACCACCCAGGGCACCAGCCCGGGACGGCCACCTTCCGCCGACGGCTGCGGGACCGGGGCTGGCGCTTCGAGAATCACGTGGGCGTTCGTGCCGCTGATCCCGAACGACGACACGGCCGCACGGCGCGGGTGGCCGGCGGACGGCCACTCCACCGGCTCGGTCACCAGCTCGACCGCACCCGCCGACCAGTCCACCCGCGACGACCGGCCGTCGGCGTGCAGTGTCCGGGGGACGCGGCCGTGCCGGAACGCCAGCAGCATCTTGATCACCCCGGCCACCCCGGCGGCCGCCTGGGTGTGGCCGAGGTTGGACTTCACCGACCCCAGCAGCAGTGCCCGTTCCCGGTCCTGCCCGTAGGTCGCCAGCAGCGCCTCCGCCTCGATCGAGTCACCGAGGGTGGTGCCGGTGCCGTGCCCCTCGACCACGTCGACGTCGGCAGGGGACAACCCGGCACTACGCAGCGCCCGGCGGATCACCCGCTGCTGGGCCGGCCCGTTCGGCGCGGTCAGGCCGTTGGAGGCGCCGTCCTGGTTGACCGCGCTGCCCCGCAGCACGCCGAGCACCCGGTGCCCGTTGCGGTGCGCGTCGGACAGCCGCTCCAGCACCAGCATCCCGACGCCCTCCGACCAGCCGACCCCGTCGGCAGTCTCGGCGAACGACTTGCACCGCCCGTCCGGGGCCAGCCCGCCCTGCCGGGAGAACTCGACGATCGTGCTCGGCGTCGACATGACGGTCACGCCACCGGCCAAGGCCAGCGAGCACTCCCCCGACCGCAGCGCCTGCGCCGCCAGATGCAACGACACCAGCGACGACGAACACGCCGTGTCCACGGTCACCGCGGGACCTTCCAGCCCGAGTGCGTAGGAGACCCGCCCGGACACCACGCTCGGCGCGCTGCCGGTGCCCTTGTACCCCTCGAACCGCGCGTCCAGCCGGGTCTTGTAGTCGCTGTACATCACCCCGGCGAACACGCCGGTCTGGCTGCCGCGCAACGACGCCGGGTCGATCGCCGAGCGTTCCAGCGCCTCCCAGGACACCTCCAGCAGCAGCCGCTGCTGGGCGTCGGTGGCCATGGCCTCGCGCGGTGACATCCCGAAGAACCCCGCGTCGAAGTCACCGGCGTCGTACAAGAACCCGCCGGAGTGGGTGTGCTCGCGCAGGGCGGGCACGTCCCAGCCGCGGTCGGCGGGCAGCTCGCCGATCGCGTCGGTGCCGTCGGCCACCAGCCGCCACAGGTCCTCCGGCGAACGCACCCCGCCCGGGTAGCGGCAGGCCATGCCGACGACGACGATCGGGTCGCCGGTCACCGCCTCCGGGGTACCGGCGTCGGGCGCGAGCGCGTCACCGGCGCCGAGCAGTTCGGTGTGCAGGTGCTCGACCAGCGCGTCGGTGGTCGGGAAGTCGAACACGAGCGCGGTGGGCAGCCGCAGCCCGGTCGCGGCGGTCAGCTCGTTGCGTAGCTCGACGGCCATCAGCGAGTCGAAGCCCAGCTCACGGAACGTCCGGTCGAGGTCGACCGGGCCGGTGCCGGTGTGCCCGAGCACGGCGGCGACCCGGCCGCGGACCAGTTCGGCCAGCACCTCGGTCCGTTCCCCCGCCGGCAACGCCACCAGCCGCCGCACCAGGCCGTCGGCGGTGGCCGAACCACGCGCGGCAGCGCGGCGGCGCACGCCGGCGAGGTCGCGCAGCGGCGCGGGCACCGTCGCCTGCGCCCGCAGCGCGGCGAGGTCCAGCGGAGTCGCCAGCACCGCGGCCGGCCCCCCGGCGACGGTGGCGTGGTCGAACAGGGCCATGCCGTCGGCGACCGGCATCGGCCGGAAGCCGCTGCGTGCCACCCGCTCCCAGTCCACTGCGGACAGACCGGTGGTGAGCCCGGTCTCCCAGGCACCCCAGGCGATCGACACGGCGGGCAGCCCGGCCGCGCGCCGGTGGGCGGCCAGGGCGTCGAGGAACGCGTTCGCCGCGGCGTAGTTGGCCTGCCCGGCCGCGCCGTACACCCCGGCCGCCGAGGAGAACAGCACGAACCCGGCCAGTGGCAGGTCCCTGGTGGCCTCGTGCAGGTGCCAGGCCGCGTCGGCCTTCGGGCCGAGCACGGCGGCGAGCCTGCCGGGGGTCAGCGACGCCACCACGCCGTCGTCGACGACACCGGCGGCGTGCACGACAGCGGTCAGCGGCCGGTCCGCACCGGACTCGGCCACCAGGGCCCGTACCGCGTCCCGGTCAGTCAGGTCGCCGGCGAGCACCCTGACCCGGGTTCCCCGCCCGGCCAGCTCGGCCACCAGCTCCGGCATGCCGTCGGCATCCGGGCCGCGCCTGCCGGCCAGCACCAGGTTCGTGAAGCCCTGCCCGGCCAGGTGCCTGGCCAGCTCCCTGCCGATCCCGCCGGTGCCGCCGGTGATCAGCACCGTGCCGTCGCGGTCCCAGCCCGCGCCGCCGTCCACCGGATCGGCCCGGCGCAGCCGCGGCACACACACCCGGCCGTCGCGCACCGCCAGCTGCGGCTCGTCGGCGCTCAGCGACGGCAGGGCGAGGGTGACGTCGTCGCCGGACTCCGCGGCGAGCAGCCCGAACCGGCCCGGGTGCTCGGCGGCCGCCGAGCGCACCAGGCCGCCGACGGCGGCGGCCACCAGGTCCCCGGCGCCGTCGGTCACCAGCACCAGCCGGGACCCGGCGCACCGCTCGTCGGTGACCCAGCGGCGCACCAGCGCCAGCACGCGGGCGGTCGCTTCGTGGACGGCAGGCACCGTCTCGGCAGGTCCGCCCCGGCCGCGAACGTCGACCAGGACGGCGTCGGGCAGCGGGTCGGGCAGGTCGCCCGTGCCGTCCCACCAGGCGGTCCCGGCCGGCGCCTGCCCCGGGGAACGTGGCGGCACCCAGTCCACCACGAACAACCCGTCCGGTCCGGTGGCCACCGGTTCCGCGGCGCGCAGCGCCACCCTGCCCACGGACAGCACCGGTGCCCCGGTGGCGTCCGTGGCGACCAGCGTGACACCGCCGTCGCCGTCCGGGGTGATCCGGACGCGTAGCTCGGCTGCACCCACGGCATACAGCGAGACGTCCTCCCAGCCGAACAGCAGCCGGCGCCTGCCCTCCGCCGGGACGATGAACGGCAGGGCGTGCATCGCGGCGTCCAGCAGTGCCGGGTGTACCCCGTAGGCCTCGGCGTCGCGGACCTGATCGGGAAGCGCGACCTCGGCGAACAGCTCGTCGCCGCGGCGCCACGCCGCACGCAGGCCCTGGAAGACCGGGCCGTAGTCGAAGCCGGGCTCGGCAGCACGCTCGTAGAAGCCGGTGACGTCCAGCGCCGTCGCGCCGGGCGGTGGCCACCGCGTCGCCACCGGGTCGGCGGGGCGCGCGTCCGGCGCCAGCTGACCGGTGGCGTGCCGGGTCCAGTCCTGGCCGGTCGCGTCGGCGGGGCGGGAGTACACCGCGACGGGCCGGGTGCCGTGCTGCTGTTCGGCCCCGACCCAGACGTGTACCTGGACCGCACCGGGCCCGTCGAGGACCAGCGGGGCGAGCAGGGTCAGCTCGGTGACCCGGCCGCAGCCGGCCTCGTCGCCCGCGCGGATCGCCAGTTCCAGCAGGGCGGTACCGGCGAGCAGCACCCGGCCGTCCACCACGTGATCGGCCAGCCACGGATGGGTGGCGACCGAGAGCAGGCCGGTGAACAGCACGCCGTTGGCGTCGGCCAGGGTCGCCCTGGCGGCGAGCAACGGGTGCCCGGCGACCTCCAGGCCCAGGCCGGTCGCGTCGGCGGCGCGGGCCCGCGCCGCCGGCCAGAACCGCTGGTGCTCGAACGGGTAGGTCGGCAGGTCCACTGTGGACGCCCCGGTGCCGGCGTAGAAGGCATGCCAGTCGACCGGGACGCCGGTGACCGTCAGCGTCGCCAGCGCGCGGACCGCGCTCTCCTCCTCCGGCCGCTCACCACGCAGTACCGGCACGGTCACCGCGTCCGGCAGGCAGGCCTGCACGGCCGCGCACAGGCTTCCGTCCGGTCCCAGTTCCAGGAAGCGGGCGACGGTGCTCATCCCGCCGACGGCGTCGGCGAACCGCACCGGCTCGCGTACCTGCCGCACCCAGTACTCCGCGGTACCGAACCGCGCCTCGGTGTCCACAGTGGACACGATGGGAATGTCCGCCTCGCGCGCGGTGATCCCGCCGATCGCCCGCGCGAACTCCGCCAGCATCGGCTCCATCAGCGGCGAGTGGAACGCGTGACTGGTCCGCAGCGTCTTCGCGTCGGCGAACCGGTCCGCCACCGCCAGGACGGCGTCCCGGTCACCGGAGAGCACGACCCGGTCCGGGCCGTTCACCGCGGCCACCACGACCCCTTCGGTGAGTAACGGCAGCACCTCGCTCTCGCTCGCCCGCACGGCGACCATCGCCCCGCCGGGCGGCAGGTTCCGCATCAGCCGGGCACGGGCCGACACCACCGCGCACGCGTCGGCCAGCGAGAGCACGCCGGCCACGTGCGCGGCGGCCAGCTCACCGATCGAGTGCCCCACCAGGAAGTCCGGCCGGACACCCCAGGACTCGAACAGGCGGAACAACGCCACCTCGAAGGCGAACAACGCGGGTTGTGCCCACCCGGTGTCCGCCAGTGCGGCCGGGTCCTCACCCCACATGACGTCCCGCGGCGCGGGGTCCAGCTCGGCCAGCACCGCGTCGAACGCCTCGGCGAAGACGGGGAACCGGCGGTGGAGTTCCCGGCCCATGCCCAGCCGCTGCGAACCCTGACCGGAGAAGACGAACGCCGTCCTGCCCGCCCGCACGGCACCACGCACGACGTCCGGGTCCGGCTCGTCCCGTGCGATGGCGGCCAGCGCCCGCTGGGCGCTCGCGCGGTCGGCGGCGAGCACGACCGCCCGCCGCTCGAACGCCGCACGCGCGGTGGCCAGCGAGTACCCGACGTCGCACAGTGAGCCGTCCACTGCCGCCAGGCGCGCCGCCTGGTCGCGCAGTGCCGGTTCGGTTCGCGCGGACAGCACCCATGGAACCACCCCGGGCGGCACACCGGGCTCCCGCTCCGACGCCGGCGGGGCCTGCTCGATCACCACGTGCGCGTTCGTCCCGCTGATGCCGAACGACGACACCGCCGCCCGCCGTGGCCGGTCCACCGCGGGCCACGGGACCTGCTCGGTCAGCAGTTCCACCGAACCGGCGGACCAGTCCACATGCGACGACGGGGTGTCCACGTGCAGGGTCCGCGGCGCGACGCCCTCCCGGACCGCCAGCACCGCCTTGATCACCCCGGCCACGCCTGCCGCGCCGAGCGTGTGCCCGAGGTTGGACTTGACCGAGCCGATCAGCAGCGGATGTGCCCGGTCCCCGCCGTAGGCGCGGATGGCCGCCTGCGCCTCGATGGGATCGCCCAGTCGGGTTCCGGTGCCGTGTGCCTCCAGCAGGTCGACGTCGCCGGGGAACAGCTCCGCGTCGGCCAGCGCCGCCCTGATCACCCGTTCCTGCGCCGGCCCGTTCGGCGCGGTCAGCCCGTTGGACGCGCCGTCGGAGTTGGTCGCGGACCCCCGCACCACCGCGAGGACCCGGTGGCCGTTGCGCCGCGCCTCCGACAGCCGCTCCAGCACCAGCACGCCCACGCCCTCCGACCAGCCGACGCCGTCGGCCGCCTCGGAGAACGCCTTGCACTGCCCGTCCGCGGCCAGCCCGCCGTGCCGGGCGAACTCCGCGAACTGCGCGGGCGTGGACAGCACGGTCACCCCGCCTGCCAGCGCCAGCGAGCACTCCCCCGCCCGCAGCGCCCGCACCGCGAGGTGCAGCGCCACCAGCGACGACGCGCAGGCCGTGTCCACCGACACCGCCGGGCCCTCCAGGCCGAGCGCGTAGGCCACCCGGCCGGACGCGAGGCCCGGCCTGCTGCCGATGCCCTGGTAGCCGCGGAACTCGTCGGGGTCGAGGAGGTCGCCGTAGTCGCTGTAGACCACGCCGGTGAACACCGCGGTCCGGCTGCCGCGCAACGAGTTCGGGTCGATCGAGGCCCGTTCCAGCGCCTCCCAGGACACCTCCAGCAGCAACCGGTGCTGGGCGTCGGTCGACATCGCCTCCCGTGGCGACATCCCGAAGAACGCGGGGTCGAAGTCGGCCGCCCCGTCGAGGAAACCGCCCACTCCCGGCTCGACGGGCTCCCAGCCGCGGTCCGCGGGGAACGGCGAGATCGCGTTCCCGCCGGAGGTCACCAGCCGCCACAGGTCCTCGGGTGAGGTGATCCCGCCGGGGTAGCGGCAGCCCATGCCCACGATGGCGATCGGCTCGCGGTCGCGGGCCTCCAGTTCCTCGACCCGCTGCCGGGCGCGGCGCAGGTCGACGGTGACCCGCCGGAGGTAGTCGACAACCTGGTCCGTGTCCTCACTCATGGCCTGCCACAACCCCGTTCGGTGTTACGTGGAAACGGAAAGCTCGACATCGTCCTCACGCCGGCCTGCTGTCGGACGGGTCGGCGAAGTTCTCGTCGATGAGCTGGAACAGCTCAGTGACGGACACGGAATTGATGTCGTCGTCGGACGGGCCCTCCCCGTGCCCGGTGCCATTGGCGCCGTCGCGCCGCAGCGCCGTGACGAGCTTTTCCAGGCGCAGCGCGGCGTCCTGCCGCTCCTGTCGCGGCAGCCCTGCCGAGAGCGCGGCCTCCAGCCGGTCGATGGCCTCGGGTACCGAGCCGCCGCCCGCCGGCTCCGTCTCCCCCACCAGCGTCGTGAGCAGGTGGCCGGCCAGCGCCGTCGTGGTCGGGTAGTCGAACACCAGCGTCGCCGACAGCTTGCGGCCGAGCGCGGCGCCGAGCTTGTTCCGCAGTTCCACGGCGGTCAACGAGTCGAATCCGAGTTCCTTGAACGGCCGGTCGGCCTCGATCGCGCCGGCGTCGGCGAATCCCAGCACCACCTGGATCTGCCGCCGGATCAGGTCGACCAGCACCTCCTGGCGTTCCGCCGGCGGCAGCGCGGGCAGCCGCTGGGCCAGCGCCACCGGCGCCGCCACGTCCGCGGTCGCCGTGCGCCTGCCCACGGCGGGGCAGATTCCCCGCAGGATCGACGGCAGGTCCTCCCGGGCCCGCAGTGCCGGGCGGTCCACGTCCATCACCACGGTCACCGCGGCGTCGGAGGTGACCGCGGCGTCGAACATCGCCAGCCCGTGGGCGAGCGCCAGCGGCCGCTGACCGGACCGCCTGACCCGCGCGTAGTCCACATCGGACATTCCACCGGTCATGCCGGTCGACTGGTCCCACAGGCCCCACGCCAGGGCCACGCCGGGCAGCCCCTCGGCGCGGCGGCGGTGACACAGGCCGTCGAGGAACGCGTTGGCCGCCGCGTAGTTGGCCTGTCCGGTCGTGCCGAGCACCCCGGCCACCGAGCTGTAGACCACGAAGCCGGCGAGGTCGAGGTTCCTGGTCGCCTCGTGCAGGTTCCAGGCGGCGTCGACCTTCGGGCGCAGCACCCTGGTCAGCTGATCGGGGGTCAGCGTCTCCACGACGCCGTCCTCCAGGATGCCCGCGGCGTGCACGACCGCCGTCAACCCGCCGCGGACCCCGAGGTCGTGGACCAGCTTCCCGACGTCGGCGGCGTCCGCGACGTCGCACGCGACGACCTCGACACGGCAGCCGTGACCGGCGAGTTCCTCGACCAGCTCGGCGGCCCCGGCCGCCGCCGGGCCACGGCGGCTGGCCAGCACCAGCCACCGGAACCCCTGCCCGGCCAGGTGCCGGGCCAGTTCCCGGCCCAGCCCGCTGGTGCCGCCGGTGACCAGCACCGCCCGGTCGCGGTCCCAGCCGCGGGGAACGGTCAGCACGATCTTGCCGGTGTGCCTGGCCTGGCTCATGAACCGGAACGCGGGCGCCGCCTGGCGGATGTTCCAGGCACGGGTGGGCAGCGGGCGCAGCGTGCCCGCGTCGAACAGCGACATCAGCTCGGTGAGCATCGCGGCGATCCGGTCGGGGTCGACCTCGGTCAGGTCGAACGCCCGGTAGCGCACGCCGGGCAGCTCCACCGCGGACCGGACGTCGTTCTTGCCCAGTTCGGTGAACCGGCCGCCGGGACCGAGCAGCCGCAGCGAGGCGTCGACGAACTCGCCGGTCAGCGAGTTCAGCACGACGTCCATCCGCGGGAACTTCTCCGCGAAGTCCAGCGTGCGGGAGGAGGCGATGTGGTCGTCGGCCAGTCCCAGCTCACGCAGGACGTCCCACTTGGACTCACTGGCCGTCGCGTACACCTCCGCGCCGAGGTGGCGCGCCAGCTGGATCGCGGCCATGCCCACGCCGCCTGCCCCGGCGTGGATCAGCACGCGCTCGCCCCCGGCCAGTCCCGCCACGTCGACGAGCCCGTACAGGGCGGACAGGAACGGCGCCGCGACACCGGCGGCGGTCTCGTCCGGCCAGCCGTCCGGCACGGTCACCGTGCACCGCTCGTCCACCACGGCCGTCGGCCCGAAGCCGCCGGTGACCAGGCCCAGCACCCGGTCGCCGACCTTGGCGCGGGTCGTCTCGGGGCCGGTCTCGACCACCACACCGGCGGCCTCGACACCGAGGGTGCCCTGCTCGCCGTGGTAGCGGGCGGCGGCGTCCCGCACCTTGCCGTAGCCCAGGGTCGCCAGCACGTCCAGGAAGTTGACCCCGGCTGCCGAGACGGCCAGCCGCACCTGCCTGCCGGTCAGCGGCCGCGCGCTGTCCGTTCCCGGCACGATGCCCAGCCCGTCGACGGTGCCGGGGGTGACCACGTCCAGCCGCCAGTCCCGGTCCAGCACCGGCACGGTCAGCGTCGCCGGGTCGGCGACCAGCCTGGGGACGTACACCTGGCCGTCGCGGACCAGCAACTGTGGTTCGTCACCGGCCAGCACGTACGGCAGCGCCAGCTCGACACCGGCGTCGACCTCCTGCGCCGGCACCTCCAGCAGCCCGAACGAGCCGGGATTCTCCGAGATCGCGCTGCGGACCATGCCCCACGCCGCCGCGGCGGCGAGATCGCTGCCGTCGGTGCCGCCGCTGAGCACCACGACCAGCCGGGAACCGGCGAACCGCTCCTCGCCCAGCCACCGCTGCAGCAACGTCAGCAGCCGCGCCGACACCTCGTGCACCGCGTCCGGGCCGTCGCCGTCGCCGTGGACACGGGCCAGCACGACGTCGGGCACCTCGTCCAGTCCGGCCAGTGCGCCGGCGTCTCCGGCCAGCAGCACGGAGGTCCGGCCGGACGCGGGTGCCGGGGTCGTGACCGGTTCCCAGTCCACCGTGTACAGCGAGCTGGGCTCGGTCACCGGCGCCGCGTCCGGGGCCGCCCGCAGGACCACCGCGTCGGCCGACACCACCACGGCGCCCGCCGGGTCGGCGGCCAGCAGCGACACCGTCGCGTCGCCGGTGCCGGTCAGCCGCACCCGCAGCGCCCGTGCCCCGGTCGCGTGCAGGGACACGCCCTGCCACGAGAACGGCAGTGCGCCGGCCGGGACGTCGAACCCGGCGACCAGGATCGCGTGGGTCGCCGCGTCGAGCAGGGCCGGGTGCAGGCCGAACCCGTCGGCGTCGGCGTCCTCGGGCAGGCTCGCCTCGGCGAAGACCTCGCCGTCGCGGGACCAGGCCCGGCGCAGCCCGCGGAACACCGGGCCGTACCCGTAGCCGGACTCGGCGACGGTCTCGTAGAAGCCGGACAGGTCGATCTCGGTGGCGCCGGGCGGGGGCCACTCCCCGGTGAACGCGGGGTCCGCATCGGACATTCCGGGGGCGAGTACGCCGGTGGCGTGCTCTGTCCACCGCTCGCCGTCCTCGCCGTCCGGCCGGGAGTGGACGGTGACCGCGCGGGTGCCGTCCTCGTCCGCGGCGTCCACCCGGACCTGGATCCGCACCCCGCCGCGCTCGGGCAGCGGCAGCGGCGCCGTCAGGGTCAGGTCCGCGACGCGGTCGCAGCCGACCTCGTCCCCGGCACGCACCAGCAGTTCGACGAAGCCGGTGGCGGACAGCAGCGCCTGGTCGCGCAGGCGGTGGTCGCCGATCCACGGGTGCGTCTCCAGCGACAGCCGCCCGGTTAGCACGACACCGCCCTCCCCGGCCAGCTCCACCGTGCCGGCGAGCAGCGGGTGGTTGGCCGCGGCCAGTCCCAGGCCGGCGGCGTCCCCCGCCCGGGTGTGCGGCGCCGGCCAGAACCGCTGCCGCTGGAACGGGTAGGTCGGCAGGTCCACCGGTGAGCCGCCGGCCAAAGCCGGTGTCCAGTCGACGGCGACGCCGTTGACCCACAGGTGCGCGGCCGACTCCAGCAGCCGCCGCATACCGCCGTCGTCGCGGCGCAGGGTCCCGGTGACCACGCCGGCGACACCGGCGTCGTCCAGCGTGTCCTCCGCGTAGCCGGTGAGCACCGGGTGCGGGCTCATCTCCACCAGGCAGCGGTGGCCGTCGGCGGCAAGCCGCTCCACCGTGCTCCGGAAGGCGACCGGCTCGCGCATGTTGCGGTACCAGTAGTCCGCGTCCAGCTCCGCGGTGCCGAGCGGGCCGCCGGTCACCGTGGAGTAGAACGGCACCTCACCTGCCCGCGGGCGCACCGGGGCGAGCAGTTCACCGAGGTCACCGGCGAGGCTCTCCACGGCCGCGCAGTGCGTGGCCCGGTCGGCGGGCATCAGCTTGGCCCGCAGGCCGTCGGCCACGCAGGAGCCGACCAGGCGCTCCACCTCGGCGGCGGGGCCGGAGACGGTGACCGCCGCGGGCGAGTTGACCGCCGCGACGGTCAGTCCGTCACCACAGAACGGGAACCGTCCCTCGACGTCCGCCAGCGGTGCCAGCACCGACGCCATCCGCCAGTCGCGCGGCAGCTTCTCGGTGATCAGCCTGCTCCGCCGCGCGACGACGAGCGCCCCGTCCTCCAGCGACAGCCCGCCGGCCACCACGGCCGCCGCGACCTCGCCCTGCGAATGCCCCACCACCGCGGCGGGACGCACGCCGTAGGAACGCCACACCGCCGCCAGCGACACCATCACCGTCCACAGCACCGGCTGCACCACGTCGACCCGGCTGAGCGAGTCCGGGTCGTCGCTGCCCAGCGCGTCGGTCACCGACCAGTCGAGATGCGGTGCCAGCGCCCGCGCGCACCCGGCCACCGACTCGGCGAACACCGGTGAGGTGTCCAGCAGTTCCCGCGCCATCCCGATCCACTCGGTGCCCTGTCCGGGGAAGACGAACACGATGCCGCCGGTCCGGCCCGCCGTGCCGGTGACCAGGCCGGGAACCGGCTCGCCCTCGGCGAGCGCGCCGAGCCTGGCGGTCAGCTCCGCTTCGGTCCCGCCGACGAGGACGGCCCGGTGGTCGAACACCGACCGCGTGGTGGCCAGCGAGAGCCCGACGTCCACCGGGTCGGCGCCGTCCACGGCGGACCGCAACCGGCCTGCCTGCGCACGCAGTGCGGCCTCCGACCGTGCGGAGAGGATCCACGGAGTCTGGGTTGCCCGCGCTCGCTCCGCCCGGTCCTGGCCGGGCCCGGCGGGCGCCTGCTCCAGGATGACGTGCGCGTTGGTCCCGCTCATGCCGAACGCCGAGACGCCTGCGCGGCGCGGCCGGTCCGCGTCCGGCAGCCGCACCGGCTCGGTCAGCAGCCGCACCCGGCCGGCGGACCAGTCCACGTGCGGGCTCGGCGGGTCGGCGTGCAGGGTGCGGGGCAGCTCGCCGTGCCGCAGTGCCTGCACGACCTTGATGACGCCGGTGATGCCCGCGGCGGCCTGGGTGTGGCCGATGTTGGACTTGCCCGATCCGAGCAGCAGCGGTTCCTCCCGGTCCTGGCCGTAGGTGGCCAGCAGCGCGTGTGCCTCGATCGGGTCGCCGAGCCGGGTTCCGGTGCCGTGTGCCTCCACGGCGTCCACATCGGACGGTTCGAGCCCGGCGTCGGCCAGCGCGGCGCGGATCACCCGCTGCTGGGCCTTGCCGCTGGGCGCGGTGAGCCCGTTGCTCGCGCCGTCGGAGTTGATGGCACTGCCGCGCACGACGGCCAGCACCGGGTGGCCGTTGGCCAGGGCGTCGGAAAGCCGTTCCAGCAGCACCAGCCCGACGCCCTCGGCGATGGCGAGACCGTCCGCGCCGTCGCCGAACGCGCGGCAGCGGGCCTCCGGGGACAGGCCGCGCTGCCTGCTGAACTCCAGCAGCAGCTGCGGGGTGGTCATCACGTTGGCGCCGCCCGCGATCGCCAGCGAGCACTCGCCACCACGCAGCGCCCGCACCGCGTCGTGCAGTGCCACCAGCGACGACGAGCACGCGGTGTCCACCGTGACCGCGGGCCCCTCCAGCCCGAGAATGTAGGACACCCGGCCGGCCAGGACACTGGCCGCGCCTCCGGTCAGGGTGTGCCCCTCCAGTCCCGGGCTCGCGGTGGCGATCTCGTTGTAGTCCAGGCCGTTGGTGCCGAGGTAGACGCCGGTGTCGCTGCCGCGCAGCCCGGCCGGGTCGATCCGGGCCCGCTCGAGCACCTCCCAGGCGCCCTCCAGCACCAGCCGCTGCTGCGGGTCCATGGCCAGCGCCTCGCGTGGCGAGATGCCGAAGAACTCCGCGTCGAAGTCGGCGATGCCGCTGAGGAACCCGCCTTCCTTGACGTAGGCGGTACCGGCCCGCTCGGGGTCCGGGTCGTAGAGGGCGTCGAGGTCCCAGCCGCGGTCGGCCGGCAGCGGCCCGATCGCGTCCGAACCGTCGGCCAGCAACGCCCAGAACTCCTCCGGGGAGCTGACCCCGCCGGGCAGCCGGCAGCTCATCGCCACCACCGCGATCGGTTCGCGTGCCGCCGCCAGTTCCTCACGCGCGTCGTTCAGCTCCGCGGTCACCCGGCGCAGGTAATCCCGCAGCTTCTGCTCGGTGCTGGTCAACTGACCCTCCTGCTGGTGATGCTGTCGATGAACTGGAACAGCTCGTCGTCGGAGACGTCGTCGATGGGCTTGGGCGCCTCGGGCTCGCCGGGGGCGAGGCCGAGCTGGGCCAGCAGGTGCGCGGCCATCGCGGCCGGGGTGGGCTCGTCGTAGACCAGCGTCACCGCGAGCGGGCGGCCGATCTCGGCGGACAGCCGGTTGCGCAGGTCCACACCGGTCACCGACTCGAAGCCGAGATCGCGGAACGCCCGGTCCGGGGCCGGCCAGTCGTCGCGGCCGTAGCCGAGGATGGCCGCGGTGTGCCGCAGCACGATGTCCAGCACCAGTTCCATCCGCCGCTCCGGCGACTCGGCGGCCAGCGTGGCCGCCAGGTCCGCGGACGCCTCGGGTTCCGCGGGCCGCACCGGCTCGGCCGGGACGCCGGTGAGCTTGTGCCGCCAGCGGGCGAGCGCGGGCAGCAGCTCGGTGAGCGTCACGTCCTCCGCTATGTCCAATGTGGACCGAACGGTGGTCAGGTCGCCGCGTTCCACCGCGGCCCAGAACCGCCCCTCGGCCGGGCTGGTGCTGCCGTCGGGCAGTGCCGTCCCGGTCTCCAGCCAGTAGCGCCGGTGCTGGAAGGGATAGGTGGGCAGGTCGACCACGCGGGCAGGGGGCAGCGCAGGCGCCCAGCTCACCGCCACGCCGCGCACGCAGGCCTCGGCGACCGAGGTGAGGAAGCGCGCCGGCCCGCCCTCGCCGCGGCGCAGGGTGCCGGCCACCACCACGTCGTGCCCGCCCGCGGTCTCCTGGATTCCCGGGGTGAGCACCGGATGCGGGCTCACCTCGACGAACACCCGGTGCCCTGCCTCGATCAGCCGGGTCACGGCGGCCCGCAGTTCGACCGGCTCGCGGAGGTTGCGGAACCAGTACCCGGCGTCCAGGGTCGCCGTGTCGACCGGTTCCCCGGTCACCGTGGACACGAACGTCGTGCCGGACGACCGCGGCCGGACCGGCGCGAGGACGTCGAGCACCTCGGCGCGGACCGGGTCCACCCTCGGCGAGTGCGAGGGATAGTCGATGGCCACCCGCCCGGCCCGCACGCCCTCCTCACGGCAGCGCGCGAGCAGGGTCTCCAGTTCCTCGGTGCCGCCGGCCAGCACGGTCGACGACGGGCCGAGCTCGGCGGCCACCGAGAGCCGGGCGTCCCAGCCGGGGATGCGCCGTTCGGCCTCCGCACGGGACAGCCCGACCGAGACCATGCCGCCGGTCCCGGACAGTTCTGCCGCGATCACCTTGCCGCGCAGGGCGACCACCCGCGCGGCGTCCCGCAACGACAGCCCACCCGCGACGCAGGCGGCGGCGATCTCGCCCTGCGAGTGCCCGACCACGGCCGCGGGCCGGACACCGTGGGCCTCCCACAGCCGCGCCAGGGAGACCATCACCGCCCACAGTGCCGGCTGCACGACGTCGGCGCGGGCGAGGGCGGCCTCGTCGGCGAGCACGTCGGTCAGCGACCAGTCGACGAACTCGGCCAGCGCCCGCGCGCACTCGCCGAGTCGCTCGGCGAACACCGGGGAGGAGTCGATCAGCTCGCCCGCCATGCCTGCCCACTGGGAACCCTGACCGGGGAACACCAGGACCGGCCCGGTGACGTCGGCCGCGCGGGTGCCGGTGACCAGGCCCGGTGCGGGGGTTCCCGCGGCGAGCGCGGCGAGGCCGGGCAGGACGTCGCGTTCGTCGCGGACGAGCAGTACCGCCCGGTGGTCGAAGGCGGACCGCGTGGTGGCCAGCGAGCGGGCGAGGGCGGCGGGGGCCGCCGGGCGGGCCGTCAGGTGTGCGTGCAGAGCCTGGGCCTGGGCGCGCAGCGCGGCGTCGTCACGCGCGGAGAGCAGCAGCGGCACCGGGTGCCGCGGCGAGCCGGTGCCGGTGACCGCGGCCCAGTCCACGTCGACGCCGTCGGTCCACAGCGTGCCGAGCAGGTCCTCCAGCGTGTGCCTGCCGGGGGTGTCGCGGCGGCAGGTGGCCAGTGCCCCGGTACCCAGCTGCTCCCGCAGGACCGGGTGCGGCCCGATCTCGATCACCCGGGTGCCTGCGGGCAGCGTGCCCACCACCTCGGCGAGGCGCATCGGCAGGCACATGTTGCGGGCCCAGTACCCGGCGTCCAGCTCGCCGCCGGGCAGCGGGCCGCCGGTGACCGTGGACAGGAACGGGACGGTGGTCCCGGCCGGGTCCAGCTCCCCGAGGCGACGCACCAGTTCCGGTCCCAGCGCGGCCAGGTCCGCGCTGTGCGACGGGTAGTCGATGGCGACCCGGTGGGTCCGCACGCCGTCCTCGGCCAGTTCCCGCTCGACCTCGTCGATCGCGGCATGCCCGCCGGACAGACAGATCCAGCCGCCAGACAGCCACCCCGCCACGGTGAGCCTGCCACCGGCCCGCCGCGCGGCGTCGTCGCCGGGCAGCGCGCAGACCAGCACGGTGCCGGTGCCCGCGGCCCGCTCGGCGATCAGCCGGGACCACACGCCGATGAGCCGGGCGCCCTGGCCGAGGGTGAGCGCGCCCGCGGTGACGGCGGCGGCGACCTCGCCGACGCTCTGCCCGAACACGACGTCGGGCACCACTCCCCACGCCGCCAGCGTCCGGGCCAGCGCCACCTGCACGGCGAACAACGCCGGCTGGATCACGTCGGTCCGGTCCAGCCCGCTGCCGGCGGCCAGCTCGTCGAGCACCGACCAGCCGACCACGCCGGCCAGCGCGTGGTCGACCTCGGTCACCGCCGCGCGGAACACCGGTTCGGCCAGCAGGTCGCGGCCCATGCCGATCCACTGGCTGCCGTGACCGGAGAAGCAGAACGCGACCCGGGGCCGTCCGCCCGGCCTGCCGGTGCGCACGGCGGGGTCCCCGGACGGGTCCGCCGCCGCGAACGCGCGGTACGGCCCGTCGCCCGCCCCGGCCGTCGACTCGCCCGCCGGATCCCGCAACGCGGCGCCGATCCGGGCACGCAGTGCGGATTCGCTGTCCCCGGACAGGGCGAGCAGCCTGCGCGGGCCAGCGGGTGCCTGTTCCAGAGCGACGTGGACGTTGGTGCCGCCGAACCCGAACCCGCTCACTCCGGCGTAGCGGTGACCCGGCGGCCAGGCACGCGGTGCGGTCACCACCTCGATCCGCTGACCGGCGAAGTCGATACCGGGGTTGGGCTCGTCGAAGTGCAGGCTGGCGGGCAGCACGCCGTGGTGCAGCGCGAGCGTGGTCTTGAGCACGCCGAGCACGCCCGCCGCCGGTTCCAGGTGGCCGAAGTTGGTTTTGGCCGATCCGACCAGCAGCGAGCCGGTGCGGCCGGGGGCGAAGACCTCGCCCAGCGCGGCTGCCTCGACCACGTCGCCGAGCGGCGTCCCGGTGCCGTGTGCCTCCACATAGGACACCCGCTCGGGCGGTATGCCGGCGTCCTGCCACGCGTCCCGCAGCACGTCGACCTGGGCACGCGGGTTGGGCGCGGTCAGCCCGTTGGAGGCGCCGTCGTTGTTGACCGCGCTGCCGCGTAGCACGGCGTAGATCCGGTCGCCGTCGCGCAGCGCGTCGGACAGCCTGCGCAGCACGACTACCCCGCAGCCCTCGCCACGGACGTAGCCGGCGGCGCCCGCGTCGAACGCCCGGCACTGCCCGGCCGGGTTCAGCCCGCCGAACTTCGTCATCGCGACCGTCGTGTGCGGGTGCAGCATCAGACTGACCCCGCCGGCCAGCGCGACGTCGGACTCGCCGCGCCGCAGGCTCGCCGCGGCCAGGTGCACGGCGGCGAGCGAGGAACTGCACGCGCTGCCGACCGATATCGCGGGCCCGCGCAGGCCGAGGGCGTAGGCGATCCGCGCGGGCACGATCGAGGTGTCCCAGCCGACGGCGGACTGCGGGCCGATGCTCGCCGGGTCGGCGCCGGTGGCCAGGTGGTACTCCTGCCACATCGTGCCGAAGAACACGCCGGTCCGGCTGCCCGCCAGCGTGTCCGGCACGATCCTGGCGTCCTCCAGCGCCGACCAGGCGACCTCCAGCGCGATCCGCTGCTGCGGGTCGGTCCGCTCGGCCTCGGCCGGTGAGATCCGGAAGAAGGCGGCGTCGAATCCGGCCACGTCGTCGAGGAAGGCGCCGCGGCGGGTGGTGGTCCGGCCGGGTGTGGCGATGTCGTCGTCGTACCAGCGCCGCGCGTCCCAGCGGCCCGCCGGTACCTCGCCGACGGCGTCGAACCCCACCAGCAACGCGTCCCACAGCGCGCCGGGCGAGCCGATGCCGCCGGGCAGCCGGCAGCCGAGCCCGACGATCGCGACCGGCTCCGCGGCGACCTGCCTACGCGGCCGCGGTACGGCTTCACCGACCCCGGCGAGGAACCCGGCCAGCGCGCCCGCCGTCGGGTGGCGCCACACCGCCCACGCCGGGACGTCGCGGCCCAGCCCGGCCGACAGGTCCGCCGCCAGCCGGGTCAGCCCGGCGGAGTCGACGCCCAGCTCCCGCAGCGGCACACCGGCCGGTACGGCGTCCGCCGCGATGCCGAGCACCTCCGCCACCGCGCCGCGTACCCGGTCGAGGTACTCGCCAGGTTCCCCAGGCACGCGCACCACCTCGTTCCTTCGGAGGGTTCGGATCTGGACCGTACGAACGGTGGACTGGACATTCCCCTAGAAGCTCCACCGACCGGCGGGAACGCACGACGGGACTAGGGGTTCTGGTGGCTTTCCGCGGCGCGGCGAAGTGCGGTGGTCCGGAGCGCGTCATTCGCGTTCCGGAAGACGAGACTCGCGTTCCCGGGCGCGAGACTCGCAGCGAGAACAGGGCTGGTCTCGCGATCTGGACCCGGCATGACAAGCGGTGGAACCAGGTGGGCGGGAACGTGCAACTCGCTGGTCCGGAACGGTCGACTCGCGGGTCGGGAGCGGAGGACTCGCGCGATCGGCCACTCACCTCGCCCTGCCCGACACCCGGTGTCCGGTGTGAAGGCCGAGTTTCTGTCGTCTCATGTGATGAAGGTGGCCTTCACGAACTCCCCGCCCGGCGTCGCGGCCTCACCAGTCACACCCGGCCCAGCCGTCACCACGAAAGAGACCCAGCAACCTCCCCCAATGTGGCGTTGGGGAACTTGAACTCCCCCAATGCCACATTGGGGGCACACAGCACCCGGCGAAGTGCTCAGGACACTAGGGGTTTCTCGGACCTCGGCGGTGGACGCTAGGAGCCATGGCGGAACCGACGGAGCCGGCGCGGCCCATCCTGTTCGCTTCCTACCCGGACAGCGGCCTGCTCAACCCGTTGCTGGTGCTGGCGGGCGAACTCGCGCGGCGTGGCGTGCCCGGGCTGGTGTTCGCCACCGACGAGCACCGCCGCGCGGACGTCGCGGACCTCTCCGCGGCGAGCGAGGTGGAGTTCCTCTCGCTGGGCGAGGAGGTGGCCGGCCTGTCCCCCACCGGCTGGGACGACGAGACCTACCGCGCGGTGATGAACGAGACGTCCCGGATCCGGTCGCTCCAGGCGTTCCTGCGCCAGTCCCAGGACCCGCACGCGATGGTCGCCAAGTACCAGGTGCTCGAGCGGGCCGTCGAGCGGACGCGGCCCGCGCTGATGGTCCTCGACGCGTTCTGTGGTTACGCCGTCGACCTCGCCCTCACCAAGGGCATCCCGTTCGTGCTCAGCGTCCCGTTCCTGGCGAGCAACATGGTCTCCGCCGCCGGCCTGGGCGGCCGGTCCTTCACCCCGCGTGGATTCCCGACGCCGCGGTCCGGCCTTCCGCTGCGGATGAACCTGCGCCAGCGCGTCACCAACCAGCTGTTCCGGCTGCGCACCATGGCCACGTTCGCCAGCCCGGCGATGCTGCGGCGGATGCGGTACGAGGACGCCGTCTGGGCGGAAATCGGTGTCACGCGGTCGATCCGCAACCCGATGGACAAGCTGGAACGGGCCGAACTGGCGTTGTGTTACTCGATCGCCGACCTGGACTACCCGTTCACCGTCCCGGACTGGCTGCGGCTCACCGGGCCGATGATCCCGCCGCTGCCCCAGGCCCCACCGGATCCCGGGCTCACCGCCTGGCTGGACGCCCACGAGTCGATCGTGTACCAGGCGTTCGGCACGCTCATGCGGTTCAGCCGGGACGAGGTCGAGGCACTGGTCGAGGTCGCCCGCCGCCTCGACGGCCGCCACCACGTCCTGTGGAAGCTGCCCGCGGGACAACAGCACCTGCTGCCACCGCGGGACACGTTGCCACCGAACCTGCGGGTGGAGAGCTGGCTGCCCTCCCAGCTCGACGTGCTGGCCCACCCGCACGTCCGGCTGTTCTTCAACCACGCCGGCAGCAACTCCTTCCACGAGGGCCTCTTCTTCGGCAAGCCGCAGGTGATGTGGCCGCTGTTCGTCGACTGCTACGACATCGCGGTGCGGGTCGAGGACCACGGGATCGGCCTGCGGCTGAACCGCACCGACACCGTCGAGCCGGACGACGCGACCGACAAGCTGACCCGGGTGCTGGCCGATCCGTCCTACCGGGAACGTGCCGAGCGGATGGCGGCACTCATGTCCGCGGCAGGCGGTCGCCACGCCGCCGCCGACCTTCTGCTGGAGCTGCCGGTGCTGGAGGGCTCCGGACAAGGAACGAGGATGTCATGACTTACAAGTACGTGGTCGCCAAACCCAGCCTCACCGGTCGTGAGCTCGAGTACGTCACCGACGGGATCAAGGACGGCTGGATATCGTCCAAGGGCCCGCATGTCACCGGGTTCGAGCGGGCGTTCGCGGACTACAACGGCGTCGCACACGGTGTGTCCTGCTCGTCCGGCACCACCGCGCTGATGCTGGCGCTGCGCGCGCTCGGCATCGGGCCCGGCGACGAGGTCATCGTCCCGGAGTTCACGATGGTCGCCACCGCCTGGGCGGTCACCTACGTCGGCGCGACGCCGGTGTTCGTCGACTGCCGGGACGACCTGAACATCGACACCGGCGCCATCGAGGCGAAGATCACCCCGCGCACCAAGGTGATCATGCCGGTGCACATCTACGGCCGCCGCTGCGACATGGACGGTGTGCTGCGGCTGGCCTACGAGTACAACCTGCGGGTGGTCGAGGACTCCGCGGAGGCACACGGTGTCCGCCCGGTCGGCGACATCGCCTGCTTCTCGCTGTACGGCAACAAGATCATCACCTCCGGTGAGGGCGGTATCTGTCTCACCGACGACCAACGCCTGGCCGACCAGCTCGTGCACCTGCGCTCGATGGGCTTCTCCCACAACCACGACTTCATCCACCGCAAGCTCGCCTACAGCGCCCGGATGACCGACATGCAGGCCGCGGTGGCGCAGGCGCAGGTCGAGCAACTCGACGACTTCCTCGCCGAGCGCAGGGAGATCGAGCGGCGCTACAACGAAGGTCTCGCCGACGTCGACGGGATCACCGTGCTGCCGCCACGCGACGTGCTGTGGGTCTACGACCTGCTCGCCGAGCGCCGCGACGAACTGCACGACCACCTGGCGCGGGCCGGTGTGGAGACGCGCCGGTTCTTCCGGCCGATGAGCCAGCAGCCCGGCTACCTCGACCCGGTCTGGCCCACCCTCAACGCAACCCGGCTCGCCGACCAGGGACTGTACCTGCCGGTCTACATCGGACTGACCGCGAGCGACCAGGACTACGTGATCGGGAAGGTCCGGGAATTCTACGGGAGCTGAGCATGACCAGTACCGACCAGGAAGCCGTCCCGTTCCCGTACCGCAGGCCCGGCGGAATGGCGCCGCCGCCCGAGTACGCCGGCTTCCGGGCCGGCGGCGCCCCCGTACGGTCGCACCTGCCCAGCGGTCACCCGGTGTGGCTGGTGCCCCGGCACGCGGACGTGCGCGCGGTGCTCACCGACCCGCGGATCAGCGCCAATCCGGCCAACGAGGGGTTCCCGAAGGTCGCAGTGACCGGCGGCGTGCCGACCCAGGACGAGATCCCCGGCTGGTTCGTCGGCCTCGACCCGCCCGACCACGACCGGTTCCGCAAGGTGCTCATCCCCGAGTTCACCGTCCGCCGGGTCCGCACCTGGCAGCCGACCATCCAGCGGGTCGTCGACGAGTGCGTCGACGCGTTGCTCGCCAAGGACGGCACCGCGGACCTGGTGGCCGACCTCGCGCTGGCCGTGCCGTCCCGGATCATCTCCGCGATCCTCGGGGTCCCCGAGGCCGACCGCGACTTCTTCGAGACCAGGACCCAGGTCCTGGTCAGCGTCGCGACCACCACCGAGGGCCAGCGCGCCGACGCCGCCCGGCAGCTGCTGCGGTACATCCGGCGGCTGGTGGGGATCAAGTCGAAGTGGCCGGGCGAGGACCTGATCAGCCGCATCCTGCGGACCGGGGTGCTCAGCGCGGACGAGCTGTCCGGGGCGGTGATGCTGCTGCTCATGGCCGGGCACGAGACGACCGCGAACAACATCGCGCTCGGCGTGATCACGCTGCTGGCCAACCCGGAGTGGATCGGCGACGAGCGCGCCGTGGACGAGCTGGTCCGGTACCACTCGGTCGGCGACATGCTGGCGATGCGCACGGCCGTCGCCGACGTGACGATCGGCGGCCGCCTGATCCGCGCGGGCGAGGGCATCATCCCGCTGCTGGCCTCGGCCAACCACGACGAGGCGGCGTTCGGCTGCCCGCACCGGTTCGACCCCGCCGCCAACGGCCGTAACCACGTGGGATTCGGCTACGGAGTGCACCAGTGCCTCGGCCAGAACCTGGTGCGTGCGGAGATGGCCTGCGTGCACCGCACCCTGTTCGACCGCATCCCCACCCTGCGTATCACCGCAGCGATCGAGGACCTGCCGTTCAAGTACGACGGCACCGTGTTCGGCCTGCACTCGCTGCCGGTCGCCTGGTAGCCGTTCACCGGAGGAGGAACCCGATGACGTCGACCGCGGACCGGGTGCTGATGACGTCCGACCTGTCATTCGACCAGCGCATGTGCCCCCACGTGCCGCCGAGGGAGGAACCGGTGCGCCGGATCCGTACCCCGGCCGGTGACGAGGCGTGGCTGGTGTCCGGCTATGCCGAGGTACGCGAGCTGCTCGGCGACAGCCGCCTCGGCCGTTCGCATCCGGCCCCGGACGAGCGGGCCTGCTACGCCGGGGAGCCGACCTATGACCAGGTGACCGCGGCCGACCACCAGACCGCCGACATGCTGCACTCGGTGCTGCGCTCGACGCTCAAGCCCTACTTCTCGGCCAGGCGGATGCTGGCGCTGCGCCCCGCGCTGCGGCAGATCGTCGACGACCAGCTGGACCGGCTGGAGGCCGCCGGGCAACCCGCGGACCTGCGTACCGGCTTCTCCACGCCGGTGATCCTGCGGGCACTGTGCGAGCTGCTGGGCGTGCCGGAGCCCGACCGGTCCCGCTGCGTCACGCTGATGGCCAAGGCCGGCGAGGGCGACCTGGCCGGGCTCGCGGGCTACCTCGCCGAACTGGTCGGGCGCCTGCGCGAGAACCCGGACGACTCGATGCTGTCCAGCCTGTGTGCGGCGGGCGCCACCGACGAACAGGTCGTCCAGCTGGCGATGGTGCTGCAGTTCGCCGGCGTGGGCGCGACCCGCAACCAGATCGACTACGGGGTCCTGCTGCTCAACGCGCACCCCGAGCAGCGTGCCGCGCTGGCCGCCGATCCCGAGGCCATGCCCCGGGCGGTGGAGGAGATCCTGCGGGTGTCCGGCAGCGCCAGCCTGCCCCGCTACGCCCGGGCCGACATCGAGATCGGCGGGGTGACCATCGCGGAGAACGACCTCGTGCTGCTGGATCTCACGCTGGCCAATGTGGACAGTGCGGGCTTCGACGACCCCGGCCGGTTCGACCCGGCCCGCTCCCCCAACCGGCACGTGACGTTCAGCCACGGCGTGTGGACCTGCCTCGGCGCGCCGCTGGCCCGGCTGATCCTGCGGACCGTGTTCGAGGTGTTGCTCGCCCGCCTGCCGGGCCTGCGCCCGGCCGGCGAGCTGGTGCCGCGCAGCGTCCCGCTGTCCGGCGGCCTGCCCGAGCGCTTCGACGTGACCTGGTAGCCCGTCCGGTCGCCGCCGTTCGCCGTGAAGGCCCCGGGTCGCGGGGTGGGTGGTCCCGAGCGCAGAACTCGCGGGCCGGAACGTAGAACTCGCGGTCCGGAATGCAGAACTCGCGTGCGTGAGCGCAGAACTCACCATGTGGACCGGGTTCTCACCTGGTGCCCGCCGCCCGCGTGAACGGCCCGTTCGCGCGAGTCGTACGTTCTGACGCGCGAGTCGTACGTTCTGGGGCGCGAGTCGTACGTTCTGGGGCGCGAGTCGTACGTTCTGGGGCGCGAGTTGCCCGTTCCGGACCCGCGAGTTGCACGTTCCGACCCGCCTGGTCCCACTGTCCGGCGCGCCGGGACCAGATCGCGAGACCCGGCCCTGTCCTCATGCCCGCGGCCCGTTCGCGCTAGTTGTCCCGTCCCAAGCACGTGAAGGCCACCTTCACCACGTCAGACGTCATGAAGGGGGCCTTCACCACCCTGGCCGGACCCAACCAGCGCCCCCAGCAACGGCATCAGCGGCCGCCGCGCAGCCAGTCCTCGAGCTGCGCGGCGGTCTGCCCGGCGAACTCCTGGGTCACCGAGAAGTGGTCGCCCTCGGCCGCCCGGACCAGGTCGCCCTCGGCGAGCAGTTCCCGCTGCTCCGGCGTGGGCTCGGCGGAACCGCCGCAGCGCAACAGGATCTTCGGCGCGGTGGTGGGGTAGCTGGGCATGTCGGGCAGCCGGTTGAGCCACAGCGCCATGGCCAGCAGCCGGGCACTGTCGACGACCATGTGGTGGTCCCTGAACTCCGTCATCACGTCCTGGAACATCGCCACGTAGTCGGTGCCGTCGGTGGCCGAGTGCCGCAGGCTGAGGGTGTCCAGCAGGGCGATGCCCTCCGGGCGGACGCCCCAGTGGTGCTCCAGCATTCCCGCCGCCGCGATCGCGATCACACCGGCTGTCGACTGTCCCAGCAGGACGAACGGTTCGCCGTCACTGGCTTCCAGGATGCTCTCGGCCATGACCCGGGTGGCGGCGTCTGCCGTGGCGGGCAGACGCTCGCCGGTGACGAAGCCCGGCAGCGGAAGCGCGACGACCTTCCGGCTGCCCTGGAACCGCTCGGCGAGCCTGACGTACTGGTGCGCCCCGCCGACCACGACCGGGGAGCTGATACAGATGAGCTGCGGGCTCGCGGCACCGTCGGCCAGGGTCACCGCGGCGGGCAGTTCGGCCAGCTCCGCCGGGTTCTCGAAGGTCGGCCGGAGCGCGGCGACGGCCTTGAGCATGGCGAGCGCCTCGGTGGGTTTGCCGTCGCGCAAGCCGTCGACGAACATCCGGCTGATGGTGTCGCCGCCGTCGCCAGCCGGGTCGCCGAGCTTTCCGGCGAGCTGGTCCCGCAGCCACCTGGCGAGCCGGGCCGGCGTCTGGTGGTCGAAGATCGCGGTCGTGGGCAGGCGCAGCCCGACGGTCTCGGACAGCTTGTTACGCAGCTGCACCGACAGCAGCGAGTCGAAGCCCATCTCCAGGAACTCGCGTTCCGGGTCGACCGCGGCGGCGTCGGAGTGACCGAGGACCGCGGCCGTGTACTCGGTGACCAGGCGGCTCAGGACGCGGTCGCGTTCGGCGGCGTCCTGGCCACGCAGCCGGTCGAGCAGGGTGGCCGCGGCGGTCTCGGTGTCGCCTGCCGCGGCCCGGCGGCCGGGTGGCAGCAGACCGTGGAACAGCGGCGGGACCTCGGTCCTGGCCCGCAGGCCGACGGACAACCGCAGCGCGACCACCCGCGGCTGCCCCGCCGCGACGGCCGTGTCGAACATGGCCATCCCCTGGGCGGCGCCGATCGGTGTCAGGCCGGCGATGGGCCGGGTTCCGCCGGTCATGCCCAGGTCGGCCCACGGGCCCCAGGCAATGGACACCGCGGGCAGTCCCAGGCTCCGCCGGTGGGCGGCGAGCGCGTCCAGGTAGGAGTTGGCGGCCGCGTAGTTGCCCTGCCCCTGGCCGCCCAGCACCCCCGCGACCGACGAGTACAGCACGAACCCCGCCAGGTCCCGCCCGGCGGTCGCCTCGTGCAGGTACCAGGCCGCGTCCGCCTTCGGCGCGAACACCCCCGCCAGCCGGTCCGGCGTGAGCGACTCCACCACGCCGTCGTCCAGGACGCCGGCCGCGTGGACCACCGCGGTCAGGTCGTCGATGCCGGCCACCAGCGCGTGCACGGCGTCCCGGTCGGCCACGTCGCAGGCCACCACCTCCGCGCCCAGTTCCAGCAGTTCGCCCGCGCTCTCGGCGGCCGGCCCGCGGCGTCCGGCCAGCACGACCCGCCGCTGGCCCCGCTCCAGCAGGTGCCGGGCCAGCAGGCCACCCAGCCCACCGGTGCCGCCGGTGATCAGCACCGTGCCGCCGGGGTCCCACGCCGGGGCGGGTTCGTCCGGTGTGGACAGTGGGGCGAGCCGGGGGACGTGGACCGTGCCGTCCCGCACGAGCAGGTGCGGTTCCCCCTCGGGGAACGCCTCGGGAAGCTCCTGCCCCGGGGCGAGGTCGACGAGCAGGAACCGGCCGGGATGCTCGGCCTGCGCCGACCGCACCAGTCCGCCAACGGCCGCCCCCGCCAGGTCGCCGCGGGTGACGAACACCAGCGTGGAGTCCCCGTGGCGTTCGTCGGCCAGCCACCGGCGCAGCAGTTCCAGGACCCGGCTGGTCGCCGCCAGCGCGGGGCCGTCGTCCACGGACACGAGCACGACGGGCGGGAGCACGTCCCCGGCGAGCAGGTCGTCGAGTGACCCGGCGCCGAGCTCGGCCCAGCCGTGCCGCGGGACGGGCTCGGCCGCCGGCGCGGGCACCCAGTCGAGCTGGAACAGCGAGTTCCGGCGGGCGCCGCCACCGCTGGACACGGCACGCAGCACGAGCGTGCCGACCGTGATCACCGGGTTGCCGAGCGGGTCGGTGGCGGACAGGGTGATCCCGTCGGGTCCGCCGCTCCAGCGCACCCGCAGCGTCGTCGCGCCGCTCGCGTGCAGGTTCACCCCGCGCCAGCTGAACGGCAGCAGGCCGCGGCCGGTCTCGGCGTCGATGAACGCTCCCGCCTGGACCGCGGCGTCCAGCAGTGCGGGGTGGATCCCGTATCCGGTGCCCGCCGCCCGGTCCGGTTCGGCAAGTGCGACCTCGGCGAAGTACTCCTCGCCCCGCCGCCACGCGGCACGCAGGACCTGGAACGCCGGGCCGTAGACGGGCCCGGTCTCGGCGAGCCGGTCGTAGAAGCCGTCGAGGTCCACCTCCTCCGCGCCGGCAGGGGGCCATTCCTCGGTGGCCGGCGCGGCGGGTTCGGCGGGTGCCAGGACGCCGGTGGCGTGCTGGAGCCAGTCGCCGTCCAGCGTGTCGGCGGGCCGGGAGTAGATGCCGACGTCGCGGTGATCGGAGTCGTCGGCCGCGCCGACCCGCACCTGGATCACGACGCGTTCACCGTCGGCCAGTGGCAGTGGCGCGGGGAAGGTCAGGTCCGCCAGCTGGTAGCGGCCGACCTGGTCGGCGGCGTGCAGGGCGAGTTCGACGAATCCCGTGCCGGGGAACAGGACCGCGCCGCCGACCGTGTGGTCGGCCAGCCACGGGTGGGTGTCCAGCGACAGCCGGCCGGTCAGCACCGCTCCCCCGCCGTCGGCCAGGGTGAGTGCCGCGCCGAGCAGCGGGTGCCGCGCCGGGTCGAGGCCGAGACCGGCGGCGTCGCCGCGGTTGGCGGGCCGGGGCCAGTAGCGGGCTCGCTGGAACGGATACGTCGGCAGGTCGGTCAGGGACGCGCCGGGGAAGAACGGGGTCCAGTCCACCGGGACACCGGCGACGTGCAGCGTCGCCAGCGCGCGTAGCGCGGCGGGTTCCTCCGGCTGGTCGCGGACCAGCAGCGGCACCGCGACGGCGCTCGCGTCGATCTCCTGTACCGCGGCGCAGAGCGTGGCGTCCGGTCCCAGTTCCAGGAACCGGGTGGCGCCGGACCGTGCGACCGCGTCGGCGAACCGCACCGGCTGGCGGACCTGCCGTACCCAGTAGCCCGGCGATCCGAACACCTCTTCGGTGTCCACAGTGGATTCCACGGCGATTTCCGGTTCACCCACGGTGATCCCGTCGATCGCCCGGGCGAACCCGGCCAGCATCGGCTCCATCAGCGGCGAGTGGAACGCGTGACTGGTCGCCAGTGTCCTGGTCCGGTCGAACCGCCCGGCCACCTCCTTGACGGCGGCCTCGGCCCCGGACAGCACCACGGCGTCCGGGCCGTTGACCGCGGCGATCGACACGCTGTCGGTGAGCCATGGCCGTACCTCGGCCTCGGACGCCCGGACCGCCACCATGGCCCCGCCCTCCGGCAGGGCCCGCATCAGCGACGCCCGGGCCCGCACCACGGAGCACGCATCGGCCAGCGACAACACACCCGCGACATGCGCTGCGGCCAGCTCCCCGATGGAGTGGCCGACCAGGACATCAGGCCGCACACCCCACGACTCCACGAGGCGGAACAACGCCACCTCAAGCGCGAACAACGCGGGCTGCACCCACCCGGTGTCCGCCACATCCTCACCCGACACCGGCACGCCCAGCTCGGCCACCACCGCGTCGAACGCCTCCGCGAACACCGGAAACCGCTCATACAGCTCCCGGCCCATCCCCAGCCGCTGCGAACCCTGACCCGAGAACACAAACGCGGTACGCCCGGCCCCGGCAACACCCCGCGCCACCTCGACCGTCGAATCACCAGCCAACAGCACGGCGCGGTGCTCGAACACCGACCGCCCCGTCACCAGCGAAAACCCCACATCCACCGGCGACGCGTCCACCTCGGCCAGGCGAGCGATCTGCTCACCCAGCGCCGCCTCCGACCGCGCCGACACCACCCACGGCACCAGCCCACCACCCGGCGCATCCCCACGCTGCTCGTCCGGCCCCTGCTCCAGCACCACGTGGGCGTTCGTGCCACTGATCCCGAAGGAGGACACACCGGCCCGGCGCGGGCGGTCCACAGCGGGCCACGGGACATTCTCCGTCGCCAGCTCGACCGCACCCGCCGACCAGTCCACATGCGACGACGGGCTGCTCACGTGCAGGGTCTTCGGGACCTCGCCGTGCCGCATCGCCTGCACCATCTTGATCACCCCGACCGCCCCGGCGGCGGCCTGCGTGTGGCCCAGGTTCGACTTCACCGAGCCCAGCAGCAGCGGGAACTCCCGGTCCTGGCCGTAGGTCGCCAGCAGGGCCTGTGCCTCGATCGGGTCACCCAGCGACGTTCCGGTGCCGTGTGCCTCCACCACGTCGACGTCCGCCGTGGACAGTCCGGCCGCGGCCAGCGCCGACCGGATCACCCGCTGCTGCGACGGGCCGTTCGGCGCGGTCAGCCCGTTGGACGCACCATCGGAGTTCACCGCCGAACCCCGCAGCACCGCCAGCACCCGGTGCCCGTTGCGCTCGGCATCCGACAACCGCTCCAGCACCAGCACACCCACACCCTCCGACCAGCCGGTGCCGTCGGCGTCGTCGGAGAACGCCTTGGACCTGCCGTCGGCGGCGAGCGCGCCCTGGCGGGTGAAGCCGGCGAACCGCAACGTCGTCGACATCACGGTCACCGCACCGGCCAGCGCGAGCGAGCACTCGCCGGCACGCAGCGCGTGCGCGGCCAGGTGCATCGCCACCAGCGACGACGAGCACGCGGTGTCGACGGTCAGCGCGGGCCCTTCGAGTCCGAGGGTGTAGGCCACCCGCCCGGCGAGCACGCTGGCGGCGAGACCGGTTCCGGCGTGGCCGTCGGTGTCCTCGTCGGACATCAGGATCAGGTTGCCGTAGTCCTGCCCGTCGGTGCCCGCGAACACCCCGGTCCGGCCGCCACGCAACGACGCCGGGTCGATCCCCGCCCGCTCGACCGCCTCCCAGGAGGTCTCCAGGAACAGCCGCTGCTGCGGGTCCATGGCCAGTGCCTCGGCCGGGGAGATGCCGAAGAACCCGGCGTCGAAGTCTGCGGCATCGTCCAGGAAACCGCCTTCGAGGGTGACGCTGTGCCCGCGGCCGTCGCCGCTGAGGGTCTCCAGGTCCCAGCCGCGGTCGGCCGGGAACGCCGAGATCGCGTCCCGGCCGTCCGCCACCAGCTCCCACAGGTCCTCCGGGCTGCGCACACCGCCGGGGAACCGGCAGGCCATGCCCACGATCGCCACCGGCTCCTGCCTGCCGGCCTCCACCTCGGCGAGCCGCCTGCGGGTCTCGTGGAGATCCGCGGTGACCCACTTGAGGTAGTCGACGAGCTTGCGGTCCTCCGCCATCTCGGTGCCCTTCCTTGCCTCCCGCCGGGTCAGCTGCTGCGTGACCGGCCGAGCTCGTTGTCGATGAAGTCGAGGATCTCGTCGGTGCTGGCCTGCTCGAACCGTTCCGCCACGCCGGTGCCGGCCGGCGCGTCCCACCGCTTCAGCAGCTGCCGCAGCCGGGAGGCGACGCCGGTGCGGGTGACGTCGTCCGGGTCACTGGCCGCCATCGCGGCCTCCAGCCGGTCCAGCTCGGCCAGCACCGCGGTGCCCTCGTCCGCCGCGGTGTCGCCGGCCAGTTCGGTGAACAGGTGCTCGGCGAGCGCGGCCGGGGTGGGGTAGTCGAAGACCATGGTCGACGGCATCCGCAGCCCGGTGGCGGCGCCGATGCGGTTACGCAGTTCCACGGCGGTGAGCGAGGTGAACCCGAGCGCCTGGAACTCCAGGTCCGGTCGGATCGCGCCGGCGTCGTGCGCGAGCACCGCGGCGGCCGACTCGCACACCAGGTCCACCAGCAGCCGTCGTTGCTCGTCGCCACGCAGCCCGGCGAGCCGGCCTGCGATGCCGGCACGTGCCGCGGCCGGGTCGGCGGCGACCCGCCTGCCGTTCCCGGCCAGTCCACGCAGGATCGGCGGCACCTCGGCACCGGCGGGCAGCGGGGTCCCGGCCAGTGGGACGACGAGGCCGTGCGCGGTGCCGATGGCCGCGTCGAACAACCGCAGCCCCTGCTCGGCGCCGATCCCGTCCTGGGAGCCGCCGGTCATGCCCAGGTCGGCCCACGCCCCCCACGCCAGGGACAGCGCGGGCAGTCCCCGGCGCCGCCGATGGGCGGCGAGCGCGTCCAGGTAGGCGTTGGCGGCCGCGTAGTTGCCCTGGCCGGGGCTGCCCAGCACGCCAGCCACCGAGGAGTACATGACGAACGCGGCCAGGTCATCGCGGTCCGCGGTGGCCTCGTGCAGGTACCAGGCGGCGTCCACCTTCGGCCGCAGTACGGTGTCGATCCGCTGCGGCGTCAGCGACTCCAGCACACCGTCGTCCAGCACACCGGCCGCGTGCACGACGGCGGTCAGGTGGTCGATCCCCGCCACCAGCTTGTGCACCGCGTCGCGGTCGGCGGCGTCGCAGGCGACCACCTCCGCGCCCAGCTCGGTGAGTTCCGCCGCGCCGGGGGCGTCGGCCCCGCGGCGGCTGGCGACCAGTACCCGCCTGCCCTGCCGCAGCAGGTGCCGGACGAGCAGCGCACCCAGCCCGCCGGTGCCGCCGGTGACCAGCACGGTCCCGCCGGGGTCCCAGGTACGTGGCATGGTCAGCACCAGCTTGCCGACGTGCCGGGCCTGGCTCATGAACCGGAACGCCTCGGCGGCGTGCCGCACGTCCCAGGACCGCACCGGCAGCGGGCGGATCGCCCCGCGCGCGAACAACTCCAGCAGCTCGCCGAGCATCGCACCGATTCGGTCGGGTCCCGCGTCGGCCAGGTCGAACGCCCGGTAGGTCACGCCGTCGGGCAGCCCGCCGTCGCGGATGTCGGTCTTGCCCATCTCCAGGAACCGGCCACCCGGGCCGAGCAGGCCGAGCGACGCGTCGACGAACTCGCCGGTCAGCGAGTTCAGCACGACGTCCACGCGCGGGAACTTCGCGGCGAACTCCAGGTCCCGCGACGACGCGATGTGGTCGTCGGACAGGCCCAGCTCCCGCAGGGTGTCCCATTTGGACTCGCTGGCCGTGGCGAACACCTCCGCGCCCAGCCGGCGGGCCAGCTGGATCGCCGCCATGCCGACGCCACCCGCGCCGGCGTGCACCAGCACCCGCTCCCCCGGCCGCAGCCCGGCCAGGTCGGTCCAGGCGTAGAACGCGGTCAGGAACACCAGCGGCACCGACGCGGCGACCTCGTCCGGCCAGTCCCCGGGCACGGTGGTCAGCACCCGCTCGTCCAGCACGACCGCGACCGAGCTCATCCCGCCTGCCACGATCCCCATGACCCGGTCCCCCGGGCGCAGGTTCCGCACGTCCGGGCCGACCCCGGTCACCACGCCGACCGCCTCGGCACCCAGCGCGCCCGCCTCGCCGGGGTACATCCCCAGCGCGCTCAGCACGTCCCGGAAGTTCAGCCCGGCGGCGAGCACACGAAGCCGGACCTGCCTGCCACGCAGTTCCGCGTCCGGTTCGGGACAGGGAACCGCGGCCAGTTCGGCCAGGCTGCCCCCGGAACCGGCGTCCAGCCGCCAGTCGCCCTCGGGCAGCTCCAGCGCCCCGGCCGGCAGGCGGGTCAGCCTGGCCACCCTGGCCACCCCGTCGCGCACCACGACCTGCGGTTCCTCGACCAGCAACGGCAGCGCCACCGCGACGTCCTCGTCGGACTCCACGTCGACCAGCGCGAACCGGCCGGGGTGCTCCGACTGCGCCGAGCGCACCAGGCCCCACACCGCGGCGGCGGCCAGATCGGCGTCCGGCGCGCCGCGGGTCACCAGCACCAGCAGGGAGTCCGCGAAGCGCTCGCCTGCCAGCCATTCCCGCAGCGCCTCCAGCACCCGCCCGGTCAGCTCGCGCACGCCGGCCGGGTCGTCACCGGCCCCCGCCACGGAGACACACACGACCCGGGGCACGTCACCCTCGGGCAGGCCGGCGGCCAGGTCGCGCACCGGCACGGGATCGGGCATCACCGCCGCCGCGGGCGCGTCCGTCCAGGTCAGCGTGAACAGCTCGGCCGAGTCCGGAGTGGACGGTGCGGCCGGCGTGCCGGTCATGGCGCGGTCCCGCAGTGCGCCGACGGAGAGCACCGGACGGCCCGCGACGTCGGCGGCCTCGATGGCCACCGCGTCACCGTCCCGTTCGACCAGGCGCACCCGCAGTGCCGCCGCACCGGAGGCGTGCAGGGTGACGTCCTCCCAGGCGAACGGCAGCCGCGGTGTCCCGTCGGCGGGCCGGGTCGCCAGCAACGCGTGCAGCACCGCGTCGAGCAGTGCCGGGTGCAGGCCGAACGAGCCCGCCTGGTCGGCCACCGCGGATGGCAGCTCGACCTCGGCGAACAGTTCCTCGCCGCGCCGCCACACGGCACGCAGCCCGTGGAAGGCAGGCCCGTAGCCGAATCCCGCGGCGGCGAACCGGTCGTAGCAGCCCGCCAGGCCGACCGGCTCGGCGTGTTCCGGTGGCCAGACCCCGGCGAAGCCCGGCTCGGCGGCCGGACCGTCCCCGGGCAGCAGCGCGCCGGTCACGTGCTGGGTCCACCGGCCGGTGCCGTCGGGCCGCGAGTGGACGGTGACGCTCCGCCGCCCGGTCTCGTCCGGGTCGGCGACCCGGACCTGGACCTGGACACCGCCGTTGTCCGGCAGCACCAGCGGCGTGAGCAGGGTCAGCTCCTCGACCCGGGCCAGGCCCACCTCGTCGCCCGCCCGCACGGCCAGTTCCAGCAGCGCCGTGGCGGGCACCAGCATCGCGCCGCCGACCCGGTGGTCGGCCAGCCACGGCTGCGCCGCCGCCGACAGGTGGCCTGCCAGCACCACGCCGTCGCCGTCGGCCAGCGGCACGGCCGCGCCGAGCAGCGGGTGCCCGGCGGCGACCAGCCCCAGACCGGCCGCGTCCCCGGGACGGTGCGTGGTGGCGGGCCAGAACCGCTCGTGCTGGAACGCGTACGTCGGCAGGTCGGCCAGGGCCGCTCCGGTGCCGGCGAAGAAGGCGTGCCAGTCGATGTCCACCCCGGCGACGTGCAGCGTGGCGAGCCCGCGCAGCAGGGCGTGTTCCTCGGGCAGGCCGGACCGCAGCGCGGGAACCGCGGCCGACTCCATCGGCAGCACCTCGTGCGCGACGGCACACAGCGGGCCGTCCGGCCCGATCTCCAGCACCGTGCGGACACCGGCGTCGACGGCCGAGCGCAGCGCGTCACCGAACCGGACCGTGCCGCGTACCTGCGACACCCAGTACCCGGCGGTGTACCCGTCCGCGCCGGCCTGCTCGCCGGTCACCGTCGACACGATGGGGATGTGTGGTTGCCCCGGCCGCAGGCCGTCGAGCGCGCGGGCGAGGTCGTCGAGGACCGGGTCCATCAGCGGCGAGTGGAACGCGTGGCTCACCACGAGCTTCCGGGTCCGGTAGCCCCGCTCGGACAGCGCCGCGGCGACCCGCGCGACCGGGCCCTCCTCGCCGGAGAGCACCACCGACTCCGGCCCGTTGACCGCGGCGAGCGTGACCCCGTCGACGAGCAGCGGGACTACCTCGGCCTCGGCCGCGCCGACCGCGACCATGGCACCACCGCGGGGCAACTCCCGCATGAGCCTCGCGCGGGCATCGACCACCGCGCAGGCGTCGGCGAGGCTGAGCACACCGGCGACGTGCGCGGCGGCGACCTCGCCCACGGAGTGCCCGATCACGAAATCGGGCACGACACCCCAGGACTCGACGAGCCGGTAGAGCGCGACCTCCAGCGCGAACAACGCGGGCTGTGCCCACCCGGTGTCGTCGAGCGGGCCGGGGTCCACGCCCCACATCACATCCCGCACCGGTTCGGCCAGCCCGCCCGTCACCGCGTCGAAGGCCTCGGCGAACGCCGGGTAGCGGGCGTACAGCTCGCGGCCCATGCCGAGCCGCTGCGATCCCTGCCCGGAGAAGACGAACGCCAGCCTGCCCTGGACGACCGAGCCCCTGGCCACCTCGACCGGTTCGCCGGCACCGGCCAGCAGGACCGCGCGGTGGTCGAACGCGGTGCGCGCGGTGGCGAGCGTGTACGCGGTGTCCACAACGGACGGCCCGGGGGTCAGCCTGCCGAGCTGTGCCCGCAGCGCCGCCTCGGTCCGCCCGGACACCACCAGCGGCACCAGCCCGGCGGGCGCCGGTGCCCGCTCCGGCGCGGGCGGGGCCTGTTCGAGGATCAGGTGCGCGTTGGTGCCGCTGACCCCGAACGAGGACACTCCGGCGCGGCGTGGCCGTCCGGCCTCGGGCCAGGCGGTCCGCTCGGTCAGCACGGTCACCGCGCCCTCGGTCCAGTCCACCTGGGACGAGAGGGTGTCCACGTGCAGGGTCCGGGGGGCCACGCCGTGCCGCATCGCCTGCACCATCTTGATCACCCCGGCGGCGCCCGCGGCGGCCTGGGTGTGGCCGAGGTTGGACTTCACCGATCCCAGCAGGACCGGGCGGTCGCGGTCCTGACCGTAGGTGGCGAGCAGGGCCTGCGCCTCGATCGGGTCGCCCAGCCGCGTCCCGGTCCCGTGTGCCTCCACGACGTCCACATCGGACGGTGCGAGCCCGGCGGCGGCGAGTGCCTGGCGGATGACCCGCTGCTGGGAAGGCCCGTTCGGCGCGGTCAGCCCGTTGGAGGCGCCGTCGGAGTTCACCGCCGAGCCACGCAGCACCGCCAGGATCCGGTGGCCGTTGCGTTCGGCGTCGGAAAGCCGTTCCAGCACCAGCACCCCGGCACCCTCCGACCAGCCGGTGCCGTCGGCGCTGTCGGAGAACGCCTTGCAGTGCCCGTCGGCGGCGAGGCCGCCCTGGCGGGCGAACTCCAGGAATGGCGCGGGCGAGGCGAGCACCGAGACGCCACCGGCGAGCGCGAGCGAGCACTCCCCCGCCCGCAGCGCCTGTGCCGCCAGGTGCATCGACACCAGCGCCGACGAGCACGCGGTGTCCACGGTGACCGCGGGGCCCTCCAGGCCGAGGCTGTAGGCCACCCGCCCGGAGACGATGGCGGCGATGGTGCCGGTCATCACGAAGCCCTCGGCCGCGGCGCCCAGCAGCTGGGCGTAGCCGACGTCGGTGGCGCCCAGGTAGACGCCGGTCGCGCTGCCCGCCAGCGACCGCGGGTCGACGCCGGCGCGTTCGATGGCCTCCCACGCGGTCTCCAGCACGACCCGCTGCTGCGCGTCCATCGCGACGGCCTCACGCGGGGAGACGCCGAAGAACTCGGCGTCGAAGTCTGCGGCGTCGTGCAGGAAACCGCCGCGGGCGGCGCCGGTGTCGTACGGGCCGAACTGCCAGCCGCGGTCGGCGGGGAAGCCGGTGATGCCGTGCCGCTCCTCGTACACCAGGTCCCACAGGTCCTCAGGGCTGCGCACCCCGCCGGGAAAGCGGCAGGCCATGCCGACGATGACGATCGGGTCCCCGGTGACGGCCGCGGTCGCGGGCAGCACGTCGGCCGCGCCGACCTCGCCGCCGAGACGGTCCAGCAGGTAGGCGGCCAGCACGGCCGGGTTGGGGTAGTCGAACACCAGGGTCGCCGGCAGGCGCAGACCGGTGACGTCGGCCAGCCGGTTGCGTAGCTCGATCGCGGTCAGCGAGTTGAAGCCCTGGTCCTGGAACTCCTGCCGGGGACCGATGGCGTCGGCCGAACCGTGGGCGAGCACCTGGGCGGCCTCGGCCCGCACCAGGTCGGTCAGCAACGCCTGCCGCTTGGCAGGCCGCAGGGCTGCCAGCCGGCCGGGGAGGTCCGCCGCCGAGGTGCCGGCGGTGTGCGAGGCCGCGGTCCGGCGGCCCGTGCGGACCAGGTCCCGCAGGACGGACGGCACCGCGGCGGCGGCCGGGCCGCCGCCCATCCCGGCGGTGGCGACCACCAGCGGGACACCGGCCGCGGTGGCGATGTCGAACATGGCCAGCCCGTGCCCGGTCTCGATCAGCGTCACGCCGGAGCCCGCGGTGCGCTCGCCGCTCATCCCCGCCTCGGTCGCCCACGGCCCCCAGGCGAGGGACACGGCGGGCAGGCCCAGTCCCCGCCGGTAGGCGGCGAGCGCGTCCAGGTAGGCGTTGGCCGCGGCGTAGCTGCCCTGCCCGGGGCTGCCGAAGACCCCGGCGGCCGAGGAGTACACCACGAACCCGGCCAGGCCGGGCCGGTCGGCGGTGGCTTCGTGCAGGTACCAGGCGGCGTCGGCCTTCGGCCGCAGCACCGTGTCCAGCCGCCGCGGCGTCAGCGACTCCAGCACACCGTCGTCGACCACACCGGCGGCGTGCACGACGGCGGTCAGGTCGCCGATCCCGGCCACCAGCGCGTGGACGGCGTCACGGTCGGACACGTCGCAGGCGAGGACCTCCGCGCCCAGCCCGGTCAGCTCGGCCGCGCCGGGGGCGTCCGGGCCGCGCCTGCTGACGAGCACGACCCGGCGCTGGCCCCGCTCGATCAGGTGCCGGGCGAGCACCCCGCCCAGGCCGCCGGTGCCGCCGGTGATCAGCACCGTGCCGTCGGGGTCCCACTCCCGGACGGCTTCCGGTTCCTCTCCGGAGCCGAGGCGGGCCAGCCTGGCCACCCGCGCCACGCCGTCGCGGACCATCACCTGCGGCTCGTCGTCCAGCAGCGGCAGGGCCAGCGCGACGTCCTCGTCGGACTCCACGTCGACCAGCGCGAACCGGCCGGGGTGCTCCGACTGCGCCGAGCGCACCAGGCCCCACACCGCCGCCGCGGCGAGATCACGGTCCTGGGCACCACGGGTGACCAGCACCAGCCGCGAGTCCGCGAACCGTTGCCCGGCAAGCCATTCCTGAACCAGTTCCAGCGCCCGGCCCGCCGCCTCGCGGACCCCGTCCGGGCCGGGGCCGGACCCGGCGACCGACACGCACACCCGCCCCGGAACGTCCCCGCCGGGAAGCTGGTCGAGCACCTCGGCGGTTCCGGCGGGTTCGGTGGTGGGTGCGGCGGGCCAGTCCATCCGGAACATGCCGTCGCGCACCCCGGGCCGGGCGGTGGCGTCGAACCGGCCCGGCGCCTCCCGCAGGGCCAGCGACTCGACCGTGATCACCGGCTCGCCCGCGGAGTCCACAGCGGACAGTGCGATACCGGTGCCGTCGCCGGTCCAGCGCACCCGCAGGACCGAGGCTCCGGCGGCGTGCAGGCTCACTCCCCGCCAGGAGAACGGCATGAGGTTGCGCCCGGCATTGGCCGGCAGGAACGCGCTGGCCTGCAACGCGGCGTCCAGCAGTGCGGGATGCAGGCCGAACGCCCCTGCCTCGTGGCTGCGCCCGTCCAGCTCGGGCAGCGCGACCTCGGCGAAGATCTCCCCGTCACGCTGCCGGACCGAGCGCAGTCCGTGGAAGACCGGGCCGTACACCAGCCCGGTGGCGGCGAGCCGGTCGTAGTGGCCGTCGATGTCCACCTCGTCCGCTCCGGCGGGCGGCCATTCGACGGGCCCGGCCGCGGGACGGCCGGCGCGGGAGGACAGCGTCCCCGCGGCGTGCAGCGTCCACTCGCCGTCGACCAGCTGGGCCGGCCGCGAGTACACCCGCACCTCACGGCCGCCGGCCTCGTCGGGCGCGCCGAGCCACACCTGGACCGCGACGTGATCGCGCTCGCCGAGGATCAGCGGCACAGACAGGGTCAGCTCCTCCACCCGGTCGCAGCCGACCTGGTCGGCCGCCCGCAGCACGAGTTCGAGGAACCCGGTTCCGGGCAGCAGCACCTCGCCGCCGACGACGTGGTCGGCCAGCCACGGGTGGGTGGCGACGGACAGCTTGCCGGTCAGCATGGCCGCACCGCCGCCCGCGGGCACGGCGGCCGCGCCGAGCAACGGGTGCTCGACCGGGACCAGCCCGAGACCGCCCGCGTCGGTCGTCCGCGAGCCGGTCACCGGCCAGAACCGCTCGCGCTGGAACGGATAGGTCGGTAGGTCCACAGTGGACGCGCCGGTGCCGGCGAAGAACGCCCGCCAGTCCACCGCGACCCCGGCCGCGTGCAGCTCGGCCAGCGCGTGCACCGCGGCAGGCTCCTCGTCGTGGTCGTCCCGCAGGACCGGCACCACGACCGCGTCCTCGGTGCCGGTCCCGGCGAGCGTGTCGTGCACCGCGGAGGACAGCGTGCCGCCCGGTCCGACCTCCACGAACACCCGCGCGCCCGACGCGGCCAGCGTCCGCACGCCGTCGCCGAACCGCACCGGCTCGCGTACCTGGGCCACCCAGTACCCGGCCGTGGCCAGCTCGCCGGTCACGGCCGTGCCGGTGCGGGCGGAGACGACCGGGATCTCCGGGGAATGCCACGTGATGCCGGCCAGCGCGGCCCGCAGATCGTCGAGCATCGGGTCCATCAGCGGCGAATGGAACGCGTGGCTCACCGGCAGGCGCCTGGTCCGGTGGCCGCGGGCCGCCAGCTGTTCGCTGAGTTCGGTCACGGCGGCCAGTTCGCCGGACAGCACCACGGCCTCCGGCCCGTTGACCGCCGCGACCGAGATCCGGTGTTCCTGACCGGCCAGCAGGTCGCCGACCTCGGCCTCGCCCGCGCCGACCGCCACCATCGCGCCGCCCGCGGGCAGCGCGCCCATGAGCCGGGCACGCGCGGACACCAGCACGCACGCGTCGGCGAGGGAGAACACGCCTGCCACGTGCGCCGCCGCGACTTCCCCGATGGAGTGCCCGAGCAGCAGGTCCGGCCGCACGCCCCAGGACCGCAGCAGCCGGTACAGCGCCACCTCGACGGCGAACAACGCCGGCTGGGTCCATGCCGTGTCGTCGAGCCGGGCCCGGTCGGTGCCCCACACGACGTCGCGCAGCGGCGTGCCGAGGTGACCGTCCAGCTCGGCGGCCACGGCGTCGAAGGCCTCGGCGAACACGCCGAACCGGCCGTACAGCTCGCGGCCCATACCGAGCCGCTGCGCTCCCTGCCCGGAGAACACGAACGCGGTGCGCCCGCCGGCCGCGACGCCCTCGACGACGTTCGCGTCGCGGCCGCCCCCGGCCAGCGCTGCCAGCGACGCGGCCGCGCCGGCGTGGCCGGTTGCCAGCACGACCGCCCGGTGCTCGAAGGCCGACCGGGTGACCGCCAGCGAGTAGCCGAGGTCCAGCGGTGTGCCGGGATCGGCACTGTCCACACCGGACGCGACGGCGGCCGCCTGGGCACGCAGTGCCGCGGCGCCACGGCCGGACAGGACCAGCGGCACCACCCGGGGCTCCACCGCGGCCGACTCGGCGCCGGCGGGCTCGGCGGGGGCTTCCTCCAGCACGACGTGGGTGTTGGTGCCGCTGGCCCCGAACGACGAGACCGCGGCCCGCCGCGGCCGTCCGGTATCCGGCCAGGGCGTGGGCTCGGTCAGCAGCGACACCGTCCCGGCCGACCAGTCGACGTGTGGCGAGGGCGTGCCGGCGTGCAGCGTCCGCGGTGCGACGCCGTGCCGCATCGCCAGCACCATCTTGATGATCCCGGCCACCCCGGCCGCCGACTGGGTGTGGCCGATGTTCGACTTGACCGAGCCGAGCAGCAGCGGCCGCTGCCGGTCCCTGCCGTAGGTGGCCAGCAGCGACCGCGCCTCGATCGGGTCGCCCAGCTTGGTCCCGGTTCCGTGTGCTTCCACCACGTCCACGTCCGCGGGGCCGAGCCGGGCGTCGGCGAGCGCGGCGGAGATGACCGCCCGCTGGGCGGGTCCGCTCGGCGCGGTCAGCCCGTTGGAGGCACCGTCGGCGTTGACCGCCGACCCGGCGAGCAACGCGAGCACCCGGTGGCCGTTGCGCCGCGCGTCGGACAGCCGCTCGACCACGAGCATGCCGGCGCCCTCGGCCCAGCCGGTGCCGTCGGCGCCCGCGCCGAACGCCTTGCACCGCCCGTCCGGCGACAGCGCGCCCTGCACGGCGAACTCGACGAAGACGGCCGGGGTCGACATCACCGTGACGCCGCCGGCCAGCGCCAGCGAGCACTCACCCGCCCGCAGCGCCCGGATCGCCAGGTGCAACGCGACCAGCGAGGACGAACACCCGGTGTCCACCGACATGCTGGGCCCGCGCAGGCCGAAGGTGTAGGCGAGGCGGCCGGACAGCAGGCTGCCCGACTGGGCGGTCGACCACTCCATGCCGTACGTGGGGGCCCGGTAGTCGCCGGTGCCGCCGCCGACGAACACCCCGGTGTCGCCGTCGCGCAGGGACACCGGGTCGATACCGGCGCGCTCCATCGCCTCCCAGCCCACCTCCAGCAGCAGTCGCTGCTGCGGGTCCATCACCAGGGCCTCGCGGGGTGAGATGCGGAAGACGCCCGGGTCGAAACCGGCGGCGTCGTCGAGGAACCCGCCCTCCCTTGGCACCACCGGGCCGCCCCGCTCCGGCCCGAACGCGTCCAGTGCGCTCAGGTCCCAGCCCCGGTCGCCCGGCATCGGGCCGATCGCGTCGACGCCGTCGTCGACAAGCCGCCACAGGTCCTCCGGCGAGCGGACGCCGCCGGGATAACGGCAGGCCATGCCGACGATCGCGATCGGTTCGGTCGCGGCCGCGGTGAGCTGCCGGTTGCGCTCACGCAGGCTGTCGACCTGCTTGAGCGCGGCCCGCAGCGCGCCGACGACCTGTTCGCTCGGTCCGGTCATCCCTGACCCCTTCCGTCGGGCCGGCCTGAGTTGCCGTCGAGATCGCCGTGCGCCGCCCGCACCAGGTCCTCGACGTCCATCGAGTCGACGTCCCGCGAGCCGTTCGTCCCGTTCGGTGCCCCACCGCCATCCGCCAGGGCCAGCAGCGGCTCCAGAACGCCGATGTCGCGCAACGCGGTCAGCGGCACCGAGGCGAGCAACGCACGCACGCGTTCCTCCTCGGCGTCGGTTTCGGACCGGCCGGGGACGAGCTGGTCGAGCAGGTGGCCGGTGAGCGCGGCGGGCGTCGAGTACTCGAACACCAGCGTGGCCGGCAGGTCGAGCCCGGTCACCGCGCCGAGCCGGTCACGAAGGTCCACCGCGGCCAGCGAGTCGAACCCGAGATCGGTGAACGCCCGGTCGGACTCGATCGCACCGGCACCGGCGTGGCCGAGCACGGTGGCGACCGCGTCCAGCACGATGCCGAGGACCACGCCGTGGCGGGCGGCTGCCGGTTGCGCCGCCAGGCGCCCGCGCAGCTCGTCGGCGACCACGTGCCGGTTCCGGCGGTCCCGTTCGGCGGCCTCCGCCACCGCACGTGCCTCGGGCAGGCCGGTCAGCAGCGGACTCGGCCGCCGCGCGGTGAACGCCGGGACGAACCGGTCCCACCCCACGTCGGCGACGACGACCGACGGCTCGCTGCCCGCCGCCACGCCACGGACCACCGGCAGGGCCAGTTCGGGCGCCATCGCGGGCAGCCCGCTCAGCCGCAGGTGGTTCTCGTCCACCTGGTCCGCACCGGCCCAGGCGCCCAGGGCGACGGCGGTGGCCCGCAGCCCCCTGGCGTGCCTGCGCAGCGCCAGCGCCTCCAGGTAGGCGCCTGCCGCCGCCTCGTCCCCTCGGCCTGCGGCACCCCAGACGCCGGCGACCGAACCGCACACGACGAACGCGTCGAGGTCCCGCTCGGCAACCAGCGCGTCGATCGTGGCCGCGGTGGCTACCGCGTTGTCCGCGTTCTCAGCGTTCTCCACGGACTCCGGTGCCAGGACGACAGCGGTCAGGTCGGGGATCGTGCCGAGCAGTGCGGCCAGGTCGTCCCCGGCCGCGACGGTGACCTCCACCCCGGTCACCGAACCGGCCAGGCCGGGATCGGTGAGCACCAGGCGTTGGGTACCGGCTCCGGCCAGCCAGCCGAGCAGGTGCTCGCCGACCGCCCCGCTGACCAGCACGGTTCCGTGCGGCGTCCACGGGTCCGCGGCCGGGCCGGGCTCGGCCCTGCTCAGCCTGCGGGCGAGCAGTCCTTGCCCGCGCACGGCGACCTGGTCCTCGCCGAGTCCGGCCAGTGCCGCGGTGAACGCCGTGGCCGCGGTGTCGTCGAGTGTCTCCGGCAGGTCGGCCAGGCCGCCCCAGCGGTCCGGGTCCTCCAGCGCGCACACGCGTCCCGCTCCCCACACGGCGGCCGCCGACGGGTCGGGTGGCGGATCGGCGGGGGTGGCCCGCACCGCGGCCCTGGTCACGCACCACAGCGGTGCGTCGATCCCGGCCCGCGTCATGGCCGCGAGGACGTCACCGGGTCCGGACGGCAGCAGCGACAGCACCCCGGCCGGCCCGGTTCCGGCGAGCAGTCCGGCGAGGTCGGCGCCGGGCTCCACCTCGACCGGCCGCACGGTTCCCCGTGGCGCCGCGACCGCGGCCCGCAGCCAGGCGTCGCTGGTCCAGCCGGCGGGCACCAGCGCCAGCCAGGTTCCGGTCAGCTCCGCGGTCGCGCCGGCCGGCACGGGCTCCCAGGTGATCCGGTAACGCCAGCGGTCCGCGGCGTCACGTTCCCTGCGCCCGCGCCGCCACGCGGACAGCGCGGGGACGACCTCCGCCAGCGCAGCCCCTTCGACGTCCAAAGTGGACGACAGTGCGTCCAGGTCGGCCCGCTCGACCGCGGCCCAGAACCCGGCGTCCGCCGGATCGGCGGGCGCGGCGGCGTCCGCGGGAACGTCCGGCCAGAACCGGGTGCGCTGGAAGGCGTAGGTCGGCAGGTCCGCGATGGGGCCGGGCCCGAAGAACGCGGACCAGTCCACCGGCACGCCACGGGCGTGCAGCCCGCCGAGCGCGGTGAGCACGGTCGTCTCCTCGTCCCGGTCCCCGCGCAGCAACGGCACCGCGGTCACGTCCCCGGCGTTCTGCCTCGCCAGCGCGCACAGCGCGCCGTCCGGGCCGAGCCCGGCCAGCGTCCGCACGCCGGCGGCGTGCAGCGTGCCGACGCCGTCGGCGAAGCGGACGGCCTCCCGTGCCTGCCGGACCCAGTACTCCGGCGAGCACAGCTCGTCGGCGGTGGCGTGCTTGCCGGTGAGGTTGGAGACCACCGGGATGCGCGGCGGGTGGTAGGTCAGCCCCGCGGCGACCGCCCGCAGGTCGTCGAGCACCGGGTCCATCAGCGGCGAGTGGAACGCGTGGCTGACCCGCAGCCGGGTGGTCCGCCTGCCGTCCGCGGTGACCCGGCCGGCGACCACCAGCACCGCGTCCTCCGGGCCGGCCAGCACCACCGCCTCCGGACCGTTGACGGCGGCGATGGACACCCGCTCGTCCAGCAGGCCGGCCACCTCGTCCTCGCCCGCCCGCACCGCGACCATCGCCCCGCCCGCGGGCAGTGCCTGCATCAGCGCGGCCCGGGCGGTCACCAGCGCGCACGCGTCGGCCACCGAGAGCACCCCGGCGACGTGCGCGGCGGCCAGTTCGCCCACCGAGTGACCGAGCAGGTGATCGGGCCGCACGCCCCAGGACTCCAGCAGCCGGAACAACGCGACCTCGACCGCGAACAACGCGGGCTGGGCGTATCCGGTCCGGTTCAGCGCGTCCGGGTCCTCACCCCACATGACCTCGCGCAGGCCGGGGTCGAGGTGGGCGAGCAGTTCGTCGAGCGCGCCGGCGAACACGTCGAACCGCCGGTACAGCTCGCGGCCCATGCCGGGGCGCTGCGCACCCTGCCCGGAGAACAGGAACGCCAGACCCGCGCCGTCGGCGGCGGTGTCCCTGGCGACCTCGACCAGACCGTCCGCTGTGGACAGCAGGACCGCGCGCCTGGACAGCGCGGCACGGCCGGTGGCCAGCGCGCGGCCGACGGCGGCCGGGCTGAGTTCCGGCCGTTCGGCGGCGAACGCCGTCAGGCGGTGCAGCTGCGCGTCCAGCGCGTCGCCGGTGCGGCCGGAGACGACCCAGGGCACGGCGCCGGAGCGCGGTTCCTCCGGGTGTGCGGGCGCGGCCGGGGCCTGCTCGACGATCACGTGTGCGTTGGTGCCGGACAGGCCGAAGGCCGACACGCCTGCCCGCCACGGCCGTCCGGTGCCGGGCCAGTCCCGCTGCTCGGTCAGCAGCGCGATCCGGCCGGCCGACCAGTCGATGTGGGGTGAGGGTTCCTCGGCGTGCAGGGTGCGCGGCAACGTCCCGTGCCGCAGGGCCAGCACCATCTTGATCACTCCGGCGACCCCGGCTGCGCCCTGCGTGTGGCCCAGGTTCGACTTGACCGAGCCGAGCAGCAGCGGCTCCTCGCGGTCCCTGCCGTAGACCTCCAGCAGGGCCTGTGCCTCGATCGGATCCCCCAGCGTGGTCCCGGTTCCGTGTGCCTCGACCGCGTCGACGTCGGCCGCGGTGATACCGGCGTCGGCCAGCGCGGCGCGGATCACCCGCTGCTGGGCGAGGCCGTTCGGCGCGGTGAGGCCGTTGGAGGCGCCGTCGGAGTTGACCGCGGACCCGCTGAGCACGGCGAGCACCGGCTGTCCGTCCCGCCGCGCGTCGGACAGCCGCCGCAGTGCCAGCACGCCGACGCCCTCCGCCCACGCGGTGCCGTCGGCACCGGCACCGAAGGACTTGCACCGTCCGTCCGGCGCGAGGCCGCCCTGCAGGCTGAACTCGACGAACGAGTCCGGACTGGACATCACCGACACGCCGCCTGCCAGCGCGAGCGAGCACTCCCCCGCCCGCAGCGCCCGCAGCGCCAGGTGCAGTGCGACCAGCGAGGCCGAGCAGGCGGTGTCCACGGTGACCGCGGGGCCTTCCAGCCCCAACGTGTAGGCCAGCCGCCCGGACATGACACTGGCGGTGTTGCCGGTCGCCACGTAGCCGCCGACACCGTCCCCTTCGGACGGACCGGCTGCCGCGGCGGCGCGGCGCAGCACGTCGACGTAGTCCTGGCCGTTGGTGCCGACGAACACCCCGGTCTCACTGCCCCGTAGCCCGGCCGGGTCGACACCGGCGCGTTCCAGTGCCTCCCACGCGGTCTCCAGCAGGAGCCGTTGCTGCGGGTCCATGGCCAGCGCCTCGCGGGGCGAGATGCCGAAGAAGTCCGCGTCGAAGTCGGCGACGCCGGTCAGGAACCCGCCCCGCTGGGTGGCCGAGCGCTCGGCCAGCCCGGCGAGATCCCAGCCGCGGTCGGCCGGGAACGGGGTGATCCCGTCCCCGCCGGCTGCCAGCAGCCGCCACAGCTCCTCCGGCGAGCTGATCCCGCCGGGGAAGCGGCAGCCGATGCCGACCACCGCGATCGGCTCGCTCGTCACACCGGACGTCCGCGCCGCGGGCGCCGGGGCGGACTCCCCGGCCAGCTCGGTGGCCAGGAAGGCGGCCAGGTCACGCGGTGTCGGGTGGTCGAACAGCAGCGACGCGGGCAGGCGCAGCCCGGTCGCGGCGGCGAGCGCGTTGCGTAGCTCCAAGGTGGTCAGTGAGTCGAAGCCGAGGTCGAGGAACGCGCGGTCGGCGTCGACCTCGGCGGCGTCGGCGTGGCCGAGCACCGCCGCCGCCTGGGCACGCAGCAGCTCCAGTACCCGCCGTTCCCGCTGGGCGGCCGGCAGGCCGGCCAGTTCGGTCAGCGGGCCGCCGCCTGCCACGGCGGGGACGGGGGCGGCGCCGGACAGGCCGGCGACCAGCGGGGCAGGCCTGCCCGCGGCGAGCACCGGCACGAGCCGGGCCCAGTCGACGTCGGCGATGGTGATCTCGGTGTCGCCATGCCCGATCGCCTCGGCCAGCGCGGCGAGCGCCCGGTCCGGCAGCAGCGGGGTGAGCCCGCCCCGGCGCATCCGGTCCGCGCCGGTTCCCGCGCCTGCGGCCATGCCGCCCTCGGCCCACGGGCCCCAGGCCACGGCGGTGGCCGGGAGTCCGTCTGCCCGCCGCCGGCGGGCCAGCGCGTCCAGCGCGGCGTTCGCGGCGGCGTAGTTGCCCTGCCCGGCGGCGCCGAGCGTCCCGGCGACCGAGGTGAACAGGACGAACGCGTCGAGGTCGATGCCGGCGGTGAGGTCGTGCAGGTTCTCCGCCGCGTCCAGTTTGGACCGCAGGACGGCGCGGAACGCAGCCGGTGCCAGCCCGTCTAGCACCCCGTCCTCGACCACGCCCGCCGCGTGGAACACGGCGGTGAGCGGCAGGTCGGCCGGAACCCCGGCGAGCACGGCGGCGAGTGCGTCGCGGTCGGCGGCGTCGCAGGCTGCGACGGTGACCCGGGCGCCCAGTCCGGTCAGCTCGGCGACCAGTTCCCCGGCGCCGGGGGCGGCGTCGCCGCGGCGGCTGGTCAGCACCAGGTGCTCGGCACCCGCACCGGCCAGCCACCGGGCGAGGTGGCCACCCAGGGCGCCGGTGCCGCCGACGACCAGCACGGTGCCGGACGGGCGGTAGCCGCCGACCGGCCCGCCGGCGGGCAGCGGTGCACGCACGATCCGGCGTGCGAGCAGGCCGGCGGGACCCGCCGACACCTGGTCCTCGCCGCTGTCTCCGGTGAGCACCGCGGCGAGCCCGCGCACGGCGTCCAGGTCGACGTCCCGGTCCTCCGCTGGCAGGTCCACGAGCCCGCCCCAGGTCTCGGGGTGTTCGAGCGCGGCGACCCTGCCCAGTCCCCAGACCGCTGCCGCCGCCGGGTCGGACCCGGCGTCCCGGGTGAGGCACCACAGCTTCGCGGGCACCCCGGCGTCGCCGAGGGCCTGCAGTGCGGTCGTGGTCGCGGCCAGCGCGGTGTCCGCGTCGGCGGCACCAAGGGCCAGCAGGGACAGGACTCCGGCGAAGCCGGTGCCCAGATCACGCAGCTGAGCGGCGATGGCGTCCCGGCCGGGCTCGCCGACGACCAGCCGGACAGCCTCACCGGCCACCGCGTCGAGCAGTCCGGTCAGCCAGGCGGGCTCGCCGGCGCCCTCGGGCAGCAGCACGAGCCACCGCCCGCCGGGGGCAGGCCGGGTGGGCGGGCTCAGCGGCTGCCAGTCGACCCGGTACCGCAGACCGTCCACAGCGGACTGAGCGGGCGGCTCCGGCCAGAAGCGGTCCCGCCGGAACGGGTAGGTCGGCAGGTCGAGCCGGCCGCTTCCGGCGAAGAAACCCGTCCAGTCGACGGTCACCCCGCGGGTGTGCAGCCCGGCCAGCGCGCCGAGCAGGACCGGCACCTCCGGGCGGTCCCGGCGCAGCACCGGGAGGAACCCGGTGCCCGCCTCGGTCAGCTGCTCGACGGTTTCCCTGGCCAGGCCGGACAGCGTGCCGTCGGCGCCCAGTTCCAGGAACGTGGTCACGCCCTTGCCGGACAGCCAGGACACGGCGTCGGCGAACCGGACCGGCCTGCGCACCTGGCCGACCCAGTAGTCCGGGTCGCACAGCTGCCCTGCCGTGGCGGGCTCGCCGGTCACCGTGGATACGACCGTCAGCCGCGGCTGCTGGTAGGTCACGCTCCTGGCGACCGCGGCGTAGTCGTCGAGCATGGGGTCCATCAGCGGCGAGTGGAAGGCGTGGCTCACCGGGAGCCGCCGGGTCCGGTGTCCCGCGGCCGTGAGCCGGGCGGCGAGGTCCAGCGTCGCGTCCTCGTCGCCGGCGACGACCACCGAGGACGGCGCGTTGAGCGAGGCGATGGCGACCCGGTCACCGTCGAGGCAGGCGAGCACCTCCTCCTCGCCTGCCCGCACCGCGACCATCGCCCCGCCTTCGGGCAGGGCCTGCATCAGCCGGGCCCGCGCGGCGACCAGCGTGCACGCGTCGGGCAGGGACAGCACGCCTGCCACGTGCGCGGCGGCCAGTTCACCGATGGAGTGCCCCGCCAGGTAGTCCGGCCGCACACCCCACGACTCGACGAGGCGGAACAGCGCCACCTCCAGCGCGAACAACGCGGGCTGGGTGTAGCCGGTCCGGTCCAGCGATGCGGCCTCGGCGCTGCCCGGCTCGGCGAACAGGACCTCCCGCAGCGGGCGGTCCAGCTCCGGGTCGAACCGGGCGAGCACCTCGTCCAGTGCCGTGGCGAACACGGTGAACCGGTCGTACAGCTCGCGGCCCATCCCCGGCCGCTGCGAGCCCTGCCCGCCGAACAGGAACGCGGTCCGCCCGCGCCCGGCTCGCGCGGTGAGCAGGCCGGCCGCCAGGCTGCCGTCACGCAGGGCGGCCAGCCCGTGCGTCAGCTCGTCGCGGTCGGCGGCGACGACCGCGGCCCGGTGCTCGAACGCCGACCGGGTGGTGGCCAGCGCGGCGGCGAACGTGCCGAGCGGCACGCCGGGGTTGTCGTCCAGATAGGACAGCAGCCGGCCGGCCTGTGCCCGCAGCGTGCCCTCGTCGCGTGCGGAGACCAGCACGGGAACGGGGCCGGGCACCGGCTCCGCCGGGTTCTCGGCGGGCCCGTCCGGTGCCTGTTCCAGGATCAGGTGCGCGTTGGTGCCGCTGAGCCCGAACGAGGACACCGCCGCGCGCCGCGGCCTGCCGGTCTCCGGCCACTCGGCCGGCTCGGTGAGCAGCTCGATCGACCCGGCCGTCCAGTCCACGTGTGTCGACGGCGTGTCCACGTGCAGGGTGCGGGGCAGCACACCGTGCCGCAGTGCCTGCACCATCTTGATCACGCCGGCGACCCCGGACGCCATCTGGGTGTGGCCGATGTTGGACTTCACCGAACCCAGCAGCAGCGGCCGCTCCCGGTCCTGACCGTAGGTCGCCAGCAACGCCTGCGCCTCGATCGGATCACCCAGCGCGGTACCGGTCCCGTGCCCCTCGACGGCGTCCACATCGGACGGGCCGAGCCCCGCCTCGGCGAGCGCGGCGGTGATGACCCGCTGCTGTGCGGGACCGTTGGGTGCGGTGAGGCCGTTCGAGGCGCCGTCGGAGTTGATGGCACTGCCCCGCAGCACCGCCAGTACCCGGTGCCCGTTGTCCCGGGCGTCGGAGAGCCGTTCGAGCAGGACGAGCCCGACCCCTTCGGCCAGCGTCATCCCGTCGGCGGTGTCGGCGTAGGCCTTGCACCGGCCGTCCCTGGCCAGTGCACGCTGGCGGCTGAATCCGATGAACGCGCCCGGCGTGGCCATGATGCTGACGCCGCCTGCGAGGGCGAGGTCGCTCTCCCCTGTGGCCAGCGACCGGGCGGCCAGGTGCAGGGCGACCAGCGACGACGAGCAGGCGGTGTCGAGCGTGATCGCCGGCCCTTCGAGACCGAACAGGTAGGCCAGCCTGCCGGAGAGCACGCTGGGCAGCGTGCCGGTGATCTGGTGGCCTTCGGCGTTGTCCACGGCGGACACGGCGGCGCCGTAGTCCTGGTAGCTGGCACCGACGAAGGTGCCGGTCCGACTGCCCCGCAGGCGGTGCGGGTCGATGCCGGCGCGCTCGAAGGCCTCCCAGGCGGTGGTCAGCAGCAACCGCTGCTGCGGGTCCATGAGCAGCGCTTCCCTCGGCGACACCCCGAAGAAGCCGGGGTCGAACTCGGCGGCGTCGTGCAGGAACCCGCCCTGCACCGAGTAGGTCCGGCCGGCGCGGTCCGGGTCGGGGTCGTGCAGCTCCCCGGCCTGCCAGCCGCGGTCGGCCGGGAACGGGGTGATCGCGTCCGTTCCCTCGCTGATCAGCTCCCACAGCTGTTCCGGTGAACTCACCCCGCCCGGGTACCGGCAGCTCATCGCGACGATCGCGATCGGCTCACCGGCGACCGCGCCGGACACCGGGGCGGTCACCACCGGCGCCGCCGCACCGGCCAGCTCGGCGAGCAGGAACTCGGCCAGCGCGACCGGGCTCGGGTGGTCGAACACCATCGTGGCGGGCAGGGTGAGGCCGGTGCCGGCGGCGATCCGGTTACGCAGGTCGACGGCGGTCACCGAGTCGAAACCGGCGTCGCGGAAGGCACCCCGCTCGGGCAGTGCCTCGGCGGTGCCGTGCCCGAGCACGGCGGCCGCCTCGGCCCGCACCAGGTCCAGTACCTCGCGTTCCCGCTCGGCCTGCGGCAGCTCACGCAGCCGCTCGGCCAGTTCGCCCAGCCGCCCGGTCGCGGCTGGCGACCGCTCGGCCTCGGCCAGCCCGCGCACGGCGGGGATCTCGGCGAACAGCCGGGTTTCCCGGGCCGCAGTGTAGACCGGGTGGTACTGCTCCCAGTCCACGTCGGCCACGGCGACCGTGGTCTCGTCGCCGTCGAGGACCCGGCCGAACGCGGTCAGCGCCAGCCCGGGGTCCATGAACTCCAGGCCGCTGCGGCGGATCTGGCTCGGGTCGACCCTGCCCAGTTCCAGGTCGTCCGCCCAGATTCCCCAGGACAGGGCGGTGGCGGTGAGACCGCGGGCCCGGCGCCGCTGTGCCAGGGCGTGCAGGTAGGCGTTGCCCGCGACGTAGGCGGCGTGCTGTCCGGTGCCCCACATCCCGGCCACGGACGAGAACAGGACGAACGCGTCGAGGTCGTCGGCGTCGAACGTGGCGTCCAGGTTGCGGGCACCGGCCACCTTCGCGTCCAGGACACCGGCGAAGGCACCCAGGTCGGAGTCGTCGATGGAGGCCAGCTCGATGACCGCGGCGGCGTGGATGACCGTGCGGATCTCGTGGCCGCCGGCACGCAGCCGGTCACGCAGCGCCGTGACGGCCGCCGGGTCGGTGACGTCGCACGCGACCACCTCGGCCGCCGTGCCGAGCGTGTCCAGCTCGGCCACCAGTTCCACGGCCCTCGGCGAGTCCGGGCCGCTCCTGCCGACCAGCACCAGCCGTTCGGCGCCACGGCCGGCGAGCCAGCGGGCGACGTGCGGGCCCAGCGTGCCCGTGCCGCCGGTGATCAGCGTGGTGCCGCGGGGCGTCCACCGCCGGACGGCCGCCGGGGCCGGGGCGGGCAGCACCCGCCGGGCGAGCAGGCCGGTGTCGCGTACGGCGAGCTGGTCCTCCCCGGTGGTGCCGGCGAGCGCGGTGGCCAGCCGCCGCGCGGCCGCCGGGCCGAGCGCGGGCGGCAGGTCGATCACGCCGCCCCAGCGCCGCGGGTGTTCCAGCGCCGCGGTCCAGGCGAGGCCGTGCACCATGGCCTGTACCGGGCTGGTCACCTCGTCGGAGTCGCCGGCCGCGACGGCACCCCGGGTCAGGCACCACAGCGGCGCCCCGACCCCGGCGTCGCCGAGCGCCTGCACGAGCGTGATCGTCGTGGCGAGGCCGGCGGGCAGCACCGGGTGGTGCGTGCCGGGCCGCTCGTCGAGCCCCAGCAGCGAGACGATCCCCGTCACCTCGGTTCCGGCCAGCTGCCCGGCCAGTGCCGCCCGGTCGGCCGCCACGACCTCCAGGCGCCGCACCTCGGCGCCGTGTCCGGTGAGCGCGGCCTCGACGTCGGCACCGTCGGCGCCCTCCGGTGTGACCAGCAGCCAGGTACCGGTCAGCGTGACGGCCGGGCCCGCCGCCACCGGTGTCCAGCCTGCCCGGTACCGCCAGGAGTCCACTGTGGACTCAGCGGCCCGGTCGCGGCGCCAGGCCGACAGGGCGGGCAGCACGGCGGCCAGCGCCTGCTCGTCGACCCGCAGGTCGGCGGCGAGCGTGGCGGGGTCGGCTTCCTCGATGGCCGTCCACGTGCCGTCGGCCGGGGCGGTGTCCCCTGGCGACGGGGGCATGACCCAGTAGGAGTCGCGCTGGAAGGCGTAGGTCGGCAGGTCCAGCACCCGGCCGCCGGCCACCGCGGTGGCCCAGTCGGCCGGGACACCGCGGACGAACACCTCCGCCAGCGAGGTCAGCACGCGGTCGAGGCCGCCGTCGTCGCGGCGCAGCGTCCCGGCGACGACGACCGGCTCGCCCGCGCGGAGCTGCTCGTCGGCGGTCTCCTGAACGGCGAACGTCAGCACGGGGTGCGGGCTCACCTCGACGAAGGCGCGGTGCCCCCCGGCGAGCAGGGCGCGGATCGCGGACTCGAACGCGACCGTCCGGCGCAGGTTGCGGTACCAGTACCCGGCGTCCATGCCGGTGGTGTCCAGCAGGTCGCCGGTCAGGGTGGAGTAGAGCGGGATCTCGGCCGCCGCCGGGTTCAGCGGGGCCAGCTCCGCGAGCAGTTCGTCCTCCAGCTCGCCCACCTGCGCGGAGTGCGAGGCGTAGTCCACCGCGACCCGCCGGACCCGTACCCCGGCGGCGGACAGCTCGGCGAACAGGGCGTCCAGTGCCTCCGGCGCACCCGACACGACCACCGAGCCGGGGCTGTTCACCGCGGCCACCGACACCTGGTCGCCGTAGGGGCGCAGCCGGTCCTCGGCCTCGGCGGCCGGCAACGCGACCGACATCATCCCGCCCGCCCCGGCGAGCCGGCGCGCGATGGCCTGGCTGCGCAGCGCCACCACCCGGGCACCGTCCTCGAGGGACAGTGCGCCGGCGACGACGGCGGCCGCGATCTCGCCCTGGGAGTGCCCGACGACGGCGTCCGGCCGCACGCCGCAGGAACGCCACAGCGCGGCCAGCGAGACCATCACCGCGAACGACACCGGCTGCACCACGTCCACCCGATCCAGCGACGGGGCGTCCCCGGCCTGCCGCAGGACGTCGGTCAGGGACCAGTCCACGAACTCGCCCAGCGCGGCCGCGCACTCGGCGATCCGCTCGGCGAACACCGGCGACTCGGCCAGCAGCCGGGCGCCCATCCCGGTCCACTGGGCACCCTGGCCGGGGAAGACGAACACGGTCGGGCCGTCGATGTCGGCGGTGCCGGTGACGACGCCCTGGCCGGGGCCGTCCCCGGCCAGCCCGGCCAGTCCCCCGGCCAGCTCCGCCCCCGAGGTGCCGAGCACGACGGCCCGGTTCTCGAACAGCGAACGGGTGGTGACCAGCGAACGGGCGACGTCGAGCGGGGCGGGCTCCTGGCTGTCCACAAAGGACAACAGCGAGGCCGCCTGTGCACGCAACGCGGCCGGGCCACGCCCGGACAGGACCCACGGGACGACGATCGGCTCCACCGGTGGCGGCGCGACGGCCGGTTCGGCAGGCGGGGCCTCCTCCAGGATCAGGTGGGCGTTGGTGCCGCTGATGCCGAACGAGGAGACCGCGCACCGCCGCGGCCGGTCACCCGCCGGCCAGGCGACCGGTTCGGCGAGCAGTGCCACCGTGCCGTCGCTCCAGTCGATGTGCGAGGACGGGCGGTCGACGTGCAGCGTGCTGGGCAGCATGCCGCGGCGCAGCGCCATCACCATCTTGATCACGCTGGCCACCCCGGCGGCGGACTGGGTGTGGCCGATGTTGGACTTGACCGACCCGAGCCACAGCGGCCGCCGTGGATCGCGGCCGTCCCCGTAGGTCGCCTGCAGTGCGCCCGCTTCGATCGGGTCGCCGAGCGCGGTGCCCGTGCCGTGTGCCTCCACCGCGTCGATGTCGGCCGTGGACAGGTGGGCGTTGGCCAGCGCCTGCCGGATGACCCGCTGCTGGGACTGGCCGTTGGGTGCGGTGAGGCCGTTGGAGGCGCCGTCGGAGTTGATCGCCGCGCCGCGGACGAGGGCCAGCACCGGATGGCCGTTGCGCCGCGCGTCGGACAGCCGCTCCAGCACCACGATGCCGACGCCCTCGGACAGCGCCATGCCGTCGGCGTCGTCGGAGAACGCCTTCGACCGGCCGTCGGCGGCGAGTGCGCGCTGGCGGCTGAAGGCGACGAACGGGTCGGGTGTCGTCATCACGGTCACGCCGCCCGCGACGGCGAGCGAGCTCTCCCCGTCCCGCAGCGACCGGGCGGCCAGGTGCAGGGCCACCAGCGAGGACGAACACGCCGTGTCCACGGTGACCGCGGGCCCGCGCAGGCCGAACACGTAGGCCAGCCTGCCGGACAGCACGCTCGGGATCGTGCCGGTGATCCCGTGCCCCTCGCCGCCCTCACCGCCGCCGCCTCCGCCGTACGGGGTGTAGCTGGAACCGATGAAGGTGCCGGTCAGGCTGTCGCGCAGGGAGGCGGGGTCGATCCCGGCGCGCTCGAAACACTCCCAGGTGGTCTCCAGCAGCAGGCGCTGCTGGGGCTCCATGGCCAGTGCCTCACGCGGGGAGATGCCGAAGAACCCGGGGTCGAACCGGTCGGCGTCGTGGACGAACCCGCCGCGGGTGGTGTAAGTGGCGCCGGGCCGGTCCGGGTCGGGGTCGTGGACGTAGCCGCCCTGCCAGCCGCGGCCTGCCGGGAACTCGGAGGTGGCGTCGACGCCGTCCGCGACCAGGCCCCACAGCTGCTCGGGGGTGCGGACGTCGCCGGGGAAGCGGCAGCTCATCGCGACGATCGCGATCGGGTCGTCGGACGCCGGGGCGGCGGCGACCGGCGCGGTCGCCGCGGGGCTCGCGCCAAGCAGTTCGGTCCGCAGGAACCGGGCCAGCGTCAGCGGGTCGGGGTGGTCGAACACCAGCGTGGCAGGCAGCGGCCTGCCGGTCAGCGCGCGCAGCCGTCCGCGCAGCTCGACCGCGGTCAGCGAGTCGAACCCGGCGTCGCGGAACGCACGCCGCTCGGGCAGCCCGTCCGGCCGGTCGTGGCCGAGTACCGCCGCCGCCTCGGCCCGTACCAGCCCGACCAGCAGCCGTTCCTGCTCCGCCTCGGTCAGCCCGGCCAGCCTACCGGCGAGTTCGGAGGTGGCGGCGGGCGCCTGGTCCTCGGCCAGCGCGGCCACCTCGGGCAGGTCGCCGATCAGCGGGCTGGGCCGGGCCGCGGTGAAGACCGGCGCGTAGCGGGCCCAGTCGACACCGGCGACGGTGACCGTGGCCTCGCCTCCCGTCACCGCTTGCCACAGCGCCGCCAGCGCGGCCGCCGGGGACAGCTCGACCAGCCCGCGCCGGGTGAGCTCGGCGGAGATCGCGCCCTCGGTGGCCATCCCGGCTCCGGCCCACGGGCCGTAGGCGACCGACGTCGCGGCGAGGCCCCTGGCCCGCCGCTGCTCGGCCAGCGCGTCCAGGTAGGCGTTGGCCGCGCCGTAACCGGCGTGCGCGGCGCTGCCGAGCACCCCGGCGATCGAGCCGAACAACACGAACAGGTCCAGCTCGCGGTCATCGAGCAGGGCGTCCAGGTTGGCCGCGCCGACCGCCTTGGCCGCCAGGTCGGCGGCGAGGTCGGCCGGCCCGGTCTCGGTGAGCGGCCGCAGTTCGCTGACGCCGGCTGCGTGCACGACGCCGGTCAGCTCGTCCGCGGGAACGGCGTCGAGCACGGCACGCAGTGCCTCGCGGTCGGCGACGTCGCACGCGACGACGTCCACCTCGGCACCCAGCTCCGTCAGCTCGGCGCTCAGCTCGGCCGCGCCGGGGGCGTCCGGGCCACGCCGGCTGGTGAGGACCAGGCGCCGCGCCCCGGCTCCGGCGAGCCAGCGGGCGACCTCGGCGCCGAGGCCGCCGGTACCGCCGGTGACCAGCACGGTTCCACGGACCACCGGGTCGGTGGCGGGTTCGCCTGCCGGGTGGCGGACCAGGCGGCGGCCGAACACGGCGGGCGTGCGGATCGCGAGCTGGTCCTCGCCGTCGCGGCCGGCCAGCACGCCGGCCAGCCGGGCGGCGTCGGCCGGACCGGGGACGGGTGGCAGGTCGATCAGGCCGCCCCACCGGCGTGGGTGTTCCAGCGCCGCCGCGCGGCCCAGTCCCCACACCGCCGCCTGGTGCGGCGCCGGTGGCGGGTCGTCCGGCCCGGTGCTCACCGCGCCCCGCGTCACCGTCCACAGTGGAATTTCGAGGTCGTTCTCGGCGAGCGTGCGGACCAGGGCCGCCGTCGCCGCCGGCCCGGCCGTCAGCTCCGGGTGCTCGCCGAGCGCGACCGTGGACAGCACGCCGGTCACGTCCCCGGTCAGCAGCTCGCCCGCGGTTGCCGGATCGGCCTCGCGGACCTCCGCACCGTGCGCCCGCAGCGCCTCGGCCAGCCAGGCGTCCGCCTCCGCGGTGTGCCCGACGAGCAGCCAGGTGCCGTCCAGCCGGGGTGCGGCAGGCACCCGCACGGGCCGCCAGGTGACCCGGTACCGCGACGCGTCCGCCGGGCCGGCGGCCGGGACGGCACGCGGCCAGAAGACCTCGCGCTGGAAGGGATAGGTGGGCAGGTCCAGCACCCGGGCACCGGAACCGGCGAAGTAGGCGGCCCAGTCCACCGCCGCGCCACGCACGTGCAGCCGGGCCAGCGCACCGGTCAGCGCGGACTCCTCGTCCCGGCCGGTCCGCAGGCTCGCCACGACGGTGACGTCCTCGCCGAGGGTGTCGGCGATCATGGCGGACAGCGCCCCGCCGGGGCCGACCTCGACGAAGGTGTCGGCGCCCAGCCCGGCCAGCGTGGTCACGGCGTCGGCGAACCGGACGGTCCGGCGGGCGTGCTCGACCCAGTACTCCGGCGAGCACAGTTGCTCGTCGGTGGCGAGGGCACCGGTCAGCGTGGAGACGACGGGCAGTACCGGCGGGGAGTAGCTCAGCCCCTCGGCCACCTCGCGCAGGTCGGCGAGCACGGCGTCCATGCGCGGCGAGTGGAAGGCGTGGCTGACCGCCAGACGCCGGGTGCGGCGTCCCCGTGCGGCGAACGACTCCGCGAGGGCGGTCACCGGCTCCTCGTCGCCGGACACCACCACGGCGTGCGGGCCGTTGACCGCGGCGAGTTCCACGCCGGGCCCCAACTCGGGCAGCACCTCGGCCTCGGTGGCCTCCACCGCCACCATCGCGCCGCCCGCGGGCAGCGCCTGCATGAGCCTGCCCCGGGCGGCGACGAGCGCGGCCGCGTCCTCTACGGTCAGCACACCGGCGACGTGGGCGGCGGCCAGCTCGCCGACCGAGTGTCCCACGAGGTGTCCTGGCCGGATCCCCCACGCCTCCAGCTGCCGGAACAGCGCCACCTCCAGTGCGAACAGGGCGGGCTGGGTCCAGCGGGTCTCGTTGATCAGCTCGTCGCCGCCGAACACGACGTCGGCGAGCGGGGCGTCCAGGTGCGGAGCCAGCGCGTCCGCGACGGCGTCGAACGCCGCGGCGAAGACGGGGAACCGCCGGTAGAGCTCGCGGCCCATGCCGGGCCGCTGGCTGCCCTGGCCGGCGAACACCATGGCGGGCCGGTCGCCGGTGACCGCCTCGTCGCGCACCACCGCGGCGTCCGGGCGGTCGTCGGCGAGGGCACCGAGCGCGCGGCGCAGGATCTCGGGGTCGCCGGTCACCACGGCCGCACGATGTTCGAACGGGGACCGGGTGGTCGCCAGGGAGAAGGCGAGGTCGGTCAGCCCGGCACCGGCCAGCGGCAGCAGCCGGGCGGCCTGGTCGCGCAACGCACCGGGCGTCCGGCCGGACAGCACCAGCGGCACCACGTCCCGGGGCTGTTCCGGCCCGGGTTCGGCCGCGGTCTCCGGCGGCACCTCCAGGATGGTGTGCGCGTTGGTGCCGCTGAACCCGAACGAGGACACCGCGGCACGCCGTGGCCTGCCGGCGTCCGGCCACGCGGCAGGCTCGGTCACCAGGTCGACCGCGCCTGCCGTCCAGTCCACCTGGCCGGAGGCGGTGCTCGCGTGCAACGTCGGCGGAACCTCGCCGTGCCGCATCGCGAGCACCATCTTGATCACGCCGGCGACCCCGGCGGCGGCCTGGGTGTGGCCGATGTTCGACTTCACCGAACCCAGCAGCAGCGGCCGCTCCCGGTCCTGACCGTAGGTCGCCAGCAACGCCTGCGCCTCGATCGGATCACCCAGCGCAGTACCGGTCCCGTGCCCCTCCACGACGTCCACATCGGACGGACCCAGCCCGGCCGCGGCGAGCGCCTGCCGGATCACCCGCTGCTGGGACAGCCCGTTGGGCGCGGTCAACCCGTTGGACGCGCCGTCGGAGTTCACCGCGGAACCCCGGACCACGGCGAGGATCCGGTGCCCGTTGCGCTCGGCGTCGGACCGCCGCTCCAGCACCAGCACGCCGACGCCCTCGGCCCAGCCGACCCCGTCGGCGGCGTCGGAGTACGCCTTGCACCGGCCGTCCGCGGACAGGCCACGCTGCCGGGAGAACTCCACGAACGCCGCGGGGGTCGACATCACCGTCACACCACCGGCCAGCGCCAGCGAGCACTCCCCCGCACGCAGTGCCTGGATCGCCCAGTGCATCGCGACCAGCGACGACGAACACGCGGTGTCCACCGTGACCGACGGCCCCTCCAGGCCGAGCACGTAGGACACCCGCCCGGACACGACGCTGGACGAGGTGCCGGTGCCGACGTGGCCCTCGAACTCCCCGCCCCGCAGCAGCGCGCTGTAGTCGGCGTACATGACGCCGGCGAACACCCCGGTCCGGCTGCCGCGCAGGCGCTGCGGGTCGATACCGGCGCGTTCGACCGCCTCCCAGGACGCCTCCAGCAGCAGCCGCTGCTGGGCGTCGGTGGCCAGCGCCTCCCTCGGGCTCATGCCGAAGAACGCCGGGTCGAACTCGCCCGCGTCGTGCAGGAACCCGCCGGAGCGGGTGTAGGAGGTGCCGGTGTGCTCGGGATCGGGATGGTAGAGCGCGTCGAGATCCCAGCCGCGGTCGGCGGGGAACCCGGTGATGGCGTCGCGGCCCTCGCTGACCAGCCGCCACAGGTCCTCGGGCGACCGCACGCCGCCCGGGTAGTGGCAGCTCATCCCGACGATCACGATCGGGTCGTCGGCGTCGGCGGTGCCGGTCGCGGTGACCGGGGTGGCGGCGCCCGCACCGGTCAGCTCGGTCAGCACGTGGCCGGCGAGCGCGGCCACGGTCGGGTAATCGAAGACCAGGGTGGCCGGCAACCGCAGGCCGGTGGCGGCCGCCAGCCGGTTACGCAGTTCGACGGCGGTCAGCGAGTCGAAGCCGAGGTCGGCCATGGCGCGGTCCGGGTCGACCGCGCGCGGGTCGGGATGCCCGAGTACCGCGGCCGCCTCCTCGCGGACCACGTCGAGCACGGCGTCGCGGTGCCGGGCCGGGTCGAGCCGGGCGAGCCGGTGCGCGAGCCCGCCACCGGCTCCCGGGCCGGTGGCCGCCGCGCGGCGGGCGGGACCGCGGACCAGGCCACGCAGCACGGCCGGGATCGCGTCGGCGGACCGGGTCGCGGCGAGATCGAACCGCACCGGTGCGACCACCGGCTCGCCGCAGGCCAGCGCGGCGTCGAACAGCTCGACCCCGCGGGCCACCGGCAACGGGGGCGTGCCGAGGCGGCGCAGCCGCTGCCCGCTCGCCTCGTCGAGCCGGGCGGTCATCCCCGCTTCGTCCGACCACGGCCCCCAGGCCAGCGACGTGCCGGGCAGCCCCTCGGCGCGGCGGCGCACCGCCAGTGCGTCCAGGAACGCGTTCCCGGCGGCGTAGTTGCCCTGCCCCGCGGCACCGACCAGGCCGGCCACCGAGGAGAAGGTCACGAACGCCGACAGCTCCAGGTGCCTGGTCAGTTCGTGCAGGTGCCATGCCGCGTCGACCTTGGGGCGCAGCACCGCGGTCAGCGCCGCCGGGGTGAGCGAGGAGACCACGCCGTCGGCGAGGACCCCGGCCGCGTGCACGACGCCGGTCACCGGCCGCGACGCCGGAACGGCCGACAGCGCCTCGGCGAGCGCGACCCGGTCGGCGACGTCGCAGGCGACCAGCTCGGGCTCCGCGCCCAGCGCACGCAGTTCGGCGGCGAGGCCGGCCGCGCCGGACGCGGCCGCTCCCCTGCGGCTGAGCAGGAGCAGGTGCCGCACGCCGTGGCGGGCGGCGAGGTGCCGGGCCAGGACGGCGCCGAGCCCGGTGGTGCCGCCGGTGATCACGACCGTGCCCGCGCCGGTCCACGGGGAGACGCCGGTGTCCGGCCCGCCGGGGCGAAGGCGGGCCAGCCGGGGGGCCAGCGGGATGCCCGCGCGGATCGCGAGCTGCGGTTCGGCGACGCCGAGCGCGCCGGGGACCCAGCCGACGTGGTCGCCGTTGTCCGGGTCGAGGTCGAGCAGGCCGAACCGGCCGGGGTGCTCGGCCTGCGCGGCGCGGACCAGGCCCCACACCGCGGCGCCGGCCGGGTCCGGCTCCTCGTCCCCCGCGGGGACGGCGCCGCGGGTGAGGAACACCAGGCGGGCGTCGGGAAAGCGTTCGTCGGCCAGCCAGTCCTGGATCCGGGACAGTGCCCCGGCGGTCAGGCCGTGGGCGGCGCCGACCCGGTCACCGCTGGCGGCGACCGGGCACAGTACCACCTCGGGTGCGGGACCGGCGGCCAGCGCGTCCAGGTCGGCGTAGGTCGCGCAGTCGGCGGCCGTGGCGAGCCCGACGGGGTCCGGGCCGAGCACGACCACCGGGCCGGTGGCCGGTTCGGCAGGGACCTCCACCCAGTCGAGGCGGAACAGGTCCCGTTCCGGCGGCGTGCTCGCCGCGGCGCCGTCGGGCGCCCGCAGCAGCAGCGAGCCGATCGACAGCACCGGCGCCCCGGTGGGGTCGCTGAGTTCGACGGCGACCGCGTCACCGGCCGGGGTGAGCCGCACCCGGGCGGCCCGGGCACCGCCCGCGTGCAGCCGCACGTCCTCCCAGGCGAACGGCAGTCCGCCACGCACGCCGCCGGCCAGCGCGGCGGTCTGCAACGCGGCGTCCAGCAACGCCGGGTGCACCCCGAACGCGGCGGCGTCCTCGGCCACCGGGGCGGGCAGGGCGACCTCGGCGAACACCTCCGCGTCCCGCCGCCAGGCCGCGGTCAGGCCCCGGAAGGCCGGTCCGTAGTCGAAACCCTCCTCGGCCAGGCCGTCGTAGAGGCCGGTCAGGTCCACCGGCTCGGCGTCCTCCGGCGGCCACCGCACGCCGTCCGGCTCCGGCCGTGGTCCCCCGGTCGCGAGGACGCCGGTGGCGTGCCGGGTCCACTCGTGGTCGTCGGCGTCGTCGGGACGGGAGAAGATGCCCAGGGCACGCTCACCGTCCGCGTCCGGCGGACCGGCCCACACCTGCACCTGGGTCCCGCCCTCGGCGGGCAGGTGCAGCGGCACCGTCATGGTCAGCTCGGCCACCCGGTCGCAGCCGACCTCGTCGCCCGCCCGGACCGCCAGCTCCAGCAGCGCGGCACCGGGCAGCAGCTCCGACCCGCCGACCACGTGATCGGCCAGCCACGGCTGGGTCCGCGGCGACAGCCGTCCGGTGAGCAGCGTGCCCTCCGAACCCGCCACCGACACCGCGGCGGACAGCAGCGGGTGGTCGGCGGCGCCGAGACCGGCGGCCCGCAGGTCGCCGGAGGCCCGGACACCGTCGCGGGGCCAGAACCGGCGACGCTGGAACGGGTACGTCGGCAGGTCCACAGTGGACGCACCGGTGCCGGCGAAGTAGGCGTCCCAGCGGACCGCGACGCCCCTGGTGTGCAGGGTGGCGGCCGCGGCGGCGATCGTCTCCACCTCGTCGCGCTCGGGTCGCAGTGCCGGCACGACGGTGACGTCCTCGCCAAGGCACTCGCGGGTGAGGGTGGCCAGCGTGCCGTCCGGGCCCAGCTCCAGGTAGGCGCCTGCCCCGTGGTCGTGCAGCCAGCCCGTGGCGTCGGCGAACCGTACGGTCGCGCGGACGTGCTCGGTCCAGTGCTCCGCCGAGGTGAGCTGCTCGATCGTCGCGGGCAGGCCGGTCAGCGTCGACACCACCGGGATCAATGGTTCGCGTGGGGACAGCCCGGCGACCACGCGCCGGAAGTCGGCGAGCATGGGGTCCATGTGCGGGGAGTGGAACGCGTGCGAGACGTGCAGCCGCCTGGTCCGCCTGCCCAGCCCGGCGAAGTGCCCGGCGATCTCGGTGACCGTGTCCTCGTCGCCGGAGAGCACCACCGACTCCGGCCCGTTGACCGCGGCCAGCCCGGCCCGGTCGCCGTGCCCGTCGAGCAGCGGCAGCACCTCGGCCTCGGACGCGTCGACCGCGACCATGGCGCCGCCGGCGGGCAGCGCGTGCATCAGGCGCCCGCGCGCGGCGACCAGCGTCGCGGCGTCGGGCAGTGACAGCACGCCCGCGACGTGCGCGGCGGTCACCTCGCCGATCGAGTGCCCGGCGACGAAGTCCGGGACGATCCCCCACGACTCGACCAGCCGGTACAGCGCGGTCTCGACCGCGAACAACGCGGGCTGCGCGTGCACGGTGTGTGCCAGTTCCGCGGCGTCGGAGCCCCAGAGCACCTCGCGCAGCGGGACGTCCAGGTGCCTGTCGAGTTCGGCCAGTACCGCGTCCAGTGCCTCGGCGAACACGCCGAACCGCCGGTACAGCTCGCGGCCCATGCCGAGCCGTTGCGTGCCCTGGCCCGCGAACAGCACGGCGAGCCGGGGGCGGCCACGCACGACGCCCTCGGCGAGCCCGCGTCCCCGCGCGATGGCAGCCAGTCCGGCCAGCGCGGTGTCCCGGTCGGCCGCGACCACCGCCGCGCGGTGTTCCAGCGACGCGCGGGAGCCGGCCAGTGAGCGGGCCAGGCCGGTCAGGTCCAGTTCGGGCCGTTGCTCCACAGTGGACAGCAGGTCGGCCGCCCTGGCCCGCAGGGCGGCCTCGCCGCGTGCGGAGACCAGCAACGGGACCGGGCCGGACAGGGTCTCCCGCTCCGCCGGCTGTTCCTCGGCCTGCTCCACGATGACGTGGGCGTTGGTGCCGGACAGCCCGAACGAGGACACCCCGGCCCGGCGTGGCTGACCGGTCTCCGGCCACGGGGTGTTCTCGGTGAGCAGCCGGACGGTGCCCGGCGACCAGTCCACATGGGACGTCGGCCGGTCGACGTGCAGGGTCTTCGGCAGGACCCCGTTGCGGATCGCCATGACCATCTTGATGACCCCGGCGACCCCGGCCGCCGCCTGGGTGTGGCTGATGTTCGACTTCACCGACCCGAGCAGCAGCGGCCGCCGCGGGTCGCGGTTGCGGCCGTAGGCCGCCAGCAGCGCCTCGGCTTCCACCGGGTCGCCGAGCGGGGTGGCGCTGCCGTGTGCCTCGACGGCGTCCACCTGGTCCGCGGCCAGCCGTGCGTCGACCAGCGCCTGTTCGATCACCCGCTCCTGGGACGGGCCGTTGGGCGCGGTGAGCCCGTTGGACGCGCCGTCGGAGTTGATCGCCGAGCCCCGCAGCACGGCCAGCACCTGGTGCCCGTTGCGCCGTGCCTCGGACAGCCGCTCCAGCACCAGTACGCCGACGCCCTCGGCGAGACCGGTGCCGTTGGCCGAGTCGGCGAACGACCGGCAGAAGCCGTCGGCGGTCAGCCCGCCCTGGCGGCTGAACTCGACGAAGGTCAGCGGGCTGGGCAGCACCGTCACACCGCCGGCCAGCGCCAGCGAGCACTCGCCCGCCCGCAGCGCCCGCGCCGCCAGGTGCAGTGCCACCAGCGAGGACGAGCACGCCGTGTCCACGGTCAGCACCGGGCCGACCAGGCCGAGCACGTAGGCTACGCGTCCGGAAAGGACACTGCTGGTGGTGGCGGTGAGACCGTAGCCGTCGGCGTTGTCGTCCGGACCGGCCCAGTAGTCCTGCGGGATGGCGCCGACGAACACCCCGGTCTGGCTGCCCCGGATCGTCAGCGGGTCGATCCCGGCCCGCTCCAGCGCCTCCCAGGTCGTCTCCAGCAGCACCCGCTGCTGGGGGTCCATCGCCAGCGCCTCGCGTGGCGAGATGCCGAAGAAGTCGGCGTCGAACGTGGTGGCGTCGTGCAGGAAACCGCCGGACAGCGACGCCGAGGACTCCAGCGCCTCGACCGACCAGCCGCGGTCGTCCGGCATCGCCGTGATGCCGTGCTCGCCCGCCTCCACCATGCGCCACAGGTCCTCGGGGCTCGCGGCCCCGCCGGGGAAGCGGCAGCCCATCCCGACGATCGCGATGGGCTCGTGCGCGGCCGATTCCAGCTCCTGCAGGCGTGACCTGGTCCGGCGCAGGTCGGCACTCGCCCGCTGCAGGTAGTCGCGGAGGCGGTCCTCGTTGCTCGCGGCGCTGTCTCGGGTCATGGGTTACCAGGCCACCGGGAGGCTGGACAGGGTGGACGCCAGGCGTTGCGGGTCGTCCTCGCCGCGGGCGCCGAGTTCCTCCCGCGGGATCGCCAGGCGCAGCGTCGGCACCCGGTCGAGCAGCAGGCTGAACACGATGCGCAGCTCCAGCCGCGCCAGCGAGGCGCCCACGCAGTGCCACACGCCGTGCGCGAAGGTCAGGTGGTTGTTCGGCGCGCGGTGGAAGTCGATCTCGTCCGGGGCGTCGAAGGCACGCGGGTCGTAGTTGGCCATGGCGAAGTCCGGCAGCACCAGGTCACCGGCGCGGATGGTCACGCCGCACATCTCGATGTCCTCGTAGGCGTAGTGCGGCTGCCAGCCGCCGCCGAAATTGGCCGTGCGCAACAGTTCCTCGACCGCCCCGTCGATGAGGTCCGGGTCGGCGGTCAGTTGCGCGCGCAGGTCCGGCCGGGTCAGCAGCCGGGCCATTCCGTTGCTGATGTGGGACGAGACGCTCTCGTGCCCGGCGAACACCAGCAGGCAGGCGGTGGTCGCGGCGATCGCGTCCGAGCAGCCGGGAATGGCGGCGACGGTGGAGAGCACGTCGTCAGCGGGTGCGGACCGCTTGCGCGCGGTCAGGTCCATCAGGTAGCCGAAGAAGTCCGCCTGACCGGAGTCGTCGCCGACCAGGTGCATCCGGTCGAGCAGGGCGGCGAAGTGGTCGCGCTCGTCCTCGGGAACGCCCATCAGCTCGCACAGCACGACCAGTGGCACCGGCACGGAGATCGCCGCCTGCAGGTCCACCGGCGGTGTCCTGGCGAGCATCCGGTCGATCGCCTCGTGCACGATCCTCTCGACCTTGGGCCGCAGCGCGGTCATTTTCTTGTGGGTGAACAACGGCATGAGCAGCGAGCGCTGCTGGGCGTGCACGTCGTAGGGGTGGGCGTCGCCGCCGCCCGTGCCGCCGGCGATCATGCGGAAGATCGGGTTGTCGGTGAACTGCGCGGCGTCCTCGGGCTTGGGGTGGGTCCGGACGAGCCTGCGGTCGAGCATGAGCTTCCTGACCTCGTCGGCGCCGAGCACCAGCCAGGCCTCGTCCCCGGTCTCCGTGCGTACCCGCCAGATCGGCTTGCGCTCCTGCATGGAACGCAACACGGGGTTCTCACCGAGTGCGGGCGAGCGCAGGGACTCCAGGGCGGGCAGTTCCTCTGACACTGTCATTGTCAGTCCACCTTCTCGGCTCACTCGGGGTTCGTTGCGAGTTTCGTCCGGCGCCGGTCGGGAAATCCCTAGAGTGACCAGCGCGTGGCGCGAATGCCGTGGAGCGTGAAGTTGGCGTGCGGGAGCGTGGGACTCGCGTGCACGAAGGTGGGACTCGCGGGTCCGTGCCGCGAGAGGGACATCTCACGGTATGAACTCCACGCTCGTGCACGCGAACTCCGCCTTCCGGCACGCGAGTTCCACCTTCGCGCCCGCATCCCGCCGGGACCGGGCATGCCTGCCACGGACGCGCGGGCCGGCCAGCCCGGTGTTCGGTGTGAAGGCCGGGTTTCTGTCGTCTCATGTGCTGAAGGATGCTCCTATAGAGGTCAAGTGGTGTTGGTGAGCTGGGCTATGTCGGTGGTGAGGGCGCGGTAGAGCTGTC
>NZ_SFCC01000006.1 GCF_004214935.1 Amycolatopsis suaedae
AACTCAGCAAGCACCAGAGCACGTGAAGGCCACCATCACCACGTCACACGTAATGAAGGTGGCCTTCACGAGCTTGACCTCAGGCGCCACGGGAGAACCGGCGTCCACATCGTGAGTTCTGCGCTCACGCACGCGAGTTCTGCGTTCCGGCACACGAACTCTGCGCTCGGGACCACCACCCACCCCGCTGCACACCGACTTTTGCCGGGACCCTGACGTCTCACGTGGTGAAGGTGGCCTTCACGGCGTCTGATGCCGACCGGGCGCTAGTTGACAGTTTGTCTAACATGACAGAATGTCTACTAGCTGGGTGACGGCTTCCGACGGAGTGCGCCTCGCCGTGCGCACGACCGGTCCGGCGTCCGCGCCGGTGCTCGTGCTGGTGCACGGCTACCCGGACAACTCCTCGGTGTGGGACGGCGTCGTCGCCGAACTCGCCGGGCGGTTCCGGGTGGTGACCTACGACGTCCGGGGCGCGGGCGACTCCGACCGCCCGGTAGACCGGTCGTCATACCAACTCGACCGGCTGGCCGCCGACCTGGCGGCGGTCGTCGACGAGGTGCAGCCGCACGGCAGAGTGCACCTGCTGGCACATGACTGGGGCGCCATCCAGACCTGGCACGCGGTGACCGGCGACTGGCTGACCGGCAGGGTCGCGTCGTACACGTCGATCTCCGGCCCGAGCCTGGACCACGCCGGTGCCTGGCTGCGGACGCCGCGGCGGCCGCTTGACCGGCTGCGGCAGTTCCTGCACTCGCAGTACATCACGTTCTTCCAGCTTCCCCTGCTGCCCGAACTGGTCTGGCGGACGGGACTGATGCGCGGGCTGATGCGCCGCCTCGACCCGCACGCGGGAAAGCCGGAAACCGCCGACGGCGTGCACGGGCTGGAGCTGTACCGGGCCAACATGGTCCCTCGGCTCAGCCGGCCGAAACCCGCGACCACCGACGTGCCGGTGCAGGTCCTCGCCCCGGCGGGCGACCGGTTCGTCAGCACGCCGATGCAGACCGAGATCGAGCGGTGGGTGCCGGACCTGCGGGTCCGGGTGGTGCCGGGGACGCACTGGCTGCCGAGGTCACGGCCGGAGGTCGTCGCGCGGATCGCCGCCGAACTGGTCGACCATGTCGAGGGCGGGCCGACTGCCCGCGGGCTGGTGCGGTCGCGGGCCGGCCGCGACCGCCGCTTCGCCGGCTCGCTGGTGGTGGTGACCGGGGCGGGCAGTGGCATCGGGCGATCCACCGCCGAGGCGTTCGCCCGCGAGGGTGCCGAGGTCGTCGTCACCGACATCGACGGCGAGTCCGCCGAGGCGACCGCCCGTGCCGTCGGTGGCACCGCGTACACAGTGGACTCCGCGGATCCCGTTGCGGTGCAACGGTTCGCCGACGACGTCCGGGACACCCTCGGGGTCGCGGACATCGTCGTTAATAACGCCGGTATCGGGATGTTCGGATCATTTCTGGAGACCAGTCAGGAGGACTGGGAACGGGTGGTGAACGTCAACCTGTGGGGCGTCGTGTACGGCTGCCGGACGTTCGCCGAGCAACTGGTGCGGCGCGGCGAGGGCGGTCACATCGTCAACGTCGCCTCGATGGCGGCCTACGCGCCGTCACGCGGTCTGCCCGCCTACGCCACGACGAAGGCGGCGGTGCTGATGCTGAGCGAGTGCCTGCGCGGGGAGCTGGCCGAGCACCGGATCGGCGTGACCGCGTTGTGCCCCGGATTCGTGAACACCGCGATCGCGGGGAACACCCGGTTCGTCGGCACGGACGCGACCGAGCAGGCGCACCGGCAGCGGTCCGCGGCGAAGTTGTACGCCCGGCGCGGTTTCGGCCCGGACGGCGTCGCGCGCGACCTGTTGCGGGCGGTCGAGCGGAACACGGCGGTGGCGCCGTCGACGCCGGAGGCGAAGGGTGCGCTGCTGCTGAGCAGGCTTTCCCCCGGTCTGCTGCGGGCGATCGCCCGCGCCGACCTCACGCCGAGGTGAGCAAGCCGAGGCGGATGTCGCGCGAGGCCCGCAGGCAGGACCTGATCGCGGCGGCACTGGAGCTGTTCGGCAGGCGCTCGCCCGAGCAGGTGAGCGCGGAGGACGTCGTCGCGCTGGCCGGGGTGTCGCGGCCGCTGTTCTACCGGTACTTCTCCAGCGTGCGGGAACTGCACGTGGCGGCGCTGCGGTCGGTCACCGACGGCCTGGTCGAGCAGCTCGCCGTTCGCGCCGAGGGCGATCCGGTACGGCGGCTGCGGGCGGCTGTCCGCGGCCTGATGGAGGTGGCTGCCGAGTACCGCGCCGCCTATGTCGCGTTGCTGCGCAGCGGTTCGGTGATCGCGACGGCCGAGACCGACGCCGTCGTCGACGAGGTACGGCGCCGGTCGGTCGCGTTGATCCTCGAGGAGCTGGGCGTCGCCGAGCCGTCACCGCGGCTGCTGCTGACATTGCGCTGCTGGACGGCGGTGGTCGAGGGCGCGGTGCTGGCCTGGCTGCAGGAGGACGCCGTCCCCGGCGACGACCTGGACGTCTGGCTGGTGGACCAGCTGACGGCCATGCTCACCGCAACGGCGCGCCACGACCCCGCCGTCCCGGATCTGCGAGCTCAGAGGGAGGCGTACCCCTCGACGTCCTGAGGTGCGCGCGGGCCGGGACCGACGTAGCTCGCCGACGGGCGCACCAGGCGGCCGGTCTTCTTCTGTTCCAGGATGTGCGCGGCCCAGCCGGCGGTGCGTGCCGACGTGAACATGGCGGGCATCATGTGCGGCGGCACCTCGGCGAAGTCGAGGATCACGGCGGCCCAGAACTCGACGTTGGTCTCGATCGCGCGGTCCGGTCGCCGCTCACGCAGCTCCGCGAGTGCCGCCTGCTCCAGCGCTGCCGCCACCTCGTAGCGGGCGGCACCCAGCTCCTGGCAGGTCCGCCGCAGCACGCGGGCCCTCGGGTCCTCGGCGCGGTACACGCGGTGGCCGAAGCCCATCAGCCGTTCCTTGCGGTCGAGGATGCCGCGCACGACGGCACGCGCGTCGCCGGTCTTCTCGACCTGCTCGATCATCGGCAGCACCCGCGCGGGTGCCCCGCCGTGCAGCGGGCCGGACATGGCGCCGATGGCGCCGGACATGCACGCGGCCACGTCGGCGCCGGTGGACGCGATGACCCGCGCGGTGAACGTCGACGCGTTCAGCCCGTGTTCCGCGGCCGACACCCAGTACGCGTCGACGGCCCGCACGTGCGCCGGGTCCGGCTCGCCGCGCCAGCGGACCATGAACCGCTCGGTGATCGTCGCGGCCTCGTCGACCCGCGACTGCGGCACGGCGGGCACGCCGATCCCGCGTGCCGACTGCGCGACGTAGGACAGCGCCATCACCGAGGCCCGCGCGAGCTGGTCGCGTGCCTCGGCGTCGCTGATGTCGAGCAGCGGCTGGAAGCCCCAGATCGGCGCGAGCATGGGCAGTGCGGCCTGGACGTCGACCCGCACGTCACCGGCGTGCACCGGGATCGGGAACGCCTCGGCGGGCAGCAGGCCGGTGCCGAACCTGCCGTCCACCAGCAGACCCCAGACGTCACCGAAGGTGACTTTGCCTGCCAGGTCTTCGATGTCGACGCCGCGGTAACGCAGTGCGCCGCCGTCGCGGTCCGGTTCGGCGATCTCGGTGCGGAACGCGATCACGCCTTCCAGACCTGGACGGAACCCGTCGTCGAGATCAGCCGGCGACTGGGTGGATACGGGAGCTGAGGTGGTCACCTTGAACAACCCTTTCGATGCGAGTCCCCCGACGGATTTACCCGCCGCGCGAGGCACACGCACTGATGGGCGCCTCGTCGCGCGAATGGACAAACCATCCTCGGGTGGCGCGCCCCGGTCAATCGAAAGAAGCGGTGGTTTCGGTCACGATTCCGAGAACGATTCAGTTGGATAGGTGTCCGCAGCGTAAATCCTCCCGGACACAAACGGGCCCCGACCGGCTTTAGCGGGCTGAAGCCGGTCGGGGCCCGTGGTCGTGACGTCAGCAGGTGGACTTCGCCGGCGTTCCGGCGAACCGCTGACCGAGCCACTCGGTCGCCACCGGGCCGCCGACGGACACCCCGCCGATGTGCTCCAGCAGCGGGAACGCCTGCCACTGCACGGTCGCCCCCGCACCGCAGTAGCGGTCCCGCAGCGCGGTTCCGACGGAGAACGGGATCAGCTCGTCGAGCGTGCCGTGGTAGAGGTACAGCGGCGCGCCCGGTTCGCGCTCGCCGGCCTTGTTGTCGGCGAGCCTGGCCTGCCAGCGGGGATCGGCGAGCGGGTCGGCCACGGTGACGAAGTCGCGCAGCCGGGCGAACGGCGCCGCCGCGCCCAGTTCGATCGTGCAGGCGCCGGAGATCCGCTCGACGGCCGACCGGCCGCGGTCGTTGAGGATCTGCTCGAACGGGACATCCGGGTACGCCGTGGCCAGCCCGAGTGCCGCGCCCAGCACCAGGCCGAACGCCGGACCGCCGTCGTTGAACTTCGCCACGGCCTCGAGGTCACCCGGCACGCCGCCCGCGGCCACACCGACGAGGTTGAGCTCGGGCGCGTAGGACGGCTGGAGTTCGCCTGCGAAAGCCGCCGCCTGGCCGCCCTGCGAGTAGCCGAACACCCCGACCTCGCTGTCCTTCGACACGCCCGTGCCGGGCACGGTCTGCGCGGCGCGGGCCGCGTCCAGTACCGCGTGCCCCTCGGCGGGGCCGGTCGCGTAGGTGTGGGTGCCCGGCGTGCCGAGGCCCTCGTAGTCGGTGACGACGACCGCCCAGCCTTTGCTCAGCTGCTGCGCCAGCAGGGCCACCTCGTTCTCGATTCCGTTGCGCAGCAAGAACGACGGCGCACACGAGTCGCCGATGCCGTGGGTGCCCACGGCGTAGGTGACCAGCGGTCGCGGCCCGCTGGTCCACGGGATGGGCGGGACGAGCAGGGTGCCGACGACGGCGTTGGCCTTCCCGGTGGCCGACGTCGACCGGTACATCAGCTGCCACGCCTTGACCGGCGCGGGGAACGGTCCGACCTTGACGTCGACGGCACGTTGCCGCAGCACGTCACCGGGACTGCCGGTCAGGTCGGCTGGAGCGGTGTAGAACGGATCCTGCGCGGGCGGCGGAACGGCTGCCGCCTGGGCGGGAACGGTGCTCACGGCACCCAGGGCCAGTACCGCGAAAAGCGCGGTGAGTGCTCGGCGCATCGTTGCCTCCGAGTTTTGGTAATTTGGATTTTCACAAGGTAGCCCCACGGGGTGTGATCTGGCAATCGTTCGCTGGAGGCTGGGTGAGCCGGACCTACGGAGGCGCGACACGCGAGCAGCGCCGCGCCGAGCGCAGGGAGAAGCTGCTGCTCGCGGCGCTGGAGCTGTTCACGTCCGAGGGGTTCGCGCAGACGAAGATCACTGGACTCTGCGCCCGCGCCGGGGTGTCGACCCGGAACTTCTACGAGGAGTTCAGCGGCAAGGAGCAGCTGCTGCTGATCCTGCACGACCGCATCAACCAGGCCGCCCACGACCGGGTGAGCGCGGAGCTGGCCGAGCTGAGCGAGGCCGGTCCGGTCGCCCGGATCGCGGCCGCGCTGGAGGTCTTCGTCGCCGCCGTGACCTCCGACCCGCGGATGCCGCGGCTGAACTACGTCGAGGCGGTCGGGGTCAACCAGGAGCTGGAGCGCCAGCACCAGGAGTGGGTGTCCCGGTGGGCCGACATCATCGCGGCCGAAGCCGAACGGGCCGCTCGGCACGGCCTGGCGCCCGACCGGGACTACCGGCTCACCGCCATCGCGCTCGTCGGCGCGGCCACCGGGCTGCTGCGGGAGTGGCAGGCACACGACCCGCCGCTGCCGGTGGCCGAGGTCGCCGCCGAGCTGCGTGCCCTGATGCTGGCCGGGATCACCCGACCCGTTGCAGGGCACGCTCCCGGCGCAGGCTGACGCTCGATCCCGACTCCCGCCGCGCCATCCGCCGCAGCACGATCGGTGCGAGGATCAGGCCGGCGACCGTCCAGGCGCCGAGCACGCCCACGGTGTCCAGGTGCCGCCAGGACTCGCCGATCTCGATGGCGACCGCGGCGTCGGGCAGCAGCGCCGAGCGCATGCCCAGTCCCATCCAGTAGACCGGGAAGACCTGCGCGATCCACTGCAGCCACTCGGGCAGCGCGGTGATCGGGTAGAAGATCCCGGAGATGGCGATGACGGCGAGGACCGGCAGGGTGAGCAGGCCCTGACTGCGGGCGCTGGTGAACAGCGAGCCGAGCACGGCGCCGATGGGCAGCGTCGCGACCAGGTCGATCGCCAGCACCCACGCCAGCGTCAGCCAGGCGGTGGCGCTGCCGACGGCGAGGCCCGGCACCAGCAGCAACGCGGGGATCAGGAAGATCGCCAGATCCACCAGCAGGCCGCCGGAGACCGCGACGATGCGGCCGACGAGGTAGGCCCGCATGCCGTTCGGGGTGGCTTTAGCCCGCAAAAGCGTGCCGTCCTCGCGGTCGGCGGTGAGCTGCTGGCTCATGGTCATCAGCGACATCGACGCGTTCAGCCCGAGGATGCTCGGCAGCGCCAGCGCGCCGAGCGAGAACGTCGTGCCGCCGAACGACACGTCCCGCAGGAAGAACAGCGTCACCAGCATCAGGACCGGCCAGAAGAAGTGGTTGACCAGGTCGCCGGTGTTGGTGAGCGACTGCCGCAGCTCGATCAGCCCGCGGGACCAGCCCAGGCGCATCGCGTTCATGACCGCGCTCCTTCCGCCCGCGCGACGATGGACAGGTAGGTGTCCTCCAGCGAGGCCCGCCGGATCTCCAGGTCGGTGACGGCCTCGCCGTGCCTGCGGAACAGGTCGAACGCGAGCGCCGTGGAGTCCGGGGTGTCCTCGGTGAACCGGGTGCCGCCGAGCGTCCAGGCGACGTGGTCGGTGCCGGCGATCCGGCGGGCGAGTTCCGGCGCGGTCCCGTCGGCGACGATCCGGCCGCGGTCGAGCACGACGATCCGGTCGGCGAGCTTCTCTGCCTCGGCCAGGTCGTGCGTGGTGAGCAGGGCCGTGGTCCGGCCCTCGTCGGACAGCGACTCGATCAGCTCGTGGAAGCCGCGGCGCGCCACCGGGTCGAGACCGGCGGTCGGCTCGTCCAGGAAGACCAACTCCGGCCTGCCGACCAGGCCGATCGCCACGTCCAGTCTGCGCCGCTGACCGCCGGACAGCGTGCGTACCTGATGGTGTGCCTGCTCGGTCAGGCCGACGGCAGCGACCAGGTCGTCGGCGTCCCAGGGCGCGGGGTAGTAGCGGCCGAGGTGATGCAGGAGCTCGCGGACGCGCCACTTGCCGTGGTCGCGCCAGGACTGCAGGACCACCCCGATCCGCGCGCGCCAGCTTTCGCGGGCTAAAGCCGGGTCGGTGCCGAGCACCTCGACGCGCCCGGCGGACCGGGCCCGGAAACCCTCGAGGATCTCGATGGTCGTCGTCTTGCCCGCCCCGTTGGGGCCGAGCAGGCACAACACCTCGCCGGGGTGTGCCTGGAAGGTCACGTCGTGCAGGACGTCGGTGGAGCCGTAGCGCATCCGCAGGCCCTCGACGTCGAGCACGGTGGCTCGCATCGTCATGTTAGGCAACGTTAGTTGACTAATTCGGAGATAGTCAACCTGTGTTGCCTAACGCGAGTGCCGCATGTCACCGTTCTGCGGGTTTCGCCTGGGGTTGCCAACCCCTACCTTCGGGTAGATCAGCCGCGGTGAACGAGGCCCTGACCCGGGGCACGGAGGTTGGCGGACATGCAGGAGCTGGACAAGGCGAACGGCGAGGTCGACGTGGCGGTACGGCTGCCCGGGATGCGGGTGTCGTACGACGGCGAGTCGCTGACCGAGGAGAGTCTCGCCGGTACCTGGACCGAGCAGCTGCAACTGTGGCTCGACCAGGCCATCTCCGCGGGCGTACCCGAGGCCAACGCCTTCGTGCTGGCCACCGCCGACGCCGAGGGCAGGCCGTCCTCCCGCAGCGTCCTGTGCAAGGGCCTGGACCAGCGCGGCGTCGTCTTCTACACCAACTACACCTCGGCGAAGAGCCACGACCTGACCGTGACCCGGTACGCGTCGGCGACCTTCCCGTGGTACCCGCTGCACCGGCAGGTCCACGTCCGCGGTGAGGTGGAGAAGGTGGACATCACCGAGACCGCGGAGTACTGGGCCTCGCGTCCACGTGGTTCGCAGCTCGGCGCCTGGGCTTCGCCGCAGTCGCGGGTGGTCGACGGCCGTCGCGCGCTGGACAACGCCCTGCACAACATCGAGCGCCGCTTCGCCGACGCCGAGAACATCCCGTTCCCGCCGCACTGGGGCGGCTGGCGCATCCGGCCCGACGTGGTCGAGTTCTGGCAGGGCCAGCGCGACCGCCTGCACGACCGCCTGCGTTACGTCCGCACCGAGGACGGCTGGCGTGTGGAGCGAGTCGCCCCGTAGCGCCGTCTTTAGCCCGCTAAAGCCGCTCTGTTCCGCGGTGCGGTGCCGGTTTTGCCCGAATCGTCTTTAGCGGGCTAAAGCCGGTGCTTGCGGCGATCAAAATCACGCGCGCGCCCATAGTTAGCAGCGCTAAGCTCGGCGGGTGAGTACCGAGGGCACGACGCAGCGCAAACGCGGTCGTGCCCTACTCGAATCGGTGGTGGTCGACACCCGGCCGCTGCGCATCCCCGCATTCCGCAGGCTCTGGCTGACGACGATCGTCACCGCCATCGGCAGTCAGCTGACCGCGGTCGCCGTGCCGAAGCAGGTCTTCGACATCACCCAGTCGTCCGGCTGGGTCGGCCTCAGCGGCGCGGTCGCGCTGGTCCCGTTGCTGATCTTCGGCCTGTGGGGCGGAGCGATCGCGGACACGGTTGACCGCCGCAAGCTGCTGATGGTCACCAACACCGGCATCGCCGTCACCGCGGTGCTGCTCTGGGCGCAGGCGTTCGTCGAGCTGAACTCCGTCTGGGTCGTCCTGCTGCTGCTCGGCGTCAACCAGGCGTTCTTCGCCATCAACATGCCGACCCGCAACGCGGTCGTCGCCCGGCTGGTGCCCGACGAACTCATGCCACCCGCCGTCGCGCTGTCGTCGACGATGGCGACGTTCGGCGCGGTGTTCGGGCCGATGGCAGCCGGAGCGCTGCTGCCGGTGGTGGGCCTGCCCGTGCTGTACCTGGTCGACGCCGTCGCGCTGATCTTCACGCTGTGGGCGGTCTGGCTGCTGCCGCCGCTACCCCCGCTGTCCGGCCAGGTCCGCCGGGCAGGCCTGCGGGACGTCGTCGACGGCTTCCGCTACCTGGCCACGCAGAAGGTGCTGCTGGCCTCGTTCCTCCTCGACATCATCGCCATGGTCGCCGGCATGCCCCGCGCGCTGTTCCCGGAGATGGCCGAGCGGACCTTTGGTGACCCACCAGGCGGTGGACTGGCCCTTGGCTGGCTCTACGCGGCCATTCCGGCGGGTGCGATGCTGATCGGCCTGACCTCGGGTTGGCTGACGAAGGTGAGCAGGCACGGCGTCGCGGTCGTCGTGTCGATCGCGGCGTGGGGACTGTCGGTCGTCGGGTTCGGCCTGTCCGGCTCGCTCTGGCTGGCGGTGGTCTTCCTGGTGCTGGCCGGAGCGTCCGACATGGTCAGCGCGATCTTCCGCATGGCGATCCTGCAGTCCGCCGCGACCGACGAGATGCGTGGCCGCACCCAGGGCACGTTCACCGTCGTCGTCGCGGGCGGGCCACGCATCGCCGACGTCACGCACGGATGGGCCGCTGCCGGCGTCGGGACCGCCGCGGCGGCGACCGGTGGCGGGGTGCTGGTTCTGGTGCTGCTCGCCGTCGCTGTCCTGCTGCTGCCGGCGTTCTGGCGGTACCGCGCACCGCGAGGCCAAGACGTAACGAAGAACTGATCACGCCGGTCTGTCGGTAACAGATGTGATGCGGCACACTGTGCGCCCATGGCGGACTCGACAGTGACCCAGGACGGCGGCAGCACGGAGGCCAAACCCGAACTCAAGCGGGTGATGGGGCCGAAGCTGCTCATGCTGTTCGTCGTCGGCGACATCCTCGGCGCCAGCATCTACACGCTGACCGGCAAAGTCGCCGGTCACGTGGGCGGCGCCCTGTGGCTTCCGTTCCTCATCGCCTTCGTGGTGGCGTTCCTGACCGCGTTCAGCTACCTGGAACTGGTCGGCAAGTACCCGAGGGCCGCCGGTGCCGCGCTCTACGTCAACCGTGCGTTCGGGGTGCAGTTCCTGACGTTCATGATCGCGTTCGCGGTCATGTGCTCGGGCATCACCTCGGCGGGTGTCGCGGCGCAGGGCTTCAGCGGCAAGTACCTGCAGGAGTTCGTCGACGCCCCGTCGCTCGCGGTCGCGATCGGGTTCATCATCGTGCTCGCGCTGGTGAACTTCCGTGGCGTCAACGAGTCGGTGAAGCTCAACGTCATCCTCACGATCATCGAGCTGAGCGGCCTGTTGATCGTCATCGCCGTCGGGTTCTTCGCCATTCTGGAGGGGCGCGGCGAGCCCGGCAGGCTGCTGGAGTTCGACACCGAGGGTGGCGCGTTCTTCGGCGTCACCGCGGCGACCGCGCTGGCGTTCTACGCGCTGGTCGGCTTCGAGGACTCGGTCAACATGGCCGAGGAGTGCCGCAACCCGGTCAAGATCTTCCCGAAGGCCATGCTCGGCGGGATCATCATCTGCGGCATCATCTACCTGCTGGTGGCCGTCGCCTCGTCGGTCCTGCTGCCGGTCGAGCAGCTGTCGTCGACGACGGCACCGTTGCTGGACGTGGTCAAGGCAGGCGCACCGGGCTTCCCGCCGCTGCTGTTCGCGGGCATCGCGTTGTTCGCGGTCATCAACTCGGCGCTGATCAACATGCTGATGGCCAGCCGGCTGGTCTACGGCATGGCCAACGAGCGGGTCATCCCGCACCAGTTCGCCACCGTGCACCCGTTCCGCCGCACGCCGTGGATCGCCATCCTGTTCACCAGCGTCATCGCCATCGTGCTGGTGAGCTCGCTGAACATCGAGAACCTCGGCGGCACGACCTCGCTGCTGCTGCTCACCGTCTTCGCCTTCGTCAACGTGGCGGTTCTGGTGCTGCGCAAGGACAAGGTCGAGCACAAGCACTTCCGCGCACCGACGATCATCCCGGTACTCGGCGCCATCAGCTGCGCCTTCTTCGCGCTGCCGATCACCGGCCGCAATCCGAAGGAGTACCTGTACGCCGGAATCCTGCTCGGCGTCGGCCTGGTCTTCTGGCTGATCAACTACTTCGCCATGGGCCGCAAGAAGGTCGACTTCGACCCGAGCAAGCTCAGCGCCTAGCTGACCGGAGTTCAGCGGAGTTGTGCGCGCTGAACACGGTGACCTCGTCGCCGTGTTCAGCGTACAGCTCGCGTAGCCGCTCGATGTTGTTCAGCCGGTTCGCCCGGTTCATCTGCACCACCTCCTGGAACCCGGCGAGCAGCGGCGGGCAGTGCGGCCGCGTCGGGTCCAGCTGTCCGAAGTGGAAGTAGGAATCGCCGGCGTGCAGCAGCCAGCCGTCGCCGGTGTCGACGGCGACACCGGCGTGGCCGTTGGTGTGACCCGCCAGTGGAACGAGCAGGATCTGGGATCCCAGACCGGCCAGTTCGCGGACCGCGTCGAAGCCGAACCACGGCTCGCCTGCCGTCTCGTAGGTTGTCCACTTGGGACTGTGTGCGAACTGCACCGCGCGGTATCGGGACTTCTCGGTGAATCCGCGGGGTTCGGTCGCGGCGCGGTGCTCCTCGGCGTAGACGTGCACCGTGGCCTCCGGGAAGTCGGCCAGCCCACCAGCGTGGTCCATGTCCAGGTGGGTGAGCACGATGTGCCGGACGTCGCGCGGGTCGTGCCCGAGCCGCCGGACGTGGGCGATCGCGTTCTCCGCGGGCACGGGCTTGGCGCCGAGGACATGCCGCAGCGCGCCTAGCCACGGGCCCGGCCGGGTCAGCGCCTGCGTGCCGAAGCCGGTGTCGACCAGAACCAGCCCGGAGTCTGTCTCGAGGAGCAGACAGTGGCAGACGAGTTCGGCCCGCTGCAGCAGCCCACCGGTCCCGTCCAGCAGCCGCCCGCCCGGCGGGCGGAACGTGCCGCAGTTGAGATGGTGGACCTTCACACTCGGCTCCTCATCGCCAGGCGCCGGAATTCCAGCGCGTTGTGCGCGGAAAAGACTGTCACCTCGTCATGCACCGCCACAAGGTCGCGAAGTCGTGTCTGGTTGGCCAGACGCTGGTCGCGCTCGGTCTGCATGATCGACTCGAACAGCGCCAGTGCCGGCGGGCAGTACGGCCGGACCGGGTCCAGTTCGCCGGGGTGGAAATAGGAGTCGCCGGCGTGTAGCAGCCAGCCGTCGCCGGTGTCGACGGCGACACCGGCATGGCCGGGGGTGTGCCCCGCCAGCGGTACGAGCAGGATCTGGGATCCCAGACCGGGTAGCTCCCGCACGGACTCGAAGCCGAACCACGGCTCGCCGATGCTGCCATGAGCGGCCCACCGCGGCCCGTGCTCGAACTGGATGGGCCGGTAACGCGGGTCGCTCAGCGCCCGTAGCTCGCGCTCGTTGACATGGACGCTGGCGTCCGGGAAGTCGACGAGGCCGCCCGCGTGGTCGAGATCGAGATGCGTCAGGACGATGTGCCGCACGTCGCGTGGATCGTGGCCGAGCGCCCGGATCTGCGCGACGGCCGTGCGGCTCTCGTCGGGAACCGGGTTGGTCAGCCGGGTGAACCGGGCACCCAGCCACTCGGCCGGGCGGTGCACGGCGGGCGTCCCCATGCCGGTCTCGACGAGCACGAGGCCGGAGTCCGTCTCGAGGAGCAGACAGTGGCAGACGAGTTCCGCCCTGCGGAGCAGACCCGGCTGACCGTCCAGCAGCCTGCCGCCGTGGGGGCGCATCGGCCCGCAGTCGAGGTGGTGGACCTTCATGACAGCTCCCTCTCGAACGTGACCCGCAGGAACTCGCCGATAGTGCGCAGCGGGGTGATGTCGCGCTGGGTGCGGGACAGCAGCAGGGCGCCTTCGATGGAAGTCAGCGCGATCGTGGCGAGCGTGTCGGCACCGGGCTGGGGAAGGCCCCTGCCGACGAGGTAGACGGAGATGACCTCGTGCCAGCTCCGGTAGCCCTCCTCGCAGGCCGCGCGGATCGGCTCGCTGCCACCGGCAGCCTCAAGGGAGATCGTCGCCAGCGGGCAGCCCTTGGTGAACCCGGAGCGCGTCAGGGATTCGGCCAGCGCGTCGGTGACCGCGACGATCGCGTTGCCCGGGTGCTCGGCGTTGTGTGCCAGCAGTGTCCGCAACTCCTCGCACAGTCGCCGTGCGGACAACTCGACGGCCTCGACGGCCAGCTGCTCCTTGCCACCGGGGAAGTGGAAGTACAGCGAGCCCTTCGGGGCCTCGCCGGAACTGAGCAGCTCGTTCAGGCCGGTCCCGTGATAGCCCCTGGCGGGGAACAGCTCCGCGGCGGACTCCAGCATCCGCTGCCGGGTGTCGGTACGACGTGGCATGCCCGCCACCGTACTATGACGACCGGTCTAGTAACAACACGGCCGGTACATTCCCGGCATGGGTGAGACCGAGGAGAAGTCCCCGACCGGCGCGCAGTTCGAGATCACCAGGGGCACGGCCCGCGCGGTGATCACCGAGATCGGCGCTGGTCTACGCGCGTTCGAGATCGGTGGCGTGCCGTACGTGGAGACCTTCGACGTCGACGTCGCGCCGCCGAAGGGCGCCGGTCAGGTCCTGCTGCCCTGGCCCAACCGGACAAAGGCCGCGCAGTGGGTGCACGACGGTGAGAAGCAGCAGCTGGAGGTCACCGAACCAGCCAGGGGCAACGCCATCCACGGCCTGACCCGGCGCAAGGAGTGGACGCTCGTCGAGCACGCCGAGTCGGCCATCACGATGGAGATCGACATCGAGGACGAGCCGGGCTGGCCGGTGCCGCTGGGCGCGACCGTCACCTACGAGCTGGCGCCGCGGGCGCTGACCGTCACCCACGAGATCCGCAACGCCGGCACCGAACCGATCGGTGTCGGCCTCGGCACCCACCCGTACTTCCGGATCGGCGAGGTACCCACCGACGAGCTGACGCTGACCGTGCCGGCCACGCGGGTGCGGCCCTTCGACGACGCGAACCAGCTGCCCTACGCCGACGAGCAGGACGTCGAGGGCACCGACTACGACCTGCGAGCCGGCCGCCGGCTGGCCGACCTCGACCTGGACACGGCGTTCGGCGGGCTCGCGCTCGGCGAGGACGGCCTGCACCACCACCTGCTCACCCACGAGGACACGACGCTGGACGTGTGGGCGGGCCCGGACTTCCGGTGGGTCCAGGTCTTCACGCCGGCCGATCTGGTCGGCCGCGGCCGCGCGGTGGCGATCGAGCCGATGACCTGCCCCGCGGACGCGCTCAACTCGCGGACCGACCTCATCGAGCTGGCGCCGGGCGAGTCCTGGGAAGGCAGCTGGGGGATCAGGGTCTACTGACAAACGACCGTGGCCGGCCCCGATCGCGATTTCGGGTGCCGGCCACGGCTCATTCCGGTCGGTCAGTGTCCGGCGTGGTCGCCGTCCAGTGAGGCGACCTTGTTCCCGAACCCGCCGCACATCGACGGCGCCATGACGTGGGACGGGCTGCTCCACCCGGCACACCGGTAGCTGGAGTGCCCGTACCAGTCGTGGCCGAACTCGTGCGCCGCGAGCAGCCTGTCGTCGCTCACGCCACCCATGAACAGGGCGATGCGCTGCCCACGGCCCCAGTTGCAGCCGACGACCCGCGTGCCGCCGCCGCAGTCGGTGATGTAGCCGTTGCGGCACTCGACCGGTGTACCGCCGCCCTCGGTCATTCCCTGCCACGCGGCCGCGCCGCCGCGGATCGCGGAGGCGTGTGCCTGGCAGGAGCTGAGGATGGTGTAGCTGCGCCGGCTCGGAACCGGCCAGCCGCCCGGCGGTGGCTGCATCTGCGCCGCGCTGCGGGCGAGTTGTTCGAACTCTTCGGCTGTGATGGGTTCGCCCTCGGCTGCGTTGCTCACCTGGGTTACCGGGCCGAGGAAAACGGTTGCCAATGCCATCAAGGCGACCAGTAACGACCTCGAGAATGTTTTCTTGCGCATCGCGATACCCTTCATCTGCAGGGAATTCGACGCGGGACCCACGCGTCAAACGCAGTTGACGCTAGAATCTCGGGGAGATCGCTTCAACATACTTTGGTGGTTAAGAACTACGGTATTTAATTGCCGTTGGTGTTTTCGAGTCCACTGAGTATGTCCGGGGCCTGTTGGCACGCCGGGTACGCAGACCGTTAGCGTGTCGAACCATGGTGAGCGCGATTCTTGGCGGCTACGTCGTTCCGGTCGACGGTGAGCCGATCGAAGGGGGAACGGTCCTCATCTCCGAGGGCAGGATCGTCGCTGTCGGCACGGAGGCCGACGTCGACGTTCCCGAGGACGCCGACATCGTCGACGCGGCGGGCTGCTGGGTGCTGCCCGGGTTCGTCGAGGCACACGGCCACCTCGGGGTCAGCGAGGAGGGCGAGGGCTGGTCGGGCGACGACGTCAACGAGATGACCGACCCCAACGGTGCCCGCTTCCGGGCGATCGACGGTATCGACCCGGCCGAGGTCGGTTTCGACGACGCGCTCGCAGGCGGCGTGACCAGCGCGGTGATCAAGCCGGGCTCGGGTAACCCGATCGGCGGGCAGACGGTCGCGGTGAAGACCTGGGGCCGGACCGCGCTGGACATGGTGTTCGCCGAGTCGGTCAGCGTGAAGAGCGCGCTGGGGGAGAACCCGAAGCGCGTCTACGGCGACCGCAAGCAGACGCCGTCGACCAGGCTCGGCGTGGCGGCCGTGCTTCGGCAGGCGTTCACCGAGGCCCGCAACTACACCGCCGCCCGTGACCACGCGCGGTCCGAGGGCAAGCCGTTCGACGTCGACCTCGGCAAGGAGACCCTGGCCAGGGTGCTGGCCGGGGAGCTGTACTGGGACCAGCACGTGCACCGGGCCGACGACATGGTCACCGCGATCCGGCTGGCCGAGGAGTTCGGCTACCGGCTGGTGATCAATCACGGCACCGAAGGGCACCTCATCGCCGACGTCCTCGCCGAACGGGACGTTCCCGTGATCCTCGGGCCGCTGTTCACCACGCGGTCGAAGGTCGAGCTGCGGCACCGCACCCTGCGGTCGGCCGGCATCCTCGCCCGTGCCGGGGTCAAGCTGGCGATCACCACCGACCATCCGGTCGTGCCGATCAACTTCCTCGTCTACCAGGCCGCGCTCGCGGTCAAGGAGGGCCTGGACCCGGAGACCGCGCTACGGTCGATCACCGTCAACCCGGCGGCGATGCTCGGGCTGGACGACCGGGTCGGCGCGCTGAAGCCGGGGCTCGACGCCGACGTGGTCATCTGGAGCGGCGACCCGCTCGACGTCATGAACCGGGCGATGCGCGTGTTCGTCCGCGGCCGCGAGGTGTACCACTTCGACGAGGCGACCGGCGAGGGCGTCGTCACCTCCCGCCGGTACGTGGAGTAGGACTCCCCGGGGGCGGCTTTAGCCCGCTAAAGCCGCCCCCGGGCCGGTCACATCTCCCGCAGCTCGCGGGCGATGACCATGCGCTGGATCTGGTTGGTGCCCTCGAAGATCTGCGGCACCTTGGCCTCGCGCATGTATCGCTCCACCGGGAAGTCCTTCGTGTAGCCGGCCCCGCCGAGCACCTGCACCGCGTCGGTGGTCACCTTCATGGCCGCGTCGGTCGCGGTCAGCTTGGCGATCGACGCCTGCCGCCGGAACGGCAGCCCGCGGTCCCGCCGGCGAGCGGCGTCGAGATACATCGCCCGTGACGTCTCGACGGCCGCGGCCATGTCGGCGAGCAGGAACTCGACGCCCTGGAAGTCGATGATCGGCTTGCCGAACTGGCTGCGCCCCTTCGCATAGGTGACGGCCTCGTCCAGCGCGGCCTGGGCGAGCCCGACCGCGCACGCCGCGATCCCCAGCCTGCCCGAGCTGAGCGACGACAGCGCGATCTTGAGCCCCTGACCTTCCTCGCCGATCAGCCGGTCCGCCTCGACCCGCGCGTCGTCGAACCGCAGCTGCGCGGTGGTCGACCCGGTCAGCCCCATCTTGCGTTCGGGCTTGCCCGCGGACAGCCCCGGCGTGGCGCCGTCGATCAGCAGGCACGAGATGTCGGCCTCGGACGTCCGCACCATCGTGGTGTAGAAGTCGGCCTGACCCGCGTGGGTGATCCACGCCTTCGTCCCGTCGACCCGGTAGACGTCGCCGTCGCGGCGCGCGCGGGTGGACAGGGCGGCCGCGTCGGAGCCGGCGTGCGGCTCGGACAGGGCGTACCCGCCGAGCAGGTCGCCGTCCAGCATCCCCGGCAGCCAGCGGTCGCGCTGCGCGTCGGTGCCGTGGTGGGCCAGCGCGAAGCAGGACATGGTGTGCACCGACAGCCCGACGCCCACCGACATCCACGCGGCCGCGATCTCCTCGAGCGCCTGCAGGTACACCTCGTAGGGCACCTCACCGCCGCCCCAGCGTTCGGAGTACGGCAGCCCGAGCAGGCCGGACTTGCCGAGCAGCCGGAACTGCTCTCGCGGGAAGCGTTCCGCCTCCTCGTACTCCGCGGCGTGCGGGGCCAGCTCGTCGCGGGCGATCTCCCGCGCGAGGTCGACCAGGTCTTTCGCTTCAGTGGTGGGAAGCAGGCGCTCCGCCGGCATGGGGTCCTCCGAGCAAGCGGTTTGATACTGAAAACTGTACTGTCGGTCCGTAGAGAGTACTGTGTCGACATGTCCCCTGTCGACGCCCGCATCGCAACGAATCGGTTGACCGCCCGTCAGCGCACGCTGCTCGGCCAACTGGTGGACCTGTTCCTCGCCGAGGGGTTCGCTGCGTTCACGCTGGACGACCTCGCCGCCCGCCTGCGTTGCTCGAAGTCGACGCTCTACGCGCTGGCCCCGAGCAAGGAGCAGCTGGCGGTCAGGGTGGTCGGGCATTTCTTCAAGGGCGCGACCGAGCAGGTGGAGGCCCGCATCGAGGGCGTCGCCGACGCCAGGGAGCTGATCGGGGGTTACCTGGCAGGCGTCGCGGACTGCCTGAGCCTGGCCTCGCCTGCCTTCATGCGCGACATCGCCGAGTTCGCCCCGGCCCGGCAGACCTACGAGCGCAACAGCCGCGCCGCCGCGGACCGCATCCGCGCGTTCATCGCGAAGGGTGTCGAGGACGGAACGTTCCGTGACGTCCGGGCGGGTCTGATCGCCGAGATGGCCGGGCTGCTCATCGAAAGCATCCAGACCGGCGTGCTGGGCACGCGGGCCGGCGTCGGCGACGCCGAGGCGTTCACCGCTCTGTCGGAGCTGCTGCTGGACGGACTAGCCTTACGCGCGTGATCGTGGTCGGTGGTGAGGCGCTGGTCGACCTGGTGCCCGGTGAGTCCACAGTAGATGGTGAGTTGCGTCCGCTGCTGCCCCGGCTGGGTGGTGGGCCGTACAACGTCGCGCTGGCCGCGGGCAGGCTGGGCGCGCCCTCGGCGTTCCTGTCCAGGGTGTCCACCGACCGCTTCGGCGTCGCGCTGGTGGACCGGCTGCAAGCGTCCAACGTGGACACCACGCTGACGCAACGCGGCGACGAGCCGACGACGCTGGCCGTCGTCGCGCTGGACGAGGCCGGTTCCGCGCACTACACGTTCTACACCCGGGGAACGGCCGACCGGCTGTTCACCGACCCCGGGCCGCTGCCCGAGGGCACCACCGCGCTGTCGCTCGGCACGCTCGGCATGGTGCTGGAGCCCGGCGCGAGTGCCTACGAGGCGGTGCTGCGCAGGGAAGCGGCAGCCGGTGTGCTGACCGCGCTCGACCCCAACATCAGGGCCGCGCTGATCGACGACCCGGCGGCGTACCGGGAGCGGTTCAAGTCTTGGATACCAGACGTTCGCCTGCTCAAGCTGTCCGTGGAGGACGCCGAGTGGCTGGCGGGCGGGATGGACCTGGACGCGGCCGTGTCGTCCTGGCTGGACAGCGGTGTGACGGCCGTCGTACTGACCCACGGTGCCGAGGGGCTGTCCGTCCGGACGGCCGGGCTGGCTGTCCGGGTGCCCTCCTCGCGGGTGGAGGTCGTCGACACGATCGGTGCCGGCGACACGGTTCAGGGGGCGTTGCTGGCGTGGTTCAACCACCGCGGTGTGACCGACGTCGCTGTGCTGGGCGAACAGGACTGGGCCGCCGCGCTCGGCTACGCCGCCGCCGCGGCGGCGATCACCGTGTCCCGCAGCGGGGCCGAACCGCCCACGGAAGCCGAGCTGGGCACCCCGCGTGTGTGAACCTTGTCCCAAACTGTTTGCCGTCGGTAACTCAACGGCTGCGCAACCACGGTGTAGTCGACTAGCGTAGAGGGGAATTCATACCCCAGCGGGGCGGTGTGCCGCGAGACTCCAGTTCCGGCTCGCGTGAACAGATGGCTTCTGCGTAAGACCCGCAGGTGCCGCCGGCCCGTGTGATCGTGAGAGGCACTTGCATGTCCGACGCGACGACCGCGGCGCTGCGCCTGCCGGGTGGCGGCGAGCACGAGCTGAAGGTGGTCCAGGCTGTCGAGGGCGCCCCGGGTATCGAGCTCGGGAAGCTGCTGGCTTCGACCGGGTACATCACCTACGACCCGGGCTTCGTGAACACCGGGGCGGCGTCGTCGGCGATCACCTACATCGACGGTGACGCCGGAATCCTGCGTTACCGGGGTTACCCGATCGAGCAGCTCGCACAGCACTCCAACTTCATCGAGGTCTCCTACCTGCTGATCTACGGCGAGCTGCCGACGACCGAGCAGCTGGAGCAGTTCACCTCGAAGATCAACCGGCACACGCTGCTGCATGAGGACCTCAAGCGGTTCTTCGACGGCTTCCCGCGGGACGCGCACCCGATGCCGGTGCTGTCCAGCGCGGTGTCCGCACTGTCCACCTTCTACCAGGACTCGCTGAACCCGTTCGACGAACCCAACGTCGAGCTGTCCACGATCCGCCTGCTCGCCAAGGTGCCGACCCTGGCCGCCTACGCGTACAAGAAGTCCATCGGCCAGCCGTTCCTGTACCCGGACAACTCGCTGGGCCTGGTGGAGAACTTCCTGCGGCTGACCTTCGGCCTGCCCGCCGAGCCCTACGACGTCGACCCCGACGTCGCCAAGGCGCTGGACCTGCTGTTCATCCTGCACGCCGACCACGAGCAGAACTGCTCGACGTCGACCGTGCGGCTGGTCGGGTCCTCCGAGGCCAACCTGTTCGCCAGCATCTCGGCGGGCATCATGGCCCTGTTCGGTCCGCTGCACGGCGGCGCCAACAGCGCGGTGCTGGACATGCTCGAGGGCATCCAGGCCGACGGCGGCGACGTGGCGAGCTTCGTCAACCGGGTGAAGAACAAGGAAAAGGGCGTCCGGCTGATGGGCTTCGGGCACCGGGTCTACAAGAACTACGACCCGCGCGCGAAGATCATCAAGCAGACTGCGGACGAGATCCTCGGCAAGATCGGCGGCGGCGACCAGCTGCTCGACATCGCCAAGAAGCTCGAGGAGACCGCGCTGTCCGACGACTACTTCGTCGAGCGCAAGCTCTACCCGAACGTGGACTTCTACACCGGACTGATCTACCGGGCGCTCGGGTTCCCGACGCAGTACTTCACCGTGCTGTTCGCGCTCGGCCGGCTGCCCGGCTGGATCGCGCACTGGCGCGAGATGATCAACGACCCGGCGACCAAGATCGGCCGCCCGCGGCAGATCTACACCGGGGAGAAGGAGCGCGACTACAAGCCCGTTTCGGAGCGTTGATTTCCCGCACGGTGGGTAGCCTCGGGTCGTGACCGAGGCTCCCACCGTGCTCTGGTTTCGCAGGGATCTACGGCTGCGTGACCTGCCCGCCCTGCTGACCGCCGCGCGGCGATCACCTCGGGCGCTCGCGTTGTACGTGCTCGACGACACGCTGCTGCGGCCCGCTGGCAAGCCCAGGCTGGACTTTCTTCATGGCTGCCTGCGGACGTTGTCCGGGCAACTCGACGGCAGGCTGCTCGTGGTGCGCGGCGACCCGGTGCGGGAGGTGCCCCGGGTCGCCGAGGCGGTCGAGGCGTCGAGTGTCCACGTCAGCACCGACACCGGCCCGTACGGCAGGCGCCGCGACGGGGCCGTCGCCGCGGCGCTGGCAAAGCGCGGCGTCGAGTGGGTGGAGACCGGCTCGCCGTACGCCGTCACGCCGGGCCGGGTCCGTAAGGCCGACGGCGAGCCGTACCGGGTGTTCACCCCGTTCTACCGCGCCTGGCTGCGGCACGGCTGGCGCGGGCCCGCTGACAGCTCGGCGTCCACTGTGGAATGGATCGAGCCGCCGCTTCGCGGCGAGTCCGTTGCGGACGGCCCGGATCCGTTGTTCGAGCCGGGCGAAGCGGCCGCCATGCGGGTCTGGGAGCGGTTCCTCGACGAGCGGCTGGACGACTACGGCACCGACCGCGACCGGCCCGACCGGCCGGGTACGACGCTGCTGTCGCCGTACCTGCGGTGGGGTTGCGTGCACCCGCGCACGCTGCTCGCCGACCTGCCGGACGGTGCGGAGGCGCTGCGGTCGGAGCTGGCCTGGCGGGAGTTCCACGCCGACGTCCTGTGGCACCGCCCGGAAACCGCACGCCGCAACTACGACGAGCGGTTCGACCGGATGCGGCACGACAGCGGTCCCGGCGCGGACGAGGCGTTCCGGCAGTGGCGGGAGGGGCGTACCGGCTTCCCGATCGTCGACGCCGGGATGCGGCAGCTGCTGGCCGAGGGGTGGATGCACAACCGGGTCCGGATGATCGTGGCCAGCTTCCTGGTCAAGGACCTGCATCTGCCGTGGTGGTGGGGTGCCCGGCACTTCATGCGTCACCTCGTCGACGGTGACCTGGCCTCCAACCAGCTGAACTGGCAGTGGGTGGCCGGCTCGGGCACCGACGCGGCGCCGTACTTCCGCGTGTTCAACCCGACGACGCAGGGCCGCAAGTTCGATCCGGACGGCGACTACGTGCGCCGCTACGTCGCCGAGCTGCGTGCCGTGCCGGGCAGGGCGGTACACGAGCCGGTGAAGCTCGACGGCGGGTGCCCGGAGGGCTACCCGCCGCCGATGGTGGATCACGCCGAGGAGCGCCAGGAGGCGCTGGCCCGTTACGGCGCGGTGCAGGACACTAGCCGCGCAGCGCGTCGGAGAGCTTGACCCGGCTGCCGGTGCGCAGCACGGCGTTGCCGTAGATCTTCCCGCCCAGCCAGGTGAACAGCGCCACCGTGGCGAGGGTGAGAACCAGCGCGATGGCCACTTCCAGCGGGGCGGCGACACCGGCCGCCATCCGGCCGGGCATGAGCACCGGTGACAGCGGCGGGATCATCGACAGCACCAGCGAAGCCGTGCTGTCCGGCGCCTGCAGCAACACGTTCAGCCCCACCACGAACCCGATCACCAGCACCATCGTGACCGGCGTGAGCACCGACTGCGCGTCTTCCTGCCGCGACACCAGCGAGCCCGCACCGGCGAAGACCGTCGCGTAGAGGAAGAAGCCGAGCAGGTACCAGACGATGCCCCACAGCACCGTCGAGGTGGCCACGCCGGACAGCGTGAGCACCCCCGTCGACGTCGCCATCACCAACCCGGCGACGGCGAGGATCGCCAGCTGGATCAGGCCGACGAGCCCGAGCCCGATCACCTTGCCCAGCAGCAACTGCCACGGTCGCACGGTGGACAGCAGGATCTCGACGACCCGGCTCGCCTTCTCCTCGATGATGCCCTGCGCCACCAGCGTCCCGTAGGTCGTGATGCTCATGTAGAGCAGGAACACCATGACCAGGCCGATGACGAGACGCTGTCCGCGTTCCGGATCCGGTTGCTCGATCGTGGTGACCTTGAGCTGTGTCTCGTTGGCCAGACCGAGGACCCGCGTCGGATCCTCGCCGATCCTGGTCAACTCGGCGCTCAGTACCTCGTTACGCGCGATGGCGGTCAGCGCGGCCTCGATCCGCTGATCGAGCTGGTCCTTCACCAGGACCTGCAGATCGGACCGGTTGCCGGACAGGACGGCGTCGAGGTCGCCGTCGGCGACCTGCTTGCGGGCTTCGTCCGGGTTGGTGACCGGGGTCGTCTCGACGTTCTTGCCGAGTTGCGCGGCCTGCGTTTTGAGCGTCTCGGCGATTCCGGCTGTCTGGCCGGACAGACCGATCTTGCTCGTGTCCGCCTGACCGAACAGCGTTGTCTGGAGTACCAGATAGCCGGCGAGCACGGCGAGGATGACTGCCGTGCCGATGACGAACGACTTCGTCCGCAGGCGGGTGTTCAGCTCGCGCTGCGCGACCAGCCGGACCGCGGTGACCGCGCCGACCGAGTGCTCGGAGTTGCTCGGGGTGCTCATGCGGGAGTCTTCTCCTCGGCGACGGCGGTGCGGAAGAGTTCGGTCAGCGACGGCGTCCGCCTGCTGAACTCGGTCACCGGCCCGGTGGCCAGTGCCGCGGTGAGCACGGCCTGGTCGTCGGCGCCTGCGGCGAGTTCCACGACGGTCTCCGCGCCGCTGTCTGAGATCACAGACACCCCCGGCAGGCCGTCGGCCCAGCCGGGAGTCGCCCCTGGTGCGACGATCCGCAGCCGTACGGCGGCGTCGGCGGTCAGCTCACCGACCGACCCGGTGGCCACCATCCTTCCCGAGCGGATGATGCCCACCCGGTCACACAGCCGTTCCACCAGATCGAGCTGGTGGCTGGAGAACACCACCGGGACGCCGTTGGCGGCCTTCGCCTTCAGCACGTCGCTCATGACGTCGACGGCGAGCGGGTCGAGTCCGGAGAACGGTTCGTCGAGTACCAGCACGGCGGGGTCGTGGACCAGCGCGGCGGCCAGCTGGACGCGTTGCTGGTTGCCGAGGCTGAGCTTCTGCACCTCCTCGCCACTGCGTTCGGCGAGGCCGAGCCTGCTGATCCAGTTCCGCGCGCTGGCGTGTGCCTGGTTGGCGGACATGCCATGCAGCTGAGCCAGGTAGACCAACTGGTCCAGTACCTTCATCTTCGGGTACAGACCACGCTCTTCGGGCATGTAGCCGATCCGGGTACGAGTCTGGTGATCGACCGCTTCCCCGGCGAACCGGACCTCGCCCGCGTCGGCGGCGAGCACGCCGAGCACGATGCGCATGGTCGTCGTCTTGCCCGCGCCGTTGCTGCCGACGAAGCCGAACAGCTCCCCGGCCCGTACGTCGAAGCTCACCTCGTCGAGGGCGACCACGTCACCGTAGCGTTTGGACACTCGCTCGATCTCGAGCGTGTTGTCAGCCATTGGCTTCCTTCCCACTCTTCCCAGCCGCGTCCACGGTAGCCGAGAGCTCTTCGATGTCTTCGGGGTCGTCGTCGGGCAGTGTCCAGCCCAGGATCATTCCCGGGACGCTGGTGGCCAGCAGCGCCAGTGCCATGAGCATCAGCCCGCCACGGTAGGCGGCCTCCGCGGACTTGGCGATCAGCATGATGTAGCCGAACGCCACGATCATCAGCGCCACCGCGACCTGGTAGCCGATGTGATTGACCCGGTACCGCCACAGCCGTTCGCGTTCGTCGAGCACGCCGAGATACTGGGCGGTCATCCGGCCGGCGAGGATGCGCAGGACATGCTGTCCGGCCAGGATCACCGCCAGCCCGGTGAACCACAGGCACGCGAACGTCACCCAGACCGCGGTGTCGTCCTCGGTGACGATCGCCGCGGCCGTGATCATGATCAGGTTGCCGAGTGCCACCACGCCGACCACCCGGCGGCGATGGTGTCTGGTCCGCCAGCCGAGCAGTTTCGTCGCGTTCCTGCGCTCGTGTTCCAGCACGGCCTCGCGGTGCTTCTCCAGTGCCTGCTCCCAGCTTCGCCTGGACTTCATCGTTCCCCCTTCGGATAGACCTGGGTGGACAGCGGGGTGAACGGCGCACGGCTGAACACCGCCTCCACCGGGAGCCCGAACACGTCGCAGATGCGCATCGCCAGGTCGAGGCTGGGGTAGTGATCGCCTCGCTCCAGCGCGCCGATGGTCTGCGGGTTGACCTCGACGGCCTCCGCCAGCTGGACCCGGCTCATCCCGCGTTCCGCCCGGAGCACCGGCAGCCGGTTGTAGATCGGCAGCTCTTTGCCACGTCTTACCGGACTCATGCAACGCAGTGTTGTAAAAACCCAATGATCCGTCAAGTTGGTGGTGGCTGATGCCATGAAGGGGGCCTTCACAGCATCAGACGCCGTGAGGGCCCCCTTCACGGCATCGACACCACCACACCAGCCCCACGTGCTCGGCGGGCTCAGGCGAGACCGGCGAGGGTGCGCTCCACCAGGTCGGCCGCCCGCTCGCGGGCGGCGTCGGCCTCGGCCGGGACCAGACCGAGCCGGGTGCGCCGGTGCAGGACGTCGTCGACGTCCAGCGCACCCTCTTGTCTGACCGCCCAGACAACCTCGGCGCCGGTGATGTCGCAGCCGGGGTACAGCGGTTCGGCCAGTGCCGGATCCAGGTCCCCGATCGCGCGGACGCTCGCGGCTTCGGTGCCGTAGGTGGCCACCAGCCGGCGTGGGGCCTCGACCGTGGTCAGCGCCGACCGGGACGCCGCGCCGAGCAGCGGCAGGTTCCGGGTCGGCGACGGGCCCGCCCGCAGACCCGCCGTGGCGATCGCCTTGTCGACCGCCTCCGCGGCCATCTTCCGGTACGTGGTGAGCTTTCCGCCGATGACCGTCACCACACCGTCCGGCGAGGTCAGCACGGCGTGCTCCCGCGAGCGGTCGGCGGACAGCGTCTCGTCGCCCGGCTCACCGATCAGCGGCCGCAGTCCGGCGAACCTGCCGATCACGTCGTCGCGGCTCAGGTCCCGGCGCAGTGCCGAGGACGCCACCTCCAGCAGGAAGTCCACATCGGACTCAGGAACGTCCGGTACGTCGGGAATCGCGCCGCTGACCGGTTCGTCGGTCAGCCCGAGGTAGACCCGGCCGTTGGGCTGGGGCAGCAGCAGGACGAACCGGTTGGTCGCGCCCGGAACCGGCACCATGACCGCGCTGACACCCAGCCCGGTCGCCGACAGCGGCAGCACCAGGTGCGACCCGCGGGACGGCGTCAGCCGGGCCGACGGAACCAGCTCGCCCGCCCACACCCCGGTGGCGTTGACCACCTGGCGTGCGTTGATCCGCAGGGCATGCCCGGTCAGCCGGTCCTTGACCCACACGCCGTCGGCGGCCACCTCGGTCGCCGGCAGTGCGGTGAACACCCGCGCGCCGAGCGACGCGGCGGTCCTGGCCAGTGCCAGCACGAGGCGGGCGTCGTCGGTGAGAGCGCCGTCGAACGACAGCAGCGCGCCACGCAGACCGGTCCCGTGCAGTCCCGGCGCCAGCGCCATTGCCTCGGCGCGGGGGATTCGCCTGGGGCCGGGCAGCACCCGGCTGGGGGTGCGGGCGGCCCGGCGCAGCAGGTCGCCCGCGTGCAGCCCGGTCGCGATCACTGCCTGCTGGGCCCGAGATGTGGTGTCGTGCATGGGAAAGACCTGCGGGATGGTGCGGGTCAGGTGCGGCGCGGTCGACGTCATCAGGATGCCGCGCTCGACCGCGCTCTCGTAGGCCAGCGCGAACTGGCCCTTGGCGAGGTAACGCAGGCCGCCGTGCACGAGCTTGCTCGACCAGCGGGAGGTGCCGAACGCGAGGTCGTGTGCCTCGACGAGCGCGACCGAGAGGCCGCGCGCGGCCGCGTCGAGCGCGATCCCGGCACCGGTGACGCCGCCACCCACGACGGCGATGTCGACCGCTTCGCCGCCGGCCAGCCGGTCCAGTTCGGACGAACGGCGCCTCGCGTTGAGCGCGCCCGCCCTCATGGGCGCAGGGCCGCGTCCAGCAGGTGACTGAACTCGGCGAGCAGGGCGTCCTCGTCGACGTCGGCGGTGGCCGGGCGCAGCGAGAGCACGAACGACTGCACGACCAGCAGCACGGACCGCACCTGCGCGGGCCCGTCGCCCTGCCGGATCGAACCGTCCTCATGGCCTGCCGCCAGCAGGGCCGCGATGACCTGCTCGGCGAGCCGCTGGGTACCGCCGAGGCGTTCGACGATGTAGGGCAGCAGCAACTCGGCGTCGACGTCGAGCACGGTACGCATCAGCGGATCGTTCGCCAGTGCCTTGACCGACTCGACGGAGCAGCGCACCAGCCGCGCCCGGCCCGTCGCCTCGCTCGCGGCCAGCAGGTTCGCCTTCTGCAGCAGCGCGCCGAACTCCCGGGTCATCAGGGCGGCGAGGATGCTGCGCACGTCGGGGAAACGCCGGTACAGCGTCATCCGGCTGACGCTGGCCGTCCTGGCGATCTCGGCGAGTGTGGTGCGACGCACACCGGCGGCGAGTACGCACGTGCGTGCGGCGTCGAGCAGCACATCGTCGGAAACCCGGGTCGGAGCATGTCGTCGCTCCGGGGCGGGTTCGGTGGCGGGCAAGCCGACAACCGTGTGACGTTCCGTAGGCATGTGTAACACTGTACCCGTGACGATCATCGCTGACCACCATGTCCGGGGCTCGTGGACCGAGCAGGCCGGTGCGGCCGTCCAGCTCCCGCCGAAAGCCCTCGCCTGGCTCAACGAGCGGGTCGGTGAAACGGTTCCCTCCGCGCCGATCCGGTCCGACGCCGAGGTGCCCGGGTCGCTGCTCACCGAGGCCGCGGCGGTGGAGCTGGCCGGCGTGGTCGGCGAGCGGTACGTGCTGCGCGCGCCTGCTGACCGGCTGGCCCGCACCGGTGGTCTGTCCTACCTGGACCTGCTGAGCCGCAGGCTGCCGGGGGAGCTGCCGGCGCCGGACGCCGTCGTCCTGCCTGCCGACCCGGACGAGGTGCAGGCGGTGCTGGAGGTGTGCGTGCGGCACGACGTCGGCGTGGTGCCGTTCGGTGGCGGCACGTCGGTCGTCGGCGGGGTGCGGGCGCTGCGTGGCGGCAAGCCCGCGGTGATCGTGCTGGACCTGGCCAGGCTGGACCGGCTGGTCAGCGTGGACCCGGAGTCCCGGATCGCCGTGCTGCAGGCCGGTGTCCGCGCGCCGCACGCGGAGGAACTGCTCGCCGAGCACGGCTTCACGCTCGGTCACGTGCCGCAGTCGTTCGAACGCGCGACGATCGGCGGATTCGCCGCCACCCGCTCGGCAGGACAGGCTTCGTCGGGCTACGGCCGGTTCGAGGACATGGTCGCCGGTGTGCGGCTGGCCACCCCCGCGGGCCCGTGGCGGCTGGGGGTGGCACCGGCGTCGGCGGCGGGCCCGGACCTGCGGCAGCTCGCCGTGGGCAGCGAGGGCACGCTCGGCGTGATCACCGAGGTCGCGCTGCGGGTACGGCCCCGGCCGGTCGTCGAGCGGTACCACGGTTATGTGCTGGACGGCTGGGAACGTGCCCAGGACGTGGTGCGTGAGCTGGCGCAGAACCGCATCCTCGCCGACGTCACGCGGCTGTCCGACGAGGACGAGACCGACGGGTCACTGCGGCTGTCCGGTGGCTGGAAGGCCGCCGTGGTGCGGCGGTACCTGCGCCGCAGGGGCGTCGCACGGCCGTGCCTGCTCGTGCTCGGCTGGCACGGCGGTTCGCCGAGGGAGATCGCGCTGCGCAGGGTGGCGGTGCTGCGGGTGCTGCGCCGGGCGCGTGCGGTGAGCCTCGGCAGGGCGGCGGGGGAGTCCTGGCGGCACGGCCGGTTCGCCGGGCCGCGTCAGCGCGACGCGTTGCTGGACCACGGGATCTGCGTCGAGACCCTGGAGACCGCGACCACCTGGTCGCGGCTGGGCGAGCTGCGGGCCGCCGTGCGGTCGGCGCTGGCCGGTGCGCTCGGCGACCCGCTGGTGCTCTGTCACATCTCGCACGCCTACGAGACCGGGGCGTCGCTGTACTTCACCGTGCTGACCGCCCGCGACGCCACCGACCCGGTCGGCCAGTGGCAGCGGGCGAAGGAGGCGGCCTGCGCGGCCATCTCATCGGGCAGCGACCGTCCACTCGGGACGATCTCGCACCACCACGCTGTCGGCACGGACCACGCGCCCTACCTCGCGGCGGAGATCGGGGAGCTGGGCATGCGCGTGCTCGCCGGGGCGAAGGACGCGGTGGACCCCACCGGCATTCTCAACCCCGGCAAGTTGATCACACGTTAGCGGTTGCGCTTGGTGTCGTCGTCGACATCGATCTGCTCCTTGCGGATCTCGCCGGAGACGGTTTGCTCCTCGGTCACCCGCTCGGTGCCCATGCGGACCCGCTCGACCGCGACGGTCTCCTTGTCCACCACCGGTTTCTCGGCGTGCAGCACGACGTCGTGCTCCTCCTCGCCGATGGTGGCGGCGGTGGAACGGTCACCATCGCGGATCGGCTCACGCTCGATGCGCACCTCCTCGTGCGACACCGGAACGGTGACCTGCTGCTCCTCGGTGACGACGTACTTGCGCAGCCGCACCCGGCCGCTCTCGGTCTCCTCGGTGCCGACCTTCAGCCGTTCCTCGGACCGCACCATCTCCTGCTGGTCGTCCATCGCGGCAGCGTGGTCGGTGCGCTCGTGCCTGCCGGCGGTGCCGGCCATGCCGGCCTGAGCCTGGTCCGCACGGCCGGTGGTGTCCATCGGCCTGCGGCCGCCGCCCTGGACGGGAATGCCGTAGTACTCGTAGAGCCGCATGCATTCCTGCTGGGAGAGATGGCCGTCGGCGTCGAAGTGCGGCGAGTCGGCGACCTTCTCCTTGTCGACCCGGACGTGCAGGCCCTCGTCGTCGAGGTCGGCGCCGCGCAGCGGGACGAAGCTCTCCTTCTGACCGAACAGGCCGGTCTTGACCGTCACCCACTCGGGCTGGCGGGTGTCGTCGGACAGGTACACCGTGCCGACCTTCCCGATCTTGCTGCCGTGGTTGTCGACGACGGGCGACTCGACGAGATCCTGCGGACGCATCGTGCGGGTCATGGCTACCGCTTCCTTTCTGGCGTTGCGGGGTGTGCTGGTGCGTCGACTTCCCGGCATCGACTCACACGGAAACCCGTACAACGAAGGAAGGACACGGAAGAGTGAAGCGTGTGGACGGCTAGCGCTTCACCGTCCACACGTGACACGAACCATGGTCACGGACTGATGATGTAGGCGATCCCGCCGGGACCGCTCGCCACGTTACCGCTCGCGGTGTGCCGCTTCGTCCGCTGCCAGATCTTCTCGAACTGGGCACGCTTGTACACGTTGCGTACGCGGTCGTTGCTGTTGGCCGCCGGGTCGTTGGCGATGACATCCCCCTCGGGGGTGAATCCGATGACGACCAGGATGTGGCCCGCCGTGCCGTATCCCGCGCCGTCGAGTTCGCTGGCGAGGAACGACTGCGAGGTGATCACCGGGATGCCCCTGGCGATGTAGCCCTCCAGTTCGGTCAGCGAGTGCAGCCTGGTGATGTGCCCCTTCAGGCCGAACCGGCTGGCGTAGGCGGTGTTGAACGGCCAGTTGCCGGTGCCCTCGTAGGAGTAGTCGTAGGTGTACCTGGCGGCGTAGGCGACGGTCGGGTCGACGTAGCCGTCTGGGATCCAAGACATGTCCTGCTCGCTTGGCTTCTTGCCCCAGTACTCCAGCACCATCTGCGTAGAGGTCGGGCTGCACCAGTTCTCGCCACCGCCGCCGTACTCCGGGAACTTGCCCTTGTGCAGGTTCTGCGCGTGGGGCGGCACCGGCAACTCGATTCCGGCGGCGGGGCCGGGCCGGGTGTGTTCCACCTCGAAGCGGTCCGGCACGTTGGAGGCCATCACTCCGACCATCCCGACCGTCGGTGTCGCCCGGCTGCCGCGCTCGCGGTAGAGCCCGACCCGGACCTGGTAGGAGTCGAGCGTGACCCCTGTCTTGGTGACCAGAGTGTCGACGCTGACCGAGGCGTGCGCGTCACTCTGACCGTCCACAGTGGTCCGCCGGATGTCGCCGTCGCCGTGAGCCCACTGGCCCAGCACGTACCACGCCGTCTGCTGGCCCGATGTCGTCCTGGCCGACACCTCGACCTGCAGCCAGGTGTCCTCCGGCGTGGCCGCGTTCCAGGACGCGATCAGCTCGGTGGCCGGGAAGCCGTGGCGGTAGACCGGGGACGTCCAGCGGGCGTACTCGTAGGTGCGGGTGGTCCCCAGCGCGGGCTCGGTTCGCTCGACCGTGCCGATCGGGCGGATCAGCCGTAGCCCGTCTCTGCCCGGGACGACACCCTCAGCCTTGCCCGTGGCGAACTCCCGCACGGTCGACCACTGCCGGTAGTCGACGTCCTCGTCGTGACCGGGTTCGGCCGCACCGGCGGGTACGGCCATGGTGAAGGCGGTGGCGACGGCCACCGCGGTGGTGAAAAGGCGTCCACGCATGCGGGCTCCAACCCTCGACGGTGCCGGCGGGTGCAGGGTGCCGACCGTCAGGGATTTTCACCTCTCGGACAACTGGTGTAAACCTCTCTCCGGTGTAACCGTCAGGTTGTTACCGGACCGCCTGGGTCTGCGTTGTCTTGGCGACCAGACGGCCGTCGTCGTCGTGCATCTCGGTTTCCACGACGATCACCGTGCGGCCGGCATGCAGCGGACGCGACGACGCCGTGACGTGCCCGGACCGCACGGCCCGCAGGAAGTTGCTCTTCGACTCCACGGTCGTCGTCCCGCCGGCGCCCTCGGGCAGGTTGAGGAACGCGCAGATCGCCCCGGTGGTGTCGGCGAGCGCCATCAGGACACCGCCGTGGAACCCTCCGCCGAGGGTGCACAGCGACTCGTCCCATGCCACGCGGCCGCGGACCAGCTCGGCGGTGTTGTCGAGGAACTCGATGCCGAGCCGCTCGGCGAACGGGATGGTCTGGTGGTACAGGGCGGTCGCGTCGGTCATGCGCCCACTATGCCAGCGGATTGACCAGCAGCAGTTCCGTGTTGCGGTCGGCGGCGGCACCCTGGGCGCCGGGGTCGGCGTGGATGTCGTTGTAGGAAAGCTCCCGGTACAGCGAGGCCAGGCCCGCCCGGGAGGCGTCCTCGTATCCCGCCGCGTACGGCGCATCGGCCTCGATCAGGGTGGTGAACAACGACAGCGTGCCGTCGCCGTTGTCGGCGATCTCGATGATCCTGGCATGTTGCGGGAAGTCGATGTGGCTCGCCGTGTTGATCTCCCAGAACGCCTGCGCCGGGGTCGGGCCGGCGTGCGGGGTGATCTCGTTGCGGTGGCTGTGGCCGTTGACCCAGGCCAGCACGTTGGGGAACCGCTTGAGCAGGCCGACGAACGTGTCGCCGTTCAGCCGCGGGTCCAGTGGGTGGCGCAGGTCGGGCAGGATGTTGCCCATCGTCTTGCTGGTGTGATGGCTGAACAGCACGAACAGCTCGTCGGTGACCTGCTGGGTGACCCGGTTGCCCCAGAAGTCGTAGTAGGCCGAGCTGTTGCGCCGCAGGGTGCGCTCGACCCACTGGAACTGCCGCAGTCCGATCGATCCGTCGGCGAATCCGCCCAGCGTGGTGGTGTCCAGGCTGATCCCGGTGATGCCGGGCGCGAGCCGGAAGGTGTAGTAGACGTCGCGGCCGTCGGCGTTGTCGTTGGTGAAGCCGTGCCCCTCCGGGCCGGGACCGGTGTTGGCCGGATCGAGGTGCGCGCGGACGAACTCGCCCGTGGTGAACGGCTTGCGCCGCGGGTCCGGCGTCACCTCACGGATCGTTCCCTTGCCGCCGAACAACTCGGCCACCGGGACCGCGGCACCGGGCTTGTTCAGCGCCGCGGCCAGGCGGGCGCTCGTCGACTCGTCCTTGCCGATCACCTTGTAGCGCCCGGTGTACCAGTGCTCGATGCCGGGGAGGCCTGCGGGCAGCGTGCCGACCGGCGTGTCGTCGTGGTTGCCGAACGTGCAGTACCAGGGGATGTCCAGGCCCGGCGAGGTGAACGGGGCGATCGACGACGCGAGCATGCCGGGCAGCTGCGGGAAGCCCTTGGTGGTGTACGGGTCGTTGAGCCGGTGTCTGGGATTCCAGAAATGGGCCGACCCGGAGTCCTGGACCCCCTCGTAGGTGTCTGGGTTCCCAGACGTGGGGACGACGCGGCCGCCGTTGAGCACGTCGAGGAACCAGTCCAGCTCGATCCGCTCGTGGTTGTCGGTGTTGTCACCGGTGGTCATCATCAGGTCGAACGGACGGCCGGTGAACGGCCCGCCGGGCAGGTTGTTGACGCGGTCGACCAGCGCGGTGGTCGCCACCGGGCCCAGCGTCTCCTGCGGCCGGTGTGCCGAGCCGACGAACGGGTGCAGGTACTCGAACCGGGCCGGGCTCTCGGCGTCGGTCACGTGCAGGTCGGTGAACTGCACGAAGCTGGCCCGGGCGGTGCGCCGGTCGTCGCGGCCGTCCTTGCCCGCCGCCAGCTCGGTGCGAACCACCAGCGGCCAGCCGGGGCCCGCGGTCAGCCGGGTGTAGGCGGGGCCCGCGGTGACCGGTGCGGCAGCCGTTTCGAGCGTGGTCCCCGCCGGGGTGACCACCCTGCGGGTGGTGTGCCGCAGAGCCCTGTCGACGGCGGTAGCCGTCGGCGTGCTCAGCAGCAGCCCCGCGCCGGCGACGCCAGCCGCTCCCACGAACGTCCGTCTGGTGAACCCGCTCATCGCCGCTCCCGTCTCGTGACCAGCACGCACGATCGCGGACGACGTTAGCCGGGACGGAAACGCTGGGAAGCCAAACGTGAAAATTTGTCAGATTCGCCTACGACGTTCGTAGCACGTGAAGGCCACCTTCACCACGTCTCACGTAATGAAGGTGGCCTTCACGAGCTTTCAGAGCTGGCTGATGTCCAGCTTGCCCTCGGAGTGGAAGGCCCGCAGGCGCTTCTTGTCGAACTTGCCGACGCTGGTCTTGGGCACCTCGTCGACGAACGTCCAGTTCTCCGGCAGCTGCCACTTCGCCACCTTGCCCGCGAGGAAGTCCCGCAGCTCCTCCGGCGTCGCGCTCTCCCCCTCGCGGAGGACCACCGCGACCAGCGGCCGCTCGTCCCACTTCTCGTCCGGCACGCCGATCACCGCGGCCTCGGCCACCGCCGGGTGGCCCATGACGGCGTTCTCCAGATCCACCGAGGAGATCCACTCGCCGCCGGACTTGATGACGTCCTTGGCCCGGTCGGTCAGCGTGAGGAACCCGTCCGGCGTGATCTTCCCGACGTCGCCGGTGCGCAGCCAGCCGTCATGGAACTTCTCGGGGTCCACATCGGACCCACCGTGGTACGAAGCCGCGATCCACGGCCCCTGCACCTCGAGTTCGCCGACGCTTTCGCCGTCCCACGGCAGTTCCTCGCCGGAGTCACCGATCAGCCGGGCCCGCACCGACGCCGGGAACCGGCCCTGCGTGTAGCGGTACTTCCAGCGCTCCTCCCCGGTCGCGTGGGCGGGCGGGCGCGCGACGCTGCCCAGCGGCGACGTCTCCGTCATCCCCCAGGCGTGCAGGATCGGCACGTCGTAGCGCTCCTCGAACGCGTGCATCAGCGACGGCGGCGCCGCCGAACCGCCGACGACCACCTCCCGCAGGTGCGAGATGTCCTGGGGGCTGGCGTCCAGCTGCTGCAGCAGGCCCTGCCAGATCGTCGGGACGGCGGCGGCGAACGTCGGCTTCTCGGCGGCGAGCAGCCGGGTCAGCGGTTCCGGCTGCAGGAAACGGTCCGGCATCAGCAGCGAGGCGCCCACCATCATGGCGGCGTAGGGCAGGCCCCACGACATGGCGTGGAACATCGGGACGATGGCGAGCGCCTTGTCCGACTGGGCCAGCCGCATGGAGTCGCTCATGCACACCTGCATGGAGTGCAGCCAGATCGACCGGTGCGAGTAGGCGACGCCCTTCGGGTCGCCCGTCGTGCCCGATGTGTAGCACATCGCGGCGGCCGCGCGTTCGTCCACATCGGGCCAGTCGAAGGTGTCTGGCTGACCAGACAGCAGCTCGCTGTACGAGTGGACCTCGACACCATCGGGTGCCTCCAGAGTGGACGCGTCACCGTTCGCGACGATCACGTGGCGCACCGTCTCCATGCGGGGGAGCTGCTTGGCCAGCAGCGGCACCAGCGTGCCGTCCACGATGATCACGTGGTCTTCCGCGTGGTTGGCGACGAACACCAGCTGGTCCGGGAACAGCCGGATGTTGAGCGTGTGCAGCACGGCACCCATCGCCGGGATGGCGACGTACGCGGCGAGGTGCTCCGCGTTGTTCCACATGAAGGTGCCGACCCGCTGGTCGCCGGTGACCCCGAGGCCGCGCAGGGCGTTCGCCAGCCGTGCGGCGTGCCCGCCCAGCTCGCCGTAGCGCTCCCGGCGTGATTCGGAACCGGTCCAGGTGATCACTTCACTGTCCGCGTGGACCGTGCTGCCGTGCCGCAGCAGATTTCCCAAAGACAGCTGCCCGTCCTGCATCGTGCTCAACATCGAGAACTCCCGATCCGTGTCCGCTCCGGTGGACCAATTGAGCCGACTGTAATGCCGACACACCCGATCGGGCATTGCCGAACCGGCGGACTTTCGATCACAACTTCACTGTTTGTGCTGGCTGACGGGTTCGCCTGCCGGGTTGCTCCTTTCGCCGTCGAGGGGTAGTAAGTGCGTGTCGGTTGCACGAAGTCGGACCGCGTGGCGTTTACTGGGGCTGTGGTAAGGACGGCCTGGCCAGCGCTTGCTCCCGCAAGCGATGCCGAAAATGCGGCCGTCGCCGCGACAGCGGTCAGCTGAGAAGGAAAGGAACACTACGTTGGCTCTGCCTACGTTGACTCCGGAGCAGCGCGCCGAGGCGCTGGCCAAGGCCGCCGAGGCGCGCAAGGCCCGCTCCGAGTTGCTCGCGTCGATCAAGTCCGGCCAGCAGAGCATCGACAAGGTGCTCAAGAAGGCCAAGGAGGACAAGACCATCGGCAAGACCAAGGTGACCCAGCTGCTGAAGGCGGTCCCCGGTCTCGGTGCCGTCAAGGTGGCCGCGCTGCTGGAGCAGGCCGGCATTCCGGCCGAGCGCCGTGCCGCCGGCCTCGGCGAGCGGCAGCTCGAGGCGCTCATCAACGCACTCAAGTAGACATCGGCGCAGGTCAGGCCTGATGCGCGGGACGCATCGGGCCTGACCCGCCACGTGTGTTCCGCCACCAACTGCCGCCCTCGTGCGAGCCTTCCGGGCAGACTGGAAGGCACAGCGGAGACCCCGCACGAGGGAGTTGGCAGTGACGGTCACCCACGCACCGGTGGACAGGCCGGTCCAGCTTGTCGACGAGTACGCCACCGGTGATTTCTTCCTGGCATCCGCCGGGCACACCATTCTCGGGTCCGGGGTGGCCCAGGAGGTGGTCGATCCCGACCCGGCCCGGCTGTCCGCCCGGCTGCGGGACCTGCTGGACGCCTCGTCGGCGCCGGTCGCGGTGGGCATCCTGCCCTTCGACACCACGCCCGCGGGCACCGTGCCGAGCCGGATGGTGCTGCCGGCCGTGCTGCACCGTGCGGGCCCGGCGCATCCGCAGGCGGCCGCGCTGACCAGGGCCGCGCTGCCCAGCCCGCTCGCCGTGCGCCCGGTCCCGGAGCCGCGACGGCACGTCGAGACGGTCGCCGAGGGCATCCGCCTGCTGGCCGAACATCGCCTGCACAAGATCGTTCTGGCCAGGGCGCTCGACCTGGAGTTCGCCGAGCCGCCCGCGCCGGGCGCTGTGCTGCGTAACCTCGTCAAGGATCACCCGCGTGGTTACACCTTCGCGGCCGGGCTACCCGGCGGGGCCACTTTCCTCGGCGCGACGCCGGAACTGCTGCTTTCCCGTACCGGCAGGAACGTCTCGTTCCGCCCGCATGCCGGCTCCGCCCCGCGGTCGGACGACCCGTTGCGGGACAAGGAGAACGGCCGCGCGCTTTTCGCGTCCACAAAGGACCGCGTGGAGCACGCCGTGGTGATCGAGTCCATGGTGGAGTGTCTGCGACCGTTCTGCAGGCGCCTGTCGGTACCCGGGGAACCTGAGGTGGTGAGCACCCCGACCATCTGGCACCTCGCCACCCGGATCACCGGGGAGCTGGCCGATCCCGAGGTGACCGCACTCGACGTCGCGGCCGCACTGCACCCGACCCCGGCCGTCTGCGGCAGTCCGACCGACGCCGCGCGCAGGCTGGTCACCGGCCTGGAGCCGTTCGACCGGGACTTCTACGCCGGTGCGGTCGGCTGGGTCGACGCGAACGGCGACGGCGAGTGGGCCGTCGCCATCCGCTGTGCCGAGCTGGCCGGCAACCGCATGCGGCTCTACGCCGGGGGCGGCATCGTCGCCGACTCCGACCCCGAGGCCGAACTCGCCGAGACCTCGGTCAAGTTCCGCACGCTGCTGCGGGCCATGGGCGTCGCCGACGTCTAGGGCGTCCACCACTTCTCGGTGACCGTCAGGTCGACGGTGGTGAGCGCGGCCAGCGCGGCCCGGTAGCCGTCGCCCGGATCGAGGTCGGCCATCCGCGTGCCCTCCGGCGACAGCGCGGCGTCCGCCGACGCGAGCAGCCGCGCCGGTTCGGTGTGCGGGGACAGGGTGATGCTCTGCAGCGGGATCTTCAGCCCGCGTCCGGTCGCCTTCATCACGGCTTCCTTGCGGGTCCAGTAGACGAAGAACGCGCGCACCAGTTCGTCACCGGCCAGGCCGGTCAGCGTGGCCCGTTCGGAGTCGTTCAACGCGTAGTCCACCAACGAGTCCACGTTGCGGTTGGCCTTCTCGACGTCCAGCCCCAGCGGAACACCGCGGTCGACGGCCAGGCCGATCCGGTCGCCGGAGTGCGAGATGGACAGCGTCAGGTCCGTCCCGGGTACCCGCGGCGGGCCGTGCGGCTTGCCGCAGTCCACACAGGACGCGTCGAACCGCACGGAACCCGGTGTGGTGCCGAGGATCTCGGCCACCACGGACTTCGCCAGCACCCGCCCGGTGAGGAAGCGCCGCTTGTCGGCGTCCTGCCGGTAGCCGCCGAACCGGCCCGTCTCGTCCTCGTCGAGCAGGGCGAGGAACTCGCCGGTCGCCGGCAGCGGTTCCGCCCACCAGACCGTCGTCATGTGGTCGCCTTCCGCTCGGGGCCCGAGTGGTCGTCGTCCAGCATGGTCTGTTCGTCGAACGGGTCCTGCCCGGACAGCACCCGCTTGACCTGGTCGCGGTCGATCTCGTTGGTCCAGGTGCCGACCAGCACGGTGGCCACGGCGTTGCCCGCGAAGTTGGTGAGCGCCCGCGCCTCGGACATGAACCGGTCGATGCCCACGATGAACCCGACGCCGTCGACGAGCTCCGGCCGGTGCGAGGACAGCCCGCCGGCGAGCGTGGCGAGCCCGGCACCGGTGACGCCGGCCGCGCCCTTCGACGCGATGATCATGAACGCCAGCAGCGCCAGCTGTTCGCCGAAGGACAGCGGGGCGTTGAGTGCCTCGGCGATGAACAGGGTCGCCATGGTCAGATAGATCGCGGTGCCGTCGAGGTTGAACGAGTAGCCGGTGGGCACGGTGATGCCGACGACCGGCTTGCTGACGCCGAGGTGTTCCATCTTGGCGATCAGCCGCGGCAGTGCCGACTCCGACGACGACGTCGACAGGATCAGCAGGAACTCCCTGCCGAGGTAACGCAGCAGCGAGAACAGGTTCATCTTGGCGATCAGGCGGGTCAGCAGCGCCAGGATGACGAACACGAACAGGGCGCAGGTCAGGTAGAAGCCGACCATGATGATGGCCAGGCTGCGCAGCGCACTCCAGCCGGTCTCGCCGACCACCGCCGCGATGGCGCCGAACGCGCCGACCGGCGCGGCCCACATGATCATCGCCAGGATGCGGAACACCAGGCGCTGGATGTGCTCGATGCCACGCCGGATGGGCTCACCCTTGCTGCCCAGCTTCTGCAGGGCGAAGCCGGCCAGCAACGCCACGAGCAGCGTCTGCAGGACCTCGCCCTCGGTGAACGCCGAGACCAGCGTGGTCGGGATGATGCCGACCAGGAACTCGGTGGTGGTCTCGCTCTCCTTGACCTGGTTCTGCCCGGACTTGGCGATCGCCTCGGTGAGGTTCAGGCCGTCGCCGGGGTGCAGGATGTTGCCCACGACCAGGCCGATGACCAGCGCGACGGTCGACATCACCAGGAAGTAGCCGATCGCCAGCCCGCCGACCTTGCCGACCTTCGCGGCCTTGGCCACCGAGCCGACGCCCAGCGCGATCGTGCAGAAGATGATCGGCGAGATCATCATCTTGATCAGGTTGACGAACGCCGTGCCGATCCACTTCAGGTCCTTGGCGAACTCCGGTGCCACGAAGCCGACGACGATTCCGGCCAGTACCGCCAGGATGACCGCGATGTAGAGGTAGTGCGTACGGTCGCGGCGCCTGGCCGGTTGCCCGGTCGTGCTCGCTTCTTCGGATGCCATCGACGCTCCCCTGTGTGTGCCCGAGTGATCGCTCTCGCGGGAAACCTACGACAACAGGGATCACCCGTACACCCAGATGTTAAAGTGGGGCTAAGCAAGCGCTTAGTAACCTGAGGAGCGTCGGCATGGACTTCAGCCTGAGTGTGGAAGAACGCGAGGTACGTGACTGGGTCCGCACGTTCGTCCAGCGGGAGCTGATCCCGCTGGAGCAGGAGGTGCTTCGCCGGGAACGTGCAGGTCAGCCGGGTCTGACCGGTGAGGAGCTGACCAAGCTGCAGCTCAAGGCGAAGGAGTCCGGGTTCTGGGGCGTGCAGACCCCGGAGGAGTACGGCGGGATGGACCTGTCCGCCGTGATGGCCGCGCTACTGGAGGCCGAGCTCGGCCGCACGTTCGTGCCGTTCCGGTTCGGTGGCGCCGCCGACAACATCCTGTTCCACGCCAACGATGAGCAGAAACAGCGTTACCTGCTGCCGACGATCTCCGGTGAGCGCAAGTCCTGCTTCGCCATCACCGAGCCCGGCGCCGGGTCCGACGCCAAGGCCATCCGCACGACGGCCCGCCGCGACGGCTCGGACTGGGTGATCAACGGAGAGAAGACGTTCATCACCGGCGGTAACGAGGCGGACTTCACGATGGTGTTCGCCGTCACCGACCCGGAGAAGGGCGCCAACGGCGGTGTCACCTGCTTCCTGGTGGACAGGGACATGGGCTGGCGCTCGGAGTACATCGACACGATGGGCGAGTGGGGACCGGCCGCGCTCGTCTTCGAGGACGTCCGGGTGCCGTCGTCGCAGATCCTCGGCGAGGAGGGTCAGGGCTTCGCGCTGGCCATGCAGTGGATCGGCCGGGGCCGCTACCTGCTGCCCGCCCGGGCCATCGGTTCCTGTGAACGGCTGCTCAGCATGGCCATCGAGCACGCCAACACCCGCGAGACGTTCGGGGCGCCGATCGCCGAGCGGCAGGCCATCCAGTGGATGATCGCCGACTCCGGCGTCGAACTGGACGCACTACGCCTGCTGGTGCTGCACGCGGCCTGGCAGGTGGACCAGGGCATGGACTCCCGGCACGCGCAGTCGGTGGCCAAGCTCTACGGCGGTGTGAAGGCCAACGAGATCGTCGACCGGGTCCTGCAGATCCACGGCGGGATGGGCTACACGCGGGAGTTGCCGGTCGAGCGGTGGTACCGCGAGCTGCGGCTGCTGCGCATCTACGAGGGCACCGACGAGATCCAGCGCCGCACGATCGCCCGCAACCTGCTCAAGGGCCACGTGAAGGTCACCGGCATGTTGGGCTGAGCCGGGCCGCAAAGCGCATGAAGGCCACCTTCATCACGTCTCACGTGGTGAAGGTGGCCTTCATGCGTCTGGGACGGGAGTTACGTCTGGTTGCGCAGGGCGATGGGCACCCCTGCCAGGTCCTCCTCGTTGCACAGCAGCTTCAGGTCGTAGTATGGCGAGCCTTCCCGCTCGTCGTAGTCCAGATGGACGGCGAGCACGTCCAGCGGTTCACCCAGCCATTCCTGGGCCTGCCGTAGCCACGCGGCGCAGCGCTCCATCGCCGCGGGCAGGTCGTCATCACGGAACTCGACGGGTCGATAGGGCACGTCCTGGACCCGGTCGCGGGGGCTCGCGGGGGTCGGGAGGCCGGGGGCCAGGCCGGCATCGTCGAGTTCGAGTTGGATCGTCTGCTCACTCACAACACCGAGCGTCCCTCAGCATGGCTCGCGGGGCAAGCGTTACCTACGCCGATTCCACGTCTTCGAGACCAGGTCGCGACAGTATTCGAACGACGGAAGTGCCTGTTCGGGGCCTCCGACCAGTCGCATTGCCATTTGTGCATAGTTCGTGGCCAGCTCGTCGAGGCCCAGCGGGCCGCGTGGGGAGTACCACCTGGCCACGCCGTTGCACATCTCCAGCAGGGCCAGCCGCGCCAGCGACGGCTCCGGCGAGGTGAATTCACCCGCTCGGATGCCGTCGGCGATGGCGTCGGCCCACAACCGCTCGTAGTCGTCGCGTAACCGGACGACCTCGCGGCGTGCCGACGCCGACAGCGCCCGCACCTCGTGGTCGACCACCCGGGTCTCGTTCGGTTGCGCCGCATGGGTCAGTACGTGCAGGACCACCAGGCGGCCCAGCCGTTCCACCGGCGAGTCCACACCGGACACCGCGGTGGTGGCGGTGGTCAGCAGCCGGTCCAGCGACTCGCGCATCAGCTCGGCCAGCAGCTCCTCCTTGGTACCCATGTAGTGGTACAGGCTGGCCGACGACAGGCCGGCCGCCTGCGCGAGGTCGCGGATGCCGGTGCCGTGGAAGCCCTTGGCGGCGAACAGCTTGATCGCCGCCCGGCGGACCCGCTGCTCGGTGGTCAGGCCAGCCATGTCCCCGCCGTCCGGTCGAAGGACCCGGCACGCGGGTCGGCGACCTTGCGCAGCTCACCCTTCGCCACCCGTTCCGACGGGGTGAGCGGCAGCGAGCCGGGGAACGCCCAGAAGCGCGGCACCTTGAAGTAGGCGAGCTTGGTCGCGCAGAACTCGGCCAGCCCCTCCGGGTCCGGCTCGTGCCCCTCGGCGAGCACGACGTAGGCCTTGACCTCCTCACCCCGCAGTTCGTCGGGCACGGCGACGACCGCGGCCAGCCGGACGGCCGGGTGCAGCAGCAGTGCGCGTTCCACCTCGTCGGCCGAGACGTTCTCGCCACTGCGCCGGATCATGTCCTTGGTCCTGCCGACGTAGAACACTCTGCCTTCGGGGTCCTGCCTGGCCAGGTCGCCGGTGCGGAACCAGCCGCCGCGGAACGCCCGCGCGGTCGCCTCGGGATCGTCGTGGTAGCCGTGCATCAGCCCGACGCCGCGGATGAGCAGCTCCCCGGTGGTCCCTCGCGGGACCGGCCTGCCCTCGTCGTCGGCGATCATCACCTCGCGGTCCCGCGTGGGACGGCCGATGCACCCGGTGCCGACGAACCCGTCGTGGTCCACTGTGGACACCCGGATGTCCCCTCCGGTCTCGGTCATGCCGAACGCCTCGAACCACGGCACGCCCCACCGTTTCTCCAGTGCCGCGTGCAGGTCGTGCGGGATGGCCGACGCGCTGATCGCCCGCACCCGGTGCCGGGTGTCGTCCGCCGACTCGGGCTGCCGCAGCAACAGGGTCGGCATCAGGCCGAGGCAGTAGAACCAGGTGACCCCGTGCTCGCGGACCTTGTCCCAGAACGTGGTGGGGTGGAACCGGTCCAGTACCACCAGGGTCGCGCCGGAGGCAAGACCCAGCGCGACGTTCCACTGTGGATCGATGTAGTGGAACGGCTGCGCGGTGAGCATGATGTCGTCGCTGCCGACGGCGGGGTGGTCGGTCGCCAGGCTGCGCGCCAGCGTCGTCCAGTACCGGTGCGGGAGCACGCAGCCCTTCGGGGCGCCGGTGGTTCCTGAGGTGTACTGGATGTTGACCGGGCGTTCCCCGGTCGCCGGGGACGGTGGCAGCTCGCCGGTGAGTCCGGCCAGCTCGCCGGGGGTGAGTACCCGCTCGACGGCCGTGTCCGGTGCGATCCGTTCCAGCAGGCCGGTGAACTCCTCGGCCGCCACGGCGAACCGGGCACCGGAATGGCCGAGCACGTGGGCGCCGTCCAGCTCCCGGTAGCCGGTGTTGACCGGGACCAGTACCCCGCCGACCTTGGCCAGTGCGAGCCAGAGCAGCGGGAACTCCGGCTGGTTGCGCAGCATGACCGCGACCCGGTCGCCCGGTCGCACGCCCAGCGCGGCCAGTGCTGCGGCGAGTTCGTCGCTGCGCCGGTGCACCTCGGCGAACGTCAGCCGCACCCCGAGCGCGTCGAACACCCAGGCGTCACGATCGGGCCATTCGCGCGCGGACCTGGTCACGAGCGTGACCAGGTCGTCGACCTCGGTCAGCGGGGTCACTTCCGGCTCCGGAACGCCTCGGCCGAGGCGGCGACCTCGGCGGTGTGCTCGGTGAGCAGGGCGTGGCTCACCTCCAGCTCCAGCGTCGACGCGACGGCGCCGTCGATGCCGGAGTCGATGGCCCGTTTGGCCAGCGTGACCGCCTGAGCGGGCCGTTCGGCGATGCGGGCGGCGAGCTCGGTGGCCCGCTCGACCAGCTCGTCGCCGCCGACCAGCCGGTTGATCAGGCCCATGCCCTTGGCGACGGGCGCGGTGATCCGCTCACCCAGCAGGATCAGCTCCCTCGCTTTCAGCGGCCCGACGATCAGCGGCAGCAGCCGCGACGCCGCGCCGGTCACCGACAGGCCCAGCCCGACCTCGGGAAACGCGAACACCGCGTCGTCGGAGGCCAGGATGAGGTCGCAGCCGAGGGCGAACTCCGCACCGGCGCCGATGGCGTACCCGTGCACCGCCGCGACCACCGGCTGCGGCAGGGCGCGCAGCCGCCGGGTGACCTCCTGCAGCCGTTCGATGCGCTCCCGCGAGTCACCGGGCGGGATGACCTCCTTCAGGTCGTGGCCGGCGCAGAACGCGCGTCCCCGGCCGGCCAGCACCGCCGCGCCCGCGCCGCTCGACGCGACCGCGTCCAGTGCCGCCAGCAGGTCGGTCACCAGCTCGTCGCTCACCGCGTTGAGCCGGTCCGGGCGGTTCAGCCAGATGGTCGCGACGCCTTGATCCACGGTCACTTCGACGGTGTCGGTCATGTCCGGCAGCCTAGACGAACGATCGATCGATCGATAGATTGGCGAGCATGCTGGTCGACGCGGTTTACGAGAACGCGAACATCTGGACCGGTGTATCCGGGCAGCCACGCACGTCGGCGCTGGCGGTGCTGAACGGGCGGATCGTCGCGCTGGGCGAGCAGGCCGGGGAGCTGGCCGCGCGGCGTCGCGTCGACCTGGACGGCGCCGCGGTCGTCCCCGGCTTCCACGACGCGCACAACCACATGGGCTGGTTCGGCGTCGGCCTCGACGACGTGCCGCTCGGGCAGTGCCGCAGCGTTGACGAGGTGTACGCGGCCATCGCCGAACGGGCCGCTCGGGTGGAGCCGGGCGGGTGGGTCGTCGGCAGCGGCTACGACCAGAACCGGCTGGCCGGGGAACACCCCACCCGGCACGGGCTCGACCGGGTGGCGCCCCGGCACCGGGTCCGGCTCAAGCACACCTCCGGCCACATGACCGTGGTCAACACGCCGGTGCTGGACGAGCTGGACCTGCGGGCTGTGCCGGTCGGTGGCGACGTCGTGCTGGGCGAGGACGGCACGCCCACCGGGCTGCTGCGTGAGCAGGCACAGCTGCTGCTGCGGCCGTTGCTCTACCCGACGCCGGTCGGCACGCTCGTGCGCGGCCTCGGCAGGGCGTCGCGGCACTACCTCGCCGAGGGCATCACCAGCGTGCAGGAGGCAGGCGTCGGCGGCGGTCTGGTCGGCGAGACACCGGCCGAAGTCGCGGCGTACCAACGTGCCCGCGAGGAAGGCGAGCTCGGCGTGCGGGTGACCCTGATGGTCGCCTCGACGGTCCTGCACGAGCTGGACGCCGGTGCCGGGTTCGGGCTCGACCTCGGCCTGCGCAGCGGGTTCGGGGACGAGTGGCTGCGGATCGGGCCGATGAAGCTGTTCGCCGACGGCTCGCTGATCGGCCGCACGGCCGCCATGCACGACGACTACACGGGCGACCCCGGCAACCGCGGCTACTTCCAGACCCCGGAGGACGAACTCACCGAGACCATCCGCAGGGCCCACCTGGCAGGCTGGCAGATCGCCACGCACGCCATCGGCGACCGGGCCGTCTCCGTTGTGCTGGACGCCTACGCTGCCGCGCTGGCCGAGCACCCCCGAGCAGACCACCGGCACCGCATCGAACACTGCGCCGTGCTCTCGCCTGCCGACCTGACCCGGCTCGCCGAGCTGCGCCTGATCCCGTCGCCGCAGGGCCGGTTCGTCAACGAGATCGGCGACGGCATGCGGGCGGCACTCGGCCCGGAGCGCGAGAACTGGTGCTACCGGTTGCGTAGCCTTCTCGACGCCGGATGCGTGCTGCCGGCCAGCTCGGACCGGCCGGTCGTCGACGGCGCCCCGTTGCTGGGCATCCGCGACATGGTGCACCGGCGGACCGCCGGTGGTTACCTGCTGGGTGCCGAGGAGCGGATCACCCCGGAACAGGCACTCCGGGCGTACACGGCCGGGTCGGCGTACGCCGCGTTCCGCGAACGGGACGTCGGCACGCTGGAGGTGGGCAAACTGGCCGATCTCGCGGTGCTGTCGGACGATCCCACGGATGCCGAGGGGCTGGAGCGGGCGCGGGTCGTGGCCACGGTGGTCGGCGGCGAGCTGGTGTACCAGGAGGGAATGTGACGGTCAGGGACGCGGTGGCCGCGGATCTGGAGGAGATCTGCGCGCTCATCGAGGAGCACGCGGTCTACGAGGGCCGCGACGACCTGAAGCTGGACCGCGCCGAGATGGGCGGCTTCCTGTTCGGGCCGGACCCGAAGGCGTGGGTGCTGATCGCCGAGCCGCCCGGTGAGCCCGGCGTGGTCGCCGGGTTCGCGTTCTGCTCGTGGAACTTCTCCACCTGGGAGGCCCGGCCGGGTATCTGGCTGGACGACCTGTTCGTCCGTCCGGCCCACCGCAGGCACGGTCTCGGCCGTGCTCTGCTCGACGAACTGGCCGCTCGCACACCCGGCCGCGTCGAGTGGGACATGCAGGAGGGCAACGAGCGGGCGGAAGCCTTCTACGGGCAGCTCGGCGCCGAGCCGGTGCCCGGCTGGGTTCGGTATCGCTGGCGTCCCCGCCACGTACGCTAGGGGTATGTCAGAGCACGTCTCCCGCCGGTCGTCGTCCATCGAGGACTACGTCAGGGCCATCTACGGCCTGGTGGAACGGGGCGAGGCCGTGACCAACACGTCCCTGGCCGGACGACTGGAGGTCAGCCCGTCCTCGGTGTCCGGGATGCTCACCAAGCTGGGCCAGGAGGGCCTGGTCGAGCACGTGCGATACGGCCGGATCGAGCTGACCGGCGAGGGCAGGCTGCTCGCCCGCGCCGTGCTGCGGCGGCACCGGCTGATCGAGACCTACCTGGTCTCCGAGCTGGGCTACACCTGGGACGAGGTGCACGCCGAGGCCGACTCGCTGGAACACGCGGTGTCCGACCGGCTGGTCGCGCGCATCGCGGCCAAGCTCGGCAACCCGGTGCGCGATCCGCACGGCGACCCCATCCCCGCTGAGGACGGCAGCGTGGAGGAACTGTCCACGCGGCTGCTCGACGAACTGCCGGCCGGCGCGGTCGGCGAGATCGTCCGAGTCTGGGACACCGACCCCGACCTGCTGCGTTACCTCGCCGACAACGCCATCGCGCTGGGCAAGCGGATCGAGGTCGTCGAGCGGCAGCCGTTCGGCGGGTCGATCGTGGTGAAGGTGGGCTCACCGCCGGACGCGGCGACCCACGCGCTCGGCAAGGAGATCGCGCAGGCGCTCAGCGTCGCCGTCCGCTGATTCTGTCCACTGTGGACATATGCGCGTGGGCTTGATTTCCCTTTGATACCAAGCATGGTGATCATGCGGGTCCGGGAATAGGCTGGTGCGCTCATCAAGGAAGGTGGCGTCGATGATGACCACCCAGCGGGTTTCCGAGCCCTCCGAAACCCTTGAACTGCTGTTGGCGACCGGCCCGTTCGCCGCCGCGCTACGAGCCGCGATCCGCGCGCGGGGCCTCGGCCTTGAGCGGATCCGGTACCGCCTGCGGGCCCAGGGCGTCCCGGTCAGCCTCGCCACGCTGAGCTACTGGCAGTCGGGTCGCTGCCAGCCGGAACGCCCGGGGTCGATCGCCGCGCTGCGTTGTCTGGAACAGTTGCTGGAGGTGCCGCCCGGTTCGCTGGTCAGGCTCCTCGGCCCACCGCGCCGAGCGCATCGCGCAGCTGTTCCAGGCTCGCGCTGATCTGCGGCAGCCGCAGCGGGTCCTCGCTGCGCAGCGCGGTCCAGCGCTGCTCGGCGTCCTCGCCGTAGAGCAGGCTGGTCGCGACCCGGAACCGCAGCCGCGCGGGGTCGTCACCGAACTCGGCACCGGCCAGCACGCCGACGCCGTGCTGTTCCAGCAGGTGCTCGGCGAGTTCGGCGCCGGTGGCGAAGCGGTCGCGGAGATGTTCGAGGTCCGGGTAGAGGTAGAACGCGCCCCGCGGCGGCCGGCAGGTCGCGCCCGCGGCGACGAACTCGGCGTGTACGGCGGTCGCGACGGCACGGTGCAGCCGCCTGCTCGCCGCCACGTGCTCGCGTACCGGCGGCGGATCGCCCGCAACGTAGGCGGCCACCGCCTGCATCGGCGACGGCAAGCTAGACCAAATTTCGCTCGCCACGCCCAGCACGCCCTCGTAGAGACCGGGCAGTGGCGGGTCGGGCAGCCGGGCGAACCCGATCCGGTACCCGCCGAGTGCGACGCTCTTGCTCAGCCCGCCGGTGACGACCGTGCGTTCCGGCAGTTCCAGCGCGGGGCTGTGCACCGGCTCGTCGGCCAGGTCGCGGTAGATCTCGTCGGAGATCACCACGAGCCCGTGCTCGCGGGCGACCGCGCACACCTTGGCGACCAGGTCGGCGGAGGCAACCGTGCCGGTCGGATTGTCCGGCAGGGTGAGGATCAGGATGCCCGGTTCGGCTCCCGCCGCGCGGGCCGCCCGCAGCTCCTCGGCCAGCAGGCCGGGGTCGGGAACGCCGCCGGCTTCGGCCGGCACGTCGACGCCGATCACCCTGCGTCCTGCCAGCGCGGCCTGCGCCGCATAGCTGACCCACGCCGGCCGCGGCAGCACGACGTCTCCCGGCAGCACCGTGACCAGCGCGAACAGCAGTGCCTTGCTGCCGGGCGCGAGCAGGACCTGCGCGGGGTCGGTCGGCAGGCCCCTGCGGCCGAACCACTCCGCGACCGCCGAGCGCGCGGCCGGCGACCCGGCGACCGGGCCGTAACCGTTGCGGCCGGCCGCCCCGGCGAGTACCTGTTCCACCTCGGGCAGCACCGGCAGCCCGGCCTCGCCGAACCCGAGGTGCAGCACCGGGCGGCCCTGCGCCTTCAGGGCGCGGATGCGCTCGTCGACCGCGAGCGTTGCCGAGTGGCGGATCATGTCCTGCTCCTCTCCCTGCCGGCCCCCGTTCGATCACGGGTAGCGCGGGTAGCAGTCGCCTGCGACGGGCGTACGAGTGACCACCTCGACCGCCTCGGTGCGGCCGATGGTCCATTCGTACCAGGACCGTTGCCCGTACTGCTCGGGCCGGTGCCGCAGCACCGCGCAGGCCCGTAGCTCCAGCGGGAGCCGGGTGTAGGCGGGCACGGCGTCCAGCGACAGCCCGGACAGGTAACGCACGTCCAGCCTGCCGGTGCGTTCCCAGCGGTCGATGTTGCGGTCGGCGATGAACCGGTCGGGATTGAGCAGCGCCAGCCCGAGCAGCACCGCGAACCCGGTGCCGGCGATGGCCCTGGACAGCCACGACGGCCGTAGCCGGATACCGGCGACGATCACCAGGACGTAGACCACGCCCAGCCACAGCTCGCAGGCCATCACACCCAGCCGCAGCACGGTGAAGCCGTAGGCCTGCTGGTAGGTCCACATCCGGAAGACCGCCGACGCCACGATCACCAGCGTCAGCAGGCCCAGCGTCGCCACCAGCGACCGCAGCCAGGTGCGGTTCGCCGCCGTGCCGGTGTCCGCCCAGCGCAGCACGAGCGTGATCACGCCGAGGGTGAGTACGCTGACCGCGCACAGCTGCCAGAAGCCGCCCCTGGCGTGTTCGGCGTAGGTCAGTCCGGACGTCCGCAGGACGTAGCCACTGCCGCCGAACAGGGCCACCAGCTGCACCGCCACGTACACCCCGAACAGCACGCACAGCACGCCGACCGGCAGCGCCCAGTCGGTGCGCCGCAGCGACAACCGGCCGCGTAGCGGGGCGGCGGCAGCCGGAACGGGACGGGCCACCACCACGTAGCACGCGCCCGCCGTCCCCGCGGCGACCAGGCAGAACGCGACCACCGTCCGGGCGACGGAATCCGGCCCGACCGCCGGCACGAGTGCGGACAGCAGGTCGGCGAAGCGCTCGTCGGCGCCGGACAGCAGCGGGACGAACACCAGGAGCAGGGCGAGGCTCACCAGCACCGGAGCGACCGTTCGCCGCCCGCCGCCGGTACCGCCACGTCCGGCGACACCGCGGGCCAGCCAGCCCAGCCCGATCAGCCCGCCGACCGGCACGGCGAGCGTCCCGAACACCAGGTCACGCAGCGACCGTCCGCCAGCGACCGCGAGCGAACCCGCCGCGCAGCCTGCCAGCAGGCACAGGGAGACCAGCCAGCCGGAGGTGCGCAGCGCGGCGACGGCGAACAGCAGCACCGCCGTCACCGCCCATCCCCAGCGGGCGATCCGGCCCGGCCCGGGCATCGGGTCCGCGGTCATCGGGGTCGTCTCGACCGGGCTGCGCCGGAGTGCGAAGACCGTCGCGGCGGCCGTCGTCACGGCCACGAGCGGCCAGCCGATGCCGGGGCCGCCCAGGGGCAGGGCGACTCCGGCGGCGATTCCCGCTGCCGCCACGGCCACCACCACGGCCGGGGCGGCCGTCGGGCGGGGGCGGACACGCGGCAGCCGGTGCAGGACCGGGGGTGAAGAGGGCAGGGTCGACCGTGAATCGGGCACGAATGGTCCTTTCGCGGATGTCAGGAACGGCCGGGCAGGGTGACCCGGATGCGGCTGCCTTCGCCGACGACGGCGATGCGCCCGCCGTGCAGGTCGGCGACCCAGCGCGCGATGGCGAGGCCGAGTCCGGTGCCGCCGTCGGCGGCCCGTTCGCCTCTGGTGAAGCGTTCGAAGACCCGTTCGCGGTCCTCGGGTGCGATGCCGGGCCCGTCGTCGGAGACCTCGATCGCCAGTTCGCCGCCGGTCGTGCTCGCGGCGCGCACGCTGACCTCGCCACCGGCGGGGCCGTGGCGTACGGCGTTGTCCAGCAGGTTGGCCACGACCTGGTGCAGGCGTTCCCGGTCGGCGTAGGCACGCGCGTCCTCGGGCGTCACGTGCACCTCGAACCGCACGCCCCGGCCCTGCGCGGCGGCCGAGACCCTGGCCTCGGCGACCGCCTCGGCCAGCAGCGGCGCGACGTCGAACTCGGCGCGGCGCAGCGTGTGTGCCCCGGCGTCGATGCGGGAGAGGTCCAGCAGTTCGGTCACCAGCCTGCCCAGCCGCTCGGTCTGGCCGAGTGCGGTCCGCAGCGTGGCGTCGTCGGGTTTGGTGACGCCGTCGACGAGGTTCTCCAGCACGGCCCGCAACGCGGTGACGGGCGTGCGCAGCTCGTGCGAGACGTTGGCGATCAGCTCCCTGCGCCTGGCGTCGGCGTCGGCGAGGTCCTCCGACATCTGGTTGAAGGCGCGGGCCAGCTCGCCGACCTCGTCGCGGGAGGTGGCGCGCACCCTGCGGGTGTAGTCGCCCTTGGCCATGGCCCGCGCGGCGGTGGTCATCGCACGCAGTGGCCTGGTCATCCCGTGGGCCAGCAGCTGGGTGGTGACCAGTGCGAGCACGATGCCGCCGATGGTGGTGCGCCACGGAATCCAGCCGATCTGCCAGCGGAAGAACGCGAACGCGACGGCGGTCGACGCGGCCACCAGGATGCCCAGCTTGAGCTTGATCGACCGGATCGGGTCCAGCGGGCGGGGCAGGAACTCCATGGCGTTCACCTGGGCACCTCCAGTGCGTAGCCCACGCCGTGGACCGTGCGGATCAGGTCGGAGCCGAGCTTGCGCCGCAGCGCCTTGACGTGGCTGTCCACCGCGCGCCCGCCGGACCCGTCCGGCCAGCCCCTGACGTCGCTGAGCAGCCGGTCCCTGCCCACCACCGCGCGGGGACGCCGGGCGAGCTGGGTCAGCAGGTCGAACTCGGTCGGCGTGAGGTGTGCCTCGACGCCACCCCGCCGCACCCGCCGCTCGGTCTGGTCGATCTCCAGATCGCCGACCACGATCCGGCTTCCGGCCGCCGTGGCCGAGCGGTCCACTCGCCGGAGCAGTGCCTGCACCCGTGCGGCGAGCTCGCGGATGGAGAACGGTTTGGTCAGGTAGTCGTCGGCGCCGACGGCGAGGCCGACGAGCAGATCGGTCTCCGCGTCGCGGGCGGTCAGCATGAGAACGGGCACCGGCTGCTCGGCCTGGATGCGGCGGCACACCTCGAGACCGTCGAAGCCGGGCAGCATCACGTCGAGCACGACCAGGTCCGGTCGCAGGTCGGCGCAGGCGGTCACGGCCGACGGCCCGTCGTGGACCACGTCGACGGTGTGTCCCTCGGCCCGCAGTCGTGCGGCCACCGACTCGGCGATGGTCGGGTCGTCCTCGACCACCAGGACTCGTCGTCCGGCTCCGTTCATGCCGGCGACTCTATGCAGCGGACGTGGAGGCGGGCGGGCCGAGTTGTGGAGATCGTGTGGAGATTCCGGTGCCGCCCGCGGAGCACCACAACCCAAACACGCCGACCCCCCAATACATTCCCACCCCCCACTACCCCCCATGCGAACATATGTTCGTGCCCAAAAACACCGAACTACTCGACAAGGTCCGCAAACTACTCGCCAAGGCGGAGAATCCGGCGGTCACCGAAGCGGAGGCCGAGGCCTACAACGCGAAGGCCGCCGAACTCATTGCGCGCTATGGCATCGACAGGGCGGTTCTGGCCGCCACGGGAGGTGATCCCGACGAAATCGTCGGTCTGACAATCAATCTGGAGAACCCGTACAGCAGGGACAAGGCCTACCTGGTCGGCTGTGTGGCCGACCCGCTGCGGTGCCGGGTCGTCCTGACCCTGGTCGGTCAGCGGGTGAAGTCGGTGACCGTGTTCGGCTTCCGCTCCGACGCGGAGCGGGTCGAGCTGCTGTTCACCAGCCTGCTGCTGCAGGCGTCCACGCAGCTGACCCGGGTACGCCCGGACTGCCTGACCGGCAGGCGGCAGTCCGTCGCCGCATACCGCCGCACCTGGCTGAGCGGGTTCGGCAACGCCGTGCGGCAGCGCCTGCTCGAGGCCGAGATGCGCGCGGCCCGCGAGTACGACGCGGCAAGCAACGGCGGCCCGTCCACGGAGCTGGTGCTGCGTGACCGGGAGCTGATGCTGGACGAGGCCTACCAGGCCGAGTTCGGGCAGGTGAAGTTCGCGACGCCTCGCCAGCTCAGCGGGACCGGCTACGGCGACGGACTGGTGGCGGGCAAGGCCGCCGACCTCGACGGCGTCGGCCTGCGGGACGGCGCGTCCCGCGACGCCCTGCCGGTGCGATGAAGGAGGTGGGTGTGTTCAGTTCTCCCGGTGTACCTGGAAGGCGGCGAAGCTCTGTGCCACCGGCATCAGCTCGATGGTGTTCACGTTCACGTGTGCGGGTTGTGTGTTCGCCCAGTACACCGCCTCGGCGACGTCGTCGGCGGACAGCGGCTGCATTCCCGAGTACACCGTGTCGGCCTTGCTCTCGTCGCCCCCGAAGCGGACGACTGAGAACTCGGTCGCGCTCATCCCCGGCTCGACACAGGTCACCCGGACGCCGGTGCCGTGCAGGTCACTGCGCAGGTTCAGGCTGAACTGGTGGACGAACGCCTTCGTGGCGCCGTAGACGTTGCCACCGGGGTAGGGGTAGGTGCCGGCGATCGAGCCGATGTTGATCACGTGGCCGCGACCGCGTGACACCATCCCGGGCAGCACGGCCCGGGTCACCTGCACCAGTCCGCGGCAGTTGGTGTCGAGCATCTGTTCCCAGTCGTCGAGGTCGGCCTGGTGGGCCGGTTCGAGGCCCTTGGCCAGTCCGGCGTTGTTGACCAGCAGGTCGACCTCGGCGAACTCGGACGGCAGCTCGGCGACCGCGCGCTCCACATCGGCCCGCCCGCGGACGTCCAGTTCGATCGTGTGCACCCGGTCGCCGAGTTCGGCGGCCAGGTCGGCCAGCCGCTCCTTCCGGCGTGCGGCGATGATCATCCGGGCGCCCTCGCGAGCGAAGCGCCGGGCGATGGCCTCCCCGAAGCCAGAGCTCGCGCCTGTCACGAAAACGGTCTTGTCCTGCATGCCGTCGTCCCCTTGCCGCGTCAGCGTGTGTAGAGCCGGGTTCGATGATGGTCGGTCGCCGGCCGCGCGGCACAGGGGGGTGTGATGACCGTCCAGTGACTGGGACGTTGACAAGTCCACAACGGGCAAGGTTAGGCTAACCTGTGCTCAAGATCCGCCGCCTTGCCGCGCTCAGTGTCGCGCTCACGACCGCCGTCACGTTGGCCGCCTGTGGCGGCGCGGAGGAGCCGCCCCCGGCCGAGGGCGGGCAGGCGCAGGGCGCCTTCCCGGTGACGCTCCGGAACGCGTTCGGGGAGACGCGGATCCCGGCGAAGCCGCAGCGGGTGGTCACCCTGGGTATCAACGACTACGCCGTGGCCACCGCGCTGGGCGCGAACGTGGTCGGCTCGGTGAAGTACTACTACCCGGACGTGCCGATGGCGCCGTACGTGCCCGCTCCCGCGCCCGAGGTGCTGGGGCTGGACAGCAACGGCATCTCACTGGAGAAGGTCGCCGAGTACGACCCGGACCTGATCCTCGCCACCAGCGGTATCCAGCTCGACAAGTCCATGTACGACAAGCTCACCGGCATCGCCCCGACCGTGGCGTTCGAGAAGGAGCTCTACGGCTCGACCATGGAGGCCGACGCCCTGACCATCGGCCGGGCGCTCGGTGAGCAGGCCAAGGCCCAGGAGCTGATCAACGCGGCGGGCGCCGCCGTCGCCAGGTTCAAGGCCGAGCTGCCGCGGATCGCCGGCAGGAGTTACCTGTTCGGGCAGGCCCGCGGGCCGGTGCTGCCGATGGTGGTCGGCAAGGACAACCTGTCGACGAAGTTCATGACCTCGCTGGGCATGAAGGTGCCGGACGCCTTCGCCAACGCTCCGGCCAACGCCGACCTGGCCCCCGGGACCATCGGCCTGAGCTACGAGCGGGTCGAGGAGCTGGATGCCGCCGACGTGCTGTTCATGACGTTCGCCGGCCCCGGCGACCAGCAGACGTTCGAGTCGAACGAGCTGGTCCGCCGGCTCGACCTCATGCGGGCAGGCCGGTATCAGGCCACCAGTATCCACACGGCGGTCATGCTGCAGGCGCCGAATGTGGTGGGTGTCCAATGGCTGCTCGATCAATTGCGGCCCACGCTGCAGAAAATCGGCGCGTGATTTCCGGTCCCGCGGGCATGCTCATTTTCCGGAACCGGAGTTATTCGATTCCGGAAAATGAAATCAGGCCGCCGGTGGAATGTGGTGATTGGGCCGGAACAGGTCGGCCGGATCGTAGGCGGTCTTGACTGCCGCCAGCCGCGCGAAGCTTTCGTCCGAGTAGCCACTGCGCACCTCGTCGACGGTCGTGGCCCGGAAGGTCATTCCCAGCGACCTGCGCACGCCGCCGGGCGCGGCCGTCGCGAGCAGCCCGCTGTGCACGTCGGCGACCGCTGCCTGGTCGGTGCCGTCCAGGCCCGACAGCACCTGCAGCAGGTAGCTCGCGTCCCGGTGCCCCACCGCGTTGGCGACGTCCGGCTGCCTCCCGGCGCCGCCACCGAGGTGCCGTAGCTGGATGACACACGGCACCGGAGCCCCGGGCACCGAAAGGTCCGCGATGCGGTCCACCGTCTCGTCGGTGACCTCCGGCAGCAACGCGGTGTCGCCGACGTAGGCGTGCGGGAAGTCCGGCTCGGCGTGGATCGAGCCGCTCGCGCGATAGGGCAGCTCGCCGAGCGTGTCGGTGAGTCGCGGTCCGATCGCCCGCAGTGGCGCGACGAGCTGTTCCCCCTCGGCGGCCGGCCCGGTGAACGCGACCCGGACGTGAACGAGCACCCGGCCCCGGAACGCCTCCGGCACCGCCGGAATGTCGGGGAACGGCACGATCCCCACCGACGACGTCACGGTGTCCGGCACACCTGCCGTCCAGCCGAGCCAGGTACGCAGCACCCGCGGGATGAGGTCTCCCGCGAAGTGCATCCCGCCCCCGTACAACCGGGTCACCGGCACGAGGTCGATCTCCATCGCGGTGACCACGCCGAAGTTGCCGCCACCGCCACGCACGGCCCAGAACAGGTCCGGGTCGCGATCCACCGTCACGCGGCGAGCAGTCCCGTCGGCGGTCACGAGATCGAGGCCGCGCACGTGGTCGGCCGCGTAGCCGTACCTGCGTGCCATCAGCCCGAGACCGCCCGCGACCGTGTAGCCCACCGCCCCCACGTGCGGAGAGCTCCCGCTCAACGGAGCCAGCCCGTGCTCGGCGGCGAGGTCGAGCACCTGGTGCCAGCGTGCGCCGGCGCCGACATGCGCGGTACGCCTGCCAGGGTCGATCCGCACACCGGACAGCTGCCGGGTGTCGATGAGCAGGCTCGGGCCCGACGTCGTGCCGGGTGCCTGACCGTGCCCGGTCGACTGCATCCCCACCGTCATTCCGGTGCCGGCCGCGATCGTCACCGCGGCGCGCACGTCCTCGGCCCCGGTGGCGCTGACGATCACGCCGGGCTCGTGCCGCGCCGCCGCCTGGAAGCCCGCCAGGGCGTCGGCGAAGCCACCGGTGCCTGGCGAGTGCACCGGGCCTGCCACCGCCCGAGCCAGCGCCGACGTCACATCTGGGTTCACGGAAGTGCTCATGAACCCACCCTGAGCGTGCCCACGCCAGAAGTCCAAGACCTAGTTGCTCTATAGGTCAGAAGCAGTGGTTATGGAGATCGGTCGTTATGTGTGCTTGTCAATCAACAGTGATCAGGACGTCCAGCGGGACGCCGCCGAGGCCGTGCTCGATCCTCGCCCGGCCGCCGAGGAATCCCAGTTCGAGCAACATGGCCACGCCGACGACGGTCGCGCCCGCCCGGCGCACCAGCCGCAGGCCCGCCGCCGCGGTGCCGCCGGTGGCGAGAACGTCGTCCACCAGCAGCACCCGGTCCTGCTCGGTGAAGGCGTCCTGGTGCACCTCCACCTGAGCAGTGCCGTACTCCAGTTCATAGCTTTCGGTCAGGGTCGCGGCCGGCAGCTTGCCCGCCTTGCGAATCGGCACGAAGCCGACTCCCGCACGGATTGCCACCGGTGCCGCGAGGACGAATCCCCTGGCCTCCAGACCCGCCACCTTCGTGGCGCCGTACCGGGTGCAGAGGCCCGCCAGTGCCTCGACCAGCTCCGCGAAGGCTGCCGGGTCCGCGAGCAGCGGCGTGATGTCCTTGAACGTCACGCCGGGCTTGGGAAAGTCCGGGATGTCCCTGATGTGCCGGAGGAGCCGCCGGCCGAGCGTGGTCTCCGGTGTGGTCATGGCCATCCTTTCCTGATCGGGCCCGGGCGTGCTCCCCGCACGCGGCCGGCTCAGCCTAGGCCAGCCGCGGTGTTCGCTCATGGCCGCCACGTTACGGCGGTGGGAAGGGCGGGACATCGATCGTTCGTCGATGGTTGCCTGCGACTTTCGTCGATGATCCGGCGTCCGGGAAATACGACGGAAGAGACGGTGGTCCGTAACTTTCCGCCGATGTCCTGGCGCCGTGCCGGCCGTAGCGTGGCGGTCATGAGAACAGCTGGTCCTATGTGGACGAGCGGGCGAGCGGGCATCGGCACGGAACGGAGGTGGTCGACAGGACGGTAGGAGCGGGCGCATCACCGCCCTGCGGAGTGTGCGCCGGTGCGTCAGGTAGATGTCGCTTTTTCGCCAGCCGAACCCGGGCGGTTCGGCGATGCTGGTGACATGTACGAGGACGTGGACCGGTGTGTGCGAGCGGTGCGGTCGAAGGACGCGCGTTTCGACGGCTGGTTCTTCACAGCGGTGGTCACCACGGGCATCTACTGCCGGCCAAGTTGCCCCGTGGTGCCGCCCAAGGTGACGAACATGCGGTTCTATCCCAGTGCCGCGGCCGCGCAGCAGGCCGGCTACCGGGCCTGCAAGCGGTGCCGGCCGGACGCCACGCCCGGCTCGCCACTCTGGAACGAGCGTGCCGACCTCGTGGCCAGGGCGATGCGGTTGATCGCGGACGGCGTGGTCGACCGTGACGGTGTCCCGGGGCTCGCCGCCTCGCTCGGTTACAGCGTCCGCCAGGTGCAGCGACAGCTGCACGCCGAGGTGGGGGCCGGCCCGCTGGCGCTGGCGAGGGCTCAGCGTGCCCAGACTGCCCGGCTGCTGATCGAGACCAGCTCGCTGCCCATGGGTGACGTGGCGTTCGCCGCCGGGTTCGCCAGCGTGCGTGCCTTCAACGACACCGTGCGTGAGGTGTTCGCCCTGTCGCCCAGTGAACTGCGATCCCGTGCCGCCCGCGGTGCGCCGGGTGGCGCGGGCACGGTGGTCGTCCGGCTGCCGTTCCGCACGCCGTTGTGTCCGGACAACCTGTTCGGGCACCTGGTCGCCACGGCCGTTCCCGGCGTGGAGGAGTGGCGCGACGGTGCGTACCGGCGGACCCTGCGTCTGCCGCACGGTCACGGCATCGTGGCGCTGCGCCCGAGGGCGCGGTACGTGGAGTGCCGGCTGACGCTGAGCGACCTGCGGGACCTGTCGACCGCGATCGCCCGGTCCCGCCGGCTGCTCGACCTGGACGCCGACCCGGTCGCCGTCGACGAGGTGCTGGGCCAGGACCCGGCGCTCGCCGCGGCGGTGGCCTCGGCTCCCGGCCGACGGGTGCCCAGAACGGTGGACTCGGTCGAGTTCGCCGTCCGGGCGGTACTGGGGCAGCAGGTCTCCACCGCGGCGGCACGGACCCACGCGGCACGGCTGGTGCGCGCGCACGGTGAGCAGGTGAGTGACCCGCACGGCGGGCTCACGCACCTGTTCCCCGGAGCACCGGAGCTGACGGAGATCGACCCGGAGAGCCTGGCGCTGCCCGGGAGCCGTCGGCGGACGGTGGCGGCCCTGGCCGGCGCCCTGGCCGAGGGGGAGCTCGACCTCGGGGCAGGCGCGGACTGGGCGGCCGCCCGGGCGCGGCTGGCCGAACTGCCGGGCGTGGGCCCGTGGACGGTCGAGACCATCGCCATGCGCGCGCTCGGTGATCCGGACGCGTTCGTGCCGGGCGACCTCGGAGTACGGTCGGCCGCTCGTGAACTCGGCCTGCCGTCGACACCCGCGGCGCTGACTCGCCACGCCGCGGCATGGCGGCCCTGGCGTGCCTACGCCGTGCAGTACCTGTGGGCAACAGGTGACCACAGCATCAACCGGCTACCAGCCTGAACGAAAGGAAGGACGATGGAACGCACACACACGGTCGTCGACAGCCCGGTGGGGCCGCTGACGCTCGTCGCCACGGACGGCACGCTGTCCGGGATCTACATGGACGAGCAGCGGCACCGGCCGGACCAGTCGACGTTCGGAGAACGGGACCCCTCGGCGTTCGGAGAGGTGACGGAGCAGCTCGCCGAGTACTTCGCCGGTACTCGCACCGACTTCGAACTGGAGGTGAACTTCGGCGGAACTCCGTTCCAGCGGACGGTCTGGACCGCCCTCACCGGGATCGGCTACGGGGAGACCGTCACGTACGGTGAGCTGGCCGAGCGGATCGGGCGCCCCACCGCGGTCCGGGCGGTCGGCCTGGCCAACGGCAAGAACCCAATCTCGATCGTGGTGCCCTGTCATCGGGTGATCGGCTCGTCCGGTGACCTCACCGGCTACGGCGGCGGTATCGAACGGAAGCGTTTCCTGCTGACCATGGAGGGCGCCAAGCATTTCAATGCACCCGCATTACTTTGACGCGGAGTGAGGTCATACAGTTGCATTGAACTGAAGGGGGTTCGATGCGGCGAGTGGTCGTGGTGGGGATGCTGCTGGCATTGGTGGCCGGCTGCAGCGGCGATCCGGCACCCGCCCAAGCGCCGCCGCCCGGGCCGGTGGTGACGACGGACAGCGGGCAGGTCCGCGGAGTCGCGACCGACCGGTACCGGCTCTTCCAGGGGATTCCGTACGCCGCGCCACCCGTTGGCGGACTGCGCTGGCGTTCGCCGCAGCCTGCCGAGGCATGGGCCGGGGTCAGGGACGCCACGGTGCCGGGAGCCCGGTGCGCACAGCGTGCGTCGGCAGGCGGCAACGCCGCCAGCACGTCCGAGGACTGCCTGTTCCTCAACGTGACGGCCCCCGTGGCGGCGTCGCCGGCGACGCCGCGGCCGGTGCTGGTCTGGCTGCACGGCGGGGGGTTCGTCGAGGGAGCGGGCAGCGACTTCGACGCCCGCCGTATGGCCGTCGACGGCGACGTGGTCGTGGTCACCCTGAACTACCGGCTCGGGATCTTCGGGCTGCTCGCGCACGACGCTCTCACCGGCTCCGGTGGGTACGCGATCGAGGACCAGCAGGCCGCCCTGCGCTGGGTGCGACGCAACGCGCAGGCGTTCGGCGGTGACCCCGGCAACGTCACGCTGGCCGGTGAGTCCGCAGGCGGCAAGAGCGTCTGCGCCCAGCTCGCGTCGCCCTCGGCGGCCGGTCTGTTCGAGCGAGCGGTCCTGCAGAGCGCGCCGTGCGCCGGCACGGTCCCGAGCGGCCTGATGTTTCCCGGGGTGCCGGCGTTCCCGCAGTGGCCATCGGTCGCCGACCGCGAGCCGGACGGGGCGAAGGTTGCCGCCGAACTGGGCTGCGCCGACCCCGCCACCGCCGCGGACTGCCTGCGGGCGGTGCCGGTGAACGCGCTGCTGGACAAGCACGACCGGTTCCTCTCGCCCGCTCACGGCAATCCGGTGCTGCCGTTCGGTCCCGACCCGGCCATCGCCGAGGGGCGGGTCCTGCCGGTACCCGTCCTGGCCGGGTTCACCAGGGACGAGATGAGTGAGCTGGCCGTGGTATCGCACGACCTCGCGGGTAAGCCGCTCACCGCGCAGCGCTACACGGAGCTGCTACGGGAGGCGTTCGGGCCGGCGGCCGAGCAGGTGGCCGCGGAGTACCCGCCGTCGCGGTACGCCTCGCCCAGCCAGGCGTGGGCGGCGGTGAGCACGGACCGGGTCTTCGCCTGCCCGGCAGTCGGCTACACCACGCGGTTCGCCGCCCGGATGCCGACGTGGGCCTACGAGTTCGCGGAGCCGGGCCCGCCCGTTCCCGGTATGACCTTCCCCGCCGGCGCGGCTCATGCGGCCGAGCTGCCCTTCCTGTTCCCGAACTTCGACACGACGGCTCCGGCCCTGTCGAGCCGGATGATTCGGTACTGGGCCGCCTTCGCGCACACCGGCGACCCGAACCGCCCCGACCAGCCCGCGTGGCCGCGGTACGGGCCCGGTGCCACCGCACTCCGGCTCGCCGGTGGCGGTGGACTTGTCGACCTGGCCGCCGAGCACCGCTGCGGCTTCTGGCAGACGGTGCCCGACCAGACCGTTCCCTGAGCGCCGGCTCAGGGAACGGGCACCAGCCGGCGTAGCCGCGCGGCCGAGGTACCCAGCCCGGTCGGGCCGGTCGGCAACCGCAGGTCGGCGGCGAGGTGCCGATGCAGGTCCGCTTCGCTGTAGCGATGGCAGCCCTCGTGCCAGTTGTGGATACCCGACATCCAGTGCTTGAGCTGTTCCGCGTAGTCGAGCACGGCCCGGCGGGCGCCGGAGTCCAGGCCGAAGTCCGTGAACATGGCGGGCAGTTCGACGGCCAGCACGTGCTCGAACTGGTGCAGTCGCGCGGTCATCAGGTCGGCCACCACCTGCTTGGCACGATCCTCGGCGCAGTCGAGGAAGTTGCGCACCACCAGCACGGCGTTGTGCACCTCGCCCTCGAACTGGATCTCCTTCTGGTATGAGTACAGGTCGTTGAGCAGGCAGGCGTAGTCAGCGGCCGAGTTCTCCATGGACGTGAACGGCCTGCTGCGGAACACCTCGTCGGGCACCGCGTGGTCCTTGGTGAGCCGGCACAGGTCCATCGTGAAGTCCGCGCCGAACGTCCTGCGGCGCATCTCGACGTAGTCGACCGGATCCGGGACGCGGTTCTGCCGCTGGTTGTCCAGCTCCCACACCCAGGCATCCAGCATGACCTCGAGCGAGGTACGCAGCCTGCGCCGGTGGCCGGGGGTCATCCCGTCCGCGGTGCGGAACCACAGGTCGGCAAGCCCGCGCTCCAGCGCGTCGGTGGGTGCCGGCGTGGGCTCGTCGCCGACCGGCAGGAACCGCTTCAGCCGTGCGGTGCACATCTTCGCGGGCGTCAGGTCGGGGTTGCGGCCGAAGACGCGCGGGTAGTAGTCGTCCCCGTAGGTTCCCCAGGCGAGCCACCCGGAGGCCAGGTCCAGCTCCTCCGGTGTCGCGTCGGGATGGAGCCCGGCCGCGCACAGCGGAAGGTCGTAGGCACGCAGCTTCGCCTCGTCCCAGACACCGGGCACCGGATCGAGGATTCCCATGCGGCGCGCCCACTCGACGACGTTCTCCCGCGCCACGTCCAGGTGCGGACTCATGCGCAGCTGGAACGGCTGGTGGATTTCCGGCCGCCACGGATCGACCGTCGCGAACGGGACATGGCTGAAACTCCGCAGCCGCTGCCCCGACGTCGCCAGCAGCGAAGGAACGATCCGGCTGGCCGACACTCCAATACCCTTCGGCCCACCCAGAACCGGCCCGGAATCGGCCATCCCCTCGTTCATGTACCGGCTGGAGCGCAGGTGCCACTCGTGCCCACCGGACTGCCAGTCCTGCAGGCCCTTGATGTAGGCCATGAGATCCCGCTGTGCCTTCGGATCGAGACCGTTCTCGACGACCAGCGCGGGCAGCTCGGTCAGCGCCGTGTGCTCGAACTGGTGCAGCCGCGACGTCAGCAGGTCGTTGACCGACTCCGCGGCCTCCTGCGTGCTGCAGCCGAGGAACTTCTCGAAAACCAGCACACCGTTGCTGAGCTCGCCCTCCTCCCGCACCTCACGTTCGTAGGAGAACAGGTCGTTGCGCAGGTGCACGGCGTCGGCGAACGTGTCGCGCAGGACCTCCAGCGGCCGGCTCGCCGCGACCGCCGAGGGCACCTCCGCGCCGGCCGCGTGCTCGACCAGGTTCGCCGACCACGGCGCACCGCCGACCTTGCGGCGCATCTCGATGTACTCGATGGGGTTGGCCACCCTGCCCTCGTTGATGTTGGCCAGTTCCCACAGCGACTCCTCCAGGAGGTTGCGGGTGCTGTCCACGAACCGCCTGCGCCAGGTGGTGCTGTGCGCGGGGATGGTGCGGTTCCACAGATCGGCCAGGCCGCGTTCGACCGGGTTCTCCGGCTCCGCGGTGATCTCACCCTCCACCGGCATGAACTCGCGCAGCCGGTCCAGGTACGCCTTCGCGCCGGTCAGGTCACGGGTGCGCTTGTACAGCTCCAGGAAGTGATCGTCGAAGTAGAAGACCCACACGTACCAGTCGGTCACCAGGTCCAGCGCGGGAGCCGGTGCGTCGGGATGGGTGTACGAGCACAGCAACGCGTAGTCGTGCGCGTCGAAGTCCCGCTCGTCCCAGATCGCGGTACCGTTCTGCGGCACGTCGATCATGTCCATCTCGTACGCCCACGCCTTGCTGTGCTCGCGCGCCCGCTCCAGGTTCGGGTTGAGGCGAGCCGGATAGGGCATGTAGAACTCGGGCAGTTCGAACGGCCGCATCTTCGCCACTTACCTGCCTTTCCGTCGCTGGACCCCAGTAGGCAACCAACTCCGAACGGGCAGGCCAAGGTGCTGTGCACGGACAACACACGATCGAGGACGGGGTTCGCTCAGCTGGCCCAGCCCGCCTCCCGGGTGTGCCCCCACCGTTGTCCTGGCCGGGTGAGCCTGGCACTGTCGGGGTATGGCGATTCTGCTGACCGAATGGTCCATCCGGGGAGCGGCCGACCCGCGGACCTTCGACCGTGGACGCGACGTGTTCGAGTCGGGCAGCATCCGGCGGATCCTCGTCGAGGGGGAGACCGTGACGGCAACGGTCGCGGGCGCCAGGCCGTACCGCGTTCGTCTGCGGCTGACCGACGGGGGACTCGAGGGCGTGTGCGACTGCCCGCAGGGGCAGGACGAGGTGTTCTGCAAGCACTGCGTGGCCACCGCGCTGGCGTGGATGCGGGGCATGCGTTCGTCCATTGTGGACGCGCACGCGGTGCTGCCGGACCTTTCCGAGCTACGGCAGGCGATCCGGTTGCCCGACCCGTGGCATGCCTACTCCTACTTCGAGCGGGTCAACGCGGTGCTGGACCGGCTGGCCGGTAGCGGCGACGCCGACGCGGTCGCCGACCTGGTCGAACACGCCCGGCTGCTGCTCATCGAGGCGAGCGAGGCGCGCGACGAGGAGGACAGCGGCTTCACCGCGGCGGTGACCAGGTGCGAGGAGATCCACCTCGCCGCCTGCCTGGCGGGTTCGCCCGACCCGGTCCGGCTGGCGGACACGGTCGTGACCCGCGCGCGGTCGCTCGACTTCGAGGATGCCGCCGAGGTCGTGCCCGCCTACTTTCCCGCCCTGGGCCGCGCCGGCCTCGCCCGGTGCCGGGAGTTGCTGGAGGCCGCGCTCGCCGACCTGCCGGGTGGGCCGGCGTCGGTCTTCGACAGCAGGCGCTACGCCATCGCGGCGGTGCTGGACGCCGCTGCCGAGCACGAGCGCTCGGCGGTCCGCTGACGTGGCCGGGCCGGCAGGCGGTCGTTGAGTTCCACCAGCAACGGCCCGAGCGCCATCAGCCCGAGCAGCAGCAGTGCGACGGCGATTCCGATGATGCCGATGACCGACATGGGGTGCTCCTTGCCTTGACTGCCTCCAGTCTCGGCCTTCACCCGGGGCCTTCACTTCGGTCGATGGGCCAGATCCGGGTCGGCCAGTCGGCCGACCGGGATATTCCCTGAGACGGGTGACGCCGTCGCTCGACCGGCCCAACGCCGGAGCCGGCCGTAGCGACGCGCGTTCGGCAGCGAATCTCGATGGTGATCATCGTTGCGCCATCGGTAGCCCGCCGGCCGAACCGTCGGTCATCGGCTCACGACGCCTCCGGAGCACAGTGTCGGTCCCCTCCCGCATGGTGTTCGCAGGAACCACGAGGAGGGGGAACCGATGTGCTGGATATGCGACGACCCGCGGCTCACCGTGCGGGATTACCTGGAGGAGTGCGCGGCGATGATCGCGCGGAACGGGTGGATGGTGCAGGGGGTCGAAGGCGGCCGGTATCCGCCGTGGGCCTACACGGTCGGGCTCACCGGCTACGACCTGCCCGAGCTGGTGATCACGGGAATGCTGCCGGAACGGGCGGCCGGAATCCTCAACCAGCTGGCCCGCGGCGTGCTGGACGACGGGCCACCCGTTCCGGGCGGGAGGGTGCCGCTGCCGGACGGCACGTTGGCCGAGACCGTCCGGCTCACCGAGCCGTCGGCCCACCTGCGGACCGCGGTCGGAATCTACGGCGGCCGGATCCGGGCCAGGCAGCTCGTGCACCCGGACGACCGCGGGCACTGGCCGTGGGATCCCGGATACCGGGCAGGCCGCGGCGGGCAGCCGGTGCTGGGAATGCGGGGTGGATGAGTCCGGACGCGGCGGGGCGCCTTGGCCGTCCCGGCGGGCGCGGGTTAGTAATACGCGTGAGCACCCAGCAGAGCACCGCGTCCGGCTGGCGCCGGTTCCGCGCGCGTTACCGGTGGTTCGACCACCTGGTGCGGGCGGTGGACCGCTACGTCGACTACCACGGTTACCACTACGTCGCCTCGATCACCTACTTCAGCGTGTTCTCCATCGTCCCCATGCTGATGGTGGGGCTGTCGATCGCGGGTTTCGTGCTGGCAGGCCAGCCGGAGCTGCTCGGCCAGATCACGGAGGGCATCCTGCGGGTCGTCCCGGACTCGCTGGGCCCCACCGCGCGGGACCTGGTGACGAAGCTGATCGAGAACCGCACCCAGGTCGGCGTGTTCGGTCTGGTCATCGGCCTGTACTCGGGCTGGAACTGGATCAACGCCCTACGTGACGCCCTGACGGCCATGTGGGACCAGCAACGCGTCGACCCGCCGCTGCTGCGGATGATCCTGGTGGACTTCCTCGCGTTGCTGAGCCTGGTCCTGGCTCTGATCGTCTCCTTCGGCCTCACCGCCGTCGGCGGCGCGCTTGGCACGTTCCTGCTGCGGCTGACCGGGCTGGACCACACCGGGGTGGCGTCGGTCCTGCTGACGATCGGTTCGGTCGTGCTCGCGCTGGTCGCCAACGCGCTGGTGTTCCTGTGGGTGCTGACCCGCCTGCCGCGGACACCGGTCGGCATCCGGAGCGCGGTCCGGGGTGCGCTGGCGGCGTCGGTCGGCTTCGAGCTGCTCAAGCAGGCCGGGAGCATCTACCTGCGGTTGATCGGCAACTCGCCGACGGGCGTGGCGTTCGGCTCGGTCATCGGTGTGCTGTTCTTCATCTCGCTGGTGTCGCGGATGGTCGTGTTCATCACCGCGTGGACGGCCACCGCCCGCGACGCACCGGTGCCGGTGAAGCCGCCGCCACCGGTGATCGTCCGGCAGGTGGTGGTGCCGCCGCGCCGGACGGCCGTCGCGGTGCCCGCTCTCGCCGGGGTGGTGACCGGCGTCGTGGCGACGCTGACCTTCCTACGTGCCGGTCGGGCCCGTCGGCGTCTGGACTGACGAGCCCAAAGGCCGCTCCGCGGCCGACGGCGAGGAGGGAAGACGCCGACTCAGGGGGCCCGACCGCGCCCGAGCGGAGCGAGGGCAGAAGACACAGCTATTCCGGGAGTAGCTCCATGCCGTTCCAGGTGAAGTGGGCGGTGGTCACCGCGTCGTCCCCGTCGCCGCCGGTGATGAGCTGGTGGATGCTGACGCCACTGAGCTCGGAGTAGGTGCACCATTCGTGATCGGAGGTGAGCATCAGATCCAGATCGAGCGCTGACAACAGCGCGAACACCTGGCCCCGGTTGGTGGTGTCCACGCCGACGAACACCTCGTCGAGCAGGATGATCCGCGGCGCCTCCGGGACGGCCTGGTAGTGGGCCGCGAGTGCGGCGAACAGCGGCAGGTGCAGTGCGATGGCCTTCTCGCCACCGGAGAGGGCACCGTGCAGCTTGCGGGTCAGCAGCTGCCAGCCCATGCCGCCGCCGCGGTCGACCTTGACCACGAACCGGTGCCACGACGTGTAGTCGAAGACCTGCGCCAGCTGCTGTTCCCAGCTGGTCGCCGAGTCGTCGGCCTTGGCCTGCTCCACCCGCTCCCGGAAAAACCGGTGCAGGGTCTGCCGGTCGGCGTCGGACAGCTGGTCCGGTTCGAGGAGCAGCAGGTCGCGGGCCGACCGCGTGCCCGGCGGCAGGTCCTCGGCGACCTCCCACTCCAGCCGCACGGCGAGCCGGGAGGCCGTGCGGACCCGCTCCAGCCGCGCGTTCATGTCGGTCACCAGCTCGCTCGCCTGCCGGATGCGCGCGGCCAGGTGCCGCCGGGTGTCGCCGGTCAGCGTCTGGTCGAACAGCCTGCGCTCGCGCTCGCTGATCTCCTGGCGGGTCTGCTCGGCCTCGGCCCGCAGGATCTCCAGCAGCTCGGCAGCACCGACGCGGACGCCGTCCACCAGCGCGGTGAACACCTGCACGTCACCGTCGGCCTCCAGGTCGAGGTCCGTGCGGGACTTCAGCGTGTCCCGGGAAGCGTGGATGGACTCCGACAGCCGGTGCAGTGCGTCGGTGAGGTTGTTCGGTGCGTGCGGGACCGACGGCCACGCCGTGGCGATCGTCCGCGCCGCCTCCAGCGCCGCGTCGATGCCCTCCGACGCCGACAGTGCCGACTGGAACCGGGGCAGGTCGTCGATCCCGCTGTCGGCGGGGAACACCCCGGTCGCCACCGCCCGGAACCGGCGGGCAGCCTCGTTGCGGCGCGCGGCACCGGCGTCGCGGGCGCTCGCGTCCGTCGTGCGCTGGGAGTCCAGCCAGCCCAGCTGGGTGGACAGCTCGTACACCTCGCGGTTCGCCGCGTCCAGTTCGGACCGCAGGTCGATCAGCTTCGTGCGCAGCGCGTCGGTCTCGGCGAGCACCCTGCCGTGGTCGACGCCGACCGTCTCCTCGACCGCGGCCAGCGTCGTGGCCAGTTCCGCGTGCCTGGCCTCGGCTTCCTCGGCCTCGGCCTCCCGGGCCTTGGCGTTGTCGGCGGACCGCCGCGCCCGGTCGGCGACGACCTCCAGCGTCGCCTTGGCTCCGGCCAGCCGGGTGTGCTCGTCCAGCCAGCTGTCCGCCTGGTCGGCGAACGACCGCACCGACGTGTCCACAACGGACAGTGCGGAGCGGTCGGTGGGCAGGCCGTTCTCCGCGGCGAGGCTGGTCAGATCGTGCAGTGCCCGCGACACGGCCCGCTCGGCGGCCGACACCGTCTCGACCCGCTGGGCGACGACCGTGTTCGCGGCGCCCAGCTCGGCCTCGGCCACCGCCTGCCTGCGGGCGGCGTCGGCCAGCTCCGACCGGTCCGGCCGGGTGGCCCGCTCCGTCTGGATGGCCAGCCGCCGCGTCTCCAGCGTCATCAGTTCGCGCTCGAGGTCGGCGATCACGCCATCCTCCTCGCTGATGCGTGCGCGGTGCTCGTCGATGCGGTGCTGCCGCGCCCGCCGCCGTGCCCGCGAGCCGATGTGCTCGGCCTCGTCCTTGTGCCAGCTCCCGGTCAGGTTCCCGAGCCGCCAGGTGCCGTCGGCCCCGACGGCGGCAGGCCCGTCGGGCGGCAGCCGGTCGCCGAACGCGATCGCGGACAGCAGCTGGGTGACGACCCGCGGCTGTACCTCGGTGTCGCGTTCGGACACCAGCACGTCCGCCAGCGACCGCCCGGGAACCGAGCGCAACGCGTCCGGGTCGGCGAACACGTCGTGGCCTTCCACGTCGCCCCGGTAGCCGACCCAGGCGGTGAGCAGCCCACTGCCCTCCAGCGCGGCCTCGATCCCGGCGTGCCAGTCCTCCGGGGTGTCCCTGGCGAAGTCGACGAGCCTCCACAGTGGAGCGCCGACCATCCGGGACCGGTCGGTGGTCTGCGTCGACGGCGGCTCGGGCGGCAGCTCCTGCTCGGCGTTGAGCAGGTGGATCTCGGCGACCAGCTCGTGCCGGTCCGCCTTGGCGATCCGCAACCGCGCCCGCAGCACCGTTTCCTGCTCGATGACCTCCCGCAGGGCCGTCGCCGCGGCCGCGTCGACAACGTCGAGCAGCGCCACCTCCGGTTCGACGTGGTCCAGCAGCGCCGACGGGTCCTCGAACACCAGCTCCCGGCAGTCACTGGCCCACTCCAGCAGCCTGCCGCCCAGCGCGACCCTGGCCCGCTCGCGGTCCTCCGCCGCGGCGTCGACCCGGTCCTGCGCGCCGGCCACCTCGGCCCTGGCCAGGTCCAGCTCGGCCTCGGCCTGCTGCCTGCGTTCCACCGCCAGTTCGTGCGCGCTCAGCGCGCGCTGCACCAGGGCGAGCTGGTCCTGCCGGTTGCGCACGGCCGCCCGCAGCAGCGGTCTGGCCCGGCCGCTGGCCAGGTTGGCCTTCGCCTCGGCGTGCACGCTGGCCAGCCCGGCCCTGCCCGCCGCGGTGCGGACGTCGTCGTCCCGCGAGCGGACCGCGCCTGCCTGCCTGGTCACGTCGTGCTGCGCCTGACGTTCCGCTTCGGCGTCGGATTCCGCGTCGGCCCGCAGCCGGACCGCGTCCCGCCGGGTCCGCGCGGCCAGGGCGGCAGCGTCGGCGGTCCGCCTGCGCAACCGGTCCAGTTCCCGGCCGGACCGGTAGTCAGGGCTCTCGGTCAGCCCGGCGCGACGGGCCTCGGCGGCGTCGATGTCCTTGCCCAGCGAGCGAACCCGCGCCTCGGCGGCCGACCGGCGCCGCTCCGCCTCGTCGTAGGCCTCGGCGGACCGCTGCGCGGTCGCCGTCAGTTCGCCGAGTTCGGCGTCGGCCGACAGCAGTGCGGCGGCACCGGAACGCAACACGCGCTGTGCGTAGGTCTTCTGCCTCGCCGCCAGCGTCTTGGCGGCCGCGACCTCGTCCTCCAGCCGCTTGAGCCGGTCGCGCTGGGCGTCCAGCCGCTCGAAGCCCTCGGCCAGGTCGGCGATCTCCTGCTGGCCCAGCGGTGGCAGCGCACGGGACAGCAGCGTCGACAGCAGCGCCGGGTCGAGCCGCTGCGACAGCTTCGGCATCCGCAGTTGCAGCAGGGCGGTGATGAGCGCGTCGTACCGCTGCTCGGTCAGCCGGGGGAACAGGACCGTACGCACCGCGGTGCGGTAGTCGTTCGCCGTCGCGTGTACGGCTCCCCGGGTGCCGAGACGTTCCTCCAGCGCGGGCCGGGTGAGCGGCTGGCCGGACTCGGTCACCAGCGAGAGGTTCTCGCCGATCCGCAGGTCGGTGGTGAAGTAGTCGGGGTGCACGGTGGTGTTGTGGGCGCTGGCCTGCAGCCGAGCGCCGCAGGTGAACCACCTGCCGGTCGGCGAGCGGAACTCCAGCCAGACGTAACCCACCCTGGACGTGGCCGAGGTCCCCTCGCCCATGAGGTTCCAGTACATGGTCCGCTCGCCGGTGCCGAACGTCGACAGCCGGTTGGCCCGCAGGTTGGCGTCGAACAGGAACGGCAGCAGCAGTTCGAGCGCCTTGGACTTGCCACTGCCGTTGGGACCGCGCAGCAGCAGGCGCCCGTGGTGGAACTCGAAGACCTCGTCGTAGTACCGCCAGACGTTGAGGATGCCCGCGCGGGTGGGGGTCCACCTCGGCGTGCGGGCCAGCGGTTCGGCCGCACCGCGGCGGGGCAGGTCGGTCACGGTCATACGGGGTTCTCCTCGGTGCCGCGCACGGCGTACCGCGCGGCCGCGGGACAGGGTCGTACCACGCCGTCGGTGATCCGCACCAGGTCGAACGCGGTCAGGACGGCCAGCGCGCCCGCGGTGAGCCGGTCGGCGCCCGCGTCGCGGCAGGCGGCGGCCCAGCGGGGGAACCGCCGCAGCAGCCCGGCGGTGGCGTTGCGCAGTTGCTCGACGGTCGCCGGCCCGTCCAGGTGATCGAGCAGGAGCAGGGCGGCCACCCCGGTGTCACTGTTGTCGTCGGGGAAGCGGGTGTCCGTGGCGATGCCGTCGACGTCCACCAGCAGCACGCCCTCGGCCCGTTCCTCCAGTGCGAACCCGCCCTGCTCGGCCGCGCGCCGCAGCAGCTGGCGCCCGGCCGGTGAGGTGAGGTACTCCCGTTCGGCGGCGGACAGGTCGGCGAAGTACAGCACCGGGTCGTCCACCAGCCTGCGGAACACCGAATGCCGCAGCCACAGGTTGCGCTGAGTCTCCGAGGCGGCGGCGCTGTCCTGGTGCCTGCCCGAGGTCAGGCCGTACCGGCGCTCGCTGGCGACGGCGCTGACCAGTTCGCTGAACCGCGACGCCACCTCGTCGGGCGGCACGCCGAGGCCGGACGGGCCGACCGGCGCCGCGAGCAGCCGCAGCAGCAGCGTCGAGTCGACGCGGTAGAGCACCTTCGCCGAGGCCGAGTCGGCGAACGACTCCGTGCTGCCGTCGACGACCTCCAGCGCGCCGTAGCCTTCCAGCACACCGAGGACGTCGGCGAACGCGGCACGCTCGGCGCGGCTGGCCGGGTCGAAGGTCACCACGACGTCGTCGGCAGCCGTGGCCCTGGCGACGCGGTCGGCGAGCAGGCCGACGGTGGTCACCGGCACGGTGAGCAGCTCGGCCGCCACCACGCAGAACAGGACGTAGCGCCTGCGGTCGAACGGCACGCCCGCCGGTCCGGGACGGCGTGCCGGGCGGGTGGAGTCAGTGCCCGCCCGCACCTTGAGCAGGCGGGCGTAGCCCAGGCGCGGCTCGACGGTGAGCGTCCAGCCGCAGTAGTAGTCGAACCACTTGCGGATCGGTTCCCTGCGCCTGCGAACCAGATCGAACACCTCGGGTGCGGCGCGTTCGGTGATCAGCGGAGTGGCGAGCAGCTGGCGGATGCCGCGGGCGATCTCCTCGCGCTCGGCGGTGACCAGCTGGTTGGCGAGGTGGCTCATCGGGCACCGGCCTCGCTGACCCGCTGGGCGGCACCACCCGCGGAGCGCAGCTCCACCTCGTAGTCCGGCCCGCGGAACTCGCCGCGGGCCGTCGTCAGCACGGCGGTCGCGCCGTCCGGCGGTGGGCGCAGCAGGATCTCGATGCGGCCGTCGGAGGAGATGCTGCGCCGCGCGCCGGTGGTGTCCGGGCCGGCGTCGAGTGCCCGCCCGAGCAGGTCCAGCAGCCGTTCGAACACCGAGTGGTCCAGCCGCGTGAAGCCGGACAGCCGGACGGTGCCGCCGGTGTCGATCATGTTCCACGCCGCCTCCAGCTCGGCCCGTTCGGCGAGTGCGCGCTCGGCCCGCGCGGCCTTGATCGCGGTCACGTCGCGCACCCGGCCCGCGCGAGCGGACCGTTCGGCCGACTCCGGCGGCCACAGCCTCGGCGCGACCTCCACCGGCGGGGCGTCCCGCCAGGACGTCCGGGGGCTCACCAGCTCGGGGTCGGGGTCGGCGAGGTGCGCGTGCCGGGCCGGGCTCAGCCCGAACATGGTCGACCACAGCCGGTGCAGGTCGTCCTGACCGGGTACGACGGTGAACCAGCGGGCCAGCTCCCGGAAGTCCGCGACCGCGCTGCTGGCCTGCCGCCGGGACTCGGTGATCCGGTCGAGGACCTGCAGCAGCGTGACGATGGCCTGGCGGGCGACGAGGTGCAGCTGCTCGGCCCGCGGGGTGGCGCCGTCGGCGGGAAGGAACCAGTTCCGCAGCGCCGTCCAGTGCTCGCGCCTGCGGGCCAGCCACTCCGGGGCCGGGTCGACGGGCGTGAGCCGGGGCAGCTCGGCTCCCCGCAGTGCGCGCTGGTGCAGGTGGTCGACGCCGCGCTCACCGATCTCGCGGACGCGGGTGGCGATGGTGTGCGCGCGGTGTTCCAGATTGGTGAGGAACTCCTGGAGGTAGGCCACCGTGGACGCTTTGACCTCGTGGAAGGTCGCCAGGTCGGCTCCGTCGGCGCGCAGCAGCCGCTGCAGGTCACCGTTGAACCGGCGGGCACCCTCCCGCAGGGCGCCGAGGTGGTTCTCCACCTCGATCAGCGTGCTGAAGACGCGGCGGTCCTGCCCGGCGTCCAGCTCGTGCACCAGGTCGCCGAGCCGGTCGGCCAGCGCGTCCAGTACCGCGGTCTGCAGTGCGCCTGCCGACGCGAGGACCTCCATGGACCGGCTTATGCCCGCGAAAGCCGCCTCGCCGCGGCGGGTGAGGCAGTACCGCAGGTTGCGGCGCTCGTACTCGGTGGCGGTGCCCAGCTCGCCGACGTGGTCCTGGATGACGTCGACGAGGTTGCCCGCGCGCAGTTCCTCCAGCGCGCCGACGAGGTCGTCCTCGGTCAGCGCGCCCGGCCAGCCTGCCGCGCGCAGCCGGGTGCGCAGGCCGTCGACGCTGAGGGTCTCGGTCAGCTCGTCACCGGCCTCGCTGAAGGCACGCAGAACCGAAACATGCAGCTCAGCCCGGTCACCGCTGACGAAGCGGAAGATCTCGGACAGAACACGGTTCGGTTTCACGTTCGCCTCCCGCTCACACCGTACGGGGTGGTTCAAGTCCGTGTGAGGTCTTCACGGAAGGGGGTGTGGCGATTCACGAAGTCCGGCGCGCTCCGCGCACGAGCAGCCACACCAGGTACGCCCCGCCGACGACCACGGTGACCACACCCACCGGCAGCAGCACCGGGTGGAACAGCCACTGCGCGACGCCGTCGGACACGATCAGCAGCAACGCGCCGACACATGCCGACGGCAGCAGCGTCGTACCGGAGCCGCGCACCAGCCGCCGGGCGATCTGCGGGGCGGCGAGCGCGATGAAGTTGATCGGCCCGGCCACCGCGGTGGCGGTCGCGGTGAGCGCGACCGACAACGTCAGCAGCCCCAGCCGGGTGCGCTCGGTGTTCAGCCCGGACGTGGCGGCCAGCTCGTCGCCCAGCTCCAGCTGCCGCATCGGCTGGAAGATCATCGCCGACAGGGCCACCAGCGCCAGTGCGACCGCGGCGGCCACCCCGGCGTCCGGCCACGCGACGCCGTTCAGGCTGCCGGTCGCCCAGGTGCTCGCGCTCATCGCCACTTCGACGTCGGCGGTGAGCAGCAGCCAGGTGTTGACCGAGCCGAGCATGGCCGTGACGCCGATGCCGACGATGATCAGCCGGAACCCCTGTACACCGCGGGACCAGGCCAGCAGGTAGACGGCGATCGCGGTGGCGACGCCGCCTGCCAGCGCGCCCAGCGCGACGTGGGTGTAGCCGGTTCCGACCACGAGCATGGTGACCAGCGCTCCGGTGTGCGAGCCGGACGTGAAGCCGATGATGTCCGGGCTGCCGAGCGGGTTGCGGGTCAGCGACTGGCAGATCGCCCCGCTGACGCCGAGCGCGGCACCCAGCGTGAGGGCGGCCAGCACCCTGGGCAGCCGCCATTCGACGACGACCGTCGTCGCCGCGCGGTCGCCGAGTCCGAGCAGTGCGCCGATCACCTCGCCGGGGCCGAGCGCGATGCTGCCGATGCCGAGCAGCGCGATGCCGCAGGCCAGTGCGACGCCCAGGGTGGCCGCACCGGCCACCACCGCCCGGCGGCGGTCCACGGTCGTGATCATGCCGCGCTCGCCTTGCGCCCGCGGACCATGGCGATCAGCACCGGCGCGCCGAGGAACGCGACGACGACGCCCATCGGCACCTCGCCCGTGCTGAGCACGAGCCTGCCGAGGGTGTCCGCCCACAGCACCAGCACCGGCGCCAGGACGGCGGTCAGCGCGAACATCCAGCGGTGGTCCGGGCCGGTGATCCAGCGCGCCACGTGCGGCACCATCAGGCCGACGAACACGACCGGGCCGGCGAGTGCCGTCGCGCCGCCTGCCAGCAACGTCACGGCACCGATCACCGCCGTGCGGACGACGGCCGGATTGGACCCCAGCGCGCCGGCCAGTTCCTCGCCGAGCGCGATGACGTCGAGCGGCTTCGCCACCACCGCGGCGATGACCAGCCCGGCGAGCAGGAACGGCGTGACCGTCCCGAGTGTGCCGAGATCGGTGCCGGTCAGCGCGGTCGACGCCCAGTGCCGCATCCGCTCGAACGTCTGCTCGTCGATCAGCACCAGCGAGAGGACGATCCCGTTGAGAACGGCACTGAGCGCCATGCCGGACAGCACCAGCCTGCCGGGAGTGGCCCGTTCGCGTCCCGCGGCGGCGATGACGTAGACGGCCACGGTCGCCAGCAGGGCCCCGAGGAAGGCGAACCACACGTATCCCGAAGCGGCCATGCCGCCGACCAGGGCGACCGAGAGCGCGACGAAGAAGGCCGCGCCCGCGTTCACGCCGAGAATTCCGGGATCCGCCAGCGGGTTGCGGGTCAGCGCCTGGATCAGGCCACCCGCGACGCCGAGCGCGGCACCCACGGCGATCCCGGTGAGCGTCCGGGGCAGCCGGGTCTCGCGGACGATCACCTCGTCGTAGGCGCCGGTGTGCTGGAACAACGCGTTCCACACCGTCTCCACCGGCAGATCGGCCCAGCCGATGACCAGGCTGGCCCAGATCGACCCGGCGAGCGCGGCCAGCCCCAGCGCGACACCGAGCGGCCGGCGGGTGGCCGGCCGGGTGAGCGTGGCCGTCATCGGGAGGTGAGCTCGACCAGCAGGTGATCCCAGCCGAGGTGACGAACGGAGGTGACGGTGTACCCGGCCCGCTCGGCGAGCACGGTCAGGTCCGAGGGCTTTCGCGGCGGTGCGCCGGTGGCCGCCCAGTGCCGCAGCGCGTGGGACAGCTCGGCCCTGCCGCCGGGCTCGTCGTCCTCGGCGTGCTCGACGAGCAGCACCCGCGTTCCGGCGAACGACCGCAGCAGCGCGACGGCGTCGTCATCGGGCAGGCCGCCCAGTGCCAGCGCGCACACGGTGGTGCCTGCCGGTTCGGCGAGCCGGACGGTGTCACCGACGGCCTCGCGCACCAGGCCGGCGCCGGGACCGGTGATCCGGACGGCCTCGCCGGGCCGCCAGGCCGGGCTGTCGGTGATGCCGCCTGCCAGGAACACCAGCGACCGCAGCCGGTCCGGGCTGTCGACCGCCGGTCCCGCGGGACCGCCTGCCCGGACTGCCTCGGGCAGCTTGACCAGCGCGGAGTCGGCGTCGGTTTCCAGCCCGTGCAGGAGCCGTTCGTCGTCGAGGAGGTCCTCGCCGAGCGGGGCGAGGCCCACGACGTCGCCGGTGACCTCCAGCAGGCCGATCGTGCCGAGGTAGCGGGCCAGCAGGCCCAGCCCCTGCTCAGGGCAGCCGGTCTCGGCAGCGAGGTCCGCAACGGATCGCGGTTTGGCGGCGACGGCCTGGATCAGCCCGGTCCGTACGGCGGCGCGCACGGCGTGGCCCGGCAATGGATCGAGCAGCAGCCGGAGGGTGTCGTTCCTGCTGGTCCGCCAGTACCCGGTGATGTTGACCCGCTCGCGGGGCAGCTCGCGGGTGTAGGTGCACCACCGCCGCAGCGGCTTGAGCGAGGTGGCCTCGCCGCCGCACCAGACGTAGGGCTTCTCGTACGGCCAGGGCATCCCGGTCACGTAATCGGCCACTGTGGACGGACGCCGCAGCCAGGTCACCTCGACGTCGCCGCTGGTGTCGAGCGGGTAGGCGTCCGCGCCGTCGTGGGTGATCTCGACGACGACCCGGACCGGGCAGTCCAGCGGCCGTTCGTCGAGGAACCGGCCGATGGCGGGTAGCGCCGTCTCGTCACCGGCCAGCAACACGAAGTCCACATCGGACGGCAGGTCCAGTGACGACTTCGGCCCGACCAGGTGCAACCGGTCGCCGGGCGCGGCGGTGCGGGCCCAGCGTGCGGCCGGGCCGTCGCCGTGCAGCACGAAGTCGAGGTCCAGCTCGCCGGCCCGCGGATCCCACCGGCGCGGCGTGTAGTCCCGGTTGACCCGCGTGTGGCTGTGTGGCCAGTCGATTCCGGTGCGGTGCTGCACCGGCAGTTCCGGCTCGGTCCGGCCGGGCGGCGGCAGCAGGATCTTGACGTGGTCGTCGAAGCCGTCGCTGACGAAGCCGGGCAGGTCGAGCCCGTCCCGGTGGAACGGGCGCAGTTGCTCGCCACCGAGGGTGACCCGCCGCATGGCCGGGGACGGGTCACTGACCCGCAGTACGGTCAGCTCCCGCAGGATCACCGGGAACGTGCGCATCTCAGCTCCCCGCGAACTGCCGCTGGACGTGGTCCAGCGTGGCCATGACGGCCTGGTAGTCGGCACGGTAGGTCCAGCCGGGCAGGTCGTACACCTTGCCGGCGCGGAAGGCAGGAAGCCCCGCGTAGAGCGGATCCTTGGCCAGTGCGGCGGCGTTGGGCACGCCGGGCTGGAACGGGACGACGAAGACGACGGGCGCGGTCACCACCGAGCCGAGCTGCTCCGGAGTGATCTTGACTGAGTCGCCGGTGCTGGCCGGTTTGAGGTTGGGGTTCCGCTGGCCGACCGGGTCGGCCGGGAAGCCGAGGTCGCTCATCGTGGCGGGCAGCGCGGACCCCTCCGGCAGGAAGTAGGTGCCACCGGTGGTGGTCATCAGGTAGATGGCGGCGCCGTCCGGACGTTTGGTCGCGGCCTTCACCTGGGTGACCTTGGCCTGGTAGGCGTCGACCATGGTCTTGGCCTCGGCGGGCTTGCGGAACACCTGGCCGGCGAGGAACGACAGCTCGTCACGCCAGGTCGACGGCTTGGTGCTGACGATGACGGTCGGCGCGATCTGGCTCAGCCGGTCGTAGGCCTCGACGGCCTGCAGGCCGGGGCGGCCCTGCCCGCCGGCGACGATGAGGTCGGGCTTCTCGCCGAGGATGGCCTCGAAGTCGAAGCCGTCGAAGCTCCACGGCAGCACCTTGGTGCCCGCGGTCTTGGCCTGCTCGGCCCAGAACTGCGAGAAGCCTTCCGGGCTCGGGTCGCGGGTGGTGGGGATGGTGGCGCCGACCGGGACGCCGAGGCCGTAGAGGTAACCGGTGAGCGCCGGGTTGAGCACGACCACCTTCCTGGGGGCGGCGGGGATGTTCACCACGCCCTTGTCGGTGGTGACCGGCACCGTGGCGTCGGCCGCTTCGGTGCCACCGCCGCATGCGGTCAGTCCCAGCGCCAGCACGGCGCTCAGGACCACGGTTCTCCACGGCAGCTTCGTACGCATCTCGCCCCTCTCCAACCAGGCAGGTGTCGGGGCAAGGTTAGGCTAAGTTACCTTCCTGGTCGGTGCCCCAGAATGACAACCACGACACGGAGGTGACATTCGTGACCGTTCGCGTGGAGGACGTTCCCGAGCGTCACCGGGTCCGGTTCACCGGACACGACTTCCACAGTCACGACGAGCCCCTGCTGATCTGGGTGCTCGCCGGCCGGGGCCGCGTGCGTGCGCTCGGCGAGGAGTACGTCCTGCCCGCCGGGACCGGCCTGTGGCTGGCGGCCGGTGTGCCGCACGACATGTCGTGGGACGTCCGCGGGGTGACCGCCGGGTTCCTGCTCGCGCCGGGTGCGGAGCCGGACGGCGGCTGCCTGCTCGTCGCCGATCCGGCGCTCGCCGAGGCGGTGGCCGCCGCGCTGGCCGCCGCGCCGGGTTCGGAGGAGGAGCGGGCTCCGCTGCGCGCGATGCTCACCGAGGTGCTCCGCGAGGTGGCGGGTGCGCCGCTGCCGTTGCCGCTGCCGTCGCACGAGGTCGCCGGCGCCATCGCGGGCGAACTGCTGGCGGGCGACGGCGACACCCTGGAGCTGCTGTCCCGGCGGCACCACATCAGCCCGCGGCAGGTCCAGCGGCTGTTCCTGGAGGAGACGGGGCTGACGTTCAGCCGCTGGCGCACCCGGGCGCGCCTGAACCTGGCGTTGACCGAACTGCGGGCGGGCCGGTCGATGGGGCAGGCGGCCCGCCGTGCCGGCTACCGCAGCCGCCACGGCCTGGCCAAGGCACTTCGCCGAGAGGGTCGCTGAACCGGACCTCCGAGTGTTGACGGCCGGGACGCTCGCCGCCTACCGTTGTGCCGTATCACGATGTGTGTGCCGTAATACGGCACGACGAGTGGAGCGGCGGCCAACGATGACGTCTGCGCTGGGACACCTGACCGTCCTCGACCTGACCCAGGTCATGGCGGGCCCGTACTGCTGCCAGTTGCTGGGTGACCTCGGCGCCGACGTGATCAAGGTCGAGCCGGTCGGCCGCGGCGACGCCACCCGCGAGGCCACCGGGCACCGGCTGCCCGGTGGGCAGAGTGCGGCGTTCCTCGCCGTCAACCGCAACAAGCGCAGCGTCGCGCTCGACCTGAAGTCCGACGCCGGGCGGGAGACGTTCCACCGGTTGGCCCGCACGGCCGACGTCGTGGTGGAGAGCTTCCGGCCCGGCGTCGCGGCCCGGCTGGGCGTCGACTACGCGACGCTCAGCGCCGTCAACCCGCGGCTGGTCTACGCCTCGATCTCCGGCTTCGGCCAGACCGGTCCGTACGCGGCGCGGCCCGGGTACGACCTGATCGCGCAGGCCATGTCCGGGATCATGAGCGTGACCGGCGAGCCGGGCGGCGAGCCGGTGAAGTCCGGGGTGCCGGTCGCCGACATGTCCGCCGGTCTCTACTGTGCCGTCGGCATTCTCACCGCGTGCCTGGCCCGGGAACGGACCGGTCGCGGGCAGGCCGTCGACGCGTCGCTCTACGACGCGGCACTCGCGCTGTCGGTCTGGGAGACCTCCGAACTGTGGGCCACCGGCAGGGCGCCCGGGCCGCTCGGCTCGGCGCACCGGGTCAACGGGCCGTACCAGGCACTGTCCACACGCGACGGGCACCTGGTCATCGGCGCCAACAACGACCGGCTGTGGCAGCGGTTGTGCGATGTGCTCGGTCGTCCCGACCTGGCTGCCGACGAGCGGTTCACCACCAACACCGACCGGGTCCGTAACCGGGAGCCGCTGGCCACCGAGCTGACCTGCACCCTGCGCACCCGCGACACCGCCGACTGGGTCGAACGGCTGCTCGAAGCCGGCGTCCCGGCCGGCCCGATCCACGACTACGCCCAGTCCTGTGCCGACCCGCACACCCAGGCCAGGCAGATGGTCCTGGAAATGGAGCAACCCGGCGAAGGCCGCGTCCGCACACTCGGCATCCCGGTCAAGCTCAGCGACACCCCCGGCTCGGTCACCCGCCCGGCGCCCGGGCTCGGGCAGCACACCGACGAGGTTCTGCGGGCCGCCGGCTACTCGGCCGGCGAGATCGCCGCGATGCGGCAGACGGGAGCGGCGGGATGACCGGCGAGCTGCTGACCGACTTCACCGGGCCGGTCGCCACCGCGACCTTCAACCGTCCGGCCGCTCGCAACGCGATGACCTGGGCGATGTACGACGGGCTGGTCGAGTTCTGCGAGCGGGTCGACGCCGACCCGGACATCCGGGTCGCCGTCCTGCGTGGCGCCAGCGACCGCGCGTTCGTCGCGGGCACCGACATCCGGCAGTTCGCCGAGTTCGACGGCGCCGCCGACGGGCTGGCCTACGAGCAGCGCATCGAGGGCGTGATCAGCAGGCTCGAACGGGTGGAGGTGCCGACCGTCGCCGTCGTCGACGGGTACGCGACCGGCGGTGGCCTGACCATCGCCGCCGCCTGTGACCTGCGGATCTGCACGCCGTCGGCGCGCTTCGGGCTGCCGATCGCCCGCACGCTCGGCAACTGCGTCTCGATGGCGACCTACGCCCGCCTGGTCGCCCTGCTCGGTCAGACCAGGACGCTGCACCTCATCTACACGGCCGGATTCGTCGACGGCGAGGAGGCGCTGCGGGCAGGACTGGCCAGTGAGCTGGTCGACGCCGGACGGCTGGACGACCGGTTGCGTGAACTGTGCGAACAGCTGGCCTCGCACGCGCCGCTGACGATGCGGGTCAGCAAGACCGCGCTGCGCCGGCTGCGGGAACACACTCTGCCGCCGGACGACGACCTGCTGGCACTCTGCTATGGCAGCGCCGACTTCCGCGAGGGCGTCACCTCGTTCCTGGAGAAACGCAAGCCACGCTGGCAGGGCCGGTGATCCCGGCGTCAGACCGGGTCGATCGCGCCGCGGTGACCGAGCGTGGCGCTGATCCGTCGCGCGGCCTCGGCCACCATGGCACCGAACCTCGCCCGCGCCTCCTCCGGCATCCGTCCGCTCGGCGCCGAGATCGACACGCTCGCCACCGCGGCGCCGCTGTGGTCGAAGATCGGCGCGGCGACGGCGGCGATGTCGGTCCGCCACTCGCCGACGTTCACCGCGTAGCCACGGCGCCGGACCTCGTGCAGCTCGGCGAGGAACTCGTCCCAGTCGACGATGGTGCTGCCGGTGTGCCGTTCCAGCTCGTCGCCGAGGATCTCGTGGACCCGCTCCGGCGGCAGGGTGGACAGGATCGCCTTGCCGTTGGACGAACCGTGCAGCGGCACCCGGCTGCCCAGCGGCAGCACCGCACGCACCGGATGTGCGGTCTCGATCCGCTCGATCAGCACCGCGTGGTCACCGTCGCGCACCATCAGGTGTGCTGTCTCGCCGGACTCGCGCCGCAGTTCGTGCATGACGGGTGCCGCGGCGTCGCGCACACTGAGGTCGCCGATGGCGAGCTGACCCACCTGCAAGGCGCGTCCGGTGAGCACCCAGCGGGTGACCTCGGCGCCGTCCGGGCAGATCCACCCGGCCGTCCACAGTGTACGGAGCGCGCGCTGCACGGTGCTCTTCGGCAGGTTCAGGGAACGCGCCAGCTCGCCGACACCGATCGGCTGAGTGTGGGCCACCTCCTCGAGCACCCGGAAGGTGGTGAGCACGGCGCGCATACCGCGAGTCTAGCCGCATCGGACTCACAGCCAGCCCGGGAGCACGAAGATCGCCCACGCGCAGATCGGCGCGACGGCGATCATGCTCATGCCCCACACCATCAGGCCGCGGAACACCCGGTCCCTGCTCTCCTCCGGGGTGCTCGCCACGACCAGCGCGCCACTGGTGGAGAACGGCGAGGAGTCCACAACGGACGAGGAGATCGCCAGCGCGGTGATCATGCCGACCGCGCCGATCTCGCCGCCGAGCAGGAACGGCACCGCGAGCGGGATCAACGCGCCGAGGATGCCGGTCGTCGAGGCGAACGCCGAGACGGCGGCGCCGATCAGGCAGATGACGAACGCAGCCAGCAGCGGGATGCCGATGCCCGCGACGCTGTTGCCGAGGAAGTCGATGGTCCCCACGGACTCCATCAGGCTGACGTAGGTCACCACACCACAGATCAGCAGTACGGTCGGCCAGGCGACCTCGCCGACGCACTTCTTCGTGGTGCCCGGCCAGAGCAGGCACAGGACCGTGCCGATGCTGATGGCCAGCAGGCCGACGTCGAGGTCGAAGAACAACGCGCCGACGGTGAGCAACACGATCCCGGCGAGCGTGGTCGCCTTCGGCGCGTCCAGCCGCACCTGGCCCTCCGTCGAGGTCGGCTCGTCCTCCACAGTGGACACCCTGCGCCGCAGCAGGTCCTTGCCGCCGAACAGGAAGAACACGACCACGCTCAGCACGACGTTGAAGACGAACGACGCGATCCACAGCAGCGTCGGGTTGCCGGGGAGGTTGTTGCGGTCGACCACGCCGTTGGTGATGGTGCCGAAGATGCTGATCGGGGAGAAGCCACCGGCGCTGGCGCCGTTGATGATCAGCAGCCCCATCAGCATCGGGTTGATCCGGTGGCGGACCGCGAAGCTCAGCCCCACCGGCGACATGATCGCCACCGCGCCGGGCACGACGGCGCCCACCATGGTGAGCAGGCTGGTGACCGCGAACATCACCCACGGGATGAGCGCGATCCGTCCCCGGACGGCGCGGACACCCGCGTGGATGAGCCAGTCGACGGTGCCGTTGGCCTTGGCGATGGCGAACAGCAGCGTGACACCGGCGAGTACGACGAAGAGGTCGCCGGGAAAGCCGGCGAACAGGTCGTCGGCTTCCTTGCCGAAGACGAACGTCCCGATGACGAAGGTCCCGAGGAAGGCCACCGCGCCCATGTTGACCGAGCGAACCGTGGCCACGAGAAAGATCAGGACGAGGCCGATGATGGAGACGAGCTGGGTAGACATTCCACTCCTCGAGACATCCGTTGGCTCGCAGGCATTTTCATAATGTGGAAACTAGATCTCGTATGCGGAAAGTATGAGCTGCGACACATAACTCGTCAACCCTGTGAACGGAGCATCGATGGTTTACCGCACCGGACGGCACTTTCTGCAGATTCCAGGTCCCACCAACGTTCCCGACCGGGTGCTCCGGGCGATGTCGGCTCCGGTGATCGACCATCGTGGACCCGAGTTCGCGAGTCTGGCATCCGAGACACTGCTCGAGCTGCGCCCGGTTTTCGGTACCACGCAACCGGTCGTCGTCTACGCCGCGTCCGGCACCGGTGCCTGGGAGGCGGCGCTGGTCAACACGCTGAGCCCCGGTGATCGCGTTCTGGCATTCGAGACCGGGCACTTCGCCGTGCTGTGGCGCGATCTCGCGCGGCGGCTGGGCCTCGAGGTCGAGTTCGTTGCGGGGGACTGGCGCCGCGGCGCCGATCCGGCCGAGGTGACGGCGCGGCTGACCGCCGACACCGAGCACCGCATCAAGGCGGTCTGCCTGGTACACAACGAAACCTCGACCGGTGTGGCGAGCAGGGTCGCCGACGTGCGCCGCGCGATCGACGACGCGGGACATCCCGCGTTGTTCCTCGTCGACACGATCTCCTCGCTCGGCTCGATCGACTACCGGCACGACGAGTGGGGCGTGGACGTCACGATCAGCGGATCGCAGAAGGGCCTGATGCTGCCACCCGGCCTGTCGTTCAACGCGATCAGCCAGAAGGCGTTGCGCGCGGCGGAATCCGCGGGCCTGCCGAGGTCGTACTGGGACTGGGGGCCGATCCTGGAAGCCAACCGCCGCGGATTCTTCCACAGCACACCGGCGACGAATCTCCTGTACGGCCTGCGGGAAGCGCTGCGGATGCTGGACGAGGAGGGGCTGCCGAATGTCTTCGCCCGGCACGCCCGGCACGCCGAGGCGACACGTGCGGCCGTCCGGGCGTGGGGCCTCGAAGTGCTGTGTGCCGACGAACGCGAGTACTCAGGATCGCTCACCGCCGTCCTGCTGCCGGAGGGGTACAACGCCGACCGATTCAGGGAAATCGTCCTCGACCGGTTCGACATGTCACTGGGCACCGGGCTGGGCAAACTGGCCGGGAAGGTGTTCCGGATCGGGCATCTCGGCCATATCAACGATCTCACGCTCGCCGGCACCCTCGCCGGTGTCCAGATGGGACTGAAGCTGGCCGGTGTCCCGGTGTCCGACGGCGGGGTGGAGGCGGCGCTGGACGTGCTGGCGGGTGACCGATGAGCGAGCTGGAGCGGCGGCTACGCGCGGACGTCGGCGGCGAGGTCCGGTTCGACGACTACACCAGGCACCTGTTCTCCCGTGACGCCAGCATGTACTCGATCACGCCGCTCGGCGTGGTGTTCCCCCGCGACGCCGCCGACGTCGCGGCCGCGGTGTCGGCGGCCGCGGAGTTCGGCGTGCCGGTCGTGCCGCGGGGCGCCGGAACGAGTCTGGCCGGCCAGACAGTGGGCCCCGGCCTGGTGCTGGACATGTCCCGGCACATGGACCGGATCCTGGAGCTGGACCCGGAGGCGCGGACGGCACGGGTGCAACCCGGCGTGGTGCAGGACCAGCTCAACCGGGCGGCGGCCGCGCACGGGCTGATGTTCGGCCCGGACACCTCGACGAGCAACCGCGCGACGCTCGGCGGCATGATCGGCAACAACTCGGCCGGCAGCGGCTCGGTGCGTTACGGCATGACCATCGACCACGTCCGGACGCTCGACGCCGTGCTGTCCGACGCCTCGACTGTCCATCTCGCGCCGGTGAGCGGAGACGAACTGGCCGTTCGCGCGCGGCGGGACACGCTGGAGGGCACGCTCTACCGGGGCCTGCCCAAGCTGGTCGAGGCGAGCCGGGACGCCATCGGCAGCGGCTACCCGGCGTTCTGGCGACGTGCCGGCGGCTACCGGCTCGACCGGCTGGCCGACCCGACTCCGTTCGACCTGGCGAAGTTCGTCGTCGGCAGCGAGGGAACGCTCGTGGTGGCGACCGAGGCGGAGGTGAGTCTGGTATCCAAGCCACGGCACACGGTCATCGCCGTCGGCCACTTCACCAGTACCCCGGCCGCCATCGCCGCCACCGAGGACGCGCTGGCCTGCGACCCGGCCGCGGTGGAGCTGATGGACAAGACCATCCTCGACCTGTCCAGGCAGAAGATCGAGTACGCCGCACTCGGCGACATCCTGGAAGGCGACCCCGCGGCGCTGCTGTTCGTCACGTTCACCGGCGACGACGAACGCGAACTGCTCGCCGGCCTGGCCAGGCTGACCGCGAGCTGGCGTCGTAACGGCCACGGTTACCACACCCTGGAGGCGGTGACCCCGGCCCAGCAGGCGTCGTTGCTGAAGGTCCGCAAGTCCAGCCTCGGTCTGCTGATGGCCGCGAGTGTCGGCGCCCGCAGGCCACTGGCGTTCGTCGAGGACACCGCCGTCGACCCGCGATATCTGGCCGAGTACACGACCCGGTTCAAGCAGATCCTGGACCGGCACGGGATGCAGGCGGGGTTCTACGGGCACTGCTCGGTCGGCTGCCTGCACGTGCGCCCGTTCGTCGACCTCACCGAACCGGACGGCGTAGCGCGGATGCGGGCGGTGGCCGAGGAGGTCAAGGACCTGGTCGGCGAGTACGGCGGGGTGAACTCCAGCGAGCACGGCGACGGGCTGGCCCGCAGCGAGTTCAACCGGGAGCTCTTCGGCCCCGAGCTGTACGAGGCCATGCGGGAGGTCAAGCGGATCTTCGACCCGGCAGGCGTGCTGAACCCCGGCAAGATCGTCGACTCGCCGCCGATGACCGACCACCTGCGGGACCCCGCACTGCCAGAACCGGGTCCGCTGCGGACCCGGCTGTCGTTCGAGGTGGTCGGCGGCATGCGGGCGGCTGCCGACCGGTGCATGAACATCGGTCTGTGCCGCAAGACGACGGCAGGCGTGATGTGTCCGTCCTACATGGCCACCCGCAACGAGGAGGATTCCACCCGCGGCCGGGCCAACGCCCTGGTGAAGGCACTGTCCGAGCCCGACCCCGCGAAGGCACTGGGGGACGAGCGCCTGCACGAGGTGCTGGACCTCTGCCTGATGTGCAAGGCGTGCAAGAGCGAGTGCCCGCTCGGGGTCGACATGGCGAGTCTGAAATCCGAGACACTGGCGCACCACCATGACCAGCACGGAGTTCCGCTCCGGTCCCGGATCTTCGGCGGCATCCGGGGGTTGAACCGGCTGGGCGCGGCCACCGCGCCGCTGTCGAACCTGCCCGGCCGTGTCTGGCCGGCCAGACGGCTGATCGAGCGCTACCTCGGCATCAGCGCGCGGCGGCCGCTGCCGCGCTTCCAGCGCGTGACGCTGACGTCGTGGTTCCGCCGTCGGCAGGCTCCGGCCAGCCGGAGCCGGGGTGAGGTGTTGTTCCTCGCCGACTCGTTCACCACCTACACCGAGCCGGGTATCGGCCGGGCCGCGATCGAGTTGCTGGAGCTGGCCGGTTACACGGTGCGGCTGGTCTCCGACGGTTGCTGTGGCCGGTCCAGCCTGTCCAAGGGACTGGTGGACGACGCCAAGCGCAAGGCAGGCAGGCTGGTCACCGCGCTCGCCGGCTCGGACGCGCCGGTGGTCGGCTGTGAACCGTCGTGTGTGCTGACGCTGCGCGACGAGACGCTGTCGATGCTGCCCGGTGACGAGCGTGCCCGCGATGTCGCCGGACGGGTGCGGCAGGTGGAGGAACTGATCGCCGAGGCCATCGACGACGGCACGCTCGTGCTGGACACCGAGGCGTGGCCGGCCCGTTCGCGGATCCTCTTCCACGGGCACTGCCACCAGAAAGCGGAGGTCGGCACGGGCGCGACCATGGCGCTGCTGCGCCGCATCCCCGGCGCGGAGGTGGTGGAGCTGGACGCCGGCTGCTGCGGGATGGCGGGATCATTCGGGTTCGAGGCGGAGCACTACGACATGTCGATGAAGATCGGCGGTGACCGCCTGTTCCCAGCGGTCACCGCCGAACCCGAGTCGACCGTCGTCGCCGCGACCGGTGTGTCCTGCAGGCAGCAGATCGCCCACGGTACCGAGCGCAGCGCGCATCACCCAGTCGAACTGGTGCGTGCGCTAGTCCGCCAGTAGGTCGGCCAGTTCGTCCAGTGCCACCCGCAGTGCGTCTGAGAACCCAGACATCTGCTCGGCCACCGCCCGCGGTGTGCTGAGATAGATGTTGAGCCGGTCGGGCAGCAGGACGTAGGCGACGCCGATGCAGCGGCTGCTCGTGGAGCCGAAGCCGAAGAACTGGATGTTGGCCGATGGCGCCGAGCTGGTCGACAGGTAGTCGTCCCGCATGACCAGCCAGCCCGGCGTGTCGTACAGCGGCAGCGGATCGCCGCCGCGGCGACGCTGGATCAGCTGCAGTTCCCACAGGTGCTGCTCCGGCGCCGTCCCGGCCTGGCACTGCTTCGCCCTGGTCACGTGGGCCGTGGCGGCCTCGCGGAACGCGGACCGCTTCGTGTCTGCGTCCCCAGACGACTCCATTGTGGACACGAAGTTGACCATCTCGGGCGTGACCACCCGCATGGCCTCGGTGCGGCCGTTGCGGAACTGCCTGGTGGCGATCGATTCGTACGTCGCGCCGGTCAGCCCCTTCGCCCTGCGGTGCGCGAGCTGGTAGGCACACTGCACGAAGGCGTCCGGTGACATGCCCAGCTTCTTGATCCGCTCCGCGCCGATGTGCTCGAACGACAGCAGGGTGGTCGCGTTCGCCGCCGCGTAGTCGGTGAACGCCTTGGCCGCCGCGGCGACGTCCGCCCGCAGGGCGTCGTCGAGGGCGAACCGGATCGGCCGCACCGACGGCGTCCCCTGCGTCAGGGCGCCGTCCGGTTCGGTGGTCAGCAGCGCGTCGACGAACGCCAGGATCGTGGTGCCGTCGAGCAGACAGTGCTCGACGTTGATGCCGGCCCGGCCGTCCGGGAAGACGATCAGCGAGACGGCCTTGTCGAACCAGCGGTTGCGGCTGTCGCCGTGCAGCAGCGTGTCGCAGGCGGCCAGCGTGTCGGCGGGTGTCTCGTCCTCCAGACACAGGCAGAACAGCGCCGTCTCGACGACGTCGAGTGCCTCGGCGTTGGCCGGGTCGAGCGCGACCATTGCGCGGCGGCTGTCCGCCCACTCGGCCCTGGCCTTGCTGGTGAGCGCGCCGACGCCGTACTCGTCGGGCACCGCGTCGGCCAGGATCGTGCGCAGACCGTGCGCCAGCTCGGCGTGGGTGTGCGGACGGCCCTGGTCACCGACGACGTCGAGGCGGAACAGCTGCCCGCGCCGCAGCACGACGATGTGCCGGGCGGTCGACGGCCCGGGGTGCTCGTCGCTGTACGGCGTGCGGGCCGTGTCCTGCTCCGTGCCGGGGATACGGGTGGCGCTGAACAGGTACCGGTACTGCTCCATGGACTGGACCTGTCCGCGAAGGGTCACCGGCGGCAGTTCCTCCGCGTCGAGCCGGGCCTTGTAGGTCAGCGCCGTGGAGATCAGCCGTGCTGCCCGGTCGATCTGGTCGAGGTCGGAGTCCCGGAACAGGAAGAAGAAGTTGGCGTTGAGCGCGATCCGGTCGCGGCGGCCGAGGTAACGCGACGGCCAGAACTCGTCGAGCCAGCTGCGGACTCCCGGCGTCGAGTCGAACCGGGCGAGTTCCGCCTGCAGTTCGTGTGCCGGGCTGTCCGGTGCGAGGAAGCTCTCGACGGCCCGTTCTGTCTCGGCGAGCTGGTCGGCGTCGAGCAGCGGTGCGCACCAGTCGAGGAACAACCTGCAGCTTTCCTCGAGGCTGGGCAGCGGGACGCGGGGGAGCTGGTCTTCGTGGGCGAAGGTGCGGTCGGTCACGGTCATCCTCAGTCCAGAAGCTGGTCGGCGCGGGCGGTTTCGGCGGCGAGGTGTTCCGGCAACACCCTGCCGAACAGCTGCCGGGTGCGCTCGGCGCTGCCGATGATGCCAGGCCGGTCGCTGTAGGCGAAGATCGCCGAGTGCCGCGCCAGCGCGCCGCGCACCGGGGTCACCTGATGCAGTGAGAAGCGGCCCTTGAACAACTGCAGGTCACCGGGCCGGATCCGCAGCGTCTGGACCAGCTCCCTGCGCCCGGCCAGCACCGCCGCGACGTCGGGGAAGTTCTCGGCCTCGGCGGACCGGATGTTCGGGCAGTACTCGAACAGCCCGCCCTCCTCCGGTGCCTGGGTGAGCATGCTGACCGTGTACTCGTTGGTGTCGAAGTGCCACGGATGCGCCTGGCCGGGCGCGATGACGTTGAGCACCAGGCCGGACAGCGGGTCGGCCAGCTCGTGCAGTCGGGGCAGTTCGAAGCAGTCGGCGACGAAACGCTGGAACCGCTCACTGCCGTACAGGCGCTGGATGAGAAAGTGCGCGGGCAACTGGTCGCGGGCGACGAACGCGTTGCCCCGCTCCATGGTCACCCGGCCGGGATGTCCTTCCGGCAACGGCGTGTCGACGGCGATGTTGTAGGCGTTGACGGTCTCGACCCGGTCGTGTGCCAGCCCGGCGACGCTCGCGCATTCCTCGCGCAGGGTTTCCCGCAGCTCCGGCCGGATGAAGTCCGGCAGCACACAGCAGCCCACCCGCGACAGTTCGCGCCGCGCCCCTTCGACGGCCTCCCGCCAGCCGGCACCGCCGGGGTCGGTCAACGGGTAGCGGCCGGTGTCGACGACGGTGTCGGCCACCGGCACGTCGGAGCGAGTCATGCGCGATCCCCTTTCACAGGTGGGTGCTGTAAAGGAGGTAGCACAGTGCTACTGGTCGGTAGCCCCCTGTGTGACCGGTGCCACCGGCGCCTGCGGTTTCCAGACGGGGTAGGGAATCCTCGCCAGCCGGTTGACGGCGAAGCCGAGCGCGCTCAGCAGGACGACACTGGCCAGCACGACCAGCAGGTCGGCCGGCGTGCGCAGCAGGCCCAGCGCGATGATCAGCGTGGTCGCGCCGGCCGGCGGGTGCGGCAGCCGCAGCAGGACCATGCCGCCGCAGGTCAACGCCAGTGCCAGCGCCGCCGCACCGGCCCGGGCCCAGGTCACGTGCGTCAGGTCCGGCGGCGTGTCCAGCAGCCCGAACGTCGCCAGCCCCGCAGCGCCGGACAGCACGCCGACCAGGTGCCCGAGCAGGGTGTTGCGCGGGCACGCGGTCGGCTGCAGCGGCGTGGCGAACAGCAGGAACGCCGTGGGACCCAGCGAAGGGAACAGGAACGGCTGACCCGTGCCCATCGCCAGCGTGCCGATCAGCACCAGTACGGCGAACGCGCGAACCGACGTCGTGAACGCGGCGATCATTCCCAGCCGCGCCGGGGCGGACGGCTGCCGACGCGGTCCGGCACCCGGCGGCGGTAGACGACGTAGGGCCGCATCAGGTACTGCACCGGCGCGCTGAACGCGTGCACCAGCCGGGAGAACGGCCACAGCGCGAACAACAGCTGCCCGAGGACGGTGTGCAACTGGTAGCCGAACGGCGCGTCCGCCATCAGCTCGGGGTGCGGGTCGAACGTCAGGATCCCGCGAACCCACGGGCCGATGGTCTCCCGGTAGTCGTAGCCGCCGCCGATGCCGTTGTCGATCACGGTGGTCGCCAGTCCGGCGAGCATCCCGGCGAGTAGCACCGCGTAGGTGAACTTGTCACTCGTCGAGGTGGTCTTGCGGACCGCGGGGTTACGCAGCCTGCGGTACAGCAGCAGGCCCAGGCCGCCGACCGCGGCCAGTCCGGCCAGCGTGCCCATGCCGAGTGACACGAGGTGGTAGTTCTCGTCGGAAATGCCGAACCACGCCGTGACGGCCTTGGGCACCAGCAGGCCGAGGATGTGCCCGCCGAGCACCATGAACAGTCCGAAGTGGAACAACGGGCTGGCGACCTTCAGCATGCGCGACTCGTGTAGCTGCGTCGACCGGCTCGTCCAGCCGAACTTGTCGTGCCGGTACCGCCAGACGGTGCCGAACACGAGCAACGCGATGGCGGCGTAGGGCGCCGCGGCCCACAACAGCAGTGTCATCGGCCTACTCCGAACGGTTCGAGTCCGACCAGCTCGGCCGGCGGACCGGTCTCGGCGAGCGACGCCGCCAGCCGCTCGCTCTCCGGGTCCGGTGGTGGCAGCGTGCCGATCACGGCGGCGACCGCCTCGGCGTACGGCGTCACGGAGACCAGGTTGCGGTGCAACAGTTCCAGCGCCGGCCGGAACCGCAGCAGCACCCCCTCGGCGGCACCGCGGTCCCGCACGGCGGTGCTGAACTCCAGGATCACCGGCAGGAAGTCGGGCAGCTCGTTCTCGGCGAGTACGAAACCGTGTTCCCGGTACAGCCGTTTGAGCGTGGCCAGCGACGTGCCCCGCCGCCGGGTGTCGCCGTCGGTGAACCAGGTCAGGTGCAACGTCCGCCGCGGCTTGCGGTCGAACGTCTCCACGTAGTGCGCGGCCAGCTCGGCGGGCGGCCCGCCGAGGTGGTCGAGCACCCGCGCCAGCCCGGCGTGCCCGGCCTCCTCGGCACACGCCCGCAGCAGCGGCAGTTTCGACAGCACGCCGGAGTCGGGATACTGCAGGCACCAGCCGGCGACCTGCCGGACGACGTCGCGGCTCATCGCTTGGCCTGCGACGTCGGGAACATCGCGTCCGGCCGGCGACCGGAGTCCCAGCTGAGCAGGTCGACCCGGCCGTTCGGCGACGCGCCGCCCATGCCCGGTCCGCCGTCGGTGTCCAGGCTGCACGTCGTGGCGATGCCCTCCAGGTCGTGTGCCTGGCCGATGCCGGCGGTCGGGATGACATAGCGCTCGTCGTACTTCGCCAGCGCCAGCAGCCGGTACATCCCGAAGATCTCCTCCCCGGACAGGCCGACCGACGTGAGCAGCCGGTCGTCCGGCTCCTGACCGAGGTTGACCGCCCGCATGTACGACCGCATGGCCGCGAGCCTGCGCAACGACAGCCGCACCGGCCCGACGTCCCCCGCGGTGAACAGCTCCGCCAGGTACTCCAGCGGGATGCGCAGCGTGTCGATGGCGCCGAACAGGTTGTCGCCGCTCTCGCCGTCGAACCCGGAACCGGCGACCGCGTCGACCACCGGTGACAGCGGCGGGATGTACCAGACCATCGGCATCGTGCGGTACTCCGGGTGCAGCGGCAGTGCGAGCCGGTAGTCGTGGATGAGCTGGTACACCGGCGAACGCTGCGCGGCGGTGATCCAGTCGTGCGGGACACCGGCCGCCTCGGCCGCCTTGACGACGGCCGGGTCGTGCGGGTCGAGCATCAGGTCACGCTGCGCGGGGTACAGGTCGTGCTCGTCGGGGACCGACGCCGCCGCGGTCACCCGGTCGGCGTCGTAGAGCACCACGCCGATGTAGCGCAGCCTGCCGACGCAGGTCTCCGCGCAGACGGTCGGCTGCCCGGCCTCCAGCCGCGGATAGCAGAACGTGCACTTCTCGGCCTTGCCGGTCTTGTGGTTGAAGTAGACCTTCTTGTACGGGCAGCCGGTCACGCACATCCGCCACCCGCGGCAGGCGTCCTGGTCGACCAGGACGATGCCGTCCTCCTCGCGCTTGTACATGGCGCCGGACGGGCAGCTCGCCACACACGACGGGTTCAGGCAGTGCTCGCAGATGCGCGGGAGGTAGAACATGAACGTCTGCTCGAACTCGAACTTGATCTTCGAGCCGAGCTTCTCCACCAGCGGATCACGCACGCCGTGCTCGGTGGACCCGCCGAGGTCGTCGTCCCAGTTGGGTCCCCAGCTCGGCTGGGCCGGCTCGCCGGTGATCGCCGACCGCGGCGCCGCCGTCGGCACGTCGTCGCCGAGCGGGGCTTCGAGCAGGTTGGCGTAGTCGTAGGTCCACGGCTCGTAGTAGTCGTCGATGCCGGGCAGGTCGGGGTTGGCGAACACCGTCCCCAGCCGCTTCAGCCTGCCACCGGCCCGCAACCTCAGCTTGCCGCCGCGGGTGCGTACCCAGCCGCCCTTCCAGCGGTCCTGGTCCTCGTAGCGGCGCGGATATCCTTGCCCCGGCCGGGTTTCGACGTTGTTGAACCACGCGTACTCGGTGCCGGCCCGGTTGGTCCACGCCTGCTTGCACGTCACCGAGCAGGTGTGACAGCCGATGCACTTGTCGAGGTTCATCACCATGGCGAGCTGCGCGAGCACGCGCATCAGTACTGCACCTCCTGCGAGCGGCGGCGGATCACGGTGACCTCGTCGCGCTGGTTTCCGGTGGGGCCCAGGTAGTTGAAGCCGAACGACAGCTGCGCGTATCCGCCGATCAGGTGAGTCGGCTTCATCAGCAGCCGGGTCAGCGAGTTGTGCGTGCCGCCGCGTTTGCCGTTCGTCTCGCTGCGCGGAACGTTCACGGCACGGTCCTGGGCGTGGTAAAGGAACACCGTGCCGGTCGGCATGCGGTGGGACACGATCGCGCGGGCGACGACGATGCCGTTGCGGTTGACCGCCTCGATCCAGTCGTTGTCGCTCGCGCCGATGGCCTCGGCGTCGGCCGGGCTCATCCAGATGGCCTGACCACCGCGGGACAACGTCAGCATGTGCAGGTTGTCCTGGTACGTCGAGTGAATCGACCACTTGCTGTGGGGCGTCAGGTAGCGAACGGTCACCTCCGCACCCGACGGCCCGATCCGCGGCTCACCGAAGATGTGGTGCATGTCCAGTGGTGGCCGGTAGATCGGCATCGCCTCGCCCAGCTCGTGCATCCAGTCGTGGTCGAGGAAGAAATGCTGCCGTCCGGTCAGCGTGTGCCACGGCTTGCGGTGCTCGACGTTGATGACGAACGCGGAGTAGCGGCGCCCGCCGGTCTCGCTGCCCGACCACTCGGGGCTGGTGACCACCGACGCCGGCCTGCTCCTGGTGTCCTCGAACGAGATCCGCTTGCCCTCGTGCTCGGCCGACAGCCCGGCCAGCTCCGTGCCGACCCGCTCGCCGAGCGTGCGGAAGCCCTGCGTGGCAAGCCTTCCGTTGGTGGTGCCGGACAGTGCGAGGATCGCGTCGGCTGCCCGGATGTCGGTGTCGATCCGCGGCCTGCCGCCGGAAGTGCCGTTCTTGGCACGCAGCCAGTCCAGTTCCGCACGCACGTCGTAGGTGATGCCCTTGGTGGTCGTGCCCTGCTCGTCGAGCAGCGGGCCGAGCGTGGCGAGCTTCGCCGCGACGGCCGGATAGTCCCGCTCCACCACGGTCAGCCGCGGCATGGTGACGCCGGGAACCGGTGGGACGTCACCGTCGCGCCAGTCCCGCACGACACCGCCAGGTTGTGCCGTCTCGCCCGGGGTGTCGTGGACCATCGGGGTGGCGACGAGATCCCTGCGTACGCCCAGATGCCGTTCGGCCAGCTCGCTGAACCGGCGGGCGATCGTGTGGAACGCGTCGAAGTCGGTCCGGGTCTGCCACGGCGGGTCGACGGCTGCGTTGAACGAATGCACGAAGGGGTGCATGTCGGTGGACGACAGGTCGTGCTTCTCGTACCAGGTGGCCGCGGGCAGCACGACGTCGGCGAACAACGCGGTGCTGGTCATCCGGTAGTCCAGGCACAGCAGCAGATCCAGCTTGCCCTCGGGCGCCTCGTCTCGCCAGCGCACCGACGGCCGGTGCGGGGTCTCGTCGGCCCGCAGGTTGGCGTCGGTGCCGAGCAGGTGCCGGAGGAAGTACTCGTGTCCCTTCGCCGACGAGCCGAGCAGGTTGGACCGCCAGACGGTGAGCACCCTCGGCCAGTTCTCCGGCGCGTCCGGGTCGTCGACAGCGAAGCCGAGCCTGCCCTTCCGGAGTTGCTCGACGGCGTGCTCCACCGGGTCGGCACCCGCCGCCTCGGCCTCGTCGACCAGGTCGAGCGGGTTGCGGTCGAACGTGGGATAGGACGGCATCCAGCCCAGCCGCGCGGACGTGGCGAACGTGTCCACCGCGGTGGTCCCCGCCAGCGCGCCGCCGCCGGTCGGCGAGAGCAGGGTGTCGTGCCGCAGGCCGTCGTACCGCCACTGGTCGGTGTGCAGGTACCAGTACGCGGTCCCGATCATCTGCCGCGCCGGCCGGACCCAGTCCATCGCACCGGCCAGCGTGGCGTGCCCGGTCAGCGGCCGGACCTTCTCCTGCCCGACGTAGTGCGCCCAGCCACCGCCGTTGCGCCCCTGGCAACCGGTGAGCGTGAGCAGGGCGAGGAACGAGCGGTAGATCGTGTCGGAGTGGAACCAGTGGTTGGTTCCCGCGCCCATCAGGATCATGCAACGGCCCTCGGTCGCCGCCGCCGTCTCGGCGAACTCCCTGGCGATCCGGGTCACCCGCTCGGCGGGCACCGACGTGATCTCCTGCTGCCACGCGGGAGTCGCCGGCTGGCTCGGATCGTCGTAGCCGGACGGCCACGAGCCGGGCAGATCGTCGCGGTGCACGCCGTACTGCGCCAGCAGCAGGTCGTACACCGTGGTCACCGTGTGCCCGGCGACCTCGACGGCAGGGACACCTCGCCGCAGCACGTCGTTCTCCGGTGTGTCGAACCGCGGCAGCAGCACCTCGACACCGGTGTGGTCGGCGGCGTCGAGCATGCTCAGCCGCGGTTCGACGTCGCCGAGGTCGAGGTTCCAGCGACCGGCGTCGGCGTCGTTCCAGCGGAAGCCGATCGAGCCACCGGGCACCACGGGCTCGCCGGTGCGGTCGTCGATCAGGACCGTCTTCCACTCCGGCGACGCGCCGTCGCCGCCGAGGTCGGCCTCGGTGAGGAACTTGGCGGGCACCCAGGCGCCGTCGCGTTCTTCCAGCGTGACCAGGAACGGCAGGTCGGTGTACTGCTCGACGTAGTCGAGGAAGTAGAGCACCTGGCTGTTCACGAAGAACTCGGTGAGCAGCACGTGCCCCATGGCCATCGCCAGTGCGCCGTCGGTACCGGGGTGCGGCGCCAGCCACTCGTCGGCGAACTTCGTGTTGTCGGCGTAGTCCGGCGACACCACGACGACCTTCTGCCCGCGGTAGCGGGCCTCCACCATCCAGTGCGCGTCGGGTGTCCGGGTGACCGGGACGTTGGAGCCCCACATCATCAGGTACGCGGCGTCCCACCAGTCGGCGGACTCGGGTACGTCCGTCTGGTCGCCGAACACCTGCGGCGACGCGACGGGAAGGTCGGCGTACCAGTCGTAGAACGACAGCATCGGCGCGCCGATCAGCGACATGAACCGGGCGCCGACGGCGTGGGAGACCAGTGACATCGCCGGGATCGGGGAGAACCCGGCGACGCGGTCGGGACCGTACTCGGCGATGGCGTGCACGTGGGCCGCCGCGGCCAGTTCGGCAGCCTCGTCCCAGCTGATCCGGACCAGGCCGCCCTTGCCCCGCGCACGCTGGTAGACACGTCGCTTGAGCGGATCGGTCACGACGGACTTCCACGCCTCGACCGGATCCTCCAGCCGCCGCCTGGCCTCGCGGTACATCTCCACGAGTACCCCGCGGGCGTACGGAAAGCGTACCCGGGTCGGCGAATACGAGTACCAGGAGAACGACGCGCCACGTGGGCATCCGCGTGGTTCGTATTCCGGTTTGTCCGGTCCGGCCGACGGATAGTCCGGATCCTGGCTTTCCCAGGTGATTATTCCGTCGGAAACGTAGACCTGCCATCGGCAGGAACCGGTGCAGTTGACTCCGTGGGTGGATGGGACGACCTTGTCATGGCTCCACCGGTCACGGTAGAAACCGTCCGCATCCCGGCCGCCGACACGGTGGACGGTGTGCAGATCTTCCGAGGTCTCCCAGCGGGTGAGGTATCGCCCGAGACGCAACAATGCCTCGGAGGCGACGTTTTCAGTCAATCTCCGCAGCTTTCAGGTAGCTGGTTGAGGGGAACTCAACCGATGCTAGCGCTGAATTGATTGGGTGCCGCAAGCATGATCACTCGCGTGGCGGATACGGTTAAAATGACGGTAAAGAAGGCTGAAAGAATCGTATTCTTTGTCCCGGTCGCACCTGTGCGGCAAGATCGAGGTCGTTCTCGTCGACGACCGCGACCACCGGATAACCACCCGTCGCCGGATGGTCGGCGAGGAACAGGATCGGCTGCCCCGACGGCGGCACCTGAAGCGCGCCCGGCACGGCCGCTTCCGGCGGCAGTTCGCCGGACCGTGCCCGGGTCAGGGCCGGCCCCTCGAGGCGGACGCCGACCCGGTTCACGTCCGCCGTCGCGGTGTACGGCCGGGAGACCACAGTGGACAGAGCGTCGGCGGTGAACCAGTCCAGCCGGGGCCCCGGGGTGATCCGCAGCACCGGTTCGTCCGGCAGCGGTGGCCGGGGCGCGAGGTCGACGTTCGGCGGGCCGAGAACCCGGTGTCCCACCGGAAGCGTCGCTCCGGCGGTCAGCACGGGCGGCCCGAGGCCGCCGAGGGTGTCCGTCGCGCGGGCGCCGAGGACGGCCGGCACGTCGAAGCCGCCGCGTACGGCGACGTAACACCGCAGTCCACGCGACGGCATCCCGAGGACCAGCTCGTCACCGGCCCGCAGCGGGATCGGCGAGTCCGGTCCGGCCGCACGGCCACCTGCCGTGATCGCACACGGCGCGCCGGTGACGGCGACCGTCGTGGCCGAGGAGAACCGCAACACCAGTCCGCCCATGGTGGCCTCGATACCCGCGTTGCCCTCGGGGTTGCCGACCAGCCGGTTGGCCAGCCGCAACGAGCCGCGGTCGGCGGCCCCGGAACGGCCGACGCCGATCGCGGCGTACCCCGGCCTACCGAGATCCTGCACGGTGGCAAGGATTCCCGGGGTGAGCACCTCGGCTTTCATCGGGCGGTGAACCGGACCCTGGTGCCCGGCGTGAGCAGGTTCGGCGGGTCGCGTTCGACGTCCCACACCGGCAGCGACGTCCGGCCGATCAGCCGCCAGCCGCCCGGCGAGCTGTGTGGGTAGACCGCCGTGTACTCGCCGGCCACCGCGACCGATCCGGCGGGCACGCGGGTGCGCGGGCTCGGCCGCCGGGAGACGTGCAGCGCGGGTTCCAGCCCGGTCAGGTAGGCGAAACCCGGTGCGAAACCACAGAAGGCGACGACGTAGGACCCGGCCTGGTGCCGCCGGACGACCTCCTCGACCGGCAGTCCCGCGTCACCGGCCACCTCGATGAGGTCCGGCCCGTCGTAGTGCACCGGCACGACCACCTCGGCGGCCTCGGTATCCGTGGTGTCCACAGTGGAACGCCCGAGCAGGTCCTCGGTGAGCCGGTCCAGCCGGGTACGGCCCGGGTCGAACCGGACGAGCAGGGTCCGTGCCGCCGGCACGAGTTCGACCACGCCGTCGGGCGGATCCCGGTCGAGGCAGGCATGCAGGCCCAGCACGTCGGCCGGCCGGTCGAAGTCCACCAGCACGGCACGCGCACCGTAGGGCAGGAGCCGGATCACGGCGTCTCGACGAACGATCCGATGTGGACACCGGCGTCACGCAGGCCCTGCCGGATCCGCTCGGCCAGCTCGACCGCGCCCGGCGTGTCACCGTGTACGCACAGCGAATCAGGGTCGAGCTTCAGGTCGGTCCCGTCCTGGGCGACGACCGTGCCGGTGGTCGCCATCGTCACCGCCCGGCCGGCCACCTCACCGGCGTCGTGCAGGACCGCGCCGGGTAGCTTCCGCGACACCAGCAGGCCGTCCGCGGTGTAGGCCCGGTCGGCGAAGGCCTCGGCGTACGAGGCGATCCCGGCCTCGGTGGCCTTCCGGGCCATTTCCGAGCCCGGCGGGCACAGCAGTGCCAGGCCGGCGTCGAACCGGCGGATGGCCTCGACCACCGCGGCCGCTTGCTCGGCGTCGACCGCGGCCGTGTTGTACAGCGCGCCGTGCGGCTTGACGTACCGCACCCGGGTGCCCGCCGCCCTGGCGAACGCCTCGAGTGCGCCGATCTGGTAGAGCACGTCGTCGGCGAGGTCGTCCGGCGCGACGTCCATCGCGCGCCGCCCGAATCCGGCCAGGTCGCGGTAGGCGACGTGGGCGCCGATGACGACGCCGCGTTCGGCCGCGCGTTCGCAGACCCGCCGCATCACCGAGGGGTCCCCGGCGTGGAAGCCGCACGCGACGTTCGCGCTCGTCACGATGTCGAGCATGGCGTCGTCGTCGCCCATCTTCCAGGCGCCGAAGCCCTCGCCGAGGTCGCTGTTGAGGTCCATTCAGATCACCCTGAACTCGCTGTCGAGACGGTCGGTGATGAACATGTGGCCGGGCGCGTGGGTGATCGCGAACGGCGGGCGGGACGCCATCAGCGCCGCCTGCGGGGTCACGCCACACGCCCAGAACACCGGCACGTCGCCGGGCAGCGGGTCGACCGGGTCACCGAAGTCCGGCTTGGCGAGGTCGGCGATGCCGAGCGCGGACGGGGCCCCGATGTGCACCGGCGCGCCGTGCACGGCAGGCATCGCGCGGGTGATCCGCACCGCGTCGTCGATCCGGTCGGCGGGGATGTAGCGCATCGAGACCACCAGCGGCCCGTGCAGCCTGCCGGCCGGTTCGCACTCCTGGTTCGTCACGTACATCGAGACGTTGCGGCCCTGGTCGAGGTGCCGCAACGGGATCGCCTCGGCGGCGAGCGCGGACTCGAAGGTGAAACTGCAGCCGATGGAGAACGCGACCATGTCGTCGCGCCACCAGCGGCTCACGTCGGACGCCTCGCTGGTCAGCTGGCCGTTCTCCCAGATCCGGTAACGCGGGAGGTCGGTGCTCAGGTCGGCGCCCTCGGCCAGCCGGGTGGACGGGTCGCCGGGATCGCTGACGTCGAGCACCGGGCAGGGGGCGGGATTGCGCTGGCAGAACAGCAGGACGTCGTAGGCCCAGAAGTCCGGGACGGCGATCAGGTTGGTCTGGGTGAAGCCGTTCGCCCAGCCGGTGGTCGGCAGGTCGGTGCCTGCCCGGAACAGTGCTCGTGCCTCGGCGGGGGACAGCGTCGCGGGTTCGTCGAACGTGGTCACGGTTCCTCCCTCAGGTGAGTTCGCGGCCGCGGGTCTCCGGCAGGCCGAGCAGTGCCAGTGCGGCGACGGTGTACCCGACCGCGCCGAACACCATCGCACCGCCCGCGCCGAGGAACCCGACGACGGTCGGGAAGACCGCGCCGATCGCGCGGCCGAGGTTGTAGGTGAAGCCCTGGCCGGTGCCGCGCAACGCCGTCGGGTACAGCTCGGCGAGGAACGCGCCGAACCCGCTGAAGATCGCCGACATCGAGAAGCCGAGCGGGAAGCCGAGGAACAGCACGAGAGTGTTGGCGCCGTTGGGAATCTGGGTGTAGGCCACGATCAGGCCCGCGGAGAGCACGGAGAACAGCAGGAACGTCTTCTTGCGGCCGAGCAGGTCGGTGAGATAGCCGCCGGTGACGTAGCCGATGAACGCGCCGGAGATGAGGAACGCCAGGTAACCGCCGGTGCCGATGACGGTCAGGCCGCGGGCGGTCTTGAGGTAGGACGGCAGCCAGGTCGCCAGCGTGTAGTAACCGCCCTGGACACCGGTGGCCAGCAGCGCGGCGAAGAACGTCGTCTTCAGCAGGTCGGGCTTGAAGATGCCGGCCAGTGAACCGCGTTCCTTGACCACCCGCCGTTCGGCGGCGACCGGTGCGTCCTGGACGTTGCGCCGGACCCACAGCACGAGCAGCGCGGGGATGACGCCGGTCCAGAACATGACCCGCCAGGCGACGTCCGGGCTCCAGACGCTGAACACGATCGTGTAGACGACGACCGAAAGGCCCCAGCCGACGGCCCACGCGCTCTGCACGAACGCCACGGTGCGGCCGCGGTACTTCGCCTGTGCGTACTCGGCGACCAGCGCGGCGCCCGCCGCCCACTCGCCACCGAAGCCCAGCCCCTGCAGCGCGCGGAAGATCAGCAGCGTCTCGAAGTTCGGCGCGAATCCACATGCGACGGTGAAGATCGTGTACATCGCGATGGTGAGCTGCAGCGTCCGGACGCGGCCGATGCGGTCGGCCAGGATGCCCGCGCCGATGCCACCGATCGCGGAGACGACCAGCGTCGTCGTGCCGAGCAGGCCCGCCTCGCCGCCGGACAGGCCGTAGTACGCGGTGATCGCGGCGAGGCCGAGCGGCAGGGTCTGGTAGTCGAACGAGTCGAGGCCGTACCCACCGAACGCGCCGACGAACGCGCGGCGCCCGCGTGAGCCGAGGGTTCGGAACCAGGCGAACGGCCTGGTGTCTTCCGTGGTGGTGGCTGTCGCGTCCATGGCACCTCCGGGGTGTACCTCATCGTGTCACGGCTCACACTGTAGGTATTGTTCAACAATTCCACAAGAGGATTAGTCGCTGGTCCTCTCGTATGGCGATAACATCGACCTCGTGTCCATGCGTGAGCTCGAGGCGGACCGCGGCATGCTCGGCCGCACCAGCACGGCGGAACGGGTCGCGGCCGTCCTGCGGACGCGGATCGCCGAGGGGTTCTTCGCGCCCGGCGTACGGCTGTCGGAGCAGGACATCGGCACGGCCCTCGGGGTTTCCCGCAACACGCTGCGGGAGGCGTTCCGGCTGCTCACGCACGAGCGGCTGCTGAGCCACGAGCTGAACCGCGGCGTGTTCGTCCGGGTGCTGACCGTCGAGGACGTCGTCGACCTCTACAAGGTGCGCAAGCTCGTCGAGTGCTCGGCGGTCCGTTCACTGACCGAACGGCCGGCGACCTACGACAAGCTCGCCGGGACGGTCGAGGACGGCCGCCGGGCGGAGCGGGAGCAACGCTGGCGCGACCTCGGGACGGCGAACATCCGCTTCCACGCCGCGATCGCCGAGCTGGGCGGCAGCGCGCGGATCGTCGAGCTGATGAGCGGCATCTTCGCCGAGTTGCGGCTGGTGTTCCACATGATGGCCGACCCCCGGCGGTTCCACGAGCCGTACCTGAAGCGCAACGCGGAGATCCTGGAGCGGATCGCCGCGGGCGACGGCCCGGGTGCGGAGGCCCTGCTGGCGAAGTACCTCGACGACGCCGAGCGGCAACTCGTCGAGGCCTACGCGGAGCGGGCTTAGCTACGCCACCGGTGCCGTGCGGTTTGCTCCCAATGTGGCATTGGGGGACTTGAAGTTCCCCAATGCCACATTGGGGGACTTTGCTGGGTGGCGGGGTTGTCTCGTTCGTGGTGGCTGCTGGGTCTGCCGGGCCGGATGTGACTGGTGAGGCGGCGACGTCCGGCGAGAAGGGTGTGAAGGTCCCCTTCATCACGTGAGACGACAGAAACTCGGCCTTCACACCGAACAACGGGCCATCCACCCACGTATCCGCGGCAAGCAACACCGGACTATGGCCGTGAAGGGGCCTTCACTTGCTTCGGGCGGCGGCCGAGGAGCAACCCCGGCTTACGCCCGCAGGTAGGCGAGCACCGCGAGCACCCGCCGGTGGCCGGTGTCGGTCGCGGGCAGGCCGAGCTTGCTGAAGATGTTGCCGATGTGCTTGTGGACGGCGCCGTCGCTGATGACCAGCAGGTCTCGGATCGTCGCGTTCGAGTGCCCCTCCGCCATCAGGCCGAGGACCTCCCGCTCCCGTGGCGTGAGGGCCCGCAGCGGATCGTCGTCCCGGCGCCGGGTCAGCAGCTGGGCGACGACCTCCGGGTCGATCGCCGTCCCACCGGCGGCCACCCGCCGCAGCGCGTCGAGGAAGTCGGCCACCTTGCCCACCCGCTCCTTCAGCAGGTAGCCGACGCCGCCGGTACCGCCGGACAGCAGCTCGGTCGCGTAGCTCTCCTCGACGTGCGCCGAGAGCACGAGGACGGGCAGGCCCGGCCACCGCTCGCGGGCGTCGACGGCGGCACGCAGGCCCTCGTCGCGGAACGTCGGCGGCATCCGGACGTCTGCCACCACGACGTCGGGACGGTCCTCGGCGACGGCTTTCAGCAGGTCATCGGGGTTGTCGACGGCCGAAGTGACCTCCATGCCCTCGGCCCGCAGCAGGTGGGTGAGCCCTTCCCGCAGGAGGGCGTCGTCCTCGGCGATCACGATGCGCACGCCCTATGTTCCCGTAGGGATCGCCACCTTCAGGACGGTAGGTCCCCCAACCGGGCTGTCGACCGTGGTGGAACCGTCGAACGCGGCGACCCGCCGCCGGATCCCGCTCAGCCCGGTGCCGGCCGACTCGTCGGCGCCGCCCCGCCCGTCGTCGGTGACCTCGATGACGAGCACGCCCGCGTCGTCCCGCAGGCTCACCGTGATCCGGTCCGCCCCGCTGTGCTTGACGGCGTTCGTGAGTGCCTCGGCCACCACGAAGTACGCGGCGGCCTCCACCGCGGCCGGGAGGCGGGGTACCGGGTGCTCGTCGACCGTGCAGGGGATCGGACAGTGCGCCGCCAGCGACCGGACGGCACCGGAGAGCCCGTGGTCGGCCAGCACGGGCGGGTAGATCGCGCGTACCACCTGCCGGAGTTCGGCGAGCGCGTCGGTGGCCGCGTTCTGCGCGGTGAGCACCAGGGGAAGCGCCGAACCGGGGTCACGGCGCAGCGCACGTTCGACCATGCCGAGCTGCATCACCACCGCGACCAGCCGGTTCTGCGTTCCGTCGTGGAGGTTGCGTTCGATCCGGCGCAACTCGTTGCCGTGTGCCTCCAGCGCGGCTGCCCGGGTCGCCGTGACCTCCGCGAGGCGTTCGGCCAGCGACTGCTTCGACGGTCCGAGCCGGGCCGCGCTGACCCTCGCGTACCACCGGGCCAGCGGGCCGACGGCCACGCCCAGCAGGCCGTACAGCACGGCGATGCCCAGCGCGAGCAGCGCGTCGCCCCAGGACCGCACCGGAGTGTCCACTGTGGTGGTGACGCCGGGAAAGGCCCACCAGAACCCGGCGATCACCAGGTTCTGCAGCACCCCGACGGGTGAGCCGATCGCCACCGCACCACCCAGCAGGCCCGCCCCGGCCTGCAACGCGACCCACTGGGCGTCGCGGCGAGCGGGCCTGCTCGCCGCGACGGTGGCCAGGTCGTCCTCCGTGGACGGTGGCGGCTGCGGAATCGTCGTGCCGAGGAACCGGCCGACCCGGCCACGTTCGCGGGCCGCGAGCCCCCGGGCGAGCCGCACGACGTGGGGCAGCAGCGGCAGCGTGACGACCAGCGCCACGCACAGGACCATCGCCAGCAGCACCGCCAGCGCCTGGAAACCGACCAGCGCGCCGACGGCGAGGAATCGCCAGGCCCCCGGCCACGATCGTTCGCTCACGGTGTGCTCCTCGGTGCGGGTTCGCGGCAATGGTGGCATCACGCGCCGGAGCCGACCGCGTCGACCGGACGGCCGCGCATGGCCGACCGTGCCGCGAACCCGATCGAGCAGAACCCGATCACGGCGGTGACCAGGACGATCGCCCCGTACAGCAGTGGATCGACGGTGGGCAGTGCCTGCCCGGTCGTGGCCAGGCTGATGCCGACCAGCGGCACCGCCGCCACCGCGGTCCCGATCACCGTCGCCGCACCCACCACGACCCCGGCCTCCAGCGTCATCATCCGCCGGACGTGCCTGCGGCTGGTGCCGATCAACCGCAGCATGGCGAACTCACGTGCCCTCGCCCCGGTGGCCATCACCAGCGTGTTCACCACGGCGATCACGAGGTACAGCAACAGCAGGCCGTTGGCGACGAGGTTCGTGGCGGACTGCTGGTCTCCCTGGCCGGCGGCGAACGCCGGCCGGTCGAGCACGCTCAGGCCGGGGTACCGCTGCGCGAGGGCCCGCAATGCGGCTTCGTCGCCGCCGGATACCAGGATCGCGTCGTCGAAGCCGGTTTCCGTGTGCCGGGCCAGCAGGTCACGCGGGGTGGTGACGTCACCGAACCCGAGTCCGTTGGCGTAGACCGCCACCACCCGGAGGTCCCGTTCGGTGCCGTCCCCGAGGTAGACCCGGACGGTGTCGCCGACCTCGGCCCCGGCGGTGCCCGCCGCCGTCGTGCTCAGCGCGACCGTGTCACCACGCAGCTCGCCGAGCGATCCCGCCGTCACAGCGAGGTCCATTGTGGACGCTGTATGCTCCGGCTCGATCCCCTGCGCGGCGAACGATTCGACCTCGATCTGGTCGAACATCGGGTACTCCACCAAGACCTGACTGCGGACCACGGGCAGCGCCGACCGGACCGCCGGCATGCCGCGGACCGTCTCGGCGATCTCCGGGGACAGCCCCGCACTGCCGCCGGACAGCACGAAGTCCGCGGTCACCCCCGCCCGGGCCTGCTCGGCCGAGGCGGCCTGCGAGGTGGTGAGGGTGAACAGCTGCACGGCGGCCATCGCCACGGCCAGCGCGAGCGGGACGACCGCGGCGCTGAGCCTGCGGGCGTTGGCGTTGCTGTTGGCGACCGCGAGGTGGCCACTGATCCGGCCGCGACGCAGGACCGGTGCGGCCACGGCGGTGGCCAGCCGCATCAGGTACGGCCCGAGCAGCGCGGTGCCGACCATCAGCAACAGCACCGAACCGGCCGCTCCGCCGAGGCCGCCGATGCCCGGCACCAGCATGGGCACCACCGTCCCGGCCACGGCGCCCGCCGCGAGGAGCACGAAGCCGCAGGTCCGCCGGACGGTGCCCAGCCGTGGGGGTTCGACGGCCGCCTCGACCAGTGCGTCGACCGGCTTTTCCCTGGCCAGGCGCCGGGCGGCGAAGTACCCGGCTGCCCAGCCGCCGAGTACGCACAGGATCAGCGCGACCGCCGCGGGTGCCGGGCTGAACGCGAGTTCGAAGTCCGGTGGGAGCACGCCGATCCCGGCGAAGGCGTCCCGGAGCAGTCCGGCGACGGCGAACCCCGGCAGGCACCCCAGGACCGCGCCGGTCACGGAGACCAGCAGTACCTCGGCGCCGATCATCCGGTGGATCTGCCTCGGTGTGGCCGCGATCGCCCGCAGCACCGCAAGTTCCCGCCGGCGTTGCTGGATCGACAGGCCGAGCGTCGAGGCGACGACGAACAACACGATCATGGCGACGGTTCCGATGAGCGAGGCCGACAGCACGGTCAGGAATCCCCGTGCCTGGCCGATGTCGAGGAACTCGGCGTCACCGATCTCCCGCCCGGTGTAGCTGACCAGCCCCAGTTCCGCGGTGATCCGGTCGGCCACCGCGGCGGGGTCCGCACCCGGTTCGGTGAGCACACCGACCGCGGCGATCTGGCCGGACAGCCGGGCGGCTGTCTCGTCGGTGACGAACACGGCCGACTGGCGCCGCAGCGACGGGGCCGAGGCAAGGCCGACCACCCGGAAGTCCGAGGGCACCGCGCCGACCGTGACCGTCACCGTGTCCCCAATGGACAGTCCGGACCCGGGATCGAGGACGGCTTCGTCCGGCGCTTCCGGTTGCCTGCCCGCGGTCAGCGTGAACGGTGCCAGCCGCGCGGACGACCAGCCGTGTGCGTACACCGGGACACTTCGCGGGCGGGACAGCAGGTTCACCTCGACACTGCGGTCCGGCACCGCCGCCGCGACCCCGGGCACCCGGGCGATCCGCTCCACCGCGTCGCCGGGCACCGGCACCCGTTCGGCGAACGAGGTCGACGGTCCCTCGGTCCCGTCGAACTCCTGCTTGCCCCCCACGACGACCTGCGCGGCCGCGTAGCGTTCCGCGGTGACGCCGGAACGCAGCCCGGACTCCAGCAGGACACCGCTGGCAGTGATCACCGCCGCACCGAAGAACAGGGCGACGAAGGCGGCGACGAATCCGCCGCGGCGAGCCCTGATCGTTCTCCAGGCGAGGTCGAACACGGCTCACACCTCCCCGAGGTGGGTCATCCGGTCGGACACCTCGGCGGCCGTCGGGTTACGCAGCTGGCCGGCGATCCGGCCGTCGGCGAGGAAGACGACCGAGTCGGCGTAGGAGGCTGCGACCGGGTCGTGCGTCACCATCAGCACGGTCTGCCCGAGTTCGGCGACGAGCCTGCGGAACAGTTCGAGCACCTGCCGCCCGGTGCGGGTGTCGAGTGCGCCCGTCGGCTCGTCGGCCATCACCACCTCGGGCCGGTTCACCAGCGCGCGGGCGATCGCCACCCGTTGCTGCTGCCCACCGGAGAGCTGGGCCGGGCGCCGGTCGATCCGGTCCCGCATGCCGACCCGGCCGAGCAGGTCCAGCAGCCAGTCGCGGTCGACCTGACGCCCGGACAACCGGGGCACGAGCTCGACGTTCTGTTCGACGGTCAGGGCGGACATGAGGTTGTAGGCCTGGAAGACGAACCCGACCCGCTCCCGGCGGACCGCGGTGAGCGCCGCCTCCTTCAGCCCGGACAGCTCGACGTCGCCGAGACGGACACTGCCCGACGTCGGCCGGTCCAGCCCCGCGGCGCAGTGCAGGAACGTGCTCTTGCCCGAGCCCGACGGGCCCATGACGGCGGTGAACGTGCCGCGGGGAAGCCCGAGGGACACCTCGCGCAGCGCGGTCACGGCGTTCTCCCCGGTGCCGTAGGTCTTGGTCACCGAATCCAGGAGCAGTGCGCTGGTCATGCGGCGACCTCCACCGGGGTCCGGGGAAGGCCGAGCCTGCCGCGGGTGGACGCGATCACCACGAGCGCGAGCGTGCAGAACCCGAGCGTCGGGCCCCACAGCCACTCGGGGTGTTCGCCGGGGAAGACGTCGGGCCACATGACCGACATGAAGTTGTTGATGTTCGAGTGCAGCAGCATGATGAGCGGCACGCTCTGGTGTGCCCGGTTGAACACGAGGGTGATCACGTAGCTGATGGCCATCGTCAGCACGAAGAACCGCAGGATCGCTTCCGGGCCCGCGTCCGGGCCGCCCCAGGGGGTGAGGAACAGCGGCAGGTGCCAGATCGTCCACAGGACGCCGAGGATGGTGGTCGCCACCAGCGGGTGATGCCGTTGCTGCAGGCGGGTCAGGGCGAAGTCGCGCCAGCCCGGTTCCTCGGCGAGTCCGGTGGTGAAGAACTGGAGCAGCAGCATCGGGAGGTAGAGGGCCAGCGCCGTCATGGACGGCAGGCGTACGACGTCCTCCGCGCCGTCCATGGCGAAGGTGCCTGCCACGATGGCGAGCGGGATCCCGAACAGCGCCAGCGCGTACCACCGCAGCCCGGCGCGGACCTGGAACAGCCGCCTGCGCCAGCGCCGCAGCCCGGCGCGTCCCTCGGTGACGGCGGTGACGGTGAACGCCGCCGCCAGCGGGCCGAGGTACGCGCCGGGCAGGATTGCGGTGAGCTGGTTGGTGATCAGGAAGTCCGGGTAGCGGAACGCCAGGATGCCGAGCCCGTCGAGCGACAGGATGTACGGCGTCCAGGCCAGCCAGCTGATCGCGTTGGCGAGCGTGAAGAACGAGATCAGCGGGTAGCGCAGGACCAGGGCCCGCCAGCCCGTGGACGGTGTGGAAGTCATGCCCCCAAAGCTAGAAATCGGACACGCCGAAGTCAGTGCAGGTCAGGGGCATCCTGAAGGTAGAGCAGGCTCTACCTTCCGGCCCAGGAGCGCGGCCAGCCGGTCCAGCGGCGATGCGTCGTCGGGTACCGGCTGCGGTGGTGCGAACGGGCTCCTGTCCGGCGGGACGTCGGCGAGCTTGCCGCGGGTGAACTCGATTTCGCGCTCGACGACGTCGCCGGGGACGTCGAGCTGTCGCCCGGTCGCCTGAGCGAGGTCCCAGCCGTGGGTGAGTTCCTCGACCGCCCGAAGATGGACGGCCGCGATGCCGGGCACGGGGCCGACCGGGACCTGGACGATCCGCTCCAGCACTCCGGGCAGCCGGAACGCGACGAGCAGCTCGTCGGCCGCCTGCCGGTAGGTGCCGGCCGGGTCGGCACCGAGCACGTCCTGGCCCTTCGGATCCAGCGTGCCGCCGGCTTCGCCGTGCAGGATGCCGGTGAACAGGCGGTTGCCGAGGACCATGTGGCCGACCAGCTCGCGGACGTTCCACTCCGGGCACGGCGTGGGTGCGTCCCAGCGGTCGATGGTGGCGACCAGGCCGCTGGTCGCGTCGAGGATCGTGGCGAGGTTCTCTGTCTCCATGGTTGTTCAGACACCGCCGATCGCGGAAACGGAACGGTCGCGTGTGATGATCTCGCGGTGGACACGTTCCGCGAGCTGATCGAGCCGCACCGGGACGAGCTGAGGCTGCACTGTTACCGGATCCTCGGCTCGCTCGCCGATGCCGAGGACGTGCTGCAGGAGACCATGGTCGCGGCGTGGCAGGGGCTGGACGGCTTCGCCGGCCGGTCGACACTGCGAACCTGGCTCTACCGGATCGCCACCAACCGCTGTCTCAACGCCCTGCGGGCCGGCCGTCGCCGCCCCGCCGAGCCGCTGCCGCCGTTCGACCCACCCGAGCCCAGCCGTCGCGGCGAGGTGACCTGGCTGGAGCCGTACCCCGACGGGCCGGAGGCGTCGTACGAAGCGAAGGAGACGGTGGAGCTGGCGTTCGTCGCGGCGCTGCAACGGTTGCCGCCCCGGCAGGCGGCGATCCTGGTGCTGCGGGACGTGCTTGGCTTCTCCACCGCGGAGGTCGCCGAGATGCTGGACACCAGCGCGACCGCGGTCAAGGGCGCCCTGCAGCGGGCCCGTGCCACGGTGCGGCAGCGTCCGGCCGTGACGGCGGAGCCGCCCGCGCTCGCCCGCCGGTTCGCGGAGGCGTTCACCGCGGGTGACGTCGACGGCCTGGTCTCGCTGCTGACCGACGATGCGTGGCTGAACATGCCCCCGGCGCCACACGAGTACCACGGTCGCGCGGCGATCGCGGAGTTCTTCACGGTGTTCTTCGACTGGTGCGGCGCCCGCCGGTTCCGCCTCGTACCGACCTGCGCGAACGCCCAGCCCGCCTTCGGCTGTTACCTGGCCCAGCCGGGTGAGCCGGTCGCGTACCCGGCCGGGCTCCTGGTCCTGAGCCCGCGGGACGAGCGGCTCGGTGCCGTCACCTGGTTCCTGCACGAGGGGCTGCTGGCCCGCTTCGGTCTGCCGTCCGAGGTCAGCTGAACAGGCTCCGGATGTCGTCCGCGTCGAGGGCGGTCGAGAAGCTGTCGCCGTCGTCGAGCACGCTGGTGAACAGTTCCGCCTTGCGGGCCTTGAGCGCCATGACCTTCTCCTCGATGGTGTCCTCGGAGATCAGCCGGTAGACCATGACGTTGCGGGTCTGGCCGATGCGGTGGGTCCGGTCGACGGCCTGGTTCTCGGTGGCGGGGTTCCACCACGGGTCGAGCAGGAAGCAGTAGTCGGCCTCGGTGAGGTTCAGCCCGAACCCGCCCGCCTTCAGGCTGATCAGGAACACCGGTGCGGAGCCGTTCTTGAACCCGTCGATGACCTCGGCGCGGTTGCGGGTCTTGCCGTCCAGGTAGCAGTACTCGATCCCGGCGTCGTCCAGTCGTGTGCGCACCCTGTCCAGGAAGCCGGTGAACTGGGAGAACACCAACGCGCGATGGCCGCCCGCGCGGACGTCGTCGAGTTGCTCGACGAGGGCGTCGAGCTTGGCGCAGGCGACCTGGTCGTGTTCGTCGTCGACGAGCCCCGCGTGCAGCGCCAGCCGCCGCAGCACGGTCAGCGAACGCAGGATCGTGAACCGGTTGCGGTCCAGGTCGTCGAGCATGCCGAGCACGCGCTGACGTTCCCGGTGCAGCCTGCGTTCGTAGATCGTCCGGTGCTTGGGGTGCAGCCGGACGCTGAGCACCTGTTCCTGCTTGGCGGGCAGCTCGGCGGCGACCTGCTCCTTCGTGCGCCGCTTCAGCAGCGGCTTGATCCGACGGCGCAGCCGCGCCAGCAGCTCGGCGTCGCCGCCGCGTTCGATGGGGCGGGCGTAGTACTCCTTGAACTTCGCGGGGTCGGGGAACAGGCCGGGTGCGGTGATCGACAGCATCGACCACAGTTCCATCAGGTTGTTCTCCAGCGGAGTGCCGGTGATCGCCAGCTTGAACGGCGCGGGCAACCGGCGTGCGCACTGGTACACCTTGGACCGGTGGTTCTTGGCGAACTGGGCCTCGTCGAGTACCAGCGCCGCCCAGTCGGCGGCCGCGTAGGCGTCGAAATCCAGGCGTAGCAACGTGTACGAGGTGACCACGACGTCCGCTTCCGGGAGCGTCCTCCCGCTGCGGGTGACCGTCGCGACCCGTAGGTGCGGGGTGAACCGCTCGGCCTCGGCGGCCCAGTTCGCCACGACGCTCGCGGGTGCCACGATGAGGAACGGCCTGCTGTCCGACTCGTGTGCGTGACTGATCAGGGCGAGTGTCTGCAGGGTCTTGCCCAGGCCCATGTCGTCGGCGAGGATGCCGCCGAGCCCGAGCCGCCAGAGCAGCGTCAGCCAGGCGACACCGTCCTTTTGGTACGGACGCAGCGTGGCGTCAACGCGTGGATCGGTGACGCTGTCCAGGTTGTCCAGGGACTTCAGTGCCTCGACCTGCCGCTGCCAAGCGTCGGCCTGCCGGTCGACGACGCCCAGCGCCGCGAGTTCCTCCCACAGCCCGAGCTGGTAGCGGCTGATGCGGGGCGTGCCGGAGGACGTGTCGGTGATGGCCCTGGCTTCCTCGATCAGCGTGCGGAGGGCCCGCAGCTCGGGCTTGTCCAGCGCGAAGTACGCCCCGTCGGGCAGCAGCAGGTGGGACTGGTCCTTGGCCAGCGCGGTGAACAGGTCGGTGAAGGGCACCTCGCGGCCCTCCACGCTGACGGTGACGCCGAGGTCGAACCAGTCACGCTCGCCGGCGATCTCGTCGGTGGAGACGGCGACGGTCAGCGAGTCGCCGACCTCCCGGTAGTCGGGTGCCCTGGTGATGTCGAGTTCCACGTCGGTGAGCAGCGGCAGCACCTCGGTGCTGAACCGTAGCGTGTCGAGGCCGGTGAGGGTGCGGTCGGTCGCCTGTTCTCCGGTCTCCTCGTGCAGGCGCCGCAGTACCTCCTGTTCGGCGGCCGGATCACGGTGTGGCTCGTCCCCAGCGATGGGGCTCAGGACCGTCGAGTCGCCTACCGTGTAGCGCCACTGCCAGGTCAGGTCGACGACGTGGCCGTCGCTGTACCGGGCCGACAGCCGCAGTACCGGCCCGGAGATGGCGGGCGGGGTGAAGGCGGAGTCCGACGACACGACCGCGGCGGTACGGCGCAGTCGCGGGAAGAACTCGGTGGCGAACCTGTCTCTGCCGCTGGCGGGCACCTCCAGCTTGCCCGCCCGCAGGGTCAGCTGCTGCAGCTGGGCCGAGGTGCCGCCGGGAAGCCGGACCAGGCGCAACCGCCAGGTGGCCGGGTCGGCGGTGGCTTGCGCCGGGTCGATGCAGACCGCGCCGTGCCCGTCGGATCCGATGAACGCCACCGGTTTCGTCTCCGCCGCGTCCGTCTCGATGGACGGAGTGAGGACCAGCGCTCCCTCGGTGCCGCCGGTGATGTCCACCGTCAGTTCGCCCGCGACGACCGGCGGCAGGTCGCCGAGGCCCTTGCGGGCATGCACCAGGCGCACGCCGGCCCGTGTCGCTTCGTCGAGCAGCGGCCACAACTGCCGTGACTCGCATGCGGTGAGGTCGAGGTGCCGGGCGTTGGCCGAGCTGTAGTAGCCGAGGAAGTCCGTGCCGGCGATGCGATACGCCGTATACAGCTCGCGCACCGCGGCCAGCTGTCGCGGCAGGTAGTCGGTGAGGTAGTGGGGCTGGTCCAGCGCCGGCCAGCTCAGGTCGCCGACGATCCAGCCGCCATGTTTCCTGGCGGGCCGTACCAGTCGCGCACGCAGGCGAGCCTGGTCGACGGACAGTTCGATCGCCAGCGGCGTCGTACCGCCGGTGGTGGCGGCGGGCTCGCGGAGCAGCGCGTCGAGCGACTCGGCCCAGTCCGGCTTGCGTTTCGCGGGGCGTCCCACGCCGTTCGCGGCGATCAGCAGTGCGACGACGTGTTTGCAGTCGAACTCGACGGGGCAGGAGCATTCGCCGTAGTCCAGCACCGCCTGCCCGCCGCGTCGTCCTGGCCGGAGGTGGGCGACCACCGCGTACGGCTGGGCTTCGCTGCCCTGGACCAGACCGTGGACGGCGTGGCGCTCCACCGCGATCGAAAGCACCGCCCGCTGCCGGGCATAAGCCGACCCGCGCGTGTAGGTGGCCGTGCCGACTGCCTGACGCACGTCGGCAAGGTCCACGAGGGGAGGCCCGATCTGCTGCACGTCGTCGAGGGTAGCGACCACGACCGACAAGACCGGGGCCCCTCGCCGGGGTGCTCCGGATCTGGTGCGAATGAGACGAGTGTGACTGCTGTGGCGCGCTGGACAATCCAGCCCGCTTTTTGGCCAGTTTATGGCCGGAATTGATTTAAGTGACCACTTTCCTGCCTATTATGTCCGGCGGTGCGCTGCCTAGCATTTGCCTCGTGTCCGGTTACAAGTACGACGTTTTCATCAGCTACAGCCGCCAAGGCAGTGTGCAGAAGTGGCTGTTGAACCACTTCCACAAGAAGCTCGAGGAATGTCTCGCCGACCAGTACGCGCCGGCGCCGAAGGTCTACGTCGATCGTTCCATGCCGCGTGGCGTACATTGGCCATCGCATCTGCAGCAGGCCATACGGCACAGCAAGATCATCCTTCCGCTGTTGACCCCCAACTACTTCGAGTCGAACTGGTGCATGGCGGAGCTGCGCAGTATGCAGGAGCGTCAGAAAGCCCTCGGGCTGGGTACCGTGGAGCGACCGCAGACCCTTATCCATCCGGTTCTGTACTCCGACTCGGACAATTTTCCCGACGAGGGCCGGGAATACTCCTGGTGGGACTTCAAAGCTTACGCGAATCCTGAGCCGCCGTTCCAGGTCAGTCCGGCCTTCTCCGACTTCCATTTCAAGGTCGTCGAGCTGGCGAAGGAGCTCGTCGAACTGCTGAAGCAGGTTCCCGACTGGCGGGACGACTGGCCGGTCGTCGATCCGCCGGACCCGTACCTCATTCCGCCGCCACCCCTTCCGAGGTTCGGCCCATGACCGGCACCGTCGTCACCTTCTACTCCTACAAGGGTGGAGTCGGCCGCAGCTCGACGTTGGCCAACGTCTCCATGCTGCTCGCCAGGTGGGGCCACCGGGTACTGGCTATCGACTGGGACCTGGAAGCACCAGGACTGCACCACTACTTCGGCCCGATGCTGCCCTCGGCGCCCCAGGGTGGCGTCGTCGACCTCGCCTATGACTTCCTCGACGGCGCCGAACGGCCACGTGACAGGGTGGTCCGGCTCGAATTCGACGGGGGCACAGTGGCGTTGCTGGCCGCGGGGCGCCACGACGCTGCCTATGCGGGCCGGGTCCAGGCCGTCGACTGGGAAGATCTCTACCAGCGTGGGTTCGCGGCATTTCTGGAACGCTGCCGAGCGGCATGGACGGCCGACTACGACTTCGTGCTGATCGACAGCCGCACCGGGATCTCCGACATCGGCAGTATCTGCACCGCTCACCTGCCGGACTGGCTGGTCGTCCTCTTCACCGCCAACGACCAGAGTGTCGAGGGTGCCGTGAACATCGCCAAGCTCGCCGACGTGGCAAGGGACCGGCTGCCCTACGACCGGCCACAGCACATGGTGCTGCCAATCTTGTCCCGTTTGGACAGTCGGGTGGAGTATCAGCGCGCCGAGCATTGGCAGGCGCGATGCGCGGAGCTCGCCGCGCCGCTGTTTCGCAACTGGCTGGCCAGGGGAGTGCCTGCCGAGCTGATGCTGCGTCATCTCACACTGCCGTACGTGTCGTACTGGAGCTTCGGCGAGCAACTGGCCGTACTGGAGGAGACGACTCCTTCGGCGGACCAGCTTTCGTTCGCGTTGGAGACCGTGGCGGCGGTGATCGCGCAGCAGTTCGACCGCACTGACCTGCTGGCGGACAACCGGGACGCCTATGTGGCGGCGGCCCGCACCCAGGAACGTACCTACGATCTCGATATTCTCGTGTCGAGTCCGCGGTCGGCGCTGAAGGTCACGATGGAACTCATCGACGAGTTGCGCGCGCTCGACCTCAATGCCGTCCGGTCGTTGTCTGGGGACCCAGACCTGCTGGATCAGGCCACCGAGCCGGCACGACATCTGTGTCTCGTCGTGGACGGAGCGGTGAGCCGCTGGCAGGCCACCGAGGCCGAGCGGTTCCTCCGGACAGTCGAAGCCGACGGCGACCGGCAGCTGTTCTGCGTGCTCACCAGCGACACCGACCGCGACGGACTGCCGGGATTCCTGCGTAACCTGCGGCATCTCGAACTCGGCGCCGGAACGCGGCCGCGTCAGGTGGCGCAGCAACTGCACGAGCTCATCACCGATGCCGGCCGTGACCGCGCGGACTCGGAGCGAAAGATCCTGGTGAGCGCCGGCTCCGCGTTGCGGAATGTGCCGAAGCAGGCTCATCACGGCCGCTGGGCACTCATCGACCAGACGGTGCGTGAGATGTCCACGGCGGTCGACGATGACGATCTCCTTCTGCTCAAGGATCTGACCACAAATCTGAAGCTGTTGAACGAGGTTCATTCCAGTAACGAGCGGTCGAGGGCTCCGGAGGGACTTTCTCGGCTGATCCATGTCCTGCTCGAACGGATCGACCGTGAAGCCGCGGGCTGGTTGACTGAAAGGTGGAGGGATGCCGGAGAAGTACGGAACCCATGAGAAAGCGGCGCTGTTCATCCTGACGTTGGAAAACCGGGAGGTGCCCAATCCCGAACTGACGAAGGACTACGGTGTGGATCTCCGGCCGGCCGGCCGCGACAAGCTGATCGGGGCAGGTCTGCTGAACACGTGGAAGGAGAACCGGCGGCTCGTTCACCGCGTTACCGAAGCGGGCATCGCATGGTGTGACAGCGAGCTGGACAAGCTGGAGACACCACAGCGTCAGGGACCATTGGCGCGGGTAATGTTCGAGTTGTTGCGCCGCATGGTACCGGTGCTCAGGCAGCACGGTGTCCGTCTTGCCGACCTGGTCGCTCCGGCAGACCTGGAGGCTCTCATCCGCGGGGCCTACCACGAGCTGTCGGTAGGCCCGCAGGACTGGGTACGCCTGGCGAAGGTGAGGTCCAAGCTGGACGGCGCTGACCGCGGCGAGGTCGACGAGGTTCTGCTGTCGATGACCCGGACCGGGCTGGTTCACCTGGCTCCGATCTCGAACCGCAAGACGTTGACCGAAGCGGATCACGCCGCCGCGATCCGGATCGGTAGCGAGGATAAGCATCTACTGGCGATCGAGGAATCATGACCGAGGATCTTCGCCAGGCGCTCGCGGCGCTCCGGTTCAACTCCGCCGAGACACCCGATGACGTCTGGCATACCCAGCCGTCCCATGTGGATGGACTGCACACCAAGGTGGAGCATCGCATCAGCTCGGGCATCGCTGATGCGAAGGCCAGTAACGGACCGAGCCCGATCGGCCTGGCACTTCAGGGGCAGAAGGGCGTGGGCAAGACCCACCTGCTCGGTGGAGTCAGGCGACTGGTGCAGAAGGAAGGCGGTTACTTCTTTCTCATCGACCTCACCACGGGTGCGGCCTTCTGGGACGACGTCGCGCAGGCGATGCGGAGTGAGCTGTGGCGGACCGACGACGACGGCGAACTCCAGCTGACCACACTGCTGCGGAGGCTGTGTGAACGGGCGGACGTGCCCTCCACGGTGGCGAAGGCGGTTCTTGGGGAAGCCCGGCTCACCGGCGAGGAGCTGCACGGCTTCGTCGGCGCGTTGAGGCGGGTCGACGCTCAGGTCGCCGTCGAATGTGGTGACACCATCCGGGCGCTCGTTCTCTACGGCAGCGCGAACGGAAGCCAAGTCAACGTCGGGAAGGACTACCTCGCCGGGCTACCCGAAGCCAATGACGGTGACCGGCGGCCGTGGGACCTGCACCCGCTGCCGAAGACGCAGCGCAACCTGGTTACCGACATGTCCCGGATCCTGGCCCTCACCGGTCCGAGCGTGGTCGCTGTCGATCAGCTCGACTCCTTGGTGAGCAAGGCGAGCAACGCGATCGATGAGCAGGCGACGGACGCCGAACAAGCCGGTGAACTCGCACTCATCGCCGACGGACTGATGCAGCTGCGCGAGACGACCCGTCGTAGCCTGTCCATTGTCGCGTGCCTGCCGGACACCTGGAAGCTGCTGCGATCGGTGGCGACGGACACGGTTTCCGATCGGTTCACCCAGACGCCGCTCCTCGGCGCCGTCGTCGATCCGAGGCTGGGGCGTGCGCTCGTCGCCAAGTGGCTCGCTGTGGTGTACGAGCGAATCGGGTTCGTGCCGCCCCATGCCACCTGGCCGGTGGCGGCGAGTGCGTTCGGCGATTCGTGGCGCGCCTACACCCCACGCCAACTCCTGCGCCGAGTGCAGGACCACGCCGAGGCCTGCCTCCACGGGGAGATCCGCGAGCTGGCGTCGTTCGACGAGGAGCCCGTCGAGGTGTCGCGCCAGGTGGGGCCGGAGCCGGACTACTTCACGCAGTACGACCAGCGGTTCGCCGAACTTCGCAACGCCGCCGACGTGGAAGCAGCGCTGAACCAGCACACCGAGAACGCGGTGATGCCGGAGTTACTGCAGGCAGCGCTGAAATCGTGGATCACCGAGGTAGGTAACGACGACCGCTCGTGGGAGACCGAACCAGCGCCGGACAGTGGCTACCAACTGCATGCCGGACTGCGGCGCATCCTCGACGAGGAACGGGATGTCACCGAACGCTGGGCGTTCCGCGCGATCGCACCCCGGCACGGCAACGCGGTGCTCCGGCGGGTGCGGGAGGCGAAAGCCGCGGCCGGGGTCCGGGCGGGCGCGCACAAGCGGCATCTGGTGCTGCTGCATCACGGTACGAAGGGCTGGACGGGCGCCAAGACCAGGGCAGAGGTCAACGAGCTGCCCGAACTGGGCAGCGAGCGGCTGGAAATCACGAAAGACGACGTACGGACCTTCTACGCGCTCAGGGAAATGCGCACCAGGATCAGCTACGAGCTGCTGAGCTGGCTGGAGGCCCGCAAGCCGGTGAGCCGTACGAACCTGATGCAAGCGCTCCGGCTCGGCGGAGAGCGGGCAAGGGCGAACCAGCGGGAGACGCGACCACCCCCGAAGGCGGGCGAGATCGCACTCGGGATGGACGGAGAGATCCGCATCGAGCTGGAGTCGCTGCGCAAGCACGCCATGGTGTTCGCCGGATCGGGATCGGGGAAGACCGTTCTGCTGCGGCGGATGGTCGAGGAATGCGCGATACGCGGCGTGTCGGCGATCGTGCTCGACCCCAACAACGACCTGGCGCGGCTGGGCGACGCCTGGCCGGAACCACCGGCCGGCTGGCGGCCGGGCGACGTCGAACACGCCGGCGAGTACCTGGCCGGCACCGAGGTCGTCGTGTGGACCCCCGGCCGGGGTAGTGGGCGGCCGCTCAGCTTCCATCCGCTGCCGGACTTCGCCGGGGTACGCGATGACGCCGACGAGTTCGCCGCCGCGGTCGAGGCGGCCGTGGCGAGCTTGGTGCCGCACGCGGGTGTCACCGGCGGCACGAAGGCCGCCATGCGCGGCCGGGCGGTGCTGCGGGAGGCGCTGACCCACTACGCCCGCGGGGGCGAACGCAGTCTGTCCGGGTTCGTCGACGTGCTCGCCGCGCTCCCGGAGGGCGTCAGCCAGCTCGCGACGGCCACCACGATGGCCACCGACCTGGCGGAGACACTCCGCGCCGCCATGGTCAACGACCCGCTGCTGGGCGGCGCCGGTGAACCCGCCGATCCGGCCGTCCTGCTGACGCCGGCCGGCGGCAAGCGGGCACGGATCTCGGTGATCAGCTTCGTCGGGTTGCCGTCGGAGGAGCAGCGGCAGAGCTTCGTCAGCCAGCTCCAGCTGGAGGTGTTCGCCTGGATCAAGCGAAACCCGGCCGTCGACCGGCCGCTCGGCGGGCTGTTCGTCATGGACGAGGCGCAGACGATCGCACCGTCGGGGACCTGGACGGCCAGCACGCAGAGCACCATCCTGCTGGCCTCGCAGGCACGCAAGTACGGCCTGGGCCTGCTGCTCGCCACGCAGGCGCCGAAGGGCGTGCACAACCAGATCATCGGCAACGCGACGACGCAGTTCTTCGGCAGGCTGAACAGCCCGGCGCAGATCGCCGCCGCGAACGAGATGGCCAGGGCCAAGGGCAGCACGGTCGGGGACATCTCGCAGCTGGAACGCGGGCAGTTCTACGTCACGGGGGAGAACTTCGGGTTCCGCCCGATGCGGTCGCCGCTGTGCCTGAGCCACCACCCGCCGAGCCCACTGCGGCTCGAGGAAGTACTCGACCGCGCACGCGGGTAAGGGACGCGCTCCTCCCCCTCGGTGAGGAGCGCGTCCCTTTGTGGGATCAGCGGGTCGTGTTCTCGATCCGCTGCCAGAGTGCGGTGAACAGCTCCTCCGTGCTGTACAGGCGGTGCTCGGTACTGCCGCCGAGCAATGACAGGTCGTGCAGCTCCAGTGCGCCGGAGCCTGCCGCGTAGACCGGCCGGGCCCAGCCGTTGCTGCAGACGCTGCCGGCGTCGTGCCTGCCGACCACGAAGTTCAGCGTCTCGTCGCCGCCGATGCCGCCGCGCTGGATGTCGAGCGCGTAGATCGTGTCGCCTGCGCGCTCGACCCGTACCGCGATCTGCGCGTCCGCGACGTGCACGGTGCCGACGAACCCACGCCGTTCCAGCTTCGGCACCGCCGCGGCGAACTGCGCGCCGAGGTACCGCAGGGCGGCGTCCTGCTCGGCGTAACGGCTGAAGCTCGCCGGGATCGCGGGCTCCGGCGCGGTCTCCCGTGCCGCTGTGACCACCCTCGACGCCGCCGCCGGCTTCAGGCCGGCGGCCTCCGCGGCCTCGATCCGGCTGCTCAGCGCCTCGGCCAGCTCGTCGGGCCGGTGCTCCGCCGTCCGCAGGTAGGTCACGTGCGGGTGCAGCAGTTCAGCGGGCACCTCTCCCAGCAGAACCGGCAGCACGTGCTCGTCCCCGTTCTTGACCGCACGCAGCATGGCCGAGGAGAAGTCGTCCACCTCGGACACGAACGGCAGGAAGAACAGCACCCGCGCATCGGGCAGGTCACCGGCGTCCTTGCGAGCCCACCACTCGTGGGTCTGGTCCGGCCCGTGCAGCACGGTCAGCCCGCTCTGCCGGCAGGCCTCGACGATTTCCTCCACCGTGGAGCGCTGTTCCTCGGCGAACGACACGACGATGTCGTAGGTCTCGGCTTCGGTCACGGTCAACCTCCTGGCTCGTGTTCGGATGTTCGTGACAGCATCCGGACCGCACGTGGACCAGAAGTGGATACGAAGTGGATGTGCCTCGTTTCCCGTTGCCCGTGTTGGTGGGCAACGGGAAACGTCTTGTTGACCGTGTGGTGATCACGAATCCTCGATAGCGGGGCCGGAAAACGAACCGGCACTCCGAAATCAGTTTACCAATTCCCTCGGAGGATTCGTCATGTCCAATTTCCTTGCCAAAGTCATCTCGTCGCTGATGGTGTTCGCCATCAGCTCCGCCGCCCCCGCTGTCGCAGTGGAAGCGTTGACCTCGCCCGCTCCAGCGACGACCGTGGCCGACGGCAACCCGTGGCACGGCTGACTATTCGATGACCAGTTGCCTGGACGCTCACGGGCGTCCAGGCAATTGCGTGTGCCACGCCGAAGTGCTGTACTCGAACCTGTCGAATAGGAGGCTTGGGGTGGTCGAATCATTTGGCGCGCTGCTGCGGGAATACCGCGACGGCGCCGGGATGTCGTTAACCGAACTGGCCAAGCGCGTCAACTACAGCAAGGGCTACCTCAGCAAGATCGAAAATGGAGTCAAGCCGCCGAACGCCATCCTCGCGCGGCTCTGCGACAGCACACTGGATGCCGGTGGTGCGCTCGTCGACGCGGCACGGTCCAGGCGAGCGGCGCCTGGCGAGGTGGACCGCCGCCAGGTGCTCGCCGCCAGCGCGGCCGCGGGTATCGCACTCGCGAGCGGCCCGCGGCCGGTGCCGGACGAGGGCGTGCTGGCGGGCCTGCGGACGTCGTTCGAGCAACTGCGGCGGCTGGGAACCCAGACCGGTCCGGCCGTCGTGCTGGAACCGCTGGTCGCGCAGGTCCGGACCGTGCACGGGCTGGCGCGGGAGATCCCCGAGCCCACCAGGTCACGCCTGCTGCTGCTCGCGGCGCGGATCGCCGAGTACACCGGCTGGATGAGCCAGGAGGCCGGCAACGAGCAAGGAGCGCTGTGGTGGACCCGGTACGCCGCGGAGACCGCGATCGCCGGCGGCGACAGGGACATCGCGAGCTATGCCTACGTCCGGGAGGCGGGGCTGGCGCTGTACCGGCAGGACCCCGTCGCCACGGTCGAACTGGCCCGGCAGGCCCAGCGGGCAGGAAGCGCACGCGTCCTCGGGCTGGCCGCTCGACGCGAGGCCCAGGGACACGCGCTGGCCGGCGACCGGGCTTCCTGCGAACGTGCGCTGGATCGCGCCGCCGGGTTCATGGAGTCGGCTGTCGTGGACACCGGTGCGTACCCGGTTCTCGGCAGCACGGCTGCGGATCCGCTGGAACTGGCCCGCGGGTGGGCCCTGTGTGACCTCGGCCGGGCGGGTGAGGCGGCGGCCGTCCTCGACCGGGAGCTGGCCAGGGTGCCGGCGACCGCCCGCCGGACCAGGGCGCGGTTCGGCGCTCGCCGGTCGCTCGCGTACGCCCTGTCCGGCGAGATCGACCAGAGCTGCGCCACACTGGCGGAGACGATCGACGACGCCGACCACGTCGATTCGGCGACCGTGCGAACGGATCTGCGGGAGCTGGCCAGGTGCCTCGGGCGCTGGCGTGGTCACCACGCGGTCCGGGAGATCTATCCCGAGCTGAACCGGGTGGTACGACGGCATTGACAGGCCAGGGCCTCGCGTTCCGAGCTCACCACGGAGGCCTCGGGGAGGCCCAGCGTGGCGAACTCGGTCTGGGCGCTGTCCCAGTGGCTGGCGGCGCGGTCGTGGTGGCCGGTCCGGTGCAGGGTCGCGGCGATGCCGTGATGGGCGCGGGCCTGGTGGGCGCGGTTTCCCGTGCCCGCGGCCAGGTCCAGTGCCGCGAGGTAGCTGCGTAGTGCCTCGGCGTCGTCCTGGCCGGCGTGGGCGGTCGCGCCACGGTCGAGGTAGAGCTGGGTGCGCAGGTCGGCGTCGGAGACGTCGGCTGCCACCTGCTTGGCCCGCTCCTGGTAACGCACCGCCTCGGTGAGCCGGCCGTGCCGCCGGTGCACGTTGCCGAGGTTGGTCAGCGCGTAGGCGGCCGCGCACAGGTCGCCCACCTCGGTGGCGTGCCCGTGTGCCTCGGTATGGCTGCGCAGAGCGTCGTCGAGCAGGCCAAGCCGCTGCTGCACGGAGCCGAGGTTGTTGAGTGCGTGCGCGGCTCCCTGGACGTGGCCGATCTCGCGCAGCATGGGTACCGCGGCTTCGTGCCGGCGCAGTGCGTCGTCGAGGTTTCCGTGTAGTTCGTTGAGGTAGCCGAGCATGCTCAGAGCGTGGGCCTGGCCGCGTGGGTCGTCGCATTGCCGGTACTTGTCCAGGGCAGCCGAAAGGTGCGCCATCGCCCGGTCGTGCTCGCCGAGTTCCATGGTGGGAATGGCGATCGCGCACAGGGTCGCGGCCTCGCCGCGGACGTCTCCCAGGCGGATCCACCTGGGTAGCGCCTTGGCGGCCAGTTCCAGTGCTTCGGTGAGCCTGCCGAGCCGGTCGTTCGCGGTCGCCAGCCGGAGCAGGACATGAGCCTGGCCGTAGTCGTTGTCCGGGTTGGCGGATACGACCTCCCAGGCGAGCTCCATGGTCTCGATCCAGTCCTCGAACTGGCTGGTCGTGTTGAAGTGACGCCAGATCAGCACGGCCAGCCGCCAGGCGTGCTCCGGTAGGCCGTGGGTGGCCGCGGCGCGGACGGCGGCGACGAGGTTCTTCTGCTCGGTGGCGATCCACTGCAACGCGGCGTCGGCGCCGGCGAACACCGGGGCGACCGGGCTGGCTCGGTCGGTTGCGGGCAACTGGGCGCGGTCGAACGGATAGGCGGTGCTCACCGCGGCGGCGAGCGTCACCAGGTAGAAGTCAAGCAGCCGAACCAGGGCGTCACTGGGCTCGGCAGGTGTCGCGGGCGGTTCGGCGGCGGCGAACTCCTTGAGCGGGTCCAGCATCTGGTAGCGCTCCGGGGAAATCTCCTCCAGCAGGCTGACCTGATGGAGTTCGTCGAGCGCCCCTCGGACGCCGGTGACGTCCCGGCCCGCGAGCGCCGCCGCGCCGGTCACGTCGATGTCGGGTCCAGGCAGGTGGCCGAGCAGGCGGAACAGGTACCGCTGTGGGGCGCCCAGCTGCTGATAGGACGCTCGCACGGCCGCGCTGTCCGGGCCGTTCTGTTCGAGCAGCCGCAGCAGATGGTCCAGTGGCCAGCGGTGATGCCGGCGGAACAACGCGGCGGCGACGTGGATCGGCATCGGCAGGTGACCGCACCGTCTGGCGATCTCGTCGACCTCGGCGGACCTGCCACGGACCCGCGCCGGATCGGTGAGGGCGCGGAACAGGGCGGCGCCTTCCTCCGGCGGCATGGGGGCGAGCCGGACGTTCTCGCCGGTGTCCGGCTCACCCATCTTCCGGCTGGTCACGATGGCGAGGCAGCCGGGTGCCTGCGGAAGCAGTGGCCGGACCTGGTCGGCCGAGGCGGCGTTGTCCAGCACCAGAAGCGTTCGGGTGCCGTACAGTTCGGTTTGGTAGAGGGTGACTTTCCGCCCCACTGTCGCCGGGATCTGCTCGGCGGGTACGCCGAGATCGGTCAGGGCCTGCGTGAGGGCGTCGCCGATCGTGGTCGCCGGCACGTTGGGCGTGAACCCGCCGAGCCGCACCAGGAGTTGCCCGTCGGAGAACCGGTCCCGCAACCGATGAGCCGACTCGATGGCGAGGCCCGTCTTTCCGGCGCCGGGCGGACCGCTGATCCACACGGCGCGGCCGCCTGCCGCGGCTGTCCGCTCGATCAGTGCGAGTTCCGTATCCCTGCCGGTGAACACACCGGGCCGGGACGGCAGAGAGCTGGGCGGTTCACCGCGTTCGGCTCGCGCGGCGAGGTTGCGAAGCTGAGGCCCCGGCTCCAGGTCGATTCCGCGGAGAGCCTCGCTGGTCGTGTGGAACACCCGGATTGCTTCCACGCGCGCGCCGTCGGCGATCAACGCCCGCATGAGCAACCCGGCGTGTTTCTGCCGTGCCGGGTCGAACTGCACGACGCGACGCAGCCGGTCCCGCGCCGACCGGTGATCGCCGGTGTTCAGCTCCAGCTCGGCGAGATCCCCGACCGCGTCGAAGTAGCTGTCCTCCGGCGAGATCACCTCGGTGCCGCCGACGCGGTCGATGTCGATGTCCTCGAGGTACCGGCCGCGCCACAGGCCCACGGCGGTCCTGAGCAGCTCGATCGCCCGGCGCGGATCATCGGCCTGCCGGGCCTCGGAACACAACCGGTCGAACCGGAAGGTGTCCACCTGGTCGTCGGTTACCCGTAGGACGTAACCGGTTGCTGTTGTCTCGATCTCCACGTCGGAGTCCTGGAACGCCTTGCGCAGCTTGTTGATGTAGCCGCGGACGAGGTGGCGGCGTTCCGGGTTGCCGTTCCAGACGATCTCGGTGAACCGCTCGGTCGACACCGGCCGGTTCGCGTGCAGCAGGAGCACGACGAGGACGAACCGTTGCTGTTGGTCCCCCAGCGGTACCAGGGCACCGTCGTGGCACGCCTCCAGCGGGCCCAGCATCCGAAACTCCACGCCACCTCCCCGGGACCGAGCTTGCTGTCTGCGAATGACATCGCGCAAGGGGCCGTCCGGGTCACGGAAAATCAGCTTTCGATCCACGATCGGTCTACGTCAGGTGGGCACGCTCGGTGGATGGAGTCGGATGTGTTGCCCTGTTACGTGGTCTGCGACGTGTCGTCCTCGATGACCGACCATCTCGAGGAGTTGAACGCGGGCATCCGCCAGTTCCGCGGAGCACTCCACGCGGACCGGGCCATCGGAACGTGGGTGCACTGCTGCGTGGTCGGTTTCGCCGAGGCTCCGCTGGTGCTGCAACCGTTACGTCCCGCCGACGAACTGGCCGAGCTGACCGGCTCCGCTCCCAGCGCGGGCAGCAACTTCGGCCCGGCGTTCACGTTTCTCCGTTCGGTGATCGACCGCGATGTACGCCGGCTCAAGGGGAATCGCCTGCGGGTGCAGCGGCCGATGGTGTTCTTCACGTCCGACGGCCAGCCGACAGACCCGGTGACCTGGCCTGCGGCCTACGGCGGTTTGACCGACCCTGCGTGGCAGGCTCGGCCCGACGTGATCGCGTTCGGCGTGGGCGACGCCGACCGCGCCACGCTCGGCAGAATCGGCACGTACCGGACGTTCCTGGGCCGCGACGGCGTCCGGCTGGGGACGGCGCTGACCGTGTCGGTGACGTGGGCGCCGATGCGTCCGGACGTTGTCTAATGCATCCACGATGTGTCCACTTCTCGTCCACTCCCGCGTCGCACGCTCCCTGTACCTGCGACGAGGGAGGGACCGTGTCACTGGTACGAGAGCTGAAGGCACTTCGTAAGGGGAGGGGCGTGTTCGCCGGACGCCTGACCGAGCGGATCGGCCCGGGCCTGCGCGCGGCGTGCGGGGTGGCCGACGACGACGGTCCGGTGACCGTCCGGCAGAAGCTGTCGGCGAGGCTGACCGAGCTGGCCGAGCACCTGCCGGACGACCTGCGCCTGGTGACGCTGGCGGCGTTCGCCATCAGTGCGCGGCAGCCCCTGTACCAGGACCGGGTGTCGTGGGCGGCAATGCAGGTCGACCGTGATTCCCGAACGGTCCGCCGTCGCGTCGACGAGGCGATCGACCAGCTGGCGGAGCTGGCCGCCGCGGTGCCGGTCGCGGCCGGCGGCTGGCGGACGGCGGAGCTGTGCGTGGCGGCGGCCCTGGACCGGGACCGGCCCGAGGTGCTGGAGCGCCGCCGCATCGTGGCCGACCAGGACGACCTGCGGGAGCTGGAGCTGGATTCGCCGGTGGCCGGTGAGGCCGACGTGTTCTACGGCGGCACCTTGACCGGCGCCGGCCTCGTGTTGCCGAGGCCCCTGTCCCGAGGTGAGTCGCACGACGTCGCGGTCCGCGTCCGGCTGTCGTCGCTGCCGCCGTACCTGGTCTGCGTCCCCGGTCGCCCCTGCGACCGCTTCGACCTGCGCCTGCGCTTCGGCCGCGGCTCGGCCCCCCGGGTCTGGAAGCTGCACGGCGCGTTCCAGCCGGCTCCGCAGTGGCAGGGCGACCCGCAGCCCGTGGACCGTGCGGGTGAGGTGCACCTGCGCTTCCGGAGCCTCACCCCGGGCCTGGCCTACGGAGCCCGCTGGGAGTAAAGGGCGACACGGGCCTCTTCGGAGGTAGTGGCGCTCTTGTGGGGCAGACTGACGGGCATGTCCTTCGACGACCTGACGACGCGGCTACGCGACTTCGCGGATGCGCGCGACTGGGAGCATTTCCACACGCCGAAGAACCTCGTGATGGCCCTGTCCGGTGAGGTCGGTGAGCTGACCGCGCTGTTCCAGTGGCTTACTCCCGAGGAGTCGGCCAAGGCCATGGACGACCCCGAGCTGAAGGAGAAAGTGCTGGACGAGGTGGCCGACGTGGCCATCTACCTGACGCGGCTCGTGGACGTTCTCGGCGTCGACCTCATCGAGGCATGCCACGCGAAGATCGACCGCAACGACCGTCGTTTCCCCGCCCGTACCGAGGCGCCCTAGCTCGTCATCTCCTCCAGGAACGCCTGTGTCTCGGGATCGGTGGAGTAGACCGCCGTGCCACGCATGCCGCGGGTGAGGAGAACCTTGTAGGTGTTCTTGATCAGTGCGCCGAAGTGCAGGTCGTCGGCCTTCCGTACGTCGCCGTCCTTGGACTCGCTCCGCACCGGAACCCACCGCCCGTCCCGGCGCACGAGGTCTGGGCCGAAGATCACCCCGGACCAGTCGTACTCGAAACCCTGCGCGGTGTAGATGCAGCCGACCTGGCCGAACCCGCGTGGATCCGTTGCCCAGTAGGCCGATTCGGGAACCCCCTCGACCTTCTTCTTCTCGTCCGACTTCGCATTCCACGGCCGGTGCCAGCCGCCGATCCTGACGTCGTCGACCAGGCGCAGACCGTTCTCGGTGGGCACCGGGTTGCTCCACTCCCAGCAGAACCCCGCGGCGAGCCGGGCCACGCCGCCGTTGGTGGCCTGCTGATGCAGGACCCAGGACTCAAGTGCTTCGGGTGACGCGGCCGAGGTCACCGTGATGCCCTCGTCCAGCGGCCCGGCGAGCTTGCTCCACGGGATCGCCGGCTCGTTACGAAGGCCGAGCAGCCGGGCAACCCACTCGTCGTAGTTGACCGAGCCACCGCAGCGCAGCTGGTCCTGGAGGCGGATGATCTCGACCTCGCAGCCGAGGCTCTGGGCAGCGGCGGTGATTTCCCGGACCGAACCCATCTCGCCGGGACGCACGGTCTGGTTCTCGTCCAGGAGAAACACCGGCACGGTGGCTACGTTGATCAGCTCGTCGATCTGCCGGCCGGCACGTTCACGCTGTTCCTTCTTCGTGTACTGGGTTACCCCGCTCTTCCGGATCCGGTGGGCTTCGTCGCAGATGAGGACGGTCAGTTCGCGTGGGTTACTGCCGACGTAGTTGTTGAAGTACTTGAACAGCCCTTTGACTCGCGTGTTGCCCTTGCCGGCGTACTTGCGCATCGTCAACGTGAACGAGCGCGAGCCCGTCGCGTGGTGGGTTGGAATACCTCGTCTGGCCAGTTCGCCCAGCAGGCTGAGAGCGATCACGCTCTTTCCCGACCCGGGGCCGCCCTCGACGATGATGACGGTCCGGGTCGGTGCCGCGTGTGCGCGTTCCACGGCCTGCATGACGACCTCGTAGGCGACCTTCTGCTCGTCGAGCAGGACGAACTGCTCGCGGTCCTGTATCTCGGCCGCGGCGAGGTCGAGCAGGGGTTTGGTCGGCCGGTGCGCATACCCCAGGAACTCGTCCCCGGCCTCCCGTGCCACGTCCCGCGCGGCCTCGGCGTCGAGCACGGCGCGTAGGTGATCGGCGAGCTTGGCCTTGTCGTCCATCGTGAAGAGGCGGCCGTACTGGCTGGTGGCGTACTGCAGCAGCCCGGCGACGTCGGCGCGGCGGGCGTTGTGCAGGTAGGCCACCCCGTGGACGGACTTGGGCCGGCTGGCGAGGCTCTCGGTGTGGTCCACCATGTACTGGCAGTACCCGCGCACCTGTTCGGCCGGGTGCAGGTGCCGGCCGGGCATGCCGGGGATGTTCAGTACCTCGGCCAGGTGAATCTCGGCTTTCGACCACTGCTTCAGCTCGACGAACACGAAACTGCTCTCGCCCGTTCGCGGGTGGGCACCGCACAGCACCACGTCGATGCGCTGGCGACTGTGCGGCAGCTGATGCTCGAGCAGGACCTCGATGTCGCCCAGGCCGGCGTCGACCAGGTCGTTTAGGAGGACGCGGAGGCTGTGCCGCCAGGAGTTGACCTCGCCAACCCCGGCCCGGGTGCCGAGGACGAACCCTGACTGCTCGGCCAGCCGGGTGTGCAGGTGTCCGAGGTTGGCCTCGGCCAGAAGGTCGGCAGCTCTGCCGCGTACCAGCGCCATCGTTTCTCCCCAAAACGGACGTGCGTCATCGACGTACGGTTTTGGGGGCAACAACGAGGTGGCCCTCGGTGCCCGTCGTGCCGTGCTGATCACACTAGTGGATCTAGCCGCTCACGTGGAGTCGCCTGACAACAGGTTCGCCTAAGGTCTGCGTCTGGGCGGGAAGCACCGGTGCGGCGACATGGGCAGGGCCAACGGTAAGCCCATCCGAGGTGGCGCGCAGGCCCTTTACTCGTGCGTGTACTTCATTTCGATCGGCCTGTTACCCCTCCGGACCTGCCAGGATAGTTCCCTTGGTTGAAAGAGAACCGGGGCCACATCAAGCGGAGGTATATCCTCCGTGGGGAATTGAAGTTTTAGCCGGAAGGTCTCCAGTTCGGCTTGCTCGTCGCTTTGTGTGATGACACTGCGTATGAAGCTACTCGAAATGGGGCCAGGGATCAGAATCTCGGCTTGGTCGTCCGTTGGCCACCAGGGTGGGTGTACTGAATTTCGATAGCGGTCTCCAACGCGATCAGAAAAAAGAGAATTAAACCCGGTGGCGCCGTCGCGAATTCCTGCTCCTAAGAGTCGCGCGGCGTTGTGAGGGCAGAACCGTGCCCCCGGGGTCTCCAGGATGCTTATGTCTAGAGTTATGACCACCCAATCCGGAAACGAAAGGTCGCGATTGCGCGCCTCCTGCAGATACCAGGAATTTGGGTACTCGAGACTTAAACAAATGTGACCGCGATGTCCATCGCGGCGATTCATGTCGCTCGGGCGAAAGCTGTCGTCCGAGGCTTCAAGGAGCGCGGTATCTCGCAGTTCCCTGGTGGCAATAATATGTGCAAGATTGGCTGCCTTGGTGAAATGGCACAGACGCGTAACGCCTCGCCTTCGAGCCTCGTCAATGATCTTATTCATGGATCTATCCGAAAGTAGAGCCCCGACCTCTCGTCGGGTAGAAATCTGGTAAGCTTGCTCGAATGTATCAGCACCAAGTCCGTTCGAGCTCGCGTCACTGCAACGTAGAGCTCACGTGCTTGTCGAATTCGAGCTTCTTCTAGCCCAAATGCATCTACGCTACTGGGGGTGGGCAGCCCGCTGTCATCGCAAAACGGGACGATTACGGCATCGAACTCCAAGCCCCTGGCTTCGGAGTGTGGTCCGTAGAATATCCCGGGCCGCTCGTCCCATTTTGACATGCCTTTGTGGAGGCGAATCGTCCTGGGATGATCAAGTAAGCCGACCAGGTCTTCTTCTGCGGTTTTGTCACGAATAAGAACCACTACTCGTTGGTTGGCCAGTCGTGTTCGCCGATCGCGGGCTAAATTGTTAGCAAATCTTGCTGCCTGCGCCACCTGGTCATCCGCAGATCTTGCTCTCACTAGAACTGGTTCGGGGCCATTGATCGGTGGATCCTTGGGCTCCACCAGGTCTATCCCTTCGGAAAACAATGGGGTTTCGGAAATAAATTTTGCAAAATGGGCAATAGGGCGAGTGTTGCGGTAGTTTCGGTCAAATTTGACGACTTTGCCGCCGCCAATCTTTAAGCCAAGCGACTTCCATGACATGCGGCTTCCGTATATTTGCTGTGCATAATCGCCGAAGAAGGTAACCGAACCCTTGCTGGACACGATAGAAGCCAGTGATCTGATCATGTCTGGGGAGAAATCCTGGCCTTCGTCGATGATCACGTGCCGGTAAATAGCTGGGTTCGGGCTCAGGCTAACTGCCCGTCGAAGTTCGTTGGAAATACCGGGCCAATCCTGGTCGAAGCCGCGCGACCTGCGGATCTGCTGGTAGCGACGGTAGACGTCACAAACAAGCTGACGATCCGCGACGCGGAGGTGTGGACCACGGCCACGTCCAACCCGCTCAATTTTTCCGTTGATATAGGCGTCGAAGTCGGTGATGGCGTTCCCGATCAGCCAGTCGAACTCATCACTGTAGAAGCTAACCGGCTTGCTGGAGGCCGCGCGTTTATAGTGGCCTCTACTATGGACGTCGTCGAGCGCCAGAGCGATGAGTTTGTCTCGCGTCTGATTATCGCAGATTCTTAGCTTTACGCCAAATTGCTCGACGAGGAGACGTCTAGCGAGAACATGGTACTGCTCTACCGTAATGTTAGGGTGATCGTCGACGATACTTCTGAGGTAGGTGGTCAAAGCTCCATTGAATGTTACGAGGAGAGTGGGGCCGCCGAACCCGGGGGCTGTCGCGAGGTAATGTGCACGTCGTACGGCCATTACGGTCTTCCCGCTGCCGGCCACCCCTAGCGCGACGCAGTGGCCTTGGGCTCGCAGATATACGACCTCGCGCTGTTGGCCCTGAGGTTCCGGCAGTCTGGCCCCCATGGCCGCATTATGGCATGACGGGGGGGCGCGAACGCTAGTGTTCAACTCATGTTCGTCGGCCCTGTAGGGAGGCGCCTGAGTGCTTGTCAGTCAAGAGACCCCGAGCTCCCTTCGCGATCAGCCTTTTTGGCGTATTGCCAACCTGGCTACATTGGGGTTCTTTCGTGTCGCTACGTCAGCACTACTCCGGCTCGACGCCGAGTGGTCCGGCGAACATGAGCTAGTGATCGACCACGGGCCTGCGGGCTTGCGCGTCCTACCGCGCTGCGCGTGAGGACGGCCAGCCGCCTCGAATAGGCATGGCCTAGGACGTTGGTGGAATCTATGCCGCCAAGCTGTGTACAGGCTTGACTCAGTTAATCTAAGTACGCCCGTTCCGAGGGAAGTGGTTCTTATTGTTGTGCCTCCGACCCTGTGAGCTAAGCTAGCGACTGAACCAAACTCGATGGTGAGGTATTCGCGCCTGCCAAGCTGTGTTTGAGCGGGTTCAAGGTCAACGATTTCGTAGATCTCATCGCGCTCTATGCGTCTACACCTCGCGCGCGGCATAGCGAATGACGTCGGCTTTGACTGCCCCCTCGGCGTGAAGGCTTCGCAAAGCTCGTAGCCGCGTCGGGGGTCCCCAGCGCGACGGCACCGCCGGCGCACGGCCGCGCGCTACCTGGAAGACGGCTTCCTCGCTGACTCGTAACGTTGAGAGAGCCGAAGTGTGCTCGATCAGTTGGTTTGGCCGGATAAGTAGCAGCGGATATCGGCATGTTAGTAGGAACTACAAGCCACCCGTTGCGCAATACGGGTTGCGGCCGCCTCAGCCTCGGAGGGTTGCCGTTGACTAGCCGGTGGCTAACCGGGTCGGTCACACCTGGGTGTGTCGTAGGCTAGCTGCAGCGGTACTGCGCGGAATCGGGAAGTCTGGGCGCCCACCGGCAGATGTTCAGGGCTTCGCAGTTGACCCCTGACAAAGGTGCCCCGGCAGAATCTAAAGTGCCCCCGGCAGGATTCGAACCTGCGACACCCGCTTTAGGAGAGCGGTGCTCTATCCCCTGAGCTACGAGGGCTGGCAGCTGTCAGCGTAGCGGGCCGGGGCGGCGACGCCCAAGGCGGGCCGTGTACAGTCACACAGAGTAACCTCACGATCATGTGACACCGACGAGTGGCGGGTTTCACCAGCGGGGATGCCTGTGGGTAGCCTTCCTCGACGGGGACCCACCGGCCCACGGAGGCTTGCGTTGATCAAGGTCGTGTTCGCAGACGACGAGGAACTGGTCCGGTCGAGCCTGCGCGCGATGATGGCGGGCGCGCCGGACATCGAGGTCGTGGGCGAGGCCAGCGACGGCAGATCGGCCGTGGAGACCGCTCGGCGGTTTCACCCGGATGTCGTACTGCTTGACATCAAGATGCGGGCTGCTGACGACGGGATCCGGGCGCTGCGGGCGATTCAATCGTTCCCCGAACCGCCGACCGTGGCCATGCTGACCACCTTCGACATCGACGAGTACGTCAGCCTCGCGCTGCGGCTCGGGGCCAACGGCTTCCTGCTCAAGGACATCGAGCCGGCCGCGCTCCTGCGCGCCATCCGGGACCTGGCCAGGGGCGGAGCTGTCCTCGACCCGGGGGTCGCCGCCCGCATGGTGACCGCCCACCGGGACGAGCAGCGGGCCGCGGCTCCTGCCCGGAAGCTTCTGGCCTCCCTCTCCGACCGGGAGCGGGAGGTCGTGGGGCTGATCGGTCAAGGGTTGTCCAACGCCGAGATCGGCGGGCAGCTGCACCTTTCCGAGGCGACCGTGAAGGGGTACGTCTCCGCGGTGCTGTCCAAGATCGGGGCCGCCAACCGGGTGCAGGCCGCATTGCTGGCCTACCGGGGTGGGCTGATCGAGTAACCCGTGCTGGTCGCGCTGGAGATGCTCGGTCTGGTGGCCTTCGCCGCCTCCGGCGCGCTGGCCGCCGTCTGGGCACGCCTCGACCTGTTCGGCGTCGTCATCCTCGGGCTCACCACCGCGCTCGGGGGCGGGATCATCCGGGACGTCCTGCTCGGTATTCACCCGCCTGCCACGCTCAGGACCTGGCCGTACCTGGCGGTCGCCGCGGGAACTGCCCTGCTCGTGTTCATTTTTCACCCTCAGGTGGCGAAGTTGCGGCGGGCGGTTCTACTCGCCGACGCGCTGGGGCTCGGCGTGTTCGCCACCGCGGGCACGTCGACGGCACTGCACGCGGGCGCGCCGGTGTACACGGCGTGTTTGATCGGGATGACCACGGGGATCGGCGGCGGGGCCCTGCGTGACCTGCTGCTGCGAGAAATCCCGCTGGTCCTGCGCAAGGAGATCTACGCCGTCGCCGCGCTGGCCGGCGCGATCCTCGTCGGCGCGGGTCACCTTGCCAGGCTGCCTGCCGGGCCGGTCACCGCCGTCGCGGCTGCGGTCACTGTGGGTATCCGGATGCTGGCGCTGTGGCGCAAGTGGAACGCGCCGGTGGCGAAGGGCCCGTTCTAAGCAGGATCTCAGCACCGTGCGTAACACTGTTGCCATGCGCATTCTTGTTGTCGACGACGACCGGGCCGTCCGGGAGTCGCTGCGCCGCTCGCTCGAGTTCAACGGGTACCAGGTCGAGCTGGCCAGCGACGGCGCCGCGGCGCTGGAGCAGATCGTCGCCAACCGGCCCGACGCCATGGTGCTCGACGTCATGATGCCTCGGCTCGACGGCCTGGAGGTGGCCCGCCGCCTGCGCAGCACCGGCGACGACCTGCCGATTCTCGTGCTCACCGCCCGCGACACGGTCTCCGACCGGGTGTCCGGCCTCGACGCCGGCGCCGACGACTACCTGCCCAAGCCGTTCGCGCTCGAGGAGCTGCTCGCCAGACTCCGCGCGCTGCTGCGCCGGGCCAGCCCCGAGGCCCAGCCGGGCCAGGCCGACGCCTTGACCTTCGCTGACCTGACGCTGGACCCCGGCACGCGCGAGGTTCGCCGCGGCGAGCGCGAGATCAGTCTGACCCGGACCGAGTTCGCCCTGCTCGAACTGTTCCTGTCGTACCCGAAGCACGTGCTCACCCGCAGCCGCATCCTCGAGGAGGTGTGGGGCTACGACTTCCCGACCTCGGGCAACGCCCTGGAGGTCTACGTCGGCTACCTGCGGCGCAAGACCGAGGCCGACGGTGAGCCACGGCTGATCCACACGGTGCGCGGCGTCGGCTACGTCCTGCGGGAGACGCCACCGTGACGACCGCCCAGCAGGGCAAGGGAGCGCGCCGCTTCTCACTGCGTTCCCGGGTGACCCTGCTGGCCGCCGCCTGCGTCGCCGGCGCCGTCGCGCTGGTCTCGATCGGGGCCTACTTCACCGTGAGCGGCAATCTGTACGCCCAGATCGACGAGAGCCTGCGGGAGCGGGCGGCCTCCGTTCTCAACGACAGCGAGATGGTCAGCAGCGGCGGCCAGAGCTTTCCCGGCTACCTGCTCAAGCTGTCCGAGATCCAGTTCGACGTCGTGCGGTCCGATGGGCGTTCGGTGCTCAGCTCGCCGATCGACGACCGGCCGCCGGTGGGCCTGGAGGAACGCAAGGTCGCCGCGGGCGCGTCCAGCCAGTCGATCCGTACCGACAGCCGCACCGACGCCCGGGTGCTCGCCGTTCCCTACCGCTTCGTGCCCGGCGTGGCGCTGGTCGTCGCCCAGCCGCTCGGCGCGACCAAGGAGACCCTGAACGACCTCGCCGTCGTCCTGCTGCTGATCGGCGGCGCGGGCATTCTGGTCGCCGCGGCGGCGGGCACCGCGGTCGCCAGGGCGGGGCTTCGCCCGGTGGAACGCCTGACGTCGGCCACCGAACGGGTCGCCCGCACGGGGGATTTGCGGCCCATCCCGGTCAGTGGCGACGACGAGCTGGCCCGGCTGAGCCACAGCTTCAACACCATGCTGGGCACGGTGGCCGAGTCGCAGGAACGGCAGCGGCAACTGGTCGCCGACGCCGGGCACGAGCTGCGTACGCCGCTGACGTCGCTGCGCACCAACCTGGAACTGCTGCTGGCCGCCGGGCGCGCCGGCGCGCCGAAGCTGTCCGACGAGGACCGGGCCGACATCGAGGCCGACATCCGGGGCCAGCTCGACGAACTCACTCAGCTGATCGGCGACCTCGTGGAGCTGGCGCGGCAGGACGAGCCGAAGACGCAGTTCGAACGGGTCGAGCTGATCGAGGTGGTCGAGCGGGCGCTGGACCGGGCCCGCCGCCGGGCCGGCGACATCGAGTTCGACGTCGACCTCAGCCCCTGGGTGCTCACCGGCGACTCCAGCGCGCTGGAGCGCGCGGTGCTGAACCTGCTGGACAACGCGGTCAAGTTCTCGCCGGACGGCAGTGTGGTGCGGGTGCGGATGTATCCGCTCGGCGACGGCACGGCGGTGATCGAGGTGGCCGACTCCGGGCCCGGCATCGCTGAGGAGGACCTGCCGAAGGTGTTCGATCGGTTTTATCGTTCGTCGGAGGCGCGCACCCTGCCCGGTTCCGGCCTCGGGCTGGCCATCGTCCAGCATGCCGCCGAACGGCACGGTGGCGCGGTCTACGCGGGCAGGGCGGCCACTGGCGGCGCTTTGCTCACCATCCGGTTGCCAGGCGTTCCCGGGTAAGTTCCTACACGGATGTGTTTGATCGTGTAGGATTTTGTTGATTGACTGTGGGGGTCAAGTCGACTCTCGGGAGAGTGAGTGCGGTGCTGGCGCGGCAGCGGCAGGCGGTGATTCTGGAAGAGGCCAGGCGCAACGGCGCGGTGCGCGTGAGCGACCTCGTCGGCCGCCTCGGCGTGTCCGACATGACGGTACGCCGCGACCTGGACGTTCTGGCGGGCAAGGGCCTGGTCGAGAAGGTCTACGGCGGCGCGACCTCGGTGATCGGCAAGAGCACCGACGAGCCCGGCTTCGAGGCCAAGTCGGTGCGCCAGCGAGCGCAGAAGGAGGCCATCGCCGAGGTGGCGGCCGGGCTGGTCCGGCCGGGCACGGCGATCGGCATCTCCGCGGGCACCACCACCTGGACGCTGGCCAGGGCACTCGACGGCGTGCCCGGCCTGACCATCGTCACCAACTCCATCCAGGTCGCCGACGTCCTGCGCGGCTCGCCCCAGCCGGACCGCACGGTCGTGCTCACCGGTGGCGTGCGCACCCCGTCCGACGCGCTGGTCGGCCCGGTCGCGGTCAACAGCCTGCGCAGCCTGCACCTCGACGTCGTGTTCCTCGGCGTGCACGGCATGGCCGACGGTCCCGGCTTCACCACGCCGAACCTGACCGAGAGCGAGACCGACCGTGCCCTGGTCGAGGCGGGCCGCAGGCTGGTCGTGCTCGCCGATCACACCAAATGGGGGACCGTGGGCATCTCCACCATCGCCGACCTGGACGAGGCCCACGTGGTCGTCAGCGACGACGGGCTGGGCGAGTCCGCCAGGGAGATCCTCGCCGAGCAGGCGGGCGAGCTGCTGATCGCGGAGGTTCCGGAGGACGAACACGAGGAATCCGAGTGAGGCGCACGCTCCGGCACCTCGCCGATGGCAGGGAGATCATCTACTTCGACGCCGACGGTGACGCCCCGGTCAGGACGGCCGAGGACACCCGGGATCTGCCGCAGGTCATGCCGGCGTCGGAGATCCGGCGTGACCCGCTGACCGGCGAGTGGGTGGCGATGGCCGCGCACCGGCAGACCCGCACCTACAAGCCGCCCGCCGACCTGTGCCCGCTGTGCCCGACCAAACCGGGCAAACCGAGCGAAGTGCCTGAGTCGGACTACCAGGTAGTCGTGTTCGAGAATCGGTTTCCCTCGCTGGCGCAGGACGTTCCGGACACCAAGTCCAGTGTGGACGGTCTGCCGATGGTGCCGGTCGCGCCGGGTCGGGGCCGCTGCGAGGTGGTTTGCTTCACCAGCGACCACGAGCGCTCCTTCGCCGAGCTGAGCCCGCGGCGGGTACGGATGGTCGTCGACGCCTGGGCCGACCGCACCGCCGAACTGTCCGCTGTGGACGCCATCGAGCAGGTCTTCCCGTTCGAGAACCGTGGCGAGGAGATCGGCGTGACGCTGCATCACCCGCACGGCCAGATCTATGGCTACCCGTTCGTCACGCCGCGCACCGAGCGGATGCTGGAAACCGCTCGTGCCTACCGAGCCGAGCACGGCAGGCACGTCCTCGGCGACGTGCTGGCCGCCGAACGGGCAGCTCGCGTGCGGGTGGTCGCCGAGGGCGAGCACTGGACGGCGTTCGTGCCGCCCGCGGCGCGCTGGCCGGTGCAGGTGCAGGTCGTCCCGCACCGCCAGGTGCCCGACATCGCGGCGCTGTCCGACGCCGAGCGCGACGACTTCGCCGAGGTGTACCTGCGGGTTCTCCGGCGCTGCGACGCGTTGTACGGCCGCCCGCTGCCCTACGTCGCGGGCTGGCACCAGGCACCGGTCCGGCGCGACCGCGACCTGGGCTGGCTGCACCTGGAGCTGTTCTCCGTGCTGCGTGCGCCGGACAAGCTGAAGTACCTGGCCGGTTCGGAGTCCGGCATGGCGGTGTGGGTCAACGACACGACGCCGGAACAGATCGCCCAGCGGCTACGCGACGCTCGCCCCTAAACTGTTCATGCCGGAACCACAGGAACGGCTCAGCTCGCTCTCAGGACCGACGGGCATGGTGAACGCATGACCGAGAACGACCCCGCCGCCAGGAACGACGCCGGCGAGCCCAGCACGCCACCCCGCGGGAATCCGCTCGGTGGCGACCAGGGGACGTCCACCCCGAACCCGTGGCAGCCGCCGTCGCACGGATACGCACAGCACAGCTCCTCCGGCACCGAGGGTGTGCTCTACGGTTCGGCCACCCCGCAGGGCGGTCAGCACTATCAACAGCACCAGCAACAGCACGGCACCGCCGTCTTCCCGCAGCCGCAGAACCAGGAGCCGCGCCGCTCCGGTGGCGGCGCCAGCGGCAAGGTCGTCGCGGGTGTCGCGGTGCTGGCCCTGGTCATCGGCGGTGGCACCGGTGCGGTCACCGGCTACCTCGCCAGCGATCTAGGTGGCGGGCCGTCGGTCAGCGCGCTCGACCAGCCGACGCCAGCTAAGCAGACTGCCAACTCGCCCGCCGGCACGGTGGAGGCGGTGGCCGAGAAGGTCGCGCCGAGCGTGGTGCAGATCCAGGTCGCCGGCCGCAGCGGCACCGGCAATGAGGGCTCCGGCTTCGTCCTGTCCTCCGACGGCTACGTGCTGACCAACAACCACGTCGTCGAGGCCGCCGCCAACGGCGGTCAGATCCGCGCCGTCTTCCAGGACGGCAGGCGTGCCCCGGCGACGATCGTCGGCAGGGCGCCCACCACCGACCTCGCGGTCATCAAGGTGGAAGGCCTGAACAATCTGCCGATCGTGGAGCTGGGCAGCTCGGCCAACCTCAAGGTGGGCCAGGGTGTCGTCGCCATCGGGTCGCCGTTCGAGCTGTCCGGGACCGTGACCTCGGGCATCGTGTCCGCGCTGAACCGCCCGGTGCGTGCGGGCGACCAGGGCCAGGAGACGGTGATGGACGCGATCCAGACCGACGCCGCCATCAACCCGGGTAACTCCGGTGGCCCGCTGGTCAACATGGCCGGGCAGATCGTCGGCATCAACTCGGCGATCTACAGCCCGCCGTCGAGCAACTCGCCCGGCGCGCAGTCCGAGGGGCGCAACCTGGGCATCGGCTTCGCCATCCCGATCGACCAGGCACGTCGCACCGCCGACGAGATCATCAAGACCGGCAAGGCGACGCAGACCTACATCGGCACGACCGTCGGTGACGCGCCGCAGGGGGGCGCGCAGATCGGCGACGTCACGCCGAACAGCCCCGCCGCGGCCGCGGGCCTGAAGAGCGGCGATGTCGTGGTGAAGTTCGGCGACCGCCGGATCGACACCTCCGACGCGCTGGTGGCGGCCGTGCGGACCCGGGCTCCCGGTGAGAAGGTCCCGTTCACGCTGGCCGACGGCAAGGTCATCGAGGTGACGCTCGGCGGACAGCCGATCGAAACCCGCTAAGTCGCTCGGCCACCTCGGGTGGCCGAGACCAGCTCATGGCCCGGACCGCCGGTTCCACGCGGTCCGGGCCATGCCGCTTACCAGCACTGCCACCCACACGGCCAGCAGCGACCAGCCCAGCCCCGCCCACGTGTCGCCGTCGTGCAGGCCAGGGCTCGGCGGGGTGCCGAACTCCCGCCACAGCAACGGAACGGCGAGCAGGACGAGCACGCCGCTCACCACGGTCCCGGCGACCACCGGACCCCGCCAGACGCGGCCGGTGACGGACGCCAGGCCCAGGCCGGCGGCGCCGACGACCGGTGCGATCAGCAGGTCGTGCACCACCGGGCCGGCGATCAGCCAGGCGGCGAGTTCGAAGGTCAGCGGCCGCACCGGCAGCAGCACCTCGGCGAGCAGGACGGCACCCCAGGCCAGCGCGGCCAGCCCGGGCAGCGCGAGCAGGACCCTCATGGCGAGACCTCCAGCCGTCGCACCCATTTCGTCTGCAGCACACCCGGGCGGTTCGGCGCGATGATCCGGCAGGGAAAGCCGTGGTCGAGGTTCAGCTCCTCGCCGTTCAGCTTCAGCGCGAGCAGCGTGAGCGGGTCGGCCGTGTGCTCGCCGGGCAGGTCGCTGCGGGCGTAGAGCCCGCCTTCCTCCAGCGACACCACGCCGACCCGGCTGCCCGGCGCCACGCCTGCCGCCCGCAGCAGGTCGGGCAGCGAGACGCCGGTCCAGACGGCCGACTGGCTCCAGCCCTCGACGCAGGCGATCGGCAGCTCGGCGGTGGTCTGCGGAAGTGCGGCGAGTTCGGCCCGGCTGAACGTACGGGTGCCGACGTCGAGCCGCCAGTCCGCCGATGCCGCCTTGTCGACGACACCGGCCGCGGCGGCGGTCCGGTTCACCGGAACGCCCTGCGAGCCGCGGTCCGACCGCCAGGACAGGCCGGAGACCGGCCGCAGCCACGGCACCGTCGCGCCTGCCGTGGCCACGACGGCCGCTCCGGCGGCCAGCCAGGTCGTCCGCAGGAAGCCACGGCGGGACAGGCCACTGGACTCGGGTTCCGGCTCGGTCTCGCGGCGCAGGGCGCGCCGCACGATCGGCAACTTGACCGCGACGTGGACGGCGATCGAACCGATCGCCACCCAGGCCAGGGCGTAGTGCAGCTGCGGGAAGTAGAAGTTCCACGGGTAGTTCTGGGCCACGTTGAGCAGCCCGGTCACGAGCTGGAAGAACGCCGAGCCGGACAGCACCAGGATCGAGCCGCGTTCCAGCGCGTGCAGCGGCGAGCGGACGAGCGGGCGGCCGAACAGCTTCGGGTAGACGCTCCACAGCTTGGCCAGCAGCAACGGGATCGCGGCGATGCCGGACACGACGTGCAGGCCCTGGGTGACGCGGTACAGCCAGACCGGGCGGCTCGGCCAGCCGAACCAGTCCGGCGGGTGCTGGATGAGGTGGCTGAGCAGGCCGGTGAGGAAGCAGATCAGGAAGCTCACGCCGAGCCAGACGCCGATGCGGGCGCTGACCCGTTCCGAGTGTGCCGCGCCGCGGAACCTCATGGGCGTTCCAACTCGGCGAACCAGCGGCCGGCCGCGGTCGCGGTCCAGCCGAGCCGCAGGCCGGCGGCCTCGGCGGCCCTGCCCAGTGCGTCGACACCCAGCCAGGCCCAGGCGAACCAGCCGCCGCCCTCGACCCGGACCCGCTCCCGGCGCAGGCCGGTGCCGGGTGGGTCCAGCTCGATCAGGGCGGTGCCGCCGGTGGCGAGCAGGTCCGCCGTCCGGCGCAGCAGCGCCACCGGGTCGCCGCCGATGCCGATGTTGCCGTCGGCGAGCAGCACGTGCTGCCAGCGGCCCTCGCCGGGCAGCCTGCCGAAGACGTCGCGGCGCAGTGCGACGGCACCGCGTTGCCTGGTCAGCCGGACGGCCACCGGTGAACTGTCCACGCCGAGCGTGACGATTCCCCGCGCGGTCAGTGCCGCGGTCAGCCTGCCGGGCCCGCAGCCGAGGTCGACCGTGGGACCCGCGCAGCGGTGCAGCAGCAGCTCGTCGCCGGGCCCGGGGCGGTCGGTGTGCCAGCGGGCGACGGGCAGTTCGATGCGTTCGCCGGTGCCCAGCTCCAGCCAGCAGTGCCTGCCGAGCAGGGCGGTCTCGAAGCTCATACCGACGCCACCGCCCTGGCGAACCGGCTGCCCGGCAGGGCATCGGCGACCCGGCGGGCGTCGGCCATGGTGTCCACATCGGACAGCGTGGCGGCCAGCGTCAAGTCGATGCCTGCCAGCGCGGCCCTGGTGTGGTTCGCGGTGTCCGGCCGGGACATCGGGACGCCGGACAGGGCGGCGGCGTGCCGGGGATCGCGCAGGCCGAGTGCCCACCAGCCGCCGTCGGTGGCCGGGCCGAGCACGGCGTCCGCGTCGGTGAGGCAGGCGGCCGTCGCGGCCAGGACGTCCGCGGTGGCCTGCGGTGTGTCCATGCCGATCTGCAGCACCGGCAGGCCCGGGTGCAGCACGGCGGCGTCGGCGTGCGCGGCCGCCAGCCGCTCGGCGAAGGTCCGGCCCCGTTGCGGGACGACCTGGACGCCGCGCAGCAGCCGGTGCAGGTCCTGGGCGTGTGCTGCGGCGTCGAGATCGCCGGTCGCGGCGACGAGCGGCACGGCGCCGGGCGTCGCCAGGACGGCGTCCAGGGTGTCGAGCAGTGCCGCCGCCGCGATGGCCGCCGCCTGGCCGGGTGTCGCCGGTGGGCAGAGCCGGGTCTTGGCCAGGCCGGGGACCGGGGCCTTGGCGACGACGAGCAGGCAGAACGGCATCACGACCGCACCACCCGTCCCATGTCCCTGACCGCGCGCAGGGTGCCGGCGACGGAGCCGGACACCTTCGAGGTGGTGCCCGCGGCTCGTGCGCGGTAGTCGACCTCGAACTCCCGCACCACCCAGCCGGCGCGCTGGGCGCGGATCAGCAGTTCGAGCGGGTAGCCGAAGGCGCGGTCGGTCACGCCGAGGCCGAGCAGCGCGGTGCGGCGGGCGGCGCGGATCGGCGCGATGTCGTGTACGCCCAGGCCGCGGCGGCGGAGCAGTGCCGAGAGCAGCGCGTTGCCCGCGCGGGCGTGCCACGGCCACACCGCCGCCGACACCGGGACCCGGCGGCCGACGGCCAGGTCCGCGCCGGTGTGCACGGCGGCGACCAGCTCGGGCAGGGCACCCGGATCGAGCGAGCCGTCGGCGTCGGCGAAGCAGACGATGTCGGAGGTCGCCGCTTCCAGTCCGGTGTGGACGGCCGCGCCGTAGCCACGCCGTGGCTCGGCGACGACCGTCGCGCCCAGCCGTGCGGCCACGGCGGGCGAGCCGTCGGTGGAGCCGTTGTCGACGACGATGGCGCGGTAACCGTCGGGCAGGGCGGCCAGTACGCCGGGCAGCGCCGCTGCCTCGTCGAGACAGGGGAGGATCACGTCTACCGTCACACCGGCGACGTTAGGTCCACGTTGGACGGCGTAGAAGCCTTGTGCTGCTTACCGAATTGTGACGGCGGCGAAGTTCTTACCGGGTTGTGACGGTGTGCCGTCCCGGCTTGGCCGGGCTGCTTGGCGGGGTTACCGTGCCGGTGTGCTCAAGTCCCGGGTCAGCGACCTCGCTGTCGTCGCGATCGCGGTGGGACTGGTCGCCGCAGCCATCGGTGTCGGCAACTATCTGAACCGGCCCGGGTCGGACGTGGTCATCTGGGCGTTCGCTCCGCCGCTTTACGGCGACTGGCTGCCGCACGCCGGCCCGGGGACGGTGTTCGCCGTCCTGATCGCCGTCGGTGTCGTGCTGTACGGCCCGGCGCTGGCCACGCGGTTGCCGACGCGGCCGCTGCTGGGTCTCGGCTATCTGACGGCGGTCGGCTGGACGGTCGCGCTGGCGCTGGTGGACGGGTTCCGGCGCGGGTTCGCCGACCGGCTCGCCAGCCCACACGAGTACCTGCGTGAGGTGCCGGGGATCACCGACATTCCCACGATGTTGCGTGAGTTCAGTGGCCGGATCCTGGATTATCGGCCGGATTCGTGGACCACTCACGTGTCCGGGCATCCGCCGGGCGCGACGCTGGTGTTCGTCTGGCTGGACCGGATCGGGCTGGGCGGGCCGGTGTGGGCCGCGGTGGTGTGCGTGCTCGCCGGAGCGCTGGTGGCGGTGGCGGTGCCGGTCACGCTGGCTGTGCTGGGCCGCGTCGAGGCGGCCCGCGCGGTGGTGCCGTTCGCCGTGCTGTTTCCCGGTGCGGTGTGGGTGGGGGTGTCGGCCGACGGCTTGTTCGCCGGGGTGACGGCGACCGGGCTGGCGTTGCTGGCGGTCGCGGGCGTGCGGCGTTCGGTATGGCCCGCCCTGGCGGGTGGCCTGGTGCTGGGGTTCGGGCTGTTCCTGTCCTACGGGCTGGTGCTGCTGGGGTTGGTGGCGCTCGCGGTGTTGTTTCTTTCGAGGGCGGCCTGGCCGGTGGTGGCGGTGGCCGTCGCCGGGGTGCTCGTGGTGGTGGCGGCGTTCGCCGCGGCCGGGTTCTGGTGGCTGGACGGCTACCACCTGGTGGTCGAGCGGTACTACCAGGGAATCGCCAGCGCCCGGCCGTACGGCTACTGGGTGTGGGCGAACCTGGCGGCGCTTGCCGTCGCGGTGGGCCCGGCCGTGATCGCCGGGCTGCGCCGGGTGGTCGTCGCGGGCCGGTGGTGGCGTGAGCCGGTGCTGCTGCTGGTCGCGGCCGCCGTGGTGGCGGTGCTGCTGGCTGACCTTTCCGGGTTGTCCAAGGCCGAGGTCGAGCGGATCTGGTTGCCGTTCGCCGTATGGTTGGTGCCCGGTGTGGCGCTGCTGCCCGCGCCCGGTCGTCGCTGGTGGCTGGCGGCGCAGGCGGTGACGGCGCTGGTGGTCAACCACCTGGTGCTGACGATCTGGTGAGGGGATTTCGATGGGTGAGCAGGCCGGGCGCGTGCTGGTGGTCGACGACGACGAGACCGTCCGCGACGTGGTCCGCCGCTACCTGGAGGTCGCGGGGTTCACCGTCGAGCAGGCGGGTGACGGCGCGGAGGGGCTGGAGCGGTTCGCGGCGTCCCGGCCGGACCTGGTGGTCCTCGACGTGATGATGCCGGGGATCAACGGACTGGAGGTGTGCCGCAGGCTGCGGCAGTCCAGCGACGTGCCGATCGTGATGCTGACCGCGCTGGGCGAGGAGGAGAACCGGATCGCCGGCCTGCAGCTGGGCGCCGACGACTACGTGACCAAGCCGTTCAGCCCGAAGGAACTGGCGCTGCGGGTGGCGTCGGTGCTGCGTCGCGCCAGGCTGCCGGTGGCGCCCGCACCGGCGCCGGTGCTGACCGACGGCGACCTGCGGCTGGAGATGGAGGCACGTCAGGCTACCCGGGGCGGACGGGAGCTGGCGCTGACCACGCGGGAGTTCGACCTGCTCGCGTACTTCCTCTCCCATCCCGGCACCGCGTTGTCCCGCGCCGACCTGCTGGAGCGGGTGTGGGGCTGGGACTTCGGCGATCAGTCCACTGTGACCGTCCACGTGCGACGGTTGAGGGAGAAGATCGAGCCGGACCCGGCCAACCCGGTGCGGGTGGTCACGGTGTGGGGCGTCGGGTACCGCTACGACAGGGTGGCGCCATGATTGAGCCGGACGAGTCGTTCGCCGCCATGCTCGAGCACGCGTGGCACATCCTACCGTTCGCGCTCGGGCTGGCGTTGCCGATCGCACTGGCCGGGGCGGGGGTCCTGTACCTGCTGCGCCGGGGATCGCTGGCCAGTTCGCTGACCGTGCTGGTGCTGATCCCGGTGGTGGCGACCCTGGTCGGGGTGCTCGGCATCAGCGGGTTCATGTTCAACACGACGCTGACCACCATGCTGCTGGTCTGCCTGCTGGTCGCCCTGGTGACGGTGCCGGCGGCGATCGTGCTGGGCAGGGCGATCGCGCGGCGCAGTGTCTGGGAGCGGGAGGCGCGGGAACGCGAGCGTGCCGCCGAGGCGTCCCGGCGTGAGCTGGTGGCGTGGATCAGCCACGACCTGCGTAGCCCGCTGGCCGGTATCCGGGCCATGGCCGAGGCGCTGGCCGACGGGGTGGTGTCCGAGCCTGCCGAGGTCTCGGGGTACGCGCAGCGCATCGGCGGCGAGAGCACCCGGCTCTCGGCGATGGTGGACGATCTGTTCGAGCTGTCCCGGATCACCGCGGGCGCGCTGGAGCTGACCCTGTCGGCCGTCCCGCTCACCGACGTGGTCAGCGACGCGCTCGCCGCGCAGACCCCGGTCGCCGAGCGCAAGCGCGTGCGGGTGCTGGCCAGCGCGCAGCCCCGGCCGGTCGTGGTCGTCGGTAGCGACCCCGAGCTGGCGCGCATCGTGCGCAACCTGGTCTCCAACGCCATCCGGCACACCCCGCCCGACGGGACGGTGGCGGTGCAGGTGGGCGTCGACGGTGACCAGGCCGTGCTCGCCGTGCACGACAGCTGTGGCGGCATCCCGGAGGCGGAACTGCCCAGGGTGTTCGACGTGGCGTTCCGCGGCACTCGGGCACGCACGCCCGACCGCAGTGGCACGACGTCCGGCGGCGGACTGGGCCTGGCCATCACCAAGGGCCTGGTCGAGGCACACCACGGCCGGATCGACGTGCGCAACCAGGAGCCCGGCTGCCGGTTCGAGGTGCGGCTGCCGCTGGCGCGGGTACCGGTCGGCTAACCGGGCTGACCGGCGGGCGTCCGCAGCGCCGCCGTGGCGAAGGCCGCCACGCCCTCGGTGAACCCGGTCGCGGCGGTGAAGCCCAGCAACCGCCGGGCCCGTGCCGGGTCGGCGACCACGTGCCGGACGTCGGCCGCCCGCGCGCCACCGACGGTCCGCGGTGCCGGACCGCCGCAGGCCGCCGCCAGCTCGGTGGCCAGCTCGCCGACGGTGTGCGGCGTGCCCGAGCAGACGTTGACGGGCGTGATCGGCTCCGGCGGCTCCGTGCCGAGGGCGAGCAGGTTCGCCCGGGCGACGTCGGTGACGTGCACGAAGTCGCGCCGTTGCCTGCCGTCCTCCAGGACGGTGGGTGCCTCACCGCGTTCCAGCGCGGACCGGAACAGCGACGCCACTCCGGCGTAGGGGGTGTCGCGCGGCATCCGTGGCCCGTAGACGTTGTGGTAGCGCAGGGCCCACACCGTGCCGCCGGTCTGCCGCGCCCAGGCACCGGCGAGGTGTTCCTGAGCGAGCTTCGTGGCCGCGTAGGTGCTGCGTGGATTCAGTTGTGCGTCCTCGGGCACCAGGAGCGGCGTCAGGGGGCTGCCGCAGGTGGTGCAGCGGGGATCGAAGTGTCCGGCGTCGATGTCCTCCTTTCGCCGGGGCGCCGGGGTGACGACGCCGTGTTCGGGGCAGGCGTAGCGGCCCTCGCCGTAGACGACCATCGACGAGGCCAGCACCAGCCGGCCTACGCCGGCGGCGTGCATCGCCGCGAGCAGCACGGCGGTGGCGTGGTCGTTGTGCCACGTGTACAGCGGGGCGTCGGACGGATCGAGGCCGTGACCGACGACGGCTGCCTGGTGGCACACGGCGTCGACACCACGCAGCAGCTCGGCCAGCAGCGCGGGATCGCCGACCTCGCCGCGTACCAGCCGGTGGTCGCCGAGGTAGCCGGGCTCTGCGGCGTGGGCGGCGGGGAGCAGGGCGTCCAGCAGGACCGGTTCGCCGCCGTCGGCCGCGATCAGGTCGGCGACGTGGGAGCCGATGAAGCCGGCACCTCCGGTGACAAGTACTCGCACCTCCTCGACGCTAGGGAGCGATCCGGCTCCGGGCAGCATTACTGAGTGGGCCGTCAGGAATTCGTCACATGTTGGTCCACGTGATCACGGACGGTCGCAGGCGCTACGGTGGCGTCATGGAACGCAGCGCGCAACGGCTTGGCCGGGCTCTCGTGGTGATCGTCGACGACCGGGCCGCTCACGGCGAGGTCGATGACACGGCTGGCCCGCTGGTCACCGAGTTGCTGGAGGAGGCGGGCTTCATCGTCGACGGCACCGTCGTGGTGCACGCCGACACGGTCGCCATCCGCAATGCGCTGAACACCGCGGTGATCGGCGGTGCCGACCTGGTGATCACGGTGGGTGGCACCGGGGTGTCGCCCCGCGATGTCACCCCCGACGCCACGGCGGGCGTCCTGGACCGGCCCATCCCGGGTATCGGGGAGGCGCTGCGGTCGTCCGGGCTGGCTGCCGGTGCCGTGGACGCGGGGATCTCCCGCGGCCTGGTCGGCGTGTCCGGCAGCACGCTGGTGGTCAACCTGGCCGGTTCCCGTTCCGCGGTCCGCGACGGGATGGCCACGCTGTCCGCGCTGGTGCCGCACGTCATCGACGAGCTGTCCGGGCTCAACGAGTCCTGACGCCGTGCCCGCCGACCGCGAACCCACCCGGCGACCCGACCGTCGCCGGGTGGACGAGGTCTTCGGGGAGGTGCTGCCGGACACCACGTCCGACGAGCGTGACCCCGAGACCCGTCCTACCGACGCCGACCGGTGGTACACGGAGAACCGGCCGCCGCACCACGACCGCTAGTCGTCGCGGGTTCCCGTGCGGGCGTTCTGCTGGCGGAGCAGGTCGCGGATCTCGGTGAGCAGCTCGACGTCCGTCGGCTCGGACGGGCCTTCCTCCTTGCCCCGCGCCCGGCGTTCCTGGATCTTCTTGACCGGCAGGACGATCAGGAAGTAGACCACCGCCGCGATGATCACGAAGTTGATCGCCGCGTTGATCACACCGCCGAAGTCCAGGAACGTCCCCTTGTTCTCGTCGAAGATGTAGAAGCCGAGCCCCTGCGCCGCGTCGGACCCGCCGATCGCGTTGATCAGCGGCTTGATCAGGCCGTTGGTGAACGCCGTGACGATCGCGGTGAAGGCCGTTCCGATGACGACCGCGACCGCCAGGTCGACGACGTTGCCGCGCATCAGGAAGTCCTTGAAGCCCTTCAGCACAACCGCTCCTCTCGCCATCCTCAGCCCCTCCGCCACCTCAACGGAGACGCTTCGCGTCGCTTGTCTTACACAATCAGCTACCGGAGGGTAACGGTTACCGGGCGGCCCAGCGAGGCGGCGGCGACCTGGGTGGCGACCTCCACCGGCGCGGTGAGCAGCACCAACGGTCCTTTCCCCGTGCGCTTATCCCCTTCCCGGGTGTCACCCACGGCATCGGTGATGGCGGACACGGTGACCGTGGAGGCGAGCACCCGGCGTCCCGGCTCGTGCTCACCGCCGGTCACCACGTCGACCTTCACACCGGGGTGCAGCAGACCGGCGACACCGGCGTCGGCCAGCCGGACCGGGACGGTCGACATGCCGGGTTCGGCCGCGGCCCAGCTGACCAGGCGGGCGTCGGTCAGCGGCTCACCGGCGCGTGCCGCGCCGGCCAGGAGCTTGCCGTCGACGGAGGGCGGATCGCGCAGGGCACCCGCCGGTACGAGGGGCACCGGCATCTCGGCGACGCGGACGTCGGCGGGTGTGAGAACGGTGCCCGCCGGCAGGTCGCGGACCGCGACCAGGGTGGCGGCGGTGGGGTCGCCACGGGCCGGTGCGGGCAGGATCGTCAGCACCACCGCGGTGCCGGCCATGCCGAGCGCCGCCAGCCTGCGGGTGAGCCGGGCGCGCCTGCCGCGGAACTGGGCGCGCGCCCTGTCGAACAGCTCTGCCCACTCCATGGGGACCTCCTACGTCGGGTGACCAGGCGTTTGCCTGATGTGATCGACGGTAGGAGCGGGTCGTCAGCGTGGTAAAGGGCGAGTTCGTCAGCCTGTGGACAACCGGGGGGCTGTGGACAACCCGGGGTCAGGGAGCGGCGGCGGCCGTCTTCGTCGTGGACGACCCGGACGACCCGGACGAGCCGCTGGAGCTGGACGAGCTCGACGAGGAGGAGCTGTCCGACGACTTGCTCGACGACGAGTCCGAGGACCCGTTGGACGAGCTGGACGTGGTGGTCGAGCTGCCGGACGACTTCGACTTGCCGGAGTCGGACCGCGAGTCGTTGCGGTAGAAGCCGCTGCCCTTGAAGATCACGCCGACCGCACCGTAGAGCTTGCGCAGCGGACCGGAGCACTGCGGGCACTCGGTCAGGCTGGCGTCGGAAAACGACTGGACCGCCTCGAAGCGGTGGTCGCATTCCTTGCACGCGTACTGGTAGGTGGGCACGGGGACTCCTTCTCACGTTGGCACTCGCCTCGCAAGAGTGCTAACGCCAATTGTGCTTCACATCATTCCACCGGTGCAAACCCATGTTCGTCACACCCCGGGCATATCCTCCCCGGCATGGCCTGCCGCATCTCCGAACTGGTCCTCGACGCCCGCGATCCCGAGCTGCTGGCTCGCTTCTGGTGCGAGGTGCTCGGCTACGTCGAACTGGACAGGGAGGAGGACGGCAGCATCGAGATCGGCCCGCCCGGCGTCGGGTTCGGCGGCCTGCAGCCCACGCTCATCCTCAGCCCCAGCCAGAACGAGCGGACCGGCCAGCTCCCGCTGCACATCGACGTCAACGCCACCGACCGCGACCAGGAGGCCGAACTCGCCCGCCTGCTGGCGGCAGGTGCGACGCACGCCGACGTCGGCCAGACCGGCGAGGAGGACTGGTACGTGCTGGCCGATCCGGAGGGCAACGAGTTCTGCCTGCTCAGGAAGCGCCTGGACGAGCGGTAGGAGTGCGCACCCAGCCTCCGTCCGGCAGCAGCACGCCGTTCATCCGGACGTCGTGCGGCTCGGTGGGCAGCTCCGGCACGAACTCGTCGTCGCGGACCAGCGCGATCAGCTCGGCGTCCGCGGCCAGTTCCAGCGACCGGTCGTAGTAGCCGGCGCCGCGGCCCAGCCGCACGCCCCGGTGGTCGACGGCCAGCGCCGGGACGAGCACGAGACCGGCCGAAGCCACGGCGGTCACGCCGAGCCGTTCCCCCGCGGGCTCCAGCACCCCGCGCAGCCTGCCCGGGACCAGGTCGCCCGAGCCGGTGTAGGCCGCCCACTCCAACGGGCCGGGGACGTCGGGAATCACCGGCAACAGGACCGTTCGCCCGGTCCGGCGCAGCTCGTCGAGCAGGGCGATCGAGCCGGGTTCGGTGCCGAACGGCAGGTAGCCGCAGACGACGTCCACCTCCGGCAGGCTCGTCAGCGAACGGACCAGTGACGCGGCCTCCGCGACCCGGCGGGCCATCGGTACGTCCGCCCTGGCCGCCAGCAGGCGCTTGCGCCACTGCGCCTTGGTCATCATGTCGCCGCCGTCAGTGCTGTCATTGCCGCCCGCTCGCACCATGCCAGGTTAGGCTTCGCACCCATGACGGGCGCCGAAACCACGCAGACGTTCCGAACCGCCATCGTGCCGGCGGCGGGATTGGGCACGAGATTCCTGCCGACCACCAAGGCCGTGCCGAAGGAACTGCTGCCGGTCGTCGACACGCCGGGGATCGAGCTGGTGGCGAGCGAGGCCGCCCAGGCCGGCGCGAAGCGGCTGGTCATCGTCACGTCGCCGGGCAAGGAGTCGGTGGTCAACTACTTCCGTAACGCGCCCGAGCTGGAGGAGACGCTCGAGAGCAAGGGCAAGACCGACCTGCTGGCCAAGGTTCGCCGCGGGCCCGGCCTGCTCGACGTCGAGGTCGCCATCCAGGAGCAGGCGCTCGGCCTCGGCCATGCCGTGGCGCAGGCCGAGGGCAACCTGACCGACGAGGACGGTGCCGTCGCCGTCCTCCTGCCCGACGACCTGGTGCTGCCGACCGGGGTGCTGGAGCGGATGGCGGCCGTGCGGGCCCGCGAGGGTGGCAGCGTGCTGTGCGCGTTCGACATCCCCAAGGAGCAGATCTCGCCCTACGGGGTCTTCGACGTCACCGACACCGGCGACCCCGACGTCAAACGCGTGCACGGGATGGTCGAGAAGCCCGCGCCGGAGGACGCCCCGTCGACCTACGCCGCCGCCGGCCGTTACCTGCTGGACCGGTCGATCTTCGACGCGCTGCGCCGGATCACCCCGGGTTCCGGTGGGGAACTGCAGCTCACCGACGCCGTCGCGCTGCTGATCGCCGAGGGACACCCGGTGCACGTGGTGGTTCACCGGGGTGGCCGCCACGACCTGGGCAACCCCGGAGGGTTCCTGCGTGCGGCGGTCGACTTCGCGCTCGAGGACCCCGAGTACGGGCCGTCCCTGCGCACCTGGCTGACCGAACGGATGGAGAGCCAGCGCCCATGACCGCACCCGAGTCCGCCGCCGCGCCGGAGTCCGAGGCCAGCGAGTTCCGCTCCGTGGACGACCAGCTCGCGCTGGCGCTTGGCGCCGCCGTCCGGCCGAGGCCGGTTCGCGTAGCCATCTCCGAGGCGCAGGGCCTGTTGTGTGCCGAGGAGGTCGTCGCCGAGCACGCGTTGCCCGGTTTCGACCAGGCGGCGGTGGACGGCTACGCGGTGCGCAGCGTCGACGTGCGCCCCGCGGGCCAGGAACCGGTGCAGCTGCCGGTTGTCGGGGAGATCCCGGCCGGTTCCCGTCAGCCGCGCCGGCTCCAGCCGGGCCAGGCGGTGCGGGTGGCGACCGGAGCGCCGCTGCCCACGCTCGCCGACGCCGTGGTGCCCGTCGCCTACACCGACGAGCACCCGGCGAAGGTCACCGTCCACCGGCCGGTTCCGTCGGCCGGATACGTCCGCCGGACCGGCGAGGACGTGCAGATCGGCGACGTCGCCGTCCGTCAGGGCGACACGATCGGCGCGGCCCAGGTCGGCCTGCTCGCCGCCGTCGGCAAGGCGAAGGTGCTGGTCTACCCGCGGCCGAGGGTGTCGGTGATCTCCGTCGGCGACGAGCTGGTCGACATCGACCGGACGCCGTCGGTCGGGCAGGTCTACGACGTCAACTCCTACGCGCTGGCCGCGGCCGCGCGCGACGCGGGCGCCGAGGTCAGCCGGGTGGGGATCGTCCCGAGCGACCCGAAGCGGCTGCGGGAGGTCGTCGAGGGCAGGCTGCTGATGTCCGAGGTCGTCGTGGTCGCGGGCGGGGCGGGCGGCAGCTCGGGTGACGAGGTGCTGGCCGCGCTGTCGGAGCTGGGCCGGATCGACATGACCAGGGTGGCCATGCACCCCGGCTCGGTGCAGGGTTTCGGCAGGCTCGGGCCGGACTCGGTGCCCACGTTCCTGATCCCGGGGAACCCGATGAGCGCGCTCGTGGTTTTCGAGGTGCTCATCCGGCCGTTGATCAGGGCGGCGCGGGGGACCCGCAACCCCCATCGCAGGACCGTCAGTGCGCGGCTGCTGTCGCCGATCACGTCGACCAATGGGCGGCGTGGTTTCCTGCGTGGTCAGCTGCTGCGGGACGAGAGCAACGGCGAGTACCTGGTGCAGCCGCTCGGCACGTCCGGCGCGCACCTGCTGGCGTCGCTGGCCGAGGCGAACTGCCTGATCAATGTCGACGAGGACCTCACCGAGGTGACCGCGGGCGAGCAGGTGAAGGTGACGTTCCTCGCCCAACGCGGCTGATCATGACGCCACCGGACTACTACCGGGCGGACAGCCGTCACCCGGGCTGGCCGGTGCGGCTCGGCCCGCTGACGGTCCCGGCGGGGACGGTCACGCTGCGGCCGGTGCGGCTGCGCGACGCGCGGGAGTGGAGCCGCACGCGCCTTGCCGACCGCGGCTACCTCGAACAGTGGGAGCCCAGCGCGGCCGGATCCTGGGAGGAACGCAACGCCGTGCTGGCGTGGCCGTCGCAGTGGGCGGCGCTGCGGTCGCTCGGCAGGCGCGGGCAGTGTCTGCCGTTCACGATCCTGCTGAACGGGACGTTCGCCGGGCAGCTGACGATCGGCAACGTCATCCGCGCGTCGCTGCGTTCGGCGTGGGTGGGTTACTGGGTGCCGTCCGCGCTGGCGGGCGGCGGGATCGCCACCGCGGCCGTGGCGCTGGCCGTCGACCATTCGCTGGGCGAGGCCGGGCTGCATCGCATCGAGGCCACCGTGCGTCCGGAGAACACGGCGAGCGTGCGGGTGCTGACGAAGGCCGGTTTCCGCAGGGAGGGCCTGTTCGAGCGGTACCTCGACGTCGCGGGCGGCTGGCGGGACCACCTGTGTTTCGCGATCACGGCGGAGGAGACTGGGCCGGGTCTGGTGGCCCGGCTGGTGGCGAGCGGCAAGGCCGAACACGCCTGAAGGCGCGTTACCACATAAGCTGGTTTTCACCTAATCCAGTGACAAGATCCATGATCTCTCCCGGCGAGCCTCCGTTTCTTCTGTTACTCCTGTGACTAGCGTGACTAACGAACGGAGTTCACGTCGGGGGAGGTGACGGGAGATGCCTAGCTCGTTGATCATTGTCGCGCTGGCCGCGGCATGGCTCGTCGTCCTCGTTCCCATGATCGCGCGCAAGCGCCAGGAGATCGCACGCACCGCGGACTCCGCGTTGGCCGCCCGAGTCGTGCGGAGCGGGAGCACACGCAACGAGGGGCGGGAGGAGTTCAGCATGGCCGACACCGTGCAGCCGGACGAGCACCCCGATGACCGTGACGACCTCGAGGCCGTGGAGGAGCCCGAGCCCCGGGAGGAGGCCGAGCTGCCGCCGCTGCCGCAGCCCAGGCCGGACAACCCCCGCCGCTACCGCCCAGGCCGTGGCGGCTTCGATCCGGAGGCCGCGGAGATCGCCGCGAAGGCGAAGTACGCGTTCCGGCAGCGTGTCGTGATCATCCTGCTGGTGCTGGCCGTCGTCACGGCCGGCCTGGCTGGATTCCTGCTCCCGTTGCTGTGGTGGGTGCACGGCGCCGTCGACCTGACGCTGATCGGCTACCTCGTGTACCTGCGCAGGCAGGTGCGGATCGAGAACGAGATCCGCGAGCGGCGGATGGCGCGCATGAGCGGCTCCCGGCCGGTGCGCCGGGCGCCGTCCGACGACGTGGAGGTCACCCGCGCGTCGGCGGAGATCGTCGGATCCGAGCGCAAGCCGTCGCCGACCTCGCGCATGCGCCGGCAGGCCGCGGTCGTCGACCCCGAGGACGAGGACCCGGCCTTCCACGACCTCGAAGAGCCTGGTCAGGCGGGTTTCCGCAGGGCGGCGGGCGAGTAGGGACCCTCCCGCTCGGTCGGCACAGCGCCGTTGCTATGCTGATCGGGCTTCAAGGGGCTGTAGCGCAGTTGGTAGCGCGTCTCGTTCGCATCGAGAAGGTCAGGGGTTCGATTCCCCTCAGCTCCACAGCAGGTCAGAGGCCCTTTCCGGACACCCGGGAAGGGCCTCTTTGCGACCTGTACAGCAGCAAAGTACAGCAGTAGCTTCACTGGAGGCTGTCCCCAAGCTTCTTGAGCGCTGCCCGAGTCTGCTCGGACGAAACCTCGGTGTAGACCTCCATCGTGACCGTGAACTGGGCGTGTCGCAGGATGCGCATCGCAACGCGGGGATGTACGTCAAGGTCAGCCAGCAGTGACCCGCAAGAACGTCGACCATCGTGCACGGTGATGTATCGCACGCCAGCCTTTCGGCACCGGGTGGCCCAGGAACGCAGGAAGTTGCGGGGCTCGATCGGGGTGCCGTTCTGAGTGGTGAACAACAGGTTGCTCTTAATCCAGGCGTCCGCCTTCTCGCGGTCCCGGTTCCGCTGCTCGATACGGAGCTTCAGCGCGGCCGTGACGACGTCGATAAGCGGCAGGGTGTCATCGGACGTCGCGGTCTTGGTCTGACGGTGCAGCAGGCGCTTACGGACGCGTTGAAGCTGCCAGGAGATGTCCAGCTCCGATGCCTCGAAGTTGATCGCATCGTCAGGCAGGCCCAGGACTTCGCCCTCACGCATCCCCATGACCACGATCAGGACGTACGCCGCGTAGAGCGGGTCATCCTCGGTCTTGGCTGACTCCAAGAACCGCCGAGCCTCATCGCTGGACCACCGTTGACGCCTAGGCTTACGAAGCGTCGGCAGGCTGACGAGCGCGACCACGTTCCGGCTGATCAACTCTTCTCGGATCGCGTGGTTCAAGGCGCTCCGCAGGCAATCCCGGATGTCTTTGACCGTCCGAGCTGAAGGCGTCTGCTCGCAACACCGCCCAAGGGCACAACATCGTTGCTTCACCTTCGTCCGACGAGCGTCCTTGCCCTGCGCGCAGCACTGGCACACCTGCGACAGCCTGTTGACCCACGTCTGTGCCTCGCGGAGTTGCAGCCGGTCGATTCGGCGTTCGCCAAGAAAGGGAGCTATGTAAAGCCTGACGAACAGCTCGTAGTTGACGTACGTCTTCGGTGCTCGATTAGGCTCGATGACCTCTTCGAGCCAGCTAAGCAGGTACGGTCCGAGTTTGGGCACATTCGTAGCAACCGGCCCTTTCTTGGCTTGGTGGTGTAACTTGAGCCACTTGTTATGTACCTCGTCGCGGTCCTTGCCGTACACGTACTTACGCTTCCGGGTGCCGACAGGCGTTTGTACCCACACGTATGCAGCGTAGCCATTGCGGTAAGGGTAAATTGAACCCTCGCCGTTGGCGCGCGATTTACCACTCATTTTCTGCCTCCTGGACTCGTCGTTGGATGTACTCATCGACCCAATTGGGCAAAATGCGACGGTTTCGTCCGTCTTTTATTGATCGGATTTCGCCCATGGCAACCAGCATCTTGGTCTTCGATAAACTAAATCCAAGCATCTGTGCGACCTCTTTTGTGGTATGCCACTTCGGCGTAATCACTGTCATGTTGTTCACCTCCTCCCGTTGATCAGCGCGTCGTGTTCTTCGCGTGCGGTGAGGCGGTGCTCTCGTGCTTTGGCTGCTGCGGTGTTCGCTAGCTGGGCGTCTCCAGTGGTGAGCCATCCCACGCCGTCGAAGGTGTGGGTGACGATGAGGTTGGCTTGGGCACCATCGGGATCATCGTCCAGGGGCGTACTCTCGGGCGGCTGACTGTCCTGTGTGGACTGTCCTATTTGGTAAGCGCGGCGGACGGCGCGGAGTGCTCCGAGGGTGGTGGAGTAGCGGCGACTTTTGGTGGCGAAGTGTCCGCCGTAGCCGAGCATGTGTGCCCAGCGCTGTAGTCCGCCCCAGCCGGGCAAGCTTCTCTGCGGTCCGTGGTCGGGTCCGTGGTCCCATTCGGCGCGTTGGGCGGCGCTGGTGCACCAGAGAGGGTACTGGCCGAGGGACCAGCAGGCTTGTAGCTGGCGGTTCTGGTGTGTGTCTTCGGTGGTGTAGTAGCGGATGGACTCGGCGGTGAGTCGGCGGGAGACGTGCCCGGCGTCCTCGGTGGCCTTGGTGGCGTACTTGGCGAGGTACCCGGCAACGGCGGTGGTGGTGAGGTCGCCCCGGTCGTCGAGATCGGCGCCGACGAGGCTGACGGGGCGGATGTCGAGTTGTTCGCCCCAGGAGATCTCCCAGCCGTCCTGCTTGCGTGGGTGCGGGGCAGTGTCGAAGCTCGTCGCGTGGACAGCGCTGGTGATGTAGGAGTGTAGATGGTCCACGGTGATCGCTGGGTGGGGCGTCAGCACCTGGTCTTTGTCGTTCGGGTCGTAGCCGTCCAGGCGGATCAGGGCATGGAAATGGACTGCCCCGCGGTGCTGATACTCGGCGACCTTGGCGTACTGCAGCCGCACCGCGGTTTGCCGGCCGAGGGTCTTCGCGTGCGCGGCCAGCTGGCGGTTGATGGCGATGGTGGTGCGTCGCCACAGCTCACCCGCGTGCAGGTTCCACACGGCCTGGTGTTCGTAGTCGTAGCACTCCCGGCACAGCGGCTCCCCCGTCCGCTGGTCCTCGGGAGTGTGGAAGGTCCAGCAGGCCAGCAGCACCCCGTGTGGGCACCTGACCGGGTTTCTCCGGGGCGTACACGGCCGACGGGCGCCAGGACGGCTGGCGGTGTGCACGAGGCCGAACGAGGGGGCGGTGAAGGTGACGAACAGGCAGGGATGGTTGACCACGGTGTCGGGGACACCTTTGCCGCCGAGTAACCCGGCTTTGATCAGGTGGTACATGTCGGCGCGATAGGTCTCGGCGCAGCCTGGGCACACAGTGGCACGGCGGTTCTTGCAGGCGACGTAGAGCATGCCGTCGGGCATGCTGTCGCTGATCCGGTCAACCTCGGTGACGCGGCCGTCGTTATCGAGCCACTGTGCTGCCACCCGCAGCCGCACTGGTTGGGAGCAGGCGGCAGCGGGCATGACGTGCGACAGCCACCAGCCGTAGCCGGGGTCGCTGGCCCGATTGAGGTGAGCAGGGGTAGCCGCAGGGAACGGCGAGTACTCGGCAACGGCCCCCACCCCCAGTACCGGTGTGGTGCTGGGGGTGAGAGTCGTGGTCGAGGCAGTCACGTCAGCCGCGTCCGACAATCCGAACCTGTGCGACGTTGAAGGCGGTCAGCGTGTATCGAAGCCGCTCGTCGCTGACGGGTTTCAGAGACACGTTCACTCGGTGCATGCGAAGTTCCCAGGAATTGTGAATGGTCCACACGAAGGTGGAAATGTCGGCGCCACTGTAATAGGCGTCTTCCCACTGGGAGGCGTAGTCGGCAAATGTTCCGAGGCTCATTGCCCCGTCGGTGATCCACATGAACTGCCGGTCGTCCTGACTCATTTCTACTTCTCCTTCGTGTCGTTGGTAACTAGTTTGGCCAGCGCGGACGCGAGACCAAGAACGATGACCGGAATAATGGCCACGAGCATGACGATCGGCCACGGTGCTTTCGTGTATCCGGCCGCGGCCATCAGGTGATACGCGACCTGAGCAATAGCGCCGATAACCAGGCTGCCAATGGCGGACCATTTCGCGAATCGCTGGGTACGCTGACTGCTGTCCTTGCTCGTGCCGAGCCACACCCGCAGGGCGTAGGCCGCGTAGGCTTCCACGGATAGCGGAAGGACCACGGCGGTGTTGATACGCAGGGCATCCCAGATGCCCGGCAGCGGGGTAATGATTCCGAAACCGGCCATCTGGCCGAGTCCGACCCAGCCGGACCACACGGCCACGGCAGCCGCCGCACCAATGATGATCAGCGGCCAAGGCTTGGGCCGCTTCACAACCGGCGCTTGCGTCTTCTTTCGCGTCGCAGTCGGCTTGGTCTTCGCCGTCTGTGTCGTGGTGGTCTTCTTCGTGGTAGTGGGCTTCTTGGCTACGTTGGTCCGCTGCGTCCGGGCAGACCGGTTCGGTGTGACAGTCTCCGGTGGACTGTCGGTGTTTGGCTGGACGGTGGTACCGGTTTGGTCCAGTGTGGACGGATGATGAGCGCGAATGGTGGTCGCGCCGTTGACGGTGGGAGTGCTCATGTCGTCTTCTCCTTGATCTCGGAGGAGTGAAGGTCGGCGCCAGTGGCCCAGCGGAACAAGGGCCAGGGATGCTTGCCGACGCGTGAAATGGGCTGATCTGCCTCTACGTCGACGAGGTAATCCGGCAGGAACAGGGTGAGTCCGGTTTCCAGGTCAACGACCATGCGGCAGGTGTTGTCGCTGCCGGATTCGAGGTCTTCTTGGACGCACCACACGGAGCCGTCCTTGCGGATGTATGGGGTGGTGTAGTTCAGAATTTTCATGGTGGGTGTCCTTTCGCTCCAGCCGAGCAGATCGGCAGGCGTGATCGTTCGAGGAATGCCGGTAATGCGGCGGGAAAGTTGCCGGGCGGCGTAGGTGATCACCGGCTTGTTGGTGATCCATTCGCCGTCGATCACGGCAAACAGGCGGCGTGCGACCGGGCGCAGTTCGCCGGGTGTCCACACCCGTTGCGGTGGTCGGATGCCGCAGTGCGGGCACACGCGGGAGGCGCCACCTTGTTGTTTGATCTGACGTTCCCGTGTCCGGGTGCCGGACCAGGTACGGGCCAGCGTCCAGGTGATGCCGTGCTGGCGGATCACGGCGAGTAGCCGGGCGCCATGGCCCTGTTGGTGCTGCATGAGCCGCTGGTTCAGGTCGGCTGCCCAGCCGAGATAGTGCCGGGCGTGCTTGTAAGGCTGGTCGAAGTGCAGCAGGTACACGGTGCCGGTCCGAGACCGTCGCGGGTTGGCGGTGGTCATGCCGACCACCCGGTGCGACGAAGTTGACGGGCGTACTCGACTAGCCCGTAGATATCGGAGTCGGACAGGTAGGCCGACTTCATGCGGCGCGGGGTGCCGCCTTCGGCGAGCAGCAGGCCGATACCTCGGTCTTCGGGAGCGATGTCCTTGGCGGAGTAGCCCTGCTTGGCCCAGCCGACCGACAGGATGATGTCGCTGCTGGAATCGGTGGTGCAGCGGAAGGCGAGCCGGTAGCCGAACAGGTCCCGCAGGCTGGTCGGGATGATGTCGGCCGAAGGCCGTTGGGTCGCGGCGACCACGATGATCCCGGCCGCTCTGCCTCGCGCGATGACGTCGCGCAGCAGGATCATGAACTCTTCGCGCTGGTCCTTGGTGCCGGTGGTCACCGAGTAGTAGGCGACTTCATCGATCACGCAGAGGATCACCGGTACCGGGTCGGTGGCGATGACCTTGCGCCGGTTGACCCGAGCCAGTTCGGCGTAACGGCGGTTCATCTCGCATTGGAGCTGCCGCAGCCGCTTGTTGGCGTCGGTGATGTTCGGGCCGACGAAGACGTCAGCGACGTCGCGCCACATGCCCAGTTCGACTTCCTTGCCATCGAACAGCCACATCGAGCAGTCCGTGGACAGCGCACCGTGTGCAACAATGTTGTTCAGTTCGACGGACTTGCCCGAACCGGGTTCGCCGCCCATGAGCAGCTGCCGGTAGACGATCGGGGTGTCGACGCTGTAGCCGTATTCATCAATCCCCAGGTGAACGGGGTCATACATCGACAGGCTGGCCACCGGATACCTGTCCGGCGCAGCCGCAGTAGTGGTGGACATAACAAGGTTCCTTCCAAGGCGAATGCGGATGACGCGAGCGAGCGACACGGGCCGAAGGAACCGCCAAGAACCAGCCGTCCCGTGTCGAGCGTGCTCACATCAATCGATGTAGTCGGTTAAGTCCTCTCCGGACACGACCACCGCACCGTTAGCCGACTCAGCCGGAGCCGACGAAGCAGTGGTGGTCTTGCGAGAGCCGTTCTTCTTGACTTCCGGTCCGACCGGTTCCGGAGTTACCGCCGTGATGTCCTCAACGGTGGCGGCCTTGATGGCCTCTGTGCCCTCACCCTTAACCTTGTTCTTCACCAGACTGGTGAGCTGAGACAACGGTGAGGCGATAGCGTCACTGCTGGCCAACGGATCACGGCGGATGATCTCTACCTTGACCAATGTGGACAGCTTGCGAACCCGCTGCATTCGGGCATCCATGGCAAAACACGCCGGAGCGATATAGGTCAGCGCATCTTCGATGTCTTCGCCCGAAGCGCCAGCACGAACCCAGAGCCAGACCTTCTCGCCGGTCTTTGTCGGACGTGCCCACAGCATCAACGGCAGACTGCCGTCCAGGTTCATCGTGCGGACCTTGCACACCTTCAAGCAGGCACGCATACGATGCCGGTCCAGTACGCACCAGAACCGTGCCATCAGATATCGCCCCGTCGCCGGGAACAACAGCAGGCCCGCGAGCAGGGCCACGCACAGCACGTTGCCGGCAATGTCACCAAACACCGACCGGAACCACCAGTTGCAGGCTGCAGCGAGCACGACGACCACCAGGATCGCTCGGGACCTGACCACCAGGCCGATGAGCTGCCAGACGATGGCGAACGACATCAGGAACAGGATGACCAGTGTCCCGCCCATCACGTACGGGTTGAGGTTCAACATGATCGTCAGAACAACGACCACGATCACCATGAACAGGCACCGTCGCCAGGTGCCGAAGAGCGGCCGTAACACCGACCATGGACCCGTTTGACGACGATCGAAGTACTCGAACCCAGCGCGGTTACCACCACGCCCAGTACTGCGAGTAGACTTAGCCATGACTCGACCCTCCAAGGCGAGTTGATAAGTGAAGAGACACGGGGCCGGAAGGAACCGCCAAGAACCAGTCCGGTCCCGTGTTCTCTCAATTTCAGCCGTCGAGCGCTCCGAACACCTCGTTCGAGTTCAACTGCTGATCGGCAACGATGTAGCGAGCCCATGCCATGCACGTCTGAGCGCCCATGACCTCATAGTTCCGCCACATTTTTCGGTATTCGTCCCACAGACGATCAGCCTCGTCTGTGTCGCCTGCATCACGCGCAGCCTTCCAGGCATCCGACTTCAGCTTGCACTTATGGCCCATCTCCGCCTGAGCCTTGCTCAGACGCTTCCACAACTCCCACAGTTTCGCGGAATCAAGCACGATCCGGACTCCTAACTAACTAGTGAGTTGTCCGCTCACGCGGCAGACTTGCCAGCAGCAACCAGCTTCAGCTCGCCAGCCCGAAACGCGGTACCGTTCTTACCGTTCTGTGCCCACGGAATCGCCTGCAGATCAATCGGGGTGACAAGCTGACCAGCGTTGACCTTGGGGGGCTGCTCGCCCGCGACGGTCACGTTGATCACCTCAGCCCCGTCATCTGCCATGGCGACAAGCTGCACAGTCCACAACGGCATCTGCGTGTTTCGGTCGCGCTTCTGCGCCGGGTTCGCGCCTGGCTCCATCTTCGCCTGCGGGTCACGAGACACCGTAAACGTGACCTTCGACGTGTCAATGATCAGTCGCATACTCACTGCCCTCCAAGGCAATTTGATTTCTAACGCCCCGGTTATCGGTGGCGTAGTTCCATAGAACCCTTTCGTCGCCGCGTTCTACAGTGACGACAGATGACGGGGGTGACGGTGCATGACGCTCCTATTGAAAATGCGGCTTCGGTGCGAGATAATTGGAGCGGATGCACGTACCCGACTTAGGGGGGCGGATGACTCCGCTACGGCAGGCGCGCGACAAGAAGGGGTGGACCAAGGTCAAGCTGGTTCACCTGATCGAGGCATGCGCACGTCAGCGCAAGGTGAAGCTGCACAAGACCACGCAGAGCTTGCTGCGCGAGGTGTCGTTCTGGGAAAGCGGGAGCCGGAACCCGCAGGAGCCGATCCGAAGCATCCTGTGTCAGATCTACGGCATGTCTGCTTTGGAACTGGGCTTGAGTCCCACGCCAAACGAGGCACGGTCGGATGTTGGCTTGATCTACTCGCCTGCCTTGCAGGACGCGGTTGAGACGTTGACCAAGCTATCCGTGTTCGATTTCAACCGGCACACTGGCGTGACTCAAGGTGACTACTCGGTGGACGCTTTGAACGCGGCGTGCATGGACTGGCTGTTTCAGGAGTCACGCTACGAAGCTCATGCTGGCGCGATCTCTATGTCTGACGTAGCTGAGGTTCGAGCAGCTACGCAGATGTTCGACAGCCTGGATCGCTCGGTGGGTGGAGAAGAGCAGCGGTTGCACGCCGTTCAGTTCCTGCGTGAGAAGGTGGCTCCGAAACTCGAACGAGCTGGTGATGATCCGACAAGTCGCGCGTTGTTCACAGCGACGGCATCCCTCTGCGAGGTCATCGGATGGATGGCATACGACGCCGAACGCCATAGCGCTGCTCAACGCTACTTCGTACAGGCGCTCCGTTGGTCGAAAGACGCCGACGAACCTGCGTACGGAGCGTATGTGTTGAACACTATGAGTCATCAGGCCCTGTATCTGAAGCGCCCGAACCATGCGCTGCGGTACGCCTTGGCCGCTCGTGCAAACGCCCATGTGGCGGATGTGCCGATTGTGGCAACGGAAGCGACGCTGCTCGCAGCACAAGCGCATGCGCAGATGGGCAACGAACCCGAGTGTCGGAGCTTGATCCTGGAGTCGGAGACGTTGTTCGCCCGTGTGCGCCCAGGCAACACGCCGTCATGGGCGAAGCACTGGACGGACGCGGTGTTCGCTACGTTCGTCGGTACCTGCTGGGTTGATCTAGGTAAGCCGCGGGAAGCGTACGAGCCGTTGAAGCTCGCCTGGGATGCCGCCGAGGGACAGCCGCGACGCCGGGTGTACAGCACGGGGCAGTTGGCGAAGGTGGCTGCGTTGAACAACGATGTTGAACAGGCGGCTAGTCTCGGGTTGGCGGCAGTCGACTCAACCGGCCGGCAGTCGTCACAACGGTCGTTGCAGGTGATTCGAGAGGTTGATGGACAGCTCCGGCGTTACGCCAAGCAACCCGTCGTACGAGACTTCCATGAACGCGCCCGTCTCCTGCTGGCGGGGTGAAAGCGAGTGACAGAGCAGATGCATCACCTCGACGCGGATCAGGCCGCTCGGTTCTTTCAGGACATGAACGCCGAAGGGGAGCCGGAGAAGGAGTTCAACCCCGGCATCGCTAGCCGCATACCGGGCAAAACGGTAGCGGCAGGTGCCCTCATTCAGGATGGGCAAGGCCGCCTCCTGTTCGTGACACCCATCTACAAGCCGTACCTGGAGATCCCTGGTGGTGTAGTCAACAGCAACGAACCGCCGCATGCCGCCTGCCAGCGCGAGGTTCGTGAAGAGCTGGGACTAGACATCGAACTGGGTGGTCTGCTGGTGGTCGACTGGACTCCCCAACATGGTGTGTGGCGAGACAGCCTTCAGTTCATCTTCGATGGCGGCGTTCTGCCTGCCGAGCAGGCCCAGCGGATCACCTTGCCCTACGACGAGCTGAAGAACTTCCAGTTCGCCGAGCTGGACCAGGTGGCGAAGCAGCTCAAGCCCTCGTTGCACCGACGTCTTCAGCAGGCCGTTGCTGCGAAGGAAGCGGGAACCGCCACGTACAGCGAGTTCGGTCGGAGCTGACCACTGAGGGGCTACGCGCCCGGCTCGTGAGGACTTTCTTTACGTCTTCAAGCCGCCCCTGACGGGGCGGGAACGGCGCGGCCGAACAGGCGAGCGTCGCTGCGTCCTCCGCGCAGGCGCTCCGGACTCCGCTCGCCATCACGGGCGCCGTCGGCCGCGCCTATCACGCGCCGTCAGGGGCGGTGAAACGTGAGAAGTTCTCAGGTGCTCGCCGCGAACACGAGCTGTCACCTCCGGCCAGGACCAGGCGCGCACAGTGTACGGGCCGTCACTCACGCCTCAAGCCCTGATCGGCGCTGCGGTGAGGCAGTCGGGCGGCCGGTTGTCGACGCCGATCAGGGCTTGACCCGCGAGCCTCCACGGCCCTAGCAACCCGCCTTGCGGGCAGGCCGGACGGCCTGCCCGATGGTGCGTGCGCGCCTGGTCCTGGCCTCTTCCCGGCGCGGGGGCCGTACCGCAGCGAAGTACAGCAACCACGCTGACTCCGGCTGTACCTGTTTGCCTGCCTATGCCGCTCTGACCTCGATAAACACCAACAATGATCTTCCTGCGAACAGTTCGCATCGAGAAGGTCAGGGGTTCGATTCCCCTCAGCTCCACGCATGGTGGCCCGTGCCCGCGGAGGGCGCGGGCCTTTTGCGTTCCGCGTGTCTTGTGGGGGCGTAGCCCCCACGCCCCGCTCGGGGCACGGCCCCGAAGCCCCAACGGTGGTTACGTTGGTCTTTTCCGCTCCGCCGCGAACTGCGCGGGTGTCCGGCCGGTCCACCTTTTGAACGCCCGGCGGAACGAGGACGGATCCTGAAAACCGACCTGGCGGGCGACTTCGGCGACGGTGTGCGACCCGGCCGCCAGCAGTTCGGACGCTCGGTCCCGGCGTACCTCGGTCATCACCCGCACCAGCGTGGTGCCCTCGTCGGCCAGGCGTCGTTGCAGCGTCCGGGTACTCATCGCCAGCGCCGCGGCGATGGTGGTCTTGTCAGCCTGGCCGTCCACGTCGAGCCCGAGGGTCAGCGCCCGTACCCTGCTGACCAGTCCCGTCGACGACGGCAGCCGACGGACCATGGCCATAGCCAGTTCGTCGGCGGTCCGCGCCAGCTCCGGTGACCCGGTCTGGAGCGGTTTCGTCATCAGGCCGAGCTCGAAGTCGAGGCGGTAGTCATCGGACCCGTAGGTGACCGGGCAGCCGAAGAACTTGGTGAACACCTCGTTGTGACGCTGATCGTCTCGCATCAGGCGCACGCCCTTTGGCGCGAACGATCGGCCGCCGAGGTACCGGCCGCACAGCACGATCGACGCGACAAGGGCCTCCATCGCGGTTGTGTTCGGCGCGGGAATCGGGTCGGGAAACGAGTTCGTCCACGAGTACGTGTCACCGTCGGTCGTCAATTCCATCTTGCCCGACGGGGCTAACACCACCGTTTGGAACCGATTCAGTCGCTCGAACGCATTGTGCAGGCTCGAGCTGGTCACCATGCCCATGCTCAGACCGGCGAATGTGGACGGCCGCACCATGCGGGCGACCGAGAGGGCGAAGGTGGGGTCTCCCGTCGCATCGACGGCGAGTTCCCACAGGGTCGTGGTGGCCGACAGCGGGATCCGGCGCCCGGGCTGCTCGAACACCGCGGGGTCGATACCGGCCCGCACGGCCATCGAGGCGCCATCGAACCCCGCGCTGTCCAGAGCGCGCACCACCAGGGCGGTCCAGCTGGCCAGGACCGTCGGGTGCTCGGCGCCTGCGGCGGCGATGGCGGGATCCGTTCGGATGTCAGGAGGCATGGGCACGAAGGGCGGCCGGATATTGGCTCGGATTGTAACCCCGGCTGGCCGATCGTGCCCTTCCTCGCGAGGAAGGTCCTGACCAAAGATTGGACTCGACATTCCAGGCCGCGGGAATCGAGAAGGAGCAGACATGGATGTTCACGGACGTCGCACCTGGCACCAGAATGCTCGCGGGAATCGACGCGTGCGCCGGCTCGCGATCGCGCTCGCCATTGCCGGAATCAGCGCCCTCGGCGCAGCGCCACACGCGGCAGCGCAGACCATTGACGAAGTTCCGGCGGCCGCCAGCTGCTTGCCCAAGGTCGACGACTACACCGCAGACGGCCCGTTCGACGTCGCCACCGACGTCGCGGGCAATGTGAAGATGTGGATTCCCCAGGACCTGCCCGCCGGCTGCCGGGTCCCCGTCGTCCACCTCGCCAACGGCACCGGGGCACGGTGCTCGTTGTACGCGGCGACCCTCCAGCGCTTCGCCTCCCACGGTTTCGTCGCCGCCTGTTACGAGGACACCGATACCGGCCAGGGAACCCAGGCGATCGAGGCGATCAAAACCGTGACAGCCGAGTACCCGGACATCGTCGACACTCGATACGGCTTCACCGGGCACTCGCAGGGTGGCGGCGGAGCCATCCTCGGTGTCTATCGGGCGGAGCGGCAATGGGGCACCGCCGCCAGGTACGCCGGCTTCGGGATCGAGCCGGCACATGGCTTCGGCGATTCGCCCGGCAACTGGGCGAGCCTCTACGCCGAGATCCAGTCCCCGGTCTCGATGTTCAACGGTTCACGCGATCTCCTGGTCAGCGCGTCATGGGTGCGCAGGGGGTACGAGGCGCTGAGCGACTCGGTGGAGAAGGCCTGGTACGAGGGCGTCGGCGCATCGCACATGAGCCCGATCCCCAACAGCTACGCCAGCGAGATGGGACTCGCCTGGTTCCGCTGGCAACTGCTCGACGACCCGGATGCCTGCCGGTACTTCAACGGCATGCCGGATTCGGCCACGTGGAACCTCCAGGAGACCGCCAATCTGAGCCCCTGCGGCTGATCTCGCTAGCCGGGCGCGATTACCTTGCCGGGGTTGAAGATCCCGTGCGGGTCCAGCGCGTCCTTGATCGCCCGGCCGAGTGCCAGGACGGCCGGGCCTGCCTCGGCGGCGAGCCCGTCCCGTTTGAGCAGGCCGACTCCGTGCTCGCCGGTGACCGTGCCGCCCAGCTCCAGCGCCGCCGCGATGATGTCGTCGAACGCCGCCTGCGCACGTTTCCTCGCGGCGTCGTCGCCGGAGCGGGTGATCAGCAGCGGGTGGAGGTTGCCGTCGCCGGCGTGCGCGATGTTGGCGATCAGCGTGTCGTGCCGCGCGGCGGCTTCCTCGATGCGCGCGAGCATGCCGGGGACGGCGCCCTTGGGCACGCAGACGTCCTCGGTCAGCACCGGCCCGAGTCGTTCCAGCGCGGGGTAGGCCAGGCGCCGCGCGTCGAACAACGCGTCGGCCTCCTGCTGGTCGGTCGAGCGCGCCGCGAACGTCGCCCCCGCCTTCTCGAAGCAGGCCAGCATGGCGTCGGCTTCCCGTTCGCCTGCCGGGCCCGCGCTGTCGGTGCGGCCCAGCAACAACACGTCGGCCTCGGTCGACAGGCCCATGTTCTTCCACTCGTCGACGGCGGCCAGGCAGTGCCGGTCGATCAGTTCCAGCGCGGACGGCTCCAGCCCGGCCACGGCGACGGCCTCCACCGCGCGCCCGGCATCGACGATCGAGGAGAAGTAGCCCACGACGGTGTGTTCGGGCAGGCGGGCCGGGCGCAGCCGCACGGTGACCTCGGTGATGAACCCGAGCGTGCCCTCGGAGCCGACCATGAGCCCGGCGAGGTCGTAACCGGCGACGCCCTTGGCGGTGCGACGGCCGACCCGGACGAGTTCACCGGTCCCGGTCACGAACTCCAGGCCCAGGACGTAGTCGCGGGTGACGCCGTACTTGACGCAGCACAGCCCGCCCGCGTTCGTGGCGACGTTGCCGCCGATGGTCGACCACGGCGCGCTCGCGGGGTCCGGCGGATACCAGAGCCCGTGCTCGGCGCAAGCCGCGCGCAGGTGGTCGTTGACCACGCCCGGCTCGACCACGGCCAGCCGTTCCCGCCGGTTGATCTCCTTGATCGTGGTCATCGCCTCGGTCGAGACGACCACGCTGTGCTCGATCGCGTTCGCGCCGCCGGACAGTCCGGTCCCGGCGCCCCGCGGGACGACCGGGGCGCGGTGCCGCAGACAGGCCTGGACGACGTGCCGCACCTCCTCGGCGGTACGCGGCCGCACCACCGCGGCCGGTGTGCCGTGCGGTGCCCATTCGGCGTCGTCGTGGACGTAGCCGGACACCACGTCGGGATCGGTGATCACCCGGCCGGCGGGCAGGCCGCTGTCCAGGTCCTCGATCAGCTCCCGCCGCCACGCGTCGTCGCCCATGACGGCGACGGTAACCGGCCGGACGCGGCTTCGGCGAGAGCCCGCACGCCCCGGCGGATCTGGTTCTCGGTGACGTTGCCGAAGCCGAGCACGAGGGCGGGCGGACGGGGCTCGGTTTCCGCCGCCGCGAACCGGTAGCCGGTGAGCCCGTTGACCCGGACGCCCAGGGTCGCGGCGGTGGCGACGACGGCGCGTTCGGACGTCCCGTCGGGCAGGCGCAGCAGGGCGTGACACCCGGCTGCCAGCCCGCGCAGCCTGCCCGGTCCGAAGACGGCGTCGGTCTCGGCCGCCAGCACGTCCCGACGTGCGCGATAGATCTCCCGCACGCGTCGCAGATGCCGGTCGAACCGGCCGGTCTCCATGAGCAACGCCAGCGCTTCCTGGTCCAGCCCGGGGGCGCCGCGGGAACTGAGCCGTTTCTCCTCGACGATCATCGCCACGAACCGCGGCGGCGCGAGCACCCAGCCCAGCCGGATCGCGGGGGCGAGCGTCTTGCTGACCGATCCCAGCGCGATCACGCGGTCCGGGCTGAGGCCCTGCAGGGAGCCGACCGGCTGACGGTCGTAGCGGAACTCGGCGTCGTAGTCGTCCTCCAGGATCACCCCGTCGACCTCCTCCGCCCAGGCGACCAGGTCACGCCGGCGCGACGGGCCGAGCGCGACCCCGGTGGGACATTGGTGGGCCGGTGTCAGCAGCACCGCCCGTGCTCCGGACTCACGCAGGCGGTCCACGTCGATACCGTCGTCGTCTACGGGCACCGGTACGGCCGAGAGGCCCGCGCGGCTGGCGATGACATCGTGTTCGCGGGGGCCGGGGTCCTCCAGCGCGACGTCGTGGATGCCGTGCCGCGCCAGCGTCGCGAAGGCGAAAGCCAGTCCCTGCCGGAAACCGGAGACCACGACGGCATCGTCGGCCACCGCGCAGCCGGACCGCACACGACGGTGGTAGGCGGTGACCACCTCCCGCAGGTGCCTCGAACCGGCCGGGTCCTCGTCACCCAGCTCGGCGGTCGGCAGGGTGCGGGTCGCTTCCGACATCGCCCAGCTCCAGTCGGTCAACGGCACCGAGCCGAGATCGGGGATGCCGTACTCGAAGTCGGCAACGGCAGGCCGGTCCCGGGCCGCGCCGGCACCGGGCGCCCGCCGGGCCTGGGCGCCGGACGGCAGGGTGGCCACCCGGGTCCCCGAGCCGACCGCCGACTCGACGTACCCCTCGGCCAGCAGCTGCTCGTAGACGTCGACGACCGTGCCCCGGGAGACGCCGAGCAACTCGGCCAGGCGCCGAGTCGACGGCAGGCGCTCACCGGCGCCGAGCCGCCGGTCGCGGATCGCCGCCCGCAACTGGTCCTGGATCTGGATCCCGAGCGGACCGGCGTCGCGGTCCAGCGTCACCAGGAGGTCGGGGCCACCACGTGCCCAGTCGACGGTCATGCCATCAGTACACCAAAATGGTCCGGTCCGCGGGGTGGCGAATGGACCTTCTGAGTGGACCGCATGGGCCTCAGGCTCTAAGCATGAACCTCGGAATCCTTCTGGCACTCGCGTCGGCCCTGGCGTACGGCGCAGCGGACTTCATCGGTGGCGCCGGTTCGCGCCGGTACTCCTCCTGGCAGATCGTTCTCGCCGGGCAGGCCGCCGGCGCGCTCGTCATGCTCGTGGCCGGACTGCTCCTGCCGGGGAACCCGGCCGTGGCGGACTTCGCCTGGGCACTGCTGGCCGGAGCCGGCTCGGCGACCGGCGGCATCTTCCTGTTCCGCGGGCTGGCCCGCGGCCGGATGGGCCTGGTGGCGCCGATCTCGGCGGTCGGGGCCGCGATCCTGCCCGTGCTGGTGGGCGTGGCCTTCGGCGAGCGGCCGGGCTGGCTGGTCTGGGTCGGTGTGCTCGTCGCACTTCCGGGAATCTGGCTGGTCTCCCGGGAAGCCACGCCGGACCGGTCGTCCGGTACGCGCGGAGCACTCGTCGACGGCGCCGTCGCGGGCGTGGGCTTCGGGGTTCTGTTCATCGCGCTCGCCCAGATCCCCGACGACGCCGGCCTGTTGCCGCTGGCCGCCAACCAGCTGATCGGCGCGGTCCTGACCATGGTCGCCGCCACGAGCCTCGGACAGCCCTGGTGGCCTCGCCGCGGTGAGGCCGCGGTCGTCCGCTGGGGCAGTGCCTCCGGCGTACTCGGCGCCGCGGGCACCCTCGCGTTCATGCTCTCCACCGGGACGACCAGCCTCGGCATCGCCGGAGTCCTCGCCTCGCTCTACCCGGCCGTCACCGTGCTGCTCGCGGCAGGCGTGCTCGGCGAGCGGATCGGCGGCAGCCAGCGAACGGGCATCGCGATCTGCACCCTTGCCGTTGTCACCCTGGCACTCGGCTGAACCAGTCCACGGAGGAATCACATGCTGACGCAGGTCACCGAAGACGTACTCGTCCACCGGAGCGAGTTGCTCCAGAACAACACCGTCGTCGTGCGAGGAGCGGACGGTGTGCTGCTCATCGACGCCGGGATCACCGGCGACGAAATGGTCTGCCTGGCCAACGACCTTCGGGAACCCGTCGTGGCGGGCTTCTCGACGCATCCCGACTGGGATCACGTGCTCTGGCACGCCGCGCTCGGCGACGCGCCCCGGTACGGGACCACCCGCTGCGCGGATCGGCTGCGGGAACTGCGGTCGAAGGCGGGCTGGAAGGCCCGCGCCGCCGAGGCGCTGCCGCCGGAGATCGCCGGGGAAACTCCACTGGACCTGTTCGGTCTCGTCACCGGGCTGCCTGCCGGAACCACGCGGATCCCCTGGGACGGCCCGGAGGTGCGGATCATCGAGCATCCGGCGCATTCCCCCGGTCACGCGGCGCTGTTGATCGAGGACCAGCGGGTCCTCGTCGCGGGCGACATGCTCTCCGACGTCTTCGTCCCGATGCTCGACGACCCGGACGGCACCAACGACCCCGTCGAGGAGTACCTCGTCGGCCTGCGACGGCTCGACGACGTCGCCGACGAGGTCGACGCCGTCGTCCCCGGGCACGGATCGGTCGGCAGAGGTGACGAGGTGCGGGCACGGATCGAACTGGACCGCGCGTACGTACACGCCCTGCGGGCCGGGGCCACTCCCGGCGATCCGCGGATCGGCCCGTCGGTCAAGCCCGGCTGGGAATGGGTGAACGACATCCACGAAGGGCAACGGCTGCGGTTCGGCCCAGGCCACTAGCGAAGCAGGCCGACCTGGACGTAGAGCGAACGCAGGTACGCCCGCATGGCGTCGGCGTCCGGCGGGTCCGGCCGCAGCATGCGGTAGGTCGTCGCGCCGGCGAGCATGTCGGTGAGGGCGTCGAGGTCGGCGTCGGGGGCGACCGAGCCCTCCTCCTGGGCCCGGGCCAGCAACGCCCTGGTCAGTTCACGGCGCGGGAGGATGTAGCCACGCCAGTAGATCTCCATCAGCGCGGGATGGCTGACGCTGGAACCGAAGACGCGGGCGACGAGCGCCCGCAGCCGCGGGCTCGCGGCTGCCCGTGCCGTGGCGTCCAGGCCCTGCTCGACCAGTTCGTACGGTGACCTGCTGGCGATCTGCTCCGGGGAAGGCCACGGAATCTCTTCGGTGACCAGGGTTTCCACCGCCTGGGCGATCAGGTCCTCTTTGGACGGCCAGCGGCGGTAGACGGTCAGCTTTCCCACCCCGGCGCGTTTGGCGACCTGTTCGATGCTCGTGCCCTCGACGCCGCGTTCCAGGAAGATCTCACCGGCGGCGTCGAGAATCGCGCGATCGGCCTCGGGATCGCGCGGCCTGCCCCTGCTCACCGGGGCCGGCCGCCGCGGAGCAGGGCGGCCAGCGTCTCGCCGAGGTCGGTGTCGTCCCGCCAGGCCGCGTGCCCGTCGGGCCGGACCAGCAACGCACGCGGTTCGTCGTCCACGCGGTGCAGCGTAACCAGGCCGGGGCCGAGCAGCTTCGCCGCCGTTTCCGCGTGCTCACCGTGGCCGCCGCGGGGGAGCAGCAACGCCCATCCGCCGCGAAGTTCGGCGTGCAGGCGGGTGCCGCTGCCGTCGTCGCGGGTACACGGCAGGTCCGGAACCCGGTCGCCGATCGGGCGGCGCCCGCCCAGCGGCCCCTTGCGGTAGCTGACGCCGAGCTGGGAGGCGCTGTAGGTGGCCGTCCGCTGGACCAGCGGAAGGTTGCCCAGCCTCACCAGCACCTTGTCGCGGAGAAACCGGCCGAACGGCGTGCTGGCGATGTTGATCCTGGTCACCGCGGTCGTCGCCCGCAGCACGTCCTCGGCGAGTGGCCGCCGCTCGGCCTCGTAGGTGTCGAGCAGTGCCTCGTCGGCGTATCCGCCGGCGACGGACGCGAGCTTCCAGGCGAGGTTCTCCGCGTCGCCGAGCCCGGTCAGCATGCCCTGCCCGCCGAACGGCGAGTGCACGTGGGCCGCGTCGCCCGCGAGCAGGATGCGTCCCCGGCGGTAGTGCTCGGCGAGGCGCCGGTGCACGCTGAACACCGAGGCCCAGTTACACCGGCCGAACCGGGCGTCGCGGCCGGTTCGCTCGCGCAGGTACCGCGCCAGCCGGTCGACGATCTCCACTTCGGACGGTCGCGCCCCGGGCTGCCCGGGGTCGTAGGCGAACAGGCGCCACCTGTCGCCCGGCATCGGCATCGCGGCGAAGAGCCCGTCCGGATGAAGCCAGCCGCTGGTGCCGTCGCGGTCGATGTCCCAGTCGATCTCCAGGTCGGCGAGCAGGAACCGCTCGCTGATCCGGACGCCGGGGAACGGGATGTCCGCGAGTCCCCGCACCGTGCTGCCGGAACCGTCGCAGCCGGCGAGCCAGGCCACCCGGGTGGTTTCGCCTCCGGCGAGGCCGACGGTCACGCCGTCGGCGTCCTGTTCGGCGCCGACCACCTCGGTGCCCCATTCCGTGCTCACCCCGAGTTCGGCCAGCCGGTCGCGCAGCGCGGCCTCGACCGACGCCTGGGAGATCATCATCGGCGGCGCCGCGGTCCGCAGGCCGGTGTCGCCGAACCGGACCTTCATGACCGGCCGGTCGCCCGCGTAGGTGGTGACGGTGATCGCGTGCAACGCCTGCTCGGGCAAGGTGCCCAGCGCTCCGAGCCGGTCGAGTACCTCCGACCCGCGTGCGTGCACGAAGTTCGCCCTGGACGTGGTGGCTGGCCCCGGAGCCCGGTCCACCACGCGTACCGATACACCCTGCTGGCGCAGCCCGCAGGCCAGCGCCAATCCGGCCGGACCGCTGCCGGCCACCAGCACCGTCGTCATTTAATAAACGGTACGGTACCGTTTATTAAATGTCCACTCCCGCCAGATGCCAGGTCGTGGCCTGGAGCACGAACAGGTCGGGGCGATTGGCCAGCGCCGCGGAGTCGGCCGGATCGAGCAGGCGAGCCAGGGCGGCCGCGTCCTGAGACGTCAGCCGATCGCCGATCAACCGCTGGATCCGGGTGAAGCGGTCGACCACGTGACGACGGACGTCGTCGCTGACCGGCGCGGGCAGGTCGAGCAGGAAGGTGCGGCTCGCGTGGTGGCGTAGCCCGGCGTCGGCGAACAGCAGTGGCCAGTCGCGGCCGCCGCCGACGGCGGCACCGGTCAGCGACCACGTTTCGACGAAGTAGTCGCTCAGTGTCGCTTCCAGCCGGTTCACGAAGCTGGGCAGCCCGACGCCGTAACCGCCGGGCAGGAAGCGCGACGGCAGTCCACCCTCGGCTACCGCCAGCACCCCCGAGGCCGGCGCGAGCAGCGCGGACAGCTCGCGGAGCGCGGCGACCGGGTCGGGCAGGTGGTGCACGACGTGCGCGCACCACACGACGTCGGCCGGAGCGAGCGCCGCCAGTGACGGATCGCCGATCGCGCCGGGCTCGGCGCGGACCCGCTCGCCCAGCCCGCGCTCGGCGAACCGGGCGGCGGCCCGTGCGGTGAACTTCTCGGTGGGGTCGACCGCGACCACCTCGCTGCCGGGGAACTCCTCGGCCAGGACCACCGTGGCGCAGCCGGGGCCGGACCCCACATCGAGTACCCGGGAGCCGGTGCCGGGTGCATGTCGCGCCGCGAGCCACCGGGCGGCCTGCCGCACCATCGGCTCGCTCACGGTGCCGTCGCGCTCCACCGTCGCCAGTTCGTCGTCCCAGATCGCGGTCATGGTGGTCAGCCCTGGCGGGCCTTGAACCGGGGGTTCTTCTTGTTGATCACGAACGTCTTGCCGTGGCGGCGCACCACCTGGGCTCCGGGCTTGTTCTTCAGTGAGCGCAGTGACTTCCGTACCTTCATGGACACCAGTGTGGCGGTAACGATAATCATGTTCAACAAGCGGATGTATTTCTCGTGTACCGGTGGTGTTAACGTGCTCCGTAATGCGCAGATGAGCCATTTGTTTGTGGCGGTGCGTATGACGGAGGCGGCTGATGGTCAGCAATAGAGCGGTCCTTTATACGTTGTCCGGTGGAGTGTTGACCGCGGTATTCGGTGTGCTCGGTGCCGCGGACGCCGATGCGGAACCCCGGAATACCGCGGGTCAGCCGTCGTCGCCTGCCTCGAAACCGAGCGGTTCGGCGAATGCGGCGGAACGGCGTTTGGATAACGCATCGAAGAAGCGGCAGGAGCGGTCGGCCGGTTCGGAGAAAAGTGCGGAGCGGCGGCGGGAGAACGCGGAGAAGAGGGAGCGGAAGGCGACCGAGAAGGGTTCCAAGAAGCCCAGCGGTTCAGCCAACGCGGCCGAGCGGCGCAGGGAGAACTCCGAGAAGAAACGCGAATCCGCGAAGCGGAATTCGGGGAGTAGCAAAAGTTCGGCGAATGCGGCGGAACGGCGTTCGGACAAGGCTTCGAAGAAGCGGCAGGAGCGGGAGCAGTCGGCTGGTTCGGAGAAGAGCGCGGAGCGGCGGCGGGAGAACGCGGAGAAGGCTTCCAAGAAACCCAGTGGCTCTGCCAACGCGGCCGAGCGGCGCAGGGAGAACTCCGAGAACGCGGTCAGGCAGGTACAGCGCAAGCTTGGCAACGGCCAGGTCGGCCGGAGTGTGCGGCAGGCCGGCCGCGAAGGCGCGCCACGCCTGACCAGAAGCCAGGCGCGGCAGGCGGTCGCACGCCACACGCAGGGCCGGTCGGTGACCCTCGCGAAACTGCAGAGTTCCAACGGCAAGAAGGTCGCGGGCAAGACCGCGCAGGGAAACGACAGAGGCCGCCTGCGGCTCGTGTCCAATCCCCATGATCCCGACGGGGACTACGATTTCTGCCCGCTGGGCGGCGGAAGTTGCAACGAGGTGGACCTGGACGGCTCGTCCGCCAACGACTTTCCGGAGATGAACGACGAGCCGATGAAGGTGCAGACCCCAGGGGGTGGCGGCTTCCCGCTGCCCGGGATGTCGGGGGGTTCACGCGGTGGGTCCGGCACGGTACCGCCGAAGGCCGACCCGCCACCCAAGGGAAATCCGCCACCCCCACCGCAGACGGGTCAACGCAGCCCCCAGACGACCCCGCCCGCGGCTCCCCCGCCCGGGCAGGGTGGCAAGGGGCAGACCGGTAGCTCACCAGGCACGGGTGGCCGCGCTCCGTCTGCGCCGGGGACCTCCCCCGGCGGGTCGGCGTCGCCGGCGCCCGAGGCTCCCCGGGTTCGTCCGGCACGGCCGGCCGAGGAGCGGAGCACACCCCGGCGGCGGGACAAGGACGACCGGCGTGACCGGCGTGACGAGCCGCGGCGGGAGCGCAAGGCCGACGACCGCAGGTCCACGGACCGTCGTGACGACTCGGACCGTCGGCGCCACCGCGAGTCGTCCTCCGCGGCGGACCGGAGCAGGGAAGCCGGTGACAGGCGTCGAGAAGATGTTCAGCAGCTGAATCCGCGAGACATCCGGCAGAGCCAGACCTCCGTGCGAGACGGCGGTGAGATTGTCGAGAGCATGAAGGCGAACGGCTGGGTCGGCGAGCCCATCGACGTGGTGCGCCTGCCGGACGGCCGGCTGACCACTCTGGACAACACCCGGGTGGTCGCCGCTCGGCACGCGGGGATCGATGTCCGGGCGAGAGTGCACGAGTACGACGAACCGTTGCCGGACGCCGACCAGATCGAACGATTCTCGACCACGCGTGGTACGCCCTCCACCTGGGGGGACGCTGTTAGGCTGCGAATCGGTAAGCAGTCGGCGTCGTACCGGAACAGGTGGCCTGAGGGGTCGCCGTGGACATCATGGGACGGAAACTGATCATGGCGGACCTTCTGTCGGCTTCGGACCTTCCTGAGGGTTTCGACTACCCCGCGGAATTCATCCGACTCGTCGAGTTGGACCTGACCAAGCTCGAACCGTGGTGGGTTTTCGACGGCGAGAATCTGCGGCGGCGGTATGCGGGGCTGAAAGAGCGCTACCCGGATCGCAACATCGTTCCGTTCGCTCGCCGGGAGGACAATGATGACGTCGCATGCTGGGATCTGGACGCTGGCGATGTCGTAGTCGTGCATGACTTCGCCTCGCCAGGTTCGGAACAAAGGGAACGATTCCCCGATTTCACCTCCTGGCTGCGCCAGGCGTTCGAGGACTTCATCGCGCACGGCGAGTAAGGTCCGTCGGCCACGGTAGTGTCGGGTCGTGGTGTTCGACTCCGCGCGGTTCGACCTCCAGCCCTACACCGGTTTCGACATGGCTCGTTACGTCCGGCGGACGTACTGCAGCTGGGAGAGCGCGGGCTGGCAGTCCCTGCTGGTCCAGCGGTTCGACCACGTCGCGGTCGCCGAGGACATGGCGATGCCGGGGGCCGCGGATCTGCACCTGATTCTGCCGCTCGCCGGCCGTGCGGTGATGGAGACGCGGTGTGGCGGCCGGGTCACCCGCCGGCTGTGGGCTCCGGGACGGCTGGACATGGGGATCCCTGGGCAGCCGTCCGTGCGCGGCTACCGCGCGGACGGGCCGATGTGCAGCCTGCAGATGCACATCCCGCGGGACACCGTCGACTCGACGGCCGCGCGGCTCGGTGGCCGGGAAGTCGACTTCGAGGCCATGGCGGCGTCCCTGGACGCCGGCGATCCGCTGGTCGAGGAGGTGATCCGGGGCGTCGGAGCGGCGGGCGACGCCGACGACCTGTACGCCGAGTCGGCGGCGGCGTTCCTGGCCACCCATCTGCTCGTCCGGCACTCCCGGCTGCGGGCTCCCAGGACGACGCGGGAGGACGCCCGGGTGCGCGTGGCCGTGGCGATCATGCGCGAACGGATGGCGGATTCACTCACCCTGGCAGACATCGCCGCCGAGGTTCACCTGTCGGTGTACCACTTCGTCCGGACCTTCAAGGACGTCACCGGGCAGACGCCGTACCGGTTTCTCACCCGGCTGCGGATCGAGGAGGCGAAGCGGCTCCTGCGGGACACCGATCTGCCGATCGCGCAGATCGCGGCCCGCTGCGGCTTCGCCAGTCCCGGCGCGTTGTCGACCGCCTTCACCCGGCACACCGGTACCCGCCCGTCGGCCTACCGCAATTCCTGACCGGTACGCCGCAATCTCACGCATTCGGTCACGGAGGCGCCGTCGTTAGCGTCGGTGACCATGAACGACTACGACGTGACGGCCGAATCGGCGGCACCCCCGTCGGCGGTGTGGGCACTGCTGCTCGACCCGCGGAGCTGGCCCACGTGGACCCAGATCGACGCACTGGAAACCGGCCAGTCCGAGGGCCTCTCGCCCGACGGCCGGGACGGGGTCGGGGCGACCCGCGCGTTCCGCACCGGCGATGTGGTCACCAAGGAGCGAATCACGGCCCTCGAACCGGAACGCAGGTTCGCCTACGAGGGGGTCGAGATCCCGTTCATGTCCGATTACGAGGCCGCGGTGGAGCTGTCGGAGCTGCCCGGCCACGGCACCAGGATCCACTGGCACGGCACGTACACGGTTGCCGTGGCGGAGATGCGCGAGTCGTTCCCGGCCTACCTCCAGGGTTTCATGCAGGACATGGCGAACGGACTCGCGGCGCACGCGGCAGTCAGGACGCAGGGGGCGGGCTGAGCGGCGGCCACTGGGCGACCGGCTGGCTCGCCTGCGCGACGGCGTGCAGTACGGCGGCACCGACGAACACGCACGCCCAGCCGACCAAGGCCGGCGGCAGGGTGCCGTTCCGGCGCGGTTCTGCCGGAAACAGCCGGGGATCCGATGCCTGGGCCGACTGGCCCAGCTGGATCAGCGGCAGCACCAGGTTGGCGACGGGAATGAACAGCCGCCGATCGCCCAGCCAGGCCCGAGCCCGAGCGGACCGCGCAACGCGACTGCGTTGGTCGCGTGCCGGTGCTGCCAGATGATGAAGACGATCCCCGTGGCGAGGTTGAGGAGCACGAAGCAGGCCTCCCAGACGGCGACCGAACTGTCGGCGCGTTCGATGGCCTCGGTCATGAGTGGCGACCTCGGGCCGTCGGTGAAGAGTTGACGTCGTCGGCCCGGCCGAAGTAGGCGAACGCGGTCCGTAGCGATACCGCCGCGGCGATACCGAGCAGAATCGAAACCGCTGTCGCCGGCCCGTTCAGTGGCCAGGTGCCCCGTCGATCGTTCATGGCCGAAGCTAGATCGCGCACGCCCGCGTCCGGCGGGGTCAGGCAGCCTGCTGCCAGTTCCTCAGGCGAAACCGGGGCCGGGCAGGACGTCGATGTCGGTGGCGTGCATCGGTTCGCCGCACACCGAGCAGCGGGGCTCCACGTGACTGATCTCGCCGCAGGCGTGGTGCCGGTACAGCACCGGCGGCCCCGCCTCGCCGGCCAGCCACCGGTCGCCCCAGCGCACCATCACCATCAGCAGATCGCACAGCTCGGCGCCCTTGGTCGTCAGGACGTATTCGTGCCGCGGCGGACGGCTGGAGTACTCCTTCCGTTCCAGGATTCCGGCCGTGACCAGCCACTTCAGCCGTTCGGTCAGCACCTTGCGGGAGATCCCGAGGTCCTGCTGGATCTGTTCGAAGCGGGAGATGCCCACGTAGACGTCGCGCAGGATCAGCGGCGACCACGGTTCGCCGATGACGTCGAGGGTCCTGGCGATCGAACAGGCCATGTCGCCGAACTGGGTGCGCTGCATGGGGACGATTCTAGCCGAGAGGGTTCCCTGAGGGAACTTAAGGTGCTACGGTCAGGTTCCCTGAAGGAACTGAGAGGAGCAGTCGATGAATCGCCCGCCGGTCGTCTCCCCGGAGGAATGGCAAGCCGAACGGGATGCGTTGCTGGTCAAGGAAAAGGAGCTGACCAGGGAACTCGACGCCCTGGCCGCGCGGCGCCGCAGGCTCCCGATGGTCCGGCTGAAGCCCGGCTACCGGTTCACCGCTCCGGACGGCGCCACCGTGCCGCTCACCGATCTGTTCGACGGCCGCAGGCAGCTGGTGATCTACCACCACATGCTGTCCCCCGGGCAGGACTGGGTGTGTTCGGGGTGCTCGTCGTTCACCGACAACCTCGCCAACCAGGCCCACCTCAACGCCAGGGACACCACGCTGATCCTGATGTCGCCCGCACCGCAGGACGAGATCGACGTGCTGCGTAAGCGGTTCGGCTGGACCGTGCCCTGGTATTCGGCGTACGGCAACGACTTCTACGCCGACCTGGGACTCGGTGGCGGCTTCGGACTGAGCGTGCTGCTGCGCGACGGCGACGAGGTGTTCCGGACCTACTACACCAGTGGCCGCGGTGTGGACCGGCTGCGGATGGACTTCAACCTGCTCGACCTCACCCCGTACGGCAGGCAGGAAGAGTGGGAGGACTCCCCGGACGGCTGGCCGCAGGACCCGACCATGTCCTGGCTGAACAACCGCGACGAGTACTAGGAGCCTCCCATGTCCCGCACCATGACCGCCGCCGAACGCGAGGATTTCCTTGCCCAGCCCCACATCGGCGTGCTGAGCGTGGCGAGCGACGGTGACCGGCCGCCGCTGACGGTGCCCGTCTGGTATGCCTACCAGCCGGGCGGGAACCTCACCTTCTTCACCGGAACGCAAGGCCGGACGGCCCGCAAGACCGCGTTGCTCGAACGGGCCGGCCGGCTCAGCTTCTGCGTGCAGAGTCCGGAGCCGCCCTACCGGTACGTGACGGTCGAGGGCACCGTGGTCGGGGCCGACCGCAGTCCGTCGGCCGAGGACGTGGCCGCGATCGCCGGACGGTACCTGCCCGAGGACGTCGCCCGCGGCGTCGCCGAGGAGGAGACCGGGAACGCCAGTGGCACCTTCGTGTTGTTCACCGTCCGGCCGGATCGCTGGCTCAGCGCGGACTTCGGCTAGCCGGCGGCCAGCTCGCCGAAGAACTCCCGGATGTCGGCGACGAGCAGATCCGGCCGTTCCATCGACAGGAAGTGCCCGCCGTCGTCCAGTTCGGTCCAGCGCACGATGTTGTGGTCGCGCTCGGCCCACCGGCGAATGGTCACGTCGTGCGCGGTGAGCAGGACGGCCAGCGGAGTCGTGCCACGCGGCGCCGGCTCGCTGTCCCAGGAGGCCCCGGCGAGGGCCTCGTAGTAGATCTGCGCCGCGGAGCCCGCTGTCGCGGTCAGCCAGTAGATCGAGATGCCGGTCAGCATCCGGTCGCGGTCGACGCTGTCCTCCGGCAGCCCGTCCTCCGGCACCGTCAGCTCCTTGTACTTCTCCACGATCCACGCGAGCTGCCCGCTCGGTGAGTCGGTGAGGCCGTAGGCGACCGTCTGCGGACGCTTGGAGTTGCACTGCAGGTAGCCGTCGTTGAAGTTCTCCATCCGTTCCCAGCGGGTCTGCTCGGCTTCGCTGAGGCCGTCGAACTCGCCGTCGGCGCCGACCGGGAACGTGATCATGCCGTTGAGGTGCACGCCGGTGACGCGGTCGGGTACCTGAGCGGCGAGCAGGGGGCCCACCCACGAACCGGTGTCGTAGCCGTGGACGCCGTACCGCTGGTAACCGAGCCGGTCCATCAGCTCGGCCAGGATCGCCGCCATCCGGCCCGCGTCCATCCCGGGACCGGCCAGGGGCGTCGAGAACCCGAACCCGGGCAGCGACGGGATCACCAGGTGGAACGGTCCGCCGGGAGCGTCGGGGTCGGTGAGTGGGCCGATCACGTCGAGGAAGTCGGCGAACGTGCCCGGCCAGCCGTGCAGCATCAGCAGCGGCCGCGCCGCCGGCTCCGGTGAGCGTACGTGCAGGAAGTGCAGGTTCTGCCCGTCGATCGTGGTCAGGAACTGCGGGTGCTCGTTGAGTGCTGCCTCATGAGCGCGCCAGTCGTAGCCGTCGGCCCAGTAGGCCGCCAGCTCCTTGAGGTAGCCGACGGGAACGCCGCGGTCCCAGCCGACACCGGGCAACTCGTCCGGCCAGCGGGTGGCGGTCAGCCGCGCACGCAGGTCGTCCAGCTGGGCCTGCGGAATGTCGATGGTGAACGGGCGGATGTCCTGCTGCGAGTTCGTCATGCCAGTCAGGCTAGGAGCCTCATAGGACAGCCTCGGTCCTAAGCGGCTGGCATTATCGACGACATGTTGGAGACCTCGGCACGCCTGCTCCGGTTGCTGTCGCTGCTGCAGACGCATCGTGACTGGTCCGGCACCGACCTGGCCGGCCGCCTCGGCGTCACCACCCGCACGGTGCGCCGCGACGTCGACCGGCTGCGGGAGCTTGGCTATCCGGTGCACGCCGTCCAGGGCACCGCGGGTTACCGGCTCGGCGCGGGAGCGGCGTTGCCACCGCTGCTGCTGGACGACGACGAGGCGGTGGCGGTGGCGATCGGCCTGCGCACGGCCGCGGGCGGCGCGGTCGCCGGGATCGAGGAGACCTCGCTGCGCGCGCTGACCAAGCTGGAGCAGGTACTGCCGCCGCGGCTGCGGCACCGGGTCAACACCCTGCAGACGACGACCGTGCGGGCCGGTGTCGCCCCCGCGCCCCAGGTCTCCGCCGACACGCTGGTGGCGATCGCCGACGCGTGCCGTCGCCGGGAACGCCTGCGGTTCGACTACACCAGCCCGCGCGGCGGCCCGACCGTCCGCGACACCGAGCCACACAGCCTGGTCAACTTCGGCAGGCACTGGTACCTGGTTGCCTGGGACGTCGGCCGCGCGGACTGGCGGACGTTCCGCGTCGACCGGCTCGACCCGCGGACACCGACCGGCCCACGGTTCCCGCCGAGGGAGCCGCCGGACGGTGACGTGGCCGCCTACGTCGGCAGGCAGCTGTCCGAGCGGGCGTGGCAGGCACGGGCGACGGTGCGGCTGCACGAGTCGGCCGACGCGGTCGCCGACCGGGTCTGGCCCGGCATGGGCATGCTGGAAGCCGTCGACGAGCGGAACTGCTTGCTGCACGTCGGCGCGGAGACCGTGTGGGACCTGGTCTGGATGATCACCTCGGTAGGTTCTGATTTCACCCTGGTGAGCGGACCTGACGAGCTGGCCGATGCGCTGCGTGCTCAGGCCAGACGGTGCCTGGAGGCGCTCACCTAGCCAGCTGATCGAGGACGGTGCTCGCCGAGCGGGCTTCCCGCCGCAGCGCCGCGCGCAGTTCCACCACGCCGGGCCGGTGGACCGATCCCGCGCGTACCGCGGTGTAGATGGTCCGTTCGACCGAGCCGCCGCGCACCGGCCGTACCGACAGCGCCAGGTCGCCGTCTGCACCGAGTAGATCCGGCAGCAGCGCGACGGCCTGACCGGCTCGCACCAGCGCGAGGATCATCAGCAGGTCGGTGGTGTGGTGCCGGGCGTCCGGTTGGAAACCGCCGAGCTCCGCGCAGGCGGCGAACACCGTGTCGGTGTAGGCGCTGCCGGCGAGGCCGACCGCCCACGGACTGTCGGCGAGCGCGGACAGCGCGAGCGGCCCGGTGCCCGCCCGGGGATGGTCCGCGGGCAGCACGACCCGCAGCGGATCGGTCGCCAGCACCTCCCAGTCGACGCCGGGGTAGCGCGGGGCGAGGCCGCGGTCGTACTCGTCGCCGAGCACCAGGTCGATCTCGCCCAGCGTCAGCGCTCGCACGGCCGCGTCCGGCTCGATCTCGGACACGTGAACGCGCAGCGCCGGATACCGCCGGGTGAGCCGGTGCAGGACCGGCGCGAGCAGGCTGATCGTGCCCGTCTGGAACGACGACACGTGCAGCGATCCCCTGACCTGACGGGATGCGGCGGCGAGGTCGGCCTCGGCCTGTTCGACGCGAGTCAGCAAGGCTTCGGCGTGTTCGAGCAGGATCAGGCCGGCGTCGGTGAGCCGGACCCCGCGCCCGACCCGTTCCAGCAACGTCGCGCCTGCCTCGGCCTCCAGCTTGGCCAGCTGCTGCGACACCGCGGGCGCGCTGTAGGAGAGGGCCTCGGCGGTGGCGGCGATCGTGCCCCGCGCGTGCAGTTCCCGCAGCAGGCGGAGACGTTTGAGGTCGAGCATACGTAAGTATAGCTTTCGAATCGGGCAAGAAAACTGCGATGGCTCCTTTATGGTGGTTCGTGTCACGATGGTCGGGTCACATCGTGGACCGAGGGGTGAATTCCTTGCACGACAACACTTTCATGCTCGGCGGCGACCTGCCCGTGCACCGGCTGGGCTTCGGCGCCATGCGGTTGCACGGCCGGACGTCGGCGGAGCGGGCCGAGTCGGTCCGGATCGCCAGGCGCGCGGTCGAGCTGGGCGTGACGTTCATCGACACAGCCGACTCCTACGACCTGGGCGGCAACGAGGAACTGCTCGCCGAGGCGCTGCACCCGTATCCGGATGATCTGGTCATCGCGACGAAGGCCGGTCAGAGCAGGCCGGGTGGCGACTGGGTGCCGCTGGGGCGGCCGGAGTACCTGCGGCAGCAGGCGGATCTGAGCCTGCGCAGGCTGCGGGTGGACCGGATCGACCTGTTCCAGCTGCACCGCGTCGACCCGAAGGTGCCGTTCGACGAGCAGATCGGCGCGTTACGGCAGCTGCGTGACGAGGGGAAGGTCCGGCACGTCGGGCTCTCCGAGGTCACCGTCGACGAGATCGAGCGGGCGCGGGCTGTCGTCCCGATCGTCAGCGTGCAGAACCGCTACAACCTGAGCGACCGGCACTCCGAGCCGGTGCTGAAGTACTGCGAGGCCAACGACATCGCGTTCATCCCGTGGCTGCCGGTTGCGCCGAGCCGGGACGCGGGTCCGGTCGCCGAAGTCGCGCGCAGGCACGGGGTCGGGCCGGTGCGGGTCGCGCTGGCCTGGCTGCTCGGGCTGTCCCCGGTGATGCTGCCGATCCCGGGGACGTCGTCGATGGCGCACCTGGAGGACAACGTCGCCGCGGCGACGTTGGAGCTGTCGGCCGCCGACGTCGCCGAGCTGGAGGGTCAGCCGCTCACGACGGTGTAGGTGGTCTGGACGAACCCGGCGTCGTAGGTCGTCGTCGACTGGTGGGCGAGGTCGACGTCGGCGGGCAGCTCGCCGAACAACGGCAGTCCGGCGCCCAGCAGCACGGGCGCGGTGGTGATGGTCAGCTCGGTCAGCAGGCCCGCCCGCAGGAAGCTTTGGACGACCTGGCCGCCGTCGGCGTACACGTGTTTCGCGCCGCGATCGCTCAGGTGCGCGACGAGTTCGTCGAGGTCGCGGTGGACGGAAATGCGCGGGTCGGCGTCGGCGGCGAGCCGGGTGCTCAGGACGGCGACGTGCTTGCCGTCGTAGGGCCAGACATCGGTCCCGAAGCTGAGGACTTTTTCGTAGCTGGCCCTGCCGAGGACGACCGTGTCGATGCCGGCGGCGAACTTCTCGTACCCCATGTCACCGGCCTGCTCGCCCCGGCTGGTGAGCCACTCGATGTCGCCGTCCGGGCGGGCGATGAAGCCGTCGAGGCTGGTGGCGATGAACGCCGCGGCGGTGAACGTCATGCGGGACTCCGATCGGTCAGCAGATGGTCGATTTCCGCGCGGAGGGTGTCGGTGAGCGGGCCGTTGCCGTGCAGGGCCCACACGATCAGGATGCCGTTGTAGGCGATCTGGACCGAACGGGCCATTCGCGCCGGGTCGCCGGTCAGCTCGCCAGCGCCGACCGCCTCGGTGAGCGACGCCGTGATCTCGGCGAGCATCCGGTCGGCGTGGGCGGCGGCGTGCGCGCGGAAGTCGGGGTCGGTCAGGTCGAGCTGGAGGAAGCCGAGGCTGTTGGCGAGCTGGCGAGGCGATTCGACGACGCCGGCCAGCTCGCCGAGCGCCGCGTGCAGTGCGGCCAGCGGTGACGGGTGCTCGCCGCGGACCCGGTCGAACAGCTCGCCGACGTCGTGAGCTGCCCGTTCGGCCACCGCGAGCAGCAGTCCGCGCTTGGAGCCGAAGCGCTGCACCAGCGTCGGCGCCGAGAGACCCGCCTCCCGCGCCACGGCCGCCAGGGTCAGCCCGCCGGGGCCGTGTTCGGCGATCGCCCGCCCGGCGGCGTGCAGGATCGCCTCGTCGCTGGTCGTCCTCGGTCGTGGCACGGGGACGACGGTACGGGCGGCAGGTGAGTTTGTAAAGGAACGTTCGTTTATTAATTACTGTGGGATTATCCGACTATCCGATAGTTTGATATCGTGGTCCTGTGCGTGAGATGACAGCGACCGAGGCAAGCCGGAACTTCCGGCGGGTGCTGAACCTGGTCGAGGCCGGTGAGTCCGTGGCGCTGACCCGCTATGGCGAGACCATCGCCACCATCGTCCCCACGCCACGGTCGAACGCCGACGCGGTGCGGTCCATGCTCGACGACTGGCATGCCAGTCCGGAGGCCGCCGCGATCGATGACGAATTTGCCGAGCGTGTCGCAGCCGTGCGTGCCAAGGACTCGGCCGAACTGGACCGGGACCCGTGGCTCGACTGATCCTCGACACGGGGGTCGTGATCTGCGCGGCTCGAGGCCTGCTCGACACGGACAGCACCATGCCGCCGGGTAGCGATCTGGCGGTGCCGGCGGTGGCGGTCGCCGAGTACCTCGCGGGTGTCCTGGCTGATGAGGACGGGAGCCGGTCTGCCGCACAGCGGGGATTCCTGGAGCGGTTCCTGGGCGTCGTGCCGGTGTGCGACTACGACCGTGAGGTCGCGGCCCACCATGCCGAACTTCTCGCGTACACGCGCGAGACCGGACAGCACCGTGGTGCCCTGGATCTGATCGTCGCCGCGACCGCCCGGGCGACCGGTCGCGTCCTTGTCACCACCGACGAAAAAGCCCGGTTCGGCGAGTTGCCCGGTGTGGTGGCCAGCGTCGCCAGCGTCAATCGCGCTCGCCGACGCTGACCACCTGGAGGCCTAGGCCGGGTACAGCTGCGTCGTCGGGATGACCTGCTCCGGCGTGTTCGGGCTGGACCACAGGAGTTTCGCCACCGCCTCGTTGGACTCCTTGCGGAAGTCCAGCCGGATCTTGTGCCGTTTCCCGGCCTGCAGGTCCACCGCGACCGACGACAGCAGCGGGCCGTGGTCCTGCCAGTTGTCCACCACCAGCTTGTCGTCCACCCACAGCCGGACGGTGTTCGACGTCAGCGTCGTCAGCGTGTACCGCTCGCTGAACCGCGGCTGCACGAAACCGGTCCAGCGCCCGGAAAAGCCGGAGTACAGGATCGTCGGATCGGGCGAGCCCTGGTACTTCCAGTTGTAGTTCACCAGCGGGTCGGTACGGGTGACGGTCGGCGTCCCGCCGGGTTTGCGGTTGGCCCAGAACTCCGCCTTGAGCCCGGTCCCCGTGCCGATCGCGGCCGGTGCGGGCGGCGCGACACCGATGGCGATCACCGTGGCGATGTCGTTGGTCGGGGCGCCGGACGGAGTCAGCGTCACCGTGTCACCGGACCGGCTCACCGCGACGCGCTGCGTGCTGCCGAGCACCCGCGCGCTACGGACGTCGAAGCCCGACAACGCCTTCAGCGTCAGCGAGCCACCAGCGCCCGGCCAGCGGTAGACCGAGGCGTACAGCGTGTCGCCCTTCCTGCTGACGCTGCCCCAGTCCGGCTCGGCCACGATGCCCGGCGTACCCGCGCCGTGGACGGCATCGGCCTGCCGGTTCCGCACGAGCCAGGATCCCATGGCACGCAAGCGATCCACGGACTCCGCCGGAATCCTGCCGCGCGCGTCCGGGCCGACGTTGAGCAGGTAGTTGCCGCCGCGGCCGGCGATCGAGATCAGGTTGCGGGTCAGGTCGGCAGGCGACTTCCACCGGTTGTCCCACTTCGCGTACCCCCAGCTGCCGTTGAGCGTCATGCACGACTCCCACAGCTGCCCGGAAACCGGCTCCGCCGGAATGGTCTGCTCCGGCGTACCGGTGTCGCCGTCGACCAGCCTGCGCTTGCCGACGCGGTTGTTCACCACGATCTTCGGGTCCAGCGTACGGACGTAGGCCTCCAGCGCCTCGCCGTCCTGGGTCAGCCACGGGTTGCTGGGCCGGTCGGTGCTCCACTCGCCGTCGAACCAGAACACCGACGGCTGGTAGTTGTCCACGAGTTCCTTGAGCTGGGCGTACATCCGCTCCTTGTAGCGGCCGAACGTCGACGGGTGGACGGCGTCGGGGTCATTCCAGTCCCAGATCGAGTAGTAGAAGCCCAGCTTGATGCCGTGCCGCTCGGTGGCGGCCTTCAGCTCGGCGAGGATGTCGCGGTTCTTGTCGAACGACGAGTGGTCGCGCAGGTTCCACCGGTTGACCTTGGTCGGCCAGAGCGCGTAGCCGTCGTGGTGCTTCGACGTGATCACGATGTAGCGCTGGCCTGCCTCCTTTGCCGTGCGTGCGATGGCCTCGGCGTCGAACTCGGCCGGGTTGAACTCTGCGGCGAACCGCTCGTACTCCGCCTGCGGAATCCGGCACTGCCGCTTGATCCACTCCGCGTCGCGGCAGACGGTGCCGTCTGGTCTGGTGTATTCACCCTCCAGGTGTGAATACACGCCGAAGTGGATGAACATCCCGAACCGGTCCTCACGCCACGCGCGGGTGCGCTCGGACGTCAGCGGATCGTCGATCGCGTGGTTGGTTCCCGGACCCGACGCCGGCGGGCTCGCCTGCGCCACAGTCGTCGGATGTGTCGGCTGCCCGGTATCGGTCAGCAGGCCGACAACGAGCGCGGTCGCGGCCGCGGAAATCAGCGCCGTGCGCCAGGTCTGCCAGGACATGGAACAGCACGCTAAGACAGCGATAGGTCAGATGTATACCGCCGACCGTGGTAGGTCAGACAGGGCGGACCGGGAGCAGATCGGGCTGTTTCGGCAGGAAACCGTCGCCGGGCGAGCGGCCGATCAGCCGATTGCGCACGCGCGAGATCGCCACCGGTCGGACCTCTCGCCACAACCATGCCGCGTGCCCACGCACGCCGGGCTGGGGCGGCGGACCGGGCAGCGGTTCCAGCCAGGACGGCTGCGTGCTGACCCCGAGCACGGTGAGCAGGTGTGCCGCGAGCCGCCGGTGCCCATGGTGGGACAGGTGCAGCCGGTCGCGGCCGAAGTACCGCAGGTCGTGCACGGCCGGGTCCGGGCCGATGTCGACCAGCAGCGCGCCGTAGTGCTCGGCTGCGGCGGTGATCGCCTCGTTGAGGACGGTGATCCGCGGCCCCAGCCGCCTGCCGAGCGGCATGCGGCGGGAGATGTCGCTCAGCGTGAACACCGCGACCGTCGGCGCGATCTCGGTGGCCCCGCCGACGGCGGTGTCGACCCGGCGGCGGATCTCGTCGTCGCTCCAGCCGCCGGACATCACGTCGTTTCCGCCGCCGAACAGTGCGATGAAGTCCGGCCGCAAGCGTTTGGCAACCGGCATCTGTTCGGCGACGATCTGGTCCAGCCTGCGCCCGCGAACGGCCAGGTTCGCGTACCGGAGGCCGGGCTGCTCGTCGGCGAGCCGCTCCGCGACGAGGTCCGCCCAGCCGCGGTAGCGGGACCCGTCCGGGTAGGGGTCGTCCAGGCCCTCGGCGCAGCTGTCGCCAAGGGTCACGAACCGTTCGAAGGGCATTCGGTACTCCGCAATCCGCCGTTAACCAGACGGACAGGGTACCGGCAACTCAGAGACGGCCGCGGTGGGCGAGCAGGACAGCCCGTCGCGGGTCGTCGGCGGGCAGCCGTTCCAGCAGCGCGTCGATCACCTCGAGATCGTCGGCGCCGCAGGAGGTCTCCCAGAACGTCCACAGCGGCTCGGCGCCGTCGCCGTCCAGCACGACCCGCCGCGACAGCGCGGTCAGCGACTCCCGCTCCTCCCGCACGGCCGGCGACTCGGACGCGGGCAGCAGCGGACCGCCGAACGCCGCCGCCACCCCGGCGGCCGACCCGGACCGCACCGCCGCCCTGGCCCGCAGGAAGTCCGCGTCGACCGTCGCGGCCAGCCGGTACGGCCGGGTGCGCACCACCGCGGAGCCGAGCTGGCCACGCAGCCGGTGGATCTCCGCCCGCACGGTCACCGGGTTGCCCGCGTCGCCGTAGAGCAGGAACGCCAGCTGATCCGAGCGCAGCCCCTGCGGGTGCAGCGCCAGCAGGGCCAGGATCTCGGCGTGCCGCAGCGTGATCGGCACCTCCTGGCCGTCGACGGTTGCCGTCGGATCGCCGTCGTCGAGAAACCTCAGCCGCAGCACCGGTTGCGGCGCGCTCGACCGGGGCCTGCGCTGCAGCCGCAGCAGGTATCCCTCCGCCAGCGGCTCGACGGTGGCGAGGCGGCCGTCCGGCAGGGTCACCGTGCCGCCGGCCGGCCGGATATCCACAGTGGACGGAAGCGGGCCGCAGGACTCGGTGGCCAGCACCCGCCCGGTCCGCGACAGCAACGCGCCCGGCTCGCCCCGCAACGCCGTCAGGTGCGGCATGTTGAGCAGCCGGAGCCGCTCGTCCCGCACGGCCAGTTGCGCGGCGAGCTGCCCCTCCGCCAGGCGGGCCGACGCGGACACCAGCGCCAGCGTCGCCGGGTGGACCGTCCGCAGTGGACCGCTGACGTCGATCGCGCCGAGCAGCCCGCCGGTCTCCGGGTCGCGCAGTGGCGCCGCTGCGCAGGTCCACGCGTGATAGGTGCGCACCAGGTGCTCCGCCGAGTAGATCTGCACCGGCTCGCCGGTGGCCAGCGCGGTGCCCATCGCGTTGGTGCCGATGACGTCCTCGGTCCACCGCGTGCCCTCCGACAGGTGCACCCGGTCGGCCCGCAACCGCACGTCGGTGGCGCCCTCCCGCCACAGGATGTGCCCCTGGGCGTCGGTGACGATCATGATGTGCTCGGCGTCGTCGGCGATGCTGACCAGCGTCTGCCGGAGGATCGGCAGTACTGCCGCAAGCGGATGGGCGGAACGGACCTCTTCCAGCTCGGCGTCCTCGTAGACCAGCGGCGGCGGGGTGCTGTCCGGGTCCACGTGGGCGGCCAGCGAGCGGTTCCACGAGTCGGAGACGACCGACCGCGGCGACCGCGGCGCAGGAACCCCGGACAGCACCGCCTCGTGGACATGGGCGAGCAGCCGCGCGTACGACACCGGGTCGCGCAGCAGGTCCGGGGCGGGCCGCTCTGCCACACCCTGAGCGTAGAGACCGCCGTCACAGCGCTGCAACGTCGGTGCAACGTGGCGCTGCCTACCGTCCCGGCCAACCTCAGCGACGAGCCAGGAGGACGCAGATGACCAGGTACGCAGCACCCGGCACCGAGGGTGCCGTCGTCGACTACGAGCCGCGCTACGACCACTACATCGGCGGTGAGTACGTACCGCCGGTCAAGGGCAACTACTTCACCAACCCGACCCCGGTCACCGGTCAGGTGTTCACCGAGGTCGCCCGCGGCACCGCCGAGGACGTCGAACGCGCGCTGGACGCCGCCGAGGGTGCCGCCCCGGCCTGGGGCAGGACTGCCCCCGACGAGCGGGCCGGCGTGCTGCTCAAGATCGCCGACCGCATGGAGCAGAACCTGGAGAAGCTCGCGGTCGCGGAGAGCTGGGAGAACGGCAAGCCGGTCCGGGAGACGCTGGCGGCCGACATCCCGCTGGCCATCGACCACTTCCGCTACTTCGCGGGCGCGCTGCGGGCCCAGGAGGGCGGCATCTCGCAGATCGACGACTCCACCGTCGCCTACCACTTCCACGAGCCGCTCGGCGTCGTCGGCCAGATCATCCCGTGGAACTTCCCGCTGCTGATGGCGACCTGGAAGCTCGCCCCGGCGCTGGCCGCGGGCAACGCCGTGGTGCTCAAGCCGGCCGAGCAGACACCGGCGTCGATCCACCTGCTGCTCTCGCTGATCGGCGACCTCATCCCGCCCGGCGTGCTGAACGTCGTCAACGGCTTCGGTGTCGAGGCGGGCAAGCCGCTGGCGTCCAGCCGTCGCGTGCGCAAGGTCGCGTTCACCGGCGAGACCACCACCGGCAGGCTGATCCTGCAGTACGCCAGCGAGAACATCATCCCGGTCACCGTCGAACTCGGTGGCAAGAGCCCGAACATCTTCTTCTCCGACGTGGCCGACGCCAACGACGCCTTCTACGACAAGGCGCAGGAGGGCTTCGCGCTGTTCGCGCTCAACCAGGGCGAGGTGTGCACCTGCCCGTCGCGTGCGCTGATCCAGTCCGGCATCTACGACCGCTTCCTCGACGACGCGGTGGCCAGGGTGGAGCGCATCAAGCAGGGCGACCCGCTGGACACCGAGACGCAGATCGGCGCGCAGGCGTCCAACGACCAGCTGGAGAAGATCCTTTCCTACATCGACATCGGCAGGCAGGAGGGCGCGAAGATCCGCACCGGCGGCGAGCGCGTCGACCTCGGCGGTGACCTGTCCGGCGGCTACTACGTGCAGCCCACGGTGTTCGAGGGCGACAACAAGATGCGGATCTTCCAGGAGGAGATCTTCGGCCCGGTGGTGTCGGTGACCCGGTTCGACGACTACGACGACGCCATGAAGATCGCCAACGACACCCTCTACGGCCTCGGCGCCGGTGTCTGGTCCCGCAACGGCTCGGTCGCCTTCCGCGCGGGCCGCGACATCCAGGCGGGCCGGGTGTGGGTGAACAACTACCACGCCTACCCGGCACACGCGGCCTTCGGCGGGTACAAGTCGTCGGGCATCGGCAGGGAGACCCACAAGATGATGCTCGACCACTACCAGCAGACGAAGAACCTGCTCGTGTCCTACTCGGACGACGCGCTCGGCTTCTTCTGATGGAGCGGGTCGCGTTGACCGGCGCCGCCGCCGACCTGCTGCGGCGGCTGGTGGCCGAGCACGGGCCGGTGATGTTCCACCAGTCCGGCGGCTGCTGTGACGGCAGTGCGCCGATGTGTTACCCGCGCGGCGAGTTCCGCATCGGCGACCTCGACGTGCACCTCGGCGACCTGCGGGTCGACGGTATCGACCCGGTGCCGGTGTGGATGTCCGGCGCGCAGTTCGAGTACTGGAAGCACACCCACCTGACCATCGACGTGGTGGCCGGGCGGGGTAGTGGGTTCTCGCTGGAGGCGCCCGAAGGCGTGCGCTTCCTGATCCGGTCCCGGCTGCTCGACGGGTGAACACGGCGGAGGGGGCCGCACCCGGGCGCGGCCCCCTCCGTCGTCACTTCCAGTCGATCTGCGGCGACCGGTAGAAGTCGATGCCCTGCAGGGCCAGGCGCGGCCCGTGCGCACCCAGCCGGGTCCGGAACGACTCCCAGTCGTGGCTGGCCGCGGCCGACCAGGCCAGCTCGGCCACCGCGGGCAGCCTCGGGAACGCCATGAACTCGATGTCGTCCATCGTCCGCAGCGTCTCCGACCACAGCGGCGCCTCGACGCCGAGGATCGCCGACTCCGGGACCACCGGGAACTGCGTGCCGGGGTTCCAGTCGTAAGCGGTCTTGACCTCGATGTAGCCGGCCCACTTCAGGCCCAGCTTGGTGTTCTCGTCGTACTTCATGTCGAGGTACACCTTGGGCGCCGGGGAGAGCAGCACCTTGCCGCCGCGCTTGACGTGCTCACTGACCGCGGCGTCGGTGTCGTTGGCGGTGAACCAGTACTGCGCCACCGTGTCGGTCGGCGGGGCCGCCTTGGCGATCTCGTGCCAGCCCTGCGCCTTCTTGCCGTACTTGGTGACCATCGGGATCACCCGGTCCATGAACTTCTTGTAGTCCGCGTCGGGCGTCGAGTGCGCCTCGTCGCCGCCGATGTGCAGGTACGGCCCCGGGGTCATCTCGGCCAGCTCGCGGATGACGTCCTCGACGAACTTGTACGTCACCTCGGAGTCGATGCACAGCGAGCTGTAGCCGACCTCCATGTCGGTGCGCGGCGGCACCGGCTTGCCGTCGCAGTTCAGCTCGCCGTAGACCGACTGGGCCGCGTTGGTGTGACCCGGCAGGTCGACCTCGGGAACGACCGTGATGAATCGTGACGCCGCGTAGCTGATCAGCTCCTTGTAGTCGGCCTTGGTCAGGAAGCCGCCGCCGACGCCGTCGACACCGGTGCCCTCGCCGCCGCCCTCGGGAGCCAGCCGCGGCCAGCTGTCGATCTGGATGCGCCAGCCCTGGTCGTCGGTCAGGTGCAGGTGCAGGTAGTTGATCTTGTACTGGGCGATCTGGTCGATGTAGCGCTTGATCTCCGGCAGCGTGTGGAAGTGCCGGGCGATGTCCAGCATCGCGCCGCGGTGCTCGAACCGCGGGTAGTCGACGATCCGGCCGCCGGGCAGCGTCCACAGCTTCGGCTGGGGCCGCTTGGCCTCGATCTGGGCGCCGAACAGCTGACGCAGCGTCTGCACGCCCGCGAACAGGCCCGCCCCGGTGTTGGCCCGGACGGTCACGCCGCCGCCGGCGACGTCGAGCTGGTAGCCGTCCTCGCCGATCCGCGGGTCGGCCTTGCCCAGCTGCAGCGAGATGCCGGGGCCGAACGAGTGGCGGGGGTTCACCGGGAGCGGGTAGCCGGTGGCCGGGCGCAGTACCCCGGCCAGGTACTCGCCGACCTGCTTGGCTTCCTTCGAGCCGCGCTCGGTCTTGATGGAGCTGATCGGGGTCAGCCAGAACTTCGAGTTGTTCGGCTTGGTCTCGACCGGCGCGGGGATGACATCGGTGAGTTTGCGGGCCTCGGCCGCGGGCTGATCGGCAGCCGCGCCGGGTGCCGCCGCCACAGAGGCGGCCAGCACGGCCGCGCCCAGCAGCGTGGTGAGGGACAAACGCTTCCGCACGGAGCACCTCCGAATGGGGAAGAGAGACCCATAAAGGTATAGACCAATGCACTAAAGGTCACAATGTTCCGACCGGCTAATTCACGCTGTGTGATTGAATAAGTGAATCCGCTGACCGGCTGTGGCCGTCCCGTGATGAACCGGTGGGCGCCAGCGGCGTCCTCAGGGTGGGACGACATACTGGTCTTCCGGTACAACGGCAATAACGAACGAGGAAAAGGAGCGGGGGCGTGGACTCATTCGCGAGCTCGTTGCTCTCGTTCGCCCACAGCATCTTCGGCCCGGGCTTCTGCCCCGGCGACTGGGTGTGGGCGACGGGGACCGCGGGCGCGCTGATCGCGCTCTTCCCGATCGCTGGCGCGATGATCATCGCGCTGATCCGCAAGTTCACCGGGAACCGCTACGACCTGACGATGATGGGCGTCTTCGGCGTCGTCGCCGCCATCATGGTGCTGCTGTTCCCCGCTCTGCTGTTCAGCGGCGTGTCCAGCACGTTCCGCGCGGTCAACGCCGGCCAGACCGGCGGCCTGACCAGCGCCGAGCTGGCCACCAAGGACAAGTCGTTCTGCTGGGTCGACGAGGGACAGGACAAGTACCTCGGCGGTGGCGAGAACGTCTTCGAGGCGCTGTTCTACCCGTCCGGCAACGGCCTGGCCTACGGCTTCTACCTCGGCGCCCTGGTCGGCCTGCCCGCGCTGGCGCTGCTGTTCACCATGCTGCTGGCCCGCACCTCGCTGCGTCGCGGCCCGAAGTGGCCGGCGCGGTTCTTCTGGATCCCGTTCGTCCTGATGTACGTGTTCACCCTGGGTGTCAGCGCCAACACGGCCGTGCACCTGTGGCTGGGCTACGTGCCGATCACCGTGCTCGGTGTCGTGCCGGTGGCGCTGGTCGGCGCGCCCGCGTGGTCGACCATCCAGCGGGCCGAACGACGGCAGGCCGAGGCCAAGCTCCGGCAGGAGCAGCAGGAGAAGCCGCCGCCCTACGTCCCGCCCGCGCAGGACAAGCCCGCCCTGCCACCGCCGCCGCCCCCGCCGGCCAAGCAGTACCCGCAGACCGCGCTGGCCGAGGCGCCGTCGCCGGAACTGGCTGCCGCGCCGGGGCCCGTCCCGCTGCCACCGGGGTCGATCAAGGCGGGCGGCAGCCGGTACCGGCGGGTCCGCCAGCTCGGCGCCGGTGGGTTCGGGACCGTCTGGCAGGCCGTCGACAACCAGCTCGGCCGCACCGTGGCGCTCAAGATCGCGCACGCGCCCGACCGGGACACCGCGGAGCGGATGAACCGTGAGGCCAGGGCGCTGGCCGCCATCCACCATCCGAACTGCGTGCGGGTCTACGACCTGGTGGAGGAGCCGGACGGCCTGGCACTGGTGATGGAGTACCTGGAGGGGCAGTCGCTGGCGACGGCCGTCGACGGCGCCGGGCCGCTCGACGACGTCGCGGCCGGGCGCCTGTGGGCCACGATGGCCGGCGCGCTGTCGGCCGCGCACGACAAGGGGGTGCTGCACCGTGACGTCAAGCCGTCGAACGTCATCGTCGACCCCGGCGGCATGCCGCACCTGATCGACTTCGGGATCGCCCGCAGCAAGGGCGACTCCACGCTGACCGCCACCGGCATGATGATCGGCACCCCGGACTTCGTCGCGCCGGAGACCGCGGCCGGCGCGCCGGCCAGCCCGGCGTCGGACGCCTGGCAGCTGGCAGCGACGGTGAGCTACGCGTTGTCCGGTCACCCGCCGAGGGGCACCAGGGAGACGCCGATGGCGGCCCTGATGGCGGCGGCCCGCGCCGAGCCGGCCAACCAGCTGCCGCAGCGAACGGTCCACTCGCGCCTGCTGATCGCCTCACTCGACCCCGAGCCGCGCCGCAGGCCGACGCTGAACGCGGTGCGGCAGGAGGTGGAGGGCTGGCTGGCTCGCCAGGGGACGTCCACCGACGGCCCGGTCACCCGGGTCGTGCCCAGGGCGGGCAACTCGGCCGGCTTCCGCGCCCCGCACCAGGGCTCCTAGCGCCCGTGCCCAGGGAGGCGAGTCTTCCGGAACGCGAATGACGCGCCCGGCGAAGCCCGGTGTGGGTTGGCTTGTCGCATGTCCCCCAATGTGGCATTGGGGTACTTGAACTCCCCCAATGTGGCATTGGGGGAGTTCGCCGGTGGCCGGGGTGGTTTCGTTCGTGGTGACTGGTGGGGTTGCCGAGCCTGCTGTGACCGCTGAGGTCGCCGAGGCCGCGACACCGGCGCCGCAAAGCTCGCGAAGGCCACCTTCATCACATGAGACGACAGGAACTCGGCCTTCACGAGCGGACCCGCGAGTCCCACCGTCACGCACGCGAGTTCCACGCTCCGGCACGCGAACTCCACCGTCCCGCAACCACCCCACACCCGCGGAAATGCCGGGCCCTCACGGCATCGAGGCAGGTGCCTCAGCGCCAGGAGGGCAGCCAGAGTTCGGCCTGCCAGCGTTCCTGGGTGATCGAGTCGCCGTTGAGGATCGGCCACAGCCAGACGAAGTTCGCCACCACCAGGCCGACGTACAGCGCCACGACGAGCAGTCCCGTCCCGCGCCGTTCGACGCCCAGCTTCGCCGAACCGAGGATCTGGCCGAGGATCAGCGTCAGGCCCAGGATCAGGAACGGCGCCATCGGCGTGGCGTAGAAGAAATACATCTGCCGGTCGAGGTTGATGAACCAGGGCAGCAGGCCGGCGAGGTAGCCGACCAGCACCGCGGCGTAACGCCAGTCGGCGCGGAACAGCCACCGCCACAGCCCCCAGGCGAGCATCGGCAGAGCCAGCCACCACATCGCCGGCGTGCCGATGAGCATGGTCGCGCTGACGCACTCCGTCTCACCGCAGCCTGCCGCGGCCGTGCCGGACGCGTAGGCGTAGAGCATCGGCCGCAGGCCCATCGGCCAGGTCCACGGCTTGGACTCCCACGGGTGCGGGTCGTCGGCCGGGGTGTTCAGGCTGGAGTGGAAGTCGAGGACGTGCAGCGAGTACTGCGCGAGCGACTGCAGTGCGTCGGGCACCCAGGCGAAGATCCACCACGGCTGGATGTTCTTCATCTCGACCAGGTGCCGGTCGGTCGCGGTCTCGCTGGCGAACCAGAAGCCCCACGTCGCCAGGTACACCAGCAGCGGGATGGCCACCAGTGCCCACAACGCGGGCAGGACGTCCCTGCGCAGGGTGCCGACCCATGGCCTGCTCACCCCCGCCGCCCGCCGCGCCGCGACGTCGAAGGCCACGCAGAGCAGGCCGAACGCGACGATGTAGTACAGGCCGGACCACTTGACGCCCAGCGTCAGGCCGATCATGACCCCGCCGGCGAACCGCCACCAGCGGAACCCGAGCTTCGGACCGAAGCGGGATTCGTCGAGCCAGCCCTCGCGCACGGAAACGGCCAGCCGTTCGCGTACCTGGTCGCGGTCGACCAGCAGGCACGCGAACGCGGCGAGCACGAACAGCGCGAGGAAGATGTCCAGCATCCCCATCCGGGCCTGCAGGTGCAGCACGCCGTCGCAGATGACCAGGATCCCGGCGACGGCGCCGAGCATGGTGGACCGCGTCAGCCGCCGAGCCACGCGGACGGCCAGCAGGATGATCAGCGTGCCGGAGAGCGCGGCGGTGAACCGCCAGCCCCAGCTGTTGTAGCCGAGCAGCCACTCGCCGATGGCGATCAGTTGCTTCGCGACCGGCGGGTGGACGACCAGTTCGTAGCCGTAGTTGTCCTCGTAACCGCCGTTGCGCAGCATCTGCCACGCCTGCGGGACGTAGTGCTTCTCGTCGAAGACCGGCGTGCCCTTGTCGGTGGGGTGGCCGAGGTTCTGCAGGCGGATGACGCCGCCGATGACGGTGAGCACCAGCGTGACCACCCAGCCGCGGAGCCGGTCGGTCGGCATCGGCCTGCCGAGCAGCGTGGCCTCCCGGTCCGACGGCGGTTCATCCACGCCGGACCGCGACTGGCGCGTCAGGACTGTGGTCACGGGCCCGATCCTACGGGGAGCTCAGCGCACCTTGCCCGCGGCGGCGGCCGCGAACCGGCTGAGCACTTCCTCGCGCCAGAAGGCACTGGTCGCCGGACCGTCGTTCTTGGCGAACGACACCGCTGTCTGGCCGCCCAGACGGAACATCAGCGGACCCTGGCGGCAGGTGGCCTCCCAGACCTCGGTCTCGTTGGCGTCGCAGTGCCGCCCCGGCGGGACGTTCGGCGCGATGCGGGTGAACTCGAAGTACTTCTCGACCAGAGCCGGGTCGCCGACGGCGGCCACCCGGATCCACAGTGTGCTGTTCGCGTTCGTCTCGCCGGGCAGACGGAAGCGGAACAGGCACTCGCCCGCGGCGGCCGTGGTCTGGTCGGTCCACGCCTGGTCGGCGGCGAACTCCGGGAACGAGCGCGGCCGCACCTGCCGGGGCGTCTGCTCGACGTCGGTGGCGCCGAGCAGTACCGCGGAGATGTCACCGGTGGAGAGCAGGGAACACGCGTCGGGCCACTGGCTCGCCGGTACGACGGCGCCCGGTGCGGCAGGGATGGGGACCTCGCCGCGGATCATCGGCTCGCCGATCTCCGCGCGCTCGCCGCCGACCGTGGAACAGCCTGTGAGCAGCAAAAACAGGGCCAGTCCGGCCATGGCGAAGCGCATGGCGCGACAATACCCAGCACACCGAGGGCCCAGTGGCGAAACGAGGAAACCCATGTCCGAACGAAGCGGCAGGCTGGTGCTCGCCGCGACGCCGCTCGGTCACGTCGGTGACGCATCGAGCCGACTTGTCGACATGCTGACGGTGGCGGACGTCGTCGCCGCCGAGGACACCCGCAAGCTCCGCGCGCTGGCCTCCGCGCTCGGCGTGACGCCGGGCGGGCAGGTCATCTCGTTCTACGAGGACGTCGAGACCAGCAGGCTGCCGGTGCTGCTCGACGCCGTCCGTGACGGGCGGACCGTGTTGCTGGTGACCGACGCCGGGATGCCGAGCGTGTCGGACCCCGGCTACCGGCTGGTCGCGGCCTGCGTCGCGGAGGATCTCGCCGTGACCTGCCTGCCCGGGCCGTCGGCGGTGACCACGGCGCTGGCGTTGTCCGGGCTGCCGTCGGACCGGTTCTGCTTCGAGGGATTCGCCCCGCGCAAGCCGGGGGAGCGCGCGCGGTGGTTCGGGATGCTGGCGGCCGAGCAGCGGACGACGGTGTTCTTCGAGTCGCCGCACCGGCTGGCCACCACCCTGGCCGAGGCCGCGAGCGCACTGGGTGACGCCCGCCGGGCCGCCGTGTGCCGGGAGCTGACGAAGACCTATGAGGAGGTCCGCCGCGGCACGCTGGCGGAGCTGGCGGAGTGGGCTGCCGACGGCGTGCGCGGCGAGATCACCGTGGTGCTGGCCGGCGCCGAACCGCCCGTGGCGGACATGGGCGAACTCGTCGAGCGGGTCGCCGAACGGGTCGCCGGTGGTGAACGGCTGAAGGCGGTGGCCGCGGAGGTCGCGGCGGCGTCCGGCGTCTCGAAGAAGGAGCTGTACGACGCGGTGGTCGCCGCCCGCGCGGGGCGCTGACTCCCACCGTGGGCTGAGGCCGGAAGTCGGATCGTGGTCCGATCCGGTTCGCACGCCCGACTGTCACCGTTGCCCCATGCGAACTTCGAGAACGGGCAAGCTGATCGTCGCCGTGCTGACCGGCGCCGCGTTGATCGCCGGGACGGGACCGGCCGGGGCGGGCGGATACGACGGGGCCGAGTTCCGGCGGGACGTCCGGACGCTGCACGAGGACGGGATCATCGGCGTGCACGGCCGGGTCAGTACCGAACGTGGCCAGTGGACGGCGGCCGCCGGGGTGGCGGACCGGGAGACGGGTGCGCCGGTGTCGCCGCGCAGTCACTTCCGGATCGCCAGCAACACCAAGACGTTCGTCGCCGTCGTGATGCTTCAGCTGGCCGGTGAGGGCAGGCTGGGCCTGGAGGACACCGTCGAACGGCACCTGCCCGGCCTGATCCGGGGCAACGGCAACGACGGCCGGGCGATCACGATCCGGCAGTTGCTGCAGCACACGAGCGGCCTGCCCGAGTACCGGCAGGCCTGGCCGCCGACCCCGGAGTTCTTCGAGCAGATCCGGTACCGGCACTTCGAGCCTGGCGAGCTGGTCGGGCTGTCGCTGCGGTACCCGTCGACCGGCGCGGGGCACCACTACTCGAACACCAACTACGTGGTGGCGGGGATGATCATCCGCGCGGTGACCGGGAACTCCTGGGCCACGGAGGTCGACCGCAGGCTGATCCGCCCACTGGGCCTGACCGGCACCAGCGTGCCCGGCGACGATCCGTCGATGCCGCCGCCCACCGCGCGTGGGTACCAGCAGTGGTTCCCCGGCCCGCTGATCACCGACGTGACCGAGCAGAACCGGTCCGGCAGCGACGCGGCCGGGGCGATCATCAGCACCACGGCCGACCTGGGCCGCTTCTTCCGGGCGTTGCTGGCCGGGCGGCTGCTCGCGCCGGCCCAGCTCGCCGAGATGAAACGGCTGGTGCCGGTCGGCGACGACCGGCAGGCCGGGTACGGCCTCGGCCTCGTCCCGTTCCGGCTGAGCTGCGGCGGGGTGTTCTGGGGCCACGGCGGGCAGACCACCGGCTACCTCAGCACGGTCGGCGTCTCCGAGGACGGCCGCCGTTCCGTCGTGCTGTCGCTCACCGGGCTGACCGGCAACTCTCCAGCGGATCTGGAGAAGCCGAAGGCACTTTCGGAGCGGATGGTCGACCGGGTGTTCTGCGACCGCTGACCCGGCCGCAATTGAGTAGTTGTACCGAGGTCGCCCGGACGCCGGAACTGCCAGGCTGACCTGGTGGACGACGACCCGATCAGGCCGCGGAACGTGGTGCTGGGCCTGGTACTGGCTGCTCTGATCGGTGGTTGCCTGATCGGCGCCCCGGTGATCCTGCTCCAATCGTTCGGCGAAGCATTGCTCGGCGCTTTCGGGGAACGTTCGGGCGGTGGGGCGAGCCATTTGCTCTGGGCTGTTGGCTGGGTAATCGTCTTGCCACTGGCCGGGTGGATCATCGCCGGCCTCGCGGAGTGGAAGACAGCCCGCCGACTTTTCGGCGTCCTGCTGGCGCTGGGTGCCGTGGCCGCTGTCCTCCTGGTGCTGCTGGACGGGCTCCGCTACCGGCGCGAGTTCCGGCCCCCGCCGGCTCCGGAGCCGACCGGGTACCACTGCGCCGAGCACAGTGGCGGAACCGCCGAATGTCCCGGCGGTTGACGGCCCTGGGCGGCCGCACCTTGAGCATCCGAACCGGTGAAGAGGTGCGGCCGTTCGGCCCAGTGCGAAAGTTTCTGGAGGCAAGAGTGATCGGTTCGTAACCGACCGGATTCTGTGACCGGTACCACTTCGCCGCTAGCGTCCACGCAACGGCCGGACGGGTGTTCGCCGGCAGTGGATTCTGGGAGGCGATCGGTCGTGCGGGTTCGATCCGGTGTGTCGGCGGTGGCCGTCGTCGCGGCGTCGGCACTGGTGTTGTCCGGCTGCGGGGGCGGCGAGGGATCCGGATCGGGTGGCACCGAAGGCACGGTGACGATCTTCAACGGCGAGCCGGAAAACCCGCTGATCCCTGGAAATACCACCGAGGCATACGGCCAGACGGTGATCGACCCGATGTTCACCGGGCTGATCGAGTACAACCCCGACACCGCCGAGCCGTACAACGCGGTGGCCGAGTCGATCCAGACCACCGACTCCAAGGTCTTCAAGGTCAAGCTCAAGCCCGGCTGGAAGTTCCACGACGGCACCGACGTCAAGGCCAAGAACTTCGTCGACGCCTGGAACTGGACGGCCTACGGGCCCAACGCCACCCAGGGCGCGTCGTTCTTCAGCGCGATCCAGGGTTACGACGAGGTTCACCCGAAGGACCCCGACGGGACCAGCGGTCCGCAGAAGGCGCCGCAGCCCGCGGTCGACAAGATGTCCGGGCTGAAGGTCATCGACGACCTCAACTTCGAGATCACGCTGTCCAAGCCGTTCTCGGTGTTCCCGACGACGGTCGGCTACGGCGTGTTCTCTCCGCTGCCGGACGCGTTCTTCGCCGACCGCAAGGCCTACGAGGCCAAGCCGATCGGCAACGGCCCGATGAAGTTCGACTCCCGCGAGGTCAACAGCTTCATCAAGCTCACCCGCAACGACGACTACCAGGGCGAGGACAAGGTCAAGTTCAAGGACCTGGTGCTCAAGGTCTACCAGAGCCGCGAGGCCGCCTACAGCGACCTGATCGACAACAACCTCGACTTCATCGAGGAGCTGCCGACCAGCGCGCTGGCGGGCCAGCAGTTCCGCCGCGACCTCGGCGAACGCGTGGTCGAGAAGGACTCGCTGATTGTCCAGCAGGTGTCCTTCCCGTTCTACCGCAAGCCGTACGACAACCCCGACCTGCGCAAGGCCATCTCGATGGCCATCGACAGGGACACCATCACCAAGCAGATCTTCGACGGCACCCGCACGCCAAGTGACGGCTGGGTGCACCCGCTGATCAAGGGCTACCGGCCGGGTCAGTGCGGCGAGTTCTGCACGTTCGACCCGGTCAAGGCCAAGGAATACCTCGCCCGCTCCGGCCACAAGGGACCGATCCAGATGCAGACCAATGTGGACGGCGGGCACAAGGAGTGGGCCGAGGCGGTCTGCAACAGCGTCAAGAACGCGCTGAACACCGAGTGCCAGTTCGTCCAGGTGACCGACTTCAACGAGCACCGGCGGATGGTCAACGCCAGGGAGATGGTCGGCATGTACCGCTCCGGCTGGATCGCCGACTACCCGTCGATCGAGAACTTCCTCAACCCGCTGGTGAAGACCGGTGGCTCGTCCAACGACGGTGAGTACTCCAACCCCGCGGTCGACGCCAAGCTCGACGAGGCCGACCGGGCGCCGAGCGAGGCGCAGGCCATCGAGCTGTACGCGCAGGCCGAGAAGATGGTCGCCCAGGACATGCCGATCGTGCCGCTGTGGTCGCAGAAGACACAGGGCGGCCGGTCGGATCGGCTGAAGACCGCCAAGCTGGACGCCTTCCGCAAGCTCGACCTGACCTCGGTCGAGCTGGCCTGACCCGCACGAGCTGGGCACGCACGTGGGCCGATACGTACTTCGCCGCCTGCTGCAGATGATCCCGGTGTTCTTCGGTACGACACTGTTGATCTATCTGCTGGTGTGGGTGGTCCCCGGTGACCCGTTCGCGGGCAAGTGCGGGGAACGCGACTGTCCGGACTCCTACATCAACGAGATGCGGGAGAAGTTCAACCTGGACGACCCGTTCTTCGTGCAGTACTTCAAGTACCTCGGCAACCTGCTGCAGGGCGACTTCGGCGAGACGTACTCGGGCAGGCCGGTCAGCGAGCTGATCGCGGGCGCCTACCCGGTCAGCCTGCGGCTGGCCGTCGTGGCGCTGCTCATCGAGGCGGTCATCGGGATCACCGCCGGCGTGCTCACCGGGCTGAGCAAGCGCCGCTTCCTCGACAACCTGGTGCTGGTGTCCACCCTGTTCCTGATCTCCGTCCCGGTGTTCGTCACCGGTTTCGTGCTGCAGTTCGTGTTCGGCCTGCAGCTGGACATCTTCCCGCCGACGGTGCCCGACCGGAACGCCTCGGTGTTCGACCTGCTGCTGCCCGGCCTGGCGCTGGCCAGCCTGTCCATGGCCTACGTCGCGCGGCTCACGCGGGCCAGCATCGCGGAGAACAAGCGGGCCGACTACGTCCGCACCGCGGTGGCCAAGGGCCTGCACCCGCGCCGCGTGGTCGGCGTGCACCTGCTGCGTAACTCGCTGATCCCGGTGATCACCTTCCTCGGCGCCGACCTCGGCGCGTTCCTCGGCGGGGCGATCGTCACCGAGGGCATCTTCAACGTGCCGGGGCTCGGCGGGCTGATTTTCCGGTCCATCGCGTCGAAGGAGGGCGCGGTCGTCACCGGCATCGTGGTGCTGCTGGTGCTGGTGTACCTGGTGCTGACCCTGCTGGTCGACCTGGCCTACGCCGTTCTCGACCCGAGGATCCGTTATGACTGACCCCAACGCGGCGACGGCCGGCGAGACCGTCCAGGCGGTGACCAGGGAGGGCAGGCCCCGAGGGCTGTTCGCCGACGCCTGGTACGAACTGCGCAGACGGCCGATGTTCTGGCTGTCCGCAACGCTCATCCTGCTCGTGCTGCTGATGGCCGCGTTCCCGCAGCTGTTCACCTCGGTGGACCCGAACTACGCCGACCTGTCCCGCAGCAGGCAGCCACCGTCGGGCGAGGCCTGGTTCGGCTACGACAACCAGGGCGGCGACGTCTACGCCAGGACGATCCACGGGGCCAGGGCGTCGTTGCTGGTCGGCCTGCTGGCGACGGCGGCGACCGTGTTGCTCGGTGCGACGCTCGGCGTACTCGCCGGTTACCACGGAGGGTGGCTCGACACGGTGCTGTCTCGGATCTCAGACATCTTCGTGGGCCTGCCGTTCGTGCTCGGCGCCATCGTCATCCTGTACACGTTCAACACCCCGGGCAGCACGCCCAGCGGTGTGCGGGTGATGACGCAGGTCGTCCTGTCGATCGCCGTGCTGGCGTGGCCGGTTGCCATGCGGATCATGCGGTCGGCGACGATCACCGCCAAGCAGCAGGACTACGTCAAGGCGGCACGGGCGCTCGGCGCCGGCCCGGGCAGGGTGATCGTGCGGCACATGCTGCCCAACACCGTCGCCCCGGTGCTGGTGTACGCGACGATCGCGCTCGGCGCGTTCATCGGTGTCGAGGCGACGTTGTCGTTCCTCGGCGTCGGGCTGCGCCCGCCGGTGGTGTCCTGGGGTGTGATGATCAGCGCCGCCAAGGACTACATCCGCGTCGCGCCGCACATGCTGCTGTTCCCGGCCGGTTTCCTCACCCTCACCGTGCTCGCGTTCGTCACGCTCGGCGACGCGGTGCGTGAGGCACTCGACCCGAAGCTTAGGTGACCCATGGAACCGTTGCTGGAAGTTGACGGCCTGGAGGTCGAGTTCCGTACCCGGGACGGCGTCGCCAGGGTGCTGAGCGGGGTGAGCTGGCACGTCGGTGCCGGTGAGACGCTGGCCATCCTCGGTGAGTCCGGTTCCGGCAAGAGCGTCACGGCGCATGCCATCCTCGGCATCCTGGACACCCCGCCCGCCTTCGTCACCGGTGGTGCCGTCCGGTTCCGCGGTGAGAACCTGCTGACGGCGAAGGAGGAACGCAGGCGGGAGGTCCGCGGCGCCGGGATCGCCATGGTGTTCCAGGACGCCCTGTCCGCGTTGAATCCGGTGTTCACCGTCGGGTTCCAGATCGCCGAGCAGTTGCGGACCCGCCGTGGACTGTCCAAACGCGAGGCCCGCGCACGTGCGGTCGAGCTGCTGGACATGGTGCACATCCCGAATCCCAGACAACGGCTCGACCAGTACCCGCACGAGTTCTCCGGCGGGATGCGGCAGCGCGCCATGATCGCCATGTCGCTGGCGCTGGACCCGGAGGTCCTGATCGCCGACGAGCCGACGACGGCACTGGACGTCACCGTGCAGGCGCAGATCATGGACCTGCTCGACGAGATGCGCAGGGAACGCGACATGGGCCTGGTCCTCATCACGCACGATCTCGGGGTCGTCGCCGAGGTGGCCGACCGGATCGCGGTGATGTACGCGGGCCGGATCGTCGAGGAGTCCGATGTGTACTCGCTGTACCGGCGTCCGTCGCATCCCTACAGCGAGGCGTTGCTGGAATCCGTGCCACGGCTGGACTTCAAGGGCAAGCGGCTCAACAGCATCTCGGGCCTGCCGCCCAGCCTGCTGAACGTCCCGCCGGGCTGCCCCTTCCACCCTCGGTGTCCCCGGGCGGAAGACGTCTGCTCCGACCAGCGTCCGGAGCTGGCCAGGCTGGACGGCGGTCAGTACAGCGCCTGCCACTTCGCGGAGGAGGTGGTCCGCGGTGGCTGAGTCCATTCTGGAGGTACGCGACCTGGTCAAGCACTTCCCGGTGACCAGGGGCATCCTGTTCCGGCACACGGTCGGTCAGGTGAAGGCCGTCGACGGCGTGTCGTTCGACCTGGCACGCGGGGAGACGCTCGGCGTGGTCGGCGAGTCGGGCTGCGGCAAGTCCACGCTCGCGCAGGTGCTGATGCGTCTCGAACCGCCGACGTCGGGAACGGTCCGCTTCGAGGGCAGGGACATCTTCGCCATGGGCCAGGCCGAGCTGCGCCGGCTGCGGCGGGAGATCCAGATCGTGCTGCAGGACCCGTACACCTCGCTGAATCCGAGGATGACCGTCGGTGACATCGTCGGTGAGCCGTTCGAGATTCACCCCGAGGTGGCGCCGAAGGCGCAGCGGCGGCAGAAGGTGCGGGAGTTGCTGGAGGTTGTCGGCCTCAACCCCGAGCACATCAACCGCTACCCGCACCAGTTCTCCGGCGGTCAGCGGCAGCGGATCGGGATCGCGCGGGCACTGGCGCTGCGGCCGAGCGTGATCATCTGCGACGAGCCGGTGTCCGCGCTGGACGTGTCGATCCAGGCGCAGGTGCTCAACCTGCTCGCCGATCTGCAGCGCGAGTTCGGCCTGTCCTACATCTTCATCGCGCACGACCTGTCGGTGGTGCGGCACCTGTCCGACCGGGTCGCCGTGATGTACCTGGGCAAGATCGTGGAAATCGGTACCGAGGACGAGATTTACACGCGGGCGACCCATCCGTACACGCAGGCGCTGCTGTCGGCCGTGCCGGTGCCCGACCCGGCGGCGCGGCAGCGGCGGCAGGTCATCCGGCTGACCGGCGACGTGCCCAGCCCGATCGATCCGCCGTCCGGCTGCCGGTTCCGGACCCGCTGCTGGAAGGCCGAGGACCTGTGTGCCGAGAAGGTCCCGGAGCTGGTGCCCCGGGCCGCCCCGCAGGCGTCGGCCTGCCACTTCGCGGCGGAATGATCAGCTTTTCTGCCGCAGCAGGCTTTCCACGGCCGAGGGAACGGTGGTCTCGAAGTCGAGCAGCTTCGCCCACTCCGGCTCGACGGTGATGAGCACCATCTCGTCGTACAGACCGCGCACGCCCTGTTCCCACCGGTCGAAGTGCTCGGCGGGGGTCACCTTCCTGGACGCCTCGATGTAGGCGTCGGGCACGCCGTCGACCCGCAGCAGCCGTGCGGTGCCACGGACCAGCAGGACCTTCGGCGGCCACTGGCCCTGGGTGTCGATGGTGATCGCCACCTTGGGGTTGCGCCGCAGCGCGGGGACCTTGGCGGAGTTCGGTACGGTCGCCATCACGATGTTCTCGCCATCCCAGTGGAACGCGATCGGGACCACCCGCGGTGCCCCGTCGAGCCCGTCGTAGGCCAGGCGGGCCGGGATCGACGAGCCCAGCAGTTCCTGCGCGTACGGCCTGGCCAGTACCTCGGCGACGTCCTCACGCTTCATGTCCGGCTCCTCTGCTCGAGTGGGTTCACCGGTGGGACGGAGCCGGGCGGGGGATCTCGACATCCCGGCCGGATATTCCTACTCGCGCCCGCCGAGCAGGGCAAGTACGGCCTGCCGGGCCTTGCCGGCGTCGGGCTCGGCGCCGGTGATGACGTCGGTGTAGATGAACGACTCGGCGATCCGGACCACCAGGTAGGCCAGGTCCGGGATCGGCAACGGGGGGTCGAGCGTGCCTGCCTCGGCCTCCTCTGCCAGTAGCTCGGCGACCGTGTCGATGGTGCGCCGCTGCACGACGCTGGCCTTCGTGGTCAGCAGCCGCAGCGCCCGCTCCGGCTCGTTGCGCAGGAACGCCGAGAACGCGGCATCGTCGTTGACCGCCCGGACGTAGGACCCGACGAGGTCGGCCACCCGCGCCGCGCCGCTGCCCCGGGCGGCCCGCAGGTGCCGGGCGAACGCAGCCTCGGTCAGCGACCAGATCACCTCGCCGAGCAGCTTGTCGCGGTTGCCGATCCGGCGGAACAGTGTCGCCCTGCTGACGCCCAGTTCGGTGGCGAGGTCGACCATGTCGATCTTCCGCCCGGCCAGGAACCACTTCCTGGCCACCTCGAACGCAGTGCTCACCAGATCACATTAACAGCCGCGTGAGACGAATGTAGGATCGTCTCATCGGCTACGAGGAGGACAGATGCGCGCAGTGCAGGTGACCGAGTTCGGCGGGCCGGAGGTGCTCACCCCGGTCGAGCTGCCCGAGCCGGAGCCCCGGGACGGGCAGGTGCTGATCGCGGTCGACCACATCGGGGTCAACTACGCCGACACGCACCAGGCCGAGAACAGCTACCTCGCCCCGAGCAAGCTGCCGCTCGTGCCGGGCGGCGAGGTCGTGGGCAGAACTGCCGACGGCAGCCGGGTCGTCGCGTTGCTGAACGGTGGCGGCTACGCGGAGAAGGCGGTCGCCAGGCAGGACTGGGCGTTCCCGGTGCCGGACGAGGTCGACGACCTGACCGCACTGTCGTTCATCGTGCAGGGCAGCACGGCCTGGCTGCTGCTGCGGCGCAGCGCGCACCTGGCCGAGGGTGAGTCGGTCGTGGTGCACGCTGCCGCGGGTGGTGTCGGCAGTATCGCCGTCCAGCTCGCCAAGGCGTGGGGTGCCGGCCGGGTGATCGCCACCGCGAGCAGTGCGGCCAAGCGCGAACTGGCGCTGGAACTCGGCGCGGACGTCGCCGTCGACTCGCGGGCCGAGGACATGACCGCGACCCTGCTGGAGGCCAACGGCGGCAAGCCGGTCGACATCGTGCTGGACATGACCGGGGGCAGCACCACCGACGGCAGCATCAAGGCGCTCGCGCCGTTCGGCAGGCTGGCGTTCTACGGAATGGCCAGCCGCGAGCAGCCCAAGCCGGTGGAACTGCGTAACCTGCTCGGCCACTCGACGACCATCGCCGGCATGTGGCTGCCGCACGTGTTCACCCTGCCCGGCAACGTGTTCGGCGAGGCGATGGCCGACCTGTTCGCGCTGGCGACCGCCGGCGAGATCCGCGCGGTCGCGGGTGGTGAGTACGGCCTCTCGGAGGCCCGTGCCGCCCACGAGGCGCTGCGTGCCCGCGGCACCACCGGCAAGCTCATGCTGGACCCGAAGCGCTGAGCCGGGCACCCAAGCTCGTGAAGGCCACCTTCATTACGTCTCACGTGGTGAAGGTGACCTTCACGTGCTTTGCGGCATGGCGGGGTTGCCTCGTTCACGGGCTTGGCGGCGTTGCCAGCAGGTCGTCGAGCGGGGCCGCCTTGTGCAGGCACTCCTGCCACTCCCGCTCGGCGACCGAGTCGGCGGTGATCCCGCCGCCGACGCCCAGCCACAGCCGGTCGCCGTGCAGTTCGAACGTCCGGATGGCCACGTTCAGCTCCAGCCCGGCGACCGGCGAGGCCAGCCCCACCGCGCCGGTGTAGACGCCCCTCGCGGTGCCCTCCAGCTCCGCGATCAGCTCCAGCGCGCGGATCTTCGGCGCGCCGGTGACCGAGCCGGGTGGGAACGTCGCGGCCAGCAGGTCCGCGTCACCACGCCCGGCCGCGAGCTCGGACTCCACTGTGGACTCCAGGTGCCAGACGCCGGGAGCCGGGCGCACCGTCAGTAGCTCGGGAACCCTGACGCTGCCGACGGTGCTGACCCTGCCGAGGTCGTTCCGCACCAGGTCGGTGATCATCACGTTCTCCGCGACGTCCTTTGTGGACTTCCGGAGTTCGGCGGCGAGATGGTCGTCCGCCGGACCGCGTCGCGGCAGGGTGCCCTTGATCGGGGTGGACCGGACGCGGTCGCCGTGCCGGGACAGGAACAGCTCCGGCGACAGCGACACCACCGCGCCCCAGTCCCCGGCCAGCATCGCCGCCCGCCGCGGAGCCAGCCTGCGGACGCCCTCGGCGAACAGGTCGTGCGGCGTCCCGGTGAACCGGCAGGAGAAGCGGGTGCAGATGTTGGCCTGGAACAGCTCGCCGGCCTCGATCTCGTGAACGCAGGATTTCACCGCGGCGTGGTGGTCCGACGCCAGCGGCCGGTCGAGCCGGGCGGGCGTCCAGGTTCCGGCAGCTGGAGCAGGGCCGGACAGCAGCCGGTCCAGTTCGGCGGCCAGCGCATCCGGTTCCGGCTGCCCGTCGGGCACCAGCGCCTCGAACCACCACCGCCCGCCGGTGTCCCGCCGCAGTACGTGGTCGGCCCAGCCCCACACCGCCGCTGGCAGTGCCGACCGCCTGCCGGACGGGTCGGTCAGGTCGTAGGACAGGTAGCCGAACCAGCCGCCGCCGACCGCCCCCGGCGGGGCGTCCCCGACCTCCGGCTGCCTGCCCGGCACGTCGAACGCCTCGTCGGCACCGTAGGGGCGGGTGTCGAGTCTGGGAACCAAGACAGCAGTGCTGCCGAACCACTCCCCGCAGAGCGCCGCTGTCTTGAATCCCAGACTCTCGGCGCGCGCGGCGAGCAGGCGGAGCGCCACGTCGGGCGCGACCGCCGACCGCAACGCCCTGCGCACCAGCCGCATGGCCACATTCTTCTCACGGCGTGCCACCCGAACGGAAGCCGCGAACGGTCACAACCTGGGGCGAGATGACTCACAGGGGTCGATTTCGGTCAGCCGCCCGTCGAGCCGCAGCCATCGGGTGACCCCGATCGTGCGCAGGAACGGCAGGTCGTGACTGGCCACGACGAGCGCCCCGGAGTAGGCGGCGAGTGACTGGCCGAGCTGGCGCACGCTGGCCAGGTCCAGGTTGTTGGTCGGCTCGTCCAGCAGGAGCAGCTGCGGGGCGGGCTCGGCCAGCAGCAGGGTCGCCAGTGTGGCGCGGAACCGTTCGCCGCCGGACAGCGTGCCGGCGAGCTGGTCGGCCCGCGTGCCGCGGAGCAGGAAGCGGGCCAGCCGCGCGCGGATGGTGTTGTTCGACGCCGACGGTGCCGCACGGGCGACGTTGTCGACAGCCGACAGCTCGTCGTCCAGTACGTCCAGCCGCTGGGGTAGCCAGCGGGCCGGCACGTGCAGGGTCACCTCCCCGGCCACCGGCGGGAGGTCGCCGAGCACCGTCCGCAGCAAGGTCGTCTTGCCCGCGCCGTTGTCGCCGACGAGCGCGATCCGTTCCGGGCCCCGCACGTCGAGATCGGCCAGTGCCCCGTTCCGCAGCTCCACTTCGGACAGCCGGAGCACCTCGCGTTCCTGCGGGACGGCCGTCGCCGGCAGGTCGACGCGGATCTCGTCGTCCTGCCGCACGCCGTCCTCGGCCGCCTTGAGCCGGTCCATCGCCTGGTCCAGCCGGTCGATGTGCAGATTGCGGTACTTGCCCGCGGCGATCTCGGCGTCCTCGGCACGCTTGCGCATGCGGACCTTCGGCTCCCGCTTCTGGTCGAACATCTTCTGGCCGTAGCGCCTGCGGCGCGCCAGCTTCGTCTGCGCCTCGATCAGCTCCCGCTTCTGCCGCCTGACGTCGGACTCGGCTGCCCGCAACGCGCGCTCGGCGGCCTCCTGTTCCGCGGCCAGCGCGGCTTCGTAGTCGTCGATGTTCCCGCCGTAGTAGGCGATCTCACCCTCGCGCAGATCACCGATCCGGTCGACCAGACGCAGCAGCTCGCGGTCGTGCGAGACGATGACCAGCACGCCCTTCCACGACCGGACTGTCTCGTATACCAGACCGCGGGCCCGCTGATCGAGGTTGTTGGTCGGCTCGTCGAGCAGCAGCACGTCCGGTTCCCGCAGGATCTGGGCGGCCAGGCCGAGCAGCACCACCTCGCCACCGGACAGCTCGCCGACGTGTCTGGTCACCGAGACATGGCCGAGCCCGAGCTGGTCGAGTGTCGCGCGGGTGCGTTCCTCGACGTCCCACCGGTCACCGACGACGGCGAAGTGCCGCTCGTCGGTGTCGCCTGCCTCGATGGCGGCGATGGCCGCGCGAACGTCGACGATTCCGAGCACCTCGTCGACCCGGCGCCGCGCGTCGAGGACGAGGTTCTGCGGCAGGTAGCCGAGCCGCCCGGTGACGCTGATCGTCCCCGCCGCGGGGGTCAGCTCACCCGCGATGAGCCGCAGCAGGGTCGACTTGCCCGAGCCGTTGACGCCGACCAGGCCGGTCCGGCCCGCGCCGAGCACGGTGTCCAGGCCGCCGAACACGAAGCTGCCGTCGGGCCAGGCGAAGTCCAGCCCCGCGATCACGATCGCCGACATCAGCGCACCTCCGGTCCGGCCGTCTCGGTCAGCCTGCCCCCGGCCAGCCGTAGCCACCGGGTGATGCCGATCTCGGCGAGGAAGCGCTCGTCGTGACTGACCACGACGAACGCGCCCTCGTAGGCGTTCAGCGCGCCGGTCAGCTGACCGACGCTGACCAGGTCGAGGTTGTTGGTCGGCTCGTCGAGCAGGAGCAGTTGCGGGGCGGGCTCGGCGAACAGCACACACGCCAGCGTCGCCCGCAGCCGCTCGCCGCCGGAGAGCACGCCCACCGGCAGGTGGATGCGGTCGCCGCGGAACAGGAACCGGGCCAGCAGGTGCATGGCCTTGTCGTCGGGCAGCTCTGGCGCGGCGTCGCGCAGGTTCTGCACCACCGTGCGGTCGAGGTCGAGCAGGTCGAGCCGCTGGGACAGGTAGGCGATGCGGCCGTCGGCGCCGCTCACCTCACCGGCGTCCGGCGCGGACTGCCCGGCGACGACACGCAGCAGCGTGGACTTGCCCGAGCCGTTCGCGCCGAGCAGCGCGATCCGCTCGGGACCGCGGATGGCCAGGTCGACGCCGGGATCGGCGAAGACGTCCCGGACCCGCAGGCCCTCGCCGAGGAACACCGTCCGGCCGGCTGGCACGTTGCTCTGCGGCAGCGACAGGGAGATCTTCTGGTCCTCCCGCAGCGAGCGGCCCGCCTCGTCGAGCCGGGCCTTCGCCTCGCTGACCCGCTGGGCGTGGGTGCCGTCGGCCTTGCCTGCCGTCTCCTGCGCCTTACGAGCGAAGTTGCCCGCGTGCAGGCGTGAGATGCCGGCCGAGGACAGGTTGCGTGCCGCGTTGCTGGCCCGCCGGGCGGCCCGTTCGCGGGCGACCTGCATCTCCCGCTTCTCCCGTTTGAGGTCCTGCTCGGCGTTGCGGATGTTGCGCTCGGCGACCTCCCGTTCGGCCCGCAGCGCCTCCTCGTAGTCGCTGAAGTTGCCGCCGAACTGCCGCAGTTCACCGCGGTGCAGCTCGGCGATCCGGTCCATGGTGTCCAGCAGCGTGCGGTCGTGGCTGACCACCAGCAGCGAGCCCCGCCAGTCGGCGAGCACGTCGAGCAGCCGGTGCCGGGCGTCCAGGTCGAGGTTGTTCGTCGGCTCGTCGAGCAGCAGGACGTCGGGTTGCTTCAGTAGCTGCGCGGCCAGGCCGAGGGACACCGCCTGGCCGCCGGACAGCGTGCCCATCGGGCGGTCCAGCTCGACGTCGCCGAGTCCGAGCCTGCCGAGCACGACCTTGGCGCGGTCCTCGATGTCCCAGTCGGTGCCGATCGTGGTGAAGTGCGCCTCGTCGGCGTCGCCACCCTCGATGGCCCGCAGTGCCCGCAGGACGGGCGCGATCTCCAGCACCTCGGCGACGGTGAGGTCGGCGATGAGCGGCAGCGTCTGCGGCAGGTAGCCGAGCACGCCGTCGACGGAGACCGAGCCCGACGCCGGCCGCAACTCACCCGCGACCAGCCGCAGCAGGGTGCTCTTGCCCGCGCCGTTGGGCGCGACCAGTCCGGTGCGGCCGCTACCGACGGTGAACGAGAGGCCGTCGAAGACAGGAGTGTCGTCCGGCCAGGAAAAGGACAGGTTGGAACAAATGATCATGTAGGGCGCTTCCGGAAGTCGGCGCGGGCAGACGGCCCGGCGCGAGGACAGGGCTCAGGACACGACGAACCGGGCCACCGGACGGACGGCGGCCTGCGGTGCCGGGCTCACCCGGAGATGTCGTCCTCGCCTACCATGACTTCCTCTCAGCGGTCACTCGCGGTGAGCATGTTAGATCAGGACGTCGGCCAGCGTAAAGGGATATACGACGGCGTCGTAGCCGATCTCGCCGTGGAAGCCGGGGACCGCGTCGCCGCCACCGTGCTGGTGCAGGCCGAGCCGCGGATGGAACCAGCCGGGCCTGCCGGGAATGCCGTTGTGCCGGACCAGCCACAGGATCACTTCGCTGTCGGCCCAGCGGTCCGGGTGCAGCCGGTGCTGCCAGTCCTCGTAGCGCGCGTAGACGAGTACGCGTTCCAGGCCGGTCGCCTGCCGCACCGCCTTGATCCACGATTTGATGAACCGGTCGTCCACACTGTCCACTTCGACGTCCAGCGTCGGCGCGAGCGATCCGGGAGACAAAGCGCCGAGCCGTTTCGCGGTGCGGACGAAATGTTCGACCTGATCGTGTACCGAACCCGGCCGGGCGAAGTGCCGCGCGCCGGTGTGAATACCGGCTTCCTGCGCCTGACGCAGATTACGGGCCGCCGCTGTATCGCTCCAGTTCGTGCTTTCGGTGATCGTCACGGCGGCGAAAACGACGCCGCCGGCACGCACCGCGGCCCAATTGTCCACGGCGTCGTGATGGGACAGGTTTATCCCACGTTCCGGCTCCGGTTCCCGCATGTTCTGCCCTCTGTCCACTCCCCGTGGGGCAGAGCATGCCACGAAATACCGAAATCGGAGCGGAGCCGGAACGCGGGGCGTGTCCTTATGACGGATATCTCAGGCGTTCTCCTTCTGGAACTTGCGTGTTCCCCACCAGACGGCGAGAACGGCCATGACGACCAGCACGACGCAGCCGGTGAACAACGCGTCCATCGTGAAGTCACCGCGGAACGTCGCGCGGTTCGCCTCGACGACGTGGCTGAACGGGTTGACCCGGGAGATCGCGTACAGCCAGTCCGGCGCGAGCCCGGTGGTGATCGGCAGCAGGATCCCGGACAGCAGCAGCAACGGCATCAGCACCGCGTTCAGCAGCGCCGGGAACGCGTCCTCGGTCTTGATCGACATCGCCAGCGCGTAGGACGCCGACGACATCGTCAGCGCCAGCAGCCCGACGATGACCAGGCTGAGCAGGATCCCCGCAGCCGGTGCACGCAGTCCGAACGCCACCATCGCCAGCGCGATCAGCAGCACCGCCTGGAACAGCGCCTGCAGCACGTTGTTCAGCACCTTGCCGAGCAGCAGCGCCACGCGGCTGGCCGGGGTCACCCGCAGCCGTTCGACGATGCCGAGCCGCTGCTCGGCCATCAGTCCGAACCCGACGAACGAACTGCCGAACAACGCGATCATGACGATCAGGGCGGGCGTGAAGATCGACCACACGTCACCGGGCGGGAACCCGGGGGTGTTCTCGACGATCTTCTCCATCAACGGTCCGAACAGCACCAGGTACAGCAGCGGCTGCATGATCTGGATCATCAGCCACGCCGGGTCGCGGACCGCCTGGCGGAACTCGCGTCCGAAGACCAGCGACGTGTCACGCAACACCGGCGGCCTCCTTCTCCTCGGCGGGAGCCGACTCCTCGGCGTCCCGCAGGGTGCGGCCGGTCAGCGTCAGGAAGACGTCGTCCAGTGTCGGCCGGTTCACCTGTACCGACAGCATCCGGATGTTCGCGGCATCCAGCGCGCGCAGCAGCTCGGGCATGGCCGTATCGCCGCGGGGGACCCGGAAGCGGACCTGGCCGTCCAGAGTGGACACCTCGTGCGCGCCGGCCAGCCTGCCGGCGATCTCCGCGGCCGCATCGACCGAGTCCGGTTCGACACCCACGGTGACGCCGTCGCCGCTGACCTGCGCCTTGAGCGCGTCCGGCGTGCCCTCGGTGACGATCCGGCCGTCGTCGATGACCAGGATCCGGTCACACAGGTTGTCGGCCTCGTCGAGGTAGTGCGTGGTCAGGAAGACGGTGACGCCGCGCCGGTCACGCAGGTCGCGGATGTGTTCCCACAGGTTGGCCCTGCTCTGCGGGTCCAGGCCGGTGGTCGGTTCGTCGAGAAAGATCAGCCCTGGCTCGTGGACGAGCCCGAGCGCGATGTCCAGCCTGCGGCGCTGGCCGCCGGACAGTGTCCTGGTGAGCCGGGTGTCGAGCCCCGCGAGATCGAGCCGCTCGGTGAGCACGCCGGCCCTGCGCCGGACCTCGGCCCGGCTGAGCCCGTAGAGCCTGCCCTGGAACTCGATCTCCTCGATGACCCTGGCCTCGGGGGAGGTGCCGCCGCCCTGGGCGACGTACCCGATCCGCTTGCGAACCCCCAGTGGATCGGTCAGCAGATCGCAGCCGCCGACCGTCGCCTCGCCCGCCGTGGGGCGCAGCAGCGTGGTCAGCATGCGCAGCGTGGTGGTCTTGCCGGCCCCGTTCGGGCCGAGAAAGCCGACGAGTTCGCCGTCGGCCACGTCGATGTCGACGCCCTTGACCGCGTCGACCGTGCGACCCCGGGCGGCGAACCGCCTGCTGAGGCCGCGGGCCCTGATCATGACTTCCCCTCTCGTAATCAAGCTTGACTAGTGGAACGGACACAACTGTGCCGCAGGCGAGGACAGCTAGTCAAACTTGATTACTTGACGGGTGTGCCGAACGACGGCTCGTGGTCGTCGGCCATCACGTAGTCGCCTGCGCGCAGCCGCCCGATGACCTCGCCGGTCCACCGGACGTCGGCCTCGACGTGCACCAGCCACAGCCGGTACAGCTCCTCGATGTGCGCGGGCTGGCCCCACTCCTGGGCGCTGCTGAGCAGGCTGCGGGCGTTGGCGGTCTGCGACTCCAGCTGGGTGAGCCGGTGGGTCAGCAGCGAGATGGCCCGCTCCCTGGTCAGCTGCGGCATCAGGGTCATCGCGGCGGACAGCTCGTAGGAGGTGCCCGGCTGGTCCTCCACGCCGGACAGGCCCCTGGACAGGCGCACCATGAAGTCGGTCTCGCCGTCGGGGGTGAGCCGGTACGCCGTGCGCTCGGGCCCCCGGCCGGGCTCGGTGGCGACCTCCTCCAGCAGGTTCTCCGCGGCCATCTTCTTCAGCGCGTGGTAGATCGACCCGGGCGCGACGTTGCCCCACTTGTCCGCCGACCAGGTCAGCAGCTCCCTGCGCACCTGGTAGCCGTGTGCCTGGCCGAGCATCCGCACGACGCCCAGCACCAGCAACCGGGTAGCTGACACCGGCGGCCCCTCCGCTCTTCCCGATGAAAACCGATATGACGGCATCCGTAGGCTAAACAGGTATGAGCATCCCAGTTCTCACCGCGGTGGCCTGGCCCTATGCCAACGGCCCCCGCCACATCGGCCACGTCTCCGGGTTCGGGGTCCCCTCCGACGTCTTCTCGCGCTACCAGCGAATGGCCGGCAACCGGGTGCTCATGGTCTCCGGGACCGACGAACACGGCACGCCCATCACCGTCCAGGCCGACAAGGAGGGCCTGACCTCGCAGCAGACCGCCGACAAGTACACCCGGCAGATCGGCGAGGACCTGCGTGGCCTCGGCCTGACCTACGACCTGTTCACGCGGACGACCACCGGCAACCACGCCGCGGTCACCCAGGAGATCTTCCTGGCCCTGCACCGCAACGGCTACGTCGTCCCGAAGGTCACCCGCGGCGCCATCAGCCCGTCCACCGGGCGGACGCTGCCCGACCGCTACGTCGAGGGCACCTGCCCGATCTGCGGTTACGACGGTGCCCGCGGCGACCAGTGCGACAACTGCGGCAACCAGCTCGACGCCGCCGAACTGATCAACCCGCGGTCGCGGATCAACGGCGAGACGCCGAAGTTCATCGAGACCGAGCACTACTTCCTCGACCTGTCCGCGTTCACCGAGACGCTGGGCAAGTGGCTGTCCACCAAGACCGACTGGCGGCCCAACGTCCTCAACTTCACCCGCAACCTCGTCGACGACATGCGGCCCCGGCCGATCACCCGCGACCTGGACTGGGGCGTGCCGGTGCCGCTGGACGGCTGGCGCGACCAGTCGATGAAGCGGTTCTACGTCTGGTTCGACGCGGTGATCGGATACTTCTCGGCCAGCGTCGAGTGGGCGCGCCGGTCTGGGAACCCAGACGCCTGGCAGCAGTGGTGGAACAACGCGGACGCGCGGTCGTACTACTTCATGGGCAAGGACAACATCACCTTCCACGCCCAGATCTGGCCGGCCATCCTGTTCGGCCACAACGGCCAGGGCGACCGGGGTGGCGAGCCGGGGCGTTACGGCCTGCTCAATCTGCCGAACGAGATCGTCTCCAGCGAGTTCCTCACCATGAGCGGCTCGAAGTTCTCGACCTCGCGCGGCACGGTCATCTACGTCAACGACTTCCTGCGTGAGTTCGGCCCGGACACCCTGCGCTACTTCATCTCGGCGGCAGGCCCTGAGACCCAGGACACGGACTTCACCTGGGAGGAGTTCGTCCGCAGGACCAACTTCGAGCTGGCCAACGAGTGGGGCAACCTGGTCAACCGGTCCGTGTCGATGGCCCACAAGAACAACGGCGCCATTCCGGCACCGGCGGCGCCCGCGCCGGCCGACGAGGAGCTCAAGGCGCTGGCCCGCGCGGCCTTCGGCACGGTTGGGGAGCACCTGTCGCGGTCCCGGTTCAAGCAGGCGCTGGCCGAGGCCATGAAGGTCGTCTCCGCGGCGAACAAGTACATCTCCGACCAGGAGCCGTGGAAGCTGAAGGAGGACACCGACCGCCGCGACGCTGTGCTGCACACGGCGCTGCAGGTCGTCTCCGACGCGAACACCCTGCTCACCCCGTTCCTGCCGCACGCGGCGCAGAAAGTGCACGAGGCGCTCGGCGGCACCGGGGTGTGGGCGGCGCAGCCGGAGCTGAGTGAGGTCGAGGACCTCGACATCCCCGGCCGGATCAACCCGATCCTGTCCGGCGACTACGCGGCCGAGCAGGCCGAGTGGACGTCCAAGCCGGTCGAGGTGGGCAGGCCGCTGGCCAAGCCGACGCCGCTGTTCCCCCGCCTGGACGCCGAACTCGGCGAGACCGGCCCGGAGTGGGCTCCGATCGAGAAGTGAGCAATAAAGAACTACCACCGGTGCCGGAGCGTCTTCCGGCACCGGTGGTCGACTCCCACACGCACATGGACGCCTGCGGCGCGGTCACCGCCGAGGACGTGCGGGCCATGGTGGACCGTGCCGAGGCGGCCGGCGTGACCCGGGTGGTGACCGTCGCGGACGACCTCGCCGCGGCGCGCTGGGCCGCCGAAGCGTCCACCTGGGACGAACGGGTGTTCGCCGCAGTGGCCGTGCATCCCACGCGTACCAAGGACTTCGGCGAGGCCGAACGGTCCGAGGTGGAGCGTCTGGCCGGCCAGACACGGGTCGTCGCCGTCGGCGAGACGGGGCTGGACTACTACTGGGACTACTCGCCGCACGACGCGCAGCAGGAGGCCTTCCGCTGGCACATCGACCTGGCCAAGCGGCTCGGCAAGACGCTGATGATCCACGACCGCGACGCCCACGAGGACGTCCTGCGGATCCTGGCCGAGGAGGGTGCGCCGGAGCGGGTGGTGTTCCACTGCTTCTCCGGGGACGCGGACTTCGCCCGCCGCTGCCTCGACGCGGGCCACGTGCTGTCCTTCGCCGGCACGGTGACCTTCCGCAATGCGCGTGACCTGCGGGAGGCGGCGGTGCTGGCGCCTGCGGGGCAGTACCTCGTCGAGACGGACGCGCCGTTTCTGACCCCGCACCCGTTCCGCGGGCGGCCGAACGAGCCGTACTGCACCGCCTACACGGTCCGGCACCTCGCCGAGGTGCGTGGCGAGAGCGTCGAGACGGTCGCCGACGCGGTGCGGCAGGCAGCCGAACACGTCTTCCAACTCCCCAGTGTTACTTAGGGTTGAACGCATTGCGACATCCGGGGTCTCGGCTCGGCCACCCGGTGGAGTGATGCAGATCACGACACTCCGGGGGGTGTTTGCGCAACCTCCCGGTCTTCGTTACTGTCCCGTGATCGTGCCGGCTGGTTGCCCGCTAACGGCGACCGTCGGAACGCCCACAGTCACGTCAGTGCACGTCGGGGAGGTGACTCGGGGCCCAGCGGCCCTGGTTGCCATGGATGGCGCTGACTGCGGGAGCCGGATGAGTGGTGTGCCCTCATGGACGCGGGCGCGCCCGAATGAAGGCACACGGCCTTTTGGAAAGGGATCGACCCAGTGACTGGTGGCTACAGGCGCGATGACTCGCGCCGGGACACTTCGAGCTTCTTCACCTCGCAGCCCGACGCCACGGCGTACGTCGGCTCGGTGGCAACGCTCGACAGGCCCGAGGAACACGCGGGTGAACTGGACTTCTCGGCGTTCTCCGACGACCTGAACATCACCGAGCAGGACGTGCTGGCCGTCCTCGGCCCCGACGCCGAGGCGATGATGGCCGAGGCCGACATCGACGTCGACGAGCTGATCAGGCTCATCAACGCCGAGACCACGATGCTGCCGCCGATCGTCATCCCGGACGCGGCGGCCGAGAGCGGTGAGACCGAGCTGGAGCCGGTCGTCGTCGCCGCGAAGACCTGGAAGCAGCGCTTCCTCAAGGGCGCCGCGCTGGCCGTACTGCTGACGCTGGGCGGCGGCGGTGCCGCCGCCATGGCGATGAACAAGCACGTGACCGTGAACGTCGACGGTCAGGAGCAGACGGTCCGCAGCTTCGGCGACACCGTCGGCGAGGTCCTGGAGGACGCCGAGCTGACGATCGGCGCGCACGACGCGCTGTCCCCGTCGCCGGACGCCGCCGTCTCCGACGGCGAGGTCATCACCCTGGAGCGCGGCCGCCAGCTCAACCTGGTCGTCGACGGCTCGCAGCGGCAGTCCTGGGTACGGGCGACCACCGTCGCCGACGCCATCAGCCAGCTCGGCGTGCCGGAGGCGAGCAAGCCGGGCACCTGGTTCTCGCTGCCGCAGGACGGCAAGCTGCCGCTGGAGGGCGCGACCCTCGAGATCAAGACGCTGAAGAACATCACGCTGTACGACGGCGCCAGCGAGCCGAAGAAGATGACCACGAACGCGGTCACCACCAAGGAGCTTCTCGGCGAGCTGCGGCTGACCCTCGGCCCGGAGGACAAGGCCGACGGCGGCCTGGACTACAAGCTCACCGACGGCGCCGAGGTGCACATCAGCCGCACCGGCGTCAGCGTGATCCAGGAGAAGGAGACCATCGACCCGCCGGTCGAGAAGATCGAGGACCCCGAGCTCGAGAAGGGCAAGGAAGAGGTCGTCGAGCAGGGCGAAGCCGGCGAGAAGATCGTCACCTACAAGGTCACACGCGAGAACGACAAAGAGGTCGCTCGTGAGGAGATCAAGGAAGAGATCATCAAGGAGGCCAAGCCGAAGAAGGTCAAGGTCGGCACCAAGAAGGCGCCGAACCCGGCCATCTCCGACGGCGCGGTCTGGGACCGGCTCGCCCAGTGCGAGGCCGGTGGCAGGTGGAACGCCAACACCGGCAACGGCTACTACGGCGGCCTCCAGTTCAACGCGAGCACCTGGCGCGCCTACGGAGGCGACCAGTACGCCCCGCTGCCGCACCAGGCGACCAGGGAGCAGCAGATCGCCACGGCGACCAAGCTGCGGGACTCCCGCGGTGGCTACGGCGCCTGGCCGCACTGCTCCAGCAAGCTCGGGCTGCCGAAGTAAGCTTCCTGGGTGGTTACTCCCGCCGGCCTGCTCGGGCCGGCCGAGATTCGCGCGCTCGCGGCCGAGCTGGCCGTCCGGCCGACGAAGAAGCTCGGCCAGAACTTCGTACACGACCCGAACACGGTGCGCCGCATCGTCGACCTGGCCGGGGTCGGCGCCGGTGACGTGGTGCTGGAGGTCGGCCCCGGCCTGGGCTCGCTGACGCTGGGGCTGCTGGCCGCCGGTGCGTCGGTGTCCGCGGTGGAGATCGACCCTGTCTTGGCGACCAGACTGCCCGCGACCGTGCGCGAGCACGCGCCTGCCGTGGCCGACCGGCTGGCGGTGTACCCGGCCGACGCGCTGCGGCTGCGGGCCGCCGACCTCGCCGAGCGGCCCACCGCGCTGGTGGCCAACCTGCCGTACAACGTGGCCGTGCCGGTGGTGCTGCACCTGCTGGCCGAGCTGCCGTCGCTGGAGCGGGCGCTGGTGATGGTCCAGACCGAGGTGGCCGACCGGATGGCCGCCGGTCCGGGCAGCCGCACCTACGGCGTCCCCAGCGTGAAGCTGGCCTGGTATGGCCGCGCCAGGAAGGTGGCGGCGGTGCCGAGGTCGGTGTTCTGGCCGGTCCCCAACGTGGACTCGGCTCTTGTCTCGTTCTCCAGACAGCCCGTCGAGTCCACTGTGGACCGTGAGGTGGTCTTCGCTCTCGTCGACGCCGCGTTCGCACAGCGTCGCAAGACCCTGCGGGCCGCACTGGCCGGCTGGGCGGGCTCGGCCGAACGGTCCGGACAGGTGCTCGCCGCCGCCGGCGTCGACCCCCGGACCAGGGGCGAGCAGCTCACGGTCGCCGACTACGTCCGCATCGCGGACGCTGCGTCGACCGTGTGATCTGTGCCAAGGGACTTGCGTTTCAGGATGTGGATCGGGTGTACTTCTAATCGTCCATCCCGAGCGACCGAGAGACCTGGCTCGTCGACGTCGCAGCAACCACCCGACCCCGGGCAGGTGCTAACGCCAGGACCGATGGAGGATCCTGTGTACCGCTCGCGCATGCTCACCAGGCGCCGGGTCGTCGATGAGTGCCGCCGCACCGTCAGTGCGTGTCGTCGCTCAACCGCAACCGCCTGAGATCCGACCCGACCTCGCTTGACCGTCCACAGTAGACGGCTTATTCGCTGACGGACAACGTGCGCGCAGCAGCCTGCGTGTGCGTCCCCATGCAGGAGCAAACTCCCGTGATCACTGTCGAAAACCTGAGCAAGTCCTTCCCCGGTCCCGTTGTCGCGCTCCGCGACGTGACCCTCGACGTCGGCGCCGGCTCGCTGTTCGGCGTCGTCGGCCCGGCCGGCGCCGGCAAGTCGACCCTCGCTCGTTGCGTTGCCCTGCAGGAGCGGCCCGACCGCGGTGTCGTGCGGCTGGACGGGCAGAACACGGCGGGGCTGGACGGCAGGCGGCTGCGTGAGGTGCGCAGGCAGGTCGGCGTCGTCGACCCTCGGGCGAAGCTGCAGACCGAGCGGACCGTGGCCGGCAACGTCGCGGCGCCGCTGGAGCGGCTCGGCCTGGACGGGCCGGTGCGCCGGTCACGTGTGGGCACGCTGCTGGACCTCGTCGGGCTGACCCAGCGGGCCGGTCACCTGCCCGGTGACCTGACCGAGGGCCAGCGGCGCAGGGCCGCGCTGGCTCGCGCGCTCGCCGCGGCCCCTTCGGTGCTGCTGGCCGACGACCCCACCGCGGACCTGCCGGCCGAGGAGATCGGCGGGGTGCTCACCGTCCTGGACCGTGCCCGCGCCGAGCTGGGCCTGACCGTGCTGCTGACCACGAACGACGCGGGCGTGGTCCGGCGGCTGTGCGACGACCTGGCCATCCTCGACGACGGCACCGTCGTCGAGAGCGGCAACGTGCTGTCGCTGCTGACCACCCCGGGCAGTCAGACGGCGCAGGCGCTGCTGCCGGACATCGAGACGCCGAGGGCGCAGGCCGCGCGCTACGACCGGTCGGCCGACGTGGTGCTGATCGGCTTCGCCGCGGTCGGTGCCCTGCTGCCGGAGGCCGCGAACCGGTTCGGCGTCGACATCGCCACCATCGGCGGTGGCCTGACGCGCATCGGCGACACCCCCGTCGGCAGGCTGCGCCTGGGTATCCGCGGCGTCGAGGCCGACGCGGCCCTCGCCTGGGTCGCCGAGCGCGGCGCCCATGTCACCCGTCCGGCCGACGGGCCACGCAGCGTAGCCGCCTGACTCCCGTCGGAAGGGGAGCAAGGGAGCTTTACTCTCGTCTTAGGGTAGTAAAGCTCCCTTGCTCCTTACGGGAGTGGCGGGTGGGGCTGGTGGGACACCTGGGGGTGAACGGCGCGGGTGGCCCGCGAGGTGGTGGATGCGGGTAGTTTTCCCGCCAAAGTCCGGTCCGTTCCCTGGTTCCGAGAGGTACGCTTCCGGGTCAGCAGCTGCTGGCGGCTTGCCAGCTACGCTGTCCGGCCCAGGGTTCGACGGGCCGCGGACGGAGGGACTGCGCATGGCTGGCCGTCGTGGGGACACCAGGGAACGCATCCGTGAGGTGGCCCTGAAGCTGTTCATCAGGCAGGGCTACGAGAAGACCACGCTGCGTGAGATCGCCGAGGAACTCGAGGTCACCAAGGCCGCGCTCTACTATCACTTCCCCACGAAGGAGGCGATCGTCCGCTGCCTCGTCCAGGAGCTGGTCGCCCTGATCGACGAGCTGATCGCCTGGGTCGAGGCGAAGCCGCCGGGGCCCCAGCTCCACGTGGAGTTCCTCGGCCGGTTCAGCGAGGTGGTCAGCGGTGACTTCGGCAGGCTCATCCTCTTCGTGCAGCACAACCTGCCGACGATGCGCGACATCGTCGGCGCCGGTGCGGTCGGGGAGCGGCTGACCACGTTGTTCGACCTGCTGTACCGCGGCGAGGACCCCGAGGCGCGGCTGCGGATCAGGCTGGCCCTGATCGCCGTGTTGTTCGGCAACAACGCCACTGTCCTGACCGACCGGCGCAGGGAACCGCAGCCGGAGCTGGCCCTGCGGGTCGCGCTGGATCTGGCTTCTCCTCGCGCATCGGCGGTATCGACGGGCACGTAGGCTGGACGGGTGCTAGCCGTCGTCCCTCCACCGGTCACCGTGCGGGTGCCGTCGAAGATCAACCTCCACCTGTCGGTGGGAGACCTGCGATCCGACGGCTTCCACGATCTGGTGACGGTGTTCCAGGCGCTGTCGCTGGTCGACGAGGTCACCGTCGCGGTGACCGACGACCCCGGCGTCGAGGTCTACGGCGAGGGGCAGGACTCCGTGCCGACCGGCGCCAACAACCTCGCCTGGCGCGCGGTCCAGGCGCTGGCCGCCTACGTCGGCAGGGACGAGAGCGAGCCCAAGGTGCGGGTGGTGCTGCGCAAGGGCATCCCGGTCGCGGGCGGGATGGCGGGCGGCAGCGCCGACGCGGCCGCGACGCTGGTCGCGCTGTCCGCGTTGTGGCGGCTCGACATCGGCCGCGACGAGCTGGCCGGTGTCGCCGCGAAGCTGGGCAGCGACGTCCCGTTCGCCCTCTACGGTGGCACCGCGCTGGGTACCGGCCGCGGCGAGCAGCTGGTGCCGGTGCTGTCGCGGCACACCTTCCACTGGGTGCTGGCCTTCGACCAGCGCGGGCTGTCGACGCCGAGGGTGTACGGCGAACTCGACCGGCTACGCGAGGCTGGCGACCCGCCGCGGGTCGGCTCGCACGCACCGGTCGTCGAGGCGCTCGCCTCCGGTGACCCCCGCCAGCTGGCGCTGCTGCTCGGCAACGACCTGCAGGCCGCCGCCGTGTCGCTGCGGCCGGGGCTGCGCCGCACCCTGCGTGCCGGAGTCAACGCGGGCGCGCTGGCCGGAACGGTCTCCGGGTCGGGGCCGACCTGCGCGTTCCTGTGTGCCGACGCCCAGTCGGCCGTCGAGGTGGCCGCCGAGCTGGCCGGCGCCGGTGTGTGCCGGACCGTGCGGGTCGCCCACGGCCCGGTTCCCGGCGCGCGGGTCGTCGGCGGCGAGAACGACCCCCGGCCGGCACCTCCGCAGGTGCACGCCTGATGCGTAAGGCCGAGTTCGGGTCGCCAGGGCCACTGAGGGACCAGTTGGTCGCCGCGATCCTGGCAGGCACCAAGGTCACCACCACCGGGCTGCTCGCCGAGTACGAGCAGGCCGGGGAGCCGCTGCCCGAACCGGGCGAACGGTGGCTGCTGGTCGACTCGGATGATGTGACCATCGGGATGATCGAGATACTTGAGGTGACCTGTCTACGGCTGGCGGACGTGGACCTGAGACACGCGGTGGACGAGGGCGAGGGATACACGACCGTCGCGCAGTGGCGGTCGGCGCACGAGCAGTTTTGGAACGGGGGCGACATGGACGACGACACCATGGTCGTCGCCGAGCGGTTTCGTCTGGTGGACAAGATCTGATGGTCAACCTGGTCAATCTGGAATCGGTGAGCAAGTCCTACGGCGTCCGGCCGTTGCTGGACGACGTGTCGCTCGGCGTGGCGGCGGGCGACCGGATCGGCGTGGTGGGTCTCAACGGCGGCGGCAAGACGACGCTGCTCGAAGTGCTGGCCCGCATCGCCGAGCCGGACTCCGGGCGCGTCAGCCATACCCGTGACCTGCGCATCGCCGTCGTCACGCAACGCTCCGACCTGACCGAGGGCACGGTCCGGGACGCCGTCCTCTCCCACTACACCGCCGAGCACGAGTGGGCGGCCGACGCCCGGGTCCGTTCCATTGTGGACGGACTGGGGATTTCCGCGCTGGGACTGGAGTCCGAGGTCGGGCGACTGTCCGGAGGGGAGCGCCGACGGGTGGCGCTGGCCGCGGCGCTCGTCGGTGAGCTGGACCTCGTCGTGCTCGACGAGCCCACCAACCACCTCGACGTCGAGGGTGTGCGCTGGCTGGCCGACCACCTCATCGCCCGCCAGATCGCGCTGGTCGTGGTCACCCACGACCGGTGGTTCCTGGACACCGTCTGCACCCAGACCTGGGAGGTCGTCGGCGGCCGGGTCGAGCAGTACGAGGGCGGCTACGCGGACTGGGTCTTCGCCAGGGCCGAGCGGGCGCGGCTGGCGGCCACCGCCGAGGAGAAGCGCCGCAACCTCGCCCGCAAGGAGCTGGCCTGGCTGCAGCGCGGCGCGAAGGCTCGCACGTCCAAGCCGCGGTACCGGGTCGAGGCGGCCGAGGCGCTGATCGCCGACGTGCCCGCGCCCCGGGACTCGGTCGAGCTGCTGGCCTTCGCCCGCCGCAGGCTCGGCAAGACCGTGCTGGAGCTGGAGGACGTCAGCCTGGACGCCGGCCCGAAACCGCTGCTGGACGACGTGACCTGGCGCATCGGCCCCGGCGACCGGATCGGCCTCGTCGGCGTCAACGGCTCGGGCAAGACGACGTTGCTGCGGCTGCTGGCCGGGGACACCACGCCGAAGGCGGGCAGGCGGATCGAGGGCAAGACCGTACGGCTGGCGCACCTGCGTCAGGAGCTGGACGACCTGCCTGGCGACCTGAGGGTGCTGCAGGCGGTCGAGGACGTCGCCGCCCGCGTCCAGCTTGGCAAGCAGGAGCTGTCGGCGTCGCAACTGGCCGAGAAGCTCGGCTTCCCGCCCGCCCGGCAGTGGACGCCGGTCGACGACCTGTCCGGCGGTGAGCGCAGGCGCCTGCAGCTCGTGCGGCTGCTGATGGCCGAGCCGAACGTCCTGCTGCTCGACGAGCCGACCAACGACCTGGACATCGACACCCTCCAGCAGCTGGAGGACCTGCTCGACTCCTGGCCGGGCACGCTGGTGGTCGTCTCGCACGACCGGTACCTGGTGGAGCGAATCTGTGACACCGTCGTGGCGTTGCTCGGCGACGGCAAGGTCACCCACCTGCCCGGCGGCATCGAGGAGTACCTCGACCGCAGGGCCGGCGCCCCGGTGAAGGCGGCACCGAAGCGGGCCGAGCCCACGCCGGCCAAGGTCAACGCGGCCGAGCGCAGGGCCGCGGGCAAGGAGCTGGCCAGGCTGGAGCGCAAGCTGGACAGCCTGCACGACAAGGAATCCCGGCTGCACACGGCGCTGGCCGAGGCCGCGACCGACCCCGACCGGCTGCTGAAGCTGGACGCCGAGCTGAAGGCCGTCGTCGCCGAGAAGGACGAGGTCGAACAGCGCTGGCTGGAAACCTCCGAACTGGTGGAGTAAGCACCCGTTTAAGCTTGGGCACATGAGTCGGTTCGTGGACACCCTGGTCGCCACCGCGACCAAGGGCGGTCAGCAGCGGGGAATGGTCACCGGGGAGCCCAACGAGCCCGTCCGCCAGACGTGGGGGGAGATCCACGAGCAGGCGAAGCGGGTCGCGGGCGCACTCGTCGAGCAGGGGGTCCGGCCCGGCAGCGCGGTCGCCGTGCTCGCCGCGGCTCCGGTGCTCATCGCGCCGACCGTGCAGGCCGTCTGGCTCGCCGGCGGCAGCGTGACCATGCTGCACCAGCCCACCCCGCGTACCGACCTCGCCGAGTGGGCCGAGGACACGCTCAAGGTCCTGCGCATGATCGGCTCGGACCTGGTGCTGCTCGGGGAGCCGTTCGACCAGCTCGGCTCGGTGCTGACCGAGCACGGCATCGCCTTCCGCTCGATCACCGACCTGTTCGAGGGCGAGCCACTGGCCGAGCCGGTGCACTCCGGTGAGGACGACCTCGCGCTGCTCCAGCTCACCAGCGGTTCCACCGCCGAGCCGAAGGCCGTGCGGATCACCTACGGAAACCTCTACACCAACGTCAAGGCGATGGTGGAGCGCGCGGAGTTCGTCTTCGACCGCGACGTCATGGTGTCCTGGCTGCCCACCTTCCACGACATGGGCATGGTCGGCTTCCTCACCGTGCCGATGACGTTCGGCGTCGAGCTGATCAAGGTGACGCCGGTCGAGTTCCTGAGCGGGCCGCTGATCTGGCCGCGGCTCATCACGAAGTACGGCGGCACGACGACCGCCGCGCCGAACTTCGCCTACGCCGTGGTCGGCCGCCGCATGGCCAACGCCGAGGACGGCGAGTTCGACCTGTCCACGCTGCGGATCGCGCTCAACGGCGCCGAGCCGATCGACGAGACCGCGGTGAAGACGTTCACCGACGCCGGCGCGCGGTTCGACATGCCGCCGGAGTGCGTCTTCCCGGCCTACGGCATGGCCGAGGCGACGCTGGCCGTGTCGTTCGCGCCGCTGTTCACCGGGCTGACGCTGGACGTGATCGAGGCACACGCGCTGGAGGCGGAGAACCGCGCCGTGCCGGTGCCCGAGGACGACCCCCGGCGCGGCACCGACGACGTCCGGTCGTTCGCCGTGCTCGGCCGCCCGCTGGACGGGCTGGAGGCCCGCATCGTCGGCGACGAGGGCCGGGTGCTCGGCGAGCGCGAGGTCGGCGAGATCCAGCTGCGCGGCGAGGCCGTCACGCCGGGCTACTTCACCGTCGACGGGCCGTTGGACATCCGTGATGCCGACGGCTGGCTGCCCACCGGCGACCTGGGTTACCGCATCGGCGACCAGCTCGTCATCTGCGGCCGCAGCAAGGACGTCATCATCATGGGCGGGCGCAACATCTACCCGACCGACATCGAGCGCGCCGCCACCTCGATCGAGGGCGTGCGGGCAGGCAACGCCGTCGCCGTGCGGATCGACGCCGGTACCAGGCGGGAACGGTTCGCCGTGGTGCTCGAGTCCAAACTGGCCGGTGACGCCGAGGCCGAGCGGGTGCTGGCCAAGGAGGTCGCCGCGCGGGTGCGCGACGCCGTCGAGTTCCGGCCGTACTCGGTGGTCGTGCTGCCCGCCGGCAGCCTGCCGAAGACGCCGTCGGGGAAGGTGAAGCGCGCCGCGACCGCGACGAAGTTCGCCGAGGAGATCGCTCGCGGCGCGCGTTCCAGCTGAGTTACCTGACCAAGCCCGGGTAGGTCACCGTGTCGCGGTCGCGCTGGACCATGCCGCGCATGCGGCGCCAGAGCGGCTGGCGATGGTGGCTGTGTTCCAGTGCCGGAGCCACGAACGCCGCCTGGGCGCGCGGGGTCCAGCCGTCCCGGGTGGCCAGCGTGCTCTCGATCTGCCGGAGGAAGGCGTCGACCTCGCTCTGGTCGTAACCCCGCTTGCCGATCGGTGGCCTGCCGAAGGAGACGTCGTGCACCTGCTCGGCGGTCATCGGGGTCTCGCCCTCCAGCGCCGAAGCCACCTTGGTCATGAATGAGTCCACATCGGACTCCGAGTAGCCACGCATGCCGATGCCTGCGCGACTGAACCGCATGTTCAGCACTTCCATGGCGGTCAGGGTCATTGCTGCTCCTGGAACTGCTCGGGTTGGCTGTCCACGGCACGCTTCGTCGGGAAGGCGCCGGTTTCCCCCTGCCCCCTGGCTTGCGGAACCTGATGTGCCCTGCGGTCGACCCCGGTGCGTGCCAGCAACTCGTTCTCGACGCTGTCGAGGAACTCGTCGACGTCGCGCTCGTCGTAGCCGCGCCTGCCGATGATCGGCCTGGCGAACATCACGTGGTGGACCTCCGCCGCGGTGAGGTCGTCCTCTCCATTCAGTGTTTTGACGATGCGGCGGACGAACTCGTCCACCTCGGGTTTGGCGTAACCACGCCTGCCGATCGGTGCGGTACCGAACTCGACGCGCTCGGCGTCCTCGGCGGTCAGGGACATGCACGGGCTCCCGGTCGGTGTGATGGTTTCCGACACCTGTGTAGCCCGGCGTTCCGGGGGCGGGAAGACCCTCGGCAGACCGTCGACTCGAATAGGGGTCCGATGCAACGCCTTTGGGTTAGCGCGTCGATACGCTGGGTGACACCGTCACTCTGAAAGTGGTGATCGTTTTCACGTGCACTCGCCCGTGCACGGCGAATTCAGGAGGCGTGGAAGGAGTTCTGGGCCGCCAGCAGACCGTGTGCGACCAGCGCCTCGACGGCGTCGGCGCAGCGGTCGACGTTGAGCGCCAGCTCCTTGCGCTCGACCGTCGAGAAGTCCTTCAGCACGTAGTCGGCGGGGTCCATCCGGCCGGGCGGACGGCCGATGCCGAATCGCACGCGGAAGTAGTCCTTGGTGCCGAGGGACTTGGTGATCGAGCGCAGTCCATTGTGGCCGTTGTCGCCGCCGCCCAGCTTCAGCCGCAGCGAACCGTAGGGCAGATCCAGCTCGTCGTGCACGACCACGACACCGTCCGGGCCGACCTTGAAGAACCGCGCGGTTCCGGCGACCGGCCCGCCGGAGAGGTTCATGAACGACCGGGGTTTGGCCAGCGCCACCTTGCGGCCGGCCAGCCGTCCCTCGACGACCTCGGCGCCGGACTTGTGTGCCTTGAACTTCCCGCCCATCCGCGCGGCCAGCTCGTCGAGCACCATGAACCCGACGTTGTGCCGGTTGCCCGCGTAACGCGGGCCGGGATTGCCGAGGCCGGCGAGCACGATCTGCTCGCCGGCCCCGGGAAGGTCCTGCTCCACCGCTGGTGTGGCTTACTCGCCCGACTCGGGCGTCTCCGGCTGGTCCTCGACGACACCGGCGCCCTCGATGTCGACCTCGGCCGCCATCGCGGCCTCGCTCGGCGCCTCGTTGACGGCGACCACCAGGTACTCGGGGTCGGTCACCAGGGTCGAGCCGGCCGGCAGGGTGACCTGGCCGGCGGTGATCTGCGAACCGGCGGCGAGGCCGTCGATCGAGACCTCGATCTGCTCCGGGATGTGCAGCGCCTCGGCCTCGAGCTGCAGGGTGTCGACATCCTGGTTGACCAGGGTGCCCGGGCCGGCGTCGCCGGTCAGCACGACCGGGACGTCGACGGTGACCTTCTCGCCCCGCTTGACGACCAGCAGGTCGACGTGCTCGATGTAGTTCTTCAGCGGGTGGACCACGATGGTCTTGGTCAGCGCCAGCTCGCTGCCGTTCTCGACGTCGAGCGTCAGCACCGCGTTCTGGCCGTTCTCCCTGATCACCCGGGCGAACTCGATCGCGGGCAGCGAGAGGTGACGGGGGTCGGTGCCGTGGCCGTACAGCACAGCGGGGATCTTGCCGGCGCGCCGGGTGCGCCGCGCGGCACCCTTGCCGAACTCGGTACGGGGCTCAACGGACAGGCGTACCTCGGACACGGTTCTGCACTCCTTCAACTTCACTACACGCTGCGGTGGGGAAAGTCGGCGGCGAGGTACACGACATGCTTGTGCGCGTAACCACTCAAGCCGCCGCGTCGATCACGTCGGACTCGCTGAGCCCGCCTCGCCGAGACAACCCGAACAGTTTAAGCGGCCCACGATCACCCCGCGCGGCGGGGGCCGAATTCCGGTACGTGTGGAACCAGACCCGGCTGACGGCGTCAGACTGGCAGGCGGGTGCGGTGACGGAACGGCTCGAACGGGGTGACCGATGCGGCGTTCGGCAGCGGTGGTGCTGGGGGTGACCGCTGCCGCCCTGCTCGGCGCCTGCTCGGCACCGGTGGCAGGGACCCCTGTCGCCGTTCCCGCCGATCAGCAGCGTGCGGACCGGCGGGCCGAGCGGGCCGCCGCGGTCGACGAGGCGCTGACCGCGCTGGCCGGAGCCGGCGCGGTGGCCTACCGGATCAGCACGGGAGCGGGGGAGACCGTCCTCAACGTCACCCGCAACGGCACCGTCCACGGCACGCTGCCGGTCGGTGGCCATCCGGTGACGCTGGCCGAGGTCGACGGCGACAGCTACCTGTCGGCTCCGGCGCCGTACTGGCGGACGCTGAACGTCGGCGAGGCCAAGGCCGGTGAGTACGCCGCCCGGTGGATGCGAGTGGACCCCTCGGTCCTGCCGGTGCGCCCGAGCGCGACGTTCGCGCCGGCCGCGCTGGTCCGGGCGCTGCGGGACCGGCTGGCCGCGGCCGACCAGTTCGCCGAGCCCGTCCGCACCCGGCTGCCGGACGGGACCGAGGCGTTCGACGTCACCGTGGCGGGTGGCCGGTTCACCGTGACCACGGCCAAGCCGCACCGGCTGGTCAGCCTGGACGCGGGGCTGGTCGGTGCCGGGCTCGGGGCGGCGAAGCTGTGGCCCGCCGTGCTGGCCGGCGAGGGCGTCCGCCAGTTCCAGGCGGCGCTGGAGGGGGAGCTGGGCAACCTGGGCCAGGCGTTCGACTTCGGCGCCGACCTCGCGGTCACCGTCGAGGCGAACGCCGTGACCTGCACCGGAGCCGGGGTCTGCACCTCCGACGTGCGGGTGCGCAACACGGTCGACGGGGCCTCGGCCGTGCGGATCGTGGTGTCCGCGCTGGTCACCGCCGACGGGCTGGGGCAGCGCAACTGCTCGCAGGAGTCGTCGGCCGCGCCGAACAGCACGGTCACCGTGGCCTGCACGGTCACGTTCGGCGCGCCAAGTTCGCCGGGCCAGTACCGCGTCGTGTCGTCGTCGACGGCCACCGGCGAGGCGGTCGTCGGCCTCGATGTCGAGGCGCTGCGGGGCAAGATCCAGAGCGAGTTCAGGGCGCTCTAAATGTCGCCCATGAGCGGGGCGAACGTCTCCAGGAACGCCTCGAACACGGTGATGTAGGTGAATCCGTAGCGCTCCCGCAGGCCGCGGACCCTGGCGACGATCTCCTCCGGCGTGCCGACCAGCAGCTGGGGTGCCTCGTGCAGCTGCTCGGCGGTGAGGCTGATGTGCGGGACGTCCGCCTTCAGCCGGGCGTAGACCGCGCCCGGGTCCGAGGTGACCTCGACGTGCTGGATCAGCATGTTCGCCTCGACCGCGCGCCCGCCCGCGTGTTCCCGGAAGAAGGCCACCCGCTCGTCCAGCTGCTCGGCGCTGTCCAGGTCGAGGGTGCCGGGTGGCAGCCCGCGGGCCTGCCGGGTCCCGGCGAAGCCGACGATGTCCGCGTGCTCGGCGGCCACCCTGAGTACGCCGTCGCTGTTGCCTGCGACCAGCAGCGGTGGCATGTCCCCGGCCAGCCGGCGGCGCAGCTCGCCGATGACCTCCGCCAGCCGCTCGGTGCGCCGCGCGACCGGCTCCCACGGCAGGCCGGCGTCGTCGAACTCCCACTTCATGTGCCCGGCGCCGAGCCCGAGGTCCAGCCGCCCGCCGGTCACCTCGACGGTGCTGGCGATGTCGCGGGCCAGCAGCGCCGGGTTGTAGAACGGGACGTTCAGCACCAGCGGGCCGACGCGGGGCCGCTCGGTGACGACGGCCGCCGACACGATGGCCGGGAACGGCGCGGGTGCGCCGAGGTGGTCGGGGATCGTGATGGCGTCGAACCCGGCCGCCTCGGCCCGGCGGCACTTGGCCAGCCACTCCTCCCGCGAGCCGATCGACCGCAGCCCCACGCCGAACCGGAAGTCACCCATGCCCTGACGCTAGGCCGCACCGGCCTCGGTAGTCAGCCCCGTTTCGCGCTGGGCCGAAAGCTCGTGAAGGCCACCTTCATTACGTCTCACGTGCTGAAGGTGGCCTTCACGTGCTTTGCGCCGTAGCCGACCCGCACCGGTCGGGCCCGTCGGCGTCTGGACTGACGAGCCCAAAGCTCGCGCAGCGAGCGACGGCGAGGAGGGAAGACGCCGACTGAGGGGCCCGACCGCGCCCGCAGCGAAGCAAGGGCCAAAGACTCAAGCGTTGCCGTCGAAGAGGCTCGTGACCGAGCCGTCCTCGAAGACCGCCTCGATGGCCCGCGCCAGCAACGGCGCGATCGACAGGACGGTCAGCCCGGGGAAGCGCTTCTCCTCCGGGATCGGCAGCGTGTTGGTCAGGATGACCTCACGGGCCTTGCAGTTGGCCAGCCGCTCGGTCGCCGGCGAGGACAGGATGCCGTGCGTTCCGGCGATCACCACGTCCGACGCGCCCTCGTCGAGCAGCGCCTCGGTGGCCTTCACGATCGTCCCGCCGGTGTCGATCATGTCGTCGATCAGGACACACAGCCGGCCCCGCACCTTGCCGACGACGCGGTTGGCGACGGCCTGGTTCGGCTTGTCCGGGTCGCGGGTCTTGTGGATGAACGCGATCGGGCGGTTGCCGAGCGTCTCGGCCCACTTCTCGGCCAGCCGCACGCGGCCGGAGTCCGGCGAGACGACGGTGAGGTCCTGGTCGCCGTAGGTGGCCTTGATGTGGTCGGCCAGCACGGTCTGCGCGAGCAGGTGGTCGACCGGGCCGTCGAAGAAGCCCTGGATCTGCGCGGTGTGCAGGTCGACGGTCATGATCCGGTCGGCGCCGGCGGTCTTGAACAGGTCGGCGATCAGCCGGGCCGAGATCGGCTCGCGGCCCTTGTGCTTCTTGTCCTGCCGCGCGTACGGGTAGAACGGCATGATCACGGTGATCCGCTTGGCGCTGGCGCGCTTGAGCGCGTCCACCATGATCAGCTGCTCCATCACCCACTCGTTGATCGGGTCGGTGTGGCTCTGGATCACGAAGGCGTCGGTCCCGCGGACCGACTCCTGGAACCGGACGAAGATCTCGCCGTTGGCGAAGTTGTGCGCCGTCTGCGGCGTGATCTGCACGCCGAGGTGCTTGGCGACCTCCTCCGCAAGCTCCGGGTGGGCGCGGCCGGAGAAGAGCATCAGATTCTTCTGCGGCGTTCCTGGCTTCGGGCTCATGTCGGCGACTCCCCGTCGTTCTCTGTTTCCTGCTGCTCGGCGAGTGCCTTCTCGGCTGCTTCCGCCGCTGGGGTGCCGGCCCTGCGCCGGGTCACCCAGCCTTCGATATTGCGCTGTGGCCCACCCGACACCGCAAGCGCCCCCGGTGGAACGTTTCGCCTGATCACGGTTCCGGCCCCGCTGACGGCGCCGTCGCCGATGGTCACCGGCGCGACGTACATCGTGTCCGACCCCATCCGGACGTGCGAGCCGACCGTGGTGTGGTGCTTGTTCACCCCGTCGTAGTTGACGAACACGCTCGCCGCGCCGATGTTGCTGTACTCGCCGATCGTGGCGTCGCCCACATAGCTCAGGTGCGGGACCTTGGTGCCGGTCCCGATGTCGGCGTTCTTGGTCTCGACGAAGGTGCCGATCTTGCCCTTCGCCCCCAGCTTCGTGCCCGGACGCAGGTACGCGAACGGGCCGACGGTCGCGTTCTCGCCGATGACCGCGCCACTGCCGTGCGTCCGCACGACCGAGGCGCCGTCGCCGACGGTCACGTCGGTCAGCGTGGTGTCCGGTCCGACGGTGGCCCCCTCGCCGACCCTGGTCTCGCCCTTGAGCTGCACGCCCGGCTCGATCCGGACGTCGCGGGCGAGCGTCACACCCGCGTCGATCCAGGTGGTGGCCGGGTCGACGACGGTGACACCGGCGCGCTGCCACTCGCGGACGATCCGGCGGTTCAGCTCGGCGCCCAGCGTGGACAGCTGCACGCGGTCGTTGACGCCCTCGGTGAGCCACGGGTCGTCCACGACCAGCGCGCCGACCCGCTTGCCGTCGGCACGGGCGTGGCCGAGGACATCGGTGAGGTACAGCTCGCCCTGCGCGTTGTCGGTGGACAGCTTCGCCAGGCCCGCGGCCAGCACCGCGGCGTCGAACGCGTACACGCCGGAGTTGATCTCCGGGATCTCCAGCTGGTCGGCGGTGGCGTCCTTCTGCTCGACGATCGCGGTGACCGTCCCGTCGGCGTCACGCAGGATCCGGCCGTAGCCGGTCGGGTCGTCGAGGACCGCGGTGAGCACGGTCACGCCGTTGCCGCTGCCGGAGTGCTCGGCCAGCAGCGCGGACAGCGTGGTGGTGTCGAGCAGCGGGGCGTCGCCGTAGCTGACGATGACCGTTCCGCCCAGGTCGGCCGGCAGCTCGGCCAGCGCGCAGGACACCGCGTGGCCGGTGCCGTTCTGGCTTTCCTGGACCGCCGTGCCGATCTGCCTGCCGAGCGTCTTGGCCAGCGCGTCGAGATGGGCGCCGACGGCCTCCCTGCCGTGGCCGACGACCACGACGAGGTGCTCGGGATCCAGCCCGGCCGCGGCGCGGACGGCGTGTTCGACCAGCGGCCGCCCCGCGATCGGGTGCAGCACCTTCGGGGTGGCAGACCGCATGCGGGTGCCCTCACCCGCGGCCAGAATCAGCGTGCTCAGCGGGCCGGTCACAACGCTCCCTTGGTTGACGTGCTCGGTCACTCCCGGGCGTCGATCCTACGTGTGCTCGCGCAGGCCCCACGCCGGGTCGGTGTGACCGTCGTGCTCGGGCCAGCCGCTGGGCGTTTCGCCCGCTTCGAACCCGGCGGACGCGATCTGGTTGCCGCCCTGCCGCTTGGCCTCGTACATCGCCGCATCCGCCCGCGACAGGACCTCCTCCGGCCGCTCCTGCGGACGGATCGAGACCAGCCCGACCGACAGCGTCACGCCGTGGGACAGGTGGTGCGGCAGCGACGCGACGGCCGTCACCGCGCGGCCGAGCGCCTGCTTGGCGGCGGTCACCGGCGCGCCGGGTAGCAACGCGATGAACTCGTCACCGCCGTAGCGGGCGACGATGTCGCCGCCACGCAGGGCGTCACGCAGCGTGCTGGCGACGACGCGCAGCACGTCGTCGCCCTCGGCATGCGAGTGGCGGTCGTTGACGCCCTTGAAGCCGTCGAGGTCGACCAGCGCCACCGACAGCGGCTGGGAGTCGACCGACGCCGCCAGCTTGCGCAGCTCGTCGTCGAGTGCCCTGCGGTTGGGCAGCCCGGTCAGCGGATCCTGCAGTGCCTGCTGGGTGATGGCGCCGTGCTGTGCGGCCAGCCGCTCGTTCTCCCTGCGGGTGTTGAGCGTGGCGATCTGCGACTCGCGCATGGCCCACAGGTCGGCCTCCAGCGCGCCGGCGTAGTTGAGCAGCAGCGAATGGTTGCTCTGGCCGCCGTGCCGGTCCTCGTTCTCGTGGGTCTCCAGCTTGGCCAGCTCGCGGATGAGGTTGAGCCGCATGGACGGCTGCGAGTTGTCCTCGGCCATGTTCTGCCGCGCCATCGTCAGCGCCTGCAGCGCCTCGTCGCGCCGGCCGTCGGTGTCCAGGCAGCGGGCCAGCGCGATGGTGACGATGACCTGCTCGTGCGGCCAGCCGGGCTCGTCGAGCAGGTTGTGCAGGCGGTCGATGTGGCTGGCGCCCGGTTTGTCCAGCGCGAGGGCCGCGGCGAGCACGCCGACCTGGTCGACGGCGGGAATGCCTGCCTTGCGGGGGAACAGCGACTCGGCGAACGGCGCCTCGATGGCGACGGCCATGGTGGCGGCGGTGCTGAACTTGTCCGTGGCCTCGTCGAACCGTCCGACGCGCTCCAGGCGCAGGCCCCAGCCCAGCAGCATCTTGACCCGGTTGACCAGCTGCAACGTGATCTCGTGTGGCCCCGCGCTGTCGCGGATGGCCTGGTGGGCCCTGGAGATGACCTCCTCGGCGGCCTCGTAGACGCCGAGCTGGTTGAGCACCAGCCAGCAGTCGATGAGCGCGGAGGACAGCAGCTTGTCCCACGCCCGCCTGCCCAGCTGGACGTCCGGGCTGCCTGCCTCGTCGAGGATGGCCAATGCCCTGGCGATCTCGGTGAGCGCCGCGTCCTCCTGCTCGGCCAGCACGAGCCTGCGGCCACGCAGGGCGTGCGCGTCGGCCCGCAGCAGCGCCAGGCCGTGCCTGCGGGTGTGGGCGAGCATCTCGTCGAGGCGTTCCTCGGCCTCGGTGGCCATCCCCTTGGTGACCAGGCGGGCGAGGCCGGTGGCCCGCAGCAGCTGGGCGACCAGCAGGGGCTCGCCGCGGCGCTGCGTCTCGTCCAGCATCTCGTCGAGGGTGGCGATGATGTCGAGCTGCTCGGCGTAGTTGTTGCGCTGCACCACGGCGATGAGCTCACGGGCGCGCCCGACCAGCCAGGCGTCGGACATCTCGGCCAGCGCCGGGCGTCTGGTGTGCCTCTCGCTCACGTCCTCGGGCAGCGCCTTTACCCCCTCGACCAGCTTGCGTGCTCCGCCGCCAGGATTCGAACCTGAACTGTCAGAACCAAAATCTGAAGTGCTGCCAATTACACTACGGCGGATCGTGCCTGGTCAGGATAAACAGGCATGATCCTGCCGGACCACAGGGGTGAGCTGCCGCACCGCCGGAGGTTTTGCCTCTCCCCACGCGTGGAAACCTCCTGTACCGTAACTTACGGCATCGTAGGTAAGGTCACCCTTAGTGGGTATGTAGCAGGAAGAAGTGATGCGCATGACGGCCACGCTCGACCGCTCCGCGGGGGGAGAGCCGCCGGCAACCAAGGGTCCCAAGCCGGTCATCGACGGCAGGCGGGGCTTTTCCGTTCAGTTTTCCGTGTACCTCGGCGTGATCCTGCCGCTGGTCGCGCTGCTGGTCGCCGTGCCCTTCGCCTGGGGCTGGGGCCTGACCTGGGTTGACGTCGGCCTATTCGTCTTCTTCTACGGGGTGAGCGGCCTGGGGATCACCGTCGCCTACCACCGCTACTTCACCCACGGCTCGTTCAAGGCCAAGCCGTGGCTGCGGGTCGTCATGGCCATCGCGGGCAGCATGGCCGTGCAGGGCCCGGTCATCACCTGGGTCGCCGACCACCGCAGGCACCACGCCTTCTCCGACCGCGACGGCGACCCGCACTCGCCGTGGGCGTTCGGCAGCTCGCCGCTGGCCATCGCCAAGGGCTTCTGGCACGCGCACATGGGCTGGCTGTTCGACCGCGACCAGAGCAACCGGGACCGGTTCGCGCCCGACCTGGTGAAGGACCCCGCGATTGTGCGGGTGGACAAGCTGTTCTGGCTCTGGACGCTGCTGAGCCTGACCCTGCCCGCCCTGCTCGGCGGCCTGATCACCTGGTCGCTGTGGGGCGCGGTGACCGCGTTCTTCTGGGCCGGGCTGGTGCGCGTGTGCGTGCTGCACCACGTGACCTGGTCGGTGAACTCGATCTGCCACATGATCGGTGAGCGCCCGTTCGCGGCGCGGGACCGGTCGGCGAACTTCTGGCCGCTGGCGATCCTGTCGTTCGGCGAGTCGTGGCACAACCTGCACCACGCCGACCCGACGTCGGCCCGGCACGGTGTGCAGCGTGGGCAGATCGACCTGTCGGCACGGCTGATCTGGATCTTCGAGAAGTTCGGCTGGGCGTACAACGTGCGCTGGCCCACCCCGCAGCGACTGGCCCGGATCGCGGCGGAGTCACGCTGAGCGTCTAGGCTGGCCGGGTGGCCGCCAGACGCCGAGCTAAGCGAGACGCGGTCACCGGAGCACGTCCGAGTGCTCCGGTGACACGTGTGCGGATGACCGGCGCCGAGCGGCGGCAGCAGCTGCTGAACGTCGCCAGGGAACTGTTCGCCGAAAAGGGTTTCGAGGGCGCGTCGATCGAGGAGATCGCGCATCGCGCCAACGTCTCCAAACCCGTGGTGTACGAACACTTCGGCGGCAAGGAAGGTATCTACGCGGTCGTCGTCGACCGGGAGACCCAGCTGCTGCTGGACCGGATGGTGTCCACTTTGCACGGTGGGCACCCGAGGGCGATGCTGGAGCAGGCCGCGACGGCGTTGCTGAGCTACGTCGAGGACTCACACGACGGCTTCCGCATCCTGGTGCGGGACTCACCGGTGGCCAGCTCGACGGGCACGTTCTCGACGCTGCTCAACGACATCGCCAGCCAGGTCGAGCACATCCTGGCCCAGCAGTTCTCCGCGCGTGGCTACGACGACAAGCTCGCCGCGCTGTACGCGCAGGCGCTGGTCGGCATGGTCGCGCTGACCGGGCAGTGGTGGCTCGACGCCCGCAAGCCCAAGCGGGCCGAGGTGGCCGCGCACCTGGTCAACCTGGCCTGGAACGGCCTGTCCCACCTGGAGCACAAGCCCAAGCTGCGCCTGAACTGACGCTCCCGGGGGGCCGAAGCATGTGAAGGCCACCTTCACCACGTCACACGTAATGAAGGTGGCCTTCACGAGCCTGGGCCGAACCACGTCTCGCGATCTGGAACCGACGTCCACATCGTGAGTTCTGCGCTCACGCACGCGAGTTCTGCATTCCGGCACGCGAACTCTGCGCTCGGAACCACCCGCCTCGCCCTGCCGCACCCGGATTTTGCCGGGGCACTGACGTGAGACGTGTGAAGGTGGCCTTCACGTACCCGGCACCGGCGTTCACGTACGTGGACCGGGCCGGACGCGGGGGTACGCTCCGGCGCGGCAGTGTGAAAGCGCTTACCAAGAAGGTGGGGCATGGGCGACAGCAGGGAAGTCGTGGTGACCGGGGGTGGCACCGGAATCGGGTACGCCGTCGCGGCGCAGTTCGCCAAGGCGGGTGACCGGGTGACGATCACCGGTCGCAGGGAGCAGGTGCTGGCCGAGGCGGCGACGCGGCTCGGCGCACGCCACGTCGCGTTCGACGCCGCCGATCCGGCGGCCGTCCAGGCGGCACTGGCGGACCTGCCCGAGCGGGTGGACGTGTTGATCAACAACGCGGGCGGCAACACCGACCGCGACGGCCGCCCGGCGCCCGAGCCGGGCGACCTCGCCGCGCTGGCCGACGGCTGGCTGGCCAACTACACCGCCAACGTCATCACCACCGTCCTGGTCACCGCGGCACTGCGGGACCGGCTCGCCGAGGGGGCGAGGGTGGTGACCATCGGCTCGATCGCCGCGAAGGCGGGCTCGGGTTCCTACGGCGCAGCCAAGGCGGCGCTGGAGGCGTGGAACGTCGACCTGGCGCGGCAGCTCGGCCCGGCCGGCGGCAGCGCGAACATCGTCGCGCCCGGCGTCATCCGCGACACCGAGTTCTTCAAGGGCACGGTCACCGAGGAGTGGATCCGCGGGCGGACCGACGCGGCCTTCAACCGGCGCGCCGGGCAGCCGGAGGAGGTCGCCGACCTGATCTTCTTCCTGGCGGGCACGGGTGCGGGGCATATCACCGGCCAGGTCGTCCACATCAACGGCGGTGCCCACCAGGCCAGGTGATCCTCACCGCTGTTCGAGCAGCGCCCTGAGCGCGCCGGCGAACTGCGTGGGACGTTCGGTCGGCCCGAGGTGGCCGCCGGGGACCTCGGTCAGCGGGAGGCCGAGCCCGGTGGCCAGGGCCGCCGCGGCCCGATAGGGAAGCTGGCCGCGGGAGTCGATTCCCGCGACGGGGACCAGCCGGGTGCGTGCCGCGCCGAGCGCCGTCAGGTCGATGTCGTTGGTGGTGAACGGGATCAGGACGTGCTCAAGGAACAGCGGCTGGAGTTCCCTGAGTCGCGCGAACAGCTCCACTAACTCCGGGGTGGGCGGCTCGGGTCGCGTCTCGGCGTAGCCGTCGAGCCAGTCGCCGTAGTGCCGCGGTTCCGGAAAGGTCGTGCCGGGTTCGGGGGTGGTCATGGCCTCGGTCATGAGCCGCCCCGCTTCGTCCAGGTCCCCGGCGCGCGCGGCCGTCCGGACCGCTTCGAGCGCGTCCCGATGACGTCCGGCGTCCGGCAGCAGGCTTAGCACCGGGGGCTCGTGGACGACGGCGAGGCGAACGCGGTCGGGCTCGTGGGTCAGCAGTTCGAGAGTGGTGATGGCCCCGGCGCTGAAGGCGACCACGACCGGCGGCTCGTCGAAGAGCGCGTCGATCAGGCCAAGGGCGTCCTCGGCGTACACCTTCGGATGCTGGTCGGTGCCCGGCCGCGACGAGACCAGGCGGCTCGACATGGTGACGACGCGGTGGTGGCCCGCCAGGTGCGTGGCGAGCCCGTCGAGGCTGCCGGGATGGCCGGAGCCGCCGGGCAGGAGCAGCAGCGGCGGGCCTTCGCCGCGTTCGCGGTAGTCGATGGGGGTTTCGGTGCGCAAGGGTCTCTCCTAGGCCATGGACCAGTTGGCCAGGGTGTGGTGGAGTGTGTCGACCGCTCGCCGCCACGAGGTGTCGAGACTGTGGTCGGCGGTGAAGCTGCCGGTGGCCTCCAGGTCGCTGAAGCCGTGCAGGGTGCTGCGCAGGAGACGGACCGCGTCGGTGGCGTCGGGTTCGGTGAGGTCGTAGCCGCGCAGCAGCGCATAACACGCCTCGACGATGCGGGTCACGCCCGGCGAGTCGGACGGCACCGGGTGACGGGTGGCCGCGTAGCGGCCCGGATGCCCGGTGGCCATGGCCCGGTAGGCGTCGGCGAAGGCGACCAGGGCGTCGCGCCGGGAGCGGCCTGCCACGGCCGAGCCGAGCGCGTCGGCCCATTCGGTGAGTGCGAGCTGCGCGACGCGTTCCCGCAGGTCGGCCAGCCCGCGGATGTGGGTGTAGAGGCTCGCGTCGCGGACGCCGAAGTGCTTCGCGACGGCCGCCAGCGTCAGGTTCCCGAAGCCGATCTCGTCGGCCAGATCGGCGGCGGCGGACACGAGCGCGTCCGGCGTGATCCTCTCCCGCGGCATCTTCCTAACCTCCCTAGGGCACATCCTAGGGTACACAGGCCACGGGGGCCGGAGCGCACGCGAGTTCTGCGCTCGAGACCAGCCACGTCGCCTGCCCGAGGCCCGACTTTGCCGGGGCGGGCGGCCGGAAGGCAGAACTCGCGGTCGTGAAGGCAGAAGTCGTGGTCCGGAACGCAGAACTCACGATGCGGACTCGGCATCGCATACTCGGCAGCCATTGGGGGACACGCGACAAGCCACCCACACCGGACGATGCCGCGAAGGTGGGCCTTCACGGCAAGGTCCGCGGCGGCGGGTCAGGCCAGCGTGACGCGCAGGATCTTGTCGTTGTCGCCGGTCGAGGTTGAGACGTACAGCGCGCCGTCGGGGCCGAGCCGGGCGGCCCGCAGCCTGCCGTGGGTGTCGTTGAACTCCGGCGGCAGCAGCACGTCGGTGACCGCCCCGGAGCCGTCGAGCCGGAACAGCAGCATCTTCTGCCCACGCAGCGCGACCACGGCGAGCCTGCCCTCCAGCTGACCCCACTGCGTACCGGCCAGGAAAGCCGCGCCGCTGGGTGCCTCGGACACCGAACCGGACGTCCACAGTGGAGGGACGGCGTCCGGGAACCGCTCGGTGTCGCTCATCGAGACGCTCTCGTCGTACTCGTCCGTGGTGCCGCCCCTGGACGGGTCCCAGCCGTAGTTGCGCCCGGGAATGATCTTGCTGACCTCGTCGCGGCCCCGCGGCCCGTGCTCGCTGATGAACACCTGGTCGCTGCCCGGCTGCACGGCGACGCCCTGGACGTTGCGGTGGCCGTAGGTGAGCAGCCTGCGCTCGACGGGGTCGGGCGAGGAGGCGAACGGGTTGTCCGGCAGGCCCTCGCCGGTGCGCAGGTCGATGCGCAGCACCTTGCCGCCCAGGTTCTTCCGGTCCTGCGGGATGCCGGGGTGGTCGGCGATGTCGCCGGTGCCCACCAGCAGCGCGCCGTCCGGCGCCACCGTCGGCCGGCACCCGGAGTGGCGCCCGCTCGCGTTGACCGGCAGTCCGGTGAGCAGGTCGCCGACCCGCTGGGCGCTGCGGCCGTCGGGGGACAACGTCCACGTCACCACCCGCACGTCCACCGGGCTGCCGCCGTTCTGCCTGGTCTGGCAGGTGACGAACCGGCGCGAGTGCACGAAGTCCGGGTGCACGGCGAGCCCCATCAGCCCGCCCTCGCCCTTGACCAGTACGTCGGCGAAGTCGGCGTCGACCTCGGTCACCGTCGCGCCCGGCGTCATCCCGGACAGCAACGCCAGCCTGCCGGGTCGCTGGGTGACGAGCACCTTGCCGTCCGGCAGGAAGCCGACGTCCCACGGGTGCTCCAGGCCGCCGGCGACCTCCTCGATCTTCAGCGCGGTCCCGGTCGGTGGGGCCGGTGTCGGCACCTGCGGGGCCGGGCTCGGTTGCTCGACGGGCTCGCTGCTGCACGCGGTCAGTCCGCAACAGACGGTGAGCAGCAGCCCTACGGTTCGCGCGCGCATGGTCACAGCATGCGCCGCCAGCTGTGCGTTCGCTGTGTGCACGGGTTATTTCTCACCGGATCCCCTGCCCTGCCGGGAGTTTTGAACTATGGTCCCCGCCGATGGACGTCAGTCGAAGGCAGACCGGCGGAGCGCCGGTGCGGGAGCGGGCGGATGCGGCACGCAACCGCGAGCGCATTCTGGCCGCCGCGGGACGGCTATTCGCCGAGCGCGGCATCGAGGCGGTGTCCATGGACCAGATCGCGTCGGCCGCCGGGGTCGGCAAGGGAACGTTGTTCCGCCGGTTCGGCGACAAGGCCGGGATGGCCGCCGAACTGCTGGGCCGCCGCGAGCTGAGCCTGCAGGAAGCCGTCCGCTCCGGTCAGCCGCCGCTGGGACCCGGCGCGCCGCCCGGCGAACGGCTGGACGCCTTCCTGTGTGCCTACCTGCGTTTCCTCGAACAGCACCTGGATCTGGTGCACCTGTCGGACACGGCAGCGCCCGGCGCGCGGTACCGGTTCGGCGGCTACTGGTTCTGGCACCGGCACGTCGCCGCACTGCTCGGCCAGGCGCGGCCGGAGGTCGACGCCGACTACCTCGCACACGTCCTGCTCGGCCCGCTGGCCGCGGAGCAACGGCGGGCGCTGGCGGGCGAGTACGCGGCCGAGCGGGTACTCGCCGGGTTGCGCACGATGCTGAAGCTGGTGCTCACCGGAAAGCCGCAGTGAGAGACGAGTTCGCCGAACCGCTGGGTTACCTCGACTTCGGCCGCTTCGGGCCGCTGTCACGAACGGTCCACCGGGTCCGCCACGAAGCGGGCGAACGGGCCGTTGCCGCACCCGACGGGTTCGTCGACGCCGTGATGCGGGACGAGGAACAGGCACTCGCCGTCGCCGCCCGGCTGACCGGGTTTCCCGTCGACGCCGTCGTCACGCAGCCCAACACCAGCACCGGCCTGCTGCATGCCGCGTTCGGGCTGCCTCCGGGTGACGTGCTGGTCTCCACCGGCGAGTTCCCGGCCAACCTGCACCCGTGGCAGCGGGCAGCCGACGCCGGGCGGGTGCGGGTCCGCCCGCTGCATCCCGCCGACGGCCGGGTCACCCCCGAGCTGGTCCGCGCCGCGCTGGACGACCGGGTCGTGGCACTCGCCGTCAGCGCCGTCGACTCCCGCACCGGCTACCGCGCCGACCTGCCCGGCCTGCGGGACGTGCTGGGCGACCGGCTGCTGATCGTCGACGCCATCCAGGGCTTCGGCGTCACCGACGAGGACTGGACGGTGGCCGACGTCGTGGCCACCGGCGGGCAGAAGTGGCTGCGCAGTGGCTGGGGGACCGGCTTCCTGGCCTGCTCGCCCAGGGCGCTGGACCGGCTGAACCCGACGCTGAGCGGCTGGGCGGGCTCGGCCGACCCCGCCGCGTTCGACCGGGTGGCGCCGGCCGCCGCGGGCGCCGCACGGTTCGCCCTCACCCGGCTCGACCCGATCGCGGGCGCGGGGTTCGCGGCCGGGCTGCGGCTCGTCGAGTCGATCGGGGTCGCCCGCATCGAGGCCGTCGTCGCCGAGCGGGTCGGCGAGCTGGTCCAGGTGGTCCGCTCGGCAGGCGGGCTGGCGGCGCCGCGGCGTTCCGGGATCCTGCCGGTCTCGGTGCCCGGTGTGCCCGGCCCGGCGCTGGCGGCCGCGCTGGCCGGCCACGGCGTCACCGCGACCACCCGGCCGGGGCACGTCAGACTGTCGGTGCACGCGTCTACCCTGAGTGAGGTGGCCGACCTGGTTCACGCGGGCGTCAAGGCCGCGAGGGCGTAGGCTTGGCCGTGCCGACCCCACCCGTGGTCCGACCGGTGTGGGGCACATCATCGTGTCTTCGACCAAGGGATCTTCGGTGAGCCACGCCTCCTTGTCGCCTCTGCTGACCTCCGTCCTGCGCGAGCCCTCCCTGCGGGCCGTGCTCGACCGCGCGGGCGCGCCGAGGCTCGAACTGCAGGGCCCGACCGCCGCCCGCCAGCTGGTGGCCGCCGCGCTGGCCCACGCGGGCAGGCCGGTGCTGGCCGTCACGGCCACCGGCAGGGAGGCCGACGAGCTGACCCTCACGCTGTCCTCGCTGCTCGGGCCGGACGCCGTCGCCGACTTCCCGTCCTGGGAGACGCTGCCGCACGAACGGCTGTCGCCGCGGGCCGACACCGTGGGCCGCAGGCTCGCCGTGCTGCACCGGCTGGCCGGGCCGGACCACGGCGGCCTGCGGGTCGTCGTGGCGACGGTGCGCAGCCTGATCCAGCCGATGGCCCCCGGGCTCAGCACGTTGGCCCCGGTCGAGCTGCGGGTCGGCGAGGAGCAGGACTTCGACGGTGTGCTGACCCGGCTGGTCGAGCTGGCCTACGGCCGCGTCGACATGGTGGAGAAGCGGGGCGAGTTCGCCGTGCGTGGCGGCATCCTCGACGTCTTCCCGCCCACCGCCGAGCACCCGTACCGGGTGGAGTTCTGGGGCGACGAGGTCAGCGAGATCCGCGCGTTCGCCGTGTCCGACCAGCGGTCGATTCCCGGCGAGATCGCCGAGGTGGTCGCGCCGCCGTGCCGGGAACTACTGCTCACCGACGACGTCAAGGCACGGGCGGCCGACCTGGCCACCGAGCACGAGGCCGACGCCCAGCTCGCCGAGATGCTGACCAAGCTCTCCGGCGGCGTCCCGGTCGAGGGCATGGAGGCGCTCATCCCGGTGCTCTGCGCCGGTGAGCTGGAGATGCTCACCGACGCCATGCCGAAGGGCACCCACGTGCTGCTGGCCGACCCGGAGAAGATCCGGGCCCGCGCGGCCGACCTGGTGCGTACCGGGCAGGAGTTCCTGGAGGCGTCCTGGATGGCCGCGGCCGGTGGCGGCCAGGCGCCCATCGACCTCGGCGCGTCGGCCTACCGAGACCTCGCCGAGGTCGCCACGCACGCCGGCGACACCGGACGTCCCTGGTGGACGCTGTCGCAGCTGACCACCGACGCCGAGGACGTGCTGCCGATCGGCGTCGAACCGGCTCCCGCCTACCGCGGCGAGCTGGAGCGGGCCATGACCGACCTGCGTGCGCACCTGGCGACCGGTGGCGCGGCGGTACTGGTGGTCGCCGGGCACGGCACCGCGGCGCGGGCCGTCGAGCAGCTGAGTGCCGCCGACGTCCCGGCGACGCTCGCGGAGAACGGGCTCGCCGAACCGCCGGCGGCCGGTGTGGTCACGGTGACCTGCGGTGGTCTCGCCGACGGGTTCGTCGCGCCGGAGCTGGGACTGGTGGTGCTCAGCGAGTCCGACCTGACCGGCCGGGGCGCGGCCGCCGGACAGTCCACACGCGACCTGAACACCAAGATGCCCTCGCGGCGGCGCAACGCCGTCGACCCGCTGGCCCTGCGGGCCGGTGACTACGTCGTGCACGACCAGCACGGCATCGGCCGGTTCGTCGAGATGGTGCAGCGCACGGTCGCCGGTGCCACCAGGGAGTACCTGCTGCTGGAGTACGCCTCGTCCAAGCGCGGCCAGCCGGGCGACCGGCTGTTCGTGCCGACCGACCAGCTCGACGAGGTCTCCCGCTACGTCGGCGGTGAGCTGCCCACGCTGAACAAGCTCGGCGGCTCGGACTGGAAGAACACCAAGGCCAAGGCACGCAAGGCGGTCAAGGAGATCGCGGCCGAGCTGGTCCAGCTCTACGCCGCGCGGCAGGCCGCACCCGGTCACGCGTTCGGCCCGGACACGCCGTGGCAGCGCGAGCTGGAGGACGCGTTCCCGTTCACCGAGACCAACGACCAGCTCGCCGCCATCGACGAGGTCAAGTCGGACATGCGGCGGGGCGTCCCGATGGACAGGGTGATCTGCGGCGACGTGGGCTACGGCAAGACCGAGATCGCGGTGCGGGCGGCGTTCAAGGCCGTGCAGGACGGCAAGCAAGTCGCCGTTCTCGTGCCGACGACCCTGCTGGCCCAGCAGCACCTGAGCACGTTCACCGGGCGGATGCAGGCGTTCCCGGTCACCATCAAGGGCCTGTCCCGGTTCACCGCGAAGTCCGAAGTGGACGGTGTGCTGGAGGGGCTGGCCTCCGGTGAGGTGGACATCGTCATCGGCACGCACCGCCTGCTGCAGACCGGGATCCGCTACAAGGACCTCGGACTGGTGATCGTCGACGAGGAGCAGCGCTTCGGTGTCGAGCACAAGGAGCACATCAAGGCGCTGCGCACGCACGTCGACGTGCTGACCATGTCGGCGACGCCGATCCCGCGCACGCTGGAGATGTCGCTGGCCGGCATCAGGGAGATGTCGACCATCCTGACCCCGCCGGAGGACCGGCACCCGATCCTGACCTACGTCGGCGCCTACGACGACAAGCAGGTCGGCGCCGCCATCCGCCGTGAGCTGCTGCGGGACGGCCAGGTGTTCTACGTCCACAACCGGGTGTCGTCCATCGAGAAGGCGGCCCGGCGCATCCGTGAGCTGGTGCCGGAGGCGCGGGTGGTCACCGCGCACGGGCAGATGAACGAGGACAAGCTGGAGAAGATCATCCAGGGCTTCTGGGAACGCGAGTACGACGTGCTGGTGTGCACGACGATCGTCGAGACCGGACTGGACATCTCCAACGCCAACACGCTGATCGTCGAGCGCGGTGACCTGCTCGGGCTGGCCCAGCTGCACCAGTTGCGGGGCCGGGTCGGCCGTGGCCGCGAGCGTGGCTACGCCTACTTCCTGTACCCCGCCGAGGCGCCGCTGACCGAGACCGCGCACGACCGGCTGGCGACCATCGCGCAGAACACCGAGCTGGGCGCGGGCATGGCCGTCGCGATGAAGGACCTGGAGATCCGCGGTGCCGGCAACATCCTGGGCGCCGAGCAGTCCGGGCACATCGCCGGTGTCGGCTTCGACCTGTACGTGCGGCTGGTCGGCGAGGCCGTCGACGTCTTCCGCAGGTCGGCGGGCGCGGGCGGTGTCGAGGAGGACGAGACGCCCACCGAGGTGCGGGTGGATCTCCCGGTCGACGCGCACATTCCGCACGACTACGTGTCCGGCGAACGGCTGCGGCTGGAGGCCTACCGCAAGATCGCCGCGGCGCGGGACAACGACGAGCTGGCCGGGGTCCGCGACGAGCTGGTCGACCGGTACGGCCAGCCGCCCGCGCCGGTGGAGCGGCTGCTCGCCGTCGCGCGGTTCCGGCACGCCTGCCGGGAGGCCGGGGTGACCGAGGTGTCCACGCAGGGCAACTCGATCCGGTTCGCCCCGCTGCAGCTGGCCGACTCGCAGCTGGTGCGGCTGAAGCGGTTGTACCCCAAGGCGTTGTACAAGGCGGTCACGCACACGGTCTCGGTGCCGCGGCCGACCGAGGGCGGCGCGGGCGGGCGGATCGGCGCGCCGCAGCTCCGGGACGACGCGCTGCTGGACTGGTGCACGTCGCTGCTGCGTTCGCTGACCAAGCAGCCCGCTGCCGTTTGACCGTGCCGTCCGCTGTGAGAGGGTATGCGCTGTGATGCGGATCATGGGGCGTTCCAAGGTGCTGTTGGCCGTTCTGGCGACCTCGACACTGCTGCTGGTCGGCTGTGGTTCCGGGCCGAGCCAGGTGACGTCGGCCGCGATCGTCGGCGACCGGTCGGTCCCGCTGGCCGAGGTGCAGCAGGAGATCCAGTGGCTCATCGACCACTCGCCGGAAGCCAAAGAGGCCAAGCAACAACGCAAGCTGGACCTGACCGCCCGTGAGGTGGTGGCCAACCGGATCAAGCACGAGCTGATGGCCGTGGCGGCGCAGCGGATGGGTTTGCGTGCCGATCCCGCGCAGGTCGACGCCCAGATCGAGCGGTTCGGTGGCGTGGACGCCGTCGCCACGCAGATCCCGACCGAGCCCTCACGGGTCCGCGAGTTCTTCACCGACCGCGTGCTCGCCGAGCAGGTCGGCGCGCAGGCGGTGGGCAACCTCGCCGTCACCGCGGTCAGCACCGTGATCACCGCCGAGGCACCCGGGTCGACGGCGAAGGACAAGGCCATCGAGCTGGGCAGGAAGGTCGCCGCCGACCCCGCCAGGGCGGCGCAGCTGATCGCCGAGTCCGGCAACGAGCCCGCCAACCGCACGTGGACCCTCCCGCAGACGTTCGGCGAGGAAGCCAATGCGGAACTGGTCATCAGCCCGCTGTTCGGGGCGAAGCCGGGAACGGTGCTGGTCATCCAGCCCAGCTCCCAGGCAGCGGGCTGGATGGTCGCGCTGGTGACCGACCGGCGCACCGCGCCGCTGCCCGACGCCGGGCAGGGCGTGCCGTCCCAGGCACTGTCGTTCATCGGCTGGCGTCAGCTGCAGCCGCTCGCCGAGGAACTCGGCATCCGGGTCAACCCGCGTTACGGCGTCTGGGACGAGGCCGGGATGAAGCTCGCGCCGAACACCGACGAGCTGACGGGCTTCCAGTTCCCCGCCAGGGACGTGCGACCATCGAAGCCATGAGTGTCGTGGTCGTCGTACCGCCGGAACTGCCCGCGGTGCTGCCGGCCGCTGCGTGGCCCGCGCTGCGGGACGCCGATGCCGTCTTCGCGGCAGGTGACCTGCCCGAGGTGACCAGGGTGGCGCTGGACGCCAAGCCCGCGCCGTCCCCGGAGGAACTGGCGGGGCTGTCCCGCGTGGTGCTGGTGGCGTCCAGCCGTACCGACCCCGGTGCGGCTGCGTTGCTCGCCGCGGGTGCCGCGGTGGTCGAGACGCCCGTTCCGCCGCTGGTGGAGGCCACGGCCGTGATGGACCGGCTGCGTTCGCCGGGGGGCTGCCCGTGGGACGCGGTGCAGACGCACGACTCGCTGCGGCAGTATCTGGTCGAGGAGACCTACGAACTGCTGGACGCCATCGAGGAGGGCGACCGGGCGGCGTTGCGGGAGGAACTCGGCGACGTCCTGCTGCAGGTGCTGTTCCACGCCCGGGTCGCGGCCGAGCACGAGACCGACCCGTTCGACGTCGACGTCGTGGCCGGTGAGCTGGTGGCGAAGCTGGTCGGCAGGCACCCGCATGTGTTCGCCGACGCCGATCGGGTCGCGACGGCGACGCTGCAGGAGGAGAACTGGGAGCGGCTCAAGCAGGCCGAGAAGCGCCGCGAGTCCATTGTGGACGGTGTGGCGCTCGGGCAGCCCGCAGTGGCACTGGCGGGCAAGCTCGGCCAGCGCAGTGGCCGCGCGGGTGTGCCGCTGGATCTGTTCCCCGCCGGGGAGGACGAGGGCTCCCGGCTGTTCCGGATCGCCGCGACGGCCCGCCGGGCGGGCGTCGACCCGGAGGGTGAGCTGCGGGCCGTGGCGAAGCGGTTCGCCGCCGACGTCCGCGCGGCCGAACGAGCCGCCCGCGAGGCCGGGATCGACCCGGCGACGCTGGAGGCCGACGGCTGGCGCCGCTTCTGGCCCGCCTGATCAGCCGGTTCTCAGCGCGTCCAGCACCAGATCGAGCAGGTGGCCGGTGCGTTCCGGCGTTCCTGACGCCGTGGTGCTGAGGTTGACGCCGAGCAGCATCGCGGTGACGTCGTCCGCGTCGACGTCGTCGCGGAGCGTGCCGGACTCGGCGCCGGCGGCCAGGATCGTGGCGATGGCGCCGGTGATGCGTTCCCGGGTGGCCGCCGTGACGATCCGTCCCGAAGCCATGGCGGCACGCAGCGTGTCCGCCATGCCGCGTTTGGTGGCGACGAAGGCGGCGTAGCGCCCCATCCAGGCGCGGAGCGCCTCGTCCGGCGGAAGCTCGCGGAGCAGGCTGGGCACGCTTCCGGTGACGTCGTCGAGTTCCGCCGCGTACACCGCCTCGACCAGCGCTTCCCGCGTCGGGAAATGGCGGTACAGCGTGCCGCTGCCGACGCCTGCCGCCTTGGCGATGGCGTCGAGTGAGACCACGTCCTCGGCGGTCGCGAACGCGTTGCGGGCCACCTCGATGATCTTGTCGCGATTACGTATCGCGTCCGCTCGCGGAGCCTTCTTCGGACGGGATGCCAAAACGGGGACCTCTCCGGTACGCTGATGAAACGGGGAACTCTCCGCTTATCTTATCGGCTCACGCGGAAGGCCATCGGATGACCACGAACACCACTCCGGCACGGACCGCGACGCTGGCCGGGCGTCAGGTCGCCCGCGTCGGTTACGGCGCGATGCAGCTGGAACGGCTGCACGGCGACCGGGACGCGGCGATCGCCCTGCTGCGGCACGCGGTCGACCTCGGCGTCGACCACGTCGACACCGCGCAGTTCTACGGCAACGGCTTCGTCAACGGGCTTATCCGGGACGCCTTCGCGCCCGGCGAGGTCATGGTGGTCAGCAAGGTCGGTGCCACTCCCGACCCCGGCGGTGACCTTCCGCTGCGGCCCGCGCAGCGGCCGGAGGAACTGCGGGCGAGCGTCGAGGACAACCTCGAATCGCTTGGCGTCGACCAGATCCCGGTGGTGAACCTGCGCAGGCTGGACACCGGGCCCGGCCTGCGTGCGTCCGGCGACCAGGTGGTCGACCTCGACGACCAGCTCGCCGTCCTGACCGAACTGCGCGATCAGGGGAAGATCGGCGCGATCGGGCTGAGCTGCGTGACCGAGGAAGGGCTGCGGCGTGCGCTGCCCGCGGGGATCGTCTGCGTGCAGAACGCCTACAGCCTGGTGGCGCGTGACGACGAGCCGCTGCTCCGGCTGTGTGCCGAGCGTGGGATCGCCTGGGTGCCGTTCTTCCCGCTGGGTGGCGCGTTTCCGGGCCTGCCGAAGGTCGCCGAGGAACCCGCGGTCGTCGCCGCCGCGCGGGCGCTCGGCCGTACCCCGGCGCAGGTCGGCCTGGCATGGCTGCTGCACCACTCGCCGAACGTGCTGCTGATCCCGGGCACCGCCGACCGCGCGCACCTGGCGGCGAACGTCGCCGCCGGTTCGCTGGAACTCGACGACGCCACCATGACCGCGCTGAACGCCGTCGAATCGCGGTCGATGGACGTCAGCCTGGGTTGAGCGGGGGCTGTGTTCACGGCCTGTAACCTGAACGGGTGGTCGACCCCGTCTCGTCCTCGACGACCGAGCAGCTGCCGCGCCCGGACGCGCCGGATCGTCGGCGGATGCCGCCGCGGCTGGTCCGCAGGCTGGCGCTGACGCTCGGGCTGATCCTGGCCGGGGTACTCCTGATCGTCACGATCGGTATCGACCGCGAGGAGCCTGAACCGTCCGGGCCGCCGCCGTTCGTCGTCGAGGAACTCAAGCCGCCGCCGGGTGCGACCGCGCCGCGGGCGGGTCTGCCCGCACCCGAGGACCGGCCGAACGCCTCCGACATCGCCGCGCTCGACGCCTGGTCCAAGAAGGTGGCCGGGGTGACCCAGGTGTCCGCTCGCGCGCTCGTCGCGTACGGCCGGGCCGAGATGTGGCTGCGTTCGGAACGTCCGGAGTGCCGCATCACCTGGGTGACGGTGGCCGGCATCGCGCGGGTCGAGTCGCAGCACGGTGGTTTCGGCGGCGCGCAGGTCGGCGTCGACGGCAAGGTCACCAAGCCGATCATCGGGGTACCGCTGAACGGCTCGCCCGGCGTGAAGGCCATTCCCGACACCGACGGCGGCAGGCTCGACGGCGACACCCAGTGGGACAGGGCCGTCGGGCCGTTTCAGTTCCTGCCCGGCACCTGGCAGCGTTACGCCACCCGTGCGGCGAGCGACGGCGCGGTGGCGGATCCGCAGAACATCGACGACGCCGCGGTCACCGCCGCCCGTTACCTGTGCGCCAGCGGCGGCGACCTCGGCACGCCGGAGGGCTGGTGGAAGGCGGTGCTCACGTACAACCAGTCCGTCGCCTACGGCCAGGACGTCTTCAGCGGCGCCGACGCCTACGCGGCCGCCACCGCGAACCTGCGCTAGCGGCGAACCTCGTGAAGGCCCCCTTCACCACGTCACACGTAAGGGCTCCGGCAAAGTCTCGTCGCGGCAGGTGGCTGGTCTCGAGCGTGGAACTCGCGTGCCGGAACGCAGAATTCGCGTGCGTGAGGGTAGAACTCACGATGTGGACGCCGGTTCTCACGTGGTGCCGGTCGCCCGCGTGAAGGGGCCGTTCGCGCGAGTCCTCCGTTCCCGACCCGCGAGTCGACCGTTGCGGACCCGCGAGTTGCACGTTCCCGCCCACCTGGTCCCACTGCCCGGGACACCGATTCCAGATCGGGGGACGAACCCGTCTTCGCCTCGTCGAGCGGGGCCACTCGCCGCGAGTCCCACCGTCGTGCACGCGAGTTCCACGCTCCAGCACGCGAACTCCACGCTCCCGCGCCCTGCGGACTCCGACTTTGCCGGGTGACCGGGTCACGGCATCAGGCGTCACCAGATCTGACGGGTCAGGAGTCCTTCAGCGCGATCCGGGCGGCGACCTCGCCGATCGCCTCCTGGTACTCCGGCACCGGATTCATCGCCGCCGCCATCCGCAGCTGGGCCAGCGCCTCGACGAGCCTGCCCAGCCGTTGCAGCGTCCTGCCGAGCACGAACCGCGCGTAGTGATCGGCCGGGTCCAGCTCCAGCACCCTGGTCAGTGCCCGCTCGGCCCGCCGCAGCTGCGCGGAGTGGAAGTACGCGCGGCCGGCCAGCAGTTGCACGCTCGGTTTGTCCGGTTCGGCGTCCAGGACGGGTTCGAGCACCTTGAGCGCGTCGAGCGGGCGGCGGCTTTCCACCAGAGCCTCGGCCCGGCGAAACGCCGCGAACCGGGCTTCGCCGGAGTCTGCGTCCTGATCACCCATGGTCCCTCGACGTTACCCCCGTACCGGCCTCCCGTCGAAGCGGCTAACAAGGTGGACGCCGGTCACGATCAAGTAGCGACGTCGCCACTCGGCCGGGGCTTGAGTGACCGCGGATCCGTTTGATCGCCTCGAATGACGGTCGAGCGCCAGCCACGAGGCTCCGCGGGTGCCGACCGACTCGAACTGCGTTTGACAGGGGTGCGCCGCACGTCACGTTCGCCGACGTGGTGGACTTGCCCGCCATGAGCGACGAGCAAGCCAGGGGCGTGGGGTACCTCGGCCTAGCCCCGTACCTCTACTACGCGGACGCCACCGAGGCACTGGAGTGGCTCGGCCGGGTCTTCGGCTTCACCGAGCAGGTCCGGTTCGTCGACGAGGGTGGCGGTGTGTTCCAGGCCACGATGCTGGCCGGCGACGCCGAGATCGTCCTGACGAGCACGGGCGGTGACTACTGGGCCGCGAAGGGTGTCGACGGTCCGGTCGGGCAGCTCAACATCGTCTACGTCGACGACGTGGACGCCCAGTACGAGCGGGTGTGCGAGCAGCTCGGCGACACCGACATCCCGGCCCCGCAGGACCAGCCCTACGGCGCGCGGGTGTTCACGGTGTCCGACCTCGGCGGCAACAGCTGGTCTTTCTGGCAGCGTTTCTCCGATACGGTCGAGCTGCCGGCCGGCTGGCAAGAGGTGCGCGCGGAGTAGCGACGCCTCGCGCGTGCCTCCGACCGGTGATCATGCCCTGCGACTACGCTGGGCTCCGACGTCGTTCGCACAACCGGGTGAGGGAGTAAGGCGTGGCCGTCATCGAGCAGGTAGGCGCGCGCGAGATTCTGGACTCGCGTGGCAACCCGACCGTCGAGGTGGAGGTGGCTCTCGACGACGGAACGCTGGCGCGGGCCGCCGTCCCGTCGGGGGCGTCCACCGGCGAGCACGAAGCCGTCGAACTGCGTGACGGTGACGCGTCCCGGTACAACGGGAAGGGCGTGGAGCGGGCCGTCGCCGCAGTGCTCGACGAGATCGGTCCGGACCTCACCGGCATCGACGCGGTCGACCAGCGCATCGTCGACCAGAAGCTGGTCGACCTGGACGGCACGCCGGACAAGTCCCGCCTCGGCGCCAACGCCATCCTCGGCGTCTCGCTCGCCGTGGCGAAGGCCGCGGCCGAGTCGGCCGAGCTGGAGCTGTTCCGCTACCTTGGCGGGCCGAACGCGCACGTGCTGCCGGTGCCGATGCTGAACATCCTCAACGGTGGTGCCCACGCCGACACCGATGTGGACATCCAGGAGTTCATGATCGCGCCGATCGGCGCCGAGTCCTTCCGCGAGGCGCTGCGCTGGGGCGCGGAGGTCTACCACTCGCTGAAGTCGGTGCTGAAGGGCCGCGGCCTCGCCACCGGCCTCGGCGACGAGGGCGGTTTCGCGCCGAGCCTGTCCAGCAACCGCGAGGCGCTGGACCTGATCCTGTCCGCCATCGAGAAGGCGGGCTACGTACCGGGCAGGGACGTCGCGCTCGCGCTGGACGTCGCGGCCACCGAGTTCTTCGCCGACGGCGCCTACACCTTCGAGGGCACCAAGCGCAGCGCGGAGCAGCTCACCGCGTACTACACCGAACTGGTCAACGACTACCCGATGGTGTCCATTGAGGACCCGCTGGCGGAGGACGACTGGGACGGCTGGGTCAGCCTGACCGCCGCGCTGGGCGAGCGGGTGCAGCTGGTCGGCGACGACCTGTTCGTCACCAACCCGGACCGGCTGGAGGACGGCATCACCCGCCGCGCCGCGAACGCGCTGCTGGTGAAGGTCAACCAGATCGGCACGCTGTCGGAGACGCTGGACGCCATCTCGCTGGCGACCTCCTACGGCTACAAGAGCATGATGAGCCACCGGTCCGGCGAGACCGAGGACACGTTCATCGCCGACCTCGCCGTCGCCACCGGCGTCGGCCAGATCAAGACCGGCGCGCCCGCCCGCAGCGAGCGGGTGGCCAAGTACAACCAGCTGCTGCGGATCGAGGAGACCCTCGCCGACGCGGCCAGGTACGCGGGCGACCTCGCCTTCCCGAGATTCAACGCGGAGTCCTGAGTTCCGATGGCTGAGCGGGGCAGGAGTCGCGGTCGCGGGCGCGGACGTGCGGGCAGCACGTCCGCGCGCAGGCCCGAGCGGGAGCGCGCACGCAGGGAAGGCCGGCGTGCGCGGCTGCGGCGCGGGCTCAGTGCGAAGCGTGCCTCCGGCGCCGCGAAGGTCCTCGGACTGTCCACGACGCGGCGGGCCGCGGTGGTGGCGATCGTGGTCTGCGCGCTCGCCTTCACCATCGCGGTTCCACTGCGGACGTACCTGACCCAGCAGTCCGAGGTGGCCTCGCAGGAACAGCAGCAGGCCCAGCTGCGCGAGCGCGTCGCGCAGCTGGAGGAGCGGCAGGCCGAGCTGGCCGACCCGGCGCAGGTGCAGGCCGAGGCCCGCAGGCGGCTGCGGTACGTCATGCCCGGCGAGACCCCGTACATGGTGCAGCTGCCCGAGGACAAGCAGAAGGCGCAGCAGCCGCCGGCCGAGCAGAAGCCCGAGCAGCCGGGACCCTGGTACGAGAAGTTGTGGAAGCAGGTCACCGGGTAGTTTGTGACGGTGAGCAAGCTGGAGTTCGAACCGGTCACCGAGGCGGACAGGGCGGTGATCGCCGAGCAGCTCGGCAGGCCGCCCCGCGCGCTGCGGGCGGTGGCCGCGCGGTGCCCGAGCGGTCATCCGTCGGTGGTGCAGACCAGTCCGCGCCTGGAGAACGGCACCCCTTTTCCCACGCTGTACTACCTGACCTGCCCGAGGCTGAACTCCTTGGTGGGCAGGCTGGAGGCATCCGGCCTCATGCGCGAGATGACCGAGCGGCTGGCCGAGGATCCCGAACTGGCCGCGGCGTATCAGCGTGCCCACGAGTCCTACCTGGCCCAGCGCGACGCCATCGAACCGCTCGGCCACCAGGTGACCGCGGGCGGGATGCCGGGCAGGGTCAAGTGCCTGCACGTACACCTCGCGCACACGCTCGCGTGCGGGCCCGGCGTGAACCCGTTCGGCGACGAAACCCTGGAACTGCTGCGCTCGCAGGAGGGCTGGCCGTCCGGCGACTGCGCGTGAACGGCAGGATTCCGGTTCCTGGCTTGCCGAACGGCCCGTTCGGCGAATTCCCGGCCCGCGATGCCGCGCCGAGGACGTAGTCTGCGGGTGCCGGGACGGCGAGACCATCGTCAGTATTGGGCCATTTGGAGTAACCCTTGTGGCGCAAGGATGAACTAGCCGTCCCCACTTGTGAAAATCCGACGGAGTTCTAGGCCATTAGGGCCGGAACGGTGTTTCCGCCGGCTTTACATCAGGCATGCTGTGGTGGCATTGCCGGGGTACGGACAGATCGCGTTCGACGTGGAGGGTGTTCGGTGCGGGTGTGGGAGCGGCGCGGAGCGCGCACGGAAGCCAGAGCGGGACGACGGCGCGGACGGGCAATGCTCGCGGGGGCACCGTTACTGGCATTGCCGCTGGTGATTCCCGGTAGCGGGATCGGGGTGCTGGGCACAACCACGGTGTCCGACGACGACCCCAACCGGTACCTGACCGCGCAGGGCGAACCGCTCGACACCCAGGGCAACCCGGTCAACGTCAACGGAAGCCTGCCGGTCGGCGACTCGATCGGCGAGTCCCTCGGCGGTCCCGACACGCGGTCCGGCAGCGCCGGTCTGCCCTCCGGTCCGCTCGGCATCCCCGGCGCCGCGCTGCAGGCCTACGTCAAGGCCGCCGAGAACCTGGCGGCCAGCCAGCCCGCGTGTCAGCTGCACTGGTCGCTGCTGGCCAGCATCGGCCGGATCGAGTCCAACCACGCCCGCGGTGGCAACGTCGACGACAACGGCCACACCCGCGCGCCGATCCTCGGGCCGGTGCTCAACGGCTTCGGGCCCGTCGCGGCGATCAGCGACACCGACGGCGGCGCCTACGACGGCGACACCGTGTGGGACCGCGCGGTCGGGCCGATGCAGTTCATCCCGTCGACCTGGCGGGGCTACGCCTCCGACGGCAACGGCGACGGCGAGAGCAACCCGAACAACATCTACGACGCCACCGTCGGCGCCGGCCGCTACCTGTGTTCCGGCGGGCTGAACACGGCCGACCCGCAGCAGCGGGCGACCGCGGTGTTCCGCTACAACCGGTCCAGCTCCTACGTCGCCACCGTGCTGACGTGGGCCGATGCCTATGCCCGCGGTGTGCACCCGACGGCGAACTCGAACAACCCGTCGATCCTGGCGGCCCCGCCCGCTCCGTCCGGCGGTGCGGCTCCGGCCCCGGTCACCCCGCCGCCGGCGCCGGGGCCGACGACTCCGCCGCCGGGCACCACGACTCCGCCGCCGGGCACCACGTCGATCACGCAGCCGCCGACGACGACCACGACGACGCCGACCCGCACCGGGCCGTCGACGCCGCCGAGCCCGCCGACGACCACGACGACGACCACCCCGCCGCCGACCTGCCAGACGCCGGACCCGAACCAGCCGCCGCCGACCACGCCGCCGCCGGCGGGTGAGCTGCCCTGGTGCGAGCCGACGACGACCCCCAGCTCGGCCGAGAGCAAGACCCCGTAGTTCCCCCGCGACCGCGCCCCGCACGGCTCCCGTGCGGGGCGCGGTCGCGAGCACCCACCCGTGCGCGAGTCGTACGCTCCGGGCCGCGAGTCGTACGTTCTCCCGCGCGAGTTGTACGTTCCGGCGGCCCGGGAGGCGGCTTTAGCCCGCTAAAGCCGCCTCCCCGCCGGTGGTGCGGCGAGCGGATAGGGTGGCCGCATGCCTCGGGTAGCCGCCATCGACTGTGGGACCAACTCCATCCGCCTGCTCGTCGCCGAGCTGACGCACCGCCACGACGGCACCGTCGACCTGCGTGACCTGCATCGGGAGATGCGGATCGTGCGGCTCGGCCAGGGTGTCGACGCCACCGGCAGGCTCGCGCCGGAGGCGCTGGAGCGCACCAGGGCGGCACTGGCCGACTACACGGTCGCCGCCCGCCGCAAGGGCGTCGAGAAGGTCCGCATGGTCGCCACGTCGGCCACCAGGGACGCGAGCAACCGCGACGAGTTCTTCGGCATGACTCGCGACGTGCTCGGCACCGAGGCCGAGGTCATCAGCGGCGACGAGGAGGCCCGGCTGTCGTTCACCGGCGCCGTCGGCGAGCAGGATCCCGACGACGGCCCGTTCCTCGTCGTCGACATCGGCGGCGGGTCCACCGAGCTGGTGCTCGGCACCTGGGACGGCAGGAAGGCCGAGGTGCTCGCCGCGCGGTCGGTGGACATCGGCTGCGTGCGCATCACCGAGCGCTGCCTGAAGTCCGATCCGCCGTCGGGCGACGAGGTGACCGCGGCCGGCGCGCTGGCCGCCGAGGTGCTGGCCGGGGCGTTCGACGCCGTCGACGTCTCCAAGGCCCGGACCTGGATCGGCGTCGCGGGCACGGTCACCACGCTGTCCGCCGTCGCACAGGGACTGCCGGAGTACGACCGGGACCGCGTGCACCTGTCCCGGCTGTCGCAGGCCGACATCGGCAGGCTGGCCGACGAACTCCTCTCCGTCGACCACGAGACACGCGCGGCCAACCCGGTGATCCATCCGGGCCGGGTCGACGTCATCGGTGGCGGCGCGGTGATCCTGCGGACGCTGTCGGAGCAGCTCTCCCGGCTCGGCGGGCCGTCCGAACTGACTGTCAGCGAGCACGACATCCTCGACGGCATCGCGCTCAGTCTCGCGTAGGCACGACTTTCGTCGGGATTTTCCTCGCTTCGGGTTGCGGCGCGGTTAGGTTGCTGCGGTGAAGAAGTCGAAGCTGTTGTTCGCGGCACTCGCGCTGCCGCTGGGGCTGACCGGGCTCGCCGTACCCGGCACCGCCCTCGCCCAACCCGAACTGTCCGGTCCGGCGACGGAGTTCACCGTCCTCGCCGCCGACGGCCAGGACGTCGCCGCCGCTGAGCGGGCCGTCCGCGCCGCGGGCGGGACGGTCGTGCGCTCCAACGGCGCGATCGGCCTGGTGACGGCCACCGCGCCGGCGTCGGGCTTCACCCAGCGCCTGGCCGCCGACCCCACCGTGGTCGGCGCCGCGCGGGCCAAGCCCATCGGCCACTCGCCGTCCGGGCGGATCAGCCCGGACCCCGACGCCGTCGAGCGCGAGTCCAAGCACCTCGGCGCGCAGGCCGCGCCCCGCAAGCCGAAGCCGGTCGGCACCGACCCGCTGGACGACCAGCTGTGGGGCCTGAAGTCGGTCCGGTCGGACCTGGCCCGCACCGTCCAGCCGGGCGACCGGCGGGTGAAGGTCGGCATCATCGACACCGGTGTCGACGGCAAGCACCCCGACATCGCGCCCAACTTCGACCTGGCCGCGTCACGCAACTTCGTCCGCGACATGCCCACCGACGAGAACGGCAAGGTCGTCGACGGTCCCTGTGAGTTCCGCGGCTGCGTCGACCCGGCCGACCACGACGACAACGGCCATGGCACCCACGTCGCCGGCACCATCGGCGCCGCCGCGAACGGCTTCGGCCTGTCCGGCGTTGCACCGAAGGTGACGCTTGTCAACGTCCGGGCCGCCCTTGACTCCGGCAGCTTCTTCCTGCAGCCGGTGGTCGACGCGATCACCTACGCCGGCGACGCCGGCCTGGACGTGGTCAACATGAGCTTCTTCGTGGACCCGTGGCTGTACAACTGCCAGGCCAACCCGGCCGACTCCCCGGAGCGGCAGGCCGAGCAGCGCACCATCACCACCGCGGTCAACCGCGCGCTGACCTACGCGCACCGCAAGGGCGTGACGCAGGTCGTATCGCTGGGCAACCAGCACACCGACCTGGGCGCTCCGCAGCCGGACACGGTGAGCCCGAACTTCCCGGCGGGCAACAACTACAAGCGCACGATCGACAACGGCTCGTGTGTGACGCTGCCGGTGGAGGGCGCGCACACGATCGGCGTCTCGTCGTTCGGGCCGTCGCAGGCCAAGGCCGACTACTCCAACTACGGCGTCGAGCAGATCTCGGTGTCCGCGCCGGGCGGCTACTACCGCGACTACTTCGGCACCGACCAGTTCAAGAAGGTGGAGAACCAGATCCTGTCGGCCTACCCGCGTAACGTCGGCGTGGCCGAGAAGATGATCGACGCCGACGGCAACGTCACGCCGGACGGTGTGAAGGCCGGCGTGCAGAAGGCCACCGCCGCCGATGGCCGCGTCGGCTACTACCAGTGGCTGCAGGGGACGTCGATGGCGTCGCCGCACGCGTCCGGTGTCGCGGCGTTGATCGTGTCCCAGTACGGCAAGCCGGGCCGCGGCGGGTTCGCCATGGACCCCGACGCCGTGCAGCGGGTGCTGGAGGGCACCGCCGCGCCGATCGCCTGCCCGGTCCCGCGCACCGTCGACTACCTCGACGAGGGCCGGGACGAGACCTACACCGCCACCTGCACCGGCGGGGTGGACTTCAACGGCTTCTACGGCCACGGCGCCGTCGACGCCTACGCCGCGGTCCGCCACGGCGCTCCCTACCTGCGTCCCTGACGCCAGACCGCCCCTTCCCCGCGGGGAAGGGGCGGTCCCGGCTCAGCGGTTGGACGCCGAGCGGATGAAGTCCGCCAGGTCCTTCGACTGCCGCAACCGGGTGGGTTCGTGGCAGTACATCATGTGGCCAGCCGGGTAGTAGGCCCTGTCGATGTTGTCCCGCAGTTCCTCCGGGATGGCCAGGTTCGCCAGTACCTGCTCGGCGGCGAAGTACGGCGTCGCGCCGTCGTAGTGGCCGAACGCCACGTGCAGCTTCAGGTGCGGGTTCTGCCGCATCGCCGCGCTCAGCCCGGCCACCGCGGACACCGCGCGGCCCTCGAACTCCTTGTACGACCACGCCTGGTTGACGTCCATTGACAGCAGCTCGTACGGCAGGTCGCTGGCGTACTCCAGCTCGGCCCGCACGTAGTGGTTGAACGCGGCCGAGTACGCGCCGATGATCCGGGAGATCGCGGCGTCGTCGCTCATCAGCTCGCGGCCACCGTCCGGCTCCCAGGTGGTGAACCGGCCGTCCATGCGCCCGGTGGTCAGTCCCTGGTCGCGCAGCAGCTCGGTGAAGAAGCGCACGTGCTCGATCCGCAGGTTCACCCGGTCCACATAGGACTCTTCGAGCCCGGTCAGCGACGCCAGTGTCCGCACGGCCTCGGTGCGTTCCGCAGCGGACAGCCGGGCGCCCTGGCTCAGCACCCACGGCAGCTCGCGGGCGGCAAACTCCTCGGCGTCGGCGAGGACGTCGTCGAGCGGCCGGTCACCGTGCCTGCCGTGGTAGTGCGCGATCGCCGCGTAGGTCGGCACGAACAGCGAGTACGGCTGGTCGTTGCCCTCGGTGAACCGGATCGTCCCCATGTCGAGCACCGACGAGATCAGCAGCAGGCCGTTGAGGTACATCCCGTGCCGCTCCTGCAGGTGCGCGGCCAGCGCGGCGGCCCGCAGGGTGCCGTAGGACTCACCGGCGAGGAACTTCGGCGACAGCCAGCGGCCGTTGCGGGTCGTCCACAGCCGGATGATCTCGCCGACCGTCTCGACGTCGGGGGTGAACCCGTGGTGGTCGCCGGGCTTCTCGCCGGTGGTCGAGCGGGAGTAGCCGGTGGACACCGGGTCGATGAACACCAGGTCGGAGTGGGCGAGCAGGGTCTCGGGGTTGTCCGCGAGCCGGTACGGCGGCGGCTCGGGGTCGGTCACGTCGCCGGACACCGCGCGACGCGGGCCGAGCAGGCCCATGTGCAGCCAGATGCTGGACGAGCCGGGGCCGCCGTTGAAGGCGAACGTCACCGGGCGCTTCTCGGCGTCGGCGTCGTCCACTGTGTACGCGGTGACGAAGACCTCGGCCTTGGGCAGGTGCCCGTCGAACTTGCCGTCGGTCAGCACCTCCTTGCGCAGCACGATCCTGCCAGCCTGTGCGGTGTAGGCGAGCTTCTTGCGCTTCACGGTGAGGGTGTGGTGCGTGGTCACCAGGTCGTCGGTCGGCTCGGGCTTCGCCTCGGCCTCCTCGACGGTGTCGTTCTCGTTGTCCGGCATGGCTCCAACTTAGTCGCGATGATGTGAAGCATGGACATGGCCGAACTCGACGCCGCGGTCAGCCAGTGCCGTGCCTGCCCCCGGCTGGTGGAGTGGCGGGAGGAGGTGGCCCGGACGAAGCGGGCCGCGTTCCGGGACTGGACCTACTGGGGGCGGCCGGTGCCCGGCTTCGGTCCCCACGACGCGGCGCTGGCGATCATCGGGCTCGCGCCCGCCGCGCACGGCGCCAACCGCACCGGGCGGATGTTCACCGGCGACCGTTCCGGGGACTTCCTCTACCAGGCGCTCTACGACGTCGGCTTGGCCTCCCAGCCGCACGCCGAGCACATCGACGACGGGCTGGAGCTGCGCGGCACCCGCCTGACCGCGCCGGTGAAGTGCGCGCCGCCGGAGAACAAGCCGACGCCTGCCGAGCGGGACGCCTGCAGGCACTGGCTGGCCGACGAGCTGCGCCTGCTCACCCCGACGCTGCGGGCGATCGTCGTCCTCGGCGGGTTCGGCTGGCAGGCGTTGCTCCCCGTGCTGGCAGCCGCGGGCTGGCAGGTGCCCCGGCCGCGGCCGAAGTTCGGGCACGGGGTGCGCGTGACCCTGGCGGGGCCCACGGAGATCACCCTGTTCGGGTTGTTCCATCCGTCGCAGCAGAACACCTTCACCGGCAGGCTCACGCCCGCCATGGCGCGTGACGTACTGAGCGCCGCCGCGGCCGCGGCGGGCCTGGTCTGAGTGCGGGCGGCGACCACTGGACTACCCGCCGCAGCCGGTCCGAAACGCCCGTTTCTGAATCGTTCCACCGGCGCAGCGACGCTGGTCACAGCAACGTGGGGTATGTGAGCGGGATGTCAAGTGTGGTGGGACCATGGACGCATGGCAGCGAAATCGGAACCGACTCGGATCCTGGTTCTCGGTGGTGGCTACGTCGGTCTGTACACGGCGCTCGGCCTCCAGAAGAAGCTCCGGGCCAACGAGGCGTCCGTGACGGTCGTGGACCCTCAGCCCCACATGACCTACCAGCCGTTCCTGCCCGAGGCGGCGGCCGGCGCCATCGAGCCGCGGCACGTCGTCGTCCCGCTGCGCCGGGTGCTCAAGCGGTGCCACGTGCTGACCGCGCGCGTCACCAAGATCGAGCACGGGCGCAAGACGGTGACCGTCGAGGCGGCCGACGGCCACATCGAGCAGCTGTCCTACGACGTCCTGGTCGTCGCGCTCGGCGCCGTGGCCAGGGTGCTGCCCATCCCCGGCCTCGCCGAGCAGGGCATCGCCTTCAAGACCATCGGTGAGGCGATCTACCTGCGCAACCACGTGATGACCAAGCTCGACCAGGCGGCGAGCACGCTCGACCCGGAGCTGCGCAAACGCTTGCTCACCTTCACGGTCGTCGGCGGTGGCTTCGCCGGTATCGAGGCGCTGGCCGAGCTGGAGGACATGACCCGGTTCGCCACCCGGTACTACGAGAACATCTCGCCGGAGGACATCCGGTGGGTGCTCGTCGAGGCGGCGGGCCGGATCCTGCCCGAGGTGCGCGAGACGCTCGGCGTCTACACCGTCGAGCAGCTGGAGAAGCGCGGCATCGAGGTCTACCTCTCGACGGCGGCGAAGTCGTTCGAGAACGGTCATGTCGTGCTCTCGGACGGCACCGAGTTCGACAGTGACACGATCATCTGGACGGCAGGCGTCAAGGCCAACCCGGTCCTCGCCGACTCGGACCTGCCGCTGGACCGCCGCGGCAGGCTGGAGGCGACCGCCGCCCTGCAGGTCGTCGGTCACCCGGACGTGTGGACCGCCGGTGACGTCGCCGCCATTCCGGACCTGTCGCGGACCGAGCAGGACCCGACGGCCACCTGCCCGCCGAACGCGCAGCACGCCGTGCGGCAGGCCCGTCACCTGGCGAAGAACATGATCAAGTCGCTGCGTGGTGGCAAGCCGAAGGACTACTTCCACAAGAACCTCGGCGCCGTGGCCGGCCTCGGCCTGCACAAGGGCGTCGCCGACGCGATGAACCTGAAGATCAAGGGCTTCCCGGCCTGGGTCTTCCACCGCGTCTACCACGCCTACGCGATGCCGACGTTCAACCGCAAGGTCCGCATCATCTTCGACTGGCTGCTCGGCGGTCTGTTCCGCCGCGAGGTCATCTCGCTGGGGCAGATCAACAACCCGAAGGAAGAATTCGCCCGAGTCTCGAAGTCCTGACCGCCGCTTACCCTAGGCTGTTGGCTGCCCCGGTAGCCCAACTGGCAGAGGCAGTCGGCTTAAAACCGACCCAGTGCGGGTTCGATCCCCGTCCGGGGCACGGACCCGCGCCGTGCCGACCAGGTCCGAGGTCTGGACGGTGAAGGTGCGCCGCAGTGCGGCGGGGTTGATTCCGCCGCTCGGGGTGAGCAATGCCTCCAGGCGGCGCACCACCGCGGCGGCCTCGTCCCGCAGTGCCTCGGCGCGCGGGGGTGTGGGCACCATCGCCTGTCCCGCCCGTCCGTTCCGGACCCGCGAGTCCCACCGTCGTGCACGCGAGTTCCACGCTCCGGCACGCGAACTCCACGCTCCCGCACCACCACGACTCCCGACTTTGCCCCCTTTCACGGCATAGTCCGGCGCTGCCGGCCACGGACAGTCCGTTCGATCACAGTGCGAACGCGCGGGTCGTGGTCTGCTCCACGGTGTTGCCCGCGTCGTCGACCGCGGTCGCGCGCAGGGAGACGAACGCCGCGCCGGGTTGCTGCGGCACGGTCACCCGGTAGCCGTCCGCCTCGCGGGTCACCGGAAGGTCCTGCCAGGTACGGCCGTCGTCGTAGGACGCCGCGACGGCGGGCGGCCCCGGCGTCGCAGGGGAACCGTGCTGCCGCTGCACCGTCACCGCCATCGGAACCGGGGCGCCCCCGGGTGCCGCGCCGTGGTCGTCGAGACCCTCCGGCGCCAGCCGGACCGCCAGCAGCGGCAGCGGCTGCCATCCCGCCGCGTGCGCGGAGCGGAACGTCCACACGACGTTCGTCCTGGTGGACAACACCGAGACGTCCTTGCGGAAGGCCTCGGTCTCCAGCCGGTAGGACGCCTCCTCCGGCGGTACGTCGAAGCTGCCCTGGCCGGCCGACGAGTGTTCGCCCACCAGCGCGCCGTCGCGGTACAACGCGGTCCGTCCCGAGTCGACCTCGGAGAACCCGGCGCGGTCGGTGGCCGCGTCGGAGAACAGCGGGATCCGGGCGGAGATCTGGTTGCCCTGGCGCAGAACCCACGGGCCGGTGCCCGGCAGACCCGGCCCGAAGACCGGCGTGTTCCACGACTCGGTGTACCGCAGGCCGGCCTCGTGATCGACCGGGCCTCCGGTGAGCTCAGTCTCGCCGGCCGAGTCGCGGTACTGCTCGAAGGTGCCGTGCCAGGTCAGCCCGTCGGTGTTGTGGAACTCGGTGCGGGTGACCGGAATCCGGAATCCGGTTCCGTAGCCCGCGCCGTAGCCGAGGGTGGGTTCCTGGCCGATCCACTGGCGTATCCCGGATCTGCCCTCCGCCTGGGTGCCGTAGCGGACGCGCACCTCGGCGAGCTGGTCGTCGGCCACGTGGCGGGCGAATCCCGCCGGAGTCTGCCCGTAGGTGAACCACTGCAGGTGGTAGGTGACGGCCGGGTCGCCGCCGGGGCCGGGAACCTGCCACATGCCGCCGATGTCGGCGATCAGCTCGCCGTCGGCGACCGGCGGCCCGGACCTTCCGGTGAACAGCCCGGCGAAGCCGTTCGCGATCAGCCCGGTCACGAGCATGCCGCCTGCCGAGCGGCGCAGGTAACCGAGTCCGGCCACGGCGGGCTGGACGCCCGCTCTGTCGAACGTCACCGCGACCGGCAGCGCCTGCCGCGCGTCGAGGACCACGGTGGTGTCACGGGTGACGTCCACGACGGGCTGGGTCAGCGTGGCGGTGCCACCCTCGCGTCCGGTGTAGACGGTCGCGTCCAAGTGGTACCGGCCGGCCAGCACCCGGATCTCCGCCCGGCCGGAGTTGCCGCTGAAAACCCGGTAGCGACGGTGATCGATACCGTACACAAAGGACGCATACGCCTCAGCCGGCCGACCCGCCCGATCGGTGTGCAGCAGGGTCAGCGTGTAGCTCTCCGGTTCCTTGTCTGCCACCACCGGGGTGACGACCTGGATCGTGCCCGCGCTCGCGCGAATCCGGGCGGTGTAGTGACCGTCGGGCCCGGCGGTGGTCGGTGCCACGCGGACGGTCACCGTGGCGCTGCCGCCCGCCGGCACAGTGACCGAGGACGCCGAGAGGGTGAACATCCCGGCGGGTGCGGGGGAGCCGGTCGGGTCGAGCGAGTCGACGGCCAGCGCCAGCGTGACCGGTTCGCTGCCCGCGTTGTGGTAGGTGACCGGCTTGTCGACGGGCCGGTCGTCGTCGTGCGGCCACGCGAACCGGCCGGCCGAGACGCCGCCGGGGTCGGCGACGACGTCCTGGCTGACCGCGCGGTACGCGTCGATCCTGCCCGCGCCCTGCGCGTAACCGCCGACGCCGTCGCGAGGTCGTGCCGAGGACATCAGGGCCGCCTTCAGCCTGCTGCCCGGCCAGTCCGGGTGCCGCTGGGCGAGCAGGGCCGCGGCAGCCGTGACGTGCGGGGCGGCCATCGACGTGCCGCTCTTCTCGGTGTAGGCGGTGCCGAGCTGGCCGTGGGTCCGGTTGGCCCTGGCCGCGGTGATCGCCACGCCGGGAGCGGTGACGTCCGGCTTGAGTGCCGCGTCGCCGAACCGGGGGCCGCGGCCGGAGAAGTCCGCGAGCACGTCGGACTTGTCCACCGCGCCGACGGCCAGCGCGGCGTCGGCCGTGGCCGGTGAGCCGACCGTCTCGTCGCCGTAGCGACCCTGGTTGCCCGCGGCGACCACGAACAGCAGCCCGTACTTCTCGGACAGGCTGTCGACGGTCTGCTCCAGCAGGTCCCTGCCCGGGGCGTCCGGGCCGCCGAGGCTGAGGTTGACGATGTCGGCGCCGCTGGTCGCGGCCCACGTCATCCCGGCGAGGACGGCGGACTCGGCACACGTGTCGCCGTCGCAGACCTTGCCGATCATGAGGTCGGCGTCCGGCGCGGCGCCGCGGAACCGGCCGCCGGACCGGGCTCCGGTGCCGGCGAGGATGGACGCGACATGCGTGCCGTGACCGACGGTGTCGCCCGGTCCGGTCTTGGTGAAGTCGCGTACTTCGGCGAGCCTGCCGTCGAAGTCGCCGTGCCGGGCGTCGATGCCGGAGTCGAGGACGGCGACCTTCACGCCCTTGCCGGTGTACCCGGCACGCCACGCCTCCGGCGCCCCGATCTGCGCGACGCTCTCGTCCAGCCGGACCGGGACCCGGCCGTCGAGCCACACCTTCCGCACCCCGGGGCCGATCAGGCCGCCCCACAGCCCGGCGAGGGAGTGTTTCGCCAGCCGGGCCGCGACCGCGCCGACGGCGGGCACGGTGTCCCGCACCGGCGTTCCGGCCCGGCGGACCGCGGCGTCGGCGCCGTCGCCCTGCACGAGTACCGGCAGGTCGGCGCGGCGGTCGTCGCCGTAGCCCTGCCGGAGCAGCCCGGCCACGTCGAACAGCCGCTCGTCCAGCCGTCCCGCGCCGAGCAGCGGCACGGCGTCGGACGGCAGGACGGCGAGGTGCTCCCCGGTGGCGTCGGTGTACTGCTGGGTGCGGAAGGTGATCCGGTCCCGGCCCGGCCCGGCTTCCACGTGCGGCATCAGCCGCGGCCCGATCCGGCGCACGGTCACCCGGTCGCCGGTCAGCAGGGTCACGCTGCCCTCGATCCCCGGAACAGGCGGGACCCCGGTGGCTGGGGGCCCGCCCGCGACCGGCACCACCGCGGTCGTGACGAGCGCTGTCACGACCAGGGCGGCGTCCCTGCCGATCGTCATCCCTGCTGGCCGAAGCAGAAGGCCTGGCTGCCGAAGCTCCAGCACTGGACGGTCTTACTCGTCGAGTGACTGTTACCGGCCCGGTCGGTCACCGTGAGCTTGGCCGTGTAGTTGGCCTGCCGGTTCGGATAGGTGTGCGTCGCCGTGGCACCGGTGCCGGTCTTGCCGTCACCGAAGTCCCAGGCGTACGAGGCGATATCGCCGTCGGGGTCGGTGGAGCGGGTGCCGTCGAAGGTGCAGTTCGCCCAGCTGCAGTTCGCGGTGAACTGCGCCGTCGGCGGCTGACCGGCCGGGACGCCGATCCGGACGGTCCGGACGGCATCGTCGGTGTTTCCGTCGTTGTCGGTGACGGTCAGGGTGACCTGGTAGTCGCCGTCGGCGCCATAGGTGTGCGTGGGTGTCGCACCGGTACCGGACTTGCCGTCGCCGAACGTCCAGGCGTACGAGGTGATCGAACCACCCTCGTCCGACGAGGCGGACGCGTCGAACCGGCACTCCCGGGTGGCCTGGTCGCAGTCGGCCGAGAACTCGGCCACCGGCTTGCCCGGCTCACTGGAGCCGCCACCGGCCAGTTCCCAGACGGCCCAGGAGATGGCGTCGGAGTTGCGGCCGAGCGCGGTCTCGTCGAGGTTGGACATCGTGTCGCAGGACTGGTGGTAGCACCGGTCGTAGGCCACCCCGGCCTGGCCGCCCCACTTGTCCGCCTGGGCCTGGGTCTTGCGTTGCTCGGCGCCGGTGAAGATGCCGCCGGTCTTGATCCCTGCCCGCTGGAACGACGCACTGTCACTGCGCCCGCCGACGCTCTGCCCCTCGGTCGGCACGTTGATCTTGGCGAAGTAGTCCTTGATGGTCTGTTCGATGGCGGTGTCGTCGTCGTTGTAGACGAAGTATCCGGCGTTGGGCGAGGCGACCATGTCGAAGTTCAGGTACGCCTGGATATGGCCGCGTTCGGTGCCGGAGAGGTTGTCCACGTAGTACCGCGAGCCGTTGAGGCCGGCTTCCTCGTCACCCCACCAGCCGAAGCGCACGGTCACCGGTGGGTTCGGGTTGGCGGCGGCGAATGCCTCGGCCACCGCGAGTACGGCCGCCGACCCGGAACCGTTGTCGTTGATCCCCGGTCCGGCACACACGCTGTCCAGGTGGCCACCGGCCATGATGACCTTGCTGGGGTCCCTGCCGGGTAGTTCGGCGAGCACGTTCGCGCTGCGCCCGCCCCGGCCGGAGAACGGCTGCTCGGACACGGTGTATCCAGCGGCTTCCGCCTTCTGCTTCACGTAGTTCACCGAGCCGGTGTAGCCGCCGGACCCGGTGCACCGGTTACCGCCGCCCTGGTTCTCGGCGATGCTCTGGAACTGACGCAGGTGTCCCAGTACGGCGTCGGTGGAGATGTCCGGTGCGCCGTTGGGCAGGTCGGCGGGCTCGGCCGCGGTTACCGTGGGGCCGGTCAGCCCCCACAGCGCGGCCACCACCACGGCGAGGGTCGCGGTCATCCGTCTCATCGGGGACTCTCCTCGGGCAGAAGGCGGACTTTCGCACAAATGTGTGCGTGCCTCGGTCGACCGAACAATCCGTACCCCTACGCAGAAAATCCGTAGTCGATAACGAAATGGCAGACGGCCAAAAAGATGCGGGGGGTACGGATAGGTACCCCGATTGTTCCCGCCGGGCGTCCGGCCGAATCCTCGGATGACCGGAGCCCGCCGTGCGGCTTCGGGCGATGCGAGGGAGCAACGCATGAGACCAGTTCAGTTGGCCCGGTTCGGCAGGGCTGCCGGGCTGGCCACGGTGGTGGCGCTGATGACGCTCACCCCTGGCCTTGCCCAGGCGGTCGAACCGGGCGACCCCGCGTTCGAGGCCACCACACCGATGCTGGCGGAGCCGGCGGAGGGCCCCACGACGCAGATCGTCGGGGGCGAGAAGACGACCGTCGCTCAGTATCCGTATGCCATCGCCATGCTGCGTGAGGGCGGATCGCGGCCGATGGGGCAGACCTGCACCGCGTCGGTCGTGGCGCCGAGGGTGATCCTCACGGCGGCACACTGCAAGGACGGCCAGGGTGCGAAGTCCATGTACTACGGGGCAGACGACCTGACCGTCGGCGGCGGCACCAAGATCGAGGTCGAGGAGTACCTCCAGCACCCGAACTACGATCCGCCGAACGGCTGGCAGACCGGCTACGACGTCGGCATCGTGGTGACCAAGACCGACGTGCCCGTACCCGCTGGTTACAAGTTCCCGCGGGTGGCCGACTCCAGCGACGCGTCGCTGAGCGACCCCGGCAAGGACGCCCTGACGCTGGGCTACGGCCGGGTCAGCGACGGTGAGAACCAGTACGCGCACCTGAAGAAGGCGACGCTGCCCATCGTCGACGGGCAGGGGGAGTGCAGCTCGTTCGGGTCGTTCAACCCGTCGTACATGATCTGCGCCGGCTATCAGGACGGCAGGCACGGAATCTGCCAGGGCGACAGCGGCGGCCCGCTGGTCGTCGACGGCGTGATCATCGGCGTCAGCTCGTGGGTCAAGATCGGCTGCGGGAGCTACGGCGCGTGGGGCCGGTTGACCAACGGGATGGGCGACTGGGCCAACGAGATGATCGACAAGTACAGCGAGCCGACCGAACCGGGCGCGCCGACGGCGTCGTTCACGGCGGACTGTGCGGGGACGTTGAACTGCAAGTTCGACGGCTCGGCCTCGTCGGATCCGAACGGGTCGATTGCTTCCTACGCCTGGGATTTCGGTGACGGCAAGACCGGTCAGGGCGTGGCGCCGAGCCACAGCTACGCGACCGCCGGGCAGTACACGGTGAAGCTGACCGTGACTGACAACGAGGGCAAGACGGGCACGGTGAGCAAGAAGGTCAGTGCTGGTGCTCCGCCCGCGGGTGAGCCGCCGACGGCGCAGTTCACGGCGAACTGCAGCTGGGCGAACTGCACGTTCGACGGTACGCGGTCGACCGACCCGGACGGCGATATCGCCTCGTATGCCTGGGATTTCGGTGACGGCAAGACCGGTACCGGTGCCACGGCGACGCACACCTATCCGAACCGGCAGGCCAACTACACGGCCAAGCTCACGGTGACTGACAGGGCCGGTAACAGTCACTCGACGAGTAAGACCGTCCAGTGCTGGAGCTTCGGCAGCCAGGCTTTCTGCTTCGGCCAATGACGCCGGAAGCACCTTCTCCCCAACCCCCGAAAAGGAGTTCCGACGTGTCTCAGCAACACAGTACGAGGCGACTGATGGCCAGACTCTGTCTGGGCCTGACAGCGAGCGCGGCGCTCGCCGTCAACGGCCTGGGCAGCGCTCAGGCCGCCGAGGGACAGGTCCTCGGCGCCGGCTCGCCGGACGCCGTCGCCGGCAGCTACATCGTCACACTGCACGGAACGCCGTCGAAGGCGCCCGGCACGCAGTCCGCCGTCGGCGCCACGGCAGGCGACCTCGCCCAGCGCTACGGCGGCGACGTCAGCCGGGTGTACTCGGCCGCGCTGCGTGGTTTCTCCGTGCGGATGTCCGAGCAGCAGGCACGCAGGCTGGCCGCGGACCCGGCCGTCCGGTCCGTCGAGCAGAACGCCACGGCCAAGCTGGTCGAGACCTGGGGGCTCGACCGGGTCGACCAGCGTGATCTGCCACTGAGCGACAGCTACACCGCGCCCAACGACGGGTCCGGTGTCACGGCCTACGTCGTGGACACCGGAATGGATCTCGACCACCCGGACTACGGCGGCAGGGCGAGCAGCGGCTACGACTTCATCGACAACGACAACGACGCCAGCGACTGCCAGGGACACGGCACCCACGTCGGCGGCACCGTCGGCAGCAAGACCTGGGGTGTGGCCAAGAACGTGAAGCTGGTCGCGGTCCGGGTGCTGGGGTGCGACGGCCGGGGTACCTGGGACCAGATCATCGGCGGCATCGACTGGGTGACCGAGCACGCGCCGGAAGCCGCGGTCGGCAACATGAGCCTCGGCGGTCAGCGGAGCACCACGGTCAACGACGCGGTGAGCAACTCGATCCGGGCGGGCGTCGCCTGGGCGGTCGCCGCGGGTAACGAGGGCCAGGACGCCTGCAACGTCAGCCCCGCCAGCGTCCCCGAGGCGCTCACCGTGGCCGCGTCGGACAACCAGGACAGGCGCAGCATCTGGAACTCCACCCAGTCGTCCAACTACGGTCGCTGCGTCGACCTGTTCGCGCCGGGTTCCAATATCACCTCCACCCGCAACGGTGGCGGAACCCAGCAGATGGGCGGCACGTCGATGGCCACCCCGCACGTCGCGGGCGCGCTCGCGCTGGAGATCCACGGCAAGCCGAACGGATCCGTCGCCGACGCCAACGCCGCCGTGGTGAACACCGCGACGCCGGACAAGATCAGCGACATCAAGGGATCGCCGAACAAGCTGCTCTACGTCAACGAACTCGGCGGTGGCGGTGGCGAGCCGGGCGACCCGACGGCGTCGTTCACGGCGGATTGTGCGGGGACGTTGAACTGTAGGTTCGATGGTTCGGGTTCGTCGGATCCGGATGGGTCGATTGCTTCGTACGCGTGGGATTTCGGTGATGGTAAGACGGGTGAGGGTGCCACGCCGAGCCACAGCTATGCGACGGCTGGTCAGTACACGGTGAAGCTGACCGTGACCGACAACGAGGGCAAGACGGGCACGGTGAGCAAGAAGGTGTCGGCCGGTGCGCCAGCGGGTGAGTCGCCGACGGCGCAGTTCACGGCGAACTGCAGCTGGGCGAACTGCACGTTCGACGGTACGCGGTCGACCGACCCGGACGGCGATATCGCTTCGTATGCCTGGGATTTCGGTGATGGCAAGACCGGCACCGGTGCCACGGCGACGCACAACTATCCGAACCGGCAGGCCAACCACACGGCCAAGCTCACGGTGACTGACAGGGCCGGTAACAGTCACTCGACGAGTAAGACCGTCCAGTGCTGGAGCTTCGGCAGCCAGGCCTTCTGCTTCGGCCAGTAACTCACCGGAAGGAGTTTTCCCGTGGTGAAGAAGAGATATCTGCGAAAGCTGGGTGGGCTCGGGCTGGGCATGGCCACCGCGACGGCGTTCACGCTGGCCGGTACCGGTCTGGCGCAGGCCGCGGAAGGCGTGGTGCTCAACGCGGGCGCGCCCGACTCGGTCCCCGGGCTCTACATCGTCGGACTGAACGGTCAGCCCTCGCTGGCGGCGTCGGCCAGGTCGGCGGTCGGCGCGGAGGCCACCGCGCTCGCCGACCGCTACAGCGGTGAGGTCCGCGACGTGTACTCGGCCGCACTGCGTGGTTTCTCGGTGCACCTGTCCGAGCAGGAAGCCAGGTACCTGGCGGCCGACCCGGCGGTGGACTTCGTGCAGCAGTCGCTGTGGGTCCGCTCAGCCGCGGTCAAGGCGGGTGAGCAGCCGAACCCGCCGTCGTGGGGCCTCGACCAGGTCGACGGTGCCGCGGACCGCGTCTACAAGTACCCGAACGCCGGCACCGGAGTCACCATCTACAACACCGACTCCGAGCTGAACCTCGACCACGTCTCGTTCGAGGGCAGGGCCAAGTCCGGATACGATTTCGTCGACGAGGACGACAACGTCAACGACTGCAAGGGCCAGTTCGACCAGGGCCACGGTACCCACACCGGCGGCACGTCGAGCAGCGAAACCTACGGCGTGGCAAAGGATGTCACGATCGTCGGCGTCAAAGTGCTCGGCTGCGACGGCAACGCGCCCGATGCGGACTCGATCCAGGGCATCGACTGGGTGACCCAGAACGCCCGGAAGCCGGCCGTGGCCAACGCGAGCTGGACCTCGGGTGGCGCGGGCGCCAACCCGGAGGGCATCAACCGGGCGGTGAACAACTCGATCGACGCCGGAATCGTCTGGTCGATCGCGGCGGGCAACGAGAACCAGGACGCCTGCAACGTCAGCCCGGCCAAGGTGGAGCGGGCCCTCACCGTCGCCGCCACCGACGAGAGCAAGAGCGAGGCGAGCTACTCCAACCACGGCCGGTGCGTCGACATCTACGCTCCCGGTACCAACATCACCTCCGCCAGCAACTCGAACAACAACGGCGGCAAGGGAATGCAGGGCACGTCGATGGCCGCACCGCACGTCACGGGGGCGGCTGCCCTCTACCTGTCGGCCAACCCGAACGCGACCCCGCAGCAGGTGCGGGACGCGCTCGTCAACGGTGCCCAGGACGGTTACGTCCGCAACATCGGGCCTGGTTCGCCGAACAAGTTCGTCGACGTCAGCGGCTTCGGCCAGGGGGAGCCGGGTAACCCGACGGCGTCGTTCACGGCGGACTGTGCGGGAACGTTGAACTGTAGGTTCGATGGTTCGGCTTCGTCGGATCCGGATGGGTCGATTGCTTCGTATGCGTGGGATTTCGGTGATGGTAAGTCCGGTGAGGGTGCCACGCCGAGCCACAGTTATGCGACGGCTGGTGAGTACACGGTGAAGCTGACGGTGACTGACAACGAGGGCAAGACGGGCACGGTGAGCAAGAAGGTCAGTGCTGGTGCTCCGCCCGCGGGTGAGCCCCCGACGGCGCAGTTCACCGCGAACTGCAGTTGGGCCAACTGCACCTTCGACGGCACGCGCTCGACCGATCCGGACGGTGACATCGCGTCGTACGCGTGGGACTTCGGCGATGGCAAGACCGGCAGTGGTCCGACGGCGACGCACACCTATCCCAACCGGCAGGCCAACTACACGGCCAAGCTGACCGTGACCGACCGGGCCGGTAACAGTCACTCGACGAGCAAGACCGTCCAGTGCTGGAGCTTCGGCAGCCAGGCCTTCTGCTTCGGCCAGTAGATCCGTCCACTTGTCCCGGGGCCCGCGCGCGGGCCCCGGGACTCACACAATCGAGTACCACACTGGAGTTACTCCAGGCTTACGATCTAGATCATGCGATTCGCCATCAAGACATCACCCCAGGACACGGCCTGGGAGGACATGCTCGCCGTGTGGCAGGCCGCAGACGAGATCGAGTTGTTCGAATCCGCCTGGACGTTCGACCACTTCTATCCCATTTTCTCCGATTCGACCGGTCCCTGCCTGGAAGGCTGGGTCACGCTCACCGCGCTCGCGCAGGCAACCCGCAGGCTCCGGCTGGGCACGCTGGTCAGCGGCATCCACTACCGTCACCCCGCGTTGCTGGCGAACATGGCCGCGACGCTGGACATCGTGTCCGGTGGGCGGCTGGAGATCGGAATCGGCGCCGGCTGGAACGAGGAGGAGTCCGGCGCCTACGGCATGGAACTCGGGTCGGTCAAGGAGCGCAGCGACCGGTTCGAGGAGGCTTGCGAGGTGATCGTCGGCCTGCTGAGCCAGGAGACCACCACCTTCCAGGGTGAGCACTACCAGCTCACCGACGCCCGATGCGAGCCGAAGCCGGTCCAGAAGCCGCACCCGCCCATCTGCATCGGCGGCAGCGGTGAGAAGCGCACGCTGCGCACCACGGCGAAGTACGCCCAGCACTGGAACTTCGTCGGCGGGACGCCCGAGGAGTTCGCTCGCAAGCGCGAGGTGCTGCACCGGCACTGCGCCGACATCGGCCGCGACCCGAGCGAGATCATGCTGTCCTCGCACGTCCGCCTCGGCACGGACGGCGACTACGCGAAGGTCGCCGCCGAAGCCGAGGCCCTCGGCGAGAAGGGTCTCGACCTGGCCATCGTCTACCTGCCGCCGCCACACACCCCGGCAGTGCTGGAGCCGCTGGTGAAGGTGCTCGAACCCCTGCGTTGAAACGGAGCCTCAGAGGTTCATCCGGTAGGCGCCGGACAGCGACTCGACGAGCTGCCAGACGGCCTGGGTCCGCTCGGCGTCGACGACCGGCTTGCGGACGTGCTCCAGCGCCCACTTCTGCTGGCCGTCGGTCGACGACGACTTGCCGTGCAGCTCGACGGCCAGTACCGAGTAGTCGCGGACGAACACCTCGAAGATCGTGTCCAGCACGGCCGGGTCCAGGTCGGTGAGGTGTGCCTGCTCCAGGATGAGCTGGGCGTACACGACCAGGGTGAACAGGTGGCCGAGCGTGAGTAGGAAGTCCAGGTCCTTCTGCTGGGCCTCGTCCGGCGGCGCGGTGCCCAGCAGGGTGACCAGGCCGTCGGCCTGCTCGCGGAAGCGTGCGACGTTCGGAACGCCGGCGTAGGGCTCGTAGGCACGGCGCCAGTCGGCGAACGTGACCGAGCCCAGCCCGCGTGCGGGACCCTGACGGAACAGGAACTCGTCGTCGGCCGCGTCTGTGCGAGTGGGCACCTCGGGACGGTCCGCCGGCGCGAGGAGGTAGTTCGGCATGAACTTCAGGATCAGCGCGAGGTTGACGTGGACCGTGCCCTCCAGCTTCGCCGGCGCGCCGATGTCACGGGCCGCGCCCTCGAAGTAGGTGTCCTTCTCGAAGCCGCGCGCGGCGATCACGTCCCACAGCCCACCGACGACCTTCTCACCCTCGGTGGTCATCTTCATCTTCGTGATCGGGTTGTACAGCAGGTAGCGCCGGTCATCCGGGCCCGCGGTGCGGAAGTAGTCGATCGCCCTGTCGCCGTAAAGCTTCATCGCCCGCAGCCGTACGTAGGCGTCAACCATCGCCTGGCGGACATGCGGAAAGTCGGTGACTCGCCTGCCGTACAACACCCGGTTGTGCGCGTGCGTGACCGCCTCGTACATGCAGTGCTCGGCCATGCCGACGGAGGCGAAACCGATGTTGAACTTGCCGACGTTGACGGTGTTCAGCGCGGCGTCGAACGCGGCCTGGCCGGTGTGCAGCACGTCCGCGTCGGTGACCGGGTAGTTCTCCAGCCGGAACTCGCTGACGAACATCTGCGAGTCCACCGTGTTCTTCACCAGGTGGTAGTTCGGGTGCTGGCTGTCCACGGTGAAGAACACGTAGCCGTCCGGACCGTCCACATCGGTGCGCCTGCCGAACACCGACACCATGCGGGCGACGTTGCCGTTGCCGATGTAGTACTTGCCGCCCGTCGCGGTGAAGCCGCCGTCCGCGCCGGGGGTCAGCAGCATGTCGGTGGAGTAGATGTCCGCGCCGTGCTCCTTTTCGGACAATCCGAACGCGAACACCGCGCCGTCGTCCAGCCACCGGGCGGCGCGCTCGCGGGCCTGCTCGTTGGTGCTCTGCCAGATCGGGCCGAGGCCGAGGATGGTGACCTGCCAGGTGTACCAGTAGGAGAGCCCGTAGAACGCGAGGATCTCGCTCAGCGCGGAGATGCGGCTGGTGTCCCAGCGTTTGCCGGCGTCACCGCCGGCATCGCGTACCGGGGTGAGCAGCGTGGCGAAGATCCGCTCCCGCGCCTGGAACTCCAGGAAGTCCGCGTACCAGACCCGCCGCTGGTAGTGGTCCAGCAGCGTCTGCTTGCCGCGGCTTTCGAACCAGTCGATGGTCGCGCGCAGCACTCGCTGGGTCTCCGCGTCGAAGTGGGACGGGTCGTAGGTACGTGGGTTGAACACGTCCAGCAGCATCCCGGGCTGTTGGCCCCAGGTCAACGTTGGTTACCGCACAGTAGCTCCTCGTGTGGCGTACTAGTTCATTGGCACTAGATGGCACGTCAACCGGTAAATTATTTTCCGTCGAGCCGTTGTTCGTAGCTCTTTTCGTTCACTCATTCGGTCGCTTTTGAACAACTGTTCGGATTGGAATGCTCGGAGTTCGTCACGCCGGGTGCATATGTGGATGCGCCTGGTTCCATCGAGGGGGAACTCGTGTCGTCTCGTGCCTTTGCGCTGCCCGCTGCGCTGCGAAGATCGCTTGCCGTTCTGATCGCCGCCCTGGTCACGCTCAGCTTGATGACGCCGGCAGCGGCGGCGCGACAGCCGGTGACGGAGGCGGCTGACGCGACGGCTGCCCTGACCGCGGCTCGGGAGCAGGGAAGTCCGGTCAAGATCGCCAGCCGCACCACGGAGACCGACGAGGTTTCGGCGAACCCCGACGGCACGGTCACCTGGCGACAGAGCGCACAGCCTGAGCGGGTTCTACGCGACGGCACGTGGCGGCCGGTCGACCTGACCCTGCGCAGGCAGGGTGACGGGTCGGTGGCACCCGTCGCCGCGGCCGTGGACCTCCGCCTCTCGGGTGGAGGCGCGGAGTCACCCCTGGTCGTGGCTGCCAGAGAGGGTTACGAGGTCGGTCTCCGCTGGCCAGGGACCTTGCCTGAGCCGGCACTCGACGGCGCCTCCGCGAGGTATGCCGAGGTCCTGCCAGGCGTCGACCTGGTGGTCACGGCCTCGGTGCTGGGCTTCCACCAGGTGCTGGTCGTGAAGACGCCGGAGGCCGCCCGCAACCCGCTGCTGGACACGATCGCATTCGGCTCGCATCTGCGGAACGCCTCAGTGCGAGAGGGGTTCGTCGACGGTGAGCCGGGCTTGCAGGTCCGGGACGCTGCCGGTCGCACGGTCTTCCGCGGGGACGCTTCACGGATGTGGGACTCGACCGCGTCAGGTGACCACGATGGGCTGGCCGTCGCACCGGGCGAGGGTAGTCGCCGGGCGTCGATGGAGGTCGATGTCAGCGCGGACACCGTCGCGGTGCGGCCGGACGAAGCCTTCCTGGCGGACCCGGCGACGACTTACCCGGTCTACATCGATCCCGAGTACCACTGGGCAGGCCTGAAGAACCATCACGCGGTTGTCCAGAGCGGGCACCCCGACGCTCGAAACTACGACGTCAACGCCGGCGACCTCATCGATCTGAAGGCCGGCCGGGCCACCGACGGCTCCGGTACGTCCCGCTCGTACATGGAGATGAACCTGACCCGGGTACGGGGAACGGTGATCAAGGGAGCGACTCTGCGCACCCGGGTGCGGCATTCGCATTCCTGTTCCGGTGGACCGACGGACGTCTGGCTGGTCGGTGGCATCCACGCCGGTACGACCTGGCGCAACCAGCCTGGGTGGACCCGCTGGCTGGCCAGCAACAACCGGTCCAACAACGCCGCTTACTGCCCGAGCGACGGGGGAGCCGACTTCGACGTCACCGGCGCGGTACGTGACGGAGCGGCGGGGCACTGGGCGTCCGTGACCCTGATGCTGAAGGCCGCCAACGAGTCCGACACGGCGTCGTGGCGCAGGTTCGATCTGAACCCGGTGCTGGAGGTCCGGTACAACTCGACACCGAACGTCCCAGCGGAAATGTCGATCGAGGGCGGCCTGTTCGGCTGCACCATCGGCCCCAACCGGCCGGTCATCGCCACCAAGACGCCACGGCTGCGCGCCCGGCTGTCCGATCCGGACGGCGGCATGATGGACGCCGGATTCCGCGTGTTGCGCGGACCGTCGGGCGGGGCGACCTGGGACGGCAACAACAAGTACACCGGAAACGTGCCCTCGGGCTCTTTCGCCGAGGTGCGGGTCGACCCGGGCGTCGTGCCCGCGGACGGTATCTACACCTGGTGGCTGTGGTCGGGCGACTACGAACTCGTGTCCTACTCGCCGACCTGCGAGTTCGAGGTAGACACGGTGGTGCCGGGCGAGCCTGCCGTGTCCTCGGCCGACTTCCCGCCCGGTGTCGCTGTCGGCGGTCCCGGAGTCACCGGGGCGTTCACCGTGAAGGCGAACGGCACGGCTGACGTGCACCACTACCTGTACACGGTGACCGAGAAGGAGGTCGGCGTCCCGGCGACACGGGTAGACCCGCCGGCGTTGGGTGGCGATGCGACCATCCGCTTCACGCCGAGCGTGTCGGGCCCCCAGACGCTCTGGGTTCGGTCGGTGGACCGAGCCGGGAACCTGTCGCCCGTCGTCGGCTATCGATTCGAGGTCGAGGATCGTGAACCGCTGACCCCTGGGTTGGTGGGGCACTGGCGGTTCAACGGTGACGGCACCGATGCCGGACCCGGCGGGCGCCATCTGACAGCGGTCGCCGCGCCCGGCTTCGTCACCGGTTACGAGGACCGTGCCACGCAGCTGGACGGTGCCACCCAGTGGCTGGAGCAAGCCGCCGCCGTGGACACGACGAAGACGTTCGCGGTCTCCGCATGGGCGAGGGCGGACCGAACCGGGCGGTGGTCGTCCGTGGTGTCCCAGGACGGCAACCGGACCAGTGGGTTCCAGCTGCAGACCACGGTGGACGGCAAGTGGTCGTTCTCGATGTTCGGCGCTGATGCCGACGGAGGCGGGCAGCCACATTCGAGAGCCGTTTCGACGACGCCGGTGCAACCCGGCGTGTGGACGCACCTCACCGGCGTCTACGACGCGGGTGAGGGAACCCTCCGGTTGTATGTCGACGGCCGCCGGGAGTCCCAGGTCGGTCACAGGTCGAACTGGAATGCCGCCGGATCGTTCCTGGTCGGTGCCGCGCAGTGGAACGGCAGACGGCAGGACCAGTTCCAGGGTGCGGTTGACGAGGTGCGTGTCTACCAGCGGGCACTCGTTCCGGCGGAGGCGGCGTTGCTGGCGAACCAGGTGGTACCGCGTGCCCGGTACGCGCTGGATGAAGGCAGCGGAACCTCCACCGTGGACTCGGTAACCGGCGCGCGGGCAACGTTGCACGGTGAGGTGAGCTGGGTGACCGAACCGGGCAGCACGGCGGTCCGTCTCCAGCTGGCGCCGCTGTCGTCCCGCGCCTACGTGTCAGGACCGCGCCCTGCGATGCGGACCGACAAGTCCTACACGGTGTCGGCCTGGGTGCGCGCGGACACACTCGACCAGCACAGCCGGGCGGTGGTGAGCCTCGGCGATCCGAAGTTCTCACCGTTCCTGCTCGGCTACCGCGGCGAGACGGGTAAGTGGGGAATGCTGGTCTCCTGCTCACCGACGCAGGCATGCGGCACACCCGCCGTGAGCCCCGCGGCCGCGACGACCGGTACCTGGGTCCACCTCACCGGCGTCTACGACACCGCACTCCGCGAGGCACGTCTCTACGTCAATGGCGAGCTGGCCGGCAAGACAGCCGGCGTTACCGGTTGGAACGGATCAGGTGACCTGCTGATCGGACGAGGCATCTGGACGGGGGTGCCGTCGGACGACTGGTACGGATCCGTCGACGACGTCCGCCTGTTCTCCGGCGTCCCCACCGCCGACGGCATTCGTGAGCTAGCGCGGCGTTGAGCCGTTTCCGCTTTCCTGAAAGGAAAACCCTGTGCGGTTTCGTCGTGTAGCCAGACGCGCCGGAGTGTTCGCGCTGTCGGCATCGATGCTGGTGTCGTTGGTCACCGTGGGAACCGAGGCCGTGGCCCAGGTGAAGGGCGACCCGCCTCCTGTCCAGGCGGACAAGTCCGTACCCGGTGGTCCGGTCCCGGTGCCAGACGCGCCGGTGAGCGAGACCGACAAGCGAGGCACCGTGTCGCCGCCCGAGGCGCGTTGGCCCGCGGCCGGCAGCGCCGAGGTCGACGTCGTTCCACCGGAGCCGGCGCGCGCGGTGCACACGGCGGGGGCCGCGGAGTTCCGTAGGGCGGGTGACCTGCCGGTGTCCATCGGCCGCACGACGGCCGACGCGGTCAAGGTCAGTGCGGCGCCCGGACCGCAGGGCCGGGTGCGGGTCGAGACGTACGGCCAGGATCTGTCCGAACGCCTCGGTATCGCGGGCACGCTGTTCCAGCTGAGTGAACCGGGCACGCGAGCCGCGGCAGCACAGGCGCCGCTGGCCGTCCGGGTCGACTACGGCGGTTACGCGCAGGCTTACGGTGGAGACTTCGCTTCCCGGCTCGGCCTGGTTCGCTACCCGGCATGTGCGGTGGCCACGCCGGACAAGGCGGAGTGTCGCACCGGGACGCCGGTCGAGACCGACAACAATCTTGCCGCCAAGCACGTGTCCGCCAGTGCCTCCCTGGCGGAAGGGCCGGCGGTGTTCGCCGTCGCGGCGGCGCCGGCCGGATCAGGTGGCACGTTCAAGGCCACCTCGCTGGCTCCCTCGGGCAAGTGGTCGGCGGGCGGCTCCAGCGGCGATTTCACCTACAGCTACCCGTTCGCGGTTCCGCCGGTTCCCGGTGAAAAGGCACCTTCGATTTCGCTCGGCTATTCGTCCGGTGCGATGGATGGCAGGACCAGTTCGACCAACAACCAGGCGTCGATCGTGGGCGACGGCTGGGAGTTCAGCGTAGGCGGTTACATCGAGCGGCAGTACAAGCCGTGTACCGAGGACCTGGGCGGAAACCAGGGAAACACCGAGACTGGCGACCGCTGCTGGGCCACCGACAACGCGACCATGGTGCTGGCCGGCGTGTCCACCGAACTGGTGCGCGTAGCCGGATCCGACGCCTGGCGGCCGAAGAACGACGACGGGTCCCGTATCGAGAAGCTGTACGGTGCGGTGAACGGCGATGACAACGGCGAGCACTGGCGGGTCACCACACCGGACGGAACTCAGCACGTTCTCGGTGTCAACCGGCTTCCCGGCTGGGCCGACAAGAAGCCGTTGACCGAGTCGACGTGGACCGCCCCGGTGTTCGGTAACCACGCCGGCGAACCGTGTAACAAGCCGGCGTACGCCGACTCGTGGTGTCAGCAGGCATGGCGGTGGAACCTCGACTACACGGTTGATCCGCGTGGCAACGTGATCACGTACTACTACAACAAGGAGATCAACCACTACGGCCGCAACAAGACCGCAAGTGCGGCCACCCCATACGTCCGGGCCGGACAGGTCCGGCGTATCGAATACGGCCTGCGCAGCGACAACTACTTCGCCCATGCGCCCGCACGGATCGCGTTCACCACGGCCGAACGCTGCCTCCCCAGCGGGACCATCACCTGTGCGCCCGAGCAACTGAACAAGGACACCGCCAAGAGCTGGCCGGACGTCCCCTTCGACCAGATCTGTGACGCCGGCAAGACCTGTGAGTACCGCACCTCGCCGTCATTCTTCTCCCGTAAGCGCCTGGTCACCGTCACCACTCAGGTGGCCGACGGCAGCGGCTGGCGGTCGGTCGACACCTGGTCGCTGTCCCAGCATTTTCCGCCGGCGGAGCAGGGCGACGGTCTGTCACCGGCGATGTGGCTGGGCAGCATCACGCGCGCCGGACACGTCGGCGGCTACGAGGCGATGCCGCCGATCAGGTTCGGCGGCGTGCCGATGCCCAACCGCGTCGACGCGGTGGACAACCTGCCACCGCTGACCCGGTTCCGGCTCAACGTCATCCACACCGAATCCGGTGGGTACACCGAGGTCAAGTACTCGGACAAAGACTGCCGCCGCGCCGACCGCATGCCGGCGAACCCCGAGCACAACACCATGCGCTGCTACCCGACCTGGTGGGTGCCGGAGAACGGGCAGAAGCCGATCTTCGACTGGTTCCACAAGTACGTGGTCACGGCGGTCACCGATGATTCCCGCACAGGTGGGGCGTCGCTGCTGAAAACGGCCTACGAATACCCGGAGAACAAGGGCGCCTGGCACTTCGACGAGAACGAACTCGGCAAACCCGAACACCGGACCTGGTCGGCCTGGCGTGGGTACGCGAAGGTGCGCACGATCACCGGTGAGCCCGGCACGACCCAGTCGATCAGCGAATCCCTGTACATGCGCGGCATGGATGGCGACAAGTTGCCGAACGGTGGGACCCGGGACGTCTGGGTGACCGATGCCGAGGGCGGAAAGCTGGAGGACCATCCCAGGCTCGCCGGTTTCACCAGGGAGACCCTGCAGTACGCCGGTGACAAGGTCCTGTCCGCGTCGATCACCGACCCGTGGTTGCACGGACCCACCGCCACCAACGGCGAGGACAAGGCGTTCCGGCTCGACACCGGCGCCGCCCGTGGCCGGACGCTGTTGGAGAACGGTAGCTGGCGCCGCACGCAAGTCACCCACAGCTACAACGGCGACGGCGTCGTGGAGCAGGTCGACGACGCGGGCGACACGGCGGTCACCGGCGACGAGAAGTGCTCGCGCACCAGCTATGCCCGCAACCCCGGGGCATGGATGCTGACATACGTCTCCCGCGTACGTGAGGTGGCGCTGCCCTGCTCGGCCGGCCAGGGGGCCGACGTCGACGTGCTGTCCGACGTCCGCACCTACTACGACGGCAAGGCACATGGCGAGGGGCCGACCCGAGGTGACGCGACCGCGACCGACCGATGGGACGGTGCGCGTTACCAACTGGTCGGCAACACCGTCTACGACGAGTACGGGCGGGTTAAGGAACGGTCTGACCCGGCCGGGCGCAAGTCGACCGTGGCCTACACCCCGGCCACCGGACTGCCGACCACGGTCACCAACACCAACGCGCTCGGCCACGTCACCGTCACCGAGTTCGATCCGGCACGTAACAGCATCCTCGCGGAGGTCGGAGCCAACCAGGAACGCAGCGACGCCGTCTACGACCCGCTGGGCCGGCTGGTCAAAGCATGGACACCGAACTGGACCAAGCAGGCCAACCCGGCCAAGCCGGTCAAGGAGTACGCCTACAAGTACCGCACTGACGCGCCGACCGTCGTCACCAGTAAGTCGCTCCGGGACGACGGGCTGAACTACACGACCAGCGTCACCCTGTACGACGGAATGCTGCGGGAACGGCAGACCCAGACGCCCGGCGTGAAGAGCGGCCGTGTGCTTACCGACACCTGGTACGACTCCCGCGGCCAGGCATACAAGACCAACGCCGCGTACTACAACGACCAGCCGGTCAGCGAGGCATTGCACGGTGTCACCGACTGGGCCGTTCCGAACCAGACGGTCACCGAGTTCGACGCGCTGTCCCGGCCCACGGCCACGATCCTGCGAAGCCTCAACATCGAGAAATGGCGGACCACAACGGCCTACGGTGGGGACCGCATCCACATCACGCCACCGCAGGGCGAGACACCGAGCACGGTGATCTCCAACGCGCAGGGTAAGGCCGTCGAGCGCAGGCAGTACCACGGCAGTACCGCCACCGGGCCGTACGACGTCACCACCAACGTCTACAACCGCAAGGGACAGCTCGAATCCTTCACCGGCCCCACCGGCGCGACCTGGCGCTACACCTATGACGCACTGGGCCGGAAGGTCAGCGACCACGATCCGGACAAGGGCGTCACCACCTACGCCTACGATCAGTTTGACCGGCTGGTGTCCACAACGGACGCGCGTGGTCGTGTCGTATCGACCAGTTACGACGAACTCGACCGCAAGACCGCGACGTTCGACGGGCCGGTGGGCGGACCGAAGCTCGCCGAGTGGACCTATGACACCCTGCACGACGGCAAGACCAAGCGCTACGGCCAGCAGACGTCGAGTACCCGCTACGCCGGCGGCCGGGCCTATACCCGCTCGGTGCTCGAGTTCGACGTGATGAACCGGGTGAAGTCGAGCAAGGTCACCATCCCGGCCGAGGAGGGCGGCCTCGCCGGCGAGTATGTCTTCGGCACCAACTACAAGGCCGTCTCCGATCTGGTGTCATCCACCACCCAGCCTGCCGCGGGTGGGCTGCCGGCCGAGAACATCTTCCACAGCTACAACGACCTGGGCCTGCCCACCGAGACCGTTGGCCTGCAGGAGTACGCGCGCGAGCACATGTACTCCTTCGCCGGCGAGACGCTACGGCTCACGGTCGGCAACAAGACCAACGTCGCGTGGATCGGTCACAACTACGACGAGGCCACCCGCCGTGTAACTGAGACCCAGGTCAGCCGCAACAGCAGCGTCAGCTCGCGCGTGTTCAATCGCGCCTTCAGCTACGACCCGGCTGGCAACATCACCCGCGTGGCCGACACCCCGCACACGGGGCCGGTCGACACCCAGTGCTTCCGCTACGACTACCTGCGGCGCATGACCAGTGCGTTCACGCCGGCCGGCGGCGACTGCTCGGTGCAGCCGACCACCGCCAACATCGGCGGCAGTGCGCCCTATTGGCACGACTACACCTACGACAAGGCAGGCAACCGCCTCAGCAAGACCGATCACACAGCGCAGGGTGACACCACCTACAACTACGAGTACCCCAAGGGTGATCAGCCGCAGCCACACGCACTGCGTGCCATCACCCGTTCCGGCCCGACCGGAACGGCACGCGACGAGTACACCTACGACCCCGCGGGCAACACGGCCACCCGCATGATCGCCGGTGACACCCAGAAGCTCGACTGGGACAGCGAGGGCCACCTGGCCAAGATCACGCATCCCAACGGCGCCGAGACGACGCACGTCTATGACGCGGATGGGCAGCGTCTGCTCAAGCGTGAGCCCGGACTGGCCGTGCTGTACCTGCCCGGGATGGAACTGACGCTGGACACCGCCAAGCGGGAAGTGACCGGGAAGCGGTACTACACCCACGGTGGCTCCGCGGTGGCGATGAGGTCGTCGGTCGGTGGCGTGACGTTGCTCTTCGGGGATCACCAGGGTACGACGGTGGCGACCATCGCGGACAAGCCGGACCTGCCGATCACGCGACGTTTCCATGATCCGTTCGGTCTGCCTCGTGGCCCACAGCCGCAGTCGTGGCCGGATGACAAGGGGTTCGTCGGTGGGGTGAAGGACTCTTCGGGCCTGACTCACGTCGGTGCGCGGGAGTACGAGGCGGAGACCGGGAGGTTCATCTCGGTCGATCCGGTGATGGACACCGTCGAGCCGCAGCGGGCACATGGCTACGCCTACGCCAACAACTCGCCGGTGACCTTCTCCGACCCGACGGGGCTCGCCTTCTCCAACTCGTGCGGTCCGGACGGAATCCTCTGCGGCACCGGTCTGGCGATGCAGAGTTCCACGTACACCGAGACCCGCGTCTATTGGATGAAGAAAAAGAAGTACAGCCGCGCGGTCATCGGTCGTTTCCTCAAGGCGGAAAGGGAACGCAAGCTCTGGCGCGCCCGCCAGGCCGCGGCTCGTCAGCAGGGGCTGGCGAATGCCGGCATCAGTGAGCAGGAGTACGAGGAGCTGCGCAAGGTCGCCGCGTCCAAGGACGGTTGGTTCGACAAGGTCGTCGAGCAGCTGCCGGACATCCTCGGTGACGTCACCGGTGTGAACGACATCAAGGACTGCGTCTCCGGTGGTGACATGTGGGCCTGTGCCGGTGCGATCATCGGCCTGATCCCGTTGGGCAAGCTGGGCAAGGCGCTCGGTGCCGTCGGCCGCATCTTCGACGCGATCGTCGAAGGCTTCAAATGGGCGGACAAGGTCGCCGCGGCACGAAGACGCCTCAGTGGGGTTCAGGATGCGGTTGCCGCGGCTGAGAACGCGATGGGTTCGGCATGCAGTGTCAATAGCTTCGCTGCTGGAACGCTCGTATTGATGGCCGACGGAAGTCGAAAACCTATTGAAACTATCTTATTGGGGGAAAGCGTCTGGGCTGACGATCCGACAGTTGGTGTCGCGGGGCCCCGAAAGGTTGTTGGCACCATAGTCAGTGAGGGCATGAAAGACCTGGTTGAGATCTCCATGTTTCCGCCCTCGCCATTATTGTCCCAGGCGGGTACGGTGACGGCGACGGAAGGACATCCCTTCTGGCTTCCGGAAACTAGGAAGTGGGCTCGTGCGTCGGAGTTGACTTCTGGAACTATGCTGCGGACTGCAGCCGGATCCTGGGTGTCCATTGATACGGTAAACAGATCGCGATCGTCACGTACGGTATACAACCTGACAATCGCCGGGCTCCGTACCTATCACGTGGCCGTTCCTGAAGGCGACCTGCTCGTACACAACGCTGGCTGGAAATGCGGAGACGACGTGTTCTCTCCGACGGCTTCTGGAAAGGAACCAGCATGGTCGACGGTTCGCGCCCGCTTCTGGAAAAATGAAGCCGCTGAGCCTGCAGTCGCAGACCAGTATGGTGAAGCGAATGTCGCGCGCATGCAGCGCGGACGCGCTCCTCAGCGCAATAACCCCGTGACAGGTAAGGTAGAGTCTATGGAGTTGAGTCATGAACCGATTCCGGCTCGTGCTGGCGGACAACTTGTTACCCCTAGGTGGCCCGAAGATCACGCCAACATCGACCCGCATCGTCATCTTGGGAGCGGATAGGCATGGATCCGAATGATCTGCCGCTAACGTTTGGCGATCGATTTGTTCGAGAGCGCTCGGATGTTATATCTGTCGACGGCGTTGATGTTTACTTACGTTTGTGTATCCCGGAGGTGGCAGCCGGGGCTAAAATACAGATTTCGTTCGAGCGTTATATCAATTTTCCTAGGCAGGCGCTCTGCGTGGCTACAACGAAGGGGAAGTTCACTATTAATGGCGTCGCAGCTGCCCGCATGGTTCTCTGGGCAGACAATTCGCCAAAGTTCATAGAAGGACCTATTAGCAACAGGGTGCCAGCCGAGGTGGTCGTGTACAATGCATGGGAAAGAAGAGGTGGTGGTATTGACGCCGGTCTTCGTTATGCTGGTATTCGGATAGAAACTCTTGAAGAAGATCATTGGCGCCTAAACTGCAGCGATGGCATCGGGGAGGCCGATTTTGCGGACCTGGTAGTAAGTGTAAAATTATTGCGCGGTGCATGATGCTACTAGGGCGCCGTAGTTGAAACAGTGCACGTCTCGTCGACGGTCTACTCAAAGTACGGGCAGACTGGTGCAATAGCGACGGTTATTGGAACTGCGCTGAGAGAGTTTGCTTGGTGTTTGAACTCCAGTAGGCCTGCCAAAACTGCACGCACGCCTGTGGGGCATGCAAGGCGAGGGATCTTCCGGAAGGTTATGGCCAGCTTATCGAGGCAGGATGGGTGATCGTGAGCGGCGCCGTCCTGCTGAGGGAACTTCATAAAACTTATCATGGCGCTTTTGAAACGTTAACTCGTCAAGTGCATCGGGAACTGCCTGTTAATGGGCGAGGAATTCCTGACGGTGACCTTCCGGAGGGTCTTGACGGGCACCATCGCCTAGTTTTCCGAAGGGGTCTGGCATTTGCTTGGAAAGCCCTGTATCTACTTCGCAGGGCGGGCATCGTTGAAAGTTTCAACGCGTACGTAACGGTATTACCGACGTTGTATGACTCGGCCGTATTCACCGGGTCCGTGACATTCTGTTCGCTGACCCCAGATGCGCCGGTTGTGTCGGAAGAGGGTTACGCGGCCTCCTTGACGATGTCGGAGATCACGTCGCCATTGAAGCCGAGTGAGCAGCTGCGGTCGACGTGACGAGGTCATGGCTGACTTTCGGTGTGAAGCACCCGTCCATTCTGGAAAATTCCGTCTACACAGACCTGAGAGATCGCCTGATTGGGCGGTTGCCGGGCGAGTTCGCGCCAGGCGTTCCCGCTCGGTCATCGGAGCAGTCCGGTGGCGACGACGTCCGTTGCCACGGTGAGTAGCCTGCGTAGCTCGGCCTCGCCGCGGCGCAGCTCGTCCGGGCGCCAGCCGAGGCTGATGATGCCGTTCCATGCCGCCCACAGCACGGTGGTGACGTCCTCGACGTTCACGTCGCGGAGCTCTCCGGCGGCGATCCCACGCCGCAGCGCCATCGTGAGCCGTTCGTTCTGCTCGCTGACCGAACGGGCCAGTCGCTCGGCCAGCTCCTGGCCTGCCGGGTACTGACCGGGGCCGGTGGGGAACGCGAGCATCCGGAAGTAGTCGGGGTTGGCCAGGTAGAACGCCAGGTACTCGTCGGCCGCCGCGTAGATCTGCTGGAGCGGCGTCCGGTCGGAGGTGTAGGCGCGGTCCATGTGGTCGCGGTCGGCCTCCAGCGCGCGCTCGACGACCGCCGCGTGCAAGCCGGCCTTGGAACCGAAGTGGTTGTAGATCGAGCCGACGGCGACGCCTGCCCGCGTCGCGATCTCGTCGACGGTCACGTCGGCGACCGGGCGTTCCCGGAAGACCTCCTCGGCCGCGCGGAGCAGCGCGGTGATGGTCCGTTCCTTGCGGGGGTCCACAGCCGTCCCTTCTTGCAATCGTTGCACGACTGCTGTTAGCGTACCGGCATGTTCTTGCAACGGTTGCAAGAAGTGGAGCTACCGTCGGGCCCACTGCGCTACCACGACTCGGGCGACGGGCCGGTGCTCGTGTTCGTGCACGGCTACCTGGTCAACGCCGATCTCTGGCGCAAGCTGGTGCCGCTGCTGTCCGGGCAGTTCCGCTGCATCGCGCCGGACTGGCCGCTCGGCTCACACGCCGTGCCGATGCGACCCGGCGCGGACCTTTCCCCGCCGGGGATCGCCGGGATGATCACCGACCTGCTCGACGCGCTGGACCTGCACGACGTCACCCTGGTCGGCAACGACTCCGGCGGCGCCTACAGCCAGCTAGCCGCCGCGACCCGGCCGGAACGAATCGGCCGGCTGGTGCTGAACTCCTGCGAGACGCCATGGTGCACCTGGCCGCCGACCCATGGATCATTCGGCATCCTGAAAGCCGCGGCCAGGCACCCGCTGACACACCGGCTGCTCTACCAGCCACTGCGATCCCGGCTGACGTGGCGCTTGCCCAACACCTACGGCTGGCTCGCCAAGTATCCGATCGACGCCGAGGTGATGCGCGGCTACCTCCGCCCGGTGCTGACCGACGCTGCGATCCGCGCCGACGGGCGCAAGGCCATCGGCGCGGTCGACATCCGCTACGTCCGCGAGGCCGCCGAGCGGCTGCGCGGGTCCACGCTGCCGATGCTGTGTGCCTGGGCGGCCGACGACCACGTGTTCCCGCTGGCCAGCGCCCGCGAGTACGCGACGCTGCTGGGCGCCGACCTGCGCACGATCGGCGACTCCTACACCTACACCGCCGAGGATCAGCCGGAACGCACCGCCGGGGTACTGCGGGACTGGCTCAGCACGGCATCCTGAGCCCGCAGCACCTCGTCGCCGTGTTCGTCTGCCCACCGCCCGAGTGACTCGATCGGGCCCAACAGGCTCGCGCCGAGCGGGGTCAGCTCGTACCGGCCGGTGACGAGGCCGTTGAACTCGAGCCGCCGCAACGTCTCGGTCAGCACTTTCGCGCTGATGCCGCCGATCCGCGTGCGCAACCGGCTGTGCGAGACCGGCCCGGATCGCAACGCCCAAAGCACCACGCCGTTCCAGGTGTTGCTCAACAGATCGAGCGCGAGCCGCGCCCGGCAGTCCGCCAGTAGCTCATCTCCGGGAACCATCTGGTAACCACCGCCCTGCCTACCGTCGCTGACGTAGCCATCGAACCACGTCAGGAGACACGATGCGGATAGGCATTCTCGGCACCGGCAACATGGCCGACGCCCTCGGCGGGCAGTGGGCGCGACGCGGCCACGACGTCACGATCGGCGGGCGCGACCCCGGCCGCGCGGCCGACCTCGCTCAGCGGATCGGCGCCCGGGCGGGCACGCTCGCGGAGGCCGCGGGCGCGGCCGACGTCGTGCTGCTCGCCGTACCGCACGCGGCACTGCGTTCCGTGCTGGCGGCCGTACCGCTCCAGGGTCGGGTGGTGATCGACTGCACGAATCCCGTGGAGCACGGGCGGCTCACGGACGACCGGATCTCGGTGGCCGACGCCGCGCCGGGGGCACGCGTCGTCAAGGCCTTCAACTTGTGTCACGTCGACGTCTGGCGGATGACCCCACCCGTGTTCGGCGGGCGGCCGCTGTCGGTTCCGCTGTGTGGTGACGCGGTCGACGTGGTGGCTCCCCTGGTCGAGGACCTCGGCTGCCGGCCGGTCGACGCCGGTGGCCTGGACCGGATCGGACTGCTGGAGGCGACGGCGGCGTTCATGATCGGCCTGTGGTTCGCCGGCGAGGACGCGCAGGCGGTGCTCCCGCCGCTGCCTGCCTGAACAGCGTGCTCAGGTGGGCGTCGAACGCGGCCAGCGCCTCCTCCGGCCCGAGCGAGCCGCTGGCCGCGAGACCGCCGAGGCCCTCGACCAGTGCGACGAGCCCGGTCGCACTCGCGTGCGGATCGAGGGTCCTCGAAGCCTCACCGGCCGCCTGCGCCTGCCGGATCTGGCCCGCCACCACGTCCCGCAGCCGCTCGTGGCCCTCACGTAGCCGGGCGGCGATCGCCGGGCTACGGACCGCGTAGGCCTGGAACGCCAGCGCGACCCGCAGTTCGGCACGCCGCGGTTCGTCGAAGGGCAGTTGCTGGACGAGCAGCTCCCGCAGCATCGCGCCGGTCCCGCGTGCCGTCGACGCCTCCACGCGGGCCTGGACGCGTTCGCCGATCACGTCCAGCGCGAACAGCAGCATCTCCTCCTTCGTGCGGAAGTAGTGCTGCACCATCCCGGTCGTCACGCCGGCGGCCGCGGCGACGTGGCGCAGGCTGACGGCCTCGATTCCGTCGGTCGCCGCTACCTGGAACAGGGCGTCGGCGATCCGGGTGCGGCGCTCGTGGTGGTCGACCAGTTTCGGCACCGTCCCATGGTTTCACATTGCGTCTGTAATGGACAAGCTGTTACGTTACGACTGTAACGCATAAAGTCCTGTGAGGTGACCGATCATGCGAACCATGCCGTTCGAACGGCCCGATCCGCTGCGCCCGCCACCCGCCTACGCCGAGCTACGGGCACGGGAACCCGTCGCCAGGGTCCGTGCCGAGGACGGCTCGGCGGTCTGGCTGGTGACGTCCTACAACGCCGTGGTCGCCGTGCTCGGCGACGACCGGTTCGGCGTGAACCCGCCCGGCGGGGGCGGCGAGGGCACGCTGCTGCAGGACGGCGACGGCCACCGCCGGCTGCGCCGCCTGGTCGGTGGCGCCTTCACGCCCGGCCGGATCGAACAGCTGCGCCCCCGCGTCCGGCAACTGGCCGAGGAGCTGGCCGGGGCGCTGCCGCCGTCGGCCGACCTGGTGGCGGACTTCGCCGCCCCGCTGGCGATCGGCGTGATCGCCGAGCTGCTCGGCGTCGACATCGCCGAACGCGATCGTTTCCGGAGCCTCGCCGACGCGGCCGGTTCGGCGGACTTCACCACCGGCGACGCTCAGGCGTGGCTGGCCTTCGCCGCCTACATCGACGAGCTCGTCGCCGCGAAACGCGAACGGCTCGGCGACGACCTCATCAGCACTTTGCTCCACAGTGGACTGGGCGATCATGAGCTGACCATCCTGGTGCTGTCGATCCTCGCCGCCGGTTACCTGACGGCCACCAACGCCATCGCGGTCGGCGCCGTCATGCTGCTCGCCGAGGGCAGGCTGGCGCCGCTGGCCACGGCGGGCGACGCGGAGGTGGCGGCGGTCGTCGAAGAAATCGTCCGGCTGCAGATCGGCGTGATCGGCGAGGTCTTCCCGCGGTGGGCGCGCGAGGACGTCGAACTGGCCGGGGTCACCATCCGGGCGGGCGAGCGGGTGTTGTGCAGGCTGGGCGCGGCCAACCGCGACCCGGGCCACTTCGCCGATCCGGACGCCGTCGTGCCGGGGCGTGCCGACGGCAGGCACATCGCGTTCGGCAGGGGGCCGCACCACTGCCTCGGGGCCGCGCTGGCCCGGATGGAAGTCGCCGTCGCGCTGCGGGTCCTGGCGGAGCTACCCGGCCTGTCGCTGAGCGGACCGGTCGCCGGCCTGGAGTGGAATCAGGGCAGCCTCGACGCGGGACCGGCCGCGGTGCCGGTGACCACCACGTCGACGGCGAGCCCGGCCACCAGTGCCAGCCCGGCGCCGGCCACGCCGGGCAACGCCGTGGTGGACGCCACCGCGACAGCGGTCACCAGGACGACGACGTGAGCGGCGCTGGCGTAGACGAGCCGTGATGTCGCACCCGCGGCGATCAGCACGCCGTGTAACTGGGCTCGCAGCACCCAGAGCGCCGGCATGGCCAGCAGCACCGGGGCCCAGCGCAGTCCCAGCGTGGCCGGTCCCTCCGCGACGGCCAGCAGGTCGACCAGGTAGACGCGCGCCAGGTCGCTGAACAACACTACGGCGAACGCCGCGGTGAAGCCCGCGGCCAGCCAGCCGGTGAGCCAGCGGACCGTGGCGGAACGGGGATGCTGCCGCAACTCGGCTCCGCTGACCGACTCCCAGTCCGTGGTCGGCGAGACGAACAGCATCGTCAGCTCGTACAACGCCGGCCAGACCACCAGCGACGGCAGCGGGTCGGCTGAGTGCGCGATGCCCACGGTGGTGACCAGCATCGGTACCATCGCCAGCAGCCGGGTCGACGACAGGTGCGCGTGCCTGCCGGCGAGCCACCGCAGTCGCCGGTCCGGCAGCGGCCGGGGCGTGGGCAGACGCCGGACGGCAGGCAGGAGCAGCACGGTCTCCAGCAACGCGCCCGCGGTCAGTGCCAGGCCGCCGGCCAGCGCGGCCCGTTCGGGGATCAGTGTTACCGCGACCCAGGCCAGTCCACCGGAACCGGCGATGCGGACCACCGCGGCCACGGTGATCGCCGCGGTCCGGCCCGCGACGATGCACCGGCCGTGCAGCAGCCTGCGCAGCGCTACGCCGAGCGGGTTGACGGCGAGGCCGAGCAGGCCGTCGCTGACGTGCCCGGCGAGGGTGGTGTCGAGTCCGAAGAGGACGGTCGGGACGGGGGTGAGCGCGAGTGTCAGCAGCACGGCCGTTCCGGCCAGGCCGGTGAGCCAGGACCAGCGGCGTAACCCGCCGTGTTCCGGTGCGGCGACGACCAGCGGGGTCAGCGCCAGCGCGGGGGTGTTGACCACGACCAGCAGCGAAAGGCACATCCCCATCGCGGCCAGTGCGCTGCCACCGTCGAGGCCGCGGGCGACGGCCGCGTAGACCAGCGGTATCTCGACGACGAGCATGGACGACCCGAGCGCGGTGGGCAGCCACCGGCGGAACAGCCGCGCGGTCGTCATCCGTCCAGTGTGATCTCCAGACCGACCGCGCGCCCGCCGTTGCGCCGGACGGATCCCGCCAGCGTGACGAGCACGAAGAACCGGAACGCGTTGCCGTACTTGGCCGTCAGCGCACGTTTCGCGGTCCGCAGCTCCCGTCCCGTCAGCAGGCGTGCCGTGCCGGTACGCCAGGGCTGTGCCGGGTTGCCGTCGAAGTCGGAGCCGGCCACCTCCACGCGGGGATCGCGGCGGAGTCGCCGGACCTTGGCCGAACGGCCCGGCGTGTAGCCGTACCAGCGACCGTCGGCCGGTGCCAGCCAGATCGGGGTGGACACCGCGCTGCCGTCGCGGCGGAACGTACGCAGCGCGAAGAATCGGTCGCCGTTCGGATCATCGCGTCGGGCCACGGGCAGCCTCCCTATACGACGTATAGTTCTGGCTGAACTGTACACCGTATAGGGTCGGGATCGTGGTGCGCAGGGGACTGAGCCGGGACGCCGTGGTCGACCGGGCGATGGAACTCGCCGACGCCGAGGGACTGGACGCGGTCACCCTGCGCCGGGTGGCCGACCTGCTGGGCGTCACGCCGATGGCCCTCTACTGGCACTTCCGCGACAAGGACCAGCTGCTGTCCGCGCTGGCCGAACGCGTCCTCGGCTCGGTCGATCTCCCCGGCGACGTGGACGAGTGGACCGCCGGGCTTCGTGAACTGCTCTGGTCGGTCGTGCGGGTGCTGCGCCGGCATCGCTGGGCGACCGGCCTGCTCGCCGGCCGGATCGAACCGTCCGCGCCGCTGCTGCGTGTACTGGACGCGGTCCTGGGTGTACTCGACCGGGCGGGGTTTGCCCCCGAGCGGGCGGTCAGCGTCACGAGGCACGTCCTGCGGACCGTGATCGGGCTGGTGACCGACGAACCCGGTGGCACGCCGGCCCGCGGACTGCCGGAGGAGGTGTCGGCCCAGGAATACCCGTACCTGGTCGCGGCGGCGAAACCGCTGAGCGTGTGCGACGACCCGGAGGACTACTACGAGTTCGGCCTGGAGCTGGTCCTGGCCGGCGTCGTGGCGGTACGCCGCGAACCCTGACATTGGTCCAACGGCGTTGCCGTGCCGTGGGGCTTGAACCCGTCGCGAGGGCGTCTCGTGTGGAAAGCACATGAACGCACAGCAGAACTTCGCCGCGCTGGTCATGGACGACCTTCTGCCCAGCCGCATGCCCGACGTCCGGCTCATCCGCGACTACCTCGCCGACGGCTGCCCGCACGGTGATCCGCTCTGTTTCAGCTTCGGCGAGACGTGGAACCAGGTTCCGCCGGGACTGGTGGCCCACGTCGACGCGAACCGCCCGGCCGCGCACGGGTATCAGCTGTCCATGTACGGGCTGCCCGCGCTGCGCCGCGCGATCCTGGAGCACGTCGTCACCGGCCAGCGGGTGCCCGGCGCCGCCGTGCCGGGCAAGGACTTCCAGGTCGCGGCGACCTGGACCGGAACCCGCAGCGCGATGTTCGACTTCGGCCGCTACCTGCTCGACGAGGACCGCGGCGACAACCGGCAGCCGGTCGTGCTGGCGGCCGGGCCGAGCTGGGACTACGAGGGCGTGTTCGGCGCGCTGGGCTACCAGGTGCGGTACGGCGTGCTCGACCCTGCGGACGGGTTCCGGCCGGACGCCGCCGCATTTGGCAGGCTGGCCACCGAGATCGCCATGTCGGCGGACCAGAAACTGGCGCTCGTCGTGGTCAACACCCAGCACAACCCGACGGCGGTCAACTGGTCCCCGGAGTTCACCGGCACCCTGATCGACCTGGCGCTGGCGACCGGCGCCGGATTGCTGCTCGACGACGCGTACTTCGCCGTTCACGACCCGGAGGTCGAGCCCACGTCGGCGCTAGCGCTGCTGCTGGAACGGCTGCCCGGCGCGCCGGCCGCGGCCGCGCGGCGATGGCTGTGCGTACGGTCGCTGGGCAAGCAGTTCCACTGCAACGGCTGGGGAATCGGCGCGCTCGTCGCCGCGCCGGACGTGCTGGACCTGCTGGTGAACCGGTACCGGCTGCACTCCGGCCTGATGTACGGCGGCGTGCACCAGGAGGCGATGGCGGGCTGGCTCGCCGACCCGGCGTCGGCGGCTTTCCTTGCCGTGCAACGGGTCGGCTACGCGGACAAGCGTCGTCAGGTGGACCGGCTGTTCCGGGAGCTGCTGGGGTTCCCGGACGGCGTGTACCCGGGGGAGTGCACGTCGTACCTGATGTTCGAACTGCCGAGGGCGTACGCCGAACTGCCCGACGGCTGCGAACGGTTCCGCGACGACTGCTTCGCCGAGACGGGTGTGTTGTTCGCACCGGCGTGGCCCTGGCCGTACTCGACGGGCGCGAAACCGTTGCCCGCCATGCGGATGTACCTCGGGCCGGAGCCGAGGCGGATCGACGAGGGGCTGGTTCGGCTGGCGCGCGCGGGTTTCCGCTACGACATGCCGGCGCGCTGAAGCGCGGCCGCCGCGAGTACGCGGTCGACGATGTCGAGCGAGGTTCGTAGATCGGCGATCTGGCCGCGTAGGCGGTGGCGGGCCTGTTCGAGGTCTTCGGCCAGGCCCGCTGACGGAACGACGTGGTCCTCGACTCCCGCCACACAGGGGAGCAGCTCAGCGATCCGGCTGCTGCGCAGCCCGGCGGAGTAGAAGAGCTGGATCTGCGTCACCGTGGCGACATCACGCTCGGTGAACCGGCGGTAACCGTTCTCGTCGCGGTCGGGGCTGAGGAGGCCCTCCTCCTCGTAGTACCGCAGCGAACGCACGCTGACGCCGGCCCGCTGCGAGAGCTCACCGATTCGCATGGCGGACACCCTAGCCCGCACGCACCGTCCACATGCCCCAAACCGCGCGGTTAGTTGGCGGCCGGTTTCACCAGGGGGTTGGGCTTGCCGTCGCGGGCCTTGGGGCTGGGCAGCGGGGCCGCCGGGATCGTCGGGGCACCGGCGGGGTCGGCCGGGACCGCCGTCGCCAGCGGGGCAGGCGCGGGCGGCACCTCCTGCTTGGCCGGGCTGGTGTCGACCTCCGACTCCTCCTCCGGCGGTTCCAGTGCGTCCTCGTTGCGGGCCAGCACCTCGCGTGCCTCCTGCAGCCGGGCCCGGGCCTGCTCCCGCAGCTTCGTCAGCCGCTCGACGTGCTGATCGGCCTCGGTGGTGCGGCGCTTGGCGTCCGCGGTGGCCTCGTCGACGAGCGAGGCCGACTTCACCGTGGCCTCCTCGACCAGCTTGCGGGCCTTGGCCGTCGCCTCGTCCACCAGCCGCTTCGCCTCGGCGGTGGCCTCGGCCAGCCTGCGCTCGGCCTGCTGCTTGCTGGCCGTGCGCTGGTCGGCGATGTGCTTGTCCAGCGCGGCCTTCTCGGCGGCCATCTTCGCGTCGAACTCGTGCTCGATCGACCGGCGCTTGCGCTCCGCCTCGGCGTCCTGCTGCTCCCGGTGCCGCACGGCGTCGACGGTGAGCCGCTGGACCTCCGAACGGGTCGCCTCCAGTGCGGCCCGCTGCTCCCGCTGGATGGCCTCGGCCTGCTTGTCGACCTCGGCGATCATCTTCGAGTACCGCTCACGCAGCGTGTCCGCGGCCTCGGTGGTCGACGTCCAGTGCTGCTCCGCGGCGATCTGCGCACGCTTGGTGATCTCCTCGGCCTGCGCGTGCGCGAGCTGCACCGTGCGCTGCATGCGCTCGTCGAGGTCCTCGATCCGCTCCGGCGGCTTCTTCAGCTCCTCGACCCGCGCCCGCAGGTTGCCGATCTCCCGCCGCGAGTTCTCCAGCTCCCGCGACAGCGTGCTGGCCTGCGCCATCGCGGAATCACGGTCCGCCATGATCCGCCGGACATGCCCCTCGACATGGTCGAGGTACTGCATGATCTGGCCGCGGTCGAACCCGTGCCACGCCTGGCCGAAGTCCCGGCGAAGGGGAAGCAGACCGTTGTCTCGCTCGGAAGCCATGGGCCGACGTTACCTCCGTACTCGTCGCGACCGTGTACAGGTACGTGTTTACCAGTGGAAGCCGCGGGTCAGCTTCGCCAGCGCCGTCGCCGCGCGGGAGAGATGCCGTTCGCCGCGGCCCAGCTTGATCCGGTCGGTGCCGCCGGCCGCGGCCGAGTCCGGGAAGATCCGGAACCCCTGGTAGGCCACGGCGTCGGTGAGCGTCGGGGTGAGCGTGTACGCCAGCCCGATGGCCTGCCCGATCGGCGTGCCGATGTGCTTGGGCCGCTTCTTCAACGCCTTGACCACCATGTCGGCGGCCTGTTCGGGCGACTTCGTCGGGAACGCGTCGTAGATCTTGGTCGGCCGGATCATCGGCGTGCGCACCAGCGGCATGTGGATCGTGGTGAACGTGATCCCGTCGCCGTGCGTCTCGGTCGCCGCGATGCGGGCGAAGTAGTCCAGTGCCGCCTTCGACGCGGCGTACGCGGAGAACCGCGGCGCGATGCCCTGCACACCGATCGACGACACGTTGACGATGTGCCCGAACTTGCGCTCCGACATGTGCGGCAGCACCGCGAGGATCAGCCGCACCGCGCCGAAGTAGTTGATCGCCATCGCGCGCTCGTAGTCGTGGAAGCGGTCGTAGGACAGCCGGATCGACCGGCGGATGGACCGGCCGGCGTTGTTGACCAGCATGTCGATCCGCCCGTGCTCGGCGATCATCGCGTCAACGGCCTTGTGCACCGACTCCTCGTCGGTCAGGTCGGCGGGGTAGACGGCCGCGTGACCGCCCGCGGCGATGATCTCGTCGCGGACCTCCTCCAGCTCGTGCTGCCGGCGCGCCACCAGCAGCGGGACACCGCCCTCGGCCGCGACCTTCAGCGCGGTGGCCCGCCCGATGCCCGACGACGCGCCGGTGATGATCACCCTGCGGCCGTCCAGCTCACCCCGCGGACCGTGCTTGCGGGCGCGGAACGGGTCGAGGTGTTCGCGCCAGTACCGCCACAGCACCGGCGCGTAGTCCTCCAGCCGCGGCAGCTCGATTCCCGATCCGGCCAGCGTCTTGCGGGTACTCGCCGTCGAGAACACCGAAGGGAACGTCAGGTTGTCCAGCAGCACCGGCGGAATCCCCAGCCGCTCCAGCACCGCGTCGCGGGCGATGGTGACGCCGGGGATGTGCTCGGTGAGCTTGAGCAGGCCGACGACGCCACGCGAGACCCGCTCGTCCAGTTCGACCGTGATCGTCGGCGCCCCGGCGGCCTTGGCGAAGGCGTTGTAGACGTCGGTGACCGGCTGCGGCTCCGGGCTGACCAGGTGGAACACCTGCCCGTCCAGGCCCGGCTTGAGCGCCAGCGCCAGCAGCGACTCGGCGACGTAGTCCACCGGCACCACGTTGGTGTCGCCGATGTCCGGGCCGACCAGCGGCAGGCTGGGCACCGACGTGAGCTTGCTGATCGCCGGGAACAGGTAGTACGGCCCGTCGATCTTGTCCATCTCGCCGGTCTGCGAGTTGCCGACGACGATGGCCGGGCGGTAGATCCGCGTCGGCACGTCGTGCTGCTCGCGCACCAGCCGTTCGGCCTCGAACTTCGTCCGGTGGTACGGCGTCGGCAGGCGCTGCCCGACGTCGAACATCTCCTCGGTGAACACCCCGGCGTAGTCACCGGCGACGGCGACCGACGACACGTGGTGCAGGCAGCCCGCCCGGACGTCCCGGGCCAGGTCGATCACGTGCTGCGTGCCCTCGACGTTGGCCCGGACGCTGTCCTCGTCGTCGGCGGTGATGTCGTAGAGGGCGGCCAGGTGCACCAGGTGGTCGACGTTGCCGCGCAGCGCCTCCCGGTCCGCGTCGGTGACGCCGAGCCCGGGTTCACCGAGGTCGCCGGAGAGCAGTTCGACGCGGTCCGGGTTCGGCCACTGGGCGACCATCGCGGTCAGCCGGTCCCTGGACGCGTCGCGCACCAGCAGCGTGACCCGCTCGATGTCCTCCCGTTCGAGCAGCAGCCGGGTGAAGTGGCGGCCGATCAGGCCAGTCGCACCGGTCACGAGGAAGGTGGCCATGGCATCTCCTGCTCTTGTGTCGCCCGCGGAACCCACGGGCATTGTGCCACCATTCAGTCGATCGGCTCGGCGATGACCACCCGGTTCTCCGCATATCCGGTCGAGCCGCCGAGCCAGCGTCCGCCGCAGGTGACCAGCACGATGCGGTGCTTGCCCTGCTGGCTGAACAACGCGTCGGCGCGTGACGGCAGTTCGTCTTTGCCAAGCGTGAGGGTCTGCGCGACGCGGTAGGTGAACGTCTTGCCCTTCGCGTCCTGCACGGTCACCTGCTCGCCGATCCGGGTCGCCCACAGCTCGGCGAACGGGCCGACCCTGCCGTGCCAGTTGACGTGCCCGGCGAACACGCTCGCGCCGTTCGACGCGGCGAGCCCGGCGCCCCACCAGGTCGCCTCACCGAGATCGTCGGGGACGGGCAGCACGGCGTTGGGCCCCTGGACCTCCTTGCGCACCAGGGTCGCCGAGCCACCGGCGGGCAGCCGGATGCTGTTCGGCCGCTGCCCGGCGTCCTGCCGGGCGGGCGACTGCGGTTTCGGGGTGGTGGCCGTGCCGGGCGCGGGTGGCGGTGCCGCCGGTGCCGCGGCGGCCGCCTGCGCGGGTGCCACGGCTGCCGTTGCCGCCCGCGCCGAGCCCGCGACGGTCTCCGTCCGCGGTTCGGCGACGACCACCGCGACGGCTATTTCGAGCGCCAGCAAGCTGGCCGCACCCAGTAGGAAGGGTGCGACCAGCTCACGGCGGGGACGACGGCCGGACATGGACTACCGCTGGCCGTACCGCCGTCGGACGACGAAACCGACCAGGCCGGAGACGATCGCGGCGAGCACGCCCATGGCGGCCAGCGCGGCCACCGGCGGTGCCGACGTCGTGGCGCCCTGGGCGATCACGTTGGGCTCCGAGCCCGCCGGGATCGTCCTGGGGACCTCGCTCGGGACGTTGTCGATCTTCAGCGCCAGCGTCTCGCCCGGCTTGACCTCGCCGCAGGCCGACGGCGGGTTGTTCGGGTCGAAGTTGTAGCCGTGTGGCGGGGTGGCCTCGACGATGCAGATCTTCTGCGGTGTCTTGAGGTTCTCCGCGACGGCGACGCCGTCGGCGCCGGTGGTCAGCACGGCGGGCTTGCCCTCCGGGTCGACCAGCGGTTTGCCGTTCGCGCCGAGGGCGGGCGACTTCTTGTCCTCACCGGTCAGCCGCAGGCCGACCGACGGGATGCCCTTGCCGGTCTTGGCGTCGACCTTGGTGACCGACACCTTGCCGCCCTTGGCCTTGGTCTTGCCGGAGAGCTTGTGCTCCTTCTCCCCGCCGGTGGCCACCACGCGCTGGGTCTTCGGCTTGCCGACGGCCTTCTGCACCTGCGGCTTGTCGGCCGGCACGGACAGCTTCCCCGCCACCGTGACGTCCTCCGCCGACGGCGTGACCTTCGCCGTCGCCTTGCCGTCCTTGTCGGTCTTGACCGTGAGCTTTTCCTTGCCGTCCGGGCCGGTGGCATTGGTCAGCGTGAGCTCGATCGGGACGTCGGCGACGCCCTTGCCCGCGGCGTTGGTGACGGTGACCGTCCAGTCCCCGGGGGCACCGATCGCCTGGTCGCCCTTAGGGGCGGTCAGCTCGACCTTCCACGGACCGCGGTTGGCCTCGGCGTCCTTCTCCAGCCTGGCGACGTCGCCGTCGGCACCGGCCTTCTTGAGCTGGGCCTCGTGCAGTCCGACGTTGTAGCCGATCTTGTCCGACGGCAGGCTGTCGTCGAGGTCACCCTCGTTGCGCGGGGTGGCGGTGTACTTGTGCAGCAGGTGCGCCAGCGCGGCCGCCTCGTTGTTGTCCTTCGTGTTGCCGTAACGCAGCAGCAGGTAGGAGATCTTGGCCGCGACCTCGGGGGAGAGCGCGTCGCCCCACTTGGTCGTCAGGTCGCCGCCGGGCTCGAACTTCTCGTTGGCGTCCGGCTCGTCCATGGCGAACTGCACGCAGAACACCTGCTTGCCGCCGACCATGTAGGCGCCCAGGTGGTAGTTGTGGTCGCTGTTGCTCCAGCGCTGGCCCGGTTTGATCTCGATGCCGGGCCCGTTCTGCTCAGCGGCGAGGGCCGGCGTGGCCATCGTGCCGAGCGAGAGGACGCCGAGCAGGCTCACGCCGATCAACCCGAGCAGGCGTCTGCCCGGGTGTCTGGTCCGCCCCATTTCGTGCAGGTCTCCTTCGATCGCGCCTGTGCGTGCGAACACGCCTGGTGAGCGCGCCCTTCTTGCCCCAGTTACCCCTGTCACCCACAGGTGCCGGGTGGTCTGTGCAGGCTTCACCGCCGCTGCACGACCCGTCACCGCCCCGACACGTTCCGGGCACGCCCATGCGAGGGTCACCTACCTGGGCCTTCGGTGCAATAGGCCAGCTGAGCGAAGTGTCGATGGAAACGTGACCGACGGTCACTGGCATAGTGGCCGGGACTGCGGGCACCTTTGTGAGTAAAGTCGGTTTTACCGACGGGAACAGGCCGCCGTCCGCGGTCGTTGACGTCATGCAGGTGCCAGTAGATCCAGGAGGATCAGGTGCGTTCCAGTAGCAACCCCGCGTTCCGCAGGCTGCCGACGCGCAATGCGGCGTACGGCGGCTTCGGCCCGAACGTAGGCTTCAACGAGCCGCAGGGCGGCGTGCCGGGCTACGGTCCGCCGCAGGCGCCCGCCGGCTCCGCAGACCGTCCGATGACGGTCGACGACGTAGTCATCAAGACCGGCCTCAGCCTCGGTGTGGCGCTGCTCACCGGTGTCATCACGGCCTTCTGGGCCCAGACCCAGCTGACGCTCAACAGCGCAGGCCAGGTGGTCGGCGTCAGTGGTGCGCTGATCGGTGCTCTGGTCGGCGGCATGCTCGTCGGCCTGGTGCTGTCGCTGGTGATGATCTTCCGGCAGAAGCCGAGTGGCGTGATGACGCTGCTCTACTCGGCTGCCGAAGGTGTGTTCCTCGGTGCCATCAGCGGGCTGTTCGAGATCGTCTACCCGGGCATCGCGCTGCAGGCGATCGTCGGTACCGCCGGTGTGTTCATCGGCATGCTGATCGTCTACAAGACCGGTGCAGTCAAGGTCACCCCGAAGCTGACCAAGTGGATCGTCGGCGCCGTCGTCGGTGTCGCCATCCTGATGCTGGTCAACCTCATCACCAGCTTCTTCGGCTTCAACCCGCTGCGGGACGGTGGCCCGATCGCCATCATCTTCAGCCTCGTCGTGATCGGCATCGCGGCGTTCAGCTTCCTGCTGGACTTCAACATGGCCGACGAGATGATCCGCGAGGGCATGCCCTCGAAGTGGGCCTGGTTCGCCGCGTTCGGCCTGATGACCACGCTGGTCTGGCTGTACCTGGAGATCCTGCGCCTGCTGTCCTACCTGCAGTCGAGCGACTGATCTCGGCTCTTCCAGGAAGGGGCGTCCCGCCACGGCGGGGCGCCCCTTTCGCTTGCGCGCGGCGTTCTGTCAGCGGGCCTCGTTCCAGGGGCGCGGGGTGCCGGGGGCGGGCTCGGTCTCGGCGGCGGGCTCGGCGGCGCGGCGGCGGCGCAGGGCCGTGACCACCGTGGCCAGCAGGAGCAGACCCGCGCCGGCCGCGGCGTTGGTGAAACCGTCCCGGAGCCCGGGGATCTCGAACGTCCCGTCGGCGGCCTGCAGCGCCCACAGGCCGGTCGGCACCAGCGCGGCGAGCGTCGCCAGGCCCAGCAGCACCCTCGACCGGACCAGCGCGCCGAACAGCCCGACGACCACGGCGGCCAGCAACAACACGGCGACCGATGTGAAGAACCCGGCCTCGGTGGTCGTCGGCGACTGCGTGAACACGTCCCGCAGCGCGAAGTCGCTCGCCGAGCGATCCTCCCGCCAGGACCGGAACATGCCCAGCACCAGACCGCCGGACCCCAACAGCGTCAGCAACAGCGCGAGCAAGTACCTCATGGACTCACGCTAGCGTCGTGAGTCAGAAGTTGCTGCGTGGCTCGGCGGATCCAGGTTTCCGCCGGCAAGGCGCCGGATCGCCCTCGTACTGGACCGTACTCGGGCGGTCCGGCAACGCCGCCGGCGGGAAGCTGGGCCGTCGAGGCGCCCAGCGTATTTCTGACTCAGGACGCTAGGCCGCAAGTAACGACCGTGCCATGGGGCAGGCCCCACCTGGCGTCCTGCGGTGTGAGACACCGGGAAATGACCCCATGCTCCGACCTAGCCTTGCGCCGTGAGCACCCAGACCACGTTCCAGACCTCCTGCGCCGCACCGCTGCCGAAGCCCGCCGAGCCCGCCCGGCCCGTTCCGCTGGCCGTCGCGGGCGTGCTGGCCGCCGGGCTCACCTGGTATGTCTGGGCCGCCCACGGCCCGAAGTTCGGGGTGCTGCTCGCGCTCGGCCTCGGACTCGGCTTCGCGCTGTTCCACTCCCGGTTCGGCTTCACCTCGGCGTGGCGGCAGCTGATCGCCGTCGGCAACGGCCAGGGCCTGCGTGCCCACACGCTGCTGCTCGGCACGGCCACCACGCTCATCGCGCTGATCGTGGCGACCGGGTCCGGCCTGTTCGGCTCGGTGCCGAAGGTGAGCGGCGGGCCGCTCGGCCTCGCGTTGCTGGTCGGCGCCGTGTTGTTCGCCATCGGCATGCAGCTCGGCGGTGCCTGCGCGTCGGGGACGCTGTTCGCGGTCGGCTCCGGGCAGTCGACGATCGTGCTCACCCTCGGCGGCTTCATCGCCGGGTCGGTGCTCTACACCTGGGCGTTCCCGCTGCTGGACGGCTGGCCGGCGCTGCCCGGCGTCGTGCTCGCCGACCACGTCGGCTGGTTCGGCTCGTGGGCCATCACGATCGCCGTGCTGGCCGGGATCGTCTACGTCACCAAACTCGTCCAGGCCCGCCGCAACCCGCCACCGACCGCCGCGGTGCCGACCGCCCGCGGCGTCGTCAGGGTGCTCCGCGGATCGTGGCCGATGCTGGTCGGGGCGGTGGTGCTCGGCGTGCTCGCCGGGGCGGTCTTCCTCGTGTCCGGGGGTATCTGGGGCGTGACGTCCGCGTTCGCCCTGTGGGGCGCGAAGATCCTGCAGCTACTCGGTTTCCACCCGGAGACGTGGGAGTTCTGGCAGAGCCAGGCCAACGCCAAGTCGCTGGCGGGTCCGATTTGGACGGACAAGACCAGCCTGACCAACATCGGCATCATGATCGGCGCGGCCGTCGCGGCAGCGGCAGCGGGTGCGTGGAAGATCCACAGCCAGATCCCGTGGCGCACCGCGCTCGCGGCCGTGCTCGGCGGCATCCTGATGGGTGTCGGAGCACGGCTCGCGGGCGGCTGCAACATCGGCGCGTACCTCGGCGGCATCTCCACCGGCAGCCTGCACGGCTGGCTGTGGGGCGTGTTCGCACTGGGCGGCACCTGGATCGGGCTGAAACTGCGCCCGCTGTTCGGCCTCGGCAACCCGAAGCCGGCGGACAGTGTCTGCTAGGAGAGCCGCTCCAGTACCATGGCCATGCCCTGGCCACCGCCGACGCACATCGTCTCCAGGCCCCACTGCTTGTCGTGGTGCTGCAGCGAGTTGATCAGCGTCGAGGTGATCCGCGCGCCGGTCATCCCGAACGGGTGCCCGATGGCGATCGCGCCGCCGTTGACGTTGAGCCGGTCCAGCTCGATGCCGAGATCCTTGTACGACGGGATGACCTGGGCCGCGAACGCCTCGTTGATCTCGACCAGGTCGATGTCACCGATCTGCTTGCCTGCCCTGGCCAGTGCCTGCCGGGACGCCTCGACCGGGCCGTAGCCCATGATCTCCGGCGACAGCCCGGAAACGCCGGTCGACACGATGCGTGCCAGCGGCGTGATGCCCAGCTCCTTGGCCTTGGTGTCGGACATGATCACCAGCGCGGCGGCGCCGTCGTTGAGCGGGCAGCAGTTGCCTGCCGTGATGCGGCCGTCGGGCCGGAACACCGGCTTCAGCTCGGAGACGCCCTCCAGCGTGACGCCGGGACGCGGGCCGTCGTCGGCGGCCACCACCGTGCCGTCGGGCTTGGTGACCGGCGTGATGTCCTTGGCCCAGAAGCCGTCGGCGATGGCCTTCTCCGCGAGGTTCTGCGACCGCACGCCGAACTCGTCCATCTCCTGGCGGGAGACGTTCTTCAGCCGTGCCAGGTTCTCCGCGGTCTGGCCCATCGGGATGTAGACGTCGGGCAGCAGGCCGCTCTCCCGCGGGTCGGTCCAGCTGTCCGCGCCCGTCTCGGCCGTCCGCTGGGTGCGGGCTTCGGCCTCGGCGAACAGCGGGTTGTGCGTGTCCGGCCACGAGTCGGAGCTGCCGTTGACGAACCGCGAGACCGTCTCCACCCCGGCCGAGATGAACACGTCGCCCTCGCCTGCCTTGATGGCGTGCAGCGCCATGCGGGTGGTCTGCAACGACGACGAGCAGTACCGGGTCACGGTGCACCCCGGCAGGTGGTCGTAACCCAGCTCGACGGCGACGGCGCGGCCCATGTTGAACCCGGACTCGCCACCCGGCAGACCGCAGCCGAGCATCAGGTCGTCGATGTCGGCCGGGTCGAGCTGTGGCACCTTGTCCAGCGCCGCGCGCACCATCAGCGCGGCGAGGTCGTCGGGCCGCATATCCGCCAGCGACCCCTTCTTGGCCCGCCCGATCGGGGAACGGGCGACGGACACGATCACTGCTTCAGGCATGCGATTGACTCCAACAGGTGACGTTACTAAGCGGGCGCTCACCCCATCCTGCCTCGTGATCCGCCAGAAGCAAGCCCCTGGGGCTACCCTGACCGCGTGGAATACGCCGAACACATCGTCGACCTGGTGGGCAACACCCCGCTGGTCAAGCTGAACTCGCTGGCCGAGGGGCTACAGCCGCTCGTGCTGGCCAAGGTGGAGTACGTCAACCCCGGCGGCAGCGTCAAGGACCGGATCGCGCTGCGCATGGTGGAGGCGGCCGAGCGGTCGGGCGAGCTGCGTCCCGGCGGCACCATCGTCGAGCCGACCTCGGGCAACACCGGCGTCGGGCTGGCCATGGTGGCCCAGCGCAAGGGCTACAAGTGCGTCTTCGTCTGCCCGGACAAGGTCAGCGAGGACAAGCGCAACGTGCTCAAGGCCTACGGCGCCGAGGTCGTCGTGTGCCCGACGGCGGTCGCGCCGGAGCACCCGGAGTCCTACTACAACGTCTCCGACCGGCTCGTCCGGGAGATCGAGGGCGCCTGGAAGCCCAACCAGTACGCCAACCCGGAGAACCCGGCCAGCCACTACCACTCCACGGGCCCGGAGATCTGGCGGCAGACCGACGGCAAGGTGACGCACTTCGTCGCGGGCGTCGGCACCGGCGGCACCATCTCCGGCACCGGCAGGTACCTCAAGGAGGTCAGCGAGGGCCGCGTGCGCATCGTCGGCGCGGACCCGGAGGGCTCGGTGTACTCCGGTGGCACCGGCCGTCCGTACCTGGTGGAGGGCGTCGGCGAGGACTTCTGGCCGGACACCTACGACCGCGGCGTCGCCGACGAGATCATCGCCGTCACCGACGCGGACTCGTTCGACATCACCCGCCGCCTGGCCCGCGAGGAGGGCCTGCTGGTCGGCGGTTCGTGCGGCATGGCGGTCGCCGCCGCACTGGAACTGGCCCGGCGCGGCGGTCCGGACGACGTCATCGTCGTGCTGCTGCCCGACGGCGGCCGCGGCTACCTGACCAAGGTGTTCAACGACTCCTGGATGTCGTCCTACGGCTTCCTCCCGCCGGACTCGACGCAGGCCACGGTCGGCGATGTGCTGCGCCGCAAGGACGGCTCGCTGCCCGACCTGGTGCACAGCCACCCGAACGAGACCGTCGCCGAGGCGGTGTCCATCCTGCGGGAGTTCGGCGTGAGCCAGATGCCGGTGGTCAGCGCGGAGCCGCCGGTCATGGCGGCCGAGGTCGTCGGCGCGGTCAACGAGCGTGATCTGCTGGACGCCCTGTTCACCGGGAAGGCGGCGCTGGCCGACCGGCTGGAGACGCACATGTCGCCGCCGCTGCCCACGATCGGCGGTGGTGAGCAGGTCAGTTCGGCGATGAAGGCGCTGACGGCCGCCGACGGCGCCATGGTGCTGATCGACGGCAAGCCGGCCGGAGTGGTCACCAGGCAGGACCTGCTGGCGTTCCTCGCCGGAAGGTGATCTGTGTTCCATCGGGTGTCCGGGCCGGGGCGTTACGAGCGCCCTACCCGGGTATCCGATAGCGTGTGCCCCGAGTGAGAAGGACAATTCCTCGTCAAGGGGGTTCAAGACCCACATGAGCGCTCCCCAGCCTCCCAACCAGCCCTGGGGTGGCGGCCAGCCACAACAGGGCCCGCCGAGTGGGCCGCAGCCCCAGCAGGACAGCCCGTTCGGCCAGGCAGAGCCGACGCAGGTCGTGCAGCCGGGTCAGCCGCCGCAGGGTGGTGGCCAGTTCGACGGACCGGAGCCGACCCAGGTCGTCCAGCCGCCGCAGCCAGGCCAGGCGCCTGACGCCGGTGCCACGCAGGTCGTGCCGCCCGTGGGTGGTGGCGGCGGTGAGCAGGGCGCGGACTCCACGCAGCTGGTGCCACCCGGTTCGCAGCCACCTCCGGCCATCCCGTACGCCCCGCCGCCCAGCGCCGCGGACAACCCCGGCGGCTTCCAGCAGCAGCCCTTCCCGGGGCAGCCCGGCGGGTTCGACCCGTCGCAGGGGCAGGGGCAGCAGCCCGGTGGCCAGTTCGGCCCGCCGCCCGGTCAGCCGGGGCAGTTCGGCCCGCCGCCGGGGCAGCCCGGCTTCCCGCCGCCGCCCGGTCAGCCCGGCGGCTTCGGCCCGTCCGGCCCCGGTGGCCAGCAGGGCGGTGGCAACAACTCGATGTTCGGCCTGATCGCGGGCGCCGTCGTCGGATTGCTCGGCCTGATCGCGCTGATCTTCACGTTCGTGGACCTCGGCGACGTCAGCGACCTGTCGGACCTGCTGGAAGGTGCGCCGAACGACGGGGCTGTCGACGAGTTCCTCGACAAGGCCGGGATCGTTTCTCCCGGCACCATGACCTTCTACCTGATCCTGATCATGCTTGGCGCGCTCGCGGCGATCGCGGGCGGAGTGCTGCTCGCGCTCGCCGGCAAGCTCTCGGCGATCTTCAAGAAGGTGGCGCCGGGTGCGGTCGCCGGCGGCGGTTTCCTGATGTTCGTCTTCGGGATCCTGCTCATGATCGGTACGACCGTCTCGAGCGAGTTCGAGCGGATGGTCGGTGGATCGGAGAGCCTCGGCACGGCGATCCTGTACCTGATCATGGGTCTGCTGATCCTCATCGTCGGTGTGCTGGGCTTCATTCCCGCCACGGCGCAGTACGTCGGTCTCGGCGGTGGCGGCTCGGCGTTCGGTCCCGGCCCGGGTGGGCCCGGCGGCTTCGGCCCGCCGCCCGGTGGCGGCTTCGGTCCGCCGCCCGGTCAGCCGGGGCAGTTCGGCCCGCCGCCGGGGCAGCCCGGCCAGCCCGGTGGCTTCGGCCAGCCGCCGCAGGGTCCGCCCAGCGGCGGATTCGGGCAGCCGCAGCAGGGGCCGTCGAGTGGCGGGTTCCCGCAGCCGGGTCAGCCCGGTCAGCAGCAGCCGGGCCAGCCCGGCGGCTTCGGCGGTCCGCCGCCCGGGCAGCAGCCCCCGCAGTGGTGACCTCCTGATTCCGGATGCCCCCGGCCGATCGGCCGGGGGCATTCGTTTTGTCCCCACGTCGGGTGTTCGCCCGCTAGGGTGAGCGCCGTTGAATCCGCCGAGCAGTTGGGGGAGCCGTGACGAATCCGTACGGGTACCAGGCGCAGCAGCCGCCGCCACCGGGCTACGGGTACGGCTACCCGGCGGCGCAGCAGTCGCGTCCGGGCGGCGGTACGGCGATCACGGCGGCGATCTTCGGCCTGTTCGCCGCGATCGCCAGCGCGTACATCCCGATCCGCGCGTTCATCGTCCTGCCGTCCGGCGCTGGCATCGGCGATCTTCCCGGCGAGGTGCTGACCGTGCTGGCGCTGTACCTCGGTGCGGCGCTCCTGCTCCTGATCGGCGCGCTCGTCACGTTCTTCCGCGCCGTGTTCGGGGCCATCCTGCTGATCCTCGGCTCCGTCCTGACGCTCACCTCGATCATGCTGGAGCCCGCCCTGTTCCCGATGAGCAGGTTCGACCGCTACTTCGAGGCGATCTTCACCTTCGACAGCGAGCCGGCGATCTGGCACTTCGCCGCGCTGGTGCTCGGCGTGCTCACGCTGCTGTTCGCGATCCTGCCGCCGACGTTCAAGTACCTCACCTACAAGCCGCGCCCCACCCAGCCGTACGGCCAGCCGCCGATGCAGGGCTATCCTCCGCAGACATGGTGAGTGCGCAGACCTCCGAACCACGCAGCGGCACGGCGATCACGGCCGCTGTCTTCGCTGCCATCAGCGGCTTCTTCCATGCGTTCGGGCTAATCGTCATGGTGCTCGACGCCTTCGACAGCGGGCTCACGGTCGCCTCGGCGTTCACCCTCGTCGTCAATGCCGCGGTGTGTGTCGCGTTGCTGGTCGGAGCCGTGCACCTGTGTGTCCGCCGGCCGTACGCACGGCTGTTGCTCATCGGCGGTGAGGTGGCGGCGTTGCTGATGTACGTCGTGTTCGCCACCGGCTTCGCCGTGGGGACGGGCTCGTTCACCGGCAGGGCGTTGCTGGTCATCGGTGCGCCCGCCGTGCTGGCGCTGCTGCTGACGCTGGCTCCGTCGACCCGGCGATGGGTGACGTCGGCGACGACTCGCTAGTCGCGTTCCACCGGCAGTGACGGAGCGACTACAGCTGGAGTACCCTCACGTCCAGGGATGGCTTGGGCCATGAGGGAGGGACGGCGATGAACTATGCGCAGCCACCGCCGGCGCGGTCGCAGGGCGGCGGGATCTTCGGTCTGCTGCAGATCGTCAGCTGGGCGTGTGCCCTGGCGGTGACGGGCCTGGGCGTCACCGGGGTGATCTCCACGGTGATGATCGTGCTCCTGCTCATCGGATCGATCATCGCGATTGTCGGCAGGTATGACGTCGCCCAGCCGGTGGGGAGGCCACTTCGATGACGTATCCACCGTTTCCCCAGCAGCCCGGGTTTCCCCAGCACCCGGGCTACCCCCAGCAGCCGGGCTACCCGCAGCAGCCGGGTTATCCGCCCCAGCCGGGCTACCCGCAGCAGAAGCCGAGCGGCGGAACCGCCATCACCGCGGGAGTTCTCGCGCTCGTCGGCGGGCTGTTCCACCTGACTGCCGCCATTCTGGTGGTGATCGACATCCTCGACTACCGGTTCACCGTGGGGACCACCATTCCGCTAGTGCTGAACCTCGTGCTGGCCGGCCTGTTGTCGCCCGGCGGGATCCTGCTCTTCATGCGCAAGCCAGCAGGCCGCATGTTGACGATCGTCGGCAGTAGTGTGGCGCTCGGACTCTTCGTGCTGTCCCTTGTGCCCCTGGGCTACATCGAGCATCTGCACGTCGGTGTCGGCTTCGCCGGCCGGAGCCTGACGGCTCTCATCGCCATGGCACCCGCCATCGCCACACTGGTCCTGGCGATCGTCAAGCCCACCGCGGTGTGGGTGGGCGCGGCGAAGCCGCAGCCGCCGATGATGATGCCCGGGCCGGGACCGTACCCGCCGCAGCAGCAGTACTGGGGTGGGCCGCAGGGATGACCTACCCGCCGTACTCCGCTGGTCGACCGCCGAACGGCATGACCGCGATCCTGGCGGGCGGACTCGCGATCTTGATCAGCTCCGCGCACCTCAGTACATCGGTCGTGCTCCTGCTGCTCGCGACAAGTCCCCTCCGGGTTGTGCTGCTGGTCGGCTGCCTCCTTCTGGCCGGCCTGCTGGTGTCGGGCGCGATCCTGCTGTTCCTGCGCAAGGCAACCGGACGCGTACTGGTGATCATCGGCAACATCGGAACGATGGCCGGCCTCGGAGTCGTCGCTATCCTACGGAGTGTCGACAGGTCTCTCCTTGGCCCGTTCACGTCGTTCAGCTTCGAGCTCGTTCTGCTGGCCGTCATGATCCCGGTCGACATAGTGCTGCTCCTTGTTCAGCCCACCAGCGCCTGGCTGGCCCGTTCGGCGTAGTCTCTGCGGCATGGCTGAGGACTTGTCGAAGCTGGGGTTCGAGACACGCGCCATCCACGCCGGGCAGGCGCCCGACCCGCGGACCGGCGCCGTCATCACGCCGATCTACCAGACGTCCACGTACGCCCAGGACGGTGTCGGCGGCACCCGGGAGGGCGACTACGAGTACTCGCGCACGGCGAACCCGACGCGCACGGTGCTCGAGGGGGCCATCGCGTCGCTGGAGGGCGGGCGGCACGGGCTGGCCTTCGCCTCCGGAATGGCGGCGACCGACGCCGTGCTGCGCACGCTGTTGCGGCCGGGCGACCATCTTGTACTGGGCGACGACGCCTACGGTGGCACGTTCCGCCTGATCGACAAGGTCCTGACCGAGTGGGGAGTCGACTACACCGTCGCTCACCTGTCCGACCTGGACGCCGTCCGCGCCGCCGTCCGGCCGCAGACCAAGCTGATCTGGTGCGAGTCGCCGACCAACCCGCTGCTCGGCATCGCCGACATCGCCGCGCTAGCGGGCGTCGCGCACGGCGCGGGTGCCCGGCTGGTCGTGGACAACACGTTCGCCACGCCGTACCTGCAGACCCCGCTCGAGCACGGCGCCGACGTCGTCGTGCACTCGACGACCAAGTACCTGGGTGGGCACTCCGACGTCGTCGGCGGCGTCGTCGTCACCAACGAGGACGAGCTGCGGGAGCGGCTGTTCTTCCTGCGCAACTCCTCCGGCGCGGTGCCGGGGCCGTTCGACGCGTGGCTGACGCTGCGTGGCCTGAAGACCCTCGCGGTACGCATGGAGCGGCACTGCGACAACGCCGAGCGGGTCGTCGAGGCACTGACAGCTCATCCGAAGGTGGCGAAGGTCTACTACCCGGGCCTGCCCGAGCACCCCGGCCACGAGGTCGCCGCCAAGCAGATGCGCAGGTTCGGCGGCATGGTGTCGTTCACCCACGCCGACGGTGAGCAGGCCGCACTGGACGCCGCGGCCCGGACGAAGGTGTTCATCCTCGCCGAGTCGCTCGGCGGCATCGAGTCGCTGATCGAGCACCCCGGGCGGATGACGCACGCCAGCGTCGCCGGGTCGATGCTGCAGGTGCCGGTGGAGCTGCTGCGCCTGTCCGTCGGTATCGAGGACGTCCGTGACCTGGTCGCAGACCTGACCGCGGCACTCGGCTGAGGCTCCCTCGTATGCCAGGGCCCGGCAAGGCCGGGTGGTCCGGAGCGCGTCATTCGCGTTCCGGAAGCCGAGGCTCGCGTTCCTGAACACGAGCCTCGCGGCGAATGGCCCGTTGGCGCGGTGCGCCGTTCACAGGCTGGGACGCCAGGTTCGGATGATGAGTGTCGTGTTCAGGAACGCGAATGACGTGTCCAGGAACGCGAAACTCGCGTTCCGGTCCGGCGCGGCCGCGCGAGCGGTCCGTTCGCCAGGCGAGGGCAGGGCTGGGTCTCGCGATCTGGAACCGGCGTGTCAGGTGGTGGGATCGGGTAGGCGGGAACGTGCAACTCGCGGGTCGGGAACGGAGGACTCGCGCGAACGGCCTTTCACATGGGCGATCGGCACCACGTGAGAACCGACGTCCACATGGTGAGTTCTGCGCTCACGCACGCGAGTTCTGCGTTCCGGTACGTGAGTTCCACGCTCGAGACCAGCCACCTCGCCTGCCCCGCGACGGACCTTGCCGGGACCCTGGACATGAGACGCCGTGAAGGCGTGTGCACGCCTGGCGCGAGGCCGCTACGGGCGGTAGTTGCTGTGCTCGGCTTCCACCGGGTCGGGCTTGGGCGTCGGGGCGACGCCGGGCAGCTGCGAACCGTCGACGCAGCCGCCGACCAGCTCGATGTGGCTGTCATGCCGGATGTACTGGCCCGCGTTGAAGCAACCGGCGTGCTCGACCGTGTAGAAGGCGGCGCCGGTGAGCGCCAGCGCCGACGCGACGGCCGCGACCATCGGCACCGTGCCAGACCGTGACCCGCGCAGCTTCGCCACCACCTTTGCCGTGGTCCCCCGTGGCATGCGCTGCTCCCTGGTCGTCGAGGTCGTGCATCTCACAGGATAGCGCGTCCCCGGGCTGGCGCCCGCAGCCGCTCGAAGGCTGTCATCATCGCCTGTCATGCGGCTCGTAAGCCTGGACCGGATCAACGAAGCACGGGACCTGCTGGCCGGCGTGGTCCGGGAAACGCCCATGGAACACGCCAGGGACCTGCGTGACCTGCACGGCGGCCCGGTCCACCTGAAGTGCGAGAACCTGCAACGCACTGGATCGTTCAAGGTGCGCGGGGCCTACACCCGCATCCACGGGCTCACCGACGAGGAGCGGGCCAGAGGCGTCGTCGCGGCCAGCGCGGGCAACCACGCGCAGGGCGTCGCGCTGGCCGCGTCGCTGCTCGGGACGAGCGCGACCGTCTTCATGCCGGAGCGCGTCGCCCTGCCCAAGCTGGCCGCCACCCGCGGCTACGGCGCCGACGTGCACCTCCAGGGCTCCGTGCTGGAGGAGACGCTGGCCGCGGCGGTGGAGTTCGGCGGACGGACCGGCGCGGTGTTCATTCACCCGTTCGACCACCCGGACATCATCGCCGGGCAGGCGACCGTCGGACTGGAGATCCTGGAGCAGGTGCCGGACGTCGCCACGATCCTCGTCGCGACCGGTGGCGGCGGGCTCGCCGGCGGCATCGCCGCGGCCGTCAAGCCCCAGCGGCCGGGCGTGCGGGTGGTGGGTGTCCAGGCCGCCGCGGCCGCGGCCTACCCGCCGTCACTGGCGGCCGGCGCACCGGTGCGGCTGCACGACCTGCCGACCATGGCCGACGGCATCGCCGTCGGCGAGCCGGGCCCGGTGAGCTTCGCCCACGTCGCCGAGCTGGTCGACGACGTCGTCACGGTGACCGAGGAGTCGCTGTCCCGGGCCGTCCTGCTGTGCCTGGAGCGACGCAAGCTCGTCGTGGAACCCGCGGGCGCGGCGACGGTTGCCGCCCTGCTGGAGCACCCCGGCGCGTTCGAGCCACCGGTGGTGGCGGTCCTGTCCGGTGGCAACGTCGACCCGTTGCTCCTGCTGCAGATCATCCAGCATGGCATGACCGCGGGCGGCCGGTACCTGGAGCTGCGGCTGAAGGTCCCCGACCGGCCCGGAGCACTGGCCGCGGTCCTGCTGCGGGTCGGTGAGCTGGGCGCCAACGTGCTGGACGTGCAGCACTCGCGTATCGCCGGGGCACTCGCCCTCGGCGAGGTCGAGGTGGCACTCAACCTGGAAACCCGCGGGCCGGGGCATCGCGCCGAGGTCGCCGCCGAACTGCAGCGCGCCGGCTACGTCATCATGGCCTGACGGTGGGTGCCCCGCAGGAAGTTCGCCGGTAGGTACCCGGATTCGACATCGACGGTCATTCCGGCGGACCTGGCCAGCACGGCGACAGCCAGCGGCGCGAGTGCGACGAAGCCGCCGGGGTCCGCGGCGAGTTCCCTGTTGCCCGTCCAGAACCTCCTGTGCTGTTCCGCAGCGCGTGCGAGCGAGTCGGTGAACTTCCCGGAGTCTCTGCGCAGCAGGTGGTAGAACATCTCGATCGGTGGGTAGATCAGCCGGAGCATTACTTCCGGTGCGGTCCGCTGGACCGTGTCCGGGTCGGTGCCGTCCATCACCGTGCCGAACAGCTCGGCGGTGACCTCGCGGTTGACGAGGAAGTTCTGCACAGTCTCGACCCACGGGTACAGGTACGCGTCGTGCTCGGCACCGGACGCCCGCAGTGCGTCGAGGGGAATCGCGGCCAGTTGCCGGAGCAACGTGTCGTTGCGGTCGATCACGGCCAGCCAGGTGACTGTGAGCCACGTACCCGCGTTGGCGTATGACGTGGGACCCGTCGCCGGGAACCGCACCGGCCTGGCCACTACGGCGTCGATCTCGCCTTCACCTGCCGCCGCCCGGAGCAGCGCGGTGCCGGCCTGCGCGGCGATCCGCAGCTCCAGCCACGTCACTGCCTCTGCCGCGGTCGGATCGAGCACGGTGCGGTACCGAGTGAGCTTCAAGCCGCGTCGGAAGATGCTCTTGAGCGCGCCGGGGTCGGTCTCGATCCGGTCGATGTCGTCGGCGTTCTTCGCTGCCAGGGCCTCGACCACCTTCGCCGCGGCGTCGCTGTTCACCTCGTGCCTCGGCACGGTCGTCATGAATCGCCCTACTGCTGCGTTATCGCCGCGATGGCCAGGTCGCGCTGCGACTCCTCCACCTCGGGCATGGTGAACTGGCGGGCACGGATGTGCGCCAGGAACTCGGGATCCGGCGGCAGCTCGTGTTCACGCAGGTAGTAGGCAACTGCTCCGGGCCAGAACCAGCTTCCGTCGGTGCGGAAGTTCATCGGCACCGACGGCTCTCGGCTGGGGTCGAACGCGTCGGCGCTGAACGAGCGCGCCGCCAGCACGACCGGTGCGTTGTCCAGGTACGCCAGCACCCGCTCCCGTTCCGCGGCCGTGAGCGGTTCCCGGTTCACCACCGGCCGCCCGGAGTCGTCCAGGCCGTCGTAGACGCGGGGCGTACGCAGCGCGTCGGCCGTCTCGGCAGGCGGGGTCGCCACCGGGAGGGGCGCGAGTCCGGCACGTTCACGCAGCCAGCCGGGCAGGTGCTCGTCGGCGCGGGGGAAGAAGCGCAGCTCGTCGGTGAACCCGACGGGTGGTGGAGCCTGCCGCCATGGCGGTTCCAGGTCGTACATGAAGTCCGTGCTGAGCACCGTCGACTGCCCGTACACCACGATGGCGCCCAGCCACGTGCCGCGCCCTGGCTCGTACATGCCCGCCCGCAGCATCCCGGCCAGCCGCACGGCCTCGGGGTGCGGCTGCGCCGGATACGGCAGACCGTCGTGGCCGGTGACCAGCAGGTCGGCCTCGACGTGCCTGCCCACCGCCCGGTACTCGAACCGCATCTGCTGCCAGCCGGGAGCGATGGCGCTCGCCAGCGCGTGACCGGCCTGCCAGATCAGCTGCTGCCGCTGCTGCTCGGTCAGTGGTTGCGGTGGCTGGCTCATCGTGTCGCCTTTCCGCCTCTCAGGTGGACATCTCGCCGACTCGGGTGCCGTCCAGAAGGTGGATCGGCAGGTAGTCCGACTCGACCTCGATGGTGACGCCCGCGTCGCGTGCGAGGCACGCCATGGCGAGCGGCCCGAGCGCCACGTAACCCCTGGGGTTACGCAGGCGTTCCTCTTCGGCCGTCCAGTATCGCTTGTGCAGCTCCAGCGCGGTGGCCAGCGAATCGTTGAACTTGGCGTCCTCGCGCTGGGTCAGCAGATAGAACAGCTCCATCGGCGGGTAGTAGAGCTGCAGCACGGGCTCGGCCTCGAAGCGCTGCAGCCGTTCTGGCTCGGTACCGCGCATGGCCTCCAGAACGGCGTCGATCAGGCCGTCCTCCCCGCGCCAGTAGACCTGCAGTGCGTGCACCCAGGAGAACAGGAACTCGTCGTACTGCGGCCCGGACTCGCGCAGCAGGTCGATCGGAACACCGGCCAGCAGGTCGATCCGCTGACGTTCCCTGCCGATCATGTTCAGGTACATGGCGGTCAGCCAGTTCGCAGCATGACTTTCCCTCGTCGCCCCGGTAGCCGGCCTGCGGATCGTGTCCTCGCCGTAGCGGAACTCGATTTCCTCGCCCTCGGGCTTGCTGGCTGCCAGGAAGAAGGCCGAGGACGCCTGCATCGCACGGACGAACACGTACCACGTTTCACTCCAGGCGGCCCTCGGGTCGCCGACGCACCGGTTGGCGAATTCGTCCAGCGACCGATTCATCGCGAATTCGAACCCGAGAGGGATCTCCTCGATGTCCTCTCGCGCTTCGTGGGCGCGCCCCGCCAGTCGTTTGACGGTCTCTTCGGCGTTGACCTCATCGATGTCGTGCCGGGCAATTGTACGCACCAACGGTGTCACTCCCTGTTGTTCCTGGGCGGCCTGGGTGACAGATCGAATTCCTTCAAGTTGTAGCCACCGTACACTTGCCGTTGCTTGTACTTGCCGGGGTTGTCGGGGTCGGGAATCTTGTTCCCGTCGCTGTCGAGCAGGTCTTCCTCGCGTACCCGAGCCTTCGCCACCGAGTACTCCAACGTGTTGCGCCGCATCGCACGGTCGAGGTCCTCGGCGAGGTTTTTCTCCGCTTCGGTTCCGTTGAGCCGCATGTTCTCGATGATGCTCTTGACGTACTCGGGATGCCCCTGCTCGTATTTGAGGCTGTCGGTGGCGCCGCTACGCACGCCGAGGCCCGCGTTCGGGCCCTTCGCCTCGACGACGACGATGTGCTTCTGCCCGGTGTTCCGGTCGGTGACCTCGTAGATCTGGTCGAACCTGCCGGAGCCGGGCTTTTCACCCACCCGGGTGTTGTCGCCGTGGCGTGCCGGGTCCGGAAGTTCGGTGACCTCGTAGTCCTTCGCCGGGTACTTGTCGGCCACGGCGTCCCTGGCCGCGTGCTCGCCCAGGTCCTCGCCCGCGTTGGTGCGGTCCCTGTGAGCGGTCGACCGCTCGACCTCGATCTCGTTGGTGAGGGTGCCTTTCTCCTTCGCGTCCTGGTAGGTGGACTCGGCTTCCCTCGCGCGCTGGTTCGCCTCCGCGCGCCGGTCGATGAGATCCTGTGCGTCTTCCTTCTGCTTCGTGGTCGCGGGGTGCTCGACTTCGCGATCCTTGTGGTACCGGGCTTCTTCGTAGTCGTCCGACTTCTGCTCGAACCGTTCCGGGGAGTTCTCGGGCTTGTCCGTGTTCTCCCGGATCTTCTTGACGGGCTCGTCGTTGTAGTCGGTCTGGTCCGCGTTCTTGCGGGTGTAACTGCCGTCCTTGTGCGGACCGTCGTAGTACTTGTCCCGGTAGGCCTTGTCGTTGATCTTCTCCTGCATCGACGCGGGCGGATCCCGCCGCTCGATGGCGACGGGCTCGTCGTCGATGTAGCGCTTCCCGCGTGCGACAGCGTCGTCGCCGTCGACGTCCTGCTTATCGGCGTGCGAGGTGTCCGGCGTGAAGCCGTCGTCGCCGACGCGCCGGGACGTGCCGTCGGGGCTGTGGATGTCCCACTCGCCGTTCGGCGGGATCTTGGGGCGGACCTTGCCGTCCGGGCCGATCTCGTAGTCCGACGAGAAGACGCGGCCGCTGGAGTCCGTCCACGCGGGCTTGCTCGGCGCCATCACCTCGGTGTCGAGTTCCCGCGAGAGCCGCTTGGCGAAGTCGTTCGAGCCCGCGTCACAGCCGATCAGCCGGATCGGGCGGCCGTCGTAGTCGCCGTTGCGGCGCAGGATGTCGGCGAACTGCTCGGGGGTGTAGAGCCGGTTGCCGATGCGGGCGTGCCCGTCCGGCGTGACGTGCACGTCGACCGTGTAGCGGCCGTCGGGGTCGGGCCGGACCCGCTGCGGCAGATCGCCCATGTCCGGGTCGCCCCGGTGGTACGAACTGCCCGACGGCGTGCTCTCCGAGTGCCGCTGGTTGACCTCGTCCGGCGTCAGTGGACGTTCCGGGGTCAGGTCGGGGCCGTCACCGTGCGGACCGTCGGGATGCCCACCGGTGCCGGGACCGAACTCGCCGCGTGCAGCCTGGTGCGGCTGCGCCGGGGAGTGCGGCCTGCCGGGCTCGGGAGTGCGCGGGGCGGGCGCGTCCGGGGTACGCGGGGTGGGTGCGTCCGGCGTACGGGTACCCGGGGTGCCGGTCCAGCCGGCAGGGCCGGACGAGCCGGGCCTGCCGCCGACGCCGCCGGGCGATCCGGCGCCGCCGGGATGGGCTCCGGGCGCCATGCCGCCGCCGACCGGCCCGCTCTGCTGCGGCGAACCGTCGGGGCCGCCGCGCTGCGGTGGCACACCGCCGGGGCCGGCGTCGCCGACCCTGGACGGGGGCGGCGCGGTCGGTGCGGTGCCGCTGGAGGTCGTGCTGCTGTCCGGGGTACGGCTGGGCGGCGTGTCGGACCGCGGGCCGTCGCCGGACGGGCCGCCGGTGTCGGATCGGGTGCTGGGCGCGTCGCCGCCGTCGGACCGCGGGCTCGGCGAGTCGGGCCTGCTGCCGGGGCTTGGCGTGTCGCTGTCGGGCCGGGACGAGCTGGGACTTGGCGAATCGCTGTCCGGCCGGGCGCTCGGGCTCGGCGAGCTGTCGGGCCTGCTGCTGGGGCTTGGCGTGTCGCTGTCCGGCCGGGACGAGCTGGGGCTCGGTGAGTCCGGCCTGCTGTTCGGCGTGTCACCGTCGGGCCGGGCGCTGGGGCTCGGCGAGCTGTCGGGCCTGCTGCCCGGGCTCGGCGTGTCGCTGTCGGGCCGGGAACTCGGGCTTGGCGAGCTGCTGTCGGGCCGGGAGCTGGGGCTCGGGGTGTCGCTGTCGGGCCGGGAGCCGGGGCTTGGCGAGTTGCTGTCCGGCCTGCTGCCCGGGCTCGGCGATTCGCCGTCCGGCCTGGTGTTGCCCGGCGCCGGGCTGTCCGTGCGGCTGTGCGGCGACGGGCCGCCGGTGTCGGACCGCGTGCTCGGGGTGTCGCCGTCGGACCGCACGTTGCTCGGGCCGTCGCCGGGATCGGACGAGCTGCCGTCCGGCGAACTTCCGTCCCGTGTGGACGGACCGGAACCGTCCGGGCCGTCGGAACCGTTCGAGCCGTCGGGCCCGTCGCCCCGGCCCGATCCCGGCGTCGCGCCGCCGCCGTCCGGCCCGTCACCGCCGCGGCCACGGGTGAGGAACCTGTCGCCCTGGATCCGCTTCGGGCTGAGCGCGTCGAGCCCGGTCAGCTTGCCGGTGATCTTGCCGAAGATCTTGATGATCTTGACGAAGACGTCGGCCAGCTTGCCCAGCAGCGGCGACACCCTGCGGATCGTGTCGCACAGGTCGTCGAGCTTCTTGGCGATCTTCGCGGCCCACTCGGCGATCGCGGTGACGGCCTGCGCGACGACCACCGGGGTGCCGAAGCCGAGGGAGAACACCGTCTCCATCACCCACGAGATCAGCTTGCCGACGGCCTCGGCGATCAGCTCGCGAATGAACTCCCTGACGAACGCCACGACCTCGCCGAAGATCATCACGACCGTGCCGACGGTCCCCGCGACGGTGGCCGCCGCGGCGATGGCCTCGGCCTGTTCCGCCGCTTCCTTGCGGTAGGCGTCCGCGGCGTCCCCGGTCCAGCCCGCGGTGCCGTTCTTGACGTTGTTCTCGTAGTTGACCTTGGTCTCTTCGAGCGACTTGGCGATGTTGCCCCAGGTCTCCGAGTACGACTGGATGACCGGTGGGTCGCCCGCGACCGAGTCGAGCATGTCCTTCAGCGGCTGCATGTGCTCCATCAGGAACGACGCCACCGACGACATCAGGTAGCCGAACGGGTCGATCGCGGCGCTGGCCATCTCGCCGGCCAGGCTCAGCACGCCGAGGCCGCCCGCGACCCAGTTGCCGTCCTTGATGCCGTTGAAGGCGTCCATCGCCGACTCGGCGACGCCGATGCCGGCGGCGTAGCCGTACTCGCTGTTGCCCGCGGTCAGTGGTCCGGGGCCGTCGCCGTCGGTCGGGGCCTTGGCGACCAGTGGATTCGGCTCAGACATCGCTGGACTTCCAGCCCTGCTCGACGTTCGTGTCGAACTCCTGGTACGACTTCGCCGCCTTGTTCACCTTCTCGGAGACGGACTCCATGGCCTCGACGGCCTTGTTCAGCGCGTCGATGCCGTACTGCTCGACCGGGTCGAGCATCATCCGGAACGGCTGGCAGAGGATGCCGTACGCGTCGGTCGGCATGCTGACCTGCTGGGCCGCGTCGACGGCCTGGCGCAGCGAGTCGGTGATCCCGCCGAGCTGCTGCGAGTGCGCCGTCAGGTCGGCGCCGAGCTCGAAACCCTTGCCTGCCATGGTGTCTCCCCTCTCCGTCCCCACACCTGTCCGCTACCGCAGGATCCGCCCGTCGAAGCCCTCGTCGTCATCGTCATCGTCGTCGTCGCTGGTGCGGCGCCGGCGGGGGATCGGCTTCGGCTGTGGCGGTGCCGGCGGGCGGGCCGGTGGCTCCTCCTCGTCCTCCGGCCCGAACCGCAGGTGGCGCTCGGGTTCCGGGGGCGTCGGATCCTCCTCCGGCGGCGGGGCGGGGAACGTGCTCTGCGCCTGCGCGATGACGGAGTTGGCCGTGTTGTCGGCGGTGCCGACCGTCTCAGCCATCGCCTGCTGCAGCAGCTCGGGAATCCGCGACTGCGCCTTCTGGATCAGCCGCATGATCTGCGAGGACACCTCGGCCATCCGCTTACCGCTCGCGGCCTCGGCGATGGCGATGTTCGTCACCAGGCCCTTCGAGTTGACGGTGACCTCGATGAGGTTGTCGCGCGACCGCTCGGTGACGACCTGGCCCTCCATGCGTGCGGCCATCGCCTGGTAACGCGTGGCTGCTTCCTGGACCTGTCGGGTCCAGTTCGCCACCATCTGCTCGCTGGCGTCGACGCTGTCCGGCATCAGAGCCCTTCCCACGGTGCTGCGTACCCATACTGACGGCACCCCGGACTCCGTGGTTCCACCGAGCCCGAGTCGCGTTCGAACAGCCTAGTGTCACAGTCCGCCGGTCCCCAAGAATGCCGTGAAGGGGGCCCTCACGGCAGCAGACGCCGTGAGGGCCCCCTTCACGGATGGGGAACTACAGGTTGCCTCGGCGCTCCTGCTCACGCTCGATGGCCTCGAACAGGGCCTTGAAGTTGCCCTTGCCGAAGCCGAGCGAGCCGTGCCGCTCGATCAGCTCGTAGAAGACCGTCGGGCGGTCGCCGATCGGCTTGGTGAAGATCTGCAGCAGGTAGCCGTCCTCGTCGCGGTCGACGAGAATCCGGTGCTCCTTCAGCGTTTCGATCGGCACGCGGACCTCGCCGATCCGGGCCCGCAGCTCCGGGTCGTCGTAGTACGAGTCGGGGGTGTCCAGGAACTCGACGCCCGCGTTCCGCATCGCGGTCACCGTGCCGATGATGTCGTTGGTGGCCAGCGCGATGTGCTGGCAGCCCGCGCCGTCGTAGAACTCGAGGTACTCGTCGATCTGCGACTTCTTCTTGGCGATGGCCGGCTCGTTGAGCGGGAACTTGACCCGGTGGTTGCCGTTGGAGACGACCTTGCTCATCAGGGCCGAGTACTCGGTGGCGATGTCGTCGCCGACGAACTCCGCCATGTTCACGAAGCCCATGACCCGGTGGTACCACTCCACCCAGTAGTCCATCTTGCCCAGCTCGACGTTGCCGACGCAGTGGTCGACCGCCTGGAACAGCCGCTTCGGCGCGCCCTCGGGCCGCTTGACGGTGCTCCGCTTGGCGACATAACCCGGCAGGTAGGGGCCGTTGTAGCGGGACCGGTCGACCAGGGTGTGCCTGGTCTCGCCGTAGGTGGCGATGGCGGCCATCCGCACGGTGCCGTTGTTGTCGCTGACGTCGTGCGGCTCCTCCAGCACCGTCGCGCCCTGCGAGCGGGCGTGCGCGATGCATTTGTCCACATCGGACACTTCGAGCGCCAGGTCGATGACGCCGTCGCCGTGCCTGCGGTGGTGGTCCAGCAGCGACGAGTCCGGCTTCACCCCGCCGTTGATCACGAACCGTGCCGAGCCGGACTTCAGCACGAACGACTTGCGCTCCGGCACACCGGTCTCCGGGCCGGAGTACGCGACCAGCTGCATGCCGAACGCGACCTGGTAGAACCAGGCCGTCTGGGTGGCGTTGCCGGAGATGAACACCACCGCGTCCATGGCCTTGACCGGGAACGGGTCGGCCGAGGAGTCGTGGTCGACCAGGCCGACGAGCTGACGGAGCTGGTCGTAGCTGACGTCGTCCATCCCCGCGGATGCCTCGTGGGGGTCCAGTGTGTGGGTCATGTCTCGAAGGATGCTGCTGTCGGGCAAGATGCGCAATGGCCGAAGAATTCATTGCGCAATATGCTCAGTGATCTCACGCTGTGTGTGGATAGTGTGGGCATACTGCGCAGGAGGTGACCGGTGGCTGTCGACGCCCTCGACGCACGGCTGTTGCTGCTGCTGACCGACTCGCCCCGGCTGGGCGTCCTGGAATGCGCGCGCCGCCTCGGCGTGGCCCGCGGCACGGTGCAGGCGCGGCTGGACCGGCTCACCGAACGCGGGATCCTCGGCGGCTTCCCGCCCGAGCTGGACCTCGCGGCCATGGGCTACGGGCTGACGGCGTTCGCCGTGCTGGAGATCGCGCAGGGCAGGCGGGCCGAGGTCGTCGCCGCGCTGACCGCCATCGACGAGGTCTGCGAGGTGCACGCCACCACCGGCCAGGGCGACCTGTTCATCCGGATGGTGGCCCGCGACAACGACGACCTGCAGCGGGTCATCGACAAGGTGGTCGGCGCGCCGGACGTACTGCGGACGTCCACCTCGATCGCCCTGTCCACCCCCGTGCCGCCGCGCGTGCGCCCGCTGCTGGAGCGCGTCGCCAGGGGAAGCTGACGACCAGGGTCAGTCGCGCACGTACTCCAGGTAGCGGCGCGCCGAGCGCTGCACGATCTCGTGCGCGTCCGCCGGGATGCCGGACTCCCACCAGGCGCCGTAGAGCGCTTCGAACCGGTACGGCTCCAGCAGTTCGGCCGCCCTGCGCACGACGCTGGGCCGCTCGGGGATCAGGTTCGGGTAGCTGTACATGAAGCCGACGTGGGTGCGGTCCGGGATCACCTGCACGATGTCGCCGGACAGCAGTGCGCCCGCACCCTCGCTCCAGTGCAGCACGGTCCCGCCGGTGAAGTGCACGCCGAGGTTGATCAGCTCGAGGTCGTCGGCCAGCCGCAGCGTGGTGCCGCTCCACAGCTCGATCTTCGGGTCCGGCCGCCCGATCCACTGCTTGTCGCCCTCGTGCAGGTGGATCGGCACGTCGAAGGCGTGTGCCCATTCGACCATCGTCGAGTAGTAGTGCGGGTGGCTGATGGCGATCCCGGTGATGCCGCCGAGTGCGTTGATCCGCTCGACCAGCGCGTCGTCGATGAACGCGGTGCAGTCCCACAGGAAGTTGCCCGACCCGGCGCGGACCAGCAACGCGCGCTGCCCGATGCCGAGCCGCTCGTGGGTGCCGATGCCGATCAAGCCCGGGCCCTGATCCTCGACCCGCGCCGTGAACCCGTCGCGGATCGTGGCCAGGTCGGTCCACTGCTGACCGCTCGCTGGCACGTACTGCCGCTCGTCGGTGCAGATGGGGCAGTCCTGCCGGGGTTCGGCGTACTGCATGGCGCAGGTCTTGCAGATGGGAAGCGTGCTCACGAGCAGATCCTAGACATGAAACGGCCCGCTCCTACATAACAATGTTCGCAGGAGCGGGCCGGTCGACAGCTCAGTCCGCGTACGGCACAGCCTTGACCAGGGTGACCTTCTGGGTCTTACCGTTGGGGAGCTCGTACTCGCGGGCCTCGCCCTCCTTCGCGCCGAGCAGTGCCCGGCCGAGCGGGGACTCCGGCGAGTACACGTCGAGCGGACCCTCGGCGCCTTCCTCGCGGGTGGCGAGCAGGAACTTCTCGTCCTCGTCGTCGCCTTCGTATCGCACGGTCAGAACCTTGCCGGGCTCGGCGATTCCGTCGTTGGCCGGAGCCTCGCCGACCTTGGCGGCACGCAGCAGCTCCTGCAGGTGACGGATCCGGGCTTCCTGGTGCGCCTGCTCCTCACGAGCGGCGTGGTACCCGCCGTTCTCCTTGAGGTCACCCTCTTCGCGGCTGTCGTTGATCTTCGCGGCGATGACCGGACGATTCTCGATGAGTTCCTCGAGCTCGCTCTTGAGCCTGTCGTAGGCATCCTGGGTCAGCCAGGTCACCTGGGTGTCGCTCACGGTCACCATCTCCTCGTAGGGCCTGCCGACCTGGGTATACAGGCCGGCGCCCCGCTGACGTGGCTTGCCAGCGCGGCTGAGATAAAGGAAAAACACGGCCCGCCTGGGGCCGTGCCGGTAGAACAGGGTAGCACGACCAGGCGTTCGAATGCCGCCCTCGTGGTCGCTCGACGGACGCTGGTCGCCCGGTTCACCCCGTTGGCCGCTAGGGCCTTGACAAATACTCTGGTACAGAGTATGAGCAGCCGAACACATCGGCTGTGACCGGGCGTGTCATGCTCTGGACGACGCTGGTGATCACGGTACTCGTCTCGCCAGGTGGGACGTAGACCTCACGGCGACCACTCTCCGCACCCGAAATGTCACGCACTCGGACGATGCAAACCCCCGGTTTGGCCGGTTCGTCCCTCGTCACGTCGATCGTGATCGACATCGCCGGCGCGGGCCCCGGCTGCTCCGCGAAGCCGAGCCGCTGTGCCTCGATCGGCGTCGAGCCCAGGTTCTGGTACGCGACGTAGGTCAGCACGCCGCCGAACGCCACCGCGGCCGCTCCGGCCAGTACCCGCTGCCAGCGCTTCGTCGGTGTGCCTGTCCGGCGCCGTGACCGTCCGTAGCGGCCCTCCGGCAGCGTCGGACCCGCTTCCGGCGGGGCGGATTCGGTGCGCAAACCGGGCCTCCGGGCGATCTCGTCGGGGTCGCGAGGACAATGAGGACGAGTCCGAGTATCCGCGCCCGGAATGTTGGGGAGCCCGGCGGGGGTTGTTGGGGGAAGCGGACCACGAAGCGAACAGAAGGGACCCTGTCGGTGATGTCTCAGTCGGCCAGAGCCGGACTGCGCATGATGGCGGTGCACGCGCACCCCGACGACGAGTCGAGCAAGGGCGCGGCCACCATGGCGCGCTACGTGGCGGAAGGCGCCGAGGTCATGGTCGTGACCTGCACGGGAGGCGAGGCGGGCAGCATCCTGAACCCGGCGATGGACCGGCCAGAGGTGCTGGAGAACATGACGGCCATCCGCAGGGAGGAGATGGCTCGCGCGGCGAAGATCCTGGGGGTGCAGCACCGGTGGCTGGGCTTCGTCGACTCGGGCCTGCCCGAGGGCGACCCGCTGCCGCCGCTGCCGGAGGGCTGCTTCGCGCTGGTGCCGCTGGAGGAGTCGACGGAGGCGCTGGTCGAGGCCATCCGTGAGTTCCGCCCGCACGTGATCGTCACCTACGACGAGAACGGCGGCTACCCGCACCCGGACCACATCCGCTGCCACGAGATCAGCGTCGCCGCGTTCGACGCGGCCGCCGACCCGGACCGCTATCCGGAGGCCGGCGAGCCGTGGCAGGCGCTGAAGCTGTACTACTCGCACGGCTTCGCCCGCACCCGGATGCAGAAGCTGCACGACGGCATGCTGGCCAGGGGCCTGGAGTCGCCGTACGAGGAGTGGCTGAAGAACTGGGATCCGGAGCGTCCCGACGTGATGGAGCGGGTCACCACGCAGGTCGAGTGCGCCGACTACTTCGAGGTCCGCGACGACGCCCTGCGTGCCCACGCCACCCAGATCGACCCGAACAGCCGGTGGTTCGTGATCCCGCTCGACCTGCAGCGCGAGGTGTGGCCGACGGAGGAGTACGAGCTGGTCCGCTCGCTGGTGGACAGCACGCTGCCGGAGGACGACCTGTTCGCGGGCGTCCGGGTCAGCGAGAGCGTAGAGACGGAGAAGGTGGAGACATGAGTTTGGCCCTGCCGGCACCGGTTGCCGAGCCGGTCACGACGGTCGCCGTCGTGCTGGCCCAGCAGCCCGGTTCCGGCGACAACGGCGGGCAGGGCGAGGACTTCGGCAAGTCCTCGCCCGTCGGCCTGCTGGTGTTGATTCTGTTCCTGATCGCGGTGGCGTTCCTGGTCCGCTCGATGACCAAGCACCTCAAGCGCGTGCCGGCGAGCTTCGACTCCGAGGAACCGAAGCCCGAGCAGGAGGCCGAGACCGGCAAGGCCGACGACCCGGCCCCCGCCGCCGAGACCGAACCGGCGGAGGCCGAGCCGCCCCGCAAGACCTAGCGGTTCACAACCGCGGATCGACCGGGTCCGACTCCAGCGCGAGCACGGCGAACACGCACTCGTGCACCCGCCACAGCGGCTCGCCCCTGGCGACGCGGTCGAGCGCCTCCAGACCCAGCGCGTACTCCCGCAGCGCCAGCGCCCGCTTGCGGCCCAGACCCCTGTCCCGGAGCCTGCTCAGGTTCTCCGGCAGCGTGTAGTCCGGGCCGTAGATGATCCGCAGGTACTCCCGTCCCCGCACCTTCAGCCCGGGCTGGACCAGGCCCTTGCCGCCCCTGGTGAGGTTGCCCGCCGGCTTGACGACCATGCCCTCGCCGCCCGCCGCGGTCAGCTCCTCCCACCAGCCCGCCGCCTCGGCGACGGCGCCGGGGTCGGTGGTGTCGACCGTCCTGGTCGCGGTCGGCGCGACAAGGTCCGGGTCGGCCGCGGCCAGCCGGTCCAGCAACGCCAGGTGCCACGCGTGCGGCCGTTCGTGGTGTGCCGCACCCTCCGAGGCAAGCACCTGGAACGGCGCCAGCCGCACCCCGGCCAGGCCGTCGGTCTGCCAGCAGTACCGCCGGTAGGCGGACCGGAACGCCGCCGCGGTGGACTCCCGGGTGCGGGTCCTGCCGAGCAGCTCACCCACGTCGACCCCACGGGCCGCGGCCGCCTCCAGCTCGGTGGCCGCCACCGGCAGCACCGCGTTCGCGGCCGCTCCGACCGCGGCGTACTGCTCGATGAGCAGCGACTCCGCCTTGAGGCTCCACGGCATCAGCTCCGCGTCGAGCAGCAGCCAGCCGGTGGACAGCTCGTCCCACAGCCCGGCCGACGTCGCCGCCGCACGGACCCTGGCAAGCAGTTCCGCCTCCAGCGCGGCAGGCAGAAATGCCCGCCCGGTGCGGGTGTACACCACGCCGCCGCCCTCGATGCCGAACCTGGCAGGGGCGACCGACTCGTCGCGGCAGACCAGCAGCACCGCCCGCGAGCCCATGTGCTTCTCCTGGCAGACGACCTCCTGCACACCGGCCGTGCGGAAGTCGGCGAACGCCTGCTCCGGGTACTCCAGGTAGCCGTCGCGGTCCGCCGTCGAGCTGGGCGCCATGGTCGGCGGCAGGTACAGCAGCCACCGGGGGTCGACGGCGAACCGGCTCATCACCTCCAGCGCGGCCGCCGACTGCTCGGCGGACACGGTGATCCGGCCGTGGTGACGCGTCTGCAGCACCCGCTTGCCGGTGACGTCGGCCAGTTCCAGCACGGCGGGCTCCCGCCGCGCCTGTGCGGGCTCGGGTAGTTCGGACGCCGGCAGCAGCGGCTTGACCGGCTCGTACCAGACCTTGCGTGCGGCGACCGCGACGATTTCCCGCTCCGGGTACCGCAGCGCGGTCAGCTTGCCGCCGAACACGCAGCCGGTGTCCAGGCACAGCGTGTTGTTGACCCACTCCACCTCGGGAATCGGCGTGTGTCCATAGAGGACGGTCGCCTGGCCGCGGTACTCGTTGGCCCACGGGTACCGCACCGGCAGGCCGTACTCGTCGGTCTCGCCGTTGGTCTGCCCGTACATCGCCGTGCTGCGCACGCGGCCGGACGCCCGGCCGTGGAACCGCTCGGGCAGCCCGGCGTGTGCGATGACCAGCTTGCCGCCGTCGAGGACGTAGTGCGCGATCAGCCCGTCACAGAAGTCCAGTGCCCGTGCGGTGAACTCCTCGCCCGCCGCCTTCAGCTGGTCCAGCGACTCGGCCAGGCCGTGCCCGATCCGCACCTGCTTGCCCTTCAGCGCGCGGACGAGCTTCTCCTCGTGGTTGCCGCGTACCGACATCGCGTTGCCGGACGCGACCATGCCCATGACCAGCCGCAGGACGCCGGGGGTGTCCGGTCCGCGGTCGACGAGGTCGCCGACGAAGAACGCGGTGCGCCCGGCGGGGTGCGCGGCGTCGACGGCCAGGCCGGCGGCGTCGCGCTCCAGTACGTAACCCAGCTCGGTGAGCAGGTCCTCCAGTTCCTCGCGGCAGCCGTGCACGTCGCCGATGACGTCGAACGGACCGGTGAGGTCGCGCCGGTCGTTGAACAGGGGCTCGACGACGATCTCGGCCTCGGCGACCTCCTGTTCGGTTCGCAGCACGTGCACGTGCCGGAAACCCTCGCGCTGCAGGAACTTCAGCGATCGGCGCAGGTCGTTGCGGTGCCTGCGGACGACGGCGGCACCGAAGTCGCGGTCGGGCCGCGCCTCGGTGCGTTCGACGCACACCTTCTCCGGCAGGTCGAGCACGATCGCCGTGGGCAGCACATCGTGTTCCTTCGCCAGCGCGACCAGCGGTGCGCGGGCAGCTCGCTGGACGTTCGTCGCGTCGATGACCGTCACCCGGCCGGCGGCCAGCCGCTTGCCCGCGACGTAGTGCAGGGCGTCGAACGCGTCGGCGGAGGCGGACTGGTCGTTCTCGTCGTCGGCGACCATGCCGCGGAAGGCGTCGCTGGACAGCACCTGCGTCGGCGCGAAGTGGGTGCGGGCGAACGTGGACTTGCCCGAGCCCGACGCGCCGATCAGCACGACCAGGGACTTGTCCGGAATGGACAGACGCATCTCACGCCACCTCCTTCGCGGTGAACACGGCGAGCTGGGTCGGCGAGCCGACCTCTGGGTCGTCGGTACCGACCGGCAGGTACCGGACGGCATAGTCGCGGCGCGTGGCCACGCCGTCGGCCCACTCGCGGAACTGGGCACGCGTCCACTCGAACCGGTGATCGCTGTGCCGGAAGTGGCCGGCGGGCAGGGCCTCGAACCGCACGTTGTACTCCGAGTTGGGGGTGGTGACGACGACCGTGCCCGGCCGGGCCACGCCGAACACGGCATGCTCCATCGCGGGCAGCCGCTCCTGGTCGATGTGCTCGATGACCTCCATCAGCACGGCAGCGTCGTAGCCGGTCAGCGACGGGTCGGCGTAGGTCAGTGCCGACTGCCGCAGGCTGATCCGCGAACGGCTGTGCTCCGGCAGGCGGTCCAGCCGCAGCTTCCGCTCGGCGACGTCGAGTGCGCGGGCCGAGACGTCGAGCCCGACGATCTCGGTGAACGACGGCTCGCCCATCAGCACCTTCAGCAGCGCGCCGCCGCCGCAGCCGAGGTCGAGCACGCGCCGGGCACCCGCCGCGCGCAGCACCGCGAGCACGCTGCCCTGCCGCTGCACGGCCAGCGGCACCGGCTGGTCCGGTGCCTCGGTGATCTCCGGCTCGGCCAGCGCGTCGGGAAGGTCGCTGGCCTCGGCCAGCCGCTCCAGCGCGTAGTCGACGATGGGCCTGCGGTGCACCAGGTAGCGGTGGGTGATCAGCTCGCGCTCCGGATGCGCCGCCAGCCAGCCCTCGCCGACGCGGAGCAGCTTGTCGGCTTCGTCCTGACCGATCCAGTAGTGCTTGCCGCCGTCCAGCGCCGGCAGCAGCACGTACAGGTGCCGGAGCGCGTCGGCCAGCCGCAGCGTGCCGTCCAGCGTCAGGTCGACATAACGAGATTCACCCCATTCGGGGAACTCCGGGTCCAGTGGTACGGGGATCGCCGTGACCTGCCAGCCGAGCGGCTCGAACAGCCGCCGGGTCAGGTCGGCGCCGCCGCGGGCGGTCAGCGACGGAACCCGGATCCGCAGCGGGAGCGGGGTTTCGGCCAGTTCCGGACGCTGGTCGCAGCGGCCCTTCATCGCGGTGCCGAACGCCGTGCGCAGCGCGACGGCGAGGAGTGAGCCCGCGGCGTACGGACGGTCGTTGACGTACTGGGTGAGCTGGGCGCGGTCGCCGCGCACCAGCGCCACCGAGTCGACCTCCACCTGCAGCGCCGCCGTGCACTCGGTCTCGGTGGCGCGCGGGAAGAACACGTGCGCGCGCCCGGCCGACAGCGTGACCGACCGGGTCCGCTCGGGATGCTTGAACAGCAGGAACCCGAGGTCGGTCGCGGGCCGGTGGGTGGTGGTGATCGTCAGTAGCACCCGGTCAGTGTGCCGGACCTACCTTTGCGGCACAGGTGGTTTTCGGCATGAGAGGCTTGGTACATGGCCAACCGACTCGCCGCCGCGACCAGCCCGTACCTGTTGCAGCACGCGGACAATCCGGTCGACTGGTGGCCGTGGGGCCCCGAGGCGCTGGCGGAGGCGAAGCGCCGCGACGTGCCGATCCTGCTGTCGGTGGGTTACGCGGCGTGTCACTGGTGCCACGTGATGGCACACGAGTCGTTCGAGGACCAGAACACCGCGACGCTGATGAACGCGCACTTCGTCAACATCAAGGTGGACAGGGAGGAGCGGCCGGACATCGACGCGGTCTACATGACCGCGACGCAGGCGATGACCGGCCACGGCGGCTGGCCGATGACGTGCTTCCTCACGCCGGAGGGCACGCCGTTCCACTGCGGCACGTACTACCCGCCGACGCCCCGGCCGGGCATGCCGTCGTTCCCGCAGCTGCTCGTCGCGGTCGCGGAGGCGTGGCAGCAGCGGCCGGACGAGCTGCGGACCGGCGCGGCGAAGATGGTCGAGCACATCGCCAGCAACACCGGTCCACTCGATTCGTCCACTGTGGACGCCGACGTGCTGGCCGCGGCGGTCGAGACCCTGCACGGCGAGGTGGACCGGGAACGCGGCGGATTCGGCTCCGCGCCGAAGTTCCCGCCGTCGATGGTGCTGGAGTTCCTGCTGCGGCACCACGAGCGCACCGGATCGGGTAAGGCGCTGGCCGTCCTGCAGCCGACGATGGACGCCATGGCGCGGGGCGGGCTGTACGACCAGCTCGCAGGCGGCTTCGCGCGATACTCGGTGGACGCGGACTGGGTGGTGCCGCACTTCGAGAAAATGTTGTACGACAACGCCTTGCTGCTGCGTGTCTACGCGCACGTCGCGCGTGGCTCGGGACTGCCGCTGGCGCAGCGGGTCGCCGAGGAGACGGCCGGGTTCCTGCTGCGGGGGCTGCGGACCGAGCAGGGCGGCTTCGCAGCCTCGCTGGACGCCGACACGGACGGCGTCGAAGGTCTGACCTACGTGTGGACACCCGCGCAGCTGGTCGACGTGCTCGGTGCGGAGGACGGCCGGTGGGCGGCGGAACTGCTGTCGGTCACCGAGGCCGGGACGTTCGAGGAGGGCGCGTCCACGCTGCAGATGCGGTTCGATCCGGACGACCCGGCCCGCTGGGAGCGGGTGCGTGCGGCGCTGCTGGAGGCCCGTGCGGCACGTCCGCAGCCCGCCCGCGACGACAAGGTGATCGCCGCCTGGAACGGTCTGGCGATCACCGCGCTGGCCGAGGCCGGCGTCGCGCTGGACCGTCCACAGTGGGTGGAGGCCGCCGTCGCGGCTGCGGATTTCCTGCTGTCGGCGCATGTCGTCGACGGAAGGCTGCGGCGCAGTTCGCGGGACGGTGCCGTGGGTGACGCGCTTGGCGTACTCGACGACTACGGCTGCCTGGCCGAGGGTTTGCTGGCGTTGCACCAGGCGACGTCGGACGGCCGCTGGCTGACCGAGGCGACGGGCCTGCTGGACGTCGCACTGGAACGGTTCGCCGTCGAGGGGCAGCCCGGCGCGTACCACGACACGGCTGACGATGCCGAGGTGCTGGTGCACCGGCCGGCCGACGTCGCCGACAACGCCAGCCCGTCCGGCGCGTCGGCCCTGGCCGCCGCGTTGCTGACGGCGTCCGCGCTGGCGGGTCCCGAACGGGCAGGTCGCTACCGCGAGGAGGCCGAACTGGCCGTTGGCCGCGCCGGCCTGCTGGCCGCGCGGGTGCCGAGGTTCGCGGGAAACTGGTTGTCCGTCGCGGAGGCCCTGCTGTCCGGGCCGGTGCAGGTGGCCGTCGTCGGCCCGGACGCCGCCAGCCGTGCCGGCCTGCTGCGGGAGGCCGCGCGGGAGGTTCACGGCGGCGGCATCGTGCTCGCCGGGGCGCCGGACGCCGAGGGCGTGCCGCTGCTGGCGGACCGCCCGCTGGTCGACGGCGGTGCGGCGGCCTACGTCTGCCGTGGCTACGTGTGCGACCGCCCGGTCACCAGCGTCGACGATCTGACCGCCGCCCTGGTCTGAGCCCTCAAGCTCGTGAAGGCCACCTTCACCACGTCAGACGTAATGAAGGGGGCCTTCACGTGCTTTGGGGCCCGCTCAGGTTCGCTCGGAGTGAAAGCCGTACCGATCACCTCGACGCAGGCGTAGCTTGTGTATAGACGTAATCATGTAATCAGCGAGGTGAGGGCAATGGGGCGTGGCTGGCGAAGTGGTGGAAGAGGCGGCTGGCAGCAGGCGGAGGTGCCGCCCGCGGACGACGCGGCCGACTGGTTCGGCGGCAGGCTGCCGGACGAGTGGTTCACCGGGAAGCCGTCGGTGACAGTCGACCGGGAGGAGATCCTGGTCGTCGGTGAGCTGCCGCCGCTCGACGGCGAGTACGACGAGGCAGGCCGGGCCGCGGCCGAGTCCGGCCGGATCAGCCGGTTCCGCGAGCAGACTCGCGACGACCGCATCGAGATCGCGCGGCAGGCCGAGCACCGCTACCGCCGGAAGGTGTCCTGGGGCGCCCGGCTGGGCAGCACGCGGGAGTTGTTCACCACGGTGTCGGCACCGGTGATGACCCGGCTGCGGCAGCCGGAACGGCTGGTGCTGGACACGCTGGTCGACTCGGGTGTGGCGCGGTCGCGTTCGGAGGCGCTGGCCTGGGCGGTCCGGCTGGTCGGCGAGCACGCCGACACGTGGCTGACCGAGCTACGCGAGGCCATGTCGAAGGTCGATGACCTGCGCGCGAAGGGGCCCGATCTGGCCTAGGTGCCCATATAATTTCGTTATGGACAGCTGGGAGATCGCACAGGTCAACATCGCCCTGCCGACGGTTCCGCTGACGCAGCCGGAGCTGAAGTGGTTCGTGGACGCGCTGGAGCCGGTCAATGCCGTCGCCGACGCGGCCCCCGGCTTCCGCTGGCGGCTGCAGACCGAGGACGGTGACGCCACGGCTGTCCGTGCCTTCGGAGACGATCGGATCATCGTCAACATGTCGACCTGGGCGTCGATCGAGGCGCTGGCCGACTTCGCCTACCGCAACCCCGAGCACCTGGCCGTCTTGCGGCGCAAGCGCGAGGGCTTCGAGAGGCTGGGGCGGCCGCACATGGTGCTGTGGTGGGTGCCAGCGGGCCACCGTCCGACGGTGGCGGAGGCCGAACAGCGGCTGGATCACCTGCGCGAGCACGGACCCACCCCGTGGGCCTTCACGTTCCGCCAGCCGTTTCCCGCGCCCGGCGCCGAGGTGCAGGCGTCGGAGGAGGACTGGTACTGCCGAGCGTAGATCAGGGCCAGCTCCAGGAGGATGCCGTCGCCGGATTCGCGATTGGCCGGATGGCAGGTGCGGAGCAGCTGCTCCAGCCGCCGGATCGTCGCCTCGTGACCGAGTGCGGCACGGGACAACTCCTGGGTGAAACCGGGAAGGTCGACGAAGTCGGCGCCGTCGATGACCAACACGGGCAGGTCGTCGCGCTGGCTGGTCATGGCATCGTGCTGTGACCTAGGGGTACATGGCCAGCCAGATCGCGATGTAGTGCGACGCGGCGGCCAGGACCGTGCAGGCGTGGAAGTACTCGTGGTAACCGAACGTGTCCGGCCAGTGGTTGGGCCACTTGGTCGCGTAGAAGATCGCCCCTGCCGTGTAGAACAGGCCGCCGACCAGCAACAGAACGAGAGCGGCGACGCCGGCGTGGGCCAGCAGCTCGGGCAGCACGAAGATGGCCACCCAGCCGAGCGCGATGTAGATCGGCACCCCGAGCCAGCGGGGTGCGCCGGGCCAGAACAGCTTCATCGTCACGCCGAGCACCGCGCCGCCCCAGACCACGCTCAGGACGATGTACCCGGTCGACTGCGACATCGCCAGCAGGCTGAACGGTGTGTACGTGCCCGCGATGAACAGGAAGATCATCGAGTGGTCGGCACGCTTCATCCATTTGTACGCCGCCGGGCTCCAGATGCGCCGGTGGTACAGGGCGCTGACGCCGAACACACCGAGCACCGTCAGTCCGTAGACGGAGGTGGCCAGCGCGGCCAGCCCCGACACCGTCGAGGCGGCCAGCGAGATGAGCACCGCGGCTGCCGCCACGGAGCCGAAGAAGGACCAGAAGTGGATGTGTCCGCGCAGTCGCGGCCGGCTCTCGGGGCCTGGGGCCGGGGCGGTGTCGGTCGCAAGGCTCACAGTCCCCAGGCTACGGCACCGTAGGTTGGATTCCCGTTGTTCCGTGGCGAGTCCCACGGCGGCGGCCGGGACGCCCGCGCGTACCCTGCTCTGACGTGAAGCTCCGGAAGTTCCTCTCCGACGTCGTCTACAGCGTGTACGGGCGGCGCCTGATCCAGCAGGCCAAGGGCCGTCATCCCCGGCACATCGCGATCATGCTGGACGGCAACCGCCGCTGGGCGCGGGAGGCCGGGTTCACCGACGTCGCCGACGGTCACCGGTTCGGCGCCAAGAAGATCGCCGACTTCCTGCTCTGGTGCCAGGAGGCGAACGTCGAGGTCGTCACGATGTGGCTGCTCTCGACCGACAACCTCGGCAGAGCCTCCGAGGAGGTCGAGGCCCTGCTGGAGATCATCCCGGACGTCGTGGACGAGCTGGCGGCCGCGCCGATGCCGTGGCGGCTGCGCATCGTGGGCGCGCTGGACCTGCTGCCCGCGGAGACGGCGGCGCGGCTGCGGGGCGCCGCCGAGCGGACCGAGGGGCGCACCGGCATGGAGGTCAACGTCGCCGTCGGCTACGGCGGGCGGCAGGAGATCGCCGACGCCGTCAAGAAGCTGCTGCTCCAGCACGCCGACGAGGGCACCTCGATCCGCGAGCTGGCGAAGGTGCTCGACGTCGACCACATCTCCGAGCACATGTACACCTCGGGCCAGCCCGACCCGGATCTCATCATCCGGACGTCGGGGGAGCAGCGGCTGTCCGGTTTCCTGCTCTGGCAGTCGGCGCACTCGGAGTTCTGGTTCACCGAGGCGTACTGGCCCGCGTTCCGGCGGGTGGACTTCCTGCGTGCGTTGCGTGACTACGCGTGGCGGCACCGGCGATACGGCGCCTGAACAGCGAGAAAAGGGGCCCGGACGGGTGTCCGGGCCCCTTTTCTTGGCGTCAGTCGCTCAGTGTTCGTCGAACGAGCCGAGGATCAGCGCGGGGGTCGTGGCGATACCGGTGTAGGCGCCCGCCACCAGGGAGGCAGCACCGTAACCGAGTGCGCCGCCGCCTTCGATGAACGTGTAGTAAGCCTCTTCGAAGGTGACGCCTCCGTCGCCGTCGCCGGCCGGGGATGCCGGGGCCGCGAACGCTGTTCCACCGACCATCATCAGGCCAACTGCGGTGGCGGCCACAAAACCAGCCTTCTTCAGCACTGTCGCACACTCCTGTTGTCGGGAATGGGAAACGGGGGAGTTACCGACGATCCGGTGTGTCCCTCGCCTCGAAAAGTACCCCTCAGCAGGGCATCGTGACCGTTCGGTTACACGATTGTGTGAGCCGTTCGGGCTATTGATCACCCGGTTCAGCGGCCATTTCTAATTCGGCCGTGCGCCATTCTCTGACGCGTGTTAAAGCGCCGGTAATTCAGTTTCCGGAGTCGGTTTTGTAGATCGTATCGGTGAGGGCAATACGAATGGGCCAGCTCGACCGGGTGGTCGATCACGGACGGTCACGGCCTGTGTCGGACGACTGACGGTGAGATGACGAATCGGCGAATCACCTGTGTGGCTGCCTGCACGATTCCGGATGCGCAGGTAGCTTCCGAAGGTGATGGACCGCGAACCCAGGCGGGCCATCGCGGGAGGCCCTGGTCGTGGCAGTGGTAGAGGGAACGGCGAAGCCGTTCACGATACGCACGAGGGGGCCGGCACCCGGCCCTTGTGGCCGCATGAGCTGACGCTCCGGCGTCGGGGAGAGCGGACCAACCAGGGCGGTGCCCGGCCCAGCGAGTGCGGGCGTGGTGCCACGCCCACGAGGGAGATGCCGTCGTGACTGCGCAGCGTTTGCCCCGTAAGGCCTCCGGCCGTTCCTCGACCAGTGCCATCGGCACTGAGAAAGCGTCGAATTCATCCCCTGTTCAGCGCTGCACCTACGTGCTCGACACGTCGGTTCTGCTCTCCGACCCGTGGGCGGTGACCCGGTTCGCCGAGCACGCGGTGGTGCTTCCGCTGGTCGTGATCAGTGAGTTGGAGGCGAAGCGGCATCACCCCGAGCTGGGCTGGTTCGCCCGCGAGTCGTTGCGATTGCTCGACGACCTGCGGCGTCAGCACGGGCGCCTGGACGCTCCGGTGCCTATCGGCACCGACGGCGGCACCCTGCACGTCGAGCTCAACCACTCGGACCCGACGGTGCTGCCGCCGGGCTTCCGGACGGACTCCAACGACCACCGGATCCTGGCCTGCGCGCTGAACCTCGCGGTCGAGCTTCACGCAGTCACCCTCATCACCAAGGACATCCCGTTGCGGGTCAAGGCCGGCGCCGTCGGCCTCGACGCCGACGAGTACCGGGCGCAGGACGTCACCCCGTCCGGCTGGACCGGTATGGCCGACTTCGAAGTGGGCAGCGACCTCGTCGACGCCCTGTTCGCGGACGGCCCGGTCGATCCACTCGACTACGACCTGCCCGAACTGTCCGAACTGCCCTGCCACACCGGGTTGCGGCTACTGTCCGGCAGCTCCAGCGCTCTGGCCAGGGTCACCGCGGACAAGAAGGTGCGGCTGGTCCGCGGCGACCGCGAGGCGTTCGGCCTGCACGGCCGGTCCGCCGAGCAGCGGGTCGCGCTCGACCTGCTGCTCGACCCGGACGTCGGCATCGTGTCGCTGGGCGGCCGGGCGGGCACCGGTAAGTCGGCGCTGGCCCTGTGCGCAGGCCTGGAGCAGGTCATGGAACGCCGGGCACACCGCAAGGTCGTCGTCTTCCGGCCGGTGTACGCGGTCGGCGGGCAGGATCTCGGCTACCTGCCCGGCTCGGAGAGCGAGAAGATGCAGCCGTGGGCGCAGGCGGTCTACGACACGCTCGGCGCGCTGGTCAGCGAGAACGTCCTGGACGAGGTCATCGACCGGGACATGCTGGAGGTCCTGCCGCTCACCCACATCCGCGGGCGCTCGCTGCACGACGCGTTCGTCATCGTCGACGAGGCCCAGTCGCTGGAGCGCAACGTGCTGCTCACCGTGCTGTCGCGGCTGGGCACGGCCTCGCGGGTGGTGCTCACGCACGACGTCGCCCAGCGTGACAACCTGCGGGTCGGACGGCACGACGGCGTCTCGGCGGTGATCGAGAAGCTCAAGGGCCACCCGCTGTTCGCTCACGTCACGCTGACCCGTTCGGAGCGCTCGCCGATCGCCGCGCTGGTCACCGAGATGCTGGAGGACCACGGGTAACCGCGGCCTGCCGCCGCGCCCTCAGTCGAGGGCGCGGCGCAGGAAGCCCTTGATGCCGATGGCGCCGAACAGCCCGATCGACCCGGCGATGACCAGCAGGTCGATCCACAGCGGGATCGCCCGCACGGTGCCGCCGAGCAGCACGTCCCGCATGCCCTCGCTGACGTAGGTCAGCGGGTTCAGCGCGCAGACGACCTGGAACCAGCGCAGGTTGTGCAGTTCTGCCCAGGGGAACTGGGTGGAGCCGGTGAACATCAGCGGCACCAGGATCACCGCGAACATGATGTTGATCCGGCGCGGCGTGACCAGGGTGCCGATCGTCATGCCGATGGCCGCGCCGACCAGTGAGCCGAGCACGATCAGCCCGAGCATCGCGGGCCACGCCGACGCCGGCCAGTGCACGCCGTCGAGGATGATGAACCCGACCGGGATCATCAGCAGTGCCGCGAGCACCCCGCGCAGCGCACCGAACACCATCTTCTCGATGGCGACCAGCGGGATAGGCAACGGTGCGAGCAGGCGGTCCTCGATCTCCCGCGTCCAGGAGAAGTCCATCACCAACGGCATGGTCGTGTTCTGGAGGGCGCCGAGGAACCCGTTCAGCGCGACGATTCCCGGCAGCAGGATCTGCACGAAGTCGCCCTGCACGTAGCCGATCCCGGTGAGCACCACGCCGAAGATGAAGAGCATGAAGAACGGCTGGATGATCACCTGGGCCAGGAACGGGCCCAGCTCGCGTCCGGTGACGAAGATGTCCCGCCACAGCACGGCGAAGAACGTCCGCGTGGCCACACCGGCCCCGGCACGGGGGTTCACCGCAGGTCCCTTCCGGTCAGGTGGATGAAGACGTCCTCCAGGCTCGGGGTGCCGATGGACAGGTCGTGCACGTCGCAGCCCAGTGCCGCGAGTTCCTTCAGTACCAACGGAAGGACCGCGGACGGTTCCGCCGCCGTGTAGAGCCGGAACTGGGCGTTGCCGTCCTCTGCGGACTGTGCGGCGATCGGCTCGACCCGTTCCACCGAGTCCACTGCGGACAGTGTGGTGGCGATCCGGTCCCCGTTGTGGTCGCCCAGCCCTACGGTGGCGGTCAGGGTCGTGCTGCCCGGCAGCGAGCGGGTCAGCGCGGCGGGGGTGTCCAGTTCGAGTAGCTTGCCGTGGTCGACGATGCCGATGCGGTCGCACAGTTTGCCCGCTTCGTCCATGTCGTGTGTGGTCAGTACGACCGTGACGCCCTCGTCGCGCAGCTCGGCGACGCGTTCGTGCACGAACAAGCGCGCCTGTGGGTCCAGCCCGGTGGACGGCTCGTCCAGGAACAGCACTTTCGGGCGGTGCATCAGGGCGCGGGCGATCATGACGCGTTGCGCCTGCCCGCCGGACACGAAGTCGATGCGCCCCTTCGCCTGATCGGCGAGGCCCATGCGGTCCAGGATCTCGTCGGCCCGCCGGGTCCGCTCCGCACGCCCGACCCCGTGGTACCGCGCGTGGAACAACAGGTTCTGCCGGATGTTGAGCGAGCGGTCCAGGTTGTTGCGTTGCGGGACGACGGCCAGCAGCTGCCGGGCGGGACTCGGCGTGCGCACGACGTCGACGCCGTGGATCAACGCCGAGCCCGACGTCGGCAGCACGCGGGTCGTCAGCACGCCGACGGTCGTCGTCTTGCCGGCACCGTTCGGGCCGAGCAGGCCGAACACCTCGCCCTCGCGCACGGCGAAACTCAGCCCGTCCACCGCGAGTGGAGCGTTGCGGCGGTAGCGCTTGACCAGATCGGTCACGACAACGGCGTCAGTCACGCCCTCAGCGTATGCCGCACCGCAAACGGAAAACCCAGGCCAGAAAGGACAAAGCGGCTACCAGCCGGCGGGCAACGGCCGTCCCTCGGCGAAACCGGCCGCCGACTGCACACCGAGCACGGCGCGCTCGTGGAACTCCTCCAGCGTGCGGGCACCGGCGTAGGTACACGCCGAGCGCACGCCTGAGCCGATCGAGTCGAGCAGATCCTCGACGCCGGGCCGCTGCGGGTCCAGGGCCATCCGCGACGACGAGATGCCCTCCTCGAACAGGGCCTTGCGTGCGCGGTCGAACGCGTTGTCGGTGCGGGTACGCGCCCCGACGGCCCGCTTCGACGCCATGCCGAAGGATTCCTTGTACGGCCTGCCGTTCTCGTCGTACCGCAGGTCGCCGGGCGACTCGTGGGTGCCGGCGAACCAGGAGCCCACCATGGCCGCCGACGCGCCCGCCGCCAGCGCCAGCGCGACGTCACGCGGGTGCCGCACACCGCCGTCGGCCCAGACGTGCTTGCCCAGCTCGCGGGCGGCGGCCGCGCAGTCGGCCACCGCGGAGAACTGCGGCCTGCCGACGCCGGTCATCATCCGGGTGGTGCACATCGCGCCCGGCCCGACGCCGACCTTGACGACGTCCGCGCCCGCGGCGATCAGGTCCCTGGTGCCCTCGGCGGTCACCACGTTGCCGGCCACCACGGGAACCGACGGCGAGATCGACCGGACGGCCTTCAATGCGGAGATCATCTTCTCCTGGTGGCCGTGCGCGGTGTCCACCACCAGCACGTCCACCCCGGCGTCGAGCACGGCCTCGGCCTTGGCTGCCACATCACCGTTGACGCCGATGGCCGCGGCCACCCGCAGCCGGCCGAGGTGGTCCAGCGCGGGGGTGTAGATCTCCGCCCGCAGCGCGGCGACGTCGGTGAGCACGCCGGCCAGCCTGCCGTCGGCGTCGACGCCCAGCGCCAGCTTGCCGCCGTGCTCGTGCAGCCGTTCGAACACCTCACGCGGGGCCGTGTCCAGGTCGGTGACCAGGGCGGGTGTGACGACGTCGCTCAGCCGGGAGAACCGGTCGACGCCCGCGCAGGCGGCCTCGTCGACGACGCCCACCGGGCGGCCGTCGGCGTCGACGACGACCACGGCGCCGTGGGCCCGCTTGCCCACCAGGTTGAGCGCGTCGGCGACCGCGTCACCACCGGTCAGCACCAGCGGGGTGTCCCACACCGCGTGCCTGCTCTTGACCCAGCTGGTGATCTCGGCGACCGCGGCGGGGTCGACGTCCTGCGGCAGGACCACCAGGCCGCCGCGGCGGGCGACGGTCTCGGCCATCCGCCTGCCGGCGACGGCGGTCATGTTGGCGACCACGATCGGGAACGTCGCTCCGGTGCCGTCGGCGGTGGAGAGGTCGACGTCGAACCGCGACTCCACGTCCGAGCGGTTCGGCAGGAGGTAGACGTCGTCGTAGGTCAGATCGTGGGCGGGGCGGTGCCCGTCGAGGAAGCGCACGGGTCCCCAGGTTACCGGGAACCCCGCAGGGTGGCCCGGACGGCGTCGATGGTGTCCGCCTCTGCCGGGTCCTTGTCCGGGCGGTAGCGGAGCACCCTGGCGAACCGCAGCGCCACGCCGCCGGGGTAGCGGGTGCTCACCTGGGCGCCGTCCAGCTCGATCTCCACCACCAGCTCAGGGCGTACGTGAACGGTCCAGTCGTCGCGGTGGGTCTCCAGCCGCTGGAACGTCTCGGTCTGCCAGGCCAGCAGCTCGTCGGTCATCCCCTTGAACGTCTTGCCCACCATGATCGGCGGTCCGCCGTCCGGGTCGCGGGCGCCGAGGTGGAGGTTGGACAGGTAGCCGGTGCGCCTGCCGTGGCCCCACTCCGCGGCCAGCACGACCAGGTCCAGCGTGTGCACCGGCTTGACCTTCAGCCAGGCGCTGCCCCGTCGCCCGGCCGCGTACACCGAGTCCAGCGCTTTGACCATGACGCCCTCGTGCCCGGCTTCCAGCGCGCCCGCCAGTACCTGCTCGGGGTCGGCGGGGTTCACCTCACCGGGGATGAGGTGCGGGCCGACGACCTTGCGTAGCGCCTCGTTGCGTTCGCGAAGGGGCGAGTCCAGCAGGTCCACGCCGTCCAGGTGCAGGCAGTCGAAGAAGTACGGCCGCAGCAGCAGGGCACGCACCTGCTCCTCGGTCGTCGACCCGAACCTGCTCATCGTCTCCTGGAACGGCCGGGGCCTGCCGTCGTCGGTCAGCGCCAGCGTCTCGCCGTCGAGCACCACGGACGTGCACGGCAGCGCCCGCACCAGCTCGACCAGCTCGGCGACACTGCCGGTGATCTCACGCAGGGTGCGGGTGTAGACGTGCACCTCCTCGCCGTCGCGGTGCACCTGGATGCGCGCACCGTCCATCTTGTACTCGACCAGCGCGTCCGGGTGCTCGGTGACGGCCTCGGCCAGCGACTCGGCAGGCGAGGCCAGCATCGGCCGTACCGGCCTGCCCAGCCGCAGCCGGAACGTCTCCAGCTCGGCGACGCCGCCGGCCATCGCCGCGCGTGCCGTCTCCGGCAGGCTGCCGGACAGCATCAGGGCGCGCCGGACCACGGCTGCCGGTACCTGCGCCGCCGCCGCGACGGCGTCGATCATCACCCCCTCCAAGGCTCCCTGTCGTAGCTCACCTGTCACCAGGGCCAGCAGGAACCGCTGCTCCGCCTCGGTGGCGGCGGAGAACAACGCGGTCAGTACGTCGGCCCTGCGCTTCACGGACCCGGCGCCGCCTGCCGCGGCGACGTCGCCGAGTGCCTTGTCGACCTCGGACACGCTCAGCCGCGGCTCCCGGGCAGGGGTGGCGTCCAGCCCGGTGACCGTGCGCCAGCCCGCCCCGATCCGGCCCTGCCTGGTCTGGCCGGTGAGGTAGGCGACCGCGGCGGCCAGCTCGTCCGGGTCGGTGCCGGACAGGCGTCGCGCCAGCGCCTCGATCTTCGCCTTACGTGAACGGGTCGCGGCGACCTCGGCCGAGGTGGCGACCAGGTCGGCGAACAACATGGGGACCATCATGCCCCCGACCACCGACAATCGCCGATCAGCGAGGCTCGCCAAGCACGTGAAGGCCACCTTCATTACGTGTGACGTGGTGAAGGTGGCCTTCACGTGCTCTGGGTGCTTGGCGGGGTTGTCTCGTTCGTGGTGGCTGGTGGGGCGGGTGTGCCGGGGTGAGGGCGGATGTGGTGGCGTCTGATGCCGTGAAGGGCGCCCTCACGGCAATCGCCCCGGACTCTGGACTTTGCCGGAGCCCTGACGTCTCACGTAGTGAAGGTGGCGATCAGCGAGGTCAGGGGGCGGCGCAGAGGGGGTGCACCGAGCCGTCGCGGCCGACGCACGGCGTGTACCCGGCCTCCTGCAGCTCGGCTCGCGCCGCGTCCCCGCGCAGGTAGTCGAGGAAGTTCTTCAGCAGCGAGTCGCCGTCCGGGACGCCCTTCGTGTACAGGTACTCGATCGTCCAGAACGGGTAGCCCGCGGCGATCACGCTGACGTCCGGCTCCCGGCCGTCCAGCCGCACGGTGGTCAGCGACTGGTCACCCGCCGTCGCCGCCTTGGCGGCCGGGACGTCGGCGTACCCGATCGCCCCCGGTGTCGCGGCGATCTCGGCCAGCACGTCGGAGGTGCTGCTGCGCTCGCAGCGGACGGTCGCCGCGCCCGCGTCGCGCTCGGGCCGCTCGCAGGAATCCGACGACAGCCCGCCCTCGGTCCCGCCGAGTACCTCCGTCTCGAACGCCTGCCTGCTGCCCGACTCCTGGCCCCTGCCGACCAGCCTGATCGGCATCGACGGCCCCGGCCGCAGCTGGTTCCAGTCGCGGATCCGTCCCTGGAAGATGTCCCGGAGCTGTTCGGTGGTCAGCCGGTCGACCCCGGCGGAGGTGTTGACGACGACACCGAACACGATCACCGCGACGGCCTGTGGCACCAGCGCTTTCGCCTGCTCGCCGCCCCTGCCGTCGGACAGCACGGCCAGCTCGCCCCGCTGCTCGGCGGGCAGCGCCGCCAGCGCGCGGACCCCGTCGATACTGCCGGTGGGCTGGGCGGTGACGGTCGCGTCCGAGCAGGCCTGCGTGTATTTCTGCGCGATCCGCCCGACGATCGGCGTGAACACCGTCGACCCCTCGACCCGGATGGTGCCGTCCGCGCACCGGATGGCCGGGTCGACCGGACGGCTCGCGGTCAGCAGCGTGGCGATCAACGCGCCGGTGAGCAGCACCCCGACCGCACCGGTCACCACCGGCCAGCTCAGCCTGCGCTGCTGCTTCTCGTCCTTGATCCGCCCGCCCGAGATCCGGCCGCGGCGGGTGACGTCCTTGCTGATCTCGGTCCTGCCGTTGTCGCCCGGCTCCCGCAGCACCACGACGAGCTTGAACTTCTCCGACCGCTTCAGCGACAGTCGCGTCAACCGCACGCCGTGCAACTGCGGCGGTTCCGGCTCCTTCTCCTTGTCCTGCGAGCCGAGCAGGCCGGCGAGCCGCTGCGGCAGCCAGGACCGCACGCCGGACAGTTTCTCCCGGTCGGCGACGTCGGGGGTGGATTCGCGGGAGAAGAACTCCATGTTCTCCCGGATCAGCTGACGCAGATCGTCTGTGGTGGCCTCGGAAATCCTGGCGTCCCAGACGATCCGGTCGCCGAACGTGAACGAGATCGGTGTCTCGAAGTCGTCCGGGTCGATGTCGAAACTGCCGGTGTTGCGGATCCGGATGACCACGATGCTCATCCGGCTCAGCTGCCGCGCCATGGTCTTCAGGTGCGGATCCATCTTGGCCGAGTGCGCGTCGTCGTTCAGGTCGACGGGGGTGAGGCCGATCTTGGAGTTGTAGAGCACCCGGAACGTCAGCCGCTTGCGCCGGATGACGTAACGGTCGGCGAACGGCGCACCGATCGCGATGAGCGCCGCGATTCCCAGGACCAGGCTGCCCTCACCGGAGCCAAGGAGTTCGGCGATCGACTGCATCGCCTGGCCGATGCCCACGTGTTGCTCCCTCCACCGCGAGCAGCCAGCGTAGACACGGATCTTCCTTGCCCAGCAGCGGAAAACACGACGTTCACCTGGGATTCAACCCCTGGTTGGCGACCTGAGCCGTCACGGTGACCGCCTCCCGCAGCCGGTCCGGCGTGAGCGCCGCGTACCCGAGCACCAGACCGGGGAACGGCGAGTCCGGCGTGTGCGCGTAACCGGACAGCGCCGGCGCGTTGACGCCCGCCGCCGCCAGCTTTCGTTGCAGGGACGCGTCGTCGGTGCCGTCGGGCAGCCGGACGACCACGTGCAGACCGGCGGCGATGCCGAACGGCCGCCACGCCGGCAGGTGCTCGGCGAGCGCGCCCAGCAGGGCGTCCCGCCGCTGCCGGTACAGCCTGCGGGTGCGGCGCAGGTGCCGGTCGTACCCGCCACCACGCAGCAGGACGGCCAGCGCCGCCTGCGGCATCGGCGCGCAGCCGAGGTCGTGTCGGAACTTCAGCTCGATCACCTGTTCCCGCAGCCGCGTGGGCAGCACGAGCCAGCCGATCCGCAGCGCGGGTGCGAGGACCTTGCTGACGCTGCCGACGTAGGCGACCCGTTCGGGATCGAGCGCGCGGACGGCCCCGAGCGCGGCCCGGTCGTAGCGGTGCTCGGCGTCGTAGTCGTCCTCGATCACCAGGCTGCCCGTCGCCCGCGCCCAGGACAGCAGCGACCGCCTGCGGTCCGGCCCGAGCGCGACGCCGAGCGGGAACTGGTGCGCGGCGCTGACCACGACCGCGCGGCAGGGCGCAGTCAGCAGGGTGATGTCGATGCCGTCGTCGTCGACGGGCACGCCGTGCGGCTGAAGTCCATGCGCGGCAAGGAGTTCGGCTTGACCGACGTGGCTGGGATCCTCGACGGCGACCGTCGTGTGGCCCTCCGCGCGCAGGACGCCGGCGAGCAGCGAGAGGCCTTCGGCGGCGCCGTTGGTGATCACGATGTCGTCCGGTGTGGTGGGCAGGGCACGGACGCGGCCGAGGTAGGACGCCAGCTCCGCCCGCAGCGCGGGATGGCCGGCCGGATCGGGGTAGCCCAGTTCGGCGTCGGGCATCGTGGTGAGCGATTCCCGTTGTGCCGCAAGCCATTCCGCCCGGGGGAACGCGCTCAGCGCGGGCAGGCCGGGTTTGAGGTCGTACCGCCAGCGCGGCCGGGCAGCCGGTGGTGCCGGACGGGGTGCGCTGTCGTCGCCCAGCGGTGCGACCTCGGTGCCGGATCCGTGCCGGGCCAGCAGGTAGCCCTCCGCGACCAGCTGCCCGTACAGCGTCGTGACCGTGCCGCGGGACAGGCCGAGCTGGGCGGCGAGGTCGCGGCTGGACGGCAGCCGGGTACCCGCGGCGAGCCGGCCGGAGCGGATGGCTTCCCGCAACGCCGCCTCGACGGCCTTGCCCCGGCGGCCCCCGGTCAGGCTCGGCAGCAGCAGTTCACGCAACATGTGGTCCAGTTTGCGGCAGCACAAGTGGTACTGGGAAGTGGACCAGTGGTCATCGACGCTGGACCTATGAGCACAACCCGCCACGGCGTACTCGCCGGGATCACCACCTCCGTCATCGTCGGCGGTTCCGTACCGGTGACCGCGCTGCTCGACGCCTACCCGCTGCTGACCGGCCAGGCACTGCGGTACGGCCTCGGCGGCCTGCTGCTGCTCGCGTTCGCCAGGCTGACCGGACGGCGGCTGCCCCGGCCCCGGCTGTCCGACGTGCCCGCACTCGTCGCGCTGGCGGCGACCGGAATGATCGGGTTCCAGGCGTTCCTGCTGCTGGCGCAGCGGCACGCCGAACCCGGGCTCGTCGCGGCCTTGCTCGGCGGCAGCCCGCTCGTGCTCGCCATCGCGGGCCCACTGCTGGCCCGCAAGCGACCGTCGGCCACGCCGCTGGTGGGTGCGGTGCTGGCCGTCGCGGGGGTGGCGGTGCTGTCCGGTGGTGGTTCGGGCAGTGCGGCCGGGCTGCTGCTGGCCGTGCTGGCGATGCTCGCCGAGGCGGCGTTCACGTTGCTCGCCGTCGGCCTGATCGAGCGGCTCGGCCCACTGGCCACCGCGACGTGGAGCTGCTTCACGGCGGCGATCGGCGGGGCGGCTGTGGGCAGTTTCGCCGGTGGCTGGCGGGTGCCGGACGCGACCGAGCTGACCGCGTTGCTGGTGCTGGCCGTCCTGGTCACGGCCGTGGCGTTCGTGGTCTGGTACTTCGCCGTCGGGACGCTCGGCGCCGACCGGGCCGGAGTGCTGATCGGGATCATGCCCGTCTCCGGCCTGGTCGTCGCCCTGCTGCTGGGCAGGCAGTCCCTCGAACTGACCGACCTGGCAGGCGTCGCCCTCGTCAGCCTCGGTGTGGTGGTGGGCCTTACTTCCCGCCGCGTGCCATCCGCAGCACGTCCAGAGCCTCGTCCAGCTGAGCTTCGGTGAGCTTGCCGTTGGCCACATGGCCGCGCTCGATGACCACCTCGCGGATGGTCTTCAGCTCCTTCAGCGCCTGCTTGGCGACGGCGGCGGCCTCCTCGTAGCCGATGTAGGCGTTGAGCGGGGTGACGATCGACGGCGATCCCTCGGCGTACTCCCGCGCCCGCTCGGCGTTGACCGTCAGGCCGGCGAACACCTTGTCCGCCAGTAGCCGCGACACCGCCGCGAGCAGCCGCGCCGACTCCAGCACGTTGCGGGCGATCACCGGCAGGTTGACGTTGAGCTGGAAGTTGCCCTGCGCGCCCGCGTAGGCCACCGCGGCGTCGTTGCCGATCACCTGGGCGACCACCTGCAGCGTCGCCTCCGGGATCACCGGGTTGACCTTGCCCGGCATGATCGACGAGCCCGGCTGCAGGTCCGGCAGTGCCAGCTCGGCAAGGCCGGTGCGTGGGCCGGAGCCCAGCCAGCGCAGGTCGTTGGCGATCTTGTTCAGCGACACCGCGACCGTGCGCAGGTGACCCGACGTTTCCACCACGCTGTCCTGCGTCGCCTGCGCCTCGAAGTGGTCGCGGGCCTCGGTCAGCGGCAGCCCGGTCACGTTCGCCAGCTCAGCGGCGACGGCGCTGCCGAAGCCGTCGGGCGCGTTGAGGCCGGAGCCGACTGCGGTGCCGCCGATGGGCAGCTCGCCCAACCTGCCCAGTCCGGACCGCAGCCGCTCGATGCCGAAACGGACCTGCGCCGCCCACGCCCCGGCCTCCTGGCCGAGCGTGATCGGCACGGCGTCCATCAAGTGCGTGCGACCGGACTTCACCACGTCCGACCACTCGGCCGCGCGGCCCTCGATGGTCGTTGCCAGGTGATCCAGTGCCGGGATCACGTCGGTCAGCACGGCCTCGGTCGCGGCGACGTGGATGGTCGTCGGGAACGTGTCGTTCGACGACTGGGAGGCGTTGACATGGTCGTTCGGGTGCACGTCGCGGCCGAGCGCGCGGCTGGCCAGCGTCGCGATGACCTCGTTGGCGTTCATGTTCGACGACGTCCCGGAGCCCGTCTGGAAGACGTCGATCGGGAAGTGCTCGTCGTGGCGGCCCTCGGCGACCTCGTCGGCCGCGGCCGCGATCGCGCCTGCCAGATCGGCGTCCAGCACCCCGAGCCGGGCGTTGACCCGCGCGGTCGCGGCCTTCAGCAGGCCGAGCGCGCGGATCTGGGCGCGCTCCAGGCCCCGGCCGGAGATGGGGAAGTTCTCGACGGCACGCTGCGTCTGCGCGCGGTAGAGGGCGTCGGCGGGCACCCTGACCTCGCCCATCGTGTCGTGCTCGATCCGATACTCCTGTTCTGCCATGCCGCCAGTCTGGCCCAGTTCGGACGGCCACGCGCCGTGTGTTCGACCACTAGGGTGGAAGTGTTCCCGATCACAGCCACCACCACTGGCGGAAGAGGTACGACATGAGTCGGCCCACCGAGGTCCTGACCGTCGACGTCGCCATCATCGGCGCCGGTCCCACCGGGTTGTTCGCGGCTTACTACGCGGGCTTCCGCGGTCTGTCCATGGCCATCGTCGACTCGCTACCCGAGCCCGGCGGCCAGGTCACCGCGATGTACCCGGAGAAGATGATCTACGACGTCGGCGGGTTCCCCGCCGTGCGCGGCCGCGACCTCGTGCAGGGCCTCGTCGACCAGGCGGCGCCGTGGAAGCCGACGTACCTGCTGGGGCGCAAGGCCGAGGGGCTGGTCGAGCACGGCGAGGGGTTCGAGTTGACGCTCGACGGCGGCGATGTCGTGCGGGCAGGCGCGATCCTGATCACCGCGGGGATCGGCGAGTTCACCCCGCGGCCGCTGCCCGCTGGCGACGGCTGGCTGGGACGCGGGATGGTGCACTTCGTGCCCGCGCTGGAGGCGCACCGCGGACAGCACGTGGTGGTCGTCGGCGGCGGCGACTCGGCGTTCGACTGGGTGCTCGCGCTGCACCCGGTGGCGGCCAGCGTCTCGCTGGTGCACCGGCGGTCGAAGTTCCGGGCGGCGGAGTCCATCGTGCGGGAGGCCAGGGAGCTGGGCATCCGGATCATCACCGACGCCGAGGTCACCGCGCTGCGCGACCGCGACGGCGTCCTGGCCGAGGTGGAGGTCGAGGTCAAGGGCGGTGGTACGGAGGTGCTGCCGGCGCAGACCGTCGTGGCGGCGCTGGGCTTCACCGCCGACCTCGGGCCGATCGAGAACTGGGGCCTGGAGATCGACCACCGGGCCATCGGCGTGGACAGCACCATGCGAACGGCCCGGGACCGGATCTACGCCGCCGGGGACGTCGCCGCCTACCCGGGCAAGGTGAAGCTGATCGCCACCGGCTTCGGCGAGGCCGCCACGGCGATCAACAACATCGCGGTGGCCCTCAACCCGGAGGCACACCTGTTCCCCGGGCACTCGTCGAACGTGGAGTAGCTATGGGCCAGGAAACGTCGACGACGGTGCTGTGGCGCCCAACCGGTCCGGAGGAGCTGGAGCTGGTGCGGCAATCCGGCTGGCGCGCCTGGCCGCCACGGCTACCTGAGCAGCCGATCTTCTACCCCGTGCTCAACGAGGAGTACGCGATCAAGATCGCCCGTGACTGGAACGTTCCGCACAGCGGTGTCGGCTACGTGACGCGGTTCCGGGTCGAGTCCGAGTTCCTCCGGCGCTACCCGGTCCAGCAGGCCGGCGGCCGCACGATCCTCGAGCTGTGGGTTCCCGCCGAGGAACTCGACGAGTTCAACACGCACATCGTCGGCCAGATCGAGGTCACCCACGAGTTCCGTCCGTCGTCAGAGGCACCTGCTCGATGAGCAAGCCGGCGTGGTGGCCTTCACGAGCTTGGGGAGCCGGGCGGCTTCGGAGCCGTCTGCTCGGTGATCCAGCTCGCGTAGGCGATGGCGGAGGTGTAGATCGACGGCGCGGTCGCGCAGGTCTCGTCGCCGTTGCCCGGCCGGCTGGTCACACCGACCAGCCGCCAGCGGTCGCCGACCCTGGTGATCTGCGGGCCGCCCGAGTCGCCGTAGCACGACCCGGCCTTGGCTCCGGGGTTGCTGGTGCACAGTTCGACCTTCGGGTCGAAGTCGTCCGTGCAGCCCTCGGTGACGAGCTTCGTGTCCAGCTGCCGCAGCACCGCCGGGTAGTCGCCGCAGCCCTGCTGGGGGCAGATCTGCCCCCAGCCGAGCAGCCGGGTGACGGTGTCCGGCGGCGCGGCGTCCGCCCTGGCGATCGGCTCGGCCTTCACCGGCTGCGTCAGCTCGACCAGGCCGATGTCGCCGCCCGCGCCGTCCGGGTTGTAGTCGGGATGGCGGATCAGCCTCGCCGCCTTGACCAGCTCGCCGTCCTTGGTGCGGTCCCTGCTGCCGACCCTGGCGTTGAGCAGGTCGGTGTTGCGCCCCTGCAGGCAGTGGGCGGCGGTCAGCACCCAGCGCGGGTCGATCAGCACACCGCCGCAGCGGTGCGAGCCGGTGCTGGTCTGCAGCGAGACGATGAACGAGTAGTCCTGGTCGGCTTCGACACCGCCGACGATGAACAGCCGGGTGGCCGCGGCCGGCGTGGCGAGAGCCAGCGCCAGTACGACGGCCGCGAGCAGGGAGCGAACGATCACGGCAGCGGGGGCACCGCGTCGTTGTCGCCGTCGAAGTCGACGGAGGAGTAGTCCCGCAGCTTGGTCAGCCGGTGGTAGCCGTCGATCATCCGCACGGTGCCGGACTTGGACCGCATGACGATCGACTGCGTCGTCGCGCCGCCCTCCCGGTAGTGCACACCGCGCAGCAGGTCGCCGTCGGTGATGCCGGTGGCGCAGAAGAACACGTTGTCGCCACGGACGAGGTCGTCGTTGGTGAGGACGCGGTCGAGGTCGTGGCCGGCGTCGATGGCCTTGGCGCGCTCCTCGTCGTCCTTCGGCCACAGCCTGCCCTGCAGCTCGCCGCCGATGCACTTCAGCGCGGCCGCGGCGATGATGCCCTCGGGGGTGCCGCCGATACCGAGCAGCATGTCGACACCCGTGGTCGGCCGCGCCACCGCGATGGCACCGGCGACGTCACCGTCGGAGATGAACCGGATCCGGGCGCCCGCTTCGCGGACCTCCTTGACCAGCTGCTCGTGCCGGGGCCGGTCGAGGATGCAGACGGTCACGTCGGACACACCGCTCTTCTTGGCTTTCGCCACCCGGCGGATGTTCTCCGCGATCGGGGCGGCGAGGTCGACCGAGCCCGCGGCCTCCGGCCCGACGGCGAGCTTCTCCATGTAGAACACGGCGGACGGGTCGAACATCGCCCCGCGCTCGGCGACGGCCAGCACCGCCAGCGCGTTGGGCATGCCCTTGGACATCAGCGTGGTTCCGTCGATCGGGTCGACGGCGACGTCGCACTCCGGCCCGTCGCCGTTGCCGACCTCCTCGCCGTTGAACAGCATCGGGGCCTCGTCCTTCTCGCCCTCCCCGATCACGACGACGCCGCGCATGGAGACGGTGCCGACGAGCTGACGCATCGCGTCGACGGCCGCGCCGTCGCCACCGTTCTTGTCGCCCTTGCCGACCCAGCGGCCCGCGGCCATCGCCGCGGCCTCGGTGACCCGGACCAGTTCCATCGCCAGGTTGCGGTCGGGCGCCTCCCTGCGGCGCGGCTGGCTGCTGGCTGGACTTGGGCTGGACATGCGGCCTCCCGGGTCACGTGCGGCGGGTTCTCAGTCTCTCAGATCCCCGCTGGCGGTCCCGTTCAACCGCGCATGGCGAACGTCACTGTCCGTCGTCGCCGTCCTCGACCGACGCGAGCGCGGTCTCCACCCGTTCCCGGGCGCCTTCCAGGTGCCGCTCGCACAGGCGGGCCAGTTCCTCGCCCTTCTCCCACAGCGCGAGCGACTGCTCCAGCGACAGGCCGCCGGCCTCCAGGGTGCGGACCACCTCGACCAGCTGGTCGCGGGCCTGCTCGTACCCGAGTTCGTTGTCGGTCTGGCTCTCGCTCACGCGAAGGTTCTCCCGTGTTGTCGGCTGCCCGCGCACACTACCGCGCTGGCCATCGCGTGGTCGTAGCCGACGAACGCGAGCGCGAACTCCTGGCCGTCGCCATCGGTGACGGCGTCCTCGATCTGGTTCTGCGCGCGGGCCACCCGCTTGCGGTGGGCGCTGCCCTCGGCGAACCACCAGCGGGTGCCGACGTAGAGCGAGGTCGCCTCGGACAGCTGCCGCAGCCGCGGCGGCAGGTTGCGGCAGCCGGTGCGGCCGGCCAGCAGGGCCGTCCAGCAGGAGGTGGCCGCCGCGTCGGCGGCCTGGGCGCTGGCGAGCACCGACGTGGCACCGGCGCGGGAGGCGGCGTCGGTCGTCAGCGGCAGGAACTGGTGCACTAGTCCTCCTCGCCCGGTGTTCGCACCGTCGCGGACACGGCACCGTCGGCGACCCGGATGCGGACGACGCTGCCGTCGTTCACCTCGGAGACCGATCGGAGTACGTGGAGGTTGCCTTCCGGATCGGAGAATTGCACGACGGCGTACCCCCGATCGAGTGTCGCGGCCGGTCCGAGCGCGGTCAGCCGGGCCCGCGCGGCGGTCAGCGCGGTCTGTTCGCGGGTGAGGTGGGCGAGGATCTCCCTGCGGCCGCGTTCCTTCTGGACCATGACCTCGTCGGCGCGGCGGTCGATCGGGCCGAGCGGGTCGGCCAGCACGGGACGGCTACGCAGCTGGTCGAGCAGGCGCCGCTGGGTGTCCACCCAGCCGTGCAGTGCACGGCGGCCGCGGTCGCGCATCTGCCGTACCCGGGTGGCCTCCTCCTTGACGTCGGGAACGATGCGCTTACCCGCGTCGGTCGGGGTGGAACAACGCAGGTCGGCGACGTGGTCGAGCAGCGGGGTGTCCGGCTCGTGTCCGATGGCGCTGACCACCGGGGTGCGCACGGCGGCGACCTCGCGGCACAGCGTCTCGTCGGAGAACGGCAGCAGGTCCTCCACACTGCCGCCACCGCGGGCGATCACGATCACCTCGATCGCCGGGTCTCTGTCCAAAGTGGTCAGTGCGCGGACGATTTCCGGAACCGCCTGAACGCCCTGCACGGCGGTGTTGAGCACGCGGAAGTTGGCCGACGGCCAGCGGGCCCTGGCGTTGACGAGAACGTCGCGTTCCGCCGCCGAGGCGCGCCCGGTGATGAGGCCGATTCCCTTGGGAAGGAAGGGAATCTTGCGCTTGCGTTCGGGAGCGAACATGCCCTCGGCCGCGAGCAGCCTGCGTAGCCGCTCGATCCGGGCGAGCAGCTCGCCGACGCCGACCGCGCGGATCTCGTCGGCCCGGAGGCTGAGCGCGCCGCGTCCGAAGTAGAACGTCGGCTTGGCGTGCACGACCACGCTCGCGCCCTCGCGTAGCGGCGGTTCGATCGACCGCATCAGGCCCATCGGGCAGGTGACCGACATGGAGACGTCGGCGGCCGGGTCGCGCAGCGTGAGGAACGCGGTCTGCGTGCCGGGGCGTGCGGTGAGCTGGGTGACCTGGCCCTCGACCCAGACCGTGCCCAGCCGGTGGATCCAGTCGGCGATCTTGCGGGCGACCGTGCGGACCGGCCACGGCGTCTCGGCGCTCGATCCGTCCCTGGCCGCGGTGTCGGGACCCGTCACTGGCCGTTGTTCTCCTCGCTGGCCTCGCCGGTGCGATGCAGGTTGCCGAGGCGGCGGGCGAGCATGCCGGTGAACTGCGGACGGTTCGCGTGATCGCGTTCGTAGGCCAGGATTTCCTCGAGCTGCTCGGCGCTGAACCGGCGCAGGCGGGCGCGCAGCTGGGGCAGTGTGAGGTCGTCGTAGCCGGCGACCCCGGCCGGGCCGGCGGTGTCGAACTCGCCCTCGGGGTGGTCGGCGGCCAGCGCCTGCTCCTCCTGTGACCACGGGTCGTCGGCGACGCCGTTCGTGCTTTCGGCGGGGAGGTCCTCGTCGAAGGTCGCCCAGCTGGGCGCCTCCTCGACCGGGCGGAGGGCGGCGAGGGCGTCGTCACCCTTGATGGCCAGCTCGGTGATGTGTTGTTGAACACGCATGGAGAGCTGGAGGACCTGGCTGGCGACGGTCACCGGAAGGCCGGTGAGCTGCCGGGGGAGTTCGCGAGCCCGCTCGACGGTGGTCACGGCGAGGCCCGCTGCGATCCGGAGCGGGAGCGGGAGAGGCTTCATGCCGCTTAGCCTGCCGCATGTGGGCCGTCCTGCCCAACCGGATGGGGGAAGTGGCGCAGCGTGCGTGACGGTGCGCACAGAGGGTGAGCCCGTACCCTGGGGGTATGAGTGGGAAGCGAGTGCTGCTGGCGAAACCCCGTGGCTATTGCGCGGGCGTCGACCGGGCGGTGGTCGCCGTCGAGAAGGCCCTCGAGATGTACGGCCCGCCGGTCTACGTGCGCAAGGAGATCGTGCACAACCGGCACGTCGTGGAGACCCTGCGGGAGCGCGGCGTGATCTTCGTCGAGGAGACCTCCGAGGTGCCCGAGGGGGCGCTGGTGGTGTTCTCGGCGCACGGTGTGTCGCCCGCGGTCCACGCCGAGGCCGCCGAGCGCAACCTGAAGACCATCGACGCGACCTGCCCCCTGGTGACGAAGGTGCACAAGGAGGTCAACCGGTTCGCCCGCGACGACTACGACATCCTGCTGATCGGCCACGAGGGCCACGAGGAGGTCGAGGGCACCGCCGGTGAGGCGCCCGACCGCGTGCAGCTCGTCGACACCGCCGAGGACGTCGACAAGGTCGAGGTGCGCGACCCGTCGAAGGTGGTGTGGCTGTCCCAGACCACACTGAGCGTCGACGAGACGATGGAGCGGGTCGACCAGCTCAAGGCGAAGTTCCCGCAGATCTCCGACCCGCCGAGCGACGACATCTGCTACGCCACGACCAACCGTCAGGTCGCCGTCAAGGCGATGGCCGCGGAGTGTGACCTGGTGCTGGTGGTTGGGTCGCGGAACTCGTCGAACTCCAAGCGGCTGGTCGAGGTCGCCCTGAAGGCCGGCGCGCGGGCGTCGTACCTGGTCGACTTCGCGTCGGAGGTCGACGAGTCGTGGCTGGACGGCGTCGAGACCGTCGGCGTGACCAGCGGCGCCTCGGTGCCCGACGTGCTGGTGATGGACCTGCTGAAGTGGCTGTCCGAGCGCGGCTGGGACGACGTCGAAGAGGTCACCACGGCGAACGAGAAGGTCGCCTTCGCGTTGCCGAGGGAGCTACGTAGCGCGGTGCGCTAGCCCTGGCCTTCGGGGTCCGGGCGTGGTCAACTCGCCGGGCCCGGGAGGTGGACTCGCGGGGCGCGAACGGTGGACTCGCGGGGCGCGAGTGGTCAACTCGCGTGTTCTGAACGGTCAACTCGCGCGCAGGAACCTACGACTCGCGCGTGGGAACGTACGACTCGCGCGTGGGAACGTACGACTCGCGTGTTGCGCGTCAGCGGTCTTCCTCCCAGGGGCGGCGCGGAGGCGCGCTTCGGCGGCCGCGCGGGTCCTGACCGCGGCCACGCGAGCCCGGGGCGTCGCCCCGGGACCCGGGGGCCTCGCCGCGCCTGCGCGGCGGCTCGCCGTCCTCCGGGCGCGGCCGCCTCGGCCGCGCGCCACCGGCCCGTTCGGGCGCGCCACGTTCCCCGGACCGCCTCGGCGGCGGGTCGTCCGGCCTCGGCCGGCGCCCCCTGCCCGCGGCACCTCCGGCGGCGGCACCGCCGGACGCGGCACCGGAGCCCCGGCGCGGACCGCCCTGCGGCGGCCGACCGCCACCGCGCGGCGGCGGACCGTCCAGGTCGTCACGACCGCGTCGCGCGCCAGACGGCCGGGCGCCCTCGCGCGGCTCCCTCGGCTTGCGGGGCGGCGCGGGCGGCCTGCTGGCCTCGGCGGGCTTCGCCTCGCCCTTGACCGGCGCGTCCGGGTCACGCTCGCGGTAGATGCGGTAGAACCCGATCGCCAGCACGACGGCCGTGGTGATCGCCATGGTCGGGAAGCCGTTGATCAGGGGCGTACCGACCGCGAGGCCTTTCTGCAGCATGTCGGCGTTGTCCGGCAAACCCGACACCAGCAGCACCACGCCCAGTACCGTCACCGCGAGGACCAGCGGCGGCTGCACCATCGGCCCGAACAGGCTCCGTCGCTGCACCGCGCAGATCGCGCCCACCGAGCCAAGGAAGAAGCAGACGTGGAACAGCAGATCCGCCACACCGGAGATCTGCAGGTCCAGCTTGCCGTCGTCGAGCTGGAGGTTCACGACGGCACCGATCACCGACAACCCGAGCGCCAGCAACACGGCCGCCCACCAGGGCAAACCTCTGCGCACGCCGATGACGGGGAGTTCATCCCACGGCACGTCGACGTCGTCGGCATCGGGATCGCTACGGCGATCGGGTACTGCGGTCACGAGGCAACACCGTATCCCGTGGTCAGGCCTGAAGTTGCTACCCCTGCCACAACGATGTGCATGCGACCACTCGTCCGCGTCTCCCACCTCACACCACTGGGGCGCATGAGCGGGCTTCTTGGTTGCCTCCCCCGGGAGGGTGTGTCAGCTTGCTGCCATCTCGTCCCCCTTACGGATGGGTGGCACTGGCGCCGGGCTGGCCGCCGTCTCGGTCAGCGGCGTGACCGAACTGCGGAAGCTCTCCAGCGCCTCCAGCTCCCGCCTGCGTGCTGACAGGAACCGCTGCAGGTGGGTGCTGGACAGGTTGACGGCGTCGACCGCGTTGCCCGCCATGCGGTGCGCCGCCGCCGCATGCGCACGCAGGTGGTCGACGTCGTCGGCCAGGGCTCGCTCGCTGGCCGCGAACAGCGCTGCGGAGGCGATCACCGCGAACCCCGTGGGGCCGCAGAGGAACACTCGCCGGTCGAGCATCCAGCGCAGTAACTCCGGGTCGGTGTCGAGCGCAGCCACCACCGCCGCGTCCGACGGAACGAACATGATCGTTCCGTAGATCGCGTCCGCCCAGCGTTGGTAGCCCTTGCCGGCCAGTTCGGCCGCACGCGAGCGGAGGTTGCGCACGTGGACCCGCAACGCGTCGAGCCGCTCGGCCGCGTCGTCGGTCTCCACGGCCTCCGCCCAGCAGGCCATGCTCGCCTTGGCGTCGACCGGCACCGTCCGGTCACCACCGACGCGCAGCAGCAGGTCGGGCTTCGCGGCGCCGCCGCCCGCGAGGTCCGTCTGCAGCGTGAAGTGCAGCCCTTCCCGGAGACCGAGCGCACGCGCCGTCTCGACCAGTACCTGCTCGCCCAGCTCGCCCCTGCCGCTGATCGACGCGAACGCCACCTCGTACCGCCGCAGCGACGCCTGCTGGGCGTCCACCTTCGCCCGTTCGGCCTCGATCTGCCTGGCCGCCGCGTCGGCCCGGCGCACGCTGTCGTTGTACAGCCGCCACACCAGCGCGACCGCCAGCGCCAGCACCACGGCGACGGCCACAGCCGCCGTGGTGATCACGGTCGAGGCCACCTGGCACCCCCTTTCCTGTCGACGCCCATCATGGCGAAGGGGCCCGACAGAATGCTCGCGATCCGATCATCGAACACACGTTCGAGTGACACGCGGGCCGGGGGTCCGTGGTTCGGTCGGGGCGAGCCCTTAGCTTGAGGACATGCGGGTCCTGCACACCTCGGACTGGCACATCGGGCGGAGCTTCCACGGTGCCGACCTGCTCGCCGAGCAGGAGACCGTCCTCAACCACCTCGCCGAGCTCGTTGCCGGCGAGGCGGTGGACGTCGTCCTGGTGTCGGGGGACGTCTACGACCGCGCGGTGCCGTCGGCCGAGGCCGTCGAGGTCGCGACCCGCGGGCTGGAGGCCATCCGCGCGGCGGGGGCCCAGCTGGTGATCACCTCGGGAAACCACGACTCCGCGCCCCGGCTCGGCGCTCTCGCCGGGTTCGCCGCAGCCGGTGGTCTGCACCTGCGCACCACGATCGACAGCCTGCACCGGCCGGCGTTGTTCACCGACGAACACGGCCCGGTCGCCGTCTACGGCATCCCGTACCTCGAACCGGAACCGGCGCGGCACGCGCTCGGCATCGAGGCCCGCGGTCACACCGGCGTGCTTACCGAGGCCATGCGCCGCATCACCGAAGACCTCGCCACCAGGCCGGAAGGCACGCGTTCGATCGTGCTCGCCCACGCGTTCGTCACCGGTGGGGTCGGCTCGGACTCCGAGCGGCCCATCGCCGTCGGCGGGGTCGAGCAGGTCGGCGGCGCTGTGTTCGACGGCGTCGACTACGTGGCACTGGGACACCTGCACGGTCCGCAGACCCTCGCCGAACACCTGCGTTACTCCGGCAGCCCGCTCGCGTACTCGTTCACCGAGGCGACGCAGCGCAAGTCGGTCTGGCTGGTCGATCTCGACGCGGGTGGCCTCGCCGAGGTCCGCAGGCGGGAGCTGCCCGTGCCGCGCCCGCTGTCCACGGTGACCGGCAAGCTCGACGACCTGGTCGAGGACCCGGAGCTGGAAACCCTTGTGGAGCACTACCTTTCGGTGACGCTGACCGACGACGTCCGCCCGCTCGACGCGATGCGCAAGCTGCGTAACCGGTTCCCCTACGCGGTCCACCTGGACTGGCAACCCGAGAGCGGGCGCGCGGTCGCCGAGCTGCGATACTCCACCGCCGTGCGGGGCCGGTCGGACATCGAGATCAGCAGCGGTTTCCTGGCCGACTGCCGAGGTGCGGGGCCGAACGAGTCGGAGAAGGAGCTGCTGGGGGCCGCGTTCGAGGCCGCCAGCAGGGTCGAGCCGCCGGGATGAGACTGCATCGGCTGGAGGTCACCGCGTTCGGGCCCTACCCGGACCGGGAGGTCGTCGACTTCGACCGCCTCGGCATGGACGGGCTCTTCCTGCTGCACGGCGACACCGGTGCGGGCAAGACGACACTGCTCGACGCCGTCGCCTTCGCGCTGTTCGGCGTGGTGCCGGGCGCGCGAGGGGACGCGAAACGGTTGCGCTGCGAACTGGCCGACGCCGACACGGCGACCGAGGTCGTGCTGGAACTGACCGTGCAGGGCAAGCGCTTGCGGCTGTCCCGCAGTCCCGCCTACGAACGGCCCAAACGCAACGGCACCGGGTTCACCACGCGCCCGGCGAAGGCCTGGCTGACCTGGCTCGGCGACGCCCCAACGGGCCAGTCGGCCGACGGCATCACCCGCATCGACGAGGTCTCCCGCACGGTGGGCCGCCTGCTCGGGCTGAACGCCGAGCAGTTCTTCCAGGTCGTCCTGTTGCCGCAGGGTGAGTTCGCGCGGTTCCTGCGAGCGGAGACGGCCGAGCGGGAGCAGTTGCTGGAGCGGTTGTTCGGCACCTGGCGGTTCGGCGAGGTCGAGCGCTGGTTCCGGGAGCGCAGGGTCGAGCGCAAACACGTCCTCGACGAACGTCGCCACACCCTGCGCGAGTGGGCGGCGAGGATCGGTCAGGTGGCAGGCGAGGAACCGCCGGATCAGGCCGACGACGACTGGGTAGCCGGGCTGCGCGAACGGGCCGCTCGCGCACGCGACGTCGCCGAAGAGGCCGAACGCAAGGCCCAGCGTGCTCGCGCCAACGCCGAGACCGAGCTGCTGCAGGGGCGCGAACTCGCCGAGAAGGCCCGGCGGGTCCGGGTGGCGACCGAGGCGCTGCGTGCCGTCACCGAACAGGGGCCCGAACGCGGGCGCTGGGCCGCCGAGCTGGCCGCGGCTCGCCGTGCCGCGCCGGTCGCCGAGGCAGCCGGGCTGGCGGACCGGCTGGCCGAGCGGGCCAAGCAGGCACTGGCCGCCGAACGCGTGCTCGCCCGCAAGCTGAAGGAACCCGACACACCCGCTGCCGAGTTGCGTTCCCGCGCCGGCGCGCTGCGCGAGCAGGCGGGCGGCCTCGCCGGACTGGTCGCCGAGGCGGAGCAGCAGGACGGCGACCGTGCCCGGCTCGGCGAACTGGAACGCGCCGCGAAGGAGGCGCTGGCCAGGGCCGCACAGCTCGGGCGCACCCTGTCCGAGCTACCGGCGCGCACCGAGGAGGTCCGGGGGAAGCTGGCCGCGTCGGCCACCGCCGGGGCCCGCCTCGACGGCACGCGGGCGCGGGAGGCCGAGCTGGCCGGTCTGCTCACCGAGGCGCGGCGCTTGCCCGAGGTCGAGCGTGCCGCCAGCGACGCCGCCGAGCTGCTGAGCAAGGCCGTCGACGCACACCAGGCGGCCCGGGCGCACCTGCTCGACGTGCGGGAACGGCGCCTGCGCGGCATGGCCGCGGAGCTGGCGGAAGGGCTCGCCCACGGGTTCGCCTGCCCGGTGTGCGGTTCGGAGGACCATCCCGCGCCTGCCCGGCCGGGGCTGGAGCAGATCGGCGACGCCGAGGAACGTGCCGCGGAGCAGGCCGAACACGTCGCCCGGCAGGACCGGGAGACCGCCGCGGCCGCGGCGAAGGAGGCGGACACCCGCCTGGTCACGCTGCGGGAGCTGCTCGCCGGCCGCACGGCCGAGCAGCTCGACACGGAGCTGGGCAAGGTCCGTGCGGAGCTGGCCGCGCTGGCCGAGGTCGCCGCCGAGCACGAGTGGCACGAGATGCGGCTGCGGGAGCTGGCCGCCGAGGCGGACAGCCTGTCCGATCAACGCACCGACGCCGAGCGTGCGGCCGCGACCGCCGCGACCGAACGGCGAAACCTCGAACAGGTCGTCACCGAACGGACCGTTCGCCTGGACAAGGCCAGGGGCAGCTATCCCGACGTCGCCGCCCGGCGTGCGCACCTGCTCGAGCAGGCAGTCGCGCTGGAGGAACTCGCCGAGGCGCGAGCCGATCGGGCACACGCCGAGCAGCGGCTCACCGAGCAACGCGAGGCAGTGGACGCGGCGGTCGCCAGGGCGCAGTTCCGCACGCTCAAGCGGGCGCTGTCCGCGATGCGTTCCGAGGAGGAGGTCGCCGAGCTGGAGGCCCGGATCGCCGAGGCGGACCAGGCCGAGGCGGCGGCGCGTGCCGTGCTCGGCGAACCGGAGCTGTTCGGCATCACCGGTGACGAGGTGGTGGACGTCGACGCCGCGGCCGCCGCGGCGGAGCGGGCACGTGAGCACGCGGAGTCGGCGGTCGCCGAGCACCGGGCGGCGACGGCGCTGGCCGCCGAGCTGGACCGGCTGGCGAAACGGTGGGCAGCCGCACGGGCCGCACTGGAACCCATCGAAGCCGAGGTCGCCGAGCTGGACGCACTGACCGACGTCGTCAACGGGCGTGGGCAGAACGTGCGCCGCATGTCGTTGCGGTCCTACGTCCTCGCGGCGCGGCTGGAGGAGGTGGCCCAGGCGGCCACCATCCGGCTGCGGGTGATGAGCCAGGGCCGCTACACGTTCGTGCACTCCGACGCGGCGGGCGCGCGGGGCACCCGCGGCGGCCTCGGGCTGGACGTCCTCGACGACTACACCGGCACGGTGCGGCCGGCCAAGACGCTGTCCGGCGGCGAGTCGTTCCTGGCATCGCTGGCGCTGGCGCTGGGGCTGGCCGACGTGGTCGCGGCCGAGACGGGCAGCGCCCAGCTCGACACGCTGTTCATCGACGAGGGCTTCGGCACGCTCGACTCGCAGACGCTGGACACGGTGATGAACGTCCTCGACGAGCTGCGGGCCGGTGGCCGGGTGGTCGGGCTGGTGTCACACGTCGAGGAGCTGCGGCAGCGCATCCCGACGCGGCTGCGGGTACGCAAGGCACGCACCGGATCGTCGCTGGAGCTGGTCGCCTAAGCGGCTCGCCACAGGTACATCCCGGCGTAGGACCGCCATGGCCGCCAGGCCTGGGCCCGCTCGGCCAGTCCGGCGGGGTCGTCCGGCAGCCCGAGGGCGGCAGCGCCCTTGCGCAGCACCAGGTCGCCGGTCAGCAGGAGGTCCGGAACGCCGAGGACGCGGGTCAGCACGTAGTCGGCCGTCCACGGCCCGATACCGGGCAGTTCCAGCAGTTCGGCACGCAGCTCCCCGGCGTCCCTGCCCACGTGAACGGTCACCTCGTGCCGTGCCATCGCCTCGGCGGCCCGTTGGATCGACTCGATACGGCGCCGCGGCCCACGCAGTACGTCGGCGCCGTGCTCGGCGACCGCCTCTGCCGTCGGGAACAGCGTGGTCAGGCTGCCGGACGGAACCGCGAGCGGCTCGCCCAGCTCCGCCGTCAGCCGCCCGGCCGCCGTCCGGGCGGCGGCCACCGACACCTGCTGCCCGAGCATCGCGCGCAGCACCAGCTCGGCGCCGTCGACGGCGCCCGGCACGCGGATGCCGGGGGTCGCCGCGACCAGCGGCGCCAGCGCGGGGTCCGCGGCCAGGACGCCTGCCACCGCGTGCGGGTCCGCGTCCAGGTCGAACAGCCTGCGGACCCTGGCGACGGCGCTGCCCAGGTCCCGCACGTCGACCAGGTGCAGTTCGCAGCGCACGTGCCCGTCGGACGGCGTCAGCCGTACCGTCGCCGCGCCGTGCGGCAGGCGCAGCGTCCGGGCGTAACCGGTCTCGGTGACCTCCTCGACGCCGGGCACGGCACGGTCGCCGAAGAACGTGAGCAGGCCGTTCGCGTCGAACGGTGGCCGGTACGGCAGCCGCAGCACAAGCCGCGTGCCGCTGCTCGGCGCGGCCTCGGCGGGCAGCCGCCGCCTGCTCGCCGACTCGCGTAGTCCGGACGGTGTCGTGGCGAACACCTCGCGCACCGTGTCGTTGAACTGGCGGATGCTGGCGAATCCGGCGGCGAACGCGACGTCGGCCAGCGGCATGTCGGACATCTCGATCAGCAGCCGGGCGGAGTGGGCGCGGTGGGCCCTGGCCAGCGCGAGCGGACCGGCGCCCAGCTCCGCGGTCAGCACCCGGCCGAGCTGACGCTCGGAGTAGCCGAGCCTGCTGGCAAGGCCGGGGACGCCCTCACGCTCGACCGTGCCGTCGGCGATCAGCCGCATCGCGCGGGCGGCCAGATCGGCGCGGACGTTCCACTCCGGTGAGCCGGGCACGGCGTCGGGCAGGCAACGCCGGCACGCGCGGTAGCCGCCGGACTGCGCGGCCGCGGACGTCGGGTAGAAGCGGACGTTGTCCGGTTTGGGCGTGATCGCCGGGCAGGACGGGCGGCAGTAGATCCCGGTGGTGCGTACGGCCATGACGAACTGGCCGTCGAAGCGGGAGTCACGCGAGGCGACCGCCCGGTAGCAGCGCTCGGTATCCCGCCAGAGCGGTTCGGTCCTGGTCAGCGTGGTCACGAGGTCGATAGTGCCACCGGCCGGGTCGCCCGACTGGCGGAAATCCGCCATGACAGCCGCCGACGGGGTGTGCGGGGGTGGCACGTAGACTGGCCTGCCGTGAGTCTCACCCTCGGTATCGTCGGCCTGCCCAACGTCGGCAAGTCCACCCTGTTCAACGCGCTCACGCGCAACGACGTGCTCGCCGCGAACTACCCGTTCGCCACGATCGAGCCCAACGTCGGCGTCGTGCCGCTGCCCGATCCGAGGCTGGACAAGCTCGCGGAAGTGTTCGACTCGGCCAAGACCGTGCCCGCCGTTGTGTCCTTTGTGGACATCGCGGGCATCGTGAAGGGCGCGTCGGAGGGCGCGGGGCTGGGCAACAAGTTCCTCGCCAACATCCGCGAGGCCAACGCCATCTGCCAGGTCATCCGCGTGTTCGACGACCCCGACGTCGTGCACGTCGACGGCCGCATCGACCCGTCGTCGGACATCGAGACGATCAACACCGAACTGATCCTCGCCGACCTGCAGACGCTGGAGAAGGCGCTGCCGCGGCTGGAGAAGGAAGCGCGGACGAAGAAGGAGAACCGGCCCGCGCTGGAGGCCGCGCAGCAGGCCAAGGAGATCCTCGACGGCGGCCGGACGCTGTTTTCCGCGCAGGGTGAGTTCGACGGCGCGCTGGTGCGGGAGCTGAGCCTGCTCACCACGAAGCCGTTCCTGTACGTGTTCAACGCCGACGAGGGCGTCCTGTCCGACCAGGCGCGGCGGGAGGAGCTGACCAAGCTCGTCGCCCCCGCGGACGCGGTGTTCCTCGACGCGAAGGTCGAGGCCGAGCTGCTGGAACTGGACGACGAGGAGTCCGTGCGCGAGCTGCTGGAGTCCGTCGGCCAGGAGGAGCCGGGCCTGCACGCGCTGGCCCGCGCCGGGTTCCACACGCTGGGCCTGCAGACCTACTTGACGGCGGGGCCGAAGGAGTCGCGGGCGTGGACGATCCCGCAGGGCGCGACGGCGCCGCAGGCGGCAGGCGTGATCCACACGGACTTCGAGCGCGGCTTCATTAAGGCCGAGGTCGTGTCGTTCGACGACCTGATCGAGGCCGGCTCGATGGCGGCGGCCCGGTCCGCGGGCAAGGTCCGCATGGAGGGCAAGGACTACGTCATGTCCGACGGCGACGTGGTGGAGTTCCGCTTCAACGTCTGACCGCGCCCGCGTAAGTGAAGATAAGGGGCGGCCATACCTTCACTTATTCGGTAAGTGAAGGTATGATGGGTGTATGCCTTCACTTGGGTCTCGTCCAGACCCGGAGGGGGTCGAGGCGGCCGGTGGCTGGCCGGCGATCTCCAGCGAGCCGGTGCCGTGGCGCCCGGCAATCGCTGCTGACCTGCTGACGCGCCCACAGCGTGAGCGGTATCAGGGGCCGTACCGTGCCGCGGTTGTTCCGTTGATCGCGGACAGGGTTCCCGCACTCTCTGCCGAGACGACGGCGATAGCTGCCGAGGCCAGCCTCGCCATTACTCGGTTCGATGCCGATCTCGGCGCCGAGGTCGCGCCATTTTCCGCGATCCTGCTGCGCTCGGAATCGGCGTCATCTTCGCAGATCGAGAACCTGTCCTCGGGGGCGAAGCAGATCGCACTCGCGGAACTGGGCAGCCGGGAGAAGCGAAACGCGACCGAAATCGTCGGCAATGTCGAGGCGATGAAGGCGGCGATCGTGCTAGCGGACCGGTTGGACGCCGACGCGATCCTGGCGATGCACCGCGCGCTGATGGCTGAGCATGATCCCGACATCGCGGGAAAATGGCGTGAGAGCGCGGTGTGGATCGGTGGGTCCAAGATCGGCCCCCATGACGCTGACTATGTCGCTCCTATTGCTCAGAACGTACCGGCGTTGATGGACGACCTCGTAGCGTTCACTCGTCGAGCCGACATTCAACCCATGGCACTGGTGGCGATCGCACACGCCCAGTTCGAAACCATCCACCCGTTCCCAGACGGCAACGGGCGCACGGGTCGTGCGTTGGTGCAGTCGATGATCCTGGGGCGAGGACTCACCCGGAACGTCACCGTGCCGGTATCGGCGGGCTTGCTCAGTGACACCAGGCACTACTTCGACACCCTGGACGCCTATCGGGACGGGGACGTCTCGCCCATCGTCGAGACGATGTCTCGTGCGGCGATGTCTGCCATCGAAAACGGGAGCAAGCTCGTTTCCGATCTCCGAAAGGTCCGCGAAGAGTGGAGTGAGCGACTGCGCTCTCGACGCGGATCGGCAGCTCGGCGACTGGTCGACGTCCTGCTCCGGCAGCCCGTGATCGATGCGCGGACTGCGGCGTCGGAACTGGGCATCTCTCCGGCAAATGCGGGTAGGGCGATTGGGCCGCTCGTCGATGCCGGAATCCTGACCGAGTTCACGGGCTTCAACCGAAACAGGATGTGGCACGCCAAAGACGTCACAGGTGCCTTGGACTCGTTCGCGGCCCGGGCGATGCGTCGTAGCGAATAGCGAGGGTGTTCGTTCAGAACAAGGTCAGCTGTCCCTCTGGTGGCCGGCGGCGGGCGATGATCCCGTCGCAACGGCCGCAGGTGACCTCGTCGTCGGTCGGCTGTAGGCCGCGGTAGTCCCAACCGTGCTACCGAAGTCGTAGCATCGAGATCATGGCCATGACACTGCGGCTGACCGAGGAACAGGAGCGAGCACTGGCCTTGCTCGCCGAGGCTGACGGCGTGAGCAAGCATGAGGCGGCCGTCCGCGCGATCACCGCCACTGCTGCTCGCCGGGTCCAGACCGAGCGGATTCAGCTGTCCCGTGAAGGGCGCGAGCGGTACGGCTCGCTTCTCGGCCGCCTGGCACGGTGACCGAGGTACAGGCTCAGCCCAGGACTGCCAGCGCGAGCACGAGCAGCATCGTGATCGCCGTCGCCAGGGTGGTGACCATGGCGCGCTGGGCGGGGGTGAGGACGGTGGCGGTGTTCATTCGGCATTCCCAACAGCTCTGAACTGGCGTTTCCACCCGTCACAGCGCTTGGATCATGCCCGGTGTTACGGCGCGGCGGGCCGTGTGGCCGAACTCACGACAGCGCGTCCACCGCGTCGTCGATCTGCGCCGCCAGCGCCGTGTCCTTGCCGGTCAGGCCGCCCTCGGAGTGCGTACTCAGCCGCAGCGTCAGCGTCCGCCAGCGGATGTCGATGTCCGGGTGGTGGTTGACGCTCTCCGCCAGCTCCGCGATCCGGTTCACCACGGCGATCGCCTGCGGGAAGCTGGGCAGCTTCGCCGTGCGCACGATCGAGTCACCGTCCCTGGTCCACGACGGCAGGTGCTCCAGCGCGGCGGCGACGTCTTGATCACTCAAAAGTTCCGACATGCCTCCATGGTGGTCCCTCGACCGGTACGCTGCACCTTCGCCACCAGAGGGAGGACCATGATCAGCACGGCGCGCGTCGTCGTCGCGCTCGGCGTGGTCGGCACGCTGACCGCCGGGTGCACGCTCTTCTCCAGCTCCGGCGACGACCCCGCCGGCCCGACCACGATCAAGCTGGTCACCCACCAGTCGTGGAACGCGCAGCAGGAGATCCTCGACGCCTTCGAGCGCCAGTCCGGCATCAAGATCGAGGTGCTCAAGGAGGGCGACGCCGGCGCGCTGACCAACAAGCTGGTGCTGACCAAGGCCAATCCCATCGCCGACGTCGCCTTCGGCGTCGACACGACGTTCGCGTCCCGGGCGCTGGCCGAGGGCGTCTTCGAGCCCTACACCAGCCCCGAGGCCGACCGCGGCTCGCAGCGCTACGCCATCGACCCGCAGCACCGGCTGTCCGCGGTCGACGTCGGCGACGTCTGCGTCAACATCGACGTCCAGTGGTTCGCCCAGCGCAACCTGCCCGAGCCCAAGACGTTCGACGACCTGGCCGACCCGCGTTACCGCGACCTGCTGGTCGTCGAGAACCCCGCCACCTCGTCGCCCGGTCTGGCGTTCCTGCTGGCCACCGTCGCCAAGTACGGCGAGCAGGGCTGGGCAGGCTACTGGGAGAAGCTCAAGCAGAACGGCACGAAGGCCGTCGCGGGCTGGGAGGTCGCCTACAGCCAGGAGTTCTCCGGCTCGGCAGGCAAGGGACCACGCCCGATCGTCGTGTCCTACGCGTCATCGCCCGCGGCCGAGGTCGGCGAGGACGGCAAGCCGCGGACGAAGGCGCTGCTCGACACCTGCTTCCGGCAGGTCGAGTACGCCGGGGTCCTGGCGGGCGGCAAGCAGGTCGACAAGGCCGGCAAGGTGGTGGACTTCCTGCTGTCCCAGCAGTTCCAGGCCACCGTCGCGGACACGATGTACGTCTACCCCGCCCGGGAGGGCGTCCCGCTTCCCGCCGCGTGGACGCAGGCCGCGCCGCTCCCGCCCAACCCGGTGACGATGCCGGGCGAGCAGATCCAGGCGGGCCGGGAGCGCTGGGTCGAGCAGTGGCGCGGAATCGTCGAACGCTGACCGGGCTGGGCCTGCTCGCGGCCCTGCCCATCGGTTTCCTCGCACTCTTCTTCATCTGGCCGGTCGCCGCGATCGTCGGGCTCGGCTTCGCCGACGGCGGTGTCGGCGAAGCCCTCGCCGAGGGCGAGACGTGGCGGCTGGCCGCGTTCACGGTCACGCAGGCCGCCGCCTCCACCGTGCTGGCCGTGCTCGCCGGCCTGCCCGTGGCCTACGTCCTGGCCCGGCTGCGCCTGCCCGGCGTCGCCGCCGTCCGCAGCCTGCTGTTGGTGCCGTTCGTGCTGCCGACGGTCGTGGTCGGCCTGGCCTTCCGGGCGCTGTGGCCGGACGGCGGGCTCACGTCGATCGTGCTGGCCAACACGTTCTTCAACATCGCCGTCGTGGCGCGGACGGTCGGCGGCCTGTGGGCGCACCTCGACCGCGGTGGCGAGGAGGCGGCGCGGGTACTGGGCGCATCGGCGTTCACCGCGTTCCGGACGGTGACGCTGCCGGCCATCATGCCGGCGGTCGGGTCCGCGGCGGCGGTCGTGTTCCTGTTCTGCTCCACCAGTTTCGGCGTCGTGCTGATCCTCGGCGGCGGCACGCTGCGCACCCTGGAAACCGAGATCTACCTGCGCACGGTCAACCTGTTCGACCTGCCCGGCGCGGCGGCGCTGTCCCTGGTCCAGCTGGCAGCCGTCATCGCGGCACTGGCCGTCGGCGCGCGGGCCCGGCGACGCCGGGAGACGGCCCTTCGCCTGCGGCCCAGCACCCGCACGGCCCGGCGGCCCGCGGGCGGCGAGTGGTGGGTGGTCGCCGCGGCGGGGGGCGTGCTGGTCCTGCTCGCGGTGCCGATCGCCGGGCTCGTGCTGCGCTCGCTGTCCGGAGTGGACGGCTGGAGCCTGGCCGGTTACCGGGCGTTCACCGGCACGGGCGAGGGCGTCCCGGCCTGGGACGCGGCGCTGAACTCGCTGCGGACCGCCTTCGACGCCACCGTGCTCGCGTTGATCGTCGGGGTGCTGGCCTCGGTGGTGATCGTGTCGCTGCGGCGTTCGGCTCGCGTGGCCGGTGAGGTGCTGGACGGCGCGCTGATGCTGCCGCTCGGCGTGTCGGCGGTGACGGTCGGCTTCGGCTACCTCGTCACGCTGGACGATCTGCCCGGCGACCTGCGCACGTCACCGCTGCTCGTGCCGCTGGCGCAGGCCCTGGTGATCATCCCGCTGGTCATCCGGATGGTGCTGCCGGTGCTGCGCTCGGTCGACGAACGCCTGCGGCAGGCGGCCGCGACGCTCGGCGCCGGGCCGTTGCGGGTGTGGCGCGAGGTCGACCTGCCGCTGACGTTGCGGTCGCTGGTCGCCGCGGCCGGGTTCGGGTACGTGGTCGCGCTCGGCGAGTTCGGCGCGACGAGCTTCCTGGCCCGGCCGGAGGCGCCGACCCTGCCGGTGCTGATCGCGGAGCTGGCCGGACGGCCGGGACAGCTCAACAGCCAGCTGGCCTACGCTTCCTGCGTGCTGCTGATGGTGGTGACCGGAGCCGTGGTGCTGGTGATCGACCGGCTACGGGCCGGCCAGAGCGCGGTCGGGGAGTTCTGATGCTCACCGTCACTGACGTTACTGTCCATTATGGAACGTTCGAGGCCGTGTCCGGCGCGTCGCTGGAGATCGGCGACGGCGAGGTGTTCGCGCTGCTCGGGCCGTCCGGTTCGGGAAAGTCGACGCTGCTGCGCGGCATCGCGGGCCTGGAACCGCTGACCGGCGGCACGGTGGCCTGGGACGGCACCGACCTCGCCACCACGCCGGTGCACCGCCGCGGGTTCGGCCTGGTCTTCCAGGACGGCCAGCTGTTCCCGCACCGCGACGTCGCGGGCAACGTCGCGTTCGGCCCGCGCATGCACGGCGCCTCCCGCGAGGAACGGGCCGCGCGCGTCCGCGAGCTGCTGGAGCTGGTCGGCCTGGCCGGCTACGAGCGGCGGCGGGTGACGGAGCTGTCCGGAGGCCAGGCCCAGCGCGTGGCACTGGCCAGGGCGCTCGCGCCGCGGCCCCGGCTGCTGCTGCTCGACGAACCACTGTCCGGTGTGGACGCCGAGCTGCGCGAACAGCTGGCCGTTGACCTCGCCGGGCTGCTGCGTGCGGCCGGTGTGAGCACGCTGCTGGTCACCCACGACCAGGAGGAGGCGTTCGCCCTCGCCGACCGGGTGGCCGTGCTCGACGGGGGACGGATCCTGCAGGCCGGGCCGGTACGCGAGGTGTGGCGCCGCCCGGCAGACGACCGGGTCGCGCGGTTCCTCGGGGTGACCACGGTGGTCGACGCCCACGCGGCGGACGGAGTGGTGACCTCACCGCTGGGCACGCTGAGCATGAACGTGGAAGACGGGCCGGTCCGGCTCGGACTGCGTCCCGGCGCCCTGCGGCTCGACGCGGGCGGCGACATCGCGGGGGAGGTGGTCTCGCTGGCACACCGCCGCGACCACCTGCGGCTGACCGTCCGGGTCGCCGAGGGCCTGGTCGTCCAGGCCATGGCCCCGGTGCTGGCCGACCCGGCACCGGGCGACCCCGTCCGGCTCACGGCCGACCCGGACGGGGTGGCGATCACCCGTCCTTCGTGATCAGCCGGGCGTAGGCCAGCGACAGCCCGATCACCAGGTAACAGCCCGCCCGCACGGCGCCTTCCACCAGGCCGGACGCCGGCACCGGGTCGCGCAGCACGTCGCCGAGCGCGATGAACGACTCGTTGAGCAGGAAGGGGTGCAGCCAGTCCAGCGCGTCCAGCAGGCGCAGCATCGAGAACACGATCATGCCGCCGAGCACCGAGACGACCACCAGCATCGGGTGCTCGGTGCAGGTGGAGATCGCCAGCGCCACCGCGCCGACCCCCCACATCTGCAGGGTCACCCACAGCACGCTCAACGCGATCTTGCCGACCACGCCACCGAAGCCCAGTGACGTGCCGGACAGCGTGAACACCGCGTCCGGCCCGTTCAGGACCAGCCCGGTGATCACGCCGGACACCGCCATCAACGTCACCGCGACCAGCGTCACCACACCGACGCCGAGCGTCTTGACGGCCAGCAGCCTGCCCCGGCTCACCGGCGCGACCAGCCACCCGCGCAACGTGCCGTGGGACGCCTCGCCTGCGATCGCGTCGGCGCCCGCCATCGCCGCCACCAGCGGCAGCAGCAGGCCCATGCCGATGCCCAGCGCGGCGATCGGCAGCACCAGCGCGTTGCCGACGGCCGCGGCCAGCAGCGTCTCGCCGCCGCCGTTGGCGCCGTCCTCGCCGCCACCGCGCCCGGTCGGACCGCCGACGACGGCCAGGCCGATCCCGATGATCACCGGCATGACCGCCAGCAACGCGAGCACGACGATCGTGCGGGGCCTGCGGAAGATCCAGCGCAGCTCCGACCGCAGCAGCCGGGCGACGCCGATCGTGCGGACCGGCCCGGCCGGTGCCGTGGCTGTCGTCATCATCGGCCGGCCTCCTCGTCGACGGGCTCGTCCTGGGTCAGCCGGGCGAACACGTCCTCCAGGCCGGTGCGGGCCCGTCGAGCCTCGTACACCGGCACGCCGGCCTTGACCAGGATCTCCAGCACCTCGGGCGCGCTGCTCGTGCTGAGGTCGGCCCGGATGCCCTCCGGCGTGAGCCGGCTGGGAATCCGGCTCTCCCGCAGGGTTTCGATGGCCTTCTCGGTGTCCGGTGTGGACACCAGCAGCGCGGGGGAGCCGGAGTTGAGCAGCTCCTCCAGCTCGCCCTGCGCGACCACGGTGCCCGCGTGCAGCACCGCGACATGCGTGCAGGTGGCCTCGACCTCGGCGAGCAGGTGCGACGACACCACGACGGTCACCCCCGACGCGTGCAGTTCCGCGATGATCTTGCGGATCTCCCTGGTTCCCGCCGGGTCCAGGCCGTTCGTCGGCTCGTCAAGCACCACCATCCGGCGCGGCACCAGCAGCGCCGCCGCCAGGCCGAGCCGTTGCTTCATGCCGAGCGAGTACCCGCGGTAACGGCGGTTGGCCGCGTCGGTCAGGTTGACCCGCTCCAGCGCGCCGTCCACCGCGCCCGGGATGTCCGAAGTGGACAACCGGGGTTCGGCGGCGGCCAGGCGGTGCAGGTTCTCCCTGCCGGAGAGGAACGGGTGGAACCCCGGCCCTTCGACGAGCGCACCCACGTCGGGCAGTGCCTTGCCTGCCTCGTCGGGCATGGCGTGGCCGAGCAGCTCGACCTCGCCGGCCGTCGGCCGGACGAGTCCCAGCAGCATCCGGATGGTCGTCGTCTTGCCCGAGCCGTTGGGGCCGAGCATCCCGAGCACGGCGCCCGCCGGCACGTCGAGATCGACGTGGTCGACGGCCACCGTGCTGCGGTACAGCTTGCGCAGCCCCCTGGTCCGCGCCGCGAGCGACACGGCCGGCGGGGCGCCCCCGCCGGCCGTTGCCGTCTCCGTGGAGAGTGTGCTCACTTCGCGCTCAGTGCCTCGATCAGGACCTGCTCCGGCACGGCCCCCGCGGCGAACCTGCCGTCGTCGGTGAGCAGGGCGGTGCCGACCTTCGTGGTCACCACGTGGCCGGTACCGAACGGACCGGACACCGGCTTGGCGAACTGGCCGAGCAGCTGCCGGACGTCGACCGCGCCACGCTCACCGGGCACGCTCTGCGGCAGCTTCCCGCCGGGCAGCGCGTCCGCGGGCAGCGTGCCGGTCAGGACGGTGTCCCAGCCGGTGCCGACCGTCTTCGGCGCGAGCTGCTCGGCGAGCTTGCCCGCCTCGCCCGGCTGGTGGTCCTCGACGGCCTTGTCGGTCACCTTCGCCCCGGCCGGCGGGGTGAACGTGAACAGGTCCGCGGGCTGCGGCTCGACCACGAACTCGGTGAACGCCACCTCGAACGCGGGCTCGGTGGTGCCGTTGGTCAGCACCTTCAGCCGCAGCGGGAGCCTGGTCTGCTCGTCGACCGCGACCCGGACCTCACGCAGCAGCGTGCGCTCCTCCGGCTTCGGCGTCAGCACCAGCTCGTAGGCGGCCCGGTCGGCGACCCGCGCGGTCCCGTCGACGGAGACCGTGCTGCTCTCCCGGATCGCACCGAGCAGCTGGGTGGCCATCGCGGCCGGGTCCCCGGCCTCGGCCTCGCGCTGCTGCTGCTTGCCGGCGGGCAGGGTGAGCTTGGTGGCGGTGTTGTCGCCGGAGTCGTAGCGCCACACGGTCGCGCCGTCCTGCACCACCGTGTGCTCGCCGCTGCCCTGCTTGAGGGCGAGGCGGTTGCGGCCCTGGCCGTCGTGCCAGACCCGGGCGTCCTGCAGGTCCAGCGAGCCGACGCCGGGCAGCCCGGCGGGCAGGCCGAGCGACTCGTTGACGGCCACCGTCCCCCGCAGCGCCGGAGCCTTGGCGGTGGCGACGGACTGGACCAGGCCTTCGGCGCTGACGGCCGGCAGCTCCGGTGGCTGCTCGTTCGCACCGGCCGGCATGGCCACGAAGGTCAGGCCGGTTACGCCGAGTACGGTGCCCACCGCCGCGGCGATGAGTGCCTTCTTCCTCGGTTGCATGTGCTACTCCCTGTCGTCTGCTGCTCCCAGTGTGGAGGATTCCCGCTACTCAGGCTTCCCTCTCAGGGCTGAGATGGGCCTGAGATGCTGAGATGGCGCTGAGAACTCTCGCCCGGGCCGCCCTGAACAGGGCACTCTGGACACCGTGAAGCCGCGAGTACTGGTAGTCGACGACGAGCTGGGCGTGCGCAAGGCACTGCAGCGTGGCCTGCGCGCCGAGGGGATGGACGTGGTCACCACGGCCGACGGCCCCAGCGCGCTGAAGCTCGCCGGCACCGGTGCGTTCGACGTGGTGCTGCTGGACATCATGCTGCCCGGCCTGTCCGGCTACCGCGTACTGCAGCAGTTGCGGGCGGACGGTGTCCGCACGCCGGTGCTGCTGGTGTCGGCGAAGGACGGCGAGATCGACCAGGCCGACGGGTTCGACCTCGGCGCCGACGGTTACGTCGTCAAGCCCTTCTCGTTCGTGGTGCTGGTCGCGCAGCTGAAGGCCGTGCTGCGCCGGGTGTCACCCGACGGCAGCCGGGGCGTGGTGCGGGTCGGCGAGTTGCGGGTCGATCGCGCGACCAAGTCCGTACGCTGGGCCGACGAGCCCGTGCCGCTCAGTCCCCGGGAGTTCGCGCTGCTGGAGGTGCTGGTCGGCAGGGCAGGCACGGTGGTCACCAAGGACGAGCTGCTCCGCGCGGTGTGGGGCGACGAGCAGGCGGCCACCCGCAACGTGGTGGAGGTCTACGTGGGCTACGTGCGGCGCAAGCTCGACGCCGTCGGCGCCGGCGCGGTGGTGCGCACCGTGCGCGGCCACGGCTACCTGGCGTCCGACCCGCAGCTGGACGAGGTGCTCACGGCGGGGTGAGGACCACCGGCTGGTGGAGCCGCCGCGGCATCCGGTTCCGAATCACGCTGATGACCGCGGCGATCACGTTCGGTTGCCTCGCGGTGGTGGCGGTCGTCGCGGGCAAGGGACTCGGGCCGCTGCTGATCCGCTCGGTGGACTCCGAGCTGCGCGCCGCGCTCGGTCCGGCGACCGCCGAGGTGGCCGCGGGGCAGTTGCCGTCGCCGATGTCCGGCGTCACCGTGCGGGTACTCGACATCGCGGGCGCCCCGAAGGACGGCCTGCCGTTCCCGCCGGGCCTGGGGCCGTCGGAGATCAGTGAGCTGAAGGCGGGCGAGGCCGTCCGGACCGACACCGACGGCGCCGGGCCGAAGTGGCGCTGGCTCGGTTCGGTGGTGACCGTGCCCGACGGCAGGCAGCGGCTGGTCGTGGTCGGCACCGGGCTGGTCGGGTTCACCCAGACCGTGCACGACGGCGGGACCGCCCTGATCTGGGTGGCGCTGGGCAACGCGCTGGTCGCGGCGCTGGCGACCTGGCTCGCCGTGCGGTTCTCGCTGGCGCCGGTGGCGCGCATGCGGCGGTCGGTGAGGGAACTGCCCGCTGGCGACCGGCTGCCGCTGCCCGGTGCGCACGACGAGCTGCGGGCGCTGGCGCGGGAGTTCAACGAGCTGCTGGCGCGTCAGGACGAGGCCGCGCAACGGCTGCGACGGTTCACCGGCGACGCCGCGCACGAGCTGCGTTCGCCGGTGGCGTCGATCCGGGTGCAGGCCGAGGTCGCCGTCACCAATCCCGACCCGGAGCTGGCTCAGGAGACCCTCGCCGACATCCTCGCCGAGGCCGAACGCTTGTCCGCCCTGCTCGACGGCCTGCTGTCGCTGGCCCGCTCGGACGCGGGCGAGCTGCCGCCCGCCGAACCGGTCGAGCTGGTCACCGAGGCGCGGGCGGCGGTTGCCCGGATGCCAGCCGACGCGCCGGACGCGCGGGTGACCGGGGCCGTCGGCAGCGCGTGGGCACACGCCGCGCCCGCCGAGGTCGAGCTGGTACTGAACAACCTGCTGCGCAACGCCGCGCGCTACGCCAGGAGCCAGATCGTCGTCTCGGTGCTGGCCGGGCGGTCCGGGGTGCGGGTGGTGGTCGACGACGACGGCCCCGGCATCGACGCCTCGCACCGGGAGCGGGTGTTCGACCGGTTCTACCGGGTGTCCGACGACCGGGCGCGCACGTCGGGCGGCTCCGGGCTGGGGCTGGCGATGGTCGCCGAGGCCGTGCGCAGGCGGGGCGGGCACGTGCAGGTGGGCGAGTCGCCGGAGGGCGGCGCCCGCGTCGAGGTGCGCTGGCCCGCCGCCCGGGTCGAGTGAGACGCCCGGCATGGGCGGGGCCGTAGGCTTCCGGGCGTGACGGTGATCGTGGGCGCGGCGGTGGTCGGCGACGGACGGTTGCTCGTGCAGCAGCGGGCCTGGCCCGCCGACGCCGCCGGTCGGTGGGAGCTGCCCGGCGGGCGGGTCGAGCCCGGCGAGTCCGAAGTGGAAGCCCTGCGGCGGGAGTGCGTCGAGGAACTGGCCGCGGCGGTGCACGTCGGCGCCAGGGTCGGCGCCGACGTGCCGCTGCCACGCGGGAAGGTGCTGCGCATCTACGCGGCCACGCTGGCCGATCCGGCCGCGCGCCCGCGGGCCGTCGAGCACCGCGCCGTCCGCTGGATCGGCGCCGACGAACTCGACGGCCTCGACTGGCTGCCCGCCGACCGGGTGCTCATCCCGGACCTGGCCGCGCTGCTGTCAGCCCGCGCCGATCAGCCGTAGCGCCGACCGCAGCCGGTGCTCGCCGCGGGCGGCGGCCCGGTCCGCGCCGGCCTTGCGGATGCGCTCCAGCTCCCCGGGGTCGTTCAGCAGCCGGTTGGTGCGCTCGCGGACCGGCGCCAGCGTCGCCACGACGGCCTCGGCCACGGCCTCCTTGAGCTGCCCGTTCGAGCTGTAGTCCGCCGCCAGGTCACGCGGCGCCGACCCGGTGCAGCCGGCCAGGATGTCCAGCAGGTTCGACACACCGGGCCTGCCGTCCGGGTCGTAGGTCACCTCCTCGCCGGAGTCGGTGACGGCCTTGCGGATCTTGCGGCGCAGGGCTTCCGGCTCGTCGAGGACGAACAGCGTGCCCGCGGTGTCGCGGGTGGACTTCGACATCTTGCGGCTCGGGTCGGTGAGGTCACGGACCCTGGCGGCAGCGGGCGGCAGTGTTGCCTCCGGGACCCTGAACACCTCGCCGTAGGTGCCGTTGAACCGCCGCGCCAGCGCCCTGGCCAGCTCGACGTGCTGACGCTGGTCCTCGCCGACCGGGACCTCGGCCGCACCCTGCAGCAGGATGTCGGCGGCCATCAGGACCGGATAGGTGAGCAGGCTCAGCCGCACCCCGCCACGCCCGACGCCCTTCTCCTTGAACTGCGTCATCCGCGCCGCCTCGCCGTAACTGGCCGTGCACTCCAGCACCCAGGTCAGCGCGCCCAGCTCGCGGGCGAGGTCGGACTGGACGAACACGGTCTCCTCGGGCACGCCGGCCGCGATGAGCACGGCCAGCTGCTCGCGTGCCAGCGACCGCAGCTTCGCCGGGTTGTGTGCGGTGGTCATCGCGTGCAGGTCGGACACGAAGTACAGGTCGTCACGGCCGCCCTCGCTCGCCCACCGGCGAATGGCCCCGAGGTAGTTGCCGAGATGGGCGTGGCCGGATGGCGTGATGGCGGACAGGCGGAGCACGGTTGGTCCTTTCGGTCGACTGGCCGCCCGGCCGAAGGTCCCTCCGGCAAACGAAAGGGCCACCCGGTCGCGGGCGGCCCTTGCTTTTGCTGTGCGCAGGAATGGTCAGGCCGCCGTCGGCGGCCACCAGTTCCGGACAGGAGTGCGCATAGTGGGCACAATACAGCACCGACCAGGCGGTTAACAGGGTTCATCCGGTGTGAACGGAGTTACCGTCGAGGGATGTATGTCGTACTGCTGCACTACACGGCGCCGCTCGAAGAAATCGACTACGTGCTGCCCGACCACGCCGAATGGCTGGCCAGGCAGTACGAACACGGGAACTTCCTCGCGTCCGGCAGGCGAAATCCACGGACCGGCGGGGTGATCATCGCCCGGCCGATGCTGCGCGGGAAACTCGACGCGATCCTGGCCACTGATCCGTTCGCGCTCAATCACCTGGCCACCTACGAGGTGATCGAGTTCTCCGCGACGCGGACGGCTCCGGAATTCAGTCCGGTGAACGAGGCTGTCGCGCACTAGTCCACAGAACTCAGGCCGCCGCCTTCTTCGCCTTCTTCAGCGCGAGGACGGGACATTTCTTGCACCGCGGTTTGGATTTGCAGCACTTCTTCTTTACCTTGCCGGCTTTCATCAGCCTGCGCACCACGGCACGGGGATCTTCGTCCGCGTGCTTCTTGCCCACTGCCGTCCAACTCCAAGCTTCGTTCGGGAAGCGTTCAGATTAGGTTAGGCTAACCGATGATCGGGCGTGGGCCTGGTCACATTGGGGCACGGGGTATCCTAGCCGTGATCACGTGTGGCCGACGCCGGTCCACCGCCGAGTACCCCGGTGAGTGATCGCCTACCCGTACCAAGTGTTCAGGAGCTTACGCGTGCCCGCAGCCAGTGTCACCGCAGCAGGAGCCGACCGGGTGACATCGGGCAGGACCCGGCCCGACCTCCGGAATATCGCCATCGTCGCCCACGTCGACCACGGCAAGACCACCCTGGTCGACGCCATGCTGCGGCAGTCCGGCGCGTTCGCCGAACGTGCCGAGCCGGTCGACCGGGTCATGGACTCCGGCGAGCTGGAGCGGGAAAAGGGCATCACGATCCTCGCCAAGAACACCTCGATCCGCAGGCAGACGCCGGACGGGCCGGTCACCATCAACGTGATCGACACCCCCGGTCACGCCGACTTCGGCGGTGAGGTCGAGCGCGGACTGTCCATGGTGGACGGTGTGGTGCTGCTGGTCGACGCCAGCGAGGGCCCGCTGCCGCAGACCCGGTTCGTGCTGCGCAAGACGCTGGAGGCAGGACTGCCGGTCATCCTGGTCGTCAACAAGGTCGACCGGCCGGACGCCCGCATCGCCGAGGTCGTCGAGGAGACCCACGACCTGCTGCTCGACCTCGCCGGTGACATCGAGCACGCCGACCTGGACGCGGTGCTCGACCTGCCGGTCATCTACGCCTCCGCCCGCGCGGGCCGCGCCAGCACCGAGCAGCCCGCCGACGGTGGGCTGCCGGACAACGAGAACCTGGACCCGCTGTTCGACGTCCTGCTGCGGCACGTCCCGCCGCCTGCCGCCGACCTGGACGCCCCGCTGCGCGCGCTGGTCACCAACCTGGACGCGTCCAGCTTCCTCGGCCGGATCGCGCTGATCCGCATTCACGCGGGCAGGCTGCGCAAGGGCCAGACCGTGGCCTGGCTGCGCGAGGACGGCAGCATCCAGTCGGTCCGCATCTCCGAGCTGCTGGTCACCGAGGCCCTCACTCGCGTGCCCGCCACCGAGGCGGCCGCCGGAGACCTGGTCGCCATCGCCGGAATCCCGGACATCACTATCGGCGACACGCTCGCCGACCCGGACGCGCCGGAGGCGCTGCCGCGCATCACCGTCGACGAGCCGGCCATCTCGATGACCATCGGCGTCAACAGCTCGCCGCTGGCCGGCCGCAACGGCGGCGACAAGCTGACCGCCCGCCTGGTCAAGTCCCGGCTGGACGCCGAACTGGTCGGCAACGTGAGCATCCGCGTGCTGCCGACCGAGCGCCCGGACACCTGGGAGGTCCAGGGCCGCGGTGAGCTGGCCCTGGCGATCCTCGTCGAGCAGATGCGCCGCGAGGGCTTCGAGCTGACCGTCGGCAAGCCGCAGGTGGTCACCCGCACCATCGACGGCAAGCTGCACGAGCCGTTCGAGCGCCTGTCCATCGACGCGCCCGAGGAGCACCTCGGTGCCATCACCCAGCTGCTGGCCGCCCGCAAGGGCCGCATGGAGCACATGGGCGGGCACGGCAGCGGCCGGATCAAGCTGGACTACGTCCTGCCCGCGCGGGGCCTCATCGGCTTCCGCACCGACTTCCTCACCGAGACGCGTGGCACCGGCATCGCCAACCACGTCTTCGAGGGCTACCAGCCGTGGGCGGGCGAGATCCGCACCCGCCACAGCGGCTCGCTGGTCGCCGACCGGTCCGGCCCGGTGACCTCCTACGCGCTGATCCAGCTTGCCGACCGGGGCACGTTCTTCGTCGAGCCGGGCGCGGCGGTGTACGAGGGCATGGTCGTCGGCGAGAACCCGCGTGCCGAGGACCTCGACATCAACATCACCAAGGAGAGGAAGCTCACCAACATGCGGACCTCCGCCGGTGACGAGCTGGAGCGGCTGGCTCGCCCGCGCAAGCTCGGCCTGGAGGAGGCGCTGGAGTTCTGCGCGGTCGACGAATGCGTCGAGGTGGCGCCGGAAGCGGTACGGGTGCGCAAGGTGACGCTGGACGTCAACCAGCGCGCAAAGGAGCGCAACCGCCTCAAGACCAGGGGCTGAGCCTCCCGGTTAGCGCCGGGTTCACCCGGTGCGGCACACTCGGGTCCCCGGTGGGAGTAAAGGGGGAGCGGTGAGGGCCAGGCGACTGACGGCGGTGTCCATCCTGCTGGCCGCGCTCGCCGGCTGCTCGAACACGCCGCCCCCGCCCGTGGTCACCTCGCCGGTGGCCCAGTCGTCGCCGACGCCGACCGACACCGCCTCGCAGATCGTCATCGGTGTCGACGACATCGTCGGCGGCTACAACCCGCACGCGCTCGCCGACTCCTCGGTCGTCACCTCCGCGCTGGCGCAGCTGCTGCTGCCGTCGGTGTTCCGGCCCGGCCCCGACGGCGTGCCCAAGCTGGACACCAACCTGATGCGGTCGGCCGAGGTGATCTCCGGCGGGCCCGGCTCGCCGACGGACGGCCCGTTCGTGGTCGCCTACGACATCCGGCCGGACGCCTCGTGGTCCGACGGCGCGCCGATCGCCGCCGAGGATTTCGTCTACCTCGCCAACGCCATGCGCGAGCAGCCCGGCGTCGTGGAACCGGCAGGCTACCGGCTGATCACCGGCGTCCAGTCCCGCGAGGGCGGCAAGCGGGTCGAGGTCACCTTCGCCAAGCCGTACCCGGCGTGGCAGACCCTGTTCGACAACCTGCTGCCCCAGCACCTGCTCAAGGACGCACCCGGCGGCTGGCGGGCCGCCCTGGAGGGCGGCTTCCCCGCCTACGGCGGCCCGTTTGCCATCAAGAACCTCGACCGCGACCGCGGCGAGATCATCCTGGAGCGCAACGAGCGGTACTGGGAGAAACCCGCCGCCGTCGACCGGCTGGTGTTCCGCAGGGGCGACCAGCCCGCGACCGCCGGTGCCCTCGGGTCGGGCACGGTCCAGCTCGCGCTCGTCCGCACCGACTCGACCGGCCTCAAGCGGCTCGGCGAACTCGGCCAGCAGGTCGAGCTGCACACGGTCGCGCGGCCGAGGGTGGCGAGCGTGCTGCTGCGGCCCGCCGCCGGGCAGCCGCTGGCCGACGAGCGGGTCCGGGCAGGCGTCGCCGCGTTGCTGGACCGCGGCAGGCTGATCGAGGAGGGCGTCTCCGGCGGTGCGTCGGCGACGCTGCGGGCCGACGCCCAGGTCACGCCGCCCGCCGCACCCGGCTACCGGCCGACCGCACCGCCCGCCGGTCCGCCGGTCACCCAGGACCTGCGCAGGGCCGAGGAACTGCTGACCTCGGCAGGCTACGTCCGGGAGGCGGGGCTTTGGCGCCGCGACGGCAGGCCGTTGTCGCTGGTCGTGGCCTCGCCAGGGGAGCAGGAACCCTACGCCTCCATCGCCAAGGAGCTGTCCAGCCAGCTCGTCGCCGCCGGAGTCGAGGTACGCACCACCAACCCCGCCCCCCGCGAGTTGTTCACCAACCTGCTCGCGCTGCCCGCGGGCCCGGGCGCTCCTCCGGTCGACGGCGCGGTGGGTGTCGACATCGCCGTCGTGCCGCAGACGGCGAGCGGGAACGCCGCGTCGGTGCTGGCGTCGAACTTCGGCTGCCGGACCGAGACCGAACCGCCGGCGGGACAGGAGAACGCGGCCGAGCCACCGGCGAACCCGGCGTCCTTCTGCGACAAGGCACTCCAGCCCAGTATCGAGGCCACGCTGACCGGTGCGGCGCCGCCTGCCGAGTCGCTGGCCAACCTGGAGCCCGAGCTGTGGCGGCGCATGGTGAACATCCCGCTGTTCCAGCTCGCCGACACGCTCGCCGTGGGCAAGGGCGTCTCCGGGGTGGTGCCGGGACCGCCGATGGTCGGCCCGTTCGGCAACGCCGTGAACTGGACGCGGGGCAGTCGCTAGGTCACGTTGAGTAGGCGACGTCGCGGTTACGCCCAGGTGGCGCAGTGCCGGGTATGTCCGGCCGTCACCCTTTGGTCACGATCTCCGCTGAACAGGTGACCGCCGGGCAACGGCTTTCTAGCGTGCCGGGAACGGCCCTGGCTTGGTGTCAGGCCGAGTGTGCTTGGAGGGCACCACGGTATGAGGAGATCCAAAGCGGTTGCCGGCTGGGCGCTTGTCGCCAGCACGGCGCTGGTCCTGACGGCGTGCAGCGGCGGTGGCGGCGAAACCGGCGACACCAACACCGGCACGACGGCCGACATCAAGAGCATGGCCACGGGCAAGGCGCAGAACGGGGAGAACTTCCGTCTGGCTGAGACCCAGCCGTTCGACGAGATCACCCTGGCTATCGACGACGGGTACTCGGCGTACAACAACGACGCGGCCAGCGCCAACAACTCCTACAACACGTTCGTGCTGGTCGCCACCCTGGCCGGCGCCGGGTTCCTGGACGGCAACAACAAGCCGATCCTGAACAACGACGTGATGGAGTCCTGGACGGTCACCTCGCCGAACCCGCAGGTCGTCCAGTGGAAGATCAAGCCGAACGTCAAGTGGTCCGACGGCGAGGCCTGGGACTGCGACGACTTCTACCTCTCCTGGTTGTCGCACAACAACCTGATCAAGGAGAACGGCGGGGCGATCTTCCAGTCCTCGTCGACCTCCGGCTACGAGTTCGTCAGGGAGGCCTCCTGCAAGGACCCGCTGACGTTCGAGGCCAAGTTCGAGAAGCCCTTCCTCGACTACAAGAGCATGTTCAACCCGACGGCCGTGCTGCCCGCGCACATCATGGAGAAGGCCGTCGGCATCCAGGACATCACCACGCTGAACCTGGACAGCCCGATCGCCGAGCTGAAGAAGGTCGCCGACTACTGGAACACGAAGTGGACCGGCTTCAACCCGGCCACCATGCCGGGGTCGGGCCCGTACATGATCAGCGACTACGTGCCCAACACCGAGACGGTGACGCTGACCCGCAACCCGCACTGGATCGGTGCGAAGGGCGGCCCGAACAAGATCATCGTCCGCGGTATCCCGGACACCAAGGCCGCCGCGACGGCGCTGCAGAACGGTGAGATCGACGTCCTGGGCTCGGTGCAGCCGGACCAGAACGCCGCGAACACCCTCAAGGGCCTGGCCAGCCAGGGCGTCCTGTACGGCTCGGCACCACGCCTGTCGTTCGAGCACCTGGACATGAACTTCACCCGGCCGCTGTTCCAGGACGAGGCCGTCCGCAAGGCGTTCTTCGAGGTGGTCAACCGCCAGGAGATCGTGGACAAACTGCTCAAGGACGTCCAGGCGGACATCAAGCCGCTCAACGGGATCATTTATTTCCCCGGTGAGGAGGGCTACCAGGACGTCTACGCCGACAAGACCGGCAAGGGCGCCGAGGCGGCGGCCAAGACGCTGTCCGACGCCGGCTGGGTCAAGGGGCCGGACGGCATCTTCGCCAAGAACGGCACCCGGCTCTCGTTCACGATCACGCACAACGAGAACGCACGGCGTAGCCAGACCGTCGAGCTGATCATCCCGATGGCCAAGGCCGCGGGTATCGAGGTCAAGGATGAGACCGACGCCAACTTCCTCAAGGGCCGGGTCAACCGCGGCGACTACGACGTCGCGCTGTTCGGCTGGTCGGCGACGCCGTTCAAGTCCGACCAGCTGCCCATCTACAGCACCAAGGCGAAGGGCGGCAGCGAGAACTACCAGGGCCTGAGCAACGAGGCACTGGACAAGGCGCTGGCCGAGGCCGTGGTCGCCACCGACCCGGCCGCGGCGATGAGGTCCTACCAGCAGGCCGACAAGCTGCTGGCGGAGAGCTACGCGACGCTGCCGCTGTTCCAGACGCCCTCGATGTGGGGCTTCCGGGGTATCGACCGGGTCTACATGCAGTCGTACTACGGCGCGCTGTGGAACGTCGGCGAGTGGGTCAAGAACGGCTGATCGACCCCTCCGTTCGTGCTGGACCGATTGAGTGAGAAACGGGTCCGGGCAGGTGCCCGGACCCGTTTCTGCTACCTGCAGGTAACCGTTGTATGTCCAACCGTCGTGTCGATGTCACCCTTTGGTCACGATCGCACCTGAACTGGTGACCCAGCGCACCGACCCTTTCTAGCGTGCTCCCGCAGTGCGCCAAGTGAGTGTCGATTGGCGTGTCATAAGCTCCGGCCAAATATCCGGAGCAGTGCGGGTCCCGCGGTTCACACCATCAGGGCCCAGTGCTAGGAGGGCACACGTAAATGAGGAGAAGCAAGGCAGTCTCCGCTGTCGCGCTGTTCGCAGGCGCCGCGCTCGTCCTGAGCGCGTGTGGCGGCGGCGGCTCCGAGGACAGCACCGGCTCGACCGCCGATGTCAAAAGCATGGCGACGGGCAAGGCGCAGAGTGGTGACAACTACAAGCTCGGCGACGCGCCCGAGTTCGAGAAGGTCACCGTCGCCATCGACGAGGGTTACTCGGCGTACAACAACAAGACGCCGGACGCCAACAGCTCGTACAACAACTACGTGCTGACGGCCGTCATCGCCAGCCCGTTCGTGCTCGACGGCAACAACAAGGTGCTTCTCAACACCGACGTCATGGAGTCGGTGACGGTCACCTCCAAGGACCCGCAGATCGTCCAGTGGAAGATGAAGCCGGGCGTCAAGTGGTCCGACGGCGGCGAGTGGGACTGCGACGACTTCTACCTCGGCTGGCTGTCGCACAGCGGCAAGGCCGAGGGCTTCGAGTCCGCCTCGACCACGGGTTACGACCTGGTGCAGCAGGGTGAGTGCAAGGACCCGCTGACCTTCGAGGCCAAGTTCGACAAGCCCTACCTCGACTACAAGGGCATGTTCACCGACCAGATGCTCATGCCGGCCCACATCCTCGAGGCCAAGACGGGCATCGCGGACATCATCGCCCTCAAGCCCGGCGGCGACGCCGCGGCCATGAAGAAGGCGTCCGAGTTCTGGATGAAGGAGTGGAAGGGCTTCAAGCCGGACATCATGCCGGGCTCCGGTCCGTACATGATCACGGCCTTCGACCAGAACTCGAAGACGGTCACGCTGTCGAAGAACCCGAACTGGATCGGCGCCAAGGGCGGTCCGAAGACGGTCATCGTCCGTGCCATCGTCGACCCGAAGGCCATGGCCACCGCGCTGCAGAACGGTGAGATCGACGTCGCCGCGTCGACTCAGCCGGACGAGACCGCGGCCACCACGATGAAGAACCTGGCCAACCAGGGCGTCACCTACGGCTCCGCGCCGCAGCTGACCTTCGAGCACCTCGACCTGCAGTACAACCGCATGTTCAAGGACCCGATCATGCGCAAGGCGTTCTTCGAGGCGGTCAACCGCCAGGAGATCGTCGACAAGCTGCTCAAGGGCGTCCAGTCCGACGCGCAGGTGCTCAACAGCATCCAGTTCTTCCAGGGTGAGCCGGGCTACCAGGACCTGTACTCGACCAAGGCCGGCCTGGGCGCCGAGGCGGCGGCCAAGACGCTGTCCGACGCCGGCTGGGTCAAGGGTGCGGACGGCATCTTCGCCAAGAACGGCCAGCGGTTCTCGGTGACCATCACGCACAACGACAACCCGCGCCGTCGCCAGACCGTCGAGCTGATCATCCCGATGGCCAAGGCCGCGGGTATCGAGGTCAAGGACGAGACCGACGCCAACTTCCTCAAGGGCCGCGTCGACAAGGGCGAGTACGACATCGCGCTGTTCGCCTGGTCGCAGCAGCCGTTCAAGGCCGAGAGCCGGGCGATCTACACCACCGGCGGTGGCCAGAACTGGCAGGGGCTGAGCAACCCGACCATCGACACCACGTTCAACACCGCCGTGTCGGCGACCGACGAGGCCGCGGCCACCAAGGCCTACCAGGAGGTCGACGCCGCGCTCGCCAACGAGTACGCGACGCTGCCGATCTACTCGCTGCCGTCCATGTGGGGCTTCCGGGGTATCGACCGGGTCTACATGCAGTCCTACAACGGCGCGCTGTGGAACGTCGGCGAGTGGAAGAAGACCGACTGACAATCGGTCCGCTTCGGCGTGCCATCGAGTTCGACCTGGTTGGGGGTCGGCGCCCGGTCACAAGCCGGGCGCCGGCCCCTCCGGAAGTAGCTGTTGACGGCTGCCGGGACGCCACTACCGTTGTCCGGTGGGCGAAGACGCTGCACTGCTTCCGGGCCGGGCCCCGATGAGGAGCACTTAGTTGAACCTGGTTTTGTACATTCTGCGCCGGCTGGCGATCGCGATACCCATTCTGCTGATCGCCACGTTCCTGTGCTTCCTGATGGTCGCCGGTGCCGGTGACCCGCTCGGGGAGCTGCGCACGAACCCCAACATGAGTCAGGAGGCCATCGACGCCTACGCGCGTGCGATCGGCCTCGACAAGGCGCTCGTTCCGAGGTACTTCGACTGGCTGGGAAGCTTCATCACCGGTGACTGGGGTCAGTCCATCGCGCAGGGTCAGGCGATGCAACCGGTTTATCCCAAGGTCATGGATGCCTTCGGCGTGACCGTGAAACTCGTCGTCGGCGCCGAGCTGCTCGCCGTCACCATCGGTGTCCTCATCGGTGTGCTGGCCGCGGTCAAGCAGTACTCGATCGTCGACTACATCGCCACCACGCTGGCGTTCATCCTCTTCTCGATGCCGATCTTCTGTGTCGCCATCGTGCTGAAGACGTACGCCATCGAGGTCAACGTGTGGATCAAGGACCTCGGGTTGAGCGACTGGCTCGGCAACCCGTGGCTGAGAACCTCCAGTCCGGAGAATCTCAGCGCCGACGGCTTCGGTGACTTCATAGTCAAGTACGTCGGCGCGTATCTGCTGCCCACGCTGTGCATCATGGCGATCAGCTTCGCCGCGTACAGCCGTTTCCAGCGCGCCGCGATGCTGGAGACGCTGAACATGGACTACGTGCGTACGGCGCGGGCCAAGGGCCTTTCGTCGTCGCGGGTGATCTTCCGGCACGCGTTCCGCAACGCGCTGATCCCGGTGACCACGCTGTTCTCGGTGAACTTCGCGACGGTGCTCACCGGAGCGATCATCACCGAACGGGTGTTCAACTGGAACGGCATGGGCACCGTGCTGGTGGAGTCGGTGCTGCGCAACGACCCGAACGTGATGATGGGCTGGCTGGTGGTCATCGCGACCACGGTCGTCGTCGCCAACCTCATCGCTGACCTGATGTACGGCATCCTGGACCCGAGGATTCGCGTTGGCTGACATGAACTCGATGCTCGCCGGGGCGGACTCCGACAAGACCCCGCCGAGCACAGAAGGCACACTCCCGCCCGCGGCGCTGCCGGAGCCGGTCAGCCAGGGCAAGCTGGTGCTGCGCAAGTTCCTGCGGCACAAGCTGGCGATGGTCAGCAGCGGCGTGCTGTTGTTCATCGTGCTGGTCACGATGATCATGCCGCTGTTCTGGCCACACGCCTACACCGACACGATGGGTGGCTTCCTGCCGCCCAGCGCCGACAACCCGCTGGGGACCACCCAGGTCGGCAAGGACATGGTCTCGCAGGTGCTGCGCGGTACCCAGTACTCCCTGCTGATCGCGTTGATCGTGTCCATCGTGTCCACCACGATCGGTGTGACGCTCGGGTCGATCGCCGGTTACCTGCGTGGACCGTCGGACACCGGCATCTCGCGGCTGACGGACCTGTTCCTGATCATCCCGCAGATCGCCGCGGCGGCCATCCTGGCCACCGTGTTCGGCAGCGGCGCCTGGTACGTCGTGGCAGGCGTGCTGGCCGCGTTCGGCTGGATGCAAATCGCCAGGATCACCCGGGCCGAGTCGATGTCGCTCTCGCAACGGGAGTTCATCGAGTCGGCCAGGGCGGCCGGTGCCGGTACCGGGCGGATCATCTTCAAGCACCTGGTGCCGAACATGGTCGGTTCCATCACGGTGAACGCGACGCTGGCGGTGGCGCAGGCCATCCTCGCCGAGGCGGCGCTGTCGTTCATCGGCCTGGGTGTCCAGGTGCCGGACACGTCGCTGGGCCGGATCATCTCGGAGAACTACGCGGAGCTGCAGGCGCGGCCCTGGCTGTTCTTCGGCCCGTTCGTCGTGCTGGTGCTGATCTCGCTGTCGATCAACTTCATCGGTGACGGTCTGCGGGACGCGTTCGACCCGCGCCAGCGCAGGGTGAAGGCCTGAGCTAGAAGCGCATGAAGGCCACCTTCATCCCGTCTCGCGGGATGAAGGTGGCCTTCATGCGTCTCGGGGTGCCGTGAAGGGGGCCCTCACGGCATGAGACGCCGTGAGGGCCCCCTTCACGGCAAAACGAAAGTGGCCCCCGCCCAGCCGGGCAGGGGCCACCTCGCGTCGGGTGGGGAATCAGTCCGCCACGGGGGCCAGCTTGCCGGCTTCCCAGGCCTTGCGGCGCTCGGCCTGCAGGACCGGGTCGGCCACCGGCGCGGCCGACAGCAGGCGGCGGGTGTAGTCCTCCTGCGGCGAGTGCAGCACCTGGTCGCGGGTGCCGACCTCGACCAGCTTGCCGTGCTGCATGACGGCCACCCGGTCGGCCAGCAGGTCGACGACGGCCAGGTCGTGGCTGATGAACAGGCAGGCGAACTGCAGGCTCTGCTGCAGGTCCAGGAACAGGTCGAGCACCTTCGCCTGCACCGACACGTCCAGCGCCGAGGTCGGCTCGTCCGCGATCAGCAGCTGCGGGTCCAGCGCGAGCGCCCTGGCGATGGCCACGCGCTGCCGCTGACCGCCGGACAGCTCGTGCGGGTACCGGTTGCGGTAGTGCCCGCCCAGCTCGACCTTGTCCAGCAGGGTGACCACCCGGTCGTTCAGTGCCTTGCCGGTGACGACCTGGTGCAGCACCAGCGGCTCGGCGATCGAGTCGCCGATGGTCATCTTCGGGTCCAGGGTGGACGCCGGGTCCTGGAACACGATGGAGAAGTAGCGGCGCAGCGGGCGCAGTTCCTTCGCCGACAGCGTGGTGATGTCGCGCCCGGCGATGGCCACGCTGCCCGACGTCGGGTTCAGCAGCCGGATCGCGCAGCGGCCCACGGTCGACTTGCCCGAGCCGGACTCGCCGACCAGGCCGAGGATCTCGCCCTGGTCGATGTGCAGCGACACGTCGTCGACGGCCCGGTTCTTCGCCTGACCGCGCTTGCCGGGGTACTCCAGCACCAGGTTCTTGATCTCCAGCGCCGGCGCGGTCTTCTCGATCTGCGACTCCAGCTCGGCGTCGGCCAGCCGGATCTCCTCGGCGATCTTCGCACCCTCGGCGCTCTCCGCGTCGACGGCGGAGTCCTCCAGCAGGCGCCTGCCCTCCGGCCGCTGACCGAGCACCGGCACCGAGGCCAGCAGCCTGCGGGTGTAGTCCTCACGCGGGTTGGCGAACAGCTCGCGCACCGGCGCCTGCTCGACGATCTCGCCGTTGTACATCACGACGACGCGGTCGGCTAGGTCGGCGACGACGCCCATGTCGTGGGTGATCAGCACGATCGCGGTGTTCAGCGTGTCCCGCAGCTTGCGCAGCAGGCCCAGGATCTCCGCCTGCACGGTCACGTCCAGCGCCGTGGTCGGCTCGTCGGCGATGATGACCTTCGGGTCGCAGGCGATGGCCATGGCGATGACCACGCGCTGCCGCAGACCGCCGGAGAGCTGGTGCGGGTACTGCTTGAACCGCTCGGGCGGGTTCGGGATGCCGACCATGTCGAGCAGCTCGACGGCCCGCTTGTCGGCGGCGGCCTTGGACAGGTCCTGGTGGGTCCGCAGCGCCTCCCGGATCTGCCAGCCGACGGTGAACACCGGGTTCAGCGCGCTCATCGGCTCCTGGAAGATCATGGCGATCTCGTTGCCGCGGACCTTGCGCAGCTCCTTGTCGCCCATCCCGCCGAGGTCGAGGTCCTCGAGACGGCGGGTACCCGCGATCTCGGTCGTCTTCGGCAGCAGCCCGAGCACGGACATCGACGTCACCGACTTGCCCGAACCGGACTCACCGACGACCGCGACGATCTCGCCCGGCGCCACGTCGAACCCGATCCCCTTCACCGCCTCGACGATGCCGTCCTCGGTGTTGAAGGTGATGTGCAGGTCCGAGATGGACAGGATGGAACCGGAACCGCCGGTTGTAGCCGTGGTCGCCTCTGTGCTCACGCCGAGTTCCCTTCAGCCCTCGTGGGGTACGTATAGCTCGCGCGAGGATAGCCGAGGTGGCCCAAACCTTGGTCGGGCCGAGGCAAATTATCGACAGAGCGTTATCCGACCTTAGAATCCGGGACGTGAGTTCACCTGAACCCCACACGTTGCTGCTGGTCCACGCCCACCCCGACGACGAGACCCTGACCACCGGCGGCACGATGGCCGTCTATGCCGCCAGGGGAGTCCGCGTGGTGCTGGTGACCTGCACACTCGGCGAGGAGGGGGAGATCATCCCGCCGCACCTGGCCGAGCTGGGCTCGTGGGCGGGTGACCAGCTCGGGGGCTACCGCGACGGCGAGCTGGCCGCGGCCTGCGCGGCACTCGGCGTCACCGAACGCCACCAGCTCGGCGGCATCGGCCGGTGGCGTGACTCCGGCATGGCCGGGACGCTGTCGGCCGATCACCCGAGGGCGTTCACCGGCGGCGACGCCGGCGAGCAGGCCGCCCAGCTGCGTGCCGTGATCGACGAGGTCCGGCCGCAGGTCGTCGTCACTTACGACGCCAACGGCGGCTACGGCCACCCCGACCACATCCGCGCACACCGGATCACCATGGCGGCCACGGAGTCGGCACCGTCGGTGCGCAGGGTGTTCCACACGGTTTCCTCGGCCGGTGCCGTCGCCACCGGCCTCGCCGGGCTGCGGGAGCGCCCGGAGCTGCCGTTCCGGGTGGCCGCCGACGACGAGCTGCCGACGACCCCGGACGAGGACATCGACACGGTCGTCGACGTGACCCGGCTTCTGCCCGCGAAAGTCGCCGCGCTGCGTGCGCACGCCACCCAGATCACCGTGGGCGAGGACTGGTTCGCGCTGTCCAACGACATCATCCAGCCGATCACGGCCACCGAGCACTTCGTGCTGGCCCGCGGCGAGGCAGGCGCCCGGACCGACCTGTTCGAGGGACTGCGACCGTGAACCGCACCGCGTTGTTCGCCCTGCTGCTGGTCGACGCCGTCCTGCTGGCGGCGATCGAGCTGTTCTACCTGCCGCTGCGCCTGGACGGCAGGCTGCTGCCGCAGCTCGGCGACGCGCCCGCCCCGCTCACCGTCGTGCTGGCCATGGTGACCATGCCGCTGCTGGTGCTGCAGACGGCCAAGGTCGCCGGCAGCAGGCTGGCCTGGACACCGCTGGCGCTGTGGGGGCTGACGGTAGTGGTGCTCGGCACGTTCGGTCCCGGCGGCGATCGGGTACTGATCGAGGACTGGCGTTCGTTGCTGCTGCTGGCCGGCGGTGCCCTGCCCGGGGCCGTCGCGCTGGGCAGGGCGATGGCATGGGAGAGGGTGGCGAGCGGACGTGGCTGAGGCGATCTCCGACGAGCAGGTGGTGCGGGTACTGCGGCCGTTCGCGCGGGCGTGCGGCCCGATGCTGGACGGGCTGCGGGACTCCGATCCGTTCGGCCTGCTGGCCAGGGCGCAGCGCAGGGCGGACGAACCCGAACTCGCCGAGGTGGAGCCCAAGCTGCGGGACAAGCTGCTGAACGGCCTGACCACGGTCAAGGTGCCCGGCACCGAGGCGTGGGCCGCCATGGACGCCGAGCAGCGCACCGACTGGTGGGTCAACCGGGTCGGCCGCTTCACCGCGCTGATCACGTCCATCCCCGGCCTGGGCGGCGCGCTGGCTGACCGGCTGCCGGTGCAGGACACGCTCGGCGCGGCGGCGCAGGGCCTGCTGCTGTGTGCCATCGCGGGTGAGCACGGCCGCACCGAGCTCGGCGACCGGGTGCGGCTGATCGCGTGGGTGCTGTTCGAACGCGAGATCGACCCCGTGCTGGCGGCAGGCAAGGACGCGGCACACGACGCCTCCGCGGAGGACGGCCGGACCGAGGAGCTGACCGAGGAGATCACCGACTCCAGGCGCAAGCACGGCAAGGTGACCCTCAAAGCGGTCGCCCGCACGCTGTGGCGGCTGGGCCGCTCGCTGCTGTCCATCGTGGACGAGCTGGAGAAGCGGCCGAGGGGCCGCTTCTACCACCGCGCCCTCGGCATGCTCCCGGTCGTCGGGATGGCCGGTGACTACCTCGGCGAGCGGTCTGGTCTGCGCCGGGTCCGCAAGCGGGCCGACAAGTGGTTGGTCAGAGATTCTTCCAGAACATGAAGGCGAACTGGCCCCAGTTCGAGAAGACTTCCTCGCCGCCGGCCAGTCCGAAGATGAAGTGGGTGACGTCCCACAGCGCGTAGCCGACCTGCGGGACGGCGAAGATCAGTGCGAACAGGATCAGCGGCGCCCACGGCCTTGCCTTCGCACCGAACTCACGTGCTTGCGGCGACAGGTACGGCTCGATCGCGCCGTAGCCGTCCAGTCCGGGCACCGGGAGGATGTTGAGGACGAAGGCCAGGATCTGCAGCGTCGCCAGGTAGGAAAGGCCCATCAGCAGTCCGGCGGGCATGTCGATCAGTACGACCGCCGCGGTCAGCAGGATGCCGAGTGCCAGGTTGCTCAGCGGACCGGCCAGCGACACCCGGCACGCGACCGCACGCGACCGCAGCGCCCACTGGTTGATCCACACGGCGCCGCCGGGCAGTGGCACGCCGCCGATGACGAGGATCAGCAGCGGCAGGACGATGGAGAAGACCGGGTCGGTGTAGCGCCGGATGTCCATCGACAGGTAGCCCTTGATCGCCACCTCGTGGTCGCCGCCCTTGTAGGCGACGAAGGCGTGGCCGAACTCATGCAGGATCAGCGATACCGCCCAGCCGCCGAGGACGAGCAGCACGATGCCCGCCGTGCCGAGCGGCTGCGGCTCCCTGTCGACGGTGATCACGTTGCCGTACTGGACCAGCTCCAGTGGCGACTGCAGGGTGACCAGCACGCCGCCGACGATGGTCACGGCCACGATGATGTAGAAGAGGGGACTGGGTCGCACCGCTGAACGTTGCACGTGTCCAGTCTGCCCTGTCTGCCCCACCTGTCGCCGAGAGGCCCACCCGCGAGCGATCTCGTGTTTGCCAACGGTCCGTTCGGCGTGTCCGCTTGCGCGATCGGGCCGTTGTATCCCCCAAACTCGGTACTCAGCTTGACCTGACCCGATTACACGGGTGTAATCACATCAATGTCATTAGCCGCAGCAGTAAAGGGGAACGGCAAGTGACACCGCCCACGACGGGGACGGCGCCGGGCCGGACACCCGCGCAGGCCGTCGAGGGTTTTTCCAAGGTACAGCGGGGATTTCACCGCTGCACTGGGCAGTACCGCCAGCCTGGGAGTGCGTGGAAGCGAGGAGGCGGACGTGCGGTTGGACGTCGATGGAAGGGATTGGGGGCAGGTGGAGTGGGCTGAACACCCGGAGCAGGAGCTGGGAGTTCTCACTGATCTGTTCGACCAGTCCGAGGAGCAGGAGTGGCAGGAGCGCGCCTTGTGCGCGCAGACCGACCCCGAGGCATTCTTCCCGGAGAAGGGTGGCTCGACCCGTGAGGCCAAGCGGATCTGTCAGGGCTGCGAGGTGAAGGACGAGTGCCTCGAGTACGCCCTGGCGCACGATGAGCGCTTCGGCATCTGGGGTGGGTTGTCCGAGCGGGAGCGGCGCAAGCTGAAGAAGCGCGCCGTCTGAGTTCAGGGTCCACTATGGACGCTGTGGCGCGGGGCCTGGAGTGAGGCCGCGGGCACACCGGACGTAGGGTGGCCGAAACGTCGGTCTTCGACGGTATTTCGGCCACCCAGTCCGTGCCCTTCTGGAGGGTTTGTGCCCCGCACGCCAGCTACGTCCGTTTCCTCGCCGAGGACCGCGCCCGTGCTGGCGGTTCTCGTGTGTCACAACGGAGATGCCTGGTTACCGCTCGCGCTGTCGGCGTTGCGGCGCAGCACCGTACGGCCACGGCACGTCGTGGCCGTCGACACCGGCTCCGCCGACCGGACACCGCATCTGCTGACCGAAGCAGCCGATCCGGCCGCGGCCGCCGGCGCCAGCGGTCCGGCGATCGACGCGATCGTCACACTATCGAGTGAAACCGGCTTCGCGGAAGCCGTCGCCGCGGCCGTCGAGTACGCGACCGAACGCTGGGGCGACCCGGGCGAGTGGCTGTGGTTGCTGCATGACGACTGCGCGCCCGAGCCGGACTGTCTGGACACCCTGCTGAAGGCGGCCGAGCCGTCGCCGCTGGCCGGTGTCCTCGGGCCGATCGCGCTGGACTGGGCGGACCCGAGGCTGGTCGTCGAGGCAGGGCTGTCGACCGACGCCTCCGGGCACCGGCAGTCCGTGGCGGGTGGCCTGGAGGAGCGGCCGGGACAGAGCACCGAGGTGCTCGCCGTTCCCAGCGCCGGTGCGCTGGTGTCGCGCCGCCTGTGGGAGGAACTCGACGGGTTCGACACCGAACTGCCGTTGCTGCGGGAGGACATCGACTTCGGCTGGCGGGCCAACGCGGCCGGGCGGGTCGTGCTGTCCGTTCCCGCCGCCCGGGTCCGGCACGTCCGGGCGGTCAGCACCGGCAGGCGGGAGGCGACCGCGTTGCCGGTCGGCGTCGCCGCGGCCGACCGCGCGCTCGGCCTGCGGACGTTCCTGGTCAACTGCTCGGCCCTGTCGTTCTGGATCGGCGTTCCGCGGCTGGTGCTGCTGTGTGTGCTGCGGGGGCTGGGGTTCGCGCTGGTGCGCCGCGGCGCGCGGGCGCGGGGCGAGTTCGCGGCCGTCGGCTACCTGCTCAGCGGCAGGGCGGCCCTGCGGCAGGCTCGCGCGCGCCGGGCGGCCGAACGGGACGGTGGCGCGGCCCGTGGCCTGCTCACCAGCAGGCTGACCCGGCTGCGTAACGCCACGAAGACCGCCGTGCTGGCACTGGTGACCAAGCGGCTGGCCAGCGAGGCCGCGCTGGGCCGCCTGCCCGAACCGGACCCGGAGAGCAGCCAGACGGCATGGATTCCGCCGGAGAGCCTGGATTCCGGTGAGCGGCCCCGCCCGGTCGGCCCCGACGCGTTGCCCGCTGGCGTCCGGCGCACGACGCGTGTGCGGGCCCCGGGGCTGCGCAGGCCCGGTGGCTCCCGGTCCGCGGGCGTCGTCGCGGTGCCGGTACCCGCGCCCGAACCCGAGCCTGCCGAGGAGAAACCCCGGCCCTCGCCCGGCCCGAGGACGTCCGAACGGGAGCTGGTGTTCGTCCAGGTCGACCGCCGCCGGGTGCTGGCCGCCACCGTCCTGGCGCCGCCGGTCGTGCTGGTCGTCGCGCTCACCGTGCTGGGGTTGCTGGTCAACGGCCATCGGCTCGGCCTGGAGCTGAGCGGCGGGCGGCTGCTGCCCGCGGGCGACCTGGCCGAGGTCTGGTCGGCCTACCTGCGGAGCTGGCATCCGGTCGGTGGCGGGACGGCCGCGGCCGCGTCACCGGCGCTGGCGTTGCTCGGGATGTTCGGTGCCGTCCTCGGTGGACCGTCCGTGCTGGTCGCCGTGTTGTTGCTGGGGCAGCTGCCGCTGTCCGCACTCACCGCGTACCTGGCCACCCGGAAGCTGCGGGTGGGCCGCTGGCCGAGGGCCGCGGTGGCCGCCGCGTACGCGATGCTGCCCGCGGCCACCGGTGCCGTCGCGCAGGGCAGGCTGGACGTCGTCGTGGTGCACCTGGTGCTGCCGCTCGTGCTGGCCGGGGTGGCCGGCGTGCTGGCCGGTTCGGGGCGGCGGTGGCTGCACGGCGCCGTCCACTGCGCGATCGGCTGTGCGGTGCTCGGCGCGTTCTCCCCGCTCGCGCTCGGTCTGGTGTTGCTCGTGTTGCTGACCGGGTTCGTGGTGCTGCCCTCGGACGGCCCGCTGCGCAGGCGGGCCGCGGCGGTGGTGACCGTCGTGCTGGCCTCGCTGTTGTTGCTGCTGCCGTGGTTGCCGACCCTGATCGGTCATCCGGCGCTGATGTTGCACGGCATGGGCGGCCCGGGGGTCGCTCCGGTGGCCGGTGAGCTGCTCGGGCTGGACCCGGGTGGCGACGGAACCCTGCCGGTGGGACTCGCGGTGGTGGTCGCCGCGCTGGTGGCCGCCGTGCTGCGGCCGGGAAAGTGGCTGCTGCCCGGGCTCGGGGTCGCTGCCGTCGGCGGGGCAGCCGCCGTCGCGGTCGGCACGGTCGCGCTGCCCCCGCCCGCGGGTGGACCGGCCGCGGCGGCGCATGCCGGCGTGCCGCTGGTGCTGGCCGGCGCCGGACTGCTCTGGGTCGTGCTCGCGGCCGTCAGCCGGACGGCGACCGGGCTCCGGATGCCGAAGGTGGCGGTCGTCGCCGGCGGGCTGACCGTCGCCGTGCTCGCCGCCGGGGTGGTGCTGGCCGGTGGCGAAGGGCCCGTTCGCGCGGGCCACGGCACCGAGCTGACCGCGTCGCTGCCCGCCGACGTGGCCGGCAGTGGCCGGTCCGTGTTCGTGCTCGGTGATCCGCCGAGGCTGACCGCCGGGCGGCTCCCGCACTGGGGTGACGACGGCCTGCCGCTGGTCGACGGCGCCGCCGCCAGGCTGGCCGACTGGCAGACGCGGCTGCTGGTCGCCGAGCGGCACGCGACCCAGGACGCGTTGCTGGGCATGGCCGCGAACGGCGTGCTGCTGGTGGTGCTGCCGCCGGGCGTCGACGGCAGCGCGCAGCTGGCCGCCGGTGGCGACCTGGTCACCCCCGCCGCGCCCACCGCCGACGGGCGGGCGGTGCTGCGGCTGACTCCCGCGGCGGGACAGGTCGTGTTGATCTCACCGGAGCTGGCGCACCGTTCGGTCAACGGCAGGCTGCCCGAGGTGCAGTCGCCGGACGCGTCGGTCGCGGGGACCGCGCTGGTCGACGCGCGGCTGCCGGACGTGCGGGTGCGGGTGTCCGACGGTCCCGACGGGCGGCTGCTGGTGCTGGCGGCCGAGCTGGAGCCGGGCTGGCGGGCGACGGTCGACGGCAGGCCGGTGTCGCTGGTTCCGGCGTGGGGCCACCAGGTGGCAGTCGCGGTGCCGACGCGGCAGGCGGAGGTAGTCGTCGAGTACCCGGACACCGCCCACGGTCTGCTGTTGCTCGGTCAGGTGGCGGCGTTGCTGTTCTGCCTGCTCACCGCCGTGCCCTCACGTGCCATCCGCGAGGCCGGTGACAGGACCCGGAAAAGCACGTGAAGGCCACCTTCATTACGTGTGACGTGGTGAAGGTGGCCTTCACGTGCCTTGAGGCCTGGCCGGGGGCGTTGGCAAGGGCGCTGTGGTTGCGTAACGCGCACGGAAGGTGCCGTTGGTGGCGGCGGGCCGGGAGTGTTGTCTCGTTCGTGGTGGTCGGCGATGCAGATGTGCCTGCTGGTGCCGGTGTGGCAGGTGCGCCCGCGCGGCGTTCGCGCGGGTACGTGAAGGCCACCTTCATCACGTCTGGCGACAGAAAATCGGCCTTCACGCGGTCCCAGTTGTCCCGCTGGCATCGGAAGTCACGGCAGCATCATCAGCCACAGCGGGTGCGCGTCGAGCCCACTGCCTCGCTCGTCACGTGATGAAGGTGGCCTTCACGTGCCTTGAACGGAGCGTCAGTCGCCCTCGATGACGTCGGGCTCCACGCCGAGGTAGCCGGCCACCTGCTCGACCAGCACGTCGTGCACCAGGTCGGCCAGCTCCGCCGGATCCTTCGCCCTGGCCTCCAGGGGACGGCGGTACAGCACGATCCGGGCCCGCGTCGGCAGCCCGGCCCGGTCGACCCCGGCCGGCACCAGCCGCGACAGCGGCACCTGGCCGTCGTGCAGCACGCCCTCGGTGTTGGCGGGCCGGTGCGGCGGGTGGATCTCCGGGACGTCGTCGACGGCCACGTCGAGCTTGGTCAGCTCGTGCCGCCAGCGGGCCTCGATCGGCTCCAGCGCGTCGAGTACCAGCTGGTCGAACTTCTCCGCCCTGCTGGTCGCCGCCGGTAGCGACGCCGGGTACAGCGGCCCGCGCAACCCACGCCCGTGCCGGTCGCGCCGCGCACGGGGCCGGTGTCGGGAACTACGAGCCATGGCCACGACCCGACAGCCTACCCATTGCTCCGTATCCGTGAGATGCGAGCCGCTCCGGTGCGCCTGCAGACCCGGCAGGGGGAAAGGCGCTATCGTCTGACCTTGTGCCGAGCGTACGAAAGTGTTCGCGGACCGGGTGTATGGAGCCCGCTGTCGCCACGCTGACCTACGCCTACAGCGACTCCACCGCAGTGGTGGGACCGCTGGCGACGGTCCACGAGCCGCACTCCTACGACCTGTGCGAGGAGCACGCGCTGCGGTTGACCGCGCCGAGGGGCTGGGAGGTCGTGCGGCACGAGGGCGAGTTCGCCGCGCCGGAGCCGTCCGGCGACGAGCTGACCGCGCTGGCCGAGGCCGTGCGCGAGGCGGGCAGGCCGGACCGCCAGCCGCCGCCACCCGAGCACGACGGCCCGTCCGGCCGCAGGGGACATCTGCGGGTCCTTCCCGGCCGCACCTGAAATACGTGCCTGGCCGCACCTGGAGTGCGGCGCCCCCGCCGGTAGGCTCAGCGCGCAGCACCGTCGAGGGATACGGGAGAAGGCGTGGCAGACCTGTCGGGGATCGTGAAGGCGTACGACATCCGGGGTGTGGTCGGTGAGCAACTCGATGCCGACGTGGTGCGGGACATCGGTGCCGCCTTCGCCCTGTTGATCAAGTCCGACACCGCGTCGTCGGTGGTGATCGGCCACGACATGCGGGACTCCTCGCCCGGCCTCGCGGCCGCGTTCGCCGAGGGGGTCACCGCCCAGGGCCTCGACGTCGTGTCGATCGGCCTGGCCAGCACCGACCAGCTCTACTTCGCGTCGGGCTCGCTGAACCTGCCCGGCGCCATGTTCACCGCCAGCCACAACCCGGCGAAGTACAACGGCATCAAGCTGTGCCGCGCGGGCGCGGCCCCGGTCGGCCAGGACTCCGGCCTCGGCGAGATCCGCGACACCGTCGAGCAGGGCGTCCCCGAGTTCGCCGGTGCCCGCGGGATCGTCACCGAGCGGGACGTCCTCGCCGACTACGCCGCCCACCTGCGCACGCTCGTCGACCTGTCCGGCAGCCGACCGCTCAAGATCGTCGTCGACGCGGGCAACGGCATGGGCGGGCACACCGTGCCGTCGGTGTTCGACGGCCTGCCGATCGAGATCGTGCCGATGTACTTCGAGCTGGACGGCAGCTTCCCGAACCACGAGGCCAACCCGCTGGACCCGGCCAACATCGTCGACCTGCAGGCCAAGGTCCGCGAGGTCGGCGCCGACGCGGGCCTCGCCTTCGACGGTGACGCCGACCGCTGCTTCGTCGTCGACGAGCGGGGCGAGCCGGTGCCGCCGAGCACGATCACCGCGCTCGTCGCCGTCCGCGAGCTGGCCAAGGAGCCGGGCGGGACGATCATCCACAACCTGATCACGTCCAAGGCGGTGCCGGAAATCGTCACCGAGCACGGCGGCAAGCCGGTGCGGACACGGGTCGGGCACTCGTTCATCAAGCAGGAGATGGCCGCCACCGGCGCGATCTTCGGCGGCGAGCACTCCGCGCACTACTACTTCCGCGACTTCTGGCGCGCCGACACCGGCATGCTGGCCGCGATGCACGTGCTCGCCGCGCTGGGCGAGCAGGACCAGCCGCTGTCCGCGCTGACCGCCGACTACACCCGCTACGCGGCCTCCGGCGAGATCAACTCGACGGTCGACGACCAGGCCGCGCGGCTGCTGGCGGTCAAGGACGCGTTCGGCTCCCGGGCCGGTACGGCCGTCGACGAGCTGGACGGCCTCACCGTGCAGCTGGCCGACGGTTCCTGGTTCAACCTGCGCCCGTCCAACACCGAGCCGCTGCTGCGGCTCAACATCGAGGCCGCCGACGCGGCCGCGGTCTCCGCTCTGGCCGACGAGGTGCTGGCCATCGTCAGGGCCTCGGATGGTAAGGATTAGGCATGGCGGTCACGCTTGACGAGCAGCTTCTGGAGATCCTGGCCTGTCCATCGCCGGATCACGCCCCACTGCGGGTCGGCACACCCGACGATCCGCAGGCCGACGCGCTGACCTGCACCTCCTGCGGCCGGGTGTACCCGGTCCGCGACGGCATCCCGGTGCTGCTGCTCGACGAGGCAGACGGGGGCAAGGACTCTGCTGAGCACGATGGTGCTTGACGACACCCTGCTCGACGACCCGGCGCGGTTGGCCGAGGCGGATTCGGCCGGCCTGCTGCGGGCGACCGCGATGGCGGGCGCGCAGGTCCGCGCGACCACCGAGCTGGCGGCCGAGCTGGAGCTGGCCGACCGGCTGGACGTCGGCAGGCCGCGTGCACTCGTGCTGCTGGTCCGGCCCGGCGTGAGCCGGACGGCGACGCAGCTGCTCGCCGCCCTCCTCTCCCCGGCCTGCCCGGTGCCGGTCGTGGTGAGCGACACGGTGCCCGGCTGGATCGGCACGCTCGACGTCGTGGTCGGGCACACCGACGACCCCGGTGACCGGGAGCTGGCGGCGTCGCTGGAGCGGGCCGTGCGCTACGGCGCCACGGTCGTGCTGTCCGCGCCCCCGGAGGGGCCGGTGGCCGCCTCGATCGCGGGCAAGGGCATCCTCCTCACGCCCCGGATCCCGGTACCGGCCGAGCTGACGTTTCCCCGCGCGCTGACCGCCGGGCTGCTGGCGGCCAACGCCCTGGGCCTGCTGGTCGCCAACCTGGTCGACCTGGCCGACCGGCTGGACGCCGAGGCGGAGAAGAACCACCTGGCCCACGAGTCGTTCGTCAACCCGGCGAAGGCGCTGGCGCTGCGGGTGGCCGAGCACACACCGCTGCTGTGGGGGCTCGACCCGGTGGCCCGCGCGGTGGCCGCGCACGGTGCGCACGCGTTCGCCATGCACGCGGCCGTCGTGTGTGACGTCTCCGACTACCGGCAGGCACTGACCCGCCCGGTCCTGCACCGGGCCGCCGTGGGCAGCACCACGGAGCGGGACATCTTCGCGGACCCGACCGACCCGGCCGGGTTGCCGCAGCCGCGGGTGCTGCTGCTGTCGGTCCGCTCCGGCCCGGGGCCGGACGCCCTGCGGCACGAGGCAGAAGACCTGCTCACCGGGGTCGACGTGCTCGCTCCCGCCGAGGAGTTCGAGTCCGACGAGCCCACCCGCGCCGCCGTGCTGGCGCTGCGACTGGAACTGGCTTCGGTATTTCTCGGGTTGGCTGCTGGGAGTATTGGGGCAGCGGCCGGTACGCGCCCGTGACGGCCTGAGGTCCGCGGGACGATAGATTGGTCGGCCGTGTCGTCCGGCAACGGACCCGGTCAGAGGAGTTGAGTTCAGGTGGAGCTGCTGCGCAATGCTGTGCGGCCCTACGCGTGGGGATCGAGGACGATCATCCCCGAGCTGCAGGGCCGCCCGGTGCCGGCGCCGCACCCTGAGGCCGAGTTGTGGATGGGCGCCCACCCGGGTGACCCCTCACACGTGGTCGGGCCGGACGGTGTCGAGCGCAGCCTGCTTGAGGTGGTCGAGGCCGACCCGCTCGGGCAGCTCGGCGAGAAGTGCGCGCGGCGCTGGGACGGCAGGCTGCCGTTCCTGCTGAAGATCCTCGCCGTCGAGGAGCCGCTGTCGATGCAGGCCCACCCGTCCGCCGAGCAGGCCGCGGCCGGGTACGCCAGGGAGGAAGCCGCCGGGATCGCGCGCGACGCCGCCAACCGCAACTACCCGGACCCGACGGCCAAGCCGGAGCTGGTCTGCGCGCTCACCGAGTTCCACGCCCTCGCCGGGTTCCGCGACCCGCACCGCACGGTCGAACTGCTGAACGCCATCGAGACGCCCGGCCTGGCCAAGTACACCCAGTTGCTGTCGGCCCAGCCCGACTCCGACGGGCTCCGCGCGCTGTTCACCACGTGGATCACGCTGCCGCAGGCCACGCTCGACGAGCTGCTGCCCGAGGTGCTGGACGCCTGCGTCCTGCACGTCAAGGAGCGGGGCGAGTTCGACCTGGAGTGCCGGACGATCCTGGAGCTGGGCGAGGCACACCCGCAAGACGCCGGTGTGCTGGCCGCGCTGCTGCTGAACCGCCTGGTGCTGCGCGCGGGCGAGGCCATCTACCTGCCCGCCGGCAACCTGCACCTCTACCTGCGGGGCACGGCCGTCGAGATCCTGGCGAACTCGGACAACATCCTGCGCTGCGGCCTGACGCCCAAGCACGTGGACGTCCCCGAGCTGCTGCGGGTCGTCGACTTCCGCTGCGAGGGGATGCCGGTCCAGCTGCCCGAGCCGGGGCAGCGGGCGGCCGTGTACCACACCGACGCGCCGGAGTTCGAGCTGTCGCGCTTCGAGTGGACCGAGCGGGACAGGCAGAGTGTGGCCGTCGAACCGGCCGGCCCGCAGATCCTGCTGTGCACCCAGGGGCGCGTGCGGGTCCGGGCGCTGGACGGCACCGAACTGGAGCTCGGGCGGGGCCAGTCGCTGTGGCTCGCGGCGTCCGATCCGGCCGTCGAGCTGGTCCCGGTCGGCGGTGACGCCGTCCAGCTGTTCCGGGCCACCCCGGGCACCTGCGCCGACTAGTTCCCTCTAGGCTGCACCCCGACATACCGGACTGGGAGGGTGAGCGGTGGCAGCTGACGGTGGAACCAAGGCGATCCTGGCGGCGCTGGGAGCGAACGCCGGTATCGCGATCGCCAAGTTCGTCGGGTTCGCGATCACGGGCTCGTCGTCGATGATCGCCGAGGCCGTGCACTCGGTCGCCGACACCTCCAACCAGGCGTTGCTGCTGCTGGGGAAGAAGACCTCCCAGCGGCGTGCGACGAAGGAGCACCCGTTCGGCTACGGCCGGGACCGCTACTTCTACTCGTTCATCGTCGCCCTGATGCTGTTCACCCTCGGTGCGGCGTTCGCGCTGTACGAGGGCGTCCACAAGGTGACCCACCCCGACGAGCTGACCTCGCCGCTGGTGGCGATCGCCATCCTGGTGGTGGCCATCTGCCTGGAGACCTACAGCTTCTACACCGCCATCGTCGAGTCGAAGAAGATCAAGGGGGACGCCGGCTGGTGGGCGTTCATCCGCCAGTCGCGCACGCCGGAGCTGCCGGTCGTGCTGCTGGAGGACGCGGGTGCGCTGTTCGGCTTGATCTTCGCGCTGATCGGCGTCGGCCTGTCGGTCATCACCGGCGACCCGGTCTGGGACGGCATCGGCACCCTGATGATCGGTGCGTTGCTGGCCGTCATCGCCATCATCCTGATCATCGAGATGAAGAGCCTGCTGATCGGTGAGGGCGCGACCGACGCCGAGCTGGACACCATCGTCGACGAGCTGGCGGCGGGCAAGGTGCAGCGCGTGATCCACATCCGGACCCAGTACATCGGCCCGGACGAGCTGCTGGTCGCGGCGAAGCTGGCGCTGGATCCCGGCCTGGAGATGGACGAGATCGCGCGGGCCATCGACGACGCCGAGCAGCGGGTGCGGGCCAAGGTCCCGGCGGCGCGGCTGATCTATCTCGAGCCCGACCTGGACCGCGCCCTCGCGTAGTTCCCCGTTAGGGTGAGCGAGTTTCCACCCGAACGGCAGAGGAGGGCAAAGGTGCCCGGCACGGGTTTGTGGCGCACCAAAACGGTCGAACAGTCCATTGCGGACACGGACGAACCGGATACCAAGCTACGCAGGAATCTGAGTGCCTGGGACCTGACGGTCTTCGGCGTCGCCGTGGTGATCGGTGCGGGCATCTTCACGCTCACCGCGCGTACCGCCGGTGACTTCGCCGGCCCGTCGGTCTCGGTGGCGTTCGTGCTGGCCGCCATCGCGTGTGCGCTGGCCGCGCTCTGCTACGCCGAGTTCGCCTCGACCGTCCCGGTCGCGGGCAGTGCGTACACGTTCGCCTACGCGACGTTCGGTGAGTTCGTCGCGTGGATCATCGGCTGGGACCTGGTGCTGGAGTTCGCGGTCGCCGCCGCGGCGGTGTCCAAGGGCTGGTCGGTCTACTTGGAGACGGTGCTCGGCTACCTCTTCGGCGACACTGTGCGCACGACCGCCGAGATCGCGGGCATCACCGTCGACTGGGGCGCGCTCGTGCTGGTCGTGGTGCTGGCGACGCTGCTCGCGCTGGGCACGAAGCTGTCGTCGCGGGTGTCGATGGTGATCACCGCGATCAAGGTCGCCGTGGTGCTGTTCGTCGTGATCCTCGGCGTGTTCTACATCAAGGCCGCGAACTACACCCCGTTTGTCCCGCCGGCGGAACCGGCCGGGCCGTCCGGCAGCGGTGTCGACCAGTCGCTGTTCTCCACCCTGGTCGGTAGCACGGGCAGCACGTTCGGCATGTTCGGCCTGCTCGCCGGTGCCTCGCTGGTGTTCTTCGCGTTCATCGGCTTCGACATCGTGGCGACCACCGCCGAGGAGACCCGCAACCCGCAGAAGGCCGTCCCGAGGGGCATCCTCGGCTCGCTGGGCATCGTGACCGTGCTCTACGTCGCGGTCGCGCTGGTGGTCGTCGGGATGGTGAACTACACCGAGCTGTCGACGGGGACCCGGGCGGACGGCTCGCCCGACCGCAAGACGCTGGCCACCGCGTTCGCCGCCAACGGCGTCGACTGGGCGGCCACGATCATCTCCATCGGCGCTCTGGCCGGCCTGACCACCGTGGTCATGGTGCTGATGCTCGGCCAGATCCGCGTCTTCTTCGCCATGTCGCGGGACGGCCTGCTGCCGCGTGGCCTCGCCAAGACCGGTGAGCGCAAGACGCCGAAGAACGCGACGCTGATGGTCGCGATCCTGGTCGCAGCCGCCGCGACGTTCTTCCCGGCCGACAAGCTGGAGGAAATGGTCAACGTCGGCACGCTGTTCGCGTTCGTGCTGGTGTCGGCCGGTGTGATCGCGTTGCGCAAGATGCGGCCGGACCTGCCGAGGGCGTTCCGCGTGCCGTGGGTCCCGGTACTGCCGATCGTGGCGATCATCGCGTGCCTGTGGCTGATGCTGAACCTGACGGTGCTGACCTGGCTGCGCTTCCTGGCCTGGATGGCGCTGGGCGTGGTGGTCTACTTCGTCTACGGCCGCAGGCACTCCCTGCTGGGCAAGCGCCAGGCGACGGAGACCCCGCTCCCGGTCGAGGGTGCCGACCCGAAGAAGTAGCCCTACGGGAACAGCAGACCCTGCTCGGGGAAGCGGCGGCCGGGGCGCTCCAGCCCGGCCGCCGTGGCGACGGCGCGGTCCCACTCGGGGTCGGCCAGGTAGTCGGCGTGCCTGCGCACGCCGGCTGCCCACCGGCGGCCCGGTTCGGGCCTGCGCATCGGGTCGGGCAGCCAGTGGTCGCCGCCGAGCACCAGCGCGCCCGTCGGCCCGGGGGCGGCCGGTTCCAGCGGCCCGACGCTGCCGTCGGTGCAGTAGCCGACCCCGACCAGCTTCCCGTCGGTCACCTGGTGCCGCCAGGTCGTCACGCCGCCGCCGAACGTGTCGGTACCCCGGCACAGCCCGCGCCAGCGCCCGTCCAGCCGCCCGTACAGCTCGGCCAGCGCCACGTGCGGCAGCACCGTCGGGAAGGCACGCTGGTAACCCCACTGCAGTGGTGACCCGGCGGTCAGCACGCCGACGCGTTCCAGGTCCTCGTCGGGCAGTTCCTCGGCCAGGCGCGCGACGGTCATGACGGCCAGCAGCCCGCCCAGGTTGTACCCGGCCAGCACCACCCTCGTGTTCGGCTCGGCGAGGTGTTCCTTCGTCCGTGCCATCAGCTCGGGGATGACCTTGAGCGCGTAACACGGCGGCACCGCGGGGTGGGTGCTCCTCGGCCAGAAGCAGACCAGGTCGGCCAGCGCACCGAGGTGCCTGCTGCGTTCGGGACTGCGTGCGGCGGTGTAGACGACCCGCAGCAGACCGGCGGCCAGCGCGCCCAGCGCGACGACGCCGACGGCGGACAGCGGGGTGAGCCAGCCGGGTAGCGCCCGTGCGGTGAACCGGGCGGTCAGCAGCGCGATGACGGCCACCGACATCGCCACCACGACGGCCAGCACCACCTGGTGCAGCCTGCGCCGTTCCCAGGCCGACCGGGCCCACGCGGCGGCGGCGTCCGGCTGGTCGGTAGGGCGGTCCTGCAGGATCCGCACGATGGCGGGCACGCCACGCTTGCGCCGCCGCAGCGGCACGGCGACGGCGAAGCCGAACACGGCCAGCACGGCGGCGACCAGGATGCCGCCACCCCACAGGATGGTGACCACCGTGTAGCTGCGCGGCAGCAGCAGGTCGTCCTGCCCGAGCAGCCTGCGCACGGCCACGGCGAACCCGGCGCCGAACCCGCCGCCGATCAGGCCGGCCAGCACCAGCGCGGGCGCCGCCGCCCAGCCGCCGACCCACGGGCGGAGCCGCCGGGGCAGCACCTTCCACGTCGGCCGGGCCAGCAGCGCCGCCGGTACCAGTACCAGCGAGAACAGCACCGACACGACGATCAGCGCCGCGCCGAGGCCTTCCACCGTGCCCTGCGTGCCGGGCAGCACGGTGGGCATGGCCGGCCCGGTGACGACCGGGGCCACCACCAGCGCGATACCGAGGCCGACGGCGATCCGCCGCACCCAGCGGCCCGGGTCGGCGGGGGCGGCCAGTGCCGCCAGCAGGCACAGGCCCAGCAGGACCAGGGCGGTCGTCCAGACCACGGCGTCGACCGTCCGGTCGGGCATGCGCAGCGGCCCGCCGAGTGCCAGTACCGCGGCGCAGGCCAGCGCGGCGACCGTGTGCAGTGCCCGCAGCAGCGGGGTGTCCGGGTCGGTGCGCAGCGAGTCGCCGGGCAGCCCGGACCGGCCGTCGGGCGGCGGGGACGGCTTGTCGACGGTCCAGTTCGTCGCCGAGACCTGGTGCAACACCAGGATGAGTGCCAGCAGCGGCAGCAGGCCGATGGCCAGGCGGAGCCGTTCGGACTCCCGCAGCCAGTCCGGGGCCGCCTTGAGGCAGCCGGCGCCGGGGGCGAGGCACTGCGACGCGAGCAGGTCGAGCGTGACGACACCGAGCTGGGCCACCAGCAGCATGGTCAGCAACACGGCCGCCAGCCGCAGCAGCCCGTGGCAGACGTGGTTGAGCGCGGCGGCGACCCTGCTGCCGCGGGGCACCGGCGGCAGCATCCAGTAGGTCACGTTGGCCAGGGAGAACGGGAACAGCAGCGCCCAGGTGGCCTTGGCCGCGCCGCCCGAGGTCATGCCGCTCCACAGGTAGCCCTCCAGCACCCGGGGGATCGACCTGGACAGGGCTGGCAGGACCGGACCGGGCGCGGGCCTGCGCAGCCGGTCGGCCGGCCGGATGAACCTGCCGACGCCGTCGCCCGCGACGTCCACCGTGCTGAACGTGTCCAGCAGCGACTCACCGGTCGTGCCGATCAGCCCTGGTACGCGCAGCTCGACGACACGGGTGTCCGGGCCGGGCATGACCACGTGAATTTCTCCTAACCGGGGGTCGTTCGGCCTTGGGGAGGCACAGGGCGAACACGGTACTGTTCGGCTGTAAGCGAGCCTTGGAGGAACCGCCTTATGCCCCCCGAAAGCGTTGCCGCGCGGCTGCAGACCCGCAACGGGATCGATTTCGCCGTCGCCGACCTCGGCCTCGCCGAGTTCGGCCGCAAGGAGATCCGGCTGGCCGAACACGAGATGCCGGGCCTGATGGCCCTGCGCCGGGAGTACGCCGAGGTGTACCCGCTACGCGGCGCCCGCGTCTCCGGCTCACTGCACATGACCGTGCAGACGGCCGTTCTGATCGAGACGCTGGTGGCGCTGGGGGCCGAGGTCCGGTGGGCCTCGTGCAACATCTTCTCCACACAGGACCACGCCGCGGCCGCGGTCGTCGTCGGCCCGCACGGCACTCCCGAGGAGCCCAAGGGCATCCCGTGTTTCGCCTGGAAGGGCGAGACGCTGGAGGAGTACTGGTGGTGCACCGAGCAGATGCTCACCTGGCAGGGCGCCGGGCCGAACATGATCCTCGACGACGGTGGCGACGCCACGATGCTGGTGCACAAGGGCACCGAATTCGAGAAGGCCGGTGTCGTGCCGCCCGCGCAGGACGACGACCCAGAGGAGTGGCAGGTCTTCCTCGGCCTGCTCAAGGAGTCCCTGGCCGCCGACAGCGGCAAGTGGACCAAGATCGGCGAGAACGTCCTCGGCGTCACCGAGGAGACCACCACCGGTGTGCTGCGGCTGTACCAGCTCGCGGCCGCGGGTGAGCTGCTGTTCCCGGCGATCAACGTCAACGACGCCGTCACCAAGTCGAAGTTCGACAACCGCTACGGCATCCGGCACTCGCTCATCGACGGCATCAACCGCGGTACCGACGTGCTGATCGGCGGCAAGGTGGCCGTCGTCTGTGGTTACGGCGACGTCGGCAAGGGTGCCGCCGAGTCGCTGGCAGGCCAGGGTGCGCGGGTGATCGTCACCGAGATCGACCCGATCTGCGCCCTGCAGGCGGCGATGGACGGTTACCAGGTCAAGACCCTGGAGTCGGCGCTGCCCGAGGCCGACATCGTGATCACCACCACCGGCAACAAGGACGTGGTGATGGTCGAGCACATGGCCCGGATGAAGCACCAGACGATCCTCGGCAACATCGGCCACTTCGACAACGAGCTCGACATGGCAGGCCTCGCCCGCTACCCGGGCATCCGGCGGATCAACATCAAGCCGCAGGTCGACGAGTGGGTCTTCCCGGACGGCCATTCCATCATCGTCCTTTCCGAGGGCCGCCTGCTCAACCTCGGCAACGCGACCGGCCACCCGTCGTTCGTGATGTCGAACAGCTTCTCCAACCAGGTGATCGCGCAGATCGAGCTGTTCACCAAGCACGAGGAGTACGACAAGGAGGTGTTCCGGCTGCCGAAGAAGCTCGACGAGAAGGTGGCCAAGATCCACCTCGACGCGCTGGGTGGCGAGCTGACCAAGCTCACCAAGGAGCAGGCCGAGTACATCGACGTCGACGTCGAGGGCCCGTTCAAGCCGGAGCACTACCGCTACTGAGCCAGTGATAGCGGCATAGGCCACCATGCTATCGCATTATTGTGTGCGATAGCATGGTGGTCGTGAAACAGATGATCACTCGCCTCGACGACGAGCTGCACGCTCAGGTCAAGGCGAAGGCCGAGGACCTGGGCCGCAGCGTCAACGAGTTCGTCGTGGAGCTGCTGCGCGCCGCGGTAGGCCAGGAGGAATCCCCGCAGGAACGGAAGGCACGGCTGATCGCCGAGGGCAAGTTGCTGTCCTTCGAGCCGGTGGGTCAGACGATGAGCCGGGATGAGTTCGATGAACTCGCCCGTGGGTCGGGCACAGCGGTGAGCGATGCTCTCAACGAGGCGCGAGGTGAGGGCTGGTGACCGTCCTGTACGCCGATACCAGCGCCGTCGTCCGGGCATTCATGCCGGACGAACCCGAGCACGACGAGTTGGCGAAGTTGCTGCTCGACAACGAGGATCTCGTCATCACGAGTGAGCTCACCAGGGTCGAGTTCGCCAGTGCCATGGCCAGGGCCCGCAACAGTGGGCGGTTTCTGTATGCCAAGGAGGCGATTCGCCTGTTCGACCAGGAGGTGACGTCCTCCGGTTCGCTGAGCGTCGTGCCGCTGGAGCCCCGAGTCGTCATGCCGGCGGCGTGGCGCCTCGTGTCGGACAACTACACCCTGCGTGCCCTGGACGCCATCCATCTCGCCGTGGCGATGCACGACACGTCGCGGTTGGCGAGGGGCCGGCGGGTGGCGATGGTGACCCGGGACCACCGGCAGGCGGAAGCAGCGAAGGCGAACGGCATGGAGGTGCTGTGACAGTGGGACGGCTCGTGGTGATCGAAGGCCTGGACGGCGCCGGCAAGCGCACGATGGCCGACCGGCTCACCAAGGCGCTGCACGATCGCGGTGCGACCGTCGGCACGGAGGCGTTTCCGCGGTACGGCCGCAGCGTGCACGCCGACCTGCTGCGAGAGGCACTGCACGGTCAGCACGGCGACGTCGCCGATTCGGTCTACGGCATGGGGCTGCTCTACGCCCTGGACCGCCGCGGCGCCCTCGACGACCTGCGGGCCGAGCTGGCCACGCACGACGTCGTCCTGCTCGACCGGTACGTCGCGTCCAACGCCGCCTACAACGCGGCCCGGCTGCGGCAGGGTGCCGGTGGCGAGGTCGTGCGCTGGGTGCGTGAGCTGGAGATCGAGCGGTTCGGCCTGCCCGTCCCGGACGTGCAGATCCTGCTCCGGGTGCCCCGCGAGGTGGCCGCGGCTCGCGCCGAGAACCGCGCGGCCACCGAGGCGGACCGGGCGAAGGACGCCTACGAGTCCGACGACGCGCTGCAGGAACGCTGCGGACTCGTCTACGACGAGCTGGCCGCGGCGTCGTGGCTGTCCCCGTGGCGGGTCGTCGACGGCGCGGCCGACGTGGACGTCGACGAGCTGGCCCGTTTCCTGCTCACCTGAGCCCCAAAGCACGTGAAGGCCACCTTCATTACGTGAGACGTGGTGAAGGTGGCCTTCACGTGCTTGTGCCTGGCCTCAGATCTGCTTACGCAGCCAGTCGTGGAACTCCACGATGTGGTGCTCCGACGGCATGAGCACGCCGCCCTCGGCGTAGGCGCGCGACGCCATCGCGGGCTGGCAGCGTTCACAGGCGTCGAAGTCCTGCTGGTTGACCCGGTGGAACAGCTCGACCGAGCGGGACAGGTCCTTGCCGGACGCGACCACCTCGGGCGCGTACAGCCAGTCGCACTCGACGAGCGTCCGGTCGGCGGCCAGCGGGAACATCCGGTGGAAGATCACGTGGTCGGGCACCAGGTTGATGAACACCTGGGGCCGCACGGTGATGGCGTAGTACCGGCGGTCCTGGTCCTCGGCGACCCCGTCGAGCCTGCCCAGGCCCGCGCTGCCGTCGACGGTGAAGCCCTCGATCTCCTCCCCGAACTCGGCGCCGTGGCCGACGTAGTACTGCGCCGCGTAGCCGTCGGCGAACTCGGGCAGCACCTCGGTCAGCTCCGGGTGGATCGTGGCGCAGTGGTAGCACTCCATGAAGTTCTCGATGATGAGCTTCCAGTTCGCCTTGACGTCGTAGCTGATCCGCCTGCCCAGCTCCAGTCCGGTGATCTGGTAGCCCTCGATGGCGGTCGCGTCGCCGAGCCGGTCGGTCACCGCCTGCTCCACTGTGTCCACAAAGGACGGTGGTTCGTCGGCGAGGCACACCCAGGCGTAGCCCAGCCACTCTCGCAGGTGCACGGTGTTCAGCCCGTACTGGTTACGGTCGATGTCGGGCATGTTCGCCAGGTTCGGCGCGGCGACCAGCTTGCCGTCCAGGCCGTAGGTCCAGGCGTGGTACGGGCACTGGAACGACCGGCGCACCGACCCGCTCTCCTCGGTGCACAGCCGCGCCCCGCGGTGCCTGCAGATGTTGAGGAACGCCCGCAGCGCACCGTCGCGGCTACGCGTGATCAGCACGCTCTCCCTGCCGACCTGCACCGTGCGGAAGTCGCCGGGCGCGGAAAGGTCGGCGGAACGGACGGCGCAGAACCACATCGTCTCGAAGACCCGCTCCTGCTCGCGGGTGAAGATCTCCGGGCTGACGTAGTACTCGCCCGGCAGCGTGGACAGCAGGCTCGGGGGAAGGTCCGTCGTCGTCATCTCAGCTCCTCAACCGGGTCATCTCGGGGTCGAACAGCGGTTCCTCCGACACCACCGCCGGGATCCTCTCCCCGAAGTACTCGATCTCCACCTGCCGTCCCGGCGTGGAGGCCTCCGCGGGCAGCCACGCGTAGGCGATGTTGCGGCCGATGGTGTAGCCGTAGCCGGCGCTGGTCACGTACCCGGCGGGCCTGCCGTCGGCGTACACCGGCTCGTTGCCCAGCACGACCGAGTACGGATCAGCCCAGGTCAGGCACGTCAGGCGGCGCGTGACGGTCTCGGCAGACCGCCCGGCCAGCGCCTCCCTGCCGGTGAAGTAGCCCTTGTTCATCCGCACCGCGAACCCGACGCCCGCCTCGTACGGGTCGTGCTCGGTGGTCATGTCGGTGCCCCAGGAGCGGTAGCCCTTCTCCAGCCGCATGCTGTTGAACGCCTCCCGGCCCGCGGCGATGACGCCGTGCGGCTGGCCCGCCTCCCACAGCGTGTCCCACAGGCGCCTGCCCAGATCCGCCGTGGTGTACAGCTCCCAGCCCAGTTCGCCCACATAGGACAGACGCATCGCGGTGACCGGCACATCGCCGACGAACGCCCTGGTCGCCTTGAAGTAACCGAGCGCCTGATGTGAGAAGTCCGTTGTGGACAGTGGTTGCAGCAGATCCCGCGCCCGCGGCCCCCACAGCCCGATGCAGCAGGTCCCCGCGGTGACCTCGCGCAGGTGCACGCTGCCGTCACCGGGCAGCCGCCTGCGCAGCCAGTCCAGGTCGAGCGGGCTGTTGAAGCCGACCTGGAACAGCTCGTCGGACAGCCGGGCGACGGTCAGGTCGCTGCGGATGCCGCCCTCCTCGCCGAGCATCAGCGTGTAGGTGACCGCGCCGGGCTTGCGGTTGAGCTGGTTCGTGGTGAGCGCCTGCAGGAACGCCAGCGCACCGGGGCCGCTGACCTCCATCCGGCGCAGCGCGGTCATGTCGAACAACGCGACCCGTTCCCTGGCGACGAGTGCCTCCGCACCGGCGATCGGGGACCAGAACCGCGCCGCCCAGTCGTTGCGGGCGGGCACCCGCTCAACCTCCGGCAGGCCGGCGTTGACCTCGTACCACTGCGGGCGCTCCCAGCCGCTCGCCTCCAGGAAGTACGCCCCCAGTTCGGCCTGCCGCTCGTAGAACGGGCTGGTACGCAGGGGCCGGGGTCGCTCGATCGGCTGCAGCGGGTGCAGCACGTCGTACACCTCGACGAAGCTGCGGCACGCCCGCTCCATGACGTAGTCCGGGGCGAGCTGCACCTGCTCGAACCGGTTCAGGTCGCAGCCGTGCAGGTCGAGGTTGGGCTGACCGTCGACCATCCACTCCGCCATCGCCCTGGCGACGCCGGCCGAGTGCGTGATCCACACGGCCTCGGCCACCCAGAAGCCCTCCAGGTCCGGGTGCTCGCCCAGCAGCGGCATGCCGTCGGCGGTGAACGAGAACAGGCCGTTGATGCCCTCGGCGACCTTGGTGTCCCGCAACACGGGCAGCAGTTCGGTCGCCGCCTGCCAGGACTCGTCGAAGTCGTCCGGGGTGAACGCCAGCTCCGACGGCATACCGGGGGAGGTCAGCGGGTCGGCGATCTGCTCGGGTGGGAGCGGCATCGGCCGGTGCCCGTAGGCGCCGATGCCGAGCCGTTCGTTGTGCTCGCGGAAGTAGAGGTCGGCGTCCTGGTGCCGCAGGATCGGCTTGCTGGCCTCGGAATGGTCGTCGTTGTGCCCGGCGAGCACCGGCAGCGGGTCGGTTTTCGCGTACTGGTGCGCCATCGGCACCAGCGGCACGGTGAGGTCGACCAGCCGCCCGATCATCGGCCCCCACATGCCCACGCAGGACACGACGATGTCGGCACGGAAGTGGTCGGACTCCGTGCGCACGCCGGTGACGCGGCCGGCCGCCCGCTCGATGGCGACCACCTTCTGCCTGGACAGGAAGCGCGCACCGCGGTCCATCGCCCGCCGGGCCTGTGCCTCGGCCGCCCGCAGCGGCTTGGCCAGCCCGTCGCTGGGAATGTGGAAGCCGCCCAGCACCCGCTCCCGGTCGAGCAGCGGGTGCAGCTGCGCGCACTCCTCGGGATCGCGCAGGTAGCTGCGCACGCCGAAGGACGTCGCCCAGCCGTGCCTGCGCTTGAGGTCCGCCCAGCGCTCGGGCGTCGTCGCCACCTCGAGCCCGCCCAGCTGCTGGAAGCACCACTGGCCGTCGAGCGTGAGCGAGGTGTACTTGGCGACCGTGTACTTGGCGAACTCGGTCATCGTGCGGCAGCCGGTGGTCTGGAATACCAGACCGGGTGCGTGCGAGCTGGACCCGCCGGTGGTGAACAGGTCGCCCTGTTCGAGCACCGTCACGTCGGTCCAGCCGCGTTCGGTCAGCTCGTCGGCCAGCGCGCAGCCGACGATGCCGGCTCCGATCAGGACGACGCGGGGGTTGGCGACCATCGCGGGGAACCTCCAGGCCACGTGCGGCAGCGCCCCCGCCGGGGACGCTTCGGAGTGTGGGATTTGTTGCGCATAGGGCGACGTGTTCCGCCTAGAGCAACAGCGTGAGGCACGCGAATCCCCGCCGTCAAGGGTTACCCAGCGGTCAGTTCTGGTAGTAGCCCAGCTGTTCGGACAACTCGGTCGCCGCGCTGGTCATCGGTCGTACGATCTGCCGAACGCGCTGACGCGAAAGGCGGTACGACGGCCCGGACGCGCTCATCGCCGCCACCACGTCGCCGTCCGAGCCGAAGATCGGCACCGCCACGGCGTGCATGCCCAGCTCGAACTCCTCGAAGCAGGCGGCGTAGCCGTCCTCGACGATCCGGTCCAGCTCGGCCGCCAGGTCGGCGGGGTCGGTCGTGGTCCGCGGGGTGTACTCCTCCAGCTTGCGGCGCAGCAGCCTGCGACGCTCGGCGTCGGGCAGGTAGGCCAGCAGGACCTTCCCGCTGGACGTCGCGTGCAGCGGGGTGCGTTGCCCGGTCCAGTTCTGCGTGGTGATCGCGGCCGAACCCCTGGCCTGGCTGATGTTGATGGCGACCCCGTCGTCGGCGACCGCGATGTTGACCGTCTCGCCGAGGGTTTCGGCGAGTGTCTGGCAGGTCTGCCTGCCGAGTCTGGCGAGGTCCATCCGGCCGGTCGCGGCACCCGCGAGCCGGACGATGCCGAAGCCGATGACGTACTTGCCCCGCTCGCCGAGTTGCTCCACGAGTCCTCTGGCCTCCAGCACGCTGAGCAGGCGGGACGCGGTGGACTTGTGCACTCCCAGCTCCCCGGCGATCTCGGTGATCCCGGCCTCGCCGTTGCGGGCGAGAAGTTCGAGCACGCTGATGGCGCGGTCGACCGACTGGACCTGGCTGGCGGGCTGCCTTTCGGAGTTCCGCATTCCGCAACACTAACCGCTTGCCGCGATCTCGCTGGGCCGACCGGGGTAACCCCTTGACGATTTCCCAACGGGCGAGGATTGTTGCGCATAGCACGTCATGTCTCGTAATACGCAACATGGTCGAAACATTCGTTAACCCCCAACGAAAAACACGGAGGTCTTGATGATTCGCGCCTGCGATCTCGCAGACCTGCCCGAGGGCGAGTCGGTCCGCGTTCTCGGCCATGTGCCGATCGCCGTCTTCCACACCGAGGGGCAGCTCTACGCGATCGACGACACCTGCACCCACCAGGACGCCTCGCTGTCCGACGGCTGGCTGGAGGGCTGCTTCGTCGAGTGCCCGCTGCACGAGGCGTCGTTCGACCTGCGTAACGGCATGCCGACCTGCCTGCCGGCGAAGCGGCCCGTGCGCACCTACCCGGTCGTCGTCACCGACGGCGTCATCTACGTCGACACCACCAACATCAGGGAGGGAGTGGCATGACGTTCGAGTCGATCACGGTGGTCGGCGCGTCGCTGGCCGGCCTGCGTACGGCGCAGGAACTGCGTGCGGGCGGGTTCGACGGCAGGCTGGTGCTCGTCGGCGACGAGCCACACCGGCCCTACGACCGGCCGCCGCTGTCCAAGGACTTCCTGCTGGGAGTCGTCGACGAGCAGGGCATCGAACTCGCCGGCGCCGACGAGCTGCTCGACCTGGGCGCGCAGTGGTACCTCGGCACCCGGGCCGCCGGACTGGACACGGGCGCGGGGGCGGTGCTGCTCGCCGACGGCACGTCGATCACGACCGACGCGGTGGTCGTCGCCACCGGTGGCAGGCCGCGAACCCTTGCGGGGCAAGAAAACCATCCCAGTGTGCACACGCTGCGCACGCTCGACGACGCGATCGCGCTCCGGCGTGCCCTCGGGGTCGGGCCCGTCGGCGTCTGGACTGACGAGCCCAAAGCTCGCGCAGCGAGCGACGGCGAGGAGGGAAGACGCCGACTCGGGGGGCCCGAGCCAGCCCGAGCGGAGCGAGGGCAATTGAACACAGTGGTGATCGGCGCGGGGTTCATCGGTGCCGAGGTGGCTTCCGCCTGCCGCACGCTGGGCCACTCGGTGACCGTCGTCGAGGCCGCGCCCGTCCCGCTGGCCGGCGTGCTGGGCGAGCCGATGGCCGCCGTCGTCGCCGGGCTGCATGCCGACCACGGCGTCCGGCTGGTCGCCGGTGCCGGCGTGGCCGGGCTGACCGCGGCCGGTGTCGACCTGGCCGACGGCACGCACCTGCCCGCCGATGTCGTGGTGGTCGGGGTCGGAATGCTGCCCAACGTGGAGTGGCTGGCCTCCTCGGGGCTGGACGTCGCCCGCGGCGTGCGGGTCGACGCGGGCGGGCGGACGGCCAACCCCGCCGTGTACGCGGCCGGTGACGTCGCGGTGTACCCGGGTTGTCACGGTGGGCACTGGACGTCCGCCGGCGACCAGGCCAGGGTCGTCGCGGCCAACCTGCTCGCGGGGGAGCAGCGTTATCAGCGTCCCGGCTACTTCTGGTCCGACCAGTACGGCGTGCGGGTCCAGTTCGCCGGCTCCGCGGCGGGGCACGACCGGGTCGAGGTGGTCGAGGGCAGCGTCGACGACCGCCGGTTCGTCGCCACCTACCACCGCGGCGACCGGCTCGTCGGCGTGCTGGGGATGGACAGCCCGCGGCCGTTCACCCGGCTGCGCAGGCAGCTCGTGCCGGTCGAACTACCGGCGTGATGATCGTCCGTCCGGGTTCGGACCGGACGAATCGCCGGGTCGAAAGTCACAAATGAACTCGTGAGTGCGAATATGTGGGCATGAAGGCACGTGTGTTGGTGGTCGACGACGACCCAGCCCTCGCGGAGATGCTCACCATCGTCCTGCGCGGGGAGGGGTTCGATACCGCGGTCGTGGCGGACGGTTCGCGCGCGTTGCCGGCACTGCGGGAGCTCAAGCCCGACCTGGTGCTGCTGGACCTGATGCTGCCGGGCATGAACGGTATCGACGTCTGCAAGGCCATCCGCGCCGAGTCCGGTGTGCCGATCGTGATGCTCACCGCCAAGAGCGACACGGTGGACATCGTCCTCGGCCTGGAGTCCGGTGCCGACGACTACGTCGTCAAGCCGTTCAAGCCGAAGGAACTGGTCGCCAGGGTCCGGGCGCGGCTGCGGCGCACCGAGTCCGAGCCTGCCGAGTCCCTGGCCATCGGCGACCTCACCATCGACGTGCCCGGCCACGAGGTGACCAGGGAGGGCAAGGCCATCCCGCTCACCCCGCTGGAGTTCGACCTGCTGGTCGCGCTGGCCCGCAAGCCGCGGCAGGTGTTCACCAGGGAGGTGCTGCTCGAGCAGGTGTGGGGCTACCGCCACGCCGCCGACACGCGCCTGGTGAACGTCCACGTCCAGCGCCTGCGCTCGAAGGTGGAGAAGGACCCGGAACACCCCGAGGTGGTGCTGACCGTCCGCGGCGTCGGCTACAAGGCCGGTCCGCCGTGACGGTCTCGTGACGGGCCGGCTGGCCGCGTTCAGCACGGGAACCGTCCGGCTGGCCGGCCGCGTGGTGGCGTTCTTCCGCCGCCGTTCGGTGTGGTTCAGCGACCTGTGGCGGTACTCGCTGCAGTTCCGGGTCACGGTCTCCACCCTCGCCCTGTCCTCGGCCGTGGTGTTCGTGCTCGGCATGGTGCTGCAGAGCCAGATCACCGAGCGGCTGGTCGACACCAAGCGCAAGGCAGCCGTCGCCCAGACGCAGGCGATCGTCGACGTCGCCGAGACGCAGCTGGTCGGCGCCGACGCCTCGGTCGACGCGCTGCGCTCGCGGCTGGACGACGCGCTCAAGCAGATCACCAGCGGCTCGCCGCTGACCCAGGGGGCGTCCGGCGTCGCCGGCGCGTTCGAGCCGGTGCTGGCCGGCGGCAACCCGGACCGGCCGCAGGACCACCCGGTCGCCACTGCCGGCCTGGACAAGGTGCCCGCGGGCATGCGCCGCGCCGTCGAGGCCGAGCAGCTGGTCACCCAGTTCCACACGGTCGGTGAGGGCGCCGCGCGGACCACGTACATGATCGTCGGGGCGCCGATCACCTCCGCGCCCCGCCCGCTGCAGCTGTACATGCTGTTCCCGCTGACGGCCGAGCAGAACACCGTGGCGACCGTGCAGAACACGCTGCTGGTCGGCGGGCTGGTGCTGTTGCTGCTGCTGGCCGCGATCAGCAACCTGGTGACCCGCCAGGTGGTCCGGCCGGTGCGCAGGGCTGCGGCCGCGGCCGAGCGGTTCGCCGAGGGCGACCTCGACCAGCGGCTCGGTGTGCTCGGCGAGGACGACCTCGCCAAGCTGGCCGTGTCGTACAACGAGATGGCGGCCAGCATCCAGCGGCAGATCCGCCAGCTGGAGGAGTTCGGGCAGCTGCAGCGCAGGTTCACCTCGGACGTCTCGCACGAGCTGCGGACGCCGCTGACCACCGTGCGGATGGCCGCCGACGTGCTGCACGCGTCCCGCGAGCAGTTCCCGGCAGGCCTGGCGCGGTCGACCGAGCTGCTGGTCGACGAGCTGGACCGGTTCGAGGCGCTGCTGGGCGACCTGCTGGAGATCAGCAAGCTGGACGCCGGCGTGGAGGAACTGGCCGCCGACGTCATCGACGCCCGCCCGATCGTCGAGCGGGCCGTCGAGCAGGTGCGGGTCATCGCGGGCACCGCCGGCAGCGTCATCGAGGTCGACCTGCCCGCCGAGGAGACCACCGCCGAGCTGGACGCCCGCCGGGTCGAGCGGATCCTGCGCAACCTGCTGGCCAACGCCGTCGACCACGGCGAGGGCAAGCCGGTCCGGGTCCGCCTGGCCGCCGACGACGACGCCATCGCGATCACCGTGCGCGACTACGGCGTCGGCCTGCGGCCGGGCGAGGCCGAGCTGGTGTTCAACCGGTTCTGGCGGGCCGACCCGTCCCGCAACCGGCGCACCGGCGGTACCGGGCTGGGCCTGGCCATCAGTCACGAGGACGCGCGGCTGCACGGTGGCACGCTGGAGGCGTGGGGTGAGCCGGAGCGGGGTGCCTGCTTCCGGCTGACGCTGCCGCGCAGGCACGGCCACTCCGTCGAGCACAGTCCGCTGGACCTGCCACCGGACCGTCCGGCGACGCCGCCCGCCGTGGTGGTCGCGCCGGAACCGGAGCCGGAGGCGGGAGCGGAGCCCACCGAGCTGAGCTGGGAGCAGGAGGAGGTGCGATGAAACGCCTCGCCGCCGTGCTGAGCATCGTGGTCCTGGTGGCCGGGTGCGCGACGATTCCGGAGGAGTCCCAGCCGGTCGCCATTCCGACCTCGGGCCCTAACCAGCCCGCGCTCGACCTCCCGCAGCCCGCCCGCGACCTCGACCCGCTGGACGTGGTGCGTGGTTTCGTCGAGGCCAGTGCCCGCCCGCTGGAGGAGAACGCCGCCGCGCGGGTGTACCTGGAGGACGCCGCACGCAAGAACTGGCGGCCGCACCAGGGGCTCATCGTCATCCAGGACGTGTTCGGGACGGTCTACGGCGTCGGTGACGAGAAGTCGCCGGACCCGAACGAGCAGACCGTGGTCGTGCGCGGGTTCAGCGTCGGCAAGCTCGCCCCGGACAACGCCTTCATCCCGGAGAAGGACGCCTACCAGCTGTCCCTGCGGGTACGCAGGCAGCAGGACGGTGCGTGGCGGATCGTCAACCCGCCCACCGACCTGGCGATCACCGAGTCCGCGTTCGCGCAGAACTACTTCCGGGTTCCGGTGTACTTCTTCGCGCCGGACTCCGAGTCGCTGGTGCCCGACCTGCGGTATGTCATGGCGAAGCCCCAGGTCACCCTGCCGGGCCGGGTGGTCGACCTGCTGCTGGAGGGGCCGTCGGAGTTCCTCGACGGCGCGGTGCGCAACGCGCTGGAGCGGGCCGACACCGACACCAACGTCATCGGCAACTCCGACGGGTCACTGCTCGTACCGCTCAGCGGCGTCGACCAGGAGAGCCTGGAGACGAAGAAGCTGATCGCCGCGCAGATCGTGCTCTCCCTGCAGAGCGTGACCACGAGCCGGATCCGTATCCAGGTCGACGGCAACCCGCTGGTGCCGGGCCAGGAGGAGTGGCGGCCCACCGACCTGCCGTCCTACGAGACGGCGACGCTGCCGCGGTCGGAACTGAAGGGGCTGGTCAGCGTCGGTGGCCGGGTGCGGTCGCTGGCCGACGGCAACCCGATTCCCGGCCCCGCCGGCTCCGGCGCGTACCAGGTCGTGTCGGGCGCGCAATCGATCGACGGGCGGCAGCTCGCGGTCGTGGAGCGGCTGGGTGGCAGGCTGCGGCTGCGGGTCGGCGACTACGGCCGCGAGGCCGTCGCGGTCAACCTGGAGGGCGGCTCGATGACGCGCCCGACCTGGCGTCCGGCGACGTCGGCAGGCGGCAACGCGGGTGAGCTGTGGACGGTCACCGACGGGGTCAACGTCGTGCGGGTGACGCGCGGTCCGGACGGCAACTGGGGCACGCAGGTCGTCAACGCCGACATGGTGCGGCAGATCGGGACGATCACCGCGCTGCGGCTGTCCAGGGACGGCACGAGGGTGGCGCTGGTCGCGGGGGAGAAGCTGGTGGTCGCGTCGGTGGTGCGCACGCCCGACTCGGTGTCGCTGCGCTCGCCGCGGATCCTGCAGGCCGACCGGCTGACCGAGGTCGTCGACGTCGACTGGGCCTCCCAGGACAGCCTGGTGGCGGTGACCTCGTCGCGGTCGTTGTCGGTGGTGAAGGTGCCGGTGGACGGGCTGCGCCTGGACCCGTTCAACAGCTCCAACCTGACCCCGCCGGTGCACGCGGTGACCGCGATGCCGAGCCGGGCCGTGATCGTCGCGGACAGCGGTGGCCTGTGGACGGCGTCGGAGGTCGGCGAGGTCTGGCGGCCGCACGAGCCCACCACGACGGGCGACGACGCCCGGCCCTTCTACCCCGGCTGAGCCACGGGCTTTGCCGTGAAGGGGGCCCTCGCGCCGTCAGACGCCAGGGCCCCGGCAAAGTCTGGGTGCTGCGCGCCCCCAATGTGGCATTGGGGAACTTGAACTCCCCCAATGCCACATTGGGGGAGGTTGCTGGGTCTCTTTCGTGGTGGCGGCTGGGTCTGTTGGG
>NZ_SFCC01000007.1 GCF_004214935.1 Amycolatopsis suaedae
ACCCCTGACGAGGGGTTTCAACATAAAGCTCTACTGGCTTAGTTCACTAGCACACTGTTGAGTTCTCAAGCAACACGCGCCGACGCCAGCCGGTTAAGGCTCTTGTCGTTGCAGTTTCAGGTCTTCAAGCTTGGAACAGCGTACCCAACGTCGAACCACTCGGATTCAGTGGGGGTGACTTCTGTTCCGTTTGGGACTACCCACTCTACCACAACCGTGGGAGCTTGGTTCGTAGTCCCGGTGGCCGCCCGGTCTCCCTGGCGACGAAGAGAAGATTACACGCCTGGGATACGGCCCGAAACAGGGGGGTCCCTTAACGGCGAACCCGCAGGTCAGCCCCCTGTTTCGGGCCCTCGATCAGTGCAGCACCCGCACACCGGCCAGCGTGCGCTTGCCGCGCCGGACGACCAGCCAGCGCCCGTGCAGGGCGTCGGCCGCGGACGGCCGCCAGTCCTCGTCGGCGATCTTCGTGTTGTTCACGTAGGCGCCGCCCTCCTTCACCGTGCGGCGGGCCGCGCCCTTGCTGTCCACCACGCCTGCCGTCACCAGGAGGTCGACGATCGTCGGCTCCTCGGCGAGCTTCACCTCACCGGTCGGCGCCTCGGCCATCGCCGCGTCGAGCGTGGCGGCGTCGAGATCCGCCAGCTCTCCCCTGCCGAACAGGGCGTGGCTGGCCGCCACGACCTGACGGGTCTGCGCGGCACCGTGCACCAGCGTGGTGAACTCCTCGGCCAGCCGGCGCTGCGCGTTGCGCAGGTGCGGGCGTTGCTCGGTGTCCTCGGCCAGCGCGTCGATCTCCTCGGCGGGCAGGAACGTGAACATCCGCAGGTACCGCACGACGTCCGCGTCACCGGCGTTGACGAAGTACTGGTACCAGGCGTACGGCGAGGTCATCTCCGGATCCAGCCACAGGTTGCCGCCGCCGGTCGACTTGCCGAACTTGCGGCCCTCGGCGTCGGTCACCAGCGGTGCGGTCAGCGCGTGGACGCTCTCCCCGGTGACCCTGCGGATCAGGTCCACGCCGCCGACCAGGTTGCCCCACTGGTCCGAGCCGCCCACCTGCAGCCGGCACCCGTGCTCACGGAACAGGTGCAGGTAGTCCTGCGACTGCAGCAGCAGGTAGCTGAACTCGGTGTAGGACATGCCGTCGGTCTCCAGACGCCTGCGCACCGTCTCCCGGTTCAGCATGGTGTTGACCGGGAAGTGCTTGCCGACGTCGCGGAGGAACTCCAGCACCGACTGCTTGCCGGTCCAGTCGAGGTTGTTGGCGACGAGCGCGCCGGTCGGCGAGTCGTCGAACTCGACGAACCGTTCGAGCTGGCCACGGATGCGATCGGCCCACTCGGCGACAACATCGAGCGAGTTGAGCGTGCGCTCCCCGGTGTCCCGCGGGTCGCCGATCATGCCCGTCGCACCACCGGCCAGGACCACCGGCCGGTGCCCCGCCCGCTGGAACCGCGCCAGCAGCAGCAGCGGAACCAGGTTGCCCGCGTGCAGGCTGGGCGCGGTCGGGTCGAAACCGCAATAGAGGGTGAGCGGGCCGTTGTCCAGTTCGCGCCGCAGCGCGTCGAGGTCGGTGGAATGCGCGATCAGGCCGCGCCAGGACAGCTCGTCAAGGATGTGCTCACTCACCCTTCGATGGTCCCGCACCAGGTCAACCGACTATCCGCCGGGTCACCGTGGGCGGACCCTGCCGCCCCTCCGGTAGGTGGACACCGCTGGCGAGTCGTCCACCCAGAACCGCCACGGGGTGTCCATCGCCGCGGCCACCCCGACCCGCGGGCCGGTACGGATGCGTGCGGGCGGGACCCGCTCGCCGGTGAGCAGGCGTACCGGTGAGGCCGGGTCGAGCAGGTCGACGCCGTTGTGCGCCCGGTCCAGCCCGAGCGCGGAGGTCAGGATCGCGGGCCCCTTCAACGCCGTGACACTGCGGGCCGACGGCCTGCGGGCCCGCACGATGTCCGCGCCGTGGACCACCTCGGCGGCCCGCACCAGCACGGCACCGGGTTCGCCGTCGCCCGCGCACACCACGTTGGCGCAGAAGTGCATGCCGTAGACGAAGTAGACGTACAGGTGCCCGGCGGGTCCCCACATGACGTCGTTGCGCGGGGTACGGCCGCGGTAGCAGTGCGACGCCGGGTCGTCCTTGCCCCGGTAGGCCTCGACCTCGACCAGCCGCACGCGCACGGTCCCCGCCTCACCGGTGGACTCCAGCTCGCAGCCGAGCAGGAACGGGGCAGCCACCACCGGGTCGATCGCCAGTTCGTCGGCGGTGACCAGACGATCGGGCCTCACCGCAGGACTACCCGCCCCGCCGGCGTCGACAGCTCGGCGACCAGCCCGGGCTCCCCCGCCGTGACGGCCAGCTCGGCGCCGACGACCGCGAGCGCCGCGGACACCCCGCCCGGATCGGGATGGGTCGCACGCAGCGACTCCAGCCGGGTGCCGCCGGGCAGGCCGCCGGACGGGTGCGGCGCGTCGCCCCAGTCGATGAGCACCGGCGCCAGGCCGTCCCAATCGGTCACCGGGAAGGCGATCCGCCAGCTGATCAGGACACCGTCCGGTCGCCTGCGGGCCATCCCGAACGGAACGCCGGCGTCGTGGCCGGCGGCGCGGGCCCGCGCGACGGTGGTGTCGATGTCGGTGGTGGCGACCGCCCAGGTCACCAGCGTGGGCACGGTCAGCTCGTCGATCCGGAACGGGCGCGGCCGCGCCGGCGCCGGCTGGTCCGGGTCGGGGCCGACGACCTCCAGGTACGCCGAACCACCGAGCGGGCCGATGAAGTTGCGGGTACCGAGGCCGTCGTGCGGGCCGCCCGGCACCAGGTCCACGCCCCGCTCACGCAGCTCGTCCACGGTGCCTGCGAGGTCCGGGGTGGAGTACACCAGATGGTCGAGCACTGCCACCCCTCCCGCTTGATCACGTCCCGACGAGCGTAACCAACCGCCGGTACGAGTCGAGCAGGGCCTCGCGGTCGTAGCCTGCCGTCGTCACCAGGATCTCGTCGGCCGCGGTGGTGTGGACCAGCTTCTCCACGGCGTCGGCGACCTCGTCGCGGGTACCCGCGATCTGCCCGCGCAGCGCGGATTCCAGGTACTCGCGCTGCCGTTCGGTCTTGGGCAGCGCGCGAACCTCCGCCGGCGGCAGCAACGGCGGGAACTCCCCTCGGGTGCGGGAGTAGGCCGTCGACCACGCCTCGGACAGCAGCAGGTCCCGTGCCTCCTGGGCGGACCCGGCGACGGCGATCGTGGCCGCCACGACGACGTAGGGCCGCGCCGCCCAGTCCGACCGCGTGAACCGGCCGCGGTACCGCTCGACGACCTGCAGCATGCGGTCCTGCCCCGCCACGGCCGCGACCACCAGCGGCAGCCCGTGCTCGGCCGCCAGCTCGGCGCTGCCGTCGCCGGTGGCCAGCAGGAACGGCGGCACGCGCAGCCCCTCGGCGGGCCGGGCGTGCACCGGCTGCTCGCCGGTGAAGTAACCGAGCAGTTCGGTGAGCTGCTCGCCGTAGCGGTCGGCGTCCTCGCGGTCGTGGCCCAGCGCGCGGCGGACCGCGCCGGTGAAGCCGACGGACCGGCCGAGGCCCATGTCGATCCGGCCGGGGTACAGCGACTCCAGCACGCCGAACTGCTCGGCCACCACCAGCGGCTGGTGGTTGGGCAGCATCACGCCGCCGGTGCCGACGCGGATGCGGGAGGTCGCCGCGGCCACCGCGGCGGCGAGCACGGTCGGCGCGGACCCCGCGATGCCGGGAACCGCGTGGTGCTCGGACACCCAGAACCGGTGGTAGCCCAGTTCCTCGATCCGCTGGGCGAACCGGACGGTGTCCCGGAGCGCGTCGGCGTGGGTCTGCCCGCGCCGGACGGGCGAGCGGTGCAGCACGGACAGTCTCGGGATCACGCCGGGTACAACGCCCGCGGCTCCCGGCCCGATTCCCGCGCTATCGTCGTTATCGGAGGGTGGTTACCATCGGAAACGTGAACGAATCCACCCGCGACCGTATCCTCCGGGCCGCCGCGGACCTGCTGACCGAGGGCGGCCCCGAGGCGGTGTCGACCAGGGCCGTCAGCGCGGCCGCCGGTGTGCAGGCCCCGACGCTGTACCGGCTGTTCGGCGACAAGAGCGGCCTGCTCGACGCCGTCGCGTCCTACGGATTCGGCCAGTACCTGGCCCGCAAGCAGCAGCTCGGCGAGACCGGCGACCCGGTCGACGACCTGCGGCGCGGCTGGAACCTGCACATCGAGTTCGGGCAGTCACACCCGGAGTTCTACGCCCTGATGTACGGCGGTGCCCGCACCGGCGCGCCCACCCCGGCCATGCGCGAGTCGATGGCGATCCTGCACCGGATGGTGACCAGGGTCGCGCAGGCGGGCAGGCTGGCCACCACCGTCGGCAGGGGCGCGGACATCGTGCACTCGGCCAGCGTGGGCGTGGTGCTGTCGCAGAACGCGCTGCCGGCCGGTCAGCGGGACCCCGAGCTGCCCGCGCTGGTCAGGGAGATGGTGCTGGCCACCATCACCACCGACGCCGGCCTGCCCGAGTCCGCCGACGTGCCGGCCAGGGCGGTCGCGTTGCGCACCGCGCTGCAGGCCGAGGACGATCCCGGCCTGTCCCCCGGCGAGAACCTGCTGCTGTCCGAGTTGCTGGACCGCCTTACCCGGCGAGCCAGCCCCGGGCGTCGCTGACCCGCCGCTCCAGGCGTTCCCGCTGCTCGGTGACCCGCGCGGGCGCGGTGCCGCCGCGGGCGTCGCGGCAGGCGACCGAACCCGCCACGGTGAGCACCGAACGGACCTCCGGGGTCAGCGCCGGGTTGATGGCCGTCAGCTCCTCGTCGGTCAGCGCGTCCAGCGTCGTGCCCCGGCTCTCGGCGACGCGGACGCACTCCCCCGCCGCCTCGTGCGCGACCCGGAACGGAACGCCCTGCCGGACCAGCCACTCGGCGATGTCGGTAGCCAGGGTGAATCCGGCTGGCGCCAGCTCGGCCAGCCGGCCGGTGTGGAAGGTCAGCGTGGCGATCATGCCCGCGATCGCGGGGAACAGCAGTTCCAGCTGTTCCACCGAGTCGAACACCGGTTCCTTGTCCTCCTGCAGGTCCCGGTTGTACGCCAGTGGCTGTGCCTTCAGCGTGGCCAGCAATCCGGTGAGGTTACCGATGAGCCGTCCGGCCTTGCCCCTGGTCAGTTCGGCGACATCGGGGTTCTTCTTCTGCGGCATGATCGAGCTGCCGGTCGCCCAGGCGTCGTCGAGCGTCACGTAGCCGAACTCGGCGGTGTTCCAGATGATCACCTCTTCGGCGATCCGGGACAGGTTGACCGCCAGCATCGCCACGGCGAACGCGAACTCCGCGGCGAAGTCCCGCGACGCCGTGCCGTCGATGGAGTTGTCCACGCTCGCCGAGAAGCCCAGCTCGGCCGCGACGGCCTCCGGGTCCAGTCCGAGCGAGGACCCGGCCAGCGCGCCGGAGCCGTAGGGCGACTCGTCGGTGCGGGCGTCCCAGTCCCGCAGCCTGCCGACGTCCCGCAGCAGCGACTGCGCGTGGGCCTGCAGGTGGTGCGCCAGCAACACGGGCTGGGCGTGCTGCAGGTGGGTCCGGCCGGGCAGGACCGCCTCGGGATGCCTGCGGGACTGGGCCAGCAGCGCGTCGACGACGTCGAGCGTGCCGGCCACCACCCGGCGGGCGGCGTCCCGCAGCCACATCCGGAACAGGGTGGCCACCTGGTCGTTGCGCGAACGGCCCGCCCGCAGCTTGCCGCCGAGCTCGGTGCCGGCCCGCTCCAGCAGGCCGCGCTCCAGTGCCGTGTGGACGTCCTCGTCGGCCACCGTCGGGGTGAACGCACCGGACGCGACGTCGTCGGCCAGCACGTCCAGCGCCTTCAGCATGGCGTCCAGCTCGGCGTCGGTGAGCAGGCCGGCGGTGCGCAGTACCCGGGCGTGTGCCCGGGATCCCGCGATGTCGTAGGGCGCCAGCCGCCAGTCGAAGTGCGTGGACGCGCTCAGCGCCGCCATCGCCTCCGCCGGCCCGCTGGCGAACCGCCCGCCCCACAGAGCCACTTTCCCGGCCTGCTCACTCACTCGTCGATGCTCCTAGTTCTTCTTCAGGTCCCGCTTGGCGGCGATCTTGCTGGGCAGGCCCCACAGCTGGACGAAGCCCTTGGCCAGCGACTGGTCGAACGTGTCGCCCTCGTCGTAGGTCGCCAGGTTGAAGTCGTACAGCGAGTCCTCGCTGCGCCTGCCGTTGACCACGGCGTTGCCGCCGTGCAGCACCATCCGGATCTCGCCGGACACGTGCTCCTGGGTCTGCGCGATGAACGCGTCCAGCGCGTCCTTCAGCGGGGAGAACCACAGGCCGTCGTAGACCAGCTCGCCCCAGCGCTGCTCCACCTGCCGCTTGAACCGGGCCAGGTCCCGCTCGACCGTGACGTTCTCCAGCTCCTGGTGGGCGGTGATCAGCGCGATCGCGCCGGGGGCCTCGTAGACCTCGCGGCTCTTGATGCCGACCAGCCGGTCCTCGACCATGTCCAGCCTGCCGACGCCGTGCGCCCCGGCCCGCCGGTTGAGCTGCTGGATGGCCTCCAGCACGGTCACCGTCTCACCGTCGATGGCCACCGGCACGCCCTTGTCGAACGTGATGACGACCTCGTCCGGCGCCTGCCAGTTGACCGTGGGGTCCTCGGTGTAGGAGTAGACGTCCTTGGTCGGGGCGTTCCACAGGTCCTCCAGGAACCCGGTCTCCACCGCGCGGCCCCACACGTTCTGGTCGATGGAGAACGGCGACTTCTTGGTGACGTCGATGGGCAGGTTACGGTCCTCGGCCCAGGCGATGGCCTTCTCCCGGGTCCACGCGAAGTCGCGCACCGGCGCGATCACCTTCAGGTCCGGCACCAGCGCGCCGAGGCCGACCTCGAACCGCACCTGGTCGTTGCCCTTGCCGGTGCAGCCGTGTGCGACGGTGGTCGCACCGTGGTACTTGGCGGCCTCGGCCAGGTGCTTGACGATCACCGGGCGGGACAGCGCGGACACCAGCGGGTAGCGGTCCATGTAGAGCGCGTTGGCCTGCAGCGCGGGCAGGCAGTACTGCTCGGCGAACTCGTCGCGCGCGTCGGCGACGACGGCCTCGACGGCGCCGCAGTCCAGTGCGCGCTGCCGGATGGTCTCCAGGTCCTCGCCGCCCTGGCCGAGGTCGACGGCCACGGCCACGACCTCCGCGCCGGTCTCCTCGGCGATCCAGCCGATCCCCACCGAGGTGTCGAGCCCGCCCGAGTACGCGAGCACAACCCGCTCAGTCATCTTCGTTCTCCTTACCTTCAACGTCCACAGTAGACGAGCGGCGAGCCAGCGCCGCGAAGCGTTCCGCCAGGCCCTGTCCGGTCAGCGGCTCCCTGGCGATCACCGCGACCGTGTCGTCGCCGGCGATGGAGCCGACGACCTCCTCCAGCGCCGCCCTGTCGATGGCGCTGGCCAGGAACTGCGCCGCGCCCGGTGGCGTGCGCAGCACCATGAGGTTTCCCGAGGCGTCGACCGAGACCATCAGCTCGGCCAGCAGCCGGGACAGCCGGGACGTGCCGCCCTGGACGCCACGCACCGGGCTGCCGTCCTCGGGGATCACGTACACCGGCGCACCGGAGTCCGCGCCCCGCAGCTTGACCGCGCCGAGCTCGTCGAGGTCCCTGGACAGGGTGGCCTGGGTGACCTCGATCCCTTCGGCGGCCAGCAACTTGGCCAGCTCGGTCTGGCTGCGGATGGCCATGTTGGACACCAGCTCGATGATCCGAGCCTGGCGTCCGGCCCTGCTGGCGGTCATCGTCGCTCCGCCTGGTCGAGCAGCCAGACCAGCAGTGCCTTCTGGGCGTGCAGGCGGTTCTCCGCCTCGTCCCAGACCGCGCTGGCCGGGCCGTCGAGCACCTCGTCGGTGATCTCCCAGCCGCGGTGCGCCGGCAGGCAGTGCAGCACGATCGCCTCCGGCGCGGCGCGTTCCAGCAGCGCCGCGTTGACCTGCAGCTGCCGGAACGGCCCGACCCGGTCCAGGCCGTCGTTCTCCTGGCCCATCGAGGTCCAGGTGTCGGTGACGATCACGTCGGCGCCGTCGACGGCGGCGTGCGGGTCGGTGTGCACGACGGTGCTGCCGCCGGTCTCGGACGCCCGGTGCTTGGCGTCCAGCATGACCTGCTGGTCGGGCTGGAAGCCCTCCGGCGACACCACCCGCACGTGCATACCGGCCGTCGTTCCGCCGAGCAGCAGCGAGTGGGCCATGTTGTTGGCGCCGTCGCCGAGGTAGACCAGGTTCAGCCCGGCGAGCTTGCCCTTGCGTTCCCGGATGGTCTGCAGGTCGGCCAGCACCTGGCAGGGGTGGAACTCGTCGGTCAGCGCGTTGATCACCGGGACCGCGGACGCCGACGCCATCGCGTCCATCCGTTTCTGGGCGAACGTCCGCCACACCACGGCGTCGACGTAGCGGGACAGCACCCGCGAGGTGTCCTCGATGGTCTCCTCGCGGCCCAGCTGCATGGACCGCCCGTCGATGATGATCGGGTGACCGCCGAGCTGGGCGATGCCGACGTCGAACGACAGCCGGGTGCGGGTGGAGTTCTTCTCGAAGATCGCGGCGATCGACTTGCCCTGCAGGGCTTTCGAGCCCAGCGGGTCGGCCTTGAGCCGGTCGGCGAGGTCGAGGATCTCGGCCTGCTCGCCGGGGGTGAGGTCGTCGTCGCGCAGGAAGTGGCGGGGCATCAGGGGTTCTCCGTGGTGTCGAGCGCTCCGGGCAGCGCGGCCAGGAAACCCGCCACCTGCTCGGCGGTCAGGGTCAGCGGGGGCGCCAGCCGCAGCGTGTCCGGCTGGATGGGGTTGACGAGGTAACCGGCGCGCTGCGCGGCCGTGGCCACGGCGGGAGCGACCGGCTCGCGCAGGCCGATGCCGAGCAGCAGTCCCTGGCCGCGGACGCCCGCGACCAGCGGGTGGTCCAGCCGTTCGACGCCGGCGGCGATGTCCTTGCCGAGTGCGGCGACGTGGTCGTTCAGGCCGTCGGCCGCGATCGTGCGGAGCACGGCCAGCCCGGCGGCGCAGCACACCGGGTTGCCGCCGAACGTCGTGCCGTGCTGGCCGGGCCCGAGCAGGTCGCCAGCCGCGCCGACGCCGATGACCGCGCCCAGCGGCAGCCCGCCGCCCAGTCCCTTGGCCAGGGTGATGACGTCCGGGGTGATGCCGGCGTGCTGGTAGCCGAACCAGGTACCGGTGCGGCCGATACCGGTCTGCACCTCGTCGAGCACGAGCAGCGCGCCGGCCGCCTTGGTGACCTCCCGCGCGGCGTGCAGGTAGCCGTCCGGCGCGGGGACCACGCCGCCCTCGCCGAGGACCGGCTCCAGGAACACGGCGGCGGTCTCGCCGTCCACAGCGGACCGCAGCGCGTCGGTGTCGCCGTAGGGCACGTGCGTCACGCCGGGCACCAGCGGTTCGAAGCCCGCCCGCTTGCCGGGCTGGCCGGTCAGCGACAGCGCGCCCATCGTGCGGCCGTGGAACGCCCCCTCGCAGGCGACGATCTTCGTCCGCCCGGTCAGCCTGCTGATCTTCAGCGCCGCCTCGTTGGCCTCGGCACCGGAATTGACGAACAGCACCTTCGCCTCACCGGTGAGGCCCGCGACGTCGAGCAGCGTCTCGGCCAGCTCGACGGTGACCGGGTTGACGAACAGGTTGGAGGTGTGCCCCAGCAGGCCGATCTGCTCGGTGACCGCCGCGACGACGGCAGGGTGGCCGTGACCGAGGGCGTTGACCGCGATGCCGCCGTAGAGGTCGGTGTAGGCGTTGCCGTCGGCGTCCCACACGGTGGCACCCTCGCCACGGACCAGCGTCAGCGCGGGTGTGCCGTAGTTGTCCATCAGGGCGGAGCGCCAGCGTCGCTGGCCGTCCTCATTGGACTGGATGTGCGTCATTCCGGCTCTCCCTCCTGAAGTACCATCGTGCCGATTCCCTTGCTGGTGAACACTTCCAGCAGCACCGAGTGCGCGATCCTGCCGTCGATGACGTGTGCCCTGCGGACCCCGCCACGGATGGCGCGGACACACGCCTCCATCTTCGGGATCATGCCGCTGGCCAGACTGGGCAGCAGCTGCTCGAGCCGGTCCACCCGGATGCGGTCCACCAGCGAGGACCGGTCCGGCCAGTTGGCGTAGAGGCCCTCGACGTCGGTCAGCACCACCAGCTTCTGCGCCCCCAGCGCGGCGGCCAGCGCTCCGGCGGCGGTGTCGGCGTTGACGTTGTGCACTACGCCGTCGACGTCGGGCGCCACCGTGGACACCACCGGGATGCGCCCGGCGTTGACGATGTCGAGCACCGCGTCCGGGTTGACCGAGGCGACCTCGCCGACCAGTCCGATGTCGACCTTCGCACCGTCCACAGTGGCCTGCTTACGTTCCGCGGTGAACAGCCGGGCGTCCTCGCCGGAGATGCCGACGGCGTACGGGCCGTGTGCGTTGATCAGCCCGACCAGCTCACGGCTGACCTGGCCGACCAGCACCATCCGCACGACGTCCATGGTCTCCGGCGTGGTGACCCGCAGGCCGCCCTTGAACTCGCCCTCGATCCCCAGCCGGTTCAGCATGGCGCTGATCTGCGGGCCGCCGCCGTGCACCACGACCGGGCGCAGCCCGGCCAGCCGGAGGAACACCATGTCCTCGGCGAACGCGCGCTTGAGCTCGTCGTCGACCATGGCGTTGCCGCCGTACTTGACCACGACCGTCGCGCCGTGGAACCGCTGCAGCCAGGGCAGTGCCTCGACCAGGACCCCGGCCTTCTCCGCCGCGGTGGCCAGCCGCTCGTCCGCGCTGACCGTCGACTCGGGCGGGGTCACGTCGAGTACGCCGAGTTCTCGTGGACGTAGGCGTTGGTGAGGTCGTTGGTCCAGATGGTCGCCGACTCACCGCCCGCCTTGAGGTCGACGGTGACGCTGACGGCCCGGCCGGTCAGGTCGACCTTCTCCCTCGGCTCGCCGGGTTCGCCGCCGCGGCAGACCCAGACGCCGTTGAACGCGACGTCGAGCTCCCCCGGTTCGAACTCGGCGTTCGTGGTGCCCGCGGAGGCGAGGATGCGGCCCCAGTTGGGGTCCTTGCCGAAGACGGCGCACTTGAACAGGTTGCTGCGGGCGATGGCGCGGCCGACGTCGAGCGCGTCCTGCTCGGACGCGGCGTTGACGACCTCGATGGTGATGTCGTGGTCGGCGCCCTCGGCGTCGCCGAGCAGCTGCTGGGCCAGGTCGTGGCACAGGTCGCGCACCAGCTCGGTGAACGTGGCCTCGTCCGGCGTGACACCGGAGGCGCCGCTGCACATCAGCAGGACGGTGTCGTTGGTGGACATGCAGCCGTCGGAGTCGAGCCGGTCGAACGTGAGCCGGCACGCCTCGCGCAGCGCGCGGTCGGCGGTGTCCGCGTCGACGGCGGCGTCGGTGGTGAGCACGACCAGCATCGTGGCGAGCGCCGGGGCGAGCATGCCCGCGCCCTTGGCCATGCCGCCGAGCGTCCAGCCTTCTCCTGAGCGGACGGCCTGCTTGCTGCGGGTGTCGGTGGTCATGATGGCCTCGGCCGCGGCCGGGCCGCCGTCGGCGGACAGCCACTCGGCGGCGGCGGCGATGCCCGCGCTCAGCTTGTCCGACTCGAGCTGCTCGCCGATCAGGCCGGTGGAGCACACCACGACCTCACCCGCGCCGATCGTGAGCTTGTCCGCGACCAGTTCCGCCGAGGCGTGCGTCGTCTGGAACCCCTGCGGGCCGGTGTAGCAGTTGGCGCCGCCGGAGTTGAGCACGACCGCGCGGGCGCGGCGGCTCCGCATGACCTGTTCGCTCCACAGCACCGGGTTGGCCTTGCAGCGGTTCGTGGTGAACACGGCCGCGGCGACGTCGGACGGCCCGTCGTTGACGACGAGCGCGACGTCCGGCTTGCCGCTGGGCTTGAGCCCGGCGGTCACCCCGGAGGCCCGGAAGCCCTGGGGAGCGGTGACGGTCATGGCGCGACTCCGATCGTGGACAGCCCGGTGGTCTCCGGCAGTCCGAGTGCGAGGTTCATGGACTGCACCGCGGCGCCCGCGGTGCCCTTGGTGAGGTTGTCGATGGCGGCGACCACGACGAGGCGGCCCGCGTCGGCGTCCACCGCGACCTGGAGCTGGACGGCGTTGGAGCCGAGCGTCGCGGCCGTCGCGGGCCAGCTGCCCTCGGGCAGCAGGTGGACGAACGGTTCGCCGGCGTAGGCCTTCTCGTACGCGGCGCGGGCGTCGGCGATCCCGTCGGCCAGCGGGGCGCTGACGGTGGCGAGGATGCCGCGGGGCATCGGGGCCAGCACGGGGGTGAACGACACGGTGACCGGTTCACCGGCGATCGCGCTGAGGTTCTGCGTGAACTCCGGGGTGTGCCGGTGGGCGCCGCCGACACCGTAGGCCATGGCCGAGCCCATCACCTCCGAGCCGAGCAGGTGCGGCTTGAGGCTCTTGCCCGCGCCGGAGGTGCCGGTGACGGCGACGACCGTGACGTCCGGCTCGATCAGCTTCGCCGCCAGCGCGGGCGCGAGCGCGAGCGTGCCGACGGTCGGGAAGCAGCCGGGGACGGCGACACGGGTGGCCCCGCGCAGGGCGTCGCGCGCGCCGGGCAGTTCGGGCAGGCCGTAGGGCCAGGAACCGGCGTGCTCGCCGCCGTACCAGCGGTCCCACGCCGCGGAGTCGGTGAGCCGGTGGTCGGCACCGAGGTCGATGACCAGGGTCCGCGGGTCGAGCTGCGCGGCGAGTTCCGCGGATTTGCCGTGCGGCAGGGCCAGGAAGACGACGTCGTGACCGGCGAGGGTGTCGGCGGTCGTGTCGGCCAGTACCCGGTCGGCCAGGGGTAGCAGGTGGGGCTGGTGCTTGCCCAGCGGCGTACCGGCGTTGCTGGCCGCCGTGAGCGCGCCGATCTCCACGTCGGGATGTGTCAGCAGCAGGCGCAGCAGTTCGCCGCCCGCGTACCCGCTCGCTCCCGCCACCGCGATCCGCACCGTCATGCGAATGATTATGCACGCCCATGCAAATCCAATCAACGCCGGGTGCGACACCTCACCGGCGCACGAACGGGCACCTCGCGCACCCGGCGTCCGCGAACGGCCCATTGTGCCGCTGACCAGGTGAAACACGTCGTGCACCCGCCTATGGTCGGCAGCAGGACACCTCGACGACCCGGGAGGCCCCGATGAAAGACCACGAGTTCTGGCACACGATCTCCGACGCACGGCAGCGCTACCGGCGGCACTCGTCGCGCTGGGACGTGGTGCGAAGACAACTGCCCGGCAGCGCTGTCGAGACGGTGGCGGTGCTCAACTACCTCGGCGAGAGGCTCGACGGCAGGCGGACCACCGAGATCGCCGGGTTCCACCGGGCCCTGACCCGCGTGCACCGCCGGGCGTTCCGCTACGACGTCTGGACGGCGTTCGGGCTGCTGCTCGGCGACGTCGACTGTCACGAGTTCACCGACGCCATCAGCTGGCTGATCCTGCGGGGCAAGCGAACCTTCGCCCACACACTGGTCGACCCCGACCGCCTGGCCGGTCACCAGCTGTGCCGTAAGGACAACCGGCTGGCCGGCGCGCTGAACTTCCTCCCCGCGGCCACGCTCGTTCCCGACACGGTGGGCGAGGACACCGAGTTCCAGGCGGCGATGGCGGCCGATTCGCTCCTGCCGCCGGTGTCGTATCCAGAACCGCCACCGGGCCCTCCGCCGCGGCAGGACGCCTGCGAGCTGTACCGCCGCTTCCCCCGGCTCACCGCGAACGGTCCGCCAGCGCCGCGTCCGGTGGTGGTGACGGCGGTGGTGTGACCTGTGAACCGTCGACCGCGTCGTACACGCAGCAGGGGCGGCCGGTCAGCTCGTCTGTCCACACACGACCGTCCACAGCGAACACTTCACGCAGCAGCGCGGGTGTCACGGTCTCCCCCGGTGGGCCGTCGGCGTACAACGCGCCGCCACGCAGGGCGATCACCCGGTCGGCGTAGCGGGCCGCTTGGGACAGGTCGTGCAGGACCGAGACGACCGTGCGGCCGTGGTCGTCACGCAACCGGCGGACCAGGTCCAGCACTTCCAGCTGGTGATGGACGTCCAGGTAGGTGGTTGGCTCGTCCAGCAGTAGCACTGGTGCGTCCTGGACCAGGGCGAGTGCCAGCCGGGCGCGTTGCCGCTCACCGCCGGAGAGCCGGTCGACCGGGCTGTCGGCGAAGCCGGCGCAGCCGGTCGCGGCGAGGGCGGCGCTCACCCGCGAGTCGTCGCCCCCGCCGAGCATGCCGAGGGGGCCACGCACCGCGTACCGGCCCTGCCGCACCAGCTGCCGCACGGTGAGGCCGGCCACCTCGGGCATCGCCTGCGGCAGTACCGCAACCCGGCGCGCGATGTCACGGCGGGACAGGGAAAGGAGGGAATCACCGCCGATCCGCACGGTGCCGGAGTCGGCACGCAGCAGGCCGGCGAGGACACGTAGCAGCGTGGTCTTGCCGCAGCCGTTGCGGCCGACGAGGGCCACCCACTGCCTTTCCGGCACGGAAAGGGACACCCCGGCCAGGACGGTGCGGTTTCCGTACGACAGCCGCAGGTCACGGGCGTCGATCACGTCGGGCCTCCCCCGGTTGTGACGGCGACCGCGGCCGACCGTCGCTGTGCGATCCGGATCATCACGACGGCCCCGAGCAGCGCGGTGACGGCACCGGCGGGGACACCGGGACGCTGCCCGTCGACGGCGGGCAGCAGGGTCCCGGCCGCCTGGGCGAGGGTGTCGGCGAGCGCGACGGTCGCGGCCCCGGCGAGGCCGGCCACCGGCACGGCCAGCCGGTGGTCACCGCCGGCGATCGTCCGGGCCAGGTGCGGAGCGAGCAGTCCGACGAACACCAGCGCGCCGACACTGGCCACCGCGGCGGCAGTGGCCAGTACGGCGACCGCCAGCACGACCGGACGCCAGACAGGGAGGTGAACACCGAGAGCGAGAGCGTGGTCGTCGTCGACCCGGAGCAGGTCGACGACCGGGGAGATGACGACGGCCGCCGCGGCCGCGGCGAGCGCCACCGGCCAGAGTGCCGTCCAGTGCTCCCAGGTTCGCCCGCTCAGCGAGCCGACGAGCCAACGGGTCATCGACCCGGCGAGCTGGGGCTTGGCGGTCAGCAGGACGAGGGTGATCCCGGCGAGCACCGCCGAGACGAGCACGCCGAGAACGGTGGTCCGCACCGCGTCGCCACCTGCCCGGGCCGCGACGAGCCACAGCACGCCACCACCGGCCGTCCCACCGGCGACAGCGAGCAGCACCAGGGCCACCGGGTCCGACGCCGGGCCGCCGAGCACGGTGGCGACCACGGCGCCCAGCACCGCTCCGGAGCCCACCCCGGTGACCTCCGGTGAGGCCAGCGGGTTGCGCAACGTCGCCTGCAGCAGGCACCCGGCGACGCCGAGGCACGCTCCAGCGAGCAGGCCGACAGCGACCCGGGGCAGCCGCAGGTCGGTGAACACCGCCGCGGTGGTCGCGTCGGCCGTGCCGGTCACGGAGGCCAGCAGGTCGGCCGGCGACAGCGCCGAGCCGGTCAGCGCCTGCGCCCCGGCGAGCACCACGGTGAGCAGACCAAAACAGAGCAGCAGCAGAGGAGGTCTCATGACCGCTTTCATGCCAGGACCGTCCGGCGGCGGGAGGCGGCCAGTGCCGCGCCCGCGGCCACGGCCACCACCGCGGTGAGACCGCCGACGGGCAGTTCGACCGGGTAGAGCAGTGTCCGGGCGAGCGTGTCCGCGGCGAGTACCAGCACCGCGCCGAACGACGCCGACCAGGCCATGCCGAGCCGGAGGTCGCCACGCGGCACGACTGCCTGGGCGAGGTGCGGCGCGAGGAAGCCGACCCACGCCACCGGGCCGCAATGCGCCACGACCACGGCGACGAGCCCGCACGCCACCAGCAACACGGCAGGGCGGGCACGGTCGGCGCGGACGCCGATGCCGAGTGCGGTGTCGTCACCGAGCCGCAGGGCGCCGAGCACCGGGATGGTGAGCACCGCCAGTGGGAACGTCACCAGCAGTCCCACCGCGACGGCGCCCACGCCGGCCCAGCCCGTTCCGGTCAGCGAGCCGAGCAGGTAGCGGACCAGCACCCCCTGGTCGCGGGAGTCGGACATCGCGTGCGCGGCCAGCAGCACCGCCTGCAACGCGGCCGACACGGCTGCGCCGATGAGCAGCGTCGCGGCCGGGCCGACGGCGCGGCGCACGGCGAGCAGCGTCAGCACGCCACCGGCGACCGCGCCTGCCAGGGCGGGGATCGTCGGCGCGCCCGGCACGGTGATGCCGAACACGACGCACACGGTGACGGCCGCCGCCGCGCCGGTGGACACGCCCAGCAGCTCGGGGACCGCGAGCGGGTTACGCAGGCTCTCCCGCAGCAGCAGGCCGGCGACACCGAGGGCGGCACCGGCCGCCAGCGCCAGCACGACACGCGGCGCCCGCGCGTGGGCCACCACGACGTGCTCGATGCCGCCGTCCGCGGTCAGCGCCGGCAGCAGGCGGTTGACGCCCACGAACGGCTCGCCGAACATCAGAGCGGCCACCGCGAGGGCTGCCAGGACGGCCGCCAGGGCGAGCCCGCGGGCCGGAATCCTCATGGCCGGCCGACGGCCGCGAGCGCCTCACCGACGATGGCCCCCAGGCTCCGCGCACCGCGGCCGGTACCCCAGAGCTTGGCGTGCATTTCGTGCACCCGGCCGTCGCGCACAGCCGGGATCTGCGCCCACACCGGGTTGTCCGCGAGTTGCGCGCTGAGCGTGCGGTCGCTCGCGCCGAACAACAGGGAGTACACGAACACCGTGCGCGGTCCGCGGGCGAGCAGTTCCTCCAGGCTGTAGTTGCCCGCGGTCTCCGCATCGGTTCCCTTCGCGGGGAACGGGTAGTCGAAGAGCTGGTCGAGCAGGCCGCCCTTGAGCGAGTTCGCCGTGTCGACGCCGACCGAGTCGGCGCTGCCGTACAGCAGCACGACCGGGTGCGCGGCGTAACCGGCGGCGTGGGACCGGTCGACGGCGTCGGCGAGCGTGGCGCGGAACCGGGTCTCGGCCGCCACCGCCTCGGTGGTGCGACCGGTCAGCGCGCCGAGCGCGCGCAGGTAGCCCACCGATTCCTGCCACGTCACGGGCTCGGTCAGCCACAGCGGCGCGAACCGCTCGATGGCCGGGCGCAACGTCTCGTGCACCCCCTCCAGCCCGATGACCAGGTCGGGATCGAGCACCGCGATGCTCTCGACGTCCTCCGAACCGAAGCTGCCACCCACCACCGGTACCCCGGCGCCGCCCTCGCCCAGCAACGCCGGGTGCCGCAGCAGCGTGGGGTTGCTGGTGCCGGCGGGCACCAGGCCGAGGTCGGCGACGATGTCGTCGCACAACCCGCTCAAGCACACGATCCGCCGCGGCGGCGCCGGCAGGGTCAGCCGGGTGCCGTGCGGGTCGGTCACCGACAGGGCCGGTTGCAGGGGTTGCACGGCCCGGTCGACGACCGGCTTCTCCGCTCCGGCCCCACCCGGTGTCTCCTGTACCGGAGCCGCCGAGCACCCCGTGACCACCAGCAGGGCCAGCACGGCCAGCCCACCCACCGTCCGACGCCGCACGGTGCCTCCCTCGCAGATTCGATAATGACAACCGAATTCATCTTGGCGGAGAACACCACGATCTGGCTACCGGTTTCGTCGGTGGCGGGTCACACAATGGACCGGTGAACTCACTGGTACACGCGGCGCGGGACGGCCTGGCCGGCCTCGCCGACCCCGCCAAGGCGCCGGACATGCAGCGCTACATGAAGTCCGAGATGCCCTTCCGCGGCGTGCCCTCCCCCGCGCGCAAACGGCTGGCGGGGACGTTGTTCGCCGAGCACCCGCTGGACACGGTGGACGACCTGGTGGCCACCACCCGGGCACTGTGGCACGACGCCGGGTACCGGGAAGAGCGCTACCTGGCCATCGACCTCACCGGCTACCGCGCCTACCGGCGCTGGCAGGACCCCGGGCTGCTGCCGCTGTACCGCGAACTGGTGGTGACCGGTGCCTGGTGGGACTACGTCGACGAGGTCGCCATCCGCCGGGTCGGCCCGATCCTGCTCGGCTCCCCCGGCGACGTGACGCCGCTCGTCCGGGCCTGGGCGACCGACGACGACCTGTGGCTGCGGCGGACCGCGGTGATCTGCCAGGTCGGGGCCGGCGCCCGGGTCGACACGGACCTGCTGACCCACGCCGTCGAGGCCAACCTCGGCGACAGGAACTTCTTCCTGCGCAAGGGAATCGGCTGGGCGTTGCGCCAGCACGCCAGGGTCGATCCCGGCTGGGTCCGCCGGTTCGTCGACGACCACCCCGGGCTGTCCCCGCTGTCGGTCCGCGAGGCGCTCAAGCACCTCGCGGGGAACGCGCGAGGACGGTGAGCATCCCGGCGACCGCCACCGCCGCGGTGAGCAGGAACGCGCTCTGGAAGTCCGCCCGCTCCGGCGCCCGGCCGAGCACCACGGTGAGCACGGCCAGCGCGAGCGCACCGGCGAGGTACTGCGACGTGGTCAGCAACGCACCCGCGGTGCCGTGCCGCACGGCGGGTACCGCCCGCGTCCCCAGCGCGAACATGGAGGTGAACACGAGACCGTTGCCGAACCCGCTGAGGACCAGTCCGGGAAGCAGGTGCAGCAGGTACGAGTCGCCGGCCACGGTGAAGGCGAGCAGGGCCAGTCCCGGTGCCGAGATCCCGAAGCCGGTGGCGAGCGTCGCGGCGGCGCCCCACCGGCGTACGGCCGGGCCGCCAGCCGCGCTCCCGGCCGTCACCAGCAGCGCCAGCGGAAGAAAGGCAACGCCCGCCTGGACCGCGGTGTATCCCCACGCGTTCTGCATCAGCAGGGTGACCAGGTAGTACTCCGCTCCGACGCTGGCCATGAAGAAGGCGGTGGCGGCCGCACCGAGGCGGAGTGACGCGGATTGCCTGAGCACCGACTCGATCAGCACCGTCGTACCGCGGCGCTCGTGCGCGGCGAACGCCACCATCAGCACTCCCCCGGCGAGGACACAGCCCACGGCGGGCGCCGAGCCCCATCCCCACTCGCCGCCGAACGTGAGCCCGAGCGCCAGCACCAGCACACCCGCGGTCGCCAGCAGTGAGGCGAACACCGGGAACGGCCGCCGCGCCGGCCGCCCTCGCGGCAGGCCGGTCAGCGCCAGCGCTCCCAGCGCGCATGCCAGCGTGAGCGGAACGTTGAGCAGGAACACCAGTCGCCACGACGTCGCCGCCAGCATCCCGCCGAGGACCGCCCCGGCGGCGAGCCCCACCGCGCCGACCGAACTCCACACCGTCAGGGCGCGGTCGCGGGCGGCTCCCGCCGGAAAGCTCGTCCCGAGCAGGCCGAGCACCGCGGGCTGCAACAGCGCGATGCTGAGCCCCTGCGCCGCCCTCGCCACGATCAGCACACCGGCATCGCCTGCCAGCCCGGCCAGCGCACTGGCGGCTCCGAAGGCGACCATGGCGCAGACGAACTGGCGCCGGTAACCGACGCGGTCGGCCAGCCGGCCGCCCAGGACGAGGAAGCCCGCGAAGAGCACGGCGTAGGCGTTGACGACCCAGGCGACGAGCGCCGGGGACGCGGCGAGGTCCGCGCCGATGCTCGGCAGGGCGAGGTAGACGACCGAGAACTCCAGCGCGGTGGTGAACTGCGCGGCCGACGCCACCGCGAGAGCGATCGCGGAACTTCTCCGACTTCTCCGGGAACCGGCGCTGCCGCCGCTTCCCGGGACCATCAGGGCCTCACACCACCGGGAACGGCGGTGGCACGGGAGGCGATCACCCGGCGAGCCTACCTCCCCGGGCGGGCCGCTGTCAGGATCGCAGGGTCGCGCCGAAGCGTTCGGCGGCCGCCGCGACCGCGGCGTCGCGGGCCTCGGTGGCCTCCTCGACCGTGAGCGTGCGGTCGGGCGCACGCAGCCGCAGCTTGTAGGCCAGCGACCGCTTGCCCTCGCCCAGCTGCTCGCCGGTGAAGTCGTCGAACAACGTGACGTCCTCCAGCAGCGCGCCGCCGCCCTCGACGAGCGCGCCGGCGAGGTCGGCCGCGGGCACCGCCGCGTCGACGACCAGCGCCACGTCGAGCAGCACCGGCGGGTACGGCGAGATGACCGGCGCGGGCCGGTTCACCTCCAGCGGGATGGCGTCCAGGTCCAGCTCCATGGCGACGGTCCGCCGCGGCAGGCCGAGGGCCTCGACGACCTTCGGGTGCAGCTCACCGGCGTGGCCGACCGGCTGATCGCCGACGAGCAGCTGCGCGCACCGGCCGGGGTGCCACGGCATCAGGTCAGCCGCACGCACGGTCAGCGACACACCGGCCGCCGTCGCGACGGTCCGGGCCGCCTGCACGGCGTCGGCCCACGACGCCGCCTCGCCGGTACCCCACCAGCCCGCTCGCGTGCGGTCGCCCGCCAGCACCACGGCCACGTGCAGTGGCTGGGCGGGCACAGCCGCCTCCAGCGCGGCCAGGACGTCGTCGGCAGGCCTGGCTTGTACACCGACCTCCGGCATCTCGGCCGGCTCGGCCTGCGGCAGGACGACCTGCCCGACGTGGAACAGCGCCACGTCCCGGAAACCACGGGAAGTGTTGCGCTGCAACGTTTCCAGCAGACCGGGCAGCAGCGTCGTGGCGAGCTGGTGCTTGTCCGACTCCAGCGGGTTGAGCACGCTGGCCGCGCGGCGGCGGTCGTCGTCGGCCTCCAGGCCGAACGCGTCCCAGACCGACGGCGCGACGAACGGGAACGGCAGCACCTCGACGTAGCCCGCCTCGGCCAGTGCCCGCGCCACGGAACGGCGGCGCCGCTGGGCGTCGGTCAGGCCGCCACCGGCGGGAGCCGACGGCAGCACCGACGGGATACTGTCGTAGCCCTCCAGCCGCAGCACCTCCTCGACGAGGTCGGCGGGCTGGACCAGGTCGCCACGCCAGCTCGGCGGGAGCACGGTGACCGAGGCCGTCCCGTCGTCGCCGGTGCTGACCTGGACCTTGCAGCCGATCTGGGTCAGCCTGCGCACTGTGACGCCCCGGTCGTAGCGCACACCGGCGACCTGGTCGGGCAGGTTGATCGGCATGGTCACCGGCGTGACCGCGGGAACCTGACCCTCGTCGGTACGGCCCGGACGGATGGTGCCGTCGCCGTACTGCCGCAGCAGCCGGGCCGCCATCTCCACCGCCGCCGGGGGCAGCTGCGGGTCGGTGAACCGCTCGAACCGCTTGGCGGCCTCGGAGAACAGCTTGTGCCTGCGCGCCGTCCGGCTGATCGACGGCGGATCCCAGTGGGCCGCCTCGATGAGGACGTCGGTGCTGTCGTCGTTGATCTCCGTGCTGGCCCCGCCCATCGTCCCGGCCAGCGACACCACGCCGGTGTCGTCGGCGATGACGATGTCGTCCGGGTCCAGCTCACGGGACACGTCGTCGAGCGTGGTGAGCTTCTCGCCCGGCCGTGCCCGGCGGACCACCAGGTCGCCGCTCAGCGACGCGGCGTCCCATGCGTGCAGCGGGTGGCCCAGCTCCAGCATCACGTAGTTGGTGACGTCCACCGCGAGCGAGATCGACCGGATCCCGGCCAGCAGCAGCCTGCGGCGGATCCACCACGGCGTCGGCGCCCCGGCGTCCAGGCCGGTGACCCGGCGCAGCACGAACCGGGGGCAGGCCACCGGGTCCTCGATGCGCACCGGCCACACGTCCGACTCCGCCTGCGGGATCTCCAGCGCCGCCGGGTCGCCGAACGGGACATCCAGCGCGTTGGACAGCTCCCTGGCCAGCCCGCGGATCGACAGCGCGTAGCCGCGGTCGGGCGTGGGCGCCAGCTCGATGACGGTGTCCTCCAGGCCCAGCACCTCGGCGGCGTCGTCACCGGGGTCGGCCGTGCCGGGCGGCAGGACGAGGATGCCGGTGTGGTCGTCGCCCAGTCCCAGCTCCTTGGCCGAGCAGATCATGCCGTCGCTGACGTGCCCGTAGGTCTGCCGGGCCGTGATGGCGAACCCGCCGGGCAGCACAGCGCCGGGCAGCGCCACGGCGACCAGGTCGCCCTCGGCGAAGTTGGACGCGCCGCAGATGATGCCGCGGGTCTTGACCGCGGTCGGGTTGTCGGCGGTGGCCGAGGTCAGCTCGCCGACCTCCACCTGACAGAACCGGATCGGCTTCTTGAAGCCGGTGAGCTCCTCGATCTCCACGACCCGGCCCACGACGAGCGGGCCGGTGACCGGCTCGAGCTGGTGGACACCGTCCACCTCGATGCCGATGCGGACGAAGGCCTCGACCAGCTCCTGCGCGCCGACCGCTTCACCGAGACCGAGGTGCTCGGTCAGCCAGCTGACGGGGACTCGCACTACGCCTCCGTTCCGAAGGGCAGGGTGAACCGGACGTCACCCTCCACCATGTCGCGCATGTCGGGAATTCCGTTGCGGAACTGCAGGGTCCGCTCCAGGCCCATGCCGAAGGCAAACCCGGAGTAGATCTCGGGATCGACGCCGCAGGCCCGCAGGACGTTCGGGTTGACCATGCCGCAGCCACCCCACTCGACCCAGCCGGGGCCGCCCTTCTTCTCCGGGAACCACACGTCGACCTCGGCCGACGGCTCGGTGAACGGGAAGAAGTGCGGGCGCAGCCTGGTCTTCGAGCGCTCGCCGAACATCGCCTTGGCGAAGGCGTCCAGCGTGCCCTTCAGGTGAGCCATCGTGATGCCCTTGTCCACCGCGAGGCCTTCCACCTGGTGGAAGACCGGCGTGTGGGTGGCGTCCAGCTCGTCGGTGCGGAACGTCCGGCCCGGGCAGACGACGTAGACCGGCAGGTCACGGTGCAGCAGCGTGCGGGCCTGCACCGGCGAGGTGTGCGTGCGCAGCACCAGGCCGCTGCCCGCGGGCGCGACGTAGAACGTGTCCTGGAGCTGCCGCGCCGGGTGGTCCTTGGCGAAGTTCAGCGCGTCGAAGTTGAACCACTCGGCTTCCAGCTCGGGCCCGTCGGCGACCCGGTAGCCCATGCCCACGAACACGTCGGCGACCTGGTCGGCGATCGTGCTGATCGGGTGCCGCGCGCCCCGCGGGACCCGGTCCCAGGGCAGCGTGACGTCGACCGCCTCGTCGCGCAGCACGCGCTCGTCGCGCTCGGCCTGCAGCACGGCCCTGCGCGAGTCGAACGCCGACTGGATGGCCACCCTGGCCTCGTTGACCCGCTTGCCCGCGTCCGCCTTGTCCTTCTTCGGCAGCGCGCCGATGGCGCGGCGGGCGAGCATCAGGGGCGCGTTGTCGCCCAGGTGCGCCGGCTTGACCGCGGCCAGGGCGTCGAGGTCGGCGGCCGCGGCGAAGGCGGCGTCGGCGTTCTTGACGGCGGCCTGCAGGGCTTCCGGCGCGAGCGCACCCGACTGGCTCGGGTCCTGCGTGTCGTTGGCTTCGGGCATGACTCCTCGGCGTCCACGGGGAGGGTGGGCGGCCGGGTGGCCGACACCAGCGTGTTTTCCAAGGGCCGAGTTTAGGCGACCCACTGATGGTCCCCCTGCTCGGCATCGGTTTTCACCGGCTGTGCGGGATCACCACGCCCGGCATCCCCCGATGGTGGCGTCAGCCGCGATGGGCAGCCAGCGCGCTGGCGTAGAGGCAGACGGCGGCCGCGGTGGCGAGGTTGAGGCTCTCGGCGGCCCCGTAGAGCGGGACGCGGACACCCCGGTCGGCCAGCGCGAGCACGTCGGCGGGCAGGCCGTGTGCCTCGTTGCCGAACAGCCAGGCGGAGGGCTCGTGCAGGTCGGCCGCCGTGTCGAGGGCCGACTCGGCGTAGCCGTCGGCGGCCAGCACCCGCAGGCCCGCGGCACGGCAGGCGGCGATCGCCTCGGCGACGTCGCGGTGCCGGGCGACCGGGAGGTGGAACAGGCTGCCGGTGGAGGCACGCACGCACTTGCCGTTGTGCGGGTCGACGGTGCCGCCCGCGAACACCACGGCGTCCGCACCGGCCGCGTCGGCGACCCGCAGCACGGTGCCGGCGTTGCCCGGGTCGGCCACCCCGGCCAGGACCGCCACCAAGCGCGGGCTGCCCGCCAGCGCGGCGGACAGGCCGACGTCGACCGTGTCGCACACGGCGACCAGGCCCTGCGGGGTGACCGTGTCGGACAGCAGCTGCGCCGCGCGGTCGGTGACGAAGGTGACACGGACGCCGGACCCGGCGGCCCGCGTGAGCAGCTCGGGCTGCCTGCCGGCGGCGGCCTCGGTGACGAACAGCTCGTGCACCGTGCCGTGGGCCAGTGCCTCACGCACCGCCTGGACGCCCTCGGCGAGGAACCGCCCGGCCTCGGCGCGGCCGGCCCTGCTGGTCAGCTTGCGAGCAGCAGCGACCCGGGGGGTCCGGTGGCTCGCGGGAGCCTCCGGTCCTTCCCCGGGCCGGGCGCTGCGGTCGGTCGTGCTCAGGCCGACTTCTTCTCGGTGGTGATGTGCTGCTTGGCCACCTCGACCAGGCCGGTGAACGCGGCGGCGTCGTTGACCGCGAGGTCGGCGAGGATCTTGCGGTCGACCTCGACACCGGCGGCCTTCAGGCCCTGGATGAAGCGGTTGTAGGTCACGCCGTTCGCGCGGGCGGCCGCGTTGATGCGGGTGATCCACAGCTGGCGGAAGTCACCCTTGCGGGCGCGACGGTCCCGGTAGGCGTAGTTGAGGGAGTGAAGGGTCTGCTCCTTGGCCTTGCGGTACAGCCGGGAGCGCTGACCGCGGTAGCCGCTGGCCAGCTCGAGAGTGGAGCGACGCTTCTTCTTGGCGTTGACCGCCCGCTTGACGCGTGCCACGGGTCCATCCTGTCGATCTCGGGGGGCGGATCACGCCCCGGGTGTTCAGTTCACAGTGTTCGAGTCAGCGGCCGAGGAGGCGCTTGACCCGGGCGACGTCGTTCTTGGCCACCTCGGTGGTGCCCTCGAGACGGCGGGTCACCTTGCTGGCCTTCTTCTCCATCAGGTGACGGCGGCCGGCCTTCTGCCGGCGGAGCTTGCCGGTCCCGGTGACGCGGATCCGCTTGGACGTCCCGCTGTGCGTCTTCTGCTTCGGCATGGTTCTTCCTCTTCCGTGCGGCAGCACACCGGGCCGCGAGCGGCGCGGCGTGCTGCTGACTGTGTTGTGCCTGCCTCAGGACTCGGAGCCGTCTTCGGCTTCCTCCCTGGCCTTGGCCTTCGCCTTCGGCTTCAGGTTCTTGTGCGGCGCCAACACCATGATCATGTTGCGACCGTCCTGCTTGGGAGCCGACTCGACGAACCCGAGCTCGGTCACGTCGTCGGCCAGCTTCTGCAGGAGGCGGAACCCGAGTTCAGGCCTCGACTGCTCGCGGCCACGGAACATGATGGTCACCTTGACCTTGTTCCCGGCCGCGAGGAAGCGGGACACGTGGCCCTTCTTCGTCTCGTAGTCGTGCTGGTCGATCTTCGGCCGCAGCTTCTGTTCCTTGATGACCGTCAGCTGCTGGTTCCGCCGCGATTCCCTGGCCTTCTGCGCGCTCTCGTACTTGAACTTGCCGAAGTCCATCAGCCTCGCCACGGGCGGCTTCGCCTGTGGCGCGACCTCGACGAGGTCGAGGTCCGCTTCCTGGGCGAGCCGCAGGGCGTCCTCTATGCGGACGATCCCGACCTGCTCGCCGTTCGGTCCGACGAGGCGGACCTCGGGAACGCGAATGCGCTCGTTGATGCGCGTCTCAGAGCTAATGAGCCCTCCTTGGTCCGAGTTATGTTCTCTTCTCGACCTGGTGCCCACATGCTTCGGGCCCCGGCTCCGGCTGCTGCCGGACGGGGCCCGCTCCGATCGGCGGCACGACGGCCGCCACCGCGCACGGTCACCTCGGGAAACCCGAGGATCGAGTGTGCGAGACCGGACCCGGCCGCCTGGTGTAGCGGCGACGCGGGTGGGAGCGGGGCTCCACTTGCCGCCCCCGGTCGCCCGGGGGCTGGTCGCTCGTGGAAGGGTACCAGACGTGTCGCACAACGCTGCTGAGCAGCCCCAGAATTCCCCGGAGCCGCGCGAGCTCGGCGACATCCCGAGTGTCGAGGTGATCAGCAGGTCCGCGCTGATGCTGATGTCCGCCGCCGCCGAGCGGCTGGGGCTGGCCTCCCCTGATCCGGACACCAGCCCCCAGCGTGACCTGGACGAGGCGCGCAGGCTGATCACCGCCCTCGCCGGCCTGGTCACCGCGTCCGCCGAGTACCTCGGCGCGCACGCCGGCCCGTTGCGGGACGGCCTGCAGTCGCTGCAGAAGGCGTTCCGCGAGTCGTCGGCCGTACCGGACGCCCCGGGTCAGGGGCCCGGCGAGAAGTACACCGGGCCCGTGCACTGACTCACCAGTTCTCGAACGAGTCCAGGAAGATCGCCGCGAGGTCGTCCGCGCCGACCGGGCGGGGCGCGACCGCGAGCAGCCGCTGCTGCTTCATGGCGCCGTCCACCAGCCCGTCGATGTCGGACTTGCCGTAGCCCACCTCGCCGAGGCCGCTGGGGATGCCGATGTCACGCATCAGCGCCGCCAGCACGGACGGAAGCTGCTCGCGCGGGTCGTCGTGCGGTGTCGTGTCGGGCGCGAGCAGCCGCGCGGCGCGCTGGTGCCTGGCCGGGTCGGTGGGGAACGTGAACCGGAACGCGGCCGGCGCGGTCAGCGACACCGACTGTCCGTGTGGCACCAGCGGTGCGTCCGGATAGCCGGAGGGCACGTAGTCACGCACCATCCCGGCGATGGGATAGCCGCAGGCGTGCGGGATGTGCACGCCCGCGTTGCCGAAGCCCATGCCGGCGAACGTTGCGGCCATCATCATGTCGGTGCGTGCGGCGAGGTCGCCGCCGGTCAGCACGGCGCGCCGGAACGCCCCGCCGAGCAGGCTCATCGCCTTCTCCGCCCACAGGTCGGAGATGGGGTTGGACCCGCAGTAGGCCACCCGGGTCTCCGGCGTGTGCCGGGGGAACGCGTCGTAGGGCTTGGCCGTGTAGGACTCCAGCGCGTGACAGAGCACGTCCATGCCGCTGGCAGCCGTGACCTCGGGCGGCAGGCCGAGAGTGAGCAGCGGGTCGACCACCGCCAGCGAGGGCCGTAGCCGCGGGTGGCTGATGCCGGTCTTGACCTTGAGGCTCAGCATGTCCAGCACGCACACCGGCGTGCTCTCCGCGCCGGTGCCCGCCGTGGTCGGCACGGCGACCAGCGGCTTCAACGGCCCGGGCGGGGCCTTGCCCTCGCCGATCGGCTTGTTGAGGTAGTCGTGCAGCTCGCCGGGGTAGGTGGTGAGCAGGTTGATGGCCTTGGCCGTGTCGATCGACGAGCCGCCGCCGACGCCGATGAACCCGTCCCACTCGGACTGCCCGGCGAACTCGACGGCCTCGGCGAAGCTGGTGTCGGTCGGCTCCACGTGCACCCGGTCGTAGATCCCGACGGTGAGCCCCGCCGCGGTCGCCGCGTCCGCGACCCGCTGCGCGATCCCCGCCTCGGCGATGCCCGGATCGGTCACCACCAGCACCCGGTCCGCCCCCAGCTGACCGAGGTCGTGCCCGATCTCGTCGACGGCCCCCGCCCCGAACTTCAGCGGCACGCCGCCCCAGGTGAACACCGTCTCGTTGAGGTACTCCGTCACGCCCAACCTCCCTGTCGTCCGCCCCTCGAACACTGGCACGGGGTGGCCACGGCAGGCAATCGTCGACTAAAATGTTAGATGTGAGTACCTTACGACCGGTCGGCCGGACACTGCTGCGGGACGAGGTGTACGCGCGGCTGCGGACGGCCATCGTCACCGGCGAGCTGGCCGTCGGCCAGGATCTGCGGGATGCCGACCTGGCCGCCGAGCTGGGCCTGTCCCGCGCGCCCGTGCGGCAGGCGCTGACCCGGCTGGCGGCCGAGGGCCTGGTCGACTCGAAGCCGCAGAGCTACACGAGGGTCGCGCCGGTGCGTCCCGGGCAGGTCCGCGACGCACTGCACCTGGTGCGCGCACTGCACGAGTGGGCCGCCCGCGCCGCGTTCGACCGGATGGGCGACGGCGAGCTGTCCCGCATGCAGGAGGCCAACCTCCGGTTCACCGAGGCGGTCGGCAGCGGAGACGTCGACGGCGCCATCGCCGCCGACGACGAGTTCCACGACATCCCGGTCGTGGTCGCGGGCAACCAGGCCGTCCACGAGACGCTCGACCGCTACACCCCGCTGCTGCGCAGGCTGGAGCGGATGCGGTTCAGCGGCCTGCCCGCCCAGCGCTCGGTGCGGCGGCACGCCGAGCTGATCGCGGCCTACCGCACGGCCGACCTGCCCGCCGTCGAACGGATCACCTCGGCGATCTGGACCGAACTGGAAGACCTGTTGGAGGACTAGTGGTTACGACCGGAAGTTCGTTGGGGGTATTCGGTGGAGCCAGGTTTCCGCTGGGGGTGCGGCCGGGAGACCCTCGTACCGGTGTCGTACTCGGGTCTTCCGGCCGTGCGTCCAGCGGGAAGCTGGGCCGCCGAGACCCCCGACAGACTTCCGGTCGTGACCACTAGTGTCTTTGGACGACTTTCCGCGCCACCCGCTGCTGCTGGGGCCGTCGCCGGTGCACCCGCTCGACCGGCTGAGCGATCACCTCGGCGGTGCCCGGATCTGGGCCAAGCGCGAGGATCTCAACTCCGGGCTGGCCTACGGGGGCAACAAGACGCGCAAGCTCGAGTACCTGGTGGCCGACGCGCTGGCCGACGGTGTCGACACGCTGGTGTCGATCGGCGGCGTGCAGTCCAACCACACCAGGCAGGTCGCCGCCGCGGCCGCGCGGACCGGGCTGAAAGCCGTGCTGGTACAGGAAAGCTGGGTCGACTGGCCGGATCCCGGTTACGACCGGGTCGGCAACATCCAGCTGTCCCGGCTGCTGGGTGCCGACGTGCGGCTGGTGGAGTCCGGTTTCGACATCGGCGTGAAGGACAGCTGGCAGCGCGCCGTGGCCGAAGTCGCCGAGGCGGGCGGCAAGCCGTACGCCATCCCGGCGGGCGCGTCGGACCACCGGCTCGGCGGCCTCGGGTTCGCCGGCTGGATCGCCGAGCTGGAACGGCAGGAGGCCGAGCTGGGCGTCTTCTTCGACACCGTGGTCGTGTGCTCGGTGACCGGCAGCACGCAGGCCGGGATGCTGGCCGGCGTCGCCGCGTCCGGCCGGGCGCGGCGGATCGTCGGCATCGACGGCTCCGCCGCGCCGGAGCGGACCCGCGCGCAGGTGGCGCGGATCGCCGCGGCGACGGCGGAGCTGATCGGCGCGGGGCCGGTCGGCGAGGTGATCCTCGACGAACGGTTCGCCGGTGGCGTCTACGGCATTCCCGACGAGCCGTGCCTGGCGGCCATGCGCCTGGCGGCGAGCCTGGAGGGCATGGTGACCGACCCGGTGTACGAGGGGAAGTCGATGGCCGGGCTCATCGAACTGGTGTCCTCGGGCGAGATCGGCCGCGACTCGACGGTCCTGTTCGCACACCTGGGCGGCCAGCCAGCCCTCAGCGCCTACAGCTCGCTGTTCTGAAGCACGTGAAGGCCACCTTCACCACGTGAGACCTCGGCGCGGTCGGCGCTGAGTGGTCTCGTTCGGGGTGACCGCTGATGCCGCTGTGGCGCCCGGTGCGGCTGGGGCGTATGGGTTCGCGTGAAGGCCGAGTTCCTGTCGTCTCCTGTGATGAAGGTGGCCTTCATGTGGTTCGTGGCCCTTGGTGCCGTTGCCTCGGCAGTCGCAGTGGTCACAGCAGGCACAGCAGGCACGGCAGCCCCACCGGTCGCCACGAACGAGACCACCCCATGACCGGTGAAACTCCCCCAATGCCACATTGGGGGAGTTCAAGTACCCCAATGCCACATTGGGGTACTCGCCAAAGCCAACCGCACCGCGCGGGTCAGTCCAGCACCGCGAGGGCGTCGATCTCCACCAGGAGGGGAGCCGGCAGTCCCACGTAGACGGTGGTGCGGGCCGAGTACGGCTCGGTGATGATCTCGTTGTACACCTGGTTGAACTCCGCGAAGTGGTCGGTGTCGGTCAGGTAGGCCCGCACCATCACCAGGTCGTCGAAGCTCGCTCCGGCGGCCTCCAGGATGGACTTGATGTTCGCCATCGTCTGCCGGGTCTGCTCGGCCACGGTCTCCCCCACCACCTCACCGGTGACCGGGTGGAACGCGACCTGGCCGGCCACCTGCAGGATGTTGCCCTTGCGGACAGCCTGCGAGAAGTTGGCCACCGGCTTCGGCGCGTTCTCCGTGCTGATCGCGACCTTACCCATTGCTCATCACCTTTCCGCGTTCGTCAGGCATGCTCGCCTGTTCCTCCACTGTGGACGGAGGCTTGGTCGGCCGCGGCGACGAGGTCGGGCACCAGTGCCAGCAGACCGTCCAGGTCCAGCAGCACCTTGGGCACCGACAGCGACACCGCGGCGAGCACCGTACCGCTCTGGTCCCTGACCGGAGCGGCGATGCAGTGGATGAAGTCCTCGTGCTCGGCGTTGTCCACGGCGTAGCCGCGGGCGGCGACCCGGTCCAGCTCGGCCAGGAACTGTTCGGGGCCGGCGATCGTGTTGTCGGTGAGCCGCACGTAGTCGATGGCGCGGGCCACCTCCTCACGCTGCCCCGGGGGGAACGACGCCACCAGCACCTTGCCGACCGCCGTGCAGTGCAGCGGCGCCCGCTTGCCGACCCGCGAGTACATCCGGACCGAGTGCGTGCCCTCGTACTTGTCGATGTACACCACCTCGCCCTCGGCGTAGGCGGCCAGATGCACGGTGTGCCCGGTGGCGGCGTTGAGCGCGGCCAGCGCCGGCTGCGCGGCACGCCGCACGTCGTAGCCCTCCAGCGCCTGGTTGGCGAGGCTGAACAGGGCGCTGCCGAGCCGGTAGTACCGCGGGCCGTCGCGGCGCACGAAGTTGTGCGACTCCAGGGTGCGCAGCAGCCGCAGCACGGTGGTCTTGTGGACGCCGACCTCCTCGGCCAGCTGGTCGAGGGTCTTGGCCTCCTTCGCCAGCCGCGCCAGCAGGGTCAGCGCCCGGTCCAGGCTCTGGCTCACGCCGGCACCAGCCCGTCCGCGGTGAGCCGGGTGGCGGCCCAGTCGGCGTCGTCGGCACGCAGCAGCCGGGTGACGACGTCCGCCGGCAGCGGCGGTGCGACGTCGTCGTGGGTGAGCAGGGTCGCGGCGGCCTGCAGGTGCCCGGACCGCAGCCGGGTCCGCGGGTCGTCGCCACGCAAGGTCGCCGCGAGGAACCCGGCGGCGAACGCGTCGCCCGCGCCGACCGGCTCCACGACGTCGACGGCGAGCGCGGCGGCCGAGGTCGACGTCCCGTTCTCCAGCAGGGTGGCCCCGTGCTCGGCACGCTTGACCACCACGGCGGGCGGGTTGCCGAGCCGCTCGGCAAGCGCCGCCGGATCGCCGGTCCCCCACAGTGCCTCGGCCTCGTCGGCGCCGACGAGCACGACGTCGGCAAGCCCGGCCAGCTCGGCCAGCACCCTCGGGCCGTCGCCGTCCGGCCACAGTTTCGGCCGCCAGTTGACGTCGAACGACACGATCCGACCGTCCCTCGGCGCCCGCAGCAGCGCGGTCACGAGATCGTGGCAGCTACGCGACAACGCGGGGGTGATCCCGGACAGGTGCACCAGCCGGACGCCGGTCAGGTCCAGGCCGGCGAGCAGGTCCGGGCCCATCGCGGAGGCCGCCGAGCCGGTCCGGTAGTACCGGACGGTGCTGCCGGCCGCGTCGCCCTCCTTGAGGTACAGGCCGGTCTGCCGCTCCGGGTCGACCCGTACCGCGCCGACGTCCACACCCGCCCCGGCCAGCTCGTCGAGCAGCGCCGCGCCGAGCGGGTCGGCACCCACGGCACTCACCCAGCGACTGGGCACACCGAGCGCGACCAGATGACAGGCCACATTGGACTCCGCGCCACCGACCGTCCGGCGCCAGGTACGGACCTGCCGGGCCGGGCCCGGTTCGGCCGGCACGAACAACGCCATCGACTCGCCGACGCACACCGCCTGCGCCACCCCTGGGGTCCTCCCGCCTTCCGCGTCACGCCGTTGACCGGCGACACGCGGGATGCTACACCTACTGCACGCAAAATGCGCAACGGCCGTTGCAAAATACGCAATCAGAGGTGGTCTTGTGGGCGTTCCGGTGACGACTCCCTGCGTGATCGGGCGCGACGCGCTGCTGGCGGCCCGCGACGAGGTGCTGGACTGGCGATTCAAGTCGATCCCGGCCTCCCTGTGGGGCCGCCGGATCGGTGACATCACCGCCGAGGCACCGGCCGACCTGTTCGCCGACGGCTTCCTCGGCCCGCTGGTCGTGCTGGACGGCCCGGCGATGGAGCACAACCTCCGCACGCTCGCCGGCTGGTGCGCCGACCGCGGCGTGCTGCTCGCCCCGCACGGCAAGACCACCATGGCGCCGGAGCTGTTCGCCAGGCAGATCGAGCACGGCTCGTGGGGCATCACCGCGGCCAACGCCGGTCAGCTGCGGGTCTACCGCGCGTTCGGCGTGTCCCGGGTGCTGCTGGCCAACGAACTGCTCGACCCGGCTGCGCTGCGCTGGCTGGGCACGGAACTGGACCTCGATCCCGGTTTCGAGTTCACCTGCTGGGTCGACTCGGTCGCCGGGGTGGCGCTGATGACCGAGGCGCTGGGCCCCCGCGACCGGCCGGTCGACGTGCTGGTGGAGCTGGGCGGCGCGGGCGGCCGGACCGGCGTGCGCGACGTCGGCACCGCGGTGGCTGTCGCCGAGGCCGTCCGGGACAGCCCTGCGCTGCGGCTGGCGGGCGTCGCGGGCTACGAGGGCGCGCTGGCCCACGACTCCGGCCCCGAATCGCTGGCCACCATCGCGTCCTATCTGGACGGTCTGCGGGACCTGACCAGGGACATCGCCGCACGCGGGCTGTTCGGTACCGACCAGGTCATCGTCACCGCGGGCGGCAGCGCCTACTTCGACCAGGTCACCGCCGCGCTCACCGCGGACTGGGGCGAGCTGGCGGTGCTGCCGGTCCTGCGCAGTGGCGCCTACCTGACCCACGACGACGGCTTCTACCGCGGCATCTCGCCGCTGGGCGAGCACCCGCGGGTCGCGGGCGTCCCGCCACTGCGGTCGGCGCTGCGGGCCTGGGCCCAGGTGGTCTCCAAGCCCGAACCGGACCTCGCGCTGCTCACCATGGGCAAGCGCGATGCCTCGTTCGACGAGGGCCTGCCCACGCCCCGCCTGCTCCGCAGGCCCGGCGCCGAACCGGTGGAGCTGACCGGGCACACGGTCACCGCGCTCAACGACCAGCACACGTTCCTCTCGCTCGCGCCCGGGTCGCCGGTCGAGGTCGGCGACTGGATCGGCTTCGGCCTTTCCCACCCCTGCACGGTGTTCGACAAGTGGACCCTGCTGCCCGTCGTGGCGGCCGACGGGCACACGGTCACCGATCTCATCCGCACCTACTTCTAGGACGAGTCATGGAACTGGTCTTCCGCGGCGCCGAGGTCGCCGACGGCACCGGCAGCCCGCTCTACCAGGCCGACGTCGGCATCGACGGCGGCCGGATCGCCGAGATCGCCGACCCGGGCACGCTCACCGCGACCCGCGTCGTCGACGCGGAGAACCTGGTGCTGGCACCGGGTTTCATCGACATGCACTCGCACTCCGACATCCAGGTGCTGGCCAATCCCGACCACCTGGCCAAGGTGTCGCAGGGCGTCACCACCGAGGTGCTCGGTCAGGACGGGCTGTCCTACGCCCCGGTGAACGACGAGACGCTGGCGGCACTGCGTGCTCAGCTGGCCGGCTGGAACGACGACCCGCCGGGGTTCGACTGGAACTGGCGCTCGGTCGGCGAGTACCTGGACCGCCTCGACCGCGGCATCGCCGTCAATGCCGCCTACCTGATCCCGCAGGGTTCGGTGCGGATGCTGGCGGTCGGGTTCGACGACCGGCCGGCCACCGAGTCCGAACTGGACACCATGCGCGAGCTGCTGGTCACCGGCCTGCGTGAGGGTGCGATGGGCATGTCGTCCGGCCTGACCTACACGCCGGGTATGTACGCGAGCACCGAGGAACTGGTCGAGCTGTGCCGGGTGGTCGGCGAGCACGGCGGCTTCTACAGCCCGCATCACCGCAGCTACGGCGCCGGTGCGCTGGAGGCGTTCGCGGAGATGGTCGACGTGTCCAGGCGCTCGGGCTGCCCGCTGCACCTGGCACACGCGACGATGAACTTCTCGGTCAACAAGGGCCGCGCGCCGGAGCTGCTGGCACTGCTGGACGACGCGCTCGACGACGGCTGCGACATCTCCCTGGACACCTACCCCTACCTGCCCGGCGCGACCTACCTGTCGGCGCTGTTGCCGAGCTGGTCGTCCGAGGGCGGACTGGACACCACGCTCGCCCGGCTGTCCGATGTGGACACCCGCGAGCGCATCCGGGCGGAGATCGAGGAGACCGGTTCCGACGGTGCGCACGGCGTGCCGATCGACTGGAACGCCATCGAGATCAACGGCGTGCGCAACAGCGACAACGCCCCTCTGGTCGGCCACACCGTCGCGGAGTCGGCCGAGCGGGCGGGCGTCGCCCCGGCGGAGCTGTACTTCGACGTCCTGGTGTCCGAACGGCTGGGCACGTCGTGCCTGATGCACGTCGGTCACGAGGAGAACGTGCAGGCCATCATGCGGCACCGCACGCACACCGGCGGCAGCGACGGGCTGCTCGTCGGCGACCGCCCCCACCCCCGGGCCTGGGGAACCTTTCCGCGCTACCTCGCCCGCTACGTCCGCGAGCTGGGTGTGCTGGACCTGGCCGACTGCGTGGCGCACCTGACCGGTCGCGCCGCCGCGCGGCTACGGCTGACCGACCGCGGCCTGGTCCGCACCGGCTACGCCGCCGATCTGGTGCTGTTCGACCCGGACACGGTCGCCGACACCGCCACCTTCGACAACCCCCGCCAGCCCGCGGCCGGTCTCCCCCACGTCCTGGTCAACGGCGTCGCCGTGATCGACGACGGCAGGCCGACCGGCGCGCTGCCGGGTCACTCACTGCGCAACAGCGGGAGGACCGCATGATCGACTGGCTACAACACTCGACGCCGGGGCTGCTGCTCCTCGCGGCGGTGTCGATCGCCGTGCTGCTGGTGTCCATCATCAAGCTGAAGATGGAGCCGTTCATCGCGCTCATCGTCGTCGGCCTGCTCACCGCGCTGGCGGCCGGCGTTCCGGTCGGCACGCTGGTCGGCTCGGCACAGAAGGCGTCGGACTCCCTGCTGGAGAAGGGATTCGGCGGCATCCTCGGCCACATCGCCGCCATCATCGGCCTGGGTACGCTGCTCGGCGCGATCCTGGAGAAGTCCGGAGGCGCCAGGGTGCTGACGTCGTCGCTGCTGCGGGCGTTCGGTGAGAAGCGGGCGCCGCTGGCGATGGGTGTCGCCGGCCTGATCTTCGGCATCCCGGTGTTCTTCGACATCGGCATCTTCGTGCTGGCGCCGCTGGTGTACGTGGCGGCCAAGCAGGGCGGCAAGTCGATCCTGCTGTACTGCCTGCCGCTGCTGGGCGGCCTGTCGGTGACCCACGCGTTCCTGCCGCCGCACCCCGGCCCGGTGGCCGCGGCCGGCCTGCTCGGCGTCGACCTCGGCTGGGTCATCCTGATGGGCGCGGTCTGCATGATCCCGGCCTGGCTGGTCGGTGGTGTCTGGTTCGCCGCGTGGATAGGCAAGCGCATCCACATCGACGTGCCCGAGGAGATGCTGGTCGAGAACGGCGGTGACTCCGAACACGAGAACCCGCCGTCGCTGGGGCTGGTCGCGTTCATCATCGCGGTGCCACTGGTGCTGATCCTGCTCGGCACGTTCGGCAGCATCTGGCTGCCCAAGGACTCCACGATCGCCGGCGTGGCCACGTTCGTCGGCACGCCCGCCGTCGCGCTGACCATCGCCGTGCTGCTGGCGTCGTGGCTGCTGGGCACGCGCCGCGGCATGAGCGGCAAGCAGCTGTCCCAGCTGTCCGGCACGGCGCTGCGGCCGGTCGCGATGATCCTGCTGGTGGTCGGTGCCGGTGCGTTCTTCGGCGCGGTGTTGCAGGCCACCGGGATCGGCAAGGCCGTCTCCGGGTCGCTGGACGACGCCGGCCTGCCGGTGATCCTGGCCGCCTACGTGATCAGCTGCGGTATGCGCATCGCGCAGGGCTCGGCCACGGTCGCCATCGTCACCACGAGCGGCATCCTCGCGCCGACGGTCAGCGAACTCGGCTACTCGCAGGTGCAGCTGGCGCTGCTGGTGGTGGCCATCGCCGCCGGGTCGATCATCGCCTCGCACGTCAACGACGGCGGTTTCTGGATCGTCTCGCGGTACTTCGGGATCTCGGTGCAGGACACCCTCAAGACCTGGACGGTGCAGGAGACGATCCTCTCCGTCGTCGGGTTCGCGGTCGCCGCCGGATTGATGGCAGTCGTCTAGAGAAGGAGTTCTCGATGGCAGGTCTTGATCGTCGCAGGTTCCTCGGCGCCGTCGGCGCGGCAGGGCTGGGCGCCGTGCTCACGGCGAAGGGCGCCGGGGCCGGGCTCCGGCAGCAGGTGGTCTACCTCGGTAGCTACTCCACCTGGGGCGAGCCGCCCGGGGCGGGACTGCAGGTGGCCACCCGGTCGGGTCAGGCGCTGCGGGTGGGTGCCACGGTCGCGGACATGGCGGACTCGTCGTGGCTGGCGCTGTCGGCCGACCGCCGCCGGATGTACGTGACCAACGAGCTGGAGGCGGGCCGGGTCACCGCGCTGGACGTCTCCGACGCGGCGAGGCCGCGGATCCTGAATAGCCGCTCCACCGGCGGCGCGCACCCCACGCACCTGACCGTGCACCCGAGCGGGAAGTACCTGCTGTCGGCCAACTACACCGGCGGCAGCGTCGCGGTGAACCCGATCCTGGCCGGCGGGAAGCTCGGTGAGCCGACCGACGTGGTGAAGCATCCGAAACGGGAACGGGACCCGCATGCCCACCAGGTCGTCGTCGACCCGAGCGGGCGCTGGGTGCTGGCCGTCGACCTGGGTGCGGACGCGGTGTTCGTCTACCGGCTGGACCAGGCCACCGGGAAACTGGCGCTGAACCAGCGGCTCGACCTGCCCTCCGGCGCGGGACCGCGGCACCTGGCGTTCCACCCGCGGGGCGGATTCGCCTACGTCCTCGGTGAGCTGCGCGCGGAGATCACCGTCGCCGCGTTCGACGCGGGCCGGGGCAGGCTGACCACGGGACAGGTGATCCCGACCGTCGACCCGTCGGCGCCCGCGCCGCAGTACCCGGCGGAGATCGTTGTGTCGCCGGACGGCCGGTTCGTCTACGCGTCCAACCGGGGCGAGGACACCATCGCCACGTTCACGGTGAACGGGGCGAGTCTGGCCAGGCTGACGCCGAACGTGCCCACCGGGGGCGTGTGGCCGCGCCACTTCACGCTCGACCCGTCGGGCCGCTGGATCTACGTGGCCAACCAGCGTTCCGGCACCGTGTCCTGGCTGCCGCGCGACCCGGCGACCGGCCGGCTCGGCAAGGCCGCGGGCACCACCCCGGTGGGTCACGTGGCGTTCGTCCTGTTCCGCTGATGAAGGCCCGGTCGGGCCGTCGGCGTCTGGACTGACGAGCCCAAAGGCCGCTCCGCGGCCGACGGCGAGGAGGGAAGACGCCGACTGAAGGGCCCGACCGCGCCCGCAGCGAAGCAAGGGCAATACAACACTGGTCTAGACCCCTTGTGTGCGTCCGGCAGCCGCTTTAGGCTGCGTTGCTAATAGCGAAACGAGCATTGCATATCGTGCAACGGAGCCTCGAAATGCGTAGAAGCCGAGTGTTAGCCGCCCTGACCCTCGCAGCCGGCATCGTCCTCGCCGCCGGATGTTCACCCACCCAGTCGGCACCCGCGGGCCAGGGAGGTGACGAGAAGACCGGGCCGCTGCGCGTGTGGCTGTTCGACGAAGCCAACCGCGCGCCCAAGGAAGCCGCCGTGAACGAGGCCATCGCCGAGTTCGAGGCCGCCCACGCCGGGGTCGACGTCGACGTCCAGTGGATCGCCGTGGAGGGCCGCGCGGACAAGTTCGCCGGAGCGTTCAACGATCCCGCCAGCGCCCCCGACGTCGCCGAGTTCGGCAACACCGACGTGGCCAGCTACGTCGAGACCGGCGCGCTCGCCGACCTGACCGGCGACATCCAGTCCTGGAAGGAGGGCGCCGACCTGCTGCCCACCGTCCTGGAGACGGCCAAGGTCGACGGCAAGGTCTACGGCCTGCCCTGGTTCACCGGCATCCGCGCGCTGTACTACCGCACCGACGTGTTCACCGAGCTGGGACTGACCCCGCCGAAGTCGATCACCGAGCTGACCGAGACCGCCCGCCGGATCCGCGCCGCCAAGCCGGACCTGTACGGCATCTCCGTCGGCGGGCAGTACACCTACGCCATGCTGCCGTTCCTGTGGGCACACGGCGGCGAGATCGCCCGTCAGGACGACCAGAAGCGCTGGACGTCCTCGCTGACCACCGCCGAGGCCAAGGCCGGGCTGACCGCGTACACGAACCTGATCAAGGACGACATTTGCCCGCCCGCCCAGTGCGCCAACCTGACCGGCACGCAGAGCGTGCAGGCCTTCGCGGGCGGCAAGGCGGCGATGACCGTCGGCGGCGACTTCAACCGCAAGGCCGTCGAGGGCAGCCTGGCAGGCAAGTACGCCGTCGTCCCGCTGCCCGGCAAGGACCCCGGCTCGGTCGCACCCGCGTTCGCGGGCGGCAACCTGCTCGGCGTGTTCGGCGCGACCAAGCGCAAGAGCCTCGCCGTGGAGTTCACGCAGCTGCTCGGCAGCGCCAAGTACCAGGGCAAGATGTACCAGGGCATGGGCAACCTGCCGACGCTGGGCAGCGTGCAGCAGCAGCTGTCCACTTCGGACCCGTTCCTGAAGCCGTTCGTGGACACCATCAAGGCCGGCACCAAGTTCGTCCCGTCCACCCCGGCCTGGTCCAAGATCGACGCCCAGAAGATCCTGCCGACCGCGCTGCAGCAGATCGTCACCGGTGAGCAGAACGTCGACACCGCGGTCGCCGGGGCGGTGGACCGGATGAACAACACGTTCGGGACCTGACCACAGTGACCACGCAGATCGCACCCGTCACCGCGCCGGCCGCGGAGCCGCCCAGGCGGTCGCGCCGGCGTGGTGACGGCCGTTCGGCGGCCGTCTACCTGGCCCCCGCGGCCGTCCTGCTGCTGGGCGTGCTGGCCTACCCGATGTACCAGCTGGTCCTGATCTCGTTCTACGACTACGGGCAGGCCGAGGCGGCAGGCGTCGCGCCGCTGACGTTCATCGGGTTCGACAACTACGTGCTGCTACTGGAAAGCACGCAGTTCTGGGTGGTGCTGGCGAAGACACTCGGCTTCGCCGCGGTCTGCGTCGCGGGCAGCCTGCTGGTCGGCACCGCGCTGGCGGTGCTGGCCAGCCGGATCCGCGCGGTGCCCCGCATGCTGCTGTTCCTCGCGGCGCTGGGCGCGTGGGCGACGCCGGCCATGGCCGGGTCCTACATCTGGCTGTTCCTGTTCGACACCGACTTCGGCCTGGTCAACGAGGTGCTCGTCGGGCTCGGATTCTCCGCCATGGAGGGCCACTCCTGGACGTTCGACACCTACGGCGCGTTCGGGCTGGTGGCCGCCGAGGTCATCTGGTGCTCGTTCCCGTTCGTCATGATCACCATGTATGCCGGGATCAAGGCCATTCCCACCGAGGTCGTCGAGGCCGCCACCGTCGACGGCGCGAGCTGGCCCAGGGTGGCCTGGTCGGTGATGCTGCCGATCCTGCGGCCGGTGCTGATGATCGCCACCATCCAGTCGATCATCTGGGACTTCAAGGTGTTCACCCAGATCTACGTGATGACCGGCGGCGGTGGCCTCGCCGGACGCAACCTGGTCCTCAACGTGTACGCCTACCAGCAGGCGTTCGCCGGCCAGGAGTACGGCCAGGGCGCCGCCATCGGCGTGGTGATGACGCTGATCCTGCTGTCCATCACGGTGCTGTACGTGCGCTCGCAACGACGCGGAACGGAGCTGGTGTGACCACGCTGACCGCCCCCGCCCCGGAGAAGGCGCCCACGGTGCGGCAGCCGCGCCGCCGGTGGAAACCCAGCAGGCCGGGCAGGCTGATCGCCGAGATCGTCGCCGTGGTCGTCGCCGGTGTCGTGGCGTTCCCGCTGTACTGGATGGTGCTCTCGGCACTCAAGCCGACGCCGGAGATCCAGTCGGCCGACCCGCGGCCGTGGACACTCACGCCGACGTTCGAGCACTTCGAGCGGGTGCTCGGCAGCGCCGGGTTCGCCCGCTACTTCCTCAACAGCGTCATCGTCGCGGTCGTCGTGGTGGCGTTGTCGATGCTGCTGTCGTTCCTCGCGGCGGTGGCACTGACCCGGTTCAACTTCAAGGGCCGCACGGTGCTGCTGGTGATGTTGCTGGTGGCGCAGATGGTGCCGGTGGAGGCGCTGACCATCCCGCTGTTCTTCCTGATGCGATCGGTCGGTGACGTCGCGCCCGCCTTCGGCACCAACGAGCTGGGCTCGCTGATGCTGGTGCACCTGGCGTTCACGCTGCCGTTCGCGATCTGGATGCTGCGCGGGTTCGTCGCCGCCGTGCCGAGGGAACTGGAGGAAGCCGCCACAGTGGACGGAGCCAGCCGGTTCCGCTTCACCTGGCAGATCCTGTTCCCGCTGGTGGCGCCCGGGCTGGTGGCGACCAGCGTGCTGTCGTTCATCCACGCGTGGAACGACTTCCTGTTCGCCAAGACGTTCATCATCTCCAACACCGAGAACCAGACCCTGCCACTGGCGATCCTGGTGTTCTTCAAACCGGAGGAGAACGACTGGGGTGCGATCATGGCCGGGTCGACGCTGATGACCATTCCGGTGCTGGTGTTCTTCGTGTTCGTGCAGCGACGACTGGTGTCCGGGCTCGCCGGCGCCGTGAAGGGCTGAGGTCATGCCGGGATTCGACAGTCTGCTCCCCCGTCCCGTGTCGTGCACGGCCACCGGCGGGCAGTACGCCATGGCGCCGGGCGAGACGCCACGGGTGGAGTTCTCCGCGGACCTGCCGGCGTCCGGCTACCGGCTGGACATCGGCGACGGCGTGCGGATCACCGCCGCCGACGAGGCCGGGGCGTTCCACGCCGCGCAGACACTGCGGCAGCTGCGCGGCCCGCACGCGTTCCGCGCCGCCTCCATCCACAGTGGACCGGACCTGCTGCCGGCCGGCACGGTCACCGACCACCCGAGGTTCGGCTGGCGCGGGTGCCTGCTCGACGTGGCGCGGCACTTCCGCACCAAGGCGGAGGTGCTGCGGTTCGTCGATCTGCTGGCCGCACACAAGCTGAACGTCCTGCACCTGCACCTGACCGACGACCAGGGCTGGCGGGTGGAGATCCCGGCGTTCCCCCGGCTGACCGAGGTCGGGGCGTGGCGGCGGGAGTCGATGGTGGGCAGGCACGACGGCCCCGAACGCGACGGCCGCCCGCACGGCGGGTTCTACACCCGCGACGACCTGCGAGAGATCGTCGCCTACGCCGCGCAGCGGTTCGTCACCGTCGTGCCCGAGATCGACGTGCCCGGGCACGTGCAGGCGGCCATCGCGGCGTATCCCGAACTGGGTGGCGGCGAGCAGGTCGAGGTGTGGACGTCGTGGGGCGTCAACCCGCGGCTGCTCGACCCTTCACCGTCCAGTGCAGACTTCTTCACCGCGGTGCTGGACGAGGTACTGGAGATCTTCCCGTCCGAGGTGATCTGCGTCGGCGGCGACGAGGTGCCCGGCGCGACCGCGGAACACGCCCGGTTCGTCGACCGGATGATCGCCCACCTGACCGCGCGCGGGCGGCGGGCGATGGGCTGGGACGAGATCCTCGACGGCGACCCGGACACCGCGGCGATCATCGGGTCGTGGCGCGGCGAGGAGGCCGGGGTGCGGGCCGCGGCCGCCGGGCACGACGTGGTGATGTGCCCCGAGCAGTCGGTCTACCTGGACCACCGCCAGTCCGACCATCCCGACGAGCCCATCCCGGTGGGGTTCCTGCGCACGCTGGCCGACGTGTACGGCTACGAGCCGCTGCCGCCGGACCTGCCGGAGCCGGCCGTGCCCAGGGTGCTGGGCGCGCAGGCGCAGGTGTGGGCCGAGCACCTGGACACGGTGCGCCGGGTGGACTACGCCGCGTTCCCGCGGCTGTCCGCGTTCGCCGAGGTGGTGTGGAGCCCGGCGGAACCACGTGACTACGGCGAGTTCGAGGAACGGCTGCGCACCCATCACCTGCCCAGGCTGGACGCGCTCGGCGTCGAGTACCGCCCGCTGGACGGGCCGCTGCCCTGGCAGACCCGGCCCGGCGTGCCGGGACGGCCGCGCTAGGGCTTGATCGTCCGCCGGGCGGGGCCGTTGGCGCTGCGCGGGACGATCGGGACGACGCCGATGGCGCTCAGCACGGCCATGAAGCCGTTCTCGATCCGCGTTCCGGTGCTCGGCCAGTAGGCGGGCGTCACGCAGTAGCCCTTGCTGCACTTGATCGGCGGTGGACCGGCGCAGCCCGCGACGAGCAGGACGACCGTGGCGGCGAGTGCGGCCAGGCGGGACTTGGTCACGGCTTCCTCCTCATGCGGCCGCGGCGAGCCGCCGGGCCCCGGACGACACCAGCAACATCACGCCGACGGCCAGCAGAATGGCGATCACGGCCTGGTAGTAGCCGGTGATGATGCTGGTCACCGCGCTCACGATGCCCAGCGACTCAACGGCGATGGCGAGGCCGCGGGCCCACGGCCGTCGGGTCAGGAAGGCGGCGGCGAGCGCGACGAGGGCCGCGAGCAGCGGGTTGACGACGATCACGAACCACACCGAGCCCGGGACCTCCTGGTTGTGGTCGAGGCGGGTGCTGATCGTCAGCAGCTGCACGATCCAGATCCCGAGCGAGGCCGCCGCCTGCGCGAACATGACCACCTGCGCGATCCTGAGCTGCCTTCCCACGGTGGGCTCCTCTCCGCGACGACTCGCGCACGACGCTAGCCGTCCGCGGCGGGAGCCCTCCCCGGTTGACCGCTACCTGCCAGTGCCCGAAGGCTCCGCCGCAGAGCTGCGTGCAGCAACTCCGGTGTCGCCGAGTCCTCCTGCAGTACGGCCCGCATGGTCAGCCCGTCGAGCAACGCGGAGAGCCGGAGCGTTTCGATCTACGGTCCCGCTCAAGGTTTGTGACTGGCGGTCGGGCTCCCGGCGGTGCTACCAAGGGCACTTTGGTTGCGCAACGCGCAACCAAAGTGCCGTTCGTGGCGGTGACGTTGATCCGGTGTTGTCTCGTTCGTGGTTCTGCCTTCCAGCCCACCCCGCCAGGCAGCCAACTATGCCGGGCCGGCCTCACACGCCGCGGTACCAGACCTCGGGGCGGCCGACCTGGCCGTAGCGGGGCTCGCGGCGGGCCAGGCCGGCGTCGGCCAGGTACTCCAGGTACCGCCGCGCCGTCACCCTCGACACCCCCACCGCCGACGCTGCCGCACCGGCGGACAGGCCGTCGGCCGCCTCGGCCAGTGCCGCGGTGACCGCCTCCAGCGTCTGCCCGCTCATGCCCTTCGGCAGCGCCTGGTGGTCGGCACTGCGCAACGCGGCCAGCGCCCGGTCCACATCGGCCTGCCCGCTGGCCTCGCCCTCCTGGCCGAGCTCTTCCCGGAACCGCGCGTACCGGGTCAGCTTGTCGCGTAGCGAGGCGAACGTGAACGGCTTGAGCAGGTACTGCACCACCCCCGCCGACACCGCGGCCTTCACCACGGCGAGGTCCCGCGCCGACGTCACGGCGATGACGTCCACCGTGGCACCGGCCGCCCGCAGCGCCCGGCAGACCGCCAGGCCGTGGGTGTCGGGCAGGTAGAAGTCCAGCAGCACCAGGTCGACCGGCAGCCGCTCGACCGCCCGCAGCGCCTCCGCTCCCGAGTGGACAACCGCCGCGACGGTGAACCCGGCGACCCGCTCGACGTACTGCCGGTGCGCCTCGGCGGCCACCGGGTCGTCCTCCACCACCAGCACGCTGATCACGGCCGTTCCCCCGGGATCGGCAGGTGCACGGTGAACACGGCGCCCGGGCCCGGGTCGACCTCGACCTGCCCGCCGTGCCGCCGCACCGTCTGGCCGACCAGCGCGAGCCCCAGCCCCCTGCCGCCGGACTTGGTCGACCACCCGCGCCGGAACAGCTGCTCCACCTCCTCCGGCCGCACACCGGCCCCGGTGTCGGCCACCCGCACGAGCACCTTCACGTCGTCGGCGCGGACGGTCACCGTCACCCGCGGCCGTCCGTCCGCCGACGCCGCGATTGCGGCGTCCAGCGCGTTGTCGATCAGGTTGCCGACGATCGTCACCAGGTCCCGCGGCTCGATCCACGGCAGCGGTTCGGCCAGCGCCGTGTCGTCGGTGACCACCAGCTCGGCACCGCGCTCGCTGGCCTCGGCCGCCTTGCCCAGCAGCACCGCGGCCAGCACCGGCTCGGACACCGCGGCCACCACCTGGTCGGTGAGCCGCTGCGCCAGCTCCAGCTCGGCCGTGGCGAACGCCAGCGCCTGATCCGTCCGTCCCATCTCGACCAGCGACACCACCGTGTGCAGCCGGTTGGCCGCCTCGTGTGCCTGCGACCGCAGCGACTCGGCGAAGCCGCGCACGGTGTCCAGCTCACCGGTCAGCGTCTGCAGCTCGGTGTGGTCGCGCAGGGTCGCCACCGTACCGACGGCACGCCCCCGCGTCCGGACCGGCTCGGTGCTAACCACCAGCACCCTGGTGTCGGTCACGACGATCTCGTCGGTGCGGGTCTCCTCGCCGCCGAGCAGGCCGGCCAGCGTCGGCGGCAGGCCGAGGTCGGTCACGGCCGTCCCGGCCGGATCGTCCCGCAGGCCGAGCAGGTCGCGGGCGGCGTCGTTGCACAGCGCGACCCGGCCGTCGGTGTCGATCAGCAGCAACCCCTCGCGGACCGCGTGCAGTGCCGCCTCGTGGTAGTCGAACAGGTGGGCCAGCTCGGCCGGGCCCATGCCCCTGGTGTGCCTGCGCAACCGCGCGCTGACCAGCAGGCTGCCCGCGATCCCGACCGCCAGCACCAGCCCGGCCACACCGAACACCGGCACCAGCCGTTCCCGCAGCTCGGCCGACAACGCCCGCACCGTGATGCCCACGCTGACCAGCGCCACCACCTCGCCGGCGGCCCCGCGGATGGGCGCGACGACCCGGACCGACGGCCCCAGCGTGCCGGTGTAGGTCTCGGTGAACAACGCACCGCGCACGGCCGGCTCGATGTTGCCGACGAACGGCTGGCCGATCAGCGACGGGTTCGGGTGGGTGAAGCGGACGCCGTCCACGGTCATGATCGTGATGAAGTCGACGCCGGTGTCCGTGCGCAGACGTTCGGCGTAGGGCTGCAGGTCACGGCTGGGGTCCGGGGTGCCCAGTGCGGCCACGACACCCGGGTTGTCGGCCACCCCGACCGCCACGGTCGTGACCTCCTCCTCGGCACGGGCGTCGGTGACCCTGGCCGAGTCGAAGTACGCCAGCGCGGCCCCCGCGCCGACCAGCACGACGACGAGCACCAGCTGCACCAGCAGCAGCTGGCGGGCCAGGCTCCAGCGGCGTCGACGGCGTTCCGGTGGCGGCACGGCGTCCATATCAGCACACACCGTCCGGCACATCCGCCACGCGGGGCCGGTGCGAACGAAATGAACACAACCGTGACCCCGCTCACGGCGGCACGCATAGTTCCCGGCAACTCCCTGACGGTTTGGAGGCAACGGTGCCCGCACCGACTGCGACACCCGGGCGCAAACGCGACCGGATGCATTACCTGTACCTGGCGGTGATCGCCGCCGTCGTGCTCGGCGTGATCGTCGGCTTCGCCGCGCCCGACGTCGCCAAGGAGCTCAAGCCACTCGGCACCGGGTTCGTCAACCTGATCAAGATGATGATCTCGCCGATCATCTTCTGCACGATCGTGCTCGGCATCGGCTCGGTGGCCAAGGCCGCGAAGGTCGGCAAGGTCGGCCTGCTCGCCCTCGGTTACTTCCTCGGCATGTCGACGCTGGCGCTGGCCATCGGCCTCGTCGTCGGCAACGTGCTGCACCCCGGTGAGGGCCTCAGCCTCGACCCGGCCGCCGCCGGCAAGGCCCAGGAGCAGGCCACCGGCTCGGAGGGCTCGGTCGACTTCCTGCTCGGCATCATCCCGGACACCCTGGTGTCGGCGTTCACTTCCGGGCAGGTGCTGCAGACCCTGCTGGTCGCGCTGCTGGCCGGCTTCGCCCTGCAGAAGCTGGGCAGCAAGGGCGAGCCGATCCGCCGCGGCGTCGAGCACGTCCAGCGCTGGGTGTTCCGCATCCTGGCGATGATCATGTGGGCCGCCCCGGTCGGCGCATTCGGCGCCATCGCCGCGGTCGTCGGCGAGACCGGCTGGGAGGCGCTGCGCAGCCTCGCCGTCATCATGCTCGGCTTCTACGCCACCTGCCTGGTGTTCGTGTTCGTCGTGCTGGGCGCGGTGCTGTGGTTCGGCGCCAGGGTCAACCTGTTCTCGTTGCTGCGTTACCTCGGCAGGGAGTTCCTGCTGATCCTGTCGACGTCGTCGTCGGAGTCGGCACTGCCGCGGCTGATCGCCAAGATGGAACACCTCGGCGTCAGCAAGCCGGTCGTCGGCATCACCGTGCCCACCGGCTACTCGTTCAACCTCGACGGCACCGCCATCTACCTGACCATGGCGACCCTGTTCATCGCCACGGCGCAGGGCCAGCCGCTGCCGGTGGGTGAGCAGATCTCCCTGCTGCTGTTCATGATCATCGCGTCGAAGGGCGCGGCGGGCGTCAGCGGCGCCGGGATCGCCACCCTCGCCGGCGGGCTGCAGGCACACAAGCCGGAACTGGTCGACGGTGTCGGCTTCATCCTCGGCATCGACCGGTTCATGTCCGAGGCGCGGGCGCTGACCAACTTCGCCGGCAACGCCGTCGCCACGGTGCTCATCGGGTCGTGGACCGGTGAGTTCAACCGGGAACAGGCCGGGCGGGTGTTCGCCGGAGCGTCCCCGTTCAACGAGGCCACCCTGCTCGACGAGGCCGAACCAGCGCCGGCCGAGTCGGAGAAGGAGGTGGCGGCGGTCCGCTGACCGTCCCCCTTCGCCGATGCGGTGCGAGCTTCACCCCCTGGCTCGCACCGCATCGGTATGTTTGCCGCATGCTCACCGTCGTACCGCGCACCACGGTCAATCCGGACACCCGCACCGTCCAGTTCCAGGGCAGGGAGTTCGGCACGGAACTGTCGTTCTTCCTGATCGACTGCGAACCCGGCCAGGGCCCCGCCCTGCATCAGCACCCCTACGCGGAGATGTGGGTGACCATGTCGGGCCGCGCGCTCGTCGTCGCCGGCGACGAGGAGCGCGAGGTCGGGCCCGAGGACATGGTGATCGTCGGACCTGGCACCCCGCACCGGTTCGTCGCGCTCGGCCCGGACCGGCTCAACGTCATCTGCCTGCACGACAGCGGCGAGATGATCACCGAGTGGCTCTGAGCTAGCCGACCAGCTCCTTGAGGAACTGGCCGGTGTAGCTCTCCGCCGTCGCGGCGACGTCCTCGGGTGTGCCCTCGGCGATGACCATGCCACCACCGGAGCCGCCCTCCGGGCCCATGTCGATGATCCAGTCCGACGTCTTGATCACGTCGAGGTTGTGCTCGATCACGATCACCGTGTTGCCCTTGTCGACCAGGCCGTGGATGACGCCCAGCAGCTTGCGGATGTCCTCGAAGTGCAGACCCGTGGTCGGCTCGTCGAGGATGTAGACCGTCTTGCCGGTCGACCGCTTCTGCAGCTCGCTGGCCAGCTTCACCCGCTGTGCCTCGCCGCCGGACAGCGTCGGCGCGGGCTGGCCCAGCCGGACGTAGCCGAGGCCGACGTCGACGAGCGTCGCCAGGTGCCGGTGGATCGCCTTGATCGGCTCGAAGAACTCGGCCGCCTCCTCGATCGGCATGTCCAGCACCTCGGACACCGTCTTGCCCTTGTAGTGCACCTCCAGGGTCTCCCGGTTGTACCGGGCGCCCTTGCACACCTCACACGGCACGTAGACGTCCGGCAGGAAGTTCATCTCGATCTTGATCGTGCCGTCGCCCGCACACGCCTCGCAGCGGCCGCCCTTGACGTTGAACGAGAACCGGCCCTGCTGGTAGCCGCGCACCTTGGCCTCGGTGGTGGACGCGAACAGCTTGCGCACGTGGTCCCAGACGCCGGTGTAGGTGGCCGGGTTGGACCGCGGCGTCCGGCCGATCGGCGACTGGTCGACCCGCACCAGCTTGTCGACCTGGTCCAGCCCGCGCACCCGGGTGTGCCTGCCGGGAACCTGCCGCGCTCCGTTGAGCTTGTTCGCCAGCACCGTGGCGAGGATGTCGTTGACCAGCGTGGACTTGCCCGACCCGGACACACCGGTGACCGACACCAGGCACCCGAGCGGGAACGACACGTCGATGCCGCGCAGGTTGTGCTCGCGGGCGCCGACGACGGTGAGCTGCCGCTTCTTCGCCACCGGCCTGCGCACCATCGGCACGGCGATCTCGGTGCGCCCGGACAGGTAGTCGCCGGTGAGCGATCCCTTGGCCTTCAACAGCTTCTTGTACGGACCGCTGTGCACGATCTTGCCGCCGTGCTCGCCCGCGCCCGGGCCGATGTCGACCACCCAGTCGCTGGAGCGGATGGTGTCCTCGTCGTGCTCGACGACGATCAGCGTGTTGCCGAGGTCCCGCAGCCGGGTCAGCGTCTCGATGAGCCGGTGGTTGTCGCGCTGGTGCAGGCCGATCGACGGCTCGTCCAGCACGTACAGCACGCCGACCAGGCCGGAGCCGATCTGCGTGGCCAGCCGGATGCGCTGCGCCTCGCCGCCGGACAGCGTGCCGGAGGCACGGTCCAGCGACAGGTAGTCGAGGCCGACGTCGAGCAGGAACCGCAGCCGGGCCTGGATCTCCTTGAGCACCGCCCCGGCGATCATCGCCTCCCGGGTGCCGAGCACGAGGTCGTCGAGGAAGTCCGACGCCTCGGCCACCGACAGCGCACACACCTCGGCGATCGAGTGCGGGCCGCGGGTGGCGTGCTCAAGGGTGACGGCGAGGATCTCCGGCTTGAGCCGGGTGCCCTGGCAGGCGGGGCAGGGCACCTCCCGCATGTAGCCCTCGTACTTCTCCCGCATGAAGTCCGACTCGGTCTGCTCCTGGCGGCGCTCCAGGAACGGGATGACGCCCTCGAAGTTGGCGTAGTAGGAACGCTGGCGGCCGTAGCGGTTGCGGTAGCGGACGTGCACCTGCTCGGGGACGCCGTGCAGGACGGCCTTCTGCGCCTTGGCCGGCAGCCGGCGCCAGGGCGTGTCCATGCGGAAGCCGACGGTCTCGGCCAGCGCCTCCAGCAGCCGCTGGAAGTACTCCGCGCTCTGCCCGAAGTCCCACGGCGCGATGGCGCCCTCCCCCAGCGACATCTCGTCGTCCGGGACGACCAGCTCCGGGTCGACCTCCTTGCGCACGCCGATACCGGTGCACTCCGGGCAGGCACCGTAGGGCGAGTTGAACGAGAACGAGCGCGGCTCGAAGTCCTCGATGGCCAGCGGGTGGCCGTTGGGGCAGGCCAGGTTCTCGGAGAAGCCGCGCACGCGGTGCGGGTCGTTCTCCGGCAGGTCGACGAAGTCCAGCTCGACCAGCCCGTCGGCCAGCCGCAGCGCGGTCTCGATCGAGTCGGTGAGCCGCTGCTTGGAGCTGGGCTTGACCGACAGCCGGTCGATCACCACCGCGATCTGGTGCTTCTCCTGCTTCTTCAGCTTCGGCGGGTCGGTCAGCGAGTGCACCACGCCGTCGACCATCGCGCGGGCGTAGCCCTGCTGCTGAAGGTTGGCGAACAGGTCGACGTACTCGCCCTTGCGGCCGCGCACCACCGGCGCCAGGACCTGGAAGCGGGTGCCCGTCTCCATGTCGAGTACCTGGTCGACGATCTGCTGCGGCGTCTGCTTGCTGATCGACTCGCCACAGGTCGGGCAGTGCGGCTTGCCCGCGCGGGCGTAGAGGAGGCGGAGGTAGTCGTAGACCTCGGTGATCGTGCCCACCGTCGAGCGCGGGTTGCGCGAGGTGGACTTCTGGTCGATCGACACCGCGGGCGAGAGGCCCTCGATGAAGTCGACGTCCGGCTTGTCCATCTGGCCGAGGAACTGCCGGGCGTAGGCCGACAGCGACTCGACGTAGCGGCGCTGGCCCTCGGCGAAGATCGTGTCGAAGGCGAGGCTGGACTTGCCTGATCCGGACAGGCCGGTGAACACGATCAGGCTGTCCCGTGGCAGGTCGAGGTCCACGCCACGGAGGTTGTGCTCGCGTGCACCGCGAACAACGAGGCGATCAGCCACGCGAGTCCCTTTCTCACTGGTCTGGTGCGTGCTGGCGTTGGGTTCGGGCAGCGCCCAGAGGGCGGCCGCCTAGATGCTAAGTCGGACCACCGACAAAACCGGTCGGGCCGGATTCCGGCTGGTCCGCGAGGGTTCGCGCTCCCGTCGAGGGTACGCGTCGGCATGGTGGCGCTAGGGTGCGGGGCGTGAACGTCGTTGAGGAGTACACCGGTCACGTGGAGCCCGGCGGCGACGCCGCCCGGCGCACCCTGGACGAGCTGACCATCACCAAGATCTCGGTCGGCCCGATGGACAACAACGCTTATCTGCTGGTCTGCCGCGCTCAGAACGAGGCCCTGCTGATCGACGCCGCGGCCGATCCGGAACGCATTTCCGATCTGATCGGGCACGGCCCGGACCGCCCGGCGCTGCGCACCGTGGTGACCACCCACCAGCACCCCGACCACTGGCAGGCGCTGGGCGCCGTCGCCGGGGCCAACGGGTCCAACACCGCCGCCCACCCGCTGGACGCCGACCCGCTGCCGGTCCCGCCGGACTTCCTGGTCGAGCACGGCGACACGCTCACCGTCGGCGACTGCACGCTGGAGGTCATCCACCTGCGCGGGCACACGCCGGGCTCGATCGCCCTGCTCTACCGCGACCCGAAGGGCCACCCGCACCTGTTCACCGGCGACTCGCTGTTCCCCGGCGGCGTGGGAAAGACCACCTCACCGGGTGATTTCACGTCGCTGCTGAACGACGTGGAGTCACGGCTGTTCAACGCGCTGCCGGACGACACGTGGTTCTACCCCGGCCACGGCGACGACTCGACGCTGGGCGCGGAGCGCCCGAAGCTGACCGAGTGGCGCGAGCGCGGCTGGTGATTCGCAGCGGGCCGCTCACATGCTCGTGAAGGCCACCTTCATCACGTCTCACGTAATGAAGGTGGCCTTCACGAGCCTTGGCGGACAGGGATGATCTCCACCATGCCGTCCAGGCCGACGAAGTCCTTGGCGTTCTGGGTGTACAACGGCAGTTCCCGGGACGAGGCGATCGCGGCGATCATCAGGTCGAGCCGGCGGGCCCGCGGGTTCCGCTCCGTGGCCACGGTCATCGCCACCAGCGTGCCGTAGCGCGCCGCGGCCGGACCGTCGAACGGGAGCGGCTCGAAATCGACGATGGCCGCGCCGAGCTGCTCGTTGCGCACGGCTCGCAACGCCGGGTCCGCGGTCATCGCGACGCCCTGGTGCAATTCGGCCATCGTGACCGCCGTGATTTCGGGGATGACGGGCAGATCAGCCGGATCCAGACGGGCGAGATCGATATAAACGCACGTGTCGAGCACTCCGGACTGCCGGCGGTCAGCCACGGGCACGGTCCCAGGGATTGTCGTCACCGATGCGATCTTCGCCGAAGACCTCGTCGTCCTCGCGCCGCAGCTGAGCCGCATCAGCCCGGGGCAGCCGCCGGTGCCGCTCCACCAGCTCCTCGGCAGTCAACCGCCGCTGACGGGACAGGGGACGCAGTTCCGCGACCTCGACGCCGTTACGAGTGACGTGATAGGTCTCGCCGGCTTCCACCGCGTCCATGACGGCTGCCGAGTTGTTCCTGAACTCACGCTGGCTGATCACCTTCACGATCCCCAGCGTAGCCTTGCGTAGCACAGCTGGCTACACCGGCCAGGACCGCGCATATCGCAGCGATGATCAGGAGAGCCGCGATGGCGGCGACGACCAGCAGCAGACCGTCCGCCGAGGTGGACGCCGCGAAGTAGACACTGCCCAGAGCCGCCACCCCGATCACCTCGGCGAGCACGGGGCCGGTGGCGTTCATGGCCGAGATCGCCGAGGCGAACCGAGGCTCCACCGCCGAGGTCACCTGTGCGATCAGCGGGCTGTACCCGGCGGCGTGCCCGGCCCCGGCGAACAGCAGCAACGGCAGGAAGAACCACGGGTGTCCGTCGTGCCTGACGACGAGCACGGCCAGAACGGCACCCGCGGCGAAGACCGGCGGTCCCACGATCGGCATAACCCGCCGCAGCCACCGCGGGCAACGGTTCCAGCTCAGGCTGAGCGCGCCGAAACCGACCGCGTACGGAACGAACGCGAGTCCAGCCTGGAGCGGGCTGTAACCGAGTTCGGACTGCAGATGCAGGGTCAGCGTGAGCACGAAGACGGTGTAGCAACCCATGACGACACAGCAGGCAGCCAAGCCTGACTTCACTCCGGCCGACCTGAGTGCCGCGACGTCGAAAACGGGGTGCCGTGCCGTGGATTCGTATCGGACGAACACCCCCGACAGCACGGCGCCACAGGCGAGCGTGACCCACACCCACGCCGGCCACCCCTGGTTGTGACCGAAGACGAGCGGGAGGGTGAGCGCGGTCATGGCCGCGGTCAGCAGGGCCACCCCAACGAGATCGAGGCGGGCCCGCCGGCCGGTTCGTGACCTCGGCAGGACCCGCCGGCCGATCAGCAGCACGGCCACACCGACCGGGACGTTGATCAGGAAGACCGGCCGCCAGGACAGCCCGAGCAGGTCGACCCCCGCGACCAGTCCTCCGATCACCTGGCCGAGCGCGACCCCGAGGGCGAGGACCATGCTGTAGACACCGATCGCCCTGCGGCGCCCGGCGCCTTCCCAGTGACGATGGATGAGCGAGAACACCTGTGGCATCAGCAACGCGGCCCCGGCCGCCTGCGCGATGCGGGCAAGCACCAGCATCGCCGGGTCGACGGCCAGCCCACACAGCAGCGAGGCCCCGGTGAACCAGCCGAGCCCGATCAGGAACGCGCGCCGGAACCCGATGACATCACCGATGCGCGCGCAGGTGACGAACAGGACGCCGGTGGTCAGCAGATAGCTCGACACGAGCAACTGGATCTCGGCACTGCCGGCGCCCAACCCGGCACGAATCGTCTGGGCGGCGACGGACACGATCGATCCGTCCATCGACACCATCACCTGTCCGGTGAGCAGCACCGCCAGCATCGGCCCACGGCGGGTGCCCGGCACGAGAAGGTTGACCATGCCCGCGAGCCTCGACCACCGAAGGCCGACGGTCTTGAACGAGTTTGCGGGCCGTGTCGGTGCGCGCGGGTAGGTTCCGCCTCGTGCGTGTGACGAGGCGAGTGCTGGCGACTCCCCACTTCGTGGTCCGGGTGGTCGACTGCACGGACGACCACGCTCGCTGGTCCGCTCCGGAAACGACGTCCGGCACCCAGCTCGTACTGGTCCGGCGGGGCCGGTTCCGGGTCGACTCCCGTGGCCGGCGCGTGGTGATCGATCCGACCACCGGTTACCTCCACCCACCCGGACACGAGACCCGCTTCGCCCACCCCGCCGGTGGGGACACGTGCACGTCGATCACCCTGCCCGGCAACACGCTGACCGAAGGCGTCGACGCGGCCCCGGTCCACGTGGACGCGCGGCTCGAACTCGCCCACCGCACGCTCCTGCGCACCGGCGCGGACCCCGGCTTCGCCGGAGCCGAAGCCGTCGTGGGCCTGCTGCGCCTGGCACTTCGCCGCCGTCCCGACGAGACGTCCGCGCCCGGACGGCACGACCTGGCCGACCGGACCAGGGAGGCGTTGCTCGCCGACGAGCCGGCCGGCAGCCTGGTCGCACTGGCGCGCCTGCTGGACGTTTCGCCGTCCCACCTGAGCCGTACGTTCCGGCACCACGTGGGGATGACCGTCAGCCGGTACCGCAACCGCGTACGGATCAGCCGTGCGCTGCAACGGATCGAGGAGGGCGAAACCGACCTCGCCGCCCTGGCGTTCACCCTCGGCTTCAGCGACCAGGCCCACTTCACCCGGACCATGCGGCGCGAACTGGGCCACACTCCCGGGAACGTCCGCGCCCTGCTCGCCGCGAGTACCCTGGACTGAGAACGCCGGTTCTCTGGAGGAGTGCACAGCAGGGTGGACGACACGACCGCGACCACGCAGGTCCTCGACGCGGCCGAGGAACTGTTCTACAGCCGCGGCATCCAGGCGGTCGGCATGGACGACATCCGCACCCGCTCGCAGGTCTCGCTCAAGCGCCTCTACCGGCTGTTCGCCTCGAAGGACGACCTGGTGGCCGCCTACCTCGACCAGCGGGACACCCGCTGGATCGGCCGTCTCGAAGCCCACGTGGCCGCCGTCCGGGAACCGAAGGCGCGCATCCTCGCGGTGTTCGACTGGCTGGCCGAGTGGTTCAGCGAGCCGGACTTCCAGGGTTGCGCGTTCATCAACTCCTTCGGCGAGCTGGGCAGGATCTCGCCCCGCGTCGCCGCCGTGGCACGCGGGCACAAGCGACGCTTCCGGGTGTTCGTCACCGGCCTGACCGAGGCGGCGGGCCTGCCCGCCGAGACTGCGGACCAGCTGGTCCTGCTCGCCGAGGGCGCGATGGTGGTCGCCGGGATGGATCCCGGGCCCGCGCCTGCACACCAGGCACGCCGCGCCGCGGAGATCCTGATCGCCGCACACTGACCCTTGCTCAGGAGAACCTTCGTTCTCTAAGCTGTCGGAGAACGAACGTTCTCCCAGGAGGTCCCGTGTCCGAGCGCCCACCGCTGCCCCCGTTCACCCGCGAGACGGCCATCCAGAAGATCCGGCTCGCCGAGGACGCCTGGAACACGCGTGATCCGGAGAAGGTCTCGCTGGCCTACACGACCGACACGCGCTGGCGTAACCGCGCCGAGTTCGCCGACGGCCGCGACGAGGTCGTGGCGCTGCTGCGTCGCAAGTGGACGGTCGAGCTGGACTACCGGCTGATCAAGGAGCTGTGGACGTTCGGCGACAACCGGATCGCCGTGCGGTTCGCCTACGAGTGCCACGACGACGCGGGCAACTGGACCCGCAACTACGGCAACGAGAACTGGGAGTTCGACGAGCACGGCCTGATGCGCGTCCGGCACGCCTCGATCAACACCCGGCCGATCGCCGAGGCCGAGCGGCTGTACCACTGGCCGCTCGGCCGCCGTCCCGACGACCACCCCGGGCTGTCCGACCTCGGCCTCTGACCCGCGCCGGGACCGGGGCTCAGCCGGGGGTCAGGCGCCAGCCCCGGCCGGACGTGCTCGCGCGCCAGAGCCGCGCGTAGGCACCGTCCGCCTCGAGCAGAGCCCGGTGCGTCCCGGTCTCCACCACCCGGCCGTCGTCGACGACCGCGATCTGGTCGGCCTCGACGACGTTGTTCAGCCGATGCGCGATCAGCAGCACCGTGCTGTGCTGCGCCAGCTCGCGGATCGAACGCCGCAGGTACCGCTCGTTCTCCGGATCGAGCGCGGCGGTGGCCTCGTCCAGCAGCACGATCGGCGCCCGCTTGAGCAGCGCCCGCGCGATCGAGACCCGCTGACGCTCACCACCGGACAGTGCCGTTCCGCCCTCGCCCACCCTGGTCCGCCAGCCCTCCGGCAGGCGCGCGACGATCTCGTCGACGCCGGCCAGCCGCGCGGCCTCGGCCACGTCCTCGTCGCTCGCCTCCGGCCTGCCGAGCCGGATGTTGGCCTCCAGTGTGTCGTCGAACAGGTACACGTCCTGGAACACCATGGCCAGCTGCGCGGTCAGCGCCTCGGTCGTCTGCTCGCGCACGTCGGCGCCACCGACCCGCACCACTCCACTGTGGACATCCCAGAACCGGCTCAGCAGCCGGATGACGGTCGTCTTGCCGGCACCCGACGGCCCGACCAGCGCGGTCACCGAACCCGGCGGCACGTCGAGCGAGAAACCACGCAGGACCGGCGTGTCCGGCCGGTAGCCGAAGACGACGCCGTCCAGCTCGATCCGGCCGGGCGCGGTCAGCGGTGCGGTCCTGTCCGGCTCGGGCATCGCGGGCTCGCGCAGCACGTCGGCGAGCCGGCGCAGGTCGCCACCGGCGATCCGGATCGCACCGGCGTACTCGCTCAGATCGGCCAGCGGGCCGGCGAACCGGAACGCGAGCGCGACCAGCGCGACGGCCACCGCCGGGGCGACGGCGCCGTCGAGGGCCAGCCACACCACCACGAGAATGAGCACGGTCACCGCGAGCTGCACCGCGAGCCCGCTCACGCTCAACCCCACCACGCCCTGCCGCAGCGTGCGGCGCCGGGTTAGCCGCTGCTCCTCGATGGCGTCCTCCAGCGGCCGGTACCCGTGGACGTTGCGGCCGAACGCCCGCAGCACCCGCTGGTTACGCCCGAACTCGATGACCCGGCTGCCCGCCTCGACGTCGGCGGCGTGGTTGCTTGCCTCGCCACGGGACAGGCTCCTGCCCGCGAAGCGGAAAGCCAGTGCCAGCAACGGAACACACAGCGCGGTGGCGAGCCCGAGACGCCAGTCGTGGAAGAACAACGCGACGGTCACGGTGAGCGGCGACGCGACGGCGACGACCAGCGGCGACAGCAGGTGGGCGAAGATCCCGGTGATCATCATCGTGCCGTCGGTGGCCACCCGGGTCAGCCGTCCGGTGCGGTCGGCGTCGAACCAGCCCAGTGGCAGGGTCACCAGGTGATCGCCGAGGCGCTGGTGCAGCGACGACATCGTCTCCAGCGCCGCGGCGGAGCCGCGCATGGTCTGCACGTACCGCACGACAGCGGCGGCCACCGTCGCCACCGCCAGGGTCAGCAGGTGCGGGCCGACCGGCGCACCCGAGGCCAGCGCCTCGACGACCGGCACCAGCAGCGCCGCGGCGACACCGCTGAGCACGCCGTAGGCGACGGTCCACGCGACATAACGGGTCAGCACGTGTGCCCGGGACGGCCCGAGCAGCAACCGCAGATCGGTGATCACGCCGCGACCTCCTCGTGTGCGTTCCACATGCGTGCGTACGGGCCCGGCGCCCCAAGTAGTTCGCCGTGCGTCCCGGTCTCCACGACCCGCCCGCCGTCGAGGACGACGATCCGGTCCGCGCCGGTGATGGTGGACAGCCGGTGCGCGATGACCAGCACCGTGCGCCCGGCGACCAGCCGCGACAGGGCCTCCTGAATGGCGGCCTCCGACTCCGGGTCGGCGAACGCGGTCGCCTCGTCGAGCACCAGGACCGGCGTGTCCGCCAGCAGGGCCCTGGCGATGCTGACCCGCTGCGCCTCACCGCCGGAGAGGCGAGCGTCCTGGCCCACCACCGAGTCGTAGCCACGCGGCAGCGCCGCGATCCGGTCGTGGATCCGAGCCGCACGGCAGGCCCGGACGACCTCGGCGTCGGTCGCCTCCGGGCGGCCGAGCGCGACGTTGTCCCTGATCGACCCGGCAACCAGCTGCACGTCCTGCAGCACGAACCCGACGTGGCGGTACAGCCGCTCCGGGGCGACGTCGCGGACGTCGGCGCCGCCGACGCGGATCGCACCGCTGGTGACGTCGTGGAACCGCAGCAGCAGGGTGGCCAGCGTCGACTTCCCCGAACCCGACGGCCCCACCAGCGCCGTCACCGTTCCCGGCTCGCAGGTGAAGCTCACGCCGTGCAGGACCTCGTGCCCGGCATAGGCGAACCGGACGCCGTCGTACTCGACCCTGCCGCCGGACGGCCGCCGGGGCGACTCCGGGACCGGCAGCGCCGGGACGTCCAGCAGCTCCTGGATCCGCACCGCGGCGGCCGCTGCCGTGCGCTTGTTCAGCGCGCTGAACCCGAGTGGTTCGATGGCCACCGGGATCACGCACCCCAGCAGCACACCGGCCAGCGCCTCGCCGGGACTCACCCAGCCCTGGCCGACGAACCACGCACCGCCGCCCACGGTGACCAGGCCGACCACGGGCGCGGACACCAGCAGTCCGGCGAGTGCCTCGATCCGGTTCATCGGCCGGACCCAGGCGGCGAAGAAGTCCGTGTACTCGGCGGCGGCACCGCGGTAGGCGGCGTGTGCCCTGCGCGCCCGGCCGAACGCCTTCACCACCGCGATTCCCGAGATGAACTCCACCACCGCGCCGCCCAGCCGCGCGTTGCTCTCGTCCATCTTGCGCAGGACCTCGTTGGAGCCGCGCTCCATCCAGGCATACGCCGCCGCGAACAGCGGGATGGTCGCCACGGCGAGCAGGGCCAGCCGCCAGTCCAGGACGAGCAGGTAGGCCAGGGCACCGAGCGGCGTGACGACCGCGGCGGTCGTCTCCACGGCCTGGTGTGCCACCAGCTGGTGCAGTGCGTCGACGTCACCCATCGCGGTTTTGCGCAGGCGTCCCGAGGAGTTGCGGGTGAACCAGCCGAGCGGGACGCGGCCGAGGTGGGCGACCATCCCGCGGCGCAGGTCGGCCTGCAGCCGCACGTCGGCCACGTGCGTGATCGTCAGTGCCACGCTGGTGAACGCCGCGCGCAGCACCAGGCCCGCGACGATCAGCACGGACACCAGGAGTACCCGGCCGGAGTCGACCGGTGTCGCCAGCAACGTGTCGGCCAGCTCGACGAGGCCGGCGAACGGCGCCAGCCCGGCCAGCGCGCCGAGGCCGCTGAGCACACACGCCAGCCGGACCCGCCCGGCGACGGGACGGCGCAGCTCCCGCAGCGCCTTCTTCGGATCGTGAGACATGCCCACGACCCTGCCGGGACTCAGCGCATGGTGTCTTGGACGATTGTTCCCCTCGCCGAACCGCCCTCAAGCCAGTCGCGGTACAGCGCGCCGGGCGTGTATCCGGCCAGTTCCCGCAGGTCCCGGGTGAGATGGGACTGGTCGGCGTAGCCGTAACGCAGGGCGACGTCGGCGGCCGGGATTCCCTCGGTGATGGCCTCGATGGCCGGTGCGAGGCGCACGATCTTCGCCGCCCGCTTCGGCGTCACGCCGATCTGGGCGGTGAACCGCGACCACAGGCGCTTGCGTGTCCAGCCGGTCTCGGCGGCGAGGTCACCGATCCGGCCGCGGCCGCCGGTGGCGACGAGCCCGCGCCAGGCGAAGGCCACCTCCGGGTCGACCGGACGGTTGGTGTCGAGCTTCCCGGCGAGCACCATGCGGAGCCGCCGGAACCGCTCGTCCCAGCGCGGCGCCGCCTCCAGCTCGGCTCGCAGCCGCCTGCCCTCGGCACCCCACAGGTCCTCGAACCCGACGACCGTGCCGGCCAGCTCGGCGCCCGCACCGCCGAGGACGGAATGCGCGGCCAGCGGTGAGAGGTGGATGTCCACACAGGCCACATCCCGGCCGTCCACCCGCACCGAGTTGACGCCCACCCCGCTCGCGATGCCGGCTTCGACCGGGCGCGTCCGGTCGATCCGCAGCTCGCCGTCGAAGACCAGCACGATGGTCACCTTCGGCGAGGGCAGCACCCGCATGTCCAGGCCGCGCCCGGCGCGGTCGCGGTACCCGACCAGCTCGACGCCCTCGTACCCGGGCAGGCCGGACCGGACGATGTCCCAGCCACCGCCCTGTTCAGCCTGCAGCACCATGCTTCGCAGTATCCCTCAGTCGAGGCAGAACTCGTTGCCCTCGACGTCCTGCATCACCAGGCACGACTCGTTGAACTCGTCGGCGACGAGCAGCCGCACGCGCCGCGCACCGAGCGGGATCAGCCGTGCGCACTCGGCCTCGAGCGCGGCGACACGTTCCTCACCCACGAGCCCGGTGCCGACCCGCACGTCCAGGTGCACCCGGTTCTTGACGACCTTGCCCTCGGGTACGCGCTGGAAGTACAGCCGGGGACCCACGCCCTCCGGGTCCGCGCAGGCAAATGCGGCGCCCTGCCGCTCGGGCGGCTGCGCGCGATCGAACTCCTCCCAGCTGGCGAACCCGGTCGGTGGCGGCGGCACGACGTACCCCAGCACCTCGCACCAGAACCGGCCGACGCGCGCGGGTTCCGCGCAGTCGAAAGTGATCTGAACCTGCTTGACCGACCCCATGAACCCCAGCCTAACCGCGGGCGCGACTAAATATCGTCGGCCGACAACGCGAGCCACAGTTCCAGCCGGTCCCGCGGAGAGTCCAGGCTGCGGCCGGCGACCCGTTCGGCCGACCGCAGCCGGGTCCGGATCGTGTTGCGGTGCACGCCGAGTACCGCGGCGGCGGCTTCGACGCTGCCCGCGTCGAGGTAGGCCCGCAGGGTCGCCGCGAGGTCCGCGCCGGTGCGCCGGTCGTGGTCACGCAGGGGGCCGAGCACGGCGGCGCTGAACGGCGCGAGCACGTCGGACGCGCGCAGCAGCCCCCAGGACGACACCGCGTCGGCGTCCACATAGGACTCCCCGGAAGGCAGGACGTCGGCGGCCCGGCGTGCCGCGGCCGCGACCCCGGTCACGTCGCCTGCCACGGCGGCACCGGCCCGTACGGCGGCGCCGGTCAGCTCGGCGGCCCGGTCGCGGACGCGGGCACCGAGCCCCGCCTGCGCGGGCAGGACGGCCACGACACCACCGGGTCGCGGCACCAGCAGGATCCGGTCGGTGTCCACACCGGCGGCGACGTCGGCGAGTGCGTCCAGCAGCACGCCCACGGGCTCGGCCGCCCCGTCCAGCGCGAACACCACCACCTCCAGCGGCTCGGGCGGCAACAGCGCCGCGTCCACCGGCGCACCGTCCAGCAGTGGCGCGAGCAGCCGCGCCCGCTGGGCGTGCAGGGCCGAGCGCAGCGCACGCAGGCCCAGCATGGTCATCGCCAGCAGCACGGCGGCGTGGTTGGCCAGCAACCGCTGGTGGACGGCGTCGCCCGGCGGGCAGGACAGGGCCAGCCAGCCCCTCGGCGGTCCGGCCAGGCCGATGCTGTGCACCAGCAGGTACTTCTCGCCGTCCTCGACGGCGGTGGCGGCCTGCGACCGGCCGCGGATCGACCCGGCCAGCTCCCGGGCCCTGGCGTGCCAGGGCCGCTCCCCCGCCGGGCGCGCCGCGCGGGTGCGGCCGTCCACGTCGAGCAGCAGCGCCTCGCCACCGACACCCCTGGCCAGCTCGGCGAGGATGCCGGCGTCGCCGGACCGCAGCGCGGCGCGGGCGATCGACTCCTGGACGGCGATCGCGTGCCGTTCCGCCCGCAACGCGGCCTCGGAGTGCCAGCGCGCGACGGCCTGGCTGACCGCGATGAACGGCGTCGTGCCCAGGACTGCCACCACCGGAAGGTCCCGCCTGCCCGCCTCGTCGAGCACTTCCGGCGGCAGCGCGTCCAGCACCTCGGCTGCGAAGCCCAGCCCGGCGGCACCGGCCGCGGCCAGCCGCCGGACGTAGGCCCGCCTGCCGCTCTCGTCGTCCGGCAGGCCGAGGCCGATGGTCAGGACCAGCTCACCGCCACGCAGCCAGGGCACCGGATCGGCGACCTCGATGGCGTGTGCCCAGGAGACCTCCCTGCCCAGGCCGGCCTCGCCCGCGAGCAGGCCCAGCTCCAGCCCGTCCATCCGCAGGACGTCGGCGACGGTGAGCGGCATGACGGTCCCCGATCGTGCGAATCGCACAAAACAATCTTCGACGGAGTGCATATCGTACAGCCGTCGACCGGCGGGTTAGCGGTTAGCGTGCCACCGCTGAGATCCCCCGACGCAGTGGGAGCACCCCATGACCGCACCGAGTGCCCGCCGCGCCGCCGCCGCGGCGTTCATCGGCACGACGATCGAGTGGTACGACTTCTACGCCTACTCCACGGCCGCGAGCCTGGTGTTCGGCACGCTGTTCTTCCCGCCGGACACCAGCCCGCTGGTCGGCCTGATGGCCTCGTTCGCCACCTACGCCGTCGGCTTCCTCGCCCGCCCGCTGGGCGGCCTGGTCTTCGGCCACTTCGGTGACCGGGTCGGGCGCAGGGCGGCCCTGGTGACCACGTTGCTGATCATGGGCGTGGCGACGTTCGCCGTCGGCCTGCTGCCCACCTACGCGACCGCGGGCGTCGTCGCCCCGCTGCTGCTGGTGCTGCTGCGGTTCGCGCAGGGACTCGCGGTCGGCGGCGAGTGGGGTGGCGCGGTGCTGATGGCCGTCGAGCACGCGCCGGAGAAGCACAAGACGTTCTACGGCTCGTTCGCCCAGCTCGGCAACCCGGCCGGCGCGCTGCTGGCGTCGGGCCTGTTCGGGCTGCTGTCCGCGCAGGGCGAGGACGCGCTGCGCGAGGGCGCGTGGCGGATCCCGTTCCTGCTGTCGGCCGTGCTGGTGATCGTCGGGCTGGTGATCCGGCTCAAGGTCGAGGAGTCGCCGGTGTTCGAGCGGGTGCGGGAGTCCGGCCCGGCCGAGCTGCCGGTCCGGGCCGCGCTGCGTACGTCGTGGCGGCAGATCCTGCGGGGTATCGGCGCGCTGCCGGTGGCCGTCGGCGGGTACTACATCGTGACGACGTTCCTGCTGGCGTACTCCACGACCGATCTGAAGGTGAGTGAGCAACTGGTGCTCACCGGGCTGACCGTGGCCTCGTTCGTGGAGCTGGTGGCCACGGTCGGGGTGGCCTGGCTGGGCGACCGGCTGGGCAGCCGCCGGGTGGTCATCGCCGGGCTCGCGGGAGTGGCGGTACTGGCCACGCCACAGTTCCTGGTGATGGACAGCGGTTCGACGGCGCTGATCTTCACCGTGCTGGCGGTGATGCGGCTGGTGATGGCCGCGACCTACGGGCCGATCGCGGCGATCCTCGCGCAGCTGTTCCCCGCTCGTGCCCGCTACACCAGCATCTCACTGTCCTATCAGGTCGCCGGCGCCGTCTTCGGCGGGTTCGCGCCGCTGGCCTGCACCGCGCTGCTGGCCGCGTTCGGCTCGGTGGCGCCGGTGATCGTCCTGCTGGTCGTGATGTGCCTGGTCAGCATCGCCTGCCTGCGCGGTGCCCCGCAGGTCCGCGACGACGTCAACGAACAGGAGCTCGCGCCCGTGACTGACGTCCTGATCACCAACGCCCGCGTCCTCACCATGGACGCGGCGCGGCCGGAGGCCGGTGCCGTGCTCGTCCGTGACGGGGTCGTCGCCGCGCTCGGCGACACCGCGACGGCTTCGGCCGGGGCACACCGGATCGACGCCCACGGCGCGACCGTGCTCCCCGGGTTCGTCGACCCGCACAACCACCTGCTGTCGACGGCGGAGTCACTGGCCGCCGAGGACGCGAGCTACCCCACAGTGTCCACTGTGGACGAACTGGTGGACATGGTGGCGACGGCCGCAGCGCGTACCCCGCCGGGACAGTGGATCCGCGCGTTCGGGATGGACGACGCCAAGTACCCCGAGGGCAGGCCCACCCGGCAGCGGCTGGACGAGGCCACCACCGAGCACCCGGTGATCGTCTACCACGTGTCCGGGCACCAGGCCGTGGTGAACTCCGCGGCACTGTCCTGGCGCGGCATCGGCAGCGACGTGACCGACCCCGCGGGCGGCCGGTTCGTCCGCGACGCCGCGGGCAGGCTCACCGGGATGGTGCTCGACTCGGCCATGCAGCTGTTGCTGCCGCTGGCCGTCGAGATCGGCTGTCACGGCCCGAACTTCCACACCGAGCTGCCGTTCGAGCAGCTGTCGGCGTGGCTGCGTGACGCGGGTGAGGCCTACCTGTCGGCCGGCCTGACCACGGTCGCCGATCCGCAGGTGTCGGCACGGGAGATGCGCGTCTACCGCGCCGCGCGAGCGGGCGGCTGGCTGCCGGTGCGTACCGTCGCCATGCCGCTGTCGCACCAGCTGGACGCGCTCACGTCGGCGGGGCTGGCCGGGCCGTTCGGCGACGACTGGCTCAGTCTCGGGGCGATGAAGTTCTACTCCGACGGCACGCTCATCGGCGGGACGGCAGCGTTCAGCGAGCCCTACGGCGAGCACGGCGAGTTCACCGGAAGCCTGTACTGGGCGGCCGATCAGCTGACCGAGCTGGTCGAACGGGCCGCTCGCGCGGGCTGGCGGGTGGCCATCCACACCCAGGGCGACGTGGCGATGGAGAACTCGCTGCGGGCGATCGAGGCGGGCGCGCGGGCGTACGGCGACGACTTCCGGCCCCGCGTCGAACACTGCGGCTACCCGACGCGGCAGCACGTGCGGCGGTTCGCCGGACTGGGCGTGATCCCGGTCAACCAGCCCAACTTCCTGCACGACAGCGGCGGCGACTTCCTGCGCAGGCTCGGCGACCGCGCGCACCGGCTGCAGCCGATCCGGGAGGAACTGGACGCCGGGCTGCGGCCCGTGCTGTCCAGCGACTCGTTCGTCTCGTCGTTCCGGCCGTTGCACACGGTCGCCAACGCGGTGCTCCGCCGGACCCGGGAGGGCGACGACATCGGCGGCGGGCAGGCGATGACGGTTCGCGAGGCGCTGCGGGCACACACCCTCGACGCCGCCTACGCGCTGGGCATGGAGGACCGGATCGGGTCGCTGACGCCGGGCAAGCTCGCCGACGTCGTGGTGCTCGACGCCGACGTCGAAGCGGTGGCCGCCGAGAAGCTCGGCGACGTGGGCGTGGCCGCCACGCTGCTCGGCGGCCGGGTCGTGCACGAACGCCGGCCTCGCGCGTGAGGCGCAGGGCACGTGAAGGCCACCTTCACCACGTGAGACGTCAGGATCCCGGCAAAGTCCGGGGTGCGGCAGGGCGAGGCGGGTGGTTCCGAGCGCAGAATTCGCGGGCCGCAACGCAGAACTCGCGTGCGTGAGCGCAGAACTCACGATGTGAACGCCGGTTCCAGATCGCGAGACGTGGCCCGGCCCAGGCTCGTGAAGGCCACCTTCATAACGTGTGACGTGGTGATGGTGGCCTTCACGTGCTCTGGTGCTTGGTGGGTTGTCTCGTTCGTGGTGGCTGATGGGGTGGTTGTGGTGTTCGAGGCCGGTGGGGCGGGTGCGCCCGGGTGAGGGCGGATGTGGTGGCGTCTGATGCCGTGAAGGGGGCCCTCACGGCAATCGCCCACGACTCCCGACTTCGCCGGAGCCCTGACGTCAGACGTAATGAAGGTGGCCTTCACGTGCTTGGCGCGCCACCGGGAACGTACGACTCGCGCGGGAGAACGTACGACTCGCGTCAGGTGCGGCGGGCCCTGGCCCGGCGCTTGCCCTCGTGCATGGCCGCGACCCTGGCCACCGGGATGGCGTGGCCCTCCTCCAGCAGGTCGGCAGGCAGGCGGCCCGGTTCGGGCAGCTGCGCGGCCCACGGGTCGGCGTCGCCGAGCAGGTCCACCGCCGTCCGCACGGTGAAGTCGGCCGGGGTGACGTTGTCCAGTTCGTCCCACGGCACCGGGAACGACACCGGCGCACCCGGCCGCACCCGCGGGCTGTAGGCCGCGACGACGGTGGCCCAGGCGGCCCTCGTCGAGTCGAGGAAGACCTTGCCCTCGCGGTCCTCGCGGATGTACGCCGTGGTGGCCACGGCCGGGTCGATCCGCTCGGCCCGGGCCGCCAGCGCCCTGGTCGCCGCGGCCACGTCCTCGATCGACTCGCTCGGCACCACCGGCACATAGATGTGCAGGCCCTTGGCCCCGCTGGTCTTCACCGCGCCGGCCAGGCCGGTGTCGGCCAGTGCCTGGCGGACCAGGTGCGCCGCCCGCACGGCCACGCCGAAATCCTGTCCCTCCGGCGGGTCGATGTCGAGGATCAGCACGCCCGGCTTGCCGCCGTCGTCGAGCCGCATCAGTGTCGGGTGGTACTCGACGGCCCGCTGGTTGGCGAACCACAGCAGCGTGCGGCGGTCCTCGCACAGCGCGTATGACACCTCCCGCTGCGATGATTCCGCCCACAGCGGGACGGTGGGCACCCAGTCGGGCGTGTACTTGGGAACGTTTTTCTGCATGAACGGCTTCTGCCCGCGCAGCACCCTGACCACCGACAGCGGCCGCCCGGCCAGCCCGGGCAGGATGCGGTCGCGGACAGCGTCCAGGTACTCGACCAGGTCACGTTTGGACGCCCCGGCACCCGGGAACAGCTCCTGGTCGAGATTGGTCAGCGAGACACCGTCGCGCACCTCGTCGGCAGCCACGGCGACCACCTTTCCCGCCGGCGGCCCGGCGGTCAACTCCTCGGCGCGGTCCTCCGGCGGACCGTGGACACGGCGGGTAGTAGCAGCAAGAGCAGCAGCGAGTAGTAGCGGGCGCCCGGGACCACCACGGTCACCACCAGCGCGATCGCCAGCAGCACGGTGGTGCTGACCGCCTCGGCCACGAGCCGGCCGGTGATCGCGCCGGGCCCGGCGGCGATGTCCGGATTCGCCCGCGCGATCAGCGTCAGCACGCTCAGGCACACGCTGCTGCCCAGCACCACCGCGATGTAGAAGACCGGCGCGAACCGGTCGTCACCACCGAAACTGCCCGCCATCTCGGTGACGAACGGCAGCAGGACGATGGTGAGCAACCACAGCAGGTTCCACAGCACGAGTGGCCGCCGGTAGTCGTCGATCCGCTCGAACAGCTGGTGGTGGGCCCGCCAGAACTGGGCGATGACCGCGAAGCTGAGCAGGAAGACGAAGATCGCGGGCAGGTTCTCGCTGATCACCTCGACCGAGCTGGCGTGGCGGGCGACCGCCTCGGGCACCCCCTCGGCCAGCGGCAGGACCAGCAGCGTGATGGCGATCGCCACGACCGCGTCGCTGAAGAACACCAGTCTCTCGAGTCCCTGCCGCGTGCGCACGCCGCCAATCTAGCCGCGCCAGGACCGGCGCGGAGGCCGCGTCACCACAACGAGGTAGGTTGCCGTGGTGAGCCCCGAGCAGACCGTGGACATCTACACCGACGGCGCGTGCAGCCCCAACCCCGGCCCCGGCGGCTGGGGCGCCGTACTGCGGTACGGCAGGCACGAGAAGGAGCTGTACGGCGGCGAACCGGACACCACGACCAACAACCGGATGGAGCTGACCGCGCCGATCCGCGCGCTGGAGAGCCTGACCCGGCCCGCCGTGGTGCGGATCCACACCGACAGCACCTACGTCAAGAACGGCATCACCCAGTGGCTGCCGAAGTGGAAGAGCAACGGCTGGGTCACCAGCACCCGGCAGCCGGTGAAGAACGCCGACCTGTGGCAGCGGCTGGAGGCCGCCGCCGCGGTCCACGAGGTGCAGTGGCTGTGGGTCAAGGGTCACGCCGGGCATAAGGACAACGAGCGGGCCGACCAGCTCGCGGTGCGAGGTGCGCGTGAGGCCGCCGGCCGCTGACGTCGCCGCGGAGGTCCGGCGCCGGCCGGCGAGCCGCCCACGCCTCCGCGACGACGAGCGCACCGAGGACGAGCACGGTCACGCCGACCACCCGTAGCCCGGTCCGCGTTCCGGAGACGAACGCCGTGGCGACGTCCCGCGTCCCGGCGGACCCGGCGAGCACCGTGCCGATGACGGCCACGCCGAGCGCGCTGCCGAACTCGCGCGTGGTGGCCTGCAGCCCCGCCCCCACCCCCGCCTGTGCCGGTGGCAGCGAACCCGCGATGGCCGCGGACAGTGTCGGAAGCGCCAGCGTCACGCCGATCCCGGTCACCACCAGCCAGGCGGCGTAGCACACGTAGGGGGTGTTGCCGTCGCTTGTGGACAGTCCGAGCAGCCCGCCGCCGACGAACCCGAACGCGGCGGCGACGGTACCGACCACACCGATACGGCGCGACAGGCGGCCCACGTGGCGTGCGCCGACGACGATCGGGACGGTCAGCGGCAGGATCCCGACACCGGTCAGCAGGACGTCGAATCCCATGGCGTACTGCAGGAACGACGCGTTGACGTAGAACAACGCGAACATCCCGAAGAACACCGCGGTCATGCCGATGCTGGCACTGCGCAGGCCGGGTAGCCGGAACAGCCGGGGATCGACCAGCGGGTGCTCGCTGCGCAGCTCGACGACCGTCCACACCGCGAACAACACGGCGGAGCAGCCGAACGCGCCGACGACGGCGGTACTTCCCCAGCCCCGCTCCGGACCTTCGACGATGCCCAGCAGCAGAGCCACCGACGCGCCGACGAGCAGCACGGTCCCCAGCACGTCGACGGGACGGGAATGCCGTCCCGACACCGGCGTCACCCGCGCTGTGAGCACAGCCAGCAGCAACGCGGCAGGCACGGCGGCGGTGAACAACCATCGCCACGACCCGGCCGTCAGGACGGCACCACCGCCCAGATTGCCGACGACGCCGCCGATCCCGGTCATCGACGCCCAGGTCGCGATCGTCGCGCCCGCGCGTTCCGCGGGAACGGCGTGCAGCAGGACCGCCAGCGTGTTGGGCAGCACGGCGGCAGCGCCGATCCCGGTGACCGCCCGGCCGGCGAGCAGGACCGCCACGTTCGGCGCCACGGCCGACAGCGTCGCGCCCGCCGCGAACAGGATCAGGCCGGCGAGGAGAACTCCCTTGCGCCCGAAGCGATCGCCCGCGGCTCCGCCGGGAATCACCAGGCAGGCGAAGAAGATCACGTACGTGTCGACGATCCAGACCAGCGCCGACGGGGACGGCCGCAGCGGGCTCGCCGCCAGCATCGGCACCGCGATGTTGATCGCGGCGACCATCCCGACGACGAGCACGACACAGGAACACATCACCGGCAGCAGTGCGCGCCGGGAGATTTGGGAGGGCATGTCCGCGACGGTAGGTACGCCGCAGCATTCCACGCCACGCAACTTTCACAACTACTGTTTGCGTACCATGCAACCATGGCGGACCAGCTCGACCTGAACCTGCTCCGGGTGTTCGACGCGCTGCTGCGGGAGGGCAGCGTCACGGCGGCGGCCGAGCGCCTGCACCTGTCGATTCCGGCGGCCAGCCGCGCGCTGGGCAGGCTGCGCCGCGCGATGGAGGACCCGATCCTGGTGCGTGCCGGGCGGGGAATGGCTCCGACGCCGTTCGCCCTGCGGATCGCGCCACGGGTGCGGTCGCTGCTCGACGAGGCGTCGGCACTCGTCACCGCCGGCCGCGAACTCGACGTCGCCGCGCTGGACCGCGTCTTCACCATCCGCATCAACGACGGCGTGGCCGCGACACTGGCCACCGCGCTGGTCGAGGCGACCGCCTCGGCCGCGCCGGGTGTGGTGCTGCGGTTCGTCGGAGAGGCCAACGAGAGCGCCGAGGCGCTGCGGGACGGCTCGGTCGACCTGGACATCGGCGCCAACGACATCGGCGCGCCGGACATCCGCACGACCGTGCTGTACGGCGAGCACGTGGTGGGCATCGTCCGCGCGTCCGGCCCGCTGGGCCGCCGCCGCAGGCCGACGCTGGAGCAGCTGTGCCGGTATCCGCACGTCGCGGCCTCTCGCCGCGGCCGGACCCGGGGTCCGCTCGACGACGTCCTCGCCCAAGCGGGCCTCCAGCGCCGGGTGGCCGCGGTCGTCCCCACCTTCGCCGTCGCCGCGTTCGTCGTCGCGTCGAGCGACTACGTCGGCCTGGCGCCCAGCCGGTTCGCCGAGCAACACGGCGCCGCACTCGGGCTGCACCGGTTTCCCATTCCGGCGGCGTTGCCGGACATCGAGATCCGGCTGGCCTGGCACGCGCGGCTCGACGCCGACCCGGCGCAGCGCTGGCTCCGGGACACGATCAGTACGCACTCTTCGGTCAGTACCGCACTTTGAAGTGGGTACTTGTCGCCCCGACAGCACGGATCAAGGATGGAGGCAGACGAACCACCGACGACAGGAGCGAAAACCGTGCAGGACAAGAATCCGGCGACCGTGACCGTGATCGGGCTCGGCGCGATGGGCCGGCCGATCGCCGCCGAACTGGTGAAGGCGGGCCATCCGACCACGGTGTGGAACCGCTCCCCCGGCCGGGCAGGCGACCTGGTGGCGCTCGGCGCGGCCGAGGCGGACAGCCCGGCCGCGGCGGTGGCCGCGAGCGAGGTCGTGCTGGTCGCCGTGCTCGACTACGCCTCGGTGCACGAGGTACTCGACCCGGTCGCCGGGCAGCTGGCAGGCAAGGCGCTGGTCAACCTCACCACCGGCACACCGGAGCAGGCACGCCGGACCGCCGCCTGGGCCGCCGAGCACGGCATCGGCTACCTCGACGGCGCCATGATGGCCGTCCCGGCGATGATCGGCAGGCCGGAGGCCAAGCTGCTGTACAGCGGTTCGACCGAGGTGTTCGACCGGTACCGCCCGGTGCTGGACCTGCTGGCGGAGAGCACCTTCTACGGCCCCGACGCCGGGCTGGCCTCACTGTACGACCTGGCACTGCTGTCCGGGATGTACGCGATGTTCTTCGGTTTCCAGCACGGCGCGGCGATGGTCGCCACGGCGGGTGTCAGCGCGACCGAGTTCGCCGGGATGGCGACGTCGTGGCTGTCCGCGGTGATGGGCGCGATCCACGACGAGGCCGCCGTCATCGACGGCGGGAACTACCGGATCGACGCGCAGGACGCGAACTTCACGAAGTCCGCGCTGGACGTCATCGTGCGGGCGAGCCGGGACGCCGGGATCGGCGTGGACGTCGTCGCGCCGATGCAGGAGCTGCTCGCCCGGCAGATCGCGGCCGGGCACGCCGAGGAAGCCGCCACCCGTACGTACGAGGAGATCCGGCACCCGCGCTGACTACGGTGGCGGGGTGACCGAGTACCGGCAGACCCGTTTCCACATGCCCGAAGGAGCCACCGAGCTCGTGCTGATCCGGCACGGGGAGTCCCGCGCCGCACGCGAGGACTCCCCGTTCCCGCTCGTGGACGGCCACGCCGACCCGGAGCTGGCCGAAGAGGGTCAGCTGCAGGCCAAGCGGATCGCCGACCGCTTCGGCGGGCAGCACTTCGACGCGCTGTACGTCACGCCACTGCGGCGCACCGCGGAGACGGCCGCCCCGCTGGCACAGCGGCTGGGCCTGACCCCGCGGCTGCGTCCGGAGCTGCGGGAGATCCACCTCGGCGACTGGGAGGGCGGGCTGTTCCGCATCCGGACGGCGCAGGGCCACCCGCTGGCCGTGCGGTGCCGCGCCGAGCAGCGCTGGGAGGTGATCCCGGGCGCGGAGTCCAACGACGCGTTCGCCGCCAGGGTGCGCGCGGGCGTCGAGCGGCTGGCCGCCGATCACCCCGGTGAGCGGGTCGCGGTGGTCACCCACGCCGGGGTGATCGCGCAGGTGTTCGCGCTGGCCAGCGGTTCGACGCCGTTCGCGTTCCTCGGCGCCGACAACGGATCGGTCTCCCAGGTCGTCGTCCACGGTCCACAGTGGACGCCGCGGCGGTTCAACGACGTGGCTCACCTGGAGGATTGAGCCTGCCGACCGCGACCAGCTCGACGGTCACCAGCACGGCCAGCGCCTGCGCGGCCAGCAGCCCGATCAGCACGACCAGCTGTGCCACCCCGGCCTGCACCGGGCTGGCGCCGCCGAGCAGCATGCCGACGTACGCGCCGGGCAGCGTGACCAGGCCGACCGTGCGGGTCTGGTCCATGCCGGGGATCAGCGCGTGACCGGCCGACGGCCGGCAGATCTCCAGCGCCGCCGAGCGGGGCAGCAGGCCCAGCGCCAGCGCCGCCTCGTACTCGCCGTGCCGGTTGCGCAGCTCGTCCAGTGCGCGGCGGGCGGCCTGGGACGCCGCGGTCATCGCGCCGCCGATGATGATCCCGGCGATCGGCACCACCGCGATCGGGCGCCACGGCACGGTTCCGGACACCAGCACCGCGGCGAGCACCGGCGCGACGCCGGCGGCGATGGCGGTGGCCGTCCACGGCAGCTCGCGCCAGGACCCGACCCGGCGGGCCGCCGTCGCGGCGGCGACGGTGAACATGAACGTGACGAACAGGCCGGTCCACCAGCCCGACCGCAGGATCGCCGTGATCACCAGCGACACGACGGCCAGCTGGACGACCGCGCGGACGGCGGCCAGCAGCACGTGCCTGCCGTCGCCGAGGCCACCCCGCCAGACCACCACGGCCGCCAGCACGGCCAGCAGCGCCAGCACGACGGCGAGAACCGGCCCGGCGTTGATCGAAGCTCCGCTCACCCCAGTGATCCTGGCAGTATCTTCGGCGCTCTCTCCGTTCGCGCGTCCGGTCGGGTGCGGCGCCAGTCCCGGCCAAAGCACGTGAAGGCCACCTTCATTACGTCTCACGTGGTGAAGGTGGCCTTCACGAGCTTCAGACCTACCCCACGGCGGAGGAGGCCGAGCAGGTCACCAGCTCGCCGGGGGCGGCGGTTCGTTCGGTCACCTGGACGCCGTCCAGCAGGATCCGGCAGGTCAGGCCGGCGGTGCGGCCGCGGGCGGACAGGCTGTAGTAGCCGCCGCCCTCGCCCGCCGCCCGGTCGAGCGTCCGCGACCACGGCGCCTTCACCGCCTGCTCCTGCCGGACGTCACCGGCGTGCCCCACATACGTGAGGTCGGCGGCGGGCCCGCCGGTCAGCTCGTAGGTGACCCGCTGCGCCACGGGCGCCGCCGCCACCGGCACGGCGGCCGGTGGCGGCGGCGCGGGTGGCGGCGGTCCGTCGGCACCCGGCGCGTGCTCCCCCACCGTGACCTGCAGGACGACCGTGCCGGCCGTGACGGCCACGGCGCCCAGCACCACGACGAACCCGACCCGCAGGCGGGCGGCACGAACATCCGGACGCGGCGTGCTGCGGGGAGTCTCCACCGCGGCGGGAGCACTCATCACGAGATCTTCTCTCCGGGCTCGCGCGCCTCCAGCAAGCGCGTTGGCTGGTAGTCGCCCGCACCAGGACCACCGTTACCACACCACGCCCTGAGGTTGAATTTTCACTCTTCCGGGTGCATTAGTCAGCTACGGTCCGCATTGGCGCCGGTGAGGACGGTAGCGATCACCTCGCCGGGCAGGTCGTGCACGGCGACGGCCGCCAGCCCCGCGGCCCCGGCGGGTTCGAGCAGGACGCCCAGCGTGTCGGCGGCCAGCGCCATCGCCGCGCGAATGGCGTCGTTGTCCACGAGCACGACGTCGTCGGCGAGCGCGGTCAGCCGCCGGACGGCCTCCGGGACCGGCCGGGTGATGGCGATCCCGGCGGCGAACGGATCGAACTCCTCGGCCACCACGAGCCTGCCCGCCCGCCAGCTGCGTTCCATGCTCGGCGCGCCGGCCGCGCACACGCCGACGATCCGGATGGACGGGTCGTGGGCCTTGATCCAGCGCGCGACCCCGGAGATCAGTGCCGCGTCGCCGACCGGCAGCACCACCGTGTCGAACCCGCCTCCGGCAAGCAGTTCGACGCCGATACTGCCCGACCCCTCGGCGATCGCCGGCTCCCTGCCGTCGATCACCAGCCGGGTGTCCGGGTTGGCCGCGGCGAACTCCTCGACACGCACCCGCGGGTCGTCCGGCACCCGGTGCACGGTCGCGCCCAGCTGGGTCATCCTGGCGATCTTCACCGCCGCCGTGTCGTCGCGGACGAACACCGTCGCCTGGTGGCCGTATTTCCGCGCGGCGTAGGCGAGCCCCTGCCCGAAGTTGCCGGCCGAGGCACACACCAGCCTGCTGCCGGCGGGAAGGTCACGCGCGTAGAAGTCGGTTCCCCTGCCCTTGAAACTGCGTAACGGGTTCAGCGTCTCCACCTTGGTCAGCACGCTGCGGCCGAGGCGCGCGGCGAGCTGCTCGTCGACGTACTGCGGGGTGCCGCGGAACACCGGGTCGATCACGGTGGCGGCCTCGGCGATGCGGTCCAGATCCAGATCCAGGTCAACGGAAGTCATGCCGCTGACGGTATGCCGGTGACCCCGGGCGCCGATTGAAACTTTTCCCGCCCGCACGCAAGATTCTTGCGTGCTACCACTCGACGAGCTGGACCGAAGGCTGCTGCGCCTGCTGCAGGACGACTCCGGCCGCACCCTGCACGACCTCGGCGAGCGGGTGGGGCTGTCGGCGAGCGCCGTGCAGCGCCGGATCACCCGCTACCGGGCCGACGGTCTGCTGGTCCGGCAGATCGCCGTACTCGACCCCGCCACACTGGGCAGCATGTCGGCGATCGCGCTGGTCGCCCTGGACCGGGAGTCGGCCGACCACCACCGCGAGTTCCGCGAGCGCATGCTGGCCGAGCCCGGCGTGCAGCAGTGCTTCAGCATCGTCGGCCAGTGGGACTACCTGGTCGTCCTGGTGGCGCCGGGCATCCCGGAGTACCGGGCGCTGGCCGAGCGGCTGTTCCTGACCGCGGGCAACATCCGGCGCTACGAGACCCTGCCCACCTACGAGGTGGTGAAACGCGGGCTCGACCTGCCACTCGACTGAGCCAGTTGACATGCAGCCGTCCGGCTGCCTATCGTGGAAATGCAGCCGAACGGCTGCATGTTTGGAGTGAGATGGACGAGGTGTTCAAGGCACTGGCCGACCCCAGCCGCCGCCGGCTGCTGGACAGCCTGAACGCACGCAACGGCCAGAGCCTGCGCGAGCTGTGTTCCGAGCTGGACATGGCCCGCCAGTCGGTCAGCAAGCACCTGGCGGTGCTGATCGACGCCGGCGTCGTCACCACCGTGCGGCGGGGCAGGGAGAAGCTGCACTACCTCAACGCCGAGCCCATCAACGCCATCGCAGACCGCTGGATCCACCGGTACGACCGCGGGCGGGTGCACGCACTCGCCGACCTCAAGACCGCATTGGAGCACCACCCCATGAGCAGTCCCGAGTTCGTCTACACCACCTACATCCGCACCACGCCGGAAACGCTCTGGCGCGCGCTGACCGAACCCGCGTTCACGTTGCGGTACTGGGGTGCCGAGCTGAAGTCCGACTGGCAGCCCGGCTCCCCGCTGCTGTGGCGTACCGGCGCCGACGGCCCGCTGGAGGACCTCGGCCAGGTCGTCCTGGAGGCCGACCCGCCGCGGCGGCTGGCCTACACCTGGCACGGGTTCCAGCCGGACCACGCGGAGTTCTTCGGCTGGTCGCAGGAGAAACTGGCCGAGGCTCAGAAGGAACGCCGGTCGAAGGTCAGCTTCGACATCACCCCGCACGGCGAGAACGCCGTACGGCTGCGGGTCACCCACGACGACTTCGACCCCGGCGGCATGATGTACGAGGCCATCAGCGGGAACCTGCCACCCAGCGGTGGCTGGCCGGAGCTGCTGGCCGACCTGAAGACGCTGCTGGAGACGGATAAAGCGACCGTCTAGGGAGCGTTACCGCCGGAGAGCACCAGGACCGTCGGCCCGCTCTCCGGCGGGCCGACGACCCCGGCACGCAACGCGGCGAGGCCCACCGCCGCGGACGGCTCGACCACGAGCTTGGTGGCGTCGGACAGGTGGCGCCAGGCCGACTCGATGTCCTCCTCCGCCACCTCGACGACGTCGTCGACCAGCCGCTGGACGTGCGCGAGCGGCAGCGCGCTGGTGATCGGCGCGGTCAGCCCGTCGGCCAGCGTCGGCACCCGGCGCAGCGGTACCGGCTCACCGGCCCGCAACGCCAGCGCGACGGCGTTGGACCGGGCAGGCTCGACGCCGACGATCCGCGCCGACGGTGCCAGCTCCCGCACCGCGGCCGCGACCCCGCTGAGCAGCCCGCCACCCCCGACCGGCACGAGCACCAGGCCGGGAGCGGGACCGTCCTCGGCCAGTTCGAGGCCGACCGTGCCCTGACCGGCCATCACCTCGGGCAGGTCGAACGGGTGCACCACCGGGAAGCCATGGCGCTCGGCCAGCTCCGCGCAGGTGCCGAGCAGGTCCTCGGTGCGGGTGATCTCACCGCCGTACCGCCGCACGTTGTCCACCTTGGACGCGGGCGCGTCGGGCGGCATCGCCATCAGCACCCGCACCCCCAGCCGCTTGCCCGCGTAGGACAGCGCGGCGGCGTGGTTACCGGCGGAGAAGCCCACGACGCCTTCCGGCAGGGTGCCCCGCTCCCGCCAGGTGAGCAGCGTGTTCAGCGCGCCGCGGACCTTGAAACTCGCGGTGTGCTGGAGGTTTTCCGGTTTCAGCAGCACCCGGCCGCCGACCTCGGCGGACAGGCGTTCGTTGTCGAGCAGCGGGGTGCGCAGCACCAGCCCGTCGAGGCGGGCGGCGGCCTTGCGGATGTCGTCGAGATCGAGCAGTCGCACCCCGCGACCCTAACCACGGCGATTGTCGGTGGTCCACGCGAGAATAGGTCCGTGTACCGCGAGATCCAGCCACCCGCGGCACGGGCAGGCGTCGTGCGCTGGCGGACACCAGAGCCGGTGCCGCACGTCAGTGAGCCGACAAGGCCGGCTGAGGCCGGTAACGCACGAGCCTGACGGCTGCGGCAGAGTGGCGTCATGGAGATCCGAGCGGCCGAACCCGCCGACGCCACCGCACTGGAACCGCTGTTCACGCAGTGGGGACACCCACTCGAGCCCGGGGACGTGACGGTGCAGGTGCGGCGGTGGCGCGATACTCCGCGCGCGAAACTCCGCGTCGCCGTGATCGACGGCGAGATCGCGGGCATGGCGGCGATCGCCGCGGTTCCGCGACTCGGCGAGGTGGGTTACTCGGCGAAACTGACCGGGCTCGTGGTCGGCGACCGTCACCGCCGCCGCGGCGTGGGGCGCGCACTGCTCGACGACGTGACCGCGCTGGCCGCGAACTGGGGCTGCGACCGGATCGAGCTAACGTCGTCGCGTATCCGCGATGCGGCACACGCCTTCTACGTGGCGCTCGGTTACCGGGAGACGTCGGCCGAGCAGGCGAGGTATGTCCGGGCACTCTGACTCACGACACTAGTGTCCCTAGCCGTCCGAGTCGGCGCCGCGTCGCTCCTCGACGGGGAAGCACACCAGGCCGACGGCAGCCTTGCGGATGTCGTCGAGATCGAGCAGTCGCACTCCGCGACCTGACCACGGCGATTGTCGGTGGTCCACGCGAGAATGGGTCCGTGTACCGCGAGATCCAGCCACCCGCGGCGCTGGCAGGCGTCGTGCGCTGCCTCTGGCAGGCCGATCGACCGGCCGGCAAGCTGATCGTGCCGGACGGCTGCATCGACCTGATCGTCGGGCCGGACCGGGCGTTCGTCGCCGGGCCGGACACCGGGCCGTGGCTCACCAACCGCGGGGGGCCGCTGCACGCCTTCCGGTTCCACCCCGGTGCGGCGCCGCGGGTGCTGGGCGTACCCGCCGACGAGCTGGCCGATCAGCGGATCGACCTCGCCGACCTGTGGGGCCGGGCGGTCGCGGACCGGCTGGTGGAACGGCCCGCGGACGCCGCCGCCGTGGTGGCCCGCCGCGTCCACGGGACCAGGGACCACGCACTCGATCATGTGCTGGCCCGGCTCGACGCCGGGGTCCGGGTCGGCACGGCGGCCGACGAAGCCGGACTGAGCGCGCGGCAGCTGCGCCGCCGGTTCACCGCGGCCGTCGGTTACGGGCCCGCCATCTACCTGCGCGTGGCCCGGCTGCAGCGGGCACTGGAGCTGGCGCCGCATGTCGGCGACCTGGCGCGGCTGGCCGCCGAGGCCGGTTACGCCGACCAGCCGCATCTGAACCGGGACTGCCGGGAGCTGACCGGTCAGACCCCCGCCCGGTTCCTCGGTGACCGTTTCGTCCAAGCCGCCGCGCCACGGGCACGCCTAGCGTTGCCGGCATGAGCACACTCACCGACACCCGGCGGTTCCTGTCCACCCACGCCCGGCTGCTCGAGCGCAGGCTCGCCGGGCTGCTGCTCGACGACGGCGGCCCCGCCGAGGCAGGCGCGGTGCTCGACGTCCTGGCCGGCTACCGCAATCCCGACGGCGGACTGGGCCACGCGCTCGAACCGGACGTCCGGGCCCCGGACAGCCAGCCGCTCGCCGTGGACTTCGCACTGGAGGTGGTGGACCAGATCCTGGACTCCCCCGCCGGCACCGGCGTGCGCGAGCGGGCCCGGGAGTTCGCCGCCGGTCTGGTGCCCTACCTGGAGTCGGTCACGACGGCCGACGGTGGCCTGCCCATCGTGCTGCCGTCCGTCACGCGGTATCCGAGGGCCGATCACTGGGGTGACGGCGTGTTCGGCGCCGGGCTCAACCCCACGGCCGGCATCCTCGCCCGGCTGCGGCGGCTGGAGGTCGGCGGTCCGTGGCTGGAGCGGGCCGGGAAGTTCTGCCGGGCCGAGGCCGACCGGGCACTAGACGGTGAACTGGACGCGCACACGGCGTTGAACGTCCTGCGGTTCCTGGAATCCGACGGCGACACCGCCGGCGTCGAACGGCTGAGTGAGCGGATCGGCGAGCTGACGCTGTTCCACCTCTACCCCGGGCCGGGCTACGGGCTCACCCCGCTGGACTTCGCCCCGCACCCGGACGACCCGCGCCGCCGGCTCTTCCCCGCCGACGCCGTCGACGCGCATCTGGACGTACTGGCCGCGGCCCGGGAGGACGACGGCGGCTGGCCCGTGCCGTGGACACCGCCGGGACCGGCTGCTCTGGCCGAGTGGCGGGGCGTCGTCACGCTGCGCGCCGCCGTGGTGCTGAGGGCCAACGCACGGGGATGAGCCGGCACAGCGGCGTCATTGGCGGCCCGAGCCGCGATCCACGGTGCCGGCTGAACCGAGGTGCCGCACGGCGAAGCCGATCTCGACCGCGCACTGCCGGATCTGCTCCTCCACCTCCAGCGAGCCGTGCCCGGCGTCGAACGTGTACTTCTCGTAGTACCTGTCGTGCTCGGCCATCGCCTCCTCGAAGCGGGCCAGCTGGCCGGGCGGCGTCCGCGGATCGTGATCGCCGCACAGCAACAGCACCGGTGCCACGACCCGAGGTACGTAGGTCAACGGGGACGACCGTACGTAGACCTCGGGTACGTCGTCCGGGCCGCCCCCGAACAACTCGTCGTCGAAGTGCCGCAGCGACGGCAGTTGCTCGCGGTAAGCCGCGACATAGTCCGCGATGGGCGCACCGGCGATCCCGGCCGCCCACCGCCGCGGCTGCCTGCCGACGCCGAGGAGGGCGAGGTACCCGCCCCACGACCACCCCCGCAGCACACAGCGGCGCGGATCGGCGACTCCGTGCGCGACCGCCCAGTCGTGGGCACTGCCGAGGTCGTCCAGCGCGAGACACCCCGGGTCGCCCTTGATCGCCTCGCGCCACGACCGGCCGTATCCGGTGGAACCGCGGTAGTTGGCGTGCACCACGGCGAAACCCGCGTCCAACCAGGTGGCGCGGATCGCGGAGAAGTAGTCCTCGTCGGCCGCGTAGGGTCCACCGTGGACGGAGAACACCGTCGGCCACGGCCCCGGCGAGTCCGGGGTCGCGTAGAGGACGTGCAGACGCCCCGCGGCCGGTCCGTCGACGTCGACGAACGCGTCGAGGACACGCCGCGACGGCGGCGCCGGCTCACCCGGTGCACACAGCAGAACCCGGTCACTGCCGTCGGTTCCGTACCTACGCACCTCGGGTGGATGCGCGGCGTCGCACCAGACGTACTCGATGCTCGCGTCCTGGCGTGCCGCGGCCGCGCCAATCCAGCCGGTGCGCACGGGGATCCGATCGAGGCCGTGCCGCGCCAGGTCATAGCGATACAGGGAGGTGCGGCCCCACTCGGAGCGGCCGAGCAACAGCGCCGACGCTCCTGGGAACCAGCGGGCCCAGGTCTCCCCTGCCAGGTCTGCCTCGACAGAGGTCTCCGAGTCGTCGTCGAGGTTCCAGATGAACGGGACACGGTTGCCATCGCGTTCGTGTGCCATCAGGATCCGGCGGTCGCCGGGCACCGGCGAGAACCCGAACACTTCGAGCCCGTGGTCGGCACCGTCCCACTTCCGCCCGATCTCCCGGCCGTCCCCGAGTGCGAGCACGGAGACCGTGGGCCGCAGCATGCTCGCGCCGGCCGCGTGACTGACCACCGCGAGCTCATCCGCCGGGTCCAGGTCGTGCACCGACGCCGACGTGCTGTCGTGCAGCAAGGCGGAAACCTCGCTCTTGTCCTCGTCGTAATACCACAGGGTGCACCCGTCCGCCGCCATCATGGCGACGACGCCGCGGCTCACGCCCAGCGCCTGACCGAGCGGGAAGCCCTCTGTGGTGATCGGTGTCTCCTCCGGCTCCGGCAGCGGACGTCCCGGCGCGGGGAACCGCACGCGGTGCCACCGCCCCGTCTCCGCCCCGGACGGGTCGGTGAAGTACCAGATCCACCGGCCGTCGGCGCTCAGCGCGCAGACATATGCGCCGTGTCGTGCCGTGGTCACCTCCCAGTGCTCGTCGGTCACCCGGTTCCAGGCGTGTACCTGGAAGGTGCCGGAGCTGTTGGAGACGTACACGTTGTGCTCCGGCCGCTGCCTCGCCGGGATGGGCGGTGTGACGACCGCGGCGGTGAACCGTCTACGCCATGTGGCCTCCCGCGCGGGATCGTCGAAGAGCCGTTCGGGAACGCGGGCATCGTTTGCCACGGAGGAACTCCTGGGTTCGGGACTACTGTCACGTACGCAACGTCCAGGGGCCCGCCCTCGGTGGGTGGGGGTGGGAAGCCGGAGCCGTGAGGATTCCATGGAACAGTTCGGGCCGGAACCACCGCGACAGGGCCTCGCGCACCTGATCCGGTTCGATCGCACGGACGAGTGCGGGGAAGGCAGCCAAGGTGGCGAAGGGCACCCGCAGGGCGGCGTAGCCCGCGACGGCACTGGCGAGGGTGGACTGGCTGGCCGTGGCCAATGCGGGAACCGCGGCCGCGTACCGGCGGGCCGACGCGATCTCGTCGTCGGTGACCTCGCCACGGGCCAGCCGGGTCAGCAGGTCCCCGAGCGCCTCCAGCGCGCGGTGCACGTCCCGGCCCGCCGCCGAGAACTCGATCAGGTGCCAGCTGCCGTACCAGCCGCGCCGAGCCGCCGACTCCGCGGTGTAGACCAGTCCAAGGTCCTGTCGCAGCAGCGAGTGCAGGCGGCTCGCGGGATGCCCGCCCAGCACCACCTCGGCCACGCGTGCCGCCGGGTGGGCGGGGTCGGTCAGCTCGGCAGCGGGTCCGGCGAGGAGGACCGACGAGCGGGTGCCCTCCGGCACCCGCAGCACCAGGACGTCCGGTTCGGACACCGGCGTCAACGGCGGCGCCACCGGGGTACTGCCCGCCTCCGCACGTTCCCAGCGCCCGACAGTGTCCTCGAGCGCAGCGCGAACGGCCCGGTCGACCGGCCCCACCACGACGATCACGGCGTCGTCCGGCACCAGCGACCACGCCCGCGCCGGGCGGGTGCCGTCCGGTACGGCGATCGGATGCGTACCGTAACGGTGTTCGAGCAGGCGCCGTTCCCACACCTCCGGCCCGCCGTCGCTCCCGGCACCGGAACCGGACGGGCCGGCCGTGGCAGCCGGCTCCTTCGCGCTGGCCAGCGCCCGTGCGAGCGCGTCGAGCACGGGCCGCAGCGCGTCGGCGAGCACACTCACCGACACCGTCAGGGCCGACTCGTCGACCGAACACGTCACCAGCGCACCCGCGTCGGCGAAAACGGGAGTGGCGAGCAGACGGCCGGTGTAGGCCGCGATGGCACGTCGTTGTCCGCGGCCGGCACCCGGGGTGCGCACGACCAGCCGCAGGTCCAGCTTCGGCACGACGGTGCGCTCGACGGCGAGCACCGGCAGGCCGTTGGCCAGGGCGAACTCGCGTACCGGCGGGAACATGGGGCAGGTCGTGGTCAGCGGGAACCTCCGGGGTCGACGGGCAGTACGGTCCGGGGCCCGGCCAGCAGCCGCTCCGCGGCCTCACGTGCCGCCTGTGGTGGCAGGCCGGCCAGTTCCGCGGACAGCCCGGTCCAGGACCGGTGGCCGAAGCCGAGCGCCTCAGCGCGGCCGAGGCCGATCGCGTGCCGCAGCGGGTCGTCGACGAGATGGTGCTGCTCCAGCTGGAGCCTGCGGACCGCGCGCATGCGAGCACGGTCGTCGATGCCGTGGCGGCGCACGTGGTCCAGGGTCAGCAGGAGCAGCCCGGCCAGGTCGCCGACGTCCCCACGGGACGCGGTCAGCTCGGCGAGTGCGAGGTCGGCACGCCTGCGCCGCAGCCACCGTCCCCCCGGCCCCACCGACATCGTGGCCCGGGCCAGCTCGGCACGCCCCGCGCTGAGCGCCGGAAAGTGGTGGGTGGACAGCACCCGTGCCAGCAGCACGTGGGCCAGATAGGCGGCCCGGTCCAGTTCCGGGTCCGGCACGGGGAAGCCGACGGCGGCCCGGAGGCGCCCGTCCTCAGCGGGCACGGGATCCGGCGCCGGGCCGTGCGCGCCGGAGGCCGGACCGGCCTCGCTCGCGCCGCAGGGCCGCAGGCCCCCGAAAAACCGCTCCACCAGTGCTACGACATCAGCTGTTCCCGCGTCACCCACTACGGACACCACCAGGTTGTCCGCGCCGTAGTGACGGTCGACGAAGCCGGTGCAGTCGTCACCGCGCAGGGTCATGAGCTGGTCCGGGTCACCGTGCGGGGCCAGGGCCGCGGCGGTGCGGCCCAGGAGCGCCGGGGCGACGGCATACCACGAGGCACCGGACGCGGAAGTGCCGCGTGCCTCGTCGATCTCGGCGAGCACCACCCCCCGCTCGGCCTCCACGGCCGAGTCGGTGACCGCCGTCGGCGCGAACCGCCGGCCTTCGGCCCGCAGGATCGCGGTGGTCTCCCCCGCGGGAACCAGCGAGTGGTAGACGGTGGTGTCGTGACCGGTCGTGGCGTTGCAGAGGCCGCCGACGGCCCGCACCTGTTCGAGGTGACCGGCGGATACGGGGCTCCTGCGGAACATCAGGTGTTCGACGAGATGCGCGAGGCCACTCCCACCACGCGGGTCGGAGCTCGCACCGGCTCCGACCGTCACCGCGATCGCGCACACGGCCGCGTCAGGACGCTGGTCGACGACCACGCGCACCCCGTTGGGCAGCGTGCTCAGTGAAGTCACGTCCGCACGCTCGCGGTCCCAGGGCGGAGCTGGTCCGCCGCCGCGAATACCGCGACCAGGTCGTCGACGGCAGCCCGCAGTCCCTCGGTCACCTGGACGCCAGTGGTCTTGACCACCAGCTCGCCGACACCGCAGGCGTGGTACTCACGCAGCCGGTCGGCGATCTCCTCCGGGCTCCCGTAGAGAAAGATGCCCCGGTCGACCAGCTCGCGGGCGTCGTCGAGTGCGTCCACGCCGGACAGTGTCAGCCCCGATCGTCGCAGCATGTCACGGTAATGCGCCCCCCGTAGATGCAGGCCGGCAGCGGAGTCGGCGAGGACCGCGGGGTCACGGCCGGGGCGGCGTACCGCGACCTGGACGAGTGTGGCCAGCCTCGGGACAGGCCTCCCGGCTTCCCGCGCCCCCTCTCGCAACGCCGGCAGCAGCGTCGCGGTCAGGTAGGCGGGCGAGGTCAGCCAGCTGATGGCGACGTCGGCGACCGACCCCGTCGTACGGGCCATCGACGGCCGGATCACCCCCAGCCCGACCTCCACCTCCGGTCCCGGTTCGAACGCGGGGAGGTCGCGCTGGGTGAAGTACTCACCGTGGAAGGTCACCACGCCGTCGGCCGCGCACAGCCTGCCGACGATCGTGGCGAACTCCGCGGCCGCGGCTTTGGGGCTGCGGTAGGCATCGGCACGCAGCGCCCTGACGAACGCCGGTGTCGCCGGCCCGAAACCGGCGGTGTATCTCCTTCCCGACAGCGCCGCGATCGACCGGGCGGTGAGCGCGGCGTCGTAGGGATGCCGCAGCGGGGTCAACGCCACCCCGCTGGCGTAGGAGATCTCGATGCCCTTGCCGACGAAGTACGCGATCAGCGACTGGGAATCGAGCAATCCGCTGTTGCCGAACCACATCCGCTGTCCCCGGCTGGCCTCGGCCAGCCGGGCGAACGGGATGACGTCACCGGGTACCCGTGCCTGCAGAGGGGTTCCGACGGACAGGGTCATCGGCGCGTAGTTCGGGCTCGTCATCGCGGTGTCAACTCGCTTCGTCGACGAGGACCGTCACGTACATCGGGCTGTCCGCGGTGAGCTGGCCGCGGTCCCACCCACCCCACCTCTCCCGCACGCGCAGCCCGGCCAGCCGCGCCATCAGGTCCAGCTCCGCGGGCCAGACGTAACGCATGAAGCCGGCGGCGACCCGCGGGGTCCCGCCGTCGATCATCGTGTTGAGCAGGAACATCAACTGTCCTTCCGGGACGATCTGTGTCTGTTCCATCAGCACGGCACCCGGGCCGAGCGGATGGGTGACCGTCTCCGTCATGCGCCGGGTGTGATGGCGTCCCGGCTCGAACGTCTCCAGCACGATCCGGCCGCCCGGGGCCAGGTGGCGCCGCATGACCCGCAGGACCTCGATCTGCTCGTCCTGCGTGGGAGCGCAGCACAGCGCGTTGAAGACGCCGGCCACGAGATCGAACCTCCGGTCGAGGTCGAGGCCGCCGAAAGTGGCGTGCACTGTGTCCACAGTGGCCCCGGGATCGTTCGACCTGAGTACGCCCAGCATTTTCGACGAGGAGTCGATGCCGGTGACCCGGACGCCGCGGGCAGCCAGCGGGATGGCGATCCGGCCGGTCCCCACGCCGAACTCCAGTGCCGAACCGCCCTCACCGGCCAGCTCGGCGAGCACGCCGACGCACTGTTCGACCCCGGCCGTGACCGGGTAGAGCTGGTCGTACACCTCGGCGAGCGAGTCACCGTACGCTCCACTCAGCGCCAGGTCGCTCGTCACGGTCTGCTGACTCATCGTTCTCCTCGGGGGTCGGTGCTGTGCGGTCGGCGACCGGCGGCGGTGCCGGTGAGGTTGAAGGCGGGTTCGGCCGGGTCGATGCCCGCCTCCAGCAGATACGTCACGACGACCTCGTCCACCGAGCCACCCTCGGTCGCGTGCTGGAGCAGGGCCGAGGTGACCACGGTGGCCCGGTGCTGGCCGAAGCTCAGGCCACGCATGCCGACCCTGGTGTCGGCGGGGTCGTCCGCGGCCGACACACCGGCGGCCAGCCTGCTGGTGAACAGCGAGCACTGGTCCCCGACACCCGCGGCACCGGCCACCGCGTCGGCGACGGCGGCGGGCACCCCGGCGTCGGCCGCGCCGTGGTAGACCACGACGGCGTCCCGTCGCGGATAGGCCCTCGGGTCCGAGAGGACCTTCGCCCGGTAGCCGATGCCCAGCTCATTGAGAGCACGCACCACGCGGCCCCACACCTCGGGGGCGTGCTCGGGCCCGGTGACGTGGACGAACACCCGGCCGATCGCACCGCCCCGGTCCTCGTGCCCGTGCGGGCCGTCGACCATCAGGAACCCCGGCGACAGCGCGAGCCGAACGGCAGGCAGGTCGAACGTCAACTCGGCTCCCGGCTCCGGTACGGCTCCGTCGCGCACGGTGTGCGCCGGCAGCCGGACACTCACGCCGGAAAGGCGGACGGCGAGTCCGTCGCCAAGTATCGCCAGCACCACGCCCTCCGCCGGCGAGGTGGCATGGGGCACGACGGCAGTCAGGCCTGCCTCCAGCCCCTCGTCGCGCAGGCTGCGCGGGCGCAGGGCCGAACCGTCCGGTGGTGCCGCGCCGGCGTGCAGCTCGGCATAGATCGCGTTGATCAGCTTGGCGCGCAGTTCCCGCACGTTGGCGGCCTCGATCCGCTGACTGCCGACCGAAGCGCCACGCAAAGTGGGGTCCAGGCGGATGTGGTCGAGGATCTCGTGCACCCGGTGGTGTGCAGCTTGCACGGCAGGCGCCCTCATCGCCGCTCCCCCGAGCCGTCCACCGGGCTCAGCCCGAGCAGGCCGGCCGCGTCCGAGGCCCGGAGCATCACCGTGCGCCCGACTCCCGCGGCAGCCCTGTTCAGCGGGGACAGCCTGGACTTCTCTCTGGCCGAGACGTAGAGGCGGTCGAAGAGATGCCAGCCGGCGAAGGCGGTCGCACGGACCGCGTCGTCACCGGAGAACTCGCGGACCTCGCGGTAACCGGCACAGAACTCGCGGACCAGCGGCCGCTGGCGGCGCAGGCCCGCGATGCACCTGTTGACGATGTCGTCGTCGGTGACCTTGCTGCCCATGCCCGTGCCGGTATCGGCGTCGGCGGGTTCGTCGAGCCGGATGGCGGCGGTCATCTGGTAGAGGAACTCACCCACCACGGTGCCGACGTCGCGGGCCGGATCGCCGAGCCGGAACTCCTCCCAGTCGACCAGCGACACCTGACCGTCGGCGCAGACCAGGAGCTGGTCCAGCCGCAGGTCCGCGTGGATCGGTACCGCCGGCGCCCGCTTTTCGCCCTGGCGCAGCCGACGCACCGCGTCGCCGAACTCATGATCGTCCTGCATGATCCGCAACGCCTCGAGCTGGGCCATACTGCTGGTAGCGAAGACGTTCCACGGCAACGCGGTGAGCCAGTCGACCGAAGGAAGCGGGCACGCCGAGCTGTCGACGTTCGCCGGGTCCACGGGCAACTGGTGCAACCGCGCGGTGGCCCGGCCGGCCTGCCGGCTGTGTCGCGGCTCGAACTTCCCGTCTGCCAGCAGTTCCGCACCTGAGCGGGCGCCGGCTACGAGCTCGAAGACGAGTACGCCGCTCGCGGCGTGCCAGCCGAGGCACGCCGGGCTCGGTGGGCCGCCCCCGGCGGCACGGTTGGTCTCGAACGCGATCGACCTGGTGAAGCCGTCGAACGGAGCGCCGGTGTCCCGGGGAATCTTCTTCACGAACACCGGACGGCCGCTCGTGGTCGCTCCGGCCCAGTTGTCGTTGCGGCCGCCGTAGGACTCGAGGCGGTCCGGTTCGAACCGCCCCAGCCCGAGATCCGACAACAGCGTAGTCAGCGCGGGCTCGCCGGCGAGATCACCCGGTTCGAACCGCGAACCGAAGCGCGGCTCCCGCTCGGCGCCGGTAGGCCTGCCGGCGATGACACTCATGAGGATCCGCCTTCCGGATGGTCGGTGACCGCCGCCTCAGCGAGGCGGCGGATGAGCTCGACGTAGCCGGCCAGACTCGGGTGCCAGCCGACGTAGGCTGCGAAGTCGCCGGCGTGGGCGGCGATGCGCAGGACCACCGCCTTCGCCAGCAGCCCGGTGGACAGCCCGGCGGTGCCGTACCGCATGACACCGGACCGCAGTGTCCGCACGGCGTGCCGGCGCACCGGGTCGCGCTCGACGATCTCCAGCTCTGTGAGCTCGCCCAGCAGCCAGCCGAGGTCGAGTTCGGCGGCGGCGCGGTGCAGGACGGGCCGGGCGAGCAGGACAGCGGGCTCGTTCCCCTCGCCCACGACGATATTCGCCAGCGAGAACTCACCGTGCACGCCCACCGGCCGGGCCGGCTCGAGGAGCTGCCGGCACCACCCGCTCAGCTCCTCCATGCCGGTGATTCCCCAGCTACCCGAGGCCGTCTCCCGCAACCGCGCCAGTGCGCTGCCCGGCACCGGCGGTGTGACGAGCCAGTTCAGTAGCCTCAGCGCCCCCGGCGGGGGCAAGCCCGAATCGGCCGGCAACCGGTGCAGGGCAAGGACAGCGGGGACCACCGCGGCGAGCGTGTCGGCGGCCTTCGCGACGCTGTCGTGCTCGCGGTCCAGCAACATCGACGCGAGTGAACTGGCACCGTACGCCGTGTAGACCGCCTCACCGTCCACAATGGCCGGAGCCTGCATCGGCTCGGGCAAGGGGCCGGGCGGGCACCCCTCGAGGTGCCCCTGCTCGCTGGAAAGGCACCACAGGTAACGCCGGGCGCCGGTCCGCACCACCCGCACCTGCCGGGATCCGCTGTCGTGCTCGACCACCCGCTCACCCCGGCGCAGAACCGCACGCAGGGTATCGGTCGTCACGCCGCCCCCTTCCCCGCCCGGAGCGACCGGGCGCGCATCCGCGCCAGCAGGTCGGGCAGCGGGAGCAACGACCCGCTCTCCTCCCGTCCGGTCGTCGTGCTGCGTGCGGTACCCGTGGGGGCCAGGACGACGCGCGGGTCGGCGGTGATCAGGTCGAGGTGACGCTTCATCGCGGTGCTCCCGGCCACGCCCGGGGGCAGCGCCGGTGCTATCCCGATGGTTCCGGTGACGGCCTGCAGCGCCAGCAGCAGCGGCGTGTCGACCACGCCCAGCGCGAACCGGGCGAGAAAGTGTGCCGTGGCCGGGTACACCACGACCGTCTCGCACCACTGGGCCAGTTCCACATGCACGGCCCGGCCCGGAGGCTGCGCGGCCCAGTCGTCGACGATCACCTCGGAGCGGGACAACGCGCTCAGCGCCTCGGCCGCCACGAACCGGTGCGCGCTCTTCGTCAGCACGACGCGCAGTTCCACGTCCGGGCGTAGCTCGCGCAGCCAGTTGAGCCAGAACGGCAGCAGGGCGACGCTCAGTGCGCCGGTGCCGGCGAGCAACAAGCGGCCGGCGTCAAACTCGGGCATGACGCCGCCTTCGACCTTCTGGCCCACCGGGCTCCCTTCTCCCGTCGCGTGCGGTTCTAAGATGTGGGTGACTCGCACCACCGCGCTCCAGACCAGTGCGGTGGTGCGAGTCCTTTCACAGAGCCGAGCTCGGCCCGGCGGGGAACTCGGTCAGCAGGGGCTGGCGATCGTGCGGGCGATCGTCTCCGCGGTCAGGCGGACACAGGGGGCGGACGACGGAGTGAAGCCGGCCTCGTCCATGCCATCGTCGAACAACCCCAGCTCGGCGCTGGTGGTGTAGTTGTCGAAGCCCGCGAACAGGTCCTTCTCGTTCATTTTTCTCCTTCAATGGGTTCTGTCGCCGGAATGTACGCCGTGGAGCACTTCAGGGAAACAACCCCGACCCCCAGTCGCGGCGAATGGCGACAAGCAAAAAGTATCAACGCCAGACGGATCTTGTCAACGCAGATACACAGGTTGCTCTATTCGGAGCAGTCAGTCAATAACTCAATCCCGTGAAAGGTGTTGATCAGTGGCCGACAGGGAGCAGACCGACGAAAGCACGCTTCAAACAGCGCCACTAGCAGGGGATTTATCCGATCGTCCGAGAATATCAACCGATCGAACCGACAGATTGATGGAGAGGCGGAACCGATCAGCGCAACCACATGGGCGCGACTCCGGCAAATCTACTGAAGGCCACCGAGGCGGACACGAACGTATGACAACGACGGCGCCCGAAACATATAATTCCGACTAATTCGCTCACCATCGACGCATTCACACCGGAAAGGTCTCCATGAACCGAACAACGGCTGAAGAAGGTGTGTCCGGAGCCGGGAACCTGGCCACGCTGCTGCGTTATATTCGCCCGCACCGGGCGATGCTGACCATCGTCGGCACGCTGACGTTGTGCTCCAGCGCGGCGAGCCTGGCCCAGCCGATGATCATCGAGGACGTCCTGCTCGCGCTCGGAGCGGACGGCGATCTGACCAACCCGCTCCTGCTGCTCGCCGGACTGCTGGTGGTCTCGGCAGCACTCACCGGGTTGACGGTCTGGCTCACCAGCCGCACGTCCGAACGAGTGGTCCTGCATCTGCGGCGAACCCTGATCCACCGCCTGATCCGGCTCCGTGTGCGGGAGACCGACAACACGCCGGTCGGCGACCTGACCACCCGGGTCACGTCCGACACCACGGTGCTTCAGCAGGCCGCGTCGGCCGGGGTGATCCAGCTCCTGGACGGCGCCGTCACCCTCGTGGCCGCCTGCGTGCTCATGGGGATGCTCGACTGGCGACTCTTCCTGGTGAGCTTCGGCGTCCTGGTGGTCGTGGGGTTGATCGGCGGGATCGTGATGCCCCGGATCAGACGCGCCAGCCAGGCGGTCCAGGAGCAGATCGGCGCTGTCGGCGCCGTACTGGAGCGTGCCCTGAGCGCCACGCGAACGGTCAAAGCGAACGCCGCCGAGCCGGTGGAGACCGCCGCCGCGGACCAGGCGGCGCGCCTGGCGTACCGGGCCGGACTGCGTGGCGCGAAGTACGACGCCGTGATCGGTGTACTCACCGGTACGGCCGTCCAGGTTTCGTTCCTCATCGTCCTCGGCGTCGGCGGCGCCATGGTCGCTGCCGGCAGCCTGCACGTCGCGACTCTCATCGCCTTTCTGCTCTACCTGTTCCGGATGATGGGGCCGGTCGCCGGACTGGTCAGTGGTGTCTCCACGGTCTTCCAGGGATTCGGTGCAGTGTCGAGGATCGAACAGGTGGAGAAGATGGAGATCGAGGACGACGTCGACGTCCGGATACCCGCCCGCCCACGGACCGCACCGACGCTGCGGTTCGACAACGTGCGGTTCGGATACCCGGACCGGAACTTCCGCATCGACGGGGTCACCCTGTCCGCGCGGGCGGGCGAGCGGACAGCCGTCGTCGGCCCCTCCGGTGCGGGCAAGACCACGCTGTTCGCCCTCGCCGAACGTTTCTACCAGCCCGACAGCGGGCGCATCCTGCTCGACGAGGTCGATACGGCCACCTTGACCCGCGCGGAGCTGCGGCGCCGCATCGCCTATGTCGAGCAGGACTCGACGATGCTCTCCGGCAGCATCCACGACAACCTGACCTACGGCGCCACGACCGCGTCAGGCGACGAGATACGCCAGGTTCTGGCCGCGACCGGGCTGACCGGGTTCGTCGACGAACTCCCCGACGGGCTGGCGACCGAGGTGGGCTCGCGCGGGGCCATGCTCTCCGGCGGCCAGCGGCAACGACTGGCGATCGCCAGGGCCCTGCTCAGGCGGCCGGACGTCCTCCTGCTGGACGAGATCACCGCGCAACTGGACGCTCGCAACGAGGAGGCGCTGCGCCAGACCGTGGAGTCCGTGGCCAAGCAGTGCACCGTGCTGCTGATCGCGCACCGGTTGTCCACGGTGGTATCGGCCGACCAGATCGTCGTCATGCAGAACGGCACGGTGCGGGCGACCGGGAACCACAAGCAGCTGCTGGCGACCAGTGACCTGTACCGGGAACTGGCGGCCACGCAGTTGCTCACCCCCAACACCCCGGCTGACGCCGGGATGTCGCCGGCGGGGCCTAGCCTGCACCGGACTTCCAGCGCGGGACACTAGCCGTCCGCGTCGGCGCGGCGCTGCTCCTCGGCCAGGAAGTGCACCAGGTCGGCGGTGGCCGGGTAGAGGGCCCGGTAGTACGGGTAGAAGCGCTCGTACACCGCGGCCCGCTCCGGGTCGGGCGACACCGTCCGCTTCACCGGGTTCCACGCCGTGACGTCCGGTTCCATGCCCACGGCGACCGCCGCGAGCAGCGCGTCGCCGAACGCCGCGCCGACGGTCTCCCTCGGCACCTCCTGCGCGGTCCCGGTGACGTCGCTGACGATCCGCGTCCACAGCCCGCCCCGCACGCCGCCGCCCACGGCGACCAGCCGCCGTCCGCCGCCACCCGCCTCGGCCATCGTCTCCAGGTTGTGCCGCACGCCGTAGGCGATGCCCTCCAGCGCGGCGCGGTAGATCTCGGCGCGGCCGTGTGCCGTCGTCAGCCCGGCGATCACGCCCCGGGCGTCCGGGTCGAACAGCGGCGTGCGCTCACCGGCGAAGTACGGCAGCAACAGCAGGCCACGTCCGCCGGCCGGCGCGCGCCCCGCCGCCTCGACCAGCTCGGCGTACTCGCCGCCGGTCAGCCTGCGCAGCCAGTCGGTGATCGCTCCCGACGTGGCCATGCCCGCGGCCAGCGAGAACGTGCCGGGGTGGGTGCCGCGGGTGGTCCACAGCCCCGGGTGCGGTGTCGGGTCGGCCAGCACCTGGATGAGGAACATCGTTGTGCCGTACATGACCATGGTGTCGCCGGGATCGGTGACGCCGACGCTGGCGGCCTCCGCCCAGGCGTCCACCGTGCCCACGGTGACCGGCAGCCCCCGCGGCAGGCCGGTCTCGGCCGCCGCCGCGGCGGTGACCGTGCCCGCGACCTCCGTCGACCACGCCAGCCTCGGCAGCGTGACGCCGGGCGCGCACAGCGGTGCCCAGTCCGGTGCCCAGCCGGCCGCACGCAGGTCGTACATCGGGTCGCACTGGCTGGCCGAGTGGTGGTCCAGCACGTACTCCCCGGTGAGCCGGTGCACCAGGTAGGAACTGGCCATCAGGAACAGCTCGGTCCGCTCGAACACCTCCGGCTCGTGCCGCGCGAGCCAGCGCCACTTCGGCCCGACGGCCTGCGACGACAGGGGGGTGCCGCCACGCTCCACAATGGACTCGGCGCCCAGTTCCGCGGTCAGCTCCTCGATCTCGGTGCTCGCCCGGGTGTCGACGCCGTACAGGATCGCCGGCCGCAGCGGGCGGCCGTCGGCGTCGGCCGGCAGCAGCACCGGCCCGATGCCGGACACTCCGAGGCCGGCCAGCGGGCGCCCGTCCGCCGCGGCCACCAGCTCCCTGGCCAGCTCCAGGAAGTCCTGCCACCAGACGGTTTCCGCGTCGTGTTCGACCCAGCCGGGATGCGGGTAGGACGTCTCGTGCGGCCGGGTCGCCCGCGCGACGACGGTGCCGGCCGGATCGACCAGCACCCCCTTCGAGCTCGACGTCCCGATGTCGATGCCGAGCAGCAGCGGATCAGCCACGCGACCACTCGTCGAGCCGGATGCCGAGCAGGTCGGCGGCCGCGCGCATCTCGGCACGGCGGTCACCGGGGACGGCGTGGATGTGGTTGGCGCCGAAGTTACGCAGGAACACCTCCGCCGGTGCGTCCAGCCGGGCGAACGCGTGTGGCCACTCCGGCGTCGACTGCCGCATCAGGGCCGTGTTGGTGTCGTCGTCGTAGCTCTCGAACTCGCCGAGCATCAGCTGCATCCGGTAGTCGCCGCCCTGGCGGGTCAGCCGGGCCAGCGTCATCTGCCCCGGCGCGGCGATGTGTTGCACAGAGGCACCACCGGCTGGGAAAAAGAACACTTCCGGGTAGAAATTGACCCGCGCCAGGTTCTCCGCCGGGTCGTCACTGCGCGCGGCGTACCAGGTGGCGTGCTGGCCGGAGTTGCACAGGTCCCAGATGTCGCGGTCGGCGTGGTAGTGCCGGACGTCGGCGAACAGCACCGGGTCGCCGGAGATCTTGTGGAACAGCTGCATGGTCAGCGCGCCGTCCATGTCGGCCTCGGTGGCGGTGACGTGCACCGGCTTCGGGCCGTTCCAGTCGTAGGGGTCGTTGAGGAACGCCTCGGTGACGTCCATCGTGGCGAAGTGCTCGGTCAGCTCCGGCTGGGCCTTGATGCCCGAGAAGTCCAGATTGCGTTCCTCGATGATGTCCCGCACGGCGAGGTAGGAGCGGAGCTGCCGTTCCAGCAGCTCGGGGGTCAGCTTCTTGCCGTCGTAGTGGACGCCGGCGGCGTGGGCCTCGATCCACTCGCGCGCCTTGCGGGCCTCGCCCGCGTCGGCCTTCTCCGCACGCAGGACCAGCTCGTACTGGTCGATCTCCTCGACGTCGACGCCGAACTGCCGCATCCACTGGTCGGTGTTGGCGACGGCGGTGTTCATGCCCATCGGCCTGCCGCCGAACCGGCCGAACGTCGACCCGCGCAGGGCGGCGACCGCGGCCGCGGCACGGGCTTGCGCGCCGATGGCGGCGGCCAGCTCGGCGTCCTCCGGCCCGCCCCACAGGCGCAGGTGCTCGCGGCCGATCTGGTCCAGCGCCCCGCCCGCGGCGAGCATGCCGACCAGGCCGGGTTCGGTCGGGTCGGTGCTGGCGACGAGGACGAGCGGGCTGCGCGTAGCGTCGGCGGCGAGCATGGTGAAGTGCGGGAAACTCCACACCGCGTAGTAGAAGATCGTCAGGTCGACGTCGGCGGCGGCCACCTCCCTGGCCACCGCCGTGGCCAGCCGGTTCGTCGCCGCGATGTCGGATCCGGCCACCACGTCGTGACCCGCCGAGCGCAGGGTGGCCACCAGCGCGTCCTGTTTGGACTGGATGAACGCGGCGTTCCGGGCGTGGACGTGGTCCCGTCCGTCGGAAATGCTGATCACGCCGATGCGGGCCACGAGTCCTCCTGCTGCGCCGGGCGAGTAATCGATTACCGAAAACGCTATTGTGCACTCTCAGCAGTGTCAATAGGCGGTGCGTGGGACCCGTATCCTGCGGGTGGACGAGAGGGCAGGCATGGCGACCATCAGCGACGTGGCGGCACGCGCGGGCGTGTCCACGGCCACCGTGTCCCGCGCGCTCAACGGCAAGTCCACTGTGGACCCGGCACTGGTGGCCAAGGTCCAGCAGGCGGCCGCTGAGCTGGGCTATCAGCCCAACGGGCTGGCCCGCAACCTGCGCAGGCAGGAGACCGCGGTGCTGGCGCTGATCATCTCCGACGTGGAGAACCCGTTCTTCACCTCGATCGCCCGCGGCGTCGAGGACGTCGCGCAGACCTCCGGGTATTCGGTCGTGCTGTGCAACTCCGACGAGAACGCCGACAAGGAGCGCCGCTACCTCGACGTCGCCGTCCAGGAGCGGGTGGCCGGCGTGGTGCTCTCCCCCACCGGCACCGAGACCGACGTCGCGGTGCTCACCGGGCGGGGCACCCCCGTCGTGGCCGTCGACCGGCCGCTGGCCGGGGGCACCGGCGACCAGGTGCTGGTCGACACCCGGCGCGCCGCGCGCGAGGCGACCGGGCACCTGCTCGGCCACGGCTACCGCCGCGTCGCGTGCGTCACCGGCCCGTCCGGCGTGCGCACGGCCGACGACCGGCTCGCCGGGTACCGCGACGCCGTCGTGGGCGTCCACGACGAGGTGGTGCGGCGGGCCGAGTACAAGGCCGCGGGCGCCCGGCGGGCCACGCTGGACCTGCTGGACGCCGACCCCGGGACCGACGCGCTGCTGGTCGCCAACAGCACGATGGCCATCGGTGTGCTGGAGGCGCTGGCCGAGCGCGGGCTGCGGCCCGGCCGCGACGTCGGCGTGGTCGCGTTCGACGACGCGCCGTGGGCCACCCTCATCGACCCGCCGCTGACCGTCGTCGCCCAGCCCGCCTACGAGATCGGCGCCGAGGCGGCCCGCCTGCTGCTGGCCCGCATCGCCGACAACACCCGCGGCCCCACCGCCACCCTCCTCGACGCCCGCCTCATCGAGCGCGGCAGCAGCGTCCAAAGCTCGTGAAGGCCACCTTCACCACGTCTCACGTAATGAAGGTGGCCTTCACGAGCTTCTAACCCTGGTTGAGCCGCGCGTAGACCTGGGCCGCGTTGTCCTTGGTGACCCGCTCGGTCTGCAGGACCTGCTGCTTGGGCACCTGCTGGCACTCCAGCAGGATCTTCTTCGCCGCGTCGATGGCCTCCTTGCCACCCGTCGGATACAGGAACGTCGCCGCGAGCCGGCCTGCCTCGACCGCCTTCAGCCCGCCCGACTCGATGGGCAGGCCGTCGATGCCGACGATCTTCACCCCGGTCCGGCCCGCGTTCTGCGCGGCGATGTAGGCACCCTCGGCCATCGGGTCGTTGTGCGAGTAGATCACCGACACGTCGGGGTTGGCCTTGAGCAGCGCGTCGGCCTGCTGCTGCCCCTTGTCCCGCAGCCAGTCGCCGTCGCCGCTGGCGACCACCTCGATGTTCTTGCCCTGGATGCCCTGCTTGAAGCCCTCGCTGCGCTCCTTCGCGGGCGTCGACCCGGCCAGGCCCCTGATCTCCATCAGCTTCCCGCCGCTGGGCAGCAGCGCCTCGGCGACGTACTGGCCGGCCTGCCTGCCGATGTCGACGTTGTCCGCGCCGATGAACGACGTGTAGGCGTCCCCGTCGACCTTGCGGTCCAGCACCAGCACCGGGATCTTCTGGTCGTACGCCTTCTTCACCACGGCGGTGAGCGGCGTTGCCTCGTTCGGGCTGATGATCAGCAGGTCGATCTGCTGGGTGAGGAAGTTCTCCACCTGCTCGACCTGCTTGGAGTTGTCCTGCTGGGCGTCGGCGAAGTTCACGGTGAACTGCGGCACGGCTGCGGCGGCCTTGGCGATGTCGTCGTCCATCCGCTCCCGGTACGGCTCGGCCTTGTTGGCCTGGCTCATGCCGATGGTGAACTTGCCGTCCTTGTTGCACTCGGGTGCCGCGCCCGGTTGCTGCCCGCCGGGCTGGGAGTTCTCGCTCGTGGTGCCGCAGGCGGTCACCGCCAGCAACGCGCAGGCTGCCAGCGCGGTGACCCTGGACTTCGTTGTCATAGCGCGGTCCTTTCCGAATCTCACGAGCCGGCGGAGGCCGGACGCAGTCGCTGCAGGCCCGCGGCCAGGACGATGACCAGGCCGATCACCAGCAGCTGGATGTTCGAATCGACGTTGTTCAGGGCGAGGATGTTGCGCAGGACGCCGACCAGCAGCGCCCCGGCGACGGTGCCCACCACCGTTCCCCGCCCGCCCATCAGGCTGGTCCCGCCGATCACCACGGCGGCGATGGCGTCCAGCTCGTACATGGCCCCGTCGTTGGGGCCGCCGAAGTTGAGCTGCCCGGCGTGCACGATGCCGGCCAGCGCCGCCAGCAACCCGCAGATGCCGAACACCAGGACCTTCACCCTGGTCACCGGCACACCGGACAGCCGGGCGGCCTTCTCGTTGCCACCGATGGCGTAGATGTGCCGGGAGAACGCGCTGACCCTCAACAGCACGATCGCCAGCCCGGCGACCACCGCGAACACCAGCGCCGGGATCGGCACCACCCCGTTGAACGTCCGCTCGCCGAGCAGCGAGAACGCCACCGGCGCCTGGCCGGGCCCGTCGCCGTAGGTGATCGACACGCCCTGCCCGCCCGACCAGATGCGGGCCAGTCCCCTGGCGATCTGCATGCCTGCCAGCGTCACGATGAACGCCTGGATGCCGAACTTCGCCGACGCCACCCCTTGCAGCAGGCCGAACACCAGGCCGATGGCCAGCACGATCAGCACCGCGAGGAACACCCCGAGGTCGTTCTCCACCAGCAGCACCGCGGCGCCGACACTGGCCAGCCCGAGCACCGAGCCGACCGAGAGGTCGATGCCGCCGATCAGGATGACCAGCGTCATCCCTACGGCCAGGATGCCGATCTCGGAGATCGACCGGACGACGTTGAACAGGTTGTCCGGGTCGATGAACAGCAGGCTGCCGTTCTTGGTCGGCGAGAACACGATCGCCGCGATGACCACCAGCACCAGGCCGAACAAGCTCTGGAACTTGAACACGACCTCGAGCAGGTCCGCTCCGCGTCGGCGTTCCAGCCCGAACGCGGCCGCATCCCCCGCCTTGGTCGCCGGTTCGCTCACGTCGCACTCCCCTCGGCCAGTTCGGTGATCATCGGCCCCTCTCCCATAGCGGCGGCGAGCAGATCCGCCTCGCCGACCTGGCTGGTGTTCAGCTCCCGCACGCTGGCCCCGCCCCGCAGCACGACGACCCGGTCGCACACGCCGACCAGCTCGGCCAGCTCGGAGGACGCCAGCAGCACCCCGACCCCTTGCGCGGCGATCTCGCCGAGCAGCCGGTAGATCTCGGCCTTCGCCCCGACGTCGACACCGCGAGTCGGCTCGTCCAGCAGCAGCAGCGACGGCTCCGCGAGCAGGTTGCGCCCGAGGACGACCTTCTGCTGGTTCCCGCCGGACAGCGAGCCGACCGGGCTGCTCAGCCTGGCCAGTTTCACGCCGAGCCGCTCGACCGTCCGCTGCGCCGCGGCCCGTTCGGCCCGCCGCGGCACCACCCCGAACCGGGCCAGCCTGTCCACAATGGACAGAACGCTGTTGGCCAGCACCGAATGGTCCAGCGCCAGCCCGGCGACCCGGCGGTCCTCTGGCAGGAACGTGATCCCCAGCCGCAGCGCCTGCCGCGGCCCCCTGGGGTGGATGGGCTTGCCGCGCAACGTGACCCGGCCCCGCCAGGGCGCCTTCGTACCGACGCCGTAGAGGGTCTCCAGCAGCTCGGTGCGGCCCGCGCCGAGCAGCCCGCCCAGCCCGACGATCTCCCCGGCGCGCACGGTCAGGTCGATCCCGGCGGGGTCGCGCCTGCCCGGACGGGGCCGGGCGGCGGCGAGCCGGAAGTCCTTCAGCTCCAGCAGTTCCTCGCCGGCCGGCTGGTCGGGTGCCTCCGCCTGGAACATCAGGTGCACCGGCCTGCCGACCATCGCCTCCGACGCCTGCGCGGCCGTCAGCTCGCGGGCGTCGAACTCGGCGACGACCGACCCGTTGCGCAGCACGGTGGCCCGGTCGGCGACGCGGCCGATCTCCTCCATGCGGTGGGAGATGTAGACGATGCCGACGTCGGCCCTGCGCAGCTCCGCGATCACCGCGAACAGCCGCTCCACCTCGGGCGCGGACAGGGCCGACGTCGGCTCGTCCATGACCAGCACGCGCGCGTCCAGCGACAGCGCCTTGGCGATGGTGACCAGCTGCTGCTCACCGGTTCGCAGCTGCTCGACCGGGCGGCGCACGTCGAGTTCGACACCGGTGCGTTCGAGCAGCGCCTTCGCCTCCCGCACCATCCGGCGCCGGTCCACCGTGCCGACGGGCGTTTTCGGCTCCCTGCCGAGGAAGACGTTCTCCGCGACCGACAGCGCCGGGACCAGATCCAGCTCCTGGTGGATCATCGCCACCCCGGCGCGCTGGGCGTCCGCCGGACCGGTGAACCGCACCGGCTCGCCGTCGATGCGGATGTCTCCGCGGTAGCCGCCGACCTCGCCGCAGAGCACCTTCATCAGCGTCGACTTGCCCGCGCCGTTCTCGCCGAGCAGGGCGTGCACCTCGCCGGGTTCGACGGTGAAGTCGACGTCACGGACGGCGTGCACCCCACCGTAGGACTTGCTGACGCCGGACATTCCGACGAGCGGTGCGGCCATGGCGGTCCCTTGCTGCCGACGTTGGCGGGTAATCGATTACCGGCAAGCTAGAGTCACTCGACAGGGGGTGTCAAGGAAAGTGGTCAAGCCGAGTCATCCGACCTCGATTCCAGCCAGGTACGCCGCCCCGCGCGGGGACAGCCGGTACCCGACCGGAAGGCTCTCGGTCAGGCCGAGTTCCTTGAGTTTGCGGACGTCTGCCTTGAAGTCGGGCTTCGGCCTGCCGACGCTCTCCGCGAGATCCGCGGCCCGCACGCCGGGCCGGTCGCGCAGCAGCCGCAGCAGGTCGTGCGCCCACGGCCAGCGGGCCAGCCGCGCCCGCAGCGCGTCGGCCTCGTCCCCGGTGGCGACTGTCTCGCGCAGCGCGACCCGTGGATCCTCCCCACCCGGCCGCAGTGCGATGCGGTAGACCTGCCCCTCGGGCCTGCGGTCGAGAATGCGGCGTAACGCCGGGAGATCCGGGTACCCGGCGCGCATGGCCTCCTCGGCGGGGATGTCCTCGGCGTCCACCGGGTCGACCGACTCGATGGCGAGGACCCCGACGGCTGTGCGCAGAGTGCCCCCGGCACGCACCGTGGGGCGGCGCCACCGGCGGAAGGCCAGCGTCACCTCGCCCTCGACGATGCGATCCAGGACCGGGCGGGGTATCTGCACGTGTTCCAGCCTGTCGCTAGGGGTCCCGGCGAACAAGACCTTGGGCCCTGGACAACCACGGGAATCCGGGGGAAACTGACCTCTGGCTTCTACGCAGAGTGTTTGATTATGTGCACATTGTGTCGATCTTTGGTGAGTTGCCACACAGATGAGACCGGTAATCGCACGAACCCGCACACACAGGTTACTCTAGGCGCATGACTGTCGCACTGGAAACCGTCCTGGCCAAGGCCGGGTTGAAAGTGGACGCGTCCGAGTTCCTCACCCTCGTCGAGGATGCGGCTCGGAAGCTGTCGCCACCCAACCCGGACCCGGCGGACTACTTCACCCCCGACCAGCGGACAGCTCTCATCGACGTCGGGCTCGACCTGTCGCCGCACACGGAAACCGAGCCGGACCAGCGGGCCCGGACGGTCGTCGCGCACGCGGTGCTGGCCGAGTCGTCGCTCACCGTCCTCGACGCGGCGCAGCGACTCGGCGTGGACGACAGCCGCATCCGGCACAAGCTGAAGGAGGGCCGGCTGACCGGCTGGAAGGGCACCGGTGGTGGCTGGCGCCTTCCGGCCTGGCAGTTCACCTCCACCAGCGTGCTGCCGGGTCTGGAGACGGTGCTGCGCGCTGTTCCCGCCGATCAGCCCCCGCTGGTCGTGGCCGCCTTCATGAGCACGCCCCAGTCCGACCTGCTGATCAACGACCGGTGGGCGACCCCGAGGGACTGGCTGCTCGCGGGGGGCGACCCCGACATGGTCGCGCGCCTGATACAAACGCTGGGAGAACCGGCGTAGGGTCGGCGACAACCGCACGAGAAACAGGTATCCGCTACGTATGGCAAGGCTTCCCCTGCCTCCCGCGCGTGCCGTCCTGGTCAGGGAGCTGCGCCGCACAGAGGACATCGTCGCGGTTCACCCTGCCACCCGCCTGGTCAGGATCTTCACCGCGCGCAGCCGGCACCCGCAGCGCTGGAACACCTTCCGCTACACCGGGCCGCTGCCGCACGGCCGATTCGACCCGCAGCGGCCCGCCCGCGGCGGCGCGCCGGTGACCGACCCCGGCAACGGGGTGCTGTACTTCGGCCTGTCCGTGCGCACCAGCATCGCCGAGGTCTACCAGACGACGTCCACCGTCGACCGCAAGACCCGCGGCCCGCAGCTGGTGATCGTCCGGCCGACCCGCACGCTGCGGCTGCTCGACCTGTCCGGGCTGTGGCCGACGCGCGTCGGCGCGTCGCAGGAGATCTCCAGCGGGCCGAAGAAGATCACGCAGGCCTGGGCCAGGGCCATCCGCGCGGCGTTCGGCGACCTCGACGGCCTGTGGTACCGCTCGTCGATGGACGGCGGCGGCCCGGCGCTGGCCCTGTGGGACCCGCCGGCCGGTGAGGCGCTGCCGCTGGCGCCGGACGTCCTGCTACCACTGGACCACCCGGGCCTCGACGTGCCGCTGGGCCGGGTCTGCCAGGAACTGAACTACGACCTGGTCAACTGATCGGGCGCCCCTCGCGACTGGCAAACACGTGAAGGCCACCTTCACCACGTGAGACGTCAGGGGCCCCGGCAAAGTCGTGGGCAGCGACGGCCTGGGTCCGTCGGCAGGGGCGCTGTGGTTGCGTGTCGCGCAAGTATGGTGCCGTTGGTGGCGGCGGGGTGCCGGGGGTGTTGTCTCGTTCGTGGTGGCTGGTGGGGTGGGTGTGCTGGCTGGTGCCGGTGTGACAGGTGTGCCCGCCTGACGGCTTGGCGTCGGGTACGTGAAGGCCACCTTCATCACGTCTGGCGACAGGAACTCGGCCTTCACACGCTCCCAGGCGTTCCGCTGGCATCGCAGGCCACGGCAGCCCCACCAGCCACACCCGTAAAGCAGCGAGGGAGCTTTACTACCCTTCTTCGCCAGTAAAGCTCCCTTGCTCACGCACCCACGCCCAACTTTGCCGGGCCCCTGACGTCTCACGTAGTGAAGGTGGCCTTCACCTGCGCTCGTCGGCGTCGCGGGGCGGGTGCCGGTACAGCCACCCGCCGCCGAGCAGGAGCACCACGCCGCCGCCGAGCAGGATCCCGCCGTTGACCAGCGCCTCCCGTTCCCCCTCCCCGCTTTTCCGGCGCTCCATGATTTCCTCGTAGGTCGCCTCGTGCCCGCTCGGCTCCCAGTAGCAGCTGTCGCCGGGGTACATGGCCTTGCCGTCACACGTCGGCCGCCCGGACGGGGGGTCCGTGGCGAACAACAGCACGAGCAGCCCAAACGGCGTCGCCACGCCCCCGATGACCAGCATCAGCAGGCAGGCGATCATCGCCGCCGCTTTCTTGAAGCCCACGGCACGGACGCTAGAGCCCCGGCCGGGGACCCCTCCCGGACCTAGCTCTTGAGCCTGCGCGACCACCAGTCCAGCACGGCGTCGAAACGCTGCACCCGGTGGCGGGGGCGGCCCGAGCGGCTCAGCTCGTGCCCCTCACCGGGGAACAGCAGCATCTCCGTGTCGACCCCGCCCTTGCGCAGTGCCACGTACAACCGCTGCGCCTGCTCGACCGGGCACCGCCAGTCGTGCTCGGAGTGGACGACGGCGAACGGGATGCCGATGCGGTCGGCGTAGCTGAGCGGGCTGTTCTCCCGCTGCTTCTCGACGTCCGTGCCGACATAACCTTCGACGAACTCCCAGCCGATGTCGGAACTGCCGACGAACGAGTCCCAGGCGTTGACCGCCCGCTCACTCCACGCCGCACGGAAGCGGTGCCCGTGGTGGGCGGCCAGCCAGGTCGTCATCCAGCCGCCGTAGGAACCGCCCATGACGCCGACGCGCTCGCTGTCGGTCTCCGGCAGGGCGAGCCCGGCGTCGAGGAACGCCAGCAGGTCGTCGGCGTCGACCGTGCCGAACCGGCCGATGATCGCTCGCCCGTGGGACTCGCCGTACCCGGCCGAACCACGCGGGTTGGCCAGCAGCACGGCGTATCCGGCGGCCGCGTACACCTGCGCCTCGTCGAACAGGCCCCATTCGTAGGCGGCGAACGGCCCGCCGTGCACGACCAGCAACGTCGGGTGCGGCCCCGGCCCCTCCGGCAGCACGACCCAGCCGTGCACCGGGTAGCCGTCGGGCGCCGTGGCGGTCAGCTCCCTGGGCTCGCGCACCCCGGCTTCCCGCAGCGGCGCGGAGAAACCGGTCAGCGTGACCTGCCTGCCGCCGTCGAGCAGGACGACCTCGCCCGCGTCGACCGGGGTCGACAGCGTCACCACGATCCGGCCGCCGTGGACGGCGAAGCCGCGCACCGACGACCGCTCCCCCACCACCAGCCGGGTGTCCTCCAGCGTGGCCGCCTCGGCGTCCCGCGGCACCGCCCGCAGTTGCGTGGCACCGCGGTGCAGCACCCCGACCAGCACCTCGTCACCGGCGGCGACCGGGGCGCCGACCGCGGACGCGCAGTACACCGTCTCCGCGTCGGTGAGCCGCCGCGGCCGCGCGGGCTCGCCGTCCAGCCGCAGGTCGGCCGCGAACAGCCCGTCGTTACGGATGAAGTCCACCCCGGTGAACTCCCTGCCGACGAACCACACGACGCCGTCGCCGACCGCGGGCCGGGCCGCGTTGCCCGAGGTGAGCACGGCCAGCACCGGCTCGCCGCCACCGGCCGGAACGGCGTACACGTCGCTGTGCAGGGTCTCGACCGCGCCCCAGTCCCGCGGGGCGACGACCAGCACGTGCTCGCCGTCGGGGGTCCACGCGGGATCGGAGACGTCAACGGCCCGGTCGGTCAGTGCCACCGGCGCCTGGGGGTCCTCGGCGACGGCGTCGAGCACGTACAGCCGCTGCGGCCGGTCGGCCAGGAAGCCGAGGTCGTCGACGCGGTAGTCCAGGCGGGTGATCCGCCGGGGCGGCTCGGCGCCAGGTTCGACCGGTTCGCCGTCGCCGGACGGCGTGCCGTAGCGCCCGGGCTCGGGATCCCTGGCGACGAACGCGATCCGGCGGGAATCCGGTGCCCACACCGGGGCACCGGCGCCCAGCGGCAGTTCGGTGACCCTGCGGGACTCACCGCCGTCGGCAGGCATGACGTGCAGCTGGGGCTTGCCCGCCGCACCCGTCTCCTCGGTGGCACGCAGGAACGCGACCCAGCGGCCGTCGGGAGAGATGGCAGGGGCGGTGTCGGCCGGACCGTGGGTCCAGGCCCGGTCACCGCCCCCGCCGAGGTCGATCCGGCGCAACCCGCCGCGATAGCGATCGTTGGCGGGATCGGGCCGGGACACGCCGACCAGCAGCAGGTCGTCGTGCAGGGCGGGAGTGCCGGGGACGGCTAGGAGTTCCAGATCAGTGGGCAGCACGTCCCCGACACTACTACTTCATTAGCAGAACTAACGGTCCTGTTCGCCACCGGAGGACGCGGCCTCGGCCCGCTCGGCCTTGTTCGCGGCCTCCTGCTCCTGAGCCGCCCGCTCCTCGGGCGAGGCGGCGTTGAGGTCCAGCTTCGGACCGCTGGCCGCCTCCGGGTCCTTGCGGGTCTTGAGCAGCGACAGCACCGTGGTCGCGGTCAGGACGGTGACGATCACGCCCAGCGAGACCCAGTTGTTGATGTCCAGCCAGTCCGGCACCAGGTGGTACTCGTGCAACGCGTGGAGGAACAGCTTGGCGCCGATGAAGGCGAGGATGATCGCCAGACCGTAGGACAGGTACACCAGCTTGGTGACCAGGCCGCCGAGCAGGAAGTACAGCTGCCGCAGCCCCATCAGGGCGAAGGCGTTGGCGGTGAACACCAGGAACGCGTCCTGCGTGATACCGAAGATCGCAGGGATCGAGTCCACGGCGAACAGCAGGTCCGCGCTGCCGATGGCCACGATCACCACGAACATCGGGGTGATCCACCGCTTGCCGTCGCGCTTGACGATCGACTTGTGGCCCACGTAGTCGTCGGTCACCGGGAAGATCTTGCGCACCCAGCGGGTGACCGCGTTCTCGTGGTACTCCTCGTGCTCGTCGTTGCCGCGGACCATGCTGATCGCGGTCCAGATGAGGATGGCACCGAACAGGAAGAACACCCAGACGAACTGCGCGATCAGAGCGGCGCCGATGGCGATGAACGCGCCACGCATCACCAGCGCGAGCAGGATGCCGATGAGCAGCACCCGGTGCTGGTGGATGGCCGGCACCTTGAACGACGACATGATCACCATGAAGATGAACAGGTTGTCGACGCTGAGCGAGTACTCGGTGATGTACCCGGTGAAGAACTCGACGCCGGAATCGTGACCGCCGAAGTACCAGACGCCGATACCGAACGCCACGGCGCAGGCGATGTAGAAGGTGACCCAGCGAGCCGCTTCACCGGTGGTGACCTGATGCGGTTTCCGGTCGACGATGACGAGGTCGACAGCGAGGAGGACCAGCAGACCACCGATGGTCGCGATCCATAGCCACAATGGCACGTTCATTCAGTTCCATCCTCCGGTATAGCGGGACACGCAAACCACTACCCGGAGGTCTCTTCCATCGCTCCGGCTGAGCCGATGCGACCGAGGGTGCCGGGCACCACAGGGGGCGGCCGTGTTGACGACACCTTCGCGTAGGAATACTCCCCTCCACGCGCCCATCCATCTTGGCTGTTGAGAGGCCCGTACGCCAGCCAAGGTCATCATCGTCACCGTTTTGCTCGCAGTTATCCACGTCACACTCGGGCAACCTGTCTGGCCTGGGGCTACCCCACAGGGCGTTCTCAGCAAACGTCCCATACGGTCACGGCGTGTCCCGACAACTGCTCCCCCGTGACCGCCGCACGCGGCTGGTCGCCCTGGTGCTCGTCGCCGCGGTCGTGATCGCCGGCGGTGCCGTGTTCTGGCTGAACACCGGCGAGGAACCCTCGCCGGTGCGCACGCAGGATGCCACCGTCTCGGTCCCAGCGGCACCCAACTCACCCGACCAGGTGCAGTTGGACACCACCGTGTTCATTCCTGAGAACACCCCGGCACCGGCCGTGCTCATGCCGCACGGATTCGGGGGCAGCAAGAACAGCGTGGCCAGCGACGCCAGGGAGCTGGCCGAGCGCGGGTTCGTGGTGCTCACCTACTCCGCGCGCGGCTTCGGCCGCAGCACCGGGCAGATCGGGCTGAACGACCCCCGGTTCGAGGTCGCCGACGCCCAGGCCCTGCTCAGCGAGCTGGCCCGCCGCCCCGACGTGCGTACCGACGGGCCGGACGACCCACGCGTCGGCGTCACCGGCGGGTCCTACGGCGGCGCGCTGTCGCTGCTGCTGGCCGGCATCGACAAGCGGGTGGACACGATCGCCCCGGTCATCACCTACAACGATCTCGCGCAGGGCCTGCTGCCCAACTCGGCCGCGCCGACGGTGGCCACCACGGGTACCCCCGCACAGGGCGCATTCGCACCCGATGGAGTGTTCAAGCGGTCCTGGGCGGGCATCTTCTTCTCCGCCGGCATGGGGCCGGCCGGGCTCGGCGGCAGCGGCGACCCCGGCAGGGACGCGCCGGAGGCCGGGCAGGAGGACGACGGCGACAACCTCGGCGGACAGGCCGGAGCCGCGGGCGGCGCGGGTGCCGACGCGGCCGCCGCGCTCGGGTCCGCGCCACCCGCCGGGCCGGGAATGCCCGGTAACGGCGCCGCCAACCCGTGCGGCCGGTTCACCGAGCAGGTCTGCCGCGCCTACCAGGACGTCGCCACCGACGGCCGCGCGTCCCCGGAGACGCTGGCCCTGCTGCGCAGTGTGTCGCCGGTGTCGGTGACCGACCGGATCACCGTGCCGACGATGATCGTGCAGGGCGAGCGGGACACCCTGTTCGGCCTCGACCAGTCCGACGCCACCGCCCGGCAGATCGCCGCGGCCGGCGGCAAGGTCAAGACGGTCTGGTACGCGGGCGGTCACGACGGCGGCAAGCCCGGCCCCCGCCTGCGCGGGCAGATCGCGGACTGGCTGAGCTTCCACCTCACCGGCACCGGAACCGACCCCGGCACCGGCTTCGCCTACGACGTGCAGGGCAACCTGCGGGCCAACGGCACGCCGTCGATCCGCACGGTCGAGGCCCCCAGCTATCCGGGCCTGACCGGCGACCCGGCGCAGCGCACACAGCTTCCGCTGAACGGCGGCGACCAGCAGGTGGTCAACCCGCCGGGCGGCAACCCCGCCGCGGTCAGCGGCATCCCCGGCGCCAACGCACTGGCCGCGGGCTCGTCCCGGCTGGCCGGGCTGTTCACGCTGGACCCACCGGGCCAGTCGGCCCGGTTCACCACGGCACCGGTGGAGTCGCAGGTGCTGGTCACCGGCGGATCCACGGTGCGGCTGCGGGTGTCGGCCCCCGGCGGCACCGGGCCCGAGGGCGCGGTGCTGTTCGCCAAGCTGTACGACGTCAGCCAGGACGGAACCCGCACGCTGCCCGCCAACGCGGTCGCGCCGGTGCGGCTGCCGTCGCTGCCGCCGGACGGCAGCCCGGTCGAGGTCACGGTGACGCTGCCGGGGATCGTCCGCCCCATCGACCCGGGGCACGCCCTGCAGCTCGTGGTGAGCACCACCGACCAGGCCTACGCCGGGACGGTGCAGCCGGCGACCTACCGGATCGCGCTCGCCGACGGCGCCGGGCTCGCGGTGCCGGTCGTGCCGGGGCAGGCGGTCAGCACCGGCTGGCCGTCGGGACAGCTGATCGGCATCGGCGTCACGCTGCTGGTGGCGGTCGCGGTCGCCGTGGTGGCCACCATCCGCCGCAGGCGCAGTGACCAGGTGGACCCGGCGCTGGCCGGGACACCGCTGGTGATCGACAACCTGACCAAGGCCTACCCCGGCGGGGTCACGGCCGTGAAGAACCTGTCGTTCCGCGTCGAACCCGGCCAGGTGCTGGGCCTGCTCGGGCCCAACGGCGCGGGCAAGACGACGACGCTGCGCATGATGATGGGCCTGATCAGCCCCACCGAGGGCGAGATCAGGGTGTTCGGTCACCGCATCCGCCCGGGCGCGCCGGTGCTGTCGCGGGTCGGGTCGTTCGTCGAGGGGTCCGGCTTCCTGCCGCACCTGTCCGGCGAGCAGAACCTGCGGCTGTTCTGGGACGCCACCGGGCGGCCCGCGGACAAGGCACACTTCACCGAGGCGCTGGAGATCGCCGGGCTGGGCGACGCGGTGCGCCGCAAGGTCCGCACCTACAGCCAGGGCATGCGGCAGCGGCTGGCGATCGCGCAGGCGATGCTCGGGCTGCCGGAGCTGCTCGTGCTCGACGAGCCCACCAACGGGCTCGACCCGCCACAGATCCACCAGATGCGTGAGGTGCTGCAGCGCTACGCCGCGACGGGCCGCACGGTGCTGGTCTCCAGTCACCTGCTGGCCGAGGTCGAGCAGACCTGCTCGCACGTCGTGGTCATGCACCGCGGTCAGCTCGTCGCGTCGGGCGAGGTCGGGGAGATCGTCGCCGCGGGCGGCGAGGCGACCTTCCGCGTCGACGAGCCGGAGCAGGCGGCGCAGGCGCTGCGCGCCGCCGACGGGGTGTCCGGTGTGGACATCGAAGGCTCCCTCGTGCACGCCGACCTCAACGGGATGCCGCGTGCGGAGGCGGTAGCCGTGCTGGTCAAGGCGGGCGTCGGGGTTTCGCAGGCCGGCCCGCGCCGGCGGCTGGAGGACGCGTTCCTGCAGCTGGTCGGGGAAGGAACGAACTGATGGGCAGGACCGAGAAGCTGGCACGGGCCAACGCGGCCGTCGACCACGGGGTGCACACCGACCCGGCGGCGCTCGACGAGCTGACCGACGCTGCCACCCACGAGTCGATGGACGTCGGGCCGGACGGTGCGGTCGCCGGGTACAAGGCCGGCCGCACCCTGCGGCTCGGGGTGGAGCTGCGGCGCCAGCTCAAGCGGCGGCGTACCCAGCTCGTGCTCGGGCTGGTGGCGCTGCTGCCGTTCATCCTGGTGATCGCCTTCGAGATCGGCGAGGCCAATCCGAACCGGCGCACCGGCGGGTTCGTCGACCTGGCCACGGCCAGCGCGCCGAACTTCGTGGTGCTGGCGCTGTTCGTGTCCGGGACGTTCCTGCTGCCGATGATCGTGGCGTTGTTCTTCGGCGACACGATCGCCAGCGAGGCGTCCTGGTCGAGCCTGAAGTACCTGCTGGCCACCCCGATCCCCCGGCACCGGGTGCTGCGGCAGAAGGCCATCGCGTCGGCGATCCTGTCGATCATCGCACTGGTGCTGCTGCCGTTGGTGGCACTGGGTGTCGGGGTGATCTGGTACGGCGCGGGAGATGCGATCAGCCCGACCGGGGACGCGGTGGCGTTCTCCGACAGCGTGCTCGCCATCGGGCTGGCCATCGTCTACATCGTCATCCAGCTGGCCTGGGTGGCGGGGCTGGCGATGCTGCTGTCCGTGCTGACCGACGCGCCGCTGGGTGCGGTGGGCGGCGCGGTGCTGGTGGCGATCGTGTCGCAGATCCTCGACCAGATCACCGCGCTGGAGGACCTGCGCGACTACCTGCCGACGCACTTCTCCTACGCGTGGATGGACCTGATCGCCACCGACATCGACTGGACCCGGATGGCGAACGGAGCACTGTCGGCGACGCTGTACGCCACCGTGTTCGCCCTGCTGGCCGCCCGGCGGTTCGCCCGTAAGGACATCACCAGCTGATCGTCGGTTGTGGCGTGCGGTGGGTCCTGTGAGGATTCGTCGGTGGTCAACAGTGTGCTGCGCAGGGCCGGGGTCGTGCTGGGGGCGGCGGTCGCCGCGGTCACGGTGGTGTCGCCGCCCGCGGTGGCCGGTGACGACATCGCCGACGCGCTGCGGCGCGTCCCCGGCCTGACGGTCGTCTCCGAGCAGCCGGGGCCGGAGGGGCACCGGTTCTTCACGCTGACGTTCACCCAGCCCGCCGACCACACCCGGCCCGGCGCGGGGACGTTCCAGCAGCGGCTGACGTTGCTGCACCGGGACGTCTCGGCGCCGACGGTGAGCTACACCAGTGGCTACAACGTCTCGACGGCCCCGTCGCGGTCCGAGCCGACCCAGCTGGTCGGCGGCAACCAGCTGTCGATGGAGTACCGGTACTTCGCGCCGTCCCGGCCGGAGCAGGTGAACTGGCCGCGGCAGCTGACGATCTGGCAGGCCGCGACCGACCAGCACCGCGTCGTGCGGGCGTTCAAGTCGATCTACCGCGGCGCCTGGCTGGCCACCGGCGGCAGCAAGGGCGGCATGACGGCGACGTACTTCCGCCGGTTCTACCCGGACGACGTGGCCGGGACGATCGCCTACGTCGCCCCGAACGACGTGTGGAACAACGTGGACCGCTACAACCGGTTCCTCGACGGCGTCGGCGATCCGGCCTGCCGGGAGAAGCTGCACGCGGTGCGGCGGGCGGCGCTGCAGCGGCGGGACGAGCTGGGGGTGCTGCTGGCCGAGGAGGCCAGGGCGAAGGGCTACACGTTCGAGATCATGGGGTCGGCCGACCGGGCGCTGGAGACCGCCGTGGTCGACTCGTACTTCACGTTCTGGCAGTACTCGACGTCGGCCGACTGCGGGATCGTGCCGCCGCCGGACGCCCCCGCGACCGAGCTGTACGCGTACTTCGACAAGGTGGAGAGCCTGGCGACGTTCGCCGACCAGCAGCTGGAGCAGTACGTGCCGTACTACTACCAGGCCGCGACGCAGATCGGCTGGGCCGAGCCGTACGAGCACGGGCTGCGTGGGCTGCTGCGGTATCCGGGGTCGATGGCGGCGCCGTCGTTCGTGCCCCGCTCGGTGCCGGTGCCGCGGTACGACCATCTGGCCATGCCGGACGTCGACCTGTGGGTGCGGACGCGGGGTGAGCGGCTGATGTTCGTCAACGGGGAGAACGACCCGTGGACGGTGGAGCCGTTCCGGCTCGGGTTCGGTTCGCGGGACTCGTACGTGTACGAGGTGCCGGGCGGCAACCACGGGTCGAAGATCGCGCAGCTGCCCGCCGCCGAGGCGGCCGCCGCCACGGCGACGGTGCGCCGCTGGGCGGGCCTGCCCGCCACCGCCGAGCCAGCGGCGCCGCTGGTGGCCGGCTTCGACGAGGACCCCCTGCGCGCCCGCCGCCTGCACCCCTGACCCCCGCGAGTCCACCGCTCGCACCCCGCGAGTCCACCGTCCCCGCCCCGCGAGTTGACCGTTCCGCGCCCAGGAGTTGACCACTCACGCTCCGGGAGGCGAGCACGCAAGCCCGCAGCTCGCTACGCGAGTGTGCAACTCGCGGGGCCGGAGTGGTGGACTCGCGGGGTGGGAAAGGTGGACTCGCGCCGAGTGGTGGGGCTACTTCACGCCGGCGGCGTCCATGCCGCGCAGCTCCTTCTTCAGCTCCGAGATCTCGTCGCGCAGGCGGGCGGCCAGCTCGAACTGCAGGTCGCGGGCGGCCTGCATCATCTGGTCGGTCATCTGCTGGATGAGGTCGGCCAGCTCCGCCCTCGGCATGCCGGCGACGTCGCGGTCCACCAGCACACCCGAGCTGCGACCGCCGCCGCCCTGCTCCGGCTTCTTGCCCCGCGACACGTTGCGGCCGGACCCGCCGACGGCGACGCCCTCGGTGTCCTCGGCCTCGTCGTACACCCGGTCCAGAATGTCGGCGATCTTCTTCCGCAGCGGCTGCGGGTCCAGACCCCGCTCGGTGTTGTAGGCGATCTGCTTGGCCCGGCGCCGGTTGGTCTCGTCGATGGCGTACCGCATGGAGTCGGTCATCGAGTCGGCGTACATGTGCACCTGGCCGGACACGTTACGGGCCGCGCGGCCGATCGTCTGGATCAGCGACGTCCCGCTACGCAGGAACCCTTCCTTGTCCGCGTCGAGGATGGCCACCAGTGACACCTCGGGCAGGTCGAGACCCTCCCGCAGCAGGTTGATGCCGACCAGCACGTCGAAGTCGCCCGACCGCAACTGGCGCAGCAGCTCGACCCGGCGCAGCGTGTCGACCTCGGAGTGCAGGTACCGGACCCGGATCCCCAGCTCCAGCAGGTAGTCCGTGAGGTCCTCGGCCATCTTCTTGGTCAACGTGGTGACGAGGACGCGCTCGTCCTTGTCGGCGCGTTCCCTGATCTCGTGCATCAGGTCGTCGATCTGGCCCTCGGTGGGCTTGACGATCACCTCGGGGTCGACCAGCCCGGTCGGGCGGATCACCTGCTCGACGAACTCGCCGCCGGTCTGCCCCAGCTCGTACGGCCCCGGCGTCGCGGACAGGTACACCGTCTGGCCGATCCGGTCGGCGAACTCCTCCCAGGTCAGCGGCCGGTTGTCCAGCGCGCTCGGCAGGCGGAAGCCGAACTCGACCAGGCTGCGCTTACGCGACGCGTCGCCCTCGTACATGCCGCCGATCTGCGGCACCGTCACGTGTGACTCGTCGATGACCAGCAGGAAGTCGTCCGGGAAGTAGTCGATCAGGGTGGCGGGCGCCGACCCGGCGCCACGGCCGTCGATGTGCCGCGAGTAGTTCTCGATGCCCGAGCAGAACCCGACCTGACGCATCATCTCGATGTCGTAGCTGGTGCGCATCCGCAGCCGCTGTGCCTCCAGCAGCTTGCCCTGCTTCTCCAGCTCGGTCAGCCGCTCCTCCAGCTCGGCCTCGATGCCGGCGATGGCCTTCTCCATCCGCTCCGGCCCGGCGACGTAGTGGGTGGCCGGGAAGATCCGCACCTCGTCGAGCTCCTGCACGATCTCGCCGGTCAGCGGGTGCAGGTAGTACAGCTTGTCGATCTCGTCGCCGAAGAACTCGACCCGGATGGCCAGCTCCTCGTACGCCGGGATGATCTCCACCGTGTCGCCCCGCACCCGGAACGTGCCGCGGTTGAACGCCAGGTCGTTGCGCGTGTACTGCACGTCGACCAGCGCCCGCAGCAGGGCGTCCCGGTCCACCTCCGTACCCACGGTGAGCTTGGTCGACCGGTCGAGGTAGGACTGCGGCGTGCCCAGGCCGTAGATGCAGGACACGCTGGCCACCACGATCACGTCGCGCCGGGACAGCAGGTTCATCGTGGCCGAGTGCCGCAACCGCTCGACGTCGTCGTTGATCGACGAGTCCTTCTCGATGTAGGTGTCGGTCTGCGCGATGTAGGCCTCGGGCTGGTAGTAGTCGTAGTAGCTGACGAAGTACTCGACCGCGTTGTTCGGGAAGAACTCGCGCAGCTCGTTGGCCAGCTGGGCGGCCAGGGTCTTGTTCGGTGCCATGACCAGCGTGGGCCGCTGCACCTTCTCGATCAGCCACGCCGTGGTCGCCGACTTGCCGGTGCCGGTGGCGCCCAGCAGCACGACGTCCTTCTCGCCTGCGTTGATGCGCTTCTCCAGCTCGGCGATGGCCGCCGGCTGGTCGCCGGAGGGCTGGTAGTCGCTGACCACCCGGAAGACGCCGTCGGCCCTGGGCACGTCGGACACCGGGCGGAAGTCCGACTGGGCGAGGACGGGGTGTTCGGTTGCGAAAGCCACGTCATCCAGGGTAAGCGCACCCACCGACAGTTCGCGACACACACCGGTCGACTGAAGGGCCCGACCGCGTCCGAGCGGAGCGAGGACCGAATCACGGCTCAGCAGTCACAGTTGCAGCAGTCACAGTCACAGTCGCAACTGCTGTGCGGCTTGCCGCTCCACGGGCCCGGCCACGGGTCGCGGCAGCAGATCTGGCAGGTGCAGCACATGTACGCGGCGATGCCGCAGCCCGCGAAGAAGTTCCGCTTACGCGGCGGCACCCGGAACTTCGGCACCCAGCAGCCGCCGCCCTTGCCGTCGTAGGCCCCGCCCTTCCCGCCACCGCCGGGCGGCGCGGGCGGAGGCGGGGGCGGCGGAGTCGGCCCGCCGGGACCGTACGGCGGCGGCTGCGCCGGGTAGGGCGCCTGGTGGTAGGGCCCGGGCATGCCGGGCTGGTGGCCGTACGGGTCGCGCACCCCGATCTCGTGGTGGCCGAAGGTCCGGTGGACGGCCTGGTGCAGCTCGTGCGCCAGCAGCTGGTGGGTCAGCCCGCCGTCGCCCAGCTCCACCTCCGCGAGCGCCAGCCGGACGCCGTGCACCGCGTCGTCGCAGTGGCGGCGGGCCTGCCCAAGGTCGGTGCCGGTGGCCAGCAGCGGGTTCCACGCCCCGGACTCGCGGTCCCGCGTCAGGTCCTCGACGGCGTCGAGCAGGTGCGCGGCCCTGCCGAACAGGCGGCCGGCCTCGGCCAGCGCCGCCGCATTCTCCGGCCGCCCGGCCAGCACGGCGGTGTGCGCGAACGCCGCCGCCGTCGCCTGCTCGGTGGGCTCGGTGGCGAGCAGGACCGGGTCGCCGGTGAGCAGCGCCCGCTCCACCTCGCCCTGCCGGTCGACGGCCTCGGTCAGCACCGTCGTGTCGAACCCGATCCGGCTGCCGGTGGCACCGCCCTGCGTCGCCCACCGGTCGGCCACCCTGCGTGCGGCACCCGCGACGGTGCGCCGGGAGAACATCCCGTCGCCGTCGACGACGTGGTCGCGCACCTTGGCCGCGGCCAGCACCAGCGAGACGGTGGCGGCCAGCTGGGCGCCCGCGCCGCTGGCCACCGACGTCGGCCGCATCGCCCGCAGCGGGCACGGCCCGGCGTCCCGCCTGCCCTGCCCGGCCGGTGCCTGGGCCTCCACCAGCGACGAGATCATCAGGCCGTCGTAGTTGGTCACCACCCTGGCGAGGTGACCGTGCTCGTCACGCAACGTCAGGCACAGCCCGCACAGGTGCGCCAGCCAGTCGGCGTGCAGCCGCGGCGACAGCCGGTGCCGGCACGGCCGCAGGATTCCGAACATCGAGCCCCCTCACCACAGGTGGCCGGAATCCTAACCACCCCGCCCGGGCATGATGTGCGAATGCTGGAACCTCATCCGCCGAAGGTGGAGATCTTCGACGTCGGCGGCGCCACCAACACCGATCCGAAGGGCATCGTCCGCGACGTCGAGGAGTACCGGACCGAACCGTTCGGGCTCTACCTGGCGCGCCCCACCCCCGGCCGCGAGCAGTTCCGCTACCTGGAGTCCTGGCTGCTGCCTGCGCAGGGCCTGCGGATCACCGACTTCTGGTTCAACCCCGGCCACGAACGCGACCAGGACTTCTACCTCGACGTGGTGGGCACCGACGTCGACGGCGACGTCTGGCGCAGCACCGACCTCTACCTCGACATCGTGCTGCGCACCGGCCGCGGCCTGGAGGTACTGGACACCGACGAGCTGCTCGCCGCGGTGAACGCGGGCCTGCTGCCCGCCGACCGGGCGACGGCCGCGCTGGAGACGGCCTACGCCACCGTCGACGCGCTGGCCTCGCACGGCTACGACCTGCACCGCTGGCTGTCCACTCTGGACATCCAGCTCTCCTGGCGCCGCCACGGCTGAGTCCCGCATCCACCGATCGGTGGATGTCCGCCCCGACACGCGTCGGCCCGGTTCTGGCCGCGCCGACGATCCGGACCGGACCCCTTTCCGGCGATTCTCGACAGCACAGGGAATCGAAAGGGGCAGCCCATGCCGGTCGTCGAAGTGCGGAACCTCCGCAAGACCTACGGGAGCAAGGTCGCGGTCGCCGACGTGAGCTTCAGCGTCGAACGCGGCGAGATCTTCGGCATCCTCGGGCCCAACGGCGCGGGCAAGACCACGACGGTCGAATGCCTGGAAGGGCTGCGCACGCCGGACGCGGGCACGCTGTCGGTGCTGGGACTGGACCCCCGGCGCGACACCGCCGAACTGCGTCAGATACTGGGCGTCCAGCTACAGGAGAGCCAGCTGCCGGACCGGCTGAAGGTCCGCGAGGCACTCGACCTGTACGCCTCGTTCTACCGCTCCCCCGCCGACCAGGGCCCGCTGGTGGACCTGCTCGGCCTCACCGACCGGCTGGACACGCCGTACAAGAAGCTCTCCGGCGGGCAGAAGCAGCGGCTGTCGATCGCGCTCGCGCTGATCGGCGGGCCCGAGGTCGCCGTGCTCGACGAGCTGACCACCGGGCTGGACCCGCAGGCCCGCCGCGACACCTGGCAGCTGATCGAGAACGTCCGTGACAGCGGGGTCACCGTCCTGCTGGTCACCCACTTCATGGAGGAGGCCGAGCGGCTGTGTGACCGGATCGCGGTGATCGACGCGGGCTCGGTCGTCGCCGTCGACACCCCCGCCGGGCTGGTGGCCGGCGTCGACGCCGAGCAGCGCATCCGGTTCCGGCCCTCGGCCCCGCTGGACGACGAGCTGCTGGCCGCGCTGCCCGAGGTGCGCTCGGTGCAGCGGCAGGGGCAGTACGTCCAGGTCACCGGGACGGGCAACGTCCTGCACGCCGTCACCGCCCTGCTCGCCCGCCGCCGGATCGTCGCCGAGGAGCTGCGGGTCGAGCAGACCAGCCTCGACGACGCCTTCGTCGCACTCACCGGCCGCAAGCTCGCCTGACCGGAAGGGAACCTCCACATGTCCGTCCTGACCAAGATGACCGGAGTCGAGGCCAAGCTGTTCCTCCGCGACCCGGGTTCGATCCTGATCGTGTTCGGCCTGCCGGCCGGTCTGCTGCTGGTGTTCGGCCTGATCCCCGGTGCCCGGCAGCCCTCGGAGGAGTTCGGCGGGCATGTCCCGCTCGACACGTTCATCGCCCCGTTGTCCATCACCATCCTGCTGGCCATGCTGGGCACCACCGTCCTGCCCTCGGCCCTGGCGACCTACCGGGAGAAGGGCGTGCTGCGGCGGCTGGCCGCGAGTCCCGTGCCGCCGAGCCGGCTGCTGCTCGCCCAGCTGCTGGTGAACCTGGCCGCGGGCCTCGTCGTGCTGGTGCTGATCATCGGCATCGGCGCGCTGGCGCTGGGCATCTCGCTCCCGGCCAACCTCGCCGGGTTCGTGCTGGTGACCGCGCTGGGCACGGCCGGGCTGTTCTCGGTCGGCCTGCTGATCGCCGCGCTCGCGCCGACGGCGCGTGCCGCCACCGGTGTCGGGTCGGCGGTGTTCTTCCCGATGCTGGCGCTGGGCGGGGTGTGGGTCCGTAAGGAGGACCTGCCGGATTTCCTGGTGCCGGTCGCCGACGTCCTGCCGCTGGGTTCCACGCTCAACGCGATGCGGGAGACCTGGACCGGCGCGGCACCGCAGGCGACCCAGCTGGTCGCGCTCGCCGCCGTCACGGTGGTCTGCACGGCGCTGGCGACCCGCTTCTTCCGGTGGGAGTGACCGTGCCGCTCGCACCGTTCGCCCGGGGGCCGGTGCTCACCGTGGCCGGGCTCATCGCCGCCCTGCTGCTGGCCACCAGCGGCCGGTACGGCTACTTCGGCGACGAGCTGTACTTCCTGGCCGCGGGCCGGCATCTGGACTGGGGGTATGCCGACCAGCCGCCGCTGCTGCCGCTGCTGGCCCTGCTGATGGACACGATCGCGCCGGGGTCGGTCGTGGTGCTGCGGCTGCCCGCGATCCTCGCCACGGCCGCCGCGGTGGTGCTGACGGCGCTGATCGCCAGGGAGTTCGGCGGCGGGCGGCGGGCCCAGCTGCTCGCCGCCGGAGCGGTGGCCGTCAGCAGCGGTTTCCTCGGCACCGGCCACTACCTCGCGACGTCCACAATGGACCCGTTCCTGTGGACACTGCTGCTGTGGCTGCTGGTCCGCTGGGTGCGTACCCGGGCCGACGGGCTACTGCTGTGGGCGGGGCTGGTCACCGGTGTCGCGCTGAACGTCAAACTCCTCGCCGGAGGATTCTGGGTGGTCGCCGGGATCTGCCTGCTCGCCGTCGGCCCGAAGGACCTGCTGCGGCGCCCGGCACTGTGGGGCGGCGCGGCGATCGCGGCCGTGCTGGTCGCGCCCACGCTGGTGTGGCAGACGGTGAACGGCTGGCCCCAGCTGGAGATGAGCGCCGCCATCGCCAGCGAGGTCAGTGGCGCCTGGGGCGGGCGGGCGCTGTTCGTACCCGCGGTCCTCGTCGCGGGTGCCGGGCTGATCGTCGGGGCGGTACTGCTGTGTTACGGCCTGTGGCAGCTGCTGCGCTCGCCTGCCCTGCGGCCGTGGCGGTTCCTCGGCTGGACGACGGTCGGCCTGCTGCTGGTGTTCATCGCGGTGAGCGGGCGTTACTACTACCTGGCAGGCATGTTCGGGGTGTGCTGGGCGGCGGCCGCGGTCCGGATCGAGGCCGGGCAGCCGAAGCGCTGGTGGCGCTGGGTGGCGACCTGGCCGGTGTACGCGCTGAGCCTGGTGATCACCGTGCCGGTCACCCTGCCCGTCCTGCCGGAGTCGTGGATCGGCAGGGAGATCCCGCAGCCCGCGTTCGCCGGCGGTGAGATCGGGTGGCCGGAGCTCACCGACTCGATCGCGGCGCAGTACCACCGGCTGCCGCCGGAGCAGCGGGCCCGCACCGCCGTGGTCACCGGGATGTACTGGATGGCGAGCGCGGTCGAGCACTACGGCCCCGAGCGCGGGGTACCGGCGGCCTACAGCGGCAGCCGCGGGTTCTGGACGCTGCACACGCCACCGGAGACCGCCGACACGGTGCTCTACGCCGGCGACGACCCGGCGGCGCTGCACGGCTCGTTCCGGCAGGTACGGCAGGTCGGCGTCGTCGAGACCGGGCACACCGGGACGCTGATCCCGTCCGGCACGCCGATCCTGCTCGCCACCGGCCGGACGGCGCCGTGGTCGGTGCTGTGGCCACGGTTCCGGAACATGGAATGGTGACCGGGCGGGATAATGCGGCGGTGAACCGGTCCGGGAAGGCGCCCTCGTGGGTCCACCAGAACCACGCCTCGGCGGGGTGGGGAACCTGGCCGGACCGGATCGAGGTCGCCGCGCCGTACGTGCTGCTCACCCTCGCCACCGTGTTCGCCTCCCTCGACGGCGAGCCGGCGAGCACCTACTGGCTGGCGGCCCTCGCCGCGGCCTGGGTGGCGCTGACCGACACCCTGGGCCGGGCGCGGTGGCCGGGCGGCAGGCTGCTGCCGCTGGTGTCGTTCGGCGGGATCCTGGTCATCGCCTCGGTGCTGATGACCCACGACATCCTGTTCCTGGTGTTCATGATCATCGGGTTCTTCCACGCCCTGCGGCTGGAACCCCGCTGGCTCCGCCTCGCCGGCCTGGTGATCACGGCGTTCCTGCTGCACGGCCTGGCCAACGGCGGCCTGCCGAAGGCGCTGACCACCATGCCGCACGTGTTCCTGACCGTGGTGCTGGTGCAGTCGCTGACGATCTGGGGCGGCTCGGTCATGGCGGACAAGATCGCCGACCAGAACAACGCACGCAAGCAGGCGCTGGCCGAGCTGAACGCCGCCATGGCGGAGAACGCGGGCCTGCACCGCCAGCTGCTGGTGCAGGCCCGCGAGGCCGGTGTGCTCGACGAGCGGCAGCGGCTGAGCCGGGAGATCCACGACACGCTCGCCCAGGGGTTCGCCGGCATCATCACCCAGCTGCAGGCCGCCGACCAGGCCGACCCGGCCGTGTGGCGGCGGCACGTCGACGCGGCGCTGGCACTGGCCAGGGAGAACCTGACCGAGGCCCGCCGGTCGGTGCACGCGCTGGCCCCGGAGGCACTGGACGCCGCGCAGCTGCCGGACGCGCTGCGTGGCGTGGCCCGCCGCTGGTCCGACCGCACGGGCGTGCCCATCGAGTTCACCACCACCGGCAACAGCAGGCCGGTGCACCCGGAGATCGAGGCGACCCTGCTACGGATCACCCAGGAGGCACTGTCCAATGTGGCGAAACACGCCGGCGCCGGACGCGTCGGCCTCACACTGTCCTACATGGAGGAACAGGTGACCCTGGACGTCCGCGACGACGGCAGCGGCTTCGACACCAGCATGCTGCCACCCGACGGCGGGATGGGCGGGGGCTTCGGCATCGCGGGGATGCGGCACCGGGCGCAGCGCCTGGCCGGGACGCTGACCGTCGAGGCCGAGCCCGGCGGCGGAACGGCCGTCAGCGTCAACCTGCCGGCCATCCCCGTCGGGAGCGCGTTGTGATCACCGTGATCATCGCCGACGACCACCCGGTCGTGCGGGACGGCCTGCGCGGCATGCTGGCCGCGGAGGGCGGGTTCGACGTGCTCGGCGAGGCCGCCGACGGCGCGGAGGCCGTCGCGCTGGCACAGCGGCTGCGGCCCGACGTCGTGCTGATGGACCTGCGCATGCCCGGCACCGACGGGGTGCACGCCATCACCGAGCTGGCCCGGCTGGGCAACGCGGCCCGGGTACTGGTGCTGACCACCTACGACACCGACTCCGACGTGATGCCGGCGATCGAGGCGGGCGCGACCGGCTACCTGCTCAAGGACACCCCGCGCGACGAGCTGTTCCGCGCGGTGCGGGCGGCCGCACGGGGCGAGTCGGTGCTCTCCCCCGCCGTCGCCAGCCGGATCATGGGCCAGCTGCGCGCTCCGGCGCAGGAACCGCTGTCCCAGCGGGAGATCGAGGTGCTCGGCCTGATCGCCAGGGGCTGCACGAACAAGGAGGCCGCGGCGCAGCTGTTCATCAGCGAGGCCACGGTGAAGACCCATCTGCTGCACGCGTACGCGAAGCTGGGTGTGCGGGACCGGGCCGCCGCGGTGGCGGTGGCGTTCGAGCGCGGCCTGCTGGGACGCCGCTAGGGGGACCAGTTCGTGGCCGCGGCCCACCGTTCGGCACGCTCGAAAGCGGCGTTGACCCAGGGCTGCTTGGCCTCGGTGTAGTCCAGCACCGAGCCGTCGGCCTGGTGCTCGTGCGCCAGCGAGCGTTTGACCTCGGCGTAGGCGTCGCGCTCGGCGGGCTGGTCGCGCAGCCAGTCGCGGAACAGCAGCGCCAGCCGCCAGGCCGGGGTCTGCCGGGACCGGACGTGCAGGTTGACCGGGCGGGCCGGGTCGGCGCCGAAGTGGAACCGCTTGAGCCACGGCTCCGCCGAGCCGTCCTGCGGGTCGTCCCACCACTCGCCCTCGGCACGGACGTAACCGGCGTCGGACAGCGCGTCGGAGATCGCGTCGGCGTCGTCCAGGGTGGGCACGAGGATCTGCAGGTCGAGGCAGTCCTTGGCGGGCAGTCCGGGGACGGAGGTGGAGCCGATGTGGTCCAGCCGCAGCGCCCGGTCGCCGGTGACCGGCCGCAGCCGGGCCAGTGCGCGCTCGGCCTGGCGGGGCCAGTCCGGGTTGGGCTCGGCGATGACCGGCGACAGCGGTGCGCGTGCCTTGCGCAGCCGGACGTTCGCCTCGAACCGCACCAGCCGGTCGGCCCACAGGCTGTCCACCTCGGCCAGCACCACGTCGCGGGCGCCGCTGTTGTCCAGCCAGACGTCGGCGACCGCGCGCCGCTGCTCGACGCCGGCCTGGGCGGCGATGCGGGTGCGGGCGTCGGCCTCGCTCATGCCGCGGGAGGAGACGACCCGGCGTACCCGCGTCTCCGGGTCGGCGTCGACGACCACCACCAGGTGGTACATCGGGGCCAGGCCGTTCTCCACCAGCAGCGGGACGTCGTGGACCACGATCGCGTCCGGGGCGGCCTGGGCCATCAGCTCGGCGGTACGGGCGCCGACCCGCGGGTGGATGATGCCGTTGAGCCGCGTGCGGGACTCGTCGTCGGCGAACGCCTTCGCCGCCAGCGCGGGCCGGTCCAGCGTGCCGTCGGCGGCCAGCACGTCCTGTCCGAAGGCGGCGACGACCTCGGCCAGCCCCTCCGTGCCGGGGCCGACGACCTCCCTGGCCAGCAGGTCGGCGTCGATCACCACCGCGCCGTGCTCGGCGAGGCGGGCGGACACTGTCGACTTACCGGCTCCGATGCCCCCGGTCAGGCCCACGCGCAACATGATCCGCATTCAATCAGCAGGGCCACGGGGAGTTGGACACGGCGTCGTTACCCAACTGGTCGAGTGACACGCCGAGCGCCTACCGCGTTCATCCGCACGCATTGCGTACGGTGCCGGTGCGGTGATCGCCCACACGGAGGAACGATGGCAGCCAAGCACGTCGGGAGGCACCGGCTCGGGACCCCGGGCCTGGTGCACTGCGTCCTGTATCGCCCAGTGGCCCAGGCCCTGGAGGAATACCGGCGTAACTGGCTGACCGCGCTGCTCGTCCCCGCCAAGCACAGCCTCGCCGGCCTCCGCCGCCGCGCCATGGCCGCGGCCATGGAACGCGCCTGGGCGCCCGCGACCACCTGACCCTCGCCCCGGCGCGCGGGCTGACGTCCTGTTCAAAGCACGTGAAGGCCACCTTCACCACGTGAGACGTAAGGGTCCCGGCAAAGTCCGGGGTGCGGCTGGGCGAGGTGGGTGGTTCCGAGCGCAGAGTTCGCGGGCCGGAATGCAGAACTCGCGGCCGCGAGCGCAGAACTCACGATGTGGACGCCGGTTGCGGATCGCGAGACGTGGCCCGGCCCAGGCTCGTGAAGGCCACCTTCATTACGTGTGACGTGGTGATGGTGGCCTTCACGTGCTTTGGTGCTTGCTGGGGTTGTCTCGTTCGTGGTGGCTGGTGGGGTGGTTGTGGTGTTCGAGGCTGGTGGGGCCGGTGTGCCCGGGTGAGGGCGGATGTGGTGGCGTCTGATGCCGTGAAGGGGGCCCTCACGGCAACCGCCCACGACTCCCGACTTCGCCGGGCCCTGACGTCAGACGTAGTGAAGGTGGCCTTCACGTGCTTTGGTGCCAGGTCCCGCGAACATGAACGAGCCCCGGTCCCCTCGCGGGGAGCCAGGGCTCGTTCGCGTTCTAGCGCTTACGCACCGCCGGAGAGCTTCTCCCGCAGCGCGGCGAGCTGCTCGTCGCTGGCGAGGGTGCCGCCACCCTGCTGGCCGGCGTCGGCCGAGCCCGACGAGGTGTAGCTCTGGTCGCCGCCGGTCTCGCCGGTGGCGGCCTGCGCGGCAGCCTCGGCGTCGGCCTCGGCGGCCTTCGCCACCTGCTTCATGTGGGCCTCGTAGCGCTGGTGGGCCTCGGCGTACTGCCGCTCCCACTCCTCACGCTGCTTGTCGAAGCCCTCCTGCCACTGGTCGGTGTCCGGGTCGAAGCCCTCGGGGTAGATGTAGTTGCCCTGCTCGTCGTACTCGGCGGCCATGCCGTACTGGGTCGGGTCGAACTCCGTGTCCGGGGTGACGCCCTCGTTGGCCTGCTTGAGCGACAGCGAGATCCGGCGACGCTCCAGGTCGATGTCGATGACCTTGATCATCACGTCGCTGCCGACCTGCACGACCTGCTCCGGGATCTCGACGTGGCGCTCGGCCAGCTCCGAGATGTGCACCAGGCCCTCGATGCCCTCCTCGACGCGGACGAACGCGCCGAACGGGACCAGCTTGGTGACCTTGCCCGGCACGATCTGACCGATCGCGTGGGTGCGGGCGAACTGACGCCACGGGTCTTCCTGGGTGGCCTTGAGCGAGAGGGACACGCGCTCGCGGTCCATCTCGACGCTCAGCACCTCGACGGTGACCTCCTGGCCGACCTCGACGACCTCGCTCGGGTGGTCGATGTGCTTCCAGGACAGCTCCGAGACGTGCACCAGGCCGTCGACGCCGCCGAGGTCGACGAACGCGCCGAAGTTGACGATCGACGAGACGACGCCCTTGCGGACCTGGCCCTTGGCCAGAGCGTTGAGGAACTCGGTGCGGACCTCGGACTGGGTCTGCTCCAGGTAGGCGCGGCGGGACAGGACCACGTTGTTGCGGTTCTTGTCCAGCTCGATGATCTTGGCCTCGAGCTCGCGGCCGACGTAGGGCTGGAGGTCGCGCACGCGGCGCATCTCCACGAGCGAGGCGGGGAGGAAGCCGCGCAGGCCGATGTCGAGGATCAGGCCGCCCTTGACGACCTCGATGACGGTGCCCTTGACGGGCTCGTCCTTCTCCTTGAGCTCCTCGATCGTGCCCCAGGCGCGCTCGTACTGGGCGCGCTTCTTGGACAGGATCAGCCGGCCTTCCTTGTCCTCCTTCTGCAGGACAAGGGCTTCGACCTCGTCGCCGACGGAGACAACCTCGGCCGGGTCGACATCGTGCTTGATGGACAGTTCACGCGAGGGGATGACGCCCTCGGTCTTGTACCCGATGTCGAGCAGCACCTCGTCGCGATCGACCTTGACGATGGTGCCTTCGACGATGTCGCCATCGTTGAAGTACTTGATCGTCTTGTCGATGGCGGCGAGGAAGTCTTCCTCCGACCCGATGTCGTTGATGGCGACCTGCTGCGGGCTGGTCGCGGTCGGGGCGGTGGCGGTGTCGATGGTCATTAGGCGGGTTGCTCCGGTAACGGCTGGGTGTTAGTGGGTGTGCGGTTGACGTTCACGCCGCGGGAAACCGGCAACGACAAAGACCGCAACGAACGTTCCCAGAAGAAACGGCCACGAGCATCACCGCCGACGGTGCGCGACCCTGGTTCCCGGCACACTCGGCCGGGTGGAAGGTAGCGCGAACCCACTGCGCTAGAGGTATCGTACGCGGCCGCCCTCACACGACACAAACAGGGTGCCCTTGGCGATCAACCGCGCCCTACGGACCAGTATCCACCCGGTCCGTCCTGCTCGCCAGCACCTCCGGGAGGCCCCGTGTCCGAACCGACGACCGACCGCCACGAGCGCGCCGAGCAGCGGCTGGGCACCGCGGGCGTGGCCTACCGGCAGGTCACCGCGGTCGAGGCGGAACGGGCCAGCCGGTCGTGGTGGGACGCCGACGCCGACGACTACGTCGGCGAGCACGGCGAGTTCCTCGGCGAGGCCGACTTCGTCTGGTGCCCGGAGGGTCTGCGGGAGGCCGACGCCGGGCTGCTCGGCCCGGTCGACGGTGCGACGGTGGTCGAGGTGGGCTGCGGCTCGGCGCCCTGCTCACGCTGGCTGGCCGCGCAGGGCGCCCGCCCGGTCGGGATCGACCTGTCCGCGGGCATGCTGGCCCACGCCCGCGCCGCGGCGGAGCGCACCGGCGTCGCCGTCCCGCTGCTGCAGGCCAGCGCCGACCGGCTGCCGCTGGCCTGCGGCACGGCCGACATCGCCTGCTCGGCGTTCGGCGCGATCCCGTTCGTCGCCGACGCCGGCGCCGTGTTCGCCGAGGTGCACCGCGTCCTGCGGCCGGGCGGGCGCTGGGTGTTCGCCGTCAACCATCCGCTGCGCTGGATCTTCCCCGACGATCCGGGCCCGCAGGGACTGACCGCCACCCAGCCGTACTTCGACCGCACCCCCTACGTCGAGGTCGACGGCGACGGTGCCGCCACCTACGTCGAGTACCACCGTACACTCGGCGACTACGTGCGGGCGCTGGCCGCCACCGGGTTCACGCTGACCGACCTGGTCGAGCCGGAATGGCCGGAGGGCCACACCAGGGTGTGGGGCCAGTGGAGTCCGCTGCGTGGCCGGCTGTTCCCCGGCACCGCCATCTTCGTCTGCAGGCGATCGTGACCGTCGACCCGCTGCTGCCGCCGCCGGCCGACCCACCGGAGGGCGAACGCGTCCACGCGCGCACCGCCGACGGCAGGCAGGTGACCGGCGTGCTCTACCGCGCGGTGCACGAGCCGGACTCCTGGGGCAGCCTGTGGTCGGGGCTGGAGACCTGGGAGCTCACCCCGCTGCTGGAGCACGCCGACGCCGGCGGCATGGCCGCGTTGCTGGCCGTCGTGCGCTCCCGCGTCGACCGCGCCACGCTGGGCCCGGAGTGGTCCTGCACGGTCTGCTGGCCCAGCCGCGACACGGCGGCGACACGTGCCCTGCTCGACGCCGGTTTCGCCGCGCTGGACGCGCTGGCCGTCCGCACCGCGCCGCCCGAACCGGCCCGGCCACCGCAGGATGGGCTGACCATCCGGCTCGCCGGGCAGGCCGACGCCGTCGAGGTCCTGCGGTTGTGGCTGGAGGAACTGCGCTACTCCGAACCGGTGGGGCTGAACCGGGTGCGCTCGCTGGAGACGATGGTCCGCCTGCTGGAACCGGAAGTGCGGCGCAGCATCGACTTCGACCGCAACTGGCTGGCCGAGGCCGACGGGATCCCGGTCGGCCTGGCCCGCTGCGGCTGGCTGCTGCGGGGCAAGCCCGGCAGGCTGCCGCCGGGCCGGTGGGGACTGATCAACACCCTGTCGGTCACCCGGGACGCCCGTGGCGGTGGGGTGGGCGCGGCGCTGGTGAACCTGGCGCACCGCGAACTGCTCCAGCCCGGCGTGGCGGGCACCTTCCTGCACTACAGCCCGCTCAACCCGCTGTCGTCGGTGTTCTGGCACCGGCAGGGTTACCGTCCACTGTGGACGACCTGGGTGCTGCGATGATCGAGCGGCAGCGGGAACGGTTCGCCGCGCTCGACCCGATGCTGCCCGCACCGCCGCCGCCCCCGGACGGCGACGTGCTCACCGCCGCCACGGCCGACGGCGAGCGCCTGCTGGCCGTGCACCGGACCGTCCGGCACGCCCCCGGCTCCACCGAGCTGCTGTGGTCGCCCGCGGTGCTGCACCAGCTCTACCCCTACCCCGGCGGGGCCGGACTGGACCCGCTGCTGCGGGCGTGGCGCGCCCACCTGCGTGACGAGCGGCCCGACTCCGGGTGCCTGGTCGTCTGGCCCAGCCGGGACGTCGGCGCGGCACGGGACCTGCTGGCACACGGCCTGCTCCCGCTGTCGGTGCTGGCCGTGCGCTCCCCCGCGCCCGGGCAGGGCAGCACGGGGGTGACCGTCCGCCGGGTGGGCCCCGGGGACCGGGACACCGTGGCCGAGCTGGCCACGGCGACGTTCGACTACACCGGCCAGGTGGGCGCGCCCCGCCACCCGGACACGCCCACGCTGGTGCGCTGCTCACTGGACGGCGGCGGGCCGAGGTGGCTGGCCGAGCGGGACGGCCGGGCCGTCGGCCTGGCCGACTGCGCCTGGACCGACGTCCCGGAGGGCTCCGACCTGCTGCCGGTCGGGCGCTGGTTCTACGTCAACACCGTCGGCACGACGCCGGACAGCCGCGGCACCGGCGTCGGGCGGGCGCTCATGGCCGCCGCGCACGACCACGCCGCGGCCGGTGGCGCCACCGGCTGTCACCTCTACTACAACCCGGCGAACCCGCTCGCCCCGGCGTTCTGGCACCGGCAGGGGTATCGTCCACTGTGGACGTTGTGGGAGGTTCGTCCGGCTTCGGCGTTGCGTTAGTCACTCATCCGGGGCGGTCGGCTTGCCCACCAGCAGGTCGGCTCCTACTTTTGAACTGACCAGTCAGTCCAAAGCTAGGAGTTGACCTCGTGCGGGTCCACGCCGACCGCGTGTCACTGGAGGGGCCACACGGCACCCTGCTGCCGCCCACCTCGCTGACCGTGGCGGGTGGTCAGTTCGCCGTCCTGCACGGCCCACCCGGCGTCGGCCTCACCGCGTTCGGCCTGGCTCTGGCTGGGCGGCTGAAGCCGACCACCGGCACGGTCACCGCCACCGATGCCGAGCTGCCCGGCGCGGCAGCCGTCGTCGACGCACCCGGCGTGAGCGAGCCGGACGGCGCGCTGGCCCTGCGGGTGGTCGCCGGCGAGGAACTGGAGCTGGCCGGCCGCCCCAGCGGCACGGCCGACGTCGCGCGCTGGCTGGCCGAGCAGGACGTCTCCCCCTACGCGACGACTCGGTTCGAGAACCTGGACGGGCCGCTGCGCACCCGGCTGCTCACCACGCTGGCCGCCGCCCGGCGCGGCGTCGGGCTGCTGGTGCTGGACACGCCGGACCGGCACACCGCCGACCCGGACGGCTGGATCGCGCTCGCCCGTGAGCACGCCGCGACCGGGCTGGCCGTGGTGGTGCTGACCGCCACCGTGCCGCCGGGATCGCTGCCCATGCCGGTGGCCGAGGTCGGCGCCCTCGAACAACCCGAACCCGAGCAGTGCCAGGAAACGCAGGAAGAGGACGACTCGTGAACAGCCTCCGCATCGCCCGCAACGAGCTGCGCCGGCTCACCGGCGGCACGCTGCCGAAGCTGGCGGTTGCCGCGATCGTGCTGGTGCCGCTGCTGTACGCGTCGTTCTACCTCTACGCCAACTACGACCCGTACGGCAGGCTGAACAAGCTGCCCGCCGCCGTGGTGACCGCCGACGCCGGCGCGCAGGGCCGCAACATCGGCAGGGAGGTCACCGACGAGCTGGTGAAGTCCGGGACGTTCCAGTGGCACGAGGTGTCCGCCGAGGAAGCCGACCAGGGCGTGCGGGACGACCGGTACTCGTTCGCCATCACCATCCCCCGCGACTTCTCCTCGGCGCTGCTGTCGTCCGGCGAGTTCAAGCCACAGCAGGCGACGATCACGCTGACCACCAACGACGCCAACAACTACCTGTCCGGCACGATCGCCAAACAGGTCGCCGAACAGGTCCGCAAGACGATCGCGGAGAAGGTCGGCAGCGAGGCCGCCGACAAGTTCCTGCTCGGCTTCAGCACGATCTACGGCAAGCTCTCGCAGGCCGCGAACGGCGCCGGGCAGCTGGCCTCCGGCTCCGGCGAGCTGCTGAACGGACAACGGCAGCTCGCCGACGGCGCCTCCCGGCTGGCGACCGGCAGCACCGAGCTGTCGGCCGGGTTGAACACGTTGCGCGATTCCACCGCCCAGCTTCCGGCCAAGTCGAAGGAACTGGCCGAGGGCGCCGGGCAGGTCGCCGCTGGCAACGCCCGAGTCGCGCAGGTCGGCTCGACACTCGCCGCAGGATCGGCCGAGCTGCAACGCGAGCTGGACAACGTCGGGCAGCGGCTGGCCCAGCGCCTGCGGGAAGGCGGGCTGAGCGAACCCGAGGTGCAGCACGCGCTGTCGGTGCTGCGGCAGCTGCGGTCCCCGGTGGATCAGGCCAACGCGAAGGTCCAGGAGGCCAACGGGCAGCTGACCGCGCTGGCCGACGGCTCGCGCCGGGTCGCCGAGGGCGCCGCCCAGCTGGCCGGGTCGGCGCCTGCGCTGACCGAGGGCATCGGCAAGGCGGCGACCGGTGCCGGGCAGCTGAAGGACGGCGCCGCCCAGCTCAACACCGGCGAGCAGCAGGCGCTGTCGGGCACCACGCGTCTGCAGGAGGGCGCGACCCAGCTGAAGTCGGGTCTGGACCAGGGACTCACCCAGATCCCCAACCCGGACGACCCGACCCGGACCGCCACGGCCAACACGATCGCCGACCCGGTCGCGGTGAACTCGGTCGGCCAGGCGTCGGCCGGGACCTACGGCGCCGGGCTGGCCCCGTTCTTCATCGCGCTGGCCACCTGGATCGGGGCGTTCGTGTTGTTCCTGCTGCTGCGGCCGCTGTCCACCCGCGCGCTGACCGCGGGCGCGTCACCGGTGCGGGTGGCGATCGGCGGCTGGCTGTCGGCCGCGGTGCTCGGCATCGCCCAGGTCGTGGTGCTGTTCGGCGCGGTGATCTGGCTGGTCGGCATCCCGGTCGCGCAACCGGCGGGCGCGATCGGGTTCGCGGTGCTGGTGTCGCTGGCGTTCACCGCGGTGGTGCACGCGCTCAACGCCCTGTTCGGCGCGGTGGGCAAGTTCCTCGGACTGGTGCTGCTGGTGCTCCAGCTGGTCAGCGCGGGCGGGACGTTCCCGTGGCAGACCATCCCGGACGCGCTGTATCCGCTGCACGTGGTGCTGCCGATGAGTTACGCCATCGACGGGTTCCGGCACCTGCTCTACAGCGGGGCGTCGCTGAAGATCCTCGGTGACATCGGGGTGCTGCTGGCCTACCTGGTGGGCGGGCTGCTCGTCTCCGTGCTGGCCGCCCGTAAGCGTCGCATGTGGACGGTGTCGCAGCTCAAACCGGAGCTGTCGCTGTGACGCCGAGGGCGGCGGCGACCCGGCAGCGGTTGTTCGAGGCGACGCTGAAGCTGGCGAGCGACCGGGGCCTGGTCGGCCTGACGGTCGACGACATCGCCGCCGAGGCAGGCGTGGCCAAGGGCACCGTGTACTACAACTTCGGCAGCAAGAACGGGCTGGTCGACGCCCTGCTGCGGCACGGCGTCGACCAGCTCGCGCAGCGCCTGCGGGCAGCGGCCGCCGACGACGACCCGGTGGACGCGCTGGAGTCCCAGGTGGACACCGCGCTGGAGTTCATCGCGGAGTACCCCGGGTTCTCGCAGATCCTGGTCAGCGAGATGTGGCGGACGCCGGGCCAGTGGCACGAGACGCTGACGCTGCTGCGGGAGCAGATCATCACGATCGTGCGTGAGCAGCTGGAGCGCATCGCGGGCGCGGGCAGGCTCCCCGCGGGCGTCGAGATCCCGACGGCGGCGGCGGGGTTGTTCGGCACCCTGCTGGTCGTGGCGCTGGACTGGCAGGTGTTCGCCAGGCACCGCACGCGCGCCGAGGTCCGCGAATCGGTGATGCTGTTGATTCGCGGCCTGGCGCGCTGAGGCCGTGTCCCGCAGGACACGGCCTCCCGCACTCAGCGAGTGAGGACGGGCCTGCGCTGGCCGATCTGGTGGATCGACGACGGCTTGCCCTCGACCGCTCGGTGTACCGCGGTGAGCATGCCCTCCGCGATCTCGGCGTGCCCGAGCGAGCGGTGCTCGTCGACCTCGGACACGGTGCCGAGCAGCACCTGCTGGGTGGGCCGCCGCGCCAGCAACGGGTCGGGTGGCGGGTCGGTGGCCGGGGTGGTGTTGGCGTCGCGGACCTCCACCACCGGCGCGTCCGGCGCCAGCAGGGGCTCGACCACCTCCATCACCGAACGCCGGTACGAGTCGTGCACCCAGGCCACCAGCAGATCGGCAGGCCCGCCGAGCGCCTGCTCGGCCTTGGCCGCCAGTTCGCGTGGACGTTCCCACTGCGCCTCGACCCAGATGGCACGGCCGGCGCCGTCGTTCTGCTCGTCCGCGAGCGGGCTGTAGCGCCGGCTCGGCAGCACCACCAGCCATCCGTCGCGGGTGAGCGTCTCGGCGACGCCGGCCAACATTCCGGTTCCCCCCAGAATCAGTGCCTTTCTTCGCCGCATGGCCCTCACGTTACCGCGCGGCGCCCGCCATCACCGGGTTTGTGCGTTCTCCGGCGTTCGCACCGACTCCGCCCACGCCGTCCAGCGGCGTTCCAGGTCGGCCGCGGCGGTCGCGTCGAGGCCGTACGCGGTCAGCACGAGCATGCCGGGCTTCTCCGCGACGGCGAGCAGACCGTCGCCGAACTCGTCGACGGTGAGGAACGTCTGGTGGTCGGTCCGGGCGTAGACGGTGCCCCGCACCCGGTCGCCGGTCGGCAGTTCCGCGCTGTAGCGCTCGCCGGTGGCCGGCAGATCGGGCACCAGGGCGTAGAGCGGGCGCGCGGGCAGGTCGGCCAGGAAAACGGTGGTCCGCTCGGCGAGGCCGTGCCGTTCCAGGCCGAACCGCAGCTGGTGCAGGAAGGTGATCCAGCCCTCGGTGATGTCGTCGTAGTAGGCGGCCCACTCCGGGTCGGTGCCGCGCGGGGCGCGGGTGACGCGGACGGTCGTTCCCCGCTCGGTGGGGTGCAGGCTGAACCGGTCGCCCCCGCCCGCGGTGAGCACGTGCGCGTCGGCGTCGGCGGTGACGTCGTCGACGAAGATGGTTCTGATCTCGGCGTCCAGGCCGTCGAAGTGCCAGCCGTGCCAGCGGCGGATCAGGTCGGGGTCGCGCAGAGCCTGCCAGACCTGGTCGGGCGGGGCGGCGATGGTGACCTCGATGCGTGGGGTGTCGGTCATTGCTCGTCTCCTTGTCGTGGGGCCGGGTGTCCTGCTCCGAGCACTCGGTAGGGACGTCCGTCGGGGGTGTCGAACCGGGCGACCACGTCGGCGATCGCGGCGGCGAGTTCGTCGGTGAAGCGGTGCACGTCGCCGGGGGCGCCGAAGCGCACCTCGGTCTCCACGGTGAACGTGAGCAGCCGGGTACCCGCGCGCTCGGCGCCCGCCTGCATGCGGGCGACGTCGCGCACCGCGCCGGAGGCGACGTCGATCAGGTGCTCGGCGGCGTGCCGGTCCCCCGCCGCCTGCGCCGCCCGCCTGCTGCCCAGGACGTCGGGGTCGACGACGAACGCGTCGGCGGTGGCGCGCAGGACCCGCTCGGTGAAGCCGCGGCGCTGCCGCTGCGCGACCAGCTCCACCAGCCCGGCCTCCTCCAGCTGACGCAGGTGGTAGCCGAGCCGCTGGCGGGGCAGCTTCAGTTCGGCGGCCAGCTCGGACGCCGACGCCGGGGTCCGCAGCCGCTCCAGCAGCTGCCGCCGCAGTGGCGACAGCGCGCGGCGCAGCCGATCCGGCTCCGCCACCAGGTCGTGCGAGGTCATACACCAAGCATCCATTAGACAGAAAAACTTGTCAAATTACGGACCGTGACGAGCCTGGTCTCGAGCGTAGAAATCGCGTACCGGAACGCAGAACTCGCGGGCGTGAGTGCAGAACTCACCATGCGAACACGCGAGTCCCACCCTCGTGCACGCGAGTTCCACGTTCCAGCATGCGAACTCCACCCTCCCGCACAACGCCACGGGCTTTGCCGCGGACACGTGGGCGAGTAGCCCGGTGTTCGGCGTGAAGGCCGAGTTTCTGTCGTCTCATGTGATGAAGGTGGCCTTCACGAACATCCCGCCCCGGCGTCGCGGCCTCACCAGTCACATCCGGCCCAACAGACCCAGCCGCCACCACGAAAGAGACCCAGCAAAGTTCCCCAATGTGGCATTGGGGAACTTGAACTCCCCCAATGCCACATTGGGGGCACACAGCACCCGGACTTCGCCGTGAAGGGGGCCCTCACGGCGTCTCATGCCGTGAGGGCCCCCTTCACGGCATGGAGAGACCCTCCGTAGCGCTCCGGCACCGGGCTCACTGGCGCCGCACCGGTCGGGCCGTCGGCGTCTGGACTGACGAGCCCCAAGGCCGCTCCGCGGCCGACGGCGAGGAGGGAAGACGCCGACTCAAGGGCCCGACCGGACGTCCGAGCGGAGCGAGGACAGAAGATTCAGTGCGCAGCTTCGTTCCAGGAACGGCCGAAGCCGACCGAGACCTCCAAGGGCACGGCGAGCTTGTAGGCGGCGCCCATTTCCTGGCGCACCAGCGTTTCCAGCTCCTCGCGCTCGCCGTCGGCGACCTCGAGCACCAGCTCGTCGTGCACCTGCAGCAGCACCCGGCTACGCAGCTTGGCCTCGTTCAGCGCCCGGTGCACACCCAGCATGGCGACCTTGATGATGTCGGCCGCGCTGCCCTGGATGGGAGCGTTGAGCGCCATGCGCTCGGCCATCTCGCGGCGCTGGCGGTTGTCGGAGTTCAGGTCGGGCAGGTACCGGCGACGGCCGAAGATCGTCTGCGTGTAACCGACCTTGGCGGCTTCCCGGACGACGTCACGCAGGTAGTCGCGCACCCCGCCGAAGCCGGCGAAGTACTCGTCCATCAGCTCGCGGGCCTCCTCTGTGGAGATCCGCAGCTGTGCCGACAGCCCGAACGCGGACAGGCCGTAGGCCAGCCCGTAGTTCATCGCCTTGATCTTCGCGCGCTGCTCGCCGGTGACGTCGGAAGGCTCGACGCCGAACACCCGCGCGGCGGTGGCCGCGTGGAAGTCGAACCCGGACTGGAACGACTCGATGAGCGCGGCGTCCTCCGACAGGTGCGCCATGATCCGCATCTCGATCTGGCTGTAGTCGGCGGTCATCAGCTCGGCGTAGCCGTCGCCCACGACGAACGCGTCGCGGATCCGCCTGCCCTCGTCGGTGCGGATCGGGATGTTCTGCAGGTTCGGCTCGGTGGACGAGAGCCTGCCGGTGGCGGCGATCGTCTGGTACAGCGTGGTGTGGATCCGGCCGTCCGGCGCCACCGACTTCAGCAGACCCTCCACAGTGGACTTCAGCCGGGTGGCGTCCCGGTGCGCCAGCAGGTGCTGCAGGAACGGGTGCTCGGTCTTCTCGTAGAGCGTCTGCAGCGCGTCGGCGTCGGTGGTGTAGCCGGTCTTGGTACGCTTGGTCTTCGGCATGCCCAGCTCGTCGAACAGCACCACCTGCAGCTGCTTGGGCGAGCCGAGGTTGACCTGCTTGCCGATCACCCCGTACGCGGCCTCGGCCGCGTCCTTGACGTGGCCGGCGTAGTGCGCCTCCAGCGAGGTCAGCTGGTCCAGGTCGACGGCGACACCGGCGGCCTCCAGCTCGGTGATGACCTCCAGCAGCGGCAGCTCGATCTCCCGCAGCAGCGGCTCGCCGCCGATCTGCTCCAGCTCGGTGGCCAGTGCCGTGGCCAGCTCCGCGACGGCCCGCGCCCGGACCAGCTCGGTGTCGACGATCTTCTGGTCGGCTCCCTCGGCGCCGTCGAGCAGCGACAGCTGGCCGTCGTCGGTGTCGCCGTCGGCTCGCAGCTCGCGGTGCAGGTAGCGCAGCGCCAGGTCGTCCAGCTCGAACGACCGCTGCCCCGGCCGCACCAGGTACGCGGCCAGCTCGGTGTCCATGGCCAGCCCGGCGAACTGCCAGCCGCGCGCCAGCACGGCGTGCAGCGCGACCTTCAGCGCGTGGCCGACCTTGGCGACGGTCGGGTCGGCCAGCCAGGTGGCCAGTGCCCGCTCGTCGGCCTCGTCGAGTGTGGTGACGTCGATGTAGGCACCCTCGCCGTCGGCCGCCGCGAACGCGATCGACTGCACGTCGGAACTCACCGACGCGCCGGTGGTGCGGAACGCCAGGCCGGTGGTGGTGCCGCCGCCGGCGTGCCCGGCCAGCCAGGCACCCAGTTCCCCCGGCGCGAGCGCGCTGCCGCTGACGTCGAACCCGGAGTCGGCCTCCGGCTCGGCCGACTGCAGGGTGGCGAACAGCCGGTCCCGCAGCACGCGGAACTCCAGCTCGTCGAACAGCCGGTGCACCGCCTCGCGGTCCCACGGCCGCAGTTCCAGGTCGCCGGGACCGACGTCCAGCGCCACGTCCCGCACCAGCTCGGTGAGCTGCCGGTTGAGCATGACGGCGTCAAGGTTGGCCCGCAGCGCGTCGCCGACCTTGCCCTTGACCTCGTCCACCCGGTCGACCAGCTCGGCGAGCGTGCCGAACTGCTTGATCCACTTGGCCGCGGTCTTCTCCCCCACCCCGGGGATGCCGGGCAGGTTGTCCGACGAGTCGCCGCGCAGCGCCGCGTAGTCGGGGTACTGCTCGGGCGTGAGGCCGTGCTGCTTCTCGGCGATCATCGCCGGGTCGTAGCGGACCAGGTCGGACACGCCCTTGCGCGGGTACAGCACGGTCACCGAGTCGTTGACCAGCTGCAGCGCGTCACGGTCGCCGGTACAGATGAGGACCTGGTAGCCGAGCTCGCCCGCCTGCGTGGTGAGCGTGGCGATGATGTCGTCGGCCTCGTAGTTCTCCTTGGTCAGCACCGGGATGCCGAGGACGCCCAGCACGTCGTGCACCAGCGCGACCTGGCCCTTGAAGTCGTCGGGCGTGGCCGAGCGGCCCGCCTTGTACTCGGCGTAGGTCTCCGACCGGAACGTCTTGCGGGACAGGTCGAAGGCCACGGCCAGGTGCGTGGGCTGCTCGTCGCGGAGCAGGTTGATGAGCATCGAGGTGAACCCGAACACCGCGTTGGTGACCTGCCCGGTGCTGGTCCGGAAGTTGTCGGCGGGCACGGCGAAGAAGGCGCGGTACGCCATCGAGTGCCCGTCGATCAGCAGCAGGCGGGGTGTGTCGTTGCTTACGGTGGCGTTCTCGCTGGGGCTCACGGGGGCGAGTCTAGGCTGACGCCCCGACACTCTTTCGTGAGCGTTGGTCAGTAGGAAGGGCAGGCCGCCGATGACGTCGTCCGATGACGAATTCGACCACGCGAAGATGATCGCCGCGATCGCCCCGGAGTTCGCCGACCAGCAGCTCAACGACAAGATCGGACTGCACATCGTGTCGGCGAGCACCGAGCGCGTCATCGGCACGATCCCGGTGCGGGGCAACCTGCAGCCCTACGGCCTGCTGCACGGCGGCGCGAACGCGGTGCTGGCGGAGTCGCTCGGCTCGATCGCCGCGGCCATCAACGCCGGGCCGGGCAGGGTGGCGGTCGGGCTGGAACTGTCCTGCACCCATCACCGCGCGGTCCGCGAGGGCACGGTGACCGGCGTGGCCACCCCGGTCCACGTCGGCCGCGGCACGATCACCGTGGAGATCGTGATCACCGACGACAAGGACCGGCGCAGCTGCACCGCCCGCCTCACCTGCGTCACCCTGCAGAAGCCGCCGGGCTGAACGTCCGGCAGATCGTCTCCGCCAGAGCCACCGGCTGGTCGCGGGCGACGAGGTGCCCGGCGCCGGGAACGCGGCTCACCGTGACGTGCGGAGCCAGGCACCGCAGGTCTTCGACGTCCTCGTCGGTCACCGGCGACCCGGCACCGCCGCGGACGAGCAGGATGGGCAGGCCGAGTTCCGCGGTGATCCGCCGCAGCCGGGAAACCTGGGCGAGGATGTCCTCGACGAGTTCGGAGTAGACACCGGACAAGCCCTGCCTGGCGAGGAAGTCGCGGACCCGCGTGGGATCGACGCCGGGTACGACGTCCACCAGCACCAGGCCGGCCACCCTGCTCCGCACCTCCGGATCGGCGAGTGCCCCGATGGCGGCGAGCCCGCCCAGCGAGGCGCCGACGACCACGCAGCCCGCCGGTTCGGCGCGGACCATGGCGGCGACGTCCCCGGCACAGGGCCCGAACCGTCTCGGTGAGCCGTCGCTGTCGCCGTGACCACGCTGGTCGAAGGCCACGCACCGGAACCCCGCCGGGACGAGGACGTCGGTGACCGGCGTCCACACCCGGCGGCGTTCGCCACCGGCGTGCAGCAGCAGAAGCGTCGGCCCGGCGCCGCGTTCCTCGCCTCGCAGCACCGCGCCGGGACGAACGAGCCGGCGCGCCAGAGCATCCACCATGACATCCTCCTACCTTGTTCCGTCAAGGTAAGACGTCTACCTTGGCCCGTCAAGGTATGCTGGCGGCCGTGACACGCTCACGGGTACGCCGCCCGCCCGACGAGGCACGGCGCCTGATCCTGGATGCCGCGGAGAAGCTGCTGGCCGACGGCGGGGTGGCCGCCGTCCAGGTGCGCGCCATCGCCACCCGCGTCGGCATGACCGACGCGGGGGTCAACCACCACTTCGGCAGCCGCGACCGGCTGCTGGAAGCCCTGTTGCGGCACGGCGGCCGGAAGATCCGGGCCGGGGTACGGGAGGTACTCGACTCCTGGCTCGACCGTGGTGCCGACCTCGGCGACCTGGTCGACATGCTGGCAGCGCTCTACCGCCGGGGTTACGGCGAGCTGGCCGCCGCGCTGCACGCGGCGGGCTGGCGCGACGACGGTTCGGGACTGCTCGACCCGGTCGTCGACGCACTCCACGCGCTGCGCCCGGAACCCGGCGCAGTTCCGGTCGACGACACCCGGCTCGCCGTCGCCGCCCTCCACCAGTTCCTCGCCACCGAGCCGCTGTACGGCCCGGCGTTCCGCCGCAGCGCCGGCCTCACCGGCCGGGCGGCCACGGCCCCCACGGCCCAGCTGCGCTGGTGGACCACCCACCTCGCGCGCTCCCTGGGTCTCGGTCAAAGCTCGTGAAGGCCACCTTCACCACGTGAGACGTAATGAAGGTGGCCTTCACGTGCTCTGGACCCGGGCGTCAGCCCACGCCGAGGTAGGCCTCCTTGATGGAGTCGTCGGCGAGCAGGTCCCTGCCGGTGCCGGAGCGGGTGATCTCCCCCGTCTCCAGCACGTAGGCGCGGTGCGCCCGGGACAGCGCCTGCTGCGCGTTCTGCTCCACCAGCAGGACCGTGGTGCCCTGCTCGTTGATCTCCGTGATGATCCGGAAGATCTGCTGGATGAACTGCGGCGCCAGCCCCATCGACGGCTCGTCGAGCAGCAGCAGCTTCGGCTTGGCCATCAGCGCGCGGCCGATCGCCAGCATCTGCTGCTCGCCGCCGGACATCGTCCCGCCGACCTGGTTCTTACGCTCCGCGAGCCGCGGGAACAGCTCGAACACCCGGTCCAGGTCCGGTCCGAGGCTCTTGCGGTCCTTGCGGGCGTAGGCACCCATGTCCAGGTTCTCCAGCACCGTCATGCCGGGGAAGATCCCCCGCCCTTCCGGTGCCTGCGAGATTCCGCGGACGACCCGGAGGTCGGCCCGCAGCTTGGTGATGTCCTCGCCGGCGAACGTGATCGAGCCCGCCGACAGCGGCCGGATACCAGAGATCGCCCGCATGGTGGTCGACTTGCCCGCACCGTTGGCGCCGATGAGCGTGACGATCTCGCCCTCGTTCACCGTGAGGGACAGGTCGTGCACCGCCCTGATTCGTCCATAGTGGACTGAGACGCCGGAAAGCTCAAGCAACGTCATCGTCAGGCACTCCAAGGTAAGCCGCGATCACAGCGGGGTTCTCCCTGATCTCCGCGGGCAGTCCATCAGCGATCTTCTTGCCGAACTCCAGCACGACGATCCGGTCGGTGACGCCCATGACCAGCTTCATGTCGTGTTCGATCAGCAGGACGGTGTAGCCGTCGTCGCGGATCTTGCGGATCAACCCCATGAGTTCTTCCTTCTCCTGGGGGTTGAACCCGGCGGCCGGCTCGTCGAGGCAGAGCAGCTTCGGCTCGGTCGCCAGCGCCCTGGCGATCTCCAGCCTGCGCTGGTAGCCGTAGGGCAGGTTCTTCGCCTTGTCCGCCGCCCGGTCGGCGATGCCGACGAACTCCAGCAGCGCCATCGCCCGGTCGACCGCGTCGCGTTCCTCATGGTGGTGCCGCGGCAACCGCAGCAGCGCACCGATGACGCTGGTCTTGTGCCGGGCGTCGGTGCCCACCACCACGTTCTCCAGCGCGGTCATCTCGCCGAAGAGCCGGATGTTCTGGAACGTCCTGGCGATGCCGAGCTGGGTGATGGCGTGCCGCGACGCCTTGCGCAGCGGGGCGCCTTCCAGCAGCACGTTGCCCGACGACGGCCGGTAGACACCGGTCATCGCGTTGAAGCAGGTGGTCTTGCCGGCACCGTTGGGCCCGATCAGCCCGAGGATCTCGCCGCGGCGGATCTGGAACGACACCGAGTCCAGCGCGACCAGACCACCGAACTGGACCGTCACCGCGTCCAGTTCCAGCAGGGTCTCGCCCATGCCGACGGCGATCTCCCGGTCAGGCGCGACGACCTCGGCGACCTCGGCTTCGTGCTCGGCCCGCTCGGCCGCGGTCATCTGCTCCAGTTCGGCGACCAGACCACCCTCGGCGCGCACCTCCGGGCCGGACTCGGCCGGCGGATCGGCGGGGTTGTTGGGCTGGCTCACTTGACCCCTCCGTTCTTCTCCGTGGCGAGCGCGGTGTCGCTGGAGACCTGTTCACCCCGGCCGAGCAACCGCTGGTACGCCTGCCTGCCGTAGGTGAGCAGCCGCTGCCGCGCACCGAGCAGGCCCTGCGGCCGAAAGATCATCAGGATCACCAGCACCAGACCGAAGATCAGGTACTTCCACTCGGCGATCGCGGTGAACTTCAGCGGGATGTAGGCCACCACCACAGCACCCAGGATGACACCGACCTTGTTGCCGGAGCCACCGAGGATCACCGCGGCGAGGAACAGCATCGACGTGACGACGTCGAACTTCTGGTTGTTCACGAATGCCAGCTGCCCCGCGTAGAGCGCGCCGGACAGACCACCGATCGCCGCACCGATGACGAACGCCCAGATCTTGAACTTGAACGTGTTCACGCCCATGATCTCGGCCGCGTCCTCGTCGTCGCGGATGGCGACCCAGGCGCGGCCGACCCGGCTGCGTTCCAGGTTGCCCACCAGTACCAGGATCACGATGATGATCGTGACGATCAGCCAGTACCACGGTGTGCCGTCGGTGTTGTTGAACAACGGTGTGCCGTCGTCGTTGGTGCCCGGTGGCGCGCCGATCTGCTGGAAGCCCTGGTTCCCGCGCAGCGGGGACAGGTTGTCGGCCAGCAGGCGGACGATCTCACCGAAGCCCAGCGTCACGATCGCCAGGTAGTCACCGCGCAACCTCAGCGTGGGTGTGCCGAGGATGACGCCGAACACCATGGTGATCACCATGGCGATCGGCAGGACCGCCAGGAACGGCAGCTTGGTGAGCGCCGAGTCCGGGCTGGTGAACAACGCGGCGACGTAGGCGCCGACCGCGAAGAACCCGACGTAACCCAGGTCGAGCAGGCCGGCCTGGCCGACCACGACGTTGAGCCCGATCGCGATCAGCGCGTACCGGGCGATCTCGAACATCGCGATCTGGAAGTCGGTGCCGGGTTCGGTGGTGATGATGATCGGGTTGAGCACCGGCAGTGCGTAGATCAGTGCCACCAGGGGGATCAGCACAGCCCACTGCTGTACCCGGCTGAGGTTGTTCCACCATTCACGCAGCGAACGGCGGCCCGTCGTGTGTGCCGTCGTCGTCATACCCGTGCCTTCCCGAGAGATTCGCCGAGGATGCCGGTCGGGCGGAACATCAGGATGGCCACCAGCAGCACGAACGCGACGACGTCACGCCACTCGCCACCGAACAGCGACTGCCCGTAGTTCTCCGCCAGTCCCAGGACGATGCCGCCGAGCAGGGCACCCCGGATGTTGCCGATACCGCCGAGCACGGCGGCGGTGAACGCCTTGATGCCCAGCAGGAACCCGCCCTGGTACCACGCGCCCTGCGGGATCTTCATCATGTAGAACAACGCCGCCGCGCCGGCGAGCAGCCCGCCGATGAGGAACGTCAGCATGATGACGCGTTCCTTGTTCACGCCCATCAGCGTGGCGGTGTCGGCGTCCTGTGCCACGGCACGGATCCCGCGGCCGAGGCGGCTGCGGTTCACGAACATGTCGACGACCAGGTACAGCAGCAGCGAGACGACCACGATCAGGATCGTGATGTTGGTGACGCTGGCGCCGAAGATCTCGAAGACGGTCTCCGGGCGCAGCAGGCGGATGGCCTGCTCGGCGTTGCCGCCACGCCAGAGGAAGATGAGCTGCTGCAGCACGAACGACGCGCCGATCGCGGTGATCAGGAAGACCAGCCGTGGTGCGTTGCGTTTACGTAGTGGTCTGTAGGCCACCCGTTCCAGTACGACCGCTGTTCCGCCGGATATCGCCATCGAGGCGACCAGTGCGAGTATCAGGAACGCGATCAGTTCGAAGATGGGAACATCGGGGGTCGCGCCGGGCCGGAATCCGAGCCCGAAGAAGACGAACCAGGTGGCGTAGGCGCCGTAGATGAAAACCTCGGAATGCGCGAAGTTGATGAGCTTCAGCACGCCGTAGACCAGCGTGTAGCCGAGCGCCACCAGCGCGTAGATGCTGCCTTGGGACAACCCCTCGACGGTGTTGTTCCAGAACTGCTCACCCAGGGTGCCGAGGTCGAACTTGATGTCGCTTTCCTGCGCTAAATACAGCGCAGGCAGTGCATTGTGGATGGACACACTCGTTCTCCATGTGGTTCCGGGGTGTGCCCACGACGGGTTCCGACCGCCGTGCGCACACCCCGGTTTACAAAGTCAACCTGACCGAGAGTTATTTACTTGATCTCAGTGTTACGGACAATCTTTCCGTTCTCGACCTTGTAGGTCCACACGGTGGTCTGGGCCAGCTCGCCCTTGTCGTCCCACTTGAACTTCTTGGTGAGGCCCTGCGCGTCGTAGGTGCGCACGAACTCCAGCATGGCCGCACGGTCACGCTTGCCGCCGTCGATGCCCTTCAGCAGGATCGTGGCGAGGTCGTAGCCCTCCGGCGAGTAGGTGCCGGGGTCCTTGCCGGACAGCTGCTTGTAGGCGCTGGTGAACTCGGTGAACTGGTCGGCCGGAACACACGGGCAGGTGAAGAACGCCTTCGCGGAGGCGTCACCGGCACCCTTGACGAACTCGTCGTCCTTCACGCCGTCCGGCGCGACGAACTGAGCCTCGACACCGGCGTCCATCAGCTGCTGGGCGAACGGAGCGGCCTCGCGGTAGTAGCCGGCGTAGAAGATCGCCTGCGGGGCCTGCGACTTGATGTTGTTGACGACCGCCGAGAACTCGGTCTGCTTGGACTTGACCTTCTCGTTGCAGGTGGCCTTGGCGGCCAGCGCCTGCTTGATCGAGTTGGCCAGGCCGACGCCGTACTCCGAGTCGTCCTCGACGACGCAGACCTTCTCGGCCTTGAGCTGCTCGGTGATGAACTTCGCCGCGGCGGGGCCCTGGGTGTTGTCATTGCCCAGGCCGCGGAAGAAGGTCTTCCAGCCGTTGGTCGACAGCGCCGGGCCGGTGGCCGACGGGGTCAGCTGGACCAGGCCGGCCTGGTTGAAGATGTTGCCGGTCGCCTTCGACTCACCGGAGAACGGCAGGCCGACGACACCGATGATCTCCGGGCTGTTCACGATCTGCGTGACGACACCGGGCGCCCGGTCGGGCGAACCTTCGGTCTCGAACTCACGCAGCTGGACCTGGCAGCCCGGGTTGTTCTGGTTGTGCCGCTGCACGGCCACCTTGACACCGTTGAGGATGTTCTGACCCAGAGCGGCGTTGTCACCGTTGATGGTGCCCGCGTAGGCGAGAGTGGTGGTGGGCGGGCACTGCGCCTTGCCGTCGCCCTTGGGGTCGGCGGCGTCGGCCGCCTGGGCCGGCGCGGAAGCCTGCGGAGCCGAAGGGGCATTCCCGCTGTCGCCGCTGCCGCCGCGCTCCGCACACGCGGTCAGCGCCAGCGCAGCTGTCGCTGCCAGCACGAAAACCCGCGCAAGTCGTGCTCGTGACACTCGTTCCTCCAAATGCCGACAGCCGCCACGACAGCGACCGTCCTGGTCAGGACCTGACTGGGCGCTGAACGTAGCCGTCCTGCGCCGGGTTGCACAGAGTCACATCGGCTCTTGTTTCCACATCGTGACGGTGCATACCACAGATAAATCAGGAACTACACCCGAATGTCGGCGGTAAATGATCGAGCGACGACGTTACGTCACAGTTAACCCGGACGGGGAGGCTCAGCCAATCCCCCGAACGACTGCCTCTGCGACAGCCTTCATGGTCGTGCGACGGTCCATGGCGGTGCGCTGGATCCAGCGGAACGCGTCCGGCTCGGACAGCCCCTGCTCGCTCATCAGCAGGCCCTTGGCGCGATCGATGACCTTGCGGGTCTCCAGCCGTTCGTTGAGCCCGGCGACCTCGGCCTCCAGCGCCTGCAGCTCGGCGAAGCGGCTCACGGCCAGCTCGATGGCCGGCACCAGGTCGCGCTTGGCGAACGGCTTGACCAGGTAGGCCATGGTTCCGGCGTCGCGGGCACGCTCGACCAGGTCACGCTGGCTGAAGGCGGTCAGGATGACGACCGGCGCCACCCGGTCACCGGTGATCTTGGAGGCTGCCTCGATGCCGTCCAGCTTGGGCATCTTCACGTCGAGGATCACCAGGTCGGGCTTCAGCTCGGCGGCGAGCTTGATCGCCTCCTCGCCGTCGCCTGCCTGGCCGACGACCTCGTAGCCCTCCTCGCGCAGCATCTCGACGAGGTCGAGCCGGATCAGCGCCTCGTCCTCGGCGACGAGCACCCTCCGTTGTGGCGCGACCGCGACGTCGCTGGTGTCGGCAGCCGGTTCCGTCACCGGGTCCTCCTGCGTTGTCGAAGGGGCTGGGCATGCGGGTCTCCGCGAACACGAAGCGTACCGGTCCGGACCCCTCCGGCGCAGACACCGAGGGTGAAGGTGACCAGGTCAACACGCCATCCCGGGACTAGTATCAGGTTCCTGATACCGTGGTCGTATGCGAGTACTGGTGATCGGCGCGGGAATCGGCGGGCTCACCCTGGCGCACGCACTGCGGCACGCCGGAATCGACGTCGCGGTGTACGACCGCGACCCCGCCGCCGAGGCGACCGGTGGCTACCGGCTGCGGCTCGACGACCGGGCGTGCGACGTGCTGGCCCGGCACCTCGCCCCCGCCCGCTACCAGGCACTGCTGGCCAGTTCGGCCGGCCCGCGGTCGTACCGGCGGTTCAACGTCACCGACCACCGGCTGCGGCTGCTGTTCGCGGAGCCGCGCGAGCGCGGGTCGGACAACCTGCTCATCGGCCGGATCCCGCTGCGCCGCCTGCTGGCCGGCGGACTCGGCGACGCGGTGCGGTTCGGCACCGAGTTCACCGGGCACACCACCGGCGCCGACGGCGTCACCGCCCATTTCGCGGACGGCACCCGCGCGCGAGGTGACGTGCTCGTCGGCGCCGACGGCGTCGGCTCCCGGGTCGCCGCGGCGCTGGCCAGCAGACCGACGTCGGCCCCGGCCGGGGTGTGCGGTGTCGCCGGGCGTACCCCGCTGACCGGCACCGAGGAGGTACCCGCGCTGCTGGAGACCGGGCCGGCGCTCGCGTTCGGGCCGGGCGGCGTCGGGGTCTTCCTGACCAAGCACGACCCCGCGGCGGGCACGATCGTCGATCCGGCCGCGTGTACCGAGGTCCCGGCGATCGTCGAATCGCCCTGCGTGATCTGGGGCCTGCTGGCTCCAGACGAGGCCTACCCGGAAGGCACCCGTGGCCTCGGCGGAGCGGCGCTGATCGGCGTCGCCGACGGCCTGCTGGACGGCTGGTCCGAAACACTGCGGGCGCTCGTGCGAAGCGCGGACCCGGAATGGGCGGCCTACTTCCGGTTCCACGCCGCCGATCCGGACGGCGACCTCACCCCGTGGCCGGCCGGCCCGGTGACGGCCATCGGCGACGCCGTGCACGCCATGCCGCCCACCGGCGGGCAGGCGGCGATCACCGCGATCCGGGACGCCGACATGCTGGCGGGCGAGCTCGTCCGTGCCGCAGCGGGCGAGTCGACCGCGGCGATGGCCGTGCACCGGTACCAGCAGCGGATGGCCGGCTACGCGGCCGCGGCAGTACGGGAGTCGCTGCAGCCGCTGACCTGGACCCGTCGGCTCGCCGGCCCGGCAGGCACCCGGATCGCCCGTGTCGCGCTGCCCGCGATGGCGGGGCTGCGCCGTGTCCTCGTGGGAGCCCGCGGTGCCTGAACCCCTGTGGCCCGGCGGGGAGCCCGAGCTGCCACTGTGGGAGCTGGTCCAGACCTACCACGTCGTGGCACGCGGGTTCACCGACGTGTTCGCCACGGTCGGCCTCACCCCCACCCAGTTCGGCGTGCTCGCCTCACTCGCTGACGGTGACGACCTCAGCCAGGCCGAACTGGCCAGGGCGATCATGGTGCGCCCGCAGAGCCTGGCCGAGATCACGACGGCGCTGCTGCAGCGCGGCCTCGTGGAACGCGAGGGGCCCGGCGGCCGGGGCAGGCGGACTGGCCTGCGCATCACCCCGGCTGGCCGCGCCCTGCTGAACGAGGTGCTGCCCGCGGTCGGGGCCTTCAACTCCCCGGCGACCACCGGCCTGACCGCGCGGGAGGGCACGGAGCTGATCCGCATGCTGCGCACGCTCCGCTCCCGCCTGAGCTGAAGCCCCAGCGGCAACGGGGTCCGGCTCCCTCTCCGGTATCCCCCCGGTTCCCTCCGCGGTCGGGGCGGGACCGGACCGCGGGCAGAGGTGCTCCCCCGCCCCGCCGGGGGACGGTGAGCGCATGACCACGACCACGAACCGGCGGCCAGTGCCGCTGCTCGCCGTGACCACCGCGCTGGCCGCCCTCGGCGCAGGTGCCGTCGCCACGCTGCTGCCCGGCCTGCCCGCCGACGTCGACTACACCCGGGGCTACGCACCGGGCTGGGTCACCGGGGTGGCCGCCCTGCTCACCGTCGCGGCGGTGGTGAGCGACGCACGCCGCCTGCCCCGGCTCGTGGCGCCGCTCGGCTGGACGGCGGTCGTGTTGCTGCTGTGGTGCTCGGGCGGGGTCGTCCTCGACGGTTTCCGGGCCTTCTTCGCGGTGACCGGCATCCCGGCGGGCACGTTCGCCGTCGTCGACTGGCCGGGCATGGCCGCGCGGGCGCTCAGCCTCGCCGCGGCGGGGGCGACGGCCGCGCTGCTGCTCCCCCGCACGCCGGTGCCCGCCCGGCCGTGGCCGGCCTACCTCGCCTGCGTGCTCAGCTTCCCGTATCCGCTGGTGAAGCTGTACTGGTGGCTGGGCGGCTCGGTGGCCCGCCCCGAGCCCTACGTCGAGGGCTTCCCCGCGGGTGAGCTGGCGATCATGGTGGTGGGCGCGGCCGGGTCGCTCGCGCTGGCGCGGCCGTGGGGCAGGCGGCTGCCCCGGCTGCTCGTCCTGACCGGCGGCTGGACGGCGACCGCGGTGCTGGCGACGATGGGGGCGATGGCCGTGTTCGGCACGGTGTCGCAGGCCCTCGGCTGGATCGACGGCCCGGTCCGGTTCGACGACCCGGCCGGGGTGGTGCTGGTCGGGCTCGTGTACGGCACCTGGCTGGTGTACGGCCTGGCACTGGGCCTGGCGACGCTGCGCTGTCAGCGGGCTCCCCGGAACGCGGTCCGGTAGGCGTGCGGGCTGGTGCCGACCACCCGCTTGAACCGTTCGCGGAACGCCGTCGGCGAGCCGAACCCGACCTCGCCCGCGATCCGGTCCACCGGATACGTGGTGGCCTCCAGCAGCTCCTGCGCCCGCCGGACCCGCGTTCGCAGCAGCCACTGCAGCGGCGTCGTGCCGGTCTGCTCACGGAACCGCCGGTTGAGCGTGCGGGTGCTCATGCCTGCCTTCGCGGCGATGTCGGTCAGCGAGAGGTCGGCCGCGCAGTGATCCTCCACCCAGGCCAGCACCGGCTCCAGCACCGAGCCGGACGGCACCGGCGGCCGGTCGTGGACGATGAACTGGGCCTGGCCACCCTCCCGCTCCAGCGGCATGACCGACCGCCGCGCCGCGTCGGCGGCCACCGCGGAGCCGTGGTCCCGGCGGATCAGGTGCAGGCACAGGTCCAGCCCGGCGGCGGCACCCGCCGACGTCAGGAACTGGCCGTTGTCGACGTAGAGGACCTCCGGGTCGACCTCGATCCGGGGGTACCGCGCGGCCAGCGCGGGCGCGGCGGCCCAGTGGGTGGTCGCCCGCAGGCCGTCGAGCAGCCCGGTCTGCGCGAGGACGAACGCGCCCGAGCAGATCGACGCGATCCGGGTCCCGCCGGCGGCCGCGGCACGCAACGCGTCGAGCACCTCGTCGGCGACCGGCCCGGTCTCACTCAGTCCCGGTAGGACGATCGTGTCTGCCTCGGCAAGCATCTCCAGCCCGTGCGGCGGCCGTACGGTGAACGTCCCGGCGTCGACCTGCGGGGCAGGCCCGCAGACCACGGTGCGGTACGCGGGGCTGCCGTCGGCGAGTTCGGCGCGGCCGAACACCTCCAGCGGTGTGGACAGGTCGAACGGGATCACCCTGTCCAGCGCGAGCACGGCCACCAGGTGCATGCCGGCAGGCTACGCGCGCCGCCTCGCGTACAGCCACGCCGCGAAGGCCACCACGCCCGGTACCGCGAAGATCAACCCCAGAACCGGCAGTTCCTCGGCGACGGTGTAGCCGGCCTCGAACACCCCGACCGCCATGTTGAACAGCGCGATGGCCAGCCACACCAGCAGGAAGTCCTCCGCGGCCCGCTTCAGGCCGATCGCCCGCACCAGTGCCCCGACCGCGAGGAAGACCACGACGAGAACCAGTCCGGCGATGATGATCACGGTCGTGCGGCTCATGAATGTGTCCTCTCGACGGTGTGCCCTTCGGTGGCGACCACGGTGGTGACCACGAGCGCGGCCAGCACCACCGCCACCAGGTGAATGGGAATGGGGGTGAACGACACCGCGACCGCCAGCACGGCCGCGGCGGGGAAGCCGACGGCGAGCGGCCGGCACTCGTCCCGCGGGCCGATCTGCAGCAGCCACACGCTGAGCACGAAGATCGCCACCGGCACGGTGACCGCGAGGCCGACCGCGAACATCGGCAGCGTGGTCTTGTGCAGGTGGTGATCGACCGCCACCTCGATGCCCGAGCCGACGGCCGCGGCCGACGCGAAGATCAGGTAGTGGCCGTAGCCCCACCTGATGGCGGCGGGCAGCGACGTCAGCCGGGCGTGTCCCGGCCGGTCGAAGTACAGCCACCACATGGCGAACACGATCACCAGCCCGCACCCGGCCAGGCCGATCAGCTCGGCCAGCGCCTCGGTCTCGGCGATGCCCTCCTGCACGGCGGCCGTCGCGCCGATCACCGTCTCACCCAGCACGATGATGGTGAACAGGCCGTACCGCTCGGCGATGTGATGCGGATGCCAGGTCGTCCCGGCGGCCCGCTCGGCCCACACCGGCACCGCCAGCTCGACCAGGAACAACACGAGCACACTCGGCACCAGCAGGCTGTCCGGCAGCCACAGCCGGGCGATCCAGAGCACCTGCACCACCGTGATACCCCCGGCGTACCGCAGCGCGGTCACCCGCCGCGCCGGGTCGGACCGCGCGGCCCGCAGCCACTGCGTCACCGCGGCCAGGCGCATCAGCACGTATCCGATCACCACGACCCGGAAGTCGCCGTGGAACGCACCGGGAACGCCTGCCGCGATCACCAGGCCGCCCGCGATCTGCACCAGCACGGCCAGCCGGTAGGGCACGTCGTCGGTGTCGTAGGAGGAGGCGAACCAGGAGAACTGCAGCCACGGCCACCAGATCGCCCAGAACACGAACAGGAACCCGGCCAGGCCCTGCAGGACGTGGTTCTCGCTCAGCGCGTGGTGGAACTCGATCGCCGTGCGGCCGACCGCCACCACGAAGCACAGGTCGTACAACAGCTCCAGGCTGGTCGCGACCCGATGCGGTTCGTCACCCGGCCTCGCCCGCATCGGCCGGTACCACGACCGAATCTGCGTCATTTCCGTTTCTCCCTTCCGGCAGGGAGACGGTAATGCGTCCGCCGCGGGCCCGCCCGCCGTGGAAACGGCGGGTGACCAGCGGCTATCGACGCGGCTTGTGATCCCACCCGAATCTTGTGTTTCCCGGGCAGGCCGGCGCAGACCTAGCGTCGGGGACATGCACACGTTGAAGGACAAGACGGCAGTGGTCGCGGGCGGAGCCAAGAACCTCGGCGGGCTGATCAGCCGGTCGTTCGCCGAGGCGGGCGCCAAGGTGGTGGTGCACTACCACGGCACGGGGACGCGGGAGGCCGCAGAGGAGACCGCGGACGCCGTGCGTGCCGCGGGCGGCAGCGCGGTCACCGTCCAGGGCGACCTGACCAGGGTCGCGGAGATCCGCAGGCTGTTCGACACCGCGGTGGACGAGTTCGGTGGCGTCGACGTCGCCGTCAACACCACCGGCATGGTGCTGCGCAAGCCGATCGTCGACACCACCGAGGACGAGTACGACACCATGTTCGCGGTCAACGCCAAGGCCGCGTACTTCTTCCTCCAGGAGGCGGGCCGCAGGCTCAATGACAACGGCAGCATCATCAGCCTCGGCACCTCGCTGCTGGCCGCCTACACCGACGGCTACTCGACCTACGCGGGCGGCAAGGCGCCGCTGGAGCACTTCACCAGGGCGGCGTCCAAGGAGTTCGCCGGCCGGGGCATCTCCGTCAACACGATCGCGCCCGGCCCGATGGACACGCCGTTCTTCTACCCGCAGGAGACCCCGGAACGGGTGGAGTTCCACCGCTCGCAGGCCATGGGCAACCAGCTCACGCACATCGAGGACATCGTGCCGATCGTGCGGTTCCTGGCCACCGAGGGCTGGTGGATCACCGGGCAGACGCTGTTCGCCAACGGCGGCTACACCACCCGCTGAGGCAGGATCGTCGGCGTGGGACTGGATCTGCGCAAGCTCGACCATCTCGTCGCCGTCGTCGAAGAGGGCAGCTTCACCCGGGCCGCGGCCCGGCTGCACCTGTCGCAGCAGGCACTGAGCACGTCCATCCGCGCGCTGGAACGCGAGGTGGGCGTGCCACTGCTGGACCGGACCTCGGCAGGCGTCACTCCGCTGCCCGCGGGGCGGGCGCTGGTGGAGGACGCCAGGGTGCTGCACGGTGTGGCCCGCGCCGCGGTGCGCCGGGCCCGCCGCATCGGCCGCGGCGAGACCGAGGTGCTGCGGATCGGACACACCCCGGCGGTCACCGGCCCGGAGGTCATGGCACTGGCCCAGGCGGTGCCCGGCCTGCACACGGAGGTCCACCAGCGCTACCCCGGCCAGCTCACCGCCGAACTGCTCGGCGGTGAGCTGGACGTCGGGCTGTGCCGGGGAATCCAGCCGCCACACGGGCTGTCCCGGACCACGCTCGGCCACAGCAGGCTGTCGGTCGCGGTCGCCGCCGGGCACCGCCTGGCCGGGCGGACGCACGTCACGCTGGCGGACCTCGCCGGTGAACACCTCGTCGTGTGGGGCTCCGAGGATTCGGGCTACACGCAGTTCCTGCTCGGGCTGTGCCGCGACGCCGGGTTCGAGCCCCGCCACAGCCGCAACCCGATCCAGGGCACACCGCCGGTGACGGCGGTCGTCGGCACCGGCCACGTGGCGTTCGTGACCGATCCGCCCGGCAGCGCGCTGGACGGCCGGGTCCAGGTGCTGGAGCTGCGCCCCGCCCAGCACGCACCGGTGCATGCGCTGTGGTCGGCCAACCACACCGGCGCGATGCGCGACGCGTTCCTGTCCGGTCAGCCGGCCAGCCCGGCGGCGGCCCGCAGTGACGCGACGAACCGTTCCGGCCGGTAGCGGCCGGGGTCGGTGAGGACCAGCCGCGCGGCCATCTCGAACAGGGTGACGGCGGTGTGCGCGGCGATCTCCGGGTCGACGCCGGTGCCGCCGAACAGCCCGCGTGCCATGTCCCGGGCGCGGTCCAGTGCCTGGGCGCGGGCCGACTCCCTGGCGGCGTGGAACTCCGGCGGCATGTCGGCCATCGGCATCACGACGCAGTACCAGCGGTCGGGGGCCTCCTGGACGATCCGCAGGAAGTCGGCGAGCAGGTCGGCCGGATCGCCGAGCCCGCGGTCGGGCAGCACGTCGGCGAGCTGCTCGACGGCGGCTTCCTGCTCGCGGCGCAGCAACGCCGTGAGCAGTTCGTTCCGGCTGCGGAAGTGGCCGTAGACCACGGGTTTCGTGACGCCCGCGTGCTCGGCGACCGCGTCCATGGTCGCGGCGCCGTGACCTTGGGTGACGACCAGGCGCAGCGCGGCGTCGAGCAGCTGGGTGCGCCGCTGCTCGGCCGGCACCCGCGCGGCGTAGGGCCTGCGCTTCCTCGCGGTCGTCACGTTTCCCTCCACGGAATTGACGCTGGACAAAACTACTCTAGCGTAGGATATTACTACTGAAGGGTAGTTTTAAGGAGGCGACGTGGAACCACGACCGTGGCAGGACTACGGGTTCTTCGGCCCGGACTCCCCGGCCTGGCGAGTCTGGACGAGCCCGACCGCGCTGCTCGGCTTCCAGCGATCCGTTGTGCTGGAACACTTCGACCCGTTCCTGACCGCCGCCGTCGCGGACACCGCAGGCATCTACCGCGACCCGCTCGGCCGGCTGGACCGCACGCTGGCGTACTTCCTCACGGTCGCGGTCGCCGACGCCCGTGCCGCGGTCGAGGCGTCGGAACTGCTGCTGCGGGTACACGCCGAGGTCACCGGCATCGAGCCGATCACCGGCAGGCGGTACAGCGCCAACAACCCGGACTCGCAGCTGTGGATCCACGTGACCGGCTGGCACTCGGTGCTCAAGTGCTACGAGACCTACGGGCCCGGCCCACTGTCCGAACAGGACGAACGACGGTACTGGGCCGAGTGCGTCACCGCCGCCGAACTGCAGACCTGCCGCACCGCCGACGTCCCGCGCTCGCGGGACGAGGTGCGGGCCTACTACGCCGACGTGCGGCCGCGGCTGTGCAGTTCCGAACGTGCCCACCGGGGCATGCACTACCTGCTGCGCACCCGGGGCGGGCGGGGCAGGCGGCGGATCAGCGCCGTCAGCAGGCTGATGGCACCCGCGACCATCGCCACCCTGCCCCGCTGGATGCGCATCCTGGGCGGGTTCGACCAGCCGGCGCTGCTGGACCGGCTGGTCGTTCCGGCGGGCAGGCTCGCCGTCCGTGGCCTCACCCGCGGCGACGGCAGCGCCTACCTCGGCCTGCTCGGCGACGCCGTCCCGGCCACCCGCCGGGTGGCCGAGCAGCACCAGCGGCGCGGCCTGCCGCCGCACCCGGAGACGGTCACCCCCGCCGCGGCGAAGCGGCTGTACGGCCGCGCGCCGGCCGCCTAGGCCGTCACGCCCGCGATCTTCGCGTCGCCGAAGATGACGCTGCGGGGCATCGGCTTGCGGAGGAACTCGTGCGGGAAGCCGAGTTCCACGGCGCTGGCCTTCTCCAGGTCGGCCAGCTGGCCGTCGGTGAACCGCACGTCCAGCGCGCCCAGGTTGTCCTCCAGCTGCGCCGCCGTGCGCGCGCCGACGATCGGCGCGGTCACCGCCGGGTTGCGCAACGTCCACGCCACCGCGGCCTGTGCCGGGGTGACACCGAGCTGACCGGCCACATCGGACACGACGTCGGCGATCGCCAGCCCGCGCTCGGTGAGCGAGCCGTTGGCCACGGCGACGTCCTTGCGGGTGCCCTGGGGCGTGGTGCCGCCCTCGTGACCGAGGTCGGCGCGGCTGTACTTCCCGGTCAGCACACCGCTGCCCAGCGGCGACCAGGGGATCACGCCGAGGCCCATGTCGGCGGCCATCGGGATGAGTTCACGCTCGACGGTGCGCTCGATCAGGCTGTACTCGATCTGCAGCGCCACCAGCGGCGCCCAGCCCCGCAGGCCGGCGATCGCCTGCATGCGGGCGACCTGCCAGGCGGGCGTGTCGGAGATGCCGGCGTAGAGCACCTTGCCCGCGCGGACCAGGTCGTCCAGTGCCCGCAGCACCTCCTCGACCGGCGTGGTGCCGTCCCAGGCGTGCAGGTAGAGCAGGTCGATGTAGTCGCTGCGCAGCCTGCGCAGGCTCTCCTCCACCGAGACGACCATGCTCTTGCGGTGGTTCCCGCCCGAGTTCGGGTCGTCCGGCCGCGCGGTCATCGTGTACTTGGTGGCGAGTACCAGCCGGTCCCTGCGGCCGTCGGCGAACTCGCCGACGAGCTTCTCCGAGGTCCCGTTGGTGTAGTTGTTGGCGGTGTCGACGAAGTTGCCGCCTCGGTCGACGTAGGTGTCGAAGATGCGGCGGGCCTCGTCGCGGTCGGCGCCCCAGCCCCAGTCCCCGCCGAAGGTCATCGCACCGAGCGCCAGTGGCGACACCCGCAGGCCGGAACGGCCGAGCAGGCGGTAGGTGTCCAGCGAAGTCACAACGTCTCCTTGCTTGGTCGGATATCGCAAGGCTGGCCGGATCGGCGGGGCGCGTTCAGGGAAGACGTTTCCTAGGACTGCCGGTCCCAGGCGGCCGTAGGATCGAGGCGATGAGCACAACCGTGGACAGCGCCCAGGAGCTGGCAGCGTTCCTGCGCACGCGCAGGCAGCGGCTGGCGCCCGGCGAGGTCGGGCTGCCCGAGCACCGGCGTGCCCGCCGCACGCCCGGGCTGCGCCGCGAGGAGGTCGCCAAGCTGGCCGGGGTCAGCGTCGACTACGTGGTGCGGCTGGAGCAGGGCCGCGGCCTGCGGCCGTCGCCGGAGGTGCTGGACGCGCTGGCCGGCGCGCTGCGGCTGAGCGACGACGAGCGGCTGTACCTGTTCGACCTGGTGCGGCAGCGGCCCGCGTACCGGCCGCGCAAGGCGGACGAGGCGGGCCCGCTGGCCCAGCTGGTGCACGACCTGTCGCCGCTGCCCGCGATGGTGATGAACCACCGGCAGGACATCCTGGCCTGGAACCGCGAGATGACCGGGCTGATGCTGGACTTCGGGGAGCTGCCGGAGAGCCAGCGCAACGGCATGTGGCTGTGCATGCTGCACCCGCGGTTTCGGGAGTTCTATCTCGACCGTGAGCTGATGATCCGCGAGGGCATCGCCGACCTGCGGGCGACGTGGGCGGCGCATCCCGACGACACCGCGCTGGCCGAGCTGGTCGAGGAGCTGCGCGGCGGCAGCCCCGAGTTCGACCGGCTGTGGGCGCAGCGCGACGTGCAGGTGCGGGCCCGCGGCGACAAACGGCTTCTGCACCCGGTCGCGGGCGAGCTGACCGTCCGGTTCGAGGTGCTGGCGTCCCTGCAGGACCCGGACCAGCGGCTGATCATCTACCGGGCCGCGGACCCGGCGTCCCAGGTCGCGCTGGACGCGATCAGGAACCGAACCAGTCCAGCACCTGCCGGGCAACCTCGTCCGGCCGGTCCAGCTGCATGAAGTGACCCGCGCCGGGAATCACCCGCACCGCGGACCCGGTGGCGAGACCGGCCTCGGCGCCGGTGAAGAACTCCGGCGGGATGCACCCGTCGTCGGCACCAGCGAGGACGAGCAGCGGAATGCTCGCCGGAGCCTCGGACCGGGTGGCGTGGTGGGCCAGCGCCGGGTCGTGCAGGCCGCGGTCGAAGTTGGCCCGGTAGATCCGCAACGCGTTGCGCAGCAGCGCCGGGTCGCCGTAGAGCGCGTGCACCCGGTCGCGGTGCTCACCGGGGTCCAGGCCCGGCGACCAGGTGTCCCACAGGAAGTCGACGAGGCCGCGGTCGGCTTCGAGCACCGCCTCGGCGATGTCGGGCACCTGGAACAGCCAGAGGTAGAAGAACCGGCGCTGCTGCGCGGGATCACGCAACGCCGCGGGCAGCGTCGCGGGTGGCGGCACCGCCATGGTCACCGCGCGCCGGACCCGTTCCGGCCACACCGCCGCGACCCTGCCGACCATGCCCGCCCCGATGTCGTGCCCGATCATGTCGACGCCCGCGTCCGGGGACAGCGCCCGCGCGACGGCTTCCGCGTCGGCGGCGAGGGTGAGCCCGTCGCCGTGCGGCAGCCGGTCCGCGGTGGCCGGGTGGTGCCCGCGCAGGAACGGCGCGACGACGCGGCGCCCGGCGGCGACCAGCCGCTCGGCCAGCGGCCCGAAGGTCGCCGGATGGTCCGGAAAGCCGTGCCAGCACACGACGACGGGACCGTCGCCCGCGGCCAGCGCGGGGAAGGCGAGCCGGTCGGTCTCGATGACGATCTCCTCGAACCTCATGGCCGGAACCTATCGCCCGGCGAGCCGGTCCGGCACCCCTTCGGTGACGGGCTCGCACAGGCACGTGAAGGCCACCTTCACCACGTGAGACGTCAGGGCCCGGCGAAGTCCGGTGACCGTGGTTACGGCGCTGCTGCGAGGGGCACCTTGGTTGCGAGATTCGCAAGGATGGTGCCGTTGGTTGCGGGTGCGGGGTCTCGTTCGTGGTGATCAGCGGTGCCGTTGTGGCGGCTGGGGCGGACCCTCACGGCGTCTCGTGCCAGGGTCCCGGCAAGGTCGGGTCGCGGGCAGGCGAGTGGCTGGTCTCAAGCGTAGAACTCATGTACCGGAACGTAGAACTCGCGTGCTGGAATGCAGAACTCGCGTGCGTGAGCGCAGAACTCACCATGTGGACCGGATTCTCCCCCGGTGCCGGTCGGCCGCGTGAACGGGCAGTTCGCGCGAGTCCTCCGTTCCCGACCCGCGAGTCGACCGTTCCGGACCCGCGAGTTGCACGTTCCCGCCTGCCTGGTCCCACTGTCCGGCGCGCCAGTCCAGATCGCGAGACCAGTCCTGTCCTCGGGTGGCCGAACGGGCCGCTCGCGCGGCCCTGCCGGGCCGGAACGCGAGTCTCGTCTTCCGGAACGCGAATGACGCGCTCCGGACCACCCGACTTGCCGGGGCCCTGACGTCTCACGTAATGAAGGTGGCCTTCACGAGCCTTCGCCCGCCAGCCGGTCACCGGTCCCGCAGCAGCACCGCGCCCTTGACCCACCACGCGACACCGAACGCCAGGATCGCCGCGGATTCCAGCCACAGCACCGGTTTCATAGCGTCCAGCACGTCGTCGAACAGGACGTTCTGGAACACGATGAGCAGCAGGCACACCATCATCGCCACGCCGCAGGCGCGGTAGACCCGGTTGCGCCGCAGCTTCTGCGGCGAGGGCGCGGTGCCGTCGGACTTGGTGAACAGGAACAGGCAGAACACCGCCAGCATCACGAAGAACACCGCGGCGAACGCCAGATGCACCAGGCCGATCAGCCGCTCGGTGCCGTCGGTGGAGCCGGACGGGGTGGTGGGGAACAACGCGAGACCGATGGCGGCGACGGCTGCGACGTTGCCGCAGATGTCGTCGGTCCTGTCGTATCCCCGGTAGGAGAACAGGAACGTGCCGACCGCGCACATGCTGCCGACAAACACGCCGCCCATCACGCTGTGGTGGTAGCCGCTGATCGAGTTCAGCAACGGGCCGCCCTGCAGCAGCAGCTTGCCGACGATCAGCACCGCGGGCAGCGCCAGGCCGATCACGCCGATGGCGCGGCGCAGGAACAGGTAGGACCGCACCAGATTGTGCTGGTCAGAGGTCACCGGCTGCATCACTTCAGTGAAACAGCCCGGCGGTGACCACGGAACAACATGAACACGAATCGTGTCCGAACAATGACCCTGAGTGCGATCAGAACAGGTTGTGGCGTTCCGGAAGGTCGACGGCTCCGGTGAGGGCGAGCACCGCGACGACCGCGATCACCGCCAGCAGGACCCAGGCGACGGGATGGCCGAGGTTGAGCGTCCAGTAGACGCCGACCCTGCGGTGCACCAGCAGCGCCGGGTCCCGCCGGTTGAGGTAGACCATGCCGGCGAGCAGCCAGTGCCGGTCGTCGTCACGCTGCACCACGCCGCTGTCCTCGTCGTCCTCCCCCGGTTCGGCGGGCAGCCGGTGACCGGCCTGGCCGACCCGGCGCTCCCACACCAGGAACACCACCGCCAGCGCGGCCAGGGGCAGCACCGCGGCCACCGTGCGCGGCCAGCCGGCGGGCAGCAGCGCGGCCACCAGCGTCAGGTTGACCGCCGTCGCCAGCAGCAGCACGAGCCGGGCCACGCCACGCAGGTACACGCGGTACCGCCGGGCCGAACCACGCGGCCGCGCGGCGTCGAGGTCGGGACGGGCACGCACCAGCAGCAGGCTCAGCACCGCCGCCACCACGACCGTCCCAGCCTGGTAGAGCACCGTCCCGGCCGGGCCGCCCGCCACAGCCGTCCCGACGGCCACCAGCACACCCGGCACGAGCCATGGCCACGGCACCCGGACGGGCTCGGCGCGGAACGACGTGTCGACGGTGACGCCCTGCCGGTGCTCCCCCGCCCAGCCGCCGTCGCGCTTGGCCGCCAGCACCCGCCGGTAGGCGCGGTAGTACAGCGTGAGCCCGGCGAACAGCACCACGGCGAGCGCGCCGGCGACCACCGCGGCGTTCGCGGTCACCAGCACCAGCGGCACCGACACCACCGCGGTCAGCACACCCACCGCGACGGCCGCCCTGGTGAACGACCTGCGCGCGGCGACGACCGCCGGATCGGCCACGCGGGCGGCGGCGACCCGCACCCCGAACGGCAGAGTCGGCCGCACCATCGCCGCGGTGGCCACCCACGTGGCCGTGCCGAGGACGACGGCCGCCAGGTCGGCGAGGACCAGTCCCAGTACCGGATTCACAACGACTCCCCTTTCCCGAATGCCGCCAGCAGCTCGTCACACCGGGCCCGCACGTCGGCGGCGGTGAGACCGTGAACCGTCGCCTCGGCGAGCAGGATCCGCATCCGCCGCTGCCACTCGGCGACGAACGCCGGGTCCGGCTCACCGGAACCGGCGTCCCTGCGGATCACCGCCCCGCTCTTGCGGTTGATCCGGATGACGCCCTGCTGCCGCAGCAGGTCGTAGGCCTTGTTGACGGTGTGGAAGTTGATCCCGAAGTCGGCGGCGAGCTGCCGGGTGGACGGCAGCGCGTCGCCCTCGCGGGCCTCCCCGCGCGCGATCGCCTCCAGCACCTGATCACGGATCTGCTGGTAGATCGGCACCTCGCTGTCGAGGTCGACGGTCAGGTTCACACAGCCAGTCTATCTGCTATACAACTAATAGAACAGATGGAGGTTATCGTGAACCACCCCATACAGGCACGGAGCCTGACCAAGCGCTTCGGCGACGTGCTCGCCGTGGACGACCTGACCTTCGACGTGCCGGAAGCCACCGTCACCGGGTTCCTCGGCCCCAACGGCGCGGGCAAGACGACCACCATGCGGATGCTGCTCGGCCTGGTCACCCCCACCGCGGGGAGCGCGACGATCACCGGCCGCCGCTACGCGGACCTGGACCGGCCGGCCGACGTCGTCGGCGCGGTGCTGGACCGCGCGGGCTTCCACCCCGCCCGTTCCGCCCGCGATCACCTGAGGGTGTACGCGGCCATGGGCGGCTATCCCGCGTCCCGGGTGGACGAGGTGCTCGGCCTGGTCGCCGCCACCGGCTTCGCGGACCGGCCGGCCGGGACGCTGTCGACCGGCATGCGGCAGCGGCTGCACCTGGCCACCGCGCTGCTCGGCAGACCACGGATCCTGCTGCTCGACGAGCCGGCCAACGGCCTCGACCCGGCGGGAATCGCGTGGCTGCGCGGATTCCTGAGCGATCTGGCCCGCGACGGCCGGACGGTGCTGGTGTCCAGTCACGCCCTCGCCGAGGCCGAACGGCTGGTCGACCACGTGGTCGTCGTCAGCGCGGGCAGGCTCGTCGCCGCCGGGCCGCTCGCCACCGTTGTGCCCGCCGGTTCCAGCCTCGAGCAGACGTTCCTGACCCTCACCGGAGGCGTTCGATGATCACCGCCGAGATCCGCAGGCTGCGCACCACCCGGCTGTGGTGGTGGGTACTGGCCGCCGCCGGGACCGGGCTGTTCGTCACGGCACTGGCCGCCGTCGGCCCGGAGAACTTCGACCCACCGCTTCCCGGGCTGGATTCCGAGCAGGGCACACGGGTACTGCTCGGAATCCTCGGGTTCACCGCCGGGCTCCCGGCACTGCTCGGGTCGACGACGCTCACCTCGGAGTACCGGCACGGCACCATCACCACGACCTATCTGTACCAGCCCCGGCGCGGGCGGGTGCTGCTCGCCAAGCTGACCGCGGGCGCGTCCTTCGGCCTGGCCTACGGCCTGCTGGCGACCGCCGTCGCGGGAGCCGGGTTGTACGCCGTCGCGGGCGGGAAACTGGGCCTTCCACCGTCCACAGTGGCCGAACTGCTGCTGCGCATCACCGTAGGGATGGCCTGCTACACGGCGCTCGGCGTGGCCGTGGGCGCGTTGCTGCGCGGCCAGGTGGCGACGCTCGCCACGCTGGGTGCCTACCTGTACGTCGTCGAGCCCGCACTGCTGGTCCTGCCCGGGGCCGGGCAGGCGTACCCGTACCTGCCCGGCGGTGCCACCTCGGCGCTGACCGGGTTCGGCTTCCTCACCGAGCAGGCCGCCGCCCAGACCGGGACCACCGCCGCCACCCTGCTTCCCGCCGTGGGCGGGGCGGCCGTCCTGCTCGGCTACCTTGCCGTGGCCGCCGTGCTCGCCGCGCTGGTGACCCTGCGGCGCGACGTCACCTGACGGCGGCGGCGAACAGGAACCCCAGTGCGGCCGCGCCGACGCCGGCCAGGACCGAGACGGCCACGTTCGCGGCGGCACGACCTGCCGCGCCGCCGCGGGCGAGGGCGACGGTCTCGTGACCGAACGTCGAGTAGGTGGTCAGGGCGCCGCAGAACCCGGTGCCCGCCAGCGCGGTCACCGCGGGGTCCGCCGGGAGCCCGGCGATCAGGCCAAGCAGGAAGCTGCCCACGACGTTGACCGCCAGCGTCCCCCACGGGAACGCAGGGCCGAGGCGGGCCCGCAGCACGCGGTCGGTGAGGTAGCGCAGCGGCGCGCCGACCGCGGCGCCGCCGGCGACCAGCAGCACGGTCGTCACCGGCCCGCCAGCTTCCTGGTCGCCGCGCCGCCCGCCCACACCGCGAGCACGGCGGCGACGACCGTGCCCGCCAGGTACGCCAGTGCCGTCACCGGCGCGCCGGCCCGCGCCGTGGCCACCACGTCGACGGCGTAGGCGGAGAACGTCGTGTAGCCGCCGAGCACTCCGGTCCCGAGGAACGGCCGCAGGAACCGGCCGCCCGCGAACACCATGAGCCCGCCGATGAGCAGGCACCCCGACACGTTGGTCACCAGCGTGCCCCAGGGGAATCCGCCCGGCCGGTACGGCCACGCGGCCGCGAGGCCGTACCGCGCCAGTGCGCCGCACACGCCGCCGGCCGAGACGACGGCGACGACCGGCCAGTCCTGCCGGGTCACCGCTCCGGCGTGTCCTTGCGGTGGCCACGCAGCGAACCCGGGTGTGCCTTGGCCGACGGGTCGCGCCTGGTCTTGACCAGGCTGGCCACCGTGACCACGGCGAGCACACCGATGATCACCCCGAGGCTGACCGGCGTGGGGATCTCCGGCACGCGCGGGTCGATGTCGACGTGGGCCCAGTGCAGCATCAGTTTGACGCCGATGAACGCCAGGATCAGCGCGAGCCCGGTGGACAGGTACACCAGCCGGTCCAGCAGGCCCTTCACCAGGAAGAACAGCGCCCGCAGGCCGAGCAGCGCGAACGCGTTGGCGGTGAACACGATGTAGGGCTCCTCGGTGACGCCGAAGACCGCCGGGATCGAGTCCAGCGCGAACAGCAGGTCGACCCCGCCGATGGCGACCAGCACCACGAACAGCGGCGTGACGACGCGGCGGCCGTCCACCCGTGCCACGAGCTTCCCGCCGACGTACTGGTCGGTGGTGGGCAGCACCCGCCGCGCCGCCCGGACCACGACGTTGTTCTCCACCTCGGGGTCCTCGTTGCGGTGGCGGAACAGCTGGATCGCCGTGAACACCAGCAGCAGGCCGAACAGCAGGAACATGAACGAGAACAACGTCAGCAGCGTGGCGCCGACCGCGATGAAGATCGCCCGCATGATCAGCGCGAGCACGATCCCGAACGTCAGCACCTTGTGCTGGTGTTCCTCGGGCACCACGAACGTCGTCATGATGATCACGAAGACGAACAGGTTGTCGACCGAGAGGCTCTTCTCGACGATGTAGCCCGCGAAGTACTCGGTGCCGAACTCGCCGCCGTACTGGAGCATGAACCACACGCCGAACGCGACGGCCACGACGATGTAGAACACCGACCACGCGGTCGCCTCGCCGAATCCGACCCGGTGCGGCCGCACCGCGGCCAGGATCAGGTCCACCGCCAGCAGGGCGATCACGAGACCGACCGTCACCACCCAGGTGAGCACGCTGATGTCGAGCATGGCTCCACCCTACGGAGGCCGGGCGGCTACGCCATCCGGGCCACCGGATGCGGCGACCAGCTCCGCCACCTCGGCGCGGGCGCCCTCCGCGAACGCGGCCACGAAGTGCTCCTCACCGAGCGCGGCACGGGTCCGCTCGCCGATGCGCTCGACGTCGAGGCGTTCCCCGGCAGGCAGCGGCGCGCCGACGCCGCGGCGCAGGGCGTCGGCCGCGCCCAGCAGGCGGGCGGCCCGCTCGGCCGAGCCCAGCGCCGACCACGCACCGGCCAGCCCCTCCAGCGCCAGCGCCACCGTGCGCGGGCCGCCGCCGCTCGCCAGCGCGGTCTCGTACCCGGCGCGGTGCAGCTCCAGCGCCCGCTCGCCGTCGCCACGCAGCTCGGCGATGAACCCGAGTTCGGCCAGCGGCGTCAGCGCGGTGAACGCCGCGTCGCCTGCCAGCCACGGAACGAGCAGCTTCTCGGCGGCGTCCAGGTCGCCGCGGCGCCGCTCGACGAGCGCCAGCCCGAACTCCGCGTAGCCGACCAGCGTCGTGTTGCCCTGCTCCTGCGCCATCCGGCGGGCCCGCAGGTGCAGCCGCTCGGCGCCGTCGAAGTCGCCGGTGAGCATGGTGACCCGGCCAAGCCCGGACAGCTTCCCGGCGATCTCCGGCCACAGGGCGAGGTCCTCCGCGATCCGCAGGGCCGTCGCGTGCCACTGGACGGCCCGCTCGTAGTCGCCGGTCACCTCGGCGACACCGGCCAGGGTGTCCAGCGTCTGCAGCCTGCCCCACCGGTCGCCCAGCTCGACGAACAGTTCCTCGGCACGCCGGGCACCACGCCTGGCTTCGGCGAGGTCGTCCCGCACGGCGGCGTAGGACGCCTCGGTCGCCAGCACGGCAGCGCATCCCCAGGCGTCACCGCTCTCCCGGAACGCCCGCAGCGCGGTACGCAACCTGCCCGTCGCCTGCCGGATGTCGCCGAAACCCCACTGGGTGAACGCGAGAAACCACCGGGCCCGCGCCTGCCGGACGGTTTCACCGTCCAAAGCGGACAGATCGTCGTCGACGCCCGGCACGTCCTCCCCACGGGACCACCGGATGAGCCCGGCCCGCCAGATGCGCACCGCCGCCCGCGACGCCGCGTCGCCGCCCGGCAGGGCCAGCACGGTGTCCGCCGCGGCGATCGCCTCCTCCGGCCTGCCCCGCAGGAACCAGTACCAGGCCAGGGCGTCCACCAGGCGAAGTCCGTCGTCCGCATCCTCCACAGTGGACAGTGCGGCCCGCAGGTTGGCCGACTCGGCGTCCAGCCGCTCCAGCCAGAACCGCTGTTCGCGGCAGCGCAGCTGGGGTTCGGCCAGCTCCGCCAGCTCCAGGTAATGGGCCAGATGCGCGCGCCGCACGGCGTCCCGCTCGCCGGACTCGGCCAGCCGCTCCCCCGCGTAGGCCGCGACCGACTCCAGCATCCGGTACCGGCCGGACGCCGTACGGATCACCAGCGACCGGTCGACCAGCCTGGTCAGCGCGTCCAGCACGTCGGCGTCGGCACCGGCACACACGGCCTCGGCCGCGTCCAGCGAGCAGTCCCCGGCGAAGACGGCCAGCCGCCGCAGCACCGCGCGTTCGTCGCCGGTGAGCAGCTCCCAGCTCCAGTCGATCATCGCCCGCAACGTCCGCTGCCGGGACGGGGCGTCCCTGCGCCGCCCGGCCAGCACGGCGAACCGGTCGTCCAGCCGCTGGGCGAGCCCGGCGGTGCCGAGTCCGCGGACGCGGGCGGCGGCCAGTTCCAGCGCCAGCGGGATTCCGTCCAGCCGGTCGCAGATGGCCCGCGCGGTCGGCTCGTCGAGGACGAACCCGGGGTCGGCGGCGGCCGCGCGGGTGGCGAACAGGTGCAGCGCCGCGTCCGGCGACAGCGGCTCCACCGCGTGCAGCGCCTCGCCGCCGACGTCGAGTGGTTCCCTGCTGGTGGCCAGCACCCGCAGCCCGGGAGCGGCGGCCAGCAGGCGGGCGACCACCGTCGCGGCCGCGGCGATCACGTGTTCGCAGTTGTCCAGCACCAGCACACCGCGAACCGTCCGCACGGCGACGGCGAGCTGGTCGAGCAGTTCCTGCGCCTGGCCGGGGGTTCCGGTCGTCGCGGCACTGCGCATGTCGAACGCCCGGCAGACGGCCTCGGCGACGGCCACCCCGCCGGCGTCCGGCGGCAGTGCGTCCAGCTCGACGAACCGTACGCCCTCCAGCTCGTGTGCCACGGCCAGCGCCAGCCGCGTCTTGCCCACCCCGCCGATGCCGACGAGGGTGACCAGCCTGCCGCACTCCAGCAGCTCGTGGATCCGCCGGGTGTCGGCGTCCCGCCCGACCAGTTCGGTGGCCGGCACCGGCAGCGGACGCCGCGCGGGTGGCCGCGCCTCGGCGGGACGCAGGGTGTGCCGCAGTACCGCGCCGTGCAGTTCGACGAGTTCCGGGCCGGGGTCGGTGCCCAGCTCGTCCCGCAACCGGGTCCGCAGCTCGTCGAACACGGCCAGCGCCTCGTTCGGCCGCCCGGCCAGGTACAGCGCACGCATCTGGGCGGCCCGCAGGCGTTCCCGCAGCGGGTGCTCGGCGGCCACCTGCGTCAGCTCCGCGGCGAGCAGCACGTGCTCGCCGAGGTCCAGCAGTGCCTCGGCACGTTCCTCGACGGCGAGCAGCCACTGGTCGCGCAGCCCGGCGGCGACCGGCTGCACGGCGAGCGAGTCGGCGACCTCGGCGAAGGCCGGGCCCCGCCACAGCTCCAGGGCGTCGTCGAGAAGCGCGGCACGGGCAGCGGCGTCGGGTTCGGCCCGTGCCCGGTCCAGCAATGCGGCGAACCGGCCCGAGTCGACCGCGGTGGCCGGCACGGCGAGCCGGTACCCGGGCGGGTCGGAGACGACCAGCTCGCGGCCGCCCGGCTCGGCGTCGTCGAGCACGCGGCGCAGCTGGGACACCTTCGCCTGCAACGCGGCCCTCGGGTCGGCGGGGGCCCGGTCGCCCCACAGCCGGTCGATCAGCTGATCGGCGGACACGATCCGGCCCACGTCCAGCAGCAGGTGCGCGAGCAGCGCGCGGACCTTCAGCTCGGGAACCCGCACCGGTTCGCCGCGGTCGGTCAGCACCTGAACGGCACCCAGCACCCCGAATCGCACGACCCGAAGCTACCCGAAGCGAACCCGAACCGGATCCGAAGTGGCCGGTCGCAGGGTGGGGTCAGAGGAAAGGAGACGCCATGAACGAGGACCCGCTGCGGCTCGTGGTGATCATCGGCAGCACCCGTGCCGGCCGGTTCTGCCCCACCGTCGCCGAATGGTTCGCCGGGCAGGCCAGGGCCCGCACCGACTTCAAGACCGACGTGATCGACCTCGCCGAGGCCTGGCTGCCCGACGTGCTGCCCGCCGACGACGCCGGCGAGCAGCCCGGCCCGGTGCGGGAACTGTCGCCGTGGCTGGCCGAGGCGGACGCGTTCGTCGTGGTCACCCCGGAGTACAACCACAGCTTCCCAGCCGCGCTGAAGAACGCGATCGACTGGTTCTACGACGAGTGGCAGGCCAAGCCCGTCGGGTACGTCAGCTACGGCGGCATCGCGGGCGGGCTGCGCGCGGTGGAGCATCTGCGGGGTGTGTTCAACGAGCTGCACGCCGTCTCGGTGCGGACCAGCGTGACGTTCCCGAACTTCCACGAGCGGTTCGGCGAGGACGGCCGGCCCAAGGATCGCGAACGCTACGAACGGTCCGCCACCGGCCTGCTCGACGAGCTGTCCTGGTGGGGCGACGCACTGCGCAGGCAGCGGGCGCGGCGGCCGTACCGGGCGGGAGCGGACGAATGACGGAGACGGTCCCGCGCGCGGGCGCCCGTGAATGGTGCGGCCTGGCGCTGCTGACCCTGCCGCTGCTGGTGCTGGCCTTCGACGTCAGCGTGCTGTACCTGGCCGCGCCGCAGCTCGCCGCCGACCTGGCGCCCAGCGCCACGCAGCAGCTGTGGATCCTGGACATCTACGGGTTCCTGATCGCCGGGTTCCTGCTCACCATGGGCTCGCTCGGCGACCGGATCGGACGGCGCAGGCTGCTGCTCATCGGCGGCGGGGCGTTCGCGGCCGCGTCGGTGCTGGCGGCGTTCGCGCCGACCGCGGAGCTGCTCATCGCCGCGCGTGCGGTGCTCGGGGTCGCCGGTGCCACGCTGATGCCGTCCACGCTCGCGTTGATCAGCACCATGTTCCGCGACCCGCGGCAGCGCTCGTTCGCCATCGCGGTGTGGATGACGACGTTCTCCGCCGGTGTCGCGGTCGGGCCGGTCATCGGCGGCCTGGTGCTGCAGCACTTCTGGTGGGGCGCGGTGTTCCTGCTCGGCGTCCCGGTGATGCTGCTGCTGATCGCGCTGGGCCCGGTACTGCTGCCCGAGCACGTCGAACCCGGGGCTCGCGGCAAGATCGACCTGGTCAGCGTCGCGCTGTCGCTGGCGACGATGCTGTCGCTGGTCTACGGCATCAAGGAGACCGTGGCGCACAGCCCCGGGGTCCTGCCCACAGTGGCGGTCGTCGCCGGGCTGGGTCTCGGGGTGGTGTTCGTGCGGCGGCAGCGGCGGATGAGCGACCCGATGCTGGACATCTCGCTGTTCACCCGCAGGCCGTTCGTGTCGGCCGTGTCGCTGATGTTGCTCGGGACGGTGGCCGTCAACGGCCTGTTCTACCTCGTGCCGCAGTATCTGCAGCTGATCAGGGGCTCGACGGCGCTGGAGGCCGGGCTGTGGATGGTGCCGATCGCCGTGGTCTCGGTGTTCGCGTCGCTGCTGGCGCCGAAGCTGGCCCGGCTGCTCGGACCTCGCCTGTTCCTCAGCGCGAGCGGGCTGCTGGCCGTCGCCGCCTGCGTGGCGGTGGCCACGACCGACCTGACCACGGCACTGCCGGTCGTGCTCGCACTGGTCGGCGCCGCGGTGTTCGGGGTCGCCCCGGTCGGGGTGCTGGGTACCGATCTGGTGGTCAGCTCGGTGCCCTCCGCGCGGGCAGGCTCGGCGTCGGCGGTGTCGGAGACGGCGGGCGAGCTGGGCGTCGGGGTCGGCGTCGCCACCGTCGGCAGCCTGGTCACCGCGGTGTACGCCGCCGGGCTGGCCGACCGCATGCCCGCCGGGGTGCCCGCGGAGGCCGCGTCCGCGGCGGGCGAGGGGGTCGCGGCCGCGATGTCGGCGGCGGGCACGCTGCCGCCGGGGACGGCCGGTCAGCTGGTGGAGGCGGCCAAGGGCGCGTTCACCGACGGGTTCGCGGCCGCCGGGCTGTTCAGCGCGGGGGTGGCGGCGGTGATCGTCGTGCTGGTGCTGGTCACCGCTCGGGGACGGTGACCTCGCGCCCGTCGACGAACAGCCGTCCACCGGGGGCCATGGCCGCGGCGATGCGGGCCATGGCCTTCCGGCCCGCATCGGGGTGCCGTCCGTCGAGGGCGCCGACCCGGGCGGCGAACACGATGTCGAACGGCTCCTCGCCGGGCTCCAGCCGGAAGTCCTCGGCGCTGGACTGCCGCACGCTCAGCCGTCCGGCCGCGATCTCGGCCGCGCACGCCCGCCGTGCCTGCGCGACCGCGGTCGCGGAGCGGTCGATCGCCAGGATGTGCCCGTCCACCAGCCGGGCGGCGACCGCCCGCGCCGCGGCACCCGGGCCGCAGCCGATCTCCAGGACACGCGAACGCGGCGTCAGCGGCAGCGCGTCCACGACCGCCGCCAGCCGGGGCGAGAGCGACATCGTCGCAGCCTACGCCGGGGCCGCACGCAGGCGGGCGAGTTCGGCCGCGGTGTTGCCACGGAGGCGCTCGACGAAACGCAGCACCACCGCCAGCTCGTCGCCGGTGAAGTCGGCGAGGTCGTCGAGGGTGCAGGCGGCCAGCCCGGCGTAGAAGGCCTGGACTCGGGCCAGCCCGCCGGCGGTGGGCTCGACCAGCGACTGCCGCCGGTCGCCGGGGTCGCGGACCCGCCGGACACAGCCTGCCGCCTCCAGCCGGTCGATCATGCGGGTCACCGATCCCGACGTCAGCCCGACGCGCCCGGCCAGCACGGCCGCGGTGGCCGGGCCGTGCCGGTTGAGCGCGTGCAGGCAGTCCATGTCGCTGAGCGTGACCCCCATCCGCTTGGCGACCTCGGCGTTGAGCTGGGTGGTGTCGTGTCCCCAGTCCGGCAGTGCGGCCAGCACCCGCTCGGCCTCCTCACGAGCACCCATCGTCCTCCTCCGTTCGCTTGCCTCGCACACGCTACCCACGTAACCTGCGTCGCGCAATTACTGCGTGACGCAGCTATTTTGAGGAGAGCTAATGCGTGTCCTGCTGTCGACGATCGGCTCCCGCGGCGAACTCCAGCCCGTGGCCGCGCTGGCCTCCCGGCTGCGGGCGCTCGGCCACGACGTGCTGGTGTGTGCTCCGCCCAACTTCCGCGCCTGGCTGGCCGGCATGGGCATCCCCGCGATACCGCTCGGGCCGTCGATCCGGCCGGCGCCGGGCACCCCGCCCCGGTGGGATCTGTCCACACCGGACGGGCGGCGGCACGCCGCCGAGGACGCCGTCGCCACCCAGTTCGCCACGCTGCCCGGCGCCGCCGAGGACCGCGACATCCTGCTCGGCTGCGGACTCGTCCAGGTCGCGGCTCACTCGGTGGCCGAACTGCTGGGTATCGGCTACGTCCACGCGGAGTTCTGCCCGGCCAGCCTGCCCTCGCCACACCACCCGCCGGCGCCGTGGCCGGGCTGGCCACGGGACGAGACCGGAACCAACGCGCGACGGTGGGCGGCGGACGCCCAGCGATGGAACGACGTCTGGGGCCCGGCACTCAACGACCACCGCGCCAGCCTCGGCCTGCCCGCCGTCGACGATGTGCGCGGCCACGTGCTCACCGGCCGGCCCTGGCTGGCCGCCGATCCCACGCTGAGCCCGTGGCCCGGCGACACTCCGGTGTTCCAGACCGGCGCGTGGACCCTGCCCGACGACCGCCCGCTACCGGCCGGCCTGGCCACCTTCCTCGACGCCGGGGACCCACCCGTCTACTTCGGACTGGGCAGTTACGCGGGTCCGGGCGGCGAGGTCAGCAGGGCGATGGTCACCGCGGCACGCGCGCTGGGCCGCCGGTCGGTCATCTCCAGTGGCTGGGCCGAACTGCCGCTGCCAGACGACGGGGACGACTGCTTCCTCGTCGGCGAGGCCAACCACCAGGCGCTGTTTCGCCGGGTCGCCGCCGTCGTGCACCACGGCGGCGCGGGCACCACCACCACGGCGGCCCGCGCGGGGGCCACTCAGGTCGTGATTCCCCAGCAGTACGACCAGTTCTACTGGGCCGAGCGGGTGAACCAGCTCGGGATCGGGGCCGCGCACCGGCCGGGCACGCCCACCGCGGAATCCCTGACCGACACGCTCACGTTCGCGCTGGAACCGGACGTGGCCGGACGCGCGCGTGCCGTCGCCACCGCGATGGGTGACGACGGCACGCGGACGGCGGCCTCAGGCCTGCTGGATCACTTCACCTCGGCGGGCCGCTGACGGCCCTGGATGAACAGGGTGCTGGCGAACGCCGCGACACCGATGCAGCCGGCGACGACGAACGCGAACCGCAGCCCGTCGGCGTCCGGGGCCGCGGCGTGGCCCGCACCCGCGGCGGCGATGGTGACGAACAACGCCGTGCCGAGCGCACCGGTGACCTGCTGCAGGGTTCCCAGGATGGCGCTGCCGTGCGAGTACAGCCGCTCCGGCAGCCCACCCAGCGCCGAGGTCATCAGCGGGGTCATCATCAGGCCGAGCCCGATCATGAACAGGACGTGGTAGGCGATGACCACGACCAGCGGCGTGCCCGGCCCGAGGGTCGCGAACAGCCACAGCCCGGTCGCCATCGCCGCCGCGCCCGGGATCACCAGGGTGCGGGCACCGAGGCGGTCGTACAACGCGCCGACGGGACGGCCCAGCAGCCCGAGCACCAGACCGCCGGGCAGCACCACCAGGCCGCTGACGAACGTGCTGGTCTGCAGCACGGTCTGCAGGTACAGCGGCAGCATGACCGCGCCCACCCCGATCAGGCACATGAACAGCAGGCCGGACAGCACCAGCGACACGACGAAGCTGCGGTAGGTGAACGGGCGCAGGTCGAGCAGTGCCCCGTCCCGGCGCTGCAGCCGCAGCTGCCGGGTGATGAACACCGCCAGCGCGACGACACCGGCCGTGATCGGCACCCACGGCGCCACCGGTCCCTGCACCTCACCGCTGATCGACAGCCCGTAGAGCAGGCCACCGAACCCGATCGCCGACAGCACGACGGACACCAGGTCCAGCGGCACCTGCCGGGTCTCGCTGTCCAGGCGCAGCAACCGGAGCCCGGTCACCAGCGCGCCGACGGCCAGCGGCAGCACGAGCCAGAACATCCAGCGCCAGTCCAGCGACGACAGCACCGCGCCGCCGATGGTCGGCCCGACGGCGGGGGCCACGGCGATGACGATGGTGATGGTTCCCATCGTGGCGCCCCGCTTCTCCTCCGGCACCAGCCGCATCACCGTGGTCATCACCAGCGGCAGCATGACCGCCGTACCGCAGGCCTGGACGACCCGGCCCGCCATCAGCAGCCCGAAGCCGGGCGCGACCGCGCCCATCAGCGTGCCCGCGCTGAACGCCACCAGCGACGCGACGAACACCTGACGCGGCGTGAAGCGTTCGAGCAGGAACCCGGTGGTCGGGATCACGACCGCCATGGTCAGCAGGAACCCGCTGGTCAGCCACTGCACGGTGGTGGTGGGAACGGCGAGGTCGATCGACAGGTCGCGCAGGGCGACGCTGAGGATCGTCTCGTTGAGGATCATCACGAACGCGGAGAGGACCAGCACGCCGATCACCAGGGTGGGGCGTGTGGTCCCGCGACTCTCGTCCGCGGGCGTGACTGTCTGTGTCTCGGTCATCAAACTGAAGCTCCTGGTCTGCCTGCACACCCGCCGGGGAGAGTGGCGCGGCATGTTCTGAGTCCTCCGCCGCTCCCCCGAAGCGACTGGTCCGGTCGCGGCTCGTGACGTGGAAGGTCGCGCCGCTGTGACCAGTCTGTCAGCCGGGTCCGACAATTGCTTCCGGATTTCGCCGTGAGCAGGACTTCTGCCGGGCGCGGGAGAGCACCGTCACACCGACGGCGCCCTCCCGCACCCCGTGGCTCACAGCTGGCCGGTGGACTCGCGCCAGGCACGCTCCTTCTGGACCCACTCGTTGTCCTGAGGAAACTCGTCGATCGTGGTCACCCTGCGGATCTCGGTCTTGAAACCGGGCCCGGACATCGGCATCCGCCGCGCCCACTCGACGGCCTCCTCCTTGGAGGTCACATTCAGGATGTAGAAGCCGCCGAACAGCTCCTTGGTCTCGCCGTACGGGCCGTCGGTCACGATCGGCGTCTCCGACGAGTGATCCACCACGACGCCCTCCGACGCGTCGGCCAGCCCCTCGGCGGCCACCAGCACGCCTGCCCGGATCAGCTCCTCGTTGTACTTGCCGACGGTCTCCAGCATCGTGTCGAAGTCGATCTCGCCCATGGTCTGGAAGGCCTCGTCGGTGGCCCGGAAGATCAGCATGTACTTCATGGTCGTCTCCTTCAGTGGTCCGGGGCCCCGCTCCGGGGCCCTCCAACGCGCCTAGGTCGAACGGCCACCACCGCGGATCGACACGACTTCCAAACTTTTTTCGCGACCCGCCCGTCCGGCCCGCGAACGCGGGGTGGACCATGGCCCTGACCACGACGAACAGGAGGTCGGCACCGTGTCGGCAAGTTCAGATTCCGCCCGTGTGCGTGCCCGCGACGTCGAGGCCGCGGCCGGGCGAATCGCCGGCGCGCTGTCCCCGACCCCGCTGCACCGCAGCGAGCGGCTGTCCCAGCGGCACGGCCTCGACGTGTGGCTCAAGCGGGAGGACCTCACCCCCGTCCGGTCCTACAAGGTGCGGGGCGCGCTCAACTTCGTCAGCCAGCTCTCCCCTGCCCAGCGCGAACGGGGGCTGGTGTGCGCCAGCGCGGGCAACCACGCGCAGGGCGTGGCGTTCGCCTGCGCCACGCTGGGCGTGCGGGCGCGGGTGTACCTGCCGCGGACCACACCCCGGCAGAAGCGGGAGCGGGTCGCCGGTCTCGGCGGCAGCCAGGTCGAGGTGATCATGCACGGCGACACCTACGACGACGCGGCGACCGCGGCGCGGGAGCACGCCGCGGCCACCGGGACCACGCTGATCCCGGCGTTCGACGACCCGCGCACCATCGCCGGGCAGGGCACCGTGGTCCGCGAGGTCGTCGAGCAGCTCGGCCGCCTGCCGGACGCCCTCGTCGTCCCGGTCGGGGGTGGCGGCCTGCTGGCCGGGACGCTCACCTGGCTCGGCGAGTCCGGCACCACGGTGATCGGCGCCGAACCGCTGGGCGCGGCCAGCATGACGCTGGCACTCGAGCACGGCACGCCCGTCCCGGTCGACGACCTCGACCCGTTCGTGGACGGCGCCGCCGTGCGTCAGGTCGGCGTGCACACGCACGCGATCGTGGCCGGGCACCGGCCCCGGCTGGTCACCGTTCCGGAGGGCCGGATCTGCGTCGAGATGCTCGACCTCTACCAGTCCGACGGCATCATCAGCGAGCCTGCCGGCGCGCTCGCCCCGGCCGCGCTGGGCCCCGAGCTGGAGCTGGAGCCCGGCGCGACCGTCGTGTGCCTGCTCTCCGGCGGGAACAACGACGTCAGCCGGTACGCCGAGATCGTCGAGCGGGCACTGGTGTTCGAGGGCCGCAAGCACTACTTCCTGGTGGAGTTCCCGCAGGAGCCGGGAGCACTGCGGCAGTTCCTCGACGACGTGCTGGGCCCGGACGACGACATCACCCGGTTCGAGTACGTCAAGCGCAACAACCGGGAGACCGGTCCCGCGCTGGTCGGCATCGAACTGGGTGCCCCGGAGAACCTGGAGTCCATGCTCAAGCGCATGGAGGCCACGCCGCACCGGATCGAGCCGGTGTCGCCGGACAGCCCGCTGTTCACGTTCCTGGTGTGAACTCCGCCGTGTGCCGGGACACCCACTCGGCGAATGTCGTCGCCGGCCGCCCGGTGATCCGCTCGACGGAGCCGGTAGGAGCGTCCGGCCGCTCGGTGTAGCTCTCCAGGACGTTGTCGACGTACCACTCGGCCGTCTCACCCATCTCCGGCGCGAGCGCCTCGATGGTCTCCGCCCTGGACGCCTGGACGAAGTCGAGGTCGCGGCCGAGCGCGTTGCCGATCTGCTCCAGCAGTTCGGCCCTGGTCAGGATCTGCGGCCCGGCCAGGGAGTACGACTTCCCGGCGTGCCCATCGCCCAGCAGGGCGGTGGCGGCCACCGCGGCGATGTCGTCCATCGCGATCGGTGCGCTCGCCGCCGCCGGGTAGGGCTCGCGCACGCCCCCGGTCCTGCGGATCTGGCCGGCCCACATGAAGGTGTTCTCCATGAAGTCGCCCGGCCACAGGTGCGTCCACTCCATCCCGCTGGCCTCGACCGCGTCGTTGACGCTGCCCCACCAGCTCTCCGGCTCGCCGGACAGGTCGACGACGTACCGCACCCCGGCGTCGCGGGCGATCGCCAGCACGCCGGTGACCGTGTCCGGGGTCGGGGCGAGGTACAGCCGGTCCACACCGGCCATCGCGGCCGGCAGCGTCTCGAGCCGCCGCAGGTAGCCGCGCGCGACGTCGACGCCGGCGGGCAGCGCCGCCCTGGCCGGGTCGGTGGTCAGCGCGCGGACGTCGGTCGCACCACCGGCCAGCAGCTGGTCGACGACCTTGCGGCCGATGTTGGCGGTGGCTCCGGTGACCAGGATCGTCATGTCGCCCATCCTGTCAGCTGGCGAGCGTGAACCGGCTGCGCACGTGTGCCGGCTTCTCGATCTCGTCGAGCAGGGCGACCGCGAAGTCCTCGGCGGACACGGAGTCGCCCGCGGGCGAGTCGGTGCCCAGTGTGTACCGGCCGGTGCGCTCGCCGGGCTGGATCAGCGGAGCCGGGGACACGAAGGTCCAGTCGACCTCGTCGCCGAGCCCGCGGACGTAGTCGAGCGCTTCCGCGGCGACGAGTGCCTCCGCCTTGTACTCCTCGGGGAAGTCCGGGAGGTCGACCAGGCGCGTGCCGCCGACCAGCAGCGACCCGGCCCCGCCGATGACGAGCAGCCGGGCGTCGCCGAGTGTCTCGGCCAGGGTGCGCAGCTGGGTCAGGTAGTCCCGCCGCGGCGCCCCGGTGCGGCTCGGCCCGATCGCCGACACGACCACGTCGACCTCCCCGGCGACCTGCTTGGCGAACCCGGCGTCACCCGCGTCGCCGCGCCGGATGCCGTCGCCGCCGGAGCGGCTGATGCCAGTGACCTCGTGGCCGCGTGCCTTCGCCTCGGCCACCACCCTGCTGCCGATCATGCCGGTTGCTCCGTAGACCGCGATCCTCATGTCTCGTGTTCCCTTCTCGTCGAGGTGAACGCGAAGGTATCCATTGGTAACCGAGTACTTCAACGTGCTATAAGTACCTCATGGTTACTATGGCGCCGAGAATGCTCGACCGGCTCCGCGGCAAGCGCGGGCAGGCCGCCGAGGGCGACCTGTTCAACCCGGACTGCCCGACCCGGCTCGTGCTCGACCAGATCGGCGACAAGTGGACGGTGCTGGTCGTGCTGCTGCTCAGCGACGGCACGATGCGCTTCAGCGAGCTGCGTGCGCGGATCGGCAGCGTCGCGCCCAAGGTGCTCACCCAGACACTGCGGCGGATGGAACGCAACGGCCTGATCACCCGCGAGGTGTTCGCCGAGGTCCCGCCCAGGGTCGACTACACGCTCACCGAACTGGGCCACTCCCTGATCGACCCGATCGCCATCATCAGCGACTGGGCCGAGACCCACATCCACCGCATCGTCACGGCACAGCGTTCCTACGACGCGACTCAGGACGGGGGCGCCTGACCGTCAAGGCACGTGAAGGCCCCCTTCACCACGTCAGGGCCCCGGCAAAGTCGGGCTCTGTGCGTTCGAACGCAGAACTCGCGGACCGGAGCGCAGAACTCGCGTGCGCGAACGCAGAACTCATGATGTGGACCGGGTTCTCACCTTGTGCGGGTCACCCGTGTGAACGGCCCCGTTCGCGCGAGTCGTACGTTCTGGGCGCGAATCGTCCGTTCCGGACCCGCGAGTTGTCCGTTCCCGCCCGCCTGCTCCCACCGTTCGGCATGGCAGTTCCAGATAGCGAGACGCCAGCCAGGCTCAAAGCACGTGAAGGCCACCTTCACCACGTCAGACGTAATGAAGGTGGCCTTCACGTGCCTGTGCCTGACGCGCGATGGTCTCGTCCTGGTGACTGCGGGGACGGGTGTGGTGCCCGGTGCTGATGTGACCGGTGAGGACGGAGTGGGTAGGCGTCCGAGGCCGTGAACGCCCTCCATGGCAGGGCGGTGGTCTCGTCGGCACCGCCAACGAGACCACCGCCCTACCTGGACTTGCCGGGGCCCTGACGTCACACGTAATGAAGGTGGCCTTCACGTGCTTTGAGCGGAACGGAACAGCCAGGCTCAGGTGCCGGAGCGCAGGACGCGGGGTCCGGAGGGCTGGGTGCGGGGCCCGAGCTTGGCGGCCCACTCGGTGATCTGCCTGGACACGTCCTGCGCGGTCAGGCCGATCCCGGCCAGCACCTCGTCCCGGGTGCCGTGCTGGTGGAACTCCTGCGGCACCGCCAGGTCACGCACCGGCACCGCGCAGTCGGCGTCGCGGAACGTGGCCGCCAGCGCCGAGCCGAACCCGCCGTGCCTGCCGCTGTCCTCCACGGTCACCACGAGCCGGTGCGACTCGGCCAGCGCCACCAGGTCGGCCGGCACCGGCAGCACCCACCTCGGGTCCACCACGGTGACGCCGATGCCCTGGTCGGCCAGCCGGTCGGCGGCGGCGAGCCCCAGCCGCGCGAACGCGCCGACGGCCACCAGCAGCACGTCGGTGTCCGATCCCTGGGCCGGCCTGCGCAGCACGTCGACCGTGCCGATCCGGTCCAGCGCGGGCACCGACTCGACCACGCCGCCACGGGAGAACCGCAGTGCGCTCGGCCCGTCGGCGATGTCGACGGCCTCCCTGAGTTCCTCGCGCAGCGTGACCGCGTCCCGGGGCGCCGCGACCCGCATGCCGGGGACCATGCCCAGCAGCGACAGGTCCCACATGCCGTGGTGGCTGGCGCCGTCCGGCCCGGTGATCCCGGCCCGGTCCAGCACGAACGTCACGGCCTGCCGGTGCAGTGCCACGTCCATCAGCACCTGGTCGAACGCCCGGTTGAGGAACGTCGAGTAGATGGCCACCACCGGGTGCTTGCCCGCCATCGCCAGCCCGGCGGCCGAGGTCACCGCGTGCTGCTCGGCGATCCCGACGTCGAACCAGCGCTCGGGGAAGTTGTCGGCGAACTTGTGCAGGCCGGTCGAGCGCAGCATCGCCGCGGTGACCGCCACGACGTCCGGCCGCTCGGTGCCGATCTTGACCAGTTCCTCGGCGAACACGCCGGTCCAGCTCGGCCCCTTCACCGGCGGCAGCCCGGTCTCCGGGTCCAGCGGGTCGGTCTGGTGCATCTGGTCGTTCACCTCGTTGACCGCGGGCTCGTGACCGTGCCCCTTCTCGGTCACGGCGTGCACGATCACCGAGCCGCCGAACTCCTTCGCGCTGTGCAGCGCGCGCTCCAGCGCGGCCAGGTCGTGGCCGTCGACCGGGCCGACGTACTTCAGCCCCAGGTCGGCGAACATCCGCTGCGGCGCGATGGCGTCCTTGATGCCCGCCTTGGCGGCGTGCAGCAGGGCGTAGATCGGCTTGCCGACCACGGGCGTGGCACGCAGCAGGTCCCGGCCCGCGTCCAGCACCTTCTCGTAGCCGGGCCGCAGCCGCAGCGACGCCAGGTGATCGGCCAGCCCGCCGATGGTCGGCGAGTAGGACCGGCCGTTGTCGTTGACGACGATCACCACCGGCCGGTGCGCGGCCGCGGCGATGTTGTTCAGCGCCTCCCAGCACATCCCGCCGGTCAGCGCGCCGTCGCCGACGACGGCCACCGCGTGACGTCCGCCACCGTCCAGCTCGAACGCCTTCGCCATACCGTCCACATAGGACAGAGCGGCGGACGCGTGGCTGTTCTCGACGTGGTCGTGCTCACTCTCCTCACGCGACGGATAGCCGGTGAGGCCGCCGAGCTGGCGCAGCCCGTCGAACCCGCCGTGGCGGCCGGTGACGATCTTGTGGACGTAGGCCTGGTGCCCGACGTCCCAGACGATCGCGTCGCGTGGCGAGTCGAACACCCGGTGCAGTGCCAGCGTCAGCTCCACCACGCCGAGGTTGGGCCCCAGGTGGCCGCCGGCCCGGCAGACCTTCTCGACGAGGAACTCACGGATCTCGGCAGCCAGGGTCTCCAGCTCACCGTGCTCCATTCGCTTCAGGTCCTCCGGTCCGTTCACGGAGTCCAGCAACGTCACGCTCCACCTCGCCAGTCGCTCGGGCACGTCTTCGTTCCGACCAGTCTACGGAGGCGTTCGGGACGCGAATCCCCCGCGCGGTCGGCAGTGGCCACACACACGGTGAGCCGGGCCACGTTCGTCGGCTGGCATGGCCCCCCGAACGGCGTAGGATCCCCACTCGCACGAGTGCCGCGGCATATGAGAGAGGGCAGATGGCGGACTTCTTCATCGGTGGTCAGTGGGTCGCGGCGGCACAGGGCGGTACGAGAGAGATCCGCTGCCCGGCGAACGGCTCCCTCGTGGCGGAGGTCTCGGAGGGAACCAGGGAGGACACCGAGGCCGCCATCGCCGCGGCGCGCGACGCGTTCGACAACGGCCCGTGGCCGTCCACCCCGATCTGGGAACGCGGGGACGTGCTGCTCCGCGTCGCCGACCTGCTGGTGCGGGACAAGGCGATCTTCGCGCGGGCCGAGTCGCTGGACACCGGCAAACGGCTGGTGGAAAGCGAGTACGACCTCGACGACATCGCCCGCTGCTTCCGCTACTTCGGCAAGCTGGCCGGCCAGGACAGCGGCCGCGTCGTCGACACCGGCATTCCCGGCGCGATCAGCAGGATCGTGTACGAGCCGGTCGGCGTCTGCGGGCTGATCACGCCGTGGAACTACCCGCTGCTGCAGACGGCGTGGAAGGTCGCCCCCGCGCTGGCGGCTGGCAACACGTTCGTCCTCAAGCCCAGCGAGCTGACCCCGCACACGTCCATCCTGCTGATGCGCGTGCTGATGGAGGCGGGCGTTCCGGACGGCGTGGCCAACCTCGTCCTCGGCGCGGGCCCGGAAGCAGGCGCGCCGCTGTCCGATCACCCCGACGTCGACCTGGTGTCGTTCACCGGCGGGCTGGCCACCGGGCGGATCATCGCCGCGTCGGCCGCCGCCACGGTGAAGAAGGTGGCACTGGAGCTGGGCGGCAAGAATCCCAACGTGGTGTTCGCCGACGCCGACTTCGAGACCGCCGTCGACTACGCCCTGACCGCGGTGTTCCTGCACTCTGGGCAGGTCTGCTCGGCAGGTGCCCGGCTCATCGTGCAGAAGGAACTGCACGACCGCTTCGTCGACGAGCTGGTCCGCCGGGCCGAGCGCATCCGGCTGGGCGGTCCGTTCGACCCCGACGCCGAGACCGGCCCGCTGATCTCCGCCGCGCACCTGGAGAAGGTGGAGAAGTACGTCGCCGACTCGCTGGCCGAGGGCGCGGTGCTGCGCACCGGCGGCAGGCGCCCGGAGGGCGAGGCCTACGCCGGTGGCCACTACTACCTGCCGACCATCCTGGACAACGTCACCCGCGGCGGCGTCGCGGTGACCGAGGAGTCGTTCGGCCCGGTGCTGACCGTCGAGACGTTCACCGACGAGGACGAGGCCGTCGCCATCGCCAACGACACCGTCTACGGCCTGGCCGGCGGCGTGTTCACCAGCGACGGCGCGAAGGCGCAGCGGGTGGCGCACCGGCTGCGGCACGGCACGATCTGGATCAACGACTACCACCCCTACCTGCCGCAGGCCGAGTGGGGCGGGATGAAGCAGTCCGGCTTCGGCAGGGAACTGGGCCCGACGGGCCTCGCCGAATACCAGGAGGCCAAGCACATCTACCAGAACATCGATCCCGGACCGCAGTACTGGTTCTCCCACTCCGACAGCTGACCAAGGGACGGTGCACGTGACGCAGACCGACGACGGGCTCGCCGGGTTCGGTTACAAGCAGGAGCTGGAACGCACACTCGGCAACTTCCACACCTTCGCCGCCGGGATCAGCTACATCTCGATCCTCACCGGCACCTTCCAGCTGTTCTACTTCGGCTTCAGCCTCGGCGGGCCCGCCTACTGGTGGTCCTGGCCGATGGTGTTCGTCGGCCAGCTGATGGTGGCGCTGTCGTTCGCCGAGCTGGCTGCCCACTACCCGGTCGCCGGGTCGATCTACAACTGGTCGAAGCGGCTGGGCAACCCGCACGTCGCGTGGCTGGCCGGGTGGATGATGCTGACGGCGTCGATCGTGACGATCGCGTCCGTCGCGCTGGCCTACCAGATCACGCTGCCGAAGATCTCGGACTTCTTCCAGTTCGTCGAGCACCCCGCCGTCAACGCGGTGATTCTCGGCACCGCGTTGATCGTGTTCACCACGGCCGTCAACGCCTGGGGCGTCAAGCTGATGGCGCGGATCAACAGCGCGGGCGTGTTCATCGAGCTGATCGCGGCGGTACTGCTGATCGTGCTGCTCGCGGTCAACATCGTCCGCGGCCCGCAGGTGGTCCTGGAGACGCAGGACACCGGTGCCGGGCACTCGACCGGTTACCTGGGCGCGTTCCTGGTCGCCGCGCTGGCCTCGACCTACGTCATGTACGGCTTCGACACGGCCAGCTCGCTCGGCGAGGAGTCGCACGACCCGCGGCGCAACGCCCCGCGCGCCATCCTGCGTGCGCTGATCGCGTCGTTCGTGCTCGGCGGGCTGATCCTGCTGTTCGCGCTGATGGCCGTCGGTGACATCAACAACCCGGAGATCGCCACCGGCGGACTGCAGTTCATCGTGCTCGACGCACTGGGCACCACGGTCGGGACCGTGTTCCTGTGGACGGTCGTCATCGCGGTGACCGTGTGCAACCTGGCCGTGCAGTCGGCCGCGATCCGGATGATGTTCGCCATGGCGCGGGACAACAACCTGCCCGCCGGCAAGCGCCTGGCCAAGGTGGACCCGAAGCACAAGACCCCGGTGATCCCGGCGCTGGTGACCGGTGTGCTGGCGGTGGTCATCCTGGTGGTCAACATCAACCAGCCGCAGATCTTCACGGTGATCACCAGCATCGGCATCATCATGATCTACCTGGCCTACCTGCTGGTCACCGTGCCGATGCTGGTCAAGCGGCTGCGCGGGCAGTGGCCGCCGCCGAAGCAGCCGGGCCAGAAGTACTTCTCGCTGGGAAAGTTCGGGCTGCCGGTCAACATCATCGGCGTGCTGTGGGGCGGCGCGATGGTGGTCAACCTCGCCTGGCCGCGGCGTGAGGTCTACAACGCGACCGAGCCGTACCACTGGTACCTGGAGTGGGGCGCGGTGCTGTTCGTCGGCGCCGTCGCCGTGATCGGGTTCGGCTACTACTGGTTCATCCAGCGGCACAAGACCGGCACGCTGGCCGACCACGCACTGGAAGTGCCACAGACCAAGGAGGAGACGCAGTGACCCAGGAATTCGACTACGTCGTCGTCGGTGGCGGTACGGCCGGATCGGTCGTCGCGGCGAGACTGTCGGAGAACCCGGATGTCACCGTGTGCCTCCTGGAAGCCGGTCCGTCCGATGTGGACGATCCGGCAATCCTGGAGCTGAACCGGTGGATGGCGCTGCTGGAGTCCGGCTACGACTGGGACTACCTGGTGGAGCCGCAGGAGTCCGGCAACTCGTTCCTGCGCCACGCCAGGGCCAAGGTGCTCGGCGGCTGCTCGTCGCACAACTCGTGCATCGCGTTCTGGGCACCGGCCGAGGACCTCGACGAGTGGGCGGCGATGGGCCTGCCCGGCTGGTCCGCGGCCGACGTCTTCCCGCTCTACCAGCGGCTGGAGACCAACGACGGCGAAGGTGACCACCACGGCCGGTCCGGCCCGGTGACCATCCGCTCGGTGCCGCCCCGCGACCCGGCGGGCGTCGCGCTGCTGGAGGCGTGTGAGCAGGCCGGCATTCCCCGCGTGCAGTTCAACTCCGGCAAGACCGTCACCCACGGGGCAAACTGGTTCCAGATCAACGCGCGTGAGGACGGCGTGCGGTCGTCGGCCTCGGTGTCCTACCTGCACCCGATCATGGGCAGCAGGCCCAACCTGGAGATCCGTACCGGCGTGCGGGCCAAGCGCATGACGTTCGAAGGAACGCGGTGCACCGGCGTCGAGGTGCAGACCGAGGATCTGTTGCACAGCACGCAGATCCGCGCCCGGCGGGAGGTCGTGCTCAGCGCGGGTGCGATCGACTCGCCGAAGCTGCTGATGCTGTCCGGCATCGGCCCGGCCGAGCACCTGCGCGAGGTGGGCGTCGACGTGCTGGTCGACTCCCCCGGCGTCGGCGCCAACCTCCAGGATCACCCGGAGGGCCTCATCCAGTGGGAAGCGGCCAAGCCGATGGTGACCGACTCGACGCAGTGGTGGGAGATCGGCATCTTCACCACCACCGAGGAGGGCCTGGACCGGCCGGACCTGATGTTCCACTACGGCTCGGTGCCGTTCGACCTGAACACGCTGCGGCACGGCTACCCGACGACCGAGAACGGCTTCTGCCTGACCCCCAACGTCACGCGGAGCCGGTCGACCGGCACGGTCCGGCTGCGGACCAGGGACTTCCGGGACAAGCCCAAGGTCGACCCGCGGTACTTCACCGACCCGCACGACATGCGCGTGATGACCTACGGCATCCGGCTGGCCCGCGAGATCGTCGCCCAGGAGGCGATGAAGGAGTGGGCCGGTGCGGAACTGGCGCCCGGCCCGGACGCGCGCAGCGACGACGAGATCGCCGACTACCTGCGCAAGACGCACAACACGGTGTACCACCCGTCGTGCACCGTGCGGATGGGCGCGGACGGCGACCCGATGGCGCCGCTGGACGCCCGGCTGCGCGTGCGGGGCGTGCAGGGGCTGCGGGTGGCCGACGGGTCGGCCATGCCGTTCCTGGTGGCGGTCAACCCGTGCATCACCACGATGGCCATCGGCGAGAAGTGCGCCGACATGCTGGCCGAGGACGCCTGAGCGCCCGTTCCCGGACTCCCCCAATGTGGCATTGGGGAACTTGAAGTACCCCAATGCCACATTGGGGTACTTCAAGTAGCCAAAAGCCGCATTGGCGGGGCGCTCAGCGGGTGAGCAGGGCGAGGCACTCCACGTGGTGCGTCATCGGGAAGGCGTCGAACGCCCGCAGGTTCGCCAGGTGGTAGCCGTGCCCGGCGAACGTGGCCAGGTCGCGCGCCAGCGCGGCCGGATCGCACGCCACGTACACCACGCGCTCCGGCTCCCCCGCCGCGACGGCGTCGACCACCGGCCGGCCCGCCCCCTTGCGGGGCGGGTCGAGCACCACCACGTCGGGGCGCTCGCCGACGTCACGCAGCACCTGCTCCACCCGGCCGGTCCGCCAGCGCACCTGCGGCAGGTCCGCCAGGTTGGCCCGCCCGTCGGACACCGCCCGCCTGCCGGACTCCACCGCCAGCACGCTGCCCCCGGCGCCGACCTGACCGGCCAGCACCGACGCGAACAGCCCGGCCCCGGCGTAGAGGTCCCACACGGTGCCGCCGGCCGGGGCGTCGGCCCACTCGCCGACGACCGCCGCGAACGTGCCGGCCGCGGCCGGGTGCACCTGCCAGAACCCATGCGCGGCAAGCCGCCAGTCCCGCCCGGCAGCGTGCTGCACGGCCACGCCACCGGAATGCTGCCTGCTCTTGCCCTTGCCCCGCTCGGTCCACAGTTCCCGCAGGTGGACGCGGCCGTCGCCGTCGCTGGTCACCTCCAGTTCGGCGCCGGGCCGCCACCGCCTGGCGACGGCGTCGTCGAGCGCCCCCGGCACGGCGATCGGGCAGTCGTCCACCGGGATCACCCGGTGACTGCGGTGCGCGCGGAACCCGGCCCGGCCGTCGCGCCCGGCGACCAGCCGCACCCGGCTGCGCCAGTCCAGCATCCCGCCGGGCAGCGCCTCCACCACCACGTCCCGTTCCAGCCCGGCCAGCCGGACCAGCTGCTCGGCCACCACCCGGGCCTTGAGCTCCCGCTGGAACTCCGGCGCCGCGTGCTGCCAGTCGCAACCACCGCACAGCCCGGGCGCGGCCAGCGGGCAGGGCGGGGTCACCCGGTGCGGCGCCGCGTCCAGCACCTCGACGGCGTCCGCACGGCAGAACGCGCCGCCCCTGTCCTCGGTCACCCTCGCGGTCACCGTCTCACCGGGCAGCGCGTGCCGGACGAACACCACCCGGCCGTCCACACGGGACACACAGTGGCCGCCGTGCGCGACCGCGCCGACCTCCAGCCGCAGCTCCCGGCCGGTCCAGTCCACATCGGACATCAGCGGTCCCGCCCGCCCGGGGTGCCGCCGTACAGGCCACGCCGCAGGTCCTGCGGTGTCGGCCGGGCGCCGTCGGAGCGGCCGGCCGCCTTCTTCGACGACTTCAGCTGCCACGGGACGCTGGTCACCATCACACCCGGCTGGAACAGCAGCCTTCCCTTGAGCCGCAACGCACTCTGGTTGTGCAGTACCTGCTCCCACCAGTGCCCGACGACGTACTCGGGAATGAACACGGTGACGACGTTGCGCGGGTTGTCGCCACGCACCCGCTTGACGTAGTCCAGTACCGGCCGGGTGATCTCCCGGTACGGCGACTCGACGACCTTGAGCGGCACCCGGAATCCCTGCTTCTCCCACTCCACGACCAGCCTGCGGGTGTCGGCGTCGTCGACGTTGACCGTCACGGCCTCCAGCACGTCCGGCCGGGTCGCCTTGGCGTAGGCCAGCGCCCGCAACGTCGGCCGGTGCAGCTGCGACACCAGCACGATCGCGTGGTTGCGTGACGGCAGCACCGGCGGCTTGCTGTCCTCACGGCGCAGTTCCTCGGCCACCCGGTCGTAGTGCTTCCGGATCGCCGTCATCAACAGGAAGATCGCCACCATCGCGGCGATGGCGATCCACGCACCCGCGGCGAACTTGGTGATCAGCACGATGATCAGCACGCTGCCGGTCATCGCCAGGCCGAACCCGTTGATCGCCTGCGACTGCCGCATCCGCCGCCGCTCGGCCTCGTCCGTTGTGGACGCCAGATGACGGTTCCAGTGCCGCAGCATGCCGAGCTGGCTGAGCGTGAACGACACGAACACGCCCACCGTGTACAGCGGGATCAGCCGGGTCACCTCGGCGTCGAACGCCACCACCAGGACGATGGCGAACCCGGCGAGGAACAGGATGCCGTTGGAGAACGCCAGCCGGTCGCCCCGGGTGTGCAGCTGCCGCGGCAGGTGCCGGTCCTGGGCCAGGATCGAGCCGAGCACCGGGAAGCCGTTGAACGCGGTGTTGGCGGCCAGCACCAGGATCAGCGCGGTCACGATGGTGACGAAGAAGAACCCGGCCGGGAACCCGTCGAAGATCGTCTCGGCAAGCTGGACGATCAGCGTGTCCTGGGTGTACCCGGGCGGCGCGCCGACCAGCTGGGTGGCCGGGTTCTCCGCGATCACCACGCCGGTCTCCCTGGCGAGCACGATCATGCCCATGAACATGCTGACCGCGATCAGCCCGAGCAGCAGCAGCGTCGTCGCGGCGTTGCGGGACTTCGGCTTGCGGAACGCGGGCACGCCGTTGCTGATGGCCTCCACACCGGTCAGCGCCGCGCAGCCCTGGGTGAACGCCCGCAGCACCAGGAACATCAGCGCGACCCCGGCCAGCTGCTCGTGCTCCTGGGCCAGCTGGATGCCCGCGCTGTCGGCCCGCAGGTCCTCACCAGCGATCAGCGTCCGGTACAGACCGTAACCGATCATGGACAGCACGCCGAACATGAACGCGTAGGTCGGGATGGCGAACGCCGTCCCGGACTCCCGCAGGCCACGCAGGTTGATCGCGGACAGCAGCAGGATGGCGCCGACGGCGAACAAGGTCTTGTGCTCGGCGACGAACGGCACCAGCGCGCCGATGTTGGCCGCGGCCGCCGAGATCGACACCGCCACGGTCAGCACGTAGTCGACCAGCAGCGCGCTGGCCACGGTCAGGCCGGCCTTGGGGCCCAGGTTGACGGTGGCGACCTCGTAGTCGCCGCCCCCGCTGGGGTAGGCGTGCACGTTCTGCCGGTAGCTGGCGACCACGGCCAGCATCACCACGACCACCGCCAGGCCGATCCAGGGCGACATGGTGAACGACGCCAGCCCGGCCACGCTGAGGGTCAGGAAGATCTCCTCCGGCGCGTACGCCACACTCGACAGGGCGTCGGAGGCGAACACCGGCAGGGCGATCCGTTTGGGGAGCAGCGTGTGGGCCAGCCGGTCACTGCGAAACGGCCGCCCCAGGAGCAGCCGCTTGACCGCGGTCGCGAACTTGGACACGGCGCAGAGCGTAACCACTTGCCCGATGACCCCGCGAAACGGTGAGGTGCGGCTACCGGCGCCCGTGCCGTTGGCGGTAGCGTGCGGCATCGGAAGTGAGTCGCCGCGACACACAGAGGAGGCAGCAGGCGTGCACGTGGTGATCATGGGATGCGGCCGGGTCGGCTCGTCCCTGGCCGCGGCGCTGGAGCGACTCGGGCACGAGGTGGCCGTGATCGACAAGAACCAGCAGGCGTTTCGCCGGCTCAGCAGCGACTTCCACGGCCAGCAGGTCGTCGGCCTCGGGTTCGACCGCAGAGTCCTCGAGGAGGCGGGCATCGAGCGGGCCGGCGCGTTCGCGGCGGTGTCCAGCGGCGACAACTCCAACATCATCTCCGCCCGCGTGGCGCGGGAGACGTTCGGCGTCGAGCACGTCGTGGCCCGGATCTACGACCACAAGCGGGCCGCCGTCTACGAGCGCCTCGGCATCCCCACCGTGGCCACCGTGCCGTGGACGACCGACCGGTTCCTGCGGACCCTGCTGCCCGACGGCGTCGCCTCGGCGTGGCGCGACCCGTCCGGCACGGTGGCCCTGCTGCAGCTGCCGGTGCACGAGGGCTGGATCGGCCGCAGCGTGCGCGACCTCCAGGACGCCACCGGCGCCAGGGTCGCGTTCATCATGCGGTTCGGCACCGGCGTGCTGCCCAAGTCGAAGTCGGTGCTGCAGTCCGGCGACGTGGTCTACGTCGCCGCGGTGTCCGGCACGGTCAGCGACGTGACCAGCGTGGCGGCCCGCGCACCCGAGGAGGACGACTGATGCGGGTAGCCATCGCCGGGGCCGGCGCCGTCGGCACGTCCATCGCCGCCGAGCTGATCGACGCCTCCCACCAGGTCATGCTGATCGAGCGGGAGGCCGACCACTTCGTGCCGGAGAGCGTCGAGCAGGCCGACTGGGTGCTCGGCGACGCCTGCGAGGTGTCCACGCTGGAGGAGTCCGGCATCCAGCTCTGCGACGTCGTGATCGCGGCCACCGGGGACGACAAGGTCAACCTGGTGGTGTCGCTGCTGGCCAAGACCGAGTTCGCCGTCCGCAGGGTGGTCGCCAGGGTCAACAATCCGGCCAACGAGTGGCTGTTCACCGAGGCGTGGGGCGTCGACGTCGCCGTGTCGACACCGCGGATGCTCGCCGCGATGGTCGAGGAGGCCGTCAGCGTCGGCGACCTGGTGCGGCTGATGACGTTCCGCCGCAGCCAGGCCAACCTGGTGGAGATCACGCTGCCCGACGAGACGCCGCTGGCCGGACGGCCGGTGCGCGATCTCGCGCTGCCGAAGGACGCGGCGCTGGTGACCATCCTGCGTGGCGAGCGGGTCATCGTCCCGCAACCGGAGGACCCGCTGGAGCCCGGCGACGAGCTGCTGTTCGTCTCCCCGTCCGACGTGGAACCGGAGATCCGCGCGGCGCTCGGGTACTGAGGGCAGCCGATGCCCTCGCCCGCGCGCTACCGGATCGACCCGGAGACGCTGCGCGAGGTACTGGACAACCCTGCCGACGTGACCGGCTGGCTGGACGCCGCCCTCGCCACGGCGGGACCGGACACCGGCCACGCCGAGCACACCGAGCTGGGCGTCGCGGCCCGGCAGCTCGGCAGGCTGGAGCTGGCGGAGAAGGAGCTGGGCCAGGCCGTCGAACTGGCAGCCGATCCGGCGCAGCGGGTGCTGGCGCTGGCCCGGCAGGCTCACGTCTACCAGTGGCAGGGCCGGTTCGCGCTGGCCGAGTCGCAGTCGCGCCGCTGCCTGCGCGACGCCCATCTCGCCGGCGACGAGGCACACGTCGTCTACCTGCACGCCGGGCTGTGTGCCTACGACGCCGGGGACTGGGAGCTGGCTGCGCAGCGGTTCGGGACGGCGGTGCGGCTGGGGCAGTACAGCGGCGACGCCGAGGCGATCGCGCAGGCCCGCACGGCACTGGACGCGGCCGAGACCGCGGTGTTCGTCCAGCGGATCACCCCGCACGTCCAGCGGCTGGTCACCGCCGTGCACGAGGTGACGGCCCGCGAGGTGGCACCTGAGGTGTTCACCGCGCTGGGCACGCCGCCGCACGCCGGGACGTTCGCCGAGCTGGGCCTGCTCGGCGTGATCGGCCCGGTGGCCATCCAGGTGGTGCGTGGCCTGCACCGCTACGTCGACGACCTCGACGAGCGCCTCGACGACCTGGTCGCGGCGGGCTGGCTGCTGCGGACACCGCACACGATGGTGGTCAGCGGCAAGGGCCGGGCGCTGCTGCGGCAGCTGGCGGCGGCCCAGTCACACACGGCCGACCGGCTGTGGGGACGGCCCGGCGAGCTGAAGGTGCTGCTCGACGAGGTCGTCGCGGGCGCGGTCGGGACGTCCGGCGGTCCGGCGTTCGACGTCCTCGCGCCGCTGACGCTGGAACCCGAGGGCGCGGGCGCGGTGTTCCACCGGCTCAACGCGCTGCGCTACCACCGGATCGACGCGCACGCGCATGCCTGGCTGTCGGAGGGGCTGACCGCAAGGCAGGTGCGCGAGCTGCCCGCGGGCTCGGCGGCGCGGCAGCGGATCGAGACGGTCACGGACCGGATCGCCGCCAGGGCGTACCGCCCGCTCTCGCCGGCTCGCCGGTCCCAGCTCCTGGCCGGGCTGACCGGCCTGGCCACCTATCCCGCGCGGCACCGCGCTTCGTGACTCAGGCTTCCTGGGGCGGGGTCTGGGCGTACTTGCGGCGCAGCCGGGCCTCGATGTCGGCGTCGGTCTCGACGGGCTCTGCCTCGGCCTCCAGGGCCTTGAGCCGCTTGTCCGAGCGGCGCACGGCCCAGACGACCACCAGCAGCGCCAAGCCGTACAGCGGGTACCCCATGGCGATCTTGGCGAAGGCCAGCCAGCCGGTGTAGTCCTCCTCGTACAGCCAGCCCTGGACGACGACCCTGGCGGCGAACACGGCGGCCAGCGCGAGCGTGGCGACGTCGAAGCCGCGACGGGACACCTTGTCCTTGCGCCAGGCCATGCCCTTGCCGTTGAGGAAGTTCCACACCACGCCCGCCAGCGGCCAGCGGAACACCACCGACCCCACGCACACCGCGAGCAGGCCGGCGTTGAGCAGGATGCCCGCGAGGAAGAAGCCCTTGGCCGAGCCGGTGCGGTAGGCGATGAACGCCGCGATCGCGATGCCGAAGAAGCCGGAGATGGCGGGCTGCAGCGGCTCCTTGCGGACGATCCGGATGATCGTGATCAGCACCGCGCTGCCCACCGCCGACCAGATGCCGGGCATCAGCCCGAACAACGCGTTGGCCAGCACGAACACCACGACCGGCACCGACGAGTAGATGAGACCCGACACGCCGCCCATCTGTTCCAGCAACGTGGGCTGCGGCTCGTTCTCCGGCTTGGTTTCGTCGTCGGTGCGGGCGGGTTCGCTCACGTGGCTGTCGCAATCAGTCGCGGGTCAGGTGGTCTGCAGCTCGTAATAGGGGTTGTAGAGCACCTTGCGGCCGTCCCGGTCGGCCATCCGGCCCCGAGCCTTGACGGTGCGGCCGGGTTCGATTCCGGGGATCCGGCGGCGCCCGAGCCAGACTAGCGTCACGCCCTCCGTACCGTCGAACAGCTCGGCCTCCAGCGTGGCGGCGTCACTCGTCGGGCACAACTCCACGCTGCGCAGGCGACCCAGGACGGTCACCTCCTCGCCGGAACGGCAGTCGCACGCCCGCCGTGCGCCGCCCGCCTCGGACTTCTCGGACAGATCGTCGGCGTCGAGTTCCTCGACGTCGCTGGTCAGCTTGCGTACCAACCGGCTGAAGTAGCCGCCGTCTTTGGCGGACATAGCGCAGCTCCTGTGCTCCGGGGCCCCCGACTCGAACGGCCCGTGCACTGTCCAGCGTAACCGGATCGGGGCACCGAAACCGCCTTTCCGCCAGGATCTACGCATGACCTTCGCTACGCCCGCGGTGCTGCTTCCCGGCACCGGCTCCGACGAGGTGTTCGTACGGAACGTGTTCGCCGGGCCACTCTCCGCGTCCGGGCTGGAACTGGTGGCCCCGCGTCCGCCCGCCGGCGCCCGGCTCGTCGACGGCTACCTGGAGTTTCTCGACACGCTGGACGGCCCGGTGGTCGTGGGCGGGGTCTCGTTCGGCGCCCATCTGGCGGCGAGCTGGGCGGTCCGCAACCCGGACCGGTGCGCGGGGCTGCTCGTCGCGCTGCCCGCCGCCGTCGGCCCGATGACCGGCGCGCCGGCGCGGGCGGCGGCCCGGCTCACGGCGGACCGGGTGGACCGCGACGGGCTGGAGGCCGCGCTGGCGGCCTCGGTCGACGGCGTCCGCCCCTGGCTCGCGGCGGAGCTGACCAGGGCCTGGCGCCGGCACGGCGACGGACTGGCGGCGGCGCTGCGGGTGGCCGTCGACTTCCCGGCGCCGTCGGCGGCGGAGCTGCGGGCGCTGCGGGTTCCGGCGGGCGTCGCCGCGTGCTCGGACGACCCGGTCCACCCCGCCACGGTGGCCCGCCGCTGGGCGGCGACGCTGCCGGCCGGGCGGCTGCGGACCACCACCCTGGCCGCGATGGGCGACACGCCGGAGGCCCTCGGCGCGGTGGCCGTCCGGGCGTTCCTGGACGCCTCAGGGCACGTGAAGGCCACCTTCACCACGTGAGACGTCAGGGCCCCGGCAAAGTCCAGGGTGCCGCAGGGCGAGGTGGGTGGTCCCGAGAGCAGAACTCGCGGGCCGGAACGCAGAACTCGCGACGTGGACACCGGTTCTCCCGTGGCGCCTGAGGTCAAGCTCGTGAAGGCCACCTTCATTACGTGTGACGTGGTGAAGGTGGCCTTCACGTGCTTTCGGGCCTGGCGGAGTAGGCGCGCGTCAGTCGGCCACCGCAACGAAGCCGCCGAGGCCGATCATCGTGGCGCCGCTGGCCACCCGCTGCCGGACCCGCCACCGCGGGTTGGCCAGCAGACGGGCACCGAGGTGACCCGCCGACATGGCCACCACCAGGTCCGCCACCAGCGCCATGGCCAGCGCGATCAACCCGAGCAGGATGAACACCAGCGGCGCGGGGGCCGTCTCCGGGTGCACGAAGTGCGGCAGCAGCGCCATGAAGTACAGCGCGGTCTTCGGGTTGAGCACCTCGGTGAGGATGCCCTGGATCAGCGGCGAGCTGGCGAACCGCCTGCCGGGTGAGTCGTGTGCGGGCTCGTCGGCGTTGCGCCGCAGGATGGCGTGCAGCCCGAGACCGACCAGGTACACCGCACCGGCGATCTTGACCACCGTGAACGCCACGGTGGACGTCGCCAGCAGCGCCGACAGGCCGAGTGCCGCGGCCACCACGTGGACCGCGGCGCCGATGCTGTTGCCGACGGTCGACCGGATGCCCTCGCTCCGCCCGCCACGCAGGCTGCGGGCCAGCACGTAGAGCATTCCGGGACCGGGGGTGACGGCGAAGATCGCGGCCGTTCCGAGGAACAGCAACCACTCAGCGGAAGTCGGCATCAGGCGAGACTAATACTTGCTCGCCCGTACCAGAACCACGTTTCCCGGATACCGGGACGCTACTGGCCCTGCTGCTCCGCGATGTGCTGCGCGACGGCGTCGGGCAGCGTGATCGGCAGCGGCGTGCGCACCGGCATCGGCGCGTCGCCCCGGTTCACGATCGTGCCCCGCACCAGCTCCCGCAACGCGTCCGGCGCCTGCGCGGCGGCCGACTGCGGACCGGCGATGACACCACGCAGCATCCAGCGCGGGCCGTCGACGCCGACGAACCGCAGCGCGACCTCACCGACGATGGCCGACAGTTCCCTGCCCCACTCGCCGCCGCCTGCCGTCACCCGGGCGCCGTCGGCCTTCAGCTGCTCGTTCAGCTCGTCGCACACCTCGTCCCACAGCCCGCCGGACTTCGGCGCGGCGTAGGCGCTGATCGTCACCTGGCCGAACTGCGTGACGACGTGCACGGCACGGACACCCCCGCTCTCGGCGTCCATCTCGACCTGTACCTGCGCGCCCTCCGGAACGGGCACCCGCACCGAGCCGAGGTCGATGCGCGGGATGCCGTCCTCCACGGCGTCGGCCACGTCGAACGGGCCGGTCGTAACGACGGACTCCGACTCCGAATCCTCCAGCTCGGCGTGATCGACCACCGAGGGCAGATGATCCGGCCGGGCATGCCGCCCGTAGGCCCGTTGTGCCTTGGCCCGCCGCTTACGTCCGAAAATCGCCACTACCTCTCCGTTCCACTTCCACTCGTGCCCAACACAGCATGCCCGCCGGTCGAGCCGTACCCGCCGGCGCCGCGCTCGGACTCGGCGAGTTCGTCGACCTCGACGAACTCGGCACGCTCCACCCGCTGTACCACGAGCTGGGCGATGCGGTCGCCCCTGGCGAGCACGATCGCTTCCCTCGGGTCGTGATTGACCAGGCATACCCGGATCTCGCCGCGGTAGCCAGAGTCGATCGTTCCCGGTGTGTTCACCACCGACAGCCCCACCCGCGCCGCCAGCCCCGAGCGGGGATGGACAAACCCGGCATAACCGTCGGGAAGCGCGATCGCGACACCGGTGCCGACCACGGCCCGCTCCCCCGGCTGCAGCACCAGGTCGGAGGTGGTCACCAGGTCGGCGCCGGCATCACCGGCCCTGGCGTAACCGGGCACCGGGACGTCGGGGTCGATCCGGGAAAGGAGTACCTGCACGCTGGACACGGACCGCGAGATTACCCTGGACCCGTGAGTGACACCGCAAGCGCGCCCACGACGACCCGGCATTCCGAACGGCTCTACGTGCCGTGGTGGGGCTGGCCACTGCCGCTGATCGGCGGCGCGCTGCTGGCGGCCGAGATCCACATGGGCTACCCCGGTCTGCGTGGCGTCCTGCCCTACGTGGTGCTGCTGCCGCTGGTCGTGCTCGTGCTGCTGGTCCTCGGCAGGGCCAAGGTCCGGGTGACCGGCACCGAGCTGGAGGTCGGCGACGCCCGGCTGCCGCTGCGGTTCGCCGGCGAGGTCGAGGTCATCGACAAGGAACGCAAGCGCAAGGCACTCGGTCCGGAGTCCGACCCGGCCGGGTTCGTCCTGCACCGCGGCTGGGTCGGTCCCATGGTCAAAGTCTGGCTGACCGACCCGGACGACCCGACGCCGTACTGGATCTTCAGCACCCGCAAACCCGAGAAGGTGGCCGCGCTGCTGCGCGAGCACGCATGAGAAACGGCCCGCCGCCCGGCGGGCCGTTTCGTCCGTCACACCCCGTGAAGTCCCCGTGCCCCAGAAAGCCTGGAAAACGCTCAGGCGCAGTCCCGGCAGATCAGCTGGTTGCCGTTCTGCTCGGCCAGCCTGCTCCTGTGGTGCACGAGGAAGCACACCGAACAGGTGAACTCGTCAGCCTGCTTCGGAACGACCTTCACGGTCAGGTCCTCACCCGACAGCCCGGACAGGTCCGCCCCCGGCAGCTCGAAATTCTCGGCCGTGGCGTCCTCGTCGACGTCAACGACGCCGGACTGGGTTTCGTTGCGCCGCGCCTTCAGCTCCTCCAACGAGTCTTCGGCCAGCTCGTCGGCTTCGCTGCGGCGCGGAGCGTCGTAGTCGGTCGCCATTGTCCCTCACCCCTGCGATCAGCTTCGATGTCAGATGGCCCGGAACCCGGAACGGGTCCCGAGTCCGTCGTGCCGCTGGATAACGTTCCAGCGCCCCTGTTTGTGCCCGGCGGCGGCAGTGAGGCAGGTCTCTTTTTCAGCACTGCCTCCCCGGCCGGAGCCCGCAGAGGGTAGCTCATGGCATACCCGTCCCCGAAACACGTCACCCATCCCCCGCCCGACGTCACCCAGGGGGAGGAATGACCTGGGGTGACGTACTAGGCTCCCCCCGTAGTGGTGCAACGTTGATCGGCTCCCGGGCGTAATAGGTAGCGAGTCGTGTCACCGCGACACCCGTCGCGAGGTGCCCTCGACATCAGCGTGGCCGCGTGGTAACGCCTAGGCTGATCAACGGCAGCGCGATACGCGAGGGGCGACGAGGACGGTAGTGCCCGCTGGGCACACGAACGCTGGAAGGAACGGATCAGGTGTCGTCGGGGAGCCGCAGCGGCAGGTCCGCCAACCCGTACGGGCGAGCACGCCCGTACCGCAAACGCAAGCCGCTGCCCGCGCTGATCTTCATCGCGGTGCTCGGTTTCGGTGCCGTCTCCGTGTGGATGTACGCCCTGCTCAGCCGTACCGACGTCGACGACAAGATCCGCTGCGAACCCGCCGCGGTCGCCCCACCGGGGGTCACCCACACGCCGGTGGCGCACGACGGGCTGGACAGCGTCGCGCCGATGCCGCCGGACAAGATCCAGGTGCGGGTGCTCAACGCCAGCAAGAACCGCGGCCAGGGCGCCATCGTCACCGCCGGCCTGAAGGACATGGGCTTCACCAAGGCACTCGACCCCGCCAACGACCCGGCCTACGAGGGCAGGGAGGCCAACTGCCGGGGCCAGATCCGGTTCGGCGAGAACGGGATGGCGGCCGCTCGCACGCTCAGTCTCGCCGATCCGTGCGTCGAGCTGATCAAGGACAACCGCGAGGACGGCACCGTCGACCTGGCGATCGGCTCGGCGTTCCGCGACCCCAGGCCGACCAAGGAGGGCCGCCAGGTCCTCCAGCAGCTCGCCGAGTGGTCGCGCCAGCATCCCGACACCGCGGGCGGCGAGCAGGCCACCGGGCAGCGGCCAGCCACCATCGACCAGACGCTGCTGGCCTCGGCACGCGACATCGAGTGCTGAACCGCGGCGGCCGGGACATCTCGCCCCTGGCCGCCGCCCGGGTCGCCGCCCTCGCTCCGGACGCCGCGGGGCGGCACCGGCTGACCGCGGCCTTCTACGCGGCCGCTGTTCCCCGGCGCACGCGGTTCGGCGACGCCGAGCTGACGTTCCTGCACTGGGCGTCCGAGCGCGGCGTGCTCTCGCCGGTGACCGGCAGCCCGTGGTGGCGCGCGGTGAACGACCGGCTGCTGCGGGACCGCGTCGAGGCAGGCCTGCTGGCCGGTGGCGAGCGTGGCTCGCCGTCGTCGTACCCGGTCGAGCTGTGGGTGCGGTTCCTGCGCGAGCCGAGCCCGCGGACCTGGTTCCGGGCTCACAACGCCGGGGTGGTCGCCGGGTACCTGTCCCACTCCGGCCTGGCCGCCCGCGAGCCCCCGGCGGAGCGGTTCCTGCTCAACCTGGTCCTGATGCGGTTGCTGTTCGCCCACGCGCTGTGCGTCGACCGCCGGGTCGCGCTGGGTGGCCTGGCGGGCCTCGGACGGCTGGCCGACGTGTCCCGCCGCGGGTCGGTCCGGCTGTACCTGGGGCTGCGCACGGCCTACCCGCGGACCTACCCGCCACCCGGCCTGGCGCCCGACGCCGTGCTCGGCAGCGGGCTGGTCCGGGTGGTGGACTACGGCGTGATCGGCTCGCGCCTGCCCGCGCTGTACGGCCTGGCGGCCGAGGAACTGGGCGAGCCCGCCGTGTCCGGCCTGCTGGCAGGCGACCTGCCCGCCTACCGCTGGCCGGACGAGTACACGGCGCCGTGGCTGGCCGGACGGTCCCGCGCGATGGCGCGGCTGGCGGCGCTGGCCACCCGGCCGGTCAGACCGGTCAGACCCCGCCCATCCCCGCCTCGATGAGCGCGGCACGCAGCGGTGCGGCGATCGACGGAGCCGCCGCCAGCGTGCAGTCGTGGCCCAGTTCCGGATCCTCGCCGGGCAACCGGACGACCGCGCCTGCCTCGGCGGCGATCAGCGCGCCTGCCGCCCAGTCCCAGCGGGCGAGGCCGTGCTCGGCGTAGGCGTCCAGCCAGCCGGCGGCCACGGCACACAGGTCCAGGGACGCGGCGCCGCCCCTGCGGATGTCGCGCACCCGGCCGAGCAGTGCCGCGGCGACGGCCGCCTGCCGGGTCCGGCGGGTGGCGTCGTAGGCGAACCCGGTGCCGACCATGGTCAGCTCCAGCCGTTCCGGGGAAGAGACCGCCAGCCGCCTGCCGTCCAGCCACGCCCCCTCGCCGCGGGTGGCCGTCCAGCGGCGGCCGCTGACCGGCTCCACCACCGCGCCGCCGACCGAGACGCCGTCGACCTGTGCCGCCAGCGACACGGCGAACCACGGGTAGCCGTAGAGGAAGTTGACCGTGCCGTCGATCGGGTCGATCACCCAGGTGACCTGCCCCGGCTCGGCGGCACCCCCGGCGCCCTCCTCCTCGCCCAGCACCGGCTCGCCGGGCCGCAGCTCGGCCAGCCGGGTCCGCACGAATCGTTCCGTCTGCCGGTCGACTGCGGTCACCACATCGGTTTCACTGGACTTCGTGTCCACCGAGACCGCCTGCCCGGCCAGCATCTTCGCCCGCTCCGCGGCGACCAGCTCGGCGGCCTCGACGGCGACCTGTTCCGCGACCGATGTCACAGTTTGCTCGAGAGCACCCACCACACCATCAGACCACAGCCCGTTAAAGTCTCTCGACCGGCTTTCTGAATCGAGTAGGAAGGGATCACGCCAATGACGGCGACCCGAGGTTTCGGTATCGACATCGGCGGCAGCGGTATCAAGGGCGCTCTTGTCGACCTGGAGAAGGGCCAGCTCATTGGCGACCGGCTCCGGATCGACACTCCCCGGCCGGCGACACCGGACGCCGTCGCGGACGTGGTGGCCGAGATCGTCACGCACTTCGGCTGGGACGGCCCGGTCGGCATCACCCTTCCCGCGGTGATCAAGAAGGGCGTGTCGCACACGGCCGCGAACATCGACCCGAGCTGGATCGGGACCGACGCCGACGCGTTGTTCGCCAAGCGGCTGGGCCGCTCCGAGGACGACATCGCGATGCTCAACGACGCCGACGCCGCCGGCATGGCCGAGATGCGCTTCGGCGACCCGGCCGCGCGCAAGGGCCTGACCGCACTGCTGACGTTCGGCACCGGCATCGGCAGCGCGGTGTTCCTCGACGGCAAGCTCGTGCCGAACACCGAGTTCGGCCATCTGGAGGTCGACGGGCACGACGCGGAGAAGAAGGCGGCCGCGTCGGTGAAGGACAACGAGGGGCTCTCGTATCCGGAGTGGGCCAAGCGCGTCAACCGTTATCTGACCGTGCTGGAGAACCTGATCTGGCCGGATCTGTTCATCGTCGGCGGCGGGGTCAGCAAGAAGTCGGAGAAGTGGGTGCCGCTGCTCGACATCCGGACGAACGTGCTGGTGGCGTCGCTGCAGAACAACGCGGGCATCGTCGGCGCGGCCGCGGCGGCGGTCGAGGGGATCGAACACTAGTGTCCCGAGCCAGAAGTTCGCTGTGTAAGTCGACGGGCCCAGCTTCCCGCTAGCGGCGTTGCCGGCCCGCCCGAGTACGGTCCAGTACGAGGGCGAACCGGCGCCTTGCCAGCGGAAACCTGGGCTCGCCGACTTACGCACCGCCCTCTGGCTCGGGACACTGGGACGTGCCGAAGGTGATCGCTTCGCGACGCATCCGGTGAACGTCGTTACAATGGAACACGGCCCACGGCTGCGGAGGGCAAAACCGCAGGCCGGAGGGTGATCCCCGAACTTGAGGCAGCCGAGGCGCCAGTGTCTCGGCTCGCCATGATCGACCGCTGTGAAAGGGCGTACGTGGCAGCCGCAAAAACCGCAACCCGAGGCGGGACCAAGACCAGCGCCGCCAAGACCTCGACGGCGAAGGACGAGGAGCCGGGCACCACAGCCGACGACTCCACAGGCGCGACGGGCGAGGCCACCAAGCCGAAGGCGACACGTAAGCCGGGCACGAAGGCCGCGGGCGCGAAGAAGGCGCCGGCCAAGACCACGCGTACCCGCAAGACGACCGCCGCCAAGACGACCTCGAAGTCCGACGAGCCGGACGCCGACGGCCCCGGCGCCGGCGAGGAGATCGACGAGGCGGCACTCGACGCCGACCTTGCCGACCTGGAAGCCGTCGAGGTCGACGTCGTCGACGCCACGGTGACCGAGGAAGGCGAGGAGGACGCCGAGGACGACTCCGACGACACGCCGGCCGCCCGTACGGAGAAGTCCAGCTCGAAGTCGTCGGGCAAGTCCAACGACCCGGACTTCGTCTGGGACGAGGAGGAGTCGGAGGTCCTGCGGCAGGCCCGCAAGGACGCCGAGCTCACCGCCTCGGCCGACTCGGTGCGTGCCTACCTCAAGCAGATCGGCAAGGTCGCGCTGCTCAACGCCGAGGAAGAGGTGGAGCTGGCCAAGCGGATCGAGGCCGGGCTCTACGCCGCCGAGCGCGTGCGCACCGCCGAGGAGGAGGGCGAGAAGCTCACCACCCAGATGCGGCGCGATCTCAAGTGGATCGTCCGCGACGGCGAGCGCGCCAAGTACCACCTGCTCGAGGCGAACCTGCGGCTCGTGGTGTCGCTGGCCAAGCGCTACACCGGCCGCGGCATGGCGTTCCTGGACCTGATCCAGGAGGGCAACCTGGGTCTGATCCGCGCGGTCGAGAAGTTCGACTACACCAAGGGCTTCAAGTTCTCCACCTACGCCACCTGGTGGATCCGGCAGGCCATCACCCGCGCCATGGCCGACCAGGCCCGCACCATCCGTATCCCGGTGCACATGGTCGAGGTGATCAACAAGCTCGGCCGCATACAGCGTGAGCTGCTGCAGGACCTCGGCCGCGAGCCGACTCCGGAAGAGCTGGCCAAGGAGATGGACATCTCCCCGGAGAAGGTGCTGGAGATCCAGCAGTACGCCAGGGAACCCATCTCGCTGGACCAGACCATCGGCGACGAGGGCGACTCGCAGCTCGGTGACTTCATCGAGGACAGCGAAGCTGTCGTGGCGGTCGACGCGGTGTCGTTCACGCTGCTGCAGGACCAGCTGCAGTCGGTGCTGCAGACGCTGTCCGAGCGCGAGGCCGGCGTCGTCCGGCTACGGTTCGGCCTCACCGACGGCCAGCCGCGCACCCTGGACGAGATCGGCCAAGTGTACGGCGTGACCCGCGAGCGCATCCGGCAGATCGAATCGAAGACGATGTCGAAGCTGCGCCACCCGTCGCGTTCCCAGGTGCTGCGCGACTACCTGGACTGACCGGCGCCAACGGCCCAAAGCACGTGAAGGCCACCTTCATTACGTGAGACGTGGTGAAGGTGGCCTTCACGTGCTTGAGGCTGCGGCACCAGGCGGACACGGCATAGGCTCAGCGGTATGCCACACGACATCGCTCTGAAGCTGATGAACGGGGTCCACCGGGTACTGCTCAAGGTCACCGGCGAACGCGTGGGCTGGCACGTGTCGAACATGCCGGTGCTGGAGCTGACCACCGTCGGCCGCAAGTCCGGTCAGCGCCGCGCGGTCATGCTGACCACGCCGCTGCACGAGAACGGCAGGATCGTGGTCGTCGCCTCCCGCGGCGGTGACGACCACCATCCCGCGTGGTTTCTGAACCTGCGGGACAACCCCGACGTCGAGGTGGCACTGCAGGGCGCGCCCGCCCGGCCGATGCGCGCCCGGGTCGCCACCGCCGAGGAACGCGCCGAGCTGTGGCCGCGGATCATCGCCGACCACAGCAACTACGCGTCCTACCAGAAGAAGACGTCCCGGGAGATTCCCCTGGTCGTCCTGGAAGCACCCGAGCAGGCCTGACCTACAGGACCAGGCCCGCGCCGCGCAGCGCCTCCTCGACGCGGAGGCGTTCGATGTCGCGGTCCATGCCCTCGGGCACCTCGGCGAGCCGGTGCTCGACGCCGACGGCCGTGCAGGCCCGCACCAGCAACGCGTCGTAGGCCTGCCTGGCTCCCAGCCTCCTGGCCGCAGGAGTGCCGGGACCGTACTGCGCCAGCAACCGGCGGACCCGCCGCAGATCCGCCGCCACCACCTGGATCGGCGGGCCGTCCGCCACCGTGGGCCTGCGCCGCTGCCGCCACCGGCGGACCAGCGCGCAGCCACGCAGCACCAGCCAGAAGGCCAGGCTGGGCGACAGTACGACGACCGCGTACAGCAGCAGGTTGGTGAGCGGGAAACCGGTCACCCAGGCCATCATAAGCCCAGCTCGCGGCATCGTCATCAGTTCGAAGGACCCGGTGGCGGCCGGTGGTGTGCTGAGATGATCGCGTGCCGAAGCTCGACCCCGCCGCGCCGCTGAGCTGGTTTCTCCGCCTGCCGCAGCTCCGCCAGGACATCGTCATCGCACTGGGGTTCTTCGGGGCGGGCGCGATCCTCTACGCCACCGACGTCTACCCGGTGTTCAACACCGACGTCGCCCACCCGCTGTGGGCGCGCTTCCTCGTGCTGGGCACGCTGTGCCTGCTCACCCTGCTGCGCAGGCACACCCCGGTGCTCAGCCTGCTGCTCAGCGCCATCCCGGTGACCGTCGACGCGGTGCTGGGCACGTCGGCACCGGTGCTCATCGTGGCGTCGGACTTCCTCTACGCCGCCACGCTCTACGGTTCCCGGCGCACCAGCAGGGTGATGATCGGCGTCGCCGCGTTCGGCACCATCGCCGCCGCGACCGCCGCGCTCATCGTGGCACCGGACTGGCGTGCCGCCGTGCTGGCCACCTTCGTCTCCATCCCGTTCATCATCACGCCGGTGTGGTGGGCGACCAACGTCCGCCAGCACCGGATGATCGCCGAGGCCGAGCGGGCCAACGCCGTCCAGCTGGCGAGGATCGCCGAACTGGACCGCCGGGCCGCCGTCGCGGGCGAGCGGGCGCGGATGGCCCGCGACCTGCACGACGTCATCGCCGGTCACCTCTCCGCCATCGCCATCCAGTCGGAGGCGGCCCTGTCCATCGCCGCGAGTGCCAAGCCGGAGACCGTCCGCGCGGTGCTGGAGTCGGTGCGGTCCAACAGCGTCGACGCGCTGGCCGAGATGCGGGCCATGATCGGCCTGCTGCGTGCCGACGACACCACCGACGAGGCGACCGCACCCGCCCGGCTCACCGAACTGTCCAAACTGGTCGAATCCGCGCGGGCCAGCGGGATGACGGTCGAGGTCCGCGCCGACGACGCCGCCGAACTGCCTGCCGCGGTCGACCTGACCGCCTACCGCATCGCGCAGGAAGCCCTCACCAACGCCGTGAAGCACGCCCCCGGCAGGTCGGCCACCGTGTCGATCCGCCGGGACGAGGCGGTGCTCACCGTCGAGGTCACCAACGAGCTGCCCGCCGGCCGGGCGGCGGGCAGCGGCCTCGGGCACGGTCTGCTGAACATGCGCGAGCGCGCGCAGGCCATCGGCGGTACGTTCACCGCCGGTCCCGCCGACTCGGTGTGGCGGGTGCTGGCCAGGCTTCCGATGGGAGAACCCGCGACATGACGATCCGAGTACTCGTCGCCGACGACCACGGCGCGATCCGCGCCGGGCTGGTGATGATTCTCGACAACGCCGAGGGCATCGAGGTGATCGGCGAGGCCGCCGACGGCGCCACGGCGATCCGGCAGGCTCGTGCGCTCAAGCCGGATGTCACCCTGATGGACGTACGCATGCCCGGCATGGACGGCATCGCGGCCACCCGCGAGCTGACCGGCGCCGGGCTCGGTCAGGTGCTGGTGCTGACCACGTTCGATCTCGACGAGTACGTCTACGCGGCGCTGCGGGCCGGTGCCGCCGGGTTCCTGCTGAAGTCGGTGGAGGCGGCGAAACTGGTCGAGGCGGTCCGGCTGGTGGCCGCGGGTGAGGGCGTGCTGGCACCGCAGATCACCAGGAAGCTGATCTCCGCGTTCGCCAGCGCGCCGGAGCGGGAGACTACCCGGCCGGCCGGTCTCGACGAGTTGACCGGCCGCGAACGCGAGGTGCTGGCCTGCATCGGGCAGGGGCTGTCCAACGCGCAGATCGCCACCCGGCTGTTCATCGGCGAGACCACGGTGAAGACCCACGTGTCGCGGGTGCTGACCAAACTCGATCTCCGATCCCGGGTACAGGCCGCGATTCTGGCCCAGGAGGCCGGGTTGACCGGGTAGCGTGATCGCATGGCGGCGCCCGTTCCCCGGCTGGACACCCATCAGCACCTCTGGAGCCTCGACCGCATCGAGCGGGGCGACTATCCGTGGATGCCGGACGACGGCCCGCTGCGCGAGGAGTACCTGCCCGGACGGCTGCGCCCGGAACTCGAGCGGACCGGCGTCGGGGCGACGATCGTGGTGCAGGCCGCGCCGAGTGTCCAGGAGACGCGGTACCTGCTGGAGCTGGCGCGGGACACCGACTTCCTCGTCGGCGTCACCGGCTGGGCCGCGCTGGACGACCGCGGGGCGCCGGACGTGCTGGCCGGCCTGGCCGCCGACCCGCTGCTGCTGGCGATCCGGCCGATGATCCAGGACCTGCCCGACCCCGAGTGGATCACCACGCCCACGGTCCGTACCGCGCTGCGCGCCATGGCCGAGCTGGGCCTGCGGTTCGAGGCGCTGACCCTGCCCCACCAGCTGCCTGCCGCCTACCGGGCACTGGCCGAGGTCCCCGAGCTGCCGGTGGTGATCAACCACCTGTCCAAGCCCGGCTACGACTGGGGAACCGACGGCGACTGGCGGGAGTGGCTGGCCCGCTTCGCGCGGCGGCCCGGCACCGTGTGCAAGCTCTCCGGCATGGTCACCGAAGTCGGTCCACAGTGGACACCCTCGAGGTTCGTGCCGTACACCGAGTTCGTGTTCGAGGAGTTCGGGCCCGACCGGGTGCTGTTCGGCAGCGACTGGCCGGTGTGCCGCCTGGCTGCCGAGTACGCCGACGTGGTCAAGCTCGCCGGAACCCTGCTGCACCGCATCGGCCTCACCGAGACCGACGGTTTCTGGCACGGCAACGGTGAACGGTTCTACGGCGTGTCGCTACCCGGCTGACTCCGGCGCCGGGCTGCCGTTGTCCCACAACCGCTGCCGCAGCCCCGCGACGGTCACCGCGCGGCGCGCGGCGGCCGCGTCGCCGTCCGCGACGACGGCCAGCACACCGCCGGGCGTCATGCCGTCGCGGTTCAGTGCCGCGGCGACGCGTTCGACGGTCTGCCAGTGCAGGCCGTTGTCCCCCAGTGAAGGATAGGTGTCCATTACGGACACGACGGCGCCGCCGGACCCGGTCACGAGCCCGGTGAGCAACACGAAGTGCCCGACCCGCCAGCGCGAGGACCACAGGGGCGGCAGCCCGCCGTCGAGGTAGTCCCACAGCGCCCGTTCCGGGGTGTCGTGCGCGCCGAACTCGGCGGTGGCGACGTTCGCGATCACCGCGACACCGTCGAGCCTGCCGAGTCCGGTGAGCAGCCGCTGTACGGCGTCCGGCGTCCAGTCGCCGCTCGCGGGTACGGCGGCCAGTGCCCCACCGGACAGGCGCTCGACGGCCAGCGCGACACCCGCGGCAGAGGTACCGGACGCGTCGGGGTCGGCCGAGGCGGGCAGCCGGACGCGGAAGTCGGCGCGCCCCCGCTCCCCCTCGGGCCAGCTGGGCGGCCCGCCCTCGTGGTCGACGCTGCCGGCCGCGAGCGCGACCTCGTCCTGGTCCGCCACCGCGAACCCGGCGGCACGCAGGGCGGCGAGCGCGGTGAACGGCCCGCACAGCCCGTTCTTCTGCGGCAGCTCGGCGCGGGCGGCGGCGATCAGCCCGGCGGCTCCGGGCAGCCAGGTGGCGACGTCGGCCAGCCGCGGTGCCTCGTCCGCGCGTACCCCGGTTGCGATCAGTACCTCCACAGGTGGGCTGCGACGATCTCGTCGACGGTCTTGCCCTGTGCCCAGGCCAGGTCGGACGCACGGGCGGCCTGGAACGCACCGAGCAGCTCTGCCCCCAACGTACCGCTGACGCGTGCCGAGGCGGCCAGCGCGGCCGCCTGCTCGGCCGGACCGGTCGGCAGACGTTCGATGCCGTGGGACTTGCGGCGGCGGGCGGTCCAGGTGCCCGGGTCGGCGTCGACCGGGTTCGGCGGGACCAGCTGGTCGTCCACCCCGGCCAGACCGCAGGTCAGGACGGCCGCGAGCGCGAGGTAGGGGTTGGCCGACGCGTCGGACGGCTTGAGTTCGACGTTCGCGTGCTCGGCGCCGAGGTAGGGCGTGCCGGGGACGTACCGCAGCGGCGCCTCCCGGTTCTGCACGCCCCAGAAGGCGTAGGCGCTGGCGAAGTAGCCGGGCCGCAGCCGCAGGGTGGACGGCACGCTCGGGGCGGTGACGGCGGTCAGCGCGGGCAGGTCACGCAGCAGGCCGGCCAGGTAGGCGGCCCCGGCGGGGCCCGGCCCGTCGCTGCCGGCGAGCAGGTTGTGGCCGTCCCGCCACAGCGAGGTATGCAGGTGCCAGCCGTTGCCCGCCGCGTTCGCGTCGACCAGCGGGGCGAAGCTCACCCGCAGGCCGCAGGCGTGTGCGGCGGCGTGGATGGTCTGCCTGGCCAGCAGCTGGTCGTCGGCCGCGGCCACCGGGTCGGTGGCGGACAGGCTCAGCTCCAGCTGCGCGAGGCCGTACTCGGCGTGCAGCTGGCCGACCCGCAGGCCGTTGCCCGCCAGGTCGTGCAGCAGCGCGGCGACGAAGTCGTCCAGCGGGATCAGGGCGTGCGGGCTGTAGGCGGGGCCGGGGTGACCGGGGGCGGACGCCACGTCCGGGCTGCCGGCCGGCGCGACGGCGAACTCCAGCTCGTAGCCCGCCCGCAGGTGGTAGCCGCGGCGGGCGGCGGCCGTCACGGCGCCGGTCAGCAGGGTGCGCTGGCAGTACGGCCACGGGCCGCCGTCCTCGCCGCGCACGATCGTTCCCGGCGCCCAGGCGAGCGCGGGCTGGCCGGCGAGCCTGCGCAGGCGGTCGATGTCCGGGACGACCCGTACGTCGCCGGAGGGCGTCGACAGGCCCTCGTGGGCGTAGCTGATGGCGTCGTGGGTGTCGAACACCGCGAACAGTGTGGTGACGCCCACACCGCGGGCCGCGGCGTCGGCCAGCCCGGTGATCGGCACGATCCGCGACCGCGGGATGCCGTTGTTGTCCGCCCAGGCGATCTGGACGCCGGTCACACCGGCGGCCGCGAGGTCTTTCGCGGCCGCCGAAGCCGCCTTCGTCATCGGACCATCGTGGCAGCCCGTGCGTGTCGACCGTCACCTCCACGGCCCCGCGAGCCGAATTGTGACCATTTCGCTGAGAACGAACAAAGCGGTCGGCTCGGCCATTCTCTTGCCGCCATCGCAGGGCTGTGACCTGCGGTTTCACCACCAATGTCGCACTGGGTGCGCGGTGGAGGTGTTCGGCTACGGCATCCGGGGTATTTCCGTGACACACGCAATCCGCGCACGTGGGAACACTTGCGGCACGCCATGCGTCTGCAAGAGTGGAGGCAGCGAACGAAGGCACCAGCCGGACCTCGCTGCTGGATCGATGGCACTGGCGCTGCCCGTGCCGGGACGGAGGGAGAACTCCCATGACTTCGCCGACGCTCACCCGCCCCGAACTGACCGCTGCGGACCGCTGCGACAGGTGCGGGGCCGCGGCCCAGGTACGCGCGATCCTCCGCACCGGTGGCGAGCTCCTGTTCTGCGGGCACCACGCCCGCGCGCACGAGAGCAAGCTGAAGGAACTGGACGCGGAGATCGACCGCAACTGACCCACCCACCGTCCACCACACGAGCGGGAGTCCCCAGCAGGGGCTCCCGCTCGTTTCGTTTCCGAGCCTGACCAGGCTGTTGCAAGAGTTACGCAAGCCCTGCCGCCTAGCTTGGCCCTATCGGCAAGTTTTCGGACAGGAGTGTTGATGCGTCGAAAGTTCGCTGTCGTGGCCGCCACCGTCGCGGTGGGAATGCTCGCGACGGGCATGGGAAGCAGCGCCCACGCCGAGGAGCCGGCCCAGGCCCAGAACATCCCGTGCGGCTCCCTCGGCGGCTTCCCGCCGACCTGGTACCAGTACTGGAACAACTGCGGTCCCGGTTCCGACCTGATCGAGATCGACTGGAAGTTCGCCGACAACGAACAGCGTTGTGTGCCCGTCGGGCTGACCGGCATCGGCTTCGGCGGCCTGATCAACGGAGCCCGCTACCTGCGCGAGTGCTGACCGCTCTACCGCCGGCTGCTCGTGAAGGCCACCTTCATCACGTGAGACGTGGTGAAGGTGGCCTTCACGGCTTCTACACCGTGTCCAGGACGCCTTCGAAGGCGACCTCGGCGGCGCCGAGGAGCTTCACGTCGGCGCCCAGCGCCGAGGTGGCGATCCGGGTGCCGCCCACGGCCCGCGACACCATACTGCGGCGGTGCACCTGCTCGGTGACGTGGTCGATGACCACCTCGGGCAGCGCCGTGAACAGCTCGCCGAGGATCACCAGCTGCGGCCCGAGCAGGTTGACGACGTTGACCAGGCCGAGGGTCAGCCACTCGGCGAACTCGCCCAGCCGCTCCATCGCGGCGGCCGGGTCGCGGCCCAGCTCCCGCAGTTCCACGATCACGGCACCCCGCGGCGTCACCTCGGGCAGGCCCAGCGCGCGGCGCAGGCCCGCCTCGCCGACCTCGGTCTCCCAGCAGCCGCGGCTGCCGCAGTAGCAGTCGCGGCCCTGGGGATTCACCACCATGTGCCCGATCTCGCCGACGTAGCCGGTCGCGCCCCGCAGCGACGAGCCGTCGGCGATGACGCCGCCGCCGACGCCGACGTCGGCCGAGATGTACACCGCGTCCGACGCGCCCTTGGCCACGCCGCGCAGATGCTCGGCGACGGCGCCCAGCTCGGCGTCGTTGCCGACCAGCACCGGGATCCGCAGCACCGAGCGCAGCCGCTCGCCCAGCGCGACGTCGGTCCACCGCAGGTTGGGCGCCTGGTGCACGAGCCCGTCCGAGCGCCGGACGACACCGGGCACCGACACGCCCACCCCGACCGCCTTCACGTCGAGGTCGGCGGCGAGCATGCCGGCCGACTCGATGACGTGGGTGATCACCTCGTCGGGCTCGCTGGACCGGCCACGCAGGTTCCAGCTGTTGCGGCCGAGGATCTGGCCGCCGAGCCCGACGAGGGCGATCGCCACGTGTTCGACCTGGACGTCGACGGCCAGCACCACCGCGGCCTGCGGCTGCGGCAGCACCAGCAGCGAAGGACGACCCGCGCCCCGGCCGGGCCGGGGCACGCGTTCCTCCACCACCCCGGCCTCGGCGAGGCTGTCCACCAGCGTCTTGATGGTGCTGCGGTTGAGGCCGAGCTCCGTTGCCAGCGCCGCGCGCGTGCACGGGCCGCCCACGTGGAGCAGCCGCAGCAAGGTCGTGCGGTTGTGCCGGCGCACCTCGTCGGGTCGGGCAACGGGTGTGCTGGTCACGGGCAGTATCGTCCCATGACGCCGGTCAGCGCGGTGCGACCGCCGCGCGGCGGCGGGACAGGGCATCCACCGTCGCGGCCAGCAGCAGCACCAGACCGGTGACGATGGACACCACGGCGGCGGGCTGCTTGAGCAGGCCGAGACCGTTGGACACCACGGCAAGCACCGCACCACCGATCACCGCGTCGACCACCCGGCCCTTGCCACCGAACAGCGACGTCCCGCCGATGACCGCGGCGCCGACCGCGAACAGCAGCGTGTTCAGGCCACCGGCCTGCGGGTCGACCGAACCGACCTTCGACGAGTAGACGATCGCGCCGATGGCCGCCACCGACGAGCAGATGACGAACGCGCTGGCGCGGATCTTGGTGACGTTGACCCCGGCCCGCCGCGCGGCCTCCCGGTTGCCGCCGACGGCGTAGATGTGCCTGCCGTAGCGGGTGCGGTTGAGCACGTAGGTCCCGATGGCCAGCAGCGCGAGCACGATCGGCACGACGTAGGGCACGCCGGAGATGACGATGGTCGGCGTGGGTGCGCGGTTCAGCGTGAGCAGGTAGGTCACCACGGCGCCGAGCACGGCCAGCGTGCCGACCTTGAACAGCACCAGCGGGGTCGGCTGGGTGACCAGTCCGCGGCGGAGCCGGGAGAAGTGCCTGCCCAGCGTCACCGCGGCGAACCCGCCGGCGGCGACGACGAACAGCAGCCAGCTGCCGGTCGTGGACAGGTTGCCGTTGGCGACCTTGTCCAGCACCGGCGACGAGCTGATGCCGAGCACCCCGCCGTCGCCGATGTACTGCAGGATGACGCCCTGCCAGGCCAGGAACAGCGCCAGGGTCACCACGAACGACGGCATGCCGATCTTGGAGACCAGGAAGCCGGTGATGCAGCCGATGGCGGTGCCGACGCAGACGGCCAGCAGCATCTCGATCCACGGGTTGGCCGGGACACCCGACAGCGCGATCACGATCGCGCCGACCGACATCACCGCGCCCGCCCAGATCCGCAGCAGCAACGCGAGCAGCGCGCCGAGGGCCAGCACGCCGAGCGTGATGTAGAAGACGCCGGTGCCCATGCCGCCGAGCAGGTTGCCGTTGCCGACGAAGTGCAGCGCCATCACCGCCGCGCAGACGCCGGACGCGGTGCCCGCGGACAGGTCGATCTCGCCGAGCAGCAGGACGAACACGATGCCCATCGCGATGATGGTCTGGCCCGCGCCCTGGGCGAGCAGGTTGGCGATGTTGTTCAGGGACAGGAAGACGTCGGACAGGCCGGCGAACACGGCGACGAGGACGACGAGCCCGAGCAACGCGGGCAGCGACCCTAGCTGGCCGGAGCGCAGCCGGACGAAGTAGTCCTTCACCGCCTCCGAGGTGGACATCGACGTGGTGTCGATGCCGAAGTCGGCGATGGCGGCGCCACCGGGCGCGGGTTTGGTGGGTGTTTCGGTCATGGGGTCTGCGTTCCTTGGTGGTTGCGATCGGAGGTTCGTGGGGGGTATTCGGTGGAACCAGGTTTCTGCTGGGAGTGCGGCCGGGAGACCCTCGTACCGGTGTCGTACTCGGGTCTTCCGGCCGTGCGCCCAGCGGGAAGCTGGGCCGCCGAGACCCCCGACAGACTTCCGATCGTGATCACTAAATGACGGCGGCTTCGGGACGGGCCAGGCCGAGGTCGCCGGACCGTCCCGCGGTGATCAGCTCGACGACCTGTCCGTGGGTGACGTGCTTGGTGTGCACCTCGGCGACCATGCGGCCCAGGTACAGCACGGCGATGCGGTCGGCGACCTCGAAGACGTCGGCCATGTTGTGGCTGATCAGCACCACGCCGAGGCCCTGCTCGGCAAGCCTGCGGACCAGGTCGAGCACCTGCCGGGTCTGCGCGACGCCGAGCGCCGCGGTCGGCTCGTCGAGCAGCACGACCTTGCTGTCCCACAACACCGACTTGGCGATGGCCACTGTCTGCCGCTGGCCGCCGGACAGCGCCGAGACCGGCGTGCGGACCGACTTGACCGTGCGCACCGAGAGCGAGGCCAGGGTGTCGCGGGCGGCCTGCTCCATGCTGGCCTCGTCGAGCAGCCAGGAGCCGCCACGCTCGCGGCCGAGGAACATGTTCTGCACGATGTCCAGGTTGTCGGCCAGCGCGAGGTCCTGGTAGACGACCTCGATGCCGAGCCCGGCCGCGTCCTTGGGCCCGCGGATGTGCACCTCCTCGCCGCCGAACGTGACCCGGCCCGAATCGGTCGGGTGGATCCCGGCGATGCACTTGACCAGTGTCGACTTGCCGGCGCCGTTGTCGCCGACCAGTGCGGTGACCTCACCGGCCCGCACGGCGAAGTCCACGTCGTGCAGGACGTGGACGGCGCCGAAGCTCTTGTTCACCTTGTGGAGTTCGAGGATCGGATCACTCATGGGTTCTCCGTGCTGTGGAGCGGGACGGGGCGCGGGTCTCGGGGGATGCCGCGCCCCGTCCCGGGGTTCGGGATGGTTACTGGATCTTCAGCTCGGAGCACACCGGCTGCAGGTCGCCCGCGCAGATCTCGGTCGCCTTGATGTAGCCCTCGTCGACGACCTTCTTGACCTCAGCCTTGGTGATCAGCTGCGGCTCCAGCAGCACGGACTTGACGTCACGGTTGCCCTTCGGGTCCTTGCTGACGCCGGTGGCCAGCGCGTCGGCCGCGGCCTTGTCACCCTTGGCCAGCGCGGCGGCCAGCTTCGCGGCGGCCTCGGCCTCCTGGATGATCGGCTTGAAGACGGTCATGTACTGGTCGCCGCGCAGGATGGCCTTGAGGCCGTCGGCGGTGGCGTCCTGGCCGGTCACCGGGACCTTGCCGTTGAGGCCGTTCTTCTTCAGCACGGTGATGATCGCGCCGGCGAGGCCGTCGTTGGCGGCGACGACACCGTCGACCTTGCCGCCGTTGCCGGTGAGGATCTGCTCGAAGGTCTGGCCGCCCTTCTGGTTGTCCCACTCGTCGATGGCCTGCTTCTGGACCAGCTTCAGCTCACCGCTGGCGTACTTGGGCGCGAGGACCTTCTGCTGGCCCTCGTAGAACAGGGTGGCGTTGTTGTCGGTCGGGGCGCCCTCGATCTCGATGACCTGCGCGCCCGGCTTGTCCTTCAGCGCCTGGGCGAGGCCGGTGCCCTGCAGTTCGCCGACCTTCACGTTGTCGAAGGAGACGTAGTAGTCCGAGCTGCCGCCGAGGTTGAGGCGGTCGTAGTCGATGGTGGGGATACCGGCGTTGCGGGCCTTGGTGGCGACCTGGTTGCCGACCTCGCTGTTGATGGCGGCGATGATCAGGACCTTGACGCCCTGCGCGATCATGCCGTCGGCCAGGGTGCTGAACTTCTGCACGTCACCCTGGGCGTTCTGCACGTCCGGCTCGAAGCCCTGGTCGCGCAGCGCCTTCTCCAGCATGGGCTTGTCGAAGCCCTCCCAGCGGGCGGAGGTCTTGGTCTCCGGCAGCACCACGCCGACCTTGCCCAGCGAGCCGGGGGCCGGGGCCGCCGAGTTGGCCTCCGGCTGGCTCGCGGGCTGCTGCTGGGCGGTGTTGGCCCCGCAGGCCGTCAGCGTGAGCGTGACGCTCGCCGCCGCGGCGAAGAGGGCAAGTGTCCTTCTACGCATCGTCGTCCTTCCGGATCCTGCGGTCGAGGCTGGCCGGGGACTGCGCTGCGCCTCGTCACGCAAATGTTGTGGGCGACAACATATGTCGCCTCGCCCACGATCGGAAGAGCGCTGAATCGATTAAGCGGACATCGCAGACTACGGTTTGGCAACGGCCCGCCCCGGCGTCAGGGCTCGTGAAGGGAGCCCTCACGGCATCAGACGCCTGGGCACCGGCAAAGTCCGGTCGCGGGCAGACGAGGTGGCTGGTCTCGAGCGTGGAACTCGCGTGCCGCAACGTAGAACTCGCGTGCCGGAACGCAGAACTCGCGTGCGTGAGCGCAGAACTCACCATGTGGACCCGGCTCTCACTCCGTGCCGGTCGCCCGCGCGTGAACGGGCCGTTCGCGCGAGTCCTCCGTTCCCGACCCGCGAGTCCCACCGTCGTGCACGCGAGTCCCACGCTCCAGCACGCGAACTCCACGCTCCCGCACCACCACGACTCCCGACTTTGCCGGGGCCTCACGGCATCGGACGCGGCGCCAACGGGCCACTCACCACGACGTTGAGGCGGACGCGGCTACCAGGAACGGAGAGTGACGACTCGCTCTTCGAGCTGCTCCAGGGTGGCCATCGCGGTGGGCGGGCCGCCGCAGGCCTTGCGCAGCTCGTTGTGGATGGCGCCGTGCGGCTTGCCGGTGCGGTGGTGGTACATGCCGACCAGCGCGTTCAGCTCCTTGCGCAACGCGGCCTGCCGCTCGGACACCGACCGCGGCTTGACCTCGACCGGCGCCTCCTGCGCGGGCTTGCGCTTCTTCGCGTCGGCGAGCTGCTCCTCCTGCCGCTTGCGCAGCAGCGCCCGCACCTGATCGGGCTCCAGCAGGCCGGGCAGGCCGAGGTACTCCTGCTCCTCCTCGCTACCGGAGAACACCGCCGTGCCGAACGAGTTGCCGTCGTAGATCACCTGGTCCAGCTCGGCCGAAGCACCCAGCGACGTGAACGCCTTCTCCTCCTCGCCGGGCTCGTCCTCGGTGCGGTTGGCCTGGACCAGCAGCTCGTCGTCCCAGCCGTCCTTCTCCCGGTGCGGCTTGCCCAGCACGTGGTCGCGCTCGGCCTCCAGCTCGCTGGCCAGTTCCAGCAGCACCGGGACGCTGGGCAGGAACACGCTGGCCGTCTCCCCCTTGCGCCGCGCCCGCACGAACCGGCCGATGGCCTGCGCGAAGAACAGCGGGGTGGACGCGCTGGTGGCGTACACGCCGACCGCCAGCCGGGGGACGTCGACGCCCTCGGACACCATGCGGACCGCGACCAGCCAGCGCTCGGTCGACTCGGCGAACTCGCCGATCCGGGCGGACGCCTTCGGATCGTCGGACAGCACCACCGCCGGGGCCTCGCCGGAGATCCGCTGCAGCAGCTTGGCGTACGCCCGCGCCGAATCCTGGTCCGTCGCGATGACCAGGCCACCGGCGTCCGGGATGCCGCCGAGTCGCAGCTGGGTGAGCCGGGTGTCGGCGGCCTGCAGGACAGCGGGGATCCACTCGCCGCCGGGATCCAGCGCCGTCCGCCAGGCCCTGGCGTTCTGCTCGGCGGTCAGCGGCTCACCCAGCCGGGCGGTGAACTCCTCCCCCGCGCTGGTGCGCCAGGACGCCTCGCCGGAGTAGGCCAGGAACACCACCGGCCGGACGACGCCGTCGGCCAGCGCGTCGGCGTAGCCGTAGGTGTGGTCGGCCTTGCTGCGCAGCGCCCCGGAGCCGTCCGGCTCGTAGCTGACGAACGGGATCGGCGAGTCGTCGCTGCGGAACGGCGTACCGGTCAGGGCCAGCCTGCGCACCGCGGGGGTGAACGCCTCGCGGATGGCGTCGCCCCAGGACTTCGCGTCGCCGCCGTGGTGGATCTCGTCAAGGATCACCAGCGTCTTGCGGTTCTCCGTGCGCACCCGGTGCAGTGTCGGGTGGGCGGCGACCTGGGCATACGTCAGCGCGACGCCCTGGTAGTCACTGGAGGTGACGCCGGTGGTGTTGCGGAAGTTCGAGTCGATGGCGATACCGGCCGCGGCGGCCGAGGCCGCCCACTGGTGCTTGAGGTGCTCGGTCGGCGTGACGATCGTGACGGCCTGGATCGTGCGGTCCGACAGCAGCTCGGCCGCGATCCGCAGGCCGAACACGGTCTTGCCCGCACCGGGCGTCGCCACGGCCAGGAAGTCCTGCGGCTTGCTGGTCAGGTACCTGGTCAGCGCACGCCGCTGCCAGGCCCGCAGCGGCCTGGCCGTGGAGTCTTGCTGCGCCGGCGGCGCACCGAGCACGCTCTCAGGCACTGTGCCGTCCCCACTCCCCTCGAACTACATGCGAAGGCCCCCACGAAGGTGCCGGCAACATCGCCGGGCCGGTGAGGGCGCTCGGCCGAGTTTACCGCCCGGCACCGACAACGCTCGCCGACGGCACGCCGTCGCGGGGGATGTGACGAGCCAAACGCAGCGTGATGGACCATGCTGGAACCACACGATGAGCACATCCGAAGGCACAACCGACTCCACTGGGGCGGACAACGAGCGCGCGGCCGAGCGGGCCGGGCGCAAGGGTCCCCTGCGCCTGCTCAAACGCACCCTGAACAAGGCGTGGGACGGCAACATCTTCTCCGAGTCGGCCGAGGCCGCGTTCTGGCAGACGCTGTCGCTGCCGCCGCTGCTGCTCGGGCTGCTCGGGTCGCTGGGCTTCATCGGCGACTGGTTCGGCCAGGGCGTCGTCGACGCCGTCCACGACAAGATCATCGCGTTCTGCCGGACGATCTTCAGCGAGGACGTGGTCACCCGGATCATCTCGCCGACCGTCGACGACATCCTGCACATCGGCAAGGGCGAGATCGTGTCGGTCGGCTTCCTGATCTCGCTGTGGGCCGGCTCGTCGGCCATGTCGTCGTTCGTCGACGCGATCACGGTCGCGCACGGTCAGTACGGCGTGCGCAACGAGGTGTGGCAGCGGATCTTCGCGTTGCTGCTGTACCTGGTGATGCTGGTCTTCCTGGTGATCGGGCTGCCGGTGATCGCGGTCGGGCCGGACTTCCTACCCCGGTTCTTCCCGGCGTCCTGGCAACCGACGGTGGCCGAGTGGGTCGGGTCGCTGTACTACCCGGTGCTGGGCGGGCTGCTCGTACTGGCACTGGCCACGCTGTACAAGCTGGCGCTGCCGCGCAAGCTGCCCTGGCACCGCGGGCTGCCGGGCGCGATCCTGGCGATGGCGATCTTCCTGCTGTCCAGTGTGGGCCTGCGGATCTACATCGGCTGGATCACCACCACCGGCTACACCTACGGCGCGCTGGCCACCCCGATCGCGTTCCTGCTGTTCACGTTCTTCATCGGGCTGGCCGTGGTCGGCGGGGCGTACTTCAACAGCGCGATCCAGGAGCTGTGGCCGGCCAAGCCGACCCGGCGGCAGCGCCGCCGGTGGCGCAGGCTGGAGATGGAACGGGTCAACGAGCGCATCCGCGACGACGAGGGCAAGAAGCTCTGGGAGCGGACCACGCTGCCGTTGCGCAAGCACCGCTCACCCGAGCCGCCGCCGGAGTCGGCGAACGGCTCGGTGGACGAACCTCAGTCCTTACCGGGGCGCAAGCCCTCGTAGATCTTCTTGCAGTCGGGGCACACCGGCGAGCCCGGCTTGGGCGAGCGGGTCACCGGGAAGACCTCGCCACACAGCGCCACCACGTGCGTGCCCATGACCGCGCTCTCGGCGATCCGGTCCTTGCGCACGTAGTGGAAGACCTTGGGTTCGTCGCTGTCGGTGCTGTCCGTGCCCTCGGGACGGGTGTCGACATCGGGAAGCGTCTGCGTACTCACCCCACCATGATGCCCCAAAAGCCCCACCGGCCCGACGCGGACCTGCAAGGATCAGCCCATGTTCCAGAAGGTGCTCGCCAGCTTCGGCTCCGGTGGCGCGCGGCTCGACGCCCGCCTGCTGGATCGTTCCGTGTCCCCCGGCCGCCCGTTGCGCGGCGAGGTCCTGCTGCTCGGCGGCGAGGTCGACCAGGAGGTCAAGGCCGTCGGCGTGACGCTGCTCGCCCGGGTGGAGACCCCTGGCGACCGGCCCGAGTACAGCGACCTGTCGTTCGGCGACCAGCAGATCGCGTCGAACGAGCGCATCCAGCCCGGCCAGCAGGTGCGGCTGCCGTTCGAGATCCAGCTCCCCTGGGAGACGCCGATCAGCAGCGTGTACGGCAAGCCGCTGTCCGGCATCGCCGTCGGCGTGCAGACCACGCTGGACCTGGGCGGCACCGTGGCCGACCCGACCGACGTCGACGCCGCCGCCGTCGAGCCGCTGCCCGCGCAGAAGCGCATCCTCGACGCGATGAGCCGCTGCGGGTTCACCTTCACCGGCGCGGCGCTGGAGTCTGGCCGGATCAACGGCGTCACCCAGCAGCTGCCGTTCTACCAGGAGATCCGCTTCGCCCCGCCGCAGCGGTTCGCGCCGGTGTTCACCAGCGTCGCGGTCACCTTCCTGTCCGGCTCCGCGCAGACGGCCGTGGTGCTGGAGGTGCACAAGCGGGTCCGGGTGAGCAAGTCCGGCGGGTTCGGCGGGCGTGGCCAGGACTTCCTCGGCTCGTTCACCGTCGACCACGCCGCCGTCGACCGGATCGAGTGGGAGAAGCAGCTGCCCGCGTGGCTGCACGAGGTCGCCAAGAGCCGGGGGATCTTCGACTGACCGCACCCGGATGGGTCATGATGTCCCCTCGTGACCAGCGAACATCTCACCCTGTCCGAGGAAGTCGCCGACGCGCTCGCCGCCGGCCGCCCCGTGGTGGCCCTGGAGAGCACGCTGCTGGCCCATGGGCTGCCGCCGGGCCGCAACCTGGAGGTCGGGCGGCGGCTGGAGCGGGTGGTCCGCGACGGCGGTGCCGTACCGGCGACCGTCGCCGTCCTGGACGGGCGTGCACTGGTGGGCCTGACGCCCGACCAGCTGGAACGGGTCTGCGACGCCGGGCTGGCGAAGCTGTCGCTGCGTGATCTGGGCCCGGCCGTCGGCCTGGGCGGCTCGGGGGCGACGACCGTGGCCAGCACCGCGGCGCTGGCCGACGCCGCGGGCGTACGGGTGTTCGCCACCGGCGGTCTCGGCGGGGTGCACCACCCGCTGCCCGGCGAGACGGTGACCTGGGACGTCTCCGCCGACCTCGGCGTACTCGCCAAGGTCGCCACGCTGGTCGTCTGCTCCGGCGTCAAGTCCATTTTGGACATACCGGCGACGCTGGAGGTGCTGGAGACCAACTCGGTCGCGGTACTCGGCTACCGCACCGACGACTTCCCCGCCTTCTACCGCCGCTCGTCCGGCCTGCCGGTGTCGCGGCGCGTCGACGACCCGAAGCAGGCCGCCGCGGCCTACGCCGCCCACCGCGCACTGGCGGGTTCGGGCGCGCTGCTGGCCAACCCCGTCCCGGAAGCCCACGAGCTGGACGCCGAGCTGCACGACCGCCTGCTCGCCGAGGGGCTGGAGCTGCTGCGGACGCGTGGCGTCCAGGGATCGGACGTCACGCCGGTGCTGCTGGAGCACTTCCACACCGCCAGCGGCGGGGTGAGCCTGGACGCCAACGAGGAGCTGGTCGTGGCCAACGCCGCGCTCGGCACCGAGGTCGCTGCGTCGCTCTCGGAGCTCGCGCGATGAGCATCGTGGTGGTCGGCGATGCCGGCCTGGACGTGGTGGCCCGGCACGACGGCCCGATCGTGCACGGCGGCGACGTCCGCAGCGCCGTCCGGCTGGCGGGTGGCGGCGCCGGTGCCAACACCGCGCTGTGGCTGCGGGCCGCGGGCGCGGACACGACGCTGATCGCGCGGATCGGCGACGACGACGGCGGCAGGCTGATCCGCGGCAAGCTCGACGAGGCCGGCGTGCGCTGCGCGCTCACCGTCGACCCGGAGGCGCCGACCTGCTGCGTCGTGGTGCTCGTCGACGGCGACGGCCAGCGCAGCATGCTGCCCGACCGGGGCGCCAACGCCCGGTTCAGCCCGGACGACGTCGACCCGGCGGCGCTGGCCGGTGCCGCGCACCTGCACCTGTCCGGCTACGTGCTGCTCGACGCCTCGTCGCGGCCTGCCGGTCTGGCAGCGCTGGCCGCCGCGAAGCGGGCCGGGCTGACGACGTCGGTCGACCCGCAGGCGGCCGCGCTGATCACCGATCCCACGGCATTCCTCGGCGACGTCGCCGGTGTCGACCTCCTGCTGCCCAACACGGCCGAACTGGTGGCGCTCACCGGGTCCGACGATCCGGCGTCGGCGAAGCAGCTGCTGGGCACGGTCGGGGCCGTCGCCGTCACCTGCGGTCTCGACGGTGCCTGCTGGGTGGACGCCGACGGCGTCGTGTCGGTGCCCGCCGCGCCTGCCGAGGTCGTGGACACCACCGGCGCCGGTGACGCCTTCGACGCGGGCGTGCTGGCCGCGTGGCTCGCTGGCGAGTCCACTGTGGACTCACTGCGGGCCGGTGTCCGGCTGGCCGCCCGCGCGGTCGGCCAGGTGTGCGCGCAGCCGGTGTTCTGAGGTCTGGACGGTGCCGCGCGGACGCGGCACGGTGTGGGGATGGAAACCCAGCGATCCTGGACCCCGATCTCCGGTACCGACCACCACCCCGTGCCTTACCGCCCCGCCCGGATGGCGCCCGCGGAGTCCGTGGCCGCCGCGGCCCGCCTGCGGGACCGGATGACGCAACGCCGCACCGTCCGCGCCTTCGCGCCCGATCCGGTCGACGAACAGGTCGTGCTCGACGCGATCGCGGTCGCGTCGACGGCGCCGTCCGGGGCACACCAGCAGCCGTGGACGTTCGTGCTGGTCACCGATCCCGCCGTGCGGGCCCGGATCCGGGAGGCCGCCGAGGAGGAGGAACGGCGCTCCTACGCGGGCAGGCTCGGCGAGGAGTGGCTCGCCGCGCTGCGCCCGCTGGGCACCGACGAGCACAAGCCGCACCTGACCGACGCGCCGTACCTGATCGTCGTGTTCGCCCAGCGCTACTTCCTCGACGAGGCGACCGGCGAGAAGCACAAGCACTACTACGTCGACGAATCGGTCGGCATCGCTGTCGGCATGCTGCTCACCGCGCTGCACCTGTCCGGGCTGGCCGCGCTGACCCACACGCCCAGCCCGATGCGCTTCCTGTCCGAGATCCTCGGCAGGCCACGCAACGAGAAGGCGTTCGCCGTCATCCCGGTCGGCTACCCGGCCTCCGACGCGACCGTGCCCGACCTGGTGCGCAAGAACCTGGACCAGGTGCTGGTACGCGTCTGAGGCCAATGCCCCCAAGCACGTGAAGGCCACCATCACCACGTCACACGTCAGGGCCCGGCAAAGTCGGGAGTCGTGGGCGATTGCCGTGAGGGCCCCCTTCACGGCATCAGACGCCACCACATCCGCCCTCACCCCGGCACACCCGCCCCACCAGCCTCCAACACCACAACCACCCCACCAGCCACCACGAACGAGACAACCCGCCAAGCACCAGGGCACGTGAAGGCCACCTTCACCACGTCACACGTAATGAAGGTGGCCTTCACGAGCTTGACCCGGGGCCGGTGTCTCGCGATCCGGAACCGGCGTGCCGGACAGTGCAACCAGCCGGGCGGGAACGGACAACTCGCGGGTCCGGAACGGACAACTCGCACGAACGGACCGTTCACGCGGGTGACCGGCACTACGTGAGAACCCGGTCCACATCGTGAGTTCTGCGCTCAAGCACGCGAGTTCTGCGTTCCGGAACGCGAGTTCTGCGCTCGGGACCACCCACCTCGCCCTGCCCGCACCCGACTTTGCCGGGCCCCTGACGCCTCACGTGGTGAAGGTGGCCTTCACGTGCTTTGGCTGCGAAGATCCACGACTCAGCCGTCGATGACGCGGTGCTCGCGGGCCTCGATGGCGCGCGCCTCCTGCTGGTAGCGGCTGACCTTCTCGGCCTTGCGTGGCGGCCGGTCGTTGGCGATCAGCACGGCCATCCACGGCAGCGGCACGGACAGCAGCACGAACGCCAGCGCCAGCCACCAGGTGTGGTAGAAGACGCCGGCCAGCACCAGGCAGGGGATGCGCATCCCCATCATCAACATGTACTTGCGCTTGCGCGCGGCGAACTGATCCTCGTAGGAGGGTGCGGCCTCGGTGATGAGCACCGGGTCGGGCCCTTCCACCGGCGCGTGCCGGGAAACCCGCGGTTCGGACACCGGTACCTCCTCCGTCACCGTCCATCGTCCCACTCGGCGCGGCTACCCGGAAGCGGGGGCCGTCAACCAGTTCAGGGCGCCGACGACCAGGGTTTCGACGCCGACCCGCAGGGTCGGGTGGAGCACCGGTGCGAACAGCGGCGAGTGGTTGGACGGGATGTCCGATTCGAACCTGCCCTGCGCCATGGCGGTCATGACCTTCTCCGGATCCATCCCGCCGACCAGCCAGAACACCGACGGCACCCCGGCGGCGGTCCCGAACTCGCCGAAGTCCTCACTGCCGGTGACCAGCGGCGCGTCCAGCACCGACCCGTCCGGGAAGTGCGCCCGGAACGCGGCCGTGAGCGACTCGGTGGCGTGCTCGTCGTTGCTGGTCACCGGAAAGGTGGCGATCTCGGTGATCTCGGGCTCGGCGGGCGCGCCTGCCGCCTGCGCCTCGCCCCGCACGATCCGGCCGATGGCGGCGAGCACCCGGTCCCGCACCGTGGCGTCGAACGTGCGGACGTTGACCTCCAGCACCGCCCGGTCGGCAATGACGTTGTGCGTGGTGCCCGCGTGCAACGATCCGACGGTCACGACGGCCTGTTCGGTGGCGGCCAGTTCCCGCGACACGATCGTCTGCAACCGCAGCACCACCGACGCCGCCAGCACCACCGGGTCGACGGTGGTTTCCGGGCGCGAGCCGTGCCCGCCGCGGCCGTGCAGGGTGATGCGCAGCGAGTCGGTGGCCGCCATCAGCACGCCGGGCCGGGTCAGCACCCAGCCCGCCGGGCCGGGTGCGATGTGCTGGCCCAGCACCACATCGGGCCTGCCCGCGATGTCGAACAGGCCGTCGCGGACCATGCCGGCCGCGCCGTCGCCGACCTCCTCCCCCGGCTGGAACACCACGAGCAGCGTGCCTGACCAGTGCTCCCGCCCGCGCGCCAGCAGCGCGGCCGCGCCGGACAGCCAGGTGGCGTGCATGTCGTGCCCGCAGGCGTGCATGACGGGTACCTCGTTGCCGTCGGCGTCCAGGCCGGTGTCGGTGCTGGCGTAGTCCAGCCCGGTCCGCTCGCGGACCGGCAGCGCGTCGATGTCGGCCCGCAGCATGACGGCCGGCCCGTCGCCGTTGCGCAGGACGCCGACGACGCCGGTCTGCCCGACGCCGCGGTGGACGGTGAATCCGGCGGCCTCCAGCCGGCTGGCCAGCACGCCGGCGGTGCGGTGCTCGGCGAAGGCCAGTTCGGGATGGCGGTGCAGGTCGGTGTAGAGGCTTTCCAGGTCGGGCAGTGCGGCGTCGAGGCCGGACAGGACGGTGCTCACCGCGTCATCTGACCACGAAACGGCCGGTTGATCATCCCGGCTCTAGAGTTACCGCTCGTGAACGCCGACTTCTGTGATCGCCTCCGGGACGCCCTGCTCCGCACCGGCTACGACGCCGACGGCGTGGTCGGCGTACTGGGCGGTGCCGCGCACGCCGCGCTGGGCCGGGGTGAGCCGGAACTGGCCGCGCGGGCCAGCGCCGACGCCGGTGACCTGGGCGTGCTGATCCGGCTGTTCCTGCTGGGCTCTGCCGAGCCGAGGGAGCGGGTACGGGCGGCGCTGGCGCCGCTGGACGTCGACGACGCGCTCGCGGCCGGGCTACTCCGCCCCGCGGACGACGGTGTGCGGGCCGGACTGGACCTGCGGCCGCACGGTGACGACGACGGCTCCTGGTGGGTGCTGGCCGACCTGGACTCCGACCAGCTCGGCGGCCCGGTGCCCGCCGACCACGTGCTGGGCGTCGGGCACGCCTCGCTCAGCCTCATCCGGGCCACCAGCAGGCGGCCGGTGGGCAGCCTGCTGGACCTGGGCACCGGCAACGGCGTGCAGGCGCTGCACGCGAGCAGGCACGCGGACCGGATCACCGCGACCGACGTCTCGGCACGGGCGCTGGACCTGGCCGGGGCGACGTTCCGGCTCAACGGACTGGATGTCGAGCTGCTGCGGGGCGAGTGGTTCGCGCCGGTCGCGCGGCGCCGGTTCGACCAGATCGTCTGCAATCCCCCGTTCGTGGTGGGGCCACCGAGGGTGGACTACGTCTACCGCGACTCCGGCCTGGCCGGTGACGACGCGAGCGCGCTGGTGGTGCGTCAGCTGCCCGCGTTCCTCACCGAGGGTGGTGTCGGGCAGCTGCTGGCCTCGTGGCTGCACGTCGACGGCGAGGACTGGGCCGATCGGGTGACGCGGTGGCTGCCCGCGGAGACCGACGCCTGGTTCGTCCAGCGCGACGTCGCCGATCCGGGCCTCTACGTCGGCACCTGGCTGCGGGACGCCGGCCTCGACCCGCGGTCGGCGGAGGGCCGGGCCAAAGCATCGGCGTGGCTGGACTGGTTCGCCGAGAACCGGGTGGCCGGCGTCGGATTCGGGTTCGTGACGCTGCGGCGCCGGTCCGGCGTCACGCCGACGATCGTCTGCGAGGACCTGCGGCAGGCCTTCGACGACCCGCTCGGCCCCGAGGCCGCCGGCTGGCTGGATCGGGTGGACTGGTTGCGGGACAACGGTTCCCGGCTGCTGGAGACCGTTTTCACGGTGCCGGACACGGTGGTGCTGGAACGCGTCGACTCGCCGTCCGACGACGGCTGGAGCACCACCGTGCGGCGGCTGCACCGCGTCGACGGGCCGGGCTGGCAGCACGAGCTGGACGAGCTGGCCACCGCGCTGCTGGCCGGGTGCCGGGGCCACCTGCCGCTGGAGGACCTGCTGGGGCTGCTGGCCGCCGGGCACGGCCAGCCGGAGGGCGCGCTCACCGAGGCCGCGCTGCCGGTCGTCCGCGAGTTAGTGCGGCACGGCATGCTCACGCCGGTGGAGCAGGCGTGAGGGCGGTCGCCGCGCGGGTGACCGAGGCCAGGGTCACCGTGGGCGGCGAGGTCGTCGGCGCGATCGGCGAGCCGGGACTGCTGGTGCTGGTGGGCGTGGCCGCCGAGGACACGGCCGAGCAGGCCCGCACGATGGCCCGCAAGTTGCACGAGCTGCGGGTGCTGCGGGACGAGCGGTCCTGCGCCGACGCCGGTGCGCCGCTGCTGCTGGTGAGCCAGTTCACGCTGTACGGCGACACCCGCAAGGGGCGCCGGCCGTCCTGGACGAAGGCCGCGAAAGGCGAGGTGGCGGAGGTGTTGTTCGACACAGTCGTCGCCGAACTACGGGCCCGCGGCGCCCGGGTGGAGACCGGCCGGTTCGGTGCGATGATGGCCGTACACAGCGTGAACGACGGCCCGTTCACCGTTCTCGTCGAGGTTTAGACCACCAGGCGGTGCGCCTCTCAGGAAAAGCTCAGGTTTGGTCGAGCAACCACCCAGGTATCAATTCCGTCATCTTGGTTGACGGCTCGGGAACGATTCGCAAGACCGGGGCGTTGAACCGAATGTCCGGCCAGCCAGCCGGACTCGCGGGCAGGGTTCCACAGGCCCCGACCGCGAAGCACAGCGTGCGCGTACCGCCACCACGCGCCCGTGACCGGGGAGGCAGTATGTCCGTCCAGACGCTAGACCGAGAGGCGCGAGGCATCCGCCAGCGCAGAATTCCCAAGCAACAGACCGAGGAGCCGACGCCGGTTACTCCCGAGAGTACCGATCTCGACGCCCAGAGCCCAGCGGCCGATCTGGTCCGCGTCTACCTCAATGGTATCGGTAAAACCGCACTGCTGACGGCGGCCGACGAGGTGGAGATCGCGAAGCGCATCGAAGCCGGTGTGTTCGCCCAGCACATGCTGGACTCCGAGCCGGACCTGTCCGAGCAGCGCCGGGTCGAGCTGAAGGCGCTGGTACGCGACGGCCACGCCGCGAAGAACCACCTGCTGGAGGCGAACCTGCGGCTCGTGGTGTCGCTGGCCAAGCGCTACACCGGCCGGGGCATGCCGCTGCTCGACCTGATCCAGGAGGGGAACCTGGGTCTGATCCGCGCGGTGGAGAAGTTCGACTACTCCAAGGGGTTCAAGTTCTCCACCTACGCCACGTGGTGGATCCGGCAGGCCATCACGAGGGGCATGGCCGACCAGGGGCGCACCATCCGGCTTCCGGTGCACCTGGTGGAGCAGGTCAACAAGCTCGCCAGGATCAAGCGTGACCTGCACCAGCAGCTCGGCCGCGAGGCCACCAACGAGGAGCTGGCCGCCGAGTCCGGCATCGCCGAGCACAAGGTCGCCGACCTGCTCGACCACGCCCGCGACCCGGTGAGCCTCGACATGCCGGTCGGCACCGAGGAAGACGCACCGCTGGGCGACTTCATCGAGGACTCCGAGGCCACCGACGCCGAGAGCGCGGTGATCTCCGGGCTGCTGCAGGACGACCTGCGGCGAGTGCTGGCCACGCTGGACGACCGCGAGCAGCACGTCATCCGGCTGCGGTACGGCCTCGACGACGGCCAGCCGCGCACGCTGGACCAGATCGGCAAGCACTTCGGCCTGTCCAGGGAACGGGTGCGGCAGATCGAGCGTGAGGTCATGGCGAAGCTGCGCCAGGGCGAGCGCGCCGACCGGCTGCGTGCCTACGCCAGCTAGTTCCCGCACGGCCCCCGGCACACAGCGCATGAAGGCCACCTTCCTCCCGTCTGATGGGATGAAGGTGGCCTTCATGCGTCTTTCGCCCGTTGGCCGGGTTGACTTATGACCTGCGTCACGAGACGGTCGGAAGGTCGGCGGCGATCATGCCGCGCACACGGTTTTCGCGGCCAGGTTCTCGCCTGGACCGCCTCCCCCGGAAGGTCGGGTCCGTCGGGGTGGGCCCGGCCTTCCGTTATGTCCGGGGTAGGTTCGTCGGACCGAACCAAGACATGCGTGCAAGGGAGCCCGCAGCCGTGCCCACCACCACGTTCCAGCACACCGAGGTCCTGCCGCTCGGACCGGACAACCGCACCGAGTACCGCCTGGTCAGCCAGGACGGCGTCGAGGTCGTCGAAGCGGGCGGCCAGAAGTTCCTGCGGGTCGACCCCGCCGCGCTGACGCTGCTGGCCCGTACCGCGATCACCGACATCCAGCACCTGCTGCGCACCAGCCACCTCGCCCAGCTGCGGGCGATCGTCGACGACCCGGAGGCCAGCGGCAACGACCGGTTCGTCGCCATGGACCTGCTGCGCAACGCGGCCATCTCGGCGGGCGGGGTGCTGCCGATGTGCCAGGACACCGGGACGGCCATCGTCATCGGCAAGCGGACCGAGCGGGTGCTGACCGGCGGCAACGACGAGGAAGCGCTCTCCCGCGGCGTGTTCGACGCCTACCAGGAGCTGAACCTGCGGTACTCGCAGATGGCGCCGGTGAACTTCTGGGAGGAACGCAACACCGGCACCAACCTGCCCGCCCAGGTCGAGCTTTACCACAAGGACGGCGCGGGTGACCCGTCCTACGAGTTCCTGTTCATGGCCAAGGGCGGCGGCAGCGCGAACAAGACGTTCCTGTACCAGGAGACCAAGGCCGTCCTGAACCCGAAGCGGCTGGCCCGGTTCCTCGACGAGAAGCTGCGCAGCCTGGGCACCGCGGCGTGCCCGCCGTACCACCTGGCGATCGTCGTCGGCGGCATGTCGGCGGAGTTCAACCTCAAGGTCGCCAAGCTCGCGTCCGCCCGTTACCTCGACGACCTGCCGACGCAGGGATCCGAGCTGGGGCACGGTTTCCGCGACACCGACCTCGAGGCGCAGGTGCTGGAGATGACCCGGCAGTTCGGCATCGGGGCGCAGTTCGGCGGCAAGTACTTCTGCCACGACGTGCGGGTCATCCGGCTGCCGCGGCACGGTGCGTCCTGCCCGGTCGGCGTCGCGGTGTCGTGCTCGGCCGACCGGCAGGCCAAGGCGAAGATCACCGCCGACGGCGTGTTCCTGGAGCAGCTCGAGCGCGACCCGGCGCGGTTCCTGCCCGACGTGACCGAGGACGACCTGTCCGAGGAGGTCGTCGCCGTCGACCTGAACCGGCCGATGGAAGAGATCCGCGCCCAGTTGTCCCAGCTGCCGGTGAAGACCCGCCTGTCGCTGACCGGCCCGCTGGTGGTGGCCCGCGACATCGCCCACGCGAAGATCGCCGAGCGGCTCGACGCCGGCGAGCCGATGCCGAAGTACCTGCGCGACCACCCGGTCTACTACGCCGGCCCGGCCAAGACGCCGGAGGGTTACGCGTCCGGCTCGTTCGGCCCGACCACGGCCGGGCGGATGGACTCCTACGTCGAGCAGTTCCAGGCGGCGGGCGGTTCGCTGGTGATGCTGGCGAAGGGCAACCGGTCGAAGAAGGTCACGGCGGCCTGTGCCGAGCACGGCGGGTTCTACCTCGGGTCGATCGGCGGTCCGGCGGCGCGGCTGGCGCAGGACTGCATCAAGAAGGTCGAGGTGCTGGAGTACCCGGAGCTCGGCATGGAGGCGGTGTGGAAGATCGAGGTCGAGGACTTCCCCGCGTTCATCGTCATCGACGACAAGGGCAACGACTTCTTCGCCGCCACCAGCGAACCGGTGCTGCAGATCAGCTTCCGGTCCTGACACCGCTCATTCCTCGATGGCGCCGCCGACGGCACGCAGGTGCTCGCGGAACGTGAGCTCCGGCGTGTCGCGGCGGCGGGCCAGGAAGTCGCCGAACCGCACCTGCGACCGCAGCGTCTCGCCGGACCGGATGCGGTCGGCCTGGCGGCGCTCGGTGTCCCGGATCGTCCGCGCCAGGCCGGTCAGCTCGTCCACCCGGTCCAGCGGGAGGAACACCGCGCCGTCGTCGTCGGCGAACACCAGGTCGTCCTTGCCGACCTCCCACTGCCCCACCGTCGCCGACTCGACGGCGTCGCCCGCCCGGGGGTCGAGCCGCAGCGGTCCGGTCGGCAGCGCGCCGAGGCTGAACACCGGCAGGCCGATGGCGCGGATGTCGGCGGTGTCGCGGTGCAGGCCCCAGATCACGATTCCGCCGAGCCCCGCCGCCCGCGCCTCCAGCACGACGAGGTCGCCCACGCACGCCTCGTCGGCGCGGCCGCCGTTGTCGACCACCAGCACGTCGCCTTCCCGCGCGCCGGCGAACGCCTCCAGGAACACGTCGACACTGCCCGCGTGCCGCGCCGGGCAGACCCGGCCGGCCACTCGCATGCCGGGTGTCACCGGCGGCAGCGAGACGCACCGCACCGGCACCCCGGCCCGGATGCAGGCGTCGGTCCGGTGGGCGGTGGTCAGGTCGTCGAAGCTCATGGCAGTCCCTTCTCGAACCAGTGGTGGGCGTAGGTCTCGTCGTTGAACGCGTCCACCTCGCGGAAACCGGCGCCCCGGTACAGCGCGATCGCCTCGGTCAGCGCCCGGTTCGTCTCCAGCCGCAGCGTGTGCACGCCGTGCGCGCGGGCGTGCCGCTCCAGTTCGGTCAGCAGCCGCCTGCCCAGGCACAATCCGCGCACCGACGGCGCCACCCACATGCGTTTGACCTCCGCGATCCCGTCCGCACGCAGCTTGAGCGCACCGCAGCCGACCGGGTCGTCGTGCAACGCGGCGACCAGCAGCAGCCCGGCGGGCGGGCGCAGCTCGTCGTCGGCGGCGGGCAGGCTGCGCTCCGGGTCGAAGCCGCCGTCGAACCGCCCGGCCAGCTCCGCGACGTAGGCCGCGACGCACCGGCGTGCCCCCGGCTCGGCCGGGTCGCGGACGGTCACGTCGACCATGGACGCCACCAGCAGGCGTTCCACCTGCGCCATCGCCGACGTGAGCCGCTCGCGCTGGTCGTCGTCGAGCGGGCGCAGGATCGACGTGGCCAGTTCGTCGGAGAGCCGGTCCAGCTCGGCACGCTCGGCCAGCCCGGCCGCGGTGAGCCGGACGGTCCGCACCCTCCCGTCTGCGCCGTCCTGCCCGACCTCGACCAGGCCGTCGGCCCGCAGCGCGGTCAGCAGGCGGCTCAGGTAGCCGGAGTCCAGGTCCAGCCGGGTCCGCAGATCCCGCAGCTCGCAGGTGTCCCCCGCGATCTCCCACAGCAGCCGGGCCTGGCCGAGCGGCCGGCCACGGGACAGGTAGGCGTCGTCGAGGGCGCCGATCCGCTGGGTGACCGTGCGGTTGAACCGCCGCACCCGCTCCACCAGCACACGATCCATCCTCTGACCTTAGTCAGAGAAACTCGCCAGGGATATTAGTTGCAAAGACACTAGTGTCTTGGACACTATGGAGTCATGAAACGCTCCGTCGTCGCCGTCGCGGTACTGGCCCTGCTCGCCGAGAAGCCCATGCACCCCTACGAGATGCAGCGGCTGATCCGCGAACGCGGCAAGGAACGGGTCATCAACGTCACCTGGCGCACGAGCCTCTACAAGACGATCGACCGGCTGGCCGACGCGGGACTGGTCGCCACCGTCGGCACCGAGCGGGCGGGCGGCCGCCCGGAACGCACCGTCTACGAGATCACCGACGACGGCCGCGAGACCGTCCGGACCTGGCTACGCGGCATGCTCACCGCTCCCCGGGAGGACTTCCCGGAGTTCACCGCGGCGATCGCCTACCTGCCGCTGCTGGACGCCGGCGAGGTCCGGAGCTGCCTGGCCGGCCGGCTGGCCGCGCTGGAACGGGACCTCGCCGACATCCACGAGTCGAAGGCGGCCGGCGCACGGCTGGGACTGCCCCGGCTGGTGCTGCTGGAGGAGGAACTGCGCGAGGCGACGGTGCGGGCACACATCGACTGGATCACCGGCGTGGTCGCCGACCTCGACGCCGGCAGGCTGCGCTGGACCGCCGAGGAACTGGCCGCGTTCAGCGCCGAACTGGAGCGGGAGAGATGAGCTTTCACGTACTGATCATCGGAGCGGGCACCGGCGGGATGGCGCTGGCCCACTCGCTGAAGAAGCAGGGCGTCAGCGTCGCCGTCTACGAACGCGACCGCACCAGGGCGGACTTCCTGCAGGGTTTCCGCGTCGGCATCAACCCCGAGGGCACCAGGGCGCTGAAGGCGTGCCTGCCCGCCGACCTCTTCGAGCTGTTCGTGGCCACCTGCGCGGCGCCGATGCAGCGCGCCAACCTCTACACGGAACGCCTGAGCGAGCTGGTGTCGCTGGAAATGCCACTGGACCGCGGGACGCTGGACAGCGAGAAGTCGGTCAGCCGGGTCACGCTGAAGCAGGTGCTGCGCACCGACGTCGACGACATCCTGCACTTCGGCAAATTCTTCAGCCACTACAGCCACACCGGCGACGGCCGGGTCGTCGCGCACTTCGAGGACGGCACGAGCGCGACCGGGGACGTCCTGGTCGCCGCCGACGGGACGCGCTCGCGGGTGCGCGCCCAGTACCTGCCGCACGCGGAGCTGGACGACGCCGAGATGGTCAGCGCCGCGGGGAAGGTCCCGCTCGACGACCGGGTCAGACGGTTGCTGCCGCCGAACATGCTGCGGGGCATGTCGCTGATCTTCGCTCCGCGCGGCAGGTTCTTCATCTCGCACGTGATGGAGTTCCCGTGGGACGGCGAGCTGAACCTGAAGAACGGCATCGGCGACCGCGACGCCGACCTCATCGCCGCCTGGCCGGGACTGCGGTTCGACAACACCCGCGACCACGTCATCTGGGGCGTGGCCGTTCCACCGCGGCTGGCGCCGGCCGGTCTGTCCGATGTGGAGGGTGCGGAGGTGATCGAGGTCGCCAAGGCGATGTCGCCGGGGTGGTCGGACACGCTGCACCGGCTGTTCGACCTGAGCGACCCGACGACCTGCGGGGTCTCCACCCGGCAGTCCACGTCCAGGCCGATCCCGCAGTGGGACACCACCAACGTCACGCTCATCGGCGACGCCATCCACACCATGACCCCCGGGCGCGGCGTCGGCGCCAACACCGCACTGAAGGACGCGCGACTGCTCGGCGACCGCCTCGGCGCGGCGCATCGCGGCGAAGTGCCGGTGCTGACGGCCATCCGCGAGTACGAGACGCGGATGATCGACTACGGGTTCACCGCGGTCAGGGAGTCGCTCAAGGCCTACGGCAAGGACAATCCGCTCAACGGACCGGTGCTCGGCAGGGCCATGCTCGGGGCGATGCGGGGTGGTGCCCGCACGTTGAAGGCGCTGCCCCCACTGCGGAGGGCCGTGGTCAACCGGATGCTGCGCGACCGCGGCGCCCGCGACTAGGCCGTCGTGCCAATGCCGGCCGCGAGCCGGTCGGTGACGGTGCGAGGCTCCCGGCCGAGGAGTTCGGCCAGCAGGGGGTCGGTCCCGGCGAAGTAGCCGGCACGGGCGGCCTGGTTCCAGGTCAGCATGAGCCGGGCCGGCTGCTCCGGGACGCCGTTCGCGATCTGTTCGGCAACCCACTGCTCGTCGTCCACGACGACGCGGGTGACGGTGCGACCGATGAGGCCGGAGGCGATCCTGGCGAGATCGTCGAGAGTGACGGCGGCCGAAGCGGTGAGGGTGACGGGGCCGTCGAAGGAGCGGGCACCGGCGAGGATGGCCGCGGTGGCCTCGGCCACGTCGGCACGGTCGGTGTACGGGACGGGGCCGTCCAGCGGCCCGGCGATCCCGCCGGTCCGCTGCCACGGGCCGAGCACCAGGTCGAGTGAGCCGTAAGCGGCGTTGCGCAACGCGGTCCAGGCGACGCCGGAGTCGCCGAGCATCGCCTCGGTCGCGAGGTGGGTTTCCGACGGCCGGTACGGGTTGCCGGGGACGGCGCCTTGCTGGCTGGTGTAGAGGATCCGCCGGACACCGGCCTCAACCGCCGCGTCGATGGCGCCCCGGTGCAGGGCGACCAGGTCGGCGGCCGGGTCGTTGCCGGACACCAGGAGGACCTGCTCGGCACCGGCGAAGGAGTCACGCAGGGCGGCCGGATCCTCGTAGGAACCCTGCCGCACGCGCACGCCGCGGTCGGCGAAGTGCCGCGCCTTGGCGGTGTCGCGGACGCTGACGCCGAGCTGGTCCGCGGGTACGCGCTTGAGCAGGTGCTCGACGGTGGCGCCGCCCAGCCCACCGGTGGCGCCGGTGACAACGATCATCTTCGCGACCTCTTCCATAAGTTGACCACCATGGTCAGTTTCACTCGCCGCCGAGCGTAGGTAAACTGACCAAGGGAGTCAAATTACGACCGAGAGATGGTGAGGCGTGGTGCCGTCGGAATCCCGGCTGCGTGCCGATGCCCGGCGCAATTCCGAGCAGATCCGCTCTGCCGCGATCGGCGCTTTCCAGGGACAGGGCCTGACGGTCCCGCTGGAGGAGGTCGCCAAGGCGGCGGGCGTCAGCAAGGCCACGATCTTCAACCGGTTCGGCGGCCGGATCGGACTCATCGAGGCCGTCATCGAAGAGGTCGTCGCGACGGAGCTGTTCGCCGTCATCGACCGCATGCGGGCCATCGACGACATCGACGAGCGGATCGACTACTACCTCACCGCGCTGCGCGATCTCCAGTACCGCCAGCCCGCCGTCAACGACGTCCTGCTGCAGACGTATCCGCACTCGCGGCAGCTGATGAAGATCTGCCGGGCCGGGAGTGAGGCCAACGACGAACTCGTCGCGGCGGCGCGGGCCTCCGGCGCGCTGCGGCCGGAGTTCACGGCGGGCGACCTGCACGCACTCGTCGTCGACAACGCCCTCGCGCTCAAGTACGGCGAACGGCCTGCCCGGGAGGCCTATGACCGCCGCACCACGTACCTCCTGGACGGACTTCGCGCGCGCTAGCCGCGGAACATCTCGTCCAAGCGAGCCAGGGACTTCTCGATCGCGGCGCGGTTGCGGCGGGGGAACGGGCTCAGCGAGATCAGCACCGGGACCCGTGCGGTGGACCAGTCGAACGTCTCGGTGACCCGGGTGTGCCCGTCGTCCACGGGCTCCAGCTGCCAGCGCCAGCGGTGACCGTTGAAGTGCCGCCAGGCGATCAGCCGGTCCTGCTCGAACTCCACCACCGTGTTGAGGATCTTGTAGGACGCGCCCATCCGCATGTCCATCCCGAACTTCGCGCCCATCGTCAGGCGTTCGGGGCCGCCGGGCTGCGCGGCACGCACGGTGCCCGAGCCGTCCAGCAGCGGATGCTTGGCCGGGTCGGTGAGCAGTTCGAAGATCGTGTCCGGCGTGGTGGCGATCGTCCTGGACAGCGACACCTGGCGTGATCCCATGGTGATCAGCGTAAGGGCGGCGTGACCCGTGTGGTCACGCCGCCGACGGAAATCACTGCTTACGCTTCTCCGACTGCAGGACGATCTCGCGGTCCCCGAGCGGCTGCTGCAGCTGCACGGACAGCTTCGGGTAGCGGATGTCCATCGTGCAGGCGACGCCGCCGCTGGGCTCGGTCTCGACGAGCTTGATCACCACTCGCTCGGCGCTCTGCTCGACGACCTCGGCGCTGGCCCTGCCGCAACCGCCCTCCTCCGCGACGACCTGCAGCGTGGCGGGCTGGCCGGTGGTGCTCACCTCGACCGGGTACCCCTCGGGCAGTGCCTCGGAGTCGATCCGGTCGCCCGGTACCGCGGTGCCGCCCGCGGGCGGCGCGGGTTTCTGGCCGTCCGATGTGCCCGGCGGAGCGGGCGGTGCCGGGGGTGCGGGCACTCCCGGTTCGGCCGGCGCACTGGCGCCCGGCGGGTCGATCGGCTGCTGGCTTCCCACTTCTGGGTTAGCGCAGGCCGCCCCGGCGAACAGGGCGACCCCGGCGCCAACCACGATCGCTGTGTACCTCATGTCCCAAAGGACGGAACGTGGGCGGCGCGGGGTTGCATTCGATCACAGACCGGCTTCGTCGGCGGTCCGCTCGGCGATCGCCGGCGAGCACGTCATGCCCCGCCCGCCGGGGCCGGTGACCAGCCACGCGTTGTCCGCCAGCCGCGCCCTGTGCACCACGCTCCCGCCGTCGGCCTGGGCATAGACGCCGGCCCAGCGGCGGACGATCCGCGGCAACGGCCTGCCCAGCAGTGCCGCGGCGACCGTGCGCAGGTGGTCGTAGGGCTCCTCCTCGACGTCGAAGCCGAACGGTTCGTCGTAGGCGTGCGTGTCGCCGACGGTCAGGCCGCCGTCGCGGCGCTGCACCATCAGCAACTGCATGGCGTGCCGCGCGGCGACCTCCGGCTGCGGCTGCGTGGCGTTCATCGCGTCCAGCGCGGGACCGCGGTAGGCCGGGTAGTAGCGGAGGCTGTCGCCGTCGGCGACCGACGTCGGCAGCGGCTCGCCGAGCGGTTCGGTCTGCGCCATCTGCAGCCGGACCCGGCGCACCGGCAGATTCTCGGTCAGCTCCCCGACCAGACCGCCGAGCCAGGCTCCGGTGCAGAACAGCACCAGGTCGGCGTCGTGACTCTCGCCCCGGTCGTCGACGACGCCCTGGGCGGTCAGCGATCGGACCTCCCGGCCCGGCAGCCAGCGGTACCGGCCCTTGGCGGCAAGCCGCTCCCGCAGGGCGGGCTGGGCCGTGCGTGGCTCGACCGCCGCGTCCAGCCCGCAGTGCAACGCGCCGAGGAACTCGCCACGCAGCGCGGGGTTGCGTTCGCGGACGGCAGCCGCGTCGAGCAGGGTCAGGTTCCGCCCGCCGTCGGCGGTCTGCTCGGCGACGGCCCACTCGGCCTCGGTGCGCAGCACGGTGAGCGAGCCGTTGGCGCGGAAGCCCAGGCCGGGCACCTCGTCGGCGATCGACTCCCACAGCTCGCGGGCCCGCAGCGCGGTCTCCAGCTCGGGGCCGTCGGCGCGGCCGCCGACCCAGATCAGGCCGAAGTTGCGTACGGAGGCACCCCGCGCCTCGGGCTCGCGCTCCAGTTGAACGACGTCGTGGCCGCGCTGCACGGCCGTCCAGGCGTGCATGGTGCCGAGCACCCCGCCGCCGACGATGAGGATCCGCATACCGCACACGCTCTCCGCCACCGGCCAACGCGGCGCCAGCGCGCGTTGAACTCCCCGTGAACCGGCCCGGAACATTGGACCGGACGAGTTACCGGTTTGTTATGTACCAAGCCACGTGAAGGCCACCTTCACCACATGAAACGTCAGGGTCTGGCGAAGTCCGGGTACGGCAGGGCAAGGTCGGCGGCTCGAGCGCAGAACTCGCGGTCCGGAACGCAGAACTCGCGTGCGTGAGCGCAGAACTCACGATGTGGACGCCGGTTCTCACGTGGCGCCGGTCGCCCGCGTGAACGACCCGTACGCGCGAGTCGTACGTTCTCACGCGCGAGCCGTACGTTCCGGGGCGCGAGTCGTCCGTTCTCACGCGCGAGTTGTCCGTTCCGGACCCGCGAGTTGCACGTTCCCGCCCGCCTGGTCCCACTGTCCGGCACGTCGGTTCCAGATCACGAGACAACAGGCCTGGGTAAAGCACGTGAAGGCCACCTTCACCACGTCTCACCTCAGGGTCCCGGCGAAGTCGGGCGCCGGGCGTGAGCAAGGGAGCTTTACTGGCGAAGAAGGGTAGTAAAGCTCCCTTGCTGTCTTACGGGTGTGGCTGGTGGGGCTGCCGTGGCCCGCGATGCCAGCGGGACGCCTGGGATCGCGTGAAGGCCGAGTTCCTGTCGCCAGACGTGATGAAGGTGGCCTTCACGTACCCGTCACGCGGGCACACCTGCCACACCGGCACCAGCCAGCACACCCACCCCACCAGCCACCACGAACGAGACAACACCCCGCCGCCACCAACGGCACCATACTTGCGCAAGACGCAACCACAGCGCCCCTGCCCACGGCCCCAGGCCGTCGCCGCCCACGACCATGCCGAGGCCCTGACGTCTCACGTGGTGAAGGTGGCCCTCACGTGCTTGTACGGGGGCCGGAGGGTCAGCCAAGCTGCGTCTCGAACGCCAGCCGGTCACCGCGGAACAGGGACCGCACCCGCTCGAACGGCGCGCCGTCCAGCGTCCACGACACCCGGTGCAGCAACAGCATCGGCAACGCCGGGTTGGTGCCGATCAGCAACGCCTCCCTCGGCGTGGCCAACACCGTCTCCACCCGCTCCCGCGCCCCGGCGAACTCCACGCCGAGCCGCTCGGTGAGGCAGGCGTAGAGCGACTCCGCCGGATCGAACACGTCGAGCAGCGTGGGAAACCGGGCGGCGACCAGGTAGGTCGACTCCAGCCCCACCCGCTCACCGTCGGCCAGCAGGACGCGTTCGATGTGCACCACCTGCTCCCCCGGCTCCAGCCGCAGGTCGGCGGCGACCTCGCCGGCGGCCGCCAGCCGTTCCATGCTGATCAGCGTGCGCCCGGGCCGCACACCCTGGTCGCGCAGCCCCTCGGTGTAGCTCACCAGTGCCAGCGGCTGCACCAGTTTCGGCCCCGCGACATAGGTTCCGCTGCCCTGCCTGCGGATGAGCCTGCCCTCCAGCACCAGCTCGCTCACCGCCTGCCGGACGGTGGCCCGCGACACCGCGAACCGTTCACCCAGTTCACGTTCGGTGGGCAGGGCGGCGCCCTCGCCCAGCTCGCCGATCAGCTCCAGCAGGCCGACCTTGACCGCGTAGTACCGCGGAACACGGCCGTGCTCGGGGACCCCGTTGCGGACCGGCCCGCCCGCGGCGTGCTCGTCTGTCACACCGGCGGAGCCTAACGCAGCGTCCCCAGACGGTCCACAGTGGACGCGAAGTCGGCCACCAGCTCGCCCATGATGTCGGCGACCGGCCGTACCCTGTCCATCCGGCCGACGATCTGCCCGACCGGCATGGACACCACCGACGGGTCGCCCGCGGCGGAAATCCGCTGGTGCGCCTCGGCGACCAGCAGATTCTGCAGCGGCATGGGCAGCGGCGCGGGCGCGTCCGGTGCCGACCACGCCTCGGTCCAGCGGGTCCGCAGCAGCCGGGCCGGCTTGCCGGTGTAAATGCGGGTGCGCACGGTGTCGGCCGACCGCGCGGCCACCAGCGCGTCCTGCATCGCGCTCGCCTCAGCCATGCCGCGCCGGTACTCCTCGGTGGCCAGCCAGAACGACCCCATCCACACACCGGACGCGCCCAGCGCGAGCGCGGCGGCCGCCTGCCTGCCCGAGCCGATCCCGCCCGCCGCGAGCACCGGGGCACGCTCGCCCACGGCGTCGACGATCTCCGGCAGCAGCACCATCGACGCGATCTCGCCGGTGTGCCCGCCGGCCTCGTAACCCTGCGACACCACCAGGTCCACACCGTTGTCGACATGCCGCATGGCATGGTCGACCCGGCCGGCCAGCGCGGCGACCGGGACGTCGTGCGCGTGTGCCCGCTCGATGACGTCGACCGGCGGTGAGCCCAGTGCGTTGGCGATCAACGCGATCCGGTGGTTCAGCGCGACGTCCACATGGGACCGTGCCACCGAATGCAGCCAGCCGAGCACACCGCCACGTTCGGCGGCGCCGTCGGGCAGTTCGGGTACCCCCAGCTCGGCAAGGGTCCGCTCGACGAACGCCCGGTGCTCCGCCGGGATCAGCTCACCGAGGTCGCCCGCCGAGCCCTCGGCCGGCACGGCCGCCGGCATCACGACGTCGACGCCGTACGGCCTGCCGCCCGTGTTGTCGTCCATCCAGTCCAGCACCCGGTCCAGTTCCTCCGGGTCGTTGAACCGCACGCAGCCCAGCACGCCGAGCCCGCCGGCGCGGCTGATCGCGGCGGCGACGTGCTCGGACGGCGTGAAGCCGAAGACGGGGTACTCGATGCCGAGCCGGTCACACAACGTCGTTCGCATGGCTCACACCCGCCGCGCGTGCTCGGCGGCGTACTTCTGCGCCCAGGTGTAGTCCGGTTTCCCGCTCGGGGTCCTGCCGACTTGCTCGGCCACCCAGATGCTGCGGGGCACCTTGTAGCCGGCCAGCTGGGTGCGCACGTGGGCCTCCAGCGCCGCCAGGTCCAGCTCGCGCCCGTCGCGTGCCTGGACGACCGCGGCCACCCGCTGTCCCAGCCGCTCGTCGGGTACGCCGATGACCAGCGCGTCGAAGACGTCCGGGTGCGCCTTGAGCGCGCCCTCGACCTCCTCGGGGAAGACCTTCTCGCCGCCGGTGTTGACGCACTGCGACCCGCGGCCCAGCAGCGTCACCGTGCCGTCGTCCTCGTAGCGGGCGTAGTCGCCGGGGATGACGTAGCGTTCCCCGCCGATCTCGACGAAGATCGTCTTCGACTTGTCCGGGTCCTTGTAGTAGCCGAGCGGGACGTGTGCACGCCGGGCGAGCCTGCCGGTGGCGCCCGGAACGGCCTCGACGACGTTGTCCTCGTCGTCGAGCAGGACCGCCTGCGCGCCCATCGACACCCGCGGCCCGGCCGTGTGGTCGGCGTCCTTGCCGACCACACCGATGCCGGTGAAGCCGCTCTCCGAGGAGCCGATCGCGTCGGTGAGCACCACGTTCGGCAGCTCGCCGAGGAAGTCCTGCTTGACGCTGTGCGAGAACAGCGCCGCGTGGCTGGACACCGCTACCAGTGACGACGCGTCGTAGTCGCCGCCGCGGTAGGCCTCGATCAGCGGGCGGGCCATGGCGTCGCCGACGATCGTCATCACCTGGACCCCGTGGCGCTGCACGGCTTTCCAGATCTCGTCCGGGTCGAACTGCGGCACCAGCACCACCGTGCTGCCGCCGAACATCGCGCCGAACGCCGCCCACTGCGCGGCGCCGTGGATCAGCGGGGCCACCGGCAGCCGCACCAGCGCGCCGTCCTTGCCGCGCTGGGCCAGCGTCCACTCGTCGGGGATGTACTCGCCGGTGACGAAGTCGATCCCGCCGCCGAGCGCGCGCCAGACGTCCTCGTGGCGCCACAGCACGCCCTTGGGGTAACCGGTGGTGCCGCCGGTGTAGAGGATGTAGAGGTCGTCGCCGCTGCGCTCACCGAAGTCGCGGTCCGGCGAGCCCTCCGCCATGGCCGTCTCGTAGTCGATGCCGCCGTAGCGGGTGTAGTCGGCGTCGCTGCCGTCCTCGACGGCGATAACGTGTTTCAGTTTTTCGACATCCGGGAGTACCTCGGCAACGAGGTCCGCGTACCGGCGCTCGTGCACCAGCGCGACCAGGTCGGAGTTGTCGAACAGGTACCGCAACTCGGCGGCGACGTAACGGTAGTTGACGTTGATCGCGATGGCCCGCAGCTTGTATGCGGCGTACATCGTTTCCAGCGCCTCGATGGAGTTCCGGGAGTAGACGCCGATGTGGGCGCCGGCGCCCACGCCGTGGGCCGCGAGGTGATGGGCCATGCGATTGGCCCTCGCGTCCAGCTCGGCGTAGGTGACCTGCCGATCACCGCAGGCGACCGCGATGCGGTCGGGCACGGCGTCGACGGCGTGCTCGAAGAGATCCGCGATGTTGAGAGCCACCCCATGAAACTAGAACATGTTATCGTTCGGGGCAATGGGCAGCGGACGGAGGGACCACGGATGGCGGACGCGCTGATCGACCGGGACGGCCCGGTGCTGATCGTGACCATGAACCGGCCGGAGGCACGCAACGCCATCACCGGCGAGATGATGGCGATCATGACCGAGGCGTGGGACCAGGTGGACCGCGACCGCGACATCCGCTGCTGCGTGCTGACCGGCGCGGGGGGTGCGTTCTGCGCGGGCGCCGACCTGAAGTCCATGGCCCGCAACTCCCCCGGCGACGCCTACGAACGCGGATCCTGGGACCCCAGCCGCATCGACGGCCTGCTCAAGGGACGCAGGCTGACCAAGCCGCTGATCGCGGCCGTCGAAGGGGTCGCGATCGCGGGCGGGACCGAGATCCTGCAGGCGACCGACATCCGGGTGGCAGGCGAGAGCGCCCGGTTCGGCGTCTCCGAGGCCCGCTGGGGCCTGTTCCCGATGGGCGGATCGGCCGTGCGGCTGCCCCGGCAGATCCCCTACACGGTGGCCGCCGACCTGCTGCTGACCGGACGGCACATCACCGCGGCCGAGGCCCGCGACGCCGGGTTGATCGGTCACGTCGTGCCCGACGGCACCGCGCTGGAGCGGGCGATGGAACTGGCCGGCCTGGTGGCCGCCAACGGCCCGCTGGCCGTGGCGGCGATCCTGCGCACCATCCGGGAGACCGAGGGCCTGCCGGAGAACGAGGCGTTCGCCATCGAGGCCAAGCTGGGCGCCGCCGTGTTCACCAGCGACGACGCCAAGGAGGGCCCGAAAGCCTTCGCCGAGAAGCGCAAGCCCGACTTCCAGGGTCGCTAGGCCGTGTTTCATAAGTCTGTTCGATGGGCTTCGTGATCCAGGTGGTTCCTGGCGGTGCGGGCGGATCGCCCTCGTACTGGGCCGTACTCGGGCGCATCCGCCCGTGCCGTCCAGGGGCCGCCTGGGCGCGAAGACCGCGAACGTGACTTGTGAAACACGGCCTAGGCCCAGTACGGGTCGCGCAGCTTTCGCTTGTACAGCTTGCCGTTCGGGTCGCGGGGCAGCTCGTCGGCGAAGTCCACGCTGCGCGGCAGCTTGAACTTCGCCAGCCGGGTCGCGGCGTAGTCCAGCAGCTCGCGGGCCAGCTCGCCGGACGGCTCCACGCCCGCGGCGGGCTGCACGACGGCCTTCACCTGCTCGCCCCAGTCCTCGTGCGGCACGCCGAACACGGCCACGTCGAGCACCTTCGGATGCAGCACCAGCTCGTTCTCGATCTCGGCCGGGTAGATGTTGACCCCGCCGGAGATGATCATGTCGCTCTTGCGGTCGTGCAGGAACAGGTAGCCGTCGGAGTCGATGTGCCCGACGTCGCCGAGCGTGAACAGATCACCGACCCGTGCCTTCTCGGTCTTGGCCTTGTCCCGGTGGTACTCGAACGTCGACGTCCCCATCCGCAGGTACACGGTCCCGACCTCGCCCGGCGGCAGTTCCTCGCCGTCGTCGTCGAGCACCTTGACCGTCGAACCCGGCCACGGCCTGCCGACCGAACCCGGCTTGCGCAGCCACTCCTCGCCACTGATCGCCGTCCCACCGCCCTCGGTCGCGGCGTAGTACTCGGTCACCACCGGGCCCCACCACTCCAGCATGCGCCGCTTGACCTCCGGCGGGCACGGCGCCGCGCCGTGGATCATCGCGCGCAGCGACGAGGTGTCGTAGCCCGCGCGGACGTCGTCGGGCAACGCCAGCAACCTGCGGAACTGGGTGGGCACGACGTGGCTGTGCGTCACCCGGTACCGCTCGATCAGCCGCAGCATCTCCTCGGCGTCCCACCGGTCCATCAGCACCGCCGGATGCCCCAGCTGCAGCGAGATCGCCACGAAGTTGAGCACCGCCGTGTGGTACAGCGGCGAACCACACAGGTGCACGTGGCCGTCGAACGGCTCCAGCCCGAAGATGCCGAAGAACCAGGTGGTCTGCGGCGTGACCGCGTCCGGGTCGGCGCCGGTCAGCGGTCGGCGCACGCCCTTCGGCCTGCCCGTCGTGCCCGACGTGTACAGCATCGGCGACCCGGCCGTCCGCGGCCCGGGCCTGCCCTCGCCCTCCCCCGCGCCCAGTTCCTCGATCCGGCGGAAGCCCGGCACGTCACCGACGGCGAACCGCGTGTGCGCGCCGATTCCGGCCTCGTCGGCCGCCGCCACCGCGACGTCGGCGAACCGCTCGTGGGCGAGGAACGCCTTGGCCTCGCTGTCGGCGAGAATGTAGGCCACCTCGGGCGCGACCAGGTGCCAGTTGACCACCACGACGTAGAGCCCGGTCTGGATGGCGGCGAAGTAGGCGGCGACCAGCTCGACGCCGTTGGGCTGCAACACGACGACCGAGTCGCCGGTGTTCAGCCCGAGCGCCCGCAGGCCACGGGCGTACCGGTTGGCCTTGGCGGTCAGTTCGCCGTAGGTCACCTCCGTCCCGTCCGGATCGACCAGCGCGAGCAGCTCAGGCCGCTCGGCGGCGATGTTCCACAGTCCGATCGTCGTCACAGGTGCGGCCATACCCTCGAATCTAGAACGTGTTCCACTTACTGGCAACAGCTACCTTGCCGCCGATTCGAGAACGTGTTTCACTTCGAACGTGACGATCACCGAACCACCGCTGTCAGCTCCGCTGGACGTGGGATTCGACTACACCCGCTCGGTCGGGCCGGTGCTCGGCCGGTTCGTCAACGCCCTGCGGGAACGCCGCGTCCTCGGCGTCCGCGGCTCCGACGGCCGGGTGCACGTCCCGCCGCCGGAGTACGACCCGGTCACCGCCGCGCCGCTGTCGGACTTCGTCGAGGTCGCCACGACCGGCACGGTCGTGTCCTGGTCGTGGGTGAACGACCCACTCGACGGGCAGCCGCTGACCCGCCCGTTCGCCTGGGCGCTGGTCCGCCTGGACGGCGCCGACACCCCGCTGCTGCACGCCGTCGACGTCGCCGAGCCCGCGGACATGCGCACCGGGATGCGCGTGCGGGTGCGCTGGGCCGCCGAACCCGTCGGGCACATCCGCGACATCGTCTGCTTCGAACCGGAGTCCCCCGCCGCGGACTACGAACCCGCGCAGGCACCGGCGGCGCCGCCGGTCGCCGAGCGCGCCGAGGGCGCGCCGGTCGAGATCGTCATCACGCCGGTCCACCTCAGCTACCGGCACTCCGCCTCCCCCGAGGAGAGCAGCTACCTGCGCGCACTGGAGCAGGGCAGGCTCATCGGCCAGCGCTGCCCCGCGTGCCACAAGGTCTACGTGCCGCCCCGCGGCGCCTGCCCCACCGACGGCGTGCCCACGACCGAGGAGGTTGAACTGCCCGACACCGGCATCGTCACCACCTTCTGCGTGGTCAACGTGCCGTTCCTGGGCCAGCGAATCAAACCGCCCTACGTCGCCGCATACATCCTGCTCGACGGCGCCGACATCCCGTTCCTGCACCTGGTCCTGGGCTGCCCCGCCGACCAGGTGCGGATGGGCATGCGGGTGCGCGCGCAGTGGAAACCCCGCGACCAGTGGTGGACGACGCTGGAGAACATCGACCACTTCGCGCCCACCGGCGAGCCCGACGCCGAGTACGAGACGTTCGCACACCACCTGTGAGAGGCCGAGCATGACCGAGGTCGCCGTCGTCGGATTCGCCCAGGCACCCAACGTGCGCGAGACACCGGGTACCACCAACGGCGTGGAGATGCTGGTACCCATCCTCGCCGAAGCGTACGAGCAAACCGGACTGTCCAAAAGCGACATCGGATTCTGGTGCTCTGGCTCGTCGGACTACCTGGCCGGGCGGGCGTTCTCGTTCATCGCCGCGGTCGACGCGATCGGCGCGTTCCCGCCGATCCACGAGTCGCACGTCGAGATGGACGCCGCGTGGGCGCTGTACGAGGCGTGGCTGAAGATCCGCATGGGAGAGGTCGACACCGCGCTGGTGTACGGCTTCGGCAAGTCCTCCGCGGGTCAGCTGCGCCGGGTGCTCGCGCTGCAGCTGGACCCCTACGTCGTCGCGCCGCTGTGGCCGGACTCGGTGAGCATCGCCGGCATCCAGGCCCGGCTCGGACTGGACGCCGGGCTGTGGACGGAGAAGGACCTCGCCGAGGTCGCCGCCCGCAGCCGCGCCGACGCGCAGGCCAACCCGTTCGCCCAGCGCCGCGGCGCGGCAGGCGTCGCCGAGCTGCTGGCGGAGCCGGTCGTCGCCGACCCGTTGCGGGCACACGACATCGCGCCGGTCACCGACGGCGCCGCCGTCGTCGTGCTGGCGTCGCTGGAACGGGCCCGCGACATCGTCGAACGGCCCGCCGTCATCACCGGGATCGAGCACCGGGTCGAGTCGCCGGTGCTCGGGGCCCGCGACCTGACCCGCTCGCCGTCGACCGAGGCCGCGGGCGCCGCCCTCGGCGCGTCGGACGTGGAGATCGCCGAGCTGCACGCGCCGTTCACCCACCAGGAACTGATCCTGCGCGAGGCACTGGGCCTGGACGGGTCGGTGCGGATCAGCCCGTCCGGCGGTGCGCTGACGGCCAACCCGATGTTCTCCGCCGGGCTTGCCCGCATCGGCGAGGCGGCCCGGCAGATCCTCACCGGCAACGCCACCCGCACCCTGGGCCACGCCACCAGCGGGCCAGCGCTGCAGCAGAACCTGGTCGCCGTGCTGGAAAGGGCAGCCTGATGGCGAAGAAGCTGACCGCGGTGCTCGGCACCGGCCAGACCCACCACAAGGCCAAGCGGACCGACGTGTCCATGCCCGGCCTGATCCGCGAGGCCGTCGACAGGGCGCTCGCCGACGCCGAGACCGACTGGTCCCAGATCGACGCCGTCGTGCTCGGCAAGGCACCGGACCTGTTCGAGGGCGTGATGATGCCCGAACTGTTCCTCGCCGACGCGCTCGGCGCCACCGGCAAACCGCTGCTGCGCGTGCACACGGCCGGCTCGGTCGGCGGGTCCACGGCACTGGTCGCGGCCAGCCTGATCCAGGCCGGTGTGCACCGGCGCGTGCTGACCGTCGCCTACGAGAAGCAGTCCGAGTCCAACGCCATGTGGGGCCTGTCCATCCTGCCGCCGTTCCAGATGCCGGTCGGCGCCGGTGCCGGCGGGTACTTCGCCCCCCATGTGCGGTCCTACATCCGCCGTTCCGGCGCGCCGGAACACGTCGGCGCGATCGTCGCGGCCAAGGACCGCCGCAACGGCGCTCGCAACCCGCACGCGCACCTGCGCCAGCCCGACATCACCGTCGAATCGGTGCGGACCTCGCAGATGCTGTGGGACCCGATCCGGTACGACGAGACCTGCCCGTCCTCCGACGGCGCGTGCGCCATGGTGCTCGGCGACGAAGCCGCGGGCGACGCCGTACCCGGTGGCGCGGCGTGGATCCACGCCACCGCCATGCGCACCGAGCCGACCACGTTCGCCGGGCGCGACCAGGTCAACCCCCGCGCCGGCCGCGAGGCCGCCGCCGAGCTGTGGCGGCAGGCCGGTGTGGACGATCCACTGTCCGCTGTGGACGCAGCGGAGATCTACGTGCCGTTCTCCTGGTTCGAGCCGATGTGGCTGGAAAACCTCGGCTTCGCCGCCGAGGGCGAGGGCTGGAAGCTCACCGAATCCGGCGAGACCGGCCCGGACGGGCGGCTGCCGGTCAACCCGTCCGGCGGCGTGTTGTCCTCCAACCCGATCGGCGCGTCCGGCATGCTGCGCTTCGCCGAGGCGGCCCGGCAGGTGATGGGCCGCGCGGGCGACCACCAGGTCGACGGCGCCCGCCTGGCCATGGGCCACGCCTACGGCGGCGGCTCCCAGTACTTCTCCATGTGGCTGGTCGGCGCGCGCAAGCCCGCCTGACCCGGGGCCCGGTCGCGTCCCGAAGCACGTGAAGGCCACCTTCATTACGTCTCACGTCAGGGCCCCGGCGAAGTCGGATGGTCCGGAACGCGTCATTCGCGTTCCGGAAAGCGAGACTCGCGTTCCTGAGCACGAGACTCGCGGCGAGTGGTCGGTTGGCGCGGGTGCGCCGTTCACGGGCTGGGACGCCGGGTCCGGATGGTGAGTGTCGTGTTCGGGAACGCGAATGACGTGTTCAGGAACGCGAAACACGCGCTCCGGCCCGGCAGGGCCGCGCGAACGGCCCGTTCGGCCAGGCGCGTACGGATTCGTTCCGTGATCTGGAACCGGCGTGCCGGACAGTGGGACCAGGTGGGCGTGAACGTACAACTCGCGCGTCAGAACCTACGACTCGCGCCCCAGAACGTACGACTCGCGCGAAAGGACCGTTCGCGCGGGCGACCGGCACGAGGTGAGAACCCGGTCCACATCGTGAGTTCTGCGCTCACGCACGCGAGTTCTGCTTTCCGGCACACGAGTTCTGCACTCGAGCCCACCCAACTCGCCCTGCCGCACCCTGGACCTTGCCGGGGCCGTGGCGTCTCACGTGATGAAGGTGGCCTTCACGTGCTCCGGCCGGGAACCCGCCACACACGAACGTCCCCTTCGGACCCGCCGGGCGGGCGAAAGGGACGTTCGTGGAAGCTGGATCCCCCGTGTCAGCCAGTATAGGAGACGGGGTAGTGCTTGATTCCGTTGAGCCAGCCGGAACGGAGACGCTCGGGCGGGCCCGCCTCGCGGATGCCGGGCATCTGGTCGGCGATGGCGTTGAAGATCAGGTCGATCTCCAGGCGGGCCAGGTTGGCACCAATGCAGTAGTGCGAACCGGTGCCGCCGAAGCCGACGTGCGGGTTGGGGTCGCGCAGGACGTCGAACCGGCCCGGATCGTCGAACACCTCCGGGTCGAAGTTCGCGGAACTGTAGAACATGCCCACCCGGTCACCCTTGCGGATCGTCTGGCCGCCCAGCTCGGTGTCCGCCGTCGCGGTGCGCTGGAAGACCACCACCGGCGTCGCCCAGCGGACGATCTCGTCCGGCGCCGTCTTCGGCCGCTGCTGCTTGTACAGTTCCCACTGCTCCGGATGATCCAGCAGCGCCTTCATCCCGTGCGTGATGGCGTTACGGGTGGTCTCGTTACCCGCCACCGCCAGCAGAATCACGAAGAAGCCGAACTCGTCCGACGCCAGCGCCTCACCGTCCACATCAGCCTGAATCAGCTTGGTGACGATGTCGTCCATCGGGCACTTGCGCCGCTCCTCGGCCATGTTCCACGCGTAGCCGACCAGCTCCGCCGACGCCGCGATCGGCTCGACCTCGTACTCAGGGTCGTCGTAGGCCACCATCTGGTTGGACCAGTCGAACAACTTCAGCCGGTCCTCCTGCGGCACACCCAGCAGCTCCGCGATCGCCTGCAGCGGCAGCTCACACGCTACATCCGTCACGAAATCGCCGTGCCCCTTGGCCTTCGCCGCGTGCACGATCCGGTCGGCCCGGTCCCGCAACGCGTCCTCCAGCCGCGCGATCGCCCTCGGCGTGAAACCCTTCGACACGATCCGCCGCAGCTTGGTGTGCTGCGGCGCGTCCATGTTCAGCAGCACCAGCCGGTTGGCCTCCAGCTGGTCCTCGGTCATCGACTCGTCGAACCGGATGATCGCCGTCTTCTCCCGCGAGGAGAACAACTCGCTGTCCCGCGACACCGCCTTGACGTCCTCGTGCCGCGTCACCACCCAGAACCCGTCGTCGCGGAACCCCGCCACGTTGTGCGGCTGCGGATTCCACCACACCGGCGCCGTGCGGCGCAGCTCGGCGAACTCCGCCATCGGCAGCCGCTGGGCATAGACGTCCGGGTCGGTGAAGTCGAACCCGGTGGGGATCAGCGGAGTGGCCACGGCTACCTCCGTCGTCGTGGAACACGTTCTACGAATGGATTGAAGCATACGGTGTTTACTAAAAGAAGAGTTTGAGTGAAACCCGTTTACTTCATCGATTAGGATCTTGTAACTCCTGGTAGAGCGCCCGCAACCGCATGACACCTCGAATGGCGGTTGACCAGGCTGCACCTTGCTCAAATCGAGAACGTGTTCTACTTTCTGAGTAGCCGCTTACCCGAGCCCAGGAGGACGCCGTGGGAGACCCCGTTGTCGTCGAGGCCGTCCGCACGCCGATCGGCAGGCGCAGGGGATGGCTGTCCGGCCTGCACGCCGCCGAACTGCTCGGCGCCGCCCAGGCCGCCCTGCTCGAACGAGCAGGCCTGGACCCGGCCGAGGTGGAACAGGTTATCGGCGGCTGCGTGACCCAGGCGGGCGAGCAGTCCGGCAACGTCACCCGGACCGCCTGGCTGCACGCCGGCCTGCCGCAGACCACCGGCGCCACGACCGTCGACGCCCAGTGCGGCTCGGCACAGCAGTCCACCCACCTGATCGCCGGCCTCATCGCCGCGGGCGCCATCGACGTCGGGATCGCCTGCGGGGTCGAGGCCATGAGCCGCGTGCCGCTCGGCGCCAACCGCGGCACCGACGCCGGTACCCCCAAACCCGACACCTGGTCGATCGACCTGCCCAACCAGTACCAAGCCGCCGAACGCATCGCCCGCAGGCGCGGGCTCGACCGCGGCACCGTGGACGCCTTCGGCGTCGCCTCCCAGGCCAAGGCCGCGGCGGCCTGGGAACAGGGCCGGTTCGACCGCGAGGTCGTCCCGGTCAAGGCACCCCGGCCCGAGGGCGGGACCGACCTGATCAGCAGGGACCAGGGCCTGCGCGAGACCACCGCCGACGGCCTGGCCGCACTCAAGCCCGTACTCGACGGCGGCGTGCACACCGCGGGAACGTCCTCGCAGATCTCCGACGGCGCGTCGGCCGTCCTGCTCATGGACGCCAGCCGCGCCAGGGCACTCGGGCTGCGACCGCGTGCCCGCATCCGCGCCCAGGTCCTCGTCGGCGCCGAGCCCTACTACCACCTCGACGGCCCGGTGCAGGCCACCGAACGCGTGCTCGCCAAGGCGGGCATGACGATCACCGACCCGGACCTGTTCGAGGTCAACGAGGCGTTCGCCTCCGTCGTGCTCTCCTGGCAGCAGGTGCACCAGCCCGACCCGGACCGGGTCAACGTCAACGGCGGCGCCATCGCACTCGGTCACCCGGTGGGCAGCACCGGAACCCGGCTGCTCACCACCGCACTGCACGAACTGGAACGACGCGACGCGGCCACCGCACTGGTCACCATGTGCGCGGGCGGCGCACTGTCCACCGCGACAGTGCTGGAACGGCTATAACGCGTCGGCCAGCCGGTGCCGGCCACCCCGCGGCCGCCAGTGCCTGCCCCGGCGGGGCAGATCGGGCCCGCCCGGCGCGATGAAGTCCGGGTGCAGCCCGGCGAACTCCACCGCGGTGATCCCCATCCGCACGACATAGCGGATCTCGCCCCGCCGCATCTCCACGTCGCGCAGCCGGCCCTCCTCGCGGAAACCCAGCGTCCCGTGCAACGCCAGCGACGCGACGTTGCCGCCGTAGACGCTGACCTCGCACTTGCGGTACCCCCGCCCGAACATGTACGCGAGCAGAACCGTGATGGCGTCCGAGGCGTAACCGCAGCGCCGATGCGGCTCCCCGATCCCGATGCCGTAGCTGAACCAGCCGGAACGCGAGTCGACCGGACCGGCCGAGATCGACCCGACCACCATCCCGCCCCGCAACGTCTCGATGGCGAACCGCAGATCACCGTCGCCCCGGTGCGCCGCCCAGTGCCGGTACCCCGCCGCCCCGGCGGAACCGGCCAGATCCCGGTCGAACCCGGCCAGCGTCCTGCGATCCACGGCCTCGATCTCGCGCAGCCTGACCTTGCGCCCCACCGGGTAGGGCGAAGCCGGAGCAGCGGACCGCCACGTCTGCAGCATCATCGGCGACGACAATAGCGTTGCCCCGGAAGCGCTACGCGGCGCCCACCGGTGTGCCGAGCAGATGCTCCCGCCCCCACGCCCCCAGCGGCTCCAGTGCCTGGTTGAGCGACCGGCCCAGCGGCGTCAGCGAGTACTCCACCCGCGGTGGTACCTCGTCGTAGGCCGCACGATGCACCAGGCCGTCCGCCTCCAGCTCCCGCAGGTGCGACGCGAGCACCTTCTCGGTGATGCCCGGCAACGCACGCCGCAGCTCACCGAAGCGCACCGGCCCCGTACCCAGCACCCACAACAACGACACCTTCCACTTGCCGTCGATCAGTTCCAGCGCCGCGTCCGTCCCGCACTCGTCCGCCCCAGGCCTGCCCACCGCCACCGCCCTTTCCCCGCCGAAAGCACCCACTCCGAAGTGCGTACTTGTCCATCTCCACCAGCGGCGCGAGCCTAACCGGCATGACCGACACTTCCCCGCTGACGCTGCTCGGCCTCGGCGCCATGGGCAGCGCGCTCGCCTCCGCGTGGCTCACCGCCGGCCACGACCTCACCGTCTGGAACCGCACCCCCGGACGCACCGCGCCACACGCCGCCCGCGGCGCCGTCGTCGCCACCGACGTGGCCGACGCGGTCGCCGCCAACGGTCTCGTCGTCGCCTGCCTGCTCGACGACCGGTCCGTTCGCGCCACTCTCGACGGCGTGGACCTCACCGGCAAGGACCTGGTCAACCTCACCACCAGCAGTCCCGGCGAGGCACGGGCACTCGCCGAATGGGCCACCGCACGCGGCGCGCGCTTCCTCGACGGCGGGATCATGGCCGTACCGCCGATGATCGGCACACCCGGCGCGTACGTGTTCTACAGTGGCTCCGCCGAGGCGTTCGACGCCCACCGCGACACCCTGGCCGTCCCCGCCGCGACCAACTACGTCGGCGAGGACCCCGGATTCGCCGCACTGCACGACGTCGCACTGCTCAGCGCGATGACCGGCATGTTCGCCGGAGTGACGCACGCGTTCGCGCTGGTGCGCAAGGAGAACATTCCCCCACGCGACCTGGCCGGCCTGCTCTCCGGCTACCTCACCGCCATGACGGGCTACGCGCACGGCATCGCAGAGCACCTGGCCACCGGCGACTACACCGCCGGGGTCACGTCGAACCTGGCCATGATGACGCAGGGCAACGCCACCCTGCTGCGCACCGCCGAGGAACAGGGAGTCAGCCCCGAACTGCTCACCCCGTTCATGCGGCTCATGCGGCAACGCCTCGACGACGGCCACGGCGACGAGGGCACCACCGGCGTGGTGGACCTGCTGCTGCGCTGACCGGCAACTCTTACCCGGCTCTCACCACGATCGGCGAGGATCGGTGCATGACGAGCACCGTGCTGCTGGCCGACGACGACCGGGCCATCCGGGAATCGCTGGCACGGGCACTGGAACTCGAGGGCTACCGGGTGGTCACGGTCGCGGACGGCGGCGTCTGCCGGGTGCTGCGCGCCGAGGACAACCGGATCCCGGTCCTCATGCTGACCGCCCGCACCCGGACACCCGACCGGGTCGCCGGCCTCGACGCCGGTGCCGACGACTACCTGGTCAAGCCGTTCGAACGCAGGCAGCGCCGGACGGAGGTCGCCGCATGAACCGGGCACGTGTCGTGGCGATCGCCGTCGCGGTCGCATGCGCACTGGCCGCACTGATCCCCGCGGCCATCGAACTCGACCGGCAGGGCTGGGCCGAATGGACGAGCAACAGCACGTTCGGGAAAACCGCTGACCTCAGCGGTAGCCGACCCGCACCACCGGACCGTTGTCCGGCCGCTCCAGCCGCACCGGCTCCTGCCCCGGCCGCCACCGGCGAATGACCAGGGCGTTGCCCTCCACCGACGTCAGCACCACCTCGGTCAGGTCCAGCCGGAACAGGTGACTCGGCATGTCGTGGCCCTGAAGCCGGCGGACCTCCTCCGGATCGGTCACCTCCACCGCCACCCCGGCCAGCTTCGCGTCACCGCCGTCCTCGCCGGTCACGTCGGACGGATGCGCGTGAATCGCACACCGCCCGTCCCGGCGCAGGTCACGCGCCTTCACCGCGTCCAGCATCGACCCGACGAACAGATCCGGCCCGCGGAAATCGACCTCGCTGCCGCTCACCCGCGGGCTGCCGTCCGCGCGCAACGTCGCCAGCACGTGCGTCTCCGCCGCCGTGAACCGCGCCTTCACCACCGCCGCCAATCCGGCGGCCTCCTCCTCGAATGCCTGCCAGCTCACCATCCGGTCAGCATCGCACCCGACACCGACAGTCTCACGTTCCGTAGACGGGCTCCGGATCCGGCGCCTCCGCCAGCAACTCCGCCACCACCGGGCCCAGCTCCTCCGGCTCCCAGCGGGCACCCTTGTCCCGCACCGGGCCGTGCCGCCAGCCGCGCGCCAGCGACACCCGGCCGCCGTCGACCTCGAACACCCGCCCGGTCACCCCGGCGGACTCCTCGCCACCCAGCCACACCACCAGCGGCGACACGTTCTCCGGCGCCATCGCGTCGAACCCCGCACCGGGCGCGGACATCGTCTCCGCGAACGTCGCCTCGGTCATCCGGGTCCGCGCCGCCGGCGCGATCGCGTTCACCGTCACCCCGTAACGAGCCAGCTCCGCCGCCGCCACCACGGTCAGCCCGGCGATGCCCGCCTTGGCCGCCGAGTAGTTGCCCTGCCCCACGCTGCCCAGCAGGCCCGCGCCGGAACTGGTGTTGATCACCCGCGCCGCACGCGGCCTGCCCGCCTTGTGCTCGGCCCGCCAGTAGGCCGCGGCATGCCGCAACGGCGCGAAGTGCCCCTTCAGATGCACCCGCACCACGTCGTCCCACTCCTGCTCGGACAGGTTCACCAGCATCCGGTCCCGCAGGAACCCCGCGTTGTTGACGAGCACGTCCAGCCCGCCGAACTCCCGGACCGCCGTGTCCACCAGGTTCCGCGCACCCGCCCAGTCCGCCACGTCGTCGCCGTTGGCCACCGCCTGCCCGCCCGCCGCCTCGATCTCGGCCACCACGTCCGCCGCCGGCCCCGTCGAGCGGCCACTGCCGTCCAGGCCGGTACCGATGTCGTTGACCACCACCCGCGCACCCCGCGCGGCGAACGCCAGCGCGTGCGCCCGGCCCAGCCCCCGCCCGGCGCCGGTCACCACGACCACCCTGCCGCTCACCGGTTCACCCCCGCGGCGGCCAGGAACGCCGGCACCTCACCGCCGCCGTGCACGGCCAGCGTCGCACCGCTGACGTAGGAAGCCAGCGGGGAAGCCAGGAACACCGCACAGGCACCGACCTCCTCCGGTTCGGCCAACCGTCCCAACGGGACGGTCCGGCCCACCTCGGCCACACCCGCGGCGTCGCCGTAGTGCAGCTCCGAACGCTCCGTCCGCACCATCCCCACCGCCAGCGCGTTCACCCGCACCCTCGGCGCCCACTCCACGGCCAGCGACGCCGTCAGGCTGTTCAACCCCGCCTTCGCCGCACCGTAGGACGCCGTCCCCGGCGAGGGCCGCACCCCGCTGACACTGCTGACGTTCACGATCGCACCACCCGAATCCTGTTGCTGCATCACGGAGTTCGCCCACCGGGCCACGGTCAGCGGCGCCAGCATGTTCAACGCCACGACCCGATCGTGAAACCGCGGCGACGCCGTCGCGGCATCCGCGAACGGCGCGCCACCCGCGTTGTTCACCAGGACGTCCAGCCCGCCGTGCCGCTGCGCGACCGTCCCGACCAGCCGCTCCACCTGATCCGGCTCACGCACGTCGCAGGCGTGGAACTCCACATCGCCCGGTGACTCCGGAGGCGTGCGCCCGCAGGTCACCACCGTGGCACCGGCCAGGGTGAACGCCGAGGCGATCCCGGCACCCACCCCCCGGGTTCCGCCGGTCACGAGCACGACGGCGCCGTCGAGCCGCAGTTGCAGAGTCATCCGCAGACCTCCCGGGACCGCTGTCCGCCTGCTAACCTACCAAGCAAGTGCTAGGTTTGGCGAGAGGCGGACATGCCCATCATCACCGACCGACCCCAGCCCGGCGTCACCACCGTGACCGTGGACGAACCGCCGGTGAACGCCCTGACAGCACAGGGCTGGCTGGATCTCGCGGACGCCGTCACGACAGCCGGAACCGACCCGTCGTGTCACGTCGTCGTGCTGCGCGCGGAAGGCCGAGGGTTCAACGCCGGGGTCGATCTGAAGGAGATCCAGCGCGACAGCGGCTACGGCGCGCTGATCGGCGCCAACCACGGTTGCGCCGTCGCGTTCGCCGCCGTCTACGACTGCCCGGTGCCGGTGATCGCCGCCGTGCACGGCTTCTGCCTCGGCGGAGGAGTCGGGCTGGTCGGCAACGCCGACGTGGTCGTCGCCAGCGACGACGCCACGTTCGGCCTGCCCGAGGTCGACCGCGGCGCGCTCGGCGCGGCCACCCACCTGGCGCGGCTGGTCCCGCAGCACCTGATGCGCGCGCTGTACTACACGGCCAGCACCGTCGACGCCCACCAGCTGCACCACCACGGCTCGGTCTACGCCGTCGTGCCCCGCGCCGAGCTGGACGCGACGGCGCTCGAGGTCGCGGAACGGATCGCGGCCAAGGACACCAGGGTGATCCGCGCGGCCAAGCAGGCCATCAACGGCATCGACCCGCAGCCGGTGCACCGCAGCTACCGCTTCGAGCAGGGGTTCACGTTCGAGCTCAACCTGGCCGGCGTCGCCGACGGCGCACGGCAGCGATTCCTGGACGGTGAGAATGCCCGATAAGCGCATGACCCTGGACGAGGCCGTCGCCGAACTCCGCGACGGCATGACGATCGGCATCGGCGGCTGGGGCTCGCGGCGCAAACCCATGGCGCTCGTGCGGGCCATCCTGCGGTCCCGGCTGACCGACCTGACCGTCGTGTCCTACGGCGGGCCCGACGTCGGCCTGCTGCTGTCCGCGGGCCGGATCCGGCACCTGGTGTTCGGGTTCGTCACCCTCGACACCGTCGCCTACGACCCGTGGTTCGGCCGGGCACGCCAGTCCGGCGCCATCACCGTCACCGAGTACGACGAGGGCGTGCTCGGCACCGCGCTGTCGGCAGCGGCGCAACGGCTGCCGTTCCTGCCCACCCGCGCCGGGCTGGGCTCCGACGTCATGACGCTCAACCCCGGGCTGCGTACCGTCGTGTCCCCCTACGCCGACGGCGAGGAACTGCTCGCCGTCCCCGCACTGCGGCTGGACGCCGCGCTGCTGCACCTCAACCGAGCCGACGCCCGCGGCAACGCCCAGTACCTCGGCCCGGACCCCTACTTCGACCAGCTGTTCGCGCTCGCGGCGAACCGTTGCTACGTCTCGGCCGAGCAGATCGTCGGCACCACCGAGCTGACCGAAGGCGGCCCCCTGCAGAGCCTGCTGCTGCACCGCGGGCTCGTGCACGGCGTGGTCGAGGCTCCCCGGGGCGCGCACTTCACCACCGCCGTCCCGGACTACGACCGCGACGAACGCTTCCAACGGCACTACGCCGCCTGCGCCAAGGACCCCGAGCGCTGGCCGGAGTTCGCCGACCGGTTCCTCTCCGGCGGCGAAGCCGACTATCTGTCCGAAGTGGACAAATTCGAGGAGGAGGCGGCGTGAGCGAAGCCAGCCGTGCCGAGGTCGCCGCCGTGGCCTGCGCCGAACTGTTCCGCGGCGACGGCGAGATCCTGGTCAGCCCCATGGGCCTGCTGCCGTCGCTGGGCGCCCGGCTGGCGCGGCTGACGTTCGAGCCGGACCTGCTGCTGTCCGACGGGCAGGCCTGCCTGGTGACCGGCGACGCCGTCGTCGAGGGCTGGCTGCCGTTCCGCACCGTCCTGGACACCGTCGTGCCGCACGGCAGGCGGCACGTCGTGATGGGCGCCAACCAGCTCGACCGTCACGGCAACCAGAACATCTCCGCCATCGGCGAGCACGCCCGGCCGACCCGGCAACTGCTCGGGGTGCGCGGCGGACCGGGCAACACCGTCAACCACCGCACCAGCTACTGGGTCCCCCGGCACAGCACCCGCGTGTTCGTCGACCACGTCGACGTCGTCTCCGGTGTCGGCTTCGCCCGCGCCGCCGCGGCCGGGCAACGGTTCCACGACGTCCACCGGGTGGTCACCAACCTCGCGGTACTGGACTTCGGCGGCCCCGGCCACGCCCCGCGGCTGGTGTCGGTCCATCCCGGCGTGACCGTCGACGAGGTGCGTGCCGCCACCGGATTCGAACTGGACACCACCGACGTCGCCGAGACCCGGGCACCGACCGGCGAGGAACTGCGCCTGCTGCGGACGGTGCTGGATCCGAAGTCGCTGCGGGACAAGGAGGTCCCGGGATGAGGACCGCGCTGACCGAGCTGGCCGGCATCCGCCATCCGGTCGTGCAGACCGGGATGGGCTGGGTCGCCGGGCCACGGCTGGTCGCCGCGACCGCCGAAGCCGGCGGCCTGGGCATCCTCGCCTCGGCCACGATGACGTTCGACGAACTGGCCGCCGCCATCACCGAGACCAAGGCCCGCACCGGCGAACCGTTCGGCGTCAACCTGCGGGCCGACGCCGCCGACGCACCACGCCGCGTCGACCTGCTCATCGAACACGGCGTGCGGGTGGCCTCGTTCGCGCTGGCACCCCGGCCGGAACTGATCCAACGGCTGCGCGAGGCCGGCACGGTCGTGATCCCGTCGGTCGGCGCGGCACGGCACGCGGTGAAGGTCGCCGGCTGGGGCGCCGACGCGGTCATCGTCCAGGGCGGGGAGGGCGGCGGGCACACCGGCGGCGTGGCGACCACCCTGCTGCTGCCGTCCGTGCTCGACGCCGTGGACATCCCGGTGATCGCCGCCGGCGGGTTCTTCGACGGCCGCGGCCTGGCCGCGGCACTGTCCTACGGCGCGGCCGGGGTCGCCATGGGCACCCGGTTCCTGCTCACCAGGGAAAGCACCGTCCCCGACGCCGTCAAGCGGCTCTACCTCGATCATGGGCTCGACGGCACGGTGGTGACCAGGAAGGTCGACGGCCTGCCACACCGAGTCCTGCGGACCGAGCTGGTCGACACCCTCGAACAGGCCGGCCGGGTCCGCGCGCTGCTGGCCGCCGTCCGCAACGCCGCCCGGTTCCGGAAGCTGACCGGGCTGTCCTGGTCCGCGCTGGTCCGCGAGGGACTGGCGATGCGTGGCGAACGCACCTGGGCGCAGCTGGTGATGGCGGCGAACACGCCGATGCTGCTGCGGGCCGGGCTCGTCGACGGTGACACCGGCGCCGGGGTTCTGGCGTCCGGGCAGGTCGTCGGGCTGCTCGACGACCTGCCCACCGTCGCCGAGCTGGTGGAACGGATCGTGGGCGATGCCACGGAAATCCTGCGCAGGCTGGGTGCCGGAGCCGCCTCGCCCTGTGCTTGACTGCCCCCATGCAGCAGGACGGCATGTGTCTGGTCGACCACGGCGAGTTGCACGTCCGGCGGGCCGGTTCCGGCCCCGCGCTGCTGCTCGTCGCGGGCGGCCTGGGCGGGGCGTCCAGCTACCGGGCACTGAGCGCGCGGCTGGCCGACGAGTACACCGTGCTGACCTACGACCGCCGCGCCCACTTCGCCAGCACCGACCGGACGACCGGCCCGCTGACCGTCGCCACCCAGGCCGACGACGCCCGTGCGGTCATCGAGCACTTCGGCTTCGACCAGGCGCTGGTGTTCGGCACCAGCGCCGGCGCGCTGATCGGCCTGGACCTGGCGGCCCGGCACCCCGGCGTCGTCACCGGGCTGATCGCCCACGAACCACCCGCCGTCACCCTCCTGCCCGACGCCGACGAATGGCTGGACTTCGCCGACTACCAGGTCGAGCGGGCGGCCTCCGGTGACGTGTTCGGGGCGTTCACCGGCTTCGTCCAGTCGCTGGCCGGCGCCGGACTGCCCGACCTGCGGGCCGTCCGGCTGCCCAACCAGCGCGAGTGGGAAGTCCTGTTCGCCAGGGAGATCCGGGAGTTCTACGGCTACGAGCCGGACCTGCCCGCGCTGCGCAAGTCCGGCGTCGAGATCACCCCGGCCGCGGGTGAGGGCAGCCGCGGCTACTACCACTACCGCCCCGCCAGGGCGCTGGCCGTCGAGCTGGGCATGCCGTTCGTCGAGGTACCCGGCGCCCACCTGGCGCCCCAGCGCAACGCGCCCCGCTTCGCCGAGACCCTGAAGTCCCTGCTCGCCGAGCTGACCCCCTGACCGCCGGTCACCACGAACGAGGCCGCCCCGCCACCGGCCAAGGCCCCCAATGCCACATTGGGGGAGTTCAAGTACCCCAATGCCACATTGGGGACACGTGGCGTCGGGCGCCCGCGTGAGCGGCCCGTTCGCGCGAGTCGTCCGTTCCGGACCCGCGAGTTGTCCGTTCCCGCCAACCGGATCCCACTGACCGGCACTCCGGTTCCAGATCGTGAGATAGTGGGTCACGCGAAGCTCGTGAAGGCCACCATCACCACGTCACACGTAATGAAGGTGGCCTTCACGAGCTTGACCTCAGGCCCACGTCTCGCGATCCGGAACCGGCGCGCCGGACAGTGGAACCAGCCGGGCGGGAACGGACAACTCGCGGGTCCGGAACGGACGACTCGCGCGAGCGGGCCGGTCACACGGGCGACCAGCGCCACGGGAGCACCGGCGTCCACATCGTGAGTTCTGCGCTCACGCACGCAAGTTCTGCGTTCAGGAATGCGAGTTCTGCGGTCGGGACCACCGCCCACCCCGCTGGACACCGACTTTGCCGGGACCCTGACGTGTCACGTGGTGAAGGTGGCCTTCACGTGCTTTGACGACCAGCGGACTCGCGGCTCAGAGCTGACGGATCACGCGGGCCGGGTTGCCGACGGCCAGGACCTTCGACGGCAGGTCGCGGGTGACCACGCTGCCCGCGCCGACGACCGTGTCCTCGCCGATCGTCACACCGGCGCAGACGGTGACCCCGCCGCCGAACCACACGTTGTTCCCGATCGTGATCGGCGCCGCGCTCTCCCACCGCTGCCGCCGCGCCTCGTGGTCCTCGATGGGATGCAACGCCGTCAGCAACTGCACCCGCGGCCCGATCGACACGTCGTCACCAATGGTGATCTTCGCGCAGTCCAGCAGGATCGCGTCGTAGTTGAGGAAGCTGTTCGAGCCGATCTCGATGAGATAGCCGTAGTCGCACTGGAACCTCGGCATGATCCACGAACCCTCGCCCAGCTTGCCCAGCAGCGACCGCAGCAGCGTGTCACGCAGGCCGGTCTCCTCGGCGGACGTGGCGTTGAACCGGTCGATCAGCCCCTGCGCCCGGCGGCGCTCGGCGACCAGATCCGGATCGCTGTCCTTGTACAGCTCGCCCCGCAGCATGCGGTCCTTGTGCTCACCCATGTCACGACACTAGCTCGATGATCGTGACATTCGCCGTCCCGCCGCCCTCGCACATGGTGAGCAAACCGAACCGGCCCCGCCGCCGTTCCAGCTCGTGCAACAGCGTGGCCAGCAGCTTCGTCCCGGTGGCGCCGATGGGATGGCCCAGCGCGATACCGCCGCCGTTGACGTTGACCCGCTCCGGATCGGCCCCCGTCTCCTCCAGCCAGGCCAGGACCACGCTGGCGAACGCCTCGTTGACCTCGAACAGGTCGATGTCGGCCGCCCGCAACCCGGTGCGCCGCAACGCCCGCGACGTCGCCGGGATCGGCCCGGTCAGCATCCACACCGGGTCGGCACCGTGCACGCCGAGATGATGGATCCGGGCCCGCGGCGTGATCCCGTGCTCGGTGACGAACTCCTCCGACGCCACCAGCGCCGCACTCGCACCGTCGGAGATCTGACTGGCCACCGCCGCCGACAGCCGCGACCCCTCGCTCAACGCGGGCAGCGCCGCCATCTTCTCCAGGCTGGTGTCCGGCCGCGGCCCCTCGTCCCTGGTCAGACCCGCCACCGGCACCAGCTCGGCGTCGAACCGCCCCTCCCCGGCGGCGGCCACCGCCCGGCGGTGGCTGGACAACGCGAACTCCTCCATCGCCGCACGGGAGATGTCCCAGTGCTCGGCGATCATGTCCGCACTGCGGAACTGCGACACCGCCACGTCGCCGTACCGCTCACGCCACCCCGCCGATCCGCCGAACGGATCGTCGAAGCCGTACTCCCGTCCCGCCAGCATCGCCGCGCTGATCGGGATGGCGCTCATGTTCTGCACACCGCCGGCCAGCACCAGGTCCATCGTGCCGGACATGACGGCCTGCGCGGCGAAGTGCACCGCCTGCTGACTCGACCCGCACTGCCGGTCCACGGTCACCCCCGGCACGTGGTGCGGATACCCCGCGGCCAGCCACGCCGTGCGGGCGATGTTGCCCGCCTGCGGGCCCAGGGTGTCCACACAGCCGAAGATCACATCGTCGACCAGCGCCGGATCCAGGTCGTTGCGTTCCACGACCGCCCTGATCACCGCGGCACCCAGGTCCGCGGGATGCGTGCCCGCCAGCGCCCCGCCCCGCCGTCCCACCGGGGTCCGCACCGCGTCGATCAGGTAAGCCGTGCCCATCCGCTACCTCCGTTTCACCGGCCGCCGCCTGCTGGCGATGCCGTCGAGCAGGATCCCCAGGTACTGCTGTGCCACCGCCTCGGCCGACAACGCGCCACGCGGGTTGTACCAGCGCACCGCCACCCACACCGTGTCGCGGATGAACCGGTAGACCAGCTCCACGTCCAGGTCCGCGCGGAACGTCCCGTCCGCCACCCCGCCGGTGAGGATGTCGTTCCACAGCTTGCGGAACTCGGTGTTGCGCTCGTCCAGGTAGGAGAACCGGGGCAGCTTGGCCAAGTGCCCGGCCTCGTTCTGGTAGATCGCCACCTCGGCCGGGCGGCGGTGGATGGTGTCGAACGACGCCGTCACCACCGCCTCCAGCGTCTTGCGCGGCCCCAGGTCGGCGGCCACGATCTCGGCGTAGCGGCCGAACAGCTCGTCCAGGAACCCGGTCAGGATCTCGTCGGCCATCGACTCCTTCGAGTCGAAGTGGTGGTAGAGACTGCCGGACAGGATGCCCGCCTCGTCGGCGATGTCGCGCACGGTGGTCGAGACGAACCCGCGCTCGGCGAACAGCCGCGCGGCGATGGCGAGCAGCTCGGCACGCCGTCCGGTGGCGGGGGTGGGCTTGGCGTTCACGTCGGCTACCTCACGCATGCTGGCTGGACACGGACACGACCTCGCCGGTCAGGTAGGAGGCGTGGTCGCTGGCGAGGAACACGATGACATTCGCGACCTCCCACGGTTGCGCCGCCCTGCCCGCGACCGACGTCCGGGCCAGGTCCTCCAGCAGCTCCTCACTGGTGACCTTCGCCAGGAACGGATGGGTGGCCAGACTCGGCGCGACCGCGTTGACCCGGATGCCGTGCCGCGCGACGTCCACGGCGGCGCAGCGGGTCAGCGCCATCACCCCGGCCTTGGCCGCCGCGTAGTGGGCCTGCTCGGCCTGCGCCCGCCAGCCCACCACCGACGCGTTGTTGACCACCGCTCCCCCGCCACCCTGCTCGATCATCCGCCGCAGCACGGCGCGGGTGACCCGGAACGTCCCGGTCAGCGTCACGTCGACGACCCGGGACCACTCCTCGTCCGTCATGTCCACAATGGACCTGCTGCCGCCGAGACCCGCGTTGTTGACCAGCACGTCGATCCGGCCGAACCGCTCCACCGCACCCTCGACCAAGGCCGTCACGTCGTCCTCGGCGGTCACGTCGCAGGGCACCGCGTGCACCTCGCCGAGTTCCGCGGCCACCTCGGCCAGCCGCCGCTCGTGCCGGTCGCTGACGACCACCCGTGCGCCCTCCTCCACGCAGCGCCGGGCCACGGCCGAACCGATACCCGTACCGGCCGCCGCGGTCACCACGACCACCTTGTCGCGCAACAGATCGCGGCCGGCCGGATACGACGGAAGCGGGATCACGGGCGGTACCCCCTCGGCAGGCCGAGCACCCGCTCGGCGATGATGTTGCGCTGGATCTCGTTGGAGCCGCCGTAGATGGTGTCGGCGCGGCTGAACAGGAACAGCCGCTGCCACTCGTCCGCGTCCCCGCCTGCCGGCAGCGACGACGGCCCGCACACGGCCATGGCCAGCTCACCGAGGTCGCGGTGCCAGTTGGCCCACACCAGCTTCGACACCTCCGCCACGCCCGGCGCGGTGTCGCCCAGCGTGCGCACGGCGTGTGCCCGCATGACTTCCAGGCCCATCCACGCCCTGGCCAGCCGGTCGGCGATCACCGGGTCGTCGATGCTGCCGTTGGACCTGGCCAGCTCGGTGAGCGCGGTCAGCTCCCTGCGGAACCCGACCTGCTGCCCGAGCGTGGCGACGCCACGTTCGAACCCGAGCGTGGCCATGGCCACCGCCCAGCCCTCGCCCGGTTCGCCGACGACGAGATCGGCCGCGGTGCGGGCGCCGTCGAAGAACACCTCGTTGAACTCGCTGGTGCCGGTCAGCTGCCGGATCGGCCGGACCTCGACACCCGGCTGACGCATCGGCACCAGCAGGTAGGACAGCCCGCGGTGCCGCTTCGAACCCGGCTCGGTGCGGGCCAGCACGAAACACCAGTCGGCGACGGTGGCCAGCGACGTCCACACCTTCTGCCCGCGCAGCACCCACTCGTCGCCGTCCAGCGTGGCGGCGGTGGCGACGGCGGCCAGGTCGGAACCGGCGTCCGGCTCGGAGTAGCCCTGGCACCACAGCTCGTCGACCGCGACGATCCGCGGCAGGAAGCGGCGCCGCTGCGCGTCGGTGCCCAGCGCGATCAACGTCGGCCCGAGCAGCTCCTGCCCGACGTGACTGACCCGGGCAGGCGCGTTCGCCCTGGCGTACTCCTCGTGGAAGATCACCTGCTGCTCCAGCGTCAGGCCACGGCCACCGTGCTCGGCAGGCCAGCCGACACACGACCAGCCCGCCGCCGCCAGATGCCGGTCCCACGCCAGGCGCTCCTCGAACGCCTCGTGCTCCCTGCCGGGCCCGCCCAGGCCACGCAGCCCCGCGAACTCACCGGCCAGGTTGCCAGCCAGCCATTCCCGGATCTCACTGCGAAACTCGGCGTCCACCCCGGCTCCTCTGGTCAACGGCAGCGCTGATGCGTAGAGTACCCTACCAAGCACTTGCTAGGGAGCTGTCGTGGAAACGATTCCCGCCGCACTCGCCGACGCGGCGCAGCGGTTCGCCGGCACCGAGGCCGTCGTGGACGGGCCCGTCCGGCTGACCTACGCCGAGCTGGCGGCCCGGGTACGGACGTGCGCGCGGTTCTACGCCGCCGCCGGCGTCCGGCCGGGCGACCGGATCGTGCTGTGCTCGCCGAACACCCACCACTGGATCGTCGCCGCGCTCGCGGTGTCCTGGGCCGGTGCCACGCTGGTGCCGGTCAGCACCCGGTTCACCGGCCCGGAGATGCTCGACATCGTCGAACGCACCCGGCCCGCCGTGCTCGTCGTCGCCGGCCCCTTCCTCGGCGTCGACCGGCTGGCCGCGCTGCGCGAGGCAGGCGCCACGGACCTGCCGCCCGTGCTGCGCATCCCGGTGGAGGGCGAGCCGGAGCCGGAGCCGGGCGTCACCGAATGGGCCGACCTGGCCGGTAGCGAAGCCGAGGCCACCGTGGGACCGGAGGACGTCGCCGACATCCTGTTCACCTCGGGCACCACCGGCCGCAGCAAGGGCGCGATGAGCAGCCACGCCGCGACGCTCGGCGTGGCCCGCGCCTGGGCCGAACTGGGCGGGCTCGCCCACGGTGACCGCTACCTGGTGGTCAACCCGTTCTTCCACAGCTTCGGCTACAAGGCAGGCATCCTGGCCGCGCTGACCGCAGGCGTCACACTGATCCCGCAGCTCACCTTCGACCCGGCGGCCACACTGCGCCTGATCGAACGGGAACGCGTGACCGTGCTGCCCGGCGCGCCGACGATCTACCAGGTACTGCTCGATCACCCGGACCGGCCGGGCACGGACCTGTCCAGCCTGCGGCTGGCCGTCACCGGTGCGGCGACCGTGCCGGTGACGCTGGTCGAGCGCATGCGCTCGGAGCTGGGCTTCGACACCGTGCTGACCGCCTACGGGCTCACCGAGGCCGTCGTGGCCACCATGTGCCGTCCCGGCGATCCGCCGGAGACCGTGGCCACCACGTCCGGCCGTGCCGCGGCCGGGTTCGAGGTGCGGGTCGCGGCCGACGGCGAGATCCTGCTGCGCGGGCCCAATCTGATGCTGGGCTACCTCGACGACCCGGCGGCGACCGCCGAGGCGATCGACGCGGGCGGCTGGCTGCACACCGGCGACGCGGGCAGGCTCGACGAGCACGGCAACCTGACGATCACCGACCGCATCAAGGACATGTACGTCAGCGGCGGGTTCAACGTCTACCCGGCCGAGGTCGAGCAGGCCCTCGCCCGCCTCGACGGAGTCGTGGAGTCCGCGGTCGTCGGCGTCCCGGATGAGCGGCTCGGCGAGATCGGCCGGGTATATGTCGTTATACGCGACGGTGTCACGGTGTCCACTTCGGACGTGATCGGGCACTGCAAACGCTTGCTGGCCAACTACAAGGTGCCGCGGCAGGTCGAGTTCGTCGACAGTCTGCCGCGCAACGCGTCGGGCAAGGTGCTCAAACGCGAGCTGCGGAAAGGGGACGGCGGATGACGGTGCGCTACGAACGGCGGGGACCGGTGGCGCTGGTGACCATGGACCGGCCCGAGTACCGCAACGCGCAGAACTCCGCGATGACCTACGCGCTGGACGACGCGTTCACCGGCGCGGTCGACGACCCCGGCGTCAAGGTGATCGTGCTGGCCGGAGCAGGCGACCATTTCAGCGCCGGGCACGACATCGGCTCGCCGGGACGCGACGTCGACACCTCGTTCGACCGCAGGGCGGTGATGTGGTGGGACCACGCCGACCGCGACGGCGGCGACCGCCGGTTCGCCCGCGAGTCCGAGGTGTACCTGGGGATGTGCCGACGCTGGCGGGAGATTCCCAAGCCGGTGATCGCCAGCGTGCAGGGGGCCTGCGTGGCAGGCGGGCTGATGCTGGCCTGGACGTGTGACCTGATCGTCGCGGCCGACGACGCGTTCTTCGCCGATCCGGTGGTACGCATGGGGATTCCGGGCGTCGAGTACTTCGCCCACCCGTGGATGCTCGGCCCCCGCGCCGCCAAGGAGGTGCTGTTCACCGGCAAGCGGTTCTCCGCCGAGCAGGCGCTGGCGTGGGGCATGGTGAACCGCGTGGTGCCGCGGGCCGAGCTGGAAACCGCCACCCTGGAGCTGGCCGGGACGATCGCCGAGATGCCCTCGTTCGGGCTGGCGCTGGCGAAGAAGGCGGTCAATCAGGCCGAGGACCTGATGGGCATGCGGTCCGGAATGGACTCCGTGTTCGGCCTGCACCACTTCGCCCACGCGCACAACTCCGAGGTCTCCGGCGGCGATTCGCTGGGCGGGCAGGACGCCCGCAGCATGCGTGACGCCGGCAGGAGGGGCTGATGGACCTCGACCTGGACGCCGCGACGCTGGCGTTCCGCGACGAGGTGCGGGAGTGGCTGGCCACGCACGTGCCCACGCGGCCGCTGCCGTCGTTCGACACCGCCGAGGGCTTCGCCGCGCACCGCGAGTGGGAGTCGACGCTGGCGTCGGCCCGGCTGTCGGCCGTGACCTGGCCGGAGGTCTACGGCGGGCGGGACGCGTCGCTGGTGGCGTGGCTGGTGTTCGAGGAGGAGTACTACGCCGCGCGCGCACCGGGACGGGTCAACCAGAACGGCATCGCCATGCTCGGCCCGACACTGTTCGCGCACGGCACCGGCGAGCAACGCGAGCGAATCCTGCCGCCGATGACCGCCGGTGCGCAGATCTGGGCACAGGCCTGGTCCGAGCCCGACGCGGGCAGCGACATCGCCGCCCTGCGCAGCCGCGCCCGCCGCGTCGACGGCGGCTGGTCGGTGTCCGGGCAGAAGACCTGGAGTTCCCGCGCCGCGTTCGCCGACCGCGCGTTCGGCCTGTTCCGCACCGATCCGGAGGCCCGGCGGCACCGCGGCCTGTCCTACCTGATGGTCGACCTGCGCGCACCCGGCGTCACCGTGCGGCCCATCCCCCAGCTCGACGGCGAGACCGGGTTCGCCGAGATCTTCTTCGACGAGGTGTTCGTACCCGACGCCGACGTCATCGGCGAGCCGGGCGACGGCTGGCGGGTGGCGATGACCACGGCCAACAACGAGCGCGGCATGTCGCTGCGCAGCCCCGGGAGGTTCCTGGCGACCGCGAGGCGGCTGACCGAGCTGTGGCGGTCGAGTCCCCGCCGGGACGACACGGCGCTGGCGCAGCGGGTCGCCGACGCCTGGATCGGCGCGCGGGCCTACCAGCTGCACACCTACGCCACAGCCAGCAGGCTGGCGGCCGGTGGGACGCTGGGCCCGGAGTCCAGCGTCGGCAAGCTGCACTGGTCACGGCTGGACCTGCAGATGCACGAGACGGCGCTGGATCTGCTGGGCCCCGAGCCGTCGGCGGAGTGGACCGACGGCTGGCTGTTCGCGCTCGCCGGCCCCATCTACGGCGGCACCGACCAGATCCAGCGCAACACGGTCGCCGAACGGCTGCTGGGGCTGCCACGATGAGGTTCCTGCCGGAAGCAGAGCACGAGGCGTTCGCCGCCAGCCTGGACGCCTATCTATCCGATGTGGACGGTGAAGTGTGGCCTGGGCTGGTGAAACTGGGCCTGGTCGAGCTGGACGACGATCCGGTGGCGCTGGTCATGGCGTTCGAGCGGCTGGGTTTCCACGCGGTGCCGGGGCCGCTGGTGGACTCCGCCGCCGTGGCGCCCGCGTTGCGGCCGGGGGTCGCGCTGACCTCGGTCGCCGTGCCGTCGCTGGTCCCCTACGCGCTGGACGCCGACGTCGCCGAGGTGCGGCTGCTGGTGAGCCCGGACGGGCTGCGGACGTTCACCCCGGGCCGCCGCCTGCCGTCGGTGGATCCGTCGCGGTCACTGTTCGAGGTGATCCCGGGTGAGCCGGTGGCCGGGGAGCCGGACGTGCCGCGGGCGGTCGAGCTGGGGACGCTGGCCACGGCCGCGCAGCTGCTCGGGGCCGGGCAGTGGTTGCTGGAGACGTCGGTGTCCTATGCGCGGCAACGTGAGCAGTACGGCAGGCCGATCGGGCAGAACCAGGCGGTCAAGCATCTGCTCGCCGACGTGGCGACCGCGGTGGAGCTGGCCCGGCCGCTGCTGTGGGCCGCGGCGCTGACACTGGCGCCCCGCGACGTGTCGGCGGCGAAGGTGGCCTGCGCGGACGCGGCCTACCTCGCGGCGAGGACGGGGCTGCAGGTACACGGCGCCATCGGCTACACGGCCGAGCACCCGCTGGGGTCGCGGCTGACGAAGGTCCGGGCGCTGCTGACGTCCTGGGGCGATCAGGCGTTCCACCGGGCGCGGGTGCTGGAGACGTTGTGAGCGAGCTGGACGACCTGCGTGACACGGTGCGGGCCGTGCTGGCCAAGCACGACCAGCCGTGGGGACCGCTGTGTGAGCAGGTCGGTGTGGCCGGGCTGGGCGTGCCGGAGGAGTACGGCGGCGCGGGCGCCGGCCTGGCAGCCTGGCAGGTCGTCGCCGAGGAGACGGGCCGGGTGCTGTCGCCGGTGCCGTTCCTGGGCTCGGCGGTGCTGGCGGTCACGGCGGCGTCGGCCTGCGGCGCCGGTGAGGTGCTGTCGCAGTTGGCCGAGGGTACCGTCGGCTGTCTGGCGCAGGGTGGACTGCGGGCGTCGGGGTCCACTGTGGACGGTACGGCCACCCTGGTGCTGGACGGGGACACGGCCGAGATCGTGCTGGCCGCCGCCCGCGACGAGCACGGGGTGGGCCTGTACGAGGTCGACCCCGGCGTCCAGCGGCAGCACACGCCGGCCCTGGACGAGACCCGCGGCCTGGCGACGATCGAGTTCGCCGCGGCACCCGCCCGGCGGCTCGGCGACTTCGCCGCGGACACGGTACGCGACACCGCGTGCGCGGTGCTGGCCGCCGAACAGGCCGGATCCGCGGCCCGGGCGCTGGAGATCACCGTCGAGTACACCAAGCAGCGCACGCAGTTCGGCAGGCCGATCGGGTCGTTCCAGGCGCTGGCGCACCGGATGGCCGACCTGTACGTCCTGGTGGAGACCGCGCGCTCGATGGCTTACGCGGCAACCGAACCGGCGCTCGCGGCCGCCGCGAAGGCGTACTGCTCCGAGGCGTTCGCCACGGTCGCGGCGGAGATGATCCAGCTGCACGGCGGGATCGCCATCACCTGGGACCACGTGGCGCACCGCTACCTCAAGCGTGCCTACGTGGGGCTGGAACTGTTCGGGCCGCCGCGCGAACACCTGCGGCGGCTGCTCGGCTAGCGTGGTGATGTGGAAGATCCAGAACAGCTGCTGGCGGACATCCTCGACTGGGCCAAGACCGACGACCGGATCGTGGCCGTCGTGCAGACGGGCTCTCGGGCCCGCCGGGACGGCCGGGTCGACGCCTACTCCGACCTCGACATCGAGCTGATCGGGCCGGGCTGGCGCGAACTGGCGGCCGACCGGGAGTGGAGTGACCGGTTCGGCACCGAACTGGTGTCGGTGTCCACCGACCCGGAGCCCGAGCCCGAGGACGACGACTGGGCGTCGCGCCTGGTCGTCTACGCCGGCGGGCGCAAGGTGGACTTCACCCTGGCCGGGCCCGAACGCCTGAGCAGGCTGGCGGAGGGACTGGACGACCTCTACCAGCGCGGCTACGTCGTCCACCTGGACAAGGCCGGTGTCACGGCCGGGCTCGCGGCGCCCACCGGGGCGGCTCCGGTCCCGGCGCGGCCGACCCGCGAGGAGTTCGACGAGGCGCTGGACGAGTTCTGGTTCGAGGCCACGCAGATTCCGGTGTACCTGGCCCGCGGCGACCTGTGGGTGGTGAAGTTCCGGGACAACACCATGAAGGAGTTCCTGCTGCGGATGCTCCAGTGGTACGCCGCCACCGGCCCGTCGGGGCCGCCGGACGTCTGGCACATCGGCCACCACATGGACGAGTGGCTGCCGACGGAACTGTACGACCGGGTGCGGGCGTCGTTCGGGCACTTCGACGCGGCCGACAGCCTGCGCGCACTGCGGGTGACGACGGCGCTGTTCCGGGACGTCTCGGCCGAGGTCGCGGCCCGCTGCGGCTTCCCACCCCGCGCCGACCTGCCGGACAAGGTGGCCGCCCACATCGACGCCCTGGCCCGCTCCTTGCCGTGAAGGGGCCTCACGGCGTCTCATGCCCGGGCCCTGGTGAAGTCCGGGCGATCGGGCGTCCGGCGGTGCTACCAAAGGCACTTTGGTTGCGCGTTGCGCAACCAAAGTGCCGTTCGTAGCAGTGACGTTGACCCGATGTGGTCTCGTTCGGGGTGGCCGGTGGGGCTGCCGGGCGTGCTGGGTCCGCTGAGGCTGCCGCGCGGCGACACCTCCTGACTTCTGTCTTCCAGCCCACCCGCCAGGCAGCCGACTATGCCGTGAAAGCCCCCTTCACGGCATCGAGATCACGCGCCGACGCCCTCGCGGTAGCCTCTGGCTGACCCGATCGGCCTACCTGAAAGGCACCGTGGTGCAACGGAAACTGGCCATCACCGCCGCAGGCCTTTCGCTGGTCGCCGTGTGCTACGGGCTGGCCCGGTTCGCCTACGGACTGTTCGTGCCCGCGTTGCGCGAGGAGTTCCATCTCGACGGCGCGACCGCCGGGGTGATCGCCTCGGCCAGCTATGCCGGGTACTGCGTGGCCATCGTGGTGGCGTCGCTGGCCACCCAGCGCTGGGGCGCCCGGCCGGTCGCCGTCGCCGCGGGCATCGCCGCGACGGCCGGGACCGCGCTCATCGCCTCGGCGCCGACGGCCGCGCTGCTCGCCGTCGGGGTGGTCGTCGGCGGCTCCAGCACCGGCCTCGCCTCTCCCCCGCTGGCCGACGCCGTCGCCAAGTGGGTCCCCGCGCACCGGGCCGACCGGATCCAGGCCGTGGTGAACTCCGGCACCGGCGCCGGGGTGCTGGTCTCCGGGCCGGTCGCGCTGCTGGCCGACGACAGCTGGCGAGCCGCCTGGTGGGCGTTCGCCGCCATCGCCGCCGCCGTGACCGTCTGGATCGCGTTCGCCGTACCCGGCGGGCCCGCCGCCGTCACCCCCGGCTCGCGCACCCGGGTCCTGCCGCCCGGCGCCCCCCGGCTGCTGATCGCCGCGACCGCGCTCGGGGTGTCGAGCGCGGCGGTGTGGACGTTCGGCAGGGACGTGCTGGTCACCGAGGGCGGGGCCAGCGCGCTGACCTCGACGCTGGTGTGGATCGTGCTCGGCGCGGCAGGCATCCTCGGCGGGCTGGCCGGCGACCTCGCCACGAAACTGGGCACCGGACGGGCCTGGACGGCGACCATGGTCGCGCTCGGCGCGGCCACCGCCACGCTCGCGCTGGCCGCGGACCACGTCGTGGTGACCGTGCCGGCCGGCGCGGTGTTCGGCGCGTCCTACATCGCGCTCACCGGGCTGGCGCTGCTGTGGGCCACCCGCGTCTACGCCGAGCGGCCCGCGTTCGGTGTCGGCGCCGCGTTCCTGCTGGTCGCCGTCGGCCAGGCGGCGGGCGCGCCGCTGATCGGGCTGCTGTCGGACACCTACGGCCCGGTGACCGCCTTCCTCGTCGCCACCGCGGTCGCCCTGGCCGGCGGCCTGGTGCGACCGGCTAGAACCAGTCGTCCGGACGCGGCCACGACGGCAGACCCGGCCCCGCGTCCTGGGTGACGGTGTAGCGGCCGCGGTGGAACAGCAGCGGCCGGTCCGCCGACACCCCGCCCAGCGCTGTCACCCTGCCGATCACCACGTGGTGGTCACCGCCGGGGTGCACGGCCTCGACGGTGCAGTCCACCCAGGTCAGCGCCCCGTCCAGCAGCGGAGCGCCGGACGGTGCCGGCGTCCAGTCCACGGCGGCGAACTTGTCCGGCCCCGGCGCGCCGAACACGGCGCTGACCTCCTGCTGCCGCCCGGCCAGCAGGTTGACCGCGAACGCGCCGACCCGCTCGATCACCGGCCAGGTCCGGGACCGCCGCGCCGGGCAGAACAACACCAGCGGCGGATCCAGCGACAACGCGGCGAACGACTGGCAGGCGAATCCTGCCGGCTGCTCCCCGTCGTGTGCCGTCACCACGGCCACCCCCGTGCAGAAGTGGCCCAGCACCGCCCGGAAGCGGTCCGAGTCCACGGCCACCGGCACGACGCTCACTGCCGCGCACCCACCGAGAAGTCGTGGCCCCACAACGACACCGCGGTGCTCTCCCGCGCGATCCAGTTCTCGTCGTCGACCTGCCTGCCCTCACAGCCGAACTCGACGTCGAACCCGCCCGGCGTCTTCATGTAGAACGACAGCATCAGGTCGTTGACATGCCTGCCCAGCGTCGCCGACATCGGCACCTTGCGCCGCAGCGCGCGGTCCAGGCACAGCCCGACGTCGTCGGTCTCGCCCACCTCGACCATCAGGTGCACGATCCCGCTCGGCGTCGGCATCGGCAGGAACGCCAGGCTGTGGTGACGCGGGTTGCAGCCGAAGAACCGCAGCCACGCCGGCTCGCCGTCGGCGGGCCTGCCGACCATCTGCGGCGGCAGCCGCATCGAGTCCCGCAGCCGGAACCCCAGCACGTCCCGGTAGAACCGCAGCGACGCGGCATCGTCGTGAGTAGACAGTACGACGTGCCCGAGGCCCTGCTCGCCGGTGACGAACGTGTGCCCGTACGGGCTGACCACCCTGCGGTGCTGCAACGCGACACCGTGGAACACCTCCTGGGTGTTGCCGGACGGGTCGTCGAACTCGATCAGCCCGGTCACCGCACGGTCGGCCAGTTGCTCGGCGGTGCCCTCCTTGAACGGCACGCCCGCCGCCTGCAGCCGTTCCCGCACCTCGTCCAGCTCGGCCTCGTTGGCGGCCTCCCAGCCGGTGCGCGACAACCGGTCCTGCTCCCCCGGCTCGATCACCAGCCGCGCCGGGAAGTCGTCCATCCGCAGGTACAGCGCGTCGTCACGCAGTCCCTTGCCCTCGACCATGCCGAGGACCTTCAGCCCGAACACCCGCCAGGCGTCCACATCGGTCGCCTCGATCCGCAGGTAGCCCAGCGATCGGATACCCATGTCTCACCCCCGCAGGAAGTCGATGGCCAGCCGGTTGAACTCGTCGAACTTCTCCAGCTGCGCCCAGTGCCCACAGCCACCGAAGACGTGCAACCGCGCGCGTGGAATGCTCTTCAACGCCAGCAAGGCGCCGTCGAGCGGGTTGACCCGGTCCTCGCGGCCCCAGATCAGCAGTACCCGCTGCCGCAGCCGGTACGCCTCCCGCCACAGCATGCCCTGCTCGTAGCTGTCCGGCCGGGCGAACGACGCCCCCATGGCCCGCATGGCCGCCAGCGACTCGGGTGTGCTCGCCACGGCCAGCCGCTCGTCGATCAGCTCGTCGGTGACCAGCGACTGGTCGTGCACCATGATCCGCAGGAACGCCGCCATCCGCTCGCGGGTGGGGTCCTTGGCGAACGCCGACAGCGCCCGCACTCCCTCGGTCGGATCAGGGGCGAACAGGTTGAGGCTCACCCCGCCCGGTCCCATCAGTACCAGGCGGCCCGCGCGGTCGCGGTGGTCCAGCGCCAGCCGGACCGCCGCGCCACCGCCGAGCGAGTTGCCGACCAGGTGGGCCTTCTCGATGCCGAGCGCGTCCATCAGGCCGACGACGGCGTTCGCGCTGTGGGTGAAGTACTGCGGGTGCTCAGTGGGCTTGTCCGACCTGCCGAATCCGGGCTGGTCGACGGCGATGGTGCGGAACGCCTTGCCGAACACCGGCAGGTTGCGGCCGAAGTTGCTGTGCGCGGACGCCCCGGGACCGCCGCCGTGCAACAGGATCACGGTCTCGTCGTGCTCGGTTCCGGTCTCGTGGTAGTGCAGCCGCAACCCGGCCGCCGTCGTGACGAACTCGCTCATACCAGTCCACTTTCGACGGTCTGGCCGAACTCGCCCGCGCCGAACATCAGGTGGGCCCGCTCGGGATCGTTGGCCGCGTGCACCCGCCCGGCGTGCACGTCGCGCCAGAACCGCTGGATCGGTGTCCCCGCCCGCAGTGCCTTGCCGCCGGAGTTCTCGAACAGCCGGTCCACGGCGGCGATCGCCCGCTCGGTGCCGCGCACCTGGTCGCGGCGGACCCGCAGCCGGGTGGCGAACGGCAGCTTCTCGCCCGCGCACGCGAGCTGGTACAGCTCGTCGATGTTGTGGGTCAGCTGCAGCCACGCGGCGTCGATCTCGCTGGCCGCCTCGGCGATGCGTACCTTGGCGAACGGGTCCTCGTTGGCCTTCTCACCGGCGTAGGAGGCGCGGACCCGCTGGCGCTGGTACTCGACGTGCGCGTCGTAGGCGCCCTGTGCCATGCCGATGATCGGCGCGGTGATCGTGCTCGGGTGCACCGACCCGTAGGGCAGCCGGTACAGCGGGCCGGGGTTGACCTTCTGGCCCGGCGTCACGCACTTCGCGGTCGCGGTGAAGCTCAGCGCCCGGTGGGCGGGCACGAACACGTCCTCGACGACGATGTCGTTGCTGCCGGTGCCACGCAGCCCGACGGTGTCCCAGACGTCGACGATCGTGTAGTCGGCGATCGGCAGCAGGTAGGTGCAGAAGTCCACCGGCCTGCCGTCGGCGTCGAACGCCGGGCCGCCCAGCAGCACCCAGGTGCAGTGGTCGCAGCCGGAGGAGAAGCTCCACCTGCCGGACAGCCGGTAACCGCCGTCGACGACCGTCGCCTTGCCCATCGGCGCGTAGGACGACGAGACCAGGGTGTCGACGTCGTCGCCCCAGACCTCCTCCTGCGCCTTGGCGTCGAACAACGCGACGTGCCACGGGTGCACCCCGAGGATGGACGCCACCCAGCCGGTCGATCCGCAGGCCCCGGCGATCAGCTTGACCGCGGTGTAGAACGTCACCGGGTCGGCCTCGTCGCCGCCGTAGGGCTTCGGCTGCAGCAGCCGGAAGAAGCCCGTCTCGCTCAGTGCCTTGATCGACTCGTCCGGTATCCGCCGCAGGTCCTCGGTCTCCTGCGCCCGGTCCCGCAGCGTCGGCAGCAGCTGCCGCACCCGGGCGATGACACCGTGTTCACTCATGAACACGAGACTAGAACACGTTCTCGTTTTTGTCGAGTTCGCCCAGCGCAAGCGCGCTGTTTTCCCCTGCCCTGCGGCCGGAGAACACGCAGTCGGCCAGCGACAGCCCGCTGACGTAGGAACGAGAACAGATTCCCACCGCGGCCCGTCCGGCCGCGTAGAGACCGGGCACCAGACCACCACCGGCGGCCCGCACCTGGCCGGTGTCCTCGTCGACGGCCAGCCCCCCGAGGGTGAGCATCGGGCACGGGTAGCCGATGCTGGGCTTGATCGACAGGTCGATCAGCGCGTACGGCGGATTCTCCAGTGCCCGGACGAACTCGGCCGGCTTGCCGGCCGGGTCCGGCTCCCCCGCCGCGGCCGCCGCGTTGTGCGCGGCGACGGTGGCGCCCAGGCCGTCCGGGTCGACGCCGGCCTTCGTGGCCACCTCGGCCAGCGTGGCACCGGTGGCCCGGCCGCGCAGCAGGTAGCCGGCCTGCAGCCGCTGGAACCACTGGGTGTGCCCGCGTTCGTGATGCCGTGCCCGCGCCAGCGTCGCACTGTCCACCAGCAGCCACCCCCGCCCGCCGTGCCGGGTGACCATGGCCTCGCCGATGGCGGCGCCGTAACGGGACTCGTCGATGATCCGCCGCCCGTCCGCGTCGACGAGGACACCGCCGAGGAACGCGGCGGGCGGCGTCAGGAACCGCCACGCCGACACCCGGCCCAGCTCACCGGTGGCGGCGCCGACCTGCGCACCCATCCGGATGGCAGTGCCGTCGTCGGCGATCGTGCCCAGTGGCAGCCCGCCGCGGTAGGCGGGCGCGTGCTGCCGCATCAGCTCGCGGTCGGCGACGAACCCGCCGGTGGCGAGCACGACACCGCGCCGGGCGGTGATCTCGATCCGCTTGCCGTAACGGCGTTCCAGCGACTCGACCCGGCGGCGCAGCGTCTTGCGCAGGGCCGGAACGTAGAGGCCCGGCTTGGCCGCGTAGCGGGCGTAGTACCGGTGCGCGGCCCGCACCGGCGCGGGCGCTCCGGCCAGCGTGCTGGCCACCACGCCGGTCACCGCACCGTCCGGGCCGGTCAGCAGGCCGGTCAGCCGGGTGGCGGGCATGACCCTCGCCCGCGCGCGGACGGCCGCGGCCAGCGCGGCGAACAGGACCTTGCCCGACGTGCCGCGGCCGTGGGCGCGGTGCCCGCGGGGCGCGGGCGGCGCCGCGTCGCGGAACCCGCCGGACGCCTCGCTGCCCGAGTAGTACAGGTAGTGCCGGTTGCCGGGGTAGGACGTCTTCTCCGGACACAGGCTGGCCTCGAACGGCACGCCGTGGCCACGCAGCCAGTCCAGCATCCCGGCGCTGCCCTCGCAGAACCGGCGCAGCGTGGCGTCGGCGACCACGTCACCGACCTCCATGCGCAGGTAGGCCAGCATCGCCTCCGGCGTGTCGCCGATGCCGCAGGCCCGCTGCTCGGCGGTTCCGCCACCGGCGTAGACGACACCGCCGCTCACCGCGGTGGCGCCGCCACCGGCGAACCGGTCCAGTACCAGCACGTCGGCACCGGCGTCGGCGGCCTCGATCGCCGCACACGCGCCCGCGGCGCCGAACCCGACCACAATGACGTCCGCCCGCAGTTCCACACCCCGACTCTAGAACTGAAACACGTTCTCGTCTATGGTGACGAGCACGGCCAGGAACTGCACTCCAGCTTTCTGGAACACGTTTCACGTCGGAGGTGGGATGTCCGCGGAGTTCGACGTCGTCGTGGTCGGTAGCGGCGCCGCGGGAATGGCCGCCGCCCTGACCGCCGCGCGTAAGGGTCTGTCCGCCGTCGTCGTGGAGAAGGCAGCCCGCTTCGGTGGATCCACCGCCCGGTCGGGGGGCGGGGTGTGGATCCCGAACAACCACGCGCTACGGGCGGCGGGCGTTGCCGACACCACCGAGGACGCCGAGCGCTACCTCGCCTCGATCGTCGGCGACGTCGTACCCGAGGTACTCCGGTCGACGTTCGTCCGGCGCGGCCCGGAGGCCTTCGCGTTCGTCTGCGCGCACGCACCGCTGAAGTTCATGTGGGTGCCGGGCTACCCCGACTACCACCCCGAGGCACCGGGCGGCAGACCCAAGGGCCGCTCGGTCGAGCCGCGCCCGATGGACGGGCGGATACTCGGCGAGCACCTGGCCGAGCTGGAACCGCCGTACAGCGCGGCGCCGATGGGCGTCGCCATCACCCAGGCCGACTACCGCTGGCTCAGCCTGCTCGCCCGGCATCCCCGCGGTGCCGCGCGACTGCTGCGGGTGGGCGGCCGCTGGCTGCGGGCACGGCTGACCGGCGGGCGGCCGCTGTCGATGGGCCAGGCACTGGCGGCCGGTCTGCGAGCGGGACTGTCGCAGGCAGGCGTGCCGGTCTGGCTGAACACGCCGATGCGTGAGCTGACCACCGCCGACGGCAGAATCACCGGCGTCGTCGTCGAGCGGGATGGCCGCACCGAGACGGTCACCGCCCGGCGGGGCGTCGTGCTGGCCAGCGGCGGATTCGAACGCAACGCCGAGATGCGCGAGCGGTACCAGCGCCAGCCCATCGGCACCGAATGGACCGTCGGCGCTGCCGCCAACACCGGTGACGGCATCCAGGCGGGCCTCGCGCTCGGCGCCGCCGTCGACCTGATGGACGACGCCTGGTGGGGACCGTCGTTCCCGCTCACCGGCGGGCCGTGGTTCGCGCTCGCCGAACGGTCCCGGCCCGGTTCGCTGCTGGTCAACGGCGAGGGCAGGCGGTTCGTCAACGAGTCGGCGCCCTACGTCGAGGCGGTGCACGCCATGTACGGCCCCGGCGACGGGCCGGGCGTGAACATCCCGACCTGGCTGGTGTTCGACCAGCGTTACCGCAACCGGTACATGTTCACCGGCATCGGACCGCGGCAGCCGCTGCCCCGGCGGTGGTTCGACGCCGGGATCGCGGCGAAGTCGGGCACTCTGGCCGGCCTGGCCGCGAAGACCGGGCTGCCCGCCGAGGCCCTGGAGGCGACCGTCGCCCGGTTCAACGGCTTCGCCAAGGCGGGCGAGGACACCGACTTCGGCCGCGGCCGCAGCGCCTACGACCACTACTACGGCGACCCGCGCAGCAAACCCAACCCCAGCCTCGGCCCGCTGGAGGTGCCGCCGTTCTACGCCGTCCGGGTGGTTCCGGGCGACCTCGGCACCAAGGGCGGTCTGCGCACCGACGAGCACGCCAGGGTGCTGCGCCCCGACGGAACGGTGCTGGACGGCCTGTACGCGGCCGGCAACGCCGGCGCCGCCGTGATGGGCCACACCTACGCCGGGCCCGGCGCGACCATCGGGCCCGCGATGGTCTTCGGCTACCTTGCGGCGCTGCACCTTGCCACCAACAATCGATCAAGCGTCGCCGAGCAGCGCACAACGGGAGGTACGCGATGAGCGAGTCCACCCCGGCCGTCCGCACCATCGACGTGGGCGCGCCGCCGAGCCGGTACGCCCGCGGCTGGCACTGCCTGGGACTGGCCGACAGCTTCAAGGACGGCAAACCCCACGCTGTCAACGCGTTCGGCACGAAGCTGGTGGTGTTCCACACCGAGTCCGACGACAAGCTCAACGTGCTGGACGGATACTGCAGGCACATGGGCGGCGACCTCACCCAGGGCAGCATCAAGGGCGACGAGGTGGCCTGCCCGTTCCACGACTGGCGGTGGGGCGGCAACGGCCGTTGCAAGTCGATCCCGTACGCCAAGCGGGTTCCGCTGCGGGCGCGCACCCGGGCGTGGACGACGCTGGAGGAGAACAAGCAACTGTTCGTCTGGAACGACCCGGAGGGCAACCCGCCGCCGGAGGACGTCCGCATCCCGCGCATCGAGGGCATCTTCACCGGCGAGTGGAGCAACTGGACGTGGGACTCGGTGCTGATCGAAGGGTCCAACTGCCGCGAGATCGTCGACAACATGGTCGACATGGCCCACTTCTTCTACATCCACTACGCGTTTCCGACCTACTTCAAGAACGTGTTCGAGGGCCACATCGCCACCCAGTACCTCAACACCAAGGGCCGCCCCGACGTCGGCATGGCGTCCAACTACGGCGGCGAGGAGAACCTGCTGCGCTCGGAGGCGTCCTACTTCGGGCCGTCCTACATGATCAACAAGCTGCTCAACACCTACAAGGGTTTCGAGATCGAGAACGTGCTGATCAACTGTCACTACCCGGTGACGCCGACGTCGTTCGTGCTGCAGTGGGGCGTGAGCGTCAAGAAGCTGCCCGGGGTGAACGACGAGCAGGCGGACAAGATCGCGGGCAAGTTCGCCAAGAGCATCGGTGTCGGGTTCCTGCAGGACGTGGAGATCTGGCGGAACAAGACCCGCATCGACAACCCGCTGCTGTGCGAGGAGGACGGCCCGGTCTACCAGCTGCGGCGCTGGTACGAGCAGTTCTACGTCGACGTCGCCGACGTCGAGCCGGACATGACGCGGCGGTTCGAGTTCGAAGTGGACACCACGCGGGCCAACGAGGTGTGGGCGGCGGAGGTGGCCGAGAACCTGGAACGCCAGAAGGCAGCCGGGGTATGACCACCGACGAGCGCACCGAGTTCCTCTCCGGCGGGCTGCGCCCGCTGGCCTGCGACGCGTGCGGCACGAAGGTGCTGGTGAAGAAGAACAGCCCGCAGCACACCAGCATCCAGTGGACCACCACCAGCGCGAGCTGCCCGGTGCTGGCTGGGTCCGACTCCCCCGCGCTGCTGGACACCTGCGAGCGGCTGTCCGCCACGATCGCGCGGGCCGCGCTGGCCGGTGAGCTGGGTGGTTGAGTCCTACCGGCTGCGGGTGGCCGACGTCGTGGCGGAGACCGCCGACGCGCGGTCGATCGTGTTCGAGTCGGCCCCCGAGCGGTTCGACTACCGGCCGGGCCAGTTCCTCACCCTGCGCATTCCCAGTGACCGGTGTGGGTCGGTGGCGCGCTGCTACTCGCTGTCCAGCTCGCCGCACACCGGCGACCGGCTGCAGGTGACGGTCAAGCGCACCGACGGCGGTTACGCCTCGCACTGGATCTGCGACAACGTCCGCCCCGGCGACGAGATCGAGGTGCTGCCGCCGTCGGGCGTGTTCACCCCGGCCTCGCTGGACGGCGACCTGCTGCTGTTCGCCGCCGGCAGCGGGATCACGCCGGTGCTGTCGATCGTGAAGTCGGTACTGGCCAAGGGCGAGGGCAAACTGGCGCTGGTGTACGCCAACCGTGACGAGCGGTCGGTGATCTTCGCTGGCGAGCTGCGGGAACTGGCGTCGGCCCATCCGGAACGGCTGGTCGTCACGCACTGGCTGGAGAGCGTGCAGGGACTGCCGTCGACGGAGACGCTGCGTGCGCTGGCGGCGCCCTACCCCGGGCGGGAGGCGTTCGTCTGCGGGCCGCGGCCGTTCATGACGGCGGCGACGGCGGCGCTGCGCGACCTCGGCGTGCCCCGCGTGCACCGGGAGAAGTTCGTGTCGCTGGGCGGTAATCCGTTCACCGAGACGGCCGCCGTCGTGGAGTCCGGTGAGGCGCCGGCGAGCGTCCGGGTGTCGCTGGACGGGCAGGAGCGGACGCTGGCCTGGCCGCGGCAGCAGAAGCTGCTGGACCTGTTGCTGGAGCAGGGGCTGGACGCGCCGTCGTCGTGCCGGGCCGGGCAGTGCAGCGCGTGTGCCTGCCGGGTGACCTCCGGTGAGGTGCGGATGCTGAACAACGAGATACTGGAGCCGGAGGACCTCGAGGACGGCATCGTGCTGGCGTGTCAGTCGCTGCCGGTGTCGGACGAGGTCGAGGTGACCTACGAGTAGGAGGACGGCGTGCCCATCGACCCCGAGGTGGCCATCGGCGCCGACGCAGGCGAGGTGCGGTTCGCCTGGACGCCCGCCGACGTCCAGCTCTACCACCTGGCCGTGGGCGCCGGCGCGGACCCGGTCGACCCGAGGGAGCTGCGTTACACCTACGAGCGGGACCTGCAGGTGCTGCCCACGTTCGCCACGGTCGCCGCCAACCTGCGCACGTTCGAGCCGCCCGCGGTGTCGTACCCGGGAATCGAGATCGACCTGGCGAAGGTCGTGCACGGCACCCAGGCGGTGACGGTGCACCGGCCGATCCCGACGTCGGGCGAGGCGGTCGCGCGGACCCGGGTGGTGGACGTGCTGGACAAGGGCAAGGCCGCGGTGGTGATCAGCGAGACGGTGGCCACCGGCGCTGATGGTCCACTGTGGACGCTGACGTCGAGCATCTTCGCCCGCGGCGAGGGCGGGTTCGGTGGCCGTCGTGGCGAGTCCGAGCGGGTACCACCGCCGGACCGTGAGCCGGACCTGGTGCTGGACACGCCGACGCTGCCGCAGCAGGCGCTGCTGTACCGGCTGTGCGGCGACCGCAACCCGCTGCACGTCGACCCGGACTTCGCCCGGACGGCCGGGTTCGAGACGCCGATCCTGCACGGGCTGTGCACCTACGGGATGGTGGCCAAGGCCGTCACCGACGCCGTCCTCGACGGCGACACGGCCAAGGTGGGCTCATGGTCGGCCCGCTTCGCGGGCATCGTCCTGCCCGGCGAACCGCTGCGCACCCACGTCTGGCACGAGGACGGCCGCTACGTCGTGCACACCACCGCCCCCGCCCGCGAGGACGCCCTCGTCCTCTCCGACGCCGTCCTCACCCCCGCCTGACCCGCGAGTCGTAGCTTCTCGCACGCGAGTCGTACGTTCTCGCGCGCGAGTCGTAACTTCTGACGCGCGAGTTGTACGTTCCGCGCGGGCCACAAAGCTCGTGAAGGCCACCTTCATCACATGAGACGACAGGGCCTCGGCCAAGTCGGGTCGCGGTGGCTGGTCTCGAGCGTGGAACTCGTGTACCGGAACGTAGAACTCGCGTGCCGGAATGCAGAACTCGCGTGCGTGAGCGCAGAACTCACGATGTGGACCGGGTTCTCACGTGGTGCCGGTCGCTCACGCGACCGGGCCGTCGCGCGAGTCCTCCTTTCCCGACCCGCGAGTCGACCGTTCCGGACCCGCGAGTTGCACGTTCCCGCCCTCCTGGTCCCACTGCCCGGCACGCCGGGTCCAGGTCGCGAGACCAGCCCTGTCCTCGCCCGGCCGAACGGACCCGCTCGCGCGGTCCTGCCGGGCCGGAACGCGAGTTTCGCGTTCCCGAACACGTCATTCGCGTTCCCGAACACGACACTCACCATCCGGACCCCGCGTCCCAGCCCGTGAACCCACCCGCGCCACCGGACCACACGCCGCGAGTCTCGTGCTCAGGAACGCGAGTCTCGCCTTCCGGAACGCGAATGACGCGCTCCGGACCACCCGACCTTGCCGGGGCCCTGACGTCTCACGTAATGAAGGTGGCCTTCACGAGCTTGGGACCCGCCGCGCGCCGTCGGGTGGTCAGGCGGGGGTCAGGACCAGGCCGCTGGTGGGGACGCCGGTGCCGGCGGTGACCAGGACCGCCGACGCGCCGGGCACCTGGTTCACCGCGGTGCCGCGGATCTGCCGCACACCCTCGGCGATGCCGTTCATGCCGTGGATGTACGCCTCGCCGAGCTGACCGCCGTGCGGGTTCAGCGGCAGCGTCCCGTCCAGCTCCAGCGCACCCGAGGCGACGAAGTCCTTCGCCTCCCCACGCCCGCAGAACCCCAGCTCCTCCAGCTGCATCAGCACGTACGGCGTGAAGTGGTCGTAGAGCACCGCGACGTCCACATCGGACGGACCGAGACCCGCCTGCGCCCACAGCTGCGTCGCCACCACGCCCATCTCCGGCAGCGCCGCGAGGTCGTCGCGGTAGTAGCTGGTCATGACGTACTGGTCGCTCCCGCTGCCCTGCGCCGCGGCCGCTACCACCGCGGGCGGATGCGCCAGGTCCCTCGCCCGCTCGGCGCTGGTGATCACCAGCGCCACCCCGCCATCGCTCTCCTGACAGCAGTCCAGCAGGTGCAACGGCTCGGCGACCCAGCGCGACGCCTGGTGATCGGCGAGCGTGATCGGCTTGCCGTGGAACCAGGCGTTCGGGTTCGTCGCCGCGTGCTTGCGGTCCAGCACCGCCACCCTGCCGAAGTCCTCGCTGGTCGCGCCGTAAGCGTGCAGGTACCGCCGCGCCACCATGGCCACCGTCGCCGCGGGGGTGGCGATCCCCATCGGGTAATGGAAGCTGTTGTCCACACCGGACGAGTTCACCTGCTGCGCCGCCGCGGCCTGCACCTGGCCGAACCGCTGCCCGGACCGCTCGTTGAACGCCCGGTACGCCACCACAATATCGGCCACACCGGTGGCGACGGCCATCGCCGCCTGCTGCACCGTCGCCGCCGCCGCGCCGCCGCCGTAGTGCACCCGGGAGAAGAAACTCAGCTCGCCGATCCCCAGCTCCCTGGCCACGGCGATCTCGCTGTTGCCGTCCATCGTGAACGACACCAGCCCGTCCACATCGGACAGTGAAAGCCCCGCGTCGAGCACGGCCGACCGCACCGCCTCGCAGGCCAGCCGCAGCTCGCTGCGCCCGGAGTCCTTGGAGAACTCCGTCGCCCCGATCCCGGCGATCGCCGCCGCGCCACCCAGCTTCACGGCACCTCCACGACGACGGTTCCGGTGATGTGCTCCCCCAGCGAACAGGTGCCGGTCACCGCCACCGTCGCCACCGCGCCGTCCCGCGCCGTGACGCGGCCGGTCAGCACGAGCGTGTCGTAGGCGTAACACGGCACCCCGAGGCGGATCTTGATCGACCGCACCAGCGCGTCCGGCCCAGCCCAGTCGGTGACGAACCGCTGCACCAGCCCGGTGTCGGTGAGGATGTTGAGGAAGATGTCCTTCGAACCCCGCTCCACGGCCGCGTCCCGGTCGTGATGGACGTCCTGGAAGTCCCTCGTGGCGACGGCCGTGCTGACGACCAGCGTCGGCGTCACCTCGATCCGCAGCGGCGGCAGCTCGGTCACGGCGCCACCGTCCAGGCCGGCAGGGTCAGCTCGTCGTCCACCCGCAGGAACACCGCCTCGACGGCGAGTCCGATGTGGACCTCGTCCGGCAGGACGTCCACCAGCTCGCCGAGCACCCGGACCCCCTCCTCCAGCTCGACCAGCGCCACCACGAACGGCAGCGTCTTGCCGGGCACCGCCGGGTGGTGGTGCACGACGTAGCTGTACACCGTGCCCTTCCCGCTGGCGACGATCCAGTCCGGCCGCGCCGAGAGGTCACCGTCCGGCGGCATCGGCCCGGGCGGGTGCCGCAGCACGTCACCCCATCGCTGGATCCGCAGCTCACCGAGCCGCGTACCCTCCCAGAAGAACGCCGTGTCCGCACTGATCACCGGCCGCAGCACACCCGCCGAACCCACGTCGCGGACCGGCCCGGCACCCGGCGGCCGGAACTTCAGCACCCGGAACAGCATGTCCGCCACCAGCTCGTCGCCGACGTACCAGTTGGTGCGGGTGGTGACGAACCAGCCCTCACCCAGCGCGGTCCGCTTCGGGCCGACAACGCTCTCCAGCCGCGTCGTCGCGCTGACGTGCTCGCCGTGCCGCAGGTAGCGGTGGTAGGTCTGCTCGGAGTTGGTCGCCACCACCGAGGTGAACCCGGCCTCGTCGAGGACCGACACCATCACCCCCAGCGGGTCCTCCGGGCCACGGCTGCCGTGCAGGCCGCGCATGGTCCACACCTGGACCATCGCCGGGGGCGCCACCGGTCCACCGTGGACGGACGCCGCCGCGGCGTCCGGGTCGGTGTAGACCGGGTTGGCGTCGCCGATGGCCTCGACCCAGTTGTTGATCATGGCCTGGTTGACCGGGTCCCGCGCGGGCTCCGCCGGCGACTCACCCTGCTCGACGAGCCGGGCCGCGGTCTCGGTGATGGCATTCATCGCGGCACCCTCGGCAGCCCCAGGCCCGCCGTCGCGATCAGCTCTCGCTGCACCTCGTTGACCCCTCCGCCGAACGTGAGCACCAGGTTGCGCTTGGCCAGGACGTCCAGCCACTCGGCCAGCACAGCCGTCTCCGGCTCCGCCGTGTCGCCGTGCCTGCCCACCAGCTCGGTCAGCTGCCGGGCGGCCCGCTGGATGCGCTCGGAGCCGAACACCTTGGTCGCCGACGCATCCGCGACCGCCACCCCACCGGACGCGGCGACCTGCCAGTTGAGCAGCTCGTTGATCCGCACGACGGCCCGCGTCTCGGCCAGCGCGGCCCGCACGTCCGGCAGGCCGAGCCGGTCGCGTGCCGCCGCCCAGTCCCTGACCCGGTCGTACAACGCGGCGATCCGGCCGGCCGGCCCGAGCATGACCCGCTCGTGGTTGAGCTGGGTGGTGATCAGCTTCCAGCCCTCGTTCTCCTTGCCCACCAGCCGGTTCACCGGCACCCGCACGCCGGAGTAGTAGGTGGCGTTGACGTGGTGCGCGCCGTCGCAGGTGATGATCGGCGTCCACGAGTAGCCCGGGTCGTCGGTGTCGACGATGAGGATCGAGATCCCGCGGTGCTTGGGCGCGTCCGGATCGGTGCGCACGGCCAGCCAGATGTGGTCCGCGTCGTGCCCGCCGGTGGTGAAGATCTTCTGCCCGTTGACGACGTAGTGGTCGCCGTCGCGGACGGCGCTGGTGCGCAGCGACGCCAGGTCGGTGCCGGCGTCCGGCTCGGTGTACCCGATGGCGAAGTGCACCTCACCGGCGAGGATCCGCGGCAGGAACTCCGCCTTCTGCTCCGGCGTTCCGTACGCCTGCAACGTCGGGCCGACGGTCTGCAGCGTCACCGCGGGCAGCGGAACGTCGGCACGCGCCGCCTCGTCGACGAACAGGTGCTGCTCGACGTCGCCGAACCCGCGCCCGCCGTACTCGACCGGCCAGCCGACACCCAGCCAGCCGTCGCGGCCGAGCCTGCGCACGACGTCGCGGTACACCGTCCCGTGCCGCTCACGCAGCAGCAGGTGCCGTTCCTCCGCGGTCATCAGGCCGGCGAAGTACTCCCGCAGTTCGGCCCGCAGCCGCCGCTGGTCCGGGGTCAGCTCGATGTGCATCTCAGACCTCCACCCGGGCCAGCCGCTCGGTCTGGCCGCCGGTGAACCGGACGAGGTCGGCCACCAGCGAGGAGTACCGGTGCAGCGGGTAGTCCGCGTCGACGCCCAGTCCGCCGTGCAGGTGATGGCAGGTCGCCATGGCCAGTGGCGCCTGGTCGGCGAACCAGTACGCCGCTATGTCCACATCGGACTGATCACCGGTCCACCCGGCCGTCAGCGTGGCGAGGTGGACGGTGCGGGCGGCGATGTAGACGTCGGCGACCTGGCCCGCGACGGCCTGGAACGCCGCCAGCGGACGGCCGAACTGGTGCCGGGACGCCAGGTGTGCCGTGGTCAGGTCCAGCGCACCGGCCAGTGCGCCGTCGCCGACGGCCAGTGCGCCCAGCGTGGCGAACCGGTACACCGCGGCGACGTCCGGGCCGAGCCGCTGGGCCGGTGTGCCGTCGAAACGCACCGTGTACTCCGGCGTCGCCCCCGCGGCGTGGCTCGCCGCCGCGTCCACCGGGCCGTCGACGACGAACACCGCGGGCTCGCCGTCCTCGGCCGTCGCGGTCACCACGGTCCTCGCCGCCTCGGCGGCGTACGGGACGCCGGTCTTGGTGCCGCTCAGCGTCCAGCCGCGGTCGGACCTGGCGGACACGGCAGGCCGCGCGGGGAACGGGCGCGACGGCTCGTGCAGTGCCGCGGTCAGCAGTTCGTCACCGGTGGCGGCACCGGGCAGCCACGCCGCCCGCTGCTCGGCCGTCGCCAGCTCGGCCAGCGGCAGCACTCCCAGCGCCAGCGTGGCCAGCGCCGGAACCGGTGCGGCGGCCCGCCCCACCTCGGTGAGCAGCGCGCACACCCCGCCGGTGCCGAGTCCGTCGCCGTCCAGGTCCTCGGGCAGGGCGACGGCCAGCAGCCCGGCCTTCGCCAGCGCCGGCCAGGCCTGCCCGGTGCCGGCCTCGCCGCGCAGCACCTCAGCGGCGAGGCCGGCCACCGCCTGCACGCTGTCGTCGGGCCTGAAGTCCACGCTCACTCCCACAGGTATTGAAACCTGTTCTAGTTTTAGCGGATTCAGCGAGCGTCGGCAAGTTCCCTCAAGGCACGGGGAATTCCGTCCGCGAGCGACCACAGGTCAGGAACGAGTTCTCGTGCGGCGATGAGACCGACGTGGACGCGGCCGTCGTAGGACAGCACGGTCAGGTTCAGCGCCGCGCCGTGGAACACCGGGCCGAACGGGTACAGCCCGGTGATCCGGGACCCGAGCAGGTACAGCGGCATCGGCGGGCCGGCCACGTTGGACACCACGAGGTTGTGCACCACCGGGTGCCGGTCGGCCAGCCGCAGTGCCGAGTAGGCACGCACGGCCAGCCCGAACACGATCGGCCCGGAGAACTGCGCCCAGTCGGCGAGCATGTCGGCGTGGATGCTGTGGTGGTGCTCCTTGGCCAGCCGGGTGCCCTCGGCCAGCGCGAACACGCGTGCGGCCGGGTCGGGCAGGTGGGTGGGCAGCGCGGCGAAGAACGCCGACACCTTGTTGGAACCGTCGGCGCGCTCGGTGCGGCCGTGCACCGACACCGGCACGGTCGCCACCAGCGGCTCGTCCGGCAGCTCGGCCCGCGCCAGCAGGAACTCCCGCAGCGCACCGGCGCAGACGGCCAGCACGACGTCGTTCACCGTGACGTCGAACGCGTTCTTGACGGCCTTGATCTCGTCCAGCCCGACACTGGCCCAGGCGACGCTGCGGTGGCCGGTGATCGTGCCGTTGAGCGAGGTCCTCGGCGCCGTGAACGGCACCGGCATCCCCTGCCCGCGCAGTGCCCTGCCGACCCAGCGCGGCGCCATGGCCACCAGCTCCGGCAGCAGCCTGGCGACGTCGAGCGGCTGCCGGACCAGCGCCACCGCGCTCCCGGCCAGCAGGCGCAACGGGTTCGGCGGTGGTGGCAGCGCGCCGGGTGGCTCGGGCGGCTGCGCGTCCGGCTCGGTGGACGCCAGCGCGGCGACCAGGTTCGCCCCGCCGACCCCGTCCGCGTTGGCGTGGTGGGTCTTGACCAGCACCGCGACGGTGCCGCCGGTCTCCGGGTCCAGTCCGGAGATGACGTACATCTCCCACAGCGGCTTACGCCGGTCCAGTGGCTGCGCGGCCAGGTGGGCACACAGCTCGGCCAGCTCCCGCCGTCCGCCCGGCGCCGGTACGGCGATGTGGTGCAGGTGGTGGTCGAGGTCGAAGTCCTCGTCGTCCACCCAGAGCGGGTGGGTGAAGTTGAGCGGCGGGTTGTACAGCCTGCGGCGGAACGCCGGGGTCACCGTCACCCGGCCGGCCAGCCGCCGCGCGAACCGGGCGAAGGAGAAGCCGGTGCCGTCCAGCATGGCCACACCGCAGATGTTCAGCGGCTGCGCCGAGGTCTCCAGGTACAAAAAACTCGCGTCGAGTCCACTCAGCCGCTGCATGAACAGCAGCGTAAGCGCCCGGACGGTGCCTGTCCCGTGCCCGGCGGCCGGGCGCGACCTATCCTCGGCTCATGCGGCCAGGCTTCCCCGTGCGGCGTGCGCTGACGCTCGCGCTCGCCGCCAACGCGTTGCGCCCGATGCGGGCGAGGTCCACCGCGATCCCCGCGTTCTTCGCGGGCTGGCTCACCGCCGAGCTGGCACCCCAGCTGCTGGCGGTGACCGCGGCCGACGTCGCCGCCCACACCGCCCGCCACGGCCTGCGCAGGCCCTCCGACCGGGTGGGACTGGCGCTGGCCGGGCTGTCCGCGGCCGGGCTGGGGGCGTTGATCACCGGCGCCCGGCGGGCCGACCGGGAGATGACCGACGCGCTGACCGAGGCACTCGGGCAGGACTACGCCGACCGGCTGGAACCCGCCGAGCCCTCGGCCTTCCTGCGGCAGCTGGCGTGGCCGTTCCGGATGAGCGACCCGCGGGTCAGGCGGGACCGCGACATCGCCTACGCACCCGGCGGGCGGCGGTTCCTGCTCGACGTCTACCGGCCGGTCGAGCCGGTGTCCGGCGCGCCGGTGCTGCTGCAGATCCACGGCGGCGCGTGGGTGATCGGCAACAAGGACCAGCAGGGCATCCCGCTGATGCTGCACATGGCCCGCCGGGGCTGGGTGTGCGTGGCCGTCAACTACCCGCTCTCCCCCGCGTCGGCCTGGCCGGAGCACGTCGTCGGCGTCAAGCGGGCGATGGCCTGGGTCCGCGAGAACATCGCCGACTACGGCGGCGATCCGTCGTTCGTGGCCGCCACCGGCGGGTCCGCGGGCGGTCACCTCGCGGCGCTGCTCGCGCTGACCGCGGGCGACGACCGGTTCCAGCCGGGCTTCACCGGCGCCGACACCAGCGTCCAGGCCTGCGTCCCGCACTACGGCGTGTACGACTTCGCCGCCACCAGCGGCTCACGGGCCAGCGCGGCGCGGCTGCGGCTGCTGTCGCGGCGGGTCGTCGGCAAGGACCCGGTGCGGTTCCTCGACGACTACGTCGCCTCGTCGCCACTGGACCGGATCACCGACGCGGCGCCGCCGTTCCTGGTGATCCACGGCGCGCACGACACGATCGTGCCGGTGCGCGAGGCGCGGCTGTTCACCGAGCGGCTGCGCGAGGTCTCGGCCAACCCGGTGGCCTACGCGGAGATCTCCGGCGCGCAGCACGCCTTCGACGTGTTCCCGTCGATCCGCAGTGCCCACGTGGTGCGCGGGGTGCGGCAGTTCCTGGAGTGGACCTACCTCAACCGCGAGGTAACCCGAGAATCCGCTCCGCCGCGACGTTGAGCAGCACCTGCGTGGTGCCGCCCGCGATGCTCAGGCAGCGGGTGAGCAGCAGTTCGTGCTGCAGGTCCGCTGCCGACTCGCCGACACCGTCGGGGCCGCACAGCTCCAGCGCCGTCTCGGCGAGGTCCTGCCGGTGCCGTACGCCGACCAGCTTGCGCACGCTCGACTCGGCGCCGGGCTGCTGACCGGCCAGCCGCCGCAGGGCCGTCCGCAGGTCCAGCAGCGTGCCCGCGGCCCCCTCGGCGACCAGTGCGCCCACCCGGTCGAGCACCAGCGGATCGCCGTCGAGTCCGGCCGCCCGCACGGCGTCGAGCAGCGCCTGCACGCCCTCACCGACCGACGAGCCGCCGCCCATCGCCACGCGCTCGTTGGCCAGCGTCGTGCGGGCCAGCGCCCAGCCGCCGTTCACCTCGCCGACCACCAGGTCGTCGGGCACGAACACCCGGTCGAGGAAGACCTCGTTGAACCGCGCGACGCCGGTGATCTCCCGCAGCGGGCGGACGGTGATGCCCGGCGAGCCCATGTCGACGAGGAAGTAGGTGATGCCGCGGTGCTTGGGCGCGTCCGGATCGGTGCGGGCCAGGCAGATCGCCCAGTCGGCCTCGGTGGCCAGCGACGTCCACACCTTCTGCCCGGACAGCAGCCAGCCACCGTCGCCGCGGACCGCCTCGGTACGCAACGCGGCGAGGTCGGAACCGGCTTCCGGTTCGCTGAACAGCTGGCACCAGGTGATCTCGCCACGCAGCGTCGGGCCCACGAACCGGTCCCGCTGGGCCTCGGTGCCGTGCCCGAGGATGGTGGGCACCGCCCAGCCGCCGATCACCAGGTCGGGGCGGCTGATCCCGGCGCGGCCGAGTTCGGCGTCGATGGCCAGCTGCAGTTCCGGTGAGGCGTCCAGCCCGTGCGGGCTCGGCCAGTGCGGGGCGAGGTAGCCGGACTCGGCCAGCAGGGCGCGCCGCCGCTCCGGCGGCGCCTCGGCGATCCGGTCCACGGTCGCCCGCACGGCGGGGTCGGGCTCGACCCGCACACCCAGCTCCCTGCGCACCCCGGCAAGCGCCAGCTCGGCCGTCCGGCGCCGCCAGCGTGCACTACCGCCGGCCAGCTGCCGGACGGCCAGTGCCCGGCGCAGGTAGAGGTGGGCGTCGTGTTCCCAGGTGAACCCGATGCCGCCGAGCACCTGGACGCAGTCCTTGGCGTTGCCGACCGCGGCGTCCAGCGCGGTCGCGGCGGCGGTCGCTGCGGCCAGCTCGGCCGGCCCGGGATCGCCGTCGGCGGCCCTGGCGGCGTCCCAGGCCACCGCCGCGGCGACCTCGGCCCGGCAGAGCATCTCCGCGCACAGGTGCTTGACCGCCTGGAACGAGCCGATCGGCCTGCCGAACTGCTCGCGGACCCGCGCGTACTCGGTCGCCGTGCGCAGGCACCAGTCCGCGACGCCGGCCGCCTCGGCCGCGGCCAGCGCCGTGGCCGCCGTCCGGACGTGGCCTTCGCCGACGCCGGTCAGCCGGTGCACCGCCGTCACGCCGGTGAGCGTGACGTGGGCCAGCGCGCGGGAGAAGTCGAGCGAACGGACCGTTCGCACGTCCAGGCCGGCGGTTCCGGGCGGGACGACCCACCAGCCGTCGCCGACCGGGAGGATCAGGTGAGTGCGGTCGTCGACGTCGGCGACCGGCCCCAGGTCGGCGGTCAGCGGGTCGGCGGTCAGCGGACTTCGCGGCAGCACGACGGTGACCCGCGCCGTGCCGTCGGCCAGGCCGGTGACCAGCTCCTTCACCGTGGAATTCTCCGCGCAGCCGCCCAGCAGCCAGCCCGCCAGCACGGCCGACGCGACCGGGCCGGGGGCCAGCTCGGCGGCCGCCCGCTCGACCCCGGCGGCGGCGTCGGCCAGCGACGCGCCCGCGCCGCCGAGCCGCTCCGGGACGGCGACGGTGAATAGGCCGATCGTGGCCAGGCCCGGCAGCAGCGCGGCGGCGTCCCCGCCGTCCTCCAGCGCGCGGACCAGCTCGACGGGATGCTCCCGCGCGGCCCACGCCCGGATCGAGTCGGCCAGTGCTCGCTGCTCGTCGGTGATCGCGATCGGCATGCGGCCGATTGTAGAACGTGTTTCAGTTTTGTGCGACGATCTACCCAGCAGGCGATATGCGCGAGAGGTTGGGTATTCTACGGACGAAACTGGAACAAGTTCCGGATCAGGGGGTTACACCATGCCGGGAAAGGCGAAGGTCGCCGGCGGCAACGGCCTCGGCCGTCTGGGGGGCGATGAGCTGGGCTCGGCCGCCCAGCGCGACCGCCGCAAGCGGATCATCGACGCCACGCTGGCGCTGGCGTCCAAGGGCGGCTACGACGCCGTGCAGATGCGAGCGGTCGCCGAGAAGGCCGACGTCGCGCTCGGCACGCTGTACCGGTACTTCCCCTCCAAGATCCACCTGCTGGTGTCCGGTCTGGCCAGGGAGTTCGAGCGGGCACAGGACAAGCTGGAACGCGGCACCATCCCCGGCGACACGGCGGCCGAGCGGCTGATGTTCGTGCTGGGCCGCAACACCCGGCTCATGCAGCGCGACCCGCACCTGACCGAGGCCATGGTGCGGGCGTTCATGTTCGCCGACACCACGGCCGCCGCCGAGGTGGAGCACGTCGGCAGGCTGATGGAGAACATGTTCGCCAAGGCCATGGGCATCGACGAGCCGTCCGAGTCCGACCGCGACGTCTTCCACGTGATCGCCGACGTGTGGATGGCCAACCTGGTCGCCTGGGTCACCCGCCGCGCCTCCGCCGCCGACGTGGCCAACCGCCTGGAGCTGTCCGTCCACCTGCTGCTGGACAAGTAACCAGGCGGCTGGCCCGGCGCTCAGGCGGTGAGCTTCGGCAGCACGTCGCGGCCGAAGGTCTCGACCCACTCCTTCTGGTTGCGGCCGACGTTGTGCAGGTAGATGCGATTGAAGCCGGCGTCGATGAACTTCTGCAGCGCCGCCCGGTGCACGTCCGGGTCGGCCGAGATGACCATCCGGCCCTCGAAGTCCTCCGGCCGCACCAGCTTCGCCATCTGCTCGAAGTCGAACGGCGAGCGGACGTCGGCCTTCGGGAACTTCATCCCGCCGTTGGGCCATTGCTCCATCGCGTTGCGCAGCGCTTCCTCGTCGGTCTGCGCCCAGGACAGGTGGACTTGCAGCAGCTTCGGCATGCTGTCCGGGTCCTTGCCTGCCTTGCGGGCACCCTTACCGAAGTTGTCGAGGATGCCGGCCAGCTTCTCCAGCGACGCCCCCGGCGTGATGATGCCGTCGGCCAGCTCGCCGGTCTTGCGCGAGGTGTACGGCCCGGCCGAGGCGATGTAGATGGGCGGCGGGGTGTCCGGCAGGGTCCACAGCCGCGTGGTGTGCAGCTTGAAGAACTCGCCGCTGTGCTTGACGTCGTTGCCGGTGAACAGCTTCTTGATGATCTCCAGCGCCTCGAGCATGCGCCGGACACGCTCCGGCGCCTCCGGCCAGTAACCGCCGATGATGTGCTCGTTCAGCGCCTCACCGGAGCCGATGCCCAGCCACGTACGGCCGGGGTAGGTCGCCTCCAGCGTGGCCGCGGCCTGCGCGACCATCGACGGGTGGAGCCGGAACGACGGGCAGGTGACGCCGGGGCCGAGGTCACCGGTGGTGTTCTCGGCCAGCGACGCCAGCACACTCCAGACGAACGAGGCCTCGCCCTGCGCCGGAACCCAGGGCTGGAAGTGGTCAGCGGCCATCTGACCGGAGAATCCGTGCTGTTCGGCCAGGGCGGCGATCTCGATGCTCTCCCTCGGGGAGAACTGCTCCAGCGCCGCGGCTATCCCGATTTGTACTTCACTCACAAGCCTGACAACCCTTCTCGCCGGTGAACCATTCCCAACCTACCGCGCTCCGGCGAGCGGCACCTATGGCGATATGTCCACCGTGGAGGGTCCGCCCCGCACCGGTCGGGCCGTCGGCGTCTGGACTGACGAGCCCAAAGGCCGCCCAGCGGCCGACGGCGAGGAGGGAAGACGCCGACCGAAGGGCCCGACCGCGCCCGCGGCGAAGCCAGGGCAGAAGACTCAGTGCGGGCGGAGGTGCCAGCGGCCCTTGCGCTGCGGGCGGGCCTGCTCGTCCGCCGTGTCCGCGGCTGGGACCGGCTCGGTCACCGTGTCGGCCCTGGCCGGCGACTCGGCGACGCCGGTGTCCGCCTCGGGCACCTGGGCGACCTTGCGGGCAGGCATCACGGCGATCAGCAGGCCGACCAGCGCGCTGACGCCGTGCAGCCAGTTGTCCGCCGTGTTCAGGTTCAGCGGGTTACCCAGGCCGGACACCGGGTTCATGGAGAACACCCCGGCGATGGCCAGGCCCCACAGGAACACCGCGCCGTAGGCGATGAGCAGCAGCCACCCGAACGTGCGGGCGGTCCCCGATCGGGTGGCCATCAGGACGCCGAGCAGGCCGATGACCAGGTGGACCAGGTTGTGCAGCGGGTTGATGGCGAAGCCGAGCAGCGTGGCGTGATCGTGGTCGGCGAACCCGACGAAACCGGTCCGCACCAGTCCGATGATTCCGAACACCAGGAACACCAAGCCGACCAGCCCGGCCAGGACCTGGGCGGGCTGGAGTCCGGCAACACCGATTCGAGCGTGTCGTGAACGAGCCATGACCTTCTCCCGTCACCGAGCGCGCCCGGCTGGCACGCACGCGTGGCGGTGAATTACCCGAACCTTAGATACCGCAAACCGGTCGGGCCGGCGGCGTCTGGACTGACGAGCCCAAAGCTCGCGCAGCGAGCGACGGCGAGGAGGGAAGACGCCGACTGAAGGGCCCGACCGCGCCCGCAGCGAAGCAAGGGCAGACAACACCGCGCGTCACACGTTACGGCGATACTGGCCGCCGACCTCGAAGAACGCCTCGGTGATCTGGCCGAGCGAGCACACCCTCGCCGCGTCCATCAGCACGCCGAACAGGTTCTCGTCACCCCGCGTGGCCGCCTCCCGCAGCGTCTTCAGCGCCTGCTGCGCCTCCGCGCGGTGCCGCTCGTGGAAGTCGGCCAGCCGGTCCAGCTGCGACTGCTTCTCCTCCTCGGTCGCCCTGGCCAGCTCGACCTCGACCTCGTCGTCCTCGGGGTTGGGGTTGCGGAACGTGTTGACGCCGATGATCGGCAGCGTGCCCTCGTGCTTGAGCCGCTCGTAGCGCATCGACTCGTCCTGGATCCGGCCACGCTGGTAGCCGGTCTCCATGGCGCCGAGCACGCCGCCGCGCTCGGAGATCCGGTCGAACTCGGCCAGCACGGCCTCCTCGACCAGGTCGGTCAGCTCGTCGACGATGAACGAGCCCTGCAACGGGTTCTCGTTCTTGGACAGGCCCCACTCCCGGTTGATGATCATCTGGATGGCCATCGCCCGGCGGACGGAGTTCTGGCTGGGCGTGGTGATGGCCTCGTCGTAGGCGTTGGTGTGCAACGAGTTCGCGTTGTCGTACAGCGCGCACAGCGCCTGCAGCGTGGTGCGGATGTCGTTGAAGCTCATCTCCTGCGCGTGCAGCGAACGGCCGGAGGTCTGCACGTGGTACTTGAGCTTCTGCGACCGCTCGTTCGCGCCGTAACGGTCCCGCATGGCCACCGCCCAGATGCGGCGGGCGACCCGGCCCAGCACCGTGTACTCGGCGTCCATCCCGTTGGAGAAGAAGAACGACAGGTTGGGCGCGAAGTCGTCGATGTCCATCCCTCGCGCGAGGTAGGACTCGACGTAGGTGAACCCGTTGGCGAGCGTGAACGCCAGCTGCGAGATGGGGTTCGCCCCCGCCTCGGCGATGTGGTAGCCGGAGATCGACACCGAGTAGAAGTTGCGTACCCCGTGCTGGATGAACCACTCCTGGATGTCGGCCATCATCCGCAGGCTGAACTCGGTGGAGAAGATGCAGGTGTTCTGCCCCTGGTCCTCCTTGAGGATGTCGGCCTGCACGGTGCCGCGTACGTTGCGCAGCGCCCACTCGCGCAGTTCGGCGTGTTCCTCGGCCGACGGCTCGCGGCCGTGCTCGGCGACGAACGCCTCGACCCGCTGGTCGATGGCGGTGTTGAGGAAGAACGCCAGGATCGTCGGCGCAGGGCCGTTGATCGTCATCGACACCGACGTCGTCGGGGCGGTGAGGTCGAATCCGTCGTAGAGGACCTTCATGTCCTCCAGCGTCGCGATGGACACACCGGAGGTGCCGACCTTGCCGTAGATGTCCGGGCGGGTCGCCGGGTCGTGGCCGTACAGCGTCACCGAGTCGAACGCCGTGGACAGGCGCTTGGCCTCCGAGTCGGCCGACAGGTACTTGAACCGGCGGTTGGTGCGGAAGGCGTCGCCCTCGCCCGCGAACATCCGTGCCGGGTCTTCGCCTTCCCGCTTGAACGGGAACACCCCGGCGGTGAACGGGAAGTAGCCCGGCAGGTTCTCCCTGCGCAGGAACGACAGCAGCTCGCCGGGGTCGGTGTAGCGAGGCAGCGCCACCCGCGGGATCCGGCTGTCCGACAGCGTGTCGCGCCACAGCTGCGTGCGTAGTTCGCGGTCGCGCACGCGGACGACGAGTTCCTCACCGCGGTAGGACTCGGCCAGCTCGCGGTAACCGTCCAGCAGGCGGTCCGTCGCACTGTCCACATCGGATTCGGCGGCGGACACCAGGCGTTCTATGGCGGCCACGTCGGCGTCCTCGCCCGCCAGTGCCTCCCTGGCCACCCGCAGCTGCTCACGCCTGCGCAGCGCGGCGACCTGCTTGACCGTCAGGTCGTGGTAGTCACGCACCGTGTCGGCGATGTCGGCGAGGTAACGCACCCGCGACGGCGGGATGATCGTGGAGGCGTCGGTGGACACCTTGCCCGTCACCGCGGGCAGCAGGCCGGCGGACACGGACAGGCCACGCTCGGCCAGCAGGTCACGCAGGTGCTGGTAGAGCGCGGTGACACCGTCGTCGTTGAACTTGGCGGCGCTGGTGCCGTACACCGGCATGTCCTCGGGGTCGGCGCCGAACGCCTCCCGGTTGCGGATGAGCTGGCGGGCCACGTCGCGGCGGGCGTCCTCGGCGCCGCGGCGCTCGAACTTGTTGATCGCCACCGTGTCGGCGAAGTCGAGCATGTCGATCTTCTCCAGCTGCGACGCGGCGCCGAACTCCGGCGTCATCACGTACAGCGAGGTGTCGACGTGGTCGACGATCCCGGCGTCGCCCTGGCCGATGCCCGGCGTCTCGACGATCACCAGGTCGTAGCCCGCGGCCTTGCAGGCCAGTACGGCCTCGTCGAGCCCGGCGGGGATCTCCCCGCTGGTGGTCCGGGTGGCCAGCGAGCGGAAGAAGACCGGGCTGCCGTCGAGGCAGTTCATCCGGATGCGGTCGCCCAGCAGCGCGCCGCCGCCGCGCCGCCGCGACGGGTCGACGGCCAGCACCGCGATGCGCAGCTTGTCCTCCTGGTCCAGCCGGAAGCGGCGGACCAGCTCGTCGGTCAGCGACGACTTGCCCGAGCCACCCGTTCCGGTGATGCCGAGGACCGGTACCTGCCGCTTGTTCGCGGTCTCGGTGATGGCCGACAGCCAGCCGTCCGGCAGGTTCTCGGCCTGGAGCTGGGTGATGACCCTGGCCAGCGTCGGGACGTCGCCGGCCATCAGGTCGTCCAGCGAGGCGGGCGGGACGGCCGCGAGGTCGGTGTCGCACTCGCGGATCATCAGGTTGATCATGCCGGGAAGGCCCATGGTCTGGCCGTCGTCCGGCGAGAAGATGCGTGCGACGCCGCGCGAGTGCAGCAGCTCGATCTCCTCGCGGACGATCACGCCGCCGCCCCCGCCGTAGACGCGGATGTGGCCGGCGCCGCGCTCGGCCAGCAGCTCCACCAGGTAGCTGAAGTACTCGACGTGCCCGCCCTGGTAGGCGCTGACGGCGATGCCCTGAACGTCCTCGGCGATGGCCGCCGTGGCGACCTCGTCGACCGACCGGTTGTGCCCGAGGTGCACCACCTCGGCCCCCTGCGACTGCAGGATCCTGCGCATGATGTTGATCGACGCGTCGTGCCCGTCGAACAGGCTGGACGCGGTCACGAACCGGACGGGGTTCGCCGGGATGTGCAGCTCGGCGCTCATCCTTCCAAAATACTTGGAAGCCCGACTATTTCAAACCCAACGTTCTGTGGCCCCGGTAACTACGCCCGGACACACATGACGGCCACCTTCACCAGGTCCGACACAGGACCCCGGCGAAGTCGGGCGTCGGCGTGAGCAGGGGAGCTTTACTGGCGAAGAAGGGTAGTAGAGCTCCCTCGCTGCCTTACGGGTGTGACTGGTGGGACTGCCGTGGCCTGCGATGCCAGCGGGACACCTGGGATCGCGTGAAAGCCGAGTTCCTCTCGCCAGACGTGATGAAGGTGGCCTTCACGTACCCGACGCGAACCCGTCACACGGGCACACCTGTCACACCGGCACCAGCCAGCACACCCACCCCACCAGCCACCACGAACGAGACAACACCCCCGGCACCCCGCCGCCACCAACGGCACCATACTTGCGCGACACGCAACCACAGCGCCCCTGCCGACGCCCCAGGCCGTCGCTGCCCACGACTTTGCCGGGACCTGAGGTCCGACACGTGAGCAGGCCGCTCGGCGGGACCGCGCAGGTCGGCATCTCGCCATCTGGACCGGGCGTGCCGTTCAGTGGGACCAGGTGGACGGGAACGTACAACTCGCGCGTCAGAACGTACGACTCGCGCGCAAGGGGTCGCTCACTCAGGGATGCCGGGCGGCGCGGCCTCACCAGTCACATCCGACCCAACCGCCACCACGAAAGAGACCCAGCAAACTCCCCCAATGTGGCATTGGGGAACTTCAAGTACCCCAATGCCACATTGGGAGCACACAGCACCCAGACTTTCGCCGCGGGGCGCCGGGCGAGGGTCAGACGCCCGCCTTCACGCCGCGGCGGGCGATCCACTGGCGCATCGCGTACTCGACCATCGTGATCAGCGTCTGCTTCGTCGACTCGCGATCCCGCGCGTCGCAGCGCACGATCGGGATGCTCGGGTCGATCGACAGCGCCTCCCGCACGTCCTCGGTCTCGTGCTGCTGGACGCCGTCGAAGCAGTTGAGGCCGACGATGTAGGGCAGGCCCCTGTCCTCGAAGAAGTCGACCGGGGCGAACGAGTCGGCGAGGCGGCGGGTGTCGGCCAGCACGACCGCGCCGATGGCGCCACGCACCAGGTCGTCCCACATGAACCAGAACCGCTGCTGGCCCGGCGTGCCGAACAGGTACAGGATCAGGTCGTCGTCGAGCGACACCCTGCCGAAGTCCATCGCGACGGTCGTCGTCGACTTGTTCGGCGTGGCCTCGAGGTCGTCGATGCCCGCACTGGCGTCGGTCATCATCGCCTCGGTGGTCAGCGGGACGATCTCCGACACCGACCCGACGAAGGTCGTCTTGCCCGCTCCGAACCCGCCGGCCACCACGATCTTGGCCGACGTCATCGTGGGCGGCGCGGTCTCCCGCTGTGTCCTAAAGCCGTCGGAGTCCACTCAACACCCTTTCCATCAACATCAGATGCGCCTCGGCGTTGTCGTCACCGGAAATGGTCCTGTGCACGGTGACCAGACCGGCGTCCGCGGCATCACTGATCAGAACTCTCGCCACACCGAGCGGCACCCGCAGCACCGAAACGATTTCGGCCACGGAGCGAGGGGTTCGGCATTCTTCCACGATCGAGCCGAACTCGATCTGCTCCCGCACGGCTTCGCCGACGTCGCCTTCCTTGCTGGAGATCAACGTCTCCAGCTCCAGCGCGTAGCTGGCCTTCGTCCGCCCGCCGGTGATCGCATATGGACGGACGATCGACGTCTCCTCCAGCGGCGGCTCGGCCGCTGGCGGCTGTGGCGCACCCGCACCGGCGTCGAACAGCGGGTTCGCCGGAGCCGGCACGGGCGGGGAAACGGGGAACGGGGTGACGATCTCCGCCACCGGTGACGGGGGCGGGGTCATCGGACGACCCCGCCGATCGGCTTGTCCAGACGTTTCCGCGAAGTCAGCATGAGCATCTGCGTCCCTGTCCTTCTTGCGTTTACGACGTCCACGACCGGAATCCAGGGTCAGTCCGTTGAGGACGTCGGCGAAGGTGCCGTCGTCCCCGGTGCCCCCTGGTCGTTCCGGTCCCGTGCTCATCGGTCAATCATCCCACTGGTTCACCAATGAGGGACCCCCCAGCACCCTGCAGCTGGGCCCGCAGCTCGGGCGTGAGGATCTGGCCGACGCGGTCGACCAGCAGGGTCATCTCGTAGGCGACCTGGCCGATGTCGCAGTTCGGCGCGGCCAGCACGGCGAGGCATGAGCCGTCGCTGATCGACATCAGCACCATGATGCCCAGCTCCATCTCGACGACGGTCTCCTTGACCGCACCGGCCTCGAAGCACCGCGCCGCACCCTGGGTCAGGCTGACCAGGCCGGACGCGACGGCGGCCAGCTGATCGGCCCGGTCCAGCGGGAGCCGGTTGGACGCGGTCAGCAGCAGACCGTCCGCGGACACCACGACGGCATGGGCGACGCCGGGCACCCGCTCGGCGAACTCGTTGACCAGCCAACCGAACTGGTTCTGCGGGGGTTGTGCATCCGCGCCCCGCACCGGGGACCACCCCCTGCGCGGCGAACCTGACGAGGTCATTCACCCTCCACTGTCTGTCGGACGTCTTCCGTCGCCTTGCCGGTACGGTGCCGGCCACGGCGGACGCCCTGCTGGAAACTACTCAACCGGCCCCGCACATCCTCCGCGTCGCGCTCGGTACGCGACACGGCGGGAGTACCGGCCGGGACCGAGCCCGCGGCGCTGCCCGGCATCAACCGCTCACCACGCCGGCGCCTGGGCAGGCCCGACGCGGTGAAGCTGGACGGCACCGCCTGGCTCTTGGCCGCGACCGCCTGGGCGGTCTGCCAGTTCTCGTCGTCGGCGAAGCTCCACTCGGCGGTCTGCTCCAGTGCCGTCTCCGGCTGCGGGGGCACGCTCGGCTCGGACGGCTTCTCCGGAGCCTCCGCCGGGGGTTCCGGGGTCTCGGTGGCGCGCTTGGCCTCCTGCCGCGCCCTGGTGACGCCCTGCTGGAAGCTGCTGAGCCTGCCCCGCACCACGGCCGGGTCGCGGACCGGGAGGTCCACCTTGCCGGTGGCCGCCTCGACCGGCTCGGCCGTGCCGGGCAGCAGCCGTTCGCCCTTGCGGCGCCTTGGCAGGCCCGCCGGGGTGAGGTTGGCCGGCTCGGCCAGCGACTTCGCCGACACCTCCCGCACCGTGCGCCAGTTGACGTCGGCGGGGAAACTCCACTCGGCCGCGGTGGGTTCCGGGGTCTCGTCCTGCGCCTCGGCGGTCTCCGGTTCCTCGGCGGGCTCGGCCTTCTCCTTCTCGACGTCCGCCGTCTCGGCCTCGGGCTTCTCGGATTTCTCCGGCTTCTCGGGCTTCTCGGATTTCTCCGGCTTCTCCGGCGGCGCGGGCTTCGCCGCCTCCGGGTCACCGGCGCGGAACCACGCGGAGATCGTCGCGTCGAAGATCGGCGTCGTCTCCGGGTAGGCGGAGTCGGGGTCGGGCGGGGTGCGGGTCTCGGTGTTCCACCACTCGCCCAGCACCGACCCGTTGGCCGACGCGAACAGCTCCTTGCCGCTGGGCAGCTCTTCCGAAGACTCCGGCGACTCCGGAGTCTCCTCCGGCGGCGTGGAGATCTCGTCGGTGAGCGGGCTGAACAACGCCGTCCCGGACACCTCGACCGCGGTCGGCGGCGGCGCCTGTGGCGGCTTCGGGGGCTTGGGCGCGGAGTCGGTGCTCTCCCGCTGCGGCGGGACGGGCGTCGTCAGGACACCGGGATGCGACACCCCGGTGGCGCCGTTGACCCGGGGCCGCTTGGGCAGCTCCCCCGGCTTCGCGGGCTGCGGCTGCGGGCGCCCGGCCGGCGCGTGGACGTCCATCACCAGCTCGGCAGGCACGGTGACCGTGGCCCGCACACCGACGATGTCCTTGCCGCCGTGCAGGGTCACGCCGATGCCGTGCCTGCTGGCCAGCCTGCCGACCACGAACAGGCCCATCCGCCGCGACGTCGCCAGGTCCACCGACGCCGCCTCGGTCAGCCGGACGTTGGCCTCGGCGACCTCGGCCGAGTTCATGCCGATGCCCTTGTCGAGGATGTCCACCGACAGCACCTTGTTCTCGGCCAGGCTGGTGACCACGGTGACCATCGTCTCCGGGGCGGAGAACGCGGTCGCGTTGTCCAGCAGCTCGGCGATCAGCCGCATCAGGTCACCGGCGGCGTGGCCGACGATCTTCGCCTGCGGCGGCGGCTGCACGGTGACCCGCTGGTACTGCTCGATCTCCGACACGGCCGCCCGCAGCACGTCCGCCGTGGTGACCGGCCTGCCGGACCGGCGCGCCGGGTCGGCACCGGACAGCACCATGAGGTTCTCGTTGTTGCGGCGCATCCGGGTGGCCAGGTGGTCCAGCTGGAATAGCGTCGCCAGCTGGTCGGCGTCCTCCTCGTCGCGCTCCAGGCGTTCGATGAGCTGCAGCTGCCGCTGCACCAGGCTCTGGCTGCGCCGGGACAGGTTGACGAACACGCTGCTGTACCCGGTTCGCATGGCCGCCTGCTCGACGGCCAGCCGCAGCGCCTGACTGTGCACGGCGTCGAACGCCCTGGCCACCTCGCCGACCTCGTCGGACGACGCCACCGGGACCGGCTGCGCGTCGGTGCTCTGCGGACGGCCCTCCTGGATGTTCTGCACGGCGGCGGGAAGCTGGCGGTTGGCGACGTCGAGCGCGCTGGCCCGCAGCACCCGCAGCGACCGCAGCAGCTGGCGGGTGATCAGGAAGACCACCGCCGCCGCGACGACAAGGGCACCGAACAGCAGCACGGCGAGCACTCCGGCGACCGTGCTGGCCTCGTCGAACAGTTCCGACGAGACAGCCTTGAGTCGTTCACCCATCCGGGCACTGACTTCACCGATCCGGGTGGCCACCGCGGCCGAGGCGTCGGTCCACTGCTGCGCCGACAGCTGCCGCAGCGCCGCCTCGGGGGTGGCGCCCGTGTCGCCCAGCACCGACTCCACCATCGTGCGCCTGGCGTCCAGGTTGGGGCCGACGACACCGGCGTCGAAGTCCTGCCGCTGCGACTGCGTGGCCGCGGCCCGGAAGTCGGCGAGCCGGTCGTCCAGCCTGACCTCGGTGGTGCGCAGCGTGTTCAGCTGCGCGGGCGTGAGCGTTCCCTTGGCGATCCCGGACCCGACCAGTGCCTGGGCCGAGGACACTTCCTCCTTGGCGACCTGCAGGTCGTGCTGGGCGTTGGGGGTGCCGCCGATCGCGTCGTCCCGCAGCCCGGACACGGCGGCGGTGTCCACCTTGAGCACGCTGTCGACGACGGTCGAGTACTCGGTGATGACCTGCTCGGCGTCGAGCTGGCCTGCGTCGAGCTGCTGCCGCACCACGGCCAGCCGGTCCAGCTGCTCGCCTGCCTCGCGGGCGGGGCTGCCCACGCCGGCGTCCAGTTCGGACGCCCGCTCGGCGGTCTGCCGGAACGGGCCGACGGCGGCGTCCACGGCGGTGCGGTCGGCGGCCAGCTCGGGCGAGTTCTGCACGGTGCCCTGCAGCAGCAGCTCGGCGGTGCGGGTGCGTTCCCGCTGCAGTGCGTCCACAGTGGTCCGGACCTCGCCCATCAGCGACGCGAGCCGGTCCATCCGCTGGTAGCTGCCCGAACGGTCGATCTGGGTGCCGATGGTGGCGACACCGAGGATGAGCGCGATCAGGATCGGCACCAGCGTCACCGCGCCGAGCTTGACCGGCAGGCTCCAGTCACGCCATTGGGTGATCCTGCGCCATCTCGGCGGCCGTTTGGGCGGCCGGCCGAGCAGCTTTCCGACGGGCACCTGGCCCTCTCCAACGGTCACGCGAGTGACTCCCTGTCCACCGTGTCCGAGCCGTATCCGGTGCCCGGCTGCCGACGTCCGCCCCCGCGGGGCTGCTGGCGATCCGCATCATGCGAACTGCACGAACATCGAGACAAGAGGGCACCCAATCGATCTTTAAAGTCAACGTGGCCCGAGAATCGTACACCAATCGTGTGATTGTCTAATTCGTTCAGCAAAGGGGCCATGACCTGGTCCTTCTCACCATTTCCGACACCGGCGCGCTCACTTTCGAGACACGATGGGGTCAGGCCCATGACGCCGGTTACAAAAACTTTCGAGCTACCCGGTGGGAGGATCACCCGAACAGCCCAGCAGCGTGCATCTGCACGTGCAGAACGTCTACTGCGTGTACATCTCAGCATGATCATCGCCCGGATTTATTGCCCGATGATGTGGTCTTTCGACTGGTAGTCGGCAGTGAGAAAGATCCACTGAAGACCCTCGCACCCTGGCAGACACCCACAGCGACGGGGTTCATCCCGCCGGGTGCGAGCCTGCCGTCCCGGGCCGCCGACACCGCTTCGTCGTCGGCTACCCAGTGTCACATTCGGGGCGGCAGCGGAGGGTCGGAGTGGACCCGGTTGCCGCCTTTACTTGATCGAAAACAACGGTGCGTCACAACAATACTCGGCATTTCGGGTTAGCCGCCGTCGGCATACCGGTCACTTTTTCCGGTCGAACTCGGTGTGGCTACCATGTGCGCCTCAACGAGTTCGACCGGCACGCCGGAGACCCCGCCGAACAACACTCCCCGGTGCCGACTCGGTGAAATTCGGACATCCCGGAGGACGGATGCAGAACGTCACTCGCAACGCGCTGGAGGACACCGGCCAGATCCCGGCGTTGTTCGCCGACGGCGGTGCCGCGGCCCGGCCGAGGACGGCGGGCCCTCCGCCCGGCGGGTCCGAGCCGGACTACGTGGCCATCCAGAACAGCCAGGAGTTCGCCACCCTGCGGCGGCGGCTGCGGGGCTTCGTGTTCCCGGTGAGCCTGCTGTTCTTCGCCTGGTACCTGACCTACGTGCTGCTGGCCGCCTACGCCCACGACTTCATGAGCACCAGGGTGTTCGGCTCGGTCAACGTGGCGATCCTGCTCGGGATCGCCCAGTTCGCCAGCACCGTCCTGATCATGGTCGCGTACCTGCGCTACGCCCGGCGCCGCATCGACCCGCAGGTCGCCGAGATCCGCTCGCACGTGGGGATGGACCGCGATGAGTGACCCCGTACTGAACATCGCGGTCTTCGCCCTGTTCGTGGTGATCACGCTGTACGTGGTCTACCGCGCCAGCAGCCGCAACTCGACCACCGCCGACTACTACGCCGCGGGCGGCCGGTTCACCGGGCGCCAGAACGGGATCGCGCTGTCCGGCGACTTCCTGTCCGCGGCCTCGTTCCTCGGCATCGCCGGGGCCATCGCCGTCCACGGCTACGACGGGTTCCTCTACTCGATCGGCTTCCTGGTCGCCTGGCTGGTCGACCTGCTGCTGATCGCCGAGCTGCTGCGCAACACCGGCCGGTTCACCATGGGCGACGTCCTGAGCTTCCGGATGCGGCAGCGCCCGGTGCGGGCCGCGGCGGCGACGTCGACGCTGGTGATCTCGTTCTTCTACATGCTGGCGCAGATGGCCGGAGCCGGTGGACTGGTCGCGTTGCTGCTCGACGTGCACGGCGGATTCGCCCAGGCCGTGGTGATCGGCGTCGTCGGCGTGGTGATGGTGCTCTACGTGCTGGTCGGCGGTATGAAGGGCACCACGTGGGTGCAGATCATCAAAGCCACCATCCTGATCCTGTGCGTCGTGCTGATGACCGTGTTCCTGCTCGGCAAGTTCGGCTTCAGCCTCAGCAACCTGCTGTCCGCGGCGGCGGACAACAGCCCGCTCGGCGACCGGCTGCTGGAGCCGGGCAGCCTCTACGGCGGGAGCGAGGTCAGCAAGCTCGACTTCGTGTCGCTCTCGGTGGCGCTGATCCTCGGGGCCGCCGCGCTGCCGCACGTGCTGATGCGCTTCTACACCGTGCCCAACTCGCGGGAGGCCCGCCGCTCGGTCGTCTGGGCCACCGGGTGCATGCTGGTGTTCTACCTGTGCACGCTGGTGATCGGCTTCGGCGCGGCCGCCATGGTCGGTCCGGACGCGATCACCGCGGCGCCCGGCGGGGAGAACTCGGCGGCGCCGTTGCTCGCCCTGAACATCGGCGGCACCCTGCTGCTCGGCGTCGTGTCGGCGGTGGCGTTCGCCACGATCCTCGCCGTCGTCGCCGGCCTCACGATCACCGCGTCGGCCTCGTTCGCACACGACGTGTACGCCAACATCGTCAAGCGCGGCAAGGTGCGGGCCGCCCAGGAGGTGCGGGTGGCCAGGCTGACCGCCGTGGTCATCGGCGTGCTGGCCATCTTCGGCGGCATCCTCGCCGCCGGGCAGAACATCGCGTTCCTGGTGGCGCTGGCGTTCGCGGTGGCCGCGTCGGCGAACCTGTCGACCCTGCTGTACTCGCTGTTCTGGAAGCGGTTCAACACCATGGGCACGCTGTGCGGCATTTACGGCGGGCTGATCGCCTGCGTGGTGCTGGTGGTGTTCTCGCCCGTGGTGTCCGGGTCACCGGACTCGATCTTCCCCGGCGTGGACTTCCACTGGTTCCCGCTGCGCAACCCCGGGCTGGTGTCCATCCCGTTCTCGTTCCTCTGCGGTTTCGTCGGCACCCTGCTCGCCCGCGACAAGGCCGACCCGCGCAAGCAGGCCGAGATGGAGGTGCGCTCCCTCACCGGCATCGGGGCGTGAGCACCACCTACCCTCTACCGGGTGACCGCCGTAGTTGATCGCCTGCGCCGTTACCTCGACGAGCAGGCTCCGCCGACCCCCTGCCTGGTGCTCGACGTCGACGCGGTCGTCGCCGCCTACCGTGACCTGGCCGCGGCGTTCCCCGGCACCCGGGTGTACTACGCGGTCAAGGCCAACCCGGAGCCGCCCGTCGTGGAAGCGCTGGCTGCCGCGGGAGCGTGGTTCGACGTGGCGAGCGTCGCCGAAGCCGAACTGTGCCTCGGCCTCGGCGCGCCGGCGGCACGGCTGTCCTACGGCAACACGATCAAGAAGGCCGCCGACATCGCCAGGGCCCACGAGCTGGGGGTGCGGGAGTTCGTCTCCGACGCCGAGGACGACCTGGCCGTGCTCGCCGAGCTGGCGCCGGGATCGAGCGTCTCGGTGCGGATCCTGACCGACGCGCCCGCGTCGGTGACGCCGTTCGGCCGCAAGTTCGGCTGCGACCCCGACCTGGCCATCGAGCTGCTCGCCCGCGCGGACGAGCTGGGGCTGGACGCGGCCGGCGTCGCGTTCCACCCCGGCTCGCAGCAGCTCGACCCGCTGGCCTGGGACACCGGAATCGCCGCGGCGGCCAAGGTGTTCGACGCGCTGGCCGCCCGCGGGGTCCACCCACGCAGGCTCAACCTCGGCGGCGGCTTCGCCCTCGGCTACACCGGCACCGCGCCGGCCGCCGCCGAGTACGCCGCGGCCATCGGCGCCGCGCTGCGCGCGCACTTCCCCGCCGGCGTACCGGAGCTGGCGATCGAGCCGGGCCGCGCGATCGTCGCCGGAGCCGGGCTGATCCGGACCGAGGTGGTCGGGGTCTCCCGCCGGTCGGCCACCGACGAGCACCGCTGGGTGTACCTCGACGTCGGCCGCTACAACGGGCTGGCCGAGACCGAGAACGAGGCCATCGCGTACCGGATCGAGCCGGCCGGCGAGCACCCGCCCGCCGACGGCCCGGTGATCCTGGCCGGGCCGACCTGCGACGGTGACGACGTGCTGTACCAGCGCACCCCGTACCGCCTGCCGCTGTCGCTACGCCGTGGCGACCGGCTCGACATCCTCGACACCGGCGCCTACACGGCGAGCTACTCGTCGGTGGCGTTCAACGGCATCGAGCCGCTGCGGACCTACTGCGTCGGTGGCGCGACCCCGGCGGTGGCGCCTGCCAGTTTCGCGGGCAGGCACGTGCTCGCCGAGTTCGGCGCGGTCGACCCCGTGGTGCTGGACGACCCGGCGGCGCTGCGGACGGCACTGCGTTCGGCGCTGACCGAGGCCGGAGCCACGGTGCGGGACCTGCTCACCCACCGGTTCCAGCCGCAGGGCGTGACCGTGCTGGCGATGCTGGCCGAGTCGCACGCGTCCGTGCACTCCTATCCCGAGCTGGGCACGGCGTTCGTCGACGTGTTCACCTGCGGCGAGGCCGCCGATCCGGAGCGGGCCGTTCGGCTGCTAGCGTCCGCACTGGACGCCGGTGAGGTCAACCTGTCCACGGTGCGCAGGGGCGGGGTCCGGTGAGGGAGGTCATCGAGCCGCTCGGGCCGGGGCTGCGGCGGGTGTGGGACGTCTCGGAGGTGCTGTTCGAGCAGCGCACACCGTTCCAGGACGTGCTGATCGGGCGCACCGCACACGGCGTCACGTTGTTCTGCGACCACGAGCGGCAGAGCGCGGAGGCCAGCCAGCTCGTCTACCACGAGGCGCTGCTGGTGCCCGCGCTGCTGCTGGCACGGCGGGTCGAGCGGGTGCTGGTGATCGGGTCGAGCGAGGGCGTGGTCAGTCAGCTGGCGGTGGCCGCCGGTGCCCGGGTGGTCGACCACGTCGACATCGACACGGCGACCGTGCGGGCCTGCGCGGCCCACCTGCCCTACGGCTACACCGCGGACGAACTGGCCAGGGCCGAGGCGGGCGACGGCCCGGTGCGGGTCCACTACCGCGACGGCTGGGAGTTCCTGCGCGAGACGGCGGGTGGCTACGACGTCGTCGTGATCGACCTGCCGGACGAGAACGCCGACCCGGCCGCGCAGCACAACCGGCTCTACGGCACGGAGTTCCTCCGGCTGTGTGCCGGGGTGCTCGCCGAGGGTGGCGTGGTGGTGTGCCAGGCGGGATGTCCGACGTTGTGGCGCAACGAGACCCTGGTCGGGTTGTGGCGCCGCTACACCGAGGTGTTCGGCACCGTCAGCTACTACGGCAGCGACGAGCACGAGTGGGCGTTCCTCTGCGGCACCCGGGAGCGGCGCTCCGATCCGGTGGCGGACATGGTGGCCCGCCTGGACTCCCTCCCCTACCGGCCGTCCACTGTAGACGCCCAGGCACTTCGCGGGCGGACCGTGCCGCCGTCCGCGCTGCGCCTAGACTGACTGTCCATTCTGGACGCGCTTGGTCACCATCCGCTCCACGACGAACGACACCAGCGGGACGCAGCCGGCCAGCAGGACACCGATGGTGCCCTTGATCGACCAGCGGGCCTTCAGCGCGAGGTCGATGGTGATGACCATGTAGATCATGTAGATGACGCCGTGGATCGGCGAGAACACCGCCGACGGGCCGGGGTTGTCGCCGAGGAGGCGGATCGCCATCACGACGACGAGGCCCAGCAGGCCGACGCCCGTGGTGTAGGCCGCCACCCGGAACCGGCCGAGTGCGCCGCGGATGCGGGCGGCCCGGTCGTCGGTGGCGGTCTGCTCCTGTGTGCTCACGTCGGGTCCTCTCAGCGGTTGCCCTGCTGGTCGCGGGCATGCAGTTCGGCCAGGTACCGGTTGTACGCGGCCAGCTCGTCGTCCTCGTCGTCAGGTGCCGCCGGGGCCGGCCGGGGCGCGGGGACCTCGGGCGGCGCGCTCGGCGGCTCGTCGGCCGCGGCCTCGGGCTGACGGCGGCGCAGCTGGCGGATGCGCCAGAAGACGAACGCCGGGAACAGGCCGAACAGGGGCCACTGCAGCACGTAACCGAGGTTCTGGAAGGTGCCGTTGGCCGAGGAGAACCGCTCCCACTGCCACCAGGCAAGGCCGACGCAGACCGCGAGGCTCAGCAGGCACACCGCGGCGATGCCGAGCCGGCGCACGACGGTATTACTGCCTGCCATGCCCCCGAAAGTAGCACTCGCCCCGACGTGACCGGCGACGCAGTGTCTTTTGCCCTCGCTTCGCTCGGGCGCGGCCGGGCCCCCTTGGTCGGCGTCTTCCCTCCTCGCCGTCGCTCGCGGAGCGAGCTTTGGGCTCGTCAGTCCAGACGCCGACGGGCCCGACCGTGTGCGGGGTGGCTCCGAAGACTCAGCCAGACACCTTCACACTCTGGGCGCCCTTGGCGTAGGTGTCGGCGAGGCCGAAGACCTTCTGGGCGTACTCCACCGAGTTGTTGTACGACATGATCCCGGCCCACCAGCCTTGCGCGCTGGCCATGTCGCGCTGGCCGACGCAGAGATACCGTGCCGCGGCCAGCGCCGCGTCGTCGATCTGCTGCGGGTCGCCCACGCCGTCACCGTCGCCGTCGGAGTTGTATCGCGCCCAGGTGCTGGGGATGAACTGCATCGGCCCGACGGCCCGGTCGTGGGTGGAGTCGCCGTCGAACCGCCCGCGGTCGGTGTCGCCGATGGCCCGCACGCCGGGTGAGCCGTCCAGCGGCACGCCGATGATCGGCTTCGACGGCCGTCCGTCGGCACCCAGTACGGCGCCGCCGTACTGGCCGTGGTTGGACTCGATGCGCCCGATGCCGGCCAGCGTCGCCCAGGACAGCCTGCACTTCGGGCTGGCCGAGCGCATGGCCAGCTCGGCGTGGCCGTAGGCACGCAGTGCCCGCACCGGGACGCCGACGACCGGCGCCGCCTTCGTGGCCCACGTCGTCAGGGCGTCCTGCCCGGTCCGCGGCGTGTCCGCCCCCGGTCCGCCCGCGCCGCCGACGGTGATGTTGACCGGAACCGCCGTCCCCGGTTCGACCGGCGCCGCGAGCACCTCCAGCGCCGGGATCTCGGTGGTGACCGGCGCGGATCGCGGCCGCGCCACCTCGGACACCGTCCACACGCCGCCAGCGGCCAGGGCGAGCACCCCCACGACGACCGTCAGCCTGCCGGCGACCTCTCTGCCGTGCACCCGTACCGTCCTCACCCGCCGATCGCTGCCCCGTACCCTCCGGTAACGACGGCGGCACGCCACCGTTACGCCGAGCAGGCTATTGCACCGCACCCCGCGCGGTCAGCGGGCGCGCCGGTTTCTCACTCCTTGAAGCACGTGAAGGCCACCTTCACCACGTCAGACGTAATGAAGGTGGCCTTCACGAGCTTCGACCGGAAGCCGACCGGGCCTGCCGGCGCCCTAGCTGGCCGCGTCGCGGCGCTGCCGCGCCAGCCTGGCCACGCACCACGCGGGCGCGCTGCCCCGGCGCAGGTGCTGCAGCACCGTCATCGGGCCGAGCCTGCGGCTCAGGTCCTCCGGGCTCAGGCCCGCGGCCCGGTAGTCGAGCGCACGCTGGTCCAGCGGGCTCAGCCCGGCGTCCCACCACCGCTCGGCCTCGGCGACGCCGCCGACCATCTGCCACCAGCTCGCGGCTGCCGCGAGCAGGTCCACGGGTACGTCGGGAAGCCTGCGGCGCATGGCTTCCAGGTAACCCGGGTCGGCCGCGTCGACCACGGCCCACGCGGGCGAACCGCCACCGCTACCCCGCTGACCCGGGATGCCCGGTGGTGCTGTCGGTGTCTCCGCGAGCCACGCCGCGGCGATCCGGTTGGCCTCCTGCTCCTCGGCGCTCTGCTCGCGCTCGGCCGACCACTGTTGAATCAACGCGTCCACCTGGGGATCCCCGGTCATCCCTGCCTCCTCGACCACGCGCTGGGGGTAGATCTGCTCCGTCGCTGGAACGGCACCAGAAGGTTGTGCGAACCATCGACCGACGAACCGTGCCGGATCGCTCGATCACGCAATGTGAGCACCGTAGGGCCGGTACCCCGCGCTTCGCCAGCCCCCGGACGAAATGAATCGGTCTACCTGCGGCTTAATCCCGGTAATCCACCCGGATGGTCGATTGGCGGACCCACATCGTGAGAGCAGTCACTGTGGGTAGTTTTCCCGGCAAACGCGCACGGTAATCGCCGGCGCCGCGTGCGGCGCCGGCGAGAGGACTCTGGGGTCAGGAGAACAGACTGCGTACGAACGTGACGATGGCTTCCGCGCCGTCCCGGAGCCAGCCCAGCGCGGTGTGCACCGCGTTCGCGGACTGCTCGGGCCGGGAGATCAGGAAGAACAGGATGAGCACGACGACGCCGATGATGAGGATCTTCTTCAGAGCCGGCGGCATGTTTCTATCCGATCACACTCGCGGAGATCGCGCGAGCCCCCTCGCGCGACCGGGGTGGTCCTTCCCCCACGACCCATATTGCCCTGCCACGAACGGTTCAGGTCGAAATTCACGCGTCTGCGTGTCGTTCTTCACCCTCCGTGAGCGCATCCTCGTGATCAACTCACCGTCCCGGCCGCACGCAATTCCTCGATAGCGGCGGTCTCCAGCCCCAGTTCCGTCAACACCTCGGTCGTGTCCGATCCCTTCGGGTGCGGTGGCGACGGGGTGCTCGGCGGGGTCCGGTCGAACCGCGGTGCCGGGGCGGGCTGCACCACCCCGCCGATGTCGACGAACGTCTCCCGCGCCGCGTTGTGCGGGTGCCGCGCGGCCTCCCACGGCGAGAGCACCGGCGTCAGGCAGGCGTCGGTGCCCTCCGCCCTGGCGACCAGCTCGTCGCGGGTGTGCTTGCCGATCGCCGCGGTGAGGATCTCCCGCAGCCTCGGCCACTGCGACTTGTCGACGTGGACGGGCAGGTCCTCGTCCTCCAGTCCCAGCACCCGCACCAGGTCCGCCCAGAACCGGGCCTCGATGGCGCCGACCGCGACGTACTTGCCGTCGGCGGTCTCGTAGGTGTCGTAGAACGGCGCCGCGCCGTCGAGCAGGTTGTCCCCCCGCTCCTCGGTCCAGACGCCGGAGGCCCGCAACCCGTGCAGCTGCGCGGTAAGCATCGCCGCACCGTCGACCATCGACGCGTCGACGACCTGGCCACGGCCGGAGGAACCCCGCTCGTAGAGCGCGGCGAGCACCCCCATGGCCAGCAGCAGGCCGCCGCCGGCGAAGTCACCGATGAAGTTCACCGGCGGCGGCGGGCGCTCGCCCGCCCTGCCGATCGGCTCCAGTGCACCGGCCAGGCCGATGTAGTTGATGTCGTGCCCCGCCGACGGCGCCAGCGGGCCGTCCTGGCCCCAGCCCGTCATCCGGCCGTACACCACGCGGGGATTGCGGGCGTGCACCTGCTCGGGTCCGAGCCCCATCCGCTCGGCGACGCCCGGCCGGAAGCCCTCGACGAACACGTCGGCGCCCTCGACCAGCCGCAGCACCAGCTCGACGCCCCTCGGGTCCTTGGTGTTGACCCCGATCGTCCGCCTGCCCCGCATCAGCGGGTCCTTTTCGAACCCGAGGACGTCGGTACCGGGCTTGGCCCTGTCCACCCGGATCACGTCGGCACCCAGGTCGGCGAGCACGGTGCAGGCGTACGGCGCGGGCGCCAACCCCGCCATCTCCACCACGGTCAGCCCGCTCAGCGGTCCGGCCTTCGTCATTGCTGTCCTTCCCGGAGTCTCAGAGCGTGCGGGAGATGATTTCCTTCATGATCTCGCTGGTACCGCCGAAGATCCGGGAGATCCGGATGTCGGCCCATGCCCGCGCGATCGGGTACTCGGTCATGTAGCCGTAGCCGCCGAACAGCTGCAGGCAGTCGTCGACCACCTTGTTGACCCGCTCGGTGGTCCACAGTTTCGCCATGGCCGCGCCCTGCACGTCCAGCTCGCCCTTGAGGTGACGCTCGATGCACTGGTCGAGGAAGGCCCGCGCCACCGCCGCCTCGGTCGCGGCCTCGGCGAGGGTGAACTTCGTGTTCTGGAAGCCGAAGACCGGCCTGCCGAACGCGGTGCGGTCCTTGGTGTAGGCGATGGTCTGGTCGATGGCCGCCTCCATGCCGGCGACCGCGGTGACGGCGATGATCAGCCGTTCCTGCGGCAGCTGCTGCATGAGCTGGATGAAGCCCTGCCCCTCGGCGTCACCGAGCAGGTTCTCGGCGGGCACGCGGACGTCGTCGAAGAACAGCTCGGCGGTGTCCTGGCCCTTCAGCCCGACCTTGTCCAGCACGCGACCGCGGCGGAAGCCGGGCGTGCTGGTCTCCACAGCGATCAGCGAGACACCCTGCGCGCCCTCGTCCGGGTTGGTCTTCACGGCGACCACCACGAGGTCGGCGTGCGCGCCGTTGGTGATGAACGTCTTGGCGCCGTTGATGACGTAGGAGTCGCCGTCACGGACCGCGCGGGTCTTGATGTTCTGCAGGTCCGAACCGGTGCCGGGTTCGGTCATCGCCACCGCGCCGACGAACTCGCCGCTGGCGAACTTCGGCAGCCACTCCCGCTTGCGTTCCTCGTTCGCGTAGGCCAGCAGGTAGTGGGCGACGATGCCGTTGTGCACGGACACACCCCACGCGCCGTCGCCACTGCGGGCCTGCTCCTCGTACAGCACGGCCTCGTGGGCGAACGTGCCGCCGCCACCGCCGTACTCCTCGGGGATGGACAGGGCCAGCATCCCGACCTCACCGGCCTTCGTCCACAGCTCCCTGTCCACCTGCTTGGCCTGGATCCACCGCTCCTGGTTGGGCGTGAGCTCCTTCTGGCAGAAGGTGCGGGCCAGGTCCCTGAACTCCTCCAGGTCGTCGTCGCTCCATGAGCTCCTGCGGATCTGCAGCGGCACTGCCCGACCTCCCGGTTCGCGCGGACTGGAAAACATTCCGGACGGAATGTAAGTTCTGCTTGGAATGTACATCCGGACCTACTGCGGGGTAAAGCCTGTGCCGAGGACAACTCATCGCACTCAGGCGCAACGCCGCGCCCAGACCCGGACGGCCCTGCTCGACGCCACCATCGACTGCCTGGTCGAGCTGGGCTACGCCCGCACGTCGGTCCAGGAGATCTGCGCCCGCGCCGGCGTGTCGAAGGGGGCGGTGCAGCACCACTTCTCGGCCAAGGCGGAACTCATGGCCGCCGCGGTGGAGCACCTGACCCGCCGCATGGCCGACCGGGTGCTGGCCTCGGCGGGCGACCTGCCGCGGGGCGCCGCGGGCGTTCCCGCCGCCATCGACCTGCTGTGGGAGGGCTACTCCGGCACGCTGGCGACGGCGGCCACCGAGCTGTGGGTCGCGGCACGCACGGATCCCGAGCTGCGCGCGGCGATCCGCCCGGTCGACCGCGCGCTCGGCCGCGCCACCCTGGAGCAGCTCAGCGCGCTCACCCCGGAACTGCCGAAGGCCAGGGCCGAGTCGATGTTCTGGCTGACCGTCAACTTCGCCAGGGGTCTCGCGCTCGACGCCGAGCTGGGCGGCGACCCCCGGCGGCGGGCCCAGCTGCTGGCCGAGTGGAAACGTATCGCCGTCCAGGAGTACACCGCCGCGGTGTCCATCTAGGGCACGATGGGGGTGTGCACGACACACCACCGGCCAACCGGGCGCGGATGCTGGCCGCCGCGCTGGCGGCCGTCGCGGCCGGGCTGCTGATCTTCGGCACCTTCCTGTCGCACACCGACTTCAGAGCATCGGTGGGGTCCGAGAACGAGATGCGGTCGGTGACGTCGTGGACGACGACGAGCGTTCCCGCCGACACCGAGCCCCTCGGCTCGCAGGCCGCCCAGTTCGGCCTCCCGCTCACCGTGGTCGGGGCACTGCTGCTGGTGGGCGCACTGGCCGGAGCGCTCGCCGCCAGCCCGCTGGCGGGACGGGGCGTGCTCGCCGTGGCCCGCACCACGATCGTCGCCGGGGCGGCCGCCGCCGGTGCCGCGGTGTGGATGCTCGCCCAGGCGGTCTCCAGCCAGGTCAGTTTCTACGAAGCCCTGGAACAAGTGGCGGACGCCGACTTCGAGGCCGCGGCCGGGCCTGGCCTGTGGGTTCCGGTGGGCGCGGTGGCCGTCGCCGCGGTGGCGGCGGTGCTGACGTTCCTGCCGGACCGGACGAGGCGGCCACGTCCCGAGGTCAGCATCGTGGCGCTACCCCCAGAATAACTGAAATCCATTCACGTTTCCCCCATTCGAGCGTACCGCCGGTATGGTGTACCCGTCGGTAACTAGAGCCCGCACCTGGAGGACTCCATGACCAGCACCGCATCGGAAGCCACCGGAGAGGACACCCCTTCGCCTGGCACGATCGGCGGCGTGGTCGGGGCACCGCCTGCCTGGCGGGCCGCACAGCTGGCCCGCCGCGTCACCGGCGGCCGCGACTCCGCCCCGGTCACCGTGCACGCCCCGTTCACCGGCGTGGCGACCGCGACCCTGCCGCAGGCCACCGATGCCGACGCCCGTGCCGCGTTCGACCGGGCCCGCGAGGCACAGCAGGCCTGGGCCGCCCGGCCGGCCGCCGAACGCCAGCGCATCGTGCTGCGCCTGCACGACCTGGTGCTGGAGCGGCAGAAGGAGGCACTGGACCTGGTCCAGCTCGAAGCGGGCAAGGCCAGGCTGGACGCGTTCGACGAGGTCGCCTCGGTGGCGCTGGTCGCGGCGTACTACGGCAAGCACAGCGCCCGCATTCTCGCGCCGCGCCGGGCCGCCGGGGTCATCCCGCTGCTGACCAGGGCGGGCGAGCTGCGGCACCCGAGGGGCGTCGTCGGGATCATCTCGCCGTGGAACTACCCGCTGGCGCTCACCGCGATGGACGTGCTGCCCGCACTGGCCGCCGGCAACGCCGTGGTGCAGAAGCCGGACAACCAGACCGCGCTGGCCGCGCTGTGGCTGCACGAACTCGCCGAGCAGGCGGGGCTGCCCGCCGGTGTTTGGCAGATCGTGCTCGGCCGCGGCTCGGAGATCGGCGACGCGCTGGTCGAGGAGTCCGACTACCTGTGCTTCACCGGGTCGACGCCCACCGGCAAGCAGCTCGCCCAGCGGGTCGCGGGCAGGCTCACCGGGTACTCGCTGGAACTCGGCGGCAAGAACCCGATGATCGTCCTGCCGGACGCGCCGGTCGCCAAGGCGGCCGAGGGAGCCGTCGCGGCATGCTTCTCCTCCGCCGGTCAGCTGTGTGTCTCGGTGGAGCGGATCTACGTTCACGAGAACATCCGGGAGGAGTTCACCCGCGCGTTCGTCGCCCGGACCGAGGCACTGCGGCTGGGCGCACGGCTGGACTACGGCGCCGACATGGGCTCGCTCACCTCCGCCGCGCAACTGGAGTCGGTCTCGGCCCACGTCGAGGACGCCCGCGCCGCCGGAGCCACCGTCCTCACCGGCGGCCAGCCGGCCCCCGAGGCGGGCCCGCTGTTCTACGAGCCGACCATCCTGACCGACGTGCCCGAGTCGGCGCGGCTGTTCGCCGAGGAGACGTTCGGCCCCGTCGTGTCGATCTACGGTTACACGCAGGTCGACGACGCGGTCCGGCGGGCCAACGACACCTCGTTCGGGCTCAACGCCAGCGTCTGGTGCCGGGACACCCGCATCGGGCGGGCGGTGGCGGCCAGGGTGAAGGCGGGCACGGTCAACGTCAACGAGGGCTTCGCGGCCACGTTCGGCACGGTCGGCCTGCCGATGGGCGGGATGAAGGAATCCGGCATGGGCAGGCGCAACGGCGCCGAGGGCCTGCTGAAGTACACCGAGGCCCAGGCGATCGCGGTGCAGCGCGGGCTGCGGCTGCGGCCGTTCCGCGGGCTGCCGCCCCGGCTGTGGACCAAGGGCATGACCGCGAGCATGCGGGCACTGCGCCGCCTGCCGCGCCGCTAACGCGTCAGCAGTCCCCGGTCGTAGGCGATGGCGACGGCCTCGGCGCGCCGGCTCGCGCCGAGCTTCGCCATCGCCCGCGACAGGTGCACGCTCACCGTCTTCTCGCTGATGAACAGCTCCGCGCCGACCTGGCGGTTGGTGCGGCCCTGCGCCACCCGCTCCAGCACCGCCCGCTCCCGGTCGGTCAGCGGGTCGACCACGTCACGCTTGACCGTCGCGACCCCCGGCAGCGCCACCTTCGCCCGGCCGGCCAGCTCCCGCACGGCCTCGGCCAGCGGCCGGGCGCCGAGCTTGGTCGCCAGCTCGTGGACGTCGGCCAGCTCCGCGGCCGCAGCCTCGGCGTCATCGGCCGCCAGCAGCGCCTCGGCGTAACGCCAGCGGCACACCGCCTGCTCGTACCGGGCGCCGTAGCCGAACTCCGCGACGGCGGTCTTCCACAACTCCGGGTCCGGCGTCCCACCCAGCCTGCTCGCCTCGGCCCTGGCCCTGGCCAGCCACGCCCGCCCCTCGGGGCCCAGCGTCCCGCTGCGTGGCTTGCCGACCCGGGCCGCGTGCTCGACGCGTTCCCGCAGCGCCTCACCCGCCCGCACCGCCTCCGCGGCGGCGTCGCCCGCACCGCGCAGCCGGGCCTCCTCCGCCTGACCGGCACGGCCGGCGATGGCGTGTGCGGTGATCCGCAGGGTGGCCAGCCGCATGACGTCGTCGTACTCCTCGAGCCAGCCGAGGGTCTCCTCGGTCCGCCGCACGGCCTCCGCCCAGTCGCGGCGCCAGCACGCCAGCTCGACGGCGATCGCCCCGGCCGCCACCGCGATGGCCGCGTCGGAGCGCCACAGCGGGCGCAGCCCGGTGAGCAGGCGGTCGACCTCGGCGAAGTCGCCGCGGGCCAGCGCGATGTACACCCAGGACGCGATCGCCCGGGACGCAGCGGAGCTGGACACCCCCAGGTGCGGACGTTTCCCCGCCTCCCAGGCGGGCCAGTCGCCGGTGAGGTAACGCAGGTACAGCCTGCGAGCCCGGGCCTCGATGCCGTAACCGCTCCACACCAGGCCGTTGGCCGCGGCGGCGTCGACGCACTCGGTGTACGCGCGCAGGGCGGCGGGCAGGTCGGCCTCGTCGTCGTAGCTCAGCGCCAGGAAGTACAGCGCACGCAGCTCGACGTTGACCGATCCGGCCTGCTGCGCCTTGCGCCGCGCCTCGCGCAGCCGCTCCCGCGCCGTTTCCCGGTCGCCCTCGAACTCGGCGAGGATGCCCAGCGTGATGAGCCCGTCGGCTTCCGCGCCCAGCGTGTCGGACGCACGGGCGTCGGCGACCGCCTGGCGGGCCGACTCCAGCGACTCGGCGCTACGGTGCAGCCCGCGCATGATCCGCGCGCGGGTTCCCAGCACCCAGGCCCTGGTCCTGGACGCGGGCAGGTGCTCGACCAGTTCCCACGCCCGGCCGATCGAGGCAACCGACTCGTCCCAGGTGCTGTCCATCGCCATCTGCGACTCGGCGAGCCTGCGCCAGATGGTGGCCGCCCGCTCGGCCGGCACCGTGTCGTCGAGCGCCTGCGTGGCCGAGCGGGCGTAGGCGACCGCGCGTTCCGGCTCGCCCGACGCGCCCGCGAAGTAGGCCGCGTGGTGCAGCAGTTTCAGCTCGTCGACGCCCTCCGGGCGCTCACCGGGCGGCACGGCGTCCCAAATGGACAGTGCTTTCTCGGTGTGCCCCAGCGCCGCGTCCGGGGCGCCGAGCTTCTCGGCCTCGGTGGCGGCCCGCAGGCTGGCGGCCAGCGCGGTGGGCAGGTCGTTGCTCTCCAGACTGTGATGGGCCAGCAGCGCGTCGCGGCCCCTGCCGCCGGGCTGGGTGAGCAGCCGCGCCGCGTAGGCCGCATGCAGCCGGGTGCGTTCGCCGGGCAGCAGGTCGCCGTGCACGGCCTCCTTGAGCAGCGCGTGCCGGAACGCGTAGTGCGTGCGCTCCACCACGAGGACGTGGTGCTGCACCGCCTCCCGCAGCGCCTCGTCCAGGCGGGTCTCGTCGAGCCCGGCGACGTCGGTGAGCAGGGCGTGCCCGACACCGCCGTCGGCCACCGACGCCACGCGCAGCACCCGCTGGGTGTCCGGCCCCAGCCGTTCCAGCCTGGCCAGCAGCACCTCGGCCAGCCCGGCAGGCAGCTCGGCGCCCGCCCGGCCGTCGCCGCACTCGGCCACCGAGGCCAGCAGTTCCTCGACGAAGAACGGGTTGCCCTCGGAGCGTTCGATGACGTCGGCGACCGTCGCCGGGGCGAGCTTGCCCTCGGCCAGCGCCTCGACGAACGCGCGGGCCTCGTCCTCGCCGAAGGGCGGCAGGTCCATCCGCTCGACGCTGGCCACCCGCACCAGGTCGGCGAGCAGCGCGCGCAGCGGGTGCCTGCGGTGGACGTCCTCTTCGCGGTAGCTGGCCACGATCAGCAGCCGCTGCGCCCGCAGCCGGGACACCAGGAAGGACAGCAGGCCACGGGTCGAGCCGTCGGCCCAGTGCAGATCTTCCAGCACCAGCACGACGGGCTGGGTCTCGGACAGTTCGGCCAGCAGTCCCAGCACGGCGTCGAACAGCTGCAGTTGACCGAGGTCGTGCTGGGTGCGGACGCCCGGCAGCCCGTCGCGTTCGGACGCCGTCCCGCTCAGCTGATCGGCGTCGGCGGTGAACACCGCCCCCAGCTGCGGCAGCAGCCTGCCCAGTGCCGGCCGGGCCCGGACGGCCTCGACGGCGGCCAGCGGCGTGAGCGCCTCGGCGAACGGCAGGTACGGCAGACCGCCGTCGCGCAGGTCGAGACAGCGGCCGGTGAGCACCAGCGCGCCGGTGGCCGTGGCGTGCTCGGCCAGTTCGGCCAGCAGCCGGGTCTTGCCGACGCCCGCGTCGCCGGCCAGCAGCACCGCCCGGGCCTCGTTGCGCTCGGCGCGAGCGAGCGCCGCTCGCAGGCCGCGCAGCTGTTCGACGCGGCCTACGAGCGGGATTCCTGATCCGAGTCGGGGCACGATCAGCATTCTGGCCCACCCCACTGACAACGGTGTAGCCGATTACCGGTCGTGCTCTCCCCTGCGCTGCCGCGGGATCTGCGGAGCCCGGGCGGGTTGCCTGCGGGTACGCAGCGGCAGCGTCAGGCGCCGGGCCTTACGCAGCTCGTCGTGCCGGTAGGCGACCTCGGCGAGCACCGCGTCGTACATCCAGTCCCTTGCCATGATTCCTCTTTCCGATCCATCCATCCCTGCCGAGACTTCAGGTTCGTCCTGAGGTCACCCCTGAGGCATCGGGTGATCACGCAGCCCTGGACGTGAAAGACCCCTTACCCCCTCGGTGACGGCCGAGTGCGGGGGTAAGGGGTCCGTGAGTGGTGCTACTGGCGCAGGCTGCCGGAGCGAACCGCGTCCAGCAGCCCCAGCCATCCCGACGGGCTGAACGTCAGCGAGCCGCCTTCGATGTCCTTGGAGTCGCGGACGGCGGCGCCGTCGCCGGTGAAGGCGACCTCGACGCAGTCGTTGCCACCGCCGCTGTAGCTGCTCTTGCGCCAGACGAGCTGACCCTTGTCGGCCTCGGACATGACTCCCTCTCCTTAACTTTCCAGCGTGCCACCCAGCTGTTCGACGCGTTCGCCGATCAGCTGCACCGAATCGTCCGGCCGCAGCGCGGCGGCCCGCAAATGGTCGAACATCATGGTGTATCGCCGCACGTCATCGGGCAGCTCCAGGTAGACCCCGCTGGACGTGCTGTCCACATAGACGACATCCGGATCTGCCTGCTCCGGAAAACCGAGAATCAGAAACGGACCTTCCATTCCCGGATGGGCTCCGGCACCGAATGGCACGACCTGGATCGTCACATGCGGCATCGTCGCCACGTCGAGCAACCGGGAAAGCTGTTCTGTCATGACCTCGGTGCCGCCGACCATGCGATGCAGCACCGCCTCGTCGATGACCGCCCAGTACTGCGGTGGCGCCGGGTCGGTGAGCAGTTCCTGGCGCGCCATCCGGGCGGCCACCCTGCGTTTGATCTCCACCTCGTCGGCGTCCGGGCGCATCGCCCTGATCACCGTGCGGGCGTACCGCTCGGTCTGCAGCAGGCCCGGCACCAGCAGTGCCTGGAACGCGCACAGCGAGCTGGCGTCGGCCTCCAGGCCGACGAAGGTGCCGGTGAACACCTCGTTGTAGGCATGCCACCAGCCGCGGGTGCGGGCTTCCCTGGCGAGCTGCACGAGCGCCTCGCGCTGGTCCCCGGACAGCCCATAGAGCTCCAGCATGTCCCGGACGTCGCGGGGGTTGACGCCGACGTGGCCGGTCTCGATTCGGCTGATCTTCGAGGCCGAACATTCCAGCTTCTCGCCGACCTCGTCGATGGTGAGCCCGGCGCTTTCTCGCAACCTGCGAAGTTCACCCGCCAGCCTGCGACGCCGGACAGTGGGCCCACGCCCTCGGGTCATGGCCACCTCCGTTTTGCCCGGCATTCGTGACGGCCCCCGACGTCATATCTAACCAGCGAATACCAAGGTTGGTGACGTATTCACCGCCACGTGGGTGAAAAATTCGTCCGACTTTCTGTCTGCAATTTGCAGAAGGCCAGAAATAGGCGTCGCGCGTGCCGTCTCCGGCGCCCATCGCTGTCACCCTCTGGTGTCACACCCGTCCCTCCTACCCGCCGGTAACGCGAGCAAGGGAGCTTTACTACCCTAAGACGCCAGTAAAGCTCCCTTCATACCGTTCCCGGCCAGCCGCGTTTGGCTACGGTGCGTGGCGAGTAAGCCTTATGGGTGAAGTGGGCCGCGGGAGGGCGCCGCGAAGCACGTGAAGGCCACCTTGAGTACGTCAGAGGTCAGGACCCCGGCAAAGTCCGGGTACGGCAGGGCAAGGTCGGCGGCTCGAGCGCAGAACTCGCGGTCCGGAACGCAGAACTCGCGTGCGTGAGCGCAGAACTCACGATGTGGACGCCGGTTCTCACGTGGCGCCGGTCGCCCGCGTGACCGGCCCGTACGCGCGAGTCGTACGTTCTCACGCGCGAGCCGTACGTTCCGGGGCGCGAGTCGTCCGTTCCGGACCCGCGAGTTGCACGTTCCCGCCCGCCTGGTCCCACTGTCCGGCACGTCGGTTCCAGATCAGGAGACAACAGGCCTGGGTAAAGCACGTGAAGGCCACCTTCACCACATCTCACCTCAGGGTCCCGGCAAAGTCGGGCGCCGGGCGTGAGCAAGGGAGCTTTACTAGCGAAGAAGGGTAGTAAAGCTCCCTCGCTGCCTTACGGGTGTGGCTGGTGGGGCTGCCGTGGCCTGCGATGCCAGCGGGACAGCTGAGATCGCGTGAAGGCCGAGTTCCTCTCGTCAGACGTGATGAAGGTGGCCTTCACCTACCTGACGCGAACCCGCCAGGCGGGCACACCTGCCACACCGGCACCAGCCAGCACACCCACCCCACCAGCCACCACGAACGAGACAACACCCCGCCGCCACCAACGGCACCATACTTGCGCAAGACGCAACCACAGCGCCCCTGCCCACGGCCCCAGGCCGACGCTGCCCACGACTTCGCCGGGCCCCTGAGGTGAGACGTAGTAAAGGTGGCCTTCACGTGCTTTGGTGCCAGGCGGGAACGTACAACTCGCGCGCCAGAACCTACGACTCGCGCGCCAGAACCTACGACTCGCGCGTCAGAACGTACGACTCGCGCGAACGGACCAGTCACGCGGGCGACCGGCACCAGGTGAGAACCCGGTCCGCATCATGAGTTCCGCGCTCGAGACCGCCCACCTCGCCCTGTCACAGTCCGACTGTGCCGGGGGCACCGGCACCAGATGCCGTGAGAGCGGCCTTCACGGCACGGGCTACAGGACCCGCAGCAGGCCCTCCTGGACGACCGTGGCGATGAGCGTGCCGTCCTCGGCGAAGAACCGGCCGGTCGCCAGGCCGCGGGCGCCGGACGCCGACGGCGTCTCGGTGTCGTAGAGGAACCACTCGTCGGCACGGAACGGCCGGTGGAACCACAGCGCGTGGTCCAGGCTGGCGCCCAGCACGCGGTCGGTGTCCCAGTAGACCCCGTGCCGCGCCAGCGGCGAGTCGAGCAGGGTCATGTCGGACGCGTAGGTCAGGACGCAGACGTGCAGCAGCGGCTCGTCGGGCAGCGTGCCGTCGGCACGCATCCACACCTGGTTGCGAGCGGGCCGTTCGCCGGTCTCCCGCGTCACCCAGGGCGGGTCGTTGACGTAGCGCAGGTCGATGGGCCGCGGCCGGCTGCGCAGGCCGAGCACGTCCGGGTACCCTCTGGCGCGCTCGGGCAGCGTCGGCAGCGTCTCCGGACGCGGCACGTCGGGCATCGGGTCGGCGTGCTCGATGCCGTGCTCGGCCTTCTGGAACGACGCCGACAGCGAGAAGATCGCCTTGCCGTGCTGGACGGCGACCACGCGACGGGTGGTGAACGAGCGGCCGTCGCGGATTCGGTCGACCTCGTAGACGATCGGCACCGACGGGTCGCCGCCGCGGATGAAGTACGCGTGCAGCGAGTGCACCGCCCGCTCGGCCGGGACGGTGCGGCCGGCGGCGACCAGAGCCTGCCCGGCGACCTGCCCGCCGAACACCCGCACCGGCGAGTGCGACGGGCTCACCCCGCGGAAGATGTTCTCCTCGATCCGCTCCAGGTCGAGCAGCCCGACGAGCCGGTCCAGCACCTCCTGGCCACCTCCCGGCTCGCCGGAGTCCAGCTCAGTCGCGGCGGCACGGGCTACCTCTGTCATGCCGAGAAGCCTAGGCGAAAGCAGCAGCCACGCCGGTCAGGCGTGGTCGTCCTCACCGAGCCGGTGCACCCGGATGAGGTTGGTGGAGCCGACGGTGCCCGGCGGCGAGCCCGCCACGATCACCACCAGGTCGCCCGGCTGGTAGCGGCCCATCTCCAGCATCGCGTGGTCTACCTGCTGGATCATCGCGTCCGTCGAGCCGACGAACGGCACGATGCGGGTGTCGGTGCCCCAGGTCATCGCCAGCTGGCTGCGCACGCTCTCCTCCGGCGTGAACGCCAGCAGCGGCAGCCGGGTGTGCAGCCGCGCCAGCCTGCGCACGGTGTCACCGGACTGCGTGAACGCCACCAGCGCCTTGGCGTTGAGCCGCTCGCCGATGTCGCGGGCGGCGTAGGAGATCACGCCCCGCTTGGTCCTGGGCACGTGCGACAGCGGCGGCACCGACGGCGAGTCGGTCTCGACGGCCTGCACGATCCGGCTCATCGTCTCGACGGTCTCGACCGGGTACCGGCCGACACTGGTCTCCCCGGACAGCATCACCGCGTCGGCGCCGTCGAGCACCGCGTTGGCGACGTCGGACGCCTCGGCGCGGGTGGGCCGGGAGTTGTTGATCATGGAGTCCAGCATCTGGGTGGCCACGATCACCGGCTTGGCGTTCTCCCGCGCGATCTGGATCGCCCGCTTCTGCACCAGCGGAACCTGCTCCAGCGGCAGCTCCACGCCCAGGTCGCCGCGGGCGACCATGATGCCGTCGAACGCCAGCACGATCGCCTCGAGGTTGTAGACGGCCTCCGGCTTCTCCAGCTTGGCGACCACCGGGACCCTGCCCTTGCCGACCCGGTCCATGACCTGGTGCACCAGGTCGATGTCGGCGGGCGAGCGCACGAACGACAGCGCGACGAAGTCGACGCCGAGTTCCATGGCGAACTCGAGGTCCTCGATGTCCTTGTCGGTCAGCGCGGGCACCGAGACGTCCATGCCGGGCAGCGACACGCCCTTGTTGTTGCTGACCGGGCCGCCCTCGGTGACCTCGCAGACGACGTCGGGGCCGTCGACATGCTTGACGACCAGCCCGACCTTGCCGTCGTCGACCAGCAGCCGGTCGCCCGGCTTGGCGTCCTTGGCCAGGCCCTTGTACGTGGTGGAGACCCGGTCGTGGGTGCCTGCCACGTCCTCGACGGTGATCCGCACCTCGTCGCCGGTACGCCACTCGACCGGCCCGCCGGCGAACGTGCCGAGGCGGATCTTCGGCCCCTGCAGGTCGCCGAGGATGCCGACCGCGCGGCCGGTCTCGGCAGCGGCGGCCCGGATCAGGTCGTAGACCTGCTTGTGGTCGCTCTGGCTACCGTGGCTGAAGTTCATCCGCGCGACGTCCATTCCGGCGTCGACGAGGTCACGGACCTTCTCCGCCGTGGCGGTCGCGGGGCCCAGGGTGCAAACGATCTTCGCGCGTCGGCTCACGTCCCCAGAGCGTAGACCCTTCCGGCGCACAAGTCTTTACCGATCCCGGAACCGATCCCGAAATTCGCCTGAATCGGACAGCCGTACTGCTTGCGCAGGTCAGCGCCGCGGCAGGTCGCTCGACCCTACGTGGTCGCGCGCCCACTCGTTGAAGTCACGCAGCTGGCGCCAGGCCTTGCGCACCCGGGTCAGGCACGCCCGCTCGTGCAGCGTGTCATCCGGCGGCCAGACGCGCACGGCGTAGAGCGAGCGATGCTTGAGCAGTTCCAGCCGCGGGTGATCCTCGGCGAATCCCCGCGGGCGGGTCCGCAGCCGGTCGCCCTTGATCTCCCAGCCCGCCCGGCGCAGCTTCGCGACGATCTTCTCCAGCTCGGCGCCGTGCACCTCGGTGTCCACCGCGGTGCGGAACCTGGCCACCTGATCACTGGCCAGGTGGAAGCAGCCGCCGCCGACCCGCAGCCCGTCCGGGCCGACCTCGACGTAGTAGGCGCCGCCGCCCCTGCCCTGCTCGATCACACCGCCACAGTGGGTCTTGTAGGGCGTCTTGTCCTTGGCGAACCGCACGTCGCGGTAGGGCCGGAACACCTTGCCCTCGCCGAAACCGGCGGCGAACTCGCTGTTCAGCTCGGCGAGCAGCGCCTCCATCGGCGCCCGCACGTCGGCACGGTAGATGTGGACGTTGTCGTCCCAGTACGCCTTGGAGTTGTCGGCGATCAGGCCGTCGTAGAACTCGACGGCGTACTCGCCGAACCCCTCGAACTTCGCCACTTCTCGTCCTCCCGGGTCGCCGGCACGGTACCCGGCGGCACCGACAGCGAAGTGGCCCGCTCCCCAGGGAGCGGGCCACCGGGGCGCCGACGTCAGCCGTTGGCGATCGCCGTGATCAGCTCGCCGTTGGACGTGTCACCCGACAGCTCCCAGAAGAAGGTGCCGCCGAGGCCCTGCGTACGGGCGTAGCCGACCTTCCCTCGGATGGTCGCCGGGGTGTCGTAGCTCCACCACTGGTTGCCGCAGTGGGCGTACGCCGTGCCCGCGATCGTGCCGTTGGCCGGGCACTTGGACTTGAGCACCTTGTAGTCCTCGATGCCCTGCTCGTAGGTGCCCGGTGCCGGGCCGGTCGCCGTGCCACCGGGCGCCGCCTGCGTGACGCCGGTCCAGCCGCGGCCGTAGAACCCGAGACCCAGCAGCAGCTTGCTCGCCGGGACCCCCTTGCCCTTGAGCTTCTGGATCACCGCGTCCGAGTTGAAGCCCTGGGCCGGGATGCCGTTGTAGGAGGTCAGCGGGGAGTGCGGTGCCGTCGGACCCTGCGCCGCCCAGGCGCCGAAGTAGTCGTAGGTCATGACGTTGTACCAGTCGAAGTGCCGCGCCGCGCCGGCGTAGTCGGCGGCGTCGAGCTTGCCGCCGGAGGAGCCGTCACCGGTGATCGCGGCGGTGACCAGCTCCGAGCCGAACCGGTTACGCAGTGCCGACGCGAGGTTGGTCAGCGCGTTCGGGCCGCTGGTGTCGCAGGTCAGGCCACAGGCGTTGGGGTACTCCCAGTCGATGTCGATGCCGTCGAAGACACCGTTCCACCGCGGGTCGTGCAGCAGGTTGTAGCAGGAGTTGGCGAACGCGGTCGGGTTCTGGGCCGCCTGCCCGAAGCCGCCGGACCAGGTCCAGCCACCGAACGAGAACAGGATCTTGATGTTCGGGTACATCTTCTTCAGCCGCTTGAGCTGGCCGAAGTTGCCCCGCAGCGCGCCGGGGTCCCAGGTGTCGGCGACGCCGTCGACGCTCTCCCCCGCGTTGTAGAACCGGTCGTAGTCGGCGTAGGTGTCGCCCAGCACGCACTGCCCGTTGACCACGTTGCCGAACGCGTAGTTGATGTGCGTCAGCTTCGCGGCCGAGCCGCTGGTGTGGATGTTCTTCACGTGATAGTTGCGCTGGTAGATGCCCCACTGGGCGAAGTACCCGAGCGTCTTCCCGTGCGCCTGCGCGGACGGGGCCGGGGCCGCCCCAGAACCGGCCGATGCCGGGGTCGCCACGGTGACGGCCAGCAGAGCCGCCGCTACCGTGCCGACCAGCGCGATCAGTCTCCGTCTTCCGGACGTGAACATGAGGCCTCCGTAGAGCCTGGCGGCGCATCGTCGCGCCGCATCCCCACACGCTAAATGGACTAGACCATTGACTCAATGGTTCAGACCACCGATCACCGGTTCGTCCTACTACCTCCGGCCTGCCGGCTACCGAGCGCAGCGGCGCATAGTGATCACCGGCGAGAGGAGGAACCCAGAGTGATCCGGGTGGACGGACGTACCCTGCGTTGCGCCGACGTGGCCGACGCCGCGGCCGCGCAGGGACCGCTGGTGCTGGACGTGTCGATCAGCGCTCTGCGGGCCGCACGCAAGGCGTGGGAGCTGGCCGAGGAGCTCAGCGCACGCCGGATCGTCTACGGGCGGACCACCGGCGTCGGAGCCAACAAGGACGACGCCGTGCCGGCCGGCGACACCGCACACGGCCTGCGCCTGCTGCGCAGCCACGCCGGTGGCAGTGGCGAGCCGATGCCGCCCGGCCACGTCCGCGCCATGATGCTGATCCGGCTCAACCAGCTGGTCGCCGGCCGTTCGGGCATCCACCCCGACCTGATCGCCGCGCTGGCCGACGCCCTGCGCACCGGCTCGCTGCCGCTGGTGCACCGGCTCGGTGCCATCGGCACCGGCGACCTCGCGCCGCTGGCCGAGACCGCCCTCGCGCTGGCGGGCGAGCGCGCGTGGCTGCGCGGCGGCATCCCGCCGGTGCCGGTGCAGGCGGGCGACGCGCTGGCGTTCATGAGCAGCAACGCCGCCACGCTGGCCGAGGCGTCGCTGGCCGCGCTGGAACTGGACACGCTGACCAGGGCCAGCCACGCCGTCGTCGCGCTCACCTACATCGCGCTGGACGGCAACCCGGAGGCCTACGCCACGCCGGTGCACGAGGCCCGCCCGCACCCCGGGCAGATCGCCTGCGCCGCCGAGATCCGCAGGCTGCTGGGCATGGAAGGCACACCGGCGCCCGGCAGGCGCATCCAGGACCCGTTCGGCCTGCGGGCGTTCCCGCAGGTCCAGGGACCGGCGCTGGACGCCGTACACTACCTGCGGGACGTGCTGGCCGTCGAGATCAACGCGGGCACGGAGAACCCGATGATCTCCACCGTGCACGGCGACGCCTACCACCACGCGCATTTCCACACCGCGTACGTGTCCACGGCGCTCGACCAGGCGCGGGCGACCGTCCACCAGGTCGCCGAGCTGTCCGCGGCCCGGCTGGGCGACCTGGTCGAGCCGGAGTTCACCGGGCTGCGGCCGTTCCTCGCGGCGGGGCCGGCGGGCAGTTCCGGGGTGATGATCCTGGAGTACGTCGCCCACGACGCGCTCGCCGAGCTGCGGCAGGCGGCGCTGCCGATGACGCTGGGCACCGCCGTGGTGTCACGTGGCCTGGAGGACCACGCCAGCTTCTCCACCCAGGCGGCGCGGGCGGCCACCGCGGCGTGCGCGGCCTACCGTCAGCTGCTGGCGTGTGAGCTGGTGGCCGCCGTGCGGGCGCTGCGGATGCGGCAGGCCGAGCTGGTCGACCTGCCAGCCCGCGACGCGTTCGAGCGGGCGGGCGCCGTGCTCGAGCCGAGCACCGACGACCGCCCACTCACCGAGGACATCGCCGCCGCGGCGGCGGTCCTCGACGATCTGGCCCGCATCTGACTCCCGACCCGGGCGGCCCGGCGGCGTCTGGACTGAGGAGCCCAAAGGCCGCTCGCGGCCGACGGCGACGAGGGAAGACGCCGCCTCAAGGGGCCGCCCGCGGGCGAGCGGAGCGAGCCCCAATTAACCGAAGAAGACCTCGGCTTCCTCGTAACGGGAGGCCGGGACGGTCTTCAGCTCGGCGGTGGCCTCGGCGAGCTTGACCCGCACGATGTCGGTGCCACGCAGCGCCACCATCACGCCGAAGTCGCCGTCGGCGACCGCGTCGACGGCGTTGAGGCCGAAGCGGGTGGCCAGCACCCGGTCGTAGGCCGTCGGGGTGCCGCCACGCTGGGTGTGGCCGAGCACGACCGCACGCGACTCCTTGCCGGTGCGAGCCGCGATCTCGTCGGCCAGCCAGGTGCCGATGCCGCCGAGCCGGACGTGCCCGAACGCGTCCTTCTCGCCGCTCTGCAGCACCTCGGCACCGCCCTCGGGCAGCGCGCCCTCGGCGACGACGATGATCGGGGCGTACTGGCGCTCGAACCGCCGCTCCACCCAGCTGACGACCTTGTCCACGGAGAACGGCCGCTCCGGCACCAGGATCACGTTGGCCCCGCCGGCCAGGCCCGAGTGCAGTGCGATCCAGCCCGCGTGCCGGCCCATCACCTCGACGACCAGCGCGCGGTGGTGCGACTCGGCCGTCGTGCGCAGCCGGTCGATCGACTCGGTGGCGATGTGCACCGCGGTGTCGAAGCCGAACGTGTAGTCGGTGGCACCGAGGTCGTTGTCGATGGTCTTGGGAACACCGACGACGCCGACGCCGTCGTCGGTCAGCTTCTTGGCCACGCCGAGGGTGTCCTCGCCGCCGATGGCGATGAGCGCGTCGACGCCCTGCTCGGCCAGCACAGACTTGATCTTGTCGACGCCGCCGTCGACCTTGTACGGGTTGGTCCGCGACGAACCGAGGATCGTGCCGCCGCGGGTGAGGATCTCCTCGACGTCGTCGAGGCCGAGCGGCTTGGACTCGCCGGTCAGCGGGCCCTGCCAGCCGCTGCGGAATCCGAGGATCTCCCAGCCGTGGACCTCGATGCCCTTGCGGACCACGGCACGGATGACCGCGTTCAGGCCCGGGCAGTCACCGCCACCGGTCAGCACACCGACTCGCATCAGAACAAACCTCCGCATGCAGTTCGTCTCGTCGGCGCCAGCGTAGCGGGACTCACCTTGATCGGTTGAGAGACGGGGGTGCTATCCTCTGCGGCGTGCAGCGCTATTTCTGGTTTAGCAGGCCGGCCCCGGGTGGGTCAGCCGGCGACGCCGCGCGCTGACCTTCCACCCTCGAGCCGGACCCACAAGCCGGCTCGACGGTTCTCCCGACGGGTTCGGCTTGGCCGAAAGGACACCTACCCGTCATGACGATCACCGCGGGCGCAGCGGCCCCCGCCCTCGCCCAGTCACTGGACAACCAGCGCACCACCAGCATCAGCCCGCTGATCCCGCCGTCGCTGCTGCGTGCCGAGTACCCGGTCGACGAGGCCGTCGCGAAGACCGTGCGAACGGGCCGTTCGGACACCGTGCGCATCCTCGACGGCCACGACGACCGGCTGCTGGTCGTCGTCGGCCCGTGCTCCGTGCACGACCCGGCCGCCGCGCTGGACTACGCGGCACGTCTCGCCGAGCGGGCCGAGGCATTGCGCGACCGGCTGCACGTCGTGATGCGGGTGTACTTCGAGAAGCCGCGCACCACGCTGGGCTGGAAGGGCCTGATCAACGACCCGGACCTGGACGGCAGCTACGCCGTCAACAAGGGCCTGCGGCTGGCCAGGCAGCTGCTGCTCGACGTGTCGGCGCTCGGCCTGCCGGTGGGCTGCGAGTTCCTCGACCCGATCACCCCGCAGTTCATCGCCGACATCGTCACCTGGGGCTCGATCGGCGCCCGCACCGCGGCCAGCCAGGTGCACCGGCAGCTGTGCAGTGCGCTGTCGATGCCGGTCGGCATCAAGAACTCCACCGACGGTGACGTTCAGGTCGCCGTCGACGCCACCCGCGCGGCCGGTGCGGGTCACGTGTTCGCCGGGATCAACGCCGACGGCCTCGCCGCGCTGCTGACGACCTCGGGCAACCCGGACTGCCACGTCATCCTGCGGGGCGGGGCGTCCGGCCCCAACCACGACCCGGCCACCGTCGCCGACACGCTCGGCAGGCTGTCCGCGGCCGGCCTGCCGCGGCGGCTGATCGTCGACGCCAGCCACGGCAACTCCGGCAAGGACCACGTCCGTCAGGCGGGTGTGGTCGAGGAGCTGGCCGAGCGGATCGGCGCGGGCGAGACCGGAATCGCCGGCGTGATGATGGAGAGCTTCCTCGCCGGCGGCAGGCAGGAACTGCGCCTGGGGCATCGGGACGAGCTGACCTACGGCCAGAGCATCACCGACGCCTGCATGGACTGGAACACCACCGACCGCCTGCTGGAGCGGCTCGCGGAGGCCGTCGCCAGCCGCTAGGACCCGGTGAAGCCGCGGCGCTTGCGCGCGTCCTCGATGATGCGCCAGCGCACCAGGTTGTGCCGGGCGTCGGCGAGGGCGTCGTGGGCATCGGTGGGCGGCGTGGGCAGCTTCGGCTTGCCCACGTCCTCCCACCGTTGCCGCAGGTCACGGGTGAACCGCGGGAGCTGGCGCGGCAGTGCGGGCATCGGGCCCCACAGCTGCGCCAGCGCGACGTGGTCGTAGGCGGCGAACCAGGCCCACAGCTCGATCCCGCCGGGCGGCTTGCCGAAGAACTCCAGCAGGTCGGCACGGATCCGCTCGCGGCTGCGCCAGGCCGGGTCGGCGGGCGAGGGCAGTTTCGGCAGGACGTTCTCCCGCACCCACGGTCCGGCTCTGTCCGGGTCGAAGTCGGTCGACACCGCGTAGAACTCGCGGCCGTTCGCGTCCACGACACCGATCGACACCAGGTCGATGGTCACGCCGTCCTCGATGAACTCGGTGTCGTAGAAAAATCGCACCGCGCAACCCTAGTCACCCGGCCGGGGCAGTCCCGACGAAGGTCAGGAAGCCTTGGTCTCCGGGACCCGGTCGGCCGCCGCGGCCTGCCTCGGCACCCGGGGCGACACGCCGGCGGCGTCGGCCGCGGCCAGCTCCTTGGCCTTGGCGGCGTACATGTCGACGTATTCCTGCCCGGACAGCTCCATCAGCGCGTACATGATCTCGTCGGTGATGGACCGCTCGACGAACCGGTCACCGGACAGCCCCTGGTAGCGGGAGAAGTCCAGCGGCTTGCCGAACCGCACCTCCAGCCGCCGCGGGCGCCACATCTTGGAGCCGATCGGGTTGACCTTGTCGGTGCCGATGGTGATGACCGGGACGACCGGGACGTTCGCCTCCAGCACGATCCGGGCCACGCCGGTCTTGCCCTTGTACAGCCTGCCGTCCGGCGAGCGGGTGCCCTCCGGGTAGATGCCGAGCAGATGGCCCTCCCGCAGCAGGCGGATCGCCGTGTCCAGCGCGGCCTGCGCGGCCGAGCCGCTGGTGCGGTCGATGGGGATCTGCCCGACGCCGGTGAAGAACCACTTCTTCAGCAGCCCCTTGAAGCCCTTCTCGGTGAAGTACTCCTGCTTCGCGGGGAAGCGGACCATGCGCGGCACGTGCAGCGGCATGAAGAACGAGTCGGCGACGGCGAGGTGGTTGCCGGCGAGGATGGCGCCCCCCTCACGGGGGATGTTCTCCACCCCGGTGACCTTGGTCGGCCACAGCAGGCGCAGCAGCGGTCCCAGCAGGACGTACTTCATGAGCCAGTACAGCACCTTGGACTTGGCCTCCTCGCGCCCGACACCCGATCAACAAGACTACGAACCCCGTCTACCACGCACAACGTCTGGAACCCGGTTGCGCCGCGGGGGCGATCGATCTCACATCGTGCACCACCTGCCCGGCGGGCGAACCGACACCACCACAACGCCTCCGGACATGCGACCATGGAACCCTGACGAGGTTGAGAGTTCCCGGAGAAAGGCACCGCCCCATGCCCGTGCTCGCCGGCGCCCAGCCGTTTGCGCACACCGGCTCGTCCGGGGTCGGCGTCCTGCTCTGCCACGGGTTCACCGGCAGCCCCGCCAGCATGCGGCCGTGGGGCGAGCATCTGGCCGGTGAGGACTTCACCGTGTCGATCCCGCTGCTGCCCGGGCACGGCACCACCTGGCAGGAGATGAACCGTACCGGCTGGCAGGACTGGTACGGCTGCGTCAGGGGCGAACTGCTCGGCCTGCTGGAGCGCTGCGAGTCGGTGTTCGTGTTCGGCCTGTCCATGGGCGGCACGCTGACCCTGCGGCTGGCGCAGGAGTTCGGCGACCGAATCGACGGGATCGCCCTCGTCAACGCCTCCGTCCTGACGCTGCGCAAGGACGCGAAGCTGCTGCCGCTGCTGGCCAGGCTCGTGCCGTCGGTGAAGGGCGTGTCCGGCGACATCGCCAAGCCGGGCGTCGTCGAGCCCGCCTACACCCGCACCCCGGTGCGTGCGGCGGCCAGCCTGGCGAAGCTCTGGGCGCTGGTGCGAGCCGACCTGCACCGGGTGACCCAGCCGCTACTTCTGCTGCACTCGGTCGTTGACCACGTGGTGGAACCGGTGAACTCGCGGATCATCGCGGAGGGGGTCCGCAGCGTGAACCTCACCGAGGTCGTACTGGAGAACAGTTTCCATGTCGCCACGCTGGACAACGACGCGCCGCTGATCTTCGACCGCAGCGTGGAGTTCGTCCGCTCGATCCGGAGGGCTGGTGAGCCGGTATGAGCCGCGGCAACGGTGCCGGCGGGCCCGAGGACATCGACGCGACGTTCGCGGAGATCGTCGCCGACCTGCGCAGGGAGGGCGTCGGAACGGCACCGGAGAAGTCCCTGCCGGACGACCCGGTCGAGACGGCGCCGGTGACCTCGTCGGCGACGGGTGGCTGGCGCGGCAGCGACAGCGACTGGAGCGCCACGATGTTCGGCGACGACCCGGCCGAACCGGGCAAGCCGGACGACCCCGACGACCACTACGTGCCCCCCGAGCCGCCGCCGCTGCCCAGGCCGCGCAAGGGCGCGTTCGTCGTGCTGCTGTTCCTCGTCCTCGGCCTGTTGCTGCTGATCGCGCCCAGCGTGATCGGCCTGGCCGCCGCCATCGCCACCCCGCTCGGGCTGCTGGCGCTGGCCGCCGGTATCGCGTTGTTGCTGCTGCGGGTGAAGCAGGGCCCGCCGGACGGCGCCGACCCCGACAACGGCGCCCAGGTCTGAGACGGCCCTGGCCCGAGGCCATCATGCGGATCGACTTCAGCCCGTCCCGGCGCTCCACCGTCGGCGCCGAGTGGGAGCTGGCGCTGGTCGATCGCCGCAGCGGTGAGCTGACGTCGGTGGCGCAGCAGGTGCTCGACGCGGTGCGGCCGCCCGGGAAGCTCGAGCATCCGCGGATCAAGCAGGAGCTGCTGCTCAACACCGTCGAGATCATCACCGGCGTGTGCTCGACCGTCGCCGAGATCGGCGAGGACCTGGCGGGTTCGCTCGCCGAGGTCAGGGAGGTGACCGACCCGCTCGGCGTCGAGCTGTTCTCCGCGGGCACGCACCCGTTCTCCACCTGGTACCAGCAGAAGGTCACCGACAAGGAGCGCTACGCCAAGCTGATCGACCGTACCCAGTGGTGGGGCAGGCAGATGCTGATCTACGGGGTGCACGTCCACGTCGGCATCGACCACCGCGACAAGGTGCTGCCGATCCTGGACGCACTGCTGCACTTCGCGCCGCACCTGCAGGCGTTGTCGGCGTCCTCGCCGTACTGGGGCGGGGAGGCGACCGGGTACGCGTCCAACCGGGCGCTGATGTTCCAGCAGCTGCCGACGGCCGGGCTGCCGTTCCAGTTCTCCGACTGGTCGGAGCTGGAGTCCTATGTCGACGACATGTTCGTCACCGGCGTCATCGACCACTTCTCCGAGATCCGCTGGGACATCCGGCCGGCTCCGCACTTCGGGACGATCGAGATGCGGGTCTGCGACGGGCTGCCCACGCTGGAGGAGGTCATGGCCATCGCGGCGCTGACCCAGTGCCTGGTCGACGACTTCAGCGCGCGGCTGGACGAGGGCGAGACGCTGCCGACCATGCCGCCGTGGCACGTCCAGGAGAACAAGTGGCGGGCCGCCCGGTACGGGATGGACGCGATCATCATCCTCGACGCGGCGGGCAACGAGCGGCTGGTGACCGAGGACCTGGACGACCTGCTGGAGCGGCTGGAACCGGTGGCCAAGCAGCTGGACTGCGCCCGGGAGCTGCGCGGCGTCGAGACGATCATGCGCTACGGCGCGAGCTACCAGCGCCAGCGTGCCGTGGCGCGGGAGCACAACGGCAGCCTGAAGGCGGTCGTGGCCTCCCTGATCGCCGAGATGCGCGACGGAATCCCGAAGGACTGACGCCGCCCCCGCGTGCCGCCGCACCGCCCGTGCCGTGCACGGCGTCTCATGCCGTGAAGGGGGCCTTCACGGCACGAGACGCCGTGAGGGCGGCCTTCACGGCATAGTCCGGCGCTGGGGTGTGTTCGGTGTGAAGGCCGAGCTTCTGTCGTCTCATGTGATGAAGGTGGCCTTCACGAACACCCCGCCCCGGCGTCGCGGCCTCACCAGTCACACCCGGCCCAGCAGACACAGCCGTCACCACGAAAGAGACCCAGCAAACTCCCCCAATGTGGCATTGGGGAACTTGAACTCCCCCAATGCCACATTGGGGGCGGACAGCACCCGGAGCGACCCTCACGACATGCGGTCAGCGCAGGGTGGCGAGGTACTCCTCCACCCGGGGGCGCTGGGGCGAGTCGTCCGGCAGGGAGGCCAGGGCCGCCGCCACGATCGGCTCCGCCTCGGCCGGGCGGCCCTGGTCGGCGAGCAGGCGGCCGCGCAGGACCTCGGCCGCCGCCACCCGCTCGACGTCCTCCAGCACCCGGAACCCGTCCGCCGCCGCGGCCGCCCGCTCGGTGGCGGGCCCCAGCTCGGCGACGTCGTCGACGGCCGACAGGACACGTGCCGCGTCGTAGTCCAGCATCGCCCGCAGCCAGCGGTGCGGCGGCTCGTCACCGGCCGCGTGCTCGGCGGCCAGCCGGTCTGCCTCGGCCAACGCGGCCCGCGCCTGCTCACGCTCGCCCGCCCAGTGCCAGGACAACGCTGCCTGCCGGGTGTGGTCCAGTTCGGCGAGCCGGTCGTCGTCCTCGCGCAGTGCCCCCGCCGCGGCCAGGTGCCGCTGGGCGGCGGCCGCGTCCCGGTCGAGCCGGTCCAGGATGCTCGCGGCCAGTCCGTGCATCTGTGCCAGACCGGCGGAGTTGCCGTTGTCGGCACACCGCTGGGCCAGCTCGTCCAGCAGCTTCAGCGCCGGCTCGAACTGCTCCAGCATCCGGTAGGCGCCGACCAGCCGGAACCGCGCGGTGTCCGCGGTCTCCGGGTCCATCACCAGGTCCAGTGCTTCCTCGGCGGCGTCGGCGGCCTCCTCGGCCAGTCCCAGCATCAACGCCGCTCCGGCGAGATCGACCTGGATATGGGCGGTGATGACCCGCTCCCCCAGCGCGGTGAACCCCGCGACGGCCGCGACCAGGTGCTGGTGGGCCTGCTCCGGCCGCTCCAGCTCCATCGCCACCCGGCCCGCCATGTGCTCGGCGGCCGCCCTCGGCCCCGGCTCGGCCACCCCGGTGGCCGCGACGAACCGCGGATAGGCGGCCTCCAGCTCGCCGAACCCGGCGTGCAGGCTGCCCAGCAGCTGATAGGTGGCGTACCGGACGCGACCGGCACCGAGCCGTTCGTACGCCTCCGCCGCGCGAGCCGCGTGCGGCAGCGCCAGCCGGCGTCGCTCGTCCTCGGTGTCCCCCAGGAGCTGCGCCGCGGCGAACGAGATGCTCGCGGCCAGCGTCTCGGCGTCGGCGACGTCATCGACCAGCCCGTCGACCTCGAGCACCTCGGCGATCGCCTCGTCCCCCCGGCCGGCGTCGCTGAGCGCCCAGGCCCGCCGCAGCCGCGCCCGCAGCAGCATGGCGGTCCCACCGGCCAGCCGGGTCAGCTCGGCGATGGCGGCATCCAGCTCGGCCAGCCCCTCGTCGACCCGCTCGGTGCGGCACATCAGCAGCCCGATCCGCGACCGCGTGGCCGCGACCCTGGCCTCGTCGCCCAGCTCGGCGTACAGCCCGGCGGCCCGTCGCCACGCCTGTTCGGCGGCCTCCGGATCGGCTTCGGCCAGCTGGGTCCCCCTGCCGATCTCCCGCCGGGCGGCCAGGCGCGGGTCCGGCTCGGGGCACAGTTCGTCGAAACGCTGCCAGGCCGCCGCGGCGGCCTCGTCGTCGAACAGGGCGGCATGCCGCTCGGCGACGTCGGCCAGGTCCTCGGGCCGGTCGGGCAGGTTCACCGGTTCCGGCCGCGGAGCCTGCTCGGTCGCCAGCCGGGCCGCCTCCCGTGCCGGACCGGACAGCGGCAGGTGATCCAGCAGTGGCTCGGCCTCCAGCGTGGCCCGGATGGTGTCGCCCTGCCGGGACGTGCCGTTGCGGGCGTCGAACCGCGCCGCCAGCGCGAGCGCGCGCTCGCTCAGCTCGGCGTGCAGCGCGGCGACCGTCGGCTCGCCCGCCGGGCGGTCACCGTGAGCCGGCCGGAACACCGTGACGTCGGCATGCCCAGCCTCGGCGACGAGCCGCAGGACGAACGCCGCGGTGGCGCAGAACCACATGTCCGCGTTCGGGGTGGGGGCCTCGTCGAGCCAGCCCAGGTGCCGCCCGACCAGCTCCAGGCCCCGCGCGGAGTTGCCGGACAGCCCGCAGAACCGCAGGTGCGAGGCCACCGCCCCGAGCTTGGCGCGGTCGTGCTGGATCGCGCGGTACGCCCGCCGGTGCGCCTCGGCAGCCTCGGTGTGCCTGCCGGTGTGCAGGTACGGCAACAGCAGGTCGGTCAGGATGCCGTGCGGCTGCTCGCGGCAGGTGAACTCCCCGCCGAGCACGGGCAACGCGACGGCGACGGCGTCCTCGTGGCGGCCGAGCCAGTCCAGGTGGCTGACCTTCTCCCCCGGCTCGCAGCCGACGCAGTCGGACATCTCCCCGCGCGGCGCGGCACACCACAGCCGGTACTGCTCGGCGGCCTCCTCGCGGTCGCCGACGTGCCTGGCCACCAGCTCCCGGTACTGGTGCACCGGGTTCATCGTGTGCCCGGCCTTGCGGTAACGCTGTTCCATCTGGTCGAGCACGCCCCGGATCTGCTCCAGCGACACCTCGGGGAACGAGATCATCTTCCCGACCATGCCCTTGAAATCCCAGAGCAGGTGGTAGTCGTAACGCGGGTCGGCCTCGCCGCGGTCGTGCGCGGCCAGGCACCACGCGAACGGGACGAACGCCTTGGCCGGCTCACCGCCGTAGGTGTAGGCCTCGATGCTGTACAGCCGGGCGGCGTACCGCAGTTCGGCCAGGTTGTGGGCGTCGGCGTGCCGCACGACCTCCTCCACCAGCGCGGTCCGCGCGGCGCCGAACGGCAGCTGCTGGGCGCGCTCCAGCCTGCCCCACAGCTCGTCCTCGGTCTGGGTCACGGGGCCTCCTCGGCGGGGACGGCCTGGTCGAGCAGGCCGAGGAACGATCGGTTGAGCAGCGCGGCGTCCGCGGGCCGGATCGGGTGGTACCCCAGCAGCAGGGCCTGCCCGTAGAGCGCCTCGACGGCGAGCGCGACCAGATCCGGCTCGCCGAGCGCGGCGACGCGGCGCACCAGCGCACTGTTGTGGTTGAGCACCAGCTGCGGCCGGTTCTGCTCGGGCTTCTCGAACGCCCCCAGCACACCGGCCCACAGGTCGTCGACACTGTCCCTTGTGGACCGCAGCTCGGCCTGGAACGCCGCGGCGCGGTCGAGCAGGTACAGCACCGGAAGCGTCGCCGGCTCGAACGCGCGCAGCACCACCTCGCAGCCCATCCGGTCCATCGCCCGCTGCGCGGCGGTCAGGAACGGCCGCAGCGCCAGCTCGGTCCCGGGGTTCACCGGGGCCAGGCGGGTCATCACGTCGGAGGGCTCCAGCCTGCTCACCACCAGATCCTGGTCGAGGACCGGCAGCCTGCTGATGATCTCCGAGTCGTAGGTGTAGCCGCCGTTGACCACGGCCATCCCCTGCGCCCCGGCGACCGCCGCGAGCTGACGGAAGTCGTCGGTGGTGGCGGTGAACCGCACCTCGCCGTGGCGGGCGCGGAAGTCGGCGAGCGTCATCCGGCCGACGTTGGTCTCCATCGGCAGCCACTGGTCCACCAGGCCGAGCATCTCGTCGTCGTGCAGCGCCAGCGCCTTCACGCCGAGGTGGTGGACGTCGAGGAACCGCGCCAGCCGGGCGGGGTCGGTGCGGGCCAGCCCGACCAGCCAGCCACGCAGCTGCGCACCCAGCGCCTCCCGGGTGCTCTCCAGCAGGCCGTCGTCGTAGAGCGCCTCGCGGCTGGCGGTGGGCCGCAGCTCGGCCGCGTCGACGACGCACCGGGCGAAGAACGCCCACCCCGGCAGCAGGCCGGTGGCGCTCTCGGTGAGCAGCATCTGCTTGAGGTACACCCGGTGCCCCGCCCGCTCGGCGGGGTTGGCCGGTACCGGCAGCACGTAGGCGACGCCGGTCAGGCCCGCTTCGGGCACGGCGAGGTCGATGACGTCGAACGGGGTGAACCCGAGTACGTCCTGCGCGTAGCCGACCAGGTCGGCCTTGCGGGTGCCGGCGGGGCGGTCGTCCCGGCGCCACGGCGTGCCCTCGCCCGCCACCGGCTGCCCGCACGCGACGACGCCGAACGGCAGCATCGAGCCGTAGAGCCGGGCCAGCTCGACGACCGTGGGCTCGGCGAACCACTGCTCCGAACCGGGCCGCGCGGTGAGCGTGACCGTGGTGCCCACCTCGTCGCGGCTGCCCGGCGCGATCCGGTAGGTGCCGTCGGCGCGGCCCCGCCACTCGACGGCCTCCGCGCCGGATGCCCTGGTCACGACGACCACCTCGTCGGCGACCAGGAACGCCGACAGCAGGCCGATGCCGAACTGGCCGAGGAACTCGTGCCTGGCGAACCCGAGGTCGTCCCGCTTGGAGCTGCGGCCGATGGTGGCGAGCAGCTCGTGGACCTGCGCCTCGGTCAGCCCGACGCCGGTGTCGGTGACGGTCAGGGTGGTGCCGTCCACGGTGATCTCGATCCGCGCGGGCGGGTCGGTCTCGGCGGCCCGGCGCGCGGTGACCGCGTCGACGGCGTTCTGCAGCAGCTCACGCAGGTACACGCGCGGGCTGGAGTAGAGGTGGTGGCTGAGCAGGTCGACCACACCTCGCAGGTCGACCTGGAACGTGTGGTTCACGATGTCCCCCAAACGAGTGGCAGGCAGAACATTAGCCGGTCGTCACAACAGGTCGAGCAGGGTGCGTGGGCCCACCACCGCGGCCCCCGCCGCGGTGACCCGCGACCGCAGCTCACGGTCGGCGGTGACCACCACGGTGTGCTCGTCCGGCCGCGCCGCCTCGGCGAGCCGGACGATCGTGGTGTCACCATCGTGCTCCGCGGTCACCACCTCGACACCACCGGCGGACCGGACACCGCCCGCCGCACCCTCGACCACCAGCCGCACCACCGGCATCTGCCTGCCGGGCAGTCCGAATGCCGCCCCGTCGACGCCGCCAGCCACCAGCGCCGCGAGCCGGTCCCGCAGCCGGGTGGCCGCTCCGGCGCGGTCGCGCCACCAGCCGTCCGGCCGCGAACCCACCACGTTCGCGGCGTCGACGAGCAGCACCAGCGTCACCGGGCGGCGGCTTCCCTCGCCAGGGTGGCCGCGCCGACGATCGCCGCGTCGTCGCCGAGCTGCGCGGTCCGGATGCGGGCCAGCGGGCGGTGCCGGGACCCGGTGATGGCGGCCGCGTAGTGCTCGCGGGCCTCGTCCAGGAACAGCGGCGACGACTCCGACACCCCGCCGGCCACGACCATCACCTCGGGGTCGAAGACGTCGGCGACCAGCGCCAGCCCCTCGCCCAGCCAGCGGGACAGCTCGGTCATGGCCAGCTGCGCGATCGGGTCACCGTCGCGGGCGGCCCCGGCGACCCTGCGCCCGGTGACCGAGCCGGGGTCCCCCGCCGCCTCCCTGGCCAGCACTGTCGAGCGTCCCGGGTGCTTGGCCAGCAACTCGATGGCGGTCGCGGCCAGTGCCGTGCCGCTGCAGTAGCGCTCCCAGCAGCCGTACTTGCCGCACGGGCACGGCCGCCCGCCCCGCACCACGGTCAGGTGCCCCAGCTCGGGGGCGACGCCGTGCGCGCCGCGGTAGATCTCGCCGTCCAGCAGCAGCCCCGCACCGATCCCGGTGCCGACGGCGACGAGCGCCGCCACCTTCGCCCCGCGGGCGGCACCGAACCGGTGCTCGGCCAGCGTCGCGGCGTTGGCGTCGTGCTCCAGTGTCACCGGCAGCCCGACCCGCTTGGCGATGCGCTCGGCCACCGGGGCGGCCCGCCACGCCAGGTGCGGCGCGAACATCACCGTGCGCCGGTCGGTGCCGACGAAGCCCGCGACGGCCAGCCCGGCCGCGGCGACGTCGTGCCGGTTCCGCAGTTCCTCCACCACGCCGGAGATGGCGTCCTCCAGCGCGCCTTCGTCGCTGGGAGTGCCCACCCTCGTGGTGTCCAGCAGGGCACCCTGCTCGTCCACGACGCCCGCGCGCACGCTGGTGCCGCCGACGTCCACGCCGATCGCCAACAAGTTCTTTACGGCCTTTCCTCACGACGCCGCACCGGGATGCGCTGTACCCGTTCCGACCGCGCCGGCTCACGCGGCGCGGGCGCACCGGCCGGGGTGAAGCCCGGCATGTGCATGCCCTCCTCCGGTGCCCACCGGTCGGCCAGTACCGCCCGCAGCAGTGCGACCAGCTGCGCGGCCTGTTCCAGCACCCTGGCAACCAGTTCCGGCCGCTCGCCGCGGACGACGGCGACCACCGCGCACAGCGGGCACCAGCCGCAGGCCGGGCCGTGCTGGGTCTCCGGGGGCTCGGCGCGGTCCTGGCCGTGACCGGCCGCGACCAGGCTCTCCAGCCAGGGCGCCGCGCGCTCCACCACCATCTCGACCAGCAGCCGGATCTCCTCGGTCAGGCTGGTCACGTCGTACTCGTCGCGCTCGGTCATCGGCCCTTCCGATCGGGGTCGTGGGCGAGGCTGACCACCAGACCGTCCGCATCGGACTCGGCGCCGGTGATCCGGTAGGGCCGCAACAGTTCCGGCAGTGCGATCAGCCTGCGGAACCCGTCCACGGTGACAGCGAGATCGTCGTCCACCCTCGCCAGGTCCACAGTGGACTCACGGCCGAGCGGGACGGCGACGCGCAGCTCGAAACCATCCTCTACTTCGGACACTTTCAGCAGCGGTGCGGCCTCGTTGCCCCTGCCCGCGAGGGGATCGGAGTCCCCGTACAGATCCTGTGCGATGTCGCGCAGCGCGGCCAGCCCCACCGGCTCGGCGGCCCGGTGCTCGACCAGCGTCGGCCGCAGCCCGGCGGCGACCAGCTCGCCGACCACCCTGTCCTGCTGGCCGCGCCGGGTCCGCAGCCAGTTCGCCGCCGCGCCCCGCCAGATCCCGGGTGCCGGGACCAGCCGGTTGACGACGACACCGTCGACCCGGATGCCCCGCAGGGCCAGCGCGGTCAGCGTGCGCCGGGTCTCGGCGACCACCACCCGCTCGGGCGTGAGCACCAGCCGTACGGTCGTGACCGCCGGGTCGGTCAGCAGCGTCCGCAGCGACTCCACGTGCGCGGTCAGCCTGCGCACCGGCCCGGACATGCCGCTCCAGCGCCGCGACGGCCGGGCGAACAGCCTGGCCAGGTAGCCCGAGACGGCCTCGGGCAGCGACAGCAGCCGCAGCGTCTCCGCCGTCGGCCCGCAGTCGACGATCACGGTCTCCCACGGTCCGGACTCGGCCAGCCTGCGGACCTCGGTCAGCGCCAGCAGCTCGTCCACACCGGGCAGGACGGTCAGCTCCTCGGCGTCGAGGGCGTCGATGCCCGCGCCGGCCAGGACCGCCCGCAGCTCGGACCGCAGGCTCTGCCAGGAGTCGTCGACCAGGCCACGGGAGTCGACCTGCGCCACGTGCAGCCTGGTGTCCACTTCGGAGGGCTCGCTGCCCACCTCGGCGCCGAAGGCGTCGCCGAGCGAGTGCGCCGGGTCGGTCGAGACCACCAGCGTCTTGGCACCCCTGCCGGCGACCGACGCCGCCGTGGCGGCGGCCAGCGTCGTCTTCCCGACGCCGCCCTTGCCGGTGAACAGCAGGATGCGCAAGTCAGCCCTCCGCCCGGCGCTTGAGCTCCTTGAGTGCGGTATCCATGATCATCTTCTCGGCCTTGCGGCGCAGCAGGCCGATCATCGGCAGCGCCAGCTCCACCGACAGCGTGTAGGTGACCTTCGTCCGGTCCGCGCCCAGCGGTTCGAGTAGGTAGCGGCCGCGCTGGGCCTTCTGCATCTGCCCCTTCACCAGGTGCCAGCTGACCGAGAGGCCGTCGGCCGCCCAGTCGTACTCCAGGGTGTAGACGTCCTTGACCGGCCCCGCGTCCAGGGTGAGCTTGACCTGCTTGGCCCGGTCGCCCTCGGTGGCGAGCACCTCGGTCTCCCGGACCGCCTTGGCCCATTCCGGGTAGGCGGGGAAGTCGGCGATCACCGCCATGATGCGTTCCGGCGACGCGTCGACCTCGATGGACTGCGTGGACTGCTCCTCCGGCATGGCGGCAAGGCTACCGCCTGCTACCAGCGCAGGACGTAGGGGCGAGTGGTCTGTTTGAAGTGACCGACGTTACGGCACTCGGTGCGGCCGAGCCGGGTGCGCGGAGCAAGCGGCTGGTGCACGTGCCCGAACAGCGACCAGCGCGGCTGTTCCTCGGCGATCAGCTCCCGCAGCGACACCGAGCCCAGCTCGGCGCGGCGGGCCACCACGTCGTAGGTCAGCTCCGGCACGGCAGGCGGGATGTGGCTGCACAGGACGTCGATGTCGGTGAGCTTGGCCACGGCGGCGGCGAAGTCGTCGCGGGACCGCAGGTAGGGCCGCCACACCGGGCTGCGCCGCGGGGCGGTGACGCCCGGCGGCAGCAGGGCACCGCCGACGAAGCCGAACCGCAGCCCACCGATCTCGGTGGCCTCACCGTCCAGGATCTGGACGCCGGCACCGGCGTACTCCGGCCACAGGTCGGGCGTGTCGACGTTGCCGGGCGTGGCGTAGGTGGGCGCGGTCATCGCGGCGAACAGCGTCGCGTACTGCTCCCGGATGGCCTCGTCGACGGCGGCGGCCGGGTCGGCGAGGCTGGCCCACAACGACCGCGAGTAGGCGACCGTCTCGTCCCGGGTGCCCTCCCTGCGCAGCCGGGCGAACTCCCCGACCGCCTCGGCACCGAACAGCGCGCCGAGGATGCCGTTGCCGTGCTCGGCGTAGTCGACGAAGTCCAGCAGGTCGCCCAGCACGATCAACGCGTCGGCGCCCTCCCCCGCCCTGGCCAGCGCCTCGGCGTTGCCGTGCACGTCGGAGACGACATGAACCCGCATGCCACGAAATCTACGCGACAATGCCGGTCAGTCGGCGAGGCAGGTGAGCGGCGGGAGGGCGGCCTCGGGGGCCTCGTCGAGTTCGACGTGCCACAGCAGCAGATGGGTGATCGCGGCGACGACCTCGGCCGGGCCCGCACCCGCCGCGATCGCGATCTGGATGTCCCGGCCGGACCCGTCGCCGCCAAGCTCGGCGAGCAGCGCCCGGAGCGCGGCGAGGGCGGCGCGGGGCAGCCGGTCGACCTCCACCCGGCTCGCGGACTCGTCGGTCACGTCGACAGTGAACACCCCGGCGCCGGCGGGGCACCGGGGCCGCACGAGCGAAGCGCAGCCGGTGACCAGCTCGGCGAGGACCGCGGCGTGGACCTGCGGCACGTCGGACCGGGCCAGCACCTCCAGGGCGTCGGCCACGTCGTCGTGGCGCCCGGACCTCGCTCCGTCGACCAGCTCCGCCGCGAACTGCCGGACCGCGTGTTTCTCGCTCATGCCCACGGGCTACCCGCGGGCGGGCCGCCAAATCGTTCCGCGGACCGGCGACGGTCAGCGCATCGCCGCGGCCTCCTCGTAGTCGAGGCGGTCCAGCTCACGGCGGACGGTCTCGTCGTCGAGGCTGCCGTCGTCCCGGGCCGCTGCCAGCGCCCGCCGCTGCGCCGCGAGCAGGGTCCGGCGCACGGACACCGACGCCTCGCGGAGGCTGCGCACCCTGCTGTCCATGTCGTCGTCGACGGCCCTGCGCGCCTTGGCCGCGGCGAGGTAGCGCTGCTTGATCAGCTCCACCACCTCGGGACTGACCCCGGGCGGCGGCTGCCGGTAGAGACCGGCCATCTCCCGGCGGACGGCGTCCATCGCCACCTCCCGGGCGCGGTGGCCCTCGGCCTCCTCCTCGGCCTGCTCGCCGGGCGCGGAGATGTCCAGCTTCCGGATCAGCCAGGGCAGGGTCGGCCCCTGGATCAGCAGGGTGCCGACGGCGACCACGAAAGCCAGCGCCTGGATGGTCTCCCGCCCCGGCACCGACTCGGGCACACCGGCGGCGGCCCCGAGGGTCACCACGCCGCGCATCCCCATCCAGGACACGACCACGAGCTGCCTGGCCGACGGCATCGGCGTACGGCTACGCGGGAACAGCCGGTGCGTCAGCCACCTCCAGCCGTACACCACGAACATCCACAGTGGACGGACGAGCAGCACCACCAGCAGCACGGCGACGGCCGACAACGCGAAGCCCGGCCAGCTGCCCGCGGGCAGGTCGGCGAACACGAACCGGCACTGCAGGCCCATGTAGGCGAACACGAACGCCTCCAGCAGCACGTCGAGCGTCGCCCACACCTGACGTGCCTGCAGCCGGGTGGCGAACCCGGCCTCGGTGTTCTTGTGCCCGAGCACGAATCCGGCCATGACCACGGCGAGCACACCCGACGCGTGCAGCTCCTCGGCCAGCAGGTAGGCCCCGAACGGGACCACCAGGCCGAGCGCGGTCTCCAGCCCGCTGTCGTCCAGCCGCATGCGGATCCAGTGGACGGCGGCGCCGAGCACGAACCCGACCACGCAGCCGACGACGGTGCCGTAGGCGAACAGCAGCACCGGGTTGTCGAACAACGCGTGGTCCCCGGTGGCGGCCGCGACGGTGAGGGTGAAGATCGTCAGCGCCGCGGCGTCGTTGACCAGGCTCTCGCCGGTGAGGACGGCCATCAGCCGCTTCGGCAGCCCCAGCCGCCTGCCCACCGCCAGCCCGGCCACGGCGTCCGGCGGCGCCACGACCGCGCCGAGCACGAGCGCGGGCACCAGCGTGAGGCTGGGCACGACCCACCAGGCGACCACGCCGGTGGCCAGTGTGGACACCGCGACCAGCAGCACGCCCAGTCCGAGGATCGGCCGCAGGTTGCGGGTGAACGTCGGGAAGGAGAAGTTCAGCGCCGCAGAGTAGAGCAGCGGCGGCAGCACGACGCCGAGGATCAGCTCGGGGTCCAGCTCGAACCGGGGCAGCCCAGGGATGAACGACGCCGCGGCCGCGAGCACGACCACGACGAGCGAGGGCTGCATGCCCTTCCGGTGCGCCAGCGCCGTCACCGCGATCGCACCCACCACCACGAGCAGAAGCTGCACCGCCGTCACCTCACCCCGCGCAGCCGGACGTCACGGAGAATGATCGCTCAGCGCGCGTCGAGGCGCTCGCGCAACGCCGACAGCCGCCCGCGGAGCAGCTCGCGTTCGGCGCCGTTGGCCGACAGCGCCAGCGCCCGTTCGGCCGCGGCCGCCGCCTCGGCGTCGCGGCCCAGCTCCTCCAGCAGCTCCGAGCGCAGCGCGTGCAGGAACCGGTAGTCGCCGAGCCGGTCACCGAGTTCGTCGGTCTCCCGCAGCGCCGCGGCGGCGCCGTGGACGAACCTCGTCGCGACGGCCCGGCCGAGCAGCACCACCGGTGAGGGTGAGCGGTCGAACAGCAGCTCGTAGAGCACCCTGATCTGCCGCCAGTCGGTGTCGGCGAAGTCGCCCGCCTCGGCGTGCAGCGCGGCGATGCTCGCCTGGATCTGGTACGGCCCCGGCCTGCGGGCCGACAACGCGCGGTTCAGCCTGGCGACGGCCCGGCCGGCCAGCTCGCCGTCCCACCGGGCGCGGTCCTGGTCGGCGAGCCGGACCAGGGTTCCCGTCTCGTCGAAGCGGGCGGCCGCGCGCGACCGGTGCAGCTCCATCAGCGCCACCAGTCCGGCCACCTCGGGTTCGGTGGGCATGAGCAGCTCCAGCCCGCGGCCCAGGCGCAGCGCCTCGTCCGCCAGGTCCGGCCGGTCGCCGGTGTCCCGGCTGGCCAGGTACCCCTCGTTGAACACGAGGTAGACCACGGCGAGCACGGCGTCCAGCCGCCCGCCCAGCTCGTCCGGCTCCGGCAGCACGAACCGGACCCCCGCCTCACGCAGCCGCCGCTTGGCCCGGGTCACCCGCGCGGCCACGGTCGGCGTGGGCAGCAGGAACGCGGCCGCGACCTGCTCGGTGGTGAGCCCGCAGACCGACCGCAGGGTCAGCGCCACCTGATGCTCGACGGCCAGTACCGGGTGACAGCAGGCGAACACCAGCGCGAGCCGGTCGTCGGCGGGCCCGGGGCCGGCAGGGACCCGGGCCAGCAGGGCGAGCTTCTCGTCGCCGGTCCTCGCCCGGCGCAGCCGGTCGACGGCCTTGCGCCACGCCGCCGTCGCCAGCCAGCCCGCCGGGTTCGGCGGCGGCCGGTCCGGCCAGTGCTCGATCGCCTCGACCAGGGCGTCCTGCAGTGCGTCCTCGGCGAGTTCCAGGTCGCCGAGCCGGCGGGCCAGCGTCGCCAGGAGGCCGGAGCCGGCCTCCCGCCACACCCGCCCGACGTCGCCCACTACTCGGCCCGCACGGGCCTGACCTCCACCGTCGCGATCCCGTTCACCACGCCCGGCCAGGTCGCGGCGATCGTGGTCGCCTCGTCGATGTCGGCCGCCTCCAGCAGGATGACGCCACCGACGACCTCCTTCAGCTCCACGTACGGCCCGTCGGACACGGCGAGCCCGCCGTCGCCGCCGAGGCGGACGGTCTTCGCGGTACGGGGATGTTCCAGTTCGGCACCGCCCTCGGCGAGCTTGCCGGCCGCACCCCACTTGGCGAACCAGGCACCGAGTTCCTCGCCGTCGCGGGGCCCCACCTCGGCGACCCGCTTCTCCCAGGCGCTCATGTCACCGCACACCAACATCGCGTACCGCATGTCCGGACTCCTTCCGTTCACCTACTTCACGAACGGTGGCGGCAGGTTTTCGACAACCGGGGCGACGCCGGGTGCGCGGCCGTCCTCGAGCTGGAGCTTCAGGCCCAGCGCGATGGCCTTGGCGGCCCGCGCCCTGCGGTCGGCCTCGCGGCGCAGCTGGGCCGGCCGCAGCCGGAGCGGGTTGCCCAGCGGGTCCACCGGCGTCGCGCGCAGGAAGTAGTGCAGCAGCGTGCCGTCGAGTACCTCTTCCAGCCAGATCTCCATGGTGCCGGTCAGCGCGCCCCGCACGGTCCAGCGCAGCCCCCGGTCCCCGCGGTCGGTGTAGACCCGCAGCACGAGGTCGGGCCAGTAGTGTGTCCACGATCCGGGAGCGGCGAAGACGGCGGCCACCGTGCTCGGCGGAACCGCGAGGAACGTCTCGTCGACGATGTCGATCGCGGGCGGCACCTGGTTGGATTCGGACACGGCATGCAGAATGTCATGACCTCGCCACCGGTCGGGCAACCACCATGGCCAAGGTGAGCCCAGCACGCTAAGTTAACCGGCGAGTAACACCAATGCCGGTGTTGGACACGGAGGTTTGTTGCCGTGCGCGAATACAGCGCCCCCGCTGGCCCGAAGGTCGACCAGGACGAGAACCTGGCCGATGTCGTCTGGGCGAACGCCGAGCGCTTCGGCGACGTGATCAGCTTCCGTCGGCAGGTCGACGGGTCGTGGCTGGACGTCACCGCACGGGAGTTCGCCGCCCAGGTGCTCGCCGTGGCGAAGGGCCTCGTTGCCGCGGGCATCGAGGCGGGCGACCGGGTCGGGCTGATGTCGAAGACCCGCTACGAGTGGACGCTGTTCGACTTCGCCATCTGGGCAGCGGGCGGCGTCACCGTCCCGATCTATGAGACGTCGGCCGCCGAGCAGGTGCACTGGATCCTGTCCGACTCGTCCGCCAAGGCGGTCATCGTCGAGACCGCCGAGCACGCCGCCACGCTGGGCGGGGTCCGCGGGCGGCTGGGTGAGCTGGCTCACGCCTGGCAGATCGAGGGCGACTCCCCCGCGGTGGAGACGCTCACCGCGCTGGGCAAGGACCTGTCCGACGACGACCTGCACAACCGCCGCCGTTCGGTCCCGGCCGACGCGCTGGCGACGATCGTGTACACCTCGGGCACCACCGGGCGTCCCAAGGGCGTCGAGCTGACCCACCGCAACCTGCTGGCCGAGATCCGGGCCGACATCGCCGCCTTCCCGCAGCTGATGGAACAGGGCAACTCGCTGCTGGTCTTCCTGCCGCTGGCGCACGTGCTGGCCAGGGCCATCGCGGTCACCGCGCTCAGCGCGCGGGTGACGCTGGGGCACACGGCCGACGTCAAGAACCTGGTCGCCGACCTCGGCACGTTCCGGCCGACGTTCGTGGTCGCGGTGCCCAGGGTGTTCGAGAAGGTCTACAACAGCGCGAAGCAGAAGGCCCACGGCGACGGCAAGGGCAAGATCTTCGACGCCGCCGAGGCGACCGCCGTCGCCTACAGCGAGGCCCGCGACGGCAGCGGGCCGGGGCTGGGGCTGAAGGTCAAGCACGCGGTGTTCGACAAGCTGGTGTACAGCAAGCTGCGGGCCGCGCTGGGCAGCCGGTGCGTGGCGGCGGTGTCCGGCGGCGCCCCGCTGGGTGCCCGGCTGGCGCACTTCTTCCGCGGCATCGGCGTGCCCGTGTTCGAGGGTTACGGGCTGACCGAGACCTCGGCCGCGGCCAACGTCAACACCCAGTCGGCGTTCAAGGTCGGCACGGTCGGGCGGCCGGTGGCCGGGACGTCGGTACGCATCGCCTCGGACGGTGAGGTGCTGGTGTCCGGCGACGTGGTGTTCCGCGGCTACTGGAACAACGCCGACGCCACCGCGGAGTCCCTGCGCGACGGCTGGTTCCACACCGGCGACCTCGGCGAGCTCGACGACGAGGGCTTCCTGCGGATCACCGGCAGGAAGAAGGAGATCATCGTCACGGCGGGCGGCAAGAACGTCGCGCCCGCGGGCCTGGAGGACACGCTGCGGGCGAACCCGCTGATCAGCCAGGCGATGGTCGTCGGCGACCAGCGGCCGTTCATCAGCGCGCTGGTCACCATCGACGAGGAGTTCTTCCCGGCCTGGAAGTCGCAGAACGGCAAGCCGGAGGACGCGAGCGTCGCCGACCTCGCCGGCGACTCCGACCTGCGGGCGGCGATCCAGGCGGCGATCGACGAGGCGAACGGCATGGTGTCGCACGCCGAGCAGATCAAGAAGTTCACCATCCTGCCCAAGGACTTCACCGAGGCGGGCGGCGAGATCACGCCGAGTCTGAAGCTCAAGCGCAACGTGGTGACGAAGAACTACGCCACCGACATCGAGACGCTCTACACCGCCTGACGCCGTCAGCCGGCGCGCGGCGGCAGGTTGGCCTCGATGCCGTCGAGGAGCAGCGTGATGCCGTGCTCGAACCGTTCGTCGGCGTCGCGGAAGCGGGCTTCGGACACGATGCGGGCGAACATCGGGTACTTGCCGGTGCCGAGCACGTGCTCGACGTAGGCACCCATCGCCGTCTGCAGTTCCTCGTGGGTCATGCCGCTCTGCTCCAGCATCTCGCGCTGGGCCAGCTCGGAGCGGACGAAGCCGTCCGCCCACGACATGACGATCCCGAACGTCTCCATCATCTCGTCGGTCGTCATGCCCAGACCGTCGACAATGGACATCGCGTACTCCATGCCGCGCAGGGTGTTCGGCCCGAGCGCCATGCCCTTCGCCATCAGCCGGGGTAGCCAGGTGTGCGTCAGCACCAGCGTCCGGTGGTCACGGATGCAGGCGGCGAGGTCGGTCCGCCAGTCGCCGGTCTTGTCCGGCAGGGCGTCCTCACCCATCACGTAGTCGATCATGAGCTCGTGCAGCTCGTCCTTGTTGTGGACGTACCGGTACAGGGTCATCGCGCCGGTGCCCAGCTCGGTGGCGACGCGGCGCATCGACACCGCCTCGATGCCCTCCTTGTCGGCGATGGCGACGGCAGCCGCGGCGATCCGTTCGCGGCTGTAGGTCGGCGCGGGCCCGCGCGCCGGGCGCTCCGGCCGCATCCAGATGTCCCACGGTCCGCCCGTGTTCTCGGCTGCCAAGCCGTGTCCTCCATCACTCGTGAAACCCAGTTGCGTACGTCGTACTCGGTTGTTTAGTCTAGCATTGCGTACGACGTACTCAGTCTACGTTACGAAGGGAGGCGGAGATGGGGACTCCACAGACAGAACCAATCGTGACAGCGCGGGGGTTGCGCAAGCGGTTCGGCACCACCCAGGCCCTCGACGGCCTGGACCTGAGCATCCCGGCGGGCACCGTGTACGGCCTGCTCGGGCCGAACGGGGCGGGCAAGAGCACCGCGGTCCGGGTACTGGCGACGCTGACCCGGCCCGACGAGGGCTCGGCCGTGGTGGCCGGCCACGACGTGGTCCGGCATGCCGACGAGGTGCGCAGGAAGATCGGCCTCGCGGGCCAGCACGCCGCGCTGGACCAGGAGCTGACCGGCAGGGAGAACCTGCGCATCTTCGGCAAGCTGTTCCACCTGAGCGGCAGGCAGGCCAGGGCGAGGGCGGACGAGCTGCTGGAGCGGTTCGACCTCGCCGACGCGGGCGACCGGCAGGTGAAGACCTACTCGGGCGGTATGCGCAGGCGGCTGGACCTGATCTCCAGCCTGATCATCTCGCCGACGGTGCTGTTCCTGGACGAGCCGACGACCGGCCTGGACCCGCGCAGCCGCACGGAGATCTGGGAAACCGTGCGCAGGCTGGTGGCCGACGGCACCACGGTGCTGCTCACGACGCAGTACCTGGACGAGGCCGACCAGCTGGCGGACAACATCGCCGTGATCGACCACGGCAAGGTCATCGCCGAGGGCAGCCCGGCCGAGCTGAAGTCGCGTATCGGCGGCCGGATCGACGTGGTGGTCGGCCCGGAAACCGACCTGGGCAAGGCGGCCGTGGAACTGGCCGCCGTCACCGGGACGGAGCCGGACACCGATCCCGACGAGCGCAGGCTGTCGGCGCCGACCGGGGACGAGGCGGTCAGCCTCGCCGCCGTGCTGCGGCGGATGGACCAGGCGGGTGTCGATGTCGAGGACATCGGCAAACGGACGCCCACGCTCGACGAGGTCTTCCTCGAGCTGACCCGCAAGCCCGCGAAGGAGGTGCGCCGATGACCGCCCCGGTCGAGGTGAGGCAGCCGTCGAAGCTGCGTTACGTGCTCGGCGACGGCATGACCGTGCTGCAGCGCAACCTGCTCAAGCTCAAGCACAGCCCGGGGCAGATCGTGGCCTCGCTGGCGTTCCCGCTGATCTCGGTGGTGCTGTTCGGCTACGTGTTCGGCAGCGCCATCCCGATCGGGGACGGCGCGAACTACCGCGAGTACCTGATGCCGGGCCTGTTCGCCATGAGCGCGGTGTTCACCCTGATGGGCTCGCTCACCGTGGTGGCGAAGGACAACGGGCTCGGCGTGATGGACCGGTTCCGGTCCATGCCGATGGCCCGCTCGGCCGTCCCGTTCGGACAGACGGCGGCCGACCTGCTGACCGGTATCGCGAACATCATCGTGATGGCGCTGGTCGGCCTGCTGTTCGGGTGGACCACCCACAACGGGATCGGCCAGACACTGGCCGGCTTCGGTGTGCTGCTGCTGTTCCAGTTCGCGGTGTCGTGGGCGGGCGTCTACCTCGGCGCGCTGTTCAAGAACGAGGAGACCGCGGCGCGGATCGGCCCGGTGCTGATGCCGGTCACGATGATCTCCAACGTGTTCGTGCCCACCACCGGCATGCCGGACTGGCTGGCCACGGTGGCCGACTGGAACCCGGTCAGTGCGGTGACCGCCGCACTGCGGGTGCTGTGGGGTAACCCGGGCGTGCCCACCGGCGCGGACGTCCCGTGGCCGCTGGCACACCCGGTCACCACCACGGTGGGCTGGTCGATCCTGCTGCTGGTGATCTTCGTTCCGCTGGCGGTACGCAAGTTCCGCACCGCCGGCCTGTAGATCCCGGGGGACGCAGCCGGTGCCGGGGCCGTCGGGGGCCCGGCACCGGCTGTCGCTATTTCGTCCCGGCCGCCCAGGCGGTGACCACGTCGTCCAGCACGGACAGCGGTAGCGCTCCGCTGCCGAGGACGAGGTCGTGGAACGCCTTGAGATCGAACCGGTCGCCCATCGCCCGCTCGGCCGCGGCGCGGACACGCTGGATCTCCAGCCTGCCGACCATGTAGGCCAGCGCCTGTCCCGGGTAGGCGATGTAGCGGTCGACCTCGTTGCGGATGTCCACTTCGGACATCGGGGTGTTCTCCATGAGGAAGTCCACCGCCTGCTGCCGGGTCCATCCCTTGGCGTGCAGGCCCGTGTCGACGACCAGCCTGCCTGCCCGCATCGAGTCCATCGACAGCATGCCCAGCAGCGCCACGTCGTCGGAGTACAGCCCCATCTCGTGTGCCAGCCGCTCGGAGTAGAGGCCCCAGCCCTCGATGTAGGCGTTGAAGTCGCCGATCTGCCGGAGCAGCGGCAGGTGGGTCAGCCCCTGCGCGATGCTGATCTGGAAGTGGTGGCCGGGAACGGCCTCGTGGAAGGCCGTCGCCTCGGCGGGGTGCCGCAACCGCTCGGTCGCACGGTAGGTGTTGGCGAAGTACGTCCCCGGCCTGCTGCCGTCGGCGGTCGGGCGGATGTAGTAGGCCAGCGGTGCCCCGGGCTCGTCGGCAGGCGGTACCGCCTCGACCACGCACGCCTGGGTGGGCACCCGGCCGAACCACCGTGGCGCGACCGCTTCCGCGCGCGCGACCGCCTTGCGGGCGCTGTCCAGCATCTCCTCCGGGCTCTCCCAGCGCAGGGCCGGGTCGTTGCGCAGCCGCTCGAAGATCTCGGCGAGGTCGGCCGTGCCGAACACCCGGGAGCCGATCTCGGCGTACTCCTCCCCCAGCTTCGCGATCAGGTCCAGCCCGGTCGCGTGCAGGTCGTCCGGCGTGCGGTCGGTGCTGGTGTGCTTGCGGGCCAGCAACGCGTAGATCCGCTCACCGCCGGGCAGCCAGCACACGCCGGGCTTCTCGGCGGGCCTGCCGTGCGGGGCGATCTCGGTGGCCAGCGCGTCCCGGTAGGCGGCGAATGCGGGCCGCACGACGTCGGCCAGCAGCCGCTCCCGCTCGGCGGCGAACGCCTGGCTCGGCGCCGGCTGACGCAGCAGCGGATCCGTCTCGGGCGCGCCGAGGTAGCGGTCCAGGTGCGCGACCGCCGCGTCGACCAGCGGGCGCACCGGCGTGCGACCGCCGGCCACGCCCGCCCGGTGCCGGGCGAGTGCCTGCTCCAGGTACGCCGGAATGGCGGCGAGCCGGTCCAGGTGCACCCGGCCCGCTGCCTCGTCGGGTACGGGAAGCATCGGCAGGGCCGTCAGCAGGCCGGCCGCGGGGCCGATGAACAGGTCGGTCACCGTGAACTCGGCCATCAGGCTGTCGATCTGGTCGGTACCCGCCTCGGCGAGGCTGAGCAGGACGGCGCGCGTGGTGCGGTCCTCGGCGTCCAGGCCTTCCGGGTCGATCGCCCTCGCCCGGGCGGCCAGCTCGGTCAGCCGCTCCCGGTGCCTGCGCTCGCCCTCGGCCGACACGTCGGCGAGCCCACCGCGGGTCAGGTCCAGCCCCAGCAGTGCCGGCAGGATCGGCTCGGCCTCGAACATCAGCTCGACGAACTCGTCGGCAAGAGCGGTGACGGTCACTCGGTCCTCCCCTTCGTTGGATGACCCCGCCGAGGATAGGACGTGACCGGCCGGTCTGTCCGCCGGAAAACGGCCGGACACGTGGTCCAGCGAGCCGTTCCCACGGCCGCGACGGCGAGGCGGTAGCGTGCCAGCCGTGGCCGTGACCGATCCCGCTGACGCTCGCCTGCTCGCCGCCCTGGCCGAGATGGGCAAAGCCGCGGTGCACGAGCTGGCCGCGCAGGTGGGCATGGACCCCAGGGAGGTCGCATACCGCCTGGTGGCACTGTCCGGCAGCGGCCTCCCGCTGCTGGTCGGTGTCGAGAGCGACCCCAACGGCCTGCGTGCCGCCCTCGGCGGGCCACCACCCCGGCCCGGCCCGCCGGGTCCGCCGGGCCCGCCGCCGAACCTGGTCGCCGGCGGCCCGTCGGGACCGCACCAGGTCAACACCGGCCCGCCCCGGCCGGGTCCGCCGCCACCGCCCCCACCACCGCAGCAGCCTCCCCGCGGGCCCGTGCACGGCACCCCCAGCGGGGTCTACTCGGTGCAGGGCACGCCGTCCGGCCGCTACCCCGGCCCGCCGCCACAGCAGCCGCCGATGCCGCCCCGGCCCGCTCCGCAGCCGCCGGCGGCCCAGCAACCCGTCGCGTTGGACCCTGTGGTCAGCACCTGGGGTCCGCCGCAGGTGTCATCGTGGGCCAGGGGCGACCAGCCGTCGCGCCCGCCCAGCGGGTCGGCACCCCTGCCACAGGGCAAGCGGACCGGGTCGACCGGCGACGTGCTGGACACCATCGGCCTGGAGGGCGAGCAACTGAGCATCCAGCTGCTGGAGGTCCAGGACCCGGCTGATTTCCTGTTCAGCGCGGCCGGTTATTCACTCGCCGAGGGCGAACGGTCGGTCGTGGTGCACACCGAGATCACCAACAAGGGCCAGATCCCATTCCTTTCGCTGCCGGACAACTATCTGGAACTGGTGACCGACGACGGCAAGGCCGTCGCCAAGGCACCGGTCTCACTGACCTCGCGCCCGCCACACCGCATCGGGGTGCAGCCGGGTGAGACGGCGGGCGGGCACACCGTGTACGTCCTGCCGGACGCTACCCGGGTGGTCTCCGTCCGCTGGAACGCGCGCCCGGAGGCCGACGAGCGCTCGCTGACCTGGTCCATCGAGGACTGACACCAGCCGCGTCTCTTCCACCGCCTACCCGCGTCGGCCCACGTCGAGCCCCGGTCGTTGTGTCCACTGTGGTCTTCATCTGTCTTCTCCTCCCCGTTCGCCCGCGCCGCCGGTGGGGGCGCGGCTGGTTGAAGTACAGCGCGTGCCCCGGCCGTCCGGCATCCGACTAAAGGCGAGAAATGGTGTCGCGAAAGTGGCAGAAATCCCGGGCCGGAAATCGACGAAATGCGGATGGCACGCCCCGGCCCGGTCCGTAGCGTCATCGGTGTTCGCAGCGGACAACGCGTTGATTGACAACTACAGAGTGAGCGACAGCCGGGCCGCGCTCGCGCTCTCCCCACTCCGGGTCTCGGGGGTTTCCGGAGCGGGGAGAGCGCGGGTCACTCGGCTCGTAACAGCTCCAGGGCGTGTGCCAGGTCGTCGGGATAGTCGGCGGAGAACTCCACCCAGCGGCCGTCGGCCGGGTGCGCGAAGCCCAGTGTGTGGGCGTGCAGCCACTGCCTGGTGAGCCCCAGCTTGCGTGCCAGCACCGGATCGGCGCCGTAGGTGAGGTCGCCGACGCACGGGTGCCGCATCGCCGAGAAGTGCACCCGGATCTGGTGCGTGCGCCCGGTCTCCAGCTTGATCTGCGCCAGCGAGGCCGCGCGGAACGCCTCCACCACCTCGTAGTGCGTGACGCTCGGCCTGCCGGTGGCGACGACGGCGAACTTGTAGTCGTGCCGGGGATGCCGGTCGATCGGGGCGTCGATCGTGCCGCGCATCGGGTCCGGATGGCCCTGGACGACGGCGTGGTAGCCCTTGTCCACCGTGCGTTCCTTGAACGCCCGCTTCAGCACCGTGTAGGCGTGCTCGCTCTTGGCGACCACCATCACCCCGGTGGTCCCCGCGTCGAGGCGGTGCACCACACCCTGCCGCTCGGCCGCACCCGAGGTGGACACCCGCACCCCGGCGGCGGCGAGCCCGCCGACCACGGTCGGCCCGGTCCAGCCCGGGCTCGGGTGGACGGCGACCCCGACGGGCTTGGAGAGCACCACGATGTCGTCGTCGGAGTGCAGGATCCGCATGCCCTCCACGGCGACCGGCTCGACCCGCTGCTCCCCGCCCGGCTCCGGGAGCGTCACCTCGAGCAGCCCGCCCGCGCTGAGCCGGTCGGACTTGCCAGCGGGCCTGCCGTCCAAGAGCACGTCGCCCGCGGCGGCCAGCTCGGCGACCGCCGTACGGGACAGGCCGAGCAGCTTCGCCAGGCCGGCGTCGACCCGCATCCCGTCCAGCCCGTCGGGGACGGGGAGCATGCGCGCGCTCATGCGGTCGCCTTCTTCCTCGGTGCCCTGGTCGTCCGCCCGTCGTACTCCTTGCCGAGCAGGGTCAGGACGACGACCAGCACGCCACCCACGCAGATCGCGGAGTCGGCGACGTTGAACACCGGCCACACCTCACCGTCGGGCGAGAACAACGACACGAAGTCGACCACGTGACCCCGCAGCGGACCGGGCGCACGGAAGATCCGGTCGACCAGGTTGCCCAGCGCCCCCGCCAGCACCAGGCCGAGGCCGACGGCCCAGCCTGCCGAGCGCAGCCGCCTGGCGAACCACACCAGCACCACCACGACGGCGGCCGCGATCAGGGCGAGTACCCAGGTCATCCCCGTGGCGATCGAGAACGCGGCACCGGGATTGCGAACCAGCTGCAGGTAGGCGAGCCCGCCGAGCACCGGTATCGGTTCGCTGCCCTCCAGGGTCGCGGTCACGATGATCTTGGTGATCAAGTCGAGGACGAACGCCGCCGCCGCGACCACCGCGAGGACGCCCACCCGCCGTCTCGGCAGGGCCTGCGCCACGCTCTCGCCGTCGGACGGGGCCCCTCGCTCGCTGCTCACCCCGTCATTGTCCCCCGGCCGGTAGACCGGACGCGGCCGGTCCCCTGGTCACGAGCGCGGCGAGCGCTCCGGCCAGCAGAACGGCCGCCGCCGCTACGACGGCGAACCGGCCGTCCAGCGCCACCGCGGCGGTGGCGAAGGCCGGGGCGATCAGGGCGAGCAGCACGCTGCGCTCGAACCACGCCAGCACGGCCAGCGCCCCGGCTGGCAGCAGCACCACACTCTCCGACGTCGACAGAACCGACAGGGTCAGTCCCACGACGAGCACGACGGCGACGAGGCAACACCACCCGGCCACCCGGCGCGCCGTTCCCGCCGAGAAATAGGTGGCCGCCGCGGTTACCAGTGCCAGCCCTGTCAGTGGCAGGACTCCGTTCACCAGCACGGCGCCCGTGAGCGAACCGCTGACACTCCCGCCGAGCGCGACCAGGACGATCGCCGGAACGCAGGCCGCGAGCACCGCCACCAGCCGGCCGGGCCGGACCGCCTCACCGGCCCGGCGGCGCCCCACGGCGTACCAGGCCAGCGACGCGACGAGGACCAGCGCGAGCCCGGTCGCCGCCCAGCCGGGGACGTTCCAGGACAGCGGATCGCCGGGCCCGTACCGGGCGAAATCCGGTAGCTGATCGAACTCGGTGAACACCGCGACGCTGTACAACGCGCCGGGGTTGAGCATCGGTTCCCCGCGATTCTGCGGGACGTAGGCGAACCAGCCGTGGTCGGCCGCCGGTACCGCCAGCAGCGTGCCGAGCAGCAGGAAACCCAGCAGGGCCAACGGGAACCAGTAGTCATGTCGCGTACCGGACACCGGCTCGCGCACGTGAGTCACCCCCAGCGAACGGAAGGCGTCATCCTCCCGCAGGAACGTCGAGGGCCGCAAGGAAATCGGGCAGCCGCCGGGAGTCGGCAGTGGGCTCCCACCGCCCGTCACGCTTGACGTAGTCCGCACGGGCGCCGCGGGCCACGATTTGCCGCAGCGCCAGCACGAGCCGGTCGACGTGCTCGGCGGTGTTGCCCAGCCCGAGACTGACCCGCACCGCCTGGGTCCCGCTGCCACCCGCCACGCCGACCAGCCGTGCGGTGGCCACGTGGGCGCAGAAGGCGCCGTCGCGCACACCGATGCCGTACTCGGCCGACAGGACGGCAGCCAGCCAGCCCGGTTCGAAGCCGTCCACGGTGAACGCGACCGTGCCGACGCGGTCGGCATCGGTGTCGAACAGTCGCAGCTGCGCCAGACCGGGGACGCCGTCGAGGCCGGTGACGAGACGGTCGAGCAACTCGGTCTCGTGCCTGCGGATGTCGTCCCAGCGTGCCGACAGCGTCGCGCAGGCAACGCCGAGCGCGTAGGCCCCGACGGTGTTGGGCGATCCTGCCTCGTGCCGCTGCGGCCCGGTGTTCCAGGCGACGCCCAGCTCGTCACCGCGCCGGACGACAGCCCTGGTCGCACCGCCTCCGGCGAGATAGGGAACGCCGCCGTTGAGCCAGTCTCCGCGGCCGACGAGTGCCCCAGCACCGTAGGGCGCGTACAGCTTGTGGCCGGACAGAGCGACGTAGTCGACGTCCAGCTCACGCAGCGACACCGGTCGGTGCGGGGCGAGCTGGGCGGCGTCGAGTGCCACCCGGGCACCGTGCCGGCGGGCGACGGCGGCGATCTCGGCGACCGGCAGCACCTCGCCGGTCACGTTGGACGCGCCGGTCACCACGACGAGCCGGGGCCCCTCCGGACAGTCCGCGAGCGCACTGTCCACAGCGGACACCGCGGCCAGCCGGGTGCGCGGGGTGGCGATACGCCGGACGTTGGGCCCGCGCCAGGGCAGCAGGGCGGCGTGGTGCTCCGTATCGAACAGCACCACCGACGTGCGGGGCGGGAGGCTGCGGGCGAGCAGGTTCAGCGCGTCGGTGGTGTTGCGGGTGAACACGACGGCATCCGCGGGGCGGGCGTCGACGAACCGGGCGACGGCCTCGCGTGCCCGTTCGTAGACGGCGGTGCTGACCTTGGAGCAGTACCCGGCCCCGCGATGGACGCTGGCGTAGTACGGCAGGAACTCCTCGACGGCTTCGCGCACGCGGGCCAGGCTCGGTGCGCTGGCGGCGTGGTCGAGATTGGCGTAGCCGACCCGCTCGCCGGTGACCAACGGGACGGGCTGGCCCGCACCGACGACGGCGGGCACGGTGGAGTCCGCGACGCGGCGCGGGGTGATGGTGTCGAGCGTGATCGTCATACCGGCTCCTCGGCGGTCCTGGGACCCGCGAGGGTCCGCGCTTGCCCGCCGCACCTCGCGGCGGACCAGGTCCTCACCCGGGGCACCCCACCGCGGAAGGAGGGTTGCCGGCCAGCGAGCCGGGGCTTGGCGCTGGCACTCATGACCTTGTCCCGCACCGTAACCGATCACCTGTGGGCAGCGCCAGCGGCTGCCCACAGGCTGGGACGGGGCCTAGCCCTCGTACCGGAAGCGGCCGGGCAGCTCGACCGTCTTGCCGGTGCTCACCTCGGTCGCCGTGCCCGCGTACTGCTCGCTGCCCTCGGTGAACCGCCAGCCACCGAACGTCTTGCCGGTCACCGCCTCGCCGACGGCGTCCGCCACCTCCGTGGCCAGGCGGTCGTAGGACACCCCGTCCCAGTTGCCCGCGGCGATCGGGTCGGCCGAGCGGGCAGCCGCCGCGCCCAGCGTCCAGAGCGTGAAGTGGACGTGCGCACCACTGCTGCTGCCGCCGCAGGGCAGGGCGTTGCCGATGTTGCCGAGCGGTGTGCCCGGCTCGACACGCTGTCCGTCGGTGACGGTGATGTTCTCCATGTGGTAGTACCCGGTGCGCCAGCCACCTTCGTGGTCGATCGTCACCCAGTCACCCGCCGAGCAGCGCTGGATGGAGACCGTGCCGGCCAGCGGCGCACGAACCAGCTCGTCGCGCGGGTTGAGGTCGATGGCGTTCTTCACACCTGACCGTCCGTTGTCGGAGTGGATTCCGGCCGAGCCGACCACCTGTCCGGCGGCGAACGGCAGGCTGAACTGCGGGAAGGCGGCCGCCTGGGCGGTCGGGGCAACCAGCATCCCGCCGGCGAGCACAGCGGCAGCGGCCAGCGTGCGGCCCGAGCGGGCCTGGAAAACGGCAGGCAGTGTCACAGCAGGTGTCTCCTCTGCGGCAGAACTCCCCCAAAAGGACTAACTCGATCGAGCGGACTGTAAGCCATTCGGTCTCATTAGTGAATACTTCTGGTAAGAAAACCGCAAACAACCTGCTCCACCGGTGGAAATCAGGCGCCGGATTCGCCCTTCCACCTGGCCAGCCGCCCGGCCCGGTCCACGGCACGCAGCCGCCGCTCGGTCGCGGCCCGCACGTGCTGCGTAGCGACCACCAGCAGCTGGTCGTGTTCCTGCAGCCGGCTGGTCGGCTGCGGGGTGAAGCCCTTGCCGCCACGGACGACGAGGCTGACCGAGGCACCCGCGGGAAGCCGCAGCTCGGACAGGTAGACGCCGTGCATCCGGGACCCGGCCTGGATCCGCACCTGCAGCAGCTCGGCCCCCAGTTCGTCCAGGGGTGCCGAGTCGACCTGGATCTCCTTGGGCTCGTCGCCCTTGGCGAGCCCGAGCCACCGGGCCAGCGGGGACAGGGTCGTGCCCTGCACCAGCGTGAGCACGATGACCAGGACGAACACGGCATCGACGAGCTGTTCGGCACCGGGCACGCCCTGTGCCAGCGGGATCATGGCGAGCACAATCGGCACGGCACCGCGCAGCCCGGCCCAGGACAGGAACACCCGTTCTCGCCAGGGCACCCGGAACGGCAGCAGGGACACCAGCACCGACACCGGCCGGGCGACGAGCAGCACGACCGCACCGGCGATCAGTCCGGGGATGACGGCATCGAGCAGCCGCCCGGGCGAGGCGAACAGGCCGAGCAGTACGAACAGGCCGATCTGCGCCAGCCAGCCGAGCCCCTCGGCGAACGACAGCGTGTCCGACCGGTGCGGCAGCCGCGAGTTACCCAGCACCACGCCCGCGACGTAGGTGGCCAGCAGCCCGGACGCATGCACCAGCTGGCCCGACGAGTAGGCGACCACGCAGACGGCGACGGTGGCGAGCGGGTACAGGCCGGTCGCGGGAAGCGCCGCCCGCCGCAGCGCCGCGGCCCCCAGCCAGCCGAGCACCACGCCGATGACCAGGCCGGCGCCGAGTTCGTAGATCACCAGCAGCGGCAACGTCCAGTCCACTGTGGTGCCGGTGGCGAGCACGACGACGGCGATGTAGGCCGGCGCGTCGTTGATGCCGGACTCCAGTTCCAGCGTCCCAACCAGCCTCCGGCCGATGCCCGCACTACGCAGCACGGAGAACACCGCGGCCGCGTCGGTGGAGGCGAGCACCGCTCCCCACAGCAGCGCCAGCCGCCAGTCGAAGTCGAGCAGCCAGCGCAGCGCGGCGGCGGTGACTGCGACGCTGACCACGACGGCCACTGTGGACAGTGCGATTCCCGGCCAGAGCGCCGGCTTCACAGCCTGCCAGCGCGTGGTCAGCCCGCCCTCGGTGAGGATCATCACCAGCGCGGCGAGCCCGAGGGCCTGGGTGAGGTCGGCGTTCTCGAACTGGATTCCCAGTCCGGATTCGCCCAGCAGGACCCCGATCCCGAGATACAGCAGCAGCGACGGCAGTCCCACCCGCACGGAAAGGCGGACCGCGAGTACCGCGGCGAGCAGGACGGCCGCACCTGCACCGAGCACGACCGGGAGTTCGCCCACACCGTCCTCCCCTCGTCAGCTCGATTTTAGTCGAGCCGGACGGCGGTCGGCGCACCGGTATGTACCGCGATGTCCACTTCGGACGGCAGCTCAGCCGCCGGCGAGGAACTTCCCCGCCACGGCGAGCGCGGGCGCCGACGCGTTCCCGCCCTCCACCAGCACGGCGAACGCCACGTCACCGCGGTAGCCGGCGAACCAGCCGTTGGCCTTCGCCGCGTCACCGACCTCGGCGGTGCCGGTCTTGCCGTGGACGGCACCGTTGGAACCCAACGACTTCGCGGTACCGGCGGTGACAACTTCACGCATCATCGCCCGAAGTGGACCGAGAACGGACGGCGCCGGCGGCTGGTAGCCGGTGTTGACGGTCGTCTGTGCGCTGCGCCACAGCTTCGGGGTGACGGCCTTGCCACTGGCCACTGTGGCCACCATCACCGCGAGCCCCAGCGGGCTGGCCAGCACCCGGCCCTGGCCGATCGAGGCCTCCACCGCCTCCGCCTGCCCCCGCGGCTGCTCGACCGTGCCGAGTTCGGTGTCGACGCCGGGAACGGAGAAGTCGGCGCCGAGGCCGAGCTTGTTCGCGGCCTCGACGAGAGCGTCCGGCGGCAAGCCCGCGGCGACGGAGGCGAAGGTGGTGTTGCACGAGTGCGCGAACGCGGTGTGCAGCGGCGACGGCGGCAGGGAGAACCGGCCGTCGTTGGGCAGCGTCCGCTGGCCGATCCGGATCTCGCTCGGGCACTGCAGCACGGCGTCGGCACTGATGCCGTTGCTCAGCGCGGCGGTGGCCGTGGCGATCTTGAACACCGAGCCGGGAGCGTAGAGCCCGGTGAACGCCTTCGGCTCGATCCCGGCCGCGTTGTTCTGCGCCACGGCCAGCAGCTCACCGGTGGAGGGCTGCAGCGCCACCAGCACGGCGGAGCGCTCGACCGAATCCACGGCGGCCTGCGCCTTGGCCTGGATCGCCGCGCCGATGGTCGAGGCGGGCGCCGCCTCCGCCGACGGATCGGCACCGAACACGGTCTCCACCACCGTGCCGCCGCTGTCGACGACCGCGATCCCCCAGCGCTGACCACCCTGGTCCTGGACGGTCCTCGCCAGGCTGTTGGTCAGTAACGTGGGCGCCTTGTTCCCGGCGGGCAGCAGGCTGGTGCCCTGCCAGACCAGCAACGGCGCGCCGTCCCGGTCGACGGCGGCGGGCTGACCGTCGGTCCCGCGGACGACCAGCCGCCTGCCCTCGTCGAGTTTCGGGTGGATCAGCGCGGGCTTCCACCGCACCAGCCAGCCGTCACCGGAGCGGACCAGCTCGATTTCGTTGTCGTAGGTCCACGTCCGCTGCCGCGCCAGTGTCCAGCCCACCGTGAACCGGCCGGTGACCCGGTCGGCACCGGAACCCACCTGGTTCAGTCCGGCCGTCACCGCCGTGGCACCGAGCTCGGTCCGGGTCGCCGCCAGCGCGGCAGCGGCCGCCGTGGGGTTGTCGGTGAGGCTGCCGGCCAGCGTGGTGTCCCCGCCGGCGAACGCCGACAGGAAGCGGGTGGCGACGTCACCGGCCGACGGCTGCGCGGCGCCGTCGGCGGCCGGTGGGCCGGACTCGCCCCGCAGGATCACCACGGCCGCCACGACGATCGCCACCACCAGGACGGCCGCTCCCGTCAGGACACCACGTCTCCAGCCAGGACTCACGCCGGAGACGTTACCCCGCCTTCGTCACGGACACGGTGACCTTGTCGCCGTCGCCGACCGAGCCGGTGAAGCCGTCCGGCACCTCGCCGTAGGACACCGCCGTGGCGAGGGTCTCGCCCGCCACGAACGACTCGTGGGCACGCACCGCCTCGACCACCTCGGCAGGCGCGTCCACGGTCACCGTGATCCGGTCGGCCACCTCCAGGCCGGCGTCGCGGCGAGCCTGCTGCACGACCCGCACCAGGTCACGGGCCAGGCCCTCGGCGGCCAGCTCGGCCGTCACCTCGGTGTCCAGCAGGACCAGGCCGGCCCCGCCGGGCAACTCGGCGGCCGCGCCGCCTCCGGCGGCGACGAGCTTGCGCTCGAACTCACCGTCGAGCAGCTCGATCCCGGCGGCCACGACCGCACCACCCTCGGCGGTGGACCAGTCGCCCGCCTTGACCGCCTTGATCACCTTCTGGACGTCCTTGCCCAGCCGCGGGCCGGCGGCACGCGCGTTGACCACGACCTCGAAGCTGCCGTGTGCCGCGACGTCGCCGGTCAGCTCCACCGACTTGACGTTGACCTCGTCCCGGATGATGTCGGTGAACCGCCGCAGCGTCTCCACACCGCCCTCGGCGGACAGGGCCACCAGCAGCCGGTTCAGCGGCAGCCGCACCCGCAGCTTGTTCGACTTGCGCAGCGACAGCGCCGCCGAGCACACCTGCCGCACCTGGTCCATCGCGTGGACCAGTGCCGCGTCGGCAGGCAGTTCACTCACACCCGGCCAGTCGGTCAGGTGGACCGACCGCTCGCCGGTCAGCCCCCGCCACACCGCCTCCGTCGTCAGCGGCAGCAGCGGCGCGAGGACCCGGCAGGTCACCTCGAGCACCGTGTGCAGGGTGTCGATGGCGTCCCGGTCACCCGACCAGAAGCGGTCCCGGGACCGGCGGACGTACCAGTTGGTCAGCACCTCCAGGAACTCCCGCACCGTCGCGCAGGCCCCGGCGACGTCGTAGGCGTCCAGTGCGCTGCCCACATCGGTCACCAGCTCGTGGGTCTTGGCCAGCACGTAGCGGTCGAGGACGTGCTCGGAGTCGGTACGCCAGGTACCCGTCACCCCCTCGGCGCCCGCGTACAGCGCGAGGAAGTAGTACGAGTTCCACAGCGGCAGCACCGCCTGGCGCACGGCGTCCCGGATCCCGCGGTCGGTGACGATCAGGTTCCCGCCGCGCAGGATGGGGCTCGCCATGAGGTACCAGCGCATGGCGTCCGAGCCGTCACGGTCGAACACCTCGTTGACGTCCGGGTAGTTGCGCAGCGACTTGGACATCTTCTGCCCGTCCGAGCCGAGCACGATGCCGTGCGAGACGCAGTGGGTGAACGCCGGCCGGTCGAACAGGGCGGTGGCGAGCACGTGCAGCAGGTAGAACCAGCCGCGGGTCTGCCCGATGTACTCCACGATGAAGTCGCTCGGGTAGTGGTGCTCGAACCATTCCGCGTTCTCGAACGGGTAGTGCACCTGGGCGTAGGGCATCGACCCGGAGTCGAACCAGACGTCGAGCACCTCGGGGATCCTGCGCATCATCGACCGGCCGGTCGGGTCGTCCGGGTTGGGCCGGACCAGCTCGTCGATGTATGGCCGGTGCAGGTTGTCCAGCCGGACGCCGAAGTCGCGCTCCAGCTCGTCCAGCGAGCCGTAGACGTCGGTGCGCGGGTAGTTCGGGTCGTCGGACTGCCACACCGGGATCGGCGTGCCCCAGTACCGGTTGCGGGAGATCGACCAGTCCCTGGCGTTGGCCAGCCACTTGCCGAACTGCCCGTCCTTGACGTGCTCGGGGTACCAGGTGATCTGCTGGTTCAGCTCGACCATGCGGTCCTTGAACTCGGTGACCGCGACGAACCAGGACGACACCGCCCGGTAGATCAGCGGGTTGCGGCAGCGCCAGCAGTGCGGGTACGGGTGCTCGTAGGTCTCGTGCCGCAGCAGCACGGCGCCCTGCCTGCCTGCCGAACCGGTGCCGTTCTTGAGGTCGCGGATGATGTTCGGGTTGGCGTCGAACACCTGCTGCCCGGCGTAGTCGGGCACTTCCGCGGTGAACCGGCCCTTGGCGTCCACCGGCGTGACCGGCGTGATCCCGGCGGCGTCGGTGACGGCCTTGTCCTCCTCACCGTAGGCGGGCGCGATGTGCACGACACCGGTGCCGTCCTCGGTGGTGACGTAGTCGGCGGACAGCACCCGGTGCGCGTTCTCGTGACCGGCGAAGTAGGGGAACGGCGGGGCATAGCGGGTGCCCAGCAGGTCGGTGCCGGTGTAGGTGGCCAGCACCTCCGGCTCCTCCCCCAGCTCCTTGGCGTAGGCGGCGAGGCGGGCCTGCGCGAGCACGAACCGGCCGCGTTCGGTGGCCACGTGGACGTACTCGACCTCGGGGTGCACGGCGGTGGCGAGGTTGGCAGGCAGCGTCCACGGCGTCGTGGTCCAGATCAGCAGGTGGGCGCCGTCGAGGTCGGAGTCGTTGCCCTCCAGGCGGAAGCCGACGGTGACGGCCGGGTCCTGCCTGCTGACGTAGACGTCGTCGTCCATCCGCAGCTCGTGGTTGGACAGCGGCGTCTCGTCCCGCCAGCAGTAGGGCAGCACCCGGTAGCCCTCGTACACCAGGCCCTTGTCCCAGAGCTGCTTGAACGCCCAGATCACCGACTCCATGTAGGTGACGTCGAGGGTCTTGTAGTCGTTGTCGAAGTCGACCCAGCGGGCCTGGCGGGTGACGTACTCGCGCCACTCGTTGGTGTAGCGCAGCACCGACTCCCGGCAGGCGTCGTTGTACGCGGCGATACCCATCTCGTCGATCTGGGACTTGTCGGTGATGCCGAGCTGCCGCTCGGCCTCCAGCTCGGCGGGCAGGCCGTGGGTGTCCCAGCCGAACCGGCGCTCCACCCGCCTGCCGCGCATGGTCTGGTAGCGCGGGACGAGGTCCTTGACGTAGCCGGTGAGCAGGTGGCCGTAGTGCGGCAGGCCGTTTGCGAAGGGCGGGCCGTCGTAGAAGACGTACTCGTTGGCGCCGTTCGTCCCGGCCTCGCGGTTGTCGATGGTGGCCTGGAACGTGCGGTCGGACTCCCAGTAGGCCAGCACGTCCCGCTCCACGGCCGGGAACGACGGCTGGGACGGGACCGAACCGGCCGTCCCCGCAGACGGGAACGCTGCCTTGGGGTACATCGGGTGCTCCTCGCGGTGTCGTCGCTCGTCTGCCGACGGGGACGAAGACACGGCCATGCGGCCGCGTTTCCGCGGTACCACCCCGCTTGCCCGCTGACGCGGGCCGCTTCGTTGGACGGCTGTGACGGGCCGCACCCGTCCGGTTCTACTGAGGACCCTCGGGGTCCCGTTCTTCCGGAGGCTCCCCGGTGATGGCCGGATCGACGCCGTGTACACCCAGGGTAAACCCCCGCCGCAAACCGTTTCCCACGGAGCCCCCCCGTTCCCGGTTAGAGTCGGCAGCCATGACGATCATGGACGCGCCGTGAAGGCATTCGCGCTGCCGGTGATCATCCTGGTCGTCGTCGGCGGCGTGACCGGCCTGGGGTTCGTTGCCGGACTGGGCGGGACGGCGATCCTGGCCGGGCTGACCGCCCTGTTCTGCCTCATCGCCGCGTTCGGCGGCACCCTCCGCGGCGACCTGCGGCTGCTCGCCGGTTTCGCCCCGGCACTGGTGCTGGGCGCCGGGGTCCCCCGGCTGCTCGGCGAGGTCTCCCACTGGCTGGCCATCGCCGTGCTGGTGCTCGTCGTGTTCGCGGCCGGGCTGGTGCCGGCGCTCGGGCAGCGTTACGTCACCGTCGGGCTTGGCCTCGGTCTCGCCTCGGCGTTCGGCTACGGCTTCCAGCTGACCGGCTCGGCGAGCCCGCCGCAGGTGCTGGGCGCGCCGGCACTGGCGGTGGCGGTCGCCGTCGTGATCCGGGTCCTGGCCGGCCTACGGGACCCGGCGGGTCCGGCCAGGAAGGCGCTGGCGGACGCGCTGACCGGCGAGGCGGGCGCGGCCGACCGGGCCGCCCGGCTGTGGCTGACCGAACGGCCTCGCCGGTGGAGCGCACGGGTCCTCGGCGAGACGCTGCGGTACCGCGCGGCACGCGACGTCCTGGACGACCGCAGGCACAGCTTCGGCGACGCGGCCGGTTCCGTCGAGCGGTCCCTCGCCGCCGCCGACGAGGAGGCCGCCCGGATCGCCGAGCTGGTACGCGCGAGGTCGGCACCGGCGGACACGCAGGAGCCGGCCCGGCCGGGCGTCCCCGGCGGCCTGCCCGGAGCCAGCGGTCGCTGGCTGGACACCGTGTGGTCGTCACTGGACGCCGTCCGCACCGCCGCGACCGAGCGCGACGAGTCCACAGTGGACCTGCCGAAGTCGTTGCGGCGCCGGGTACTCGCCGGAGAGCTACGGGGCGCGCTGTCCTGGCGGTCGGCCCAGCTGCGGCACGCCGTGCGGGTGGCGCTCGGCATGGCGATCGCGCTGAGCGTCGCCACCTTGCGGCCGGGTGACCCGCTGACCGTCTCGTTCCTGATGACCACGTTCGCCATCATGCAGCCGGAATGGCGCGACAGCCTCAGCAAGGCGTGGCAGCGGGTCGCGGGCTCGCTGGGCGGCGCCGTCGTCCTCGCGCTGGTGATCTGGCTGGCCCCGCCCGCGGCGCTGCTGGTGATCGGCGTGGCCGCGCTGCTGGTCGGCATCCCGATGATGACCAGCAAACCGATGGTGTTCAACGGGTGCGTGGTCCTGATGAGCGTCGGGGTCAACGCCACCAACCGGCACCTTGACCCGGCGCCGGTGCTCGTCGAGTACCTGCTGCTGATCGCCCTGGCCGTGGTGATCGGGCTGCTGTTCGGGTTCGCGGCCGTGCCCGGGGTACGCAAACCGGGTGCGGCGGAACGGTTCACCTCCGCCGTCGACGCCACCCGCACGCTCTACGACACGCTCGCCGGCGTCCTGCGGGGCGAGACGTCCCGCCCGGCGGCGGCGCCCGCCTTCCGGCACGCGGCCCGTGCCCAGCAGGATCTGCTGGCCGACGAGCCCGGTGGCACACCGCCGTCCGGCACCGAGCGGGAGAAGGCCGAGCAGGCGGCCGACGCCCTGCGCGGGCTGTACACCAGCGCGATCGCGGCCGCCCTGCCCGGATCCCGCAACGCCGCACTGGCCGGCGCCGTCGCCGGCGTGGCCGCCGCGCTGCCGCCGGCCGAGCCGGACGTGGACCGGCTCGCGGCGCACCGGGACGAACTGGACGGCGAGCAACGCCTGCTGCTGGACACCATGCAGGCGGATCTCGTGGTGCTGCACCGCACCGCGCCGTAGGTGCTACGAACTCTCCGGGATCGTCGGGTCGTCGACCTCGGGGCCGACGCCGGCCGCGCTGACCGCCCGGATGTAGAACCGGTACTGGGTGCCGATCTCCAGCCCGCGCACCCGGTACTGGCGCGCCGACGCACCCACGGTCGCCGAGCCCGAGCCCTCGCCGGGTTTGCCGTCCACGTTCCAGCGGATGCGGTACCCGGTGATCGGCGACCCGTTGGCGGTAGCCGGTTTCCAGGTCAGCAGCGCGGTCGCGTTGCCGTCCGGTTCGGCACCGAAGCCGACCGGCGCACTCGGTGGGTCCTGCGACCGCGGCGTCACCGCGGCGGCCGTCGAGCCCTGGCCCCGGCCGGCGGAGTTCTGCGCGGTGACGGTGACCGTGTAGGCCGAGCCGTTGGTGAGGCCGGTGAGCGTGGTGCTGCGGGCGCCGGCACCCAGCGGGCGGCTACCGCTGCCCGCACTGGACGTCCACGACACGTGGTACGCGGTGACCGCGCCGCCGTTGGGACTGGCAGCACCCCAGTTGACGGTGATCCGGGCATCGCCGGCGGTGGCCCGCACCCCGGGAGGCGCGCCCGGCGGGCTCGCCGGGACGGCCACCCGCTCCGCAGGCGGTGTCTGCCGTGGCTTGGCCGGTGTGCGCGGGCGTTCCTGCTGCCGGGGCGCGTCGGCCTGCGGTGGCGGGCCCGCGGAAGGCGCCGTCTGCGGCGGAGCGGCGGGTGGCGCGGCGGGCGGAGCGGCCGGAGGCGGTGGCGCCGGACGGCCCTGACCGGTGACGTCGACCGGGGTGACCTGGCCCTCGCGGTCGACCACCAGGACATGCCCGCCGTCCGCGGAATCCACGTAGACCCGGGAGTCCTCGCCCCGCGACAGCCGGCTCGGGCCCGGCGGGACCGGCGTGCTCTCGCGCAACCGGCCACCGCCGTCGTAGGTGTGCACCGTGGACTTCGCGCGGTCCACCACCACGGCCGTACGCCCCGAGGAAGCCACGTCGGCGTACTCACCGGGCGGCAGGTTCACCACCACGGGCTCGGCCGCCGGACGGCTCCGGTCCAGGCCCGCGGTGTCCACCAGGTACATGCGGTGCGCGGCGGGATCCAGCACGGCCACCCGGCCGTCGATGTCGGTGGCGGCCAGCCGGGCCGTGGGCGGCACGTCGACCCCCAGCCCGGTGCCCTCCCCCAGGCCACCCGCGCCGACCGGGTACATCATGTCCGCCATCGTGTCGACGAACACCGGCCGGTCCCCGACCACCGTCAGCCCACCGGGGTGCCGCGACGGCGCCGCGGCGGGACAGGTCAGCTTGTCCGCGCCGGGCCGCAGCTCGCACAGCAGCCCGGTGTCGATCTGGTGCAGCCACAGCGAACCGGCGCTGGTGACGACCGGCTGGCCGAGCTTGCCCCCCGCGGCCAGGGTCAACGGCGGATCGCCGGGACGCACGACCTGACCGGCCTCCCGGTACACCAGGTAGGGGCCGCCGCGGGCCTCCAGCGCCACCGGCATCTCGTTGACGGCCGCGCCGGTGGAGCCCTCCACCGTCAGCGTGGACTTGCCGAACTCGGACACCCGCGACGGGCCCACGACGTAGGCCTTGGTCTCACCCTGCGCCACGATGCTGCCCGGCTCGGCATCCACGTCGGCCTTGGCGTCGACGTTGCCGCTGCCGTCGATATGGAACGCCGCACGCAGCACGTGGTTGTAGACCCAGTGCCCCGCCTGGGCGAGGTTCAGCCCCGGCCCCGGTGTCGCCGCACCGGTGACGGCCAACGCGACCAGCGCGACACATCCCAGTACCGCGATCCCGGCGGGCACACGGCGCCGCCACCGTCGCCGCGCGTCCCGCGCGTCGGAGGTCCCCACGTCCTTCCCCGGCATGGACGTAGCCTACGCCCCGAGGTCCACGCGAGGTACACGCTCGCGCGCGGGCGGCTACTTGCCGGCTTTGCGCTTGCGGCCGCTCTTGTCGCGGTGGCGCGTGGCCAGGGTCGCGTCGGGACCACAGCGCGCACACGGGGTGAAGCCGAGATCACGAGCCTCGGCCACGGCGATCGGGATCGTGTCGCGGTCGGCGAGCCAGGCACAGCCGGCGAGGTGGTAGCGCGGGTACTCGTCGACGACCAGCACCTCGACGTCCAGCTCGGAGATCACCAGCAGGTCGGAGGCGTCGGTGTCCTCCTCACCGGGGTCGCCCTCGTCGGCGGGCGGTTCGGCCTTCTCGCCGGCGTCGTCCCCGTCGAGTTCGCCCGAGGCCGGCAGCAGCGTGGTCTGTGACTCGCCGGGCTTGTCCTCGTCCTCGACGGGAAGCTCACCCTCGACCCGCCCGGCGGTGTCCTCGGCTGCCTCGTCCGCCGAGTCGTCCTCGACGGCCTTCTCGGCCTTCTCGGGCTCCTCGGCCGCCGCCGCCCGGCGCTTGCGCCTGCGGTAGTTCTCGACCAGGAGCGCGACGCCCGCGACAACGGAAAGACCGATGGAGATCCACGCCCACAACGAGTTGGCGGTGATCAGCGCCGTAACCAGCAACCCGAGGGCAACCAGCAGCAGGAGGAGAACGATGTAAAGCACGCTGAATTACAACACGTACACGCAGAGACAGCATCTCCGACCCGCCGGGCGCGGCAAAGCCACCTTCACCCCGCTGGAGGAGGTGAAGGTGGCTGCTGCGCTTGGTGACCTTCGGGGAAGAAGCGTTACCGCGTCGAGTTCGGAGAGTGTGTGCGGATCAGCCCGCTTCGGCCCGGGGGCCGAACGAGTAACCCTGGCCGCTGCCCGCGCCTGACTGCCCGGAGCCGGACGAGGCCGACGCCGGCGCCGCCGATCCGCGGTCGTCCAGTTCGCGCAGCTGCGACTCGAGGAATCCACGCAGCCTCGTGCGGTACTCCCGCTCGATGGTGCGCAGCTCGTCGATCCGCTTGTTCAGCGTGTTCTTCTCCGCGTTGAGGCCGTTCATGGTCTCGGTGTACTTGCGCTGCGACTCGCGTTCCATGGTGGTCGCCTTGTCGCGCGCCTGCCGCTCCAGGGTCTCCACCCTGGTCCGGGCGTCGTTCAGCATGGTCTCGGCGCGGGTCCGCGCCTCGTTGACCATCGAGTCGGACTTGGCCCGGGCCTCGGACAGCAGCTGCTCCGACTTCGTCCGCGCCTCGGCGAGCATGCCGTCGGACTCGGTCTTGGCCTCGGCGGTGAGCCGGTCGGCCATCTCCTGGGCCAGGCCGAGCACCTTCGCGGCCTGCACGTTGGGCTCGCCACTGTCGCCCATCATGCCGTGGGCCTGGGTCTGCTCCATCGGGCTCGGCGGCGGCACCGGGGCGAGCCTGCGAGGTTCCTCACGCACCGGGGCCGGAGGAGCCATGGAACCGGCGTTGGCCTTCGCCGTCTCCAGTTCGCCACGGGTCGATTCCAGCTCGGCATCGAGCTGCTCGACCTGCTGACGCAGTTCGTTATTGTCCTCGATCAGGCGGGCCAGTTCGGTCTCGACCAGGTCGAGGAACGCGTCCACCTCGTCCTCGTTGTAGCCCCGTTTGCCTATCGGCGGCTTGCTGAACGCGACGTTATGCACGTCAGCGGGGGTCAACGACATCAGATCACCTCACGCACTCCACGGACTGCAGGTCACCCGGGTTCCCCGATCACCCGGGATACGCCAGTTGCATCAGTATGAACACAACCAACAGCAGCACCATAATCGATAAGTCCAGTCCGACGCCGCCAATCCGCACCATCGGGATGATCCGCCGGACCAGTCGGACCGGTGGGTCCGTAACTGTGTAGATGGTCTCCAGCGTCACCGCAACCCCTCCGGCGGGACGCCACTCACGCGCGAAGGTACGGACGAGCTCCACCACGACCCTCGCGGTCAGCAACAGCCAGAAGGCGAAAAGCACGTAGTAGAGGACGATCAGGACGGCTTGCACAGCACCACTCTGCCACAACACCGGCGCCGGCACGTCGTCAGTGACGCAGGAAGAGGCCGCCTTCGGCGATCCTCCGGCGGTCCTCGGCGGTCACGTCGACATCCGGCGGTGAGAGAAGGAACACCTTGTTGGTGACCTTGTCCATCGACCCCCGCAGCGCGAACGCCAGCCCGGCCGCGAAGTCGACGAGCCGCTTGGCGTCGGCATTCTCCATCTCGGTGAGGTTGATGATCACCGGGATGCCCTCCCGGTAGTGCTCACCGATCGCCCGCGCCTCCAGGTAGGACGTGGGGTGCAGGGTGGTGATCCGGCTCAGCGCGTCGCGGGAGTTCAGCCGCGCCTGCTCGGGCACGGGACGCAGGCGCGCCACCGGCTCGGGCTGCCGGTCCACGGCGAGCGCGCCCTGGACGGCGGGCACCGGACGGTCCCTGCCGCGCACCGGCTCGTCGTCGAAGTCGTCGCCCGCGTGGTAACGGCCACGCCCCCGCCCGCGGGCGGGCGGCTCGTCGTAGTCGTCCTCGTAGTAGTCGTCGTCACGAACGTCACGGTCGTAACGACCACGGCGGTAGTCGTCGGACTCGTACCGGTCGTAAGCGTCGTAGGCTTCGCCGTCGTAACCGTCGTCGGCCGGGACCATTCCGAAGTACGCCTTGAGTTTCTGCAGCGCGCTCATCTGGTGGTGCCCTCCCTGCCTCGTCCACAGCACTCACGCCAGTGCCCCGCCGGGTGATTCTCTAGGGCGAGGCTAGACCGCGCCGTCCGAGCAACGCGGTTCCGACACGCACACACGTCGAGCCGTGAGCGATCGCCTGCTCCAGATCACCACTCATTCCCGCGGACAGTTCTACCGCGCCGGGATGATCTTTGCGCAGGTTTTCCGATGCCTCCGCCAGTCGCTGGAATGCCGCGCCGGGCTCGGCGTCCAGTGGCGCGACCGCCATCAGACCCCGGAGCCGCAGGTCACCCGATCGAGCGATGTGGTCGGCGAGCTCCCCCAACTGGGTGAGCGGGCATCCGCCGCGGGCCGGATCGGCGTCCAGGCTCACCTGCACGAGGACGTCCAGCGGTCCGACGCGCTCCCCCGCGTCGACGGCGGTACGCGTGGCGCGGGCGAGCGCGTCGGCGAGGCGCACCGAGTCGACGGACTGGACCTCGTCGGCCCAGCGGACGACCGAGCGGGCCTTGTTGCGCTGCAGCCTGCCCACCATGTGCCAGCGCACGCCGGAGTCCGGCCGCAGCCCGGCGAGTTCGGCGTGCTTGGCCGACGCCTCCTGGTCCCGGTTCTCGGCGAGGTCGGTCATGCCGAGGTCGGTGAGCAACGCGGCGTCGGAGGCGGGGAAGGTCTTGGTGACGGCCAGCAGCCGCACCTCGGCCGGGGCGCGCCCGGCCGCCACGCAGGCGGCGTCCACCCGCGCCCGGACCTCGGCCAGCGCCGCCCGGAGTTCCTCGCGGCGGTCCTGCTCGGTCATGCCTCCACCCAGGTGATCGCGGCCAGCCGGCCGGTGGTTCCGTCCCGCCGGTAGCTGAACAGCGTGGCGTCCTCGGCCGTGCAGCGCGGGTCCACGCCGATCCTGCCGACACCGGCGTCGGCGAGCTGCCGCCACAGGCCGGCCCGCAGGTCGATGCCCGGCGTACCGGCGCGGCTGCGGCAGGCACTGCCGGGCAGGTGCTTCTCGACGTCGTCGGCCATGGCGGCCGGCACCTCGTAGCACTCGCCGCAGATGGCGGGGCCGAGCAGCGCCTCGACGCGGTCCGGCTCGGCCCCGTTGGCCTTCATCGCCTCCAGCGCCGCGGGGACGACGCCCACCCGGGCGCCGACCCGGCCGGCGTGCACGGCGGCCACGACACCGGCGTGCGGGTCACCGAGCAGGACGGGAACACAATCGGCGACGAGCGCCACCAGTGCGATCCCGGGCCGGGCGGTGACCAGTGCGTCGGTGGCCTCGGCGGGCTCGCCGCCGGGCTCGTCGACCACGGTCACCGTGCGCCCGTGGACCTGCTCCATCCACGCCAGACTGCCGGGCTCCAGGCCCAGTTCGCTCGCCAGCCGCTCCCGGTTGGCGGCGACGGCCTCCGGGGCGTCACCGACGTGGTCACCGAGGTTGAAGCTGTCGTACGGCGGCGCGGATGCCCCGCCCGCCCGAGTCGTGACCACGCGACGAATGCGCAAAGCCGTCCCTCCACATGCACCTGTAGGGCCGACCTTATCGGCACGCGTCAGCGGCGCATGAAGGGCGGGACGTCGACCTCGTCGTCGCTCGGGTCGTCGGTCACCGGCACGGCGCGGCCGGGCAGGTTGCCCTGGTTACCCGGCGAGGACGCGGTGGTGCGCGGCGTCGGGTACCCGCCGCGGGACGCGCCCGGCTGCGGCAGGCCGCCGGAGATCGACCCGGTGCTGCTGCTGAAGCCGGCGCCGGAGGAACCCGAGCCCGGCGTGGCGGGCGGACGCTGCGGCGCGGCGGCGGTCGACGCACCCGGCACCCCGGGCACCGGCGTCCGCGTGGACGGCGCGGCAGGCGCGCCGCCGCCCACTTGACCGGCCTGCGCGGACGCGGTCGTCGACGAACGGCCGATGGCCTGCGTGTCCAGCTTCTTGTGGGTGGGCGCGCCCGCGTCGAACCCGGCCGCGATCACGGTGACCCTGACCTCGTCGCCGAGGGAGTCATCGATGATCGTGCCGAAGATGATGTTCGCCTCGGGGTGCGCCGACTCCTGGACCAGCGACGCGGCCTCGTTGATCTCGAACAGGCCCAGGTCGGACCCGCCGGCGATGGACAGCAGCGCGCCGTGCGCACCGTCCATCGAGGCCTCCAGCAGCGGAGAGTTGATGGCCTTCTCCGCGGCCTGCACGGCGCGACCCTCGCCACGCGCCGAGCCGATGCCCATCAACGCGCTGCCCGCACCGGACATGACGCTCTTGACGTCGGCGAAGTCCAGGTTGATCAGGCCGGGCGTGGTGATCAGGTCGGTGATGCCCTGGACACCCGACAGGAGCACCTCGTCGGCCGACCGGAAGGCGTCCATCAGCGAGACGCCGATGTCGCCCAGCTGCAGGAGCCGGTCGTTGGGGATGACGATCAGGGTGTCGCACTCGTTACGCAGGGACTGGATGCCCTCCTCGGCCTGCCTGCCCCGCCGCTTGCCCTCGAAGGTGAACGGCCGGGTGACCACGCCGATGGTGAGCGCGCCCAGCTTGCGGGCGATCTGCGCGACGACCGGGGCACCACCGGTACCCGTGCCGCCGCCCTCGCCCGCGGTGACGAAGACCATGTCGGCGCCCTTGAGCACCTCCTCGATCTCGTCGCGGTGGTCCTCGGCGGCCTTCTGGCCGACCTCCGGCGCCGCCCCGGCGCCCAGACCCCTGGTCAGCTCGCGGCCGATGTCCAGCTTGACGTCCGCGTCGGACATCAGCAGTGCCTGCGCGTCGGTGTTCACCGCGATGAACTCGACACCCTTGAGGCCGACCTCGATCATGCGGTTCACGGCGTTCACTCCGCCGCCGCCGATTCCGACGACCTTGATCACCGCGAGGTAGTTGTGCGGGGGCGTCATCGGGCCGCCTTCCTGATCGTGCGTTGTTCCGTGTTGCCTGCCGGGCGCCGACCCAACTCTGAAAACCCTCGATGTCTACTTCAGGCTTAGAGTTATGTCAACTACCGACCTTGTGCAGGAAGGTAAGGTTCGCCAACGCGCGAATCCAGCAGCCACGCCGCGCGCGTCGCAATCTTCTTTGCCCCGCAACCGGTTCGCGTGTGGTCACCGTCAAGTCCGCATGGGGACCACGAGGATCGGCTGGGTGGTGGGCCGCGGCGACCCTCCCCTGGGCTCCACGGTGAGGCCCAGTTTGGCGACGCCTGCCAGGCCCTGAGCGGTGACCACCGAGCCCGGCGCACTGCCCCCGGTAACCAGCCCGATGGACCGCGGATCCGACCCGTCGGCCGGCATCAGCCACACCTGGTAGTCCCGGTCGGCGGCGCGTTCGGGCAGGCCGTGGGCCAGGAAGGCCACTCTGTCCAGGCTCGGCGACATCAGCACCGTGCCCGACCCGCCGGTCGCCGACACCGCGTGCACGGTCCGCACGTCGGGCGCGGCCAGCAACTGCCCCATCGGGGCGTAGCGCTGCCTGGCGTCGGCCAGCTGACGCTGGGCGGCGTCCAGGTCGCCCTGGCGGTCCAATGCGATCCCGCCGAAGATCCCGGCGGCGGCCAGCCCGGCGACGGCCGCGGCGGCGCTGACCCACACGGCCCACCGCGGGGCTCCGGCGCGCCGCCGGACCCGGTCGGCAGCCGCGATCGGCGGGACCTGGCGGGTGTCGCCGATCTCGGCGAGCACCCGGTCCCGCAGCGCGGGCGGCGGTTCCTCGGCGACGGCCGAGCCCAGCCGCGCCGCGGTGGCGGTCAGCTCGCGGACCTCCTGCGCGCAGGAGGGACATTCGGCCAGATGCCGCTCGAACTGGGCACGTTCGTGCTCGGTCAGCGCGTCCAGCGCGTAGGCACCGGTCAGCGCGTGCAGATCCGGTGGTGTCGGCTCGTTCACGCGGTCACCCCCAGACAGTCCCGCAGCCTGATCAGCCCGTCCCGCAGCCGGGTCTTCACCGTCCCATGTGGCGTGTCGAGCACCTCGGCGACCTCGCGGTAGGTGTAGCCCTGGTAGTAGGCGAGCACCACCGACTCGCGCTGCAGTTCGGTCAGCGTGCCGAGGCAGCGGCGCACCTGCTGGCGCTCCAGCTTCGTCGCGGCCGATTCGGCCACCTCGTCGAACGGCCGCGTCCTGCTGGCCTCGAACGTCGCCCTGGCCTCGCGTTCGGTCGACGCGCGGGCCGAGCGCACCCGGTCGACGGCCCGGCGGTGCGCGACGGTCAGCGCCCAGTTCATCGCGTTGCCCCGCTCCGGGCTGAACCGCGCAGCGGTGCGCCACAGCTCCACCAGCACCTCCTGCGCGACCTCCTCGGACTGCGCGCGGTCCCGCACGATGCGCCGCACCAGCCCGAACACCGGACCGGCCAGCAGGTCGTAGAGCTGCTCGAACGCCCGCTCGTCACCCCTGGCGACGCGGACGAGCAGTTCCTCGGCGGTCGCGGCCTCCGCCGGGACCGGCCGCGGCTTGCCTGCCCTCTCAGCCCTCTCAGCCCTCTCGGCCCTGTCAGCCATGCAGGCCTCCCGCCCTCGCGGCCAGCACCGGCCGGGGCGCGCGGCGCAGCCACAGCGCCACCCCGTGCCGGCGGATGAGCAGTGACACCCGGTGTGGCACCAGCGGGCCGGTCAGCACCATACGCAGCACGCGCACCAGGGTGACCCGGCGGCGCACCCCGCGCAGCGTGGCGGCCAGTGTGGTCACCCCGCCCTGGCGCAGGCCGACCGACAGCGACAGCAGCGCGTCGGGCACCGGCAGCCGCATCCGGTAGCCGCCGCCGTCGGCCTGGAACGGCGACACGGAGAACTCCTTCGGCGTGCCGGCCCGCCCTTCCTCGGGGAACAGCAGGTAGGCGTGCCTGCCGCGGTAGGTGTTGTGCACCTCGGCGACCACGCACGCCGGTTCGCCGCCGGGCCGGTGACACCAGTAGACGGTGAGCGGGTCGAACACGTGCCCGAGCAGCCGCGCGGACGCCAGCATCAGCACCCGGCCGCCGGCCAGGTCGACGCCACGTTCGGCCAGCCACCCGTCGAGTTTGTGCCGGATGGTGCCGGGCTCTCCCGCGCGGAAGTGGTCCCTGGCGTCGAACCGGGCGAACGGCTGCAGCCAGCGGGGCAGCGGAGCCGGGTCGTCGAGGTCGACGCACCACAGCGCCAGCCGGTGGGTGAACGTCAGCGGCGGGTCGATCGGGCGCCGGTGGGCCACGGTCGCCTCGTACAGCACGGCACTCACCAGCCCACCCCCAGCGCGGCCGCGGCCCGGACGCCGGACGAGCAGCCGTCCTCGTGGAACCCCCAGCCGTGGTAGGCGCCCGCGTAGGCCAGCCGGGGGCCGTTCAGGCCGGGCAGCCGCCGCTGCGCGGCGACCGACTCCTCGGTGTAGACCGGGTGGTCGTAACGCATGCGGGCGATCACCCGGTCCGCGGGCGGCGGGGCGGCCGGGTTCAGCGTCACGACGTAACGGGTCGGCTCGGCCAGGCCCATCAGCCGGTTCAGGTCGTAGCTGACCCGCACGGCAGGCCCGTCGGCGCCGCAGTGCGGAGCGACGTAGTTCCACGCCGCGCCTGCCGCCGGTACCGCCGGCAGGACACGATCATCGGTGTGCAGCCAGGTGTCGTTGGCGGAGTAACGGAACGCGCCGAGCACCTCGCATTCGGCGCCGGTCGGGTTGCTCAGCAACCGCAGTGCCTGATCGGCGTGGGTGGCGACGACCACCCGGTCCACCCGGTACGGGGTGTCGCCGTCGTCGCGGACCTCCAGCCCCTCGGCCAGGCGGGTGACCGCGCGCACCGGGGTCGACACGTGCACGGCGGTGAGCTGCTTGGCCGCCCGCTCCACGTACTCGCGCGACCCGCCGACCACCGTGCGCCAGCGCGGCGACCCGCCGACCGACAGCATCCCGTGGTTGCGCAGGAACTCGAACAGGTACCGGGCCGGGTAGCGCAGGGTGTCGGTCCGGTCCGCCGACCACACCGTGGACACCAGCGGCAGGACGAAGTGGTCGGCGAAGTAGCGGCTGTACCCGCCGATGGCCAGGAACGCCCCCAGCGGCACGTCGGCGGTGGCACCGGCGTGGGTGAGCAGCGCGCGGGCATGCCGGTGGAACCGCTTCACCTCGGCCAGCATCCGCAGGTACCGGCCGCGCACCAGGTTCGTGGCGGCGGGGAACAGACCGCGGACGCCCTTCGCCCCGGCGTAGAGCAGGCCGCAGCCGTCGCAGCGGATGCTCATCGACATCTCGGTGCCGCGGGTACGCACGCCCAGCTCACCGAACAGCCGCAGCAGTGTCGGGTAGGTGCGCTCGTTGTGCACCAGGAACCCCGTGTCGACGCCGACCGTGCCACCCGACGCGCTGGGCACGTCGTGGGTGTGGGCGTGCCCGCCGAGGCGGTCCTCGGCCTCGAACAGCAGGACGTCGTAGCGGCGCTGCAGCAGATAGGCCGCGGTCAGGCCGGCCACCCCGGCACCGATCACGGCGACTCGTTCTCCAGTGGTCTCCACGTGGGGCATTCGGTGCCGCCCCGGCCGTGGATTGGTGCCAATCCACCCGCGCCGGGGCTCCGAATACCGGGCATGCCTACGACCGCCGAACGCATTGCCGGATTCCTCACCGACCTGCTCGACGCTCCCCCACCCGTCGGCATCCGCGCCTGGGACGACTCGGTGGCGGGCCCGCCGGGCCCGACCGTTGTGGTTACCAGGCGGGCGCTGCGCCGGCTGCTCTACGCGCCGGGCGAACTGGGGCTGGCGCGGGCGTACGTGACGGGCGACCTGGACGTCGAGGGCGACCTGACCGACGGCCTGCGCCGGGTCTGGGCTCTGGCCCGCTCGGCCGGAGTGCCCCGGCTGGGGCCACGGGAGTGGGCGCGGGCGACCGGGCTGGCGGTGCGGCTGGGTGTGGTGGGACCGCCGCCACGGGCACCCGAGGAGGAGGCGCGGCTGTCCGGCAGGCTGCACAGCCGGGGCCGGGACTCTTCGGCGATCTCGCACCACTACGACCTCGGCAACGCCTTCTACCAGCTGCTGCTGGACGAGTCGATGGCGTACTCCTGCGCCTACTGGACGGGCGACGTCGACCTGGAACGGGCACAGCACGACAAGCTGGAGCTGATCTGCCGCGACCTGCGACTGCGGCCGGGGATGCGGCTGCTCGACGTCGGCTGCGGCTGGGGATCGCTGCTGGTGCACGCGGCCAAGCACCACGGCGTGCACGCCGCGGGCGTGACGCTGTCGGCCGAGCAGGCCCAGCACGTGCGCTCCCGGGTGTCCACTCTGGACCTCGACGACCGGGTGGGGGTACGCAGGCAGGACTACCGCGAGCTGGCCGGCGAGCCGTTCGACGCGGTGGCCTCGATCGAGATGGGCGAGCACGTCGGCGAGGCCAACTACCCGGTCTACGCCGCGACACTGCGGCGGATGCTCGCGCCCGGCGGCAGGCTGGTGCTGCAGCAGATGTCGCGGGGCGCGGTCGCGCCGGGCGGCGGGGCGTTCATCGAGCGCTACATCGCGCCCGACATGACCATGCGCCCGCTGTCGGCCACACTCGGGCACCTGGAGCGGGCCGGGTTCGAGATCCGCGAGGTGCGGGCGCTGCGGGAGCACTACGTGCGAACCGTTCGCGCGTGGGCCGAGACGCTGGAGCGGCGCTGGGACGACGCGGTCGGGCTGATCGGCGAACGCGGCGCCAGGGTGTGGCGGCTCTACCTGGCGGGCGGTGCGCTGGCGTTCGAGGAGGGCCGGATGGGCGTGGACCAGATCGTGGCGGAGGTGCGGGCGTGAGCTGGACGGACCTGGGTGCGGGCGCCGCCGTCGCCGGCGGGGCGAGCCTGCTCGGGGTGCTGGTGACGTTCGCCGTCGCACTGGCCCGGCGCCGCTACGACACCATCGACACCTTCTGGGGACCGGGTTTCGCACTGGTCGCCGTCGCGGGCGCGGTGGTGGCCGACGGCGATCCCTCGGTGCGCTGGACGGTCACCGTGCTGACCGTGGTGTGGGGTGTGCGGCTGGGCGTCCACCTGCATCTGCGCAACCAGGGACGGCCGGAGGACCCGCGGTACGCGCGGATGGTCGAGCGGTCGGCCAACCCGGCGCCGCGGATGTTCGTGCGGGTGTACCTGTTCCAGGGCCTGGTGCTGTGGTTCGTCTCGCTGCCGGTGGTGGCCGCGCAGTACGGCACCGGCCTCGGCGTACTGGGCTGGGCCGGGATCGCGGTGTGGCTGGTGGGGTTCGTGTTCGAGACCGTCGGCGACGAGCAGCTGCGCCGGTTCCGGGCCGACCCGGCCAACCGCGGCAAGGTGCTCGCCACCGGGCTGTGGCGCTACACCAGGCACCCCAACTACTTCGGTGACGCGTGCGTCTGGTGGGGCCTGTACCTGCTGGCCTGCTCGACGTGGATCGGCGCGGCGACGGTGCTGTCGCCGGTGGTGATGACCGCGACGCTGGCCCGCGGCACCGGCAAGCCGATGCTGGAGAAGGACCTGATGCGGTCCAAGCCCGCCTACGCCGACTACGTCGAGCGGACCAGCGGCTTCTTGCCGTTGCCTCCTACTCGCCGGTCAGCCCGTCGGTGAGTTCACGGAGCAAGTCGAGGTGCCCGGCGTGCCGGGCCGTCTCCTCGATCATGTGGATGAGCACCCAGCGCAGGGTGACCCGGGTGTCGCGCCAGGGCACGGTGTGGTCGAGGTCCAGTCCCGCCACCACCTCGCGGGACCGGGCGCACTGCGTGCGGTAGGCGGCCAGCAGCTCGTCCAGTGGCCGCCGCATGCCGTCGCGGAAGTCGGCGTCGCGGTCGGCGGCCAGTTCCTCGGCGAGCGGGTCCGGCCGGCCCGCGATCCTGACCTCGAACCAGTAGCTCTCGACCCACACCAGGTGCCCGAGCAGCCCGGCGACGGTGGTCAGCTCACTGGGGACGAGGCTGCGGCGGGCCTGCTCGTCGGTGAGACCTGCGCATTTCCATTCCACTGTGGCGCGCAGGAAGTCGAGGAACCCGGCGAGCTGCTCGAATTCGGAACCGGTGGGTGCGGGTTCGGGGCGTTCGGGTGCGACGGTCACCGCGGAAGTCTTGCAGAGGCCGGATTCGTGCAATTGCCGGACAAATGATGGCCAACCGGTTGATGCATTCGCACCAGATTGCGTCCATCCTTTGAGGTGCTCTGGTGTTCCGGCTCGATAACCCCCCGAGCCGGGCACCTGCCACCGCCTCTACCTCGGCGCGGTGGTGGGAGCGGTCGGGGCGGTCACCGGCGACGCCGGCAGACCGTGCCGCGTGTCGCCAGTCCCCACACCCGCTCTGGCCGCTCCCGGGCTCCTCGCCGCTCCGTTCGGGGCTCAGGAGATCGTGGGCAGCTCGGGGCTGGAGACGTCGTAGGTCTGGCCGGGCTGGGTCATCAGGGCGGCCAGCACCTTGGCCTTGCGCTCGCTCTGCTGGGCGTCGCCCCAGCGGATCAGCTTGCCGTCGCCCAGGCGCAGCTCGACGCTGCCCGGCGACTTGGCCTCGACGACCACCACCTGCTTACGCAGCGCCTCCGGCAGCCTGCCGAAGACGTCGGTCACGGCGCGGGTCGCCGGATCGTCCGGCCCCACCTTCGCCAGCTTCAGCTCGGGCAGGCCCTCCGGTTTCGCCTGCACCTGCTTGAACACCGTCCCGGTCACGTCGACCAGGTGGATCTCCTTGCCGGTGTCGTAGAACCCCATCGGCGTGCGCTCGGTGATCGCGATCTCGATGGTGGACGGCCACGACCGCGACACGTCCGCGGTGGCCACGCCGGGCAGGGCCAGCACCCGGTCCCGGATCTCGTCGGTGTCCAGCCGCAGCATCGCCCGCCTGTCCGGCACCTGCGCGGCCGCCCGCACCTGGTCCGGGGTCACCGTGACGGTGCCGCTGACCTCCACCGTGCGCACCCCGAGCAGCGAGGTGAACAGCAGCAGGTACACCAGTCCGGTGGCGGCCAGCACGCTCAGCACCGCCACCCAGCGGCGGCGCAGCGCGCGACGCCGCGACGGGCGGGTGCCGGTGCGCTGGCGGGCGCTGTCGGGGCGCCGGCCGCGCCGGGTCGTGCCCGTCCGCCCCGACCTGCCCGGCCGCGTCCGCGACCGTTCGCGCCGCCGCTCCCGGACCGTCGCCATGCCTAGCTCTGCTCCGCGCGCCGGTCCAGCTCGGCGAGGATCTCCGGCCCGAGCCCGGTGACGTCGCCCGCGCCCATGGTGACCAGCAGGTCACCCGGCTCGACCAGACCGGCCGCCAGCGGCACGACGCTGTCGAACGCGGGCTCGTAGTGCACGTTCGCCCCGGTGACGGCGTCGGCGATCAACGCGCCGCTGACCCCCGGCTCCGGCTCCTCGCGGGCGCCGAACACGTCGAGCACGACGACCTCGTCGGCGAGACCGAGTGCCTCGGCGAACTCCGCGGCGAACGCCTTGGTGCGCGAGTACAGGTGCGGCTGGAACACCACCACGACCCGGCCGCCGCCCGCGGCGTGGCGCACGGCCCGCAGCTGTGCGGCGACCTCGGTCGGATGGTGGGCGTAGTCGTCGTAGACCCGGACGTCGCCCGCGCGGCCCTTGAACTCGAACCGGCGCCGGACACCGCCGAAGGCAGCCAGTCCCTCGGCAAGCCCGTCGACCGGCGCACCCAGCTCGACACCGGCCAGCAGCGCGGCGACGGCGTTGAGCGCCATGTGCTCGCCCGGCACGGCCACCCGCACGTCGAGTTCCTCGCCGCGCAACGCGACCCGGACCAGGCCGCCGTTCTCGTCCGGCTTGTAGTCCAGCACCCGCGCATCGGCCGCATCGGTGGCGGCACGGCCGTACCGCAGCACCCGGACGCCGTCGGCCTCGGCTCGCGCGGCCAGTTCGGCGGCCGGTGCGTCGTCGGCGCAGGCGATCAGCACGCCGTCCGGCTCGATCCGTCGGACGAAGTCGGTGAACACCGCCGTGTAGGCCTCGGCGGTGCCGTGGTGGTCGAGATGATCGGGTTCGACGTTGGTGACCACGGCGACCGACGGCGAGTAGGTCAGGAACGACCCGTCGCTCTCGTCGGCCTCGGCGACGAAGACGCCGCCGCTGCCGTGGTGGGCGTTGGCACCGGACTCGTTGAGGTCACCACCGATGGCGAAGGACGGGTCCAGGCGGCAGTGCTGCAGCGCGACGGTGAGCATCGACGTCGTCGACGTCTTGCCGTGCGTCCCGGCGATGCAGGCCACCCGGTGTCCCCGCATCAGCGCGGCCAGCGCCTGGGCGCGGTGCAGCACCGGGATGCCGCGCTCGCGTGCCGCGGCCAGTTCCGGGTTGGACTCCTTGATGGCGGTGGACACCACGACCGCCGACGGCCCGCCGTCGAACGCGTCCAGGTTCTCCGCCTTCTGCCCGATCTCGATCCGCGCGCCCTGCGCCCGCAGCGTCAGGAACGCCCGGGAGTCCTTGGCGTCCGAACCGGACACCTCACCGCCACGCGCCAGCAGGATCCGAGCGATGCCGCTCATCCCGGCCCCGCCGATTCCGATCAGGTGTGCCCTGCGCAGTTCCTCAGGAACGGTCATTTCCCCGCCGCCTCCAGCACCATCCGGGCCAGCACCTCGTCGGCCTCCCGGTGACCCATTCCGACGGCGGCCGCACTCATCTTCGCGACCCGGTCGGCGTCACCCACCAGCGGCACCACCAGATCGGCGACCGTGGCTCTGGTCAGGTCCGCGTCGTTCACCAGCAGCGCGGCACCGGCGTCGACGGCGGGCTTGGCGTTGAGCGCCTGCTCGCCGTTGCCGATCGGCAGCGGCACGAACACCGCGGGCAGGCCGACAGCCGACACCTCGGCCGCGGTCATCGCCCCCGACCGGCAGAGCACGACGTCGGCGGCGGCGTAGGCCAGGTCCATCCGCTCCAGGTAGGGCACCGGCACGTAGGCGGGTGCGTCCGGGAACTCCTGCACCACCAGGGTGTTCTTGGGGCCGTGCGCGTGCAGGACGCCGATGCCGGCGTCGGCCAGCTCCTTGGCCGCGCCGGACACCGCCTCGTTGATCGAGCGGGCGCCCTGCGAACCACCGAACACCAGCAGCGTCGGCGCGTCCGGGTCCAGGCCGAAGTGCCTGCGGGCCTCGGCTCGCAACGCGGGCCGGTCCAGCGTGGTGATCGACCGCCGCAGCGGGATGCCCACCACCTCGGCGCCGGGCAGCGGCGTGCCGGGCACGGCGACGGCCACCCTCGCGGCGAACCGCGCGCCGACCTTGTTGGCCAGCCCGGCGGTCTTGTTGGCCTCGTGCACCACGATCGGCACCCGGCCGCGAGCGGCGAGGTAGGCGGGCAGCGCGACGTAGCCACCGAAGCCGACGACGACGTCCGCGCCGACGCGGGTCAGTACCTCACGGGTGCGCTTGACCGACTCACGAATCTTCAGCGGAAGGCGCAGCAGCTCCGGTGTGGGCTTGCGGGGCAGCGGTACCGGCGGGATCAGCTCCAGCGGGTAGCCGCGCTCGGGAACGAGCGTGGTCTCCAGCCCGCGGGCGGTGCCGAGTGCGACGATCTTCGCGTCCGGGCGGATCCTGCGCACGGCGTCGGCCAGCGCGAGCGCGGGCTCGATGTGCCCAGCCGTCCCACCTCCGGCAACCACCACGGTCGGCGCCGCGCCGGCCGCGGCTCGCTCCGTCCCAGCAACCGGATCTGTCACCGATGTCCTCTCCGTTTCGACGTTCTGCCACCCGAACGCCCCGCCCGCTGCGGGGGCACCCTGCGGCGTTCCGGGTTGACCCTGCGGCGCTCCTGCCGCTGTTCGACCGTCCGCACCCTGCGGCCGGTCGGCCTGCCGCTCTTCGACCCGCTCCGGCCGGCCGGCGTGCCGCGCCGCTTCGTGGGCGGGCGGTACGGGTCGGGCGCGGGCAGGCGCAGCAGGCGTCCGAATTTACCGGGCCCCTGGGTACGCAGTGCGGCCACGGCCTCCGGTTCGTGCCGGGCACAGTTGGCCAGGATGCCCAGCAGCAACATCGTCACGATGAGCGACGTGCCGCCGTAGGAGATCAGCGGCAGCGTCACACCGGTGACCGGCAGCAGGCCGACCACGTAGCCGATGTTGATGCCTGCCTGCGCGACCACCCACACGGTGAGGGTGCCCGCGACGATCCGGATCCACGGGTCGAGGTTACGCGTGGCGATGCGGGTGCCGACGACGGCGAGCAGCCCGAACAGGCCGATCACGACGCCGCAGCCGACGAATCCGAGTTCCTCGCCGATCAGGGCGAAGATGAAGTCGTGCTCGACGTTGGGCAGGTAACGCCACTTGGACTGGCCCTGGACCAGCCCCTTGCCGAGGAAACCGCCCTCGGCGATGGCGTAGAGCGCCTGCTGCGCCTGCATGCCCTTGCCCAGCGGGTCGGCGGAGGGGTTGAAGAACGCCGTCACGCGGTCGAGCCGGTAGCTGGCGGCGAAGGCCAGCACCACCGCGCCGACCAGCGCCCCGGCGAAGATCACGGCGAACAGCCGTTTCGGCGCGCCGGCGAACCACAGCAGGGCGAGCAGCACGACGCCGAGCGTGATCGTGCCGCCGAGGTCGGGCTGGGCCATGACCAGCGCGAACATCAGCAACGCCACCGGCACCACGGGCACCAGCAGATGCCGCCACTGGTGCAGCAGGTTGTACTTGGTGACCAGGATGTGCGCGCCCCACAGCGCCAGCGCCACCTTGGCCAGCTCCACCGGCTGCAGCGAGAACCCGGCGACCACGAACCAGCCCTGCGAACCGTTGATCTTCGTGCCCAGCGGGGTGAGCACCATGACCAGCAGGCCCAGGCACACCACCATGGCCGTGGACGACAGCGCCCTGATCCGCTTGAGCGGCAGCCGCAGGCCGATCAGGAACACGATCGCGCCCAGCGCCACGAACACCAGGTGCTTCTGGAACTGGGCGTAGACCGAGGAGCCGGTCGCCGGGTCGTAGGACGACGGCGACGACGCCGACAGCACCATCACGATGCCGATGACCGTGAGCGTGCCGGTGACGGCCAGCACCAGGTGGAACGACGCGAGCGGCCGGGACAGCCAGGCGGTCAGCGCGAACTGGGCGCCGAAGCGGGCCTCCTGCTTACGCTCGCGCCGCGGCCGTTCGGCGCGCTGCGGCAGCTTGTCCCGCCACGTGCCCGCACCCCGGCGGCCACGCTCCTCCACCGCGGTCACGACCGGGCCTTGCGCTCGAGGTCGTGGACCGCGGCGGTGAACGCATCCCCCCTGTGGCCGTAGTCGCGGAACATGTCGAGCGAGGCAGCGGCAGGCGCGAGCACCACCGCGTCACCCGGGCGCGCCAGGTCGCTGGCCATTCCCACTGCCGTAGTCATGGGCTCATCGTCACCCGAAAGGACCTGCTTCACCGGGACATCCGGCGCGTGTCGCGCAACAGCGGCGGCGATCACGGGTGAATCCACCCCGAGGAGCACGACGCCCCGCAGCCTGCCCGCGACGCGGGCGACCAGGTCGTCGACGGCGGCGCCCTTGAGCACACCGCCCGCGATCCACACCACGCTCTCGTGCGCCAGCACCGAGCCGGCGGCGGCGTGCGGGTTGGTGGCCTTGGAGTCGTTGACGTAACGCACGCCGCCGACGTCGGCGACCGGCACGGCCCGGTGCGCGCCGGGCGTGAAGGACCGCAGGCCCGCGCCGACGGCCTCGGCGGGCACGCCGTACGCCCTGGCCAGGGCAGCCGCGGCCAGCGCGTTGCCGACGTTGTGCGGGCCCGCCGGGCGCACATCGGACAGCGTGCCCAGCTCGTCGGCGCTGCGGGCCGGGTCGGCGACGAACGCGCGGTCGACCAGCAGGTCCTCCACGACGCCCAGCTCGCCGGGCCGGGGCGTGTCGAACCCGAACGCGACGCGGTGCGCACCGGCCGGGGCGTGCCCGTCGGCCAGCCGGGTGGACCACTCGTCGGTGAGGTTGTGCACGACGACGGCCGACCGGTCGTGGATCGTGCCCTTGGCCTCGGCGTAGCCCGCCATGCCGCCGTGCCAGTCCAGGTGATCCTCGGCGAGGTTGAGCACCACCGACGCGGCCGGCGCGAGCGTCGAGGACCAGTGCAGCTGGAAGCTGGACAGCTCGACGGCCAGTGCCCGATGCCCGCCACGCACCGCGTCGAGCACCGCGTGGCCGACGTTTCCGCAGGCCACCGCGTCGACACCGGCCGCCTTCAGTATCGACTCCAGCATGCCGACCGTGGTGGTCTTGCCGTTGGTGCCGGTGACCGCGAGCCAGGCCGGCGGGTCGTCGAGCGACTGCCCGATCCGCCAGGCCAGCTCGACGTCACCGATCACCTCGACCCCGGCCTCGGCCGCGGCGGTGAGCAGTGGTGCGGTGGGCCGCCAGCCGGGACTGGTGACGACCAGGTCGGTGCCTTCGGGCGGGACGTCGAGGCCGGGTTCCAGCGTGGCGCCCAGCCCGTCCAGCTCGGCCAGGCGTCCGGCGTTGCCGTCGGTGACGGCGACCCGCGCGCCCAGTCCGGCCAGGGCGGTCACCACCGACCGGCCGGTGACCCCCGCCCCCGCGACCAGCACGCGGCGTCCGGCGAGGTCCATCGGGTCAGCCTCCGCCGCCGGTCAGCTGCTCGCTGTAGAACAGGCCGAGGCCGAACATGCAGCAGATCGCCGAGAGCAGCCAGAACCGGATGATCACCGTGGTTTCCGCCCACCCGGCGAGTTCGAAGTGGTGATGGAACGGCGCCATCCGGAACAGCCGTCGCCGCGTCGTCCGGAACACCGCGATCTGCAGCACCACCGAGATCATCTCGACCATGAACAGGCCGCCGATGACGATGGCGAGCAGCTCGGTGCGGGTGGTCATGGACAGGCCGGCGACCAGGCCGCCGAGCGCGAGCGAGCCGGTGTCGCCCATGAAGATCTTCGCCGGTGCGGCGTTCCACCAGAGGAACCCGACACAGGCACCGGCCGCCGCGGCGGCGACCACCGCCAGGTCCAGCGGGTCGCGGACGTTGTAGCAGGCGGCGGTGGGCGACAGGTCGCAGGACAGGCGGGCCTGCCAGAACGAGATGACCACGTAGGTGGCCAGCACCATGGCCGACGCGCCACCGGCCAGACCGTCGAGGCCGTCGGTGAAGTTGACGGCGTTGGACCAGCCGGAGATCACGACGAGCGTGAAGATCACGAAGATCGGGATGGGCAGGACGATCAGCTCGACGTCGCGCACGTAGGACAGGTTCTGCGACGCCGGGGTCAGCCCGTTCTCGTCGGCGAACTGCAGCGCCAGCACGGCGAACGCGATACCGACGATCACCTGGCCGACGGTCTTCGCGGTCTTGTTCAGGCCGAGGTTGCGCTGCTTGCGGATCTTGATGAAGTCGTCGAGGAAACCGACGATGCCCAGGCCGACGCCGAGGAACAGCACCAGCAGGGCCGACGCCGAGGGCCCCTCGCCATTGCCGCGCATCCAGTCGACGAGGTGCGCGACGAAGTAGCCGACCACCATCGAGATGACGATGCCGACGCCACCCATGGTCGGCGTGCCGCGCTTGGACTTGTGCCCCTGCGGACCTTCCTCGCGGATCTCCTGGCCGAAGCCCTGCCGGGAGAACACCCGGATCAGGTAGGGGGTGAACAGGATGGAGACCAGCAGGCCCACCGAGGCCGCGATCAGGATGCTGATCACGCGTCACCACCGAGCAGCGCGTCGGCGACCCGCCAGAGCTGGTGGGAGTTCCCCGCCTTGACCAGTACCACGTCACCTGGTTTCAGCTCGGCACGCAGCAGTGTCACCGCCGCGTCGACATCGGGCACCAGGACCGACTCCTCTCCCCATGAACCTTCCAGGCTCGCGCCCTGATGCATCGGCCTGGCCGCCTCGCCGACCACGACGAGGCGGTTGACATCCAACCGCACGGCCAGCCGGCCGAGTTCGTCGTGTACCCGTACGTGCTCGTCGCCGAGTTCGTTCAGCGGCCCGAGCACCGCCCACGACCGCCGTGGCGGCGTGGTCGCCCTGCTCATGGTCGCCAGCGTCTTGAGTGCCTCCCGCACGGCCTCCGGGCTGGCGTTGTAGGCGTCGTTGACGACGGTGACGCCGTCGGCGCGGGTGGTGACCTCCATCCGCTTGCCGGACACCGCCTTCGCGCGGCCGAGCGCGTCGGCGACCTCGGCGACGGTGGCACCGGCGGCCAGTGCGACGGCGGCGGCGGCCAGTGCGTTGGACACCTGGTGCGCGCCGTGCAGGCCGAGCGCGACGTCGGCCTCTCCGTCCGCGGTGACCAGCCGGAACCGGGGCCGGGCCTGCTCGTCGAGGTGGACGTCGGTGGCCCGCACGTCGGCGGTCTCGGCGACGCCGAAGAAGACGACCCTGGCCCTGGTGCGGCTCGCCATGGCGGCGACCAGCGGGTCGTCGGCGTTGAGTACGGCGACACCGCCGTCGGCGGCGGACGGCAGCGCCTCGACCAGTTCGCCCTTGGCCTGCGCGATGTTGGCCTGCGAGCCGAACTCGGCGACGTGCTGGGTGCCGACGTTGAGCACCGCGCCGATGCGGGGCGGGGCGACCCGGCACAGCGCGGCGACGTGCCCGATGCCGCGGGCGGACAGCTCCAGCACGAGGTGGCTGGTCTGCTCGTCGGCACGCAACACGGTCCACGGGTGGCCGACCTCGTTGTTGAACGAGCCGGGCGGGGCGACGGTGGCGCCGCGCGCGGAGAGCAGGGCTGCCATGAGGTCCTTGGTGGAGGTCTTGCCGGACGAGCCGGTGACGCCGACGGTGAGCAGGCCCTTCTCGGTGAGCCGGTCGGCGACCGCCCTGGCCAGCTTCGCCAGCGCGGCCAGCACGGCGGCGCCACTGCCGTCGGTGTCGGCGGCCAGCGCGTAGACCCCGGACGGCCCGCCGGTGACCGGCGGCACGACCACGGCCGGCGCGTCGACCTCGCGGGCGGCGAGCACGCCGACGGCGCCCGCCTCGACGGCCCTGGCTGCGAAGTCGTGGCCGTCGACCCGTTCGCCGGGCAGGGCGAGGAACAGCCCGCCGTCGGTCAGCTTGCGGGAGTCGAACTCGACGGTGCCGGTGACCACCGGGGTGCCGTCGGTGTTGTGCAGCCTGCCGCCGGTGATCTCGGCGATCTCGGCCAGGCTCAGTGCGATCACGTGCTCACCTCACGGATGGCGGCTTCCAGCTCGTCACGGTCGGAGAACGGGTGGACCACGCCGGCGACCTCCTGGCCGGTCTCGTGGCCCTTGCCGGCGACCAGCACGACGTCGCCGGGCCCGGCCAGCTCGACGGCCTTGCGGATGGCCTCCCTGCGGTCGCCGATCTCGATGACGTCCCCGGCCTGCCCGCCCGCGCCGCGTGCTCCGGCCAGCATGGCGGCGCGGATGGCCTCGGGGTCCTCCGAGCGCGGGTTGTCGTCGGTGACGATGAGGACCTCGCTGCGCTTGGCGGCGGCCTCCCCCATCAGCGGCCGTTTGCCGGTGTCGCGGTCGCCGCCGCAGCCGAGGACGGTGATGACCCTGCCCTCCGCGCGGGCCCGCAGGGCATCCAGCGCCTGCGCGACGGCCGCGGGTTTGTGGGCGTAGTCGACGACGGCGGTGAACGACTGGCCGAGGTAGACCCGCTCCATCCGGCCGGGCACCTCGACCTCGGCCAGGCCGCGGACGATCGCGTCCAGCGGCACGCCGGTGACGTCCAGGACTGCCGTGGCGAGCAGGGCGTTGGCCACGTTGAACTCACCGGGCAGCGGCAGGGTGGCCCGCGCGGTGACGCCGTCCGGGCCGGTGATGGTGAACGCCTGCTCGCCGGTGGGCAGCGTGGCCAGGTCCGAGGCCCGCCAGCTGGCGTCGGTGCCGGGCTCGGTGGAGACGGTGATCGTGCTCGGGGTGACCAGCGCCTGGCCCCACGCGCTGTCGATCACGACGGCCTCGGCGGTGGAGCGGCCATCGAACAGCATCGACTTCGCGGAGAAGTAGTCCTCCATGTCGCGGTGGAAGTCCAGGTGGTCCTGCGAGAGGTTGGTGAACGCGCCGACCGCGAAGCGGGTGCCGTTGGCCCTGCCCAGTGCCAGCGCGTGGCTGGAGACCTCCATCGGCACGTGGGTGACGCCGCGCTCGACCATCACCGCGAACAACGCCTGCAGGTCGGGTGCCTCCGGCGTGGTGAACGCGCTGGCCAGCCGCTCGCCCGCGATGCGGGTCTCGACGGTGCCGATCAGGCCGGTGGTGTGGCCGGCGGCCCGCAGGCCGGCGTCGATCAGGTAGGCCGTGGTGGTCTTGCCGGAGGTGCCGGTCACGCCGAGGACGGCCAGGCTCAGCGACGGCTCGCCGTAGATCCAGGCGGCGACCGCGCCGAGCACCTGCCGGGGCTCGGGGTGCACCAGGATCGGGACGCCGGAGTCGCGCACGGCCGGGCGCTGCGCGCCCTCCTCGTCGGTCAGCACGGCGGCGGCGCCCGCGGTGAGGGCGTCGTCGACGAAGTCGGCGCCGTGGGCGCGGGCGCCGGGCAGCGCGGCGAACAGGTCGCCGGGCACCACGTGGTGTGCCCGCAGCGACGCGCCGGTCACCGTGGTGTGGGCGCCGGCGGGGTCGAGCAGCCGTATGTCCGACCTGGCGATCAGCGTCGCCAGCGGGACCGGCTCGGTCAGTTCCGGCCGGGGCGGCGCGGCCACGGCCTTGACCGGGCTGTCCGGAACCTGCCGCTCGACGGTGCCAGGCCCATCGTTGTTGACAGACACACGCGGGAGGCTACCGGCGTGGCGGGACACGGCCCGCAGCCGGTGCCGGTCCCCGCTCCCCCGGCGCCGGTGCTATGGCTGAGCACCACGCACCGTCAGAGAGCGACCAGGTCGGCGATCTTCCAGACGCCGTCCACCTTGCGGGCGCCGACGTCGAGGTGCGCCGGCGCGGACTGGGGCGGCGAGCCGTCCGGCCGCAGCGTCTGCTGGTCGAGGAACACCAGCAGACGCGCCTGGTCGCCGGACAGCGTGCGCACACCGGCGGCCCGCACGGTGGTGGTGCGCACCAGCCGCTCCTGCTCGGCCTGCGCGCGGGCGGCGGCGAAGCCGCGCCGGTACTGCTCCACCGCGCCGTCGACGAGCACGTCGCGGGCCGCCCGCTCGGTGCGGGCCAGGTTGGCGTGGTCGTAGGAGAACACCGCCTTGACTCCCGCCGTCACCTGCTCGGTCACCACGCGGGTCGCCTCGGCGTCGGCGAGCGCGCGGTTGCCGGTGTCGCCGGCGAGCCTGTCCGCCTCCAGCCACATCCACACCGCGGCCCCGGCGGCGACCAGCGTCACCGCCGCCAGCACGGCCAGCGTCGTCGCCAGCCTGCGCACCCGGAGCGAGTCGTCCATCATCCGGCCGACTGAACGGCGCTCACCTTCCATCCGCTCTCGGTCCGGTTCAGCTGGACGTCCAGCCTGCTGCGGGTGTCGGCGGGCGGCGCGCCGCGGGTGCTCAGCCGCACGTCGACGACGGCGAGCAGCCGCGCCGTGCCCGCGCCGGGGTCCAGCTCGGCGACCGCGGTCCGGTTGACCGTCGCGGTCGCCACGGTCGCGGTGTCGGTGGCGCGCCGCTGGTGCAGTTCCCGGTCGCCGGACAGGTCCTTGGCCAGCTGCCCGGTGGTGACCTCCAGCCACCGGGCGACGTCGGCCTGGGCCCGCCGGTGGTCCATGGTGTTGAGCACGGCGAGCCCCTCGGTCGCGGCGGCGACGACGGCGTCGCGCTCGCGCGCCACCGTCAGCTCGGCGTCGTCGCTCGCGCTCCACCACGACCAGCCCGTCCAGGCCGCCGCGGCGACGGCCAGCGCGGCGAGCACGGCCAGCACCAGCCGGGCCCGTTCCAGGCTCACTTCGGTACCCCGAGCAGGCCGCCGACGCCGTCCGGCGCACCACCGGAGGTCAGGCCGAGCAGGCCGGGTAGTTCGGACCCGCCCTGCTGTTCCCGCGGGGCGGGGGCTTGCGGGCGGGGCGCGACGTCGACCGGCTTGCCCGCGTACGGCGCGTTCTGCGCGCCCCGGACACCGGTCGGGCTGCCCGGCGGCTCGGCGCAGTACGCCTGCGTGTTCGGCGGTGCCTCACGGGTGTCGTTCGCCGGCCGCTGCCGGGTGCCCTCGTAGCCCTTGGTGCAGGAGAACGGGTCGAACAGGTTCAGCACGAACCCGAGGTGCCCCTCGCCGTTGGAGGTCACCGACCGGCTGAACGACGAGATCACCGGGTAGGCCACCAGCAGCTGCTCGATCGAGTCGACCCGCGAGGTGGTGATCCGCGCGGTGGTGAGCAGGTTGGCGAACACCACGCCGAGGTCCGTTCCAGACGTCGCCAGCAGGTCGCTGACCTGCCTGCTCAGCACCGGCGCCTCGTCGATCACCGTGCGCAGCTGCGGATCGGACGTCTTCAGCTGGCCGGCCACCCGGCGCAGCCCGGCCGCCAGCGTGGTGAGGTTCTCCGACTGCCTGCGCTGGGTGTCCAGCACGACGCGGCCCTGTGCCAGCAGGTCGCGGGTCTGCGGGAGGTTCTCGGTGGCCGCCGCCGTGAACGAACTCGCCGTGTCCAGCAGCGCGCCCAGCTCGGGCCCGACACCGGCGAACGCCCGATAGGTCTCGTCCACCACGATCCGCAGCGACGCTGGGTCCACAGTGGACACAAGTCGGTCCACATTGGTCAGCACGGTGTCCGGGGAGAGCGGGATCGCGGTCCGGTCACGGGGGATCACCGAGCCGTCGGCGAGGTACGGCCCGTTCTCGTGCGACGGCTGCAGGTCGACGTACTGCTCGCCGACGGCCGACCGGTTGGCCACCACGGCGCGGGTGTCGGCGGGGATGTCCGGGCCGCCGGAGTCGACGTCGAGCAGCACGTCCACCCCGGCGTCGGCAAGGCGCAGCTCGCTGACCCGGCCGACGGTCACCCCGCGGTAGGTTACCTCGGCGCCGGTGAAGATGCCGCCGGAGTCGGCCAGCCGCACGGTGACCACGTAGCCGCGGGTGCCGAGCAGCCGGTCCAGCCCGGCGTAGCTGCCGCCGACGTAGCCGACCGAGAGCAGGGCGATCAGCAGGAACGCCAGCAGTTTGGCGCGGTGCCGCCGGGTGATCATCAGCGCACCCCCAGCAGCGAGCCGAGCAGCCCGCCCAGGCCCGGGGCGGGGGCCTGCGACGGCGCCGGGATCGACGGCAGCGGCAACTGCACCGGCGGGGTCTGGCCCACACCCGGGATGGGCAGCTGGATGGGTGGCTGCGACGAGTCGGCGAAGTTTCGCACCAGCGTGTCCAGGTTGAGGTCGACGCGGGCCCGCACGTTGGCGAAGTCGCCGCGGATCACCGCGCCCGCCGCGTCGGGGAACGGGTAGGTGGGCAGGATCTTCAACGCGGTCGGCAGGTTCTGCCCCGCCTCGGCCAGCTTCTCCAGGGTCGGCTGCAGCGCCCGCAGGTTGGCCACCAGGTCCTCCCGGCTGCGCCGCACGGTGTCGTTGGCCGTGCCGGACAGCGTGTTCAGTGCCTGCAGCATGCCGACCAGCTGGTCGCGTTGCTCGCTGAGCACCCGCAGGCCGGGTTCGAGGCCGTCCAGTGCCGTGGTGAGGTTGCCGGTCTGCGCGACCAGCGTGCTGGACAGCCGGTTCAGCCCGTCGATGGCGCGGACGATCTCGCCCTTCTGCCCGGCCAGCTCGGTCGCCAGCGTGTCCACATGGGACAGCAGGGCGCGGATCTGCGGCTCGTTGCCTGCCAGCGCCGCGTTGAGCTCCCTGGTGATCGTGTGCAACTGCTCGATACCGCCACCGTTGAGCAGCAACGACAGCGCGCCGAGCACCTCCTCCACCTCGGGGTTGCGGTTGGTGCGTTCCAGCGGGATGACCGCCCCCTCGGCGAGCCTGCCCTGCGGGTCGCGGGCCGGGGTCCGCAGCTCGACGAACTTCTCCCCCAGCAGGCTGGACTGCCGTAGCTGGGCGGCCGCGTTGCCGGGCAGCACCACGTCGCCGTTGACCGCCATCGACACGATCGCCGACCGGGTGTCCGGTGCCAGTTCGATCCGCTCGACGCGCCCGACCGGCACGTCGTTGACCTTGACCGCGGCCTGCGGGACCAGGTCGAGCACGTCGGCGAACCGCGCGGTGAGCCGGAACGGGTGCTCACCGAGGTCGGCGCCGCCGGGCAGTGGCGTGTTGTACAGCCCCGAGAACCCGGCATCGCCACAGCCCGCCGCCAGTGCCACCACCAGCAGCGCCGCCACGGCCCGCCGGATCACCGGATCCCCCCGAAGCCGTTGGACAGCACGTCGGCCAGCGGCAACGGCAGGGGCGGTAGCTCGCCGCGCTGGGCCGACGCGAGGATCTGTGACAGCGGAGGGATCTTGAGGGTGCCGTCGATGAGCGGGGCGAGGTCGGCACACAGCTTGCCGAGCGTGTCCGGAACCTGTTCCGGGGTGCCGGCGCTGATCAGCCTGCACACGGTGGTCATCAGCGGGTGGGTCAGCTCGTTGGCGTTGTACCGCACCGCGATGCTGCCGGAGGCGGCGTCGTAGGTGTTGATGAAGTTGGTCATGCCGGTGGGGGCGACGTCGAGGATCTCCGCCAGCGCCGCCCGCTGGTCCACCAGCACGCCGGTGATCCCGGTCAGTTTGTCCACGTTGGACTCGACGGCCGTCCGGTTGTCGGCGACGAACCGCTGCACCTCGCCCAGTGCGCCGGACAACGCGGTCAGTGCCGCGCCCACCTCTTCGGACTCACTCGCCAGGAACCCGGTGACGTCGGCCAGCCGGGCGTAGAACTGGTTCAGCTGAGCGTCCGATTCGGACAGTGTGCGGGTGAACACCTGCAGGTTGCGGACGGTCTCGAACAGGTCGCCCTGCGAGCCGTTGAGCGTGCGGGACAGCTCGCCCAGCCTGCGAACGGTCTCGTTCATCGAGCCGCCGTTGCCGTTCAGGTTGGCCGCCGCTGTGTCCAGCACGCCGGACAGGGCACCGTCCTTGTTCGCCCCGTCCGGGCCGAGGCCGGTGGCCAGCTCGTTGAGGCTGCCGTACAGCTCGTCCAGCTCGGCGGGGGTGGCGGTGCGGTCCTGGGCGATCACCGTGCCCGGCTCGGCCTTGGGGCCGTTCTCGTAGGCCGGGGTGAGCTGCACGTAGCGGTCGCTGACCAGGCTCGGCGCCATTACGACCGCGCCGACGTCGGCGGGCAGGTCGACGCCGTCCTCGACCCGCATGTCCACGGCCACCGCCTGCCCGCGCGGGGTGACGCCGGTGACCTCGCCGACCGCCACCCCCAGTACCCGCACCGACGAACCGGCGTAGAGACCGACGGCCTTGTCGAACATGGCGGTGAGCCGGTTACCGCCGGGGTCACGCACCACCCACCACAGCGTCGCGGCGAACAGCAGCCCGGCGACGCAGGCCAGCGCCACCCAGTTCTGCACCTTGCTCGCCCGGACCATCAGCGGCCTCCCTGGTTCGGGCCCGCGATGGGCGGGGTGCAGCCCTCCGGATTGATCGTCGCGCCCGCGACGGTGATCACCGGCGGCAGCAGGCCGCAGATGTAGCCCTCGAACCAGCGGCCGTTGCCGGTGGCGTTGGCGCCGATGCGGGTGAACGGCGCGAGCAGTTCCAGGCTGCGCCGCAGGTTCTCCTGGTTGCGTTGCAGGATCCCGGTGACCGTGCCGAGCTTTTCCAGCGCAGGGCGTAGCTGGTCGCGGTTGTCGGCGACCAGCCCGGTCAGCTGTTCCGACAGCTGCTGCGCGCCACGCAGCAGGGTGGAGATGGCTTCCTTACGGCTGGACAGCTCGGCCAGCAGCAGGTTGCCGTCGCCGATGATGCGGCGCAGCTGGGTGTCCCGCTGCGCCAGCGTCCGGCTCACCGCGCCGGTGTTGGCCAGCAGCTTCGCCAGTTCGGTGTCGCGTGTGGACACCGTGCGGGACAGGGCGGACAGGCCGTCCAGCGCCTCCCGCAGGTGCGGTGGTGTGTTGCGCAGGCTGTCCTGCAGCACGGTGAAGCTCTGCGCGAGCTGGGTGGTGTCGATCTCGCCGACCGTGGTGGACAGCCGGTCGAACGCGTCCTGCAACTGGAACGGCGTCGTGGTGCGGTCCAGGCCGATCACCTGGTTCGGGTCCTGCGAGTCCTGCCCGCGCGGGCGCAGGGCGAGGAACTTCTCCCCCAGCAGCGTCTTGATCTCGATGGCGGCGGTCGACGCGTCGCCGACCCGGGTGCCCGCGACCTCGAACTCGACGCGGACCTTGCGGCCCTCCAGCTCCACCGAGGTGACCGTCCCGACCTTCACCCCGGCCACCTGCACCTCGTTGTCCGGCGCGAGGCCGGCGGCCTCGGCGAAGTAGGCGGCGTAGGTGACGTCGGTGTCCAGCAGCGGCAGGTCGTCCGAGGAGTAGGTGAGCACGGCGATCAACGCGATCAGCGCCAGGGTGACCGCGCCGATCTTCGCGTGGTTGCGTTCCTTTCTCATGTCGGCTGGCACCTCTCCGGCATCTGCGTGGTGGGGATGGGCAGGAACGGGATCGTGACGTTGAGCGAGGAGATGCCGATCGTCCCGGACAGCCCGCACAGGTAATAGTTGAACCAGCTGCCGTAGCTCAGCGTCCGGGTGAACTTGGCCAGGTTGCCCGGCATCACCCGCAGCAGGTGTTCCAGCAGTTCCTCCGAGTCGGCGAGGTTTCCCGACAGGTGGCCCAGCGCGGCGATGTCGTTCTTCAACGCGGGCCGGGCCTCGCCGAGCAGGCTGGCGGTGGTGTCGCTCAGCTCGCCCAGCGCGGCCACCGCCTCGCCGATCGGCTTGCGCTGCTCGGATAGGCCGGTGACCAGTTGCTGGGTGGTGTCGACGAGCCTGCCCAGGTTCGGGCCGCGCTGGTTGACGGTGTCCAGCACGGTGTTGAGGTTGCCGATGACCTGGCCGATGACCTGGTCGCGCTCGGCGATGGTGGACGTCACCGACGCGGTGTGCGCCAGCAGGCTCTCGATCGTGGCGCCCTCGCCCTGGAAGACCTGGATGATCTCCTGGGAGAGCTGGTTGACCTGCTGCGGATCCAGTGCCTGGAACAGCGGCTTGAACCCGTTGAACAACACGGTCAGGTTCAGCGCCGGCGAGGTCCGCTCCAGCGGGATCTCGCCGTCCCTCGCAAGGGTGCCGCCACCGTCCACAGTGGTCTTCAGGGAGAGGTAGCGCTGGCCGATCAGGTTGCGGTACTTGATGGTCGCGGTGACGCCGGCGGGCAGGGTGTAGGCCGACTCGACGGTGAACCGGACCCGGGCGTGGTTCGACTCGGCGGACTCGGCGACGGTGATCTCCTCGACCTGCCCGACCTTGACCCCGGCGATGCGGACGTCGTCGCCGGTCTTCAGGCCGGACGCGTCGGTGAACCTCGCGGTGTAGCCGGCGGTGGCGCCGAAGTCGGTGTTGGCGATGGTCGCGCCCAGCACGGCGGTGAGCAGAACGGTGACCACGGCGAAGATCCCGACCTTGATCAGCGGTGCCGTCACGGACCTCATTCGACGGTCACCTCCGCCCCCCGGTACAGCGGCCCGACCAGCAGCGAGCCCCAGCCCGGCGCGTCCTCCGGCGCGACACCGAGCGCGGGCGCGGTGAGCAGGGCGATCAGCTCCTGCTCGGCCGGTGACCCGGCGACCGCGCCGCTGCCGGCGGGGAATCCGCTCGGCGAGCGCGGTGGCGGCGGGTGCCTGGAGCCGTCCCGGATCGGCCCGCCCGGCGGGTACTGCGGCCACCGGCCCGGCGGCGGCACCTCGGGGTAACACCGCGGGCCGCGTTTGTCGTCGTAGCGTGGCTCGTCGACCCCGGGCAGGTACTTGCCCCGGCTGGCGGTGATGCGGATCGTCACGTGGTTCATCTCGTCGGTGCCTTTGCCGAACGCCTCCTCCGCGCGCGGGACCGACTCGGCGAGCTGACGTAGCAGGCAGGGGTACTCCGGCGCGTACTTGGCCAGGACGTCCAGCGTCGGGCGCATCGCGGAGGTCAGGTTGATGATGTTGTCCTTGTTGGCCCGCAGGAAGCCCTCCAGGTCGACGGCGGCGCCGGTGACGCTGGCGTAGAGGTCGGTCAGGCCCTGCCGTTTCTCGACGACCGTGCGGCTGGTCGTGGTCAGGTCGGCCAGCGCCTCCAGGAAGTCCGGCGCGGCGCGATCGTAGACGTCCGCGACGTCGGCGAGGCCGGTGATGTCGGCCTTGAGGTCGGGCAGGCTCGGGTTCAGCTTGCCCAGGTAGTCCGACAGCCGCACCAGCGTGTCACCGAGCCGTTCGCCGCGGCCCTCCAGCGCGGTGGACACCGCGGTCAGCGTGCTGGCCAGCTTCTGCGGCTGGACCGCCTGCAGCAGCGGCAGGACGTCGGACAGGACCTGTTCCAGCTCGATCGCGGTGCTGCTGCGGTCCTGGCCGATCACGTCGCCCTCGCGGATGCGTTGCGGCGTGGGCTGTTCCGGCGGCTGCAGGGCCACATACCGTTCGCCGAACAGGGTCTTCGGCAGCAGCCGGGCCGACACGGTGGCCGGAATGGCGCCGGTCCTGTCCGGGTCCAGCGCCAGGTCGAGGACCGCGCCGTCGCCGGTGGTGCCGATGGCGCGGACCTCCCCGACCACCATGCCGCGGATCTTGACGTCGGCACCCGGCCGTAGCTGGTTGCCGACGTGGTCGGTCTCCAGCCGCACCATGGTGACCGGTGTGAACTCCTTGCGGTAGATGGCGACCGTGGTGGTCACGAACGCCACGGCGACGGCCACCAGCACCAGCCCCAGCAGCTGGTGCCAGAGCCTGCGGTACAGCCGCCTGCGCCCCGGGTTCACGACTCGGCTCCCGTCATCCGGAGATCCGCACGGTCCTGCCCCGCGAGTCCACCGCTCGCACCCCGCGAGTTGGCCACTCGCACCGCGGCGCCCGGTCCGCACAATGCCGTGAAGGGGGCCTTCACGGCGTCTGGTGCCGTGAGGGCCCCCTTCACGGCATCCACGCCACTGCGGCAGTCACACCAGTCACACGTGTCACAGCGATCGGAGCAACCCACGTGCGCAAGCAGTCGTCGATGCGGAATTTGGATACTTGAAGTCCCCCAATGCCACATTGGGGTACTTGAACTCCCCCAATGTGGCATTGGGGTACTTCCGCGGGCGGCCGTCATCCGGAGATCCGCACGGTCGTCGTGGCGCCCCAGATGGCCAGCGAGAGGAAGAAGTCCAGCACCGCGATCAGCACGATGGCCGAGCGCACCGCGCGGCCGACGGCCACGCCCACCCCGGCAGGCCCGCCGCGCGCGGTGTAGCCGTAGTAGCAGTGCGCCATGATCACCACCACGCTGAAGATCAGCACCTTGAGAAACGACCACAGCACGTCCTCCGGGGGCAGGAACAGCGTGAAGTAGTGGTCGTACGTGCCCGCGGACTGGCCGTAGAACCACACGGTGATCTGCCGCGAGGCCAGGTACGACGACAGCAGGCCCAGCGCGTACAGCGGGATCACCGCGGCGACGCCCGCGATGACCCGGGTGGTCACCAGGTACGGGATGCTGGGCACGCCCATGACCTCGAGCGCGTCGATCTCCTCGGAGATCCGCATGGCGCCCAGCTGCGCGGTGAACCCGCAGCCCACCGTCGCCGACAACGCCAGCCCCGCCGACAGCGGTGCCACCTCGCGGGTGTTGAAGTACGCCGAGATGAACCCGGTCAGCGCCGCGGTGCCCAGCTGGTTGAGCGCCGAGTAACCCTGCAGCCCGACGACCAGACCGGTGAACAACGTCATCCCGATCATCACGCCGACCGTGCCGCCGATGACCGCCAGTGCGCCGGTGCCGAAGCTGACCTCGGTGAGCAGCCGCAACGTCTCCCGGGTGTAGCGGCGCAGCGTGCGCGGGACCCAGGCCAGCACGCGCACGGCGAACGACAGCTGCGCGCCGAAGCCCTCCAGGAACGCGCCCGGGCGCGCGATCAGCTCCAGGGTGCGGTCGGGGACGCGGGGTTCTGCCATTACAACGCCTTCGGCGGCACGACCTGCAGGTAGATCGCGGTCAGCACCACGTTGATGGCGAACAACAGCAGGAACGTGATCACGACGGCCTGGTTGACGGCGTCACCGACCCCCTTCGGCCCTGCCGACGGGTTGAGCCCGCGGAAGGCCGCCACCACACCGGCGACGAACCCGTACAGGAACGCCTTGATCTCGCTGATCCACAGGTCCGGCAGCTGTGCCAGCGCGTTGAAGCTGGCCAGGTACGCGCCGGGCGTCCCGCCCTGCATGACGACGTTGAAGAAGTACCCGCCGAGCACGCCGACGACGCTGACCAGGCCGTTGAGCAGCACCGACACGACGATGGCCGCGAGCACCCTCGGCACGATCAGGCGCTGCACGGGGTTGACCCCGAGCACCTCCATAGCGTCGATCTCCTCGCGGATCTTGCGGGCGCCGATGTCCGCGCACACCGCGCTGCCGCCCGCGCCGGCCACCAGCAGCGCCGTGATCAGCGGGCTGGCCTGTTGCACGATGGCCAGTGCGCTCGCGGCACCGGTGAACGACTGCGCGCCGATCTGCTGGGTCAGCGACCCCAGCTGCAGTGCGATGACCGCGCCGAACGGGATGGCGACCAGCGCCGTCGGCAGGATGGTGACGCTGGCGAAGAACCAGCACTGCTGGATCCACTCGCGGAGCTGGAACGGGCGGCGCGGGATGGCCCGCAGGACGTCCCACGCCAGCGCGGCCAGCCTGCCCACCTGCACGAGCGCGGCGGTGCCGGGGATCGCCCTTGATCCCCCGTGTTCGGCCATGACACCTCCGTGCCCTCGGTGCTCAGATCTTCAGCGCGTGGGTCGCCGTTGCCCCACCGTCCGCGACGAACTCCCCTCCGGTGCAGTACGAGCTGTCGTCGCTGGCCAGGAACGCCACCACCGCGGCGATCTCCTCCGGCTGCCCGAGCCGCTTCAGCGCGACCCTGCGGGTGAGCCGGGACATGTCGACCTCCGCGCCCCCCATGGCGTCGGACACCATGTCGGTGTCGATCATGCCGGGGTGAACGGAGTTCACGCGAATCCCTTTCTCACCGAGCTCCAGCGCGGCCACCTTCGTCATCCCGCGGATGGCGAACTTACTCGCCGTGTAGGCCACCAGGAAGGGCATCCCCGCCAGTCCCTCCACTGAGGACACGTTGACGATCGACCCGCCGCCCGCAGCGGACATCGGTTCAACGACCGAACGCATGCCGAGAAACGCACCGAACTGGTTGACCCGCACGACCCGCTCGTAGTCGGCCAGCGTGGTGCTGCCCAGCGCGGAGAAGTGCAGGATGCCCGCGTTGTTGACCAGCACGTTCAGCGAACCGAACACCTCGACCGCGTGTGCCACGGCTGCCGACCAGTCGTCCTCGTCGGTCACGTCGAGGTGGCGGAACACGGCGGCGTCGCCGAGTTCGTCGGCCAGCTGCTTGCCGCCGTCGTCGGCGATGTCGGCGATCATCACCCGGGCACCCTCGGCGACCATCCGCCGGGCCGCGGCGGCACCCTGCCCGCGTGCCGCGCCGGTGACGAGCGCGGTCTTCCCGGCGAGCCTCACATCATCTCCTCGGTCAACGGCATCAGCACGGACTTCAGCTCGGTGTACGCCTCGTACGCGGACTGGCCGCCCTCCCGGCCGAGCCCGGACTCCTTGAACCCGCCGAACGGCAGGTGCGGCTCCACCTGGAACCCGTTGATACCGATCGTGCCCACCCGGAGGCGACGCGACACGCGGAAGGCACGCTGGACATCAGCCGTGAAGACGCCGGCACCGAGCCCGTACTCCGTGTCGTTGGCCAGTTCGACCGCCTCGTCCTCGTCACCGAACGGGACGACGGCCAGCACCGGGCCGAAGATCTCCTCGCGGGCGATGGTGGCGGAGTTGTCGACGTCGGCGAAGATCGTCGGCGCGACGAAGTTGCCGTTCGCCAGGTCGCCGCCGAGCCGTTCGCCGCCGGTGACCAGCCGCGCGCCCTCCTGCTTGCCCTTCTCGATGTAGCCGAGCACCCGCTCCAGCTGCCTGCCGTTGATCAGCGGGCTGGAGATGACCGACGGCTCGAACGGGTCGCCGTAGGTGACCGCGGCGGCCATGCCCTGCGCGGCGCCGAGGAACTCGTCGTAGACGTCGCGGTGCACCAGAGCGCGGGTGTTGGCCACGCAGGCCTGCCCGGACAGCCCCATGGTGACCGCGCCGACGACGGTCGCGGCGGCGATCGCCACGTTCGGCGCGTCGGCGAAGACCAGCGCCGGGCTCTTGCCGCCGAGTTCCAGCGACACGCGCTTCAGCGTGCCCGCCGACGCCTCGACGATGCGCTTGCCGACCGTCCGGCTGCCGGTGAAGCTGACCTTGTCCACGCCGGGGTGGGTGATCATGGCCTCGCCGACCGGGTCGCCCGGCCCGGTGACGACGTTGAGCACGCCGGGCGGCAGGCCCGCCTCGGTGAGCAGCCGCACCATCCGCAGCACGGCGAACGTCGCGTACTCCGACGGCTTGAGCACCACCGTGCAGCCCGCCGCCAGCGCGGGCGCGACCTTCTGCGCGAACAGCAGGAACGGGGCGTTCCAGGGCAGGATCGCCGCGACGACACCGACCGGTTCGCGGAACGTCATGGCCAGGTGGTCGCCGCCCTGGTACGGCGGCAGCGTCTGCCCGCCGACCTTGTCGACCCAGCCGGCGTGGTGGGTGAACACGTCGGCGGCGGCCTCCACCGAGGTCGCGTAGATTCCGCCGAACGACAGCGGCACCGAGTTGTCCAGTGCCTGCAGGCCGCGCAGTTCGTCGGCGTGCTCACGCAGCAGCGCGGCGAACCGCAGCAGGACGTCGATGCGGGTGCGGGCCCTGCTGGTGGCCCAGCCGTCGAACGCGGCCCGCGCCGCGGCGACCGCGTCGTCGACGTCGGCCGCGGTGCCGGAGACGAATCCGCCCACCTCCTCGCCGGTCGCCGGGTGCTGGTGGGTCCAGGTCTGCCCGCCCCTGCCGTCGGTCCACTGCCCGTCGATGAACAGCTGCCCGGCCTTGAGGCCGAGGGACTCGCGGTGCGGCTGCACGGTCAACGTCATCGGGTGTGCTCCTTGGTCGGTTCCAGGGCCATCAGCTCGTCGGCGGCGAACATGCGGGCGGGGTCGCGGGCGGCGAAGTAGCCGCCGAGCCGGGTTTCCAGCTCCTCGTGTGTCCACAGTGGTCCGGCGGTGTCGAAGCGCTGCTCCACCGACGGCGGGCGGAGCAGGGCGACCATGCCGCCGTGGACGACGAACACCTGGCCGCTGATCCGCTCGGCGGCCGGGGAGGCGAGGTAGGCGACCAGGGGTGCGACGTGGTCGACCGACAGCGGATCGGCCGCGCCGTCGGGCGCGTCGCCGAACACGCCGGCGGTCATCGCGGTGCGGGCGCGGGGGCAGATGGCGTTGGCACGGACGCCGTAGCGGGCCAGTCCCCTGGCGGCGGACACGGTCAGCGCGACGATCCCCGCCTTGGCGGCGGCGTAGTTGGCCTGGCCCGGCGGGCCGAGCAGGAACGCCTCCGACGCGGTGTTGACCACGCTGCCGTAGACCGGTTCACCGGTCTCCTTGGCCCGCGCCCGCCAGTGCGTGGCGGCGTCGCGGGTGAGCAGGAAGTGCCCGCGCAGGTGGACCCGCACGACGGTGTCCCACTCGTCGTCGGACATGCCGGTCAGCATGCGGTCCCGCAGCACGCCCGCGTTGTTGACCACGACGTCCAGGCCGCCGAAGTGCTCGACGGCAGCGGTCAGCAGGGCCCGCGGGACGGCGGCGTCGGACACGTCACCGGGCACGGCCAGTGCCTTGCCGCCCGCCGCCTCGATCTCGGCCGCCACCTCGTGCGCGGCGTCATCGAGGTCGTTGACGACCACGGCGGCACCGGCACCGGCCAGCGCGAGCGCCTCGGCGCGGCCGAGGCCGGCACCGGCGCCGGTGACGACCGCGGTCCTGCCCTCCAGCGCGTTCACCCCAGCGTCACCACCTGGCGGATCAGGTCGCTGTGGCCTTCCCTCAGCACGCCGAGGCCGTCGTTGATGTCGTCGAAGGTGAGCCTGCGCGAGATCATCCCGTCGAGGTCGAGCAGGCCGGCGCGCCAGAAGTCGAGCATGCGCTGGGTGTCCCGGGCGACGTTGACCCCGCCGTAGAAGGAGCCGAGCAGCCGCTTGTCGTGCAGGAACAGTTCCTGCGCGGAGAACTGGACCATCGCGTCGCCCCGGCCGGCGCCGACGATCACGGTCGCCCCGCCGCGGCGGGTGTGGTCCCACGCCGAGCGGATGGTCGCCGGGTTGCCGACGACGTCGAAGACGTAGTCGAAGCCCTCGGCGGCGGTCACCTCCTGTTTCAGCGCCTCGACACCGTCGGGTGTGGTGGCGTGGGTGGCGCCGAAGCGGGTGGCGATCGGGTGCTTGGCCTCGACCGGGTCGACGGCCGCGATCACCGTGGCACCGGCGATCCGCGCGCCCTGGATGGCCGAGATCCCCACGCCTCCGCAGCCGATGATCAGCACCCGCGAGCCGGGCTCGACGGCCGCCGTGTTGAGCACCGCACCGGCACCGGTCAGCACACCGCAGGCGACCAGCGCGGCCGTCTCGAACGGCACCGCCGGGTCGATCTTGATCGCACCGGCCGCGGGCACCACCACCTCGTCGGCGAACGTGCCCAGCCCGGCGTAGCCGAACAGCGGCGTGTCGCCGAGGCGGAAGCGCGGCGAGGTGAACGCGGCGATGGCGTGCACCGGGCACAGGTGGGTCTGGCCACGCAGGCAGCTCGGGCAGGTGCCGCAGGGCGGGACGAACGAGACGGTCACGTGGTCGCCCGGCGCGAGGTGCTCCACGCCGCTGCCGACCTCGAGCACCTCACCGGCGCCCTCGTGACCGACCACGCCGGGCGCCAGCGCGGGCAGCGTGCCGTCCATGGCCGACAGGTCGCTGTGGCAGATCCCGCAGGCCCGCACCCCGATGCGCACCTCGTGCGGGCCCGGCGCGACGGTGCTGACGTCGTCCCTGAGTTCGAGCTTGTCGTCGCCGATCGCGTTCAGTACGGCCGCTCTCACGTCGCGTGCTCCCTCGCTCGCCGCCGGCCGCCGCTGGCCGGGCACTCAGAGCACAGACTAGAATCTGTTCTCGTTTACATCAAGAGTGCACTACTGCCGCAAGAGCAGGGCGTTCTTGGGACAAGCCGCGATCGCGTTGGAAACTCGTTCTAGTTCCTCACGCGGTGGATGCGGCTGGCGAATCCGCAGCTCCTCGTCCTCGTCGAGCTCGAACACGGCCGGCGCCATCGCCACGCACAGCTCGTTGGCCTCGCACAGGGAGCGGTCGACGCTGATCTCCACGCTTCCTCCGTTCGACGATCGGTGCTACAACTAGAACAGGTTCTACACTACGCGGGTGGCGCCTCGGCGACCACAACGAGCGGGTCTGACGGAGGTGACGGCCGGTGCGGATCGGCTACACGCGCGAGCAGGAGGAACTACGCGACGAGCTGCGTTCCTACTTCGCCGGGCTGATGACCGCCGAGCGCAGGGCCGGGCTGGCCGGGCCGGGCGGCGAGTACGGCGATGGCGTGGCGTACAAGGAGATCGTGCGGCAGCTGGGCCGGGACGGCTGGCTCGCCATCGGCTGGCCGACCGAGTACGGCGGGCAGCAGCGGTCCATGGTGGACCAGCTGATCTTCACCGACGAGGCGGCCCGCGCCGGGGTGCCGATCCCGTTCCTGACGATCAACACCATCGGCCCGACCATCATGCGCTTCGGCACCCCGGAACAGAAGGCGTTCTACCTGCCCCGCATCGCGGCGGGCGAGCTGCACTTCTCGATCGGCTACTCGGAGCCGGAAGCCGGAACCGACCTGGCGTCACTGCGCACCCGTGCCGTGCGTGACGGTGACGGCTACGTCGTCACCGGGCAGAAGATGTGGACCAGCCTGATCGAGTACGCCGACTACGTGTGGCTGGCCGTGCGCACCGACCCGGACGCCCGCAAGCACAAGGGGATCAGCATCCTGGTCGTGCCCACCGACGCGCCGGGGTTCTCCTGGACGAAGGTGCGCACGGTGGCCGGGCCGGGCACCAGCGCCACGTTCTACGACGGTGTGCGGGTCGGCCTGGACGCGCGGATCGCCGAGGAGAACGCCGGCTGGCCGCTGATCACCAACCAGCTCAACCACGAGCGGGTCGCGCTCACCTCGGCCGCGCCGGTGCGGGCGGCGCTGCGGGAGGTCACCGAGTGGGCCGCGCGGACGAAGCAACCCGACGGCAGCCGGGTCATCGACGCGGAGTGGGTCCGTACCCATCTGGCCAGGGTCCACGCCGGCGCGGACTACCTGAAGCTGCGCAACTGGAAGATCGCGTGGGCGGCGGCCGAGAACGAGCTGGGCCCCGGCGAGGCGTCGGCGACCAAGGTGTACGGCACCGAGTTCGCGCTGGAGGCCTACCGGCTGCTGATGGAGGTCCTCGGCGCCGCGGCCGTCGTCCGGGAGGGCTCGCCGGGCGCGGTACTGCGCGGCAAGGTCGAGCGGCTGCACCGGTCGTCGCTGATCCTCACCTTCGGCGGCGGCACCAACGAGATGCAGCGCGACCTCGTCGCGGCCACCACACTCGGACTTCCGGTCACGCGTTAGGACAGGGTATGGACTTCTCGCACACCGAGGCACAGCAGGCACTGTCCGGGCTCGCCCGCCGGATCCTGCGAGAACGCTGTGATCCGCGGTCTTGGGACGAGCCCGGTTCCGGCGGGTTCGACCGTGCACTGTGGACGGAGCTGGCCCGCGCCGGGGTCGTCGACGCGGCGCTGCCGAGCACGGCGGGCGGCGGCGGTTTCGGCCTGCTGGAACAGTGCGCCGTGCTCGTGGAGATCGGCCGTACGGTGGCGCCGGTGCCCTACCTGGCCACCGTGACGGCCGCTGCCGCCGTGGCCGAGTTCGGGGACGCGCGGCAGGTCGAGCGCGAGGTGGTCCCGGTCGCCAGGGGCGAGCGCGTCCTCACCTCGGCGCTGGCCGACGCGGGCGCGCCCTGCGGGTTCACCGCGCAGCGGACCGAGGACGGCTGGCTGGTCAGCGGCACGCAGAGCACCGTGCCGTACGCGGCGTTCGCCGACGCCGTGCTGGTGCCCGCGGTCGCGGCCGACTCGACCGTGCTGCTGATCGTCGGCACCGGCGCCGACGGCGTGACCGTCGAGCCGCAGCGCACCGTCGACCGCGGCGACGCCGGGCTGGTGCGGCTGACCGACGTCGCGGTACCGGACACGGCCGTGCTGGGCTCGCCGGACGCGGCGGCGTGGCTGCGGGCGCGGGTCACCGTGGCCTGGTGTGCCCTGCAGCTGGGCGTGCTGGACGAGGCGCTGACCCGGACCGCGGAGTACGCCAAGGAACGCAAGCAGTTCGACCACGCCATCGCCGGTTTCCAGGCGGTGCGTCAGCGCCTCGCCGACGGGCATCTGGACGTCGAGGCGGTCCGCCTGACGCTGTGGCAGGCCGCCAGCAGGCTGGCCGACGGCCTGCCCGCCGAGCGCGACGTCGCGACGGCGAAGTTCTGGGCGGCCGAGGCCGGGCACCGGGTGGCGCACACCGCGGTGCACATCCACGGCGGAGTCGGGATCGACACCGACCACCCGCTGCACCGCTACTTCGTGGCGGCGAAGCGGGCGGAGTTCGCCCTCGGCGGCGCCACCGCGCAGCTGCGCACGCTGGGCGGCCTGCTCGCCCCTACCTGACGGTGTCGCCGGACTTGCGGCCGGACCGGCTCATGCTCACCAGCCCGGCGATCCCGACACCGGCGCCCGCGACGACGAGCACCACGCCGGCGATCCGGAAGATCTTGGGCGAGGAGTTGTAGTCGGCGACTTCCCGCATGCTCTCGCTCGACACCGGGCAGCCCTTCTCCTGGTCGTAGAACCCGGAGGTCGGCCCGCCCGGCGTAGCGCATTCGGTGTCGGGACCGCCCGGCTGCAACAGGAACGAGGCAATGCCCAGCACGAGCAGCGCGGCGGCGACGAAGAACAGTTTCCGGTGAGTTGGCACCGGCCCTGTATAACCGGATCACGCGGCGGCGGTGTCGGTCGAACGCCCCACACCGCCGCCGTCACTCCCTCCGGCGCCGGCTGGCTGCCACCACGAACGAGACAACACACCAAACACCAGAGCACGTGAAGGCCACCATCACCACGTCACACGTCAGGGCCCCGGCAAAGTCGAGTCGCGGGCAGGCGAGTGGCTGGTCTCGAGCGTGGAACTCGCGTCAGTGTCAGGGTGGGTGTGCCGCTGTTGCGGTGGTGGGGATCCTGGCGGGGTGGTGGTCTGGCTCGA
>NZ_SFCC01000008.1 GCF_004214935.1 Amycolatopsis suaedae
ACCCCTGACGAGGGGTTTCAACATAAAGCTCTACTGGCTTAGTTCACTAGCACACTGTTGAGTTCTCAAGCAACACGCCGATTTGTCTGGCACATCGCGCCCAAGGCGACACGCAATCTTATCGAAAACTTCTCGAAGGGATTGGTGCCCCACCTCGGGGCCGTCGCATTACGTTACTCGGTTCGGTTCGCGGTGTCAACCCGCTCGACCCGAGTCCGTCAGGGTCCGTCCCACCGGGCTTTCGCCCGCCGGCCCGGGTCTCCCTGGCGACGAAGAGAAGATTACATGCCCTCCAACCCCCTCGAAACAGGGGGGTCCCTTAACAGCGAAACCGCTGGTCAGAGCACAGGAAGCAGGGTCCTCAGCTCGTAGGGCGTCACCGAGCTGCGGTAGTTGTCCCACTCGACCCGCTTGTTGCGGAGGAAGAAGTCGTACACGTGCTCCCCGAGCGCCTCGGGCAGCAGCTCCGACCGCTCCATCTCGGTCAGCGCCTCGCCCAGGTTCTGCGGCAGGTTGGCGTACCCCGAGGCACGGCGCTCGGAGTCCGACAGCGACCAGATGTTGTCCTCCGCGGGCGGCGGCAGCTCGTAGCCCTCCTCGATGCCCTTCAGCCCGGCGGCGAGGATGACCGAGTAGGCCAGGTACGGGTTGCACGCCGAGTCCAGCGTGCGGATCTCGACCCGGCGCGAGGACGCCTTGCCCGGCGAGTACATCGGCACCCGGACCAGCGCGGACCGGTTCGCCCGGCCCCAGGACACGGTCGTCGGGGCTTCCCCTCCGCTGATCAGGCGTTTGTAGGAGTTCACCCATTGGTTGGTCACCGCGGAGATCTCCCTGGCGTGCCGCAGCACCCCGGCGACGAACGCCTTGCCTGTCCCGGACAGCTCGTGCGGGTCCTCCGGGTCGTAGAAGGCGTTGCGGTCGCCCTCGAACAGGCTGACGTGCGTGTGCATGCCCGAGCCCGGCTGGTTGGTGAACGGCTTGGGCATGAAGGTGGCCCGGACCCCCTGGGTCAGCGCGACCTCCTTGACGACGTAGCGGAACGTCATCACGTTGTCGGCCATGGTCAGGGCGTCGGCGTAACGCAGGTCGATCTCCTGCTGGCCGGGCGCGCCTTCGTGGTGGCTGAACTCGACCGAGATGCCCATCGCCTCGAGCGTCTCGATGGCGTGCCGCCGGAAGTGCGTGGCGGTGGCGTGGCTGGCCTGGTCGAAGTAGCCGCCGTTGTCGGCGGGCTCGGGCTCGGTGCCGTCGTCGGGCAGGTTGGCCAGCAGGAAGAACTCGATCTCCGGGTGGACGTAGCAGGTGAACCCGGCCTCGCCCGCCTTGGACAGCTGCCTGCGCAGCACGTGCCGAGGGTCGGCCCAGGACGGCGAACCGTCCGGCATGGCGATGTCGCAGAACATCCGGGCCGAGTAGTGGCCGCCCTCCGGGGTCTCCCACGGCAGCACCTGGAACGTGGCGGGGTCGGGCTTGGCGACCATGTCCGACTCGTAGACCCTGGCGAAGCCCTCGATGGCGGAACCGTCGAAGCCGATTCCCTCGCCGAAGGCCCCCTCCAGCTCGGCCGGCGCGACCGCCACCGACTTGAGGAAACCGAGGACGTCGGTGAACCAGAGCCGCACGAAGCGGATGTCGCGTTCTTCCAGCGTGCGCAGCACGAACTCCTGCTGGCGATCCATGGCCGCACCCTATGCGGGGCGTGTTAACGCCGTGTTTCCGCCCTGGGGATGCCCACCGACAGGGCCGCGGCGATCACACACAGACCGCCCGCGACGTACCAGGCCAGGTCGTACGCGCCGAGCAGGTCGCGGGTCAGCCCGGCGCCGAACGCGGCGAACGCGGCGCCCACCTGATGCGAGGCGAACACCCAGCCGAAGACGATCGGGCCGGCGTCGCCGAAGTGTTCCCGGCACAGTGCGACGGTCGGCGGCACGGTGGCGATCCAGTCCAGCCCGTAGAAGATGATGAACACCCACATGCTCGGCTGAGTCTCCGGCGCGAACAGTGACGGCAGGATCATCAGAGATGCACCCCGTAGGGCGTAATAAGCACCCAACAGGATACGGGAGTCCACGCGGTCGGTGAGCCAGCCGGACAGGATCGTGCCTGCCACGTCGAACAGGCCGACCAGCGCGAGCAGCGACGCCGCCGTCGTCGACGGCATCCCGTGGTCGTGTGCCGCGGGGACGAAGTGGGTGCCGACGAGCCCGTTCGTGGACGCGCCGCAGATGGCGAAACCGCCGGCGAGCAGCCAGAACACCGGCCTGCGTGCGGCGTCGCGCAGGGTGCGCAGAGCCCGCAGCGCGCTGCTGCCCGCGGCCGCCGCGGGACGGGGCTGCGCCTCGCCGCCGTAGGGCGTCGTGCCGACGTCGGCGGGCCAGTCGTGCAGAAACAGCAGTACGAGCGGGACGACCGCGAGCGCGGCGAGGGCGACCACGATCGACGGTGTGCGCCAGCCGTAGTCGGTGGCCAGCGACGCGACCAGCGGCAGGAAGATCAGCTGACCGGTGGCACCGGCCGCGGTCAGGATGCCGCTGACCAGGCCGCGGTGGCGGACGAACCAGCGGCCGGTGACGGTGGCCACGAACGTCATCGCCATCGACCCGGTGCCGACGCCCACGAGGACACCCCAGCTGAGCAGGAGCTGCCAGCTGCTGGTCATGAACACCGTCAGGCCGCTGCCCGCGGCGACCAGCACCAGCGCGCCGACGACCACGCGGCGCATGCCGAGGCGGTCCATCAACGCGGCCGCGAACGGTGAGATCAGGCCGTACAGGATGAGGTTGATCGACACGGCAGCCGAGATCGTGCCCCGGGACCAGCCGAACTCCTGATGCAGCGGGTCGATGAGCACGCCGGGAACGGAGCGGAAACCCGCGGCGCCGATCAGCGTCACGAACGCGATGACAGCGACGATCCAGGCGCGATGCGGCCGTCGGGTACGGGCGGGCGCGCGGTCCTGCAGTTCGGTCACCCGGCAAGCCTGGTGCAGTGTCGCCGCCCGGACGAGTGGCCAGAAGGTCAATATGTGAAAGAATCTGGCCATGCATGAGGTGGTGGTGCTGGCCGTCGACGAGGTCGTCGGGTACGACCTGAACATCCCGCCGCAGCTGTTCGGCACGGCTCGCAAGAACGGTGAGCGGCTGTACCGGGTGCGGGTCTGCGGGGTCGACGACCGGCCGGTGCGGGTCAGCGCCGGCTACACGGCCGTGCTCGACCACGGTCCAGAGGTGCTGGCCGAGGCCGACACGGTGGTCATCCCGGGCACGCGAGTGGCCGGTCCGCGCCGGCACGGCACGCTGGACGGCCCGCTCGCGGCGGCGATCGAGCTTATTCCGGCGGATGCTCGCATCATGTCGATCTGCACCGGGGCGTTCGTGCTCGGCGCCGCCGGCCTGCTGGACGGACGGCGCGCGACGACGCACTGGGCCTACGCGGAGGAGTTCCGGCAGCTTTACCCGAAGGTCGACCTGGACGAGAACGTGCTGTTCGTCGACGACGGCGACGTGCTCACCTCGGCCGGTCTCGCGGCCGGTGTCGACCTGTGCCTGCACGTGCTGCGGTCCGATCACGGCAGCGAGGTCGCCAACGTGGCCGCCAGGCACTGCGTCGTGCCGCCGTGGCGGGACGGCGGGCAGTCGCAGTACATCGACCGGCCGCTGCCCGCCGACGAGGGCAGTACGGCGGCGACCCGCGACTGGGCGCTGCGACGGCTCGGCGAGCCACTGGACCTGGCGGCGATGGCCGCGCAGGCGCGGATGAGCGTGCGGACGTTCTCCCGGCGGTTCCGCGCGGAGACCGGCCTGTCACCGCGGGCGTGGCTGATCCAGCAGCGGATCCGGCACGCGCGGCACCTGCTGGAAACCACCCGGCTGCCGGTGGACCAGGTCGCGGCAGAGTCCGGGCTGGGCACGGCGGCCTCGCTGCGCCAGCACCTCAACGCCACGATCGGGGTCTCGCCGCTGGCCTACCGGCGGACGTTTTCCGAGGGGGCGCCGCTACCGTGACCGGCATGCGGTCCATGTCGCGGATTGTGGTCGTCCTGCTGCTGGTGTCCGGGTGCGCCTCGGCGCCGGACACCAGTGAGCCGATGCCCGGCGCGGCGGAGCTGACCGCGGCGGCCGCGCGGTCGCTGTCGGTGCCGCGGCCGGTCCGGTTCACCTACGGGGCGAGCGGGGTGCTGCCGGGAATGCTGGTCAACTCCGCCGAGGGACAGGCGCGACCCGCAGACGGGCCGCACGGCTGGGCCAAGGGGACGGTGGCGCTGCAGCGGCCGACCGACCAGGTGACGCTCGGCTTCGAGCTGTCCGGCGACACGCTGATGCTGGCCGACGAGAGCGGGCTGGCGACCCGGGCACCGCTGCCCAGTCTGACGCCGGCGTCGCTGCGGGACCCGGCGCGCGGGCTGCCGCGGCTGCTGAGCGGTGCGGCGCGGGCGCGGACCGAGGCGAAGGAGAAGCTGGAGAACGTGCCGGCTTACCGGGTCACCGCGAAGGTGCCCGCCGACGTCGTGACGGCGGTGCTGCCCGCGGTGAACACCGAGGTGGACGTCAAGTTCTGGATCAGCGAGGCGCCGTCGCGGGAGCTGGTCCGGGTGTGGCTGCAGGTGCCTCCGCCGGAGCGCGGCCAGGGCGCCGCCGTGATGCTCGAGCTGGCCCTCAAGTGGGATCAAGGGAGCTTTACTAGCGAAGAAGGGTAGTAAAGCTCCCTTGCTCCACTTCTACGGCGAGCAGCGGGTGCCCTCGGCGGGGAGTTTGCCGTCGACCAGGTAGGCGGTGCCCGCCTCGTCGACGCAGGTGTTGCCCTGCAGGAACACCGTGTGCTGGGTGCCCTCGAACGTCAGCAGCGCGCCCTTCATCGCCTTCGCCAGGTTCACCCCCGCCTGGTACGGCGTCGACGGGTCACCGGTGGTGGAGACGACCAGCACCGGCGGGACGCCCTCGACCTTGGGCAGGTGCGGCTGAGAGGTGTTGGGGACCGGCCAGAACGCGCAGGTGTCCAGCGCGGCGCCGTCCGGCTTGCCGTCGTCGAGGAACGGGGCGGCCTGCGCGGCCCGTCGCTGCATGTCGGCGATGCGGGCCTTGTCGGTGATGCGCGGGTTGTCCACGCAGCCGATCGCGGTGAACGAGTCCTGCACCCCGGTGTAGCGGCCGTCCTGGCCGCGGCCGTTGTAGGCGTCGGCGAGCTTCAGCAGTGTCTCGCCGCGGCCCTCGTCGAGTTCGGTCAGCCCCTGGCTGAGCTGCTGCCAGAACTGCTGGGAGTACAGCGCCTGGATGGTGGCGATGGTGGCGTCCTCGTAGGACAGCTTGCGGTCGCCGACCTTCACCGGCTTGTCGATCAGCGGCCGGACCAGGTCCTGGTACGCCTTGGTGGCGGCGGTCGCGTCGGTGCCGAGCGGGCACTTGCCCTGCTTGCCGCACCACGTCACGAACTCGCCGAACGCCTTGGCGAAACCCTCCTGCTGGGCCAGCGCGCTCTCCAGCGGGTCCTGCTCAGGGTCGACCGCACCGTCGAGGACCATCGCGCGCACCTTGTCCGGGAACGCCTCGGCGTAGGTGTAGCCGATCTGGGTGCCGTAGGAGTAGCCCAGGTAGCTGAGCTTGGCGTCGCCGAGTGCGGCGCGGAGGATGTCGAGGTCCCTGGCGACGTCGCGGGTGCCCAGGTTGGCGAGCATCGCCGCGCCGTGCTCGGTGCGCTGCACGCAGCGGCTGCCGAAGTCGCGGGCCTCGGCTTCCTGGCGGGCCACGCCCTGCGGCGTGCCGTCGGTCTCCGAGTCGTCGGCGCGGTCGGCGTCGCGTTCGGCGTCGGTCAGGCATCGCACGGCGGGACGACTGGCGCCGACGCCCCTCGGGTCGAATCCGACCAGGTCGAATCGCTGCCCGAGCGGCGACCCGCCCGCCTGGCCGGCGAGGCTCGCGGCCGCGACCATGCCGGACGCGCCGGGGCCGCCGGGGTTGATCACCAGCGACCCGATCCGCTCGCCCGCTGCCTTGTGCCGCAGGACGCCGATGGTGATCCGGGCGCCGGCAGGCTGGGCGTAGTCCAGCGGGACCATCAGCCGCGCGCACTCCAGGTTCTGTCCGCCGAACGCCTCTCTCGCCTCCGCTGAGTCGGCGAACGGGCCACACGGTCCCCAGGTGAGTTTCTGCGTGTGGAACTGCTCCAGCGGGTCGGCGGGGGGTGGCGGCGGCGGGGGTGGCTCGGACTGCACCACGGTCGGCTTCGGCGGCGCCGGCGGGTCGTCCGCGCAGGCCACCAGGCTGCTGACCAGCGCAGCAGCCGCCACAACAACAAAGGGCATGCGGGGCACGGGCAGATGGTGCCACCGGGTCGGCGGCGCCGCAGCCCGTGCGCCCGTCCCGGGTGAGAGCGAGGGAGCTTTACTACCCTTCTTCGCTAGTAAAGCTCCCTTGCTCTCACTTCGAGCCTGAGCAGCGGGTGTTCTCGGCCGGTAGTGTGCCGTCGACCAGGTAGTCCGTGCCCGCCTTGTCGACGCACCTGTTGCCCTGCAGGAACACGGTGTGCTGGGTGCCCTCGAACGTGACCAGCTTCCCGCCGAGGGCCTTGGCCAGGTTCACCCCGGCGGCGTACGGGGTGGCCGGATCGCCGGTCGTCGACACCACCAGCACCGGCGGCAGGCCGCCGACCTTCGGCGTGTGCGGCTGCGAGGTGTTCGGTACCGGCCAGAACGCGCACGCGTCCAGCGCGGCGCCGCCGGAGCGGCCGTCGTCGAGGAACGGCGCCACCTCGGCGTAGCGGCGGTGCGCCTCGGCGACGGCGGCGCGGTCGGTGACCCTGGGGTCGTCGACGCAGCGCACGGCGAGGAACGCGTCCTGGGTGGTGGAGTAGCTGCCGTCGGCGCCCCGCTCGTTGTAGGCGTCGGCCAGCTTCAGCAGGGTGTTGCCCTGCTGGCGCTTCAGCTCGTTCAGGCCGGTGTTCAGCACGTCCCACAGCTGTTGGGAGTACAGCGCCTGCACCGCGCCGGTGGTCGCGTCCTCGAACGACAGGCGCCGCTCGCCCGCCTGCGCCGGGTTGTCGATCAGCGGGCGGACGAGCTGCTGGAACGCTCCGATCGCGGCATCCGGATCGGTGCCCAGCGCACAGTCCTGCTGGGCGACGCACCAGCGGGTGAACTCGCCGAACGCCTTGCCGAAGCCCGCGCCCTGCGCGACCAGCGAGTCGATCGAGTCCTGCTCCGGGTCCAGCGCGCCGTCCAGGACCAGCGCGCGGACGTTGCCGGGGAACGCCTCGGCGTAGCTGTAGCCGATCCGGGTGCCGTAGGAGTAGCCGAGGTAGGTCAGCTTCTCGTCACCGAGCGCGGAGCGCAGCACGTCCAGGTCCCGCACGACGTCGCGGGTGCCGATGTTGGCCAGCATCGCCGCACCGTGCTCGGTGCGCTGCACGCACTTCTCCCCCAGCTGCTTCGACTCGGTCTCCTGCCTGGTCACGCCCTGCGGCGAGCCGTCGGACTCGGAGTCGTCGGACCGGTCGGCGTCGCGTTCGGCGTCGGTCAGGCACCGCACGGCCGGCTGGCTGGCGCCGACGCCGCGCGGGTCGAAGCCGACCAGGTCGAACCGCTGCCCCAGCTCACCCGAGGCCACCGTCTCGGCCTGGCTCGCCGCCGACGCCATCCCGGAGGCCCCCGGCCCGCCGGGGTTGACCACCAGCGAGCCGATCCTGTCCCCGGACGCCTTCTGCCGCAGCACGCCGAGCGTGATCGACGGGCCGTCCGGACGCGCGTAGTCGAGTGGGACGGACAGTCGCGTGCACTGCAGGCCGGGCGCGCCGAAGGCCGACCGGGTGCTGTCGCTGGTGGCGAACGGGACGCAGTCGCCCCAGGTCAGCGGCTGTCCGTAGAACCGTTCCAGCCCGCCGGGGACAGGGCCGGCCGGCCCGTTCGTCTCGGTGACCGGGCCCGGCTGGGCCGGTGGGGCGGACGTGCAGGCGGCCAGCAGGCTGATGACAGCCAGCACACCCGCGAGGCGGTAGCGTTCGAAGCGCGGCACGACGACGATCGTGCCATTCGCCGACGAAGTGGTGGCAGCCGGAACTGTCCGGTGGCTCACTCTCGTTGTGCGAACGGGCCGGCCGTCGACGAGAGATTGAAGGAGACCACGGGTGGCAGCGTTGATGAAGCGGTTGCGCAGGATCATCCAGCGCCCGGCCAGTGTGGAGCTGACCAAGTACGAGGCGCTGTTGCCTGCCATCGGGGCACGTGAGGCGGAGGTCGAGAAGCTCTCCGACACCGAGCTGACCGAGGCCGCCAAGGCGCTGCGTGAGTTCTCCACCTTCGGCAACGACCAGCTGGTCGAGTTGTGCGCCCTCGGCAGGGAGGCCGCCCGCCGGGCTCTCGGCGAGCGGGCGTTCGACGTGCAGTTGCTGGGCACGATGGGCCTGCTGACCGGGCACGTCGTGCAGATGGCGACCGGTGAGGGCAAGACGCTCGCCGGCGCGCTGGCCGCGGCTGGCTACGCCATGCAGGGCAAGCACGTGCACGTCGTCACCGTCAACGACTACCTGGCCCGCCGCGACGCGGACTGGATGCGGCCGGTGCACGACCTGCTGGGCGTGTCCGTCGGCTGGGTCGAGCCGTCGCGCACCCGTGAGGAGCGGCGCGAGGCCTACCACCGCGACATCACCTACGGCGCGGTCAGCGAGATCGGGTTCGACGTGCTCCGCGACCGGCTGGTGACCAGGCCGGACGACCTCGTGCAGCCCAAGCCCGAGGTGGCCATCATCGACGAGGCCGACTCGGTGCTCGTCGACGAGGCGAGGGTTCCGCTGGTGATGGCGGGCTCGGTCGACGCCGGGATGGCCGACGAGGAGGTCGCCAACGTCGTGCGGCGGCTGCGGCTGGGCCTGCACTACGAGACCGACACCGACGGCCGCAACGCGTGGCTGACGCCCGCCGGTTCGTCGGTGGTGGAGAAGTCGCTCGGCATCGACCTCTACGGCGAGCACGAGGAGGGCACGTCGGACCGGCTGGCCGCGGTCAACGTCGCCCTGCACGCGCACGCGCTGCTCGAACGCGACGTCGACTACCTGGTCCGCGACGGCAAGGTGCGGCTGATCAACGCCTCCCGGGGCCGGGTCGCGGAGCTGCAGCGGTGGCCGGACGGCCTGCAGGCCGCGGTCGAGGCCAAGGAGCAGGTGCCGCCGTCCGACCGGGGCGAGATCCTCGACTCGATCACCGTGCAGGCGTTGCTGGCCCGTTACCCGCAGGTCGCGGGCATGACCGGTACCGCGGTCGCGGTGGCCGAGCCGCTGCGTGAGTTCTACAAGCTCGAGGTCGCGGTCATCCCGCCGAATGCGGAGAACATCCGGGAGGACCAGCAGGACCGCATCTTCGCGTCGCCGTCGCAGAAGCTGCGTGCCATCCAGGAGGAGATCCGCTCGGTCCACGAGACCGGACGGCCGATCCTGGTCGGGACGCAGGACGTCGCCGAGTCCGAGGAGCTGGCCGAGAAGCTGGAGAAGTTCGGGGTGTCCTGCGTGGTGCTCAACGCCCGCAACGACGCCGAGGAGGCGGCGATCATCGCCGAGGCGGGCAAGCACGGCGCGGTGACCGTGTCCACGCAGATGGCCGGGCGCGGTACCGACATCCGTCTCGGCGGGGCCGACGGCGCCGACCGCGAGCGGGTCGCCGAGCTGGGCGGGCTGCACGTGATCGGCACGGCCCGGTACCCGTCGAGCAGGCTCGACGACCAGCTGCGTGGCCGCGCGGGCCGCCAGGGCGACCCGGGCAGCTCGGTGTTCTTCGCCAGCCTCAACGACGACCTGGTGCTCTCGCACGCGCCGGACGTACCGGAGGGGATCGCGTCCGACGACGAGACCGGCGAGATCACCGCCGACGTCGCGCACCGGCAGATCAACCACGCGCAGCGCGTGGCCGAGGGCGTCGACCTGGAGATCCACCGCAACACGTGGCGCTACACCCGGCTGATCGAGCGGCAGCGCACCGACCTGCTGGAGCACCGGGACAAGCTGCTGCACACCGAACTGGCCGCCGAGCTGCTGGAGAAGGGTGCGCCGGACCGGTACAAGGAGCTGGCCGAGGCGTTGGGGGGCACAGGCGATGAGCTGGTGCAGGCGTGCCGGGAGATCGCGTTGTTCCACCTCGACGAGCTGTGGTCGGATCACCTGGCCTACCTCGCCGACGTGCGGGAGAGCATCCACCTGCGCGCGCTGGCCAAGGAGACGCCGCTCGACGAGTTCCACCGGGCCGCGATCCCCGAGTTCCACAAGATCATCGGCGAGGTGGAGGCGCGGTCGGTGAAGACGCTGGAGGACGGGGAGATCACCGAGAACGGGATCGACCTGGCGGCGTCCGGGGTGCGGCGCGCGTCGTCGACCTGGACCTACCTGGTGCACGACAACCCGTTCGACTCCGACGCCGAGGAAGCGCTGAAGAAGGTCCGCGGCATGCTCCGCAAGAAGAAGAGCTGAACCGGACATCTCGGGCGTTTTAGCGGAGCAAGGGAGCTTTACTACCGTTTAAGGGTCGTAAAGCTCCCTTGCTCTCGCTTCGGGGGTCAGCGGCGGAAGGGGCCGGTGACCTCGTAGGTGATGCCACCGGAGGAGGAGCCGGTGGTGCCGCGCTGGGACGAGAAGTACAGCCGGTCGCCGGCGGGGGTGAAGGCCGGGCCGCAGATCTCCGACGAGCTCTGCCCGCTGATCCGCAGGAAGGGCGCCACGATGTCGTCCGGCGTGATGATGCAGATCTCCATGTTGCCGCCGTCCTCGGCGACGAACAGGTCACCCGAGCCGGACCCGGTGATGTTGTCGACGCCGGTCAGCGGCGGGGTGCCGGGGTTGACCAGCGAGTCGTCGTAGGCCAGCTCGTAGGTGTTGTTCAGCAGGTTGACCTGCCACACCCGGTTGTCGCCCTTGGTGGTGAACCACGCCGTGTCGTTGGCGTAGTGCAGGCCCTCGCCGCTGCTGAACCGCTTCGCGCCGCGTACCTGGTTGCGGGTGGCGACCGGGCTGCCGTCCGGGTCGGGCACCTTGGCCCAGGTGAACGGGCCGCTCGTGGCGGACCCGGCCACCAGCACCTCCAGCGTGCCCGAGGACAAGTCACCCCAGGTGGTGGGCAGGAAGCGGTAGAAGCAGCCGTCCGAGATGTCCTCGGTCTGGTAGACCGCCTTGCGCACCGGGTCGGCCGCGGCGGCCTCGTGCGTGAACCGGCCCATGGCAGGCCGGCGTACCGCGGCCGACGCCGGCCCGCGCGGGTTGCACTCGTAGGCGTAGCCGCCGTCGACCTCCTCGCAGGACACCCAGGTACCCCACGGCATCGCGCCGCCGGCGCAGTTCCGCCTGGTGTCGGCGAGAATCCGGTACGCGCTGGTGATGGTGCCGTTCGCGTCGAACCGCAGCGCGCTGGCGCCGCCGCCCGGCGCGATCTCGGAGTTCGACACGTAGATCCAGCCCGTTCCGTCGGCGAACACCGCGCCGCCGTCGGGGGCGTCGTGCCAGACGTAGCCCGCGACCCGCTGCCGCGACCGGGCGACCACCCGGCTGGTGAAGCCTTCCGGCAGCGCGATGCCGTTGGCGTCCGGGGGGCGCAGCGGCCCGTAGGGACTGGGTCCGTTCTGGGCGGGGGCAGCCAGTGCGCCTGAGGTGAGCGTGTTGCCGAACGCGGTGACTCCGGCGCCGACCACGGCCGCACGCAGGAAGTTCCGTCTCTTCACGCGAAGACCTCCGTCGATCTCGGTGGGTGGTGGGGAACACACGAGACGTTACGGAGCGAGACAATTCACAACCAGATGTGGCGGATGAACTCCCGACGAAAGGAGGCCGTCGGTGCGAGAATGACGCCATGCCGCAACTGCGCATCGCACTGGCCCAGGTCAACACCACCGTCGGCGCTCTGGAAGGCAACGCAGAGCTGACCGTCGAATGGACCCGGAAGGCGGCCCAGGCGGGTGCGCACGTGGTGGTCTTCCCGGAGATGTCACTCACCGGCTATCCGGTGGAGGACCTGTCCCTGCGCAAGACGTTCGCCGAGGCGTCCAAGGCGAAGGTGACCGAGCTGGCGGCCCGGCTCGCCGACGCCGGCTGCGGCGACGTGCTCACCTACGTCGGCTACCTCGACCTCGACGACGCCGGCCCGCGGGACGCGGCGGCGGCACTCTACGGCGGCGAGGTCGTCGCCCGGCAATTCAAGCACCACCTGCCCAACTACGGCGTGTTCGACGAGCACCGCTGGTTCTCCGCCGGTGAGACGCTGGACGTGCTGCGCCTGCACGGCCTCGACATCGGCATGGTGATCTGCGAGGACATCTGGCAGGACGGCGGCCCGGTCTCGGCGCTCGGCGCCGCCGGGGTGGACCTCGTCGTCGCGCCCAACGCCTCGCCGTACGAACGGTCCAAGGACGACATCCGCCTGCCGCTGGTGGCCCGGCGGGCCGCCGAGGCCGGTGCGCCGCTGGTGTACACCAACCTGGTCGGCGGCCAGGACGACTTGGTCTTCGACGGCGACTCGATCGTCGTCGGCGCGGACGGCGAACTGCTGGCGCGGGCCCCCCAGTTCACCGAGCACCTGCTCGTGCTCGACCTCGACCTGCCGGCGGGCAGCGGCACGGTCGAGGGCACGCACGCCGGGCTGCGGGTGCGTCACCGGGTGCTCGGCGACAACCCGCTGCCCGCCTACGAGCCGGTGGCGCAGCCGCCGATCAGCGAACCGCTGTCCGACGAGGCCGAGGTGTGGTCGGCCCTGGTCGTCGGGCTGCGCGACTACGTGCACAAGAACGGCTTCCGGTCGGTGACGTTCGGCTTCTCCGGCGGCATCGACTCGGCGCTGACCGCGGCGCTGGCCGTCGACGCGCTCGGGCCGGACGCCGTGTACGGCGTGTCGATGCCGTCCCGGTACTCCTCGGAGCACTCGCGTTCCGACGCGGCGGAGCTGGCGCGGCGGCTGGGGTGCCACTTCCGGGAGGAGCCGGTGGCCGACATGGTGCGGGTGTACGTCGACCAGCTGGGGCTGTCCGGGCTCGCCGAGGAGAACATCCAGGCCAGGGTGCGCGGCATGCTGGTGATGGCGCTGTCCAACCAGGAGGGTCACCTGGTGCTGGCCACCGGGAACAAGTCCGAGCTGGCGGTGGGGTACTCGACGATCTACGGCGACGCCGTCGGCGGGTTCGCGCCGATCAAGGACGTGTTCAAGACCCACGTGTGGGAGCTGGCGCGGTGGCGTAACTCCGAGGCCGAGAAGCGCGGGGAGACGCCGCCGATCCCGGAGAACTCGATCAGCAAGCCACCGTCCGCGGAGCTGCGGCCCGACCAGGTCGACACCGACTCGCTGCCCGACTACCCGCTGCTCGACGACATCCTCGACGACTACGTGGAGGGTGACCGCGGCTTCGCCGACCTGATCGCCGCCGGGTTCGACGCCGAGGTGGTGGACCGCGTGGTGCGGATGGTCGACCGGGCCGAGTACAAGCGGCGGCAGTACCCGCCGGGCACGAAGATCACGTTCAAGGCGTTCGGCCGCGACCGCCGTCTGCCGATGACCAACGCCTGGCGCGAGACCCACTAACCCCGCGCGGCCCGCCCTGTCAACTCCGGTAGCGGGAGCAAGGGAGCTTTACTCTCGTCTTAGGGTAGTAAAGCTCCCTTGCTCCACGAAAATGCCCGAGATGTCCGGGTTTTCAGGTAGGTGAACGGACCGATCGCGCGAGGTAGAACAGGCCCGCGGTCATCACGGCGCTCATGGTCGCCATCTCCAGGCGCTCGAACAGGCCGGACAGGGCACCGGTGCCGGCCATCGTGGTGAGCAGGGTGCCCACCTGCGTCGCCAGCCCGGCCGCGAACCCCGCGGCGGCGAACGCCCGCCACCTCGGCGGCCACCACAGCACCAGGGTCGCGGTGCCGCTCAGGAAGATCGCGTCCAGCAGCACGTCGATCACGCGGTGCGTGCGGTGCCCGCCGGACACCTGGCCCGCCTCGATCCGCTGCCTGCACACCTCGCTCGCCGACTCCGCGCAGTCCAGCGGCACCAGCGCGTGCGTCACCAGCAGCAGGCCGAACAGGCAGGACGCCGCCACCGACAGCCGGGCCAGCAAGTAGGCGGGCGACAACCGGGACAGCAGCGGCGCGGACAACACGAAACAGGCACCCGCGGCCACCTCGATCCCCCGCAGCACCGGGGCGTACGGCTGCCCGGCGGCGCTCGCCTCGTCGGGGCGCGCGTGCAGCAGGTCGAGCCCGGTGGGCAGCACGAACTGCAGCAGCCAGCCCGAGTACGCGACGATCGCGGCTCCGAGCACCGCCAGGCCGAGCGTCCGGGCCGAACCGACCCCCGGGCTCACGGGCCGGTCACTCGCGGCCGGGCGAACGGGAACAGCACGGTCTGCCGGATCGACGCCCCGGTCAGCATCATCAGCACCCGGTCGACCCCCATGCCGAGCCCGCCGGTCGGCGGCATGCCGTGTTCCAGCGCGAGCAGGAAGTCCTCGTCGAGTTCCATGGCCTCGATGTCACCGCTGGCCGCCCGCAGCGACTGCGCCTCCAGCCTGCGCCGCTGCTCGACCGGGTCGGTCAGCTCGCTGTAGGCGGTACCGATCTCCGACCCGAACGCCACCAGGTCCCAGCGCTCGGCCAGCCGCGGGTCGGCGCGGTGCTGCCGGGTCAGCGGCGACGAGCCGGTCGGGAAGTCGGTGTAGAACGTGGGCAGCACCGTCGCGGGCTCGACGAGCTGCTCGTAGGCCTCCAGCACGAGCGCGTCGCGTCCCGCGTCGTCCGGCGCCGCGACACCCGCGCGCCGGCACAGCCCACGCAGCACGTGGGCCGGCGTGCCGGCGTCGACCCGCTCGCCCAGCACCTCGGACACCGCGTCGTGCACGGTCACGACCGGCCAGTCGCCGGAGATGTCGTACTCCCCGTCCGGACGGCGGGCGACCTGCGCGCCGTGCGCCGCCTCGGCGGCGTGCTGCACCAGTTCCCTGGTCAGCGTGCGCATCGTGCCGTAGTCGGCGTAGGCCTGGTACGCCTCCAGCATGGTGAACTCGGGGTTGTGCGTCGCGTCGACGCCCTCGTTGCGGAAGCTGCGGTTCAGCTCGAACACCCGCTCGACGCCCGCGACGCACAACCGCTTCAGGTACAGCTCCGGCGCGATCCGCAGGTACATCCGCATGTCGTAGGCGTTGATGTGGGTGATGAACGGACGCGCGTTCGCCCCGCCGTGCACGGTCTGCAGCATCGGCGTCTCAACCTCGAGGAAGTCCCGCTGGTGCAAGCGGTCCCGCAGCGCCCGGACCACTGTGGACCGCAGCCGCAGCATGGTCGCCGACTCCGGGTTGACCACTAGGTCGAGGTAACGCTGACGCACCCGGGTCTCCGGATCGGTGAGGCCCTTTCGCTTGTCCGGCAAGGGATGCAGGCACTTCGCGGTGACCGTCCACTCGTCGACGAGCACGGACAGCTCACCGCGGCGCGACGTCACCACCCTGCCCCGGACACCGACGTGGTCGCCCAGGTCCACACCGGACCGCCAGCCGGCGAGTTCGACGCCGTCGGCGGGCAGCATCAGCTGCAGCTCGCCGGAGAAGTCCCGCAGGCGGACGAACACCAGCCCGCCGAGGTCGCGGATGGCGACCACCCGGCCGGCGACCCGTACCCGCTCCCCCGTGTCCGCGTCCGGTCCCAGCCCGGCGAACTTCGCCGTGACGTCGCCGAGCAGCATGTCCCGCTCGAAGCCCACCGGGTACGGGTCCACTCCGGACTCCCGCAGCCGGTCCAGCTTGGCCAGCCGGACCCGGACCTGTTCCGGCCTGCGCAGGGTCTTCGGCGCCGGGGCGGCCGCAGCCTCGATCTCGGCCACCCGCGCCGCGAACTCGCCGGTGACCGTCTCCAGCCGCAGTCCCCTGGTGGCGCCGAACGTGGGCACGAAACCCTCCAGCGCACCGGCCACGATGCCCACCTTCGGCAGCCGCCGCGCCGAGGCGTAGCACAGGAACCGCGGCTCCCACTCCGGGCTGTACTTGGCGTTCGAGCGGTACAGCGACTCCAGCTGGAAGAACCGGGAGAACACGCTCAGTACCGCGCGCCAGGCCCGCAGCACCGGGCCCGCGCCGATCTTCTCGCCCTCCTCGAACACCGCGCGGAACATCGCGAAGTTGAGCGAGATGTGTTGCGCGCCGAGCCTTCCGCATTCCTCGACGAGCTTGGCCAGCATGTACTCGTTGAGCCCGTTGGACGCCTCCCGGTCGCGGCGCATGAGGTCGAGCGACAGCCCGCGACGTCCCCACGGGACGAACGAGAGCAGGCCACGCAGCGTGCCGTCGGCGTCGAACGCCTCCACCATCACGCACCGGCCGTCGGTCGGGTCGCCGAGCCGTCCCAGCGCCATGGAGAAGCCGCGCTCGTCGCCCGCGCCGCGCCAGTGCTGGGCCTTGTCGAGCAGTTCCGCCATCTCCTCGGCGGAGATCTCTGAGTGCCGCCGTACCCGGCTGGTGTAGCCGGCCCGTTCGACGCGGCTCACCGCCTGCCGCACGGTGCGGCGGTCCGGGCCGGCGAGGCTGAACTCACGGACGTCGAGGATCGCCTCGTCGCCGATCTCCAGTGCCTTCAACCCGGCGGCGGCGTAGACCTTCGCGCCACGTTCGCTCGCGCCGAGCACGCCCGGTGTCCACCCGTAGGTACGGGCCTCGGCCAGCCATTCCCGCACCGCAGGCGCCCACGCCTCCGGATCGCCGACCGGGTCGGCGCTGGCGATGCTGGTCCCGCCGAAGACCCGGTAGGTGACCGCGGCACGCCCGTTCGGCGCGAACACGACGCTCTTGTCGCGGCGGGTGGCGAAGTAGCCCAGCGAGTCGGGTTCGCCGTGCTCGGCCAGCAGGGCGCGCAGCCGCAGTTCCTCGTCGTCGGTGCGCAGCCTGCGGGTCCGCACGCCGCGGAAGAACACGAACAGCGCCGAGGCGACGGCGAGCGCGCCGCCGATGTCGAGCAGGACGTCCAGCCAGGCCGGCCCGTGCCCGACGCGGAGCCTGCCCAGCGGGAACAGCTCGCCGGTGGAGTGGTTGAGTGCCCAGGAGAACCGCGCCGCGGTGTCGGCCAGCGTCCCGGGGAACATCTCGACCAGCATCCAGCCGACCGCGGTCACCAGGGCCATGCCGCCGATCAGCACGGTCAGCCCGTGCCGCCATGCGCCGGGCGCGAGCCGGGCGGGGAACGCGGGCCGCAGGCGCAGCAGCAGCCCGATGAACACCAGCGAGACTCCCTGCGAGACACCGATCGTCCAGAGCACCCGCGGGATGTCGGCCAGGTGGTGCGGGTCGGTGGCCAGTACCTCCTCCGGCGCGGCCACGAGCACGAACTGGGTCAGTCCCCCGATCACGATGCCGACGATCTGGAACAGGACGAGGGTGTAGAGCGCGGCACGCTTGCGCCTGCGCAGCGCGGCGCCGAGCAGGGTGAGGATCAGTGCGATGACCAGGTTCGCGTCGGCGGGGATGCTGAGCACCCAGAACAGGCCGGCGATGACCCGGCCGAGCCAGCGGACGTCGCCCGCGAGCAGCAGCAGCACCGACACGAGGGCGCCGAGCTGCACGAAGGTGGCGATGAGCCCCGCCGCCCTCGCCTTCCAGACCGGGACCGGCCGGCCGGTCACCGCACTGGGCCGCTCCATGCACCCTCCTGCCTACTGCCCCAGCTAACCCCGAACCCGGCTACGCGGGCATCAACCGAGAGGTTGAGTCGCTCCGGCGGGCTCGATCGCGTGTGAGGCTAGTCGCAGCGCCTTGGGACGGCTGGGCCGCGGTGCGACGCTGGGTATGTCCAGATTCCACTACCCGGGGACCCGCTCGGCGGGCCTCGAGGCAAGGACGGTCGACAATGGTGTCCGAGAACGTGTCCAGCGGCGAACTCGCCGCCCCGTACGGATCCGGTCCCTCCGCGCAGGCGCAGGACAAGCCGCGCAAGAAGGTCCGCATCCATCACCTGCGTGAGATGAAGGAGCGCGGCGAGACCTGGCCGATGCTCACCGCGTACGACATGTACACCGCGGAACTGTTCGACGAGGCCGGGATTCCCGTGCTGCTCGTCGGCGACTCCGCCGCCAACAACGTGTTCGGTTACGACACGTCGCTTCCTGTCACAGTGGACGAGTTGCTGCCGCTGGTCCGCGGTGTCACCCGGTCGGTGAACCGCGCCCTGGTCGTGGCGGATCTGCCGTTCGGGTCCTACCAGCTGTCGCCGGAACAGGCGCTGGCGACGTCGGTGCGGTTCATGAAGGAGGGCAGGGCACACGCCGTCAAGCTGGAGGGCGGACGGCGGTTCGCCCCGCACGTCGAGGCGATCACCTCGGCAGGCGTGCCGGTGATGGGCCACATCGGGTTCACTCCCCAGTCCGAGCACAACCTGGGCGGCTACCGGGTCCAGGGCCGCGGTGACGCGGCCGAGCAACTGCTCGCCGACGCCACGGCCCTGCAGGACGCCGGGGCGTTCGCCGTGGTGATGGAGATGGTTCCGGCCGAGGCCGCCAAGCGGATCACCGCGGAGCTGCGGATCCCGACCGTCGGGATCGGCGCGGGACCCGACTGCGACGCGCAGGTGCTGGTCTGGCAGGACATGGCCGGGCTGCGCCGGGGCAAGGCTCCCCGCTTTGTCAAGCGTTACGCCGATCTGGCGGATGTTCTGTCGCAGGCGGCCCGTTCGTTCGCGGAGGACGTGCGAGGTGGTCAGTTCCCGGCGCCGGAGCACACCTTCCACTAGCGTTCATGTTTGTGAATACACATCACATACTTGACGCCTTGTCGGAAAGTGTCTTAGCGTTTACGCACCGCCCCCGGTCCTCAACGAGGAGGAGTTCGATGCGCGTAACCGCGCCGCACCCGTGTGACAACGCCACGCGACCTCCGAGACCGGCAGGCTGCTGACCCCTTTCCCCACCGACCGGGGGTTCGTTCAGTCTGGCGGCGGGAGCGAACCCCCAACCTCCTCCATGCGCACCATCACAGGCAAGGTGGTGCGCATGGAGGATCTCTATCCGCCGACGGCGGCCACCGGCTCGGGACTGCTCGACGTCGGCGACGGCCACCGGATCTACTGGGAGACAGCGGGTAACCCGGCAGGCAAGCCCGCCGTCGTGCTGCACGGCGGCCCGGGCGCCGGGCTCGCGCCGATGTCCCGGCGGCACTTCGATCCGGACGCCTACCGGGTCGTCCTGGTCGACCAGCGCGGTGCCGGGCACAGCGAACCGCGGCTGGACCTCTCGGCCAACACCACCTGGCACCTCGTCGACGACCTGGAGCGGCTGCGCGACCATCTCGGGATCGAGCGGTGGCAGCTGTTCGGCGGGTCGTGGGGTGCGACGCTGGCGCTGGCCTACGCGCAGACCCATCCCGAGCGGGTCTCGGAAATCGTGCTGCGCGGGGTGTTCACCTGCCGTCAGTCCGAACTGGACTGGATCTACCGCGGCGGTGCCGGGATGCTGTTCCCCGAGGCGTGGGCCGACTTCCTCGCGCCACTGCCGGCGGACCGGCACGCGGATCCGCTGGGCGGGTACGCGGACCTGATCGACGATCCCGGCACCCGGGACCGCGCCGCGCTGGCATGGAGCGCCTGGGAGGGCGCGATCGTGTCGCTGCTGCCGCAGCGCGGATACCACGAGACCTACGCCGATCCGGCGTTCGCGGTGCCGTTCGCGCGGCTGGCGCTGCACTACTTCACGCACGGCGCGTGGCTGGAGCCCGGGCAGCTGATCCGTGACGCGGGCAAGCTCGCCGGTATCCCCGGGGTGATCGTCCAGGGTCGTTACGACGTCGTCTGCCCGCCGGTGACGGCGTACGAACTGCACCGGGCCTGGCCGGACTCGCGCCTGCACCTGCTGCCCGCGGGTCACGCGGTCACCGACCCCGGCATGCTGCGTCACCTGCGTCAGGCCACCGACGGCTTCCGGGAGTAGCCGGCGGCGACCGCGGCCGCGCGGTCCCGCAGGGACGTGCGTAACCATTGCGGGGCAAGGACTTCCGCGTTCGTGGCGAGCTGCCACAGTGCCCAGACGGCGTGCCGCGCATCCTGGAAGGTGGCCTCCAGCCGGGGCCAGCCGTCCGCGCCGGTCTCCCCGGCGTGGACGGACAGGGCTGTACCGGCGAGTTCCGCGCGCCGCGCCGGATGCACCCGGAGGAGCACGGTGACCTGGTCGCCGCCGGTGCGGAACCGCGTGCTGCGTTCCTGCCAGATCCGGTCCAGGTCGACCCGCTCCGGTCGCCGGGCCGGTTCGGCGAGTTCCTCGGCGGCCAGGATCCGGGACAGCCGGTAGGTGCGGTCCGCGCCGGACCTGGTGGCCAGCAGGTAACCCTGGCCGCGCACGGTGACTAGGCCGATCGGGTCCACCGTGCGCCACTTCGGAGCCTGGCCGGCAGCCGCGTAGTGGATGCGCAGCCGGTGCCCGGCGAACACCGCGCGCCGCACCTCGGCCAGCACGGCGTCGGGCACCTCCTCGTCGGTCAGCCGGCGCGCGAGCAGGTCGGTCTCCGGGTCGATGAGCAGTCGCTCGACGGCGCCGGCCGCGGTGGCCCGGTGGCTTTCCGGCAGTGCGTCGACCACCTTGTGCATGGCCGAGGCGAGCGCGCCGCCGAGCCCGAACGCCTGGGCGCCGCGCCGCGATCCGGCGACCAGCAGGGCGAGGGCCTCGTCGTGGTTCAGTCCGGTGAGCTCGGTCCGGAAGCCGGGGAGCAGGGCGAACCCGCCGTTGCGGCCGCGTTCGGCGTACACCGGGACGCCCGCCGCGGACAGCGCGTCGATGTCCCGCAGCACCGTGCGGGTGGACACCTCCAGCTCGCGGGCGAGCGCCGCCGCGGACAGCCGGCCGTGCCGGCGCAGCAGCAGTACCAGCGACACCAACCGGTCCGCGCGCATGCGAAAACGTTACCGGAATACACGACACAGGATGTCGTGTTTTGTGCGCGAGGCTTTCCGCATGACAAGCAGGACTGCGGCCACCGAGCCGAACGATCTGGGCAGGTACTTCATCGAGCGCGCCAACGCGGGCGACGTCGACGGGCTGGTGGCGTTGTACGAGCCGGACGCCGTGCTGGCCTTCCCGCCGGGCAACCTGGCGACCGGGCACGCGGAGATCCGCAAGGTCTACGAGGGATTCGTCGCAGCGGCGCCGGTGCTCACGCCGGGCAGGCAGCATCCGGCGCTGGTCAGCGGCGACCTGGCGCTCACCGTGTCCACGCTGACCACCGGGGAGATGACCGTGGAGATCGCCCGTCGCCAGCCGGACGGGTCCTGGCTGTGGGCCGTGGATCAGCCGGCGCTCGTGCCGTAGTGCGGCGCATCGCGACGATCGGCGTCTACGGGTTCACGGCCGGGACGTTCGTCGCGGCGCTCGCCGGTGCGGAGGCCGGGCTGCTGCTCGACCTCCGCCAGCGCCGCGGCGTCCGGGGGCCCGAGTACACGTGGGCGAACGCGGCGCGGCTGCGGCGCCTGCTCGCCGACGCGGGCATCGGCTACCGGCACGTGCGGGACCTGGCGCCGACGACCGAGCTGCGCGAACTCCAGTACCGCGAGGACGACCGCCAGGGCGTGGGCAAGCGCAACCGGATCACGCTGGCGGCCGAGTACGCCGAGCGCTACACCCGGGAGATCCTCGACCCGTTCGATCTGGGCGGGCTCGTGGCCGGGCTGCCGCCGGGGGTGACGGCGTTGTTCTGCGTCGAGCGTGACCCGCAGGCGTGTCACCGTTCGCTGGTGGCGGGGCGCCTGCACGCCGGGCACGGCCTCCCGGTGACGCACCTGCGCCCCGCCTGACCACAGCAGCCCCACCTGTCCCACGTGTCACTTCCGTAAGGGAGCAAGGGAGCTTTACTACCCTTCTTCGCTAGTAAACCTCCCTTGCTCCCACTTCGAGGGGCGGGGGAGGTTCAGAGCCAGCCACAGTTCGGCACGGACGCCGGGGGCGTTCAGGGAGCGGCCGGTCAGCTCCTCGATTTTACGCATGCGATTGCGCAGGGTGTGGCGGTGCACGCCGAGGCGCTCGGCGGCGGCGTCCCAGTGGCCGTGCTCGGACAGCCAGCAGCGCAGCGACTCGACCAGGTCGCCGCGACCGGTCAGGTCGTGTGCGCGCAACGGGGCGAGCAGGCCGTTGGCGAAGCCTTCCGCGGCGTCGGCGGGCAACAGGGACAGCAGGCCGACACCGGCGTGGTCGGCGAAGCGCAGCAACGGCTCGCCCGCCGCGCGGGCGGCCGCGGCGGCCTGCCGCGCCTGGTCCCAGGCCTCGGCCAGGCGGCCGGGCGGCACCGGCTCGGACACCCCGGCGTGCATCCCGTCCATCCCCTGCGGCGGCACCGTGGCCGGCATCAGCAGCAGCGCCGCACCGTCGCGCTCCCCCGCCAGCCGCGCGCCCTCGAACGTGTCCACGGCGTCGACGACAGCCGCCCGCAACCGCGGCGGGCCCAGCAGCGCCACCACGGTCCACGGCTGCGCGGGCACCGCGCCGGGCAGCTCGCGCCAGGCCGCCAGCGCCGCCTCCGTCCGGCCCGCCAGCAGCAGGTCCAGGATCGCGCCACGCAACCGGCGCACGGCCCGGCCGGACGCCTGGTCACCCTCCAGCGCGAGCGCCAGCAGCGACGCGGCGGTGTTCACGATCGTCCGGTCCGCGGGCTCCAGCGTGGCCGGACGGCCCACCGCCAGGAAACTCCGCGACCGGGTCGCCAGGGCCTGGACGAACACCTCGTCCTCCCCGACGGTGTCCACCACGCTGCCCAGCCGGGTCCCCGACCGCAGCCGCGCCAGCAGCGGCTCCAGGCTCCGCGAACGGTCCCGCGACGCAGCGGGGCTCGCGTGAACGGGCCGGCCCTCGGTGTCGAGCAGCAGCACCCAGCCGTCCACCTCCCCGGCCAGCGCCCGCACGGTCGCACTCGGCCCGGACCTGCCCACGGCCGCGCGGGTCAGCCTCCGCTGGGCCCTGCCGGTGCGGATCAGTGCCGCGTACTCGTCCGCGGCCACCGCCGCCGACACCGCCTTGGTGATGGCGATGAACGGCGTCCGCCTCGGCACGTCGAACAGCGGCAGCCCGGCCGCCTCCGCCGCCTCGACCAGTGCCGCGGGCACCTCGTCGTGGTTGATCCCGCTGCCGAACCCGATCCCGGCCACCCCGGCGCCGACCAGCCTGCGCACGTAGCCGTCCGCGTCCCGGGCCGGTGCCAGGCCGGTGGTCAGCAGCAGTTCGCCGCCGTCGAGGAACGCCGTCGGGTCGGCCAGCTCGGTCGAGTGCACCCAGCCGATCGGCCGGTCCAGCGCCCCGTGGCCGGCCAGCACCCGCAGCCGCAGCGACTCGATGGCCACCAGCCCGCCCACCGTGAGTGCCATAATGTCCAACTCCAGCCTTCGAATACACCAGAATGTACAGCTGACTCACCACCCACGCCGCCGCACGCTGGGACCGGAACCGATCCCAGGAGGCAGCGTGACCCAGACCCGACCGCGTCTTTCCAGCCGGCTGCGCACCGAGATCCCCGGCCCCGCGTCCCGGGCGCTCCAGCAGCGTCGCGCCGGCGCCGTCGCCGCCGGGCTCAGCTCCGTGCTGCCCGCCTACATCACCTCGGCCAGCGGCGGCCTGCTCACCGACGCCGACGGCAACACGCTGATCGACCTCGGCTCCGGCATCGCGGTGACCAACGTCGGGCACTCGGCGCCCGCCGTCGTCGACCGCGTCCGCAAGCAGGCGTGCTGGTTCACCCACACCTGCTTCATGGTCACGCCGTACGAGGGCTACGTGGAGGTCTGCGAGCAGCTCAACGACCTCACCCCCGGCGACCACGAGAAGCGGTCCGTGCTGCTCAACTCCGGCGCCGAGGCGGTGGAGAACGCGGTCAAGATCGCCAGGGCCGCCACCGGCCGCCAGGCGATCGTCGTCCTCGACCACGCCTACCACGGCCGCACCAACCTGACGATGGCGCTGACGGCCAAGTCGGTGCCCTACAAGCACGGATTCGGCCCGTTCGCGCCGGAGATCTACCGGGTGCCCGGCTCCTACCCCTACCGCGACGGCCTGTCCGGTGAGCAGGCCGCGGCCGCGGCGATCGACCGGGTGGACAAGCAGATCGGCGCCGACCAGGTCGCCGCCGTCGTGGTCGAGCCCATCCAGGGCGAGGGCGGCTTCGTCGATCCGGCGCCCGGGTTCCTGCCGGCGCTGGCCGCCTGGTGCCGGGACAACGGCATCGTGTTCGTCGCCGACGAGGTACAGACCGGCTTCTGCCGCACCGGCGACTGGTTCGCCAGCGACCACGAGGGCGTCGTCCCCGACCTGGTGGCCACCGCGAAGGGCATCGCGGCCGGCCTGCCGCTGGCCGCGGTCACCGGCAGGGCCGAGCTGCTCGACGCGGTCCCGCCGGGCGGCCTCGGCGGAACCTACGGCGGCAACCCGGTCGCCTGCGCCGCCGCGCTGGGCGCCATCGAGACCATGCGGCAGGAGAACCTGACGCGGGCCGCCCGCGGCATCGCCGACGTCGTGCTGCCCCGCCTGCGGGACCTCGCCACGCGTACCGGCGTGATCGGCGACGTCCGCGGCCGCGGCGCGATGCTGGCCGCCGAGTTCGTCCGCCCGGGCACCACCGAACCGGACCCGGACATCACCAAGCGGGTCGCCGCCGCCTGTCACGCGGCCGGCGTCGTCGTGCTCACCTGCGGCACCTACGGCAACGTCGTCCGCCTGCTGCCGCCGCTGTCCCTCTCGCACGACCTGCTCGACGAGGGACTGTCCGTACTGGAAGACGCCGTTGTGGAGGCCGCGCGGTGACCACGCCGTTCTGGATCGCAGGCAAGCCCCGCACCGGCGAGCACACCCAGGTCGTGCACAGCCCGTGGGACGGCGCCGTCGCCGGGGAGCACGGGGTGCCCTCGGCCGCCGACGTCGAGGACGCCGTCCGCGCGGCCGACGAGGGCAGGGCCGAGACCGCGGCGACCCCGGCGCACGTCCGGGCCGCCGCGCTGGACCACGTCGCACGGTCGCTGACCGAGCGCGCGGACGAGTTCGCCGAACGTATCACCGCGGAGTCGGCGAAGCCGATCACCTGGGCCCGCGCCGAGGTCGCCCGCGGCGCGTCGACGTTCCGCTGGGCCGCCGAGGAGGCCCGCCGCCTGTCCGGCGAGCTGCAGCGGCTGGACACCGACCCGGGCGGCACCGGCAGGCTGGCGCTGGTGCGCCGCGTCCCGAAGGGGCCGGTGCTGGGCATCACGCCGTTCAACTTCCCGCTGAACCTGGTGGCACACAAGGTCGCGCCCGCCATCGCGGCCGGTGCGCCGATCGTGCTGAAACCCGCCCCGGCGACCCCGCTGACCGCGCTCGCGCTGGGCGAGCTGCTCGCCGAGACCGGCCTGCCCGCCGGCAGCTGGTCGGTGCTGCCCACCGGCAACGACGTCGCCGCCACCCTGGTTGCCGACCCGCGGCTGCCGGTGGTGTCGTTCACCGGCTCGGTCCCGGTCGGCTGGGGCATCGCCGATTCCGTGCCACGCAAGCACGTCGCGCTGGAACTGGGCGGCAACGCGGCGGTCGTCGTGTGCCCGGACTGGACCGACCTCGACCACGCGGCGGCGCGGATCGCCACGTTCGCCATGTACCAGGCCGGCCAGTCGTGCATTTCCGTGCAGCGGGTCTACGCCCCGCGCGAGCTGGCAGGCGAACTCACCGACCGGGTCGTCGCCGCCGTCGAGGCACTCGGGACCGGTGACCCGTGGCGGGAAACCACCGCGGTCGGCCCGCTCATCAACGTCGCGGCGGCCGAACGGGTCGAGTCGTGGATCCGCGAGGCGGTCGGCGCCGGTGGCACGCTGCGGACCGGTGGCGAGCGCGACGGCACCACGCTGGCGCCCACCGTGCTCACCGGCGTGCCGGAGGACGCGCGGGTCATGGCCGACGAGGTGTTCGGGCCGGTCGTGACGGTCAACCCGGTCGACTCGGTCGAGGAGGCGTTCGCCAGGGTCAACGCCTCCCGGTTCGGCCTGCAGGCCGGGGTGTTCACCAGGGACGTCGGCACGGCGTTCCGCGCGTCGGCGGAGCTGGCCGTGGGTGGCGTGGTGGTCGGTGACGTGCCGAGCTACCGGGCCGACCAGATGCCCTACGGCGGGGTCAAGGACTCCGGCACCGGCCGGGAGGGCCCGGCGGCGGCCATCGCCGACCTCACCGAGGAGAAGGTCACCGTCCTGACCGGACTGCCGCTGTGAGCGCGGCATGGGCGGCGACGAGCGACGGCCCGTACCAGGTGAGGTAACGCCCGGACACCAGTACGTAGGGCACGCCGGGAAACGCCTCCGGGCCGTCGTCGTCGGTGAACTCGTACGGCTCGTCGGGCAGGACGAGCAGATCGGCCTCGCCGTCGGCGAACCGCGCGGTCAGCTCGGCCAGCTTCGGCCGCGGGTACCGGTCGGCGTGCGTGGCGTAGGGCATGTCGACACCGAGCCGCCGCAGCACGTCGCCGCCGAACGTGTCGCGGCCCAGCACCACCCACGGCTTGCGCCACACCGGCACGACCGCCCGCGCCCGCACCGGCGGCACGTCCCGCCACAGGTCCTCGGCCTGGACCAGCCAGTCCGGCTCGTCCAGGCCGAAGGCCTGGGTGAGCAGCCTGCGCAGCGACCCGAGCGCGGCGGGTACCGAGGCGGGCGCCTCCATCACCCACACCGGCACGCCGTCGCCCCGCAGCCGCTCGACGTCCTCCGGCCGGTTCTCCTCGGAGTTGGCCAGCACCAGGTCCGGCTCCAGGGCCAGCACCTCGGAAACCTTGGGGTACTTGGACCCGCCGACGCGCGGAACGTCCAGTGTGGACGGATGGGTGCAGTAGTCGGTGGCTCCGGCGATCCGGCCGGGGGCCGACTCCTCGACCGCCTCGGTCAGCGCGGGCACCAGCGACACCACGCGCACCGGATCGCCACGCAGCGGGACCGGCTCGCCGAGGTCGTCGGCCGGGGTCACGCGTCCGCCACCCGCTCGAAGGACACGCGGCGCCGCTCGACGTCGACCGCGGTCAGCCGCACCGTGACCCGGGCGCCCTCGACGAAACCGGCGCCGGCGGCCTTGGTCAGCACCGGCGGGTCCTCGACCAGAACCTCGGCGCGGTTGTCCTCGGCACGCAGGACGACGGCGCCGAACGTGCCGCCGATGCGGCCGGCCAGCGTCCACGCCTCCACCTGGTCAAGGCAGGCCCGTTCGACCCGGCCGGCCAGGGTGTCCGACGCACTCATCAGCGCCGGCAGCTCGGCGAGGGCGTCCCGGACCCAGCCCGGGACCGGCCTGCCCGCGGTGACGGCGAGGCAGACCTCGGTGGCGAACCGGTCGACCAGCCTGCGGATCGGCGCGGTGACGTGCGCGTACGGCCCGCCGATCCCGGCGTGCGTGGTGATCTCCGGTGGCGTGCCGTCGAACGCCGTGTAGCCCGCGCCGCGCAGCAGCCGGGTGGAGTCGGCGTAGAGAGCCATCGACTCGGGCCGCGCCGGGTCGAGTCCGGCGAGGAGTTCGGCCACGGTGTGACCCTCGGGCCAGTCGATGCGCAGCGCGGCGGCCGACCGGCGCAGCCAGCCGACGGCACCGTCGTCGGCGGCGGGCAGGGTCCGCAGCACGCCGACGCCTGCCTCGGTCATGATCGACGCCGCGGCCATGCCGGTGAGCAGGGAGATCTCGGCGTTCCACGCGTCGACGTCGTTACGCGGGCGGCGGGCCAGCTCCCAGCCGCCCGGCCCGGCGGTGATCTCCTGCTCGGGCAGCTGCGGTTCCAGCGCCCCGCGCTGGACGGCCAGCTCGCGACGCAGCCTGCCCACCTCGGGCAGGGCGGCGACCGACGGGTGCGGCCGTCCGGCGTCGAACGCGGCCTGCACGCCGTCGTAGTCGAACTGCTCGACCGAGCGGACCAGGGCCCGGCGCACGCGCACCGACACCGGCCTGGCGCCGGAGTCGGTGCCGATCGTCCACAGCACGGCGGGACGGACCTCGCCGGGCAGCAGGCTGGCGGCACCCTCCGACAGCACCGGCGGGTGGAGCGGGACGTTGCCGTCGGGCAGGTACAGCGTCTGGCCGCGGCGGCGGGCCTCCCGGTCGATCGCCCCGCCGGGTGCGACGAAGCAGGCGACGTCGGCGATGGCGTAGTGGACGCGGAAGCCGTCCCCGGCACGCTCGACGTGCAGTGCCTGGTCCAGGTCCTTCGCGCCCGGCGGGTCGATGGTGACCAGCGGCAGGGCGGTGGCGTCCTCGCGGTCGGCGGACTGCGGCGGGTCCATGACCACGGCCTCGGCCTCGGCCAGGACGTCCGGCGGGAAACCGTCCGGGAGGGCGAGTTCGGTCCGCACCCGGACGAAGTCTCCGCCGGCCGGGTGGACCTGATGTCCTGGCGGGGCCACGCGGTCGAGCTTAGTCCCAGGCGGCGTCCTCGGCGTCGGCCTGACGGGTCCGCTCCCTGGCGATCTCCAGTGCGCGGCGTGCGGTGGCCTCGTCCGGGTACGGGCCGAGCAGGTCCACGCCGCGGGAGCGCTCGTGGTGCTCGACCTGGTTGGTGCGGGTGTTGTAGTACCAGCCCTCGTCGGGGCTGGGGTCCCTGTCGTCGGTCATGCGTCCAGCGTCGCACCGTCCGGCCGGGTTGCGCCATTCGATGGGATTTGGTCTAGACCCTTGACGTCGCCCTATTGGTCTAGTCCAATCAATGGTCGGTGAGCGCCAGGCTTCGGGGTCGACGGCGGCGCAGGCCCCGGAGTTGAGCAAGGGAGCTTTACTAGCGAAGAAGGGTAGTAAAGCTCCCTTGCTCCCTTACGGGAGTGGCTGGTGGGGCCCGTGGGGCTGGTGGGACAGCGCACGCGGGACCGGTCCCCGGCCGGGAGCGCTACCGTCGCCACCGGCGAGCACGGCGGGCGGGAGCGGCGGATGTGGATCGGGGACCGGGTCGGGATGCGGCTGGTTCACGTCACCGGCATCGAGGCCCGCGCCAACCAGACCATCACCCGGTACACGGTGCAGATCGTGTGGGCGGACCGGCCGGCCGAGGGCGTCCGGACCGGGCGGGTGCGCTGCGCCGAATGCGGCACCTGGGTGAAATTCGAGATCCGCGACGCGGCGTCGACCCGCGCCCGCCGCCGGTGGCTGATCGCGGCGGGGGTGGTCTCGGCCGTCGTACTGGCCGGGCTCGTCCTGCTGGTCACCCGGATCGACGACCTCGACCTCGGCGGCCTGGAGGCCTACCTCGGTCCCCTGCTCGGCATCGCGCTGGCGGCGCCGGTGATCGGCCTGGTCCTCGTCGGCACGTTCGCGCCGGCCATGGACGGCGTACGGCGGCCGGACGTCAAGCGGCAGTACCAGGTCCACCACGGCTTCCGGCCGTCCAGCCCGCGGTTGCTGTGGCGCAACCCGCCCGCGGTCGACGTCCCCGCCGGCCCGCGGATCGAGTACGACGACGCTCAGCGCCGGTAGCGGTACGGGATCTCGGTCGACTCCTCGCCGGTGGGGCCGAACCCGCCCTCCCGCTTCGGCTGGGCGTTCTCGCCCAGTTCGTCGAACCAGCCGCGGGACGCCGCCGGGGTCCCACGGGGCGGGGTGGGCGGGACCGCGAACGGCTCGTCCAGGTCGGTGACCGGCCGGGCCGTCGGCGGCAGCGGCAGCTTGCCCGACGCCGTCTCCGCCGGTTGCTCGGCGGGCGCGGGCGGGGACGAGGTCACCGTCGACGCCGGCTCGGGCGGCGGCTCGGCGGCAGGCGGCGGCGCGGGCGGTTCGGCAGGCGGCGGCTCGGCACGGGCCGGCTCGGCGGGCGGCGGCTCCTTGGCCGCGTCGGCCACCGGCGGCGGCGCGGGGAACGGTGGCACGCGCTCCCCGCCGGGCGGGGTCGGCACGGTCTTCCACACCGGCGCCGGTGGCAGGTTGATCGGTACGGCGGGGGCCGGAGCGGCCGGGGGCGGCGCGGACCGGCCACCCCGCACGATCGGGTCCAAAGTAGACACCAGCACCGTGGTGTTGGCCGGGTCGGTCACCCGGCGCCCGCTGCGCTCGCGGTAGACCATCTCGCCTTCGCTGTCGATCTCCACCAGGTAGCCCGCCTCGGCGAGCTGCTCCTCGTCGAGGTCGACCAGCCGCTCGTACCGCGAGGGCACCACCCGGTAGGTCGGCCAGGACACCCCGCGGTACGCACCGTGGAACTGCGCCAGCAACCCCACCAACTGCTGCTGCCACGGCAGCGACATCGACTCGGCCAGCGACCGCGGCAGCACGACGTAACCGCCGTCGACGCCGGGCAGCCCCTGGTTGAGGTAGTCGGCCAGCGGGGTGCTCGACGCCGGCGGACCGCCGTGCCGCGGCGCGGGCGGACCGAACAGATCCCTCGGGTCCTGCGCCTTCTTGGATCGCTTGCCGAACTTCTTGCCCACTCGATCTCCTAAACGCCGGGCCGGACGGCCTGCGGGACCAGCTCGTCCTCGTCCCACGAGACGTTCCTGGTGTGCACCGGAACCCCGGTCTGCTGCGCCTCCACCATTTTCCCATCACCCAGGTACATCGCCACGTGGTGGATGGTGCGCGGGTTGGACGGGTCGTAGGCCCAGAACAGCAGGTCACCGGGCTGCGCGTCACGCACCGGCAGCATCGCGCCGGCCTTGTACTGGTCCCGGGAAACCCTCGGCAGGGTGACGCCGGCCGCCTCGTACGCCCGCAGCATCAGGCCCGAGCAGTCGTAGGAGTTCGGCCCGGTCGCCCCCCACACGTACGGCTTTCCCTGCTCCCCCAAGGCGAACTGGATGGCCGCTGCCGCCGTCTGGCTCGGCGGCAGCAGCGTGCCGGTGCCCTCGCCACAGCCCGCGGCGTCGACGACCTGGCCGACGTTCTCCACCAGGTGGACCGCCATCGGCTCCCAGTTGTGGTAGCGGTCCGGGAAGCCCGACCGCTCGACGGCCTGCGCCACGTCACCGGGACGGCGCTTGTCCCAGTCCGGCACCTTCTCCAGCACGTCGTAGAACTTGTTGACCTGGTACGGCGGGTCGGTCACCTGCGCGACCGTGCCCCAGCCCATCGACGGCCGCATCTGGAAGATGCCCAGCGAGTCGCGGTCGCCGTAGTTGAGGTTGCGCAGCTTCGACTCGGTCATGCCCGCCTGGATGGCGATCTGCCACGCCCGCGGCGACAGGTTGCGCTGCTTGCCGATCTGGATGATCAGCTGCACGTGCCCGAGCTGCTCCTCGTCCAGCTTCGACGCCGCCTCGGCCGCCGAGTCCTGCTCGCCGGGCTGCGTCGGGCCGACCGCCGCGTCGCAACTGACGTTGGAGATCCCGCGGGCCTCCTGCTCGGCCTGCTCGGTGACCACGGTGGCGACGGTTCCGGTGGTGACCACCGCGGCGAACAACACGGCGACGATGACGCCGACGAGCACACCGATGCGCACGGCTCAGCCCACCCGGTCGTAGGCCGATACCCGCCAGCCCACGTTCGTCTTCACCGCGGTGATCTTGAGTTTCGGTCCGTCCGTGGCGATCTCCGCCTCGACCGACGTCGTGAACGACTCGGTCGTGGCCGGTTCCCCGGTCACCTTCGACGCCGGGATGTTGGCCAGGTCGACCGTGGCCAGCGTCGGCAGGTACTCCTCGGTGGTCAGCGGCCGCAGGTTGTCCAGCCACTGCTGCGGTGTCATGCCGTCGGGGTGGTTGGTCCAGGTGGTCGCCCACTGCTTGATCAGCGCGAGCGCCTCCGGCGCGGGCGGCGCCGTGGTCGGGGTGCGCAGCGGCTCGCTGAGCCTGGTCGGCAGCGGGCTGGCCGGGGCGCCCGGCCCCTTGCCGTCCGGCCGCGAACTGCTGGTGGTGCTCTGCTGACCGGCCACCGACGGCGTCGCGGGCGGCTTGTCACCGGCGAGCTTGGGCACCAGGATGCCGGTCGCCACCACGAGACCGACGAACACGACGATCGCGACCACCAGGTGGGTGGTGGACCTCAGCGGCCAGCCCCAGATCCTGCGGTAGACGGCCGCGCGGCCGCGGTTGGTTCGAATCGGCATCTGCTCACCTCACCGCGTGGTCGGTGTCGCGGGAATCGGCGACCTCCAGTCCCCGGGAGGGCCGGTAGAGCACGAACACGGACTTGCCGCCGACCACCTCGGGGTCGACCCGGCGCGGCGGGGTACGGGGCGCGGGCACCGGCTCGCTCCGGTTCGCCGACGTCACCGGCGGATCCATCCGCGAGGGCACCACGACCGGTTCCGCGTCGTCACCGCGGTCCCAGCGGCGGTCCGACACCGGCGCGGTGTCGACCCGCCTGCTCGGCGGCGGCGCGGGCAGTCCCAGCTGGTCACCGGGCCGCGCACCGGGCACGAATCCGCCGAACGCGGCCAGCCCGCCGCCACCGGCGGGCAACGCGGGCACGTCGTCAGCTCCGCCGATCGCGGTCGCGCCCCCGCCACCCGGCCACGGCGCACCGGACCACGCCGCGGCGGGCCGGGCGTGCATCGAGCCGGCGCCGTCGAGCCGCTGTGCCGTGGCGAACACGGAAGCCTCGGGACGGAACCGGCCGCCCAGCGCGCCGACCGGGCCGCGGTTCTCCACCGGCGTGTCGTCGGTGTCGCGCACGTTCTGCCAGAACTCGTCCTGCGGCGTCGGGCCGTCCGGCTGCTTGCGGAACCTGGAGAACAGCCCGCCCCGCGGGGTCGGCACGGCCGAACCGACCATGCTGACCGACATCTCCACCATCTGCCACAGGCGCCGCGTCGGCTTGCCGACCAGGAACAGCAGGATGGTCACCAGGCCGGCCAGCGCCATCTGCACCAGCATCGACAACGCGCTGCCCTCGGCGAAAATGGCCTGCAGGATCAGCGCGTGCACACCGGCGAGCACGGACAGGATCACCAGGTTGAACGCCACCGCGGCGATCACCTTCGCCACCCGCCGCAGGATGTCGTGGTGCAGCAACGCCACCAGGCCGATCAACGGCGCGGTGAGCGTGAACAGCCGCACCAGCACCTGCGCCAGCAGCACGGCGGCCTTCGCGAACAGCTGGAACAGCGAGTACACCAGGCTCTGCAGGAACGCGAGGAACCCGGCGCCGGTGCGGCTGCCGTCCTCGCCGGTGAAGTAGCCGGTGGCCGGGCCGAGCTGCGTGGCGATGGCCTTGAACTCGGCCTTCTTCGCGTCGACGACCTCCTGCTTGGCGTCGTCGCCCGCACGCAGCTGGGCCCAGGTGAACGCCTGCGCGTCGAGCAGCCGCGGCCCGAAGTCCTTGGCCTGCTGGGCATCCGGCGCGCCGAACTCACCACGCAGCCAGTTGTTGTAGACGACCTGGGTGTGCAGCGTGGTCGGCAGCACGTGCCGCACCACCTGGTCCTGCGACTCGTCCACGAACCCCGCCTGGATGTTCGTGGTGGTCTGCACGATGACCCGGTCGATCTGGTCGTAGTAACGCAGCATCGCGAACGACGACGCCGCCAGCCACACCGCGGCCAGCGCGAACAGGGCACGTTTGCTGACCGTCGACAGGTCGCCCCGCCAGATGTTGCGGAACAGCACGATGGCCAGCAGCAGCGCGGCGAGACCGAACAGCTGGGCGTAGATGTTGTTGTAGACCTTCTCCGCGCCCGACTTGACCGCGTTGTACAGCGGGCTGAGCAGCCCGCCCTCCATCACGGTGTAGTGCAGCGAGTTCGTGGCACCGACGATGTTCTTGCCGATGTTGAACAGCTGGTTGCCGCCCCACGTGTCGATCGTGGAGTTCGGGTCGGTGATGCCCGACAACGGCCCGCAGTTGGTCTGGTAGACGTTCCAGACCATGCCGGCGTAGCTGTAGTCGACGTACGGGCTGCCCGCGGCGCCGTGCCCCTGCGCGGGGTCGAGCGCGCCGACCATGCCCGAACCGGGCCGCTCCGGGTTGGGTGCCGCGCCACACTCGGCCGCGGCCGCCTGCGGTGCGGTGACCACGGCCTGCAGCGTGACCACGGCGATCGCCGCGAGCATCGCCATCCGGCGGCGGCGCTGCTCGGGAGGTCTTTTCCGGCGGCGGCCACGCCGCAGCAGGTACCAGGCACCGGCCACTGCCAGGACCGCCAGCAGTGTGCTCAGCCCGGGATCACCTGAGCCGCTCACGCGGCATCCCTGCCCGTGCCGCCGCCCTTGCGTCCTCCGCTGCGGACCGGCTCACCACCGGCTCCGTTGGTCTCGGCGGAGGCGGTTCCCGGGATCTCCTCGCCGAGCACCTGCTCCTCGGTGAGGCCGACCTCCAGCTCCGCCGCCCGCTCCAGGTCCTGCTCCAGCTCGCTGTCGTCGGCCGGCGGCACCGGGATACGTGGCTCCGGAGCCCTGGGGGCCGGTTCCTGCGAACCCTCCTGCGGAGCGGTCGCACCCGGCGTGGTGTCCATGACCGCCCGCAGGTGGTCCAGGTGCGGCCCGGAGAAGTCGGCCCGGATCCGCTCCACGCCACCGGCACCGTCGGCGAAGATGAACTGCCTCGGCTCACGGTCGCGTTCGGTGCCGCGCTGCGCGCCCGGCCGCCTGCCCAGCGCCGACACGACCTGCTCGTAGCCGACACCGACCGGGACCTTCAGCAGGCGCAGCGCGTCGGCCTGCGCGTCGTCGTCGTCGAGCCTGCCGACGAACACCGAGTCCAGCAGCGCGACGAAGCCCTGGATCTTCAGGAAGTCCGCCGGGATCTGCGAGGACAGCAGCACGCGGACGTTCCACTTACGGGAGTCGCGGGCGAACCGGTTCATCAGCACGCGCCCGGTCGGCACCTCGGACAGGAAGAACGCCTCGTCGATCCAGACGCCCTTGCGCAGGTCCTTGGGCCGCTCGTAGACCGACCGCTGGGTCAGCCACGCCGCCAGGTTGAGCATCTCCACGCCGAGTGCCTCGGCGTCGGTCCAGTGCTCCCGGCCGACGCCGTCCTTGGGCAGGGTCAGCCCGGCCATGGTGAGCACGGTCAGCCGGTCGTCGCGGGTCTCGGAGTACGGGTCGGCGTCGGTCTCCGGGATGAGCAGCGACATGCGCTCGCGCATCTCGTCGAGGAAGTCGGCGACGACGACCGCGTGCTCGTGGTGCTCGCTGGCGTCACGCCGCAGCGCGTCGATGACCTGGCCGGGGTCGGCGTCGAACCGGCCGCCGACCGCCCGCACGGCCCGCAGCAGCACGATGCGGCTCTGCGGCATACGGGCGACCTCGTAGGGCAGCACGCCGGTGAGCACGTCGAGCACCAGGCGCCGCCGGGTCGCGCCGGCCAGCGCCTTCTCCCTGCGCCACGCCCGCTCCGGGTCGTCCTCGTCCATGAAGTGCTCGAGCAGCGGCTCGCCGACCACCCGGTACGGGTTGAGGATGCCCGGCTGGGCGTTGAGCAGGTTGATCGGCCGCGCGTACGGGCGGACCTCGGGCAGGTCGCACAGCCGCGACAGCGGGCCGGACGGGTCGAGGATCGTCCAGTGCGCCCCGGCGCGGAACGTCTTGTAGACGATGCCGCCGCCGAGGAACGACTTGCCGCCACCCAGCCCGGCGACCATGGCCGTCAGGCCGGAGCCGTCCCGGATCTCCTGCGCCATCCACGGGTCCCAGGCCACCGGGCGGCGGGTCGCGGTGCAGGTCTCGCCGAGCAGGATGCCGCGCCGGTCGCCGACCTCGGCGGTCGCCGTGGGCACCGCGGCGGCGGCCCAGACGACCGAGCCGCGCCGCATGTAGGCGCCGGAGGCCAGCGGCTCGCCGGGGATGAACTCCCTGGCCATGGCGTACTGCGCCTCGGGATGCTCGATGGCGATCTTCGGCTTGTACAGGTCGAGCAGCTGCTGGGCCAGGCGCAGGGCGTCGCGCTCGGTCGGCCCGGACACCGCCAGCCGCCACCAGGACCGCACCCGGGTGGCCAGCGCGGTGAAGCCGGAGGTCATCTCGTCGTCGATCTCCAGCACCCGCGACGCCTGCCGGGCCAGCGACTGCGGCGGCTCCAGCTCGTGTTCGTCGGTGTAGTGCTTGACCTGCGAGCGGACCTTGCTCATCTGCCGCTGCAGCTCGCCCGCGACCTCCTCCGGCCTGCGCACGTAGATGCGGGCGGACCACTCGACGGCGGCGGGCAGGCGGTCGGCGTGCTGCACCCACGGGTCGTCGACCTCGGGGATCTGCAGGCCGTGCATCTGGCCGACGGTGAGCACCACCAGCTGGCGCGCGACGCCGGCGTTGGAGCCGGTGCGGCCGCGGACGGTCAGCGTCGGGGCGTAGGGCTCGGCGTGGAAGTCGGCGGCGTCGGTGAAGCTGGCCAGGTCCTCCGGCTCCCAGGCCGCCCCGGGGACGGCGGGCATGTTGCGTGGTGCCGGCAGGCCCAGCGAGCAGGAGCGGTGCATCAGCCAGGACATCTCGTCGGCGTGCGCCGGCCTGCCCTCCAGCCCGGCCGAGCCGATGACCTGGTCGAGGTGCTCGATCTCGGAGTCGAGCGCGGCCAGCTCGGCGTCGACGGCCTCGGGCAGGATCTTGCGCAGCAGCGGCGCGGCCCGCTCGACGGCGCGGTCGACCACCCGGCGGGTCTGCACCTGGACGCCGAGGTAGACCTCCTTCTCGGCCATCGAATGGCCCATCAGCTGCTGCTGCTCGCCGATCAGGTAGTCGTCGAAGGACAGCGCGCCGGAGACGTCCTTGGGCCGGTTGTGGGCGTTGTGCACGTGGGCCTCGGCCCACATGCGGATCGGGTAGGGCCGGTTGGTCACCCGCAGGTGCAGCCAGCGGCCCTGCAGCTCGGCGTACTGGCCGGCGATGGCGGCGATGAGGTCGCGGCGCTGCGAGTCGGAGCGGAACGACCAGCGCTGCGGCGCCAGCCGGTACCAGGCGTAGACCTCGTTGCCCGTGCGCAGCAGGTGGCCGTCGATGCTGCGGGCCGCGATGGACGGGGTGTAGGCGGGTACCGCCTGTTCCCCGGGCAGCCTGCGACCCCGCCCCTGCTTGGCCGTCGCGGAGCGCTGCTTGCGCGTTCCCCGCGTGTCCCGGCCGCCGCCGCGCCCCAACAACGCCTACCTCCCTGCCGCGGCCGCCTGGCCGCGACGTGCTCGTGTGCCTTCACTTGTACCGCGCCGCCGCTTGGGGCGCGGCCGCTGCGCACGCACCCGCACCTTCCCGGCGGAGACCGCGCCACCCGTCCCGGTGGTGCGCTCACGCGGAGTGTTCAGTTCTCGCAGCCACATCGTCATGACCGCGCCCAGCGGGCGCTCATGACTGATCTTGGCGGTGATCAGCCTCGTGAGGAAGATGGTGATCGGGACGAGGAACGCGGTCGACCAGTCGGCGAACCCGAAGCCCAGCTGCCGCTTGACGGCCAGCAGCACGAGGAACAGGGGGATCCCGACGCCCCATGCCACGTACCGCGCCCGCCAGGGGAAAGTCGCCTTCGGCGGGCCGAGCCAGACGGCGTCGACCCGGTAGACCTCGTCGTCGGTCCTGATGCGCACTCCGGCCCCGCCCAGCTCAGCCGGTGAACAGGCCGGCGAGCCATTCGCCGACGTTCACACCGAGGCCGCTCACCGCGAGGCCGATGATCGCCAGCGCGATCACCACACCGGCGAGCCTGCGCATCACGCCCGCGTTGTCTCCCCGGCCACCACCGAGCCACAGCAGCAGCAACGCCACCGCCAGCAGCACCAGCGGGATGATGTTGTCCAGGATCCAGCTGCGGACGCCGCGGGTGTTGAGCTCGCCGTTCTGAGCAAGATCGGCGAGGGTGGTCAAGGTGGTCATCGCAAACTCCAGGGTGCGCGGAGCGTGGCCGGGCAGAGCCCACTTCCACGGACTCCGCCGTCGGTGTCGAACATAGTGTGCGCCGACATTCTCATGCTGTCACGAGGGGTAGCCGTCGAGGCGCGCTCTGTCGCTGTCATCGCTCTGTGTTGCCGGCCCCGAGGCACGTCACGCCCCATCTCACTGGTACTGGTCGCTCTCCATCATCGTTGTCACCGTGCTCAGGATTAACCCCGGCCACCCGTATTTCCTAGTGTGCGGACGGACTCACCCGAACGCGAGAGGCGTCGTCACGCTGGGTGGAGTAATGCGGAGGGCCGGTCGGGCCGCGTCCAGTGTGGCATGCCCCGGACGGCCGCTTCGCGAGTCCGGCCGGTAATCGCCGGTACAGGCCACTGACCACCCCGGGGGCCGCACACGATCACCTTAACGAGGGTTTCACGGGGAACATCGCCCAGGATCTGGGGGATTTCCGACCCCATTTCGGCGACGTTGAGTGACAGGTTTCCCGTTCCGGTGAGTTTCCCGGTGGCCAATGCCAGTCGCTCCTTGTTTATAACGAAAACATAACGAACCGGGCACTGTTCGGCCGAGCCCGGCGCGATCCCCGTATCCCCGGTCGGCGCGCCATCCCCCGACCCTTCCGCCGACAACGAGGTGAGACAGTCGATGGCCCGATATCGCTACAAGGGGCGACACCGCATCTCCCGCAGAGCAACGTTCAGCATCGGAGGTGTCGCACTCGCTGTGGCCGTGGGCGCCGTGGTCGTCACCACGACGGCCGGCGCCCCGGGAACGGCGAGCGCGGACAACCCCGACCGCTCGCAGTTCGTGGACATCACCACCGTGGAGCCCAACGTCGACCTGCCGAGGCAGCGCCGGGGCGCCTCCACCGGGACGTTCACCGTGGACTGCGGCCGCAACGAGAACGGCCACTTCAACCCGGACAACTTCATCGCCCAGCCGGGGGTCCGCAACGGGGCGCAGCATCTGCACGACTACGTGGGCAACCTGTCCACCGACGCCGACTCGGACGACGAGAGCCTCGCCGCGGCGGGCACCACCTGCCGCAACGGTGACCAGTCGACCTACTTCTGGCCGGTCGTGCGCATCGACACCGAGGACGCGGGCGAGGAAAAGGAGGAACGCGAACGGGACAACGCCAGGGAATCCGAAGCAGAGAGCAAAGGCAAGCAGGGCAGGCAGAACCGCGACGGCAGGCAGGACTCCGCCGGCGACCTGGCGGGCCAGGACGCCGAGGGCGAGCTGCCGGGCAACGAGGGCGAGATCCAGCGCCCCGCCGAGGTCGACCTCACCTTCCGCGGCAGTCCGGTGGGTGACGTCGAGCCGATGCCACGGTTCCTGCGCGTGCTCTACGGCGACGCCAAGGTCTCCACGAACGGCCCGGCGAACGCCCGGGCGTCGTGGACGTGCACCGGGTTCGAGGACGAAGTGCTCCTCGAGACCTATGTCGTGTGCCCGGAGGGCAGCGACGTCAAGCGGATCCACGACTTCCCGTCTTGCTGGGACGGGGAGAACACCGACAGCGAGAACCACCGGGACCACATCGTGTACCCGAACGAGCGTGGTGAGTGCGAGGACGGCTTCACGGCCGTGCCGCAGCTGCGGATCAGCCTGACCTACGACATCCCGCGGGAGGTACAGCTCGCGGGTCAGTACAAAGTGGACTCATTCCCCGAGGAGGATCACAACCCGCTCTCGGATCACGACGACTTCGCCAACGTGATGTCGGAAGAGATCATGGACCGCTTGGTCGACTGCGTGAACTCCAACCGAACGTGTAAAGAGTGACCCCATCCCCCGAGAAGAATGCCGCCCCCGGGACCCCGATATCCCGGGGGCGGTTCTCTGTCCCGGTCCTCGTGCTCGCCAGGCACGTGAAGGCCACCTTCATTACGTGAGACGTCAGGGCCCCGGCAAAGTCGGTGTGCAGCGGGTGGGTGGTGGTCCCGAGCGCAGAGTTCGCGTGCGGGAACGCAGAACTCGCGTGCGTGAGTGCAGAACTCACGATGTGGACCGGGTTCTCACGTACTGCCCGGTCGCCCCGCGTGAACGGCCCGCTCGCGAGGCGTGGGCCTGAGGTCAAGCTCGTGAAGGCCACCTTCATTACGTGTGACGTGGTGATGGTGGCCTTCACGTGCTTCGAGGGTCGGCCGGGCGACGCGAGCGGACCGTTCGCGCAGACCCGCCGCCACATCAGCCACACGTGCCCCATGCGTCACTTCCGTAAGGTAGCAAGGGAGCTTTACTACCCTTCTTCGCTAGTAAAGCTCCCTTGCTCCGGCTTCGGCGGCGGGGTGGTGAGGGAGTCAGGCCGGTTTCGTGAAATCGCCTCGGGTCCAGCGGCGTTTCGCGGCTTCCCAGTCGATGTCCTTGAACCAGGCCAGGCGCTCCTGGGCCGTCTCCCAGGAGTAAGTCCGGGCCGAGCGCAGGGTTTCGGCGTGCCGGTGACTGGAGATCTCGACGAAGTACTCGTCACGGAAGCCGATCGTGCCCTCCCGCTCCCAGGCGGCGGGCACGAGCGTGACCGTCACCCGGTCCGCCAGCGGGTGACGCATGGCGACGACGGCCTCGCCGCCGTCCTCCGGGCACAGCATCTCCCCGGCGGGCGGCTCGCCGGGCCCGTCGACGAGCCGCCACCAGGCATGGCTGTCCTCGCACCGCATCTGCCACCAGGCGGCGTCAGCCGTGCGGGCGGTAGGGCGTCCGGTTGCTGCCGGGGTAGAAGAAGTGAATCCGGTGATTGACTCCCGGTCCCCAGACGTTGACATGTGGCCCCACTACTTCCGTTCGGCCGTCCTGGTTGAAAGTGTGCCCCATCCTGTCATCACGCCACCCGACGCTGCCGTCCGCGCTCTGCCGTCCGATGACACCGTCGGGCCGCATCCACTGGTCACCCCGGAAGTCGCTCATCCGGATCGGCTGCGCGCCGTGGCCCATCTGGCCGACGTACTCCGCCGCGGCCTGACGCGCGGACCGGCGGTTGGGGAACATGTACCCCTGCGCGCCGGCACCGGAGGTGTGCGGCACCCCGCCGTACCGTCCCAGCGCGTTGTTCAGCCGCCCCGCCGGACACGGCGTCAGGCCCAGCGGGTCGGTGAAGGCGTGCGGGTTGTCCACATAACCGTGCGGCCGGAACCCACCGGCCAGCCCCAGCGGATCGGCGCTGCCGTAGCGCCCGGTCGACGGGTCGTAGTGCCGGTGGAAGTTGTAGTCGAGCCCGGTCTCCGGATCGTGGTACTGGCCGGGGAACCGCAGCGGCGTGTACGCGCCCGCGCTGCTGTGGTCGACGGTCTCGCCCCACAGGTTGGTCCGCCGGAACCAGGCGACGCCGCCCTGTTCACCGATCATCTCGGTGGGCGTGCCGACCAGGTCGGTCACGATCCCGTAGAACCGCTCGTCCACCCACTGCTGCGGGGCGTGCCGCAGCAGCGAACGCTCGTGCTGCAGCAGCGGCCGGAACGTTCCCGGCTCGTAGTCCCACGCCGTCACCCGGGTGTCTCCGCCCGCGGCGCTGTGCGCCTGCTCGGCCACGACCTCGCCGTCCCAGACGAAGTCGATCTGCTCGGCGACCGACCCGTCCGGATTCAGCCGCTGCTTGGCCGCCCGCCTGCCCAGCGGGTCGTAGCGGTAGCGCCACTGGGTGCCGTCCGGGGTACGCACCCCGGTCAGCCGGTCGTCGGCATCCCAGAAGTACTGCCAGGTGTCTGGTATCCGAGACAGCCGTTTCCGCTGCCGCAGCACCATCCTGCCCTGGGCGTCGTGTCCATATCGGACGTTGCCGGCGCGCAGCAGCAGCGTCCCCCGGTACTCCCGCTCGCCGGTCTCCTCGGCGGGAGCCTGCCCGGGTGCCGACGGCCAGGCCGCGGTGGCGACGTTGCCCGCCGCGTCGTAGGCGTACTGCTCGGACCAGTTCGGCCCGGCGACCCCGGTCACCCGGTCCGCCGGATCGAGCGTGAACGCCCGCGGTCCGGTGAGCTGGTCGTGCAGGCCGGTGAGCCGGCCGGCCGGATCGTAGTCGTAGGACCGCTGCTGCAGCAGGTTTCCACCAGCCCCGGTCAGTGTCTGGGATTGCAGACGGTGCTGGCCGTCCCATGCCTGCGCGAGCAGGACCTGGTCGCCGAACGCACGCTGAATCTCCTGCCCGGCGGCGTCGTGGCCGAACCGCAGCGTCCGGCCCGCGGCGCCGAGCGTGACCGGCCGCCCGGCCGCGTCGAACTCCCACACCGACTCCACCCCGGACGGGGTGCGCCGCCGCACCCGCCGTCCCAGCGCGTCGTAGGCCGACGCGACGGTCCGTCCGTCGACGGTCTCCGCGACGACCCGCCCGTTCGCGTCCCGTTCCAGACCGACGTGCGTCGCGGCGTCGGCCGCCTCGACGAGCCTGCCCATCAGGTCGTACCGGAACGTCGCGGTCGCCGCGGGGCTGTGCCGCTCGACGACGTTGCCCAGCGCGTCCCGCACGAACCGGGTGGTCTCGCCCGCCCCGTTGGTGCGCTCGACCAGCTGCCCGGCGGCGTCGTGCCGGTAGGTGATCGTGCGGCCGTTGAAGTCTGTCTCGGTGACCAGACTCCCCGCGGCGTCGTACTCGTACCGCCAGACCAGTCCCTGCTCGTTCGTGACGCTGGTCAGTCGCAGCTCGGTGTCGTAGCCGAAACTCAGTCGCGTGCCGTCCGGGCGGGTCTGCACGGACGGGAGATCGAAGTGGGTGACCTCGATCCGGGTCGTCTGCCCGAGCCGGTCGGTGTAGGCGGTCAGGTTTCCCTCGCCGTCGTAGGTCCACCGCTCGGTGGTCCCGTCCGGGAACTCCCGCCAGGCTGGCTTGCCATCCGGGGTCCAGCCCAGTGCCGTCCGCTCGCCGAGCGGATCGGTGACGGCGGCCACCCTGCCGAACGCGTCGCGCTCGTACCGGACGGTGCCGCCGAGCGGATCGGTGAGCAGCACCGGCAGGCCCGCCGGATCGGTGCCGACCCGCCAGGTGTTGTGCAGCGCGTCGGTGACCCCGGTGAGGCGGCCGTGCTCGTCGTGGGTGAACGCCGTGACCGCGCCCGCCGGATCGGTGATCCGGGCGATGTTGCCACGCTCGTCGTACTCCCGGCGGATCACCGTCCCGTCCGGCTGGACGACCGTGACCGGCAGCCCGAGCTCGCCGTACTCGAACCGGGTCCCGGTACCGTCCGGCAGGGTGACGGCGGTGAGGTTGCCCGCGTCGTCGTAGGTGTAGCCCGTGGTCCGGCCCAGCGGGTCGGTCCGCCGGAGCAGCCGGTCGAACCGGTCCCACTCGGACACGACCACGTTGCCGAGCGGATCGACCTCCCTGATCACCTGACCCAGGTCGTTGAGGTGGAACTCGGTGCGGTGGCCCAGCGAGTCGACGGAGCAGGTGACGTGGTCGCCGTATTCCATCGTGCCGGTCAGGAAGCCGCCCGACCCCTCCGTACGCACGCAGCGCCCCGCCGCGTCGTAGGTGTAGCGGTACCACTCGCCGTTGCGGTCGGTCCACGCCGTGATCCGGCCCGCCTGGTCGTAGTCGAACCGCAGCGCCTGCCCGGACGCGTTGACCACCTCGGTGAGCCTGCCCGCGCGGTAGCCGTAGCGCATCAGCTCGGTCTCACCGCCGTCGGCGGCCACCGAGTGCAGTGCGGTGACCAGCCGGTCGGTGGTCTCGATCCGGATCCGGTAACCCGCGCTGTGCGTGATCTCGCTGGGCGCGCCGTTGTCGTAGCCGAACTCGATCCGGTTGCCGTTGCGGTCGGTGACCGACGTCAGCGGCAGCACCGAGGATCCCGGCGCGAAGTACAGCGTCTCCGACCGCTCCTCGATGAGGTAACCACCGTCCTCGGCACGGCGCAGCGTCCGGGCAGGGCCCTGGTCGCTGGTCACCGGCGCGCCGGGCGCGGGGTGCGGGTAGTGCTGGACGGTGCCGTCGGCGGCGGCGAAGGTCACGCCGGAACCGTCCACCTCCAGCCGCTGGTCCACTGTGGACACCCAGGCACGGCCGAACCACCGGCCGGCCTGGTAGGACGAGAAGTGGGTGCGCTCGAACACCAGCGGAAGCACGCCGAGGAACTCCGCGTCGGTCTGACCGAGCACCATCTGCCCGGTGGCGACGTCGATCGGGTCCTTGCAGCCACGCACGTTGTCCGGGGAGCGCGGGTTCGGCTTCTCGTCGCGCAGCGACCCGTTGTTCCCGCCCCGCGACCCCGACGCCGACGTGCTGTCGCCACCACCACGGGAACCGGCCGGGCCGGGACCCGGGCCGTCCCCCGGCGAACCGGACGACCCGGGCGAACCCGACGGCCCGGTGCCGTCCGAACCGCCCGGCCCCCGGTTGCCGCCGCCACCGGACGCACCGCTCGCCGACGTCGAGTCCGAGCCTGGCTTGTCGACCGACCGTGGGCCGCCCTCGATGTCCTTCGGGCGGTCCGGAGTGTCCGGTTTGGACTGCTTGATGTTCTTCAGCGCCTTCTTGGCGTCGTCGAACAGGTCGGTCGCCTTCTTCACCAGCGGCACGAACTTCTTGAGCGCCTGGACCAGCCGCTTCATCACATCGGCGATCTTCGCCGTGACCTCGGCGACCTTCAGGACGACCTTCGGCACGACCCAGGCCATCCCGATGCCCAGCGTGAACAGGACCTGCAGTGCCCAGCTGATCAGGCTGCCGACGAGGTCGGCGATGATGTCGCGGACCAGCCCGCGGACGGCGGCGACCACCTCACCCGCCGTCTGGATCCCGCTGGACGCGCCCTCCGCGCCGTTCTGCGCCGCGGTGATCAGGTTGACCGTGTCGGTGGCGCGCTGCCGGTAGGTGTCCGCGGCCGGGCCCTGCCAGCCCGCGGTCTCGTTGGTAGCCATTCCCGTCAGGTCCTGCCCGACGGCGGCCAGCTCGGTGGCCACGTTCTTCCACGTCTCGGAGTGGGCCTTGATCTCCTCGGGGTCGCCCGCGAGCGCGTCGAGGGCTTCCTTCAGCGGGCCGACGTGTTCCAGCAGCCAGCCCACGCCGTTGGAGATGATCGCGGCGAACGGGTCCAGTACAGCGCCCAGCGTGTCCAGCGCCGTGCCGACCGCGCCCATCGCCACGGCGGCCCAGTCGCCGCTCTCGATCGCGGCCTTCAGGTCGGCGGCGCTCTCGGCCAGTGGCATGCCGGAGTACGCCTTGGTCTCGTCCTTGGTCTCGGCGACCAGCGGGTTCGCCACCTGCCCTACTTCCCTGCCGGTCCGGAGCCGTCGACGAGAGTCTTGTCGAAGACCTTGCGGTAGCCGGTCTCCTGCTCGTCGTAGACGGTGACCGCCGCGCGCACGTTCTCCGCGAGAGCCTGGACTCCCTCGGACGCCGCCTTGATCACCTCCATGCCCTTCTCCTCCATCGGGTTCACGAAGGGCGGGACGAACTGGCAGATCAGGCCGTACGCCTGATCGGACATGCTGACCGTTTTCGCCGCGTCGGAAGCGGTCTCCAGCCGGTCCACCAGACCGTCGAGGTGACTCGCGTGAGCGGTGAGGTCATCGGTGCGTACCTCATAGCCGGCAGACATTTCCCTACTTCCGCTTCAGTCCAGGGGGTGGTCAACACATACCCGGAAAACTCCGGTGTTTTCCCTAGTAAGTGATCATGGCACGAGGTCGAGGAACACCCAGCGCGCCTCCGGCTGGGCGCCGGACAGCCACTTGCCGCAGCCCTGCAGCACCATCGGGCTGGACGTGATGTGCTGGGTACCGGTGCCCAGATCACGCAGGAAGCGGTCGATCGGCCCGCGCCGGATCGCCGTCGTCGCGGCCCACTTGTGCACCGTCTGGCCGATGTCGGCCACCGTCCACGTCGCGTGGTTGAGGGCCAGCCTGATCAGCGTGTCCTGTTCGGTGCTCAGTAGTTCGCCGGTGGCCAGGGTGTCCTCATTGGACTGCCACACCTGCATCGCCCAGGCCCGCGCCGAGCGGAGCTTCGCCTCGGCGGTGGCGTACTCGGCGTGGAACTGCGCCGTGTCGACGATGGCGCCGGGCGTGCCCGATTTGGCCGCCGCGTACCGTTTCAGCTCGTTGAGCAGGCGCCTGCCGACGCCGAGCGCCCAGCCGGTGTGCCCGATGGCCGCCATGTTGACCAGGCCGACGCGGTACATCGCGCCGCCGTTGGCCGGTGTGGTCGTCACCGCCTGGTAGGTGTGCGTCGCCGGGACGAACACGCCGGTGCAGTGGTAGTCGATGCTGTTCGTCGCACGCAGCCCGAGCACGTCCCAGTTGTCGACGAGCGTGACCTGCTCCTTCGGCATGGCCAGCACCCGCACCTCGCCGGTGCCCTCGACCTGGATCGCGCTGTGGATGTGGGTGGCCTGCGCCATCCCGGAGGCGAACTGCCAGCTTCCGCTCACCAGGAAGCCGCCCTCGGCGGGGACGGCCCGGCCGGGCCGGGTGCCGTGCCCGGCCAGCAACGCGTGGTTGCCGCCGGCCACGTCGGGGAACAGGTCGTTCGCCGCGACGGTGCCGAGGTAGGCCGCCGTGGTGCCGGTGACCATCTGCAGCGCCATCATCGTCCAGCCCGCGGAGGCGTCGTAGTAGCTGATCCGCTCGACCATCTCGATCACCTGACGCGGGGAGAACTCGTAGCCCCCGAGGTTCGCGGGCAGCCCGGCACGGACGACCCCGGCGGCCAGCAGCGGCCCCGCGACGTCGTCGGTGAGCCTGCCCAGCCGCTCGGCCGCGTCCGCGTTCGAGTCGATGACACCGCCGAGCGCGTCGATTCGTTCGAGCACCGCGGGGAACTCCGCACTGACATGCAACTGGGCAGGGGCCGTCATGGGCGCTCCTCGTCGTCGGTGCCGATTCACCCGGACGATACCGAGACGGCAGAATCCGCTGGTGCACTTCTTCGGCATCCGGGGCTACGAACCCCGCTGGCTCGACAGCCTCGCCGCGGCCGAGGCCGCGCACGGCGACCGGCTGCGCTCGCTGACCGGGCGCACGCTCACCCGCACCTGGCTCGTGTGGGACCTCGACACTGACAGCTGGCTGGCCGACTGCCCGGTCGTGCTGGATTTCGACGGGCACCGTGCCGAGATCAACCACGAGCAGTTCGACAAGCTGTCCATCACCTGGAACAGCGTCGACCCCACCCGGCCGTCGGCGTGGACCGCCAACGAGTTCAACCTCGAGTGGCGCGAGGGCGCCCACCCGGGACTGGCCGCACTGCACGGCCAGACCGTGCGTTCGGCCGAACTGCGCCTGTACGCCGCCGACGGCGCGGCCGCGGTCAGCTTCGAGCTGACCGGCGGCAGGGTGACCGTCTACAACGCCCTCGACCGCAACGGCATCGAACTGGGGTGACTACTCGCCGCGCTTCTCCGAACGGGCCGCGAAAACACCGTCGGGGAACGCGCCGTTGCCGACCACCGCCTTGGCCAGCGGGCGGGTCACCTCCAGCAGCCGCGCGGCCTTGTCGGCACCGAGCCTGCGCCACGGGCGCGCGGCGGCCACGTTGGTCGCGTCCTCGATCCGCTGCCGCAACGCGTTGCCCTGCTCGGTCAGCTCACCGTCGGCGTCCAGGACGCCGTCGGCCCGCAGCGACTCCGTCGCCGCCGCCCACTGCTCGTCCGACCAGCCCCGGCTCTTCTGCGCCGCGGGAGCCACGAAACCCTTGCCGGTGGCCGTGTGGCTCACCAGCGCCTCGATCCCGCTCAGCCCGAACGCCACCAGCGCGCCGATGTGCCCGTCGCCGCGGTGTTCCCGCATCAGCGTCGCGCCGTGCCACAGGACGAGCAGCGGATCGTCGGGCCAGTCCAGCCCGGCGTGCGCGGCGTAGAGCGAACGGCCCTCGACGTCACAGCCCTCGGCCGCCTCGCGGACCAGCGCCGCCGCCTCGGCCAGCGCGTCCGACGCCGCCAGCTCGTCACCCAGCAGCCGCCGCAGCGCCTTGCCTGCCCCCTCGAAGCGGGCCTCGAGGATCCGCGCGGGCTCGGCCAGCGTCCACGCCTCCGGGATCATCCTGGCGATCAGCTCGGGGTTGAAGTTGTAGAACGTCGCGGCCACCACCTCGGGCCCCACCGGCCCGAACGGCGCCGACCGCGAGGCGAAGTAGCCCATCCGGCCCGGCCGCAGCCCGGCCGCCACCAGGCCGTCGGTGACCTCGGGGGCGAAGTAGGACATGGCGTGGATCGGTTCCAGCACGCGGTGACAGCGGTACACAACCTGGGCATCCATGCCCGCGACACTACCGAGCGGTAGCCTCGCCTGGCGAGAGGTGGACGAGCTGGCATGTAAGCCGGATCCTGTCCCCACGCCGCCTCGCGGCCGCGCGGTGGGCGACCATCCATCTGGGCCCGCCGTCGCCGGCGGGCTCTAGCGGTCTACCCGCAGGCATCGGGCGGGCCGCCCTCGAACGCCTGCGCAGGAGCTCGCGCTCCCTCTTGACCTTGCTCCGGGTGGGGTTTACCAAGCCGCCCCGGTCACCCGGGGCGCTGGTGGTCTCTTACACCACCGTTTCACCCTTACCCCCGCTCGCGCGGGAGCGGTCTGTTTTCTGTGGCACTGTCCCGCGGGTCACCCCGGGTTGCCGTTAGCAACCACCCTGCCCTGCGGAGTCCGGACTTTCCTCGAGGCTCACGCCCCGCGATCGCCCTGCCAGCTCGTCCGTGTCTATTTTGCCCTTGCTTCGCCGCGGGCGCGGTCGGGCCCCCTCAGTCGGCGTCTTCCCTCCTCGCCCGTCGCTCGCTGCGCGAGCTTTGGGGCTCGTCAGTCCAGACGCCGCCGGGGCCCGACCGGTGCGGTGCCGGGAGGCGTCTTCAGCGGGCTGAAGACGTCACGTGGCGACCCTGGTGGTGTTCTTCTCCCCGTCCGGCCGGACCAGGAACCAGGTGCCGCTGACCGCCTGTCCCCGCCACTCCCCCGCGACGCGGTCGCCGGAGTAGCGGTACAGCGGCCAGCCGGCCAGCGTGACCTGGTAGCCGCCGTCAGGCCGCCGCACCGCGCCGACCAGCTGCGGCGAGATCCCCTCGACCAGCGCCTGCTCGCTGGTCAGCACCGGCGGCCAGACCCGCGCGCACTCACCGGCACACGTCGACCTCGCCGGCCCGCCACCCTCGGGCACGTCCCGGTCGAACCGGTACAGCAACCTGCCGGACGCGTCGGTGACCACCGCCCCGGCCCGGCCGGCCGTCGACGCCACCAGCGTCGCCCTGCCTACACCGGGGGCCGCCGGAGCGGGCGAGGACTCCTCGGTCTCCGGCGCCGCGACGATCCGGCCCTGCGACGCCGCCGGGTCGCCCGCGTTCGGGTCGTTGGCCGCCAGTTCCGGGCCGGCCACCGGCAGGGCCTGCTCCGCCGGTCCCACGTCCCAGGCCGCGACTACCGCCAGCAGCGCCAGCGCCGACAGCACCGCCGCGACCACCTGCATCTTCGACATGGTCCCTCCTATCTCGCCGCGAGGATGTCGGCCACGGTGAGCGAATCGGCCGCGCTGCGGTGCCGTCCGGAGCTCGGCGCGGGCCGGTCCGGGACCGGGCACTGCCGTTCCAGGTCCGCCTGCCAGGCCAGCGCGGCCGACGGGCTGTTCATGCCGACGACCCCCAGCAGCCGCCCGTCCCGCACGTACCCGGTGACCGACCGGCCGCCACCGGCAGGCGGGCTGAGCGCGACGGTGTCGGTGCCGAGCCGGGGCACCCCGGCCGCCTGGATCCGCACGCCGTGCTGCTCGGACCAGAACCGCGGGATCGGCGTGAACGGCTTCGCGTCACCCGGCCCGGCCAGCAGGCTCTCCGCCGCGGCCCGGCCCATCTCGACGGCGTTGATCCAGTGCTCCACCCGCCGTGGCGTGTGGTCGAAGCGCAGGTTGGGCCACTGCGCGACGTCGCCGGCGGCCACGACGTCGGCGAGACCGCTCACGTGGCAGGTCTCCTCGCACAGCACGCCGTCGTCGAGCCGCACCCCGGAACCACGCAGCCATCCGGTCATCGGCACCGTCCCCGCGGCCACCACCACGCAGGCGGCGTCGACGACCCCGCCGTCGGACAGCCGCAGGCCCACCCCGGTCGGCCCGGGCAGCCACTCCCGCACCGTGACCCCCAGCGCCAGCCGCACGCCGTGGGCCCGGTGCAGCTCGGTCAGCTGCGCGCCCAGCTCGCTGCCGAGAACGCTGCCGAGCAGATCCGGTGACCGGCCGACGATCGTCACCTCGCGGTCCATGTCCCGCAGGCTCGACGCGATCTCGCAGCCGGTGAACCCGCCGCCGACCACCGCGACCATGCCGCGGGTGCCCGCCAGGTTGCGTTGCAGGGCGAGCGCGTCGCCGAGGTCACGCAGCACCACCACGCGCGGGTGCCCGTGCGGGGCGCCGGTGACCCGGCGGGCCTCGACGCCGGTGGCCACGATCAGGCCGTGGTAGCGCAGTTCCTCGCCGCCGGGCAGGTGGACCACCCGCCTGCCCGGGTCCAGCCCGCGCACCGTGGTGCCCAGCCGCCAGATGGCGCCGATCTCCTGGTACTGCTCCAGTTCGATGTCGCGCGGGGTGAGCGCGCCGGTGAGCAGCTGCTTGGACAGCGCGGGCCGGTGGTACGGCCGGCGGGTCTCGCCGCCGACGAGCACGATCTCACCGTCGAAGCGGAGCTCACGCAGGCGCTCCGCGGCACGCAGGCCGGCCAGTCCGGCGCCCGCGATGACAATGCGTTCGGGCTCTCTCAACGATCGACTCCTTGCTCGACACCCTGCAACTGGATGGCCCGCATCGGGCACGCCCGCGCCGCCGCCTGCACCTGCTCGGTCAGGCCCGGGTCGGGGCTGCGGCTGTACTGCAGCCGCCCGTCCTCCTGCAGCCGGAACACCTCGGGCGCCTCGGACTGGCAGATCCCGTACCGGCGGCACCGCTGGTTGTCGACGCTGACCCGCATGGTCAGCGTGTGCCCCTGCCGCGGCGGGCCGACCGGGGTGGCGTCCAGCAGGCCGATCCGGATCAGCCGGTGCGGCGGCAGCCAGCGCAGGATCGCCAGCGTGACCGTCGGCGCCAGCACCGTGATGCCGGCGATCCACACCACCGCGAGATGCCCGTTGGCCATGGCGCCGATCCACGAGTGGACCACCGTCAGGCCCACGGCGACGTAGGCGAGCTGGTGGAACCGCAGCCAGCTGAGGTACTTGAAACTCCGGCTCAGGCCGGCGGTGACCGCGATCGCCAGCATCAGCTCGAACCCGGCGATGCCCAGCGCGTGCCGCACCGTCCCGCCGTCCGCGAGCGGCACGATCAGCTTCAGCACGGTGAAGAACGGGTCGTCGAGGAACGCGAACGCCGCGGCGTGGATGAACCCGGTGGCCAGCGTGAACACCGCGAGCATCGCGTGCCCGGTGCGCAGCGCGTGGTGACCGGTGAGCCTGCGCACCCAGCCGGTCGCGGTCAGCACGCCCCAGCAGAGCGTGAGGCACATGGCCACGTAGGCCAGCCGGGCCGACAGCGCGGCGATCTTGCGGATTCCGTCGTCGTGGGTGGCGGCCTGGGCGAGCACGACCGTCACGTACGGCTCCCGCGACGCCGGTAGGAACCGAGCCAGCGCAGCGCGGCGAACGTGCCGACGACCGCCGCGACCCCGAGCAGCAGGCCGAACACGACGGTCACGCCGCCGACGGAGTTGCCCTCCGACGCCGGGTCGACCGGGTTGGCGGCGGGGGCGACCAGCAGCGAGGTGGAGCGCACCAGCCCGGTGCTCTCCAGCAGCGTCATGTGCCGCATCACGGCGTTGACCGCCTGCTGGGCGAACGTGCGCACGATGTCGTTGCGGGTACCCGCCCGCACCTTGGCGCACAGGCTGAACACGGTGCCGTGCGCCGCCCGCGCGAGGTTGGCGTAGGTACGGTCGGCGTCCTCGCCGGACCTGCCGGAGATGTCGTCCATCCAGCCCTTCTGCTGCGCCGTGGGCTCGTTGGGCAGGCTGACGCCCAGCTGCGCGGCGGCCTTCTGCACCGCGCCGTCGAGCGCGGCGTGCTCCATGGAGAGGTGCCCGCCGGCCTCGCGCACCTTCTCGTTGCGCGTGCGCTGCGCGATCAACGCGCTGATCGGCCCCTCCCACAGCCCGGCCAGGCGGACCTTGACCAGCAGGTCCTCGTCGTCGGCGGTCAGGGCATCGCCCTGTGCCGCCGAGGAGCCGGCCCCCAGCGTCATCACCATCAGTGCCGCCGTCACCCCACCGGTGGCTGCCCGGAGCAACCGGGCACATCGACTGGACATCGCACCGCAGCCCTTCGCCAGAGTTCGACTTTCGCAGGCTCGAAAACGGCCGGTCCCGAGACGGCCGGAGCTTCACGGAGAGGTACGGGGACACGTCGTCTCCGGTTCACGAAACGATCACGACGCTGGTGTGATCTGGATCACAACTACGGTTCTTGCCGAAGGGTTTTGACAAATCCGCATTCAATACTTGGAACCGGACTACCTACTCCAGTAGGGTAGCGAACGCGAAAAGCCGCCGGTGGACTCCGGTGATCAAGCGTGCGCGGACAGATCTGCCGCCGCCGCATTCATTCGCTCTTGACGCGTTATCGCGACGCGTACTCGCGCGGCGAACACTTTTCTCCGCGCTCTAGGAGGTCGGCGTTCGATGGAGATGACCGGTAAGGGTTGGGACGAGGACCTGGCCACGATGCTGTACGGCCAGCTCCGCGGCGTGCTGTTCACCCATGTCCTGCGGCTGACCAACTACGACCGCCAGTGGACCGAGGACGTCGTCCAGGAGACGCTCATCAGGGCCTGGCAGAACTCGGCGAACCTGACCAGGGAACCCGGGATGCTGCGCGGCTGGCTGCTCACCGTCGCCAAGCGGATCGTCATCGACGGCTGGCGCAGCAAGCAGGCCAGACCCAAGGAGGTCGAGCTGACCAGGCCGGACATCGCCGGGGCGGCCGACGAGACCGACCGCGCGCTCTCGGCGATGGTGCTGGTCGAGGCGGTCGGCAGGCTCGGCCCCGACCAGCGCGCGGCCATCTACCAGACCTACGTGCTCGGCCACACGGTGCGCGAGGCGGCGACCATCCTCGGCGTGCCCGAGGGGACGGTCAAGTCGCGGCTGCACAAGGCGATGCGGCTGATCCGCCGGGCACTACAGGACTGGAACTGACCGGAACGATCATCGGGGCAGATCATGAGAACACCGCACAACGAGGTGGCCGCATACGTCATCGGGGCACTGGACGACGACGCGGCCACAGAATTCGAGAAACATTTGGCGGCATGTCAAAAATGCCAATGTGAAATAAGAGAACTCGTTCCGGTGCGCATGGCACTGGAATACGCGGCCGAACTCGGCCTGTTCTCCGCTCCGGACTGGATACCTACCCAGCGGCAGCCCGAGCCGGCTCCGGCGAAGCCGTCTTGCTACGACCGGCTACGCCGGGCGTTCCTGTTGGTAACGGGGCGATAACCGTGCCGAGCGGGTCCCATTCCGTCACCGTCGCCTCCGTCTCGTTCACCTGGCTGGCCCAAGTCTTGCGTATGACGGGCCCGTGGTCTCTACGGAGGGCACCGAAGAAAACGATGTGCACCCGCTCGGCCCCCCTTCGGTACCGCTCGCCGATGTCACTCAGCGTGCTCTGGACAACACTCGTTCGGATGGGGCATCCTCCGGATCCCGTGCCTTGGTTCATGGCCAGGGTTACCGAGAGCGGCATCGGCAGCCGCGGATCGGAGACTGGGAAATGACAGCCTCGTCGTACGTGGCGGCCCACCCTGTGGCGGTGCGCAGACCCAGGAGCGCCGGCGGCACCGCACCCCTGTTCGGCCGCGAAGCGGAGCTGGATCTGCTGCGGGTACAGGCGACGCGTGCCGTCGGCGACCGCAGGGCGCAGGTCGTACTGGTCACCGGCGAGTTCGGCGCCGGGAAGTCCGCACTGCTGGACGCCGCGGCCACGCGTGCGCGCGCGGACGGATTCGCCGTGGTCACCGGAAAGGGCATGCCGCTGGAGACCCGGTTGCCGGGCGGGCTGGTCAACCAGTTGTCGGACGGGCTGCGGCGGCTGATCGGCGAGCCCGGTCCCGCGCACCCGGCCACCGAACCCGAGGGTGACCAGGAGTCCGACGCGCTGGCCGCCTTCCACGCGCTGGTCCGCGACGCGGCCGGACGAGGACCGCTGCTGCTGGCCATCGACGACGCCCACCTCGCCGACCCGTGGTCGCTGCGCTGCCTGGCCTACACCCGCGTGCGCGTGGCGGATCTGCCGATCCTGGCCCTGCTGACGATCAACCGCGGCCAGCCGCCGCACGGCGAAGTGACGCTGCCGGACGTCACGGGGTGCGGGCCGCGCACGGTGGACCTGACCGGCCTGCCCGAGTGCGGGGTCGCCGACCTGGTCGCGACCACGACCGGGCACCGCGACCCGGCGTTCACCGCCGCGTGCCGGGAGATGACCGGCGGCAACCCGTACCTGCTGCGGTCACTGGTCGGCGTGGTCCGCCGCCGGTTCGGCTCACCGGCGGAGCTAGGCATCGACGAGCTGCGCGAGCTGGGTGACGCGTCGCTGGGTGAGGTTCTGCGGGTCCGGCTGCGGCCACATCCCGGCGCGGCGCGGGTGGCCAGGGCGGTCGCGGTGCTCGGGCAGGACGCGACGCTCGACGCCATCGCCGAGCTGGCCGGCCTGGACCAGCGCGCCACCCTGCGAGCGGTCGAGACGCTGGTGCGGCTGCGCATCCTTGCCGACAGCTACCCGCCCGCCTACACCTATCCGTACCTGCGCAACACGATGCTGGCCGACATGTGCGTCGCCGAGCGGGCAGCCAACCACGCGCACGCCGCCAAGCTGCTGCACGACGCAGGCGTCGCCTGCCGCAGGGTGGCCGGTCACCTGCTCGCGGCGGGGCCGATCCGGCTGCCGTGGGGGGTCGAGGTGCTGCGGAAAGCCGCGCGCGAGGCCGTTCCCGACGGCAGGGCCGAGTTCGCCAGGCGATGCCTGGCCAGGGCGCTGGACGAGCCGATGCCGCCGGACCAGGCGCTCGCGGTCCGGCTCGAACTCGGCCACGTCGAGTACGGCATCGACCGGACGGCGGGCAAGGCGCGACTGCGGGAGGCGCTGGGCAAGGCCGAGGACCCCACCGGCGCGGCCGCCGTCACCGAGGCGATGGTGCTGCGCTCGTGCGGGATCGCCGGAATCCGGCTGGCGTTGTCGGTGGCCATCCAGGTGGTGGCCCGGCTCGGCGCTGTCGACCACGACCTGGCGCAGGGCCTGCGTTACCTGACCTACCTGGCCGCGGCGGGCGGTGACCCGAGTTCGTCAGGCTGTGCCGCACGGGTGTACGACGAGCTGTGCGCGGAGGAGCCGGGCGACCCGCGGCTACGCCGGGCGCGGGCGGTGCTGACCGCCGTCGGCCACCTGCGGTCCGGCGACTCGGCGGGCGAGGCCCTGCGCCGCGTCGCCGAGGCACTCGGCGGCGAGCCGATCCCGGCGATCAGCCTGTCCTACCCGTTCGCGTTGTTCGTCCCGCTGCTGGCCGACCAGCCCGACCAGGCCGACCGGTTCTGCCAGCAGGTCGGCAGCGACACCGCGCCCCGGGACCACCACCTGCGCAAGGGCACCGCGTCGTCGATCGCCGAGGGCGCGATCGCGCAGACGCGGGGCGACCTGCCGAAGGCGCGGGCGTTCCTGGAGGCACCGCTGCGCACGTTCGAGGACATGGGCGCGGTCGCCGAATGCCCGATGGCCACGCTGTGCCTGGCCTGGCTCGTCGAGGTGCTGGTCGACCTGGGCCGTCCCGAGGACGCGGCCGAACTGCTGGAACGCAACGCGCTGACCGGCGTGCTGCCGGAGGTCTTCCCGCACGCGTTGCTGCTACACGCCAGGGGCAGGCTGCGGCTGGCCGACGGCGACCCGAAGGCGGGACTGGCCGACCTGCTGGAATGCGGCAGGCGGCTGCGCGCACGCGGTGTCGTCAACCCGGCGATCCTGGACTGGCGGGGGCACGCGGTGCGTGCCTACCTCGCACTGGACATGCGCGAACCGGCCGCGAAGCTGGCGAAGGAAGGGCTGCGGGCGGCCCGGCGCTGGGGCACGCCACGGACGGTCGGGCTGGCGCTGCTGGCCGTCGGACTGTCCACTGAGGACACCCTGGAGGCCGAGCGCGCGCTGGCCGAGGCCGTCGAGGCGCTGGCCGCGTCGCGGGCACGGCAGCACTACGCCGAGGCCTCGGCCGAGCTGGGCACGCTGCTGCGCAGGCGTGGACGTCCCGAGGACGCCGTCCCGCACCTGCGGCGCGCCGTCGAGCTGGCGGCCCGGTGCGCGGCCAAGCCGCTGGCCCGCATGGCGGCCGACGAGCTGCGCGCGGCCGAGGGCACGCTGCGGCCCGGCCGCGACACCGTGCACGGACTGACCAAGCAGGAGACGCGCATCGCCGGCATGGCCGCGCGCGGCCTGACCAATCGGCAGATCGCCGACGCGCTGCACCTGACCAGGCGCACGGTGGAGCTGCACCTGTCCGGCGCCTACCGCAAGCTCGGCATCTCCGGCCGCGCCGACCTGAGCACCGCCCTGCTCGACTGATACCCACCCAAGCACGTGAAGGCCACCTTCAACAGGTGTGACGTCAGGGCCCCGGCGAAGTCGGGGTGCTGCGCGCCCCCAATGTGGCATTGGGGGAGTTCAAGTTCCCCAATGCCACATTGGGGGAGGTTGCTGGGTCTCTTTCGTGGTGACGGCTGGGTCTGTTGAGCCGGGTGTGACTGCTGGGGCCGCGACCCCGGGACGGGGAGTTCATGAAGGCCACCTTCATCACATGAGACGACAGAAACTCGGCCTTCACACCCGCGCAGCCAACGGCACCTCACTTGCGCCGGTCGAACCCGACTTTGCCGTGAAGGTGGCCTTCACGAGCTTGGGGCACGCGGCGGCGCGTGGGGAAGCGCCACACCGCCGGATACTTCCGTAATTCATACGCGTCAGCAACTTCACAGAGTTGTGAAAATCGGTAATGTGGAACTCGCGTCCCTCACTTCCTCACGAAGGAGTCCGAGTTGACCGAGACCACCACGCCCGTCTTCGACGGCCTTCCCATCGAGCGCGAGCGGCCACTCGACCCGCCCGACGCGATCACCCAGGTCCGCGAGGATCAGCCGGTCGCCCGGCTGCGCTTCCCCGACGGGCACCTCGGCTGGCTCGTCACCGGGTACGCGGAGACACGGCAGATCATGGGCGACCCGCGGTTCAGCTCCAACGGTCACCTGAAGCGGCCGGCCATCCCGACCCCGCGGTTCAAGGAAGGCATGACGCGGGAGCTGCCGCCGGGGATGTTCCTGCACATGGACCCGCCGGACCACACCCGCCTGCGCAAGCAGCTCACCGGCCAGTTCACCGTCCGCCGGATGAAGCAGCTCGCACCGCGCATCGAACAGATCGCGAACGACCACGCCCAGGCCATGCTCCGCAACGGCCCGCCGGCGGACCTGGTGCGGGACTTCGCGCTGCCGATCCCGTCGCTGGTGATCTGCGAGCTGCTCGGCGTCCCGTACGCCGACCGCGAACGGTTCCAGCGCGACTCGGCCAGGATGCTCAAGCTGGACACCGGCGCCGAGGAAGCCGCCGCGTCGATCGCCTCGGTGTACGGGTTCCTCGCCGAACTGGTGCAGCGCAAGAAGTCCGAGCCCGCCGACGACCTGCTCAGCGGGCTCATCGAAGCGGGCGTGCTGGACGACGGTGAGCTGGCCGGGGTGGGTTTCCTGCTGCTGATCGCCGGTCACGAGACGACGGCCAACATGCTCTCGCTGGGCACCTACACGCTGCTGCGCAACCCGGAGCAGCTGGCGAAGCTGCGTGCCGACGAGTCACTGATGGACGGCGCGGTCGAGGAACTGCTGCGGTACCTCACCATCGTCCACCTCGGCACCCAGCGCATCCCGACCGAGGACGTCGAGATCGGCGGCGTGCGGATCAAGGCGGGCGAGGTCACCGTGCTGCACCTGCAGGGCGCCAACCGCGATCCGGAACGCTTCGGCACCGCCGACGAGCTGCGGGTCGACCGGGGAGCCTCCGGGCACCTGGCGTTCGGCCACGGGATCCACCAGTGCCTCGGCCAGCAGCTGGCCCGCATCGAGATGCGCATCGGCTACACGACCCTGCTGCGGACGTTCCCGGACCTGCGGCTGGCCGTTCCCGCCGAAGAGGTCAAGCTCCGCACCGACATGGCCATCTACGGCGCACACGAGCTGCCGGTGACCTGGTGAGCTGACGCCGGGCCCGGCTACGCCAGGTGGGAGATGTCGTTCACCAGGCGCACCGAGGCGTTGCCGTCGGGGTAGAACTCCACGATCGACAGCGACGCCAGATCCAGGTGCAGCCGGAACAGCAGGCTGGGCCCGGCGTCCAGCGCCAGCCGCAACAGCGACTTGATCGGCGTGACGTGGCTGACGACCACCACCGTCCGCTCGCCGAACCGCTCGACCAGCTCGTCGCGCACCCCGCGCACCCTGCGGTGCACCACGTCGAAGCTCTCCCCGCCGGGCGGGGCGACGGACGGGTCGGCCAGCCAGGACGCGTGCAGGCCCGGGTCGCGCTCGGCGGCCTCGCCGAACGTCAGCCCCTCCCACTCGCCGAAGTCGGTCTCGATCAGCCCGGGCAGCGTCTCCGGACGCCCGCCCAGGGCGTCGGCGACGGCCTGCGCGGTCTGCCGGGTGCGGGTCAGCGGCGAGCACACGATCGGCGCCCCGGCCAGGCCGTCCATGCCGGCGATCCGCTTCGCGGCGGCGGCCACCTGGGTCAGGCCGTGCTCGGTGAGCGGCACGTCGCCACGGCCGGAGTACCGGCGGTCCACCGACATCTCCGTCTGCCCGTGCCGCAGCAGCAACAGCTTCGTCGGCGTGCCGCGCGCGCCCGTCCAGCCGGCGGGTGAACTGCGTTCCTGCACGCGAGGCGCACCGTCCATGGCCTCGTTGGCCAGCCGGTCGGCGTGGGCGTTGGACGCCCTCGGGATCCACTCGTAACGCACGGCGTCGAACCCGGCCGCCAGTTCACGGGCCCGCTCGGCCAGCGGCTTGAGCGCCTCGTGCTTGATCTTCCACCGGCCGGACATCTGCTCGACGACCAGCTTCGAGTCCATCCGGACGTCCACAGTGGACGCACCGAGTTCCGCGGCCGCCCGCAGCCCGGCGATCAGGCCGGAGTACTCGGCGACGTTGTTGGTCGTGACGCCGAGCGCCTCGGCGACCTCCGCCAGCACCTCGCCGGTACCGGCGTCGAACACGACCGCGCCGAAACCGGCGGGACCGGGATTTCCCCGGGAGCCGCCGTCGGCCTCGACTCGTACCCTCACAGGCCGGACTCCATCGTCCGCACCAGGATCGCGCCGCAGTTCTCGCAGCGCATCACCGCGTCCTCGGGCGCCGCCTTGATCTCGGCGATCGCGTTGCGGTCGATGTCGAGCTGGCAGGCACCGCACCGGCGGGCCCGCAGCAGCGCGGCGCCGATCCCCTTCTGCGCCCGCACCTTCTCGTAGAGCGCGAGCAGGTCATCGCCGAACCTGGGCAGCAGCGCGGCCCGGTCGGCGTCCCGGCGGGCCTTGCTGGTGTCGATGTCGGTCAGTGCCTCGGCCATCCGGGACCGGGCGTCGGCCAGCTCCTGCTCGGCCTTGTCGACCTCGGCGCCGGTGCGCTGGGCGTCCAGTTCCAGCGCCTCCCGGCGCTCCATCAGCTCCAGCAGGTCGTCCTCCAGCGCCGACTGCCGCCGCTGCAGGCTGTTCAGCTCGTGCTCCAGGTCGGTGAGCTGCTTGGCCGACACCGACCCCGACTCCAGCAGCTTGCGGTCCCGGTCGCCCCTGGCCCGCACCGACTCGACCTCACGTTCCTGCCGGGTGACCTCGCGGTCCAGGTCGGAGACCTGCGTCCGCACCGAGACCAGCGCGTCCTTCTTGGCGCGCAACGACTTCTCGGTCTCCTCGATCTGCGCCAGCTCAGGCATCGTGCGGCGGCGGTGCTCCAGCCTGGACAGCTCCGCGTCCACCTTGGCCAGGTCCAGCAACGAACGCTGCACGGACGGATCTGCCTTCACAGTGTCTCCTCGGCTCGAAGACTCCACGGGTCGGTGCACCGCGCGGAGACGTGAACGTCGACGTTACCCGCAAACGCCGCCCGGATCACGGCCGCCGCCTGGCCGCACCACGGCCACTCGCTGGCCCAGTGGGTCAGGCCCACCAGCGCCGGAACGGCCTGCCCGGCCTCCAGGTGCTCGCCCGCCGGGTGGTGGCGCAGGTCGGCGGTGACGTAGGCGTCCACCCCGGCGACGGTGGCCGCCGCGAGGAAGGAATCCCCGGACCCGCCGGACACCGCGACCGTCCTGATTGGACGATCTGGGTCCCCAGACGCGACCACACCCGGCACGGTGGCGGGCACGGCACCGGCGACCCTGCGGACGAACGCCCCGAGCGGCTCGGCCTCGGCCAGCTCACCGACCCGGCCCAGGCCGGTCACCCCGTCGGCGTTCGGCGCGAGCGGGCGCAGCACCCGCAGGCCGATGGCCTCGGCGAGGGCGTCGGACACCCCGGGGCTGGCCGAGTCGGCGTTGGTGTGCGCACACAGCAGGGCCGTTCCCGACCGGATGAGCCGGTGCACCAGCCGCCCCTTCGGCGTGTCGGCGGCGACGCCGTGCACGCCACGCAGCAGCAACGGGTGATGCGCGAGGATCAGCTGCGCGCCCAGCTCGACGGCCTCGTCGACGGTCGCCTCCACGACGTCGACACAGACCAGCACCCTGCTCACCGGCTCGGCCGGATCCCCGCAGACCAGGCCGACCGCGTCCCAGGACTCCGCCAGCTCGGGCGGGTAGGCGGCCTCGACGGCCCTGATGACCTCGGCCAGCGTCACGGACATGCCGTGATCCTCGCATGCGTGATACGAGACACCCGTGCCCCGTACCGGAAATCCGCTGGGTAATTCGCCGGGCCCAGCTTCTCGCTGGCGGCGTCGCCGGTCCGCCCGAGTACGGCCAGTACGAGGGCGACCCGGCGCCTTGCCAGCGAAAACCTGGACTCACCGACTTACGCACCGGATTTCCGGTACGGGACACTGGCGGCATGCACCTCTGCTTCGTCTGCTCGGGCAACATCTGCCGTTCCCCGATGGCCGCACTGGTGTTCGGCGAGCACCTGCGCCGGGCCGGGCTGGCCGGCCAGGTGCGGGTGACCAGCGCCGGAACCGGGCCGTGGCACGTCGGCGAGCCCGCCGACCCCAGGGCCCAGGCGACCCTGACCGCGGCCGGCTACCCCACCTCCCACGTCGCTGCCCAGGTCGACGCGAGCCACCTCGACGCCGACCTGCTGCTGGCCGCCGACCTCGGCCACCTGCGGGTGCTGCGGGGCAAGGTCGGCGATTCGGACCGGGTGCGGCTGCTGCGCGACTTCGATCCCGAGGCCGGGCCGGACGCCGAGGTTCCCGACCCGTACTACGGCGGTGACGACGGCTTCGTCACCGTGCTGGGCATGATCGAACGCTCCAGCGCCGGGCTCCTGGACTGGGTACGGGAGCGGCTGTGACCGCCCTGGACGCCGTCCGCGAACACCTCGGCGTCGAGGGCGTGCACGCCTACCGGCTGGGCAGCTCGGTGTTCGTGGTGAGCCTGCCCGGGGGCGGGCAGGTGGTCGCCAAGCACACCGAGGCGGCTGCCGCCGAGGCCGCCGGCCTGCGCTGGCTGCGCGAGCCGGGCGACGTCGCGCTGCCCGCCGTGCACGGCAACGACGGCGAATGGGTGATCACCGACTACGTGGCACCCGGCGCGCCGAGCGTGGCGGCAGCCGAGGCGTTCGGCCGCGGGCTGGCCGCACTGCACCTGCGGGGCGCGCCCGCGTTCGGGGCCCCGCCACCGGGCGGCCCGGCCGACGCCTGGATCGGGCTGGCGCCGATGCGTAACGAACCGTGTGCCACGTGGGCGGAGTTCTACGCGGCCCACCGCGTCGAGCCGTACCTGCGCAGTGCCCGTGACCAGGGCCTGTTCACCGCCGACCAGGCGGCCGTCGTCACCGCGGTGTGCGACCGGCTTCCCGACCTGGCCGGGCCGCCGGAGCCGCCCGCGCGGCTGCACGGCGACGCCTGGAGCGGCAACGTGCACTGGAGCGCCGACGGCCCGGTCCACCTCATCGACCCGGCCGCCCACGGCGGGCACCGGGAGACCGACCTGGCCATGCTGCGACTGTTCGGCACGCCGCTGCTCGACCACATCCTGGACGCCTACACGTCGGCGGCCGCCGACGCGGGCGCGCCGCTCGCCGACGGCTGGCGCGACCGCGTCGGCCTGCACCAGTTGTTCCCGCTGCTGGTGCACACGACGTTGTTCGGCGGCGGCTACGCCGCACAGACGCTGGCCGCCGCCCGCTCAGCCGGCTAACACCGCCGCGGTGCGCTCCTGCTCGGCGGGACTGCCCAGTGGCACGAAGCCCAGGTCGGTCACCCCGGCGTCGCGGAACCGCGCCACCTCCGCCGCCACCGTCGCCTCGTCCCCGGCGATGACGGCGTCGGCGGGACCACTCAGCCCGCCACGGTCGAGCACCGCGCGGTAGGCGGGCATGTCCTCGGTCCCCGCGAACGCCTCCGCGGCCCAGGCCCGCACGCCGTCGGGGTCGTCGGTGACCGAGATCATCGCCCCCACCATGACGCGGCGGCCGGGGCCGAGGCGGGGCACCAGGTAGCTGTCGACCAGGTCCGGCCGGACCCAGGTGGCGATCAGCCCGTCGGTCATCTCGGCGGCGATTTTGATCATGACCGGACCGGTCGCGGCGAGCAGCAGGTCCGGTGCCTCGCCCTTGATGGCCAGCTGGGTGTCGACGGTGTACTCCTCGCCCTGGTGCTTCACCGGTTCACCACGCAGCAGCGGGCCGAGGATCCGCAGGTACTCGCGGGTGTGCCGGGCGGGCTTGTCGTAGGGCAGGCCGAGCTGGTCGGAGATGTACCAGGCATGGCTGGGCCCGATTCCCAGGCTGAGCCTGCCGCCGATGAGGGACTGGACCGTGCGGGCCTCGGTGGCGAGCACCACGGGGTGACGTGGCTGGGTGGGCACGACGGACGTGCCGACGTCCAGCGGGGTGCGGGAGGCGGCCAGTACGGCCAGCGGATCCCACTGCCCGGGGGCCTGGTTGGTCCAGGCCGTGGGGAAACCGGCGCGCTCCGCGGCTTCGATCGCGTCGACCATGTCGGCGGCGGTCGCGGCGGGGTTGATCAGAGGTCCGATACGCATGCCTCCATGTCAGCGCGGGATGCCGCGCCCATCCATGCACGGCTGTCCCGCACTGTGATCACGAAATGTGATTAGTGTGGACGCCATGGAGCTGCGGGCACTCCGTGCTTTCGTCACGGTCGCCGAGGAACTGCACTTCGGCCGGGCCGCCGAGCGGCTGCACATCGTCCAGCCCGCGGTCAGCCAGCAGGTGGCGCGGCTGGAACGGGAGCTGGGCGTGCGGCTGCTGGACCGCACCCGGCGCAGTGTCCGGCTCACCGACGCCGGAACCCGGGTGCTCGACGCCGCACGGGAGGCGCTGGTCGCGGCCGACCGGGTGCGGGCGGTGGCCGTCGAGCCGGTGCCGGGTGACCTGCGCATCGGTACCGGGCCGGAGTTCGCCGCCCGGATCGAGCGCGGGATCGAGTTGCTGCGGGAGTACGTCCCGCAGCTGCGGGCGACGCTGGTGGAGCTGCCGGTGGCGCCGCGGCTGGAGGCCGTGCGCCGCCACGAGGTCGGCTTCGCGCTCGTCCGCGGCGTGGTGGACGCGCCGGGGCTGCGGGTGCACCCGATCTGGAGCGAACCGCTGGTGGCGGTGCTGTCGGTGCAGCATCCCGCCGCCGGGAAGCCGTCGGTGCGGGTCGCCGACCTCGCCCCGCTCCCGCTGCGCTACCCCAACCGGTCCTGCGAGCCGTCCCTGCACGCCACGATGATGTCCACGTTCGCCGGTCTCGGGCTGACCCCGACGCTGGGCAGGCCCACCGGCACGATCGGCAGCACGCTGGTCGAGGTGGGTGCGGACCGCTGGTCGTGGACGCTGTTGCCGGCAGGCGAGGTCGCCCGCGCCGGGCTGTCCAGCGTGGTCGGTGTGCCGCTCGACCCGGAGGTCACGGTGCCCGGCAGCCTGGTGTACCGCGACGACATGAGCGAGGCGTGCGTGAGCGCGCTGACTCGGGCGTTCGCCGGGGCACCGGCCTGACCGCCGCGCCGACCTTCTACCGTGGAGGGGTGCGGTGGAGGTTCCTGCTCAGACCTGGCTGGCTGGCGTTGACGCTGGCCGTGTTCGCCTTCGCCGGTTCCTGCTTCACACTGCTGGCGCCCTGGCAGTTCCAGCGCGACGCCGACCGGGAGGCGCAGAACGCGGCCCTGCAGGCGTCGTTCGTCGCCGAGCCGGCGCCGTGGACCCCGCGGCCGGGCCCGGAGTGGTCGCGCACGGTGGTCACCGGCACCTACCTGCCGCAGGCCGAGGTGATCGCGCGCCTGCGGACCGTCCAGGGCGAGCCCGCGTTCGAGATCCTCACCCCGCTGCGCACGACCTCGGGCGAGGTCGTGCTGGTCGACCGCGGCTCGGTGGCCCCGGACGACCGCACCCGCGTACCGCCCTACGCGGCACCGCCCGCCGGGGTGGTGACGATCGTCGGCCGCAACCGGGCCGACGAGACCGACCCGCGTGGCCGGGACGCGTTCGCCGACGAGTCGACCGACGGGCGCCTGCACTCCTACTCGGTGGACTCCCGGGTGGTGGCGCGCTCCAGCGGTCTGCCCATCCAGCCCGGCTACCTGCAGCTGGACGCCGGGCAGCCGGGCGTGCTGTCCCCGCTGCCGCTGCCGAAGCTGGAGGCCGGGCCGTTCTTCTCCTACGCCCTGCAGTGGATCGCGTTCGGCGTGATGGCGTTGTTCGGCTGGGGCTACTTCACGATCCGCGAGCTGAAGCCGGGCGGGGCGCTCACCCGCGAGCGGACGCGGCGCAAGTCCGTGGCCGAGATGCTGGCCGAGGACGAGGAACCGGTCAGGAGCGGTTCCTGAGGCCGAGGCCGACGGCCAGCACCGCGGCACCCGCTCCGGCCAGCCAGCCGACCACACGGGACAGTTCGACGGCCCGGGTGACGTGCCCGGCGTCCGGATTGCGGCCGTCACCGAGCACCGGCAGTTCCTCGACGCCGTGCGGATAGACCGTCCGCCCGCCAAGGCGGATCTCCAGCGCCCCGGCGAACGCGGCCTCGACACGGCCGGCGTTCGGGCTGGGGTGCGCCGACGCGTCGCGTCGCCACGCCCGCCAGGCACCACCGGCCGAGCCGCCCACGACGGGCGCGCCGCCGACGGTCAGCAGCGCGGCAAGCCGGGTGGGCAGCAGGTTGACCAGCTCGTCGAGGCGGACGACGAACCAGCCGTAGCGACGCCTGCCCGCGACCCTGCGCAGCACGGACACCGCGCGCGAGCCGAGCATGCCGGGCGCTCCGGCGACCGCGCCCCAGAACAGCGGGGCGACGACGGCGTCGGAGGTGTTCTCGGCGACGGTCTCCACGGAGGCGCGGGACAGCGCGATGACGTCGAGGCCGTCGGTGTGCCGTGGGTCCAGGGTGGACAGTGTGTGGCGGGCGGTCTCCAGCCTGCCGGTCTCCAGGTCGCGGGCCAGCTCGGCGCCGTCGAGGGCCAGCCCGGCTCCGCCGAGTACCGCCCAGGTGGTGACCGCGGTCCCGACCGCCTCGGCGACCGGGCTGCGGCGACCGGCCCGTTCGGTGAGGACACCGACCAGCACCGCGCCGCCGGCGAGGGCGCCCGCGTGCAGGAACCCGGCCAGCGGGTGATCGGCGGGCAGGCGCCGCTGCAGCGCCGTGGCCAGCCGGGCGAAGCCGTTGACCGGCCTGCCGTTCTTCGGGTCGCCGACGATGCCGTCGGCGGCCAAGCCGAGTACCAGTCCGACCGCGCGCCCCGCGCTCACCTGCGACTCCCCATGTCGACGAAACATCCTCCCCCGCGGTTCGAGAGCCGAGGCTACTCGGGCCGCCCGCACCCCGAGCACGCGTGTACTACCTTTCGGGGTTGCCGGTCCCCCGCCGGGCTGGGTAACGGTTCGATCTCGAAGGGAGCCGGCATGCCGGTCGTCGTGGTGATGGGGGTGGCCGGCTCCGGGAAGACCACCGTCGGCACCGAGCTGGCGCGGCGGCTGGGGGTGCCCTACGCCGAGGCCGACGAGTTCCACCCGGAGGCCAACATCGCCAAGATGTCGGCCGGAACGCCGCTGACCGACGAGGACCGGTGGCCCTGGCTGGACGCCATCGCCCGCTGGATCGGCAGGCACGCCGGGCCGGGCGGCGTGGTGACGTCGTCGGCGCTGAAGCGGTCCTACCGCGACGTGCTGCGTGGCGGGGGCGACGTGTGGTTCGTCCACCTGCACGGCGACCGGGAGCTGATCGCCGAGCGCATGCGGAAGCGGTCCGGGCACTTCATGCCGGTCTCGCTGCTCGACTCGCAGATCGCCGACCTGGAGCCGCTGCAGCCGGACGAGGCCGGTGTGGTGCTGGACATCGCCCGCTCCCCCGCCGACCTGGTCGAGGCGGCGCTGCGGTCCCTGCCGGATTCGTCGTGAGGGGCCCTCACGGCGTCCGCTGCCAGGGTCCTGGCAAAGTCGGGCGTCGGCGTGGGCAAGGGAGCTTTACTGGCGAAGAAGGGTAGTAAAGCTCCCTCGCTGCCTTACGGGTGTGACTGGTGGGGCCTGCGATGCCAACGGGACACCTGGGCTCGCGTGAAGGCCGAGTTCCTGTCGCCAGACGTGATGAAGGTGGCCTTCACGTACCTGACGCGAACCCGTCAGGCGGGCACACCTGTCACACCGGCACCAGCCAGCACACCCACCCCACCAGCCACCACGAACGAGACAACACCCCCCGCACCCCGCCGCCAGCAACGGCACCGTACTTGCGCGAGACGCAACCACAGCGCCCCTTGCCCACGTCGCGCTGCCCACGACTTCGCCGGGCCCCTGGCATCAGACGCCGTGAGGCCCCCTTCACGGCATGCGGGTCAGGGAGACGCCGTCGCCCAGGACTCCAGCATCACGCGGGCGATCGAGGAGTTGCCGGGCATGACCAGCCGCGTCGGGTCGAAGTCCGGGGCCTCCGGGTCCGGGTAGCCGTCCCGGCCGGCCTCCAGCGCCTCGACGACCTCGGCCCTGGTGTACCAGCGCGCCGCCTCGATCTCGCCGTCGGCCAGGCGCAGCGGGGCGTCCGCGTCGGCCCGCGCGGCGAAGCCGAGCATGATCGACCGGGGGAACGGCCACGGCTGGCTGCCCAGGTACCGCACGTCGCTGACCTCGGCGCCGACCTCCTCGCGGACCTCCCGCACGACGCAGCCTTCCAGCGACTCCCCCGCCTCGACGAACCCGGCGAGGATCGAGTACCTGCCCGGCGGCCAGATCGGCTGCCGCGCGAGCAGGACCCGTTCGCCGTTCACCCCGGCGTCGTCGTGCACCAGGCAGATCACCGCCGGGTCGGTGCGCGGGTACTCCTCGCGGCCGCACGACTCGCACTTCGTGGCCCAGCCGAACTGCACCAGCCGCGTCCGCCCGCCGCACACGGCGCAGAACGTCGCGCGACGGCGCCAGTGCCGCAACGCCAGCGCCGTGGTGAACAGTCCCGCCGACGTGTCGTCGAGCAGGTCACCGTGACCACGCAGGTCCAGCCACAGCTCGCCGTCGGCCAGTGGCGCCTCCAGGCGCAGGCCCCAGCTTCCGGTGATCGGCACCTGATCGGCGTCCTCGGGCGGTTCGCCGGGCAGGGCCCAGTAGTCGGTCTCCTCCCACTGCCCGAGGAAGACCGCGTCCTCCGGCGGGATCTCGCCGTAGTCGCGTGCCTTGCGGGTGGCCAGGGTCCGGCCGTCCCGGGGAACCGGCATGCGGCCACGGTCGTCCAGCAGCACCACAGCGGCCTGCGGCCACCGCGCGTGCAGCCGGTCCGGGTCGGTGCGCAGCGTCTCCTGCCGGTCGGCGGTCGACCGGGACAGCGTCGGCAGCGTGTTCAGCTGGAACGGAGCCGTCATGACCGCTCGACGATGACACCGCCGAGACCGGCCAGCTGCGGGCCGAGCAGGTCGGCGTCGCCCACGACGACGCCGGTGAACCTGCTGGGCGCGAAGAACTCCAGCGCCGCCTCGGTCACCTGCTCCGCCGTCACCGCGGCCACCCGGTCCGGGTGACCGAGGAACCAGTCCATCCCCAGGCCCGCGTCCACCAGCGCCGACAGCTGCCCGGCCAGGCCGGTCTGCGACGCCGTCGAGATCAGCAGCGAGCCGACGGCGTACTGCCGCACCGACTCCAGCTCCTCCTCGGTCGGCGGCACCAGGCCGAAGCGGCCCAGTTCGTAGCGGGTCTCCAGCAGCGCGGCGGCGGTGACGTCGCTGGCCGTGTCGGCGTCGACGACCAGCGTCGCTCCGGCACCGGTGAACTCGAACCCGGACCGGGCACCGTAGGTGTAACCCTTGTCCTCGCGGATGTTCTCCACCAGACGGGAGGAGAAGTAGCCGCCGAAGGCCAGGTTCGCCAATTGCAGCGCGGCGTACCGCGGGTCGGACCGGCCAATGCCACGCGCGGACAGCCTGATCTGCGACTGCACCGCACCGGCCCGGTGCACCAGCTCGATGTCGCCGCCGGTCACCTCGGGCAGTTCGGGCAGGACGTTCGCGGACAGCTGCGACTCCCAGCCCGCGAACGCCTTCTCCAGGTCGGCGACGGCACGCTCCGGGTCGATGTCGCCGACCAGCACCAGCGACGACCCCCTCGGCACCACGGCCGCGCGGTGCAGCAGCCGCACCCGCTCGGGGACGACCTTGGCGACGTCCTCGGCGTAGGGCGTCTCCCTGGCCACCGGGTGATCGCCGTACCGCTTGCGCTGCAACGCCTCCCTGGCGATCGTGCGCGGCTGCGTCCTGGCGATGGCGAGCCGTTCGATCAGCCGTTCCGACTCCCTGGTCACCTCACTGTCCATATAGGACGCGTTGACGAGCAGGTCGGCGAGGACGTCGAGCAGCGTGGGCAAGCCGCTGGCCAGCGCCGACGCGCTGATCGAGAGCGATTCGGGGTCGACCACCGTGCCCAGCTCGCCGCCGATCAGCGCCAGCTCGGTGTCGATGGCGATCCGGTCCCGGGTGGCGGTGCCGGTGACCAGCGATTCGGCCAGCACCTCGGCGGTGGCCGGGTGCAGCGGGTCGGTACCGGCGAACGGGATGGTCATCCGCAGTTCGACCATGGGAACGGTCGGCTTGCGGACGGCGAGCACCCGCAGCCCGTTACCCAGCGTCGTGTCCACTGAGGACAGATCGGCGGCAGGCCGGTGCTCACCCAGCTCGGGAACCGGCCGGGGGCCGCGTTCGGTGCGGCCGATCTCCTCGGCGCCGCGGTGGGCTGTCGTCACTGGGAACCTCCACTCTCGGGCTGGACGACCAGCACCGCACGGGAATCGGGGCGCAACGCCTTGGCCGCGGCGGCGACGTCGGCCGCGGTGACCGCGGCCATCCGGTCGGCCAGGCCGTAGACCAGGCCGGGGTCGCCGTAGAGCAGCTCGAACGCGCCGAGCGCGAGTGTCCGGGATACCAGACGGTCGTGTTCGGAATGCAGGCTCGCCGTCCAGCGGGCCCGCACCCTGGCCAGCTCCTCCTCGCCTGGCGGGGTCGCGGCCAGCCGCTCCAGCTCCTCGTCGACGGCGCCGAGCACCCGCTCGGGCGTGACGTCGGGGGCGTGGATGGCGGTGATGCTGAACGTGTCCGGGTCGCGGGCCTCGAACGGCCCGAACAGGCCCGCGCCCGCTCCGGCGTCGGTGACGATCGCGTCGCGGTGCACCAGCCGCTGCTGCAGGCGGGAGCCGTCGCCGTCGGACAGCACTCCGGCCAGCACCAGGTGGGCCAGGTAACCGTCCAGCTCGCCGACCGGGTCGGGCATGCGGTAGCCGATGGCCAGCGCGGGCAGCGGAGCGTGCGGGTCCTTGTGCTCACCGCGCTGCTCGCTGGTCGGCCGGGGCTCGGCGAACGAGGGCCGGACGGGAGCGGGCCGCGCCGGGACGTCGCCGAAATGCCGGTCGATCAGCTCCCGGGCCTGCTCGGGCCGGACGTCACCGGCCACGGTCAGCACGGCGTTGGCCGGGGCGTAGTAGGTGTCGAAGAAGGCCGCGCAGTCGTCGAGGGTGGCCTGCTCCAGGTCGACGAAGTCGCCGTAGCCGTTGTGGGCGTTGGCGAACGTCTTGTACAGCACCGGCGGCAGCAGGATCCAGGGGAACCCGCCGTAGGGCCGGTTGAGCACGTTGAGCCGGATCTCCTCCTTGACCACGTCGATCTGGTTGGCCAGATTCTCGGCGGTCAGCTTCGGCGCGCGCATCCGGTCGGCCTCGAGGAACAGCGCCCGCTCCAGCGCCGCGGCAGGCAGCACCTCGTAGTAGTCGGTGTAGTCCGGGTGGGTGGAGCCGTTGAACGTCCCGCCGCTGCCCTGCACGTGCCGGAAGTGCGCGAGCTTCTCCAGGCTCTCGCTGCCCTGGAACATCAGGTGTTCGAAGAGGTGGGCGAACCCGGTGCGCCCCTCCGGCTCGGAACGGAAGCCCACGTCGTAGTGCACGCTGACGCCGACCACCGGTGCGGTCGGGTCCGGCGCGACGACCACGCGAAGCCCGTTGTCCAACGTGAATCGGTGTAGCTCGGGTGCGGCCATGCTTCGATCCTAGTCGCGACGCGAAGCGTCTCCGTTGAGGCGGCGGTGGGGCTGAGGACGGCCTTACGGCCTGCCGTGGCGGCGCAGAGAGCGCCCGGCGAGGGCGGTGCCGAACTCGCCGAGGTCGCCCGGGGCGGACGCCGCCAGCCGCCGCAGCGTCTGGGATCCCAGACGGGTTCGGGCGGGCAGTCCGGCCGCACCCGCGGCCAGTGCCGCACCCGCCACCGCCAGCACCACGCCGAGCTGGGCATACCCGACGGTCAGCGCGAGCAGCACGGTCAGGAACACGCCGTACCCGATCACCCGCAGCCCGGCCCGGCGCAGTCGCGGTCCGCGCAGCAGCCGCAGTTCGCGCAGCCGCGCGAGCGCGGCGGCGTCCAGCCGGGCGGGGTCGATCCGCAGCTCGCTCAGGCGCACCGTTCGCGCAGAGCCGAACACCTCGCCGGCCACGGCCCGGTCGATCCCGGTCAGCTCCCCGGCGTCGCGCAGGGTGAGTGTCCAGTCGGCCAGACCGTCGGCGGTGCGGTGCCCGGTGACCTCCACCAGGCCACGGTCGCGCAGGTTAGCCACGGTCAGGGCGACGTCGACCCCGTCGACCCTGCCGGTGGCCAGCGCGCCAGCCAGTCCCGGCGGCGGATCGTGGCCCCGCACCGGACTGTCTGCGATACCAGACAAGGAACGCGGCCCCGGCCAGCAACAGCACGCCGAGCCCGGCCCACGCCGCGACGACCGGCGGCGTCGCCAGGAACGCCCCGGCCAGCGAGTCCTCCGGAACCAGCCGCTCGGTGACCGGCACCGAGCCGTCCGGCAGATCGACGCCGACGGTCAGCGCCGCCCCGGCCGGCAGGTTGCGGTGGTTGACCCGGGTCAGCCCCGCGTGGTCTGTCTGGGCGGCCAGACACGGCCCGCCCGCCGCGTCGCAGCGGATTCCGCTGGGGATCTTCGGCGCCGCCAGCGACGCGCGGACGAACTTCAGCTCGGCGTCCCAGCCGGAAGCGACGTCCCAGTTCAGCCGGGGCCCACCGGCGCCCCGCGACACGGCACCGTCCACTGTGTACCGGACGATGGATGTCCCCGGTCGCAGCCGTACGGTCAGCGTCTCGTCGGTCAGCTCGGCCTCGCCGGCACCCTCGATGCTGATGTCTCGGATCCCAGACAGCCGGTCGCGGTGACCGCCGGCCGGTTCGCGCAGCCGCAGGACCCTGGTCATCTCCCGGTCGGCGGGTACGGCCACCGCCTCGGCGACCGACAGCGTCCCGTCCCGCTCCACCCGCAGCTCGACCTCGGCGCTCTGCGACAGGGTCGGCAACGGCGGCGTGCCCGGTCCGGTGCCGCCCACGAGCAGCGGCACCGTCAGTGCGATGGCAGCCAGGATCACCGGAGTGAACGCAGGTGGGCGGACTCGGCGAGAACGCCGTCCAGCGTGGTCAGCAGCGCGGGCAGGTGGGTGCCGAGCCGCCGCAGGTCGCGGTCGCTCTCCAGCCCGCCGAACCAGTACAGCCCTCCCGCCCCGTCCGCGGTCGGGTCGAGCCGGGCGAACCGGCCGAGCCAGCCCTCCGTCTCACCCAGCACCACCGCGTAGGGCAGCGACCGGGAGAACACCAGTTCCCGGTCCGCGGCCGGCACGTCGTCGGGGGACACCGTGTGCAGGTACTCGGCGAGCCCACGCACCTGGGGCACCAGCGCCCGGCCCCGGGCAGTGCGTGCGGGCAGCAGGATCGAGCCCGCGGCAACGGCGATCCCGGCGAGCACGACGGCGACGCCGGCGAGCGCATGACCGACGGTGAGCGCGAGCACGACCGTCGCCGCCACCCCGGCCAGCGCGAGCGCCGCACCGATCCAGGTGCCCGCGCTCCAGGCCGCGCCGGGGTGCCTGGAGAACCAGCGGCGGTGCACCACGTCGGCGTACAGGGCGGTGTCGGCAGCGGACAGGTCGACGCCCCGCGACCGCAGCTCGGACAGCAGCACCGCGTCGGTACCGCCGGGCAGCAGCGCCTCGTAGACCGCCCGCTCGTACGGGTGCAGGTCGTCGTCGGGCGGGTTGCGGCGGGCCAGCCGCCAGTCGGTGACACCGTCGGCGTCGCGGACCGGGGCCACCCACAGGTAGTTGCGGACGGCGAGATCGACCACGGTGGCGCTGACGTCGACCACGTCGACCGTGCCGTCGATCACGGTGCCCACCTGACCGGGCAGGATCCCGTCCGGCGAGGCGAAGTAGACCCGGTCTCCTTCCCGCAGCAGCACCTCCAGCCGCGCGGCGGGCGCCGCGACCGCACCGGAGTCGCGCCTGCGGGCGACCAGCAGGTAGCCGAACCAGCCAAGGATGCCGAGCGCCGCGACCCCGAGCCCGATCGCGGCGGGCACGGTGAAGTCGAACGCGTTCGCCAGGCCGGGCACGTCCGCGAACCGGGCGGTGGCGGGGGCGGTGCCCGCCGGCAGCGTGACCGCGAGCTCGATCCGCTGCCCCGGTTCCAGCCCGCTGTGGGCGAACCGGATCACGCCGGAGTGGTCGACCTCGGCGAGCGCGCACTGCAGGCCGCTGCCCGGCGGCCCGGCAAGGCAGCGCACCGAGGAGGTCTGCTGGACGGGCGCCACGAAGGAGCCGGTGACGGCAGGCAGCACGTGGTTCCAGCCACTGACCGACGGCCAGCGCACCTCCTGCTGCCCGGCGGTGTCGGCGACGGCGCCCTCCACGACGTACCGCACGGTCGTGGTGCCCTGGCCGGCCCGGACGCGCAGCGTCTCGCCGTCGGCCTCGGCACTTCCGGCGCCCTCGGCGGTGACGTCGCGGACGGTGTACACCCGGTCAGTCTCGTCGTCGTTGGGGACACGCAGGTTCGCGGTGCGCTCCAGCTGCTGTGCGCCCGGCACGGTGATGGTCTCGGTGACGGCGAGGGTGCCGTCCCGCCCGACCTTGAACGCGACGTCGACGCTCAGCCCACCGGGCGCCGGCTGCCGTCCGACGGCCTCGTCCGGACGCGAGGGCACCGGCAGATCCGGCGGAGCGGACTCCACCGAGGGGCCGCCCTCCGGACCGTCCGGAATGGACGACTGAGCATGCGCTGCCGCTCCGGTCAGGACGGTCAGTGTGACGACCGCCGCGAACACCCCCACCTTCCTGAGCACGGTGTCAGACCCTAGACCACGCGCGGCTATGCTGCGGCCACAACCGGTGAAGTCACACCCCCGCTGGGCCGCGGGCCGCGTCGGCCGGCGACGTCTCCTGACGGTCAGGACGGCGGCGCGAACGGGTCGTCCCCCGGCCGCCTGGCGACCTCGCTGCCGGGCAGGGTGACCGGAGGCGGAGGCGCGTACCGGGCGTGGGCACGGTTGCGCCGTTCGACGACCACCGCGGTCAGCACCGCCCACGGCGGGGCACCGGCTGGCGGCTGGGCCCCGATGCGTTCGGTCACCTCGGTCACCAGCTGCTCACCGAGATGCGCTCGCGCGTCCGGGTTGAGTTCGTGCCAGCGGCCGAGGAACTGCCGTGCCGACAGGGCGAGGTCGTCGGTCAGCCCGGACAGGTCGAGCTGCCCGGCCCACTGCGCCAGCGGCGGCGGCATGTACAGCGCCGCCCCCTCGAACTCGGCCGCGGGCACCCGGTCACGGACCACGACCGTCCCGGCGAGATAGTCACCGACACGCTTGCCCTGCGCCGACGCCAGCGACACGATCGTCGCCACCGCGCCGGCCATGCCCAGCGCCCAGAAGTCGACGAAGAACCCCGCGAGACCACGGGTGAGGGCGTGCCGGAACCGGATCGGGCCGCCGTCGTCGCGCACCACACGCAGCCCGAGCGCCATCTTGCCCAGCGTGCGCCCGCCGGTCAGTCCCTCCAGCAGCACGGGATAGCCCACCAGCGTCAGCACGACGATCACCAGGGTGAGCGTGATCCGCAGCGCCTGGTCGGCGTCGACGGTGGCGATCGTGGTGAACAGGAACAGCACCAGAAACGCCGCGAGCTGCACCAGCAGATCCAGCAGGAACGCCAGGCACCGCGACGGCACTCTCGCCAGCCGCAGCTCCAGCACCACCGCCTCGCCGGTCACCAGGTCCGACATCGCACTCCATCCCGTGTCCGGCACTCCCCCTGCTCAAGGGTAGTAGGGTGCGGCCTGAACAGGGGGTGACCGTGGACGTCGACGTCTTCGTCGCGGCACATCGCGCGGAGTGGGATCGCCTCGCCGAACTGGTCAGGGCCCGGACACTGCGTGGCCGGGAGGCCGACGAGCTGGTGCGGCTCTACCAGCGCACCGGAACCCACCTGTCGATCCTGCGGTCCCGCGCTCCCGATCCCGCGCTGCTGGCGCGGTTGTCCGGCCTGCTCGCCCGTGCCCGCGCGGCGATCGCGGGCACGCACACCCCGGCGTGGCGGGAGTTCGGCCTGTTCTTCGCCCGCCGCTTTCCCGCCGCGCTGTACCGGTCCTGGCGCTGGTGGGTACCGGCCGCGCTGATCTCCCTGCTGGTCGGCGGCGCGATCGCGGCCTGGGTGGCGGCCAGTCCCGACGTGCAGGCGAGCGTCGCGGCGCCGGAGGAGATCCGGCGGCTGACCCAGCCGGGCGGCGACTTCGAGAGCTACTACAGCAGCGATCCCGCCGGTTCGTTCGCCGCGCGGGTGTGGACCAACAACGCCTGGGTGGCCGCGGGCTGCCTGCTGCTCGGCGTGCTGCTCGGCATCCCGGTCGTCTACATCCTGTTCATGAACATGCTCAACGTCGGCGTGTCCGGCGGGCTGATGGCCTCGGTCGGCCGGTTCGACATCTTCCTCGGCCTGATCACCCCGCACGGGCTGCTGGAGCTGACGGCGGTGTTCGTCGCCGCGGGGGCCGGTCTCAAACTCGGCTGGACCGTGGTGAACCCGGGACCGCTGACCCGTGCGCGGGCGCTGGCGGTCGAAGGCCGCACCGTGGTGGCGATGGCGCTCGGGCTGGCCTGCGTGCTGCTGGTGTCCGGGATCATCGAGGCGTTCGTGACCCCGTCCGGGCTGCCGACCTGGGCCCGGGTCGGCATCGGCGTGGCCGCCGAGCTGGCTTTCCTGGCCTACGTGTTCATCCTCGGCAGGCGGGCGCACCGCGCGGGTGAACGGGCCGATCTGGACGACGACCTGGCGGGCCACACCGCCCCGGCCGCGGGCTGACGCCTTCCGCTACAGCCGGCCGGCGGCCTTGAGCGCCAGGTAACGGTCGGCCAGTGCGGGAGCCAGCTCCGCGGGGACCGCGTCCACGACCTCCACGCCGCGGCGTGCCAGCAGGGCGGTGACCCCGCGCCGGTCGGCCAGCTCACCCTCGGCGGCCGCCGCGCCGTAGACCGCGGCACCGTCGCCCCGCCCCGCCGCCAGCTCCGCCACCCGCGGGTCGGCGACGGCGGCGACGATCACCTGATGCCGCGCTGTGAGCGCACCCAGCACCGGCAGCAGCCCGGCCCGCAGCGGCTCGGCGTCCAGGCCGGTCAGCAACACGACCAGCGACCGCCTGCCCGCGCGGCGCAGCACCTCGCCGACCATCCCCTGCGCGTCGGACTCCACCAGCGCGGGCTCGACCGTCGCCATCGCGCCGACCAGCGCGGGCAGCAGCTCCGACGCCGACGCACCTTGCACCGACGCCCGCACCGCCCGGTCGTAGGCCAGCAGGTCGACGCGGTCGCCGGCCCTGGCGGCCAGCGCGCCGAGCAGCAGCGCCGCGTCCATCGACGCGTCCAGCCGCGGCGCGTCACCGACCCGCCCCGCCGAGGTACGGCCGGTGTCCAGCACGACCACCAGCCGCCGGTCGCGTTCGGGCTGCCAGGTCCGGACCATCACGTCGGTCGCACGCGCGGACGCCCGCCAGTCGATGGACCGCACGTCGTCGCCGATCACGTACTCACGCAGCGAGTCGAACTCCGTGCCCTGCCCGCGTACCCGGATGGCCTGCCGCCCGTCCAGCTGCCGCAGCCGGGCCAGCCGGGACGGCAGGTGCCTGCGGCTGGTGAACGGCGGCAGCGCGCGCACCGTCCACGGCACGGCGTGCGAACCCTGCCGTGCGGCCAGCCCGAGCGGCCCGGTGGACCGGACCGTCACCCGGTGCGCCGGCCGGTCGCCGCGGCGAACAGGCCGCAGCCGCAGCACGATGCGCCTCGCCTCACCCGGCGGCACGTCGACGGCGTGCCGGTCGGTCTCGACGCCGGCGCTGGGCTGCCACGCGTCCCGCAGCATCCCGCGCACCCGCCGCCTGCCCGGGTTGCGCACGGTCAGCACCACCTCGGCCGTCTCGCCGAGCCGTACGGCGGTGTCACCGGCCCGGCTCAGCACCAGCCCGCGAACCCCGCCTGCCAGCAGCAGGTCGACGGCGACGCCGAGCACCACCACCGCGGTCACCGCGAGGACACCGGCCCAGCTCGGCAGCACCAGCCCGACGAGCAGCACGCCGGCCAGCGCGACCAGCCCGGCCCTTCCGGTGAGCGCCATGGCTCAGCGCGGCACCGGCACGGTGGCCAGCACCCGGTCGAGCACGCCGTCGGCGGTGGCACCCTCCAGCTCGGCCTCCGGCCGCAGCGCCAGCCGGTGCCGCAGCGCCGGGCCCGCCAGCGCCTTGACGTCGTCGGGGGTCAGGTAGTCGCGCCCGCTCAGCCACGCCCACGCCCGCGCCGCCGCCAGCAACGCCGTCGCACCACGCGGCGACACCCCCAGCCGCACCGACGGCGAGCTGCGCGTGGCCCGGCACAGGTCGACGATGTAGGCCAGCACCTCGGGGCGAACGGTCACCTCGCGCACGGCGGCCCGCCCGGCGTCCAGGTCGGCGGCACCCGCCACGGCCTGAACCCCGGCCGCCCGCAGATCCTGCGGGTCGAAGCCGTCGACGTGACGCCGCAGCACGGCGCACTCGTCCTCGCGCGACGGCGCGGGCATGGTCAGCTTCAGCAGGAAACGGTCCAGCTGCGCCTCGGGCAGCGGGTAGGTGCCCTCGTACTCGACCGGGTTCTGCGTCGCGACCACGACGAACGGCGCGGGCAGCTGCCGGGGCGTGCCGTCCACCGACACCTGATGCTCCTGCATCGCCTCCAGCAGCGAGGACTGGGTCTTGGGCGGGGTGCGGTTGATCTCGTCGGCGAGCAGCAGGTTGGTGAACACCGGCCCCTCGCGGAAGGAGAAGTCGGCGGTGTGCGAGTCGTAGACCAGCGATCCGGTGACGTCACCCGGCATCAGGTCCGGGGTGAACTGCACGCGGGCCGTCTTCAGGTCCAGCGCCGCCGCGAGCGTGCGCACCAGCAGCGTCTTCGCCACCCCCGGCACACCCTCCAGCAGCACGTGCCCGCCACACAGCAGCGCGACGATCAGGCCGGTGACGGCGCCGTCGTTGCCGACCACCGCCTTGCCGACCTCGGCACGCAGCCCGATCAGCGCCTCCCGTGCCTTCGTGTTCCCGGCGGTCATGCGGTTACCTCCGTCTCGAGTGCGTCCAACCCGGCGGCGAGCCGGACGAGGTCGGCGTCGCCGGCCGGGGCCGGTCCGTACAGCAGGTGGGCCACCTCGGCCGGCGGCCGGGTGGTGCGGGCCGCCACGGCGGCGGCGACGGCGTCCGGCTCGGCGTCGGGCGGCAGGCCAAGCCGTGGCGCCAGCCGCGCGACGACGGCCGCGCGCAGCACCGCGGCCGCGTGGGCGGTGTCGCCGGACCGGCGGTACAGGCGGGCCCTGCCCTCGACCGTCTCGGCCGCCCGGACGACCACCGGCAGCGGCTCGGTGACCACCGGGCCGAGCCGCCGTGCCCGCCACAGTCCGAACAGGACGACGGCAACAGCGAGCTGGATCACGCCGAACACGATCCCGTCCGGCAGCAGGCCGGTGACCGTCTTCTCCTCGGCGGCCAAGTCGGGGTCGCCGGGCGTGGGCAGGTACCACACCAGCCGCGGCTGGCCGCCGAGCAGCCGCATCGCCAGCGCGGCGTTGCCGTTGTCGGCGATGCGCTCGTTGACCAGCGGTGTCCCGTCGCCGAGCAGAGTCACCGCCGCACCCGGTGGGTTCATCCGGCGTACGACGGTGTCCTCGTAGCAGGCGACGACGGCCGGATCCGTTGTCGCGTAGTGCAGGCCGCCGGTGTCGGCCTGCCCCGCCGCGACACCCGCCTCCAGTGCGCAGTCCGGCTGCCGCGCCGCGGGTTCGGCGGCTCCGGCCACGGCCACCTCTGGCAGCACCGCCGCGACCGTGCCCGGCCCGGCGCCGACCAGCACCAGTTCGCGGGCCGTCCGGGTGTACCCGGTGAGCCTGCCGTCCGGCACCAGGTCGGGCCGGGTGACCAGCAGGGTCGCCGGCGGGCCGCCGGCCAGCGCCCGCTCGGTGTCGGCGAGCGTGCGGGTGACCTCGACCCGCACGCCCTGCGCGGTCAGCAGCTCGGCCAGCGCGTGCGCGCCGTCGGGCCGGTAGGACTCCGGGGCCAGTTCCTCGGTGCTGTCACCGCTGTTCAGCAACGCGGCCAGCAGGCTGACGGCCAGGATGATCGTGATGATCGCGGCGGGCAGCCGGACCCGCCGCCACAGCGCGACGGCGCCGGGCGAGATGGTGGTCATGCGGACACCGGCCGGGTCGCCCTGGCCCGGTCGTCGAGTGCGGCCAGCTCGCGGTAGCCGTCGGCGGTCGGCGCCCGGTCGCCGTAGTGGACCTCGTCGAACAGCCGGGCCGCGGCGGCGAGGTCGCCAGCCAGGTCCGGCAGCAGCCGGGCGGCGTCGCGCGCGGCCTCGTCGGCCGTGCGGCCGGACCGTTCGTCCAGGATGCCGCGCTCCTCCAGCCCGCGCACCAGTGCGCGGAACCGCTCACGCACAGCCGTTCCCAGGTCACCGGCGGCCAGGGCGGACTCGGCGGCGGCCCGGTGCTCCGCCGCGGTGCGGGCCTTCCCGGCGTACACCGGGGCGGCCACGCGGGCCCGTCCGCGCAGCGGGCCGACCCGCAGCCGCACGGCCACCAGGACCACGACGAGGACGACCACCAGCACCAGCAGCCAGAACCAGCCGGCCTCCAGGCCGAGGATCGTCCCGGTGAGCAGGTCGGTGAACCGCTCGCCCAGCCAGTCGGCGGCCTGCTGCAGCCAGGACGGCTCGGCCGCGGCGTACCGGGGGTCGGTCAGCTCTTCGCGTGCCAGCCGGGCGGCCTCGTCGCGGTCCACGTCAACCGGGACCTCCACGGCTAGATCCCCGCGGACCGCGCCAGCTGGATGTCCATGCCCTCCCGGCGCATCCGCTGGTCGATGTACACCAGCGAGGTGACCGCCGCGGTGAACGGCAGTGTGATGGTGCCGGCGATGACGCTGCCCAGCGACGGCAGGAGCTGGACGGCCAGCAGGTCGGCCAGGCTGTCCGAGTCGCTCACCGTGCTGATCCCGGCCAGTGCGCCGAACGGCAGGCCGATCACGAACGTGATCGCGTTGGTGATCACCCAGGCCAGCAGCAGGACGCCGAAGACCCGCCACCACGCGCCGCGCACCAGCACCGTCGACCGGCGGAACGACTCCATGATGGAGCCCTTCTCCAGCACCAGCGCCGGCGTGGCCAGCGCGAACCACACGTACAGGAAGATGCCGGGGATGATGCAGAGGACCCCGCCGACGACCACCATCAGCAGGTACAGCACGCTGAGGCCGAGCAGCGGCAGGAACCGCGACCGGGCCTCGGCCAGCGCCTCGCCGAACTTGATCGGCCTGCCCAGCACGGCGCGGCCGATCACCACGGTCAGCACGCCGGACAGGAACGTCGTGGCGATGAACGTCAGCACCAGGAACGGCCCGTTGGTGATGGCGATGTTGGCGTAGAGGTCGCCGAGCGCGGACAGCATCTGCTCGGGGGTGGCCTGCGGGTCCGGCAGCGGCACGTCGTCGACGGCGGGCAGCAGCAGGAACAGGAAACCCAGGCCGAGCAGCTGGGTGACGGCGACCACCACCGCGGAGAAGCCCAGCATGATGCCCGGGTGCCTGCGGATCGTGGTGATCGAGCCGTCGAGGATCTCGGTCAGCCCGAGCGGCCGCAGCGGGATGACACCGGGTTTGCCGAGCCCGTGCGGGCTCCAGCCGCCCTGCCCGGGAGGCGGCGGGGCGGGCTGCGGCGGGTCGGCCGGCTTGTCGGCCTTGTCACCGGAGGAATCGGGGCTCGCCCACCCCTGCGAGTCGCTCATGTCGGTTGGCCTCTCTTCTCCCATCCCCACACGCTGCGCACACTGTGTCAGACCGGGCTGACCACCGCGAAGGCGCCCGGGGTGTGGCGATTGGCCCGATTGGCACCCCTGGCCGCCGGTCGCTGGTTATGCTTCATCGGACAGGCACGGCGATACGGGGACTGCACACGATGACGCAACCGCCACACGGTCCGTGGCACCAACAGGGGCCGGCGGGTCCACCGTCCGGCCCGCTGCCGCCACCGGCGCCGGGCCCGGGATTCCCGTCGCCCCCGCCGCACTGGGGTGCCCCGCAGCCGGGCTTCGGCGGTTTCCCGCAGCCGCCGAAGAAGTCGAACGGGCCGATCATCGCCATCTGCCTCGGCGTCGCCGGGCTGCTGGTGGTCAGCCTGGTCGTGGTGCTGGTGGCGACGTCGGGCAGTTCCAGCGACAGCGCGGGCGGCTCCGTGCCCAGGGCGTCGATCACCCCGACCGAGACGACCAGCGACACACCGACCTCGACGTCGTCGGAGACACCGACCTCCAGCTCGAGCCCGAGCAGCCCGACGAGCAGCGCGGGCCCGGCGAAGGTGTTCAAGCTGGCCGATCACCCGATCCTGCAGAACCCCGACGCCGGGCTGAAGAACCTGGCGTGCAACCTGCCCGGCTGGCAGAGCAACCAGGCCGCCGCCGAAGCGTTCTTCACCGCGGCCAGCCGTTGCCTGGACGCCGCGTGGGGGCCGTTCCTGCGGTACTACAACCTGCCGTTCAGCCCGCCCAACCTGCACTTCCCCACCGGCTCGAGCTTCCAGACCGAGTGCGGGACGATCCAGGTCGGCATCGCCACGGCCGCCTACTACTGCGAGAACAACCTGTACGTGCCGTTCCGCGGGCTGCAGACCGACCAGTACGGCAACAACCCCGGCGTCTACCTGGCGTTGTTCGCGCACGAGTACGGCCACCACGTCCAGGAGGTCTCCGGGCTGATGGACGCCGCGTGGGAGAAGATCTACGAGGCAGGCCAGAACAGCCCGGCCGGCCTGGAGATGGCGCGGCGCAAGGAGCTGCAGGCGCAGTGCTTCTCCGGGATGTTCCTCGGCGCGCACGTCGACCGCGGCGGCACGATCACCCGGGACATGTACAACAAGGCGTGGAACGACCAGGAGACCCGCGGCGACAACACGTCGGGCAGCCGCGACCACGGCAGCAACGCCCACTACGCCGCCTGGTGGCGCGCGGGCGCCAAGGACAACCGCATCGTCGACTGCAACACCTTCGCCGCCCCCGCGGGCGAGGTCTCCTGAGCTGATGCCGGGGCGTGAGCAAGGGAGCTTTACTAGCGAAGAAGGGTAGTGAAGCTCCCTTGCTGCCCTACGGGTGTGACTGGTGGGGCTGGTGATGCCGCTGATGCCGTGAAGGCGGCCTCACGGCATCTGGCGCCAGGGTCCCGGTCCCGGCGAAGTCCGGGGCGCGGCAGGGCAAGGTAGGTGGTCCCGAACGCAGAACTCGCGGTCCTGAACGCAGAACTCGCGTGCGTGAGCGCAGGACTCATGATGTGAACCGGGTTCTCACGTGGTGCCGGTCCCCTGTGTGAACGGTCCGTTGGCGCGGGTCGTCCGTTCTGGGGCGCGAGTCCTACGTTTTGAGGCGCGAGTCGTCCGTTCCGGACCCGCGAGTTGTCCGTTCCCGCCCGCCTGGTCCCACTGTCCGGCACGCCGGTTCCAGATGGCGAGAGACCGGACCCGTCCCAAGCACGTGAAGGCCACCTTCACCACGTCTCACGTCAAGGCCCCGGCAAAGTCGGGTGGTCCGGAGCGCGTCATTCGCGTTCCGGAAGACGAGACTCGCGGTGAATGGCCGGTGGCGCGGGTACGGTTCACGGGCTGGGATGCGGGGTCTGGATGGTGAGTGTCGTGTCCGGGAACGCGAATGACGTGCTCAGGAACGCGAAACTCGTGCTCCGGCCCGGCGCGGTCGCGCGAACGGCCCGTTCGGCCACCCGAGGACAGGGGCTCGTCCCGTGATCTGGACTGGCGCGCCGGACAGTGGGACCAGGACGGCGGGAACGTGCAACTCGCGGGTCCGGAACGGTCGACTCGCGGGTCGGGAACGGAGGACTCGCGCGACCGGACCGGTCACGCGGGCGACCGGCACCACGTGAGAACCCCGATCCACATCGTGAGTTCTGCGCTCACGCACGCGAGTTCTGCCTTCCGGCACGCGAGTTCTACGTTCCGGTACACGAGCTCCACGCTCGAGACCAGCCACCTCGCCTGGCCGCCACCCGGCCTTTGCCGGGGCCCTGACGTCAGATGCCTCGACGGCTAGATGAGCACGGCCCGGCGGCGCGGGCCACGCAGGACCAGGTAGGCGTAGACGCCACCGGCGGCGCAGGACAGCGCCAGCAGGCCGAAGCCGACCGGCCGGAACAGCCCGCTCGGCTCCGTCACCGCGGTGGCGATCCGCACCTCCGGCGTGTCGCCCCCGGTGAAGTTCTCCGGAACGGTCACGTCGAACTGTTCACCCTCGGTGTGACCGCAGGCACTGAGCGTGGCGTCGCGGCGCTGGCCCTCGAACTCGACCCGGACGCCCTCCCGCGCGCCGGTGTTGCTGCACGGGACGGCCTGCACGACCGTCGCCCTGCCGACCCGGTCCGACGCCTGCGCCGGCGCACCGAGCAGGCCCGGTCCGGCGAAGAAGGCCCCGGCGACGATGAAGACCCCGGCCAGCACGGGCACGACGAGCACCTTCCAGTGCAGCGTCACCCGCCGCACCGGACCACCCGCTCTCGCATGCACGGCGCCAATCGTTCCAGAATGTCGGGGCAAAGCACAGGCCGCGGATCACGGCCCGGTTACTGCCCGTTCACCTCTTCGACCTGCGTCACCTTGCGCACGTACAGCAGCTTGTCGCCGGGCTCGATGGCGTCGGCCTGCGGCGCGTCCACCCGGTAGAGAGTTCCGTCGCGGACCAGGCCCAGCACGATGTCGGGCAGGTGCCGCGGCGAGCCGCCGTGCTCGGACGGCTCCACGTCGCGTTCCGCGATGGCCAGCCCGGACTCCGGCGTCAGCAGGTCCTCCACCATGTCGACGACGACCGGCGTCGACGTCGCCATGCCCAGCAGCCTGCCCGCGGTCTCGCTGGAGATCACCACCTGGTTGGCGCCCGACTGCTTGAGCAGATGGACGTTCTCCGCCTCCCGCACCGACGCCACGATGTGCGCCTTGGGCGCCATCTCCCGTGCGGTCAGCGTGACCAGCACGGCGGTGTCGTCGCGGTTGGCCGCGACGACCACGGCCCGCGCCCGCTGCGCGCCCGCGACCCGCAGCACGTCGCTGCGCGTGGCCGACCCGTGCACGGTGACCAGGCCCATCGCGCCCGCGGCGTCGAGCGCCTCCTGGTTGGTGTCGACCACGACGATGTGGTTCGGCTCGACCTTCTCGTCGCCGAGCAGCGTCTTGACCGTGGCGCGGCCCTTCGTGCCGAACCCGACGATCACCACGTGGTCCCGCACCTTGTGCCTCCACTTCTGGATCTTGAACGCCTGCCGCGACCGCTCGGTGAGCACCTCGAGGGTGGTACCGACCAGGACGATCAGGAACAGCACCCGCAGCGGCGTGATGACCAGGATGTTGATCAGCCGCGCCGACTGGGTGGCCGGTGCGATGTCACCGTAGCCGGTGGTCGACAGCGACACGGTGGCGTAGTAGAACGCGTCGAGCAGCGTCAGCCCGTCGCCGTTGGCGTCGCGGTAGCCGTCGCGGTCGAGGTACACGATCAGCACGGTGGCCAGCAGCGCCAGGATCGCGCCGATGACGCGCTTGCCGATGGAGCGCAACGGGCTGACCGTCGTCTCCGGCATTCTGATCACGCCGACCAGCTCGTGGTCGGGCTGCTCGGCGAGCCGGTCGCCGAACGGGAGCCGCTTGATCACGCGCCGAAGCGTAGTCGACCCGGCCGTTACCCGGATGGCACCTCGGCCAGCAGGGCCCGCAGGCCGTCGGCGTCGAGCAGGTTCACCGGGGCGACCGTGTGGTTGTGCCGGACGTAGTGGAACGCGGCCCGCACCCGCTCCAGCGGCACCCCGGCCAGCGCCGACCAGGCCAGCCGGTAGGCGGCCAGCTGCACCGACAGCGCGGGCAGCCGGTCGGCGTCGGGCACGGCGCCGGTCTTCCAGTCCACGACGGTCCAGCCGCCGTCGGGGTCGGCGAACACGGCGTCCATCCGGCCGCGCACGGTCACGCCGCCGACGTCGGTGGAGAAGGGAACCTCGACGTCGTGCGGGTTGCGGGTGGCCCACTCGCTGAGTTCGAACGCCTCCTGCAGCCGGGTCAGCTCGGTGTCGTCGGCCGGGTCGGTGTCGGCCGCGCCGGGCAGGTCGTCGAAGTCGAGCAGCCGGTCGGCGCCGAAGCGGCGTTCCAGCCAGCCGTGGAACGCGGTGCCGCGGCGGGCGAACATGTTCGGCGGCGCGGGCAACGGCCGCCGCAGGCGGGCGGCCAGCGCCTCCGGGTCGGCGGCGAGCTCGACGAGCTGGCTCACCGACAGCTGGCCGGGCAGCTCGACCCGCACCGTCTGCGCGGCGGCCCTGGCCCGCTCGGCCAGCAGCACGTCGGTGTCGACGATCCAGCCGTCCGGGTCGTCCTCGGGTTCCTCGTCCGGCTCGGCGGCCATGGCGAGCGTGAGCTGCTCGGCGGGTGCGGCCAGCACAGCGCGGACCAGCTCCATGCCCTCGGTGACGGCGTCGCGGCGCTCCCCCAGCGGATCGGCGGGCCAGGCGGCGGACCGGGTCTGCGCGGTCAGCGGGTTCTCCTCGTCCTCCCCCGGCTGCTCCGCCCACTCCGGGATCGTCCCCAGTGGACTGTCCTGTTCGGATTCGCGGATCAGCTCGACGATCTCGGTCAGGAACTCCGACGGCCCCTTCGGCTGTGCGCTGGTCTCGTTCCACCAGTGCCCGGACACCAAAAGGGACTTCTCCGACCTGGTCAGCGCGACGTAACACAGCCGCCGCTCCTCACCGGCCTCCCGCTCGGCGAACCCGGCCTCGTGTGCCTCCAGTTCCGCCAGGACCTCCTTGCGGTCCTCGCCACCGTGCAGGTTCAGCCTGGGCAGGTCGGCCGAGTCACCACGCAGCGCGGCGGGCAGGTCCTGGACGGTCCGCAGCCACGACGACGACCGCCGCTTGCTCGGGAAGACCTCGCGCACCAGGTGCGGCACGGCGACGATCTGCCATTCCAGACCCTTCGCCGAGTGCACGGTCAGGATCTGCACCCGGTCCGGAACCACCTCGACCTCGCCGGGCGCCAGGCCGTCCTCGGCGTGCTCCGCCGTGGACAGGTAGTCCAGGAACGACATCAGCGTCGCGGTCGGCGAGGACTCGGCGAACTCGGTGACCACGTCGGCGAACGCGTCCAGGTGCGCCCGGCCGGCGACGTAGGGCCGGGCCAGCGACTCGACGTCGAGCAGCATGGTGCGCTCGACGTCGGCCACCAGCTCGGGCAGCGACTGGTCGAGCCTGCGCCGCAGCGCGGTCAGCTCGGCGGCCAGCTTGCGCATCCGCTGGTAGCCCTGTGCCGAGTAGTTCGCCGCGTCGCCCAGGTCGTCCAGTGCGTCGACCAGCCCGGTCTGCTCGATGCGCTCGGTGACGAGCATCGGGCTGTCGGCCGGTGGCAGCGGCTGCCCGCCGCCGAGTTCGACGGCCCTGCGCCACAGCGCGGCGATGTCGGCCGCGCCGATGCGCCACCGGGCTCCGGCGAGCAGCCGGGCGGCGGCCGTTCCGGCGAGCGGGTCGGCCAGCACCCGCAGGGTGGCGACCAGGTCGGCCACCTCGGGCTCGTCGAGCAGGCCACCGAGACCGACCACCTCGACCGGGATGCCGCGATCGCGCAGCTCGGCCGCGATCGGTGCCATGTCGGCACGCCTGCGGACCAGGACGGCGGCCGTCGGCGGCCGCCCGGCCGACTCCAGCTCGGCGAACCAGCGCCGGGCCAGCGCGTCGGCCAGCCAGGTCCGCTCGGTGCGCACGTCGGCCAGCAGCGCGCACTCGATGTCCGCGGGCGGCGCGCCGTCGCGGGCCCGCAGCCGCTCGACGCCGAGACCGGCGGCGCGCAGCGGTTCGGCGATGCCGTTGGCCAGCGCCAGCACCTCCGGCGGGTTGCGGAAGCTGGTGAGCAGGCCGTACTCGGCGGCAGGCCGCCGCCCGGCGCGCGGGAAGTCGGTGGTGAACCGGGGCAGGTTGGCCGCGCTCGCGCCACGCCAGCCGTAGATGGCCTGCGCCGGGTCGCCGACGGCGGTCACCGGCATCGGCTCACCGCCCATGCCGAACAGCGACCGCAGCAGCACCCGCTGGGCGTGACCGGTGTCCTGGTACTCGTCGAGCAGCACGGCGCCGTAGCGTTCCCGCTCACCGGCGGCGACCTCGGGGTAGGCCTCGGCGAGCTGGGCGGCCAGCGACATCTGGTCGGCGAAGTCCAGTGCGCCCTCCCCACGCTTGCGTTGCCGGTAGCCGTCGACCAGCGGCAGCAGTGACAGCCGGAACCGTTGCGCGGCAAGCATTTCCTGGATCTTCACCGGCAACCCGGCCCGCTGCCCCTTGGCGCGGGGCGCGTTCTCGACGATCTCGCACAGGCGCTCGGTGTAGGCGGTCAGCTGTTCCGGCGTCACCAGGTGCTCGCCCAGCTCACCGGCCAGCGCGAGCAGGTGCCCGGTGATGGTGACCGGCACCTTGTCCGTCTCCAAATCACCGTCCCATGTGGACACGACGCGGTGTGCCAGCTGCCAGGAGGCCGTCTCGGTGAGCATGCGGGCGCCCGGCTGGACGGGCAGCCGCAGGCCGTGTTCGCCGAGCAGCCTGCCCGCGTAGGCGTGGTAGGTGAGCACGGTCGGTTCCCCGGCCAGCACCGCGGCCCGCAGCCCGCCCCCCGGGTCGACGCGGTCCAGCAGCCCGGATCCGGCGAGCCTGCGCAGCCGGGCCCGCACCCGCTCGCCGAGCTGGCGGGCGGCCTTGCGGGTGAACGTCAGGCCCAGCACGCGTTCCGGGGTGACGATGCCGTTGGCCACCAGCCACACCACCCGCGCGGCCATGGTCTCGGTCTTACCGGCGCCCGCACCGGCGACGACGAGCGCGGGTTCGGTGGGCGCGGCGATGACCGCGGCCTGTTCCGGCGTCGGCGGGTGCAGCCCGAGCGCCGACGCGACCTCGGCTGGGCTCACCTGGACTTGCGGGCGTTCGAGCGTCGTCACGGGCCGGTCACCTGCCGTCCCTCCGGGCGCAGCGGGCAGGCCGAGCGGGCCGGGCAGCGTGGGCAGTCCGGCGTCTCGGTGGCGGTGTAGTCCGGCCCGGTCGCCGACGCCGCCGCCGTGCGCACCAGGTCGAGCCACTGCGGGCCGGACTCGGCGTCCAGCGGCGCCTGCAGGCGCTCGGCGGCCCCGGTCTTGTTGTTGCTCTTGGCGACGTAGACCAGCCGCGCGCCGCCGGGTTCGACGCCCTCGCCGAACGCCCCGAGCAGCGTGGCCAGCTGGTAAGCGGCCAGCTGCGGGTGTTTCTCGGCGTCGGCCGCGCTGACCGGGACCTTGCCGCTCTTGAGGTCGACGATCACCGCCCTGCCCTCGTTGTCGGTCTCCAGCCGGTCGACCCGGCCACGCAGCCGCACCCGCAGCTCGTCCTCGCTCTCGGCGGGCAGCTCGACCGACATGTCGCGTTCCACCGCGGCCTGGGTCAGCTCGGAACGGCTGCCCCGCAGCCAGGTCAGGAAGTTCTCCAGCATGGCCTCGACCCGGCGGCGTTCCCTGCGGGAGAACCAGGGCGCCCCGGCGTCGACGCGGGTCCACGCCTCGTCCAGTGCGCGGCGCAGCTCGTCGTGGCCCATGCCGGTGGCGGCCGCCTGCGCCAGGCCGTGCACGAGCGTGCCGGTGACGGCGGCGAGCTGGGCGGGATCGCTGCCGCCGTGGCGTTCCAGCAGCCAGCGCAGCGGGCAGCGGGCCAGCACCTCGACGGTGGACGGCGACACGCTGACCACCTCGCCGGGGCTGAACAACGCGACGTCGGTGGACGGCGTCACCACGCCGTACCAGGTGTCCGGGTGGGCGCCCGGCACGCCCGCAGCGGCCAGCCGGGCGAGCTGGCGGGCGGCCAGGTCGCGGCGTTTCGGTTCGGTCGAGGCGTCGCAGACGGCCTTGCGCAGCGAGCCGACCAGCTCGGCGAGCACCAGGCCGCGCCCCTCCGACCGCAGCCGGGGGTCGGCGGCGGACTCGTCGGGTCCACGCGGGTCGACCTCGTCGATGAACCGCGAGGGCTGCTCGTCCTCCCCCGCGACGGCGCTGACCAGCAACGTTCTCCTGGCACGGCCGACCGCGACGGCGAACAGCCTGCGTTCCTCGGCCAGCAGCGGCGCGCGGGCCGACGTGGTGTCGTCGTCCACTCCGGACAGCAGGTCGACCAGCCGCTCCACGCCCAGCAGGGAGCCGCGCAGGCGCAGGTCGGGCCAGCTGCCCTCCTGCGCGCCGACGACCGCCACCACCGTCCACTCCCGGCCGGCCGAACCGTGCGCGGTGAGCAGCGCGACGCCGTCGGAACGCTGCGCGGTCGGCGCCAGGCTGTCGCCGACGATCTGCTGGGCGGACAGGTACTCGGTGAACGCGGTGACGGTCGACCGCGGCAGCCTGTCGACAAATCGCCCGGCCGCATGGAACAGGGCGACGACCGAGTCGAGGTCGCGGTCGGCCCGTTCACCCAGCGAGCCGCCGCGGGCGGTCATCCGCAGCAGCCTGGCCTCCAGGCCGCTGCCCTGCCAGATCTCCCACAGCACGTCCTCGACGCCCGCGCCCCTGGCGATCGACTCGCGGGCGGTGGCGAGCAGCGTGCCGACCCTGCGGACCGGTGCGGCCTCGGCGTCGGCCAGGCCGGCGAGGACGTCGTTGCCCAGCAGTGCCTCGACGAGCAGCTCGTCACTGGACCGTTCGCCACCGGCGGCCAGCTCCAGCCTGCGCAGGCCGCGGCGCAGCCTGCGCAGGGCCAGCGGATCGGCGCCGCCCAGTGGCGAGGACAGCAACAGCTCGGCGCGGTCGGCGTCCAGTGTGGACGGTTCGGCGGCGGCCGCGAGCAGGGTCAGCAGCGGCCGGACGGCGGGCTGGCGGGCCAGCGGCAGTTCCTCGGCGGTGGAGCCGATCGGGACCCCGGCCGCGCGCAGGGCCCGCTGCAGCACCGGGAACGACTGGGTGGGCGAGCGGACCAGCACGGCCATCTCCGACCACGGCACCTCGTCGATGAGGTGGGCGCGGCGCAGCTGGTCGGCCACCCAGCCCGCCTCGGCGGCCGGTGTGGGCAGCAGCCGGACCTTGACCGTGCCCTCCTCCTGGTTGCGCGCCGGCAGCAGGACGGGACGGGCGGGGCCGGGCAGCCCGGCCCGCATCCGGGACAGTGCGGCGAGCACAGCCGTGGCGTGCCGGTGCGTGGTACGCAGCGTGACCGTCCGGTCACCGCCGGGGTCGGCGTCGGCCAGCAGCCCGGGATCGGCGCCGCGGAAGGAAAAGATGGACTGGTCCGGGTCGCCGGCGAGCAGGAAGTCGTCCGCGGCCGACCCGATGCGCTGCAGCAGGCGGTGCTGCAGCGGGTCCAGGTGCTGGGCGTCGTCGACCAGCAGGTGCCGGATGCGCTGGTGTTCCCTGGCCAGCAGGCTCGGGTCGGAGTCCAGTGCGTACAGGGCCATCGCCACCAGCTCGGCGGCGTCGTAGGCGGGGGCGCCGGGCAGGGCCATCGCGTGCCCGCCGGCCGCCTGCAGGAGCGTGACCTCCTCGTACTGCCGCCAGAACTTGCCCGCGGCGACCCACTGCTCCCTGCCGTGGTGACGGCCCAGCTTGACCAGGTCGTCCGGGCCGAGCCCGCGCTCGGCCGCGCGCAGCAGCAGGTCCCGCAGCTCCTCGGCGAAGCCGGGGACGGACAGCGCCGGCCGCAGTTGTTCCGGCCAGTCGGCGGCGCCGGTCTCCAGGTCGCCGGCGAGCAGCTCGCGCACGGCGACGTCCTGCTCGGCACTGGACAGCAGCCGCGGCGGCGGGAGGCCGTCGGCGCTGGCCTGCAGGCGCAGGATGGCGTAGGCGTAGGAGTGGACGGTGCGCACGACGGGTTCGCGGATGGTGCTGTCGGTGGCGACCCGCGCGGTGATGTCGGCCCGCAGCGACTCGGCCGCGCGCCGCGAGGTGGTCAGCACCAGCAGCCGCTCCGGGTCCACGCCGGACCGCACGCGGGCGGCGGCCGTCTCGGCGAGCAGGGTGGTCTTCCCGGTGCCCGGGCCGCCGAGGATCCGGACGAAGCCGGCGGGCCCGTCGATCACCCGGCGTGCGCCGTCGGGCCACTCGCGTGCGGGCGCGGGGTGAACCGGCCGGCGCACCAGCCGCGCGCCCACCACCCCGGAACTCCGACCGCTCACATGTGCGATGGAATCACGCGTACCCTCCGACACCGCGGAGGGCCACGCCCTTACGCGCGAGTTGACCGTTCGTGCACAGTTGTCCACATGGACGAGGCCCTGCACGAGCGCATCCGGGAGTGTGTCGCGGCCGTACCGGCGGGCAAGGTGGCCACGTACGGTGACATCGCGGCTCTCGCCGGTGCGTCGACCCCGCGCCTGGTCGGGCGGGTGCTGTCGGAGGACGGCGCCGACATCCCGTGGCACCGGATCCTGCGGGCAGGCGGAGTGCCCGCCCCGCACATCCGGCGCAGGCAGCTGGAGCTGCTGCGGGCCGAGGGCGTGCTCGCCGACGGCGAGCGAGTGAACTTGCGCACCTATCGCTGGAACCCCGGCAGCAGTTAGGGTTGGTTAGCCTTGCCTAATCAGCCAGTTTGGGGGTGCCGATGACGGCGACCATGACGTATCACCCGATCCACGTGGCAGCCGTGCGGCGGCTGACCCCGCACATGACGCGGATCAGTTTTCTCAGCGACGACCTGCGATCGTTCAGCCCGGCGGGTCCGGACCAGTACGTCAAGGTGTTCTTCCCGCTGCCCGGCCAGTCACGTCCCACGACGCCACCGCCGGCCGACCCGGACGGCGTGCTGTCCTGGTATCGCACCTACCTGGCGATGCCCGACGACGTCCGCCCGCCGATGCGTACCTACACGATCCGCGGCCAGCGTCCGGAGGACGGCCAGATCGACATCGACTTCGTGCTGCACGGCGACACCGGCCCGGCGTCACGCTGGGCGTTGCAGGCCCAGCCCGGTGACGAGGTCGCGTTCCTGTACCCGCCGCACGCGCTGTACGTGCCGTCGTCGCCGGACTGGCAGCTGCTCGTCGGCGACGAGACCGCGGTGCCCGCGATCGGCGCGATCATCGAGGAATTGCCGCCCGAGGTGCCCGTTCGCGCGCTCATCGAGGTCGACGACGCCGACGACGAGCAACTCTGGGACACCCGCTGCAAGGACCTGCGGGTCACCTGGGTGCACCGAGCGGGCCGTCCGCACGGCGAGGCGGTCCTGGAGGCGCTGCGCGAGCTGGAGTTCCCCGAGGGCGAGCCGTACGCCTGGCTGTCCGGCGAGGCGGGCATGGTGAAGCTCGCCCGCCGTCACCTGGTGCGCGAACGGTCCGTCGACAAGCGGGCCATCACGTTCACCGGCTACTGGCGCGTCGGCCAGAGCGAGGAGGACACCGGCCGGGAGAACGTCCGCAAGCTCGAGGCAGGCGAAACGCCCGCCGACGACCTCTGACCCCCGCGCGCCCAGCGGACTCTGCCGTGAAGGACTCCTTCACAGCACAGTCGGTGCGGGTGGCTTGTCTCGTTCGTGGTGGCCGGTGAGGCTGCTGAGCTTGTTGTGCCTGTTGTGCCCGCTGTGCTCATCGAGGTGGCGACACCGGGCCGCGACGCGCGTGAAGGCCACCTTCATCACGCCAGACGACAAGAATTCGGCCTTCGCCCGAACCCAGGGTGCCCACCCTCCCAGCCACCACAACAGCACCCCGGTCACCGCGAACGAGACCCACACCCGCAGCCAACGGCACCAACCTGGCGAATCTCGCAACCAAGGTGCCCCTCGTGACACCACGTAGCCGCGGTCCCGGAGCCACAGCGGTCACACCAGCCCCACGTGCCACTTCCGTAAGGGAGCGAGGGAGCTTTACTACCGTCTTAGGGTCGTAAAGCTCCCTCGCTCCCACTTCGGCGAGCGGGATCAGGCAGCGTGGGCGACCGGCCTGGGCGCGGCCGCCAGGCGGCGGGACCGCATTGCCAGGATGATCATGACCGCCGGGATCAGCAGGTCGGTGACCAGGACACCGCCGGTGTTGCCGGGGGCGTGGTCGCCGTTGGCGAACCACTGGTACAGGTGACCGGCCAGGGCGCCCCAGAGGAACATCCCGGCGCCGAGCCCGATGGTGATGCGCTCGCGCGCCGATGCCGACGCCGCCCGGAACCCCATGACGGCCAGCCCGAGGTTGGCGAAGGCGATCTCGAACATGAACGGCGTCCGGTCGAAGCCGATGGCGGTGGCCATGACGTCCGGGAAGGCGAGGAACGCGACCGTCATCCACAGGCTGCCGAAGCCCATGGCACCGATGGCCCACCAGCGTTGCCAGATTTCCAGCGACTCCTGGGGCGACCGGGCGCGACGGGCCCGCAGGTACGCCCCGATGGCGGGCACCAGGATCCAGACGAGAGGAAAGGCGGACTGGGCGAGGTAGGAGAGGTTGTCCATGACTTCAGTCTTACCTAGTTAATATTAACATGTCAACACTCAGGTAAGGTGGCGCCGTGGACGACGAACTCGCAGACCTGCTGCACCGCGTGGTCATGCTGCTGGGCGAGGCCGCCCGGCGGCGCACGGACGGCCTCGGCGGCCTGACCTACAGCCAGATACGGCTGCTGGGCACGCTGGAGGACATCGAGCCTGCGACGCAGCACCAGCTCGCCAGGGCACTGTCGGTGTCCGATCCGGCGATCAGCCGGGCGCTGCGACCGCTCGAATCGGACGGCCTGGTGCGCATCACGGTCGACCCCGAACACGCGCGGCGGCGGCTGGTCCAGCTCACCGGCACCGGCCGGAAAGCCTTCCACGCGGCGGGGAAACCGCTCTACGACGAGCTCCGCGCGGCACTGGTGGCGGCAGGCTTTCCCTACGAGCGCTACCTCGCGGACACCCTCCGGCTGGCCGAATTACTCGAATCCCGCTGAGAACTCAGGAGCGCCGCTCCAGCTCGGCGGCGATGAGCTTCACCAGGGCACCGAGACGGGAACGCTCCGGCTGCACCGTCGGCACACCGCGCTCGGTCAGCGGCGCGGCGGTCACCGAGCCGACACAGGCACACAGCACGCCGTCACCCCGCAACGCCGTCAGCAGCTCGTCGAGCAGTCCCCGGCGCTCGGCGAGCGTGAGCAGGTTGGCCGCGGCCGGGGCACTGGTGAACGCCAGTACCCGCACCCGCCCGTCCAGCACACCGTCGAGCAGGCGGTGCGCGGGCTCCAGGTCGTCCGGCCACTGCCAGCGGTAGGGCTGCACCTCGACCACGTCGGCGCCCGCCGCCACCAGCGGATCGGTGTGCTCCGGCAACGGCACGCCGTGCAACTGCACGGCGACGCGCTCGTCGCCGGTCAGCATCGACGCCAGCGTGCCGAACAGCTCCGCGTTCGTCTCGTCCGGCGCCGACCAGTCGTCCCGCAGGCCGAGACCACGCACCGCGCCGCGGGCCTTCGGGCCGCGCACGAGGACCCGGGCCTGCCCGAACCCGGCCAGCAGCTTGTCGGCGAGGCCCCACTCGCCCGCCGCCTCCACCCAGCCGCGGAACCCGGCGCCGGTCGTGACGGCGAGCAGGCCCGGCGGCCGCTCCACGAGCCGCTCGGTCGCCTGCCGCAGCAGCTCGTCACCGGCCAGCGGCACGATGCGGATGGTCGGCGCGTGCCACACCGTCAGGCCGTTGCGCTCCAGGGCGGCGATGAACTCCTCCGCCCGGCGCTCGGCGGTCACGCCGACCACCGTGTCTGGCATCTCAGACATACCGTCTCCCCATCGCCGCGATCGCCTCGGCCAGTTCCGCCCGCAGGTCGGCGGGCTCCAGCACCTCCAGGTCCGGACCGAACCGCAGCAGCTCACCGATGGCCTGCCTGCCCGGCTCGACCGGCAGTTCCAGCCGTACCCAGCCGTCGGCGTCCGGCGGCCCCGCCGACTCACGCAGCGCCCGCGCACCGACGACACCGGTGTAGAACGGTACGAGCGCCTGCCCGTGTGGCGACAGGCGGATCACCGCGATCCGGGAGAACAGCCGCCGCTCGAACTGCTCGGACCACCGGCGCCAGTACTCCCCCAGATCGAACCCCGCCGGCCGCTCGAACGTCTCGCCCGTGTCGCTGATGTCTCGTATCCGAGACACCCGGTAGGTGCGGTCGGTGCCGTCGCACCGCGCGGCCAGGTACCAGTTCCCGGCCTTGAGGATCAGGCCGAGCGGGTCGACCACGCGCTCCACCTCGCGGTTTCCCCAGCGCACGTACCGGACTCGCAGCCGTCTGGTATCCCAGACCGCGGAGGAGACCACGGACAGGTACGGCAGGCTCTCGATCCCGCGGTGCCAGCCAGGGACGTCGAGGTAGAACCGCTCGGCGACCTGCCCCGCGCCCTCCCGCAACCGCTCCGGCAGCGCGGCGTAGAGCTTCAGCTGGGCGGCCGCGAGCACCGTCCCGAGGCCCAGCTCGGCGGCGGCGCCGGGGAGTCCGGCCAGCGCCAGCGACCGGGCCTCCTCCTCGCTCAGCCCGGTCAGCCGGGTGCGGTAGCCGCCGAGCAGCTGGTAACCGCCGGTCCGGCCACGGTCGGCGTACACCGGCACCCCGGCGGCCGAGAGCGCCTCGATGTCGCGGTACACGGTCCGGACGGAGACCTCCAGCTCGGCCGCCAGCTCGTCGGCGGTCATCCGGCCGCGGTTCTGCAGCAGCAACAGCACCGACAGCAGCCTGCTCGCACGCACGTTCTCGATTATCCGCCAAAAACCTGACACTGGCTGACAGGTATCGGCGACATGGTGGTCCCCATGAGCGAGAACACCTACCGCATGATCAGCTGGGAAGAGAACGTCGTCAGCGGCGAGGAGAACGGCCCCCGCTACGCCCACGCCAGGGCTCGCATGGCCTACACCGGTGTCATCGAGGGCGAGTCCACCGTCGACTACCTGATGTTCTACAGCGGCGCGGGCTACGTCGGCGACCACCCGTCGCCGGGGCTGGAACGCATCGAGGGCAGCGTGGCAGGCCGCAAGGGCAGCTTCGTCATCCGGCACGTGGTCGACTTCGACGCCACCGGCATCGCCGGGCGCTGGACCGTGCTGTCCGGTTCGGGCACCGGCGAGTTGGCCGGGCTGTCCGGAACGGGCACGATCGGCGGAACGCACGGCGAGAAGGACATGCCGTACACGTTCGACTACTCGTTCTAGGTCCAGGAGGCGGCATGCTCACCGTGGACAGGGCGCAGGTGCTGGCCTACCGCATCGCCGAGCACGGCCTGCACCGCGCCGGGACGGACCCGGCCGCCCTGGCGGTGTTCGACCTCGGCGTGCAGGACAACCAGCGCGGCGGGCCCGCGCTGGCGCTGACGGCACGCCTGCCCGAGCCCGTGCTCGGGCAGGCGCTGGCCGACGACCCGCGGTTCGTGCTGGCCTGGACGCACCGAGGCGCACCACACCTGCACCGCGCCGCCGACCTCCCCGGGGTCGTCGCGGGCCTGGTACCGCTGTCGGAGGACGACGCCAGGGCCCGGCTGCTCTGGCAACGGTCCCAGGCAGGCGCGACCGACGCACTGGCCACCGCGGCGAAGGCACTGCGCGAGGTCGTCACCGCGCCGATGACCAAGGGCGCGGCCAGCACGGAGGTCACCGCGCGGATCCCGCCGGAGCTGTCCGGCTGGTGCCGCGGCTGCGGCGCCACCCACATCTCCGAACAGCTGATGCGGGTCGCCGCACCGCACGCCGGGCTGCGGCTGGTGCCGGGCGCCACTCCGGCGACGCTCGCCCCGGCCGGGCACCGGCCGGACCTGGAACCCGACCCGGTGGCAGCCACCGCGATCGTGGCCGCCTACCTGCGGCTGCACGGTCCGGCCGGCCAGACGGAGGCCGCCGGGTTCGTCGGCACGACCCGGCAGGAACTCGGCGCGATGTGGCCGGACGGCCTCGCCGAGGTCAGGGTGGACGGCAAGCGCCGGTACCTGCCCGCCGACCGGCTCGACGCGCTGGAGAACCCGCCCGAACCCGACCTGGTCCGGCTCCTGCCGCCACAGGATCCGCTGCTGCAGGCCAAGGACCGTGCCCTGCTGGTCCCCGACCGCGGCTTCCGGAAGGAGATCTGGCGCATTCTCGGCAACCCCGGTGCGGTGCTCGCCGATGGTGAGCTCGCTGGCACCTGGCGTGCCAAGGCATCCGGGCAGCGTCTGGGATTCCAGATCACGCCACTGTGGAGCGTCCCGAAGCGGGTTCGCGCCGCCGTCGAGGAGGAGGCGGCCCGGGTGGCGGCGGCCCGGGGCTATGCCGACGTCCGGGTGAGCTGGCCGTCGAGTGCCTCCGCGTAGCGGCGCAGCACGAGGTCGGCCACAGCCGGATGGTCACCGAGCGGCTCGGTGACCACGGCGGCCCCGGACTCCCGCAGCCGCCGCTGGAACAGGCCCGGCGCCAGCAACCAGGACGCCACCGCGACCCGGCCGCCCTCGGCCACCACGTCGGCGACCGACGGCCGGGCGGTGGCGGCGTAGGCCGTCCGCACCGGCGTGCCCAGCCAGGCGGCCAGCGAGCGGGCGGCCACGGCGACGTCGGCCAGCGCGACCGGGTCGCTGGACCCCGCCGCGCCGAGCACCACCCGGTCGCCGGGCCGGTATCCGTCCCGCCGCAGCCGCCGCGCGAGCACGTCCACCAGCTCGGGCGCCGGGCCGAGGTGTCTGGAGACCCAGACATCGGACCGGCCGGCCGCGGCGACCTGAGCGGGAACGTCCGACCGGACGTGGTAGCCGGCGGCCAGGAACGCCGGGACGACCACCGCCGGTCCGTCCACATCGGACAAGACCGTGGTGACGTCGGGCGCGCGCACGTCGGCGTAGGCCAGCCGGACCGGTACGCCCTTCTCCCGCACCCGCGCGGCCAGCCGCTCGCTGACCTCGGCGCCCGCCGGGTCCCTGGTTCCGTGTGCCACCAGAACGATCACGCCGTCTCCTTCTCCACCGCCAGCCGGTACCCCCGCTTGACCACGGTCTGCACCATCCGCCCCTCCCCCAGCGCCGTACGCAGCCGCCCGACCGCGGTCTCCACCGCGTGCTCCTCGCCACCGGCGGGCAGTGCCGCGATCAGTTCCCGCCGGGAGAGCACCCGGCCGGGCTCGGCGGCCAGCGCCCGCAGCACGGCCATCGGCGCCGGGGCCACCCCGCACAGCTCACCGTCGACGACGGCCGCCTGCCCGCGTAGCTGTACCTGCCTGCCCGCGACCCGCAGCAGGGGCGAGCGGTCCACCAGTGCCTGGGTCAGCGTGCGGGCCAGCGCCCCGATCCGCGCCCGCTCGGGCTGCACGACCGGGATACCGAGCGCGGCGAGCGGGCCGGCGCAGATCGGACCGACGCAGGCCACCAGCACCCGGTGCCGGAACGCGTCGACCAGCTCGGCGTGCCTGCCGGTGCGCCGCGCGACGGCGAGCACGCTGGCGGCCGCGGGCGCGCTGGTGAACGGCATCGCGTCGACGGAACCCTCCAGCACGGCGTCGATCAGCCGGTCCAGCGGTCCCGGGTCGGCTGGCCCGACCCAGCGGTAGACAGGCACCTCGAGCACCTCGGCACCGGCTGCCCGCAGCGACTCGGCGAAGTAGGGCAGCGGCTCCCCGTGCAGCTGCACCGCGATCCGCAGACCGTCCACACCGGAGTCCAGCAGGTACTGCAGCAGCTCCGCGTTGCTCTCCGACGCCGGCGAGTACCGCTCGGCCAGGCCGGCCGCCCGCACCGCACCACGTGCCTTCGGGCCGCGAGCCAGCACCGCGGCCCGGCCCAGCGCGGCCAGTGTCTCGGATCCCAGACCCCAGCCCTCCGCTGCCTCGATCCAGCCGCGGAAGCCGATCCCGGTGGTCGCCACGACCACGTCCGGCGGCTGGTCGAGCAGGTTGCGGGTGGCCGCGTACAACTCGGTGTCGTCGGCCAGCGGGACGATCCGGATCGCCGGCCCGTACCGCACGGTCGCGCCGCGGCGCACCAGCAGCGCGCCCAGCTCGTCCGCGCGGCGCGCGGCGGTGATCCCGATGGCGTACCCGGCCAGCGGCGACACCTCGGTCATGGCCCCGCCAGGTACAGCGTCCCGCCGCGGACCTCGACGGGATGCGTCCGCACCCGCACCGCGGGGTCGTCGACGCACTCGCCGGTCCGCAGGTCGAACCGCTGCTTGTGCATGGGCGAGGCCACCACCGGTGTCCCGGCGTGGTCGCCGAGAATGCCGCGCGACAGGACGGCGGCGCCGGAGAACGGGTCGGTGTTGGCCAGGCCGTAGAACTCTCCGTCGGCGTAGTGGAACACCGCGACCTGTTCACCGGTCGGCAGCAGGGCCGCGACACCGGTGCCCACCGGCACGTCCTCGGCCGCGCACAGGACGACGTTCATGTCCGTACCTCCGGGACACCCAGCAGGACCGGCACCGGCTGCTCCCGTTCGGTCCGGAACGAGATCGTCGGGTCGGGCGTGCCGGGAGCGTTGACGAACGAGCTGAACCGCGCCAGCTTCTCCGGGTCCTCCAGCACTCCGCGCCACTCGTCGGCGTAGCCGTCGACGTGCTTGGCCATCGCCGCGTCCAGCTCCTCGCAGATGCCCAGCCGGTCGTCGACGATCACCTCACGCAGGTGATCGAGCCCGCCGTCCAGTTCCTCGATCCACGGCGCCGTGCGCTGCAGGCGGTCGGCCGTGCGCACGTAGAACATCAGGAACCGGTCGATGGTGCGGATCAGCGTCTCGCTGTCCACATCGGACACCAGCAGCTCGGCGTGCCGCGGTGTCGTGCCGCCGTTGCCGCCGACGTAGAGGTTCCAGCCGGACTCGGTGGCGATCACGCCGAAGTCCTTGCCCCTTGCCTCGGCGCACTCACGCGCACACCCGGACACCGCCGCCTTGATCTTGTGCGGCGAGCGCAGGCCGCGGTACCGCAGTTCCAGCTCGATCGCCATGCCGACGCTGTCCTGCACGCCGTAGCGGCACCAGGTCGAGCCGACGCAGGACTTCACCGTGCGCAGCGCCTTGCCGTAGGCGTGGCCCGACTCGAAGCCCGCGTCGACCAGGCGGCGCCAGATCAGCGGCAGCTGGTCGACGGTCGCGCCGAACAGGTCGATGCGCTGGCCACCGGTGATCTTGGTGTACAGCGAGAACTCCTCGGCCACCTCGGCGATGACCTTCAGCCGGGCAGGCGTGATCTCCCCGCCGGGAATGCGCGGCACGACGGAGTAGCTGCCGTTGCGCTGGATGTTGGCCAGGAACCGGTCGTTGGTGTCCTGCAGCCCGGCCTGCTCGCCGTCGAGAATGTGGCCGTTGCCCAGCGTCGCCAGGATCGAGGCCACCGCGGGCTTGCAGATCGCGCAGCCCGATCCGGTGCCGTGCTTGCTCACCAGTTCGCCGAACGTCGTGATCCGGGTGGCCTGGACGATCTCGAACAGTTCCCTGCGGGAGAACGCGAAGTGCTCGCACACCGCCGACGACTGCTGAACGCCGCAGGAGTCGAGCAGCTTGCCCAGCATCGGGACGCAGGACCCGCACGCGGTGCCCGCACGGGTGCACGCCTTGACCGACGCGACGTCGGAGCAGCCCTTCTCCAGGATCGCCGTGGTGATGTCCTGTTTGGTGACCGCGTTGCAGGAACACACCTGCGCCGACGGCGGTAGTGCGTCCACGCCGACGCCGCCACCGCCCGACGGTGCCAGCAGCGATGCCGGGTCGCCCGGCAGCGGCTTGCCGACCAGCGTGCGCAGCAGTGGGTAGCGGCTGGCGTCCCCGACGAAGACGCCGCCGAGCAGCGTCAGGTCGGCGTCGACCACCAGCTTCTGGTAGCTGCCGGCGACGGCGTCGGCGAACACCACCTCGCGGGCGCCCTCGGTTCTCGCGTGCGCGTCGCCGAAACTGGCGACGTCGACGCCGAGCAGTTTCAGCTTCGTCGACGTGTCCGGTTCCTGGACGGCAGCCTGCCCGCCGAGCAGCTGGGCGGCGACCGCCTCGGCCATCGCGTAGCCGGGGGCCACGATGCCGTACACCGATCCCTCGACGGCGGCGCACTCACCGATGGCGTAGACGGCCTCGTCCCCGGTACGGCAGGAGCTGTCCACCAGCACACCGCCCCTGGGCCCGACGTCGAGTCCGCAGCCGCGGGCGAGGTCGTCGCGCGGCCGGATCCCGGCGGAGAACACCACCAGGTCCAGGTCGAGTTCGGTGCCGTTGCCCAGGGTGGCCAGCAGCCGGTCGCCGTCGGCCTCGATCCGCTCGGTGGTCGTTGCGGTGTGGACGGTGACGTCCAGCTCGGTGATGAGGTCCTTCAGCAGTCCCCCGCCACCGTCGTCGACCTGCAGCGGCATCAGCCGCGGCGCCATCTCGACCACGTGCGGCGACAAACCCAGGTCCCGCAGTGCCTTGGCCGCCTCCAGTCCGAGCAGCCCGCCACCGACCACCAGTGCCGCCCGCCTGCCACGGCCGGACCGCTCGACGGCGGCGCGGATGGCGTCCAGGTCGTCGATCGTGCGGTAGGTGAAGCAGCCGGGCAGGTCGCGCCCGGGCACCGGCGGGACGAACGGTACCGAGCCGGTGGCCAGCACCAGTGCGTCATAGCCCAGCTCCAGCGACGCCGAGCGCACCGTCCGCCGCTCCCGGTCGACGGCCAGCACCGGGTCGCCGAGGCGCAGGTCGACCAGCGGGTCACCGGCGTAGTCGGCGCCGGGCAGGGCCAGCGCACCGGCATCCCAGCCGTCCACATAGGACGTGAGTGCGACCCGGTCGTAGGCGGGGCGGGACTCCTCGGCGAACACGGTGATCCGCCACTGCCCGTCGGTGTCGAGCTTGCGTACGGTCTCCACCAGCCGGTGCGCGACCATGCCGTGCCCGGCGACGACCAGCCTGCGTGTCTCAGACATCGGCGCCCGCCAGGGCCAGCCGGGACGGCGTCGCGGCGGTCGCCGCCGAGCGGCGCAGGTACACCACCCAGGTCAGCACGCCGCACAGGCCGTAGAACGCCAGGAATCCGGCGAACGCGGGAACCCCGCTGCCGCTCTGGCCGAACGACGTCCGGAACGCCAGGTTGATGAACAGCCCGCCGAGCGCGCCGATCGCTCCGGCCAGACCGATCAGCGCACCGGACAGCCTGCGCGAGCGGAGCAGTTCGGCCTCCCGGTCGCCGCCGGCGGCGATCGCGTTCGCCGCCTTGGCGACGAAGATCGCCGGGATCATCTTGTACGTCGACCCGTTGCCCACGCCGGACAGGACGAACAACGCGATGAACGCGCCGGTGAACAGCGGGAGCGAACCGGCGTTGGAGGCCACGATCGCCACCACGGTCACCGCGGCCATGCCGGCGAACGTCACGAAGGTGACCCGGGCACCGCCCAGGCGGTCGGACAGCCTGCCGCCGACCGGCCGGATCAGCGATCCGATGAGCGGGCCGAGGAACGTGACGGCGGCTGCCTGCAGCGGCGTGCTGCCGAACTGGCTCTGCAGCACCAGGCCGAACGCGAAGCTGTAGCCGATGAACGAGCCGAACGTCCCGATGTAGAGCAGCGACATGACCCAGGAGTGCGGCTCACGCACCACCTCGCGCAGCGCGCCGGTGTCACCGCGGACGCTGGCGATGTTGTCCATGTACAGCGCGGCGCAGACCGCGGCGATCACCAGCAGCGGGATGTAGACGAACAGCACCACCCGCGGCGCGGACGCACCCGCGGTGCCGATCACCAGCAGGCCGACCAGTTGCACGGCCGCGACACCGAGGTTGCCGCCGCCGGCGTTGAGGCCGAGCGCCCAGCCCTTCAGCCGTTCCGGGTAGAAGGTGTTGATGTTGGCCATCGAGGAGGCGAAGTTGCCGCCTCCGACGCCGCCGAGCGCGGCCACCAGCATGAACGTGCCGAGCGAGGTGCCCGGCTGCATCACGATCGCGGCCGCCACCGTCGGGACCAGCAGCAGCGTGGCGCTGATGATCGTCCAGTTGCGGCCGCCGAACCGGGCCACGGCGAACGTGTAGGGCAGCCGCATCAGGGCGCCGACCACGGTCGGCGTCGACACCAGGAGGAACTTGTCGGCGGCGGTGAGCCCGTACTCCGGTCCCATGAACAGGACCATGACCGACCACAGTGTCCAGACGGAGAACCCGACATGTTCGGCGAGGATGGAGAACCACAGGTTGCGGGTGGCGATCCGCTTGCCCTTCGATTCCCAGAACCCCTCGTCCTCGGGATCCCAGTGCTGGATCCAGCGCTTGCTCATGTTCTCGCTCCTTCAGGACGTTTCGGCCAGCCAGTCCGCGATGCCGCGCACGGTGTCGGCACAGGTGCCACATCCGGTGGTGGCACGGGTCGCCTCGGCCAGCTCGGACACGCCGGTCGCACCGGCGCGCCAGCACTGCACGAGACGGCCCTTGGTCACGGAGTTGCACCGGCAGATCACCGCCGACGCGGGCAGGTCGGCAGGGTTGTCGGTCGTGGGTGCCGTGTCGTCGCCGACCCGGCCGAGCAGCGTCCCGAGCCGGTCGGCCGGCAGCGGGATGCCACGGTCGTAGTGCTGGACCAGCCGCGCCGCCGCGGCCGGCGTGCCGAGCACGATGGCGCCGGCCGCGCGGTCACCGCGGACGACGAGCTTGGCGTAGTGGCCACGGGCAGGATCGCTGACCGTGACCACCTCGTCCGCCGGGTCGGCGGTGTGCGGATCACCGAACGCGGCCAGGTCGATGTCGCGTGCCTTGAGCCGGGTCACCACCGGGGTGCCGCGGTAGCGGGCGGCGGTGTCGGTTCCGGTGAGCAGGTCGGCCAGTACCGCCGCCTGTTCCCAGGCCGGCTGCACCAGGCCGGAGACGGTGCCGGGGTGCTGGGCGCAGTCGCCGAGCGCGTGGATGCGGCCGTCGCTGGTGCGCAGGGCGTCGTCGACGAGGATGCCGCGGTCCACGTCGAGCCCGGCCCCGGCGGCCAGTGCGGTGTCGGCTCGCACCCCGGCCGACACGACGACGAGGTCGGCGGGAACCAGGGTTCCGTCGTCGAGTTTGAGCCCGTCGCCGGGGAGATAACGGGCCGCGGTGACCCCGAGGCGGAACTCGATGCCGAGCCGGGCCAGCGTTCCGGCGAGCACCCGGCCGCCCTCGGGATCGAGCTGGCGTTCCATCAGGTGGCCGACCGGGTGCACGACGGTGACCAGGTTGCCGCGGCCGGCCAGTCCCCTGGCCGCCTCCAGGCCGAGCAGTCCGCCACCGAGTACCGCGACGGGGGCGCCCACCCGGGCGGCGGCCAGGATGCGGTCGCAGTCGTCGAGGCTCCGGAAGGCCACGACGCCGTCGGCGTCGGCCAGTCCCTCCACCGGCGGCAGCCAGGGACGTGCGCCGGTCGCCAGCACCAGCACGTCGTAGTCCACTGTGGACCCATCGGCCAGGTGCACGACGCGGTTGTCCCGGTCGATCCCCGTTGTCTGGGTTCCCAGACGCAGGTCCACGCGGTGTCGTTCGGCCCAGTCCTCGTCGTGCAGCGCGACCGAGTCCGGCGTCATCGTCCCGGCGACGACCGCGGACAGCAGCACCCGGTTGTACGCAGGCCGCGGCTCACCTCCGATCACGGTCAGGTCGACGACGGCACCGGCCGGGTCGCGGCGGCGGATCTCCTCGGCCAGCCTGGCGCCCGCCATGCCGTAACCGACCACGACGACCCTGCGCGCGCTCACCGGTCGGCTCCGATCCGGACGGCGCAGGTCTTGAACTCGGGCATCCGGCTGGTCGGGTCCAGCGCCGGGTTGGTCAGCAGGTTGGCCCGCCCGGCACCGGGAAAGTGGAAGGGCAGGAACACCACGTCCGGACGCAGCGTGGCGACACAGCGCACCCTGGCGGTGGTCTCGCCGCGGCGGGAAGTCACCTTCGCCAGGTCCCCGTCGGCCAGGCCGGCGCGGGCGGCGGTGTCCGGATGTACCTCGACGAAGACCTCCGGCGCGACGTCGTTCAGCTCGGTCACCAGCCGGGTCTGCGCTCCGGACTGGTACTGCGTGAGGACCCGCCCGGTGGTGGCGTGCAACGGGAAACCGGCGTCCGTCGGCTCGGCGGGCCCGGTGTGGTCGACCGGCACGAAGCGGGCCCGGCCGTCCGGGTGGGCGAACCGGTCGGCGAACAACCGTGGCGTGCCCGGGTGTCTGGTATCCAAGACCGGCCAGTGCAGCCGTTCGCCCGCCGCAAGCCGTTCGTAGGTGATGCCGGAGTAGTCGGCGAGCCCGCCGCGGGAGGCTTCCCGTAGTTCGGCGAAGACGGTCTCGGCGTCGGCGGGAAACCGATGGGCGGGCTGCCCCAGCCTGTCTGCGATCCCAGACAACACGTCGAGGTCCGTGCGTACCCCGTCCGGCGGATCGACCGCGCGGCGGCGCAGCAGTACCCGGCCTTCGAGATTGGTCATCGTGCCGTCCTCCTCGGCCCACTGCGTCACGGGGAACACGACGTCGGCCATGGCGGCGGTCTCGGACAGCACCAGGTCACAGACCACCAGGAGGTCGAGCGCCGACAACCTGTCTGAGATCCGAGACGCGTGTGGTGCGGAGACCACCGGATTGCTGCCGAACACCAGCAGGCTGCGGGGTCCGTCCGGGGTACCGAGGGCATCCAGCAGCTCGAACGCGGACCGGCCGGGACCCGGCAGATCCTCGGGTCTGACATCCCAGACTCGGGCGACGTGCGCGCGGGCGGCGGGATCGTCGATCCGGCGGTACCCCGGAAGCTGGTCGGCCTTCTGCCCGTGCTCACGTCCGCCCTGGCCGTTTCCCTGGCCGGTCAGGCAGCCGTAGCCGGATCGCGTCCCGCCGGGCAGACCGAGCGCGAGTGCGAGGTTGATCCAGCCACTGACCGTGTCGACGCCGGTGGAGTGCTGCTCGGTGCCCCTGGCGGTGAGGATGTAGGCGTTTCCGGCGGCGAGCCGGGCGGCCAGCCAGCGCTGGTCCGCGGCGGAGACACCGGTCACCCGCTCGGCCCGTTCCGGCCACCAGCCCGCGGCGATCCGCCACACCGCGTCGAACCCGATGGTCCGGCTGTCCACATAGGACCTGTCGAGGTGGCCGTCGGCCACGACGGCGTGCAGGACTCCCAGCGCCAGCGCGAGATCGGTGCCCGGCGCGGGGGCGAGGTGGCGGGCGGCCCGCTCGGCGGTGGCCGTCCGCCGCGGGTCGACCACGATCAGCTCAGCCGAACGCAGGTGCTGCAGGAACGGGGGCATCGTCTCGGCCGGGTTCGACCCGACGAGCAACACGGTGTCGGCGTCGGTGAGGTCACCGAGCGGGAACGGCAGCCCGCGGTCGATCCCGAACGCCCGGTTCCCCGCGGCCGCGGCCGAGGACATGCAGAACCGGCCGTTGTAGTCGATCTGCGAGGTACCCAGCGCGACACGCGCGAACTTGCCCAGCAGGTAGGCCTTCTCATTGGTCAGGCCGCCACCGCCGAACACGGCGTTGGCGTCCGGACCGGACTCGCCGCGCAACCGGATCAGCTCGGCGGCGACCAGGTCCAGTGCCTCGTCCCAGCCGGCCGGGGTCAGCTCGCCGTCCCTGCGGATCAGCGGCGTGGTGAGCCGCCGCGGTGAGTCCAGCAGGGCCGCCGCGGTCCAGCCCTTCTGGCACAGGCCGCCGGCGCGCGGGGAGATCCGCACGCCACCGGCGGTGGCGCGCAGGTCCATTCCACACTGCAGGGCGCAGTAGGGGCACTGGCTGGGCGTCACGGGCACGTCCTTTCGGCGGGGACGTTCCCGAAACTAAGCAGCGAGTGTTACTCGGGTGTGCCGGAATGTTTCAGGCGTTTGACATTGCTCCGGCAATGCGGGCGCGTCGCGGTGAGGGCGCCGGGCCGTCACGGCGTGCTCCTACAACAGGGCGCTGACCTCGCGCGCCGTGGCTCGCAGGGCGTCGAGCGCCGCGGGGGTGGATCGGGGGTCGAGTGCGTTGACGGCCAGCCGGTAGAGCATGGCGCGCAGCAGCATCTGCGGCCATTCCGGCAGGTGCGCCCAGCGGGCGAGCAGGCCCGCGTCGGCACCGCCCCAGGTCACCGCGTCGACGGCGGCGATGGCCGCGCCCCACTCGGCGGGACGGTGGAACGGCGGGAAGTCGACGATGCCCGGCGGGGCGTCGCCGTCGAACAGGACCGTGCCGAACAGGTCGCCGTGCACGACCTGGCTGGGCTGGGCGACCGGCCTGCGTGCGCCGGCGAGGACCTCGAACCAGCGGCCGCCGCGGTTCTCGTCCAGGTCCACCTCGTCGTGGTCCCAGGCGATGCGGTCGGCGCGGGCGTAGACGTCGGTGCGGCCGGTGAGGAAGTCCGGCGCGGCCACCTCGGCCGTCGCCTGGTGCAGCTTGACCGCGGCCAGCACCACCTCGTCCGGACGGTGCTCCGGCGTGCCGCTGAGATACCGGTTCGCCGACCAGCCCGCGACGATCCACCGGCCGTCGGTGGACCGGACGGGTTTGGCGATCCGCAGATCCGGCACGTTGACGCTGTCCAGTGTCCGCGCCGTCCACAGCGCGCGGGCCCGGTCGGTGACCCGCCTGAGGACGACCGAATCGCAGCGCCACGCCGTGTCGCTGCCCGGCAGTGGCTCCACGTCCGCCGCCCGTCCACCGAATGCGGAACACACGTGCTCGGGCGGCGGCTCGCGTCTCGGGGTCACGTCCAGCACGGTAGCGCCCACCACCGTCACGCAGGCTCACATTCGGCGACCGTCGCGTCACTGCCGTCACATCAGTCCCACCAGTCACTCCCGTAAGGGAGCAAGGGAGCTTTACTACCCTTCTTCGCTAGTAAAGCTCCCTTGCTCCGCTTTCCGGGCGGTCAGTAGGTGGGCAGGCTCGGGTCGATCTGGCGGGCCCAGGCGAGGACGCCGCCGCCGAGGTGGGTGGCGTCAGCGAAGCCGGCCTGGTGCAGCGCGGCCAGGGCCTCGGCGGACCGGGCGCCGGACTTGCAGTGCAGCACGATCGGCTTATCCTGCGGCAGCTCGGCCAGCGCCTCACCGGACAGGATCCGGTCCTTCGGGATCAGCTTGGCACCCTTGATGCTGACGATCTCGTACTCGTGCGGCTCACGGACGTCGATCAGCTCGAAGTTGTCACCGGCGTCGAACTTGGCCTTCAGCTCGCCGGGCGTGATCGTGTGCCCGCTCGCCGCCTTCTGGGCGTCGTCGGACACCACACCGCAGAACGCCTCGTAGTCGATCAGCTCGGTGATCTTCGGCGTGTCCGGGTCCTTGCGGATCTTGACCTCGCGGTACCGCATCTCCAGCGCGTCGTAGGTGATGAGCCTGCCCAGCAGCGGCTCGCCGATGCCGGTGATCAGCTTGATCGCCTCGTTGACCATGATCGAGCCGATCGACGCGCACAGCACGCCCAGCACGCCGCCCTCCGCACAGGACGGGACCATGCCGGGAGGCGGCGGCTCGGGGTAGAGGTCGCGGTAGTTCAGGCCACGGCCGTCCGGCGCGTCCTCCCAGAACACGCTGACCTGGCCCTCGAACCGGAAGATCGACCCCCACACGTACGGCTTACCCAGCAGCACGGCGGCGTCGTTGACCAGGTAGCGGGTGGCGAAGTTGTCGGTGCCGTCCAGGATCAGGTCGTACCCGCGGAAGATGTCCAGCGCGTTGACGCTGGTCAGCTGCTCGGTGTGCAGGTGCACTTTGACGTGCGGGTTCACCTCGGCGATCGACTCCTGCGCCGACGCGGCCTTCAGCTTGCCGACGTCGGACTGCCCGTGGATCACCTGCCGCTGCAGGTTCGACTCGTCCACGGTGTCGAAGTCGACGATGCCGAGCGTGCCGACCCCGGCGGCGGCCAGGTAGAGCAGCGCCGGGCTACCGAGCCCGCCGGCGCCGACGACCAGCACCTTGGCGTTCTTCAACCGCTTCTGCCCGTCCATCCCGACGTCCGGGATGATGAGGTGCCGGCTGTACCGCGCCACCTCGTCCTTGGTGAGCTCGGCGGCCGGCTCGACGAGCGGCGGCAGGCTGGCTGACATCGGGATCCTCCATCCGAGGGTGGTGCCTTCGCTATTGCCTAACGCACCGCGCGGGCGCCGTCTTCCCGGGTCCACATGGCGGGACGATCAGCCGGCCTGGCCCTGCGGGTTGGGCCAGCCGTTGACGGTGCAGACCTTGCCGTCGGCGGGGACGCTGTTGCGGTCGCCGCCGGGCACGTTGTTCAGCTGCGCCACGTAGTTGTTGGCGACCCCGAACGACTGCTGCATCATCACCGGCGCCAGCGCGCCGTTGGTCTCGCAGCCGACGTGCCCGTGCCCCAGCGCGTGCCCGACCTCGTGGTTGATGGCGTACTCGCGGTAGATGCCGATCTGGCCGTTGAACGCCTTGGCACCCCGCACCCAGCGGGCCAGGTTGATGACCACCTGCTTGGTGTCGCCCTTGCGGCAGGACGCCTCGTACGGAATGGACGAGCCGCAGATCTTCTTCGTCGTCGCGGGGCTGGTCAGCGCGACGGTGAAGTCCGGCTCGGGCGCGCTGTTGTCGACCCGCTGCAGGCTCAGCTCGCCGGAGCCGGTCCAGCTGCGCGGGTCGCGCAGGGTGTTCTCCACGACGTTGGCGTACAGGTCGTCGCCCTGGTAGACGCTCGGGTCGATGCCGTCCTCGACGGTCACCGAGTAGGTGAACAGCTTGCCGCCGGTACCGGCCCGCTTGCCCCGGTCCTTCGGCACCGGCACGACGTGCCAGGTGCCCTTGCCCGCGTCCGGGTACTCGCCACCGGCGGGCAGCTCGGCGGTCGGGATGTCCAGCTTGACCGGCTGCGCGGCGATCTCGCCGCCGATCGGGGCGTCACCGGCGCCGCCGGAACCGTCCGATCCGCTGGCCTGCTCCTGTGCGATCTGCTGGGTCTCCGGCTCCTTGGTGGCGGTGTCGAACACGACCAGCCCGGTGATCACCAGCAGGACCGGCAGCGCGTACACGCGCCAGCCGTAGGTCTTGGCCATCCGGGCGAGGCGCCCCCGCTTGCGCGGGCGGTCGTCCTCGTCGTCGTCGATGGTCGGCTGCCAGGACGCCGTCAGCGGCTCCGCGGCCGTGCGGCGGCTGCCCGGGCGGTAGCGGTCGTCGCCCGCCCTGGCGGTGGTCCGGCGCGGGCGGTCGCCCTGCAGATGGGACGCCCGGCTCTGCGTGGTGTGCGGGGAACGACGCGCGGACGACGAACCGGCGGCCCGGTCCCGTCCGCTTCGCGCGTTGTACGTCGCCCGATCAACCACGCACCCAGGGTGCCATATCCAAAACGTTATCCGGCGGGCGACTGGCGCATCATGGACTGATTGCACTCACCCGAACGGCTCACCACGTCCCGGCGTCGACGCCCTCCCACATACCCAGCACCGCCTGGGCGACCGTGACCGGCTGCTCCATCTGAGCGACATGCCCGGTTCGCGGCAGGACCAGCAGCCGCGCGTCCGGCAGCGAACGGGCCGTTCGCACGGCCCTGCGCACCGAGATCACCCGGTCCTGCTCGCCCCACACCACCAGCGACGGCGCCCGCACCAGCGGCGCGACGTTCCACAGCGACGCCGGTCCCCGCGCCAGCCAGGCCCGCAGGATGCCGAACGTGGTCCGGCCCATCGCCGGACCCGCCCACGCCAGGCTCGCCCGCGCGCCGTGTTCCTCGGTGAGTTCCTCCAGCCGGTGCTCGGGGAACGCGCCCGGGTCGGCGTAGCACAGTGCGATCACCTGCCGGGCCCGCTCGCGCGCGCCCATGGCGGCCAGCTGACGCCGGATCCGGCCACCGACCAGTGGCAGGTAGGCCAGCGCCATCCGCGGGTCGGACAGCCTGCCCGGGTGCGGCCGCAGGTCCGGCATGGCGGGCGAGATCAGCGTGAGCGTGCGGACCAGCTCGGGCCGCCGCGCGGCGACGAGCAGTGCGATCGCGCCGCCCATCGAGTTGCCGACGAGATGCACGGGACCGTCGGCCAGGTCGCCGAGCGCGTCCGCGACCACCGCGGCGTGGGCGGCGAGGCTGAAATCGAAGCCCTCGCGTGGCTCGGAGAAACCGAACCCGGGCAGGTCCAGGGCCACCCCGCCGGCGAACGGCGCGAGCAGGGCCGCCAGGTCGGTCCAGTTGGTGGACGAGCCACCGAGGCCGTGCACGTAGACCACCCGCACGCCACCGGGCCCGGGCGTGCGGCGCACGTGCAGGCGAACTCCGCCGAGCACCTCGTGCGTGCCCGGCCACGGCTTGGCCGTACCGTCGAGGGGTGGCAGCGGCGTCTCCGACAGCGCTGGTCCCCGGGAAGAGGCGGTCGCAGTCACTCCCCAAGGATGCCCCACGCATGGCGTTCTGGCTCTACCGACGAGTAATGTCGTACCAACCGCGAGCACGGCCATCCCGGGGTTCGCGGTGGAGCAGATGTGGGAGGACGGATGACGGAAGCGGCGCAGGTCGGCCGGGGTGTGCGGCTGCCGAGGACCGAACGGCGGGCACAGCTGCTGGCCGCCGCCCAGCGCGTCTTCGCCGCCAACGGTTACCACGCGGCGGCCATGGACGAGATCGCCGAGCAGGCCGGTGTCAGCAAACCGGTGCTGTACCAGCACTTCCCCGGCAAGCTCGATCTCTACATCGCGCTGCTGGAGAGCCACGTCGACGAGCTGGTCCGCCGGGTCCGCGAGGCACTCGCGTCCACCACGGACAACAAGCAGCGCGTCCCGGCGACGGTCGGCGCGTTCTTCGACTTCGTCAACGGTGACGCCGGCGCGTTCCGGATGGTGTTCGAGTCGGACCTGCGCGGCGAGCCGGCCGTGCAGCAGGCCGTGGACCGGGCCACGTCGGCCAGCGTCGACGCGATCACCGAGACGATCACCGCCGACGCCGGGCTCGACGAGGACAAGGCACGGCTGCTGGCCGTCGGGCTGGTCGGGCTGAGCCAGGTCAGCGCCCGTTTCTGGCTGGCCCACCACAGCGCGCTGAGCAAGGAGGAAGCCGTCGACCTGACCGCCACGCTGGCGTGGCGCGGTATCGGCGGTGGCTTCCCGCTGCAGAACCCGCCGGGTCAGCCGCAGAGCTGAACGACGCCGGCGATGCGGGCGGCGACCTCGCCCGGCCGCTCGTAGCTGAGCATGTGCCCGGCGCCCGGGTAGCGGACGAACACCGCGTCCGGCAGTTCCCCGGCGATCACCTTCGCGTGCGCCAGCGGGCACAGCCGGTCCCGGTCGCCGGCGAGCACGACCGTGGGCTTGCCTCGCAGCGACCCCAGTACGACCTTGCGGTCGTGCTGGGCGATCGACGTGCGGAAGCCGGCCAGGCTGTTCGGATGCCCGCGCAGCGCCTGCGCGGCGACGGCGAGCACGTCGGCCCGCGCGGCGCGGCGGCCGAACACCAGCCACCGGGTGAACGGTGCCAGGAACGCCGGGCTGCCCGGCAGGGTGTCCTTGCGGCGCCGTTCCAGCAGGACGTGGATCATCCGCTCGACGCGGGGCGCGGCGCGGCCGGCCACGCCGGGCAGGCCCAGCGTGAGGCGGTCCATCTGCCCGGACGACGTGCCGACGAACGCGACGCCGGACACCCGCCGCTCGACCAGCTCGGGATGCCGCTGCGCGAGCGCCATGATCGTCATGCCGCCCATCGAGTGACCGGCCAGCACGAGCGGGCCGTCCGGAACCCGGTCGGCGAGCAGTTCGGCCAGATCGTCGGCGATCTGCTCGATGGTGGCCGTTCCCGGTTTCGCCGGGTCGGACGTGCCGTGGCCGCGGTGGTCGTAGCGCAGGACACGCACGCCCTCCAGCCGCCGCACCACCGGGTCCCAGCAGGTGTGGTCCTGCGTCCAGCCGTGCACGAGAACCACCGTGGCGGGCCCGGACCCGGACTCCACCACGGTGAGCCGGGTGCCGTCGGCGACGGTGAACACGCTGTGGCGCCTGCGCACACCCCTGCTGTGCGCAGGCGCCGTCGCCACGGCGGTCATGCCGCCGGGACCAGGTGAGCCTTGCGCCAGAAGTACATGCCCGGCCCGCCGACCAGACCGGCCTCCTGGAGGAACGGCATGATCCGCTCACCGGCGTAGCGCAGGGTGTCCTTCCAGTGCGGGTTGTTGATCGCCACCTGGTAGGCCTCGCGCGGGTCCAGGCCGACCGCCCGGTAGACCCGCGGGTTGACCAGGCTGTGCACCACCTCGTGCGACACGATGGCGATCAGCAGCCGCTGGTAGGCCAGCTCGGCCTTGTTCAGCTTCGCCATCCCGCGGGTGACCTCCTCGCGGGCGAACGTGACGTGCCGCGCCTCCTCCAGCACGTGGATCCGGTTGACCATGCGCACCAGCGGCTGGATCTCCGGGTCGTTCATCTGCTCACGCTGCAGCCGGTCGAGGACCTCCTCGGCGACGAGGATCGAGCCGTAGAGTGCGGGGCCGTAGCCGATGATCGGCAGGATCTTGCCGAGCCTGCGGCGCCACTTCACCGGGCCGTAGGCAGGGCAGCCGATGCGCTCGGCCATCCGCGCGAACATCGTGGAGTGGCGGCACTCGTCGGCGATCTCGGTCAGCGCGTACTGGGCGTGGCTGGACGTCGGATCGGCCTTGTAGACCTCCTTGAGCAGCATCTGCATCAGCAGCACCTCGAACCAGATGCCGTTGGTGGCGACGCTGGCCACCTCGTGCTTGCCCAGTTCGATGCGCTGCTCCGGCGTCAGCCGGTCCCACAGATGGGTGCCGTAGAGGGTGGACCGGTGTTCCGGGATGAAGTGCTTACCCTCGACGAGCGGCGCTTCCCAGTCGATGTCCACCTCGGGGTCGTAGAACTTGCCGGCGGATGACTTGAGCAGCCGCTCCGCGGTCTTTTCCCTGCTGCCGTCGGCCTTCAGGGTCCGCGTCATTGCCGACCACCCCTTTCGTGAGCCAAGTCTCTGTAACCATTGGTAACAGTTACCTCTGGTAGCATGCGGTCCATGGTCGGCCGTGTCAAGCGCAGCAAGCAGACGGAAGAGCCAGCGGGAGATGCCAGGAGGGACCGCTGGCGTAAGCACCGGATCGCCCGCAGGGCGGAGTTCGTCGAGGCGGCGCTGCGTGCGCTCGCCAAGCACGGGCCCGACCTGGGCATGGAGGACGTCGCCGCGGAGGCCGGTGTCACGAAACCGGTGCTGTACCGGCACTTCGACGACAAGGCCGACCTGTTCCTCGCGCTGGGCCAGCGCGGGACGGACATGCTGCTGAACCGGCTGATGCCCGCGATCAACGCCGAGCTGGCGCCGCTGCCGCGGATCCGGATGGCCGTCGACGCCTACTTCGGCGTCATCGAGGAGCACCCGAACCTGTACCGGCTGCTCGTGCGGGCCAAGTTCGCCGATAAGCCGATCGAGTCCGACGTCGTCGCCGAGGACAAGGAACTCATCGCCAACGCGCTGAGCGCGCTGCTCGGGGACTACATGCGGCGGTTCGACATGGACTCCGGCGCGGCCGAGCCGTGGTCGTACGGGGTGGTCGGACTGGTGCAGAACACCGGCGAGTGGTGGCTGGAGCGTCAGTCGATGAGCCGGGACAGCGTCGTCGAGTACCTGACCCAGCTGATCTGGGCCGCCATCGACGGGCTGTTGCGCAGGCAGGGCGTGGTGATCGACCCGAACGTCCCGCTCGACGAGAACAAGGTCATCAAGCTGAAGCGAACCGGGAGTGAGACATGAGCGAGCACGAGCACGACGAGGACGGCTACGCCGGGCCCGCGACGCTGTCCGTCGACGGCACCGAGCTGACGGTCGAGGTCGAGCTGCGCGGTCACTTCCAGCCGATCGACGGCTACTACCGCTGGTACGGCCGGATCGCGGCGAACGAGCAGCTGTCCGCGCTGGCAGGCGGCAAGAAGCGGCCCGCGCGGATCACCACCCCGGAGGGCGCCGCCGACGGCGAGATCTCCGACCCCGACACCTGGGACCGCTACCGGATCATGGGCACCAGCACGCCCCCGTTCGCCGTACCGACCTCCCTCGACGAACTGGAACAGCTGGACGCCTGAGCCGCCGCGCCCGGCTCGCCCCGAAGTGGGAGCAAGGGAGCTTTACTACCCTAAGACGCTAGTAAAGCTCCCTTGCTCCCTTACGCCTGTGACTGGTGGGGCTGGTGTGGCTGATGTGGTTCCGGTGGCCGGTCAAAGCACGTGAAGGCCACCTTCATTACGTGAGACGTGGTGAAGGTGGCCTTCACGTGCTTTACCCCGGTCGGAACGGACGACTCGCGCGAACGGACCGTTCACACGGGCAACCGGCACCACGTGAGAACCCGATCCACATCGTGAGTTCTGCGCTCGGGACCACCCACCTTGCCCCGCCGCACCCCGGGCTTTGCCGGGGCCCTGGCACCTAGTGCCGTGAGGGCCCCTTCACGGCATCGACACCGCTTGTGGCGAGCCGGACAGGCAGAACGAAGGCGCGAGGGTCATCTCGGCGAGCGGGCAGCGGCCGCTAGGCGGCGCACCGGCATGGCGGCCGCGGACAGCAGCCGCTCCGGCAGCCGGGACACCACGTGCAGCAGCCACTCCAGCGGGCCCCGCCCGATCCAGCGCTTCCACAGCATCGCCGCCACCAGCGCCACCCCGCCGAACCACAGGAAGTGCGCGAGGCTGAACGGCGAGGTCTCCTCGTCGCCGAACAGCAGCCAGATGGCGACGAAGTGCGCCGCGTACGCGGTCAGGATGACCCCGCCGAGGTCGGCCAGCGGCCGCACGGCGACCGGGAACCGCGCCGCCAGCAGCTGGCAGCCGCCGATCACCGCCGCCGCCACGCCGATGCAGGCCACGAAGTCGAACGGCGTGTACGAGTGCGGGACGTCGACCAGCAGCCACGCCGGTGTGGTCGTCGGCGGGGTGCCGTGGATGTTGTACATGTGCAGCTGGACGAACTCCTCCGGCGGCATCCCGGCGGCAGCGGCGGCCGGCGCCGCCGCGGCGTAGATCGTCCGCATGCCGCCGAGAACGTCGGTGGCCACCCAGGACGCGGTGTAGGCGACCGCGGCGAGCACGGCGCCGCCGATCACCAGCCTGCGGCAGACCACCGGCGAGCCGAGGTCCAGCCTGCCGATCGCCATGCCCGCGAACAGGTAGGTCATCAGCCCCAGCGCCGGGAACGTCCCGCTCACCAGCAGCACCAGCAGGATGTAGCCGAGCCCCGAGCCGGCGAACGTCTCCGGCGTCGCGTCCGGCATCAGCAGCACCAGATCCCGCGGCGCGAGCTGCACCCGCAGGCCGTAGGAGATCAGCGGCATCGCCAGCGCCCCGACGACCGCGGCCACCACCAGCGAACGCACCCGCAGGCCGAGGAACGGGATCACCAGGACGAAACAGGCGCCGTAGTAGGCCAGGATCACCAGGTAGCCGGTCTCCAGGCTGGTCAGGAACAGCCCGAGCACCACCAGCAACGGCGCCCGCGCCGCCAGCCGCAACGCCACCCGGCGGCGCCCGCCACCGGCCTTGGGCTCCCGCCCGCCGGACATCAACGCGACGGACACCCCGGCGAGCACGGCGAACAACGCCGCCGAGCGGCCCTCGAACAACCGGAACACCGACGCCGCCCCACCGTCGGCCGGGTCGGGGCCGACGTGGGTCGCGTACATGCCGAGGACGGCGACGCCTCTGGCGACGTCCACCCCGGCGAGCCTGCCCACCCTGGGGGTCCGGCGTGCCTCGACGGCGGTGATACCGCACACCCCATTTCTCGCTCGCGTTGTCCCCAGTCCAGTGGAGGATGCAACGCGTAGCTGAGACAGACCTTAGAGTGTGCGCTGGATAACGATAAGAACCCGATCGAGGTAATAAATCACCCCGGGTAGCGGATCAGGTACCGACAGCGAACCCGACCTTGCGGACGTCGCTCGGCGCGATCTCGACGTAGGCGATCCGGTCGGCGGGCACGAGGAACTTGCGGCCCTTGTCGTCGGACAGGCTGAGCAGGCCCTCGGCGGACTTCACCGCGTCGGCCACCAGCGCCTCGATCTCGTCGGGCGACTGGCTGCTGGACACCACGAGTTCGCGCGGGGCGTCCTTGATGCCGATCTTGACCTCCACCTGTGAACCTCCGCCGTTCGTAGTGCGCGTTCTTGAGCCCAGGTTATCCGAGGCTCAGCCCAACCCAAGCACCTGCATCCGCTTGGTGTGCCCCTGCTGCAACCGCCGGAACAACGCGGCGATTCCCGACAGATCACCCGAGCCGTTCACGATCAGCTCGGCCAGCCCGTCCCGGTCCGCCACCACGTACTGGGCCTGCGTCAACGCCTCGCCCAGCAGCCTGCGGCCCCACAGCGCGAGCCGGTCCCGCTGCTTGCGGTCCCGCTCGATCGCGGCGGCGACTTCGCGCTCGGCGAACGCCGAGTGGCCGGTGTCGGCGAGCACCGCGAGCACCAGGTCCCTGGTCTCCGGGTCCAGCCACGAGCCGATCTCCCGGTAGAGGTCGGCGGCCAGCCCGTCCCCGACGTAGGCCTTGACCAGCGACTCCAGCCACGACTTCGGCGCGGTCGAGGCGTGCCAGGCGTCGATGTTGCGCACGAACGGCGCCATCGCGTCCTCGACGGCGACCCCGTGCGCGGCCAGGTGCCGTGACAGCATGTCGTAGTGGCCGATCTCGGCGGCCGCCATCGAGGCCAGCGCCGCCCTGCCGGTCAGCGTCGGCGCCGACCGCGCGTCCTCGGCCATGCGGTCGAAGGCGGACAGTTCGCCGTAGGCGAGCACGCCGAGCAGGTCGACGACGCCGTCACTGATCTGTGCGCTGGGTTCCGTCACAGTGCCACCCTAGCTACGGCCCGACGGTGACGGACCTCACGCGCCGAGCGTGGCGTACCGGTGATCGGGACTCGGCACTGTACACTGCGGGGTGGATCAACACGGATCCCCCGCAACACGCCCACGGCGTCCCCTGACCCAGACGTTCGGGACCGGACGCGAAGCGTGGCGGAGACTACAGTGTGTGCACGCCTCGCGCGGCATTCCCGCCAACCACATTCCAGCGGTCGAGTGTCGAGAACCGGACCAGGCAGTGCGCACTGGTACGAGAGAGGCGATCGCCCTGACCGCAACACCCGAAACCGATCCCGTGGAACTGGAACACAGCGAGACCGGCCTTCCCGACACCGACACCTCCCACCCGCTGCGGGCCGACGCCCCGGTCGAGCCCGAGTCGCCGACGTTCGCCGAGTTCGGCGTCCACCCGGAGATCGTCCGGGCACTGAACGAGGCGGGCATCGAGCGCACGTTCGCCATCCAGGCGCTGACGCTGCCGCTGGCCATGGCCGGCGACGACCTGATCGGCCAGGCACGCACCGGCATGGGCAAGACGCTGGGCTTCGGCGTCCCGCTGCTGCACCGCGTCACCACGCCGGGCGACGGCACGCCGCAGGCGCTGGTCGTCGTGCCGACCCGGGAGCTGTGCCTGCAGGTCACGCACGACCTCACCGACGCGGGCAAGCACCTCGGCATCCGGACGCTGGCCGTCTACGGCGGCCGCCCGTACGAGCCGCAGATCGCGGCGCTGCGCAAGGGCGTCGACGTCGTCATCGGCACGCCGGGCCGCCTGCTCGACCTCGCCGAGCAGCGGCACCTGGTGCTGGGCAAGGTCCGCTCGCTGGTGCTGGACGAGGCCGACGAGATGCTCGACCTGGGCTTCCTTCCCGACATCGAGCGCATTCTCGGCATGGTGCCCGAGCAGCGGCAGACCATGCTGTTCTCGGCAACCATGCCGGGGCCGATCATCACGCTGGCCAGGACGTTCCTGAACCGGCCGACGCACATCCGCGCCGAGGAGAACGACGCGGGCGCCGTGCACGAGCGGACCACCCAGTTCGTCTACCGCGCCCACGCGCTGGACAAGACCGAGCTGATCGCCAGGGCACTGCAGGCCGAGGGCCGCGGGCTGACCATGGTCTTCACCCGCACCAAGCGCACCGCCCAGAAGGTCGCCGACGAGCTGGCCGAGCGTGGCTTCGCCGCCGCGGCCGTGCACGGTGACCTCGGCCAGGGTGCCCGCGAGCAGGCACTGCGGGCGTTCCGTTCCGGCAAGATCGACGTGCTGGTGGCCACCGACGTCGCGGCCCGCGGCATCGACGTCGACGACGTCACGCACGTCATCAACTTCCAGACGCCCGAGGACGAGAAGACCTACGTCCACCGCATCGGCCGCACCGGCCGCGCGGGCAAGACCGGTGTGGCGATCACGCTGGTCGACTGGGACGAGGAGCAGCGCTGGAAGCTGATCTCGGACACGCTGGGCCTGGACAAGCCGGAGCCGGTCGAGACCTACTCCACCTCGAAGCACCTGTTCAGCGACCTGGGCATCCCGGCCGACGCCACCGGCAGGCTGCCGCTGGCCAAGCGGACCCGCGCGGGCCTGTCGGCCGAGCCGGAGGAGAACCTGGGCGGGCGCAAGGGCCGTTCGGAATCGAAGAGCTCGGCGAGCACGCGTACCCGCCGTCCCCGCAAGCGCACCCGGGGCGGCGCCGACGCCGCCGCGGCCATCGAGGCGGCCGACGCGGCGGCGAAGGACCAGAGCGAGGCCGGCCCGGACGCCGAGAACCGGCGTCCCCGGCGCCGTACCCGGGGCGGCCGCAAGCCGTCCGGTGAGGCACCCGCGGGCGGCGACAAGCAGGACAGCGCGGCAGGCGAGAACGGTGAGCGGCCCGCCCGGAGGCGGCGTCGCAGGCGTTCCGGCACGGCCAACTCCAGCGAAACACCGGCTTCGGCAGACTGACGGTGTGAACGACGAGCCCACCGAGCCCGAACAGGACGCGGGCGGCAGGCACCGCCGGCCACATCCGGCCGCCGCGCCGAACCAGTCGGCCGTCCTGGCCGAGGACGTGCTGCGCACGCCCGTCGTGCCGACGTTCGGCGAGGGCAGGCACGCCGCGCCGGAGACCGTCCGGCGCTCGCCGTGGAACCGCGGCAGGGACCGGGCGGTCGCCGTCGCCATCGTCGTGGTGGTGGCGGTGGCCGGCACGGTGCTCTGGCTGAACAGCGACATCCGGCACACGACGTCGGAGACCGCCGACGCCGGGCCCGCGCTGCCCGATCCGCCCACCAGCGTGCCGGCCTCGCTGACCCAGGTGTGGCAGGCGCCGAGCCCGGCCACGCCGGTGCCGGTGGCCGAGGACACCAGCGTGGTCACCGGGGCGGGCAACGAGGTGCTCGGCCGGGACCCGGTCACCGGCCAGGTCCGCTGGCGCTACGCCAGGGACATCCCGCTGTGCACGGTGGGCGGCGCCTGGTCGAAGGCACTGGCCGTCTACCGCAAGGAGACGCAGTGCAGCGAGGTCACGATGCTCGACCCGAGCACCGGCAAGCGCACAGCGCAGCGCAACGGCGACGCCGAGCTGGGCACGCGGCTGGTCGGCGACGACTCGCACGTGACCGCCACCGGGACGAAGCTGCTCAACACCTGGCGTGACGACCTGGTCAAGAGCGTCGAGTACGGCGAGGTGCCCGCGATCGTCAACCCGAACCGGCAGCCCCGCACCGGGTGCGTGTTCGGCTCGGTCGGCACCGCGTCCGGCAGGGTGGGCGTCATCGAACGCTGCCCCGGCGACCCCGCCGACCGGCTGAGCGTGTTCAAGGCGACGCCGAAGGAAGCCGACACCCCGGAGGAGATCTTCACGACGGTGCTGGCGGGCCGCCGCGCACAGCTCGTGGCGATGACGGGCAAGACCACGGCGGTCGCGCTGCCCGAGCAGAAGGTGCTGGTGCTGTTCGACGCCGAGGGCAACCAGCGCACCGCCTACCCGCTCGACCTGCCGCCCGGCGACCTCGCGCAGGACCCGCCGCACGGCGCGCCGGTCGTCGACGAGGGCATGGAGAACCTGTACTGGTTCACCGGTTCGAAGACGATGGCGCTGTCGAAGGCGGACCTCACTCCGAAGTGGACACTGAACGGCACGCTGGGTCCGGGCCGGGCGTTCGCCTCGCAGCTGGTCGTGCCGATCCCGGGTGGTCTTGCCGTGGTGGACGAGGCGAGCGGGCGGACCCTGCGCACGATCGGTGTCGACCGGCACGGTTACCCCGGCCCGGTCCGGCTGGAGCCGCTCGGCCCGGTGCTGCTGGAACAACGCGGCGACACGCTCGCCGCCCTACGCTGAGGACGGACCGATGGGTCACTCGCAGCTGTCGCCGCACAGTGCCGTACGCACCGAACTGGCCGGCCTGGCTGCGCTGCGGGCCGGCGAGCGGGGGCCGATCGCGTTGCTGCTGCCCGGCTACACCGGCTCGAAGGAGGACTTCGCGCCGGTCCTGGACGAGCTGGTGACCGCCGGATTCCAGGTGGTGGCGCTGGATCTGCCCGGACAGTACGAGTCCGGTGGCCCGGTCGACGAGGAGGCCTACCTGCCCGGCGCGCTCGGGCAGGTCGTCGCGGACGTCGTCACCGAACTGGCCGCCGGTGGACAGCCGGTGCTGCTGCTCGGGCACTCCTACGGCGGCCTGGTCGCCAGGTCGGCCGTGCTCGCCGGGGCACCGGTCGCCGGGCTGACGCTGATGGACACGGGCCCGGAACACCTGCCGGCGGACGGCATGCGGTACCAGGCGCTCGGCATCGGCGAGGAACTGCTGCGGGAGGGCGGGCTGGAGCCCGCCTACGCGTTGCGTGAGGAGATCTCGGCCAGGTTCGAGGCCTGGCTGCGCATTCCCGCCGAGGTGAAGGCGTTCCTGCGGGCGCGGTTCGTGGCGTCGAGCGCGGCCGGGCTGCTCGGCATGGCGCGGGCGCTGCGGGAGGAACCGGACCGGGTGGGCGAGCTGGCCGCGGCGCTGCGCTCGCGCGAGGCGCCGTGCCTGGTGGTGGCCGGCGAGAACGACGACGCCTGGTCGCCGGAAACCCAGCGGGACATGGCGCGGCGCCTGGACGCCCGGTTCGAGCTGGTCCCCGGCGCCGCCCACTCCCCCAACACGGAGAACCCGGCGGCCCTGCTCAAGGTCATCGTCCCGGTCTGGCGGTCCTGGGTGCTCTGACCGTCACCGGCCCGCGGCCAGCACGGCCGCGAGGCCCGCCCGCAGGTCCTCGACGAAGTACCCGGGCACCTCCAGCGACGGGAAATGGCCCCCGCGTCCGGCCTCGTTCCAGCGGACGATCCGCCGGTACCGCTCCCGCGCCCAGGGGTGCGGGCACTTCTCGATGTCGCGGGGATACATGGTGATCGCCGACGGGACGTCGACCCGGAGCCCGGGATCGAGCGAGTTGTGGCTCTCGTAGTAGATCCGGGCCGCCGACGCGCCGCTGCGGGTCAGCCAGTACAGCGTGACGTCGTCGAGAATCCGGTCCCGGGAGATCGTCTCGAACGGGCTGTCCCCGGTGTCCGACCATTCGGCGAACTTGTCGAGGATCCAGGCGAGAAGCCCGGCCGGTGAGTCGACCAGCGAGTAGCCGATGGTCTGCGGCCGGGTCGCCTGCTGCTTCGCGTACGCCGCGCGGTGGCGCCAGAAGTGGCGGGTGTCCTCGGCCCACCGGCGCTCGGCCGCCGTCAGCCCGTCCATGCTCAGCCCGGGCGGCCCCTCCGCGAACGTCGAGTGGATGCCGAGCACGTGCTCGGGGAACCTGCCGCCGAGGACCGTCGTGATGTTGCCTCCCCAGTCGCCGCCGTGGGCCAGGAACTCGCGGTAGCCGAGCCTGCCCATCAGTTGCACCCACGCGGCCGCGATCTTCTCGGTTCCCCAGCCGGTCGTGGCGGGCTTGTCGCTGTAGCCGAAGCCCGGCAGCGACGGGGCCACGACGTGGAACGCCGGCGCGTCCGGGTCTGCCGGATCCGCCAGCTCGTCCACGACGTCGGCGAACTCGGCGACGCTGCCCGGCCAGCCGTGCGTCACGATCAGCGGCGTGGCGTCCGCACGGGCGGACCGGCGGTGCAGGAAGTGGATTCCCAGGCCGTCGACGGTCGTGCGGAACTGGCCGATCCGGTTGAGGCGCTCCTCGAACGACCGCCAGTCGTACCCGGTGCGCCAGTAGTCCACGACGTCGGCGAGATCGGCGAGCGGGACGCCCTGGTCCCACCGGCGATCGCCGCCGACCGTCTCGGCCTCCGGTAACCGTGTCGCGGCCAGTCGCGCGCGCAGTTCGGCGAGGTCGGCGTCGGTCGCGTGGGCTTCGAATGCGTGCACGTCGCTGGACATGGAACCTCCAAGATGGAACCGGCTTAGACGGTTCTATCAGGCCGCGACGACCTGGGACAACCTGCTAAGGTGGTTCCATGACGGCCGAGTTCCCCGACTTCCGCCTCGGCACCGTGCTGGCGACCAGCTTCACGGCGACGCTGACCGAGCGTCGCGGCAAGGCCGTGGAGCGCATTCCCGTGCCGCACCGGCTCGTCGACTGGCTGGCGGTGTACGGCCTGGCCGTGGACTCCTGCACCCCCGCCCAGCTCGACCTCGCCCGGGAACTGAGGGAGTCGATCCACGCCGCCGCGACGGCGGCCGCCACCGGGGAGGCCCTGCCCGCGTCCGCCGTGCGGGTCATCAACGACCGCAGCACTCAGGGCCGGGCCGCGGCCGTCCTGACGCCCGAGGGTGAACGGCGGTGGCAGCTCAGCCCGGCTTCGAGCGTGGAGGACGCCCTCAGCGTGATCGCCGCCGATGCGATCGGCATCCTGTCCGGTGAACGGGACGGCAGGCTGGCGCTGTGCGCGTCACCGACCTGCCAGGCCGCCTTCTTCGACACCAGCCAGAGCCGCACCCGCCGCTGGTGCGACATGAACACCTGCGGGAACCGGCAGAAGAAGGCCCGCTTCCGCGCCAGCCAGCGCGGAGCCGCCGGCACGTGAAGGCCACCTTCACCACGCTCACGTCAGGGCCCGGCAACGCCGGGCGCCAGGCGTGCAGCAAGGGAGCTTTACTAGCGAAGAAGGGTAGTAAAGCTCCCTTGCTGCCTTACGGGTGTGGCTGGTGGGGCTGGTGTGGCCCCGGCGACGCCTCAAAGCACGTGAAGGCCACCATCACCACGTCACACGTCATGAAGGTGGCCTTCACGAGCTTTGGTGCCACCGAGCCGCTACAGCCACCAGAAGAACCAGAGGGTGGCCAGGGACAGGAGCAGGACCGCGACGGCCGCGACCGCGGCGGCGCGGGGCGGGCGGCGGTCGACCAGGCGCTGCAGCAGCAGGAGCACCACGGCGACCGCCGGGTGACCGATCACGGCGGCCGTGCCCGGGCCCGCGACGTCGGTCGTCCAGGCCAGCACCTGCACGCCGACCACGGCGACGGCCAGCACGGCCATCCCGGCGGCGACGGCGCCGGACACGCCCCGCCACCAGCGGCCCCGCCGCTCGGGCTCACCGGGCGGCGCGTGCACGGGTAGCTCGCCGGTGTCTGTCTGGTACACGCCTTCCTCCGTCAGGAACCGGTCACGGGGCCAGCAACTGCCACGACCGCGCTTCAGGCGCCGCCTGCTGTCCTTCGGCGCAGCTCGGCCGGAAATCGCACCACGAGCAGCGCGGACCGGGCCGGGCGGGGAACAGCTCGTCGCGGTCGCCGTCCTCTGCCAGGGTATCGACCGCCCGCTGCATATCGCCCGCGGTCTCCTCGGCCCGTCGCAGCTGCCTGCCGAGGCTTTCCTCGGTGTGCTCGGCGGCCGCGATCGTGCCGCTGGGCAGATGATGCAGCTCGACCCGCCGGCACGGCCTGCGCAACGTCCGGCGCGCGGCCACGACGTACATCGCCAGCGCCTGCGACGCCCGCGCCTCGTATTCGTCGGGCTCGCGCCGCCCGGTCTTGTAGTCGACGATCACCAGCTCGCCGTCGCGGTCGTCGATGCGGTCGGCCCTGCCCTCGACGATCATCCCGCCCGCGGGCGTGGACACCCACCGCTCGACCCCGGCGGGCTCGAAGCCGAGGTCGTGCCGCTCGACGTAGTCGCTGACCCACTCCCTGGCCCGGGCCCGGTAGCGGGCGGCCTGTTCGGCGTCGGCGAACCCGCCGTCCTTCCACTGCTCGGTCACCATCGCCGCGGCCCGCTGCGGGGTACGGCGGTTCGCCGGCAGGTCGAACAACGACTTCAGCACCGTGTGCACGACGGCGCCCAGCGTGCTGTGTGCCCACGGCCCGGTGCGCTTGGGCGTGGGCCGGTCCAGGTAGCTCAGGCGGTACCGGCGGGGGCAGTCGTCGAACGTGGCAAGCCGGGCCGGGGTCACCTTCGTCAGCCGCTTCGGCTGCACCCCGTAGTCGAAGCCGAGTTGGCTCATGCAGTCACCTCGGCACACAGCGTACGCACCGCCCCCGACAGTCCGGGCTCACCCTCCGGCGACGAACCCGCGCACCGAGTCGGCGACCAGCTCGACGGCGATGGCCGCGAGCAGCAGACCCGCGATCTTCGCCAGCAGCGTGATCCCGCTCTCCTTGATCAGCTTGATCACCACGCCGGAGAAGCGCATGCAGGTCCACAACACGAAGTGCACGGTCAGGATGGCCAGCCCGAGCGCGATGTAGGCACCCAGGTGCCCCTCGGCCTGCCGCGCGAACACGATGGTCGCCGCGATGGCACCGGGCCCGGCGAGCAGCGGGGTGCCCAGCGGGACCAGGGCGACGTTGACGTCGTCGGCCACCTCCGGATCGGTCGCGCCCTTGCCGGTGAGCAGGTCGAGCGCGATCAGCAGCAGGAGCAGGCCGCCCGCGCCCTGCAGCGCGGGGATGCCGATGTGCAGGTAGCTCAGGATGGCCTGGCCGGCGACCGCGAACAGCGAGATCACCAGCAGCGACACCAGCACCGCCTGCCGGGCGGCCCTGGCCCGCACGGCGGGTGGCTTGCGGCCGGTCAGGCTCAGGAACACCGGCACGGTCCCCGGCGGGTCCATGATCACGATCAGCGTGATGGTGGCCTCGAGGAACAGCGTGGCGTCGAAGTACTCCTTGATCGCCATCAGCCGGCCACGACCCTGGTCCCGGTGGCCAGCGACACCAGTTCCTCGTAGACCTCCGGCGCCGTCGTCTCGGCGCCGAGCGCGGTGGTCTTGTTGGTGCCGTGGTAGTCGCTGGAGCCGGTGACCAGCAGGCCGAGGTCGGCGGCGAGACCCCGCAGCTCCTTGCGGTCGGCCTCGTCGTGGTTGGGGTGGTCGACCTCGATACCGGCCATCCCGAGAGCGGCGAACTCGGCGATGGTCTCGGGGCTGACCGTGGCGCCCCGCGAGCGGGCGTACGGGTGCGCCATCACCGTGACGCCGCCCGCGTCGGCGATCATCCGGATGGCGTCGGCGACCAGCGTGTCGGCGCCGGGGATGTAGTACCCGCGACCGTTGGCGAGGTACTCGGCGAACGCCTGGTCGACGCTGTCCACCAGCCCGGCGCGAACCAGCGCCTGCGCGAGGTGCGGGCGCCCGGCGGGCGAGTCGGCGGGCAGCGCGCCGAGCACCTCGTCGGCGTCCACCGGCAGGCCGTCGGCGGCCATGCGCTCGGCCATCCGGCGGACCCTGGCCCTGCGGTCGGCACGCAGCCGCAGCTGCTCGGTCACGACGGCCGGCGCGACCGGGTCGAACAGGTAGGCGAGCATGTGCACCCCGATGCGACGGCCCTCGCCGCCGGTCACGCAGGACAGCTCGGCGCCTCTGACCAGGGTGAGTCCCGGCGGAAGGGCGGCCTGTGCCTGTTCCCAGCCCGCGGTGGTGTCGTGGTCGGTGAGAGCGATCACGTCGAGCCCGGCCCGCACCGCGGCGGCCATCAGCTCGGCCGGCGTGTCGGTGCCGTCCGAGACCGCACTGTGGGTATGCAGGTCGATGCGCACAACGTCCATTCTGGACGATGCCGCAGCTCACACGCGCGGCGGGCGCGGCTCAGCCGACCATCTTCTTCCCGCGCGCGGCCCGCTGCGCCTTGATCATGGAGAAGCGCTCGGCCTGCTTCTGCTTGTCGCCGAAGACCAGCTCGGAGATCGTGTCGTAGAACGCCTCGGGCTTGGGCAGGTAGTCGATCTTGTTCAGCGCCTGGATCTGGCCGGCGGACTCCACGACCATCGTGCCGTAGCCGAGCAGGCGGCCCCACGCGGTGCGCTGGTAGGTGAGGTCGGTGACCTTGCTGATCGGCATCATCAGCACCTTGGTGGTGAACACCCCGGTGGTCATGACGAACCGCTTGTCCGTGACGACCAGCCGTTCGACCCACCACTCCATCACCATGTACGCGAACCGCAGGATGACCAGCAGCGCGACGTACCACAGGATGTTGATCACGACCCACATCGAGGGCGGCAGCACGTAGGAGATCAGCACGCAGATCGCCAGCAGCGCGATGGCCTCGAAGGTGTCCCAGAGCAGCGTGGCCCAGTGCCGCCGGATGCGGATCACCCGGCGTTCGGTGTCGAGCAGGTACTCGTCAGGGTCGCGGGGCGCGAACATGCCTGCTCCTGTCCCGTGGGTAGATCAGCTGAACACGTTGCTGACGAAGGTGATCACCGACTCGGCCGCGTCCCGGAGGAACCCGATGACGTTGTTGACCAGCCCCGCCGCGTTGCCAGGCTGGGCGATCACGAAGAACAGAACCAACGCGACAACCGCCAGAAGGATAAGCTTCTTCGCGTTCACAACGATCAATCCCGTCTCTTGCGTCAGCACCGGTCTTGCAACTGCACCAGTTACGTTGTACCGCACCGACCACCGGTACGGGAGGCAAGTCCCGCGCTTGGGTCAGTACCGCAAGCTTACGGTACCGTACGACTACTCTCCGTGTACAGGCTGGGTCCACCTCCGCCAATGTGACTAGTCTCAACGCGTGTCATCCGAAGATCATCAGGCCATACGCTGCGTAGGCGGCGTGATCCGGGCGGAGGACGGCCGGTTACTCCTGGTCAAGCGGGCTAACGCCCCCGGAGCCGGTCAGTGGTCGCTTCCGGGCGGCCGGGTGGAGCCCGGCGAGTCCGACGCCGACGCCGTGGTGCGGGAGATGCGGGAGGAGACCGGCCTGCTGGTCACGCCCGGCGCCCTGGCCGGCATGGTGGTGCGCGGGCCGTTCCACATCTACGACTACCACTGCACCGTGCGTGCCGGGACCCCGGCGGCCGGGGACGACGCCGCCGACGTGCGCTGGGTGTCCCGGGCCGACCTGGACACGCTGGACCTGGTGGACGGCCTGTTCGAGACGCTGGCGAGCTGGGACTGCCTGCCTCACCCCTGAACCCGGCTGTCCCGGCCGGCCCATGCCTGCTCGCGCAGCTGGAACTTCTGGATCTTGCCGGTGGACGTCTTCGGCAGCTCGGTGACGAACTCGACGGTGTCCGGCACCTTGTACCGGGCGATCTGCCCACGCACGTGCTCCCGCAGCTCACCGGCGTCGACGGACTGCCCCGGCCGCAGCACGACGAAGGCGCGGGGCCGCTCGCCCCACTTGTCGTCGGGCACCCCGACGACGGCGACCTCAAGCACCGCCGGATGCGAGTCGATGGCGGCCTCCACCTCGATGGTGGAGACGTTCTCGCCGCCGGAGACGATGATGTCCTTGGCCCGGTCACGCAGCTCGATGTAGCCGTCCGGGTGCCAGACCCCGAGGTCGCCGGAGTGGAACCAGCCGCCGCGGAACGCCTTCTCGGTGGCCTCCGGGTCGTCGAAGTAGCCGGCCATCACCAGGTTGCCGCGCATGACCACCTCGCCCATGGTGGCGCCGTCCCGCGGTACGTCGCGCATGTTCTCGTCCACGACCCGCACGCCGTCGCTGCCGAGCATCCCGACGCCCTGCCGGGCCCGCAGCCTGCTGGCGGCGTCGATGTCGAGACCGGCCCAGCCGGGCTGGATCTCGCAGACGCTGTACGGGCCGTAGGTCTCGGTGAGCCCGTACACGTGCACCAGCCGGGTGCCCAGCTCGCTCATCTTCCTGATCACCGTCGGGCTCGGTGGCGCGCCGGCCGTGGTCACCACGACCTCCCGGGACAGCGGGTGCGCGCCGGCGTGGTTGGCGATCGTCACCAGCACCGTCGGCGCGCCGTTGAGGTGAGTGATCGACTCGGCCTCCAGCAGCCGCCAGATCTCCGCGGCGTCCACCGCGCGCAGGCAGACGTGCGTGCCGCCGACCGCGGTCACCGCCCAGGTGGTGCACCAGCCGTTGCAGTGGAACATCGGCAGCGTCCACAGGTAGCGCGACTCCGGCGTGTGCCGCGAGTGGATCACCTCGGCCAGCGCGTTGAGGTGCGCGCCGCGGTGGTGGTACATCACGCCCTTGGGCTTGCCGGTGGTGCCCGAGGTGTAGTTGATCGAGATGATGCCGCGCTCGTCGGCGACACCCCAGTCCAGTGGCTCGTCGCTGCCCCTGGCCAGCAGGTCGGCGTAGGAGACGCTGTCGACGGCCGGCTGCGCCCCCGAGGCCGGGTCGGTGACCGTGACGACCTCGTCCACCGGCACCTCGGCCGGCAGTGACGAGTGCAGCGCGGCGTCCACCACCAGCACCCGCGCGCCGGAGTGCCGCAGGATGTGGTCGATCTCGGCGGGCGCCAGCCGGGTGTTGACGGCCACCAGCACGGCCCCGGCCAGCGGCACCCCGAAGTGCGCCACCAGCATCTCCGGGATGTTCGGCAGCAGGTAGGCGACGCGGTCGCCGGGCGCGACGCCACTGGCCCGTAGCGCGTGCGCCAGCCGGGTGGCCTCCGCGGCGAACTCGCGGTAGGTCACCCTGCGCTCGCCGTAGACGATGGCCTCCTTGTCCGCGAACACCTCGGCGGAGCGTTCGAGGAAGGACAACGGGGTCAGCGGCGTGAACCAGGTGTCGTCGGTGTTCATCGCCCCATCGTCGGCCGTGCGCGCCGGGGGCACAACAGGTCGAGCGCCCGACCGCCCGGACTTTGCCGGGCCCTGGCGTCTCATGCCGCGAGTGCCCCCATCACGGCACGCGCCCCGGACCACCCGGCTTTGCCAGGGCCTGACGACGCCAACAGCTCAGGCGAGCCAGGTCATGCGCTGGCCATGTGGCGCGGTCAGGGCCAGCGGACGGACCGTTCGCGTGCCGTCAGCGGACCATTCGGCGAAGCCCAGCGTCGACAGGGCGGTCTTGGCGAACAGCAGGTCGTCCCGGCCCGGCTCCAGCACGGCCAGGCCGGCCTCGTAGGCCTCCTGGCTGACCCACCACAGCGGGCGGCTGCCGGCCAGCTCGCCGAGCGCGGCGTGGAACGCCTCGCGCTTGGCCTCCGGCAGGTAGGTGAGCACGTGGCTGGTCAGCACGACCAGCGGCTGGTCCGCGGGGACTCGGGCGGCCACCTCGGCCAGGTCGTCGACCGCGTCCCCGGTGATCAGCTCCGGCGGTGCCTTGCGCTGTGCGGCGGCGGCCGTGCGCAGCAGCCGCACCCGGTCCGGCTGGTCGGCCCACACACACGCCTCCAGCCAGGCCAGCTCGTCCTCGTCGCTGACGTCCACCGGCGAGCGGTCCAGCCCGATCCGGCTGGTCACGGTCAGCTTCTTCGGGATCTTCGGCAGTTTGGCGCCCTCGGCCAGCTCGACCGCGCAGTGCAAGCCCACCGGCGCCTTCGCCGGGCCCGCGGTGAGCTGATCGCCGCCGGGGCACAGGTAGTGGTAGTTGTACCGGTCCATGCCCAGCAGCAGACCCGCGCTGCAGCCGACCTCCAGCAGAGCCACCGGCCCGCCCGCGCGCTTGGCCGCCATCGTCACCGCCGGGTACAGCAGCGCGGCCCTGCGCACCTCGTTGGTCTGGGTGTACCGGGTGGCGACCAGTTCGCGGACCCGGTCGGCCTTGCCCAGCATGAACTCCCGGAACAACGGCCAGGTCTCGCTGTCGACGCCGTCGAACCCGCCCAGCGTCGGGTAGTACCGCGACAGCGGATGGATGGGATCGGCCTGGATCAGCCGGTGCGCGACGGCGAGCAGCAGCGTCGCCCTGGCCTCACCCGGCGCGGCACCGGTGAGCAGGCCGGCGACCTCGTCGTCCTCGGCCGCCTTCGCCGCCAGGTGTTCGTAGAGCGGCGAGTTGCCCGCCGCCTCGGCCTCGGCGAACCTGCGCAGCCGCGCCTTGATATCGGCGAGTTCACTCATGCGGCACCGGCCGCCCCGGCTGCTCTCCGCCCCTGGCCTCGCCATAGGACGCCTTGGGCACCATCACCTTGCGGCGGAAGACGCAGACGATCTCGCCGTCCTGCTTGTACCCGCGGGTCTCGACGTACACGACGCCGCGGTCGTCCTTGGACTTCGACGGCGTCTTGTCCAGCACCTCGGTCTCGCCGTAGATGGTGTCGCCGTGGAACGTCGGCTTGACGTGCCGCAGCGACTCGACCTCCAGGTTGGCGATGGCCTTGCCGGACACGTCGGGCACCGACATGCCCAGCAGCAGCGAGTAGATGTAGTTGCCGACCACCACGTTCTTGCCGAAGTCGGTGGTCTCACCGGCGTAGTGGGCGTCGAGGTGCAGCGGGTGGTGGTTCATGGTCAGCAGGCAGAACAGGTGGTCGTCGTACTCCGTGACGGTCTTGCCCGGCCAGTGCTTGTAGACCGCACCCACCTCGAACTCCTCGAAATAGCGCCCGAACCGCACGCGAGCCCTCCTCGTGGGTAACGCCACCGCCACCTGCGGCGACACCATGGAACGTTGAGGAGTACCCTCGACCATCGGTGTCGGTGCGTCAACGCGAGCAACGACACGCGGCATGTCCGGCCGGATGCGAGGAGGTGAGGTACGCGATGAGTACTGGCGATAGTCCGCTCCCTAGTCAATCCAGCGTCCCTCCTGCTCCCACCGGCTCTCCCTTCCCCAGGTAGGCCGCGGGGACGCTGGCCGTGCCGGGCGGACGAACCGCTCGGCGTGTCGTCGTGTGAACTCCCCGACGTTCGCCTGGAGATCCCATGCCTTCCATCCCGTCGCTTCGCGGCCGCGGCAACGGCCGCGGCGAGAATCCCGACCGCAGGCTCCCGGTTCCGGTGTCGCACTACGTCGTCGACTGCGCCGTGTACGTCGACGGCGAACGCCTGCCCGGACGCTGGTCGCATGCCGAGGCGATCGGCGAGGTCCGCCGACGTGGCGAGGGCTTCGTCTGGATCGGCCTGCACGAGCCGGACGATGAGCAGATCAAGGGCATCGCCGAGACGTTCGGGCTGCACGCGCTGGCCGTCGAGGACGCGGTGCAGGCCCACCAGCGGCCCAAACTGGAGCGCTACGACGACATCCTGTTCATGGTGCTCAAGACCGTGCGTTACGTGGAGCACGAGTCGCCGACGACGGCCAACGAGATCGTCGAGACCGGTGAGCTGATGGTGTTCCTCGGGCTGGACTTCGTCATCACCGTCCGGCACGGGAACCACTCCGGCCTGGCCCGGCTGCGCCGCGAGCTGGACGGCGAGTCCGAGCAGCTCAAGGTGGGCCCGGCGGCGGTGCTGCACGCCATCGCCGACCACGTCGTCGACCACTACCTCGAGGTCACCGACGCCCTGGAGGGCGACATCGAGGAGATGGAGACGCTGGTGTTCGCGCCGCGGTCGCCGGTGAGCGCCGAGCAGATCTACCTGATGAAGCGCGAGGTGCTCGAGATGCGCCGCGCGGTGACGCCGCTGGCCACGCCGCTCAAGCGGCTCGCCGAGGGCTACACCCGCCTGGTGCCCGACGACGTGCGGTCCTACTTCCGCGACGTCGACGACCACCTGACCACGGTGTCCGAGCGCATCGCCGGCTTCGACGAGATGCTGACCACGCTGGTCGACGCCACGCTGGCCAAGATCACGCTGCAGCTGAACCTGGACGTCCGCAAGATCACCTCGTGGGCGGCCATCATCGCCGTGCCGACCATGGTCGTCGGCATCTACGGCATGAACTTCGACTACATGCCCGAACTGCACTGGGAGTTCGGCTACCCGGCGGTGATCCTGGTGATCCTGCTCGCCTGCCTGATCCTCTATCGAATACTCCGGAAGAACCGCTGGCTCTGAGTCCCCGTTCGGTAGTTCTTCCCGGAGGTTCCCCATGTCCAGGCTGCTCACCAACCCGAAGTTCTGGCTGCTGGCGTTCAGCGTCATGTGGCTCGTGGTGGTCACCGCGATCATCGTGATCGACCCCGTCTCCGCGCACGGAAAGTGACCCGCCGCAGGCTCGTCCTCGCCGGGACCCTGACCGTCCTGGTCGGCTGGCTCGTCGTGATCACCGTGCTGATCGCGGTCGAGCCGGATCCCGGTGTGGACAGTCCCGCCGAGCTGCGTGCCCGGCTGGCAGCGGCACTGAGCGAGCACGACGCGACGGGGCTTGAGCGCGTGCTCGACTACCCGGTCGGCGCCCGCGCCGACTTCGCCAAGGAATACGCCTCGGCCGCCGCCGAGGCCGGGGTGCACGCGGTCACCGTGCGCCTGCTGCCCGACGAGTCGTCGCCGCGGCAGGCCGTCGTGTCCGGCATGCTGGGTGACGGCACGCCGTTCAGCTACCCGCTGGCCGTCCGCGGTGGCGGCAACTGGGCGGTGACGGCGCTGCCGCCGTTACCCTGAGGCGCATGGTGCGTGCCCTGGTGGTCGCCGACGAGGTCGACGAGCGGCTGTGGGCCGGCACCGGGCTCGGCGGAATCTCGGTGGACCTGGTCCTGGCCGCCGGGGATCTGCCGTTCGACTACCTGGAGTTCCTGGCCGGCGCACTGGACCGGCCGTGTGTGTTCGTTCCGGGCAACCACGACCCGGACCTGAGTGGCTTCACCCGCTACGGCGGTCTGTCCATGCGGGACGGTTTCCCGGAACGCTGGCCGGGCCCGGCCGGCGGGGTGAACGCCGACGGCAGGGTGGTGGACGTGTGCGGGCTGCGGATCGCCGGGCTGGGTGGGTCGATCCGCTACCGCGAGGGCCCGAACCAGTGGACCGAGCGGCAGCAGGCACGGCGCGCGCGGAAGGTGGTGCGGCTGGCGCGGCGGCGCTCGCGCCGTGACGGCCGGGGCGTCGACGTGCTGCTCACGCACTCCCCGCCCCGGCGGCTCGGCGACCGGGAGGACCCGCCGCACCACGGGTTCGAGTGCCTGCACCACACGGTCGAGCGGCTGCGTCCCGGCTGGCTGCTGCACGGGCACATCCACCCGCACGGCGAGGCCGTTCCCGACCGCCGGATCGGGGAAACGGTGGTGCGCAACGTCGTCGGGCAGCACATCATGGAGTTCGAGGTGGGCCATGGCGAGTAGAGACACCGGGTTCCCGCGGGCCGACGCCGAGCACGACTTCCTGCGGGCCCGCAGGCGGCAGGTGCTGTCGCGGCTGTCGACGTGGCTGCGTGGCGAGCCGGACGACGTCAACATCATGCTGCCGTTCAGCGAGGTGGTGGACGCGCTCGGCTGGGCGGGCGAACGGCGGATCGGCCTGCGGGTGATCCCACTGGAGTCCATTGTGGGCAGTGTGGACCGCAGCCGGGACTTCGATCGCCGGTTCCGCCCGACGTCGGGCCGGGTGCGGCAGCGCTGGGAGCGGCTCGCGCTGGCGTCGCGGCGTGGCGAGAGCATTCCGCCGATCGAGGTGTACCGGATCGGCGAGCTGCACTTCGTGATCGACGGCCACCACCGGGTCTCGGTGGCGCACGCCATGGGGCTGACGACGATCGAGGCGCAGGTCGTCGAGGTGCGGACCACACTGGACCCGAGCGGGATCCGCTACCGCGGCGACCTGATCGTCAAGGACTACCGGCGGCTGTTCCTGGAGCGGGTACCGCTGGTCGGGCAGGCCAGGGCGTCGGTGCTGGTGACCGAGCCGTGGGACTACGCCGAGCTGGGCGAGCACGTCGAGGCGTGGGGGTTCCGGCTGATGCAGGACGAGAACCGGTTCCTGGACCGCGCGACGGTGGCCGCGCGCTGGTATGCCGAGGAGTACGTGCCGGTGGTGCGGATGCTGAACCAAGCCGACCTGATCGGCGAACGCACCGAGGCGGAGGCCTACATGTGGGTGGCCGGTGAGCGGTACCGGCTCATCCGCACGCACCGGTGGGACGACGAGGTGATCGAGGCGGTGCGCCAGCGCCGCCGGTGAGCGGCGCTGCTCAGGCGGGCAGGAGGGCGAAGCCCTCGGCGGCCGCGGCGTCGGCCAGCGACTTGTCGAACGTGGCGAACGTGCGGCAGGCGGGCTCGGCCGAGGCGACCACCTTCGCCGTGGCGAGCTGGGCCGCGTCGTATGCCCGCAGGCCGTGCACGCCGGTGAGCCGCGCCGCGGTGTCGAGCACGAGCGGCGACGCGGTGACCGCGACGAACCGCGGCTCCGTCTCGGCCGTGCCGTGCAGGTCCGCCTCGAACGCCCCGACCAGCACCCGGGCGGCGGCCGCGCTCAGCTCCCCTGTCCGGTGCTTGCGCCACAGCGCCGACGGCACCTCGACCCCGGCCAGCTCCGACACCACGACGGCGGCCAGTGATCCGACCCGCTCGTGGCCGCGCTCGGGCACGTACAGCTTGACCAGCGCCGACGAGTCGGCGAACACCATCACCGCGGCCCGCGCCCCTCGGCGATCAGGTCGGACAGCGGCGTGCCGCGCGCGGCCTCGGCCGCCGCGGCGGCGATCGCCTCCGGATCCGGCCGCACCCGTGGCGCTCCCGGCGCCGCCAGCACGCCGGCGCGTGCCAGCCGTTCCCTCAGTCGCGCCATGTCCCCCTCCGCGTAGTCCGGGTTCGTGGCGGCGTCGAGCACGCGGGTGACGTACTCGTTCATGCTGCGGCCCTCGCGTTCCGCGACCCTGCGCACCCGTTCCATCAGCTCGTCCGGCGCCCGCCACGTCATCTGCATGCATGCATGCTATCACGGGGGCATCGAGTAACCTTTGAAACTGGATTTATCGGTTACCTTGGGAGGCACGGATGAGCACGCTCACCGTCCGGGAGCTGCGGGCGGACACCTGGGACGACTTCGAGCGGGTGCTGGGCGGCAACGGCGGTTCCCGGGGGTGCTGGTGCATGCACTGGCGCCTGTCGATCGCGGAGTTCATGGCCGGCAGGGGCGAGGGCAACCGGCAGGCGATGCGCGAGCTCGCCGCGGGCGAGCGGGCGCCCGGGGTCGTCGTCTACGACGGCGGCGAGCCGGCCGCCTGGTGCGCCCTCGGGCCCCGCGAGTGGTACCCGCGCCTGGAACGCTCCCCCATGCTGGCGCGCGTCGACGACGAGCCGGTCTGCGCCGTCACCTGCGTCCTCATCCGCCGCGGGCACCGGGGCGCCGGCCTGCTCCGGCGTGTCCTCGACGCGGTCTGCGACTACGCCAGCGGCGCCGGGTACGCGATCGTGGAGGGTTACCCGATCGAGCCGCGGCCCGGCCGTCGCGCGGGCTCCGACTCGGTGATGACCGGCGTGGCCGGCGCCTTCCTCGACGCGGGCTTCACCGAGGTCGCCCGCCACCGCAAGGACCGGCCGATCATGCGCCGGACGCTCTGACCGCCCGGCGGTGGCGGCCTGCCTTCTCCCGGTTCCCGCAGGTGCTCATGCTGCACCAGCGGCGCCGCCCGCCCCGTGACGAGTCGAGGAACAGCCAGCCGCAGCGCCCGCACGCCCGGATCCGCTCGGCAGGCAACGTGAACAGCGCCCGCACGGCGAGCAGCGACAGCACCGCGGGAATCCCGGCGGACCCCGTCCGCAGGCCCGCACCGGCCCGCTCCATCAGCGCGCCCACCGGTGCGTCGGGCGGCGAGCCGCCACGCGCCAGCGCGTCGAACACCGCCCAGACCTGCTCCCGGACGGCCCGCACCTCGGCCACGTCCGGGTCCGCCGCGGCGGGGACGCCGGCTGCCGTACACCAGGCGAGCACGTCCGACGGCGTGCGCAGCAGCTCGTTGTCCGGCACCGGATGCGCCCGGTTGAACACCGTGTTGGCCAGGTCCAGCGCCGGATGACCGCCGACGAAATGCCCGTCCTCCCACTGGGTAACCATTGAACCCAGTGTATCCGGTTGCCCCCTGTCGCGTTCCAGAGCCGACAGGCGAGGTGGCTGGTCTCGAGCGTGGAACTCGCGTGCCGGAAGGTAGAACTCGCGGGCCGGAACGCAGAACTCGCGTGCGCGAGCGCAGAACTCACGATGTGGACTGGGTTCTCACTTGGGTGCCCGGCGCCCGCGTGACCGGCCCGTTCGCGTGAGTCCGCCGTTCACGACCCGCGAGTCCACCGTTCCGGACCCGCGAGTTGCACGTTCCCACCCGTCTGGTCCCACTACCTGGCGCGCCCGGTCCGGATCGCGGGACGAACCCGTCTTCGCCTGGTCGAACGGGCCACTCGCCGCGAGTCCCACCGTCGTGCACGCGAGTTCCACGCTCTGGCACGCGAACTCCACACTCCCGCACCACCACGACTCCCGGCTTTCCCGGGACCTGACATGAGATGCCGTGAAGGCCACCTTCATTACGTGAGACGTGATGAAGGTGGCCTTCACGTGCTTTGGCGACCACCCGGGGGCCGCCGGACGGGACTCAGCCGGCGTAGGTGAGGTTCTTGCCCGACGACGGCTCGAACAGCTGGATCTTGTCCGCGTCGAACCAGATGTCGGCCTGCTCGCCCTCCCGCACACCCGACGACGCCGACAGGCGGGTGATCACGGCCGATCCGCTGGCCGGGACGTCGGTGGCACCGGCGTCGGCGGCCAGCTCCTCCAGCTCGGCGGACGTTGCCTGTGAGCCCTCCACGGTGAAGTGCGCGTACTTCTCCGAGCCCATCGACTCCAGCACGTCCACGGTGGCGGAGAAGCTCACCCCGTTCACCTTCTGCGCGTCCTCGATCAACGCGGCGTCCTCGAAGTGCTCCGGCCGGATGCCCAGGATCACCTCGCGGCCACCACCCGCGGCCTCGACCAGCTTGCGCACCCGGTCGGTCAGCGGCACCGTCCCGAGTGGACTCTGGACGGAACCGTCGGCCAGCGTCGCCGGCACGAAGTTCATCGACGGCGAGCCGATGAACCCGGCCACGAACAGGTTCGCCGGGTTGTCGTAGAGGAACTGCGGCGACCCGATCTGCTGCACGTCACCGGCCCGCAGCACGACGACGCGGTCGCCCAGCGTCATCGCCTCGGTCTGGTCGTGGGTCACGTACAGCGTCGTGGTGCCCAGCTGCTTCTGCAGCTTGGACACCGACGTACGCATCTGGCCACGCAGCTTGGCGTCCAGATTGGACAGTGGTTCGTCCATCAGGAACGCCTTGGGGCTGCGCACGATCGCCCGCCCCATCGCCACCCGCTGCCGCTGGCCACCGGAGAGGTTGGCCGGCTTGCGGTCCAGGTGCTGGGTGAGGTCGAGGATCTCCGCTGCCTCCTCCACCTTGGCCCGCACCACCGAGTCGGCCACCTTGGCCAGCCGCAGCGGGAAGGCCATGTTCTCCCGGACGCTCATGTGCGGGTAGAGCGCGTAGGACTGGAACACCATCGCGATGTCCCGGTCCTTGGGCGCCTTCTCGTTGACTCGCTCGCCGTCGATGCGCAGCTCGCCGGAGGAGATGTCCTCCAGGCCGGCCACCATGTTCAGCGTGGTCGACTTCCCGCACCCGGACGGGCCGACCAGGATGATGAACTCGCCGTCGGCGATCTCGATGTCGACCTCGCGTACGGCGAGCGCGCCATCGGGATAGCGCTTGGTCACCTTGTCCAGAACGATCTCAGCCACAGTGCTACCCCTTCACCGCACCGGAGGTCAGCCCCGCCACGATGCGACGCTGGAAGAACAACACGAACAGGATGATCGGGACGGTGATCACCACGGCTGCCGCGGAGATCGTCCCGGTCGGGTCCTCGAACTGCGAGGCACCGGTGAAGAACGACAGTGCCGCCGGCACCGTCCTCGACGCGTCGGTCGAGGTCAGCGAGATGGCGAACAGGAAGTCGTTCCAGCAGAAGATGAACACCAGGATCGCCGTGGTGAACACGCCCGGCGCGGCCAGCGGCGCGATCACCTTGCGGAACGCCTGGCCGGGGGTGGCCCCGTCCATCTTCGCCGCCTTCTCCAGCTCCCAGGGAATCTCCCGGAAGAACGCCGACAGCGTGTAGATCGCCAGCGGCAGGGCGAAGGTGATGTACGGCAGGATCAGGCCCGGCCAGGTGTCGAACAGCCCCAGTTCCCGCTCGATGTTGAACAGCGGCGTCACCAGCGACACCTGCGGGAACATGGCGATCAGCAGCGACACCCCGACCAGCAGCCGCTTGCCGGGGAAGTCCAGCCGGGCGATCGCGTAGGCGGCCATCGTGCCGAGCACGACGGCGATGACCGTGGCGATCACGGCGATCCCGATCGAGTTGACCAGTGCGCGCAGGAACTCCGTGGTGGCGAAGATGTCCACGTAGTTCTGCAGGGTCCACTCGGCAGGGATGAAGTTGCCGTCGTTGAGTGTCTCCTTGGTCTTGAACGACAGCGACACGATCCACAGCACGGGGAACAGCGCGAAGACCACCACGACGAGGTCGATCAGGCCCCACTTGACCTTGCGGCCCGGAGTGGCCACTCCACCCATGACCATCAGCGCTTCCCTCCCTGATCACTGCCGGGCGCGGCCGTGCCGAACAACTTGATGAAGATGAACGCGATGATCGCCACCGTGATGAAGATCAGCACCGCCATCGTCGAGCCGACCCCGAGGTTGAGCCCCTTGATCAGGTTGTTGTAGGTCTGCATGGACACCGACGAGGTGTCCTGCGCGCCGTTGGTCAGCACGAAGATGTTGTCGAAGATGCGGAACGCGTCCAGCGTGCGGAACAGCAGTGCCACCAGGATCGCCGGCTTCATCACCGGCAGCATCACCTTGGTGAACCGCTGCCACGCGGTGGCGCCGTCCATCGACGCCGCCTTGAGCAGGTCGTCCGGCACCAGTGCCAGGCCAGCCATCAGCAGCAGTGCCATGAACGGCGTGGTCTTCCACACCTCGGCGAGCACGATGGCGCCGAGTGAGGCCCACTGGTCGGTCAGCGGGGCCGAGTCGCCGGCGAACATGTTGGCGAGGTAGCCGGTCTCCGGTGTCCACGCGAAGTACCAGGAGAACGCCGCCACCACCGTGACGATCCCGTACGGGATCAACGCCACCGTGCGGACCAGTCCCCTGCCGACCAGCGTGCGGTGCATGACCAGTGCCAGCGCCATGCCGAGCACCAGCTCGATCGCCACCGACACGATCGTCAGCCCCATCGTCACGGCGAACGCCGTCCACCAGTACTCGTTGGACAGCACCGCGACGTAGTTGTCGAACCAGACGAACTCACGCAGCGCAGGGAACCGCAGGTCGTAACGCTGCAGGGACAGCCAGACCGAGTAGATGATCGGCCAGCCGGTGACCGCGATCATCACGATCGCGGCCGGGGCACACAGCAGCAGCCCGAGCCGCCGCTCCGCCTTCTTGCCCTCGGACAGGGCCGGCTTGCCCTTCCTGCCCGTGGTCGCGGTCGCGCCCTTGGCGCCTTCCACCTCGGTGGTCGTCACGGGATCACCCCCTTGGACTCGAGCGCGTCGGCGAGCTGCACGCGCAGTTCCTCGGCCGTGCGCCGCGGGTCGATCTCCGACGGCGGGGACAGCAGCTTGGACATCACCGTTGACGCGTTCTGGTAGGCCGGGGTCAGCGGCCGCACGGCCGCCTCGCGCAGCGCCTGGAGGATCTCCTCCCGCATCGGGTACTTGGTCTCCATCGAGGGGTTGTCGTCACCGGCCGGCTTGGTGGCGTCCAGCGGCGTGGTGTCGTTGTAGATGTTCTCGATGGTCGGCGGGACACCGTCGTTGAGCGCGGAGAACTTCTGGTTCTTCTCGTTGCGCAGGCACAGTGCCGCCTCGAACGCCTCCGGCTTGTGCCGCGAGGCCTTGCTCACCGACAGGTTGTAGCCACCGATGGTGGTCTTGCTCGGCCCGCCCGGGGTGACCGCCGGGTAACGCGCCCACTTGAAGTGCGCGGCGTCCTCCGGCTTCTCCTTGACGTAGGAGGGGTAGACGAACGGCCAGTTCAGCTCGAACGCGCCCGTGCCACGCTGGAACGCCTGCCGGACCTCGTCCTCCTTCTGGTTGGTCAGCGACGGGTTGGTGATCCCCGACGAGCTGACTTCCTTCAGGATCTCCAGCGCCTTGACCGCGCCGTCGTCCATCACCACGGACTTGCCGTCCTCGGACAGGATCCGGCCGCCCGCCGATTCGACCAGCGTGTTGTAAACGACGACCAGGCCCTCGTACTGGGCTCCGGTGAACAGGATCTCGTGCGGCTTGCCCTCGGCCTTGAGCCGCTTGGCCGTCTCGATCATCTCCGCCCAGGTGCGCGGCGGCGTCGGGGTGACGCGCTCGTCGTACCAGAGCAGCTGGACGTTGGTGTTCTTCGGCGCACCGTAGAGCTTGCCGTTCCAGGTCGCCGTCTCCAGCGGCGCCTGCAGCACCCCGGCGGTCGCCTGTTCCTTGTTGGCCCCCGTCCACTCCTCGACCCAGCCCGCCTCGGCGAACTCGGGCATCCAGTTGACGTCCAGTCCCAGGATGTCCAGACCTTCGTCACCGGCGGCGAGCCTGCGCACCATCTGCTCGCGCTGGCCGTCGGCACCGCGTGGCAGCTTGTTGTAGACGATCTCGTAGCGCCCCTTGGCCGCGACGTTGCAGTCGTCGACGACCTTCTGGAAATTGTCCTCGGGCGCGTAGTAGATGTTGATCGTCAGGCCGCCTCCCGTACCGCACGCGGTCAGCGTCCCTGCCCCCAGTGCGGCGGCGGCCAGTACGGATGCGAACCGGCCAGGTGATCGCCCGGCGGTCACTTTCCCCATCAGACCTCCTTCCCAGCGTGCACGCCCCGGCTGCCGGGCCGGTCAGACGCACTGAGCGGCTGGGAAAGAGACCGCGCCAGCACCCCGACGTGCATGGCGTCGGGCCGGCACGCGCCCTCACGTACCGCCCGACAGGTGCTGAGAACTTATTCCTGCCGATCAGGGCCCGCAAGCAATGTCAGTAACGATTCAGCGATTTGCGCGAAACGGAAGCACCAATGGGGTAGCGAGAGGTCAGCCGGTCTGGCCCATGGCCTGCCTGGCGAGCAGATCGCGGCCGCGTTCGGCGTTGCGGGGCTGGCAGAGGACGTCGTAGCGCCCGGCCACGAGCTGGCTGGCCGACGAGAAGTCCCGGCGGCCCCGGGTGACCGAGTAGCTGATGGCGGCGAACGTCGTCCCGAACAGCACACCGATGCCGAGGCCGATCAGGACCGACAGCAGGTTCATCTCGGCCGGGCCGAGCAGGCCCAGCAGCACGCCGATGAACAGACCCATCCAGGCACCCGACACCGCGCCGGTACCCAGCACCTTGCCCCAGGTCAGCCTGCCGACGACGCGTTCGACCAGCATCAGGTCGACGCCGACGATCGTCACGTCGGCGACCTCGAACTCGTTGGACGCCAGGTACTCCACGGCGTTCTGCGCCTGGGCGTACGTCTCGTAGGAACCGATCGGCCACCCGGTCGGCGGCGTGGGCAGCCTCGGCTGTCCCGCCGCGGGACGGCCGGCGAAAGGACCGGTCACGTTGTACTCACCTGTGGCTCGGGGGTTTTGTCCTGTCCTATCCTGCCAGGTGCCCCTCAGCCCTTCAGCTTGTACTCCCGCAGCAGGCCCCTGCTGATAATGGTCTTCTGGATCTCGCTGGTGCCCTCGCCGATGAGCAGGAACGGCGCCTCGCGCATGAGCCGCTCGATCTCGTACTCCTTGGAGTAGCCGTAGCCGCCGTGGATGCGGAAGGCGTCCTGGGTGACCTCGGCGCAGTACTCACTGGCGATCAGCTTGGCCATCCCCGCCTCGACGTCACCGCGCGCGCCCGAGCCCTTGAGCCGGGCGGCGTTGACCATCATCAGGTGCGCGGCCTCGACCTTGGTGGCCATCTCGGCCAGCTTGAACGCCACGGCCTGGTGCTCGGCGATCGGCCTGCCGAACGTGCGCCGCTGCTGGGCGTAGTCCACGGCCAGCTCGAACGCCCGGATCGCGATGCCGCAGGCCCGCGCCGCCACGTTGACCCGGCCGACCTCGATGCCGTCCATCATGTGCGCGAAGCCCGCGCCGGTCACGCCGCCGAGCACGCTGTCCGCGCCGATGCGGTAGCCGTCGAACACCGCCTCGGTGGTGTCGACGCCCTTGTACCCCATCTTCTCGATCTTGCCGGGGATGGTCAGGCCGGGCGCGACCTCGCCGTAGCCCTCGGGCTTTTCCACCAGGAACGTCGTCAGGTTCTGGTGTGGCTTCTCCCGGCCCTCGTCGGTGCGCACCAGCAACGCGATCAGGTTGGACGTGCCGCCGTTGGTCAGCCACATCTTGGCGCCGTCGATGACGAACTCGTCGCCGTCGCGGCGGGCCCTGGTCTTGATGGCGGCGACGTCGGAACCCAGGTCGGGCTCGGACATGGAGAACGCGCCGCGGACCTCGCCGGCCGCCATCCGCGGCAGCAGGTCACGCTTCTGCTCGCCGGTGCCGTGCCGGGAGATCATGTGCGCCACGATGAAGTGCGTGTTGATCACGCCGGACACGCTCATCCAGCCGCGGGCGATCTCCTCGACCACCAGCGCGTAGGTCAGCAGCGACTCGCCCAGGCCGCCGTGCTCCTCCGGGATGGTCAGGCCGAACAGGCCCATCTCCTTCATGCCCTCGACGATGTCGGCCGGGTAGGTGTCGGCGTGCTCCAGCGCCTGGGCGTGCGGGATGATCTCCTTGTCCACGAACGCCCGCACGGTCGCGAGGATCTCCTGCTGGACGTCGGTCAGTCCGGCGGTCTGGGCGAGGCGGGCCATCTCGGTCTCCCTGGGTCCGTGGTTACCGGTGAGTATGACCCGAGTCCGCGCTGTCGGCTATGAGGACGCTCACCATCCCACTACGGTGAGTGGCAACCGGTCGACAGAGGGGGACAAGATCATGACCGATCCGTACAGAAACCTGCCGCAACACGGGTACCCGCCCGCGCCCTACGGCTACCCGGCCGCGCCCCTGCCACCACAACCGGACCAGGGGATGGCGGTCGCGTCGCTGGTCTGCTCGCTGGTGGGTATCCTCATCTGCATCTGCGCCCCGCTGGGGATCATCTTCGGCCACATCGCCTACGGCAAGGCCAAACGCGGCGAGGCAGGCGGCCAGGGCATGGCCCAGGCGGGCATGATCATCGGCTACGTCCTGGTCGGCCTCTGGCTGATCCCGCTCGTGCTCTGGCTGGTTCTGGTGGTGTTCGCCGCGGGAGTCAGTGTCACCTACTGAACCGGGTTACGGTGTTGCGCCGTGAGCTATCCACAGGATCCGTACGGGCAGCAGCAGCCCTACGGCCAGCAACCGCAGTCGGGCGCCTTTCCCCAGCCCTACCAGCAGCAGTACCCGCAGCAGCCCTACGGCTACGGTCCGATGCCCCCACAGAACCAGGACAGCGGCATGGCCGTCGGCTCGCTGGTCTGCTCGATCGTCGGGCTGGTCGCGTGCGGCGGGCTGCTGTCGATCGTGGGCATCATCCTCGGGCACATCGCGCTCAGCAAGGCCAAGCGGGGCGAAGCGGGCGGCAGGGGCATGGCGCTGGCCGGGGTGATCATCGGCTACGTCGCGATCGGTCTCGTGCTGCTGACGGTGATCATCGTGGTCATCATCGGTATCTCGACCAACTGGCGAGGATTCCGCTAGGAGTGTGCATTTGCCGACGGCGGGCCCGGCTGCTCGGGCACCGTCGGCGGGGTCTCGCCGCTGCGGGTCGCGTGGTCGAGGAACCGCAGCAGCTCCACCGGGAACGGCAGCACCAGCGTCGAGTTCTTCTCCGCCGCGACCTCGACGACGGTCTCCAGCAGGCGTAGCTGCAGCGCGGCCGGGGTGTCGGCCATCTGCGCCGCCGCTGCGGCCAGCTTGTGTGACGCCTGCAGCTCGCCGTCGGCGGCGATCACCCTGCCCCGGCGTTCCCGCTCGGCCTCGGCCTGCCGGGACATGGCGCGTTTCATGGCCTCGGGCAGCGCGACGTCCTTGATCTCCACCCGGTCGATCTGCACGCCCCAGCTCAGCGCCGGGTTGTCGATCATCAGCTCCAGGCCCTCGTTGAGGCGTTCCCGGTTGGACAGCAGGTCGTCCAGGTCGCTCTTGCCGATGATCGACCGCAGCGAGGTCTGCGCCACCTGCCCCATCGCGAACCGGTAGTCCTCGACGCCGACGATGGCCTGCACCGGGTCGACCACCTTGAAGTACACGACCGCGTCGACCCGGACCGTGACATTGTCCCTGGTGATGCCGTCCTGGGCGGGCACGGGCAGCGTCACGATCTGCATGTTGACCTTGCGCATGCGGTCCACGCCGGGGATGACCAGGGCCAGCCCGGGGTCCCTCGGGCGGCGGTGCACCTTGCCGAAGCGGAACACCAGCCCGCGTTCGTACTGCTTGACGACGCGCACGGTGGAGGCGAGACCGGCCACGACGACCACCAGCGCCCCAATGAGGATCTCCAACATCGGCGGCTCCCGCGGGTGCACCCCTGTGTCTTTCCGATGGTACGTCGTTCCCTGCGTCGGCCGCACGGTCCGGATAGGCTCGCCGCATGGCAGGCGTGAACCGGGTTTTCGCAGCTCAGCTGGCGGGTTTGCCCGTGTTCGGTCCGGACGGTGAGTCGATCGGCAAGGTCCGCGACCTGGTCGCCGGGCTCCGGCTGGACCAGCAGGCGCCACGCGTGCTCGGCCTGGTGGTCGAGCTGGCCACCCGGCGGCGGGTGTTCGTGCCCATGCTGCGGGTCACCGCGATCGAGCCGAACGCGATCACGCTGGCGACCGGATCGGTCAACATGCGCCGCTTCCACCAGCGGCCCAACGAGGTGCTGGTGCTCGGTCAGCTGACCGACGCCCACGCCACCCTGACCGGCACCGACACCAGGGTGACGGTCGCCGACGCGGCCATGGAGCCCACCCGCACCCGCGACTGGGTGCTGGCCAAACTCGCCGTCCGGGAACGCAGCACCCGGCTGGGACTGGGCAGGCGGCGTTCGTCGCTGCAGGTCCTGCCGTGGGGCGAGGTCAGCGGGCTCGGGCTCACCGACCTCACCGGCCAGGTCCAGGGAGCAGGTCAGCTGCTGATGCTGTTCGACACCATGCGGGCCGTCGACGTCGCCGCCACCCTGCGCGACCTGCCGGTCAAGCGCAGGCACGAGGTCGCCGACGCCATGGACGACGAGCGGCTGGCCGACGTGCTGGAGGAACTGCCCGAGGACGACCAGAAGGACCTGCTCGCGCATCTGGCCGAGGAACGGGCCGCCGACATCCTGGAGGCGATGAACCCCGACGACGCCGCCGACCTGCTGGCCGAGCTGGCGCCCGCCGACCAGAACCGGCTGCTGGAGCTGATGGAGCCGAGGGAGTCGGCGCCGGTGAAGCGGCTGCTGACCTACTCGTCGGACACCGCGGGCGGCCTGATGACCACCGAGCCGGTGGTGCTCACCCCGGACGCCACCGTCGCCGAGGCACTGGCCCGTATCCGCAACCCCGAACTACCCGCGCCGCTGGCCACGATGGTGTTCGTCTGCCGCCCGCCCACCGACACCCCGACCGGCCGCTACGCCGGCTGCGTGCACTTCCAGCGGCTGCTCAGGGAGCCGCCCGCCGAGCTGGTGGCCAGCGCCGCCGACACCGACCTGCCCGGCCTGCGGCCGGAGGCGTCGCTGGCCGAGGTCACCCGCTACCTGGCGGCGTACAACCTGGCCTGCGGGCCGGTCCTCGACGCCGAGGATCACCTGGTCGGCGCGATCACCGTCGACGACGTGCTGGACCACCTGCTGCCAGGGGGCTGGCGGGAAACCGGGCTGCACGACGTCACCGAGGGGGTGCCGCATGCCTGAGCCGCACCTGCACCGCAGGCTGGACCAGCCGCGCTCGTCCCGCTGGTCGGTCAGCTTCGACCCGGAGGCGTTCGGGCGGCTCACCGAGCGGCTGGCCCGCTTCCTCGGCACCGGCCGCTACCTGCTGCTCCAGACGCTGATCGTGATCGTCTGGATCACGCTGAACCTGGTGGCCGTCGGGCTGCAGTGGGACCCGTACCCGTTCATCCTGCTCAACCTGGCGTTCTCCACGCAGGCCGCGTACGCGGCGCCGCTGATCCTGCTGGCGCAGAACCGGCAGGACGACCGGGACCGGGTGTCGCTGGAAGAGGACCGCGCGCGGGCCGCGCAGACGAAGGCCGACACGGAGTACCTGGCCAGGGAGCTGGCGGCGCTGCGGCTGGCCGTCGGCGAGGTCGCCACCCGCGACTACCTGCGCTCGGAACTGGACAAGCTACGTGAGGACCTCAACACCAAACCTCGAAGGGTCAAGGGCAGTCCGTAGCATGGTGGGGTGACCAGCACGCAGCAGCTCCCCAGTGTCGAGGACGTCCGCGCCGCGTTGAAGAACGTCCAGGACCCGGAGATCCGCAAGCCGATCACCGAACTCGGCATGGTCAAGGACGTGACCGTGGCCGAGGACGGTGTGGTGACCGTCGGGATCTACCTGACCGTGGCCGGCTGTCCGCTCAAGGCGACCATCACCAACGACACCACCGCCGCCGTCGAGAAACTCGACGGGGTCACCTCGGTGCGGGTCGAACTGGACGTGATGAGCGACGAGCAGCGCACCGAGCTGCGCAAGTCGCTGCGCGGGGACATGGCCGAGCCGGTGATCCCGTTCGCCCAGCCGGGCTCGCTGACCAGGGTGTACTGCGTGGCGTCCGGCAAGGGCGGCGTCGGCAAGTCGAGCATGACCGTGAACCTGGCCGTGGCGATGGCCAAGCGGGGGCTGTCGGTCGGCGTGGTGGACGCCGACATCTACGGCCACTCCATCCCCCGCATGCTGGGCGCGTCGGAGAAGCCGACCAAGGTCGAGAAGATGATGATGCCGCCGCAGGCACACGGCGTGAAGGTCATCTCGATCGGCATGTTCACGCCGGGCAATACCCCGGTGGTGTGGCGCGGCCCGATGCTGCACCGTGCGCTGCAGCAGTTCCTGGCCGAGGCGTTCTGGGGCGACCTGGACGTCCTGCTGCTCGACCTGCCGCCGGGCACCGGCGACATCGCCATCTCGGTGGCGCAGCTGATCCCGAACGCGGAGATCCTGGTCGTCACCACCCCGCAGCAGGCCGCCGCCGAGGTCGCCGAGCGGGCGGGTGCGATCGCGCTGCAGACCCGGCAGCGGATCGCCGGCGTGATCGAGAACATGTCCTGGCTGGAGACGCCCTCCGGCGAGCGGATGGAGATCTTCGGCTCCGGCGGTGGTCAGGCCGTGGCCGACTCGCTGTCGAAGGCCGTCGGGTCGAACGTGCCGCTGCTCGGCCAGGTGCCGCTGGACCCGCGGCTGCGCGAGCAGGGCGACGCGGGCACCCCGCTGGTGCTGGCCGAGCCGGACGCGCCAGCCTCGCAGGTGATCACGAAGGCCGCCGAGTCGCTGTCGGTCCGGGCCCGTGGCCTGGCCGGAAAGATGCTGAACGTCAGCCCCGCCTGACCCCTGCGGCCCGTCCCGGGCGAGCCAGGGCGGGTGATCGTGCGCGAACGTGGAACTCGCGTGCCGGAACGCAGAACTCGCGTGCACGAGCGTGGAGTTCATACGGTGAGACACGCCTCTCACCCCGTGACCCCGCGAGTCCCACCTTCGTGCACGCGAGTCCCACGCTCCCGCACGCGAACTCCACCTTCACGCACACCACCCGACCTCGCCGGGGCTGCGCGCGAACGTACAACTCGCGCGCCAGAACCTACGACTCGCGCGTCAGAACGTACGACTCGCGTGAACGGGCCGCCCTGGTGTCTGATGCCGTGAGGGCCCCCTTCACGGCAAAGTCCGCCCGGCCGCCTGGTCAGGTGGCGTCGGGGTCGACCGGGGGCTTCTCGCCCGGCTTGAGGGGCTCGGGGGACGACGGCTGCGACGTGGCCGCGGCCGTCGAGTGGCCGTTCGCCGGGGCCGTGCCGTTGATGTTGTTCAGGCCCAGCGGGTCCGGGTCGTCGTCGAACAGGTGCTTGGTGACGACCCGCTTCGGGTCGAAGTTACGCAGTTCCCGCAGGTCTTCCAGCGGCTTGCGGAAGTCCTCGAACTCGGGGCCCATCTCGTCCTTGAGCTGGTTGCGGGCACCGGAGGCGAAGTCACGCACCTTGCGCATGCTGCGCCCGACCCACGCCGCCGCCTCGGGCAGCCGCTCCGGGCCGAGGATGAACAGACCGGCCACGATGAGGACGAGGATCTCGCCCCAGCCCACGCTCTCGAACACCGCATACCTCCGGCCTGTCGCAACCGGCTTCCAGACTAGTGGTCACGACCGGAAGTCTGTAGGGGGTCTCGGCGGCCCAGCTTCCCGCTGGACGCACGGCCGGAAGACCCGAGTACGACACCGGTACGAGGGTCTCCCGGCCGCACTCCCAGCAGAAACCTGGTTCCGCCGAATACCCCCAACGAACTTCCGGTCGCAACCACTAGTCGGAGCCCAGGGTCACGTCGACGACGAGCTGCCTGCCCTGGCGCACCAGCTGCACCGGCACCACCGCGCCGGGGTCGTGCTGGCGCACCGCGACGGTCAGCTCCGCGGGCTCGGCCACGGTCCGGTCGCCGACCTTGGTGATCACGTCACCCTCGGCGATCCCGGCGGAGGCGGCCGGGCCGTTCGGCACGACGTTCTGCACCTGCGCGCCCATCGACCGCCGCCCGGCGACCGACGCCGCGTTGATGCCGATCTCGGCGTGCTTGACCTGCCGGTTCGCGGTCAGCTCCGAGCTGATCCGGATGGCGTAGTCGACCGGGATGGCGAAGCCGATGCCGATGTTGCCGTCGGAGTCGCCCGCGGTGGCGATCAGTGTGTTGATGCCGACCAGCGCCCCGGTGGCGTCGACGAGCGCGCCGCCCGAGTTGCCCGGGTTGATGGCGGCGTCGGTCTGGACCGCGTCCATGGCCACCGGCGGCCCGCCGTCGAGTCCGGGGGCCAGCGTCGGGCGGTTCAGGGCGCTGACGATGCCCTGGGTGACGGAGTTCTTGTAGCCCCTCGGCGACCCGACGGCCAGCACGGTGTCGCCGACGGCCAGGTCACCGGACTTGCCGACCTGGATGGCCACCAGGTTCGGCACGTTGACCTTGATGACGGCGAGGTCGGTCTTGGGGTCGCTGCCGACCAGCTGCGCCTCGGTGCGGGTGCCGCCGACGAACTCGACGTTGATCTTCGCCTGCTGGTTCTGCACAGCCCTGGCGACCACGTGGTGGTTGGTGAGGATGTAGCCGGCCGGGTCGATCACCACACCCGAGCCGCTGCCGCCCTCCTGGCCGCTCACCACCTCCAGGTAGACGACCGCGGGCGTGACCCGCTGCGCCACCTCGGCGACCGAGCCGGCCGGGCGTTCCTTCGCGGCCTCGGCCTCGGCGATGTTCAGCTCGCCGGTCAGGCTGTCGCCCTCGTCGGCCAGCCACCAGCCGGTCAGCCCGCCGGCGGCGCCGATGACGACGGCCAGCGCGGCCAGGATGCCCAGCGCGATCGGTTTGACGGTGCGGCCGAACAGCACCTCGGACAGGCTCAGCCGCCTGCCGCGCGGCCGGTCCTCGCCCTTTTTCTCGGGTTCGGTCTCCGGACGGGCCGCAGGGCTGCCCAGGACGGCAGCCGCACCCGGGTCACGCCACGGGTCGGCGGTCTCGGTCCACAGCGGGGGCTCGGCGGTGTCGCTGGTGGGGGCACCCGGGTCGTCGGCGGGGCGCTGCAGCACGACGCCTGCCGCCTCCGGCGGGCGGCGGAACGCCTCGGCCAATGACTCGGGGGTCGGCGGAGCCAGCGACAGGCCGTTGGCCTGCCCCGCGGGCGTGCCCGGCTTGCGCAGCGTGTCGAAGGCGCCCTGCACGCCGTGTGGCCTGCCGAAGGCGCTGGCCTGCGCGGGGTCGACCGGCGGCCGGTTCAGTGGGCGCGGCGCGAGGCGCCCCTCGGGGTCGGGCCGCTGCGGCTGGGACTGCTGGCTCATCACCGGGAATCTTGCCGGTTACCCGGTGAAGGGGACGTCAGCGGGGTGTCAGCGGGCCGGCCGCGGGCGCGAGCTGGCCGCCCATCTGCACGTTGACGTCGGGCAGCGGCGCGGCGGGCTCGCCCTCGTCGTCCGCGGTGACCACGAGCGCCAGCGCGCTGAGCACCAGCCCGGACACGACGACGCCCGCGCCCTGCGCGGCACGCTTGCTCAGACGCCCGCCGAGCACGGTCGGGGAGTTGCCCAGCGGCGGCGTCGAGCCGAGCGGGGCGTGGTTGGTCAGGGTGCCGTGCCGTAGCCCGGCGACGCGGTCCGGCCGCTGGATGGCGACCAGCTGCCCGTCCTCGGTGATGGCGAGGTTGTCGGGCGTGGTGGGCAGCTCGGTGTGCTCCGGTATCGAACGCAGGCTGGCCAGGAAACCCGCCGACATGGCGGGCGCCTCGGCCCGCTTCACCTCGGAACGGGCCTGCCGCTGCGCGGCGATGTCGCTCGCGCAGCTCGGGCACCGCGCGGCGTGCGCCGCCGCGCGCTCCCTGGCCCCGTGGCTCAGCTCACCGTCGACGAACGCGACGACCGCGTCCGGAAGAAGGTGCGATTCGGGCAGGGACCAACCGCGTAGTTCGGTCATGCCGACGACCTCGCGTGGGTGTCTTCGGCGGGGATGGCCTCACGCTTCATGGCACGGCGGCGCTCCAGCGAGGCGCGAAGCGCCTGGCGGCCGCGGTGGATCCTGCTGCGCACGGTGCCGAGCTTAACCCCGAGGGTCGCGCCGATCTCCTCGTACGACAGTCCCTCGACGTCACACAGCACGACGGCGGCGCGGAACTCCGGCGGCAGCTCGTCGAGCGCGGCCTGCAGGTCGGGGTCGAGGTGGGTGTCCGAGTAGACCTGCTCGGGGCTCGGGTCGTCGCCCACGATGCGGTCGGTGTCCTCGGGCAGGCCCTCCATGCGCACCCGCGAACGGCGGCGCGCCATGTCGAGGAACAGGTTCGTGGTGATGCGGTGCAGCCAGCCCTCGAACGTGCCCGGCTTGTAGGAGGCCAGCGAGCGGAACACCCGGATGAACGTCTCCTGCGTCAGGTCCTCGGCGTCGTGGGTGTTACCGGTCAGCCGGTAGGCAAGCCGGTACACGCGGTCGGCGTGCTCACGCACGACCTCGTCCCACGACGGCGGGGTCCAGGCCTCGGCGTCGATCGGCGCCAGAGTGTCAGCGGTGTTCGGCATCGGCGGGGAAGGCACCTCCATTGGGCTGGTCTCCCTACTACTTCCCCCAACGCCGTCCGGGCGCAGGGTGTTCCCGTTCTGTCAGACGTAGTCTCGCGGCTCTCCTTATGGTGATAGTGAGACCGGCCTGAGAAGAGTCTGAGAAGGTCTGCCCACTCCCAGGCACGTCGACACCGATTTGTCGATAGGCACCGCTAATCTCCACCCCGTGACTTCACAGGCGCACTCCGTCGACCTGGGCGGCTTCGTCGAGGGCTACCTGCCCGACGACGACGCGCTGCTCGCCGCCCGGGTCCGGGCCGACGAGCTCGGCTGCCCCTCGGTGGGACCGGCCTGCGGGTCCACCCTGCGGTTCCTGGCCGCGGCCGTGCGGGCGCGGGCCGTGGTGGAGATCGGCACGGGCGTCGGCGTGAGCGGCCTGTACCTGATGCGCGGCATGACCTCGGACGGGGTACTGACCTCGATCGACATCGAGCCGGAGTTCCACCGCGCGGCACGCCGGACGTTCGCCGACGCCGGTTACCCGCCGGGGCGGACCCGGCTGATCATGGGCAGGGCGCTGGACGTGCTGCCGCGGCTCACCGCCGGCAACTACGACCTGGTCTTCGTCGACGCCAGCCCGCTGGAGTACCCGCACTACCGCGAGCACGGCGTCGGTCTGCTGCGGCCGGGCGGGGTGATCGTGTTCCACAACATGCTGGTCGACGGCAGGGTCATCGACCCGGCCCGGCGGGACGCGGACACCATGGCCATGCGTGAGGTGGCGCGGGCACTGCGCGAGGACGACCGGCTGGTGCCCGCGTTGCTGCCGGTGGGCGGGGGCCTGCTGGCGGCGTCAGTGACGTGACCGCACCGCCACCGCGGCCAGGGCACTCAGGGTCAGCCAGACCGTGACGGTGCCGATCAGCCAGGTCCAGCCCGCGTGGTCGAACACGACCGTGCCGACGGTGCCGCCGACGCTGCTGCCCAGGTAGTAGGCCAGCGTGTAGAGACCGGCTGCCTGTCCCCTGGCGCCGGGCGGGGACTCGGCCGCGACCGTGCCGTTGGCGACCGCGTGGGCCGCGAAGAACCCGCCGGTGAGCACGGCGAAGCCGATGGCGACCAGCGGCAGCGAGTCGACGATGGTCAGCCCGGCGCCGGCGACGGTCACCGCCAGCGCGCCGACGACGGCCGGCACCCGGCCGAACCGGTCGATCAGCCGTCCGGCGAAGCTCGACGACACCGTGCCCATGGCGTAGGCCAGGAACACCAGCGACGCGATCGCGGGCGGCAGCGCCAGTGGCGGCTCGGTCAGCCGGAACCCGGCCGCGTTGTACAGCGCGACGAACGACCCCATGGCCAGCATGGCGACGGCGTACTGCCCCAGCAGCACCGGCCGCCGCACCGCCGCCCCCAGCCCCCGCAGCACGTCGCCCGGGGCCGGCGCTGCCGCGTACTGGATCGGGGGCAGGGTGAACACGGTGAGCAACGCGCAGGCCAGGCCGAACGCGCCGACCGTGAGCAGGGCGCCGGACAGTCCGAGGTGGTCGGCCACCACGCCGCTGAGCACCCTGCCGACCATGCCGCCGACGGTGTTGCCCGCGATCATCGCGCCGACCGCGGCGGCGACACCCGCCTTGCCCAGCCGCTCGGCCAGGTAGGCGGCGGCCACCCCGGCGAACCCGGCGACGGCCAGCCCCTGCACCGCCCGCATGGCCAGCAGCACCGGGTAGTTCGGCGCCAGCGGCAGCAGCAGGCCGAGCACCGCGGCGGCCAGTACCGAGACGAGGATCACCGGGCGGCGGCCGGCCACCTCGGACAGCGACGCGATCGGCAGCACCCCGACGGCCAGCCCGCCGGTCGCCACACCGACCGCCAGCGACGCCGTCCCGGGGTCGAGCGAGTACTCGGCGGCGAGCTGCGGCAGCAGTGGCTGCGGGGCGTAGAGCAGGGCGAACATGGCGATTCCGCCCGCGGCGACGGCAACGGTGGTCTTCCGGTCGGAGACCGGGCGGACGACGGCGGGGGCGGTAACCACGTCTCGACGCTAAGTGGTGCTAACCAATACGTCCAATGCCACCTAAACGCATAATTGATTCATGGATGAATCAGTAGCGCTGGCTCCCGACCTGGCACTGCTGGCGGCACTGCGCCGCACCGGCAACCTCACCGCCGCGGCGGCCGTCGTCGGCATCCCGCAGCCGACGGCCAGCCGCAGGCTCGCCGCGCTCGCCCGGCGGCTCGGCGGGCCGGTCACCGCCCCCGCGGGCCGTGGCATCCGGCTGACCAGGGCCGGCACGCTGCTGGCCGAGGCGGCCGAGCGTGCGCTGACCGCCGTCGAAACCGGGGTCCGGCAGGCACGCGAGGAGATCGAGCCGGAACGCGGCCACGTCGTACTCGGCTTCCTGCACCTGCTGGGCCGCTCGCTCGTGCCCCGGCTGGTACGGGACTTCCGCGCGGTCCGGCCACACACCCGGTTCAGCCTCGTGCAAGGTTCCCGGCAGCAGATGGTCGACTCGCTGGCCGCCGGGGACCTGGACCTCGCGCTCGTCGCGCCCCCGCCCGACGAGCCCGCCTTCGCCTCGGCCGCGCTGGAACAGCAGCCCCTGCTGCTCAGCGTCCCCGCCGGGCACCGGCTGGCCGGTGCCGCGAAAGTGCACGTCGCCGACCTCGCCGGCGAGAGCTTCGTCCAGCTCGAACACGGCTACGGCATGCGGCAGATCACCGACGACCTGTGCGCCGCCGCCGGGTTCACCCCCAGGGTGGCGTTCGAGGGCCAGGAGTCCGACACCGTGCGTGGCCTGGTGGCCGCGGGGCTCGGCGTCGCGTTGCTACCGCGGTTCGAACCGGGCGCGCCCGCCGGTGTCGTCGAGGTGCCGATCGACCCGCCGGTCACCCGCACCATCGGCCTGGTCTGGTCGGCGGACGCCCCGCTCACGCCCGCCGTGCGGGCGTTCCGCGACCACGTGGTCGCTCAGGCGTAGGAGGCGGCCAGCTCCACCAGCGTGCGGGCGGCGAACCCGGTGCCGCCAGGCACGACGTCGGCGTAGCTGCGGTCGGCCCGCGCGGGCCCGGCGATGTCCAGGTGCGCCCACGGCAGGCCGCCGGTGAACTCGCGCAGGAACAGCGCCGCGGTGATTCCGCCCGGCCCGCCGGGTGCCTGGCGGACGTCGGCCAGCTCGCCCCGCACGTCGTCGGCGTGCGCGTCCAGCAGCGGCATCCGCCACCACGCCTCGCCGACCTGCTCACCGGCCCGCTCGATCCGCTTGGCCAGGTCGTCGTCGGTGGCGAACAGCCCGGCGGTGCGTACCCCCAGCGCGATCTTCATCGCTCCGGTCAGCGTGGCGACGTCGACGATCGTGTCCGGGCGCAGCCTGCGCACGCCGTAGGCCAGCGCGTCGGCCATGACCATGCGGCCCTCGGCGTCGGTGTTGGTCACCTCGGTGGTGATGCCGCCGTAGTGCCGCACGACGTCGCCCGGCCGGTACGCCGAGCCGGAGACGTGGTTCTCCGCCGCCGGGACCAGCGCCGACACCCGGACCTTCAGCCCGAGCGCCGCGATGGCCCGCATCGCGGCGATGACCGCGGCGCCGCCGGACATGTCGGTGCGCATGAGGTGCATGCCGTCGGCGGGCTTCACCGACAGGCCGCCGGTGTCGAAGGTGATGCCCTTGCCGACCAGGAGCAGGTGGTGCCGGGCGCCGCGGGGCCGGTAGGTCAGCTCGATCAGCCGCGGCGGCGACACCGAGCCGCCACCGACGGCCAGCACCCCGCCGAAGCCCTGCGTGGTCAGCCACTGCTCGTCGCGCACGGTCACGTCCAGCCCCGGCACGGCACCCGCGACGCGGACCGCGGTGTCGGCCAGCCAGGCCGGGTCCTTGATGTTGGACGGGGTGTTGGCGAGGTCCCTGGCGAACGCCGTCGCCGCCGCCAGCTCCGCGGCACGCGCCACCACCGCGGCGTGCTCGGGGCGGGTGCCGAGCCGGATCGTGCGGCAGCCCGGCTTGTCCGGCTCGCCGGTCACCACGAACCGGTAGCCGCCGAGCAGCAGCCCCAGCGCGAAGTCGCCGACGGCCTCCGCAGGCACGTCGTCCGGCAGCGTCACCGCCACCGTGCGGGCCGGGCGGGCACCGGCGTCGGACTCGGCCGCGATGTACTCGTTCGCGGCCCGCACCAGGGCCGCGCCCGCGCCGCGCCAGTCGGCACTACTGCCGCTGCCGGTGCCGACCAGCCACTGGACGGCCCCGCCGGCCGGCAGCGTGTGCACCTCGCCCGCCGCGCCGGTGGCACGGACGCCGTACCGCGGGACCGGGTCGCCGTCGGGCGGGGCGACCAGCTCGGCCACCAGCGCCCGGCGGTTGTCGCCGGACACCTCCAGCTCCACCAGCGGGGTCGGCACGGACGGCACGGTCGGCACGGGGCTCCTCCAAAGTCGGGCAGACGAACGGCGACCCCGGTCTCCAGCCGGAACTACGGAAACCGGGGTACGCGTTGCGGGGCGTCAGCGGCTGTCAGCCGGTCGCCTTCTGCAGGGCATCGCCGAGGTTCTTCGCCTCCTCCGCGGACAGCTCGACGACGAGGCGCCCACCGCCCTCGACCGGGACGCGCATCACGAGGCCCCGCCCCTCCTTAGTCACCTCGAGGGGACCATCTCCGGTCCGGGGCTTCATGGCCGCCATAAGCGTGCTCCCTCCGTCTCAACCGGCGCGCCCGGGTTCGCGCTCGCCAAAGCCAACCGGGTTACCACCATTCTCCCTCATCAGCACCGGCCCGCGCGCGCGGACCGATCTTTTGCCGTCACATCGATGCTGGTATGCGGCTCGCGGGGGTGTCAGACTCGCCGCCGGACGAGAAATCTTCACAGGGAGTTCAGTAGTGACCACAGAGGACGTTCTGCTCACCGCCGACGAAAGCGGAGTCCGCACCCTGACGCTCAACCGGCCGAAGGCGTACAACTCGCTCACCGTCGAGCTGAAGGAGCGGCTGCTGGCCGCGCTGCGCGAGGCGGCGGCCGACGAGTCGGTGCGGGCGATCGTGCTGACCGGCACCGGCAAGGCGTTCTGCGCCGGTCAGGACCTCAAGGAGCACGTCGGCCTGCTGCGGGCGAACGACCCGTCGCCGCTGCGGACGGTCGCCGACCACTACAACCCGATCGTGCGGGCGATCGTCGAGGCCCCGAAGCCGGTGATCGCCGCGGTCAACGGCACCGCCGCCGGTGCGGGTGCCGCCTTCGCCTACGCCGCCGACCTGCGGATCGCGGCGGCCTCGTCGAGCTTCCTGATGGCGTTCGCCGGGGTCGGCCTCGGGCCGGACTCGGGTGCGTCGTGGACGCTGCAGCGGCTGATCGGGCTGGGCCGGGCCAGTGAGCTGATGCTGCTGGGCCGGCCGGTCGACGCCGAGGAGGCGCTGCGGCTGGGCATCGTGTCCGAGATCGTGCCCGACGAGGAGCTGCCCGGCCGGGCGCAGGCGCTCGCGGCCAAGCTGGCGGCCGGGCCGACCGTGGCCTACGCGAAGATCAAGGACGTCCTCGCCGTCGCCGCCCGCGGCACGCTGGAGGACGCGCTCGCCGCGGAGGACGCCGCGCAGGCCGCCCTCGGCGCGACGGCCGACCACGCCGAGGCCGTCGACGCCTTCGTCAACAAGCGCAAGCCGGACTTCACCGGCCGCTGACCGCTCCACGGTGTCCGTCGCCGACGTCGCCGGGCGACTCCGGCAGGTCCTTGGGGCCTGCGCGCGAGCGCGCTCGGCGATCCAGGCCGCCGGCGACCTGGCGTCCGGCGCTCGGGATCTCTGGGCGAACGCTGTCGTGGGCGCGACCGGCGACATCGCGCGCGAGGTCGACCTGACCGTGGGCGATTGTGCGCGCCTGCTCGACCTCGTACGGGAAGTCGAGGACACCCTGACTCGCTACTCGGCCGCACTTGGGGTCGACATCGGCCGACGGCCGCCATCCCACCTCGTGACCGCCCCGGCGAATACACCCCTCGCCGACCGGATCAGCACCGCACGACGTCGCGTCGGGAAAGGCCGCGACGGACTCGCCGCGCGCGGCGAATGGGTCTGCTCGGACGGCTCGGCGATACGCGTGAACAGCGGTCACGGCGACCCTCATGCGGCTGCGGCCGCACGCTTCGTCCGCGACCAGATGCCGGTCACCGAACGCGCTGCTCGACGGCTCGCGACCCACGTCGAAATCAAGATCGCCGTACTCATGCGTGCCGCCAACCTGACGGATGAAGTCGTGGTCATCGACCGACAGGTGTGCGGAACACGCGACTACGATCGAGAAGACCCGGTGACCTGTCACCGCTACCTGCCGAGGTTTCTCCCACCAGGAGCGCGGTTGCGGGTGGCCGAGCCGGACGGGACGATCAGGACCTATCGCGGGGAGGGCACCGCGTCGTGAACTACACCGCCGCCATACCTACCGGCTACGGACGGGGAGAGCGGCTCGTCCTCGACTCGGACGAGGCCGTGAACCAGCTCATCACCCTGCTCAGCCGAGCAGGCACGCACGACGCGTCGATCCAGGGCGACGACGCCACCGCGACCCTGGACGTTCAGATCCACGACGGCTTCGGCTACCTGCTCTACGCGGGCGAGAACATGTACGGCTTCAGCGTTGGCGAACCCGGCTCGCCGGACCTCCGGGAACTGTCCGAGGTCGGGTTTCCGGCAGGCTCGGGCGTCGGGCTCACGCGGTTTCGCCAAGCGATTGTCCAGTTCGTCAGAACCGGCGGTGCCCTTCCCGACGCGGTCGGGTGGCGACCGGTCGAGGAGTTCGCCGGTTAGCCGCCCGCCCGGAAGCAGGCCGCCACGTGGTCGTCGACCATGCCGGTGGCCTGCATCAGGGCGTAGCAGGTGGTCGGGCCGACGAAGCTGAACCCGCGCTTCTTCAGCTCCTTGGCCATGGCCTTCGACTCCGGGCTGGTGGCGGGCACGTCCGCCATCGTGCGCGGGCGGCGGCCCGGCGACGACGGGGCGAACGACCACAGCAGCTCGTCCAGCGGCCGGTCCAGCTCGGCGACGGCACGGGCGTTGTTGATGGTCGCCGCGATCTTGGCGCGGTTGCGGACGATGCCGGCGTCGGTCAGCAGCCGGGCGGCGTCGGCGTCGGTGAACCGGGCGACGGCTGCCGGGTCGAACCCCGCGAACGCCCGCCGGAAGCCCTCCCGCTTGCGGAGGATGATCAGCCAGGACAGCCCGGACTGGAACGCCTCCAGGCTCATCCGCTCGAACAGCGCCGCCTCACCACGCAGCGGCACGCCCCACTCGGTGTCGTGGTAGACGGCGTAGTCCGGCGCGCTGTTGCCCCAGCTGCACCGCGAGACGCCGTCGGCGCCGACCAGCTCGCTCACGGCTGCCCCACCGAGTACGCCTCGGCGAAGCGCGCGAAGCGCCGCGCCGAGTACCGCAGGCCGAGCAGGAACCCCGGCTTGGCTACCGGCCAGCCCAGCTTGCCGACCAGGCCGAACGGCAGGTCCAGCCGCTCGGACCAGACGAACACCGACCGCTGCCGCCCGGCGTCGCGGACGTGGAACGAACCGGTGCCGCGCACCAGCGTCCCGGTGTGCCGCACCGTGCAGCGCACCGGCGGCTCCCAGGTGACGATCTCCATCGTGTCGGTGAACCCGACACCGGCGACGCCGGTGAACGCCGACAGCGTCGAGCCGACCTCACGCCCGTTCCCGCCGGTCACCCGCACGCTGGTGCCGAGCATCCACTCCCCCTGGCGTTCCCAGTCGGTCAGCGCCAGCCACGTCGTTCCGGCCGGTGCGGCCACGTCGGCGGACACGAGCACGTCGGTCACGAACGCTCCTCTGCCGGAGCCCGCCCGGCCTCCAGTTCGGCGACCCTGGCCCGCAACTGGTCGATCTCCGCACCTGCGCGGCGAAGCACCCAGTCCACCTCGGACATCTTGTATCCACGCAGCACCAGCTGGAACCGCACGGCACGCAGGTCCTCGGCCGTGAGGTCCTCGGCGGGCAACCGGGTCGGGGACGTACCCGGCGCCAGCGGGGCCAGCTCCTCGCCTCTGCCGAACACGACCGCGGCGAGCAGGTACACCACGGCGGCGACGAGCAGCATGATGACGAGGTAGAACAGCGCGGTGGTCACAACGACGATCGTGACATAAGCCCCTGACAACCGCGCTCAGGCGTGCAGGACGCCACCGATGACGGTCGTGAACTCCTGCCAGCGCTTCCGTTCCGCGGCCAGTTCCTCGCGCCCGGCGGCGGTGAGCTGGTAGCTGCGCCGCTTGCGGCCGGACACCACATCCCACTCGCTGGCCAGCATCCCGGCCCGCTCCAGCCTGCGCAGTGCCGGGTACACCGTGCCGGTCGGCAGATCGAGGGCGCCGCCGCTGCGCGACTGCAGTGCCTCGATGATCGCGTAGCCGTGCAGCGTGCGGCCGTCCAGGACGGCCAGCAGCAGGGCGTCCAGGTGGCCCCGCAAGGCATCAGCCTTCATGCCATCCACAGCCCCACCACCACCTCAACGGAGACGCTTCGCGCCGCTCTTCATAACTAGTGAGTCTACCTATCGCTCCGCGAGCACGGTTCGCATCGGCGGCCGGTCGGCCACCAGGACGTCGGTGGCGTCCGGCAGCCACTCCCCCGACACCTGCACGAACTGCGTCAGCGGCGCGTCGCCCGCCGCCACCCCGCAGCGGGCCAGCGCGGTGCCGAGGATCTGCCGCGCCATGACCCCCAGCTGCAGCAGCGACCGGTTGCGGTGCTTGCGCACGCCGAGGTTGACCTGCGCCAGGCCGTCCATCCCGTAGCGCCGCTCGGCGTCCAGCAGCAGGCCGATCTCCACCCCGTACCCGGCGGCGAACGGCACCGACTCCAGGAACTCCCTGGTCGCCGCGTACTCCCCGCCCAGCGGCTGCACCAGCCCGGCCAGCGCGGGCCGCAGCGCCGACAGCACCGGGCGGGCCAGCAGCTCGGTGACCCGGCCGCCGCCGGTGCCGACCTCGGCCGTCTCCAGCCGTAGCGGCCGCCGGTAGAAGCCCTTGACCAGGTGCACCCCCGGTACCGACAGCAGCGGGCCGAGCAGCGCCGGGACGAACTCCGGGTCCGGCTCGACGAGGTCGGAGTCGAGGAACACCACCAGGTCGCCCCGGGTGGCGGCCAGCGACCGCCACAGCACCTCGCCCTTGCCCGGCCACGGTTCCAGCTCCGGCAGCACGTCCTCGCGGCGCACCACCCTGGCCCCGGCGGCCTCGGCGACGGCCGCGGTGCGGTCGGTGGAGCCGGAGTCGACCACGACGATCTCGTCGACCAGCGTGCCCGCCAGCGGCAGGACCGACTCGACCACCGTGCCGACGGTGTGTTCCTCGTCCAGCGCGGGCAGCACGACCGACACCGTGCGCCCGGCCTTGGCCGCCAGCAGTTCCTCCCGGGACAGCCGGGGGGTCTGCCAAGTGCGGCTGGCGAACCAGTCGCTGGCCATCATGCCCACTTCGGCACGGCGGGCGGCACGTAGGAGGCGAACCGCTCCAGCAGCACGGCGGGATCCGGGTGGACGGCCAGCATCTCCCGGTGCTGCGGCCGCAGGAAGCCCTCGTCGACCATGTGGTCGGCGAACGCCACCAGCTGCCCGAAGTAGCCCGCCGTGTCGACCAGGCCGACCGGCTTGCCGTGCAGCCCGAGCTGCGCCCAGGTCCACACCTCGAACAGTTCCTCCAGCGTGCCGGCGCCACCGGGCAGGGCGAGGAAGGCGTCGGAGAGGTCGGCCATCATGGCCTTGCGCTCGTGCATGGTCTCGACCACGTGCAGCTTCGTCAGGCCGGTGTGGGCGACCTCGGCGTCCTGCAGGTGCCGCGGGATCACGCCGACGACCTCACCACCGGCGGCCAGCGTCGCGTCGGCCAGCACGCCCATGGTGCCGACGTGCGCGCCGCCGTAGACCAGCGTCAGCTCGCGCTCGGCGAGCAGCCTGCCGACGGCGGCCGCCCGCTCGGCGTAGTGCGTGCCGGTGCCCTTCGCCGAACCGCAGAACACACAGACCGCCCGTAGGCCGGCCATCAGTGGGTGTCCTCCCACGCCTGGTAGGCCTCCAGCACGACGTTCACCGCGTCGTCGATGTCGTCGGTGACGTGCAGCAGGTCCAGGTCCTTCTCGCTGATCTTGCCTTCCTTCATCAGCGTGCCGGCGATCCAGTCGTAGAGGCCGCCCCAGTACTCGCGGCCGAACAGCACGACCGGGAACTTGGTGACCTTCTTCGTCTGCACCAGGGTCAGCGCCTCGAACAGCTCGTCGAGCGTGCCGAACCCGCCGGGCAGGCAGATGAAGGCCTGCGAGTACTTGATGAACATGGTCTTGCGGGCGAAGAAGTAGCGGAAGTTGACGCCCAGGTCGACCCACGGGTTGAGGCCCTGCTCGAACGGCAGCTCGATGCCCAGCCCGATGGAGAAGCCACCGGCTTCCGACGCGCCGCGGTTGACCGCCTCCATCGCGCCCGGCCCGCCGCCGGTGATCGTGGCGAACCCGGCGGCGGCCAGCGCGGCGCCGATCTTGCGGCCCAGCTCGTACTCCGGGTGGTCCCGCTTGGTGCGGGCCGAGCCGAACACCGTCACCGCGCGCGGAACCTCGGCCAGCGCGCCGAAGCCCTCGACGAACTCGGCCTGGATGCGCAGCACCCGCCACGGGTCGGTGTGGACCCAGTCGGAGGGGCCGCGGGAGTCGAGCAGCCGCTGGTCGGTGGTGGTGGGCTCGGAACGGCGTCCGCGCCGCAGCACCACCGGACCGCGGTGCTTCTCCGGCGGGTTCTCGGGGTAACGCTCGCCAGGAACTTCCTCGTCTTGCTGTGTCACGCCCCCGAGCCTAGTAGGGCTATCGGGACTCCAGTGCGAACGCGAGCAGTGCGGTGGATGTGAAGTCGATGGCCGGTTCGGAGCTTGGCCACGAGCTCAGGTCGTCGAAGAACCGCGACTGCGTGCTGTCGAACTGGTCCAGCGGCTTGGTGCACGGCACCGAGTCTGCGGGCGGGGTGAGGCCCTCGAAGTTGCTCGCGCCGTTGGGGCCGTTGATCACCGCGCCGTACAGGATGCGCTGCCCGCCGTCGGGGTTACCGGACAGGTTGGCGGCCTGGTGGTGCGGGCACAGCGGGTACCTGGTGCCCGCGCCGACGACCAGCGAGATACCCCAGGCGTTCGTACCGAGGGTGAAGTTGCGTTGCTGGGTGCCGAAGGCGTCGTACCTGCCGTCGCCGGTGAGCCGCCGGTACAGCTGGGCGGTGGCGGCGAAGCCGAAGCTCTTGGTGGCCGCGTCGAACTGCGTGACGTCCACGGCCGTACCGAACGGGCTGCGGCTCGCGGCCGTCACCCCCTGGTCGAGCTGGCGGCGCAGGTCGCCGACCAGGTCGCGGTAGCCGAGCTTCGCGCCGGGCAGGCCCTCGCGGACCAGCTCGGCGAGGTCGGTGTGGGCCAGTGCGCTGGTGTCGTAGAGGTTCAGTGTGTCGCGGGTGGAGCTGGCGATGTACTGCTGAGCCCAGTGGGTGGCCTGCCGTGCCCAGTCGCCCGCCCTCGGGTCGCCGAGCTCGCGGGCGGCCAGTGCCAGCTGGGTGGCGCCCAGCTCGAGGTCGTCGAGCCAGGAGTCCTCCGGGTAGTAGGAGTGCGGGAAGGCGGTGACCAGCTCGCCGACGTCGGTGGTCTTGGCGCGGGCGAACACGGACGCGGCCTCGGCGAGATAGTGGCGGGCGAGCCGCCGGTCCGGCTCGACCTGCGCGCCGAGCGCGAACGCGGCCGCGACCCGGCCGGCGAGGTTCGGGCTGATCGGGGCTCCGGCCGGTCCGGCGGGGAACACCGGGCGGTGCTTGACGTAGTACTTGGGGTCGCCCGGCTTGACCTGCAGCGCGTCGTCGGTCTCCGGCAGACGCCAGACGTCGTGGTCGCCGAGGAAGCCGAACTTCTCGCTGCCGGTGCCGATGCCGACCTGGGCGTAGAGCGTGCCGCTGCCGGCGTCCCACATCTTGTCCAGCCACTTGAGGCCGAACCGCAGCTCGCCTGCCAGTGCCCGGTCGTACCTTTCCCGCAGCACCCAGCCCATCTCGGCCAGCGAGTAGGCCGAGTTGGAGGTGAACTTGACGAAGTCGCCGGCGTCGAACCAGCCGCCCTCGACGTCGACCGTCGCGCCGGTGGGCTTGAGCGGTTCCATGATCTCGTCGCCGAACTCCCCGCCGAAGACCGGCGGTTCGTAGACGCTCGCGGCGCGGTCGGCCAGATGGGCGGGCTTGCGGTTCAGGCGGCCGGGGACGACGTCCGCGCCGTCGCGCTGGGCCTGGAAGAACTCGTTGTTGGCGCGGGCGAGCGGGGAGAACAGGCGTCCGGCCGGTGCGATGCGGAAGGCCGGGGAGGTCGCCCCGTCGAAGACGACCCGGTAGGTGCCGGGCCGCCGCACGGGCGTCAGGTCGACTTGGTGGACGGCGGTGTACCGGGCGTTCCAGCCACCCCGGCTGGCGCCGACGGTCCCGCGGTGCACGGTCCGGCCGCGCTCGTCGACGACGGTGAACGCCGCGCCGGGCGTCGCGGCCGTGCCGAGCAGGTAGGCGTGTTTGGTCTCGCCGATGGCGTAGCCGACCTGGTCGACCCGGACCTCCCCGGTGACCCGGGCGGCCGTGGCCGGCGCCGCGAACAGGGCGGTCGCCGTGAGGACGGCGGCGGTGAGTGCGGTGGCTCTGGCACCTCTGGGCATGGCTTCCCCGTTTCTGGCGGCGGAGAATCTGGAATTGTTAGGAAAGTTTCCTGTTTATTTCGAGAGAGACAGTGAAGCCGAAATGCCCATTTCCGTCAACGGTCGTCCGACCCGGCCCCGGCCCGGTGGCCGCGGCTGCGGCGCTGTTACGAGGGGCACCTTGGTTGCGTAACTCGCAAGGATGGTGCCGTTGGCTGCGGGTGTGGGGTCTGTCGCGGTGATCGCTGGTGCTGCTGTGGTGGCTGGGGCAGGCGGGGTCGTGTGAAGGCCGAGTTTGTGTCGTCTGACGTGATGAAGGTGGCCTTCATGCGCTTCCCGCCCTGGGTGCCTCCACCTCGGTAAGCACAGCGAGCACAGCAGGCACAACGGACTCAGCAGCCCCACCGGCCACCACGAACGAGACAAGCCACCTACACCGAGAATGCCGTGAAGGGGCCTCTCACGGCACCTGGTGCCGTGAGAGGCCCCTCGCGGTAACTTGCCGATGGCACTGCGTTACATCACTCGATGCGACGGGGGCAACGGCATGCCGTCTTCCAGCACTCTTCCTCGGCCCGAGGAGTGGCCAAGTACTCGCGTCGGCCGGGTTACCGCAGGCCTGGCATTCGTCCTCGTCCTCGCGGTACTCGCTATCCCTGTCGGCTTCGGCTTCGTGGCCGCCGGAATTCCCGGCGGCCTTCGGTACTCTCTCGTTTTCTCGGCGATGTTGTTCTTCGTCGCGGCGTACGGCTACGTCACACAACTGGCCCCGCGACGCCGGAACCCAGATCGAGTCATCGCCCTCAGGAACAATAACGAGCCCGCAACCGAAATACGTGGATCCGCACTCATCATCCTGCTCGTTTTCGGGACAGTATCGTGTTTGGCGGTCTTCTTCGGCATGGCGGCGGTGGACTACTTTCAAGCGGGCCCGGACGTTCCGGCCAAGCAGATACCGGCCGGGCTCTGCGCCGTGGCGGCGCTCTACTTCGGCAGCTTCCCTCTGCTGGTCCTGGCGGGCCGCATTCGCCCCGGCCACGTCGTCCTCACCCCCAATGGGATCTACCAGCGAGGCTGGACATTCTCGTCACAGCTGTCCTGGGAGGCGCTGGCCGGAGGCAAGGCCTCCGCCTACCGCGGGGCGCCCTATGTACTGGCCATCGCGTACGCGAATGCCCACTGGGAACGCCGAAGTCACACGCCTGTCTGGAAAATCGACAAGCTACCGCCGAAGCCGATGATCGCGATCAATTGCGCGGCCTTCGCCATCGATCGAAATCTGCTGTACCACCTCGTCATGTTCTACCTGAATAATCCGTCAGCTCGCGCCGAACTGGGAACCGAGCGCAGTATCGAGCGCGCCCGCTCCGGTGACCCGCGGTAAACCCGTCAGGGGGACAGGAAGCGGGTCAGGACCGCGGCCACCTGGCGGATCTGGACGGCCGGGACGTGCTCGCCCCGCGTGTGGGCAAGGGCCGGGTCGCCGGGGCCGAAGTTGACCGCGGGCATCCCGAGCGCGGCGAAGCGGGCCACGTCGGTCCAGCCGAGTTTGGCCATCGGCTGACCGCCCGCGGCGGTCACCAGCTCGGCCGCCGCCGGGGCGGCGAGACCGGGCAGGGCGCCGGGCGCGGTGTCGACGACGGTCAGCTCGAACCCGTCGAACACCTCGCGCAGGTGCTGCTCGGCCTGCTCCGGGCTGCGGTCCGGGGCGAACCGGTGGTTGATCGCCAGCACGGCCTCGTCCGGCACGACGTTGCCTGCCACGCCACCGGCGACGTTCACCGCCTGCAGGCCCTCCCGGTAGGTCAGCCCGTCGATCTTCGGCGTGCGCGGGGTGTACTCGGCCAGCCTCCGCAACGGCTCGGCCAGGCCGTGGATGGCGTTGGAGCCACGCCAGGCCCGCGCGGTGTGCGCCCGCTGACCGGTGATCCGCAGCTCCACCCGCATCGTGCCCTGACAACCCGCCTCGATGACGGCGTTGGTCGGCTCCCCCACGACGGCGAGGTCGCCGGCCAGCCACCCGGCGTGGTCCCGCTCGATGCGGCCGAGGCCGTTGCGGGCCGCCTCGACCTCCTCGCAGTCGTAGAACACGAACGTCAGATCGTGCTTGGGCTCCGCGACGGTGGCCGCCAGGTGCAGGAACACCGCGTCCCCGCCCTTCATGTCGACCGTGCCCAGCCCGTGCAGCACCTCCTGCTGCCCGCTGCCCTCGCGGCGCAGCGGCAGGTTCCGGTTGACCGGCACGGTGTCCAGGTGCCCCGCCAGCACGATCCGGCGATGCCGGCCGAGCGCGGTACGTGCCAGCACGGCGTTGCCGCTACGCAGCACCTCCAGCCACGGTGCCTGCTCCCGGAGCGCCGCCTCGACGGTGTCGGCGATCCGCGCCTCGGCGCCGGAGACGCTCTCGATGTCGACGAGGGCAGCGGTGATCTCGACAGGGTCGGCAGCCAGGTCCATGGGCCGCACCGTACCGTGAGCCCGTGCGCATCCCAGCCCTGCTCGCCGTTCTCCTGCTCGCCCTGACCGCGTGTGGTGAGACCGGCACCCGGGTACCGGCCGAGGTCAACGCGACCTCGCTGCGGACCAAGCTCGGCGCGCAGACCACCGACCAGTGCTTCCTCCAGCCGGCGCGGCAGCGCCCGGCCGGGTGCGAGAAGTACGTCACCCAGCTCGGCGGGGTCGTCGGCTCGGTCGACGAGCTGGCGTTGCGCGATCCCGCACTGGCCGAGCCCGGCCGGGCGCTGCGCGCGGGCATCGACGCCTACCGGGCCGCCACCTGCGGAACCACCGGCCCGGCCGAGCCGTGCCGCAAGGCGCTGACCGACATCGCCGCCGCCGTCGAGGCCGTCAAGACCCGGTTGGACACCACCGCCGAAAGCCGCTGACCGGTCGCGTTACGGTGTCGGCGTGACCGCACACGCCCCCGAGCACAACCCGGACACCACCGGCGCCCACGGCGTCGGCCTCGCCACCGTCGCAGGCGACGGCACGGTACTGGACACCTGGTACCCCCAGCCCAAGCTGACCGAGCAGGGCGAGACCGGCACCGAGCGACTTTCGCCCGCTGAAGCCGCCGACGCCCTCGGCGAGGACGCCGCCGCGCTGCTCGGCCCGGACACCGCCCGCGGGGTCGAGGTGGTGGCCGTGCGCACCCGGATCGGCTCGCTGTCCAGCGCGCCGGCCGACGCCCACGACGTCTACCTGCGCCTGCACCTGCTGTCGCACCGGCTGGTCCGGCCGCACGGGCAGAGCCTCGACGGCATCTTCGGCCTGCTGGCCAACGTCGTGTGGACCAACCACGGCCCGTGCCCGGTCGAGGGCTTCGAGGCCACCCGGCTGCGGCTGCGGGCCAGGGGCAACGTCACCGTCTACGGCATCGACAAGTTCCCGCGCATGGTCGACTACGTGGTCCCGTCCGGCGTGCGGCTGGCCGACGCCGACCGCGCCCGGCTCGGCGCCCACCTGGCCAGCGGCACCACGGTCATGCACGAGGGCTTCGTCAACTACAACGCCGGGACGCTGGGCGCCTCCATGGTGGAGGGCCGTATCTCGGCGGGCGTGGTGGTCGGCGACGGCAGCGACGTCGGCGGCGGCGCGTCGATCATGGGGACGCTGTCCGGCGGCGGCAAGGAGGTCATCTCCCTCGGCGAGCGCTGCCTGATCGGCGCCAACGGCGGCGTCGGCATCTCGCTCGGCGACGACTCGGTCGTCGAGGCCGGGCTGTACGTCACGGCAGGCACCAAGGTCACCATGGACGGCAGGACGGTCCGCGCCCGCGAGCTGTCCGGCATCTCCGGCGCGCTGTTCCGCCGCAACTCGACGACCGGCGCGGTCGAGGTCGTCGCCCGCACCGGCACGGGGATCGAGCTGAACGCGGCGTTGCACGCCAACGACTGAGAGTCGAACTTTTCGTAAACTGGGCCGATGAGCGCCCTCTCCCCAGCCGAGCTCGGCCTGCCCGCCGAGCCCGCTGCCGCGAAGCCGAAGGACCCGCCTGCCACCCACCTGCGGGTCAAACTGGACGCGCAGCTGCGTGCACTGCTGGGCCACGAGGCGGGCGCGAGAGTGGGCAGCGACCCGGAGCACGTACACCAGATGCGGGTGGCCATCCGCCGCATGCGCAGCGTGCTGAAGATGTCCGGTGACCTGCTCGGCCCCACCACCGAGCCGGTACGGGCGGAGCTGGGCTGGCTGGGCACCACGCTCGGCGAGGTCCGCGACCTCGACGTGCTGATCATCCGGCTGCGGGCGGTGACCGCCGGGTTCGGCGCCGTCGATCAGCCGTCCGCCCGCAGGCTGGTGTCGAAGTTCGTCACCCAGCGCGGCAACGCGAAACGGCGGCTGATCCGCACGCTGGACAGCTCCCGCTACGCCACGCTGATCAACCAGCTCGCCCAGCTCGCCCGGCGGCCGGAAATCGAACGGGTCGACGGCCTGACCGGCGACGGCGCCACCACCGCCCGACTCGATCTCGTGGCCGGTCTGCGCAAGCCGTACCGCAAGCTCGCCAAGGCCGTCGCCGCGTTGCCGGAGGACCCACCGGACGACGACCTGCACGCGCTGCGGATCATGGGCAAGCGTTTGCGGTACGCCGCGGAACTGGCCGAGCCCGCGGCGGGCAAGAAGCGGGCGCCGCAGGTCAGGGAGCTGATGAAGGCGGCGAAGCGGCTGCAGACGGTGCTCGGCGAGCACCAGGACGCCTGCGTCGCAGCCGAGCGGGTACGCAGACTGCTGGACCCGGACACGAGCCCGGACCCGCAGGTGGCGTTCATCGCCGGCCGGATCGTGGAGTGCGAGGCGGCCCGCCGGGCGGACGCCCGGGCCGACTACCCGAGGGCAGTCGCCCGCATCCACTCGACGGCGAAGTCGCTACTCCGCTAACCGCTCAGCGGCGGCTTCCACTCGCTCGTCGGTGGCGGTCAGCGCCACCCGGACGTGCTGCCTGCCCGCCGGGCCGTAGAACGTGCCCGGCGCGACCAGGATGCCCCGGTCGGCCAGCCAGCCGACGGTCGTCCAGGCGTCCTCGTCGCGGGTGGACCACAGGTACAGCCCGGCCTCGGAGTGGTCGATCCGGAAGCCGCTGTCCCGCAGCGCCTTGCGCAGCAGCAGGCGCCGGTGCGCGTACCGCTCACGCTGCCGCGCGACGCCCTCGTCGTCGTCCAGCGCGGCGACCATGGCCTGCTGGACCGGCCTCGGCACGATCATCCCGGCGTGCTTGCGCACCGCCAGCAGCCGCGCGACCAGCTCCGGGTCGCCGGCGACGAACCCGGCGCGGTAACCGGCCAGGTTGGCCGACTTGGACAGCGAATGCACGGCCAGCAGCCCGTCGAGCCTGCCGCCGGTGACCGACGGGTGCAGCAGCGACACCGGCTCGCTCTCCCAGCCCAGCGCCAGGTAGCACTCGTCGGACACGACGACCGTGCCCCGCTCGCGGGCCCACTCGACGACCTTGCGCAGGTGGTCGACGCCCAGCACGCGACCGGTCGGGTTGGACGGCGAGTTCAGCCACAGGATCGCCGGGCGGCGCGGCCCGAGCTGGGTCAGCCCGTCGGCACGCACCGGCTCGGCCCCCGCCAGCAGGACCCCGACCTCGTAGGTCGGGTAGGCGACCTCGGGGATCACCACGACGTCGCCAGGCCCGGCGCCGAGCAACCTCGGCAGCCAGGCGACCAGCTCCTTCGAGCCGATCGTGGGCAGTACCGCCTGCGGATCGACGCCGGTGACCCCGTGCCGCCTGCTCAGCGCGGCGACGGCGGCGGTGCGCAGCTCGGGAATGCCGTGGGTGGTGGGATAACCAGGCAGATCCGAGGCCGACGCCAGCGCCGCCCGCACGTTCTCCGCGACCGGGTCGACCGGCGTGCCGACCGAGAGGTCGACGATGCCGCCGGGGTGGGCTCGCGCCCGCGCACCGTATTCGGCGAGCTGGTCCCACGGAAAGTCGGGCAGGGACGGCGGGATCATTCGCCCTGCGGGGGCAGGTCCTTGATGAACTGCGGGTCGTGGCTGGTCTTGCCGACCTTGGACGCGCCGCCGGGCGAGCCCAGCTCGTCGAAGAAGTCGACGTTGGCCTTGGTGTAGGCCGACCACTCGTCGGGCACGTCGTCCTCGTAGTAGATGGCCTCGACCGGGCACACCGGCTCGCAGGCACCGCAGTCGACGCACTCGTCCGGGTGGATGTAGAGCATCCGGTCGCCCTCGTAAATGCAGTCGACGGGGCACTCGTCGATGCACGCCTTGTCGAGCACGTCGACGCAGGGCTCGGCGATCACGTAGGTCACTGCGCACTCCTGCAGGTCATCTGTTCGGGTCTCGCTTCACGCGACATTACGCGTCCCGAACCGGTGGAATCGGCTGAGGTCACCCTCACCGGTCGCGCCGGCGGCGCTCCGGCTCACGCCGGTCGCCGGTGATCCGGAACTTCGGCGGTTCGGGCTTGTCGTCCTCGGGCTTCGTGCGCCCGAGCGACCGGTTGAACCCGTCGGCGATCTCGTCGACCAGCTTCTCCCTGTGCTTCTCGTCCCTCCGGAAAACGCTCATGGGGACAATTAAACCGTGAACAGTGCCGAATCACTCGAACTCGCCTGCACCGCGGCCTGGCCGCCGGTCCACCTGCGTGAACTGGGCCGATGGCGGCTGCGGGCCGCGGGCGGGTTCACCGGCCGTGCCAACAGCGCGCTGGCCGTCGGCGACCCGGGAATCCCGCTCGCGCGGGCGCTCGAGCAGGTGTGTGAGTTCGCCCACTCCCACGGTCTGGACCCCATGGTGCACGCCATCGACGGCAGCGCGACGGAGTCCGCGATCGCGGACTGCGGCTGGGTGCCGCACACCACGCATCCGGCCGGTCACGAGGTGTCGGTGCTGCTCGGCCCGCTCACCGGCGAGCCGGGCACCGCCGAGGTGCTCGACGAGCCGGCCCCGGCGTGGTGGGAGCTGTGCGCGGGCACCACCGCGCCGGACCCGGCACAGCGGCACGTGCTCACCGGCGCGGAACTCGTCGGCTACGCCGTGTGCGGCACGACCGCGGCAGGCCGGGGCGCGGTGGTCGGCGACCTGCTGCACGTGTCGCGGCTGGCCGTGCGCCCGGAGCACCGGCGGCGCGGGTTGGGCACGGCGGTGATGGGCGCGCTGTCCGGCTGGGCCGCGGCGCACGGCGCCACCCGCACCGTGCTGCAGGTCGACGTGAACAACGCCGCGGCACTCGCGTTGTACGCCCGGCTCGGATTCACCGAACATCACCGGTACCGGTACTGGGTTCCCGCCCGCGCGTGCGAGGATCGCTCACCGTGAAGGTTGTGGTCATTGTCGGCGGTGTCGGCGGCGCCCGGTTCCTGCTCGGGGTGAAGGCCGCACTCGGCCTGCCGCCGGTCGGTGCGGGCGAATCCCCGCACGAGGTCACCGCGCTGGTCAACACCGGCGACGACGTGTGGATGCACGGGCTGCGGATCTGCCCGGACCTGGACACCTGCATGTACACCCTGGGCGGCGGGATCGACACCGCCCGCGGGTGGGGACATGCCGGTGAGACGTGGACGGTCAAGGAGGAACTGGCCGCCTACGGCGCCGAGCCGAGCTGGTTCGGTCTCGGCGACAAGGACATCGCCACGCACCTCATCCGGTCCCGGATGCTGCGGGCCGGCTACCCGCTGTCGGCGGTGACCGAGGCCCTGTGCGACCGCTGGCAGCCCGGCGCGCGGCTGCTGCCGATGACCGACGACCGGGTGGAGACCCACGTCGTCGTCGACGACCCGGACGAGCCCGAACAGCGCAAGGCACTGCACTTCCAGGAATGGTGGGTGCGCTACCGCGCCGAACTGCCCGCGCACTCGATCGTCCCGGTCGGCGCCGAGGAGGCCACGGCCGGGCCGGGCGTGCTGGAGGCCATCGCCGAGGCCGACGCCGTGTTGTTCGCGCCGTCCAACCCGGTGGTGTCGGTCGGCACCGTGCTGGCCGTGCCGGGCGTGCGTGAGGCGGTGCGCAAGACGGCGGGCGGCGTGGTCGGCCTGTCCCCGATCATCGGCGGGAAACCGTTGCGCGGCATGGCCGACGCCTGCCTGACCGCGATCGGCGTGGAGACCTCGGCGGAGGCGGTCGGCCGCCACTACGGCTCGCGGCAGACGTCGTCGGACGGGCTGCTGGACGGCTGGCTGGTGCACTCCGGCGACAAGGCCGACGTCCCCGGCGTCGCGGTGCGTGCCGTGCCGCTGATCATGTCCGATGTGGACGCCACGGCCGAGATGGCCCGCGCGGCACTGGAACTGTCCGGAGTGGACCTGTGAACGACCATGCCTCACCGAAGCTGGAGATCCTGCCGGTCGAGGGCCTGCCCGAGTTCGGCCCCGGCGACGACCTCACCGGCGCCATCGCCGACGCCGCCCGCTGGCTGCGTTCCGGCGACGTCGTGGTGGTGACCAGCAAGGTCGTCTCCAAGACCGAGGGCATGCTGCACCGGGTGCCCGCCGACCCCGAGCTACGCGACGCCGCGCGCCGCAAGCTGGTGGAGTCGGAGTCGGTGCGGGTCATCGCCAGGATCAACCGCACGGTGATCACCGAGAACCGGCTCGGCATCGTGCAGGCGGCCTCCGGCGTGGACGCGTCCAACGTCGCCGGCGACACGATCGCCACGCTGCCCGCCGATCCCGACGCCTCCGCGCTGGCCCTGCGCAACGGGCTGCGGGAACGACTCGGCGTCGAGGTGGCCGTGGTGATCACCGACACCATGGGCCGCGCCTGGCGGGTCGGGCAGACCGACGCCGCCATCGGCTCGTCCGGCCTGCGGGTGCTGCACGCCTACGCCGGGCAGGTCGACTCGCAGGGCAACGAACTGGCCGTCACCGAGGTGGCCGTCGCCGACGAACTCGCCGCGGCGGCGGACCTGGTGAAGGGAAAGCTGGGCGGCACGCCGGTCGCGGTCGTACGCGGGCTGACGCTGACCGACGACGGCTCGACGGCGCGGGACCTGATCCGGCCGACCGGCGAGGACCTGTTCCGGCTGGGCACCAACGAGGCGATCGAGCAGGGCCGCCGGGAGGCGGTGCTGGTCCGCCGGTCGGTGCGCTCGTTCACCAGCGAGCCGGTGGACCCGGACGTCCTGCGGCGCGCGATCGGCGCGGCGCTCACCGCGCCCGCGCCGCACCACACGCGGCCGGTGCGGTTCGTCTGGCTGCGCAGCAGGCCGGTGCGGGACAAGCTGCTGGAGGCGATGCGGGACCGGTGGCGGGCCGACCTGGCCGGTGACGGGTTCACCGAGGAGCAGATCACCAAGCGGATCTCCCGCGGCGACATCCTGTTCGACGCGCCCGAGGTCGTGGTGCCGTTCCTGCTGCCCGACGGCATGCACACCTACTCCGACGAGCGGCGCAACGCCTGCGAGAACACGATGTTCACCGTCGCCGGGGGCGCCGCGGTGCAGGGCCTGCTGATCGCGCTGGCCGCCGAGGGGCTGGGGTCCTGCTGGATCGGGTCGACGATCTTCGCCGCCGACACCGTGCGGCAGACGCTGGACCTCGCAGCGGGCTGGCGCCCGCTGGGTGCCGTCGCGATCGGTCATCCCGCCGACGGGCCCGCGGGGCCCCGGCCGCCGCGGGAGCCCGGTGATTGGCTGGTGGAACTGTGATCCATACCGACGCCGTGTCCGTACTAGAGGAATGGAAGGCACCGACGGCGGGCCAGGAAGCGCTGCGGCAGGCGTATCTGGGCTTTCTCGCGGCCCGCGAGGACGCCTGTGCGCGCTCGTGCGCGGCCGGGCACCTGACGGCGTCGGCCGTGGTGCTCGACGCCGACGGCGAGCACACGCTGCTCACGCTCCACCCGAGGGTCGGGCGGTGGCTGCAACTGGGCGGGCACTGCGAGGCCGACGACACCGGCCTGGCCGCGGCCGCGCTGCGGGAGGCGACCGAAGAGTCCGGAATGGACGGTCTGGTCATCGACCCGGAGCCGGTTCACCTGGACGTCCACCCGGTCACCTGCTCGCTCGGCGTGCCGACCAGGCATTTCGACGTGCGGTTCGCCGTGCGTGCGCCGCGGGGTGCACAGCCGGTGCGCAGCGAGGAGTCCGACGACCTGCGCTGGTGGCCGGTGACCGCGCTGCCGCCGGATTCGGAGGACCTGGTGGAAATGCTGGCCGCCGCTGTCGGTTAGAAACCGTCACCGCATGTCTTGAGTTGATCACCCACGGTTCGCTACCGTGGTCTAGACCAACCGCTCCGCCGCCAATGACGCCCGGAGGAGTTCGACATGTCCACGAGAAGAAGACGGCTCGCCACCATCGCCGCGGGTGCGGCCATCGCGCCACTGATCACCGTGGTCCTGCCGGCCGGAACGGCCAGTGCGCACGGCTACGTCAATTCCCCGCCCAGCAGGCAGGCCCAGTGCGCGGCAGGCACGGTGCCGTGCGGGGCCATCAAGTACGAACCGCAGAGCGTCGAGGGTCCGAAGGGCCTGCGCAGCTGCAACGGCGGGGTCGGCAGATTCGCCGAGCTGAACGACGACAGCAAGGGCTGGCGTGCCACCTCGGTCGGCAAGACGGTGACGTTCAACTGGACGTTCACCGCGCGGCACCGCACCGCGAACTACGAGTACTTCCTCGGCGGCCGCAAGCTCGCCACGTTCGACGGCGGCAACCAGCAACCGCCCGCCAACGTCTCGCACCAGGTCAACCTGGGCAACGTCAGCGGACGGCAGAAGGTGCTGGCCATCTGGAACATCGGCGACACGGCGAACGCGTTCTACGCCTGCATCGATCTCCAGGTCCGCTAGGAACACCCACGAGCCCGGTGTCGCCCTCCGGCGGCGCCGGGCTCGCCGCTGCCAGCGGTAAATCACCAACACTGGACGAGTTTTTGTCATTGCTTGACCATCACCCGAGCGGCCGTTATGGTCTAGACCACACGTTGGATGTGAAACGTTTTCGGAGGCGGACCGGCCCCACCGGGATGCCTTTCTCCGCATGAGAAATCCGGCCTTCAATGGAGAAGGAGCGTTGACATGACCATGAAACGGAACCTGGCGGTGGTGGCCGCCGGAGCGGCTCTCGCGCCGCTGCTGACCGTGGTCCTGCCCGCGGCGACCGCCAGCGCGCACGGCTACGTCAACTCCCCGCCCAGCCGCCAGGCCCAGTGTGCGTCGAACACCGTGCCGTGCGGCCCGATCAAGTGGGAGCCGCAGAGCGTCGAGGGCCCGAAGGGCCTGCGTGACTGCAGTGGCGGCAACTCCGCGTTCGCCGAGCTGAACGACGACAGCAAGGGCTGGAAGGCCACGCCGATCGGCAAGGACGCGACCTTCACCTGGAAGTTCACCGCGCGGCACCGCACCGCGAACTGGGAGTACTACGTGGGCGGCACGAAGGTCGCCGACATCTCCGGGAACAACCAGCAGCCGCCGGAGACCGTGTCGCACCAGGTGAACCTGGGCAACTTCTCGGGCAAGCAGAAGGTGCTGGCCATCTGGAACGTCGGCGACACCGCCAACGCCTTCTACGCCTGCATCGACGTCCAGGTGGGCTGATTCCGCGGTTGACTTTTGTATCAACCCCTGTGCACTCTGCTGCACAGGGGTTGATACATATAGGCCGTGCTGTCCGGCAGGCGGCACAGTACGGTGGGCACACGATGATCCTCAGCGTCGACAACACCTCGCCGGTGCCGCCGTACGAGCAGGTCCGCTCCGCGCTGGCGCAGCAGATCAACGACCGGACGCTCCCGGTCGGCACGAAGCTGCCCACCGTGCGCAAGCTCGCCGCGGACCTCGGCATCGCGCCCAACACCATCGCGCGGGCCTACCGGGAACTCGAGGAGGCCGGCCTGATCGAGACGCGCGGCCGCGCGGGCAGCTTCGTCGGCGCCTCCGGCGACCAGAACCGCAGCCGGGCACAGCAGGCCGCGGCCGAGTACGCCAGAACCGTCCGCAAGCTGGGGCTGAGCCAGGGCGAGGCGCTGGCCATCGTGACCGCCGCGCTGGAGAGCCAGCTGTCGGCCGCGCCGTCCTCCGCGTTCCGTCCCCGCCCCGCGCACTGACCCGAAGCGGGCGTCAGATGGCGCGGAAGTCGCGGATCGGGTACCTCGGGCCGAAGCGGGGCCTGCGTGCCCCGGACGCCTCCAGGTACCGCACCGCCCGCTGACGCTGCGGCGCGTACGGGGCGAGCACCTCGGCCATCCCGGCGTCGTCCAGTGCCCTGCCGACCAGGGCGTGACCGACCACGGCCGGGATGTGGAAGTCGCCGAAGCTGACCGCGTCCGGGTCACCCCAGGCCCGCTGCGCCACCTCGGCCGCCGTCCACACGCCGATGCCGCGGACCGTCCGCAGCAGCGCCCTGCCCCGTTCCCCCCGCAGCTCCGCTGCCCGCTGCAGATGCCCGGCCACCCTGGCCGAGGCGATCAGCGCCTGCCGCCGCTTGACGTCGACGCCCGCGCGGTGCCACTCCCAGTCCTCAATGGACAACACGGCGGACGGCGACGGCGGCACCCGGAGCGCCTTCGGCGCCGGGCCCGGCGCCGGTTCGCCGAACCACCGGCACAGCTCCCGCCACGACCGCCGCGCCTCGATGCCGGTCACCTTCTGTTCCAGCACCGCGGGCACCAGCACGTCCCACACCCGGCCGGCCGCGCCCAGCCGCAGGTTCGGGCTGCGCTGCCGTCCCGCCGCCACGGCCGGGTGATGCGGGACGAACCCCTCGTCGTCGTCCTCGGCACCGAGCAACGCGGGCACGCCGTCGAGCAGGAACTCCGCGCCCGCGCCCCAGCCAGCCGCCTCGACGCTGCCGTCGGAGCAGCGCCGCAGGCCCAGCGTGCCCGGCCCGTCCGGGGTGTTGGCCGCCAGCCACACCCGGCCCGGCGCGTCCCACTGCACGGTGGGATCGCCCCGGCCCCGCCGCAACGGGGCCAGGACCCCGGCGAAGTCGAGCGCGTAGCCCGGCGTCCAGCGTCTAGACGTCACTCGAGAACCGCACCGATCCGTCGGGCAGCAGCATGTCGGGCCACACCCTGGCGCCGTCGAGCAGCTCGCAGGCCGCGCCGACGGCGGCGTGGTCGCCCAGCACCACGCCACGCAGCACGGTTCCGGCACCGACGCTGGCGCCCGCGCCCAGCACGCTGTTCTCCACCACGGCGTCCGGCCCGACCACCGCGCCGTCGAACAGCACCGAACCGGTCACCCGCGCACCCGCACCGACCATCGCGCCCCTGCCGACGGTGCTGCCACCGTCCACAACGGCGTCGGCGGCGACGTCCGCGCCGTCCAGCAGCAGCGCGTCACCGGTCGCGCCGGGCAGCGCGGCGGTGGGCGCGAGCCCGCGCACCAGGTCGGCGCTGCCACGCACGAACGCCTCCGGCGTGCCGACGTCGAGCCAGTACGAGTCGTCGACGAACCCGTGCACGTGGGCCCCGGCCGCGAGCAGGCCGGGGAACGTCTCGCGCTCCACCGACACCCGCCGCCCGGCCGGGATCCGCTCGATCACCTGCCGCCGGAACACGTAGCAGCCCGCGTTGATCTGGTCGGTCGGCGGATCCGGCGTCTTCTCCAGGAACGCCGTGACCCTGCCGGCGGCGTCGGTGGGCACCGAGCCGAACCGGCTGGGGTCCGCGACCCGCTGCAGGTGCAGGGTGACGTCGGCGCCGGCGTCGCGATGGGTGCTCAGCAGCGCCCCGAGATCGGCGCCGGACAGAATGTCGCCGTTGAAGATCACGGCGTCGTCGGCCCGCAGCCGGTCGAACACGTTGCGGATGGCGCCGCCGGTGTCCAGCGGCTCGGCCTCGACCACGTAGTCGATCTCCAGCCCGAGCGCGGCGCCGTCGCCGAAGTGCTCCTCGAACACCTCCGCCCGGTACGACGTACCCAGCACGACGTGCGTGATCCCGGCGGCACGGATGCGGGACAGCAGGTGCGCCAGGAACGGCACACCGGCCGTCGGCAGCATCGGCTTCGGCGCGGACAGGGTCAGCGGGCGCAGCCGCGTGCCCTTCCCGCCGACGAGGACGACCGCGTCAACTCCCGGTCCGGAGGACATGCGTGGGGAGCTCCTTTTCTTCCCGGCGCCCCTGCCGAGCGACAAACCGGCGGAAACGCTGACGGATACCGGCGCGAGGCCCTACCCTAGAGAAGTATCGAGCGGCCCCGGTCGGAGAGGGCCTCGAGGCCGAGTCGGGAGGCCAAGGGGATGGACCCCCGCGAACGTGCTGACGCCCTACTCTCCCGCGCCAGGGCGCGCGGCAAATTCGTCGTGACACCGGACAACGCGACCTCCCCCATGGACGCCGCGAACACCCAGCAGATCCCGCGGTCGGTCGTGTCGGAGATCGACCAGGGTGCGGATCCGGACACCACCACCAAGCTGTCGGCGGCCACCATCGAGGCCAACGACAACTTCCTCACGCACTCGGCGCAGACCACGCGGCTCGGCGGCGCGCCCGCGCCCCGCGGGCAGCAGCCCGAGCAGGTGGAGGAGGAGGTCGGCGGGCTGATCCCCACCACGAAGACCACGCCCACCCAGCGGTCGAACCTCTCCCGCCGCCTCGACGGGATCTGACGAGTACCCCGGCTAGCCCCGGCGGGCGGCGATGCGCAGGCGCAGCTCCAGGCCGAGCTTGATCACGCCCAGCACCGGCAGCCACAGCAGCCCGCGGTGGCGGTCGGCCAGGTAGCGGTAGGCGCTGTCGTGGTGCACCTTCAGCATCCTCGCCGACACCAGCTTCGTGGCCTGCCCGCCGATGTGCATGACGGCGGCCGAGGGCGCGTAGACGTTCTGCCAGCCCGCCTTCGCCAGCCGGTCACCGAGGTCGACGTCCTCGAAGTACATGAAGTAGCGGGTGTCGAAACCGCCGACGGAGTCGAACGCCTCCCGCCGCAGCAGCTGGCACGACCCGGACAGCCAGCCCGCCGTGCGCTCGGTGGGCTCGGCACTGGACTGCCGGTAGGCCCGGGTCCACGGATTGCCCTTCCAGACCTTGCCCAGCAGGCCGTGTCCGATGCCGCGGCCGATGGACGGCAGCAACCGTGCGGAGGGGTAGACCGAGCCGTCCGGCTCGCGGATCAGCGGCCCGAACGCGGCGCCGCGCGGCCAGCGGCCGGCGACCTCCAGCAGGGCGTCCAGCGAGCCCGGCTCCCACTCCAGGTCCGGGTTGACGACGACCACCCAGCCGACGCTGTCCGGCAGCTCCGCAACGGCCCGGTTGGCCGCGGTGCCGTAGCCGAGGTTCTCCCCCAGCCGCAGCAGTGTGACGTTGTCCCGCTCGGCCGCGCGGTCCAGGACCGCGGCGGCCTCGCCGGTGGTGTCGTTGTCGGCCAGCACCACCCGCACCGGCCGCGTGGTGGCCTTGGCCAGCGTGTCCAGGAACGGTTCGAGCGTCTCACCGGGGAAGTAGGTCACGACGACGACCGCGACCTCGTCGCCGTAGCTCATGGGTTCCGTCACGGCGAGCCATTCTGTCAGCGACGGCGGCGGTGGTCGTGTGCGGCCCGGGCGTACGCCTCGCGGTGCCGCTCGGCCGTGGTGGCCCAGGAGAACTCCTTGGCCCGCCGCTGCGCCGCCGCCGCCAGCGCGGCCCGCCGCGACGGGTCGCCGAGCAGTTCGACCAGCGCCGAGGCGACGTCACCGGCGCCGACCCCGCAGTACGCGACGGCGTCGCCACCGACCTCGGGCAGCGAAAGCCGCCGCGTGGTCAGCACGCAGGCCCCGCAGGCCATGGCCTCCAGCACGGGCAGGCCGAACCCCTCGCCCAGGCTCGGGTAGGCGACCAGTTCCGCGCCACCGAGGAACCCGGCGAGCGTCTCGAACGGCAGGTACCCGGCCCGGATGACCCGCAGCCGGTGCGGCACGGCGTCCAGCGCCCGCTCGACCTGGGTGTCCCAGCCGGGCTGGCCGGCCAGTACCAGCGCGGGCGGCTCGGGCATGCGCGACACGGCACGGGCGAACCCGCGGATCAGCGCGGGCACGTTCTTGCGTGGCTCCAGCGCGCCGAGGAACGCGACGTACGGCGTCCGGCCCAGCCCGACCGCGTCGCGGGCGGCCTTGACCTCCGCCGGCGAGGGCGGGTGGAACCGCTCGGTGTCCACGCCGTGCTGGATGATCTCCAGCGACGCCGGGTCCACCCTGGCGACCTTGCCCAGCTCGTCGGCCGTGGCCTGGCTGGGCACCACGCACAGCGACGCCCGGCGCAGCGCGGTGATCGTCCAGGCGCGGAAGAACCGGGCCTTGACCGACGAGTGCAGCGTCGCGTCGGTGAAGAACGTGGCGTCGTGCAACGTCACCACCGACGCCGTGTTCAGCGCCAGCGGCATCGTGTAGTGCGGCGAGTGGACGACGTCGACACCCAGCCTGCGGGCGAGCCGGGGCAGCGACGTCTGCTCCCAGGTCAGCCGCGCGGTGCGGGTGGACGTGGCGGTCGGCGTCGGCAGCACCCGCGAGCGCGGGGCGAGTTCGGCGTACAGGCGGGCGTCGCGGGGCTGGCACGCGACGGTGATCCGGGCACCGTCCTCGTCCAGCGCGGCCACCAGCGAGTCGACATACCGACCGACCCCACCCCGGTCCGCGGGCACGGCGGTAGCGTCGATGAGCACGCTCTGGTCGTCACCTGCCACGCAAGCAGAGTACGACCGATCGGCCCAGCGGTGGCCGGGAACCGGGAAAACTACCGTCCCGCATGCACCGACCAGACGACTTCCGCCGCACTCGACCAGGTGAAATCCGCCGCGCGTGACAAACCCGCCGCCCGCATCCGGCCGGCCAGCTCGGCCGAGCCCAGTACCTCGCGCAGCGCCGTGGCCAGCGCATCCGCGTCGCGGGCCGGCACGACCCGCCCGGCGCCTCCGGCCACCTCCACGAGGGCCGGTGCGTCCGAATGGACCACCGGCACACCCGCCGCCATCGCCTCCAGCACCGGCAGCCCGAAGCCCTCGGCGAGGCTGGGCGCGGCCAGCACGGCGGCCCCGCGCAGCACGGTGGCCAGCTCGGCGTCGGTGACCCGGCCGAGCACCCGCACGCCGGCAACGCCGTGCCGGGCGGCCAGCGCCAGCGGGTCCAGACCACCCCAGCCGGGCTGCCCGGCCAGCACCAGCGGGACGTCCAGCGACCCCATGGCCTCGATCAGCACGTCGATGCCCTTGCGTGGCTCGATCGTGCCGACGGCCAGCACGTAGCGCTCCGGCAGGTCCAGCTCCGCGCCCGGGGCCGGCAGCTCGGTGACCCCGTGCCCGGCCACCCGCACCGGCGCCGTGCGGCGCACCCGGGCGGCCAGGTCGTCGGCCACCGCCGCGGTGGGCACCACCAGGGCGTCGGCCCGCCGGGCGGCCCTGGCCACCATCGAGCGGTGCCAGGACACCCCGCGGGGGGTGAGCGTCTCGGGGTGGGTCCACGGGACGGTGTCGTGCACGGTGACGCTCAGCGTGCGGCCCCTCGGCGCCCGCGGCGGGGCCAGCGGGGTCGGCGCGTGCACGGCGTCGCCGCCGGGCCACAGCGGCAGTCCCAGCTGCCAGGCCGCGACGAGGGCGCGGGGTGGCAACGGTAGTACCCGTGGGGCGCCGAGGATCTCGGCCGGGCCGGTGTCGGCGTGCCGCGCGACGGCAGCGGTGACCGTCCAGCCCTCCGGCGCCGTCGCGGCCAGGGCGCGCAGCAGTTCGGCGGTGTAGCGGCCGGTGCCGCCGGGGACGGGTGCGAGCAGTTGCTCGGCGAGGACGACCAGCTCGGGCACGGCCACTATTGTGCTCGCCGTGACTCAGAGCCTGCTGGCGAACCTCGCTGATCGCGGTATTCGCGCCCAGATGGCTCCTGGCTGCGTTGTCGCAAGGTCCGAATATGACCCGATATGAGGACCCTGCTCCGCCTTGCCAGGAGCCATCTGGATCACGAATCCCATCGATCGGAGGTCCACCAGCAGGCTCAGCGCCGAGGGCCACGGTCGTCGTCGTGACCTGGCGGGGCGCCGGGCACGTCGAACGGTGCCTCGACGCGCTCGCCGCTCAGGACCGTCCACATCGGACACTGGTGGTGGACAACGCCTCCGACGACGGCACGGCGGGCCTGCTGGCCGCCCACCCCTCGAAGCCGCGGGTACTGCGGCTGCCGCGCAACGCCGGTTACGCGGGCGGGATCGCGGCGGCGCTGGCCCGGATCGACACCCCGCTGATGGCCTGGCTCAACGACGACGCCGCACCCGGGCCGGGCTGGCTGGCCACGCTGGAGGACGCGCTGGACGCCCGCCCGGACGCGGCCGCGGTGACCTCCCGCCTGCTGCGTGGCACCGCCGTCCAGTCACTGGGGGTGCGGCTCACCGCCGACGGCCACGGCGCCGACCGGACCGAGCCCGCGCCCGAGACGTTCGGCTTCTGCGGCGGCGCGGTCCTGCTGCGCACGGCCGCACTGCGGGCCGTCGGCGGCGTTCCGGCGGACTTCTTCTGCTACTACGAGGACACCGACACCGCCTGGCGGCTGCGGCTGGCCGGGCTGGACGTGCTGCCCGCACCCGGGGGGTCCGACGTGGCGCACCTGCACGGCGCCTCGACCCGGCCGGGGTCGCCGCTGTTCCACCGGTGGAACGAACGCAACCGGCTGCTGATGCTGCTGCGCTGCGCGCCCGCCGCCGTCGCGGTGCGGGAGCTGGCCCGGTTCGCCGCGCTGACGGCGGTGCTGCCGCTGCGCCGGGACGTGCCCGGCGCGGCGAACTTCCGGCTCGGCCTGCGGGCCCGCGTACTGGCCGAGGTGGCGCTGCGGCTGCCGGCGACCCTGCGGGCCCGGCGGGCGATCGGGGGCCGCGCGATCCTGCGCCGAGGCGAGGTCTGGCGCAGGTGGGCGGGCGGTTAGTCTTTTACTGGGGACCACGAGCCGAGGGAGTCGGGCATTGACCCAGGTGAACACCGTGAACGAGGGGGACCAGGCACTGCCCCTGGTGTCGGTGATCGTGGTGAACTTCCGCGGCGCCGACGACACGATCACCTGCCTGCGTGCCCTGGCCGAGGAGCTGGACTACCCGAAGGTCGAGCTGATCTGCGTCGAGAACGGCTCCGGGATCGCCGGTGAGGCCGAGCGCATCCGCGCCGCCGTCCCGTCGGTGACCGTGCTCGAGTCGCCGGACAACCTGGGCTTCGCGGGCGGCTGCAACCTCGGCGCCCGCCACGCCACCGGCACCGTGCTGGCCTTCCTCAACAACGACGCCAGGCCGCACCCCGGCTGGGTCCGGGCCGCGGTCGCCGAGCTGCGTGCCGATCCGACGGTCGGGGCCGTCGCCAGCAAGGTGCTGGACTGGGACGGCACCGGCACCGACTTCGTCGACGCGGGGCTGACCTGGTTCGGCATGGGCTACAAGCGTCACGCGGGCAGCCCGCTCGCCGACGTCCCCGCCGCCGAGCACGAGGCGGCGAAGGACGTGTTGTTCGGCACCGGCTCGGCGATGTTCATCCGAGCCGGGCTGTTCGCCGAGCTGGGCGGGTTCGACGAGCGGTTCTTCATGTTCTACGAGGACGTCGACCTGGGCTGGCGGCTCAACCTGCGGGGCTGGCGCTTCCGTTACGTGCCCGCCTCGCTCACCTACCACCGCCATCACGCCACGATGTCCACAGTGGACACCGAGGCGACCGGCCGGGAAACCTTCCTGCTGGAGCGCAACGCACTCGCGGCGCTGTACAAGAACCTCTCCGACGCCACGCTGGCCAGGGTCCTGCCAGCAGCGCTCGCGCTGGCCGTCCGGCGGTCCACCGCGCGCGGCGAGATCGACGCCACCCAGCTCGACCTCGGCAAGGGCGTCGCGCCGGTGGAGACCGGCCCGGTGCCGGTGCCCCGCACGGCACTGGCCGGGGTACTGGCCATCGACCAGTTCGTCGAGCTGCTGCCCTCGCTCGCCGAGTCCCGCGCCGCCGAGCAGGCCGCCCGGGTACGCACCGACGCCGACCTGATCCCGTTGCTGCGCAAGGCTTTGGAGCCCGCCTACCCACTCCCCCGGTACCTGGCTGCCCACGACATCCTGGTCGAAGCGTTCGGTATCGAGGAGGTGTTCGGGCAGCGCCGCAAGATCCTGGTGCTGACCGGCGACGCCATCACCGAGCGCATGGCCGGGCCCGCCATCCGGGCGTGGAACATGGCGGCGACGCTGTCCGGCGAGCACGAGGTCCGCCTGGTCACCGTCAACCCGGTCGCCGACCCGCCGCCCGCGCCGTTCTCGGTCAGCGCTGCCCGCCGGCGGGACTTGACCGAGCCGGTGGCGTGGGCCGACATCGTGATCCTGCAGGGGCACGTCCTGGAGATGGCGCCCGAACTGAAGGCCCGCGACTCGGCCAAGATCGTGGTCTGCGACCTCTACGACCCGATGCACCTGGAGCTGCTGGAACAGGGCAAGGGCGTACCGGACGACCGCCGCGCCGCCGACCTCGAGGGCGTCACGAAGGTGCTGGTCAACCAGGTCGAGCGGGGCGACTTCTTCCTGTGTGCCTCCGAGCGGCAGCGGCTGTTCTGGCTCGGCCACCTCACCGCGCTGGGCAGGCTCACCCCGCAGCTCTACGACGCCGACCCGACCACCCAGTCGCTGCTGGCGGTCGTCCCGTTCGGGCTGGGCGCCGAACCGCCCCGGCGCACCGGTCCCGGCCTGCGGGCGAACGTGGCAGGCATCGCGCAGACCGACCACGTGATCATCTGGGCGGGCGGGGTGTACAGCTGGTTCGACCCGCTGACCCTGGTCCGCGCCGTCGACCTGCTGCGGGAGCGCCGCGGCGACGTCCGGCTGGTGTTCCTCGGGATGAAGCACCCCAACCCCGAGGTGACCGAGATGGACATCGGCGCCCGCACCATCCGGCTGGCCGACTCGCTCGGGCTGACCGGCAAGCACGTGTTCTTCAACGAGCAGTGGGTGCCCTACGGCGAGCGGCAGAACTGGCTGCTCGACGCCGACTGCGGGGTCACCACCCACTACGAGCACGTGGAGACCACGTTCGCGTTCCGCACCCGGGTGCTGGACTACCTGTGGGCCGGCCTGCCGATCGTCACCACCGACGGCGACTCGTTCGCCGACCTGGTGCGCTCCGAACGGCTCGGCGTGGTGGTGCCCGCCGAGGACGCGACGGCGCTGGCCGACGCGCTGGAGCGCGCGCTCTACGACGAGGAGTTCGCCGCGGGCTGCCGCGAGCGCATCGCGGCGGTGGCACAGCGGTTCGCCTGGCCGAACGCGCTGGCGCCGCTGGTGGAGTTCTGCCGCAACCCGCGCCCGGCGGCCGACCGGCTGCCCGGGGCGGAACCGCTGGCCCCGTCCGCGCCGCTGCGGGGCACCGAGCTGGTCCGCCGGGATCTGGCGCTGGTCCGCGAGTACCTCGCCGACGGCGGGCCGAAGGAGCTGGCGCGGCGGGTCGGCGGCCGGGTGCTGAAGGTCGCGCGGCGGCGCCGTGGCTAGAGCAGGCAGGCCGCTACGGGTGCTGCTGGACGGCACCCCGTTGCTGGGCACCAGGACCGGGATCGGGCACTACACGGCGTCGCTGTTGGAGGAGCTCGTCTCCTGGGGTGTGGACGACACCGTCGACGCCAGGACGGTGGCCTTCACCCTGCGTGGCTGGCGCAGGCTGCGCTCGGTCCTGCCGCACGGCGTGCGGGCCAGGGGCATGCCGGTGGCGGCGCGGCTGCTGCGGCAGTGCTGGCTGCGCGGCAACTTCCCGCCGGTGGAACTGTTCGCCGGGCGCACCGACGTCGTGCACGGCACCAACTTCGTGCTCCCCGCCGCGTTCCGCGCCGCAGGCGTGCAGACGGTGCACGATCTGGCGTTCCTCGACGCTCCCGGTGAGCTGTCCCCCAGCGACCGTGACCTGCCCGCGCTGGTCCGTTCCGGCGCGGCACGCGCGGACGTGATCTGCACGCCCACCTCGGCCGTCGCCGACTCGGTCGCCGAACGGCTGGACGTGTCCAGGGACAAGATCATGGTGACCCCGCTCGGCGTCGACCCGGCCTGGTTCACCGCGCGGCCGCTGCCCGAGGAGCAACGTCAGGCACTCGGCCTTCCCGCGGAGTACCTGCTGTTCGTCGGCGCCGCCGGGCCACGCAAGGGGCTGACCTGGCTGTCCCGCGCCCACGCGGCCGCACCGGACCTGCCGCCGCTGGTGTTCACCGGGCCCGGCCGGTTCACCACCTCGGAACGCGCTCTGCACACCGGCTACCTGCCGCCGGTCGACCTGCGCGCGGTGGTCGCCGGAGCCTCGGCACTGGTGCTGCCGTCCCGCGACGAGGGCTTCGGGCTGCCGGTGCTGGAGGCCATGGCCTGCGACGTCCCGGTGGTGTGCACCGACATCCCGGCGCTGCGCGAGGTGTCCGGCGGTTTCGCCGAGCTGGTGCCGCGCGACGACGTGGACGCACTCGTGACGGCGCTGCGGGCCGCGGTGTCGGATCCGCACGCCGCCTCGACGCTGGCACAGCGGCGGGCGCACGCCGCCGGGTTCACCTGGCGGCGCTGCGCGGAGCTGACTGTGCAGGCCTACCGCACCGCGGCGGAGCGCAGGGCCTCGAAGTAGGCGGTCAGCGCCTCGTCCCAGTCGCGCAGCGGGGCGAGCCCAGCCGCACGCCAGGCGTCGGCGGACAGCACCGAGTAGGCCGGCCGCTCGACCGGGCTGGGAAACTCGGCCGACGTGCACGGCCGTACCCGCTCGGGGTCGGCGCCGAGGTGGCCGAAGATGGCCCTGGCGAAGCCGAACCAGGTCGTTTCGCCGCCCCCGGTGCAGTGCAGGACCCGCTGCCGCGGTCCCTGCCCGGCCGCGATGGCGCGGGCCAGTTCCAGCAGCCCGGCGGCGAGGTCGGCGGACCAGGTCGGCGCGCCGCGCTGGTCGTCCACTACGGACAGGGTGTCGCGTTCGGACTCCAGGCGCATCATGGTGCGGACGAAGTTCTTGCCGGTCAGCCCGTACACCCACCCGGTACGCACGATCCACGCCGAGGCGCCGGAACCGAGCACGGCGTCCTCACCGGCGGCCTTGGTGCGGCCGTAGGCACTGCGGGGGCCTAGCGGGTCGTCCGGCTGGTACGGCCGGTCGGCGTCGCCGGGAAACACGTAGTCGGTGGAGACGTGGACGAGCGGCACGCGCCGCGAGGAGCAGGCCGCGGCCAGGACCCGAGGGCCGTCGGCGTTCACCGCGAACGCCCGCTCCTCGTCGGACTCCGCCGCGTCGACCGCGGTGTAGGCGGCGGCGTTGATCACCACCGCCCGCGAGCCCGACGCCTGGGCCTCGTCCGCGAGCGCGGACACGGCCTCGATCACCGAGCCGGCGCTGGTGATGTCCAGCTCGGCCGACCCCGCCGCCCGCACCGAGACGGTGTCGGACGCGAGCGCAGCGAGGTCGGTGCCGAGCTGACCGGTGCCTCCCGGCACCAGCAGGCAAAGCTTGTCGCCCAAGGAGTCACTTGCTCCCAACGGCCGCGCGGGCCTTCAGGGGCTCCCACCACGCGCGGTTGTCGGCGTACCAGCGGACGGTGTCGGCGAGCCCGGTGTCGAACGGGACCCGCGGAGCGTAACCCAGCTCACTGCTGATCTTGCCGATGTCCACCGAGTACCGGCGGTCGTGGCCCTTGCGGTCCTCGACCGGGACGACCCGCTCCCAGCCGACGCCCGCGGCCTCCAGCAGCAGCTTGGTCAGCTCCTTGTTGGTCAGCTCGGTGCCGCCGCCGATGTTGTAGATCTCGCCCGGACGGCCACCGTCGACCACCAGCTGGATGCCGTGGCAGTGGTCGTCGACGTGCAGCCAGTCGCGGATGTTGAGGCCGTCGCCGTAGAGCGGGACCGTGCCGCCGTCGAGCAGGTTGGTGACGAACAACGGGATGACCTTCTCCGGGAACTGGTACGGCCCGTAGTTGTTGGAGCACCGGGTGACGCACACGTTCATGCCGTGTGTGCGGTGGAACGCCCTGGCGATCAGGTCACCGGACGCCTTGGACGCCGAGTACGGCGAGTTGGGCTCGAGGATGTGGTCCTCGGTCCACGAACCGGTCTCGATGGAGCCGTACACCTCGTCGGTGGAGACCTGCACGAACTTGCCGACCCCGGCGTCCAGTGCCGCCTGCAGCAGCGTCTGGGTGCCCAGCACGTTGGTGAGCACGAAGTCGGCCGACCCGAGGATCGAGCGGTCCACATGCGACTCGGCGGCGAAGTGCACCACCAGGTCGGTGCCCGTCATCAGCTCGCTGACCAGACCGGCGTCGCAGATGTCGCCCTGGACGAACCGCAGCCGCGGATTGTCGGCGACCGGGGCGAGGTTGGCCTCGCAGCCGGCGTAGGTCAGTTTGTCCAGGACGACGATCTCGGCGTCGGCGAGGGACTCGTATTCACCCGACAGTGCCTGCCGGACGTAGTGGGACCCGATGAAGCCCGCACCCCCAGTGACGAGCGCCCGCATGCCATACCCCTTCCGTAGCTGCCCTGCTCCCACGCTTTCAGGGGCAGTCTGCCACGGGAGCGGGTGGAATCCGGCAGGTCGAAAGCAGCGAATCGAGCAGTCGGATGACCACGAACGGTTATCTCCGGTCCCCTGGCAACCTCACCCATCCTACGTACGTCACACACAAGGATCAGTAGAGTGGATGGACACGGCAGGGGGCCGGTGACGCGGGGTCACCGGATGCTGGTGTGTCGGGCTGGGAGGAGCGCGTGGTGACCGCTGGGCCGCCGCGTCCATATGACGAGGCTTTCGACGCCGGGAGCCGGCGCAGACACAGCCTCCCGGCGACCGTCGCGTTACGGGTGACCCAGACCGTGATCGCCATCGCGTCCGTCGTGGTGCTCGCCGCGGCCTGGTACGGCTGGCAGGTCATCGGCGACCCGAACCAGGGCCTGGCCACCACCAACGTCTTCGACGGCGGCGGCCTGCAGAAGAAGCCGCTCGACGGCGCCGTCGACATCCTGCTGGTCGGCCAGGACAGCCGGACCGACAACGAGGGCAACCCGCTGCCGCCGGAGATCCTCGCCGAGCTGCACGGCGGCAAGGCCGACGGCGAGCGGCAGACCGACACGATGATCCTCGTGCACATCCCGCAGAACGGTGAGCGGGCGGTCGCCATCTCGTTCCCCAGGGACACGCTCGTCGAACTGGCAGGCGGCTACGGCAAGCACAAGCTCAACAGCGCGTTCGTCTACGCCTACAACGACACCTTCGGCACGCTGACCGGCCAGGGCACCGACATCAAGGCCGCCGACGCGCAGGCGAAGATCGCGGGCCGCAAGAACCTCATCGCCACCATCGAGAACCTGCTCGGCAAGCCGAAGCTGATCGACCGCTACGCCGAGGTGAACCTGTTCAGCTTCGCCGAGGTCACCAAGGCGATGGGCGGCGTCGAGGTGTGCCTGAAGGCGCCGGTCAAGGAGTGGCGTTCCGGTGTCGACCTGCCCGCGGGCCCGCAGCTCATCGAGGGCAAGCAGGCACTGTCGTTCGTGCGGCAGCGGTACGACCTGCCCAACAGCGACCTGGACCGCATCGCCCGGCAGCAGGCGTTCCTGTCCGGCCTGGCCCGCAAGGTGCTCTCCCCCGACGTGCTGATGAACCCGGTCCGCATCGCCGACGTGATCAACGCGGTGAAGAAGTCCGTGGTGCTCTCCGAGGGGTGGGACCTGATGGAGTTCGCCGAGCAGATGCGTGGCCTGACCGGCGGCAAGGTCGAGTTCCGCACGATCCCGATCGTCGGCGACGCCAAGTTCGGCGGCGCGGACGTCCTCAAGATCGACGAGCAGCAGGTCCGGACGTTCTTCGAGCGGATGGCCGGCGACGGTGCCGCCGCCCCCGGTGGTCCGCAGCCGCCCGCCGCCGGGATCCCCGGCGCGGACGCGGTCACGGTCGACGTGATCAACGCGACCGGCCGCTCGGCCACCGGCACCGAGGTGCGGGATCTGGTGCGCGGCAAGGGATTCCGCGACGGTTCGGACACCTCGCTGAACCGCAGGCAGACCACGGTGATCCGCTACGCGCCGTCCGAAGCGGCCAACGCCGAGCTGCTGAAGCAGGCGCTGGGCGGGCAGTACCAGTTCGAGCCGGACCGCAACGTGCCCAAGGGCCACGTTCGGGTGTTGTTGGGGGCCGACTACAAGCCGCCCGCCGCCCCGCCGGCGTCGTCGCAGGCCGCCCCGCCGCCGTCGCAGCCACCGGCCCAGCAGGTCACCGAGCCTCCGGCGGCCGACCAGCCCATCACCGCAGGTGGGGTGCCCTGCGTCAACTGAGAGTCGGAGTGGTGCCTTAGCCTGAGGGGGCAGGCGAGAGTGGGTTGCAGGGGGAGGTGACCGGGGTGAGCGACGACGAGGAGACTGTCCCGCCGGAGCGGGACAAGAGCAGCACGGCCGGCGCCGAGAAGCGGCCGAAACCGACGCCGTATCCGCGGTCGCTCCCGCAGCCGTCCAAGCCCGCCCCCGCGCCGGAGCCGCCGCCGCGCCGCAAGCGGTCGCGCGTGCGGGGTGCGGCGAAGGCCGTCGTGGCGCTGGTGTCGGTGGCCGCGCTGGCCGCCACCGGCTACGCCTACGTGCGCATCAACGACGTCCGGGACAACGTCCAGACCACTCCGTCGCTGCAGGAGCAGAACGACCCGGCGGCCCCGCCCGCCGACGACGGCGCCACCGACATCCTGCTGGTCGGCGCCGACTCGCGGACCGACCAGCAGGGCAACCAGCTGCCGCTGGACCTGCTCAAGCGGCTGCGGACGGAGGCGGTGGCCGGGGTCAACACCGACACCCTGATCGTGCTGCGCATCCCGAAGGACGGCAGCAAGCCGTCGGCGGTGTCCATTCCGCGCGACACCTGGGTGGACATTCCGGAGCGCGGCAAGGGGAAGATCAACTCGGCGTTCGGCGTCGCCAAGGAGAAGGCGGCCCAGAGCCTGCGGGGCAAGCGGGACGACGCCGCGGTGGAGCGCGAGTCCGACCAGGCGGGCCGGGCCGTGCTGGTGAAGACCGTGCAGGACTTCACCCAGATCCGGCTGGACCACTACGCCGAGATCGGGCTGCTCGGGTTCTACCTGCTCACCGAGGCCCTCGGCGGGGTCAAGGTGTGCCTCAAGCACGCCACCGAGGACAAGGACTCCGGTGCCAGCTTCCGCAAGGGCGTGCAGGTGGTGTCCGGCGGCGAGGCGCTGTCGTTCGTGCGGCAGCGCAAGAACCTGCCCGGTGGCGACCTGGGGCGGATCGTGCGGCAGCAGGCGTTCCTGTCCTCGGCGCTGAAGCAGGTGCTGTCCGCCGGCACGCTGGCCGACCCGAGGGAGCTGACCGAGCTGACCGACGTCGTGCGCCGGTCGCTGGTGCTCGATCCCGACCTGGACCTGCTCGAGTTCGCCCAGCAGGCCCGTTCGCTGGCGGGCGGCAACGTGAACTTCGTGACGATCCCGGTGGTCGCCGTCGGGGCACGTAGTGACGACGGGCAGAGCATCATCGAGGTGGACCTGCCCGCCGTGCGCCAGTTCGTGGCGGGCCTGGCCGGGCGGGGCGCGCCCACGGCCGGTGGCGGTGCCGCCGCGGGGAGCGCGCAGGCGTCGCAGGATGGCGTCACCTGTGTTGATTAAGGTGGGAGCGTGTCTCTCACCGAGCAGTTGCTGCGCCCGTTGCTGGCCCGGTCCGCGGCCAAGCCGCTGATCACCCACTACGACGACGCCGCGGGTACCCGGGTCGAGCTGTCGGTCGCCACGCTGGCGAACTGGGCGGCCAAGACGGCGAACTGGCTGGTCGACGAGGCCGACGTGGAACCGGGCGACCCGGTGTCGGTCGCGCTGCCCGCGCACTGGCAGACGGCCGGTGTGCTGCTGGGCGCGTGGTGGTGCGGTGCGACGGTCGTCGAATCCGGTGGCCGGGTGGCGTTCGTCGACCCCTCCGGTGAGGCCTCGGCGGAGATCACGGCGGTGGTGTCGCTGGACCCGATGGGCCGGGGCCTGTCCGCCGATCCCGGCGAGGGCCGGGTCGACTTCCTCTCCGACGCCCGCCTGGCCGGTGACGACTTCGTGGCACTGTCGCCCGTTCCCGGCTCGACGCCCGCCCTCGGCTCGTCCACTGTGGACGAGACACTGGAGCGGGCCCGGGCAGCAGCTGTGCCGCCCGGGGCCCGCGTACTGTCCACACTGGAGTGGACGGTGCCCGACGGTGTCCTGGCCGGTTTCCTGGCCCCGCTGGCCGCCGGCGCGTCGCTGGTGCAGGTCAGCAATGCCGACCCGGCGAAGCTGGCGGACAAGGAGAACACCGAGCGGACTGTGTTGAGGCTCTAGACCGGCTGGGTCTCGCGCTCCTTCTTGCGTCCGAACAGGACGTGGTCCAGCGCCAGCCTGCCCCCGTTGAAGCCCAGCGCGAGCCCGGCCGCGGCGAGGACCAGGATCAGTTCGTAGCCACCCTGCCCGGTCAGTCCGTTCTCCAGATGCACCCCGAAGATCGCGCCGACGCCGATGACGACGTAACCCAGCCCCACCAGCGGGAGCGCGAGCCCGAGAATGAACGCGACCGAACCGACGATCTCCACCGCGATGGTGAAAATGGCGGCGATGGTGGGCAGCGGGATGCCCATGGTCTCGAAGCCGTTCGCGGTGGCGTCGACACCGTTGTTCCACTTCTGCAGGCCGTGCGCGAGAAACACCACGGCGACACCGATCCGGCCGACCAGCGCGGCGACGTCCTGAACGCGACCAAACATGTGAACCCACTCCTGGTTGCTAAATGTTCAACTGGGACGGACCTTAGTGAGCGGGCGACGGCCACGGCGGGTTCGACAGGAAACCGACAGGAACGCGACAGGACTTCGCAAGGTTGGCCTACGTGGTCTAGACCACAAGTGTGAGTGGTGGTACCGGGTTACATACCGGGTGCCGCTCGTCGTGTCTCAACCCGTCGTTGAGGCTTGTCCGTTTCGCGCGCGACCACGTGTCGCTCAATCGTGTGATTTTTTCGAACGTGTGTTCGTATAGAATGGTGACGTGTTCGCTGAGACTGGTACCCGGTCGTGGCGGCTGTCCGATCAGGAGGTAGCCGCCGTGATCCAGCGTGGCCAGGAGAAGCTGGCCGCGGCCGCGGCGCAGGTGCTGGAAGGTCTGGCGGAGTTGAGTGCGCGGGGTGCCGATCTGGGGTTCCGGGATCTGGCGGCGTTTCAGGTGGACAACCTGAACGTCTCACCCCGGCAGGCGAAGCAGCGGGTGGAGCTGGCCGAGGCGTTGTTCCGCGGCGACCTGGCGGGTCCGGCCGAGCTGGCCGCGACCGGCGCGGCCCTGGTGGCGGGTGAGATCTCCCCGGAACACGCGGCCGAGATCCACCGGGCGATCACCGCGCTGCCGGTGGCCGCGCGGGCGGGATTCGAGGACATCCTGCTGGACCTGGCCCGCACCGCACCCCCGACCGCGGTCCGCAAGGCCGGTGCCCACATCAAGGCCACACTCGATCAGGACGGCCCGCCGCCCGACGAGGACGCCGAGGTGACTCCGAGACGGGAGTTCCGCTCCATGGTGGACCGGCGGGGCCGGTACCGTTTCGCCGGGGTCCTCGACCCGGAAACCGGCGCCACGCTGGACGGGTTGTTCGATGTGCTGGCCAAACCACACCCCGCCGAGGAAGGCGTGCCCGATCTCCGGGATCAGGCGGAGCGGAAGGGTGACGCGCTGGCCGAGATCGTCGACCTGGTCGCCCGCACCGAAGACCTGCACACCCAAGCCGGTGAACGCGCCGTCGTCACCGTGACGGTGACACTGGAGGACTTGGAACGCCGCGCCGGAGCGGCACTCGACGGCGCCGGGTACCTGAGCGCGTCGGCGCTGTCCCGGTTGTGCTGCGAGGCCAAGCTCGTTCCGGCGGTGTTCGGCTCCGACGGCGAGGTCCTGCACCTGGGCCGCGAGGCCCGCCTGGCCACCAAAGCCCAGCGCCGCGCCCTCGCCCTGCGCGACCGTGGCTGCGCGTTCCCCGGCTGTACCCGCAAACCCCGCTGGTGCGTCGTCCACCACGTCCGCGAATGGCAACACGGCGGACGAACCAATGTGGACGAAATGGTGCTCCTCTGCGGACGCCACCACCGCGTCATCCACCACACCGACTGGACCGTCACCATGGTCGACGGCAAACCCCGGTTCCACCCACCCGCCTGGCTGGCCAGGCGCCGAAGACCCGCAACCAACCTGTTCCACCGCATCCCCGCCTGAAGCGGCGCTCAGGCCGTGGGCGCCACGAAGATGCAGAACGGGTGCCCGGCGGGGTCGGCGTAGACCCGCAGTGGTTCCTCCGGGTCGTCGAACCGGTCGTACAGCAGCCGCGCGCCCAGTGCCAGGGCCCGCTCGTGCTGCCGCCGAAGCTCGTCCGCGGTCGGCACGGTCAGGTCCAGGTGCAGTTGCTGCGGGCACGGCCCGGTCGGCCAGTTCGCTTCCGGTAGTTCGTCGACCTGCTGGAACGCCACCTGTGGCCGGCCTGCCACGTCCCGCAGCACCAGCCAGTCCTGTCCCCGCGGGTCCGGCTCCCCCGCCGCCGGCGGCTCGTCACCGGGCCGGTAGCGCAGCCCGAGCAGCTCCCGGTAGAACTCCGCCAGTGCCCGGGCGTCGGTACAGTCGAGCACGACCTGTCGCAGTGTCGGGTACGTCGCCTCCATCCGCCTCACCCTGCCAGAATCAGGAAGGAACCACCCGTGCCCGATGACGCCGCCGCGATCGCCGCCTTCGGCTACGAGCTGGGCGTCCTGAAGCGCATCCGGCGGGCGGGCTGGTGGCACGCGGGTGTCCGCGACCCGGAGTCGGTCGCGGAGCACAGCCTGCGGACGGCGCAGCTCGCGGCCGTCCTCGCGGTCGAGGAAGGCGCGGACCCGGCCAGGGCGGCGCTGCTGGCGCTGTGGCACGACAGTCAGGAAACCCGCACGGGCGACCTGCCGCACACGGCCGCCGGATACCTGACCAAGCCCGACCCCCGCCGGATCACCGCCGACCAGACAGCGAGCCTCCCCGACCAGTCGCGCGACATGGTGCGCGGCGCGGTCGACGAGTACGAATCACGGCAGTCCGCCGAGGCGTTGTGCGCCAAGGACGCCGACAAGCTGGAGATGCTGCTGCAGGCCCTCGAGTACCGCGACGTCGGCGTCCAGCGGCTCGACGGCTGGATCGCCTCCGCCCGCGACGGCCTGCGGACCGCCACCGCGCGCCGGATCGCCGAGGCGGCCACCACCCTGTCCCCGCTGGCCTGGCGCGAGCGATGACCGATCTCCACGACCGCTGGCGGCACAACTGGCAGGACTGCCCGCCGATCGCCCACGACCTGAAGCACTCCCACCCCGACCGGTGGGTGCGCTTCCACAGCCTGCCCGAGTCCAAGCGCTACCCCGGCGACGAAGCCGAGTACGCCACTGTCCTGCACCGCTACAACACCGTCCTCGACGAACTCTTCGCCGGAGAGGACGTCCTGGTCATCACCCCGGACTGGTCCGACGACGCGACACCCGAACCGCGCCCCGCCGACCACGAACGCTGGCACCCCGGCGCCGAGTACTGGACGCACGTCAGCCCCGAGCACCCGGACTTCGTCTCGTACGTCCACCTCTACGTCAGCCAGCTCCCCTGGCGCCGCGGTGCCCTGGACGAGCTGCTGCATGCCGTCGCCGACGACGAGACCGCCGGGGTCATGATCACCAGCCTGTCCATGGACCGGATCCACCACCCCTACGACGGCGGCGCCGACGTCCTCCTGCCCACCACCGCGGCCCGCGACGCCCTCAAGGCCCGCCACCCCGACTGGCTCTCCACCCACCCCGGCGGCTTGTGACCGTCAACCGATCGCTCGGCGAGCACGACGGCGATGCCTCGGGGCCGCAGACGTAGCAGACGTCCTCGTACTGCTTAACCGCACCCACAGGCTCCGCACCGTGGGGCAAGCAGGGGGCTACGGTCTCGTCGACCGCGAAAATGACGCGACGAGTGCCCAGCATGTTCACCGGTGGTGCGTCCGCTGGCTTGGGCCTGAGCACTCCGGCTGGTGGAACTTCGCCAATTCCACTCCCGCTTGGTACGTCGCCTCCAGCAGCCTGCCATGTCAAACCGCCTCGGTCCACAGGCCCGCAAGAAACATACGTAAGCGCCATGTCACAGGCTTGCATCAGGACGAACGCAGTGCCCCACTTGACGTAACAGGCTACAGCGAGTAACCGACGCCGGTAGACAACCAACCAACGGAGGCTGGCATGACCACCGAAGACCAGTTCGTGCTCGGCGTCGACCTGGATGGCGTCTGTGCAGATTTCTACGGCAAGATGCGAGAGGTCGTTGCATACTGGCGCGGCGTCGACCCAGACACCTTGCCCCGCGACGTCTCCTATGGACTACCACAGTGGGGCGTTTCGTCTCTCGACGAGTACAAACGCATACACAGATACGCCGTTAAAGAGTGTCGCCTTTTCTTGGATGTGCACCCGATAGCAGGCTGCGTGCAATCGCTGAGACGACTGAGCACCGAAGGTGTACGAATTCGAGTAATCACGCACAGAATTTTCATCTCTTATTTTCACAAAACCGCGGTCAAACAAACCGTCGAGTGGCTTGACCGTCACGCCATCCCTTACTGGGACCTATGTTTTATGAAAGAAAAGGGGCACGTGAACGCCGACATCTACATCGAAGACGGCGAGGAGAACATTCGAAAGCTTGAAAAGCACAATAGGGCGGTCGTGGCGTTCACGAACTCCACCAACGCTCGAATGCACCCAGCACCTGTCATGAGAGCTGAAACTTGGGCCGAAGCCGAAGATTTCGTACGTCGTGCCTACTACTCGTGGCGGAGCCGCCGGAACCTAAGTCTTCCCCCGGGGCCAGGATATCCTCCCACGGGCACCGTGGCAGTTTGAGAATGAGTAGATAGACACCGTGACGCCTTCACCAAAGGCCAATCCGCTGTTCCCCCGCGAGCGGCTGACTCACGGGGAAACAGCGGACTCGCCTAAGATCAGCCCTTCAGGAGGGCGCGGGCCATCACCAGGCGCTGGATCTGGTTGGTGCCCTCGTAGATCTGGGTGATCTTCGCGTCGCGCATCATGCGCTCCACCGGGAAGTCCCGGGTGTAGCCGGCGCCGCCGAAGAGCTGCACCGCGTCCGTGGTCACCGACATCGCCACGTCCGACGCGTAGGACTTCGCGGCGCTGGCCATGAAGCCCGCCCGCGCGTCACCACGCTCGGTCGCCGCGGCCGAGGCGTACACCAGGTGACGGGCCGCCTCGATCTTGGTGCCCATGTCGGCCAGGATGAACTGAATGCCCTGGAACTCGCTGATCGCCTTGCCGAACTGCTTGCGGTCCTTGACATAGGCGACCGCCGCGTCCAGCGCGCCCTGCGCGATACCCAGCGCCTGCGCGCCGATCGTCGGCCGGGTGTGGTCCAGCGTGCGCAACGCGGTCTTCAGGCCGGTGCCCGGCTCGCCGATGATCCGGTCGGCCGGGATGGTGCAGTTCTCGAAGTAGATCTCCCGCGTCGGCGAGCCCTTGATGCCGAGCTTGCGCTCCTTCGGGCCGACCGAGAAGCCCGGGTCGTCGGCGTGCACGACGAACGCCGAGATGCCGTTGGCCTTCTTCTCCGCCTCCGGGTCGGTCACCGCCATCACGGTGTACCACTTCGACTCGCCGGCATTGGTGATCCAGCACTTGGTGCCGTTGAGCACCCAGTTCTCCCCGTCGAGCCGGGCGCGGGTACGCATCGACGCCGTGTCCGAGCCCGCCTCCCGCTCGGACAGCGCGTAGGACGCGGACGCCTCACCGGCGGCGATCGACGGCAGCACCTGCTTCTTCAGCTGCTCGGACGCCGCCAGCAGAATGGGCTGCGTGCCCAGCTTGTTGACGGCCGGGATGAGCGACGCCGACGCGTCGACCCTGGCGACCTCCTCGATCACGATGCAGGCCGCGATCGCGTCGGCACCCTGGCCTTCGTACTCGTCCGGGATGTGCACGGCGTGGAATCCGGCCTTGACCAGCGCGTCGTGTGCCTCGCGCGGGTACCGCTCCTGCTCGTCCACCTCGGCGGCGTACGGCGCGATCTCCTTCTCGGCCAGCGATCGCACGGCCGCGCGCAGCTCCTCGTGCTCCTCCGCCAGCTGGTACAGCCCCGTCACCGCGTCACCTCTCTCCACGAGTGCCATTCCCATCGATGTTAGCGCCCGTTCACAGGCCCCCTCTTGTGTCGTCGCTGACACTCTTCGTACGGTCTAGTGATGTCGATCACGCCGCCGCCGGGACTGCCGCGCAGTCTGCAGTATCCCGACGTACCGGTCGGCGCGATCCTCGCCGGCGCCGCCGAACGGTACGGCGCCCGCTCGGCGTTCCAGCACGGCCGCGGTGAACTGAGCTACACCCAGCTGTGGCGCGGCGCCTGCCGCTTCGGCAACGCGCTCGGCGCACACGGCATCGGGCCGGGCGACGTCGTCGCGTTCCACCTGCCGAACACGCTGTCCTACCCGGTGGCCTACTTCGGCACGATGCTGGCCGGCGCGACGTTCAGCCCGGCCAACCCGCTGCTGCCCAAGGAGGCGCTGGCCTACCAGCTGACCGACAGTGCCGCGACCGCCGTCGTCACGTGCGGTGCGGCGTCCGGTCTGCTCACCAGCGTCCTGCCGCGCACCGAGGTCGAGGTCGTGGTGGTCGCGGCCCCCATCGGGGAGCTGCCGCCGGGCGCGGTGGACTTCGACCACTTCCACCGCGAGGCCACCGACGTCCCGCCCCGCGTGGAGGTCACCGGCGACACGCTGGCCCACCTCGCCTACACCGGCGGCACCACCGCGCGGTCGAAGGGCGTGCGGCTGACCCACCGCAACGTCGTCGCGGGCGCACTGCAGTACGCCTGCTGGGCCAACGGCGCGGTCCCGGCGCTGGGCCGCCGCGGGCACCTGCGATTGGACCAGGTCGGCACCGAGGACGACTGGCCCATCCGGCTGGGCACCGGGATCTCGATCAACCTCACCCCGTGGTTCCACGCCATGGGCACGCTGGCCAGCCTGATCGTGCCGTTGCTGACCGGCAACACCGTCGTGCTGCACGACCGCTTCGACGCGGCGAACTACCTGGCCGAGGCCGAACGGTTGCGGATCAACTCCATCCAGGGCTCCCCCTCGATGTACGCCGCACTGCTCAAGTGCCCCGACCTGCGGACCCGCGACCTGTCCTCGGTGCGGCTGCTCAACTCCGGTGCCGCGCCCATCCCGGCGGAGACCGTCGCCGCACTGCTGGAGCGGTTCCCGCACGCGGTCTTCGCCGAGGGCTACGGCCTCACCGAGGTGACCATGGGTGCCGCCGTCGGGCACAGCTTCGCCTCCGGCACGTACAAGCCCGGCGCCATCGGACCGCCGCTGCCGGACACCGACATCAAGATCGTGTCCGAGGAGGGCGGCGACCCGCTCCCGCCGGACACGCCCGGCGAGGTCTGTATTCGCGGCCCGCAGGTCATGCAGGGCTACCACAACCGTCCCGAGGAGACCGAACTCGCGCTGCGCGGCGGCTGGCTGCACACCGGCGACATCGGCGTGCTCGACCACGACGGCTTCTTGTCCATTGTGGACCGCAAGAAGGATCTGCTGCTGTACAAGGGGTACAACGTCTACCCACGGGAGCTGGAGGAGTTGCTCACCGGGCAGGCCGGGGTCGCGCTCGCGGCCGTGGTCGGCCAGCCCGACCCGGCGGTCGGCGAACGGCCGGTGGCCTTCGTCGTGCCGGACCGGCGCAACCACCAGCTCGACGCCGACGCGCTGATGCGGGCCGTGAACGAGCAGGTCCTGCCTTACCAGCGGCTGCGTGACCTGCGTTTCGTCGACCGCATCCCGATGTCGGGCACCGGCAAGATCCTCAAGCGCAAGCTACGCGAACTTCTCTAGGACAGCTTGGAGCGCAGCGCGGCGTCCTTGTCCAGCACCAGCTTCTCCAGGTCGGCCTGGAACTCCGCCATCCTGGTCCGCAGGCCCTCGTCGGCCGCGGCGAGAATCCGCACGGCCAGCAGCCCGGCGTTGCGCGCGCCGCCGACGGACACCGTCGCCACCGGGACACCGGCGGGCATCTGCACGATGGACAGCAGCGAGTCCATGCCGTCGAGGTACTTCAACGGCACCGGCACGCCGATCACCGGCAGCACGGTGGCCGACGCGACCATGCCCGGCAGGTGCGCGGCACCGCCCGCCCCGGCGATGATCACCCGCAGGCCCCGCCCGGCGGCCGACGACGCGTAGTCCAGCATCCGCTGCGGGGTTCGGTGCGCCGAGTAGACACCCACCTCGTAGGGCACCTCGAACTCGTCCAGCGCCGTCGCCGCGGCCTCCAGCACCGGCCAGTCCGAGTCGCTGCCCATGATCAGGCCGACAACCGGGGACATGCTCCACGCTCCTCGTCTCAGTGAATCTGCCAGCCGTCGGCCCAGACGGCGTGCGACAGCCAGTGCGCCGACAGCCTGGCCTTGCGCCGCAGCTCGTCCAGGCCCGGGCCGACGAAGTTGACGTGCCCGAGCTTGCGGCCGGGCCGTTCGCCCTTGCCGTAGAGGTGCACCTTGGCGTCCGGGAAGCGGGCGAACAGGTGGTGCAGCCGCTCGTCCGGCCCCATCGCGGGCTGCTCGGGCGCGCCGAGCACGTTGGCCATCACGCAGGCCGGGGCGAGCAGGTCGGTGACGCCGAGCGGGTAGTCCAGGACCGCCCGCAGGTGCTGTTCGAACTGCGAGGTGCGCGAGCCGTCCATGGTCCAGTGGCCGGAGTTGTGCGGCCGCATGGCCAGCTCGTTGACCACGACCCCGTCGTCGGTCTCGAACAGCTCGACGGCCAGCACGCCGACGACGTCCAGCTCGCGGGCCACCCGCAGCGCCAGGTCCTGCGCCTGCCGCACCACGTCGGCCAGCAGGCCGGGGGCGGGGGCGAGCACCTCGGTGTTGATGCCGTTCTCCTGGACGGTCTCCACGAGCGGCCAGGCCGCACCCTGTCCGAACGGCGAACGGGCCACCAGCGCGGACAGCTCGCGGCGCATCGGCACCTTCTGCTCAACCAGCAGCGGGGTGCCTGCCGCCAGCAGCTCGGGGACGAGCTGCCGGGCCTGCTCCTCGTCGCCGACCATCCACACGCCGCGGCCGTCGTACCCGCCGCGGGCGGCCTTGAGCACGACCGGCCAGGAGTGCTCGGCGCCGAACTTGAGCAGGTCGTCCACCGCGGTGACTTCGGCGTAGGCCGGGATCGGCAGGCCCATCGCTTCCAGCCGCCTGCGCATCACCAGCTTGTCCTGGGCGTGCAGCAGGGCGTCCGGGCCGGGGCGGACGGTGTGGCCGTCGGCCACCAGCGCACGCAGGTGCTCACCGGGAACGTGCTCGTGGTCGAACGTCACGACGTCCACACCGGACGCGAAGCCACGCAGCGCTTCCAGGTCGGTGTGCGAGCCGTGCACCACCTGGCCGGCGACCAGGCCGGCGGAGTCGTTCTCGTCGGCGGCGAGCACCCGCAGCGACTGCCCGAGCGCGATCGCGGCCTGGTGGGTCATCCTGGCCAGCTGGCCGCCGCCCACCATTCCCACCACGGGCAGCCTGGTCCGTTCATCCACGCGCAGATCGTAGACGTGCGAGTTCGCGGACGCTCAAGCCGAGCAACCCGACCGTGGCGGCGACCACGTACAGGTTGCCCGGCACCGACAGCAGCGGGCCCCAGCCGAACTCCGCGCGCCCGCCGTTGGGCACCAGCATGACCACTCCGGTGAACACGGCCGTGACCGCGACCACGGCCCAGTACCGGGCCCTGACCAGCAGCAACACGACCAGCGGCACCGTCCACACCCAGTGGTGCGTCCAGGACACCGGCGAGACCAGCAGCCCGAACGTCGCGGTCACCAGCAACGCCATCAGTGCCTCACCGCGCCGGTGCAGCCGCACCACCAGCCACACCGCCGGGACGGCCAGCAACGCGCCGATCGCCAGCGCCACCGGCATCGCCAGCGGGGTCAGCTCACCCGCGCGGGCCACCAGCCCGTGCAGGGACTGGTTGAAGATCCAGTGCACGGCGCCGATCCGGTCGGCGTTGGACGCCGTCCGCTCCCAGTACTGCGCGGTGTCGCCGAACGCCAGCAGGAACATCAGTCCCTGCAGCGCCGCGAACGTCGCCAGCGCACGCAGCGCGTCCCGCCACCTGCCGGTGACGATCAGGTGCGCCACGAACACCAGCGGCGTCAGCTTCACCGCCGCCGCCACCCCGATCAGCACCCCGCCCCAGCGGGACCCGCGTGCCGACAGCACCAGGACGTCGGCCATCACCAGCGCCATCAGGATCAGGTTGATCTGGCCGAGGAAGAACGTCTTCCACACCGGTTCCAGCGCCACCGCCAGCACCGACAGCCCGGCGACGGCCGGCCAGGCGGCCAGCCTGCTGCCCCGGGCGGCCAGCCGCACCACGACGACCAGCGACGCGGCCGACCCGGCCGCCAGCGCGCCCCAGGCCAGGCCCTCCGGCAGCACCGCCAGCGGGGTGAACAGCAGCGCGGCGGCGGGTGGATAGGTGAACGGCAGCAGTACCCACGACGGCAGCGTGCTCAGCGCGCGGTCGGTGTAGAGCTGCTCGCCACGCAGGAACGACAGGGCGCCCGCCCGGTACACCGCGCTGTCCGCGCCGAGGTGCCAGCCGGCCAGCCAGACCGCGACCCCGGCCGCGAACGCGGCGGCCACGACGGCGGCTGGCCACCAGCGAGCGGACTCAGTTGACCATCGACGCGTCGACATTGTCTTTGGCAGGCTCTCGCACGGGCGGCCGTCTGCGCAGCAGGTACCAGCGCACGGTCAGCACCGCGGCCAGCACGAACGGGATGAGTATGTAGGCGCTGCCGATCACGAACTCCCAGAAGTCCCAGTGCAGCTCGATGTCGCGGCCGTTGGGCATGATCAGCAGCACGCAGCTGGCGAACACGACCACCACGGCCGCCGCCGCGACCCAGCGGCGCCACGCGGTGGACAGCGTGGTCTGCGGTAGCCGGGACACCAGCAGCACGATCAGCGGAACCGCCCACACCCAGTGGTGCGACCAGGACACCGGCGACACCAGCAGAATCCAGAACGCGGTCACCAGCAGCGCGGCCAGCGCCTGTCCCTTGCGGTGGAACCGCACCACCAGCCAGATCGACGGCACCAGCAACGCGAACGCCGCGACGTAGGCGGCGGTGGACGCCCACGGCGCCAGGTCGGTGAGCCGGTTGAACAGGCCGTTGAGCGACTGGTTGCCCGCCCAGTGCAGCGGCCCGATGCGGCCGGTGTCGGGCAGGGTGTGCGTCCAGTACCGCCACGCGTCGGACGGCACGATCAGGAACATCAGCCCCTGCAGGGCGACGAACGTGGCCAGCGCCCGCAGCGCGTCCCGCCACTTGCCGGTGAACAGCAGATGCCCGACGAACACGATCGGCGTCAGCTTCACCGCGGCCGCGACGCCGACCATGATCCCGCCCCAGCGGGACCCGCGCGCGGTGACGACGAGGACGTCGACCATCACCAGCGCCATCAGGATCAGGTTGATCTGGCCGAGGAACACCGTGCGCCACACCGGTTCCAGGCCGAGCAGCACCACGGCGAACACGAGCGTGGCGCGGCCGGGCTGGGCCCAGCGGGAGACGTCACCAGGCAGCCGGGGCAGGCTGCCGATGGCCACCCGGATGCACAACGCCATCGCCAGGATCGACACCGCGGCCAGCACACCCCAGGCGACCTGGATCGGCATCAGCGCCAGCGGTGCGAACATCATCGCCGCGGTCGGCGGGTAGGTGAACGGCAGCAGCGCCCACCACGGCTCGGTGCTCAGCGAGTTGGCCTCGTAGAGCGGATCGCCGTTGAGCAGGGTGAGCGCGCCGGCCCGGTAGACGGCGCTGTCGACGCCGAGACGCCAGTCGAGCAGCCAGCCGATGACGCCCGCCACGATCGCGATGACCGGAACCGCCGCGAGCCACAGCATCGACCTGGGCCGCACGGACAGTCTGGCCAGTGCGGTTCTCAGTGCTAGTCGTGGCGGTGTGGTCACCGGCCAAGGAAATCACGACTCGGTATCCGCGGGCCGGGCAGGTCAGGATCGCCGTACGTCGTCGACCAGGGCACATGCCGCCGCGTGGTCGCCGGGCAGCCGCAGCACCCTGATGCGCGGGTGCGCCACCTCGTGCAACTGGGCGTCGACGGCGAGCCGGTCGGTCAGCGCCCGGCGCAGCAGCACGCCCCGCCCGGCGACCTTCCCGGAGCGGCGGGCCAGCACGGCCACCGCCGAAGGGCCGATCGACGCGACGCTCTCGCCCGAGCGGAACACCTCGCGCACGGCGTCGGCGACCATGATCATGCCGGTCAGCCGCGGCCAGCCGCTCACCTGCGAGAAGTCCATGGAGACGACCAGCAGGGTGTGGTCGTCGGCGACGCTGCGGTCCGCCGCGGCCGCCTCCGCGTACACCTCGGCCAGCCGGGTGCGCAGGTAGGCGTGGTTGGGCAGGCCGGTGAGCGGGTCGGTGACCTCGGCGCCTGCCAGCTTGTCCATGGCCACGTCGGCCCAGGCCACCGCCGTCACCCTGATCAGCCGGGCCGGGATGGAGTCGACGTCGGCCGCGACGAACCCGTCGGCGCCGTCGGGCTGGTCGAGCACGGCGTGCAGGGCGGCGAGGTCGGTGAGCGTCTCGGTGAGCCCGGCACCCGCCGCCGCCCTGGCTCTGCCCAGTCCGGCCAGCGCCTGCTCGGCGCGGTCCTCCCGGACGACCGCCGCGCACACGGCGTCGACCTCCGGCAGGCCCCAGTCACTGGGGAACCGCCAGCCAGCAGCCAGGCTGGCGGTACGCCAGCGGGCTCGCAGGGTCCGCAGCACGCGGTCCCCCGTGTCGACCTTCCGGTCCTCACCCGAGCCGGGGAGTGAACCGGGAGCCGGCATGTCCACCACTTGCCGTCGTCCCTTCGCCGTGTCATTTCCTCCGGCAGAGAGACGGAGCAGCCGGGCGATCATTACGGCGGTCGGGCCGGAAGGTTGCACCCTCCGGGTCATCCACAGGGCCACCACGTGACGGTCACGGGTACGTCAGTCACACTGAGCCAGGGTTTACGTGCGAGTAAGAGGGGCGGGCGGGTTGTCCACAGTTCCCGAACAGGCAGGCGGCCGGAGCGACGCCGAGCTGATCGCGGCCGTTCGCGGGGGAACGATCGCCGACTACGGCACGCTCTACGAGCGCCACGTCGGCGCGGCAGGCAACCTGGCCAGGCAGCTGGCCCGGTCCTCGGCCGAGGCCGACGACCTGGTCTCCGAGGCGTTCGCGAAGGTGCTGGACACGCTGCGGGCCGGCAAGGGCCCGGACACCGCCTTCCGCGCCTACCTGCTCACCACTCTGCGGCACACCGCCTATGACCGGACCCGGCGCGAACGCAAGGTCGACCTCAACGAGGACATGACCGAGGTCGGCGCCGAGGCGCTGACCGTGCAGTTCTCCGACACCGCGGTGGCCGGCCTGGAACGGTCGCTGGCCGCGAAGGCGTTCGCCCGGCTGCCCGAGCGCTGGCAGGCCGTGTTGTGGCACACGGTCGTCGAGCAGCAGTCGCCAGCCGAGGTGGCGCCGCTGCTGGGGCTGACCGCCAACGGCGTGTCCGCGCTGGCCTACCGGGCCAGGGAGGGCCTGCGGCAGGCCTACCTGCAGGTGCACCTGGCCGAGACGTCCGAGCAGCGCTGCCGCGCGACCGCCGACCGGCTGGGCGCGTGGACGAGGGACGGGCTGTCCAAACGGGAACGCGCCCAGGTCGAGGCCCATCTGGACGAGTGCGACCGGTGCCGGGCGCTGGCCGCCGAGCTGGCCGACGTCAACGGCGTGCTGCGCGCGATCATCGCGCCGATCGTGCTCGGTGGCGCGGCTCTGGGGTACCTGGCGGCCGCCGGGGCGCTCAAGGGCTCCGCGGTCACCGCGGGAGCGGCGGCCGCGGGAGCGGCCGGTGCCGGAGCCGCCGGGGCGGCGGGCGGAGGCGGTGGCGGCGGTGCCGCGGCCGGAGCCGCCGCGAGCGCTCCCCGGCAGTTCGTCGGCGTCGGCGCGTCCGCCGCGGTCGTGGCCGCGGCCGTCGCGGTCGGGCTGGCCAGCGGCAGCCCGAGCCTGCCGGTCGCCCAGCAGGTGCCCGCCCCGCCCGCGATGGTGGCTCCGCCGCCACCGCCGCCACCCGCCGCGCCGGTGGTCCCGCCGGCTCCCCCGGCGCCGCCGCCCGCACCACCCGCACCTCCGCCTGCCGAACCGGCTCCGCCACCGGCGCCACCGCCCGCGCCCCCGGCCGAGCCGCCTGCGAGCCAGCCGGCTCCGCCGCCCGCGCCGCTTCCGCCCAGGGTGATCGCCACCCCGCCGCAGGGCGCCGAGCTGGAACCCGGCGGCAGCCCCGTCGACCTGCCCTTCACCGTGCGCAACGACGGCGGCACGACGTCCGAGCCGGTGATCATCACGCTGAACCTGCCCAAGGGCGTGTCCGCCGTGCCGCCCGGTGGCGGCGGCGGTGGGGCGCAGAGCAGCACCTCCGGCAGCAGCACGGCCCCGGCGGAACCGGCGCCGACGGTGCACGTCCAGTGCCCGGCAGGCAGCGGCACCGTCACCTGCCGCACCGAGCAGGGCCTGCGACCGGGGCAGACGGCGGTGCTGACGTTCCGGCTGGTCGCCGACGAGACGGCCGAGGCGGGCCAGGTCACCGGCTCGGTCAGCGCGGGCGGTCCGGTGAACGTGGCCGTGCGGGTCCCGGTGAAGGCGCCCGCCGACAACCTCAGCCTGCGCGTGCATCCGGCCTGGACCTCGACGTTCCCCTGGGCCCGGCACCCGGTCCTGCACATCAGCGTGCGCAACGAGGGGCCGACGACGAGGCCGGTGACGGTCACCGTCGACGACCCGGCACGGCTGGTGCTGGGCAGCTACCGGGTGCGCTGCGGTACCGACGGCGGCACCACGACCTGCACCAGCAAGCGTGACCTCAAGCCCCGCGAGCACCTGCACCTGTGGGTGATGCTGGAGCGCAAGGCCAGCCCGGACCTGACCGTCACGGTCACGGCCAAGCTGGGCCGGGCCACCGAGTCCAAGTCGGTGCGGTTCGACTGCTGGGGCAAGCTGTGCAAGGACAAGCCCACGCCGTCGAGCAGCACGCCGAGTTCACCGAGTTCGCCGAGTTCGCCGCCCAGTTCGGACAAGCCGGGCAAACCGTCCACGCCGAGCAAGCCGGTGAAGCCGAGCCCGCCGTCCTCCCCGGCCAAGCCGTCGCCCAGCACGCCGTCGAGCCCGGCCAAGCCGAGTCCCCCGGTCGCGCCGCAGTCGACCGAGCCGAACCTGCTGGCCAGGCTGTTCCCGTTCGTTTAGCGGGTTACCGGCCGTCTCCGCCGGGTGGCGGGGGCGGTAGCGTTGCCGCGTATGGGGATCATCCCGAAGCCGCTGCGGCCGCTGCTGGAACGGCACCGTGAGCTGGTGCGCTTCGCCACGGTCGGCGGCATCTGCTTCGGCGTCACGCTGGGCGTGAACTACGCGCTGAAGATCACCGTGCTCCAGGCGCACCCGCTGACCGCGCAGGGCATCGCGATCATCGTCGCCACGATCGTGTCCTACGTCCTGAACAGCGAGTGGTCCTTCCACACCAGGGGCGGCCACCGGCGCCACCACGAGGCCGCGCTGTTCTTCCTGGTCTGCGCCATCAGCCTGGGCCTGAACTCGGCGCCGCTGGCGGTGTCGCGGTACGTCCTCGACCTGCGGGTACCGGCCGTCGACCTGCTCACCCAGGAGGTCGCCGACTTCCTGTCCGGCATGGTGCTCGGCACCGCCATCGCCATGGTGTTCCGCTGGTGGGCGATGCGGAAATGGGTGTTCCCGCTCACCGCCGAGCAGCGGGCCGAAGAGCCCGTCGAGCCCGAGGCCCGCAAGGCCGCGTGAGCCGGATACGTAGACTGCGCACGTGACCGTCGTCGAATCCGTGCTGGCCAGGATGCCCAAGCCGCTGCGCGGCATCCTGGTGAAGCACCGCGAACTGCTCAAGTTCGCCGTCGTCGGCGGAACGACGTTCCTGGTGGACAACGGCGTCTGGTACTTGCTCAAGCTGACGGTGCTGGAGACCAAGCCGACCACGGCCAAGGCCATCGCCATCATCGTCGCCGTGATCGTGTCCTACATCCTCAACAGCGAGTGGTCCTTCCGCACCCGAGGAGGACGGCAGCGCCATCACGAGGCGGCGTTGTTCTTCGTGATCAGCGGTGTGGCGATCGCGGTGAACCTGGTCCCGCTCTACGTCTCCCGGTACGTGCTCGACCTCGAGGTGCCGCACGTGTCGTTCCTGGTCCAGGAGATCGCCGACTTCACCAGCGGCTCGGTGATCGGCATGCTGCTGGCCATGGTGTTCCGCTTCTGGGGGTTCAAGAAGTGGGTGTTCCCTGACGAGCTGGGGCACCGCCGGCGGGACAACGACGCGGTCGTGCGCAAGCTGCCGCAGCGCTGAGAGCGAACCACTGCGCCAAACGGGTGGCCCGGCGTCTGGCGGCCAGGGGAATTAGCTGGGCTGGACGTCCGAACTGCGGGATGCTTCCAGCGTGTCGCATTCTGCGGGTGCGCGGTGGGCGCCCGCTCTGGTCCTGCTGCTCGGCGCCGTCTTCCTGTTCGCCAGTGGAGCGGCCCTGCTGTGGCGGGGGCAGAGCGCGAGCGACGGCACCACGATCAACGTCGGCGACACCGCCGTGGGCTCCGGTGGTGTGGTCGTCCGCGGCGTGGAGTCCTACAGCCCGCTGCTGCCCGGCGACCGGATCCTGGCCATCGACGGCGTGCCGGTCGGTGCGGCGGTCGGCGTCCTGCCCGGCGGACCGCCCGTGGCCGTCGGCCAGGTCCTCCACTACGAGGTGCTGCGCGACGGGGTGACCCGCACGATCGAGGTCCGGCTGCACGACTTCCCCGTCCTCGGCAACCTCGCCACGTCCTGGCCGTCGCTGGTGGTGGCCACCGCGCTGCTGCTGGTGTCGCTGGCGATCTTCCGTGCCCGTCCGCGCGACCCGGCCGCCGCGGCCGGGCTGGTGCCGTCGACGCTGGCGTTCGTCGCCGTGACCGCGTCCGGCTTCTTCGACCTGGAGGCACTGGACCTGGTCGCGGGCGACCAGTTCTGGCGCTGGTACGCGGGCGAACTCGGGTTCACCCTGCTCTGGGCGGGCATGCTGCACTTCGCGCTGGCCTTCCCCGAGGTGAGCGACCGGCGCCGGTTCCGGGTACGGGTGGCCGCGGGTTACGTCGCGGCAGTCGGGTTGTACGCCGTTCCCGCCGTGTTCACCCTGCTCACCGTCGACGACCCGCTGACGCGGCTGTCCACGACCGGCTCGCCCGCGCTCGGCGCGCTGTACACCTTCCCGGTGCTCGTGGTCGGCGTCCTGGTCGTGTCCTATGTGAGCAGACCCGATCCGCTGGTGCGGCGCAGGCTGCGCTGGCTGGCGTTCGCACTGGGTGCGGGGGCCGTGCTCTACCTGGGACTGTGGTCGATCCCGCAGGCACTGACCGGCACCACCCCGCTGCCGGTGCAGTACTCGTCGCTGTCGTTCCTCGGCGTCCCGGTCGCGGTCGCGCTGGCGATCCTGCGGCACCGGGCGCTCAACATCGAGGTGGTGATCAGCCGGTCGCTGGTCTACGGCAGCCTGAGCGTCGCGCTGGCCACGCTCTACCTGGTCGTCGTCGGGGCGCTGCACCTGCTGTTCGGGCCGCTGGACCAGCTCTGGCAGCAGGCGGGCGCGGCGGTGGCCGTCGCGCTGGCCGTGCAACCGCTGCGGGCCCGGCTGCAGGCCCTGATCAACACCCGGCTCTACGGCGAGCAGACCGACCCGTACCGGATGGTGTCCGCGCTGGCCGCCCGGCTGGAGAAGCTGCCCGGGCCCGGCGAGCAGCTTCCGGCGCTGGTGGAAACGATCGGCGCCGCTCTGCGATTGCCCTATGTGGCCATCGAACTGGAGCGTGACGCCGGCACCGAGGTGGCGGCCAGCTTCGGGACGCCGACACCGTTGTCCCGCAGGCTCCCGCTGACCCACCGCGGCGAGCGGGTGGGTCAGCTGGTGATCGCCAGGGAGACGCTGGACCGCAGGTCGCACGACGTACTCGACGAGGTCGCCCGGCACGCCGGGACGATGGTCTACACCGCGAAACTGACCGGCGACCTGACCCGCAGCCGCGACCGGCTGGTCAGTGCCCGCGAGGAGGAGCGGCGGCGGCTGCTGCGGGAGTTGCACGACGGCGTCGGCCCGACGCTGGCCGCGGTGAACCTGGGCCTGCGGGCGGGCAGGCAGACGGTCGGCGAGAACGGGCCCGCCGGGGTGCTGCTGGGCAAGCTGCAGGACGCGCTGACGCTGGCGATCACCGAGGTCCGCAGGCTCGCACAGGATCTGCGGCCGCCCGCGCTGGAGAAGCTGGGACTGCTCGGCGCGATCGCCGACCACGTCGACGCGATGAACGCGGGTGAGGACGGGCCGAAGGTCGTCCTCGAGGCGCCGGAGGCGCTGCCGCCGCTGCCGCCCGCGGTCGACGTGGCCGCCTACCGGATCGTCTGCGAGGCGCTGACCAACGTCGTCCGCCACGCCCACGCCAGCCGCTGTACGGTCACCCTGCGCGCGGGTGACGCGCTGGAGATCGACGTCACCGACAACGGCGCCGGGCTCACCCCCGGCAGCCCCGGGTCCGGCATCGGGCTCACGTCCATGCGGGAGCGGGCGGCCGAACTCGGCGGCGAGTTCACCGTCGACTCCCCGCCCGGCGGCGGCACCCGGGTGGCCGCCGTCTTGCCACTACCGGAGGGAAAGCCATGACCAATGCGGCTGTCCGGGTCCTGGTGGTCGACGACCATCCACTGTTCCGCTTCGGGCTGTGCACCATGCTCGGCGCGGAGCCGGTGATCGAGGTGGTCGGCGAGGCGTCGAGCGGGGCACTCGCGGTGGAGGCGGCGGAGTCGTTGCGGCCCGACGTCGTGGTGATGGACCTGCACCTGCCCGACATCAGCGGGGTGGAGGCGGCCGGGCGGATCGTCGCCGCCGTACCGGGTGCCGGGGTGCTGATGCTGACCATGGCCGACGACAGCGAGTCGGTGTTCGCCGCGATGCGGGCCGGTGCCCGCGGCTACCTGCTCAAGGACGCGGAGCCGGAGGAGATCATCCGCGCCGTGCGGGCGGTGGGCCGCCGCGAGGCCATCTTCGGCCCGGACGTCGCCAACCGGGTGCTGAGCTTCTTCAGCAGCCCGGCCCCGCCGACCGACCCGGTGTTCCCCGAGCTGACCAGCCGGGAACGTGAGGTGCTCGGGCTGGTCGCCGAGGGGCGGAGCAACTCGGCCATCGCGCAGTCGCTCTCGCTCAGCCCGAAGACCGTGCGCAACCACATCTCCAGCGTGTTCAGCAAGCTTCAGGTGGCCGACCGGGCGCAGGCCATCGTCCGCGCGCGGCAGGCCGGACTGGGCCGCTGAGCCGAACTCGGGTACGCCCGTTCGGGCAAGAACGGGACACCGGTCCCATGCGCCCGGGACACCTCCCCCGGCAGGGTGAGTAACCGTAGGGAGGCGGGTACTCACCAGAGGGGGCAAACCATGGGACGGATTCCGGTGCTCGTGCACGCGACCGACCCGATCCTCAAGCACGGGGTGCGCACGGCGCTGCGCCCGCGGCCGGAGGTCGAGGTGGTCGAGAGCGGCGTCGACGTCGGGGCGGTCGTCCTGCTGGTCACCGACCGGCTCGACGACGCGATGACCCGGCAGCTGAGCAAGCTGCAGTGCCGGGGGCACTCGCGGATCGTGCTGGTCGTGGGCGAGGTCGACGACAACGAGGTGCTGACGGCCGTCGAGTACGGCGTCTGCGCCGTCGCGCGGCGCGCGGAGGCGACGCCGGAGATGCTGGTGCGCCTGGTGCGGGCCGCCGCGGCCGGTGAGGGCGCGCTGCCGCCCGACGTGCTGGGCAGGCTGCTGACCAGCGTGTCCCGGCTGCAGCGGCAGGTGCTGCAGCCCAAGGGCATGCGGCTGGCGGGGATCAGCGCCAGGGAGGGCGACGTGCTGCGGCTGGTCGCGGCCGGGCTGTCCACCCAGGAGATCGCCGCGAAGCTGTCCTACTCGCAGCGGACCGTGAAGGCGATCCTGCACGACGTCACCAACCGGTTCCAGCTGCGCAACCGGTCCCACGCCGTGGCCTACGCCATGCGCGAGGGATTGATCTAAGGGTGTGTCTGCCGGGTGGGGCCGTAGCGAGCGTGGATCAGCGTGGTGATCGCCAAGGCGGAGGCAGGCCCTCGTACTGGATCGTACTCGGGCCTGCCGACAACGCAGGCGATCGCCGCGCTGGCCGCGCGCAGTAGGCCCCACCCGGCAGACGCACCCTCAGGGGGGGTGGCCCCCGGGCTGCCCGAAAGGGCGGCCCGGGGCGCCCGGTCGGCCCTTCGCCGGGTCCTACCGGAACGGCCCGCCGGGCCGCACGCTGGTCAGGTGATCCCCGAGGCCGACGCGGCGCTGAGCCGCCTGCTCACCAGCCAGCTGCCCGACGGCGTCGCGGTGCGGCTGGAGCCGCCGGCCCCGGTGTGGCGGGAGGATTCGGGCGGCCCGGTGGTGACGCTGTTCCTGTTCGGACTGCGTACCACCGCGACCGGCGCGTGTGAACTGTCCTATTTGGTCACCGCGCGGGCGGCCGACACCCGGCGGGAGCACCTGCTGCTGGACCACGCCCTGCGTGCGGTGCGTGGCGGCGGCCCGGCCACCCGGGTGGCCCGCACCGACGCCGGCGCGCTGTGGAGCAGCCTCGGCCTGCCCGCCCGCGCCGGTTTCGTCGCGGTCGTCCGCCGGCCGCGTTAGTTCTCGCCAATGTGGCTTCTGGTGCGTTGAAGTACCCCAATGTGGCATTGGGGTACTTCAAGTTCCCCAATGCCACATTGGGGAACTAGCGCGGCGTACGGGCGGCGGGCCAGCTCACCCCGGGCACCAGGTCGGCGGGGCGCGGCGCGCGCAGGAACAGGCTGAACACCGCGGGCCGCTTGCCGGACAGCTCCAGCCTGCCGCCGTCGGCCTCGGCCAGTGCCCTGGCCAGCGCCAGGCCGACGCCGGTCGAGCCGCCGCCGGAGAAGCCGCGGTCGAAGATGTGCGGCGCCAGCTCGTCGGGCACCCCGGCGCCGGTGTCGGACACGTCGACGACCACCGTGCCCTCGGTGTCACCGCGCCGCGCGGCCAGCGTGACGGTGCCGGCGCCGTGCCGCCTGGCGTTGTCCAGCAGCACGCCGACGACCTCACGCAGCCGCCCCGGCGTCGCCCGCACCAGCAGGCCGTCACCGGCCCGCACCCGCAGGTTGCGACCCTCGGCCCGGAGCTGGTGCATCCACTCCTCGGCGATCTCCGGCAACGCCACCGGCAACTCGACCACCTCGGCGCTCTCCTCGCTGGCCGCCCTGGCCGCGGCCAGCAGCTCGTCGAGTGCCTCGGCGAGGCGGTCCGCCTGCTCCTGCGCGGCCAGCGCGTCCTCGGCGACCTCCGGGTCCTCGTGGCCGGTCAGCGGCTCCAGCCGCAGCTGCAACGCGGTCAGCCTGCTGCGCAGCTGGTGCGACACGTCGCCGACGAGCTGCCGTTCCCGCTGCACGAGCTGCGCCAGCGCGGTACCGGACGAGTCCAGCGCCTCGGCCACCATGTCCAGTTCCCCGACCCGGTAACGCTTGGGATCGGGCCGGAAGTCGCCGCCACCGAGGCGAGCGGCCCGTTCGGCGACGTGCCGCAGCGGCTGGGCCAGCCGCCGCGCGGTCACCGTCGCCACCACCGTCCCGGTCCCGACCGACAACAGCACCAGCAACACGACACCGGCGGTGACCTGCGTCTGCGTCGCCCGCAGCGGCCCGGCCGGGATGGCCAGCGTCACGGTGCCCTCCCGGGCGATCGGCACGGTCTCCGCGATGGCGTTCGTGCTCGGGTCGACGCCGTAGTGCAGGTCGGCCTGGCCCCGCTGCCGCACGGTCAGCAGCCCGTCGGACGGCACCGCCGCCCGCACCCCCTCCAGCACGATCGGCCTGCCGTTGGCCAGGTCGTCGTCGAGGGTGGCGGCGATCCGCTGCCCGCTGGCCACCAGGTCGTCCCTGGCCAGCGTCTCCACCAGCGTCCACGCCGTGATGCCGAGCGGGATGCCCAGCGCCGCTCCGGTGACGGCCACCGCCAGCAGGATGGCTAACAGGATGCGGCGGCGCACGGTGTCACTCGGCGTTGAAGCGGAAGCCGACGCCGCGCACGGTGGCGATCCGGCGCTCGGTGTCGTGGTTGCGGCCCGGCCGGGGCGAACCCTCCTGCGCGACGGCGAGCTTACGGCGCAGCCAGGACATGTGCATGTCCAGCGTCTTCGACGTCTTGGACTCCAGGTCGTTCCACACCTCGGCGAGGATCTCGTCGCGGCTGACCACCTGGCCCGCCCGGCTCATCAGCACCCGCAGCAGCTCGAACTCCTTGTTCGCCAGCTGCACCTCCCGCCCGTCCACGGTGACCAGCCGGGCGCCCAGATCCATCCGCACCCCGCCGGCCTCCAGCGCCTCGGGCGCCCGCCTGCGCAGCAGTGCGCGGATCCGGGCCAGCAGCTCGGCCAGCCGGAACGGCTTGGCGACGTAGTCGTCGGCGCCCGCGTCCAGGCCGACGACGAAGTCCACCTCGTCGGTGCGGGCGGTCAGCATGAGCACTGGCAGCTCGGAACCGCCCGCGCGCAGGCGGCGGCACACCTCCAGCCCGTCCATGCCGGGCAGGCCGAGGTCGAGCACCAGCAGGTCGACCCTGTCCGACGTGGTGACCTCCAGCGCGCCCGGCCCGTCGGCGACCACCCGCACCTGGTAGCCCTCTCTCTGCAGGGCCCGGGACAGCGGTTCGGCGATGGCCGGGTCGTCCTCAGCGAGTAGCACCATGCTCACCTGGTGAACTCTACGACCACGGGGCGTGAAACGATCGTGATCGTGACCGGGTACGCGCAGGATCTCGAACTGGCCACCCAGCTGGCTGACACCGCCGACGCCATCACCACCGACCGGTTCCGTGCCCTGGACCTGGCGGTGAGCCGCAAGCCGGACCGCACCCCGGTCACCGACGCCGACACCGCCGTCGAGGACGCGCTGCGCGCGGTCCTGGCCGACCGGCGACCCGGCGACCGGATCGCCGGCGAGGAACGCGGCGGCACCACCGGCGACGGCCGCACCTGGGTGATCGACCCGATCGACGGCACCAAGAACTTCCTGCGTGGCGTACCCGCGTGGGCCACGCTCATCGCGCTGGTCGACGGCGGTGTGCCGGTGGTCGGCATGGTGTCGGCGCCGTTGCTGGGCCGCCGCTGGTGGGCCGCCACCGGCTCCGGCGCCTGGTGCCGGGACACGGCCGGGACACGGCGCATCTCGGTGTCCGCGGTCGGCGACCTCGCCGACGCCTACCTGTCGACCACCCACCTGGGCTCGTGGACCGAGCACCACTCCCGCGAGGCGTACCTGGCGCTGACCGACGCCTGCTGGGAGAACCGCGCGTTCGGCGACTTCTGGTCGCACTGCCTGGTCGCCGAGGGGGCCATCGACATCGCCGCCGAGGCGATCGTGAACCCGTGGGACGTCGCGGCCGTGCAGGTGCTGGTGACCGAGGCCGGTGGCCGCTTCGGCGACCTGAACGGCGGTGACCGGTTCGACGGCGGTTCGGCGCTGTCGACCAACGGCCTGCTGCACGACGCCGCCCTGGACGTCCTGCGCCACTAGACCTGACTGCCGGCCAGTTCCAGCCGTTCCGCCGTGGGCCAGGCACTCAGCGGCACCCGCACCGGCAGCACCATGGTGCTGGCACAGCGCTCGCTGACCACCCGGAACGGGTCGCGCTGCTCGAAGTCGAGATAACGGACGTCCACCTCGGGCAGCCGGTGCCAGCCCAGGCTCCGGTAGTAACCGACGATCCCGGGATCACACAGCACGAGCCCGAACGGGACGCTCAGCCCGGACAACAGCTTGCACAGCCGGTCACCCAGCTCCCTGCCGAGCCCGCGGCCGCGGTGGTCCGGATGGACAGTGAGCAGCCCGACGTTGCCGACCAGCACCTCCAGCGGCGCGCCGTGCTCGGTGACCTGGACGAACCGGCGTAGTACGCCCGCGTGGGCGACCACCTCCCCGTCCTCGCGGGCCACCACCCGTACCTCGGGCCGGGACCCGAACCAGCTGGTCCGCACGGCGGGAGGTCGTGAGCAGGACACCCGAAGCAGCGCCGACAGCGCCGCGTGGTCGTCACGGCCGAGGTCGGCCTCCCGAACGATCTCCCACGTTGTCATAACTCAAGAGCGTGACACCGGGGACTCGAACAATCGAGCGATTTAGCGGCCTGGCAGCACCCCGACCGCACCACGTGCCACCTGCGCCCAGGCCAGGCGGCCGAACAGGTAGTGGCAGGCGACCTGCTCGTTGCTGAACCGTGCCCAGTCGTAGCGGTTGCCCTGCTCGCGCCAGAACACCTCCCAGGCCGGAACGCCGTCCTCCTCGGGCAGCTCGGTGCGCAGCAGGCACCACGCGTTGTCCGCCTCGGTGCCGATGGACACCACCTCCGGCGGCACGCCCAGGGTCTCCAGCCACCGGCCGATCGTCTCGGCGTTCATGCCCCCCGCCCTTCGAACGTCACGTCCACCAGATACCCCATCGTCACCAGCTCGTCGGCCGAGTACAGCGTCCGGTACCGCACCGCGCCGCCGTCCTGGCCGAACCACGGCGCGCTGACCGCGTGCCAGACCGGCAGCGTCCGGCGTACCCGGTAGCGGCGGTACTCGGCCGCCGCGAACGCGGGCGGCAGCGACCGCCCGGCGAACGCCACCCCGGCCGGGGCGAACACCCTGCCCGCCACCGGCCCGAAGCGGTCCAGCTCGGTGCCCTCGGGCAGCAGCACCGGCTCGCCCGGCTCCCGGCAGCCCTCCGGGTACTCCTCCGCGGGCGGCCACGCCTGCTCGTCGACGCCGGCAGCCGGTTCGTAGCCTGCCAGCACCTCCTCCGGCGCCGTACCGGGCGGCGTGGGATGGCGGCGCCAGCCCGCGTGGATCTTGCCGAGCGCCTCGGTGCTGTCCATCCGGCCGGACTCCGGGTGGTCGTGCGGCGGGAAGCAGGACGCCTCCGTCCCCGGCGCGGGATGCGGCAGCTGCCTGGCCGGCCGGTCCGCGGCGACCGGGAGATGCCCGATCGGGAACATGTGCACCAGGAACAACGCGACGATGCTCTCCCGCTCCCGCCGCGGAGCGCCCAGTGGCTGGCGCCGGGACGGCCGCCGCGGTGCCTGCGGGTAGACCGGCGGGTACCCCGGTGGGACCGGCTGTCCCGGCTGCTGCCGGTACGGCGGGTAGGGCTGCTGCTGGTACGGGTAGGCGGGCGGCGCGTACCCCGGCGGTGCGCCGGGCTGGGACACCGCGGGCGGTGCCGCTGGTGCGGCCGGTGCCGCCCCCGGTCCGGCGTCGGTGAACCCGGCGGCCTGGGTGCCCTGCGCCGGTTTCGGGATCGGGCCGGTGTCGCCGGACAGCGCCGTGCCGGACGGCGGGGTGGGCACGTCCTCGAAGCCGCCGTCGGGCAGCAGGCCTTCATACGGTGCCCGCACCGGGCCGGTGTCCGGCGCCAGCGGTATCCCCGACGGCGGTGTGCGGCCCGGTTCGGCCGTGGCCAGCTCGGCCACCAGCCCCTCCCGCACGCCACCGAGCACGGCCGCGGTCCCGGCGAACACGGTGTCCAGGCCCAGCAGGGCGTCCGGGTGCCCGGCCTGGGCGGCGACGTGCGCGGCGTCGCGTTGCTTGGCCGCCTGGATGAGCTGCTCCACCATCTCGACCTTGGCCTTGGCGATCCGCTCGGCCGCGTGTTCCAGCCGGTCGGCGGCCGCCCCGGCGTCCCGTGCCGCCGCGCCGAGCGTGCCCAGCTCCGGGTCGCCGACCTTCGCCCACGCCGCCGTCGCGGCCTCCCCGACGGTGCCGCTGAGGCCCTTGACCGCGGCACCCACCACGTCGTCGGCGTCCGCGGCCAGCGCGGTCAGCTCGCGCTGCGCGCGCCGCCAGACCTCGGCCTGCGCGGCCATGGCGGTCTCGTCGGCCTCGGGCCAGGCCAGGCCGACAGCGGCCGCCACCTCCGTGAGCTCCCCGGGAAGCTCGATCCCCATACCGCTCCCCTAGTTGTTCACGTCGGTGGACTCCACCTGCTCGGCGGCCGTCTCGTCAGCTTCCCGGTACCGCGCGGCGGCCTCGGCAAGCCTGTCACCCATCCCCTCGAGGCTCCCGGCAACACCCCGGACCCGGTCGAGCGCGACTTCGGCTCGGGCGGTGTGCGCCTCGGCGAAGCTGCGCCCGATGGCGTCGTCTCCCCACACCGGGCCGGACAGCGCCTGCTCCAGTTCCCCCGCGATCGCCGCGGCCCGCGCGACCAGGTGCTCGACCTCCGCCGCACCGGCCGCGACGCGCTCGGCGTCGACCTCGAACCCACTGTTCACCGCTCCGCCACCCAGTTCTGCCGTTCGTAGCTGTCCTCGTCCGGCGCCGCCGGCTCGATCTCACTGTCGCGCAGGTCGGCGGTGCCGTGTAGCAGCGCACGCGGGTCGGCACCGGTTGGCAACGCCGGTGCGAGCACCTCACCGGCCGCGGCCAGTGCCTGGACGGCGGCCGCGGTGGTGGTGGCGACGATCTGCCTGGCCAGTTCCTCGGGCCGGTAGGCACGGTAGGCGTCGGGGTCGATGGTCAGGCCGGTGAGCAGGCCTCTGGCCCCGACGGTCGCGGTGACCAGCCCGTCGGCACTACGGGCGGTCCCGGTGGCGGCTGCCAGCTCCCGCTGGGTCCCGGCGAGCTGTTCCCGGCTGCGGCGGTAGTCGGCGAGCAACTCGTCCACCCGAGCCTGGTAGCCCTCCATCGACACCTCCAGCGATCCTGCGGTGACAGCACCCGGTGACTCGTGAGACGCAGCCCCCACCGCTTCGGTTCCCAGATTTTGCGAACCGGTTCACACCAAGCATGCCCGGTCTAGCCTGCCAGCGCGCGCACCACCCTGGACGGGCTGGGCCTGCCGAGGCACCCGGCCATCCACGCGCTGGTGGCCACCAGTGCGTCGAGGTCGACGCCGGTCCGCACGCCCAGTCCGTCCAGCGCCCACACCAGGTCCTCGGTCGCCAGGTTGCCCGTCGCCGACTCGGCGTACGGGCAGCCGCCGAGGCCACCCGCCGAGGAATCCACAGTGGACACCCCGCAACGCAGTGCGGTCAGCGTGTTGGCCAGCGCCTGACCGTAGGTGTCGTGGAAGTGCACGGCCAGCGCCGACGCCGGCACACCCGCGTCGGCGAACGCGGCGATCAGCCGTTCGACCTGACCCGCGGTGGCCACGCCGATGGTGTCGCCCAGCGACAGCTGGAAACAGCCGAGGTCGAGCAGCCTGCGCCCGGCGTCGACCACCTGCGCGGCCGGGACCGGACCCTCCCACGGGTCGCCGAAGCACATGGACAGGTACGCCCGGACGGGCAGCCCTTCGGCGCGGGCCCTGCCGACCACCGGCTCGAACAACGCGAACTGCTCGGTCAGCCCGGAGTTGAGGTTGCGCTCGGCGAAAGTCTGCGTGGCACTGCCGAACACCGCGATCTCGCCGACCCCGGCGGCCAGCGCCCGGTCCAGGCCGCGCTCGTTGGGCACCAGCACCGGGTACCGCGCCCCGTCCCGGCGGTCCAGTTTCGCCAGCAGCGCCTCGGCGTCGGCCAGCTGCGGCACCCACTTGGGGTGCACGAAGCTGGTCGCCTCCAGCACGGTGAGCCCGGCGTCGGCGAGCCTGCCGAGGAACTCGAGCTTCACCTCCAGCGGCACGACCGACTGCTCGTTCTGCAGGCCGTCCCTGGCGCCGACCTCCCAGATGGTCACCTCGGCGGGCAGCTCACCCGCCGAGGGCACCGTGGCGGGCAGGCCGACGTCGCGCGCCCCCACGTCAGCGGCCGCGGCGGCCGCGCGGCTGCTGCTGCGGGCCGGGGTCGGCGGGCTGCGTGGTGTCCGGCGGGTAGTCGTCGTACGGGTTGTCGTTGACCTGGCGGTAGATGTAGGTGTGCACCTTCTCCACCTGCGGGATGTCGTCGAACTTCAGCGGCTCGTCGGAGGCCGACTCGATGATCAGCGTGCCGCAGCCGAAGATCCGGTCGGTCAGCCCGTGCTCGAACTGGACGCTGTTGATCCGGCCCATCGGGATGTCGATCCCGGTGCGCTTGACCACGCCCTCGCGGGCGATCACCCGGTCGGTGGTGACGATGAAGTGCGTGGTCCGCCAGCGCACGAACGGCGCGAGGAACAGCCACACGATGAGGAGTACGGCGACGGCGGCGATGGCGATCAGCCAGATCATGTCCCACGGCGGCGTGCTGTCCTTGGCCAGCACGGCGAGCCAGACGCCGCCCGCGATGACCACGAGCAGGATCACGATCGGCAACACCAGCATTTTGAAATGCGGGTGCTTGTGCACAACGACGCGTTCGCCCTCGCTGAGCAGATCGTCCGGATAGGCCACGACAAGCGCTCCCGTGTTGTCGGCAACTGGTGCGCTTACCGTACTCCGCCGGATGCCGTCCGTGTCACCAGCGCAGGTGCACTACATCACCGGCGAACACGGTGCGCCGTTGCTCGCCGCTCTCCAGCACGAGCTGTCCGCCGGAGTCGACGTCGACCGCCTTGCCGTTGGTGGTCGCCCCGTCCGGCCCGACGACCTTGACCTCCTGGCCGAGGGTGGCGCAGGCCCGCCGGTAGCCGTCGAGCAGGCCGGCCTCGGCGAGGTCGGCCCCCGCCGCCCGCCAGCGCCGCTCGCGCTCGGCGAAGGCGTCCAGCAGGATCGCCGCGACGTCGGTGCGGTCGACGCTGGTGGCCTGCTGCTCGGCCAGCGAGGTGGCGGCCAGCCCGCCGGGGCCCGGCGCGACCCGTTCCGGCAGCGGCAGGACGTTGATGCCGATGCCGACGACGACGCCTGCCTCGTCGGAGGACAACGCCTCGCACAGGATGCCCGCGCACTTGGCGTGGTCCGGTCCGGCGAGCACGTCGTTGGGCCACTTGAGCACGGCGTCGACACCGAGGCGGTTCGCCACCTCCAGCACCGCCAGCCCGGCGACCACGGTCAGCGACCCGAGCGCGGCGAACGGCACGCCGGCCGGACGCAGCAGCACGCTGCAGTAGACACCGGTGCCCTTGGGCGAGGCCCAGTGCCGGGCCCGCCTGCCCAGTCCGGCGGTCTGTTCCTCGGAGATCAGCACCGTCCGGTCGTCCGCGCCGTCGGCCGCCGCGGCCCGCAGGTCGGCGTTGGTGGAGCCGGTGGTGGGCACGACGTCCAGCACGGTGTACGGCCCCTCGGGGGCGAGCCGGCCCGCCCGCAGCCTGGCGACGTCGATCGGCGTGCTCCGCTGATTCATTCCATCAGGGTAATGAGTCCCGCCAACCGGGATCGCGCTGACCGACCACATACAGTGTTGGCGTGTCCCGTATGCAACGCCTCGCCGCCGGTCCGGTCGGCCGCGCCGCCGTCGCGCTGCCGCTGATCGGTGCGCTGGCCGTCGGAGCCTGGATGATCGTCGACGCCGGCCGCTCCGGCTCCGAGCCACAGGTGCAGGCGCTGCCAGCCGGTGGCGGTGCCGTGCCCGCCCCTCCGTCCACTTTGGAGACACCGGCCGCGGCGCCCGCGGCCGAGGCGGCGCCCGCCCAGCAGCCGAGCGAGCTGGACGTCTGGGCACAGCGGCTGGCCGGCCCGCTGGACATTCCGGAATCCTCGCTGAAGGCCTACGCGGCCGGCGAGCTGGCGATGCGTCAGGAGCGGCCGGACTGCCACCTGACCTGGGTGACGCTGGCGGGACTCGGCAAGGCGGCCGACGACCACCGTGGCGCGGCGGATGCCTTGGCCACCGGGCGGAAGCTGTGCGCGAAGGGCGTCGACCTGGCGGGTGGCGGCTGGTGGAAGGCCGTCGGCGGCGTGCGGCCGGGCGACGAGCGGTTCCGGCAGCGCGCGCTCGGCCACGCCCAGCTCTACGCGACGCTGTCGCTCGACCCGGCGCGGGCGGGCACCCCGGCGGTGCGGGCGACGCGTTTCGCGCTCGACCAGATCGGCCTGCCCTACGTCTGGGGCGGCAACGGCCCCGAGGCCGGGGCGGCCGGGTTCGACTGCTCCGGGCTGACCAAGGCCGCCTACGACAGCGCCGGGGTGGCGCTGCCGCGAACGGCCGACACGCAGTACCGGGCGTTGCGCATCGGCGTCGAGCCGGGCCTCGGCGACCTGGTGTTCTACGGCAACCCCGGCACCCGGATCCACCACGTCGGGCTGTACCTGGGCAACGGCCTGATGATCAACGCGCCGACGCAGGGGCAGGCCATCCAGATCCACTCCTACCGCAGGGCGGGCGACGACTACGCGGGCTCCGGCCGTCCGGCCTGATTCACCGTATTTCTGCACTCGGTCTACTATTGCGCCGAGTGCAGGGTTGGTGAACCGGGGGTGGCTTGTGATCAACGTGCGGTCCGGCGGCGGGGACGGTCCGGAACTGGTCTTCCTGCATGGCGGCTCGGGCTGCTGGCAGCTGGGCACAGAACTGTTCGAGCAGCTGCCACCGGCGGTGCGGTGGTGGGGCGCCGACCTGCCCGGACACGGCGACTCGGCCTGGACCGGGCGCTACCGCCTGGAGGACGCCGCCGACCAGCTCGCGAGCTGGGCCGTCGCGAACCTCGACGGGCCGGCGTGGTGGTACGGCCATTCCTATGGCGGTCAGGTCGCGCTGGCGCTGGCTGGCAGGCACCCGGACGTCGTACGCGGGCTTGTCGTGGGGGACGCGCCACTGTCCCTGTCTCGCATGCTGAACCTGTTCGAGCGCACCGGCGCCCGGATGCGCACGTGGCGGAACTGGTGCGGGCGACCGGAATCGGAACTGCTGACGTTGCTCGGTGCGGAACCCGCCGGCGACCGGACCACCGCCGAAATGCTCGGCCCGGGCCATCCCTATCTCCGGCGCATGGCCGCCGCGTTGCACCGGCACGACCCCGCCTTCCTCGACGCGACCGTGGACGACACCCGGCACACCTACGGGGGCCTGGAGCACGCGGCGGCCTGGCTGCGCCAGGTCCGCGGCCCGGTCACCCTGCTACGCGCCGACCCGGCGGTGTTCGCCCTGTCCGGCGACTCCGACGCGACGCTCGTGCGCGACCACGCCCGCGACGGCCGCGTCCGGCTCCTGCCCGGCCTCGGCCACGGGCTGCAGAACTTCGCCCCGAAGCCCGTCGCGGACGCACTCGCGGAGCTGATCGCCTGCTGAGCCGGCAGGGGTCACGGCACCCGGACCAGGTAGTGGCCCAGCCCCGGTTCCAGCACGCCGAACGCCCGCCGCGCGTGCGCGGCGACCGCGGTGGCGATCTCGTCGTCGGGCTGACCGGCCAGCGTGCGCCGCATGGTCTCCTCGAACAACAGCCGCAGCACCCCGATGAGCAGGGTGGCGGCCACGCCCCTGAGGACGGCGTCCTCGGACTCCTCGGCGAACGCGTCGGCAAGCGCCCGCTCGCGGTCGTCGTGGAACTCCCGCAACCGGGCCAGCAGCGCGGGACTGCCCGCGATCATGCGGGCGAACTCCGGCCCGGAGAAGCCGATCACCGGGTCGTGCCGCTCGACCGCGGCCAGGAACGACCGGCGTAGCGCCGCCAGCGCCGACTCCCCCGGCTCCCGCTCGGCGACCGCCCGCACGGGCGCGGCGACGAACTCGTCACGCCGGTCCAGCGCGATGTCCTCCTTGCGGGGGAAGTAGTTGGTCACGGTCATCTTGGCCACCTGGGCGGCCGCCGCGATCTCGCTGATCGTGACGTCGTCGAACCCGCGCTGGAGGAACAGCGCGGTGGCCTGCCGGGAGATGTTCTCCCTGGTCTGCTGCTTCTTCAGCGCGCGGAGACCGGTGCTCATGACGACACCATACATGGGTCGGGTCAAAATTTATACTTGACACTTTTTTAGATCTGACCTAAATTTAGGTCCATGGCAATCGAGCAGTACACCGTGGCCACCCCGGACGCCGGGCCGTACGCACTCACCACCGGCCCGGACGGCGCCCTCTGGTACACCCTGGTCCACAGTGGACACATTGGCCGGCTGGTACCCGGCGGCGAACCGGCCGTCCACCCGGTGGGTGCCGGCACCGGGCCGACGGTCATCACCACGGGCCCGGACGGTGCGCTGTGGTTCACCGAGTACCAGGCGCACCGGATCGGGCGGATCGAGGCCGGTGGCGAGGTCACCGAGTTCACCCTGCCCACGCCGGACTGCGGCCCGTTCGGCATCGCGGCGGGCCCGGACGGCGCGCTCTGGTTCACCGAGACCGCGGCCTGCCGGATCGGCCGCATCACCGTGGACGGCGAGGTCACCGAGTTCGGCCTGCCCGACCAGGGCGCGTTCCCCTCGGCGATCACCGCGGGCCCCGACGGCGCGTTGTGGTTCACGCTGAACCAGGCCAACGCGATCGGCCGGATCAGCGTGGCTGGCGAGGTCGCCGTCCACCCGCTGCCGACCGAGGCGGCCGGACCGGTCGGTATCGCGGCGGGTCCGGACGGCGCACTGTGGTTCGTCGAGATCGGCGCCGGCCAGATCGGCCGGATCACCACCGATGGCGAGATCGCCGAGTACCCGCTGCCCGACCGTGCCGCCCGGCCGCACGCCATCACGGCAGGCCCGGACGGCGCACTGTGGTTCACCGAGTGGGGCGCGAACCGCGTCGGCCGGATCAGCACCGACGGGCGGATCGAGGTACACGACCTGCCCGCGCCCGGCGCGGAGCCGCACGGCATCACCGTCGGTCCCGACGGTGCACTGTGGACAGCTCTGGAAACCGGCGCGCTCGCCAGGGTGGCGCCGGCCTCGGGCGAAGCGGAGTTCGACCGCCAGGTCACGCGGCTCACCGAGCTGGGCTACCGCGACCTGGTCGGCCCCGAGCGGTTCGACGCGCTGGTCGCGCCGCTGCGCGACGTCGCCAAGACGATCACCGCCGCCCCGGACCCGGCGGGCGGCCGGGTGCCGTTCGTGCTGGTACTGACCCGGCGCGTGGTGCCCATCGAGGAGGCGATGGCAAGGACGACGCTGGCCAACGGCAGCAAGCCGGGGTTCGTCGACCACAGCTTCGAACCCGGTGCGCTGGAACGGTTCGTCACCACCGAGGACGCCGCGGCACCGCACGAGGAGGCCTACCTGCTGCTGGACGTCGAGCGCGGCGAGGAGTTCTGTGGCGCGGTCCCCAACGACGCCATGGCGACCATCGCGTCGCGTGGCCGCACCCTGCTCACCGTCGAGGAGGGCATCGCGCTGATCACCCAGTTCCCGGAGATCCTGGTGAAGAACAAGTGCTTCTCGCTCGGCGGCACCCGGTCCACCGACCGCAGGGTGCCCGCCATCTGGATCAGCCAGCGCTCGCCCAAGCTCGGCTGGTGCTGGGCGGGAAATCCGCACACCTGGCTGGGCATGGCCTCCGCGGGTTGCCGCCTCGCCAACTAGTCCCCTTCCTCGTCGCCGGTCGGTGATTCACCGAAAACGCCGCCCGGGCCGTGTTCGCCTTGCTACGGTCCGTGGCATCGACCGGCGACGAGGGGGAACTCGATGCCCGACTTCACCGTGGACATAGGCGGTTTGGAAGCACTCCAGAAGAACCTCAACCGCACCAAGGAAAACATCGACGGGGCCACCAAGAAACTCGACGTCCTGGGGCCGGACTCGATTGGTTCGGACGAGCTGGACGAGGCGTGCGCGGACTTCCGCGAGGACTGGGAGGAGGGCCTCGAGGAGATCAAGGAGGCGGTGGAGCAGATCGCCGAAGGCCTGGACAAGGCGATGCAGAGCTACCACGAGGTCGAGGAAGGCATCCGCGAGAACCTGCGGAAGATGGCCGAGCAGACGGCCGACCTGAAGGCGAACAACGTCTGATGGGCGCGGAGAAGTACCCAAGCATCGGCTACGACCCGGCCCGCGGCAACGTCGAAACACTGCACACACTGGCCACCGAACTGTCCGCGACGGCGACCTACGCGGACGAAGCACGCAACGCCCTCAACGGGGTCAAAAACAACACCGACGTGTGGACCGGCCCAGCGGCGCAGAAGTTCGCCGAGAACATCGAGGACCTGCCCGGTTACCTCGGTGACGCGCACTGGGCAATGGAACATGCGGGCAAGGCGCTGAAGACCTGGGCCGACGAGCTGAAGCAGTACCAGCAGGACGCGGCATCGATCGAGCGGGACCTGGCGGCCGCGCTGGCCAAGGAACAGCAGGCGCACGCCGCCGCGGAGCAGGCGAACGCCACGGCCGGCCAGACGATCACCTACGACGCGAGCAACCCTGCCGCCGCCCAGGCGGCGCAGGCGCAGGCACAAGCGAATGCCCAGGCCGCCTCCCAGGCCAACGCCGCGGCGAACGCGGCGACAGCGTCGGTCGAGGAACTCCGCCGGAAGGCGGAGCAGGTCCTGCACGCGTGGGAGGCTGGTTCGCGGACCTGCGCGGCCAGGCTTCGCGAAGCCGGAGACCGCGCGCCAGACGAGGGCTTCTTCGAAGGACTCGGCGAATGGGCGTCTGGAGCTCTGGAGTTCATCGGTGACGTCGCCGGAATCGTCTCAGCTATCGCTGGGGTCCTTGCCTTCATCCCAATCGTCAACGTCGTCGCTGCGCCGGTCGCACTAATCGCGGGCGGGGTGGCATTGGCATCGCATGTGGGTGACATCGCGATCAACGGCAAGTGGACCGACTGGAATGCCTGGATCGGGGTAGCCGGCGATGCATTCGGCATGATCCCCGGCGTAAAGGCAGTCCAGAAGGGCCTGGACGCGGCAGGGGAGGCCGTCGATCTGGGCGCGAAGGTGGTCCAGGGCGGCAAGGCGTTCAAAGACGACATGGCCGAGGCCAGCGCGAACATGACAGCGTTGGCCTCAAAGCTGCCCGGTATGACGCCGGAGGCAGCCGCCACAGCGGCGAAGGTATACCAGGGCACCCTGAGCACAGCGCTGCAGGTGCCCGCGCTCGGCGGACTGACCAGCGACAGTGACCAAGCTAAAACTGTGAAAGACGTCGGTGGCGCTGGAGGCGCCGTCCTCTCCTGGTTCACCCGAAAGTAGGCACCGATGTACACGACCGACGCCTTGGCCGGTGAGCCCACGAGCCTGCCGCTGTGGTTCACAGTGCCGAACCAGTTCACCGAGATCGACCTCACTGAACCCATCGGTCAGCGCATGCGGAGGATCAACGAGCAGGCCGGTGTCCTGCCGGGCACCGACGTCTCGCAGCGAGCCAACGCGGTGTTCGCACAAGAGGCATTGCTCGGCCAGCTCGCCAGGGCTGGAGCGGTCTACGCCGCGCACTGCATCGCCCGCTCCGAGCACGAACCGCACCGGATAGTCACCGGCCTGTTCACGGTCCTCGTGCAGGAACCGCCGGGGCTGTCCGAGCAGTCGATGGCAACGATCGCACGCGGGCTGCATGAACCTGGCGAACCGAGCGAGACACTGCTACTCGACTATCCAGCCGGCCAAGCCATCGTTCACGGTGAGCAACGACTAGTCACCTTCAACGGAGGAACGCAGTCGATGAGGCAGGCCCAGGTGATATTCCGGCTGCCGGACCTACAAAGGTTGGCCATCTTCAGCATGTCCACATCCGACATCGACGACTGGGAGGATTTCGCTGGAATACTCGACGGGATCGCGCGGTCAGTGAGCTTCACGCCACCAAGTGATCCCAACTCGGCCCTGCGAAACGCTCTTGACGGAGATTGAGACCAACGTGCTGAAAGTAGCGATAAGCGTCGTGTTCGCGATGCTCCTCTGGTGGACGACGTGGACCTGGCTGCGCGTCCTCTTCCACGACGTGGACGACGCGGTGGCGTATGTGACGAAGAAACTGGACCTCCGCCCGGGGTGGAACGAGGCCAAAGTCGAGGTGTGGCAGTGCCGTCCGTTGACTGAGCACCAGATCAAGGATCTCGCAGAAGAGAGGGGGTTCCGGTACCTGGAGGACGGCAAGGGTGGCAGTAGCCGGTCGCTCGCTTTCGAGCGGGTGAAGCGCGATGTCTGACCAGGACCTCAACCTGCTGGCGATCTGGATCTTCGTGCCGTCCGCGGCGATCGCCCTCTCCTTGATGGTGGCTAGCGCCCTCGGTTTCGGTACCAGCATCAAGAAGGCCGACCGCGAGCGCCAGCTGGGAGCGTTCCGCCAGCTGCTGGCAAGTCACCATGGGCCGGTGCTGGACGTCGACTGGATGCTGTTCAAGACTCTGTCCAAACAGGAACTACTCGACCTCGCCGCGCCCTACGGCTGGCGCCTGAACGGCCAGGAGTACGGCGGCAAGCACTGGTGGCTGCGGTTGGTGCACCAGCCTTCGGTGCCGGTCGAGGACCCGCGGGCCCGGCTCGCCGCCGAACTGGCGGCGGCCGAGCCCGGCGCTGACGGCAAGTACCTGCTCGATTCCGCGCGCTACAGCAGCATTCCCGACGACGAACGGGACCGAGTAATCACCCAGGCAGGCTGGAAGAAGGTACACGGACACCCCGGCGCGTTGGCACTGGCCCGGATCGGCACCACGGTCATGCACACCGTGGACGAACCCATGCTGGAGGGCCTGCGACCGGCCGAATTGCGGCGAAACCCCGTCGTGGCCGAGCGGGCGAAGCGGTTCCACGCCGAGCACGGCTTCGACCCGCTTGGACCGTCCGAACTGGACCGGCTGCGGATCCGCAACAACTACTGGACCAAGAAGTTCTTCCCTCCCGGCTGTATCGCCTCCTTCCTGCTGGGGAGCGCACCGTTCCCGTTCTTCATTGGGCTCAGCGACGACGCACCGACGGCGGTCTACGTCGGCATCGGCATGGCGGCGGTGGCGCTCGTACCCAGCGTGCTCGCCTGGCTGGTGCGGCGGCGCCGCAAGGCCGAACTGGGCCCGCACCTGGCGGTGCTGCGCGAGTTGAAGGCCCTGCACCGCTCCACCGCCGGCGAAAGCTCGTGAAGGCCACCTTCATTACGTCTGACGTGGTGAAGGTGGCCTTCACGAGCCTGTCACCACAGCTCGGCACCGCGCGCGGCGACCCGGGCGGCGATGTGCGACAGCACCTCCGGTACCGGCGCGGGTGGCAGACGACGGCCGTCACGCAGCCGCACTGACACGTCGCCTGCCTCGCGGGCGCCGACGACCAGCTGGTACGGCACCAGCCGGGCGTCGCGCACCCGGGCGCCGAGGCTGCCCAGCTCCGGTCCGGCGGCGTGGGCCCGCAGGCCGCGAGCGGCACAGTCGCGCACGATCGCGTCGGCGACTGGCCAGTCGGCATCGGCCACCGGGAACACCACCACCTGCTCCGGCGCCAGCCACGGCGGGAACGCACCGCCGTGCACCTCGATCAGCTGCGCGGCGACCCGCTCCAGGCTGCCGATCACGCTGCGGTGCACCATGACCGGCCGGTGCCGCCCACCGTCGGCGCCGACGTAGGCCAGGTCGAACCGCTCCGGCTGGAACAGGTCCACCTGCACGGTGGACAGGGTCGACTCACGCCCGGCACTGTCGGCGACCTGCACGTCGACCTTCGGGCCGTAGAACGCGGCCTCGCCACCGGCAGGCTCGTACTCGATGCCCGCGTCGTCGAGAACGCCGGTCAGCAACGCCCCGGCGCGCTCCCACAGGCCGGGGTCGGCGACGTACTTGGCTCCCGGACCCGGTAGCGACAGCCGGTACCTGGCCGGGCTCAGCCCCAGGTCGGCGTAGGCACGCGCGATCAGGTCCAGCGCGGCGGCGACCTCGCCTGCCACCTGGTCCGGCGCGCAGAACAGATGTGCGTCGTTGAGCTGGATGGACCGCACCCGGCTCAGCCCGCCGAGCACACCGGACAGCTCGGCGCGGTACTGCCCGCCCAGTTCCGCCAGCCGCACCGGCAGCTCCCGGTAGCTGTGCTGGCGGGACCGGTAGATCAGCGCGTGGTGCGGGCACAGGCTGGGCCGCAACACGAGTTGCTCGCCGCCGACGTCCATCGGCGGGAACATGTCGTCGCGGTAGTGCTCCCAGTGCCCGGACAACTCGTACAACTCTCGTTTACCGAGCACCGGCGAGTGCACGTGCCGGCAGCCCGACTCCCGCTCCAGCTCGTGGACGTACTGCTCCAGGGTGTGCCGCAGCACCGCACCGCCGGGCAGCCAGAACGGCAGTCCGGCGCCGATCAGCGGGTCGGTGTCGAACAGGCCCAGCTCCCTGCCGAGCCTGCGGTGGTCGCTCATGTCGTCTCCTCGGTGTCCGAAGGGGACGGGTGACCACCTGACGTCCGAAGCCCGGGGCACCCGCCCCGGGCTCGTGCGAACAGCTGTCAGCGCGCCGGGACGTAGTCCGGCGTCGTCGTCATCGCGGCTCGCTGCATGCACCGACCGTAACACCCACCGCAATTCGATTCCCGTTCGCGAATATCTATGTGCGCGGCGTTCCCCGTCGTGGCTAGCGTCGGCGGGCGTGACGGTGCTGGTGACGGGTGCGACTGGAAACATCGGACGGTGCGTTGTCGAGCGGCTGGTGGGGGCGGGCCAGCCGGTGCGGGCCATGACCAGGAATCCGGCGGCCGCCCGGCTTCCCGCCGGGGTCGAGGTGGTGACGGGTGACTTCACCCGGCCGGACTCGTGGGCCGACGCCCTGCGGGGCGTGGACCGGCTGTACCTGTTCCCGTTCGCCGGGCCCGGCTTCGTCGAGCGCGCGGCCGAGGCGGGCGTTCGCCGGTTCGTGACGCATTCCGCGGCGGCAGCGGGCTTCACGCCGCGGGACCCCGCGGACGGACCGCTGGCGTGGCACCTGGAGGACGAACGGACCGCCCATCGCGCGGTCGAGGCGGCCGTGGAGGCCACCGGTGCCGAGTGGACCCACGTCCGGCCCGGCATCCTCGCCGCCGGGGCACTGGGCTGGGCGGAGAGCGTCCGGACCGAGGGGGTCGTGCGGGAGCCGCACGGCGAGTCCGGCTACCCGCTGGTGCACGAGGCCGACGTCGCGGAGGTCGCGGTGGCGGCCCTGCTCACCGGCGAGCACGCGGGCGCCGCCTACACGATCACCGGCCCGGAGAAGGTCACCCGCCGCGAGCAGGTGGCCGCCATCGCCGAGGCGACCGGCCGCGACGTGGAGTTCGTCGAGCTGACCGAACAGCAGGCCCGCGAACTGTGGGCGGCACAGGGCTACCCGGACGACGTGACCGAGTGGTTGCTGGCGCTGTCCGCCGACGCCATCGACGGCACCGGCGTGCTGCCACCGACCGGCACGTTCGAGACCATCACCGGCCGTCCGCCCCGCACGTTCCGCCGGTGGGCCGCCGACCACGCCGCCGAGTTCACCGGAGTCGCCCCATGACGTTCTGCTGGATGGACGTCAAGACCCACGACGTCGCCGCCACGGCGGCCTCCTTCGAACACACCTTCGGCTGGACGTCCACTGTGGACGAATCCGACCGGCGCCGGGCCACGGTGATCCGGTCGGGCGAGCACCGCATCGGCGGCCTGAGCGACCTGGCCAACCCCGTCTATCCGCCGGGAACCCCCGCGCACATCGCCTTCTACCTCGCCACCGACGACACCGACCTGCGGACCGAGCGGGCGGTCGCGGCCGGGGCCCGGCTGGTGGCCGGACCGTTCGACGCGGGCGACCAGGGCCGCATGGCGACCTTGGTCGACCCGGCAGGGGCGGCGTTCTCCCTGTGGCAGGCCGGCAAGTTCGCCGGCTGGGACGTCCCACCCGGCACCCTGGTCCACATCAGCGAGGCGCCGGAGACGGCCCGCCGCTTCTACGCCGACATCCTCGGTTTCGACGGCGAGTTCACCGAAGGGCCGGACCCACGCTGGGAACTGCGCACGCCCGCCGGGCTGCCGGTCCGCGTCGGCCGAGGCCTACCGGGCGACACCGCGCAGCAGTGACACCAGCAGCCCGGTGAACTGCATGGCCATGCTCGGCAGCCGCCTGCCGAGCATGGTCTGCACCTGTGCCTCCCGCTGCCGGAACACCGGATGATCGACTCGCACGTAGGCCACGCCGTCGCCGCGGTCCAGGTCCCCGAGATCGCCGACGAGCGCGATCCCGCCACCGTCGCGGACGAACTCGTACAGCGGCGCCAGCCCGTCGCAGACGAGCACGGGCGTCACCGCAAGCCCCTCCGCCCGTGCGCCCAGGTCGAGCAGCTCGCGCTGGCTGGTCCGCGCGGACGCCAGCGCCAGCGGGTACGCGCACAGCTCCGCCAGCCCGATCCGCTCCCGCCCGGCCAGCTCGTGTCCACAGGGGACAACCGCGACCACCTCGGCGACGATCGCGCACTCCACCCGTACGTCGTGCTGCGGACCCATCGTGTAGGTGACCGCGACATCGGCGATGCCCTCCACCACCCGGCGGGTCGCCTCCTGCCGGGTCACGATGTCGAGCTGGAAGCTCACCCCGGGATGCTCGCGGCAGAACGCCGCCATGGCCCGCGGCACCATCCGCCTGCCGAAGCCCTCCGAGCACGCCACGGTCACCCGCCGCATTTCGGAGCCGTCCGCCCGGCGCAGCTCGCCGACCAGCGCGGCGGACTCGGCCTCGGTCCGGCGCGTGTGGGCGAGCAGCCTGGCGCCCGCGTCGGTCAGCGTCATGCCCCGCGGATGCCTGGCGAACAGCGAGACCCCCAGTTCGGTCTCCAGCTTGGCGATCTGCCTGCTGATCGCGGACGGTGCCACGGTCAGCGCCCGGGCCGCGTCGGTCACCGAGCCGGTCCGCGCGACCTCGGCGAAGTACGTCAGCCCCATGGGGAGCAGCTGCATCGTCCACGCCTTCCTCCGGTTTGCCGATAGTAGAACGCTCGATGACAAAAACGGCAATGGTCACGCCACGAAAACCGGCTTAGCCTGCTCTGCATCGCAGCGTCGCCGACCCTCGGAGCCCGCCAGTGATACCGCAGAGCCTGCGCCTGAAAGCCGAAAACCACGTCGATTCCGGGGCACTCCGCGACGACCTCGCCAGGCTGGTCAGCTACCCGACAGCGAGCACCACCGATGAAGGCCGCGTTGCGCTCAAGGCATACCTCGACGACGTCCTCACGCCCATGCTCACCGAGCTCGGCTGCACGGTGACCGAACACCCCAATCCGGATCCGTCCGGCGGCCCGTTCCTGCTCGGCACGCGAATCGAGTCACCGGAACTGCCCACGATGCTGTGCTACGGCCATGCCGACGTCGTCGACGGCCACAGTGGACGGTGGAGCGACGGCCGGGATCCGTGGACGCTCACCGTCGACGGCGACCGCTGGTACGGCCGGGGCACGGCCGACAACAAGGGCCAGCACCTGATCAACCTCACCGCGCTGCGCCTGCTGCTCACCGAAACGGGCTCACTCGGCTTCAACCTGAAGTTCCTGTTCGAGACCGGTGAGGAGATCGGCTCGCCAGGACTCGCCGAGTTCGCCGCCGCACACCGCGAAGCACTGCGCGCCGACGTCCTGATCGCCTCGGACGGCCCGCGCCTCGACGCCGCCACCCCGACCCTGTTCCTCGGCTCGCGCGGTGGGCTGAACTTCGAACTCGACGTCGATCTGCGCCCCGGCGCCTACCACTCCGGCAACTGGGGTGGCGTCCTGCGCAACCCGGCGACCACCCTGGCAGGCGCCATCACCACCCTCGTCGACGGGCACGGACGCATCCTGATCCCCGGCCTCCTGCCGCCCGGCCTGCCCGATCCGGTCCGCACCGCCCTGTCCGGGATCGCCGTGGCGAACAGTCCCGGCGACCCGGCACCCGACGAAGGCTGGGGCGACCAGGACCTGACCGCGGCCGAACGGCTCTACGGCTGGAACACGCTCGAGGTGCTCGGCATCGGTGCCGCGGACGTCGACCACCCGGTCAACGCGATTCCCGGCCGGGCCCGCGCCGCACTACAGCTGCGTTATGTCTCGGGAACCGACGTCGGCGCGGCCGAGCGGGCGCTGACCGAGCACCTCGCGGCACACGGGTACCCGATGGTGGGCGTGCGCGTCACCAGCGAGTTCCCCGCCAGCCGCACCGAGATCGACGGTCCATGGCCGCGCTGGGCCCACGGCGTGCTCGAAGAGGCCACCGGCGAACCCGTCGCCGTGCTGCCCAACATCGGCGGCTCGCTGCCCAACTCCGTGTTCACCGACCTCCTCGGCATACCGACGCTGTGGCTGCCGCACTCCTACCCCGGTTGTCTCCAGCACGCGCCCGACGAGCACCTTCTCGCACCGATCGCCCGCGAGGGCCTCGTGCTGGCCACCGCCCTCTTCCACGCACTAGCCGGAAAGGCGTCCCGATGACCACCGCCACGCCCACCTCCTCCCGGCGTGCGATCGCCGCCGCCACCATCGGCAACGCGCTCGAATGGTTCGACCTCGCGGTGTACGCGCTGATGGCCAGCTACATCGGCCGCACGTTCTTCCCCGAGAACGACCCCGGCGTCCAGCTCGTGCAGGCCTACGCCGTGTTCGGCGTGACGTATCTGATCCGGCCGCTGGGCGGGCTGGTGATCGGGGCCTACGCCGACCGTCACGGGCGCAAGAAGGCGTTGATGCTGACCATCTGGCTGATGGTCGCCGGCACCTTCCTGCTGGCCGTACTGCCCGGATACGACACCCTCGGCATCGTCGCGCCGCTGGGGGTCGTGGTCGCACGCCTGTTGCAGGGGTTCGCCGCGGGTGGCGAGTTCGGCGCCGCGACCTCGTTCCTGGTCGAGCAGAACGAACGGCGCAAGAGCTTCCTCGGCAGTTTCCAGTTCGCCAGCCAGGGGCTCTCGACGCTGATGGCGGCCGGGTTCGCGGCCGTGCTGACCGCCGTGCTCTCCGACGCCGCGATGACCTCGTGGGGCTGGCGCGTGCCGTTCGTGTTCGGCCTCCTGATCGGCCCGGTCGGGTACTACATCCGCCGCTATGTCGACGAATCGCCCGCGCTGCGCGCGGACGAGCCGGTGCCGTCGCCGGTCTGGTCGGTGTTCCGGCACCACTGGGCCGGGCTGCTCATCGCAGGCGGCGCGCTGGTGGTGTCCACGGCACTGAACTTCATCCTCCAGTACCTGCCGACGTTCGGCGTCAAGGAACTGGGCCTCGACGACTCGCTGTCCTTCGTGGCGCTGTTCGTCACCGGCGTCATCCTGACGGTGGGCACGCCGGTGGTCGGGCTGCTCGCCGACCGGTTCGGCAGGCTGGTGATCATGGTGCCCGCCGCGGTCCTGATCGGCATCGGAGTGGTGCCCCTGTTCGCCTGGGTCACCGCGGTTCCGTCCTTCCTCACGCTCACCGCGGTCATGACGATCCTCGGGCTGCTCAAGGCGGCGTACTTCGGCGCGCTGCCCTCGGTGATGTCGGACGCCTTCCCCGTGCGGGCGCGCGCGACCGGGCTGTCGTTCAGCTACAACACCGCGGTCGGGATCTTCGGCGGCTTCACCCCCACCATCGCCACGGCGCTCATCACCGCCACCGGCTCGCAGATCGCGCCCGGCTACTACCTGCTCGCCGTCTCGTTCGTCAGTATCGCCGCGCTCGCGGCGGGCTACCGCACCCGCGGAATTCGCTGAGGTCAGCCCGGAAGTACCCTCCCCCACATGGGGAGCAGTGACAACGACACGATCACCGACCCGGCCTGGCTCGCCGTCACCCTGTGGACCGGCGGCCCGATCGCGGGCGCGGGCATCCTGTGGGGCCTGACCCGGCTGGCCGGCTGGATCACGTCCCTGGAGTGGTTCCCGTTCCAGGGGCCGTTCAAGCTCGTCGCCTCCATCCCCGAGCCGGGCCTCACCCTCGGCTCGCTCGGCCTCGGCGTGCTGATCGGGCTCGGCGTCGCGTTGCTGGCCGCGGCCGACCGCCCGACGTTCACCGTCACCCCGGACGCCGTCGTCGTGCACCGCGGTGGCCGGGAGAAGGGCAGCTTCCCCCGCGCCGAGATCGGCGCGCTGTACCTGGACAAGCGCAAGCTCGTCCTGCTCGACACCAACGGCGGCGAGCTGGCCAGGGAGTCCAGCGACATCCCGGCGGCCCGGCTCCGGGAGCTGTTCACCGGCAACGACCTGCCCTGGCGCGAGGCCGATCCGCACGCCGGCGAATACCACCTCTGGGTCGAGGACACCCCCGAGCTGTCCGGCCGCGCCAACGCGTTGCTCAAGGCCCGCCGTACCGCGCTGGACAAGCTGGAGACCGACGAGGCGAACGCGGTACGCGCGGAACTGGCCAAGCTCGGCGTGGTCGTGCGGGACGAGAAGAAGCGGCAGTACTGGCGCCAGGTCGCCACCTGAGCGAGCCCATTTCGCTACCCGGACGCGCCCCCGGTCGTCTAGTCTCCCCCGCACATCCGAGGGGGAAACCGCATGACCGACCCGTTGCTGCAGCCCACGGTGCGCGACCGGCCCGCCGGTCCGCCGCCGTGGCATTCGCAGTACATCCCGGTCGTCGCGTTCTTCGGCGGCGCGGCGGCGATGACCGTCGTCGCCCTGCGCAACGGCCGCAGGCTCGGCCTCGACCGGTCCGGCCGCAGGACGATCCTGGTGGCCGGAGCGCTGACGCTGCTCGCCGAGTTCGCGTTCGCCCTGCTGCTGCCCGCCGCCGCCGACGGGACCGGGATGCGCCTGACGGTCCGGGCTATCTCGGTGCTCGGCTGCCTGGTGCAGCTGGTCCCGCTGCTCAGGCTCGACCGCCTGCACATGCTGCGTGACGACCCCTACGCGTCGCTGTGGGGTCCGGGCACGCTGGCCGTGCTCACCTGCGGCGTGCCCGAGGGCGTGCTGCTCTACCTCGTCTGGACACAGGTATGAACGACCCCGTCGCCACCGCACGGCACTGGCTGGACCTGGGCAGGCACGACCAGGCGCTGGCCGCACTCGACCGGCTGTCCGGGGAGGACGCCACCGGCTACCCGGCCGTGTCGCTGCGGGCCACCGCGCTGTGGATGGCCGACCGCAACGCCGAGGCCGCCCGGATCGCCGAGCAGGGACTGGCCGTGTACGGGCCGGACCCGGGCCTGCTGTCCGTCCTCGGCGGCGCCTACCGGGAACTCGGCCGCAGGGAGGCCGCCGAGCGGGCACTGCTCGACGGGCTCGCGCTGGAGCCGGAAAGCACCCAGCTGCTGTGCACCTACGCACACGTGTGCATCGACGTCGGCCAGCTGGACAAGGCCGCGGCACTGATCGAACGGGCCGCCGCGCTGGAACCGGACGACGCGCAGGTCGCCGCCATACGGACGCTGCACGCCATCGCCTCCGGCGACATCAGCGGCGCCCAGCGGCTCGGCCGCGAGGCGCTGGCGGCCGACCCGGAGAGCACCACCGCGCGCGGCATGTACGGCGCCGCCGCGGCGGCGGGCGGCGACGTCGGCCCGGCCTACCAGGCGCTGCGCGGTGCCGCGGCCGACCGGCCGGACAATGCGGCGTTCGTCGAGGCGGCGCTGGACGCCAGGGTCGCGGCCCATCCGCTGCTGCGGCCGCTGGTGCCACTGCAGCGGCTCGGCCCGCTCAAGGTGTGGCTGGCCGTGATCGTGGTGATCCTCGGCCTGCGCTGGGCCGGTCTGCTGCCGCTGGCAGGCGCGCTGGGCGCCTGCTGGTTCCTCTTCGCCGTGTACTCCTGGGTCGCGCCACCGCTGGTGCGCAAGTGGTTGAGGCGGCGCTGATGGACCGGATCGAATCGCTGCGCAGGGCCGTCGCCGCCAGCCCGGCCGACCCGGCACTGCGGCTGATGCTGGCCGAGGAGCTGACCGGCGCGGGGCGCCGGGCCGAGGCGCTGGCCGAGTACGAGCGCCTGCTGACCGACGACGCGCTGCCGCCGGACACGCTGGTCACGGTGGGCGAGCTGGCCGCGGCCGAGCAGGCGCTTCCGCTGCTGCGGGCCTGCCTGGAGCGTGCCCGCGAGGCCGGGGTCGTCGAGGGCATCGGCAGGCTGCAGGCACTGGCCGACGACCTGGTGCGGATCCGCGTCGCCGCCGACGGCGCCGCACCGGCGGCCGCGGCGGTTCCGGTCGCGCCGGAGACGCTGACGTTCGCCGACGTCGGCGGCATGACCGAGGTCAAGAAGGTCATCCACCGGATGATCATCCTGCCGCTGTCCCGTCCGGAGCTGTACGCGCGCTACGGCCGCCGGACCGGTGGCGGGGTGCTGCTCTACGGGCCGCCCGGCTGCGGGAAGACGCTCCTGGCCAGGGGTACCGCCGGTGAGTGCGGGCTGCCGTTCGTCAACGTGCGGATCGAGGACGTCGTCGACCCGTACCTGGGGATGTCCGAGCAGAACCTGCACACCGCGTTCGAGACCGCCCGCGCGCAGGCGCCGTGTGTGTTGTTCCTCGACGAGCTGGACGGGCTGGCGTTCGCCAGGCACAAGCACCGCGGCTCGGACGCCCGCAGGCTGGTCGACGTGCTGCTGCAGGAACTGGACGCCATCGGCTCGGACAACGACGGGGTGCTGGTGCTGGCCGCGACCAACGCGCCGTGGGACGTCGACGAGGCCATGCTGCGGCCCGGCCGGTTCGACCGCGTGCTGTTCGTGCCGCCGCCCGACGAGCCCGCCCGCGCGGAGATCCTGCGCGTGCTGCTGCGGGAGGTGCCCACGGAGGGCGTCGACCCGGCGGCGCTGGCCGCGCGTACCGCGTTGTTCAGCGGCGCCGACCTGCGGTCGGTGACCGAGCAGGCGCTGGACGCGGTGATCGAGCAGGCACTGGCGACCGGCACCGAGCCGCCGTTGCGGATGGCCGAGCTGGCCGCCGCGGCCGGCGCGGTCCGCCCGTCCACTCTGGACTGGCTGACCCGGGCGCGGGCGTACGTGGACTTCGCCAACCAGGCCGAACGCTATGCCGACGTCGCGGCCCACCTGGCCACCCGGGAGGTGCGCCGCAGGCTCAGGACCGGAGCGTAGCCGGTGTCACAGGCCGAGCGGCGCTTTCCGCACTAGGCTGGCGCCTCATGAGCAGTGCGACGGAGCCTGTTGGGACGCCTCCGGACATCCACACCACGGCGGGCAAGCTGGCCGACCTGTACCTGCGGTACGAGGAGGCGGTGCACGCCGGGTCGGCGCGGGCCGTCGAGCGCCAGCACGCCAAGGGCAAGAAGACCGCGCGGGAACGCATCGACCTGCTGCTCGACCCCGGCTCGTTCGTCGAGCTGGACGAGCTGGCCCGGCACCGCTCGACCAACTTCGGCCAGGACCGCAACCGGCCCTACGGCGACGGCGTGGTCACCGGGCACGGCACGATCGACGGCCGTCCGGTGTGCGTGTTCAGCCAGGACGTGACCGTGTTCGGCGGCTCGCTCGGCGAGGTCTACGGCGAGAAGATCGTCAAGGTGATGGACCTGGCCATCAAGACCGGCAGGCCGATCATCGGCATCAACGAGGGCGGCGGCGCCCGCATCCAGGAGGGCGTGGTCTCGCTCGGGCTGTACGGCGAGATCTTCAACCGCAACGTCAAGGCGTCCGGGGTGATCCCGCAGATCTCGCTGATCATGGGCGCCAACGCGGGCGGGCACGTCTACTCCCCCGCGCTGACCGACTTCGTCGTGATGGTCGACCAGACCTCGCACATGTTCATCACCGGCCCGGACGTGATCCGGACGGTGACCGGCGAGGAGGTCACGTTCGAGGACCTCGGCGGCGGCCGCACGCACAACACCAAGTCCGGCAACGCGCACTACCTCGGCTCGGACGAGGAGGACGCGATCGCCTACGTCAAGGACCTGCTGTCCTACCTGCCGCCGAACAACCTGTCCGAGCCGCCGGTGTTCGAACCGGCCGACCCGGTCACCGACGGGATCACCGACTCCGACCGCGAGCTGGACACGATCGTCCCGGACTCGCCGAACCAGCCCTACGACATCCACGAGGTGATCACCAGGGTCGTCGACGACGGCGAGTTCCTGGAGGTGCACGAGCTGTTCGCGCCCAACGTCGTGGTCGGGTACGGCCGGGTGGACGGGCACAGCGTCGGCATCGTCGCCAACCAGCCCACGCAGTTCGCCGGCTGCCTGGACATCGACGCGTCGGAGAAGGCCGCGCGGTTCGTCCGCACCTGCGACGCGTTCAACATCCCGGTGCTGACGTTCGTCGACGTGCCCGGCTTCCTGCCCGGCACCGACCAGGAGTGGAACGGCATCATCCGCCGCGGCGCGAAGCTGATCTACGCCTACGCCGAGGCCACCGTCCCGCTGGTCACGGTGATCACCCGCAAGGCCTACGGCGGCGCGTACGACGTGATGGGGTCCAAGCACCTCGGCGCCGACGTCAACGTGGCCTGGCCGACCGCGCAGATCGCGGTGATGGGCGCGCAGGGCGCGGCCAACATCGTGCACCGCAAGACGCTGGCCGAGGAGGCCGAGCGCGACGGCGGCGACGTCGACGCGCTGCGGGCCCGGCTGATCCAGGAGTACGAGGACACCCTGTGCAACCCGTACGTCGCCGCGGAGCGCGGCTACGTCGACTCGGTGATCCCGCCCGCGCACACCCGCGGCTACGTGGCCCGCGCGCTGCGGCTGCTCCGGGACAAGCGGGAGACGCTTCCGCCGAAGAAGCACGGGAACATCCCGCTATGAGCGGCGAAGAGCAGCCCCTGCTGCGGGTGGTCCGCGGCAACCCGGACGACGTCGAACTGGCGGCGCTGACGGCCGTCGTGGCGGCCGCGGCGGCCGGGGAGGCTTCTGCCGCGAACGGTCCGGCGCGGCCCCGGCCGACCTCCCGGTGGGCCGACCGCGCGGCCAACCTGCGCCAGCCGCCGCACCCGGGCCCCGGTGCCTGGCGCGCCTCCGCCCTGCCCCGCTGACCCGCGCCCGGCCGTCTCGCACCAGAACACGTGAAGGCCACCTTCATTACGTCAGCCGTGGTGAAGGTGGCCTTCACGTGCTTTGGTGACCCGCTGGCTGCCGTCTTTAGCCCGCTAAAGCCGCTTTCGTCCCGGTCGTCACGCTCGACGGCGGACTAGTCGGCTCGGTATAGTCCATGTGGAATAAACCGCACGGAACTACCGGAGGCCCGGCTTGGCCAGGATCACCCCGCTCGCCCTCGCGGTGATGGAGCTGCTGCACGAACGGCCCATGCACCCGTACGAGATGGTCCAGCTGATGCGCGAGCGGCACGTCGACACCCGGGTCAAGCTCAAGGCCGGCTCGCTCTACCACACGGTCGAGCGGCTGGTGGCCGCCGAACTCGTCGAGGTCGTCGACACCCAGCGCGAGGGCAGGCGACCCGAGCGCACCGTCTACGGCCTGACCGAAGCCGGCCGCGACGTCTACATCCAGCGCGCCCGCGAACTCGTCGCCACCGTCGCCGACGAGCGTCCCGACTACCTCTCCGGCCTCGCCGTTCTCGACGACCTGGGCCCCAAGGCCGCGCTCGCCGAGCTGACCAGGCGCATCACCCAGCTCAAGTCCATGGTCGCCGCCGACGAGGTGGTCCTGGAACGCCTGCACGAGAAGGGCACACCGGACATCTACTGGCTCGACTGGCGCTACCTCACCGCGCACCGGCGCTTCGAGCTGGAGTGGACCGAGCGGCTGCGGGACGACCTCGAATCCGGGCGGATCCCCTTCCAGCACCCACCGAAAGACGACTGACAATGACGAAGACCCGCAGCCCGTGGGCCGCGCTTCTGGCGCTGTGCCTGGGCTTTTTCATGATCCTGCTGGACACCACGATCGTCTCGATCGCGATTCCGGCCATGCTGACCGAACTGAGAGCCGGCCTGACGGCCGTGGTCTGGGTGACCAGCGTCTACCTGCTGACCTACGCCGTCCCGATGCTGCTGACCGGCAGGCTCGGCGACCGCTTCGGCCCGAAACGCGTGTTCCTCGCCGGGCTCGCCGTGTTCACCCTCGCCTCGCTCTGGTGCGGGCTGGCCGGCTCGATCGAGCAGCTCATCGCCGCGCGGGCGGTACAGGGGCTCGGCGCCGCGCTGATGACCCCGCAGACGCTGGCGTTCATCACCCACCTGTTCCCGCCCGACCGGCGTGGCCAGGCCATGGGCGCCTGGGGCGGCGTCGCCGGGCTGGCCACCATCACCGGCCCGCTGCTGGGCGGTGTACTGGTCGATCACCTCGGCTGGGAGTGGATCTTCTTCGTCAACGTCCCGATCGGCGTCCTCGCCGTGGCGCTGACGCTCTGGCTGGTCCCGGACTGGCAGCCCCGGCACGCCCACCGGTTCGACGTCCCCGGCGTGCTGCTCTCGGCCGCCGGACTCGGCCTGCTGGTCTTCGGGATCCAGAACGGCCAGCACTACGACTGGGGCCCGGTGCTCGGCCCGGTCACCGTCCCGCACCTGATCATCGCGGGTGTCGTGCTGCTGGTGGTGTTCGTGCTCCGGCAGCGGGTCGCGGCCGAACCGCTGACGCCGCTGCGGCTGTTCACCAACCGGACGTTCGCGGCGGGCACGTTCACCTCGATGACCGTCGGGTTCGCCATGACGGCCATGTTCATCCCGCTCGTGGTGTACCTGCAGTCGGCCAAGGGCCTGTCCCCCACGATGGCCGGCCTGGTGACGACGCCGATGTGCCTGATGCAGGGGCTGGTCGCGCCGTTCGTCGGCAAGCTGTCCGACCGGCTGCCCGCGCGGTACCCGCTGGTGTTCGGCCTGCTGGCACTGGCAGGCGGGCTGGCCTGGACGGCGGTGTGGGCCGGTGCGGGCACCAGCCCGTGGACGCTGATGATCCCGCTGGTGCTGTGCGGCGTGGGGATCGGCTCGATCTTCGGCCCGATGAGCAACGCGACGATGGGCGCGGCACCGCGGGAGCTGACCGGCTCGGCGTCGGGCGTCTACAACACCGTCCGCCAGGTCGGCGGGGTGCTCGGCAGCGCGAGCGTCGGGGTCCTGCTGTCCGCGAGCGTCACGTCGTCGGTAGCTCAGCGGGCGAGCGAGGCCGCCGCGGCACTGCCCGCGCAGGAGCGTCAGCCGTTCGTCGACGCCGTCGCGGGCTCGGTCAGCGGCGGCGGGGAGTTCGGCTTCGACGCCGCCCCGCACGCGGCATTGCCGCCGGGCACCGAGGGACTGGTCCAGCAGGTGCTCCACAGTGGACTGTCCGACGCCGCCGGGGTGTCGATCCTGCTGCCCGCGGGGGTGTTGCTGGCCGGTGTGGTGGCCGCGCTGTTCATGCGGTCACCGAGGGTGGCCCGGGGCACCGCCGCCGCCGTTGGCGCCCCGGGCCACGATCTCGAAGCCGCGGCTCAGCGCCGCGGGTAGGTCAGGCCGAAGCCGTAGGGGAACAACGCCTTCTTGCCGTCACCCGCGTTGATCGGGTGCTGACCGAAGTCGGCGGCCCAGGTGAAGGTGAGCTTGCCGGTGGGCTTGCGGTCACCGAACAGGACGTCGGCGACGCCTGCCCCCTCCGAACCGGGCAGCCAGGCGGCGACCAGCGCGTTCCAGCCGGGCAGTTCCTTGGTGATGTCGAGCTGCCTGCCGGACACGGTGACCACCACGAACGGCACGCCGGACGCCTTCACCTTGGCCAGGGTGGCCTGGTCCTCCGCGTCGAGGGCCAGGCTATCCGGCCGGTCGCCGAACATCTCGGCGTACGGCTTCTCGCCCACCACGACGACCGCCGCGTCGTAGCCGCCGTCGATGCCGTCGGCCTCGCGGTCGTAGTCGACCTTCGCCGACGCACCGCCGACCTGCCGGATGCCCTCCAGGATCGTGGTACCCGGGATGGTCGGGCCGCTCGCGCCCTGCCAGCTGATCGTCCAGCCGCCCGCCTGGTTGCCCATGTCGTCGGCGTTCTTGCCCGCCACGAAGATCCTGCCGCTCTTTTTCAGCGGCAGAACGCCGTCGTTCTTCAACAGCACCTGCGACTTGCCGACGGCCTCCCTGGCCAGCGCGCGGTGTTCCGTACTACCGACGCTGGGCAGCAGCGACCGGTCGGTGTAGGGCCGCTCGAACAGCCCCAGCTCGAACTTCTTGGTCAGGATCCGCCGGTTCGCGTCGTCGATGCGGGACATCGGGACCTGGCCGGAGTCGACGGCCGCCCGCAGGTACTTGATGAACGTCGCCGCGTTCTGCGGGACCATGAACAGGTCGATGCCCGCGGTGACCGACTGCCGCACCTCCTCCGGGGTGAAGCCCTGCTGGCCGTCGATCTTGTCGACGCCCTCCCAGTCGGAGACGACGATGCCGGAGAAGCGCAGCTCCTTCTTCAGCACGTCGGTGATCAGATAGCGGTGCGCGTGCATCTTGGCGCCGTTCCAGCTGCTGTAGGAGATCATCACCGACCCGGCGCCGCGGCGGACGGCCTCGCGGAAGGGCGGCAGGTGGACGCGGCGCAGTTCCTGCTCGCTGATCTCGGTGTTGCCCTGGTCGTCGCCCCCGGTGGTGCCGCCGTCGCCGACGTAGTGCTTCGCGGTGGCCAGCACCGAGGTGCGCTGGTTGAGCGACCGGCCCTGCAGGCCGTTGATGACCGTGGTGTTGGCGGAAGCGTCGCCCGGCAGTTCGCCGAACGACTCGTAGGTGCGGCCCCATCGGTCGTCGCGGGCCACGCACAGACACGGCGCGAAGTTCCAGTCCAGCCCGGTGGCCGCGACCTCCTTCGCCGTGGCCGCGCCGATGCGCTCGACCATCCTCGGGTCGTGAGCCGCGCCGAGGCCGACGTTGTGCGGGAAAACCGTGGCGCCGTAGACGTTGTTGTGCCCGTGCACCGCGTCGACGCCGTAGATGATCGGAATGCCCAGCGGCGTGGCGGTGGCCGCGCGCTGGTAGCCGTCGTACATGTTCGCCCAGGACTCCGGCGTGTTCGGCGTCGGCGCCGAGCCGCCGCCGGACAGGATCGAGCCGAGTCGCAGCTCGGCGGCCTGCTGCGGGGTGACGGCACCCCGCTCGGACTGGATCATCTGGCCGATCTTGTCGTCCAGGCTCATCCGGTCCATCAGGTCGCCCACCCGTAGCTGCACGGGCAGGTAGGGGTTCTTGTACAGCGGCCACCAGCTCGACTCGGCGGCTGAGGCGGCGGGTGCGGCGATGCCTGCGGCGAGGGCGCCGGCGAGGAGGACGGTGGCCGCTTTCCGGGACAAACCCGGAACGCGGAGGCGTAGCGACATCGGGGACCTCCGGGTGCGAAACGGATATGTTGCGCGCCACAACAAAGTAGGCGCCCGAACGCCGTGAGTCAGGTCACAATCACATAACTCCGCCCGCGATGTGCCGTGAGCAGGTGGCTTCTAGGGTCGGCGCATGAAGTTCGTGCTCGCCTCCGCCTCGCCCGCCCGCCTCGCCGTGCTGCGTGCCGCCGGGATCGACGCCAGCGTCGTCGTGTCCGGCGTCGACGAGGACGCCGTGGCCGCCTCGCTGTCCGACCCGTCCCCCGCCGAGCTGGTGACCGAGCTGGCCAAGGCCAAGGCGAACGCCGTCGCGGGCGAGATCACCGGCGACGCGGTCGTCGTCGGCTGCGACTCGATGCTGTCCATCGGCGGCGACGTGGTCGGCAAGCCGGGCACGCCGGAGGTCGCCCGTAAGCGCTGGGCGGCGATGGCGGGCGGCAGCGGCGAACTGCTCACCGGCCACGCGGTGATCCGGCTCGGCGCGAGCCCCGCGACGGCGGCGGGCTGCCGGGCCACGACCGTCCGGTTCGCCTCCCCGAGCGAGGACGAGCTGGAGACCTACCTGGCCACCGGCGAGCCGCTGGCCGTCGCGGGGGCGTTCACGCTCGACGGGCTGGGCGGCTGGTTCGTCGAGGGGGTGGACGGCGATCCGTCCAGCGTGATCGGGATCAGCCTGCCGCTGACCCGGCAACTGTTGGCGCAGGTCGGACTGTCGGTGACCGACTTCTGGCGCACGGATCCCACTCTCTGAGAGTCGTCCCACACGATCGGGGGATGCGGAAGAGTCTCGTCGCGCCGAGTGTTGATCTGCTCGGCACAAGACAAATCCTGCACCCCCTTCGGAGCGAGCCGTGTCTTTCGTACGGACCTACAGCAAGCCGGGAGTGTTCGCCGGGGCGGTCCTCGGCGCGCTCGTGGTCGGCGCCGTCCTCGGCATCGTCGCCAGGACCACCGGCGCCTCCTGGCTGACCACCACCCTCGACCAGATCGGCACGGTGTTCACCACCCTGCTGCAGATCGCGGTCATCCCGCTGGTGTTCACCGCGATCGTGGTGGGCATCAACAGCCTGCGAAACCTCGGTGGCGGCAAAACCGCCGCCCGGCTGGGGGGCAAAACCGTTCTCTGGTTCGCCACCACATCGTTCATCGCCGTGCTGATCGGCATCGCCATCGGCAAGATCGTCAACCCGGGCAGCGGCGGGGTCGCGGCCGAGGCGACCGCACGCAACACGCAGCGGGCGGCCGAGGCCACCGGCGGGTCGTGGACGGCGTTCATCGAGGGGCTGCTGCCGCAGAACTTCGTCGCCGCCTTCGCCGAGGGCGAGACCCTGCAGGTGCTGTTCCTCGCCATCCTGTTCGGCGCCGCCGCCTACAGCCTCGGTGACCGCGCCAAGCCGTTCGTCGACCTGGCCGAGAGCCTGTTCGAGATCGTCCAGCGCTACCTCGGCTGGATCGTCCGGCTGGCCCCGATCGGCGTGCTCGGCCTGATCGGCGCCGCCGTCGCGCAGTACGGCGACGCCCTGTTCGGCGCGCTCGCCTGGCTGACCGGCGCGGTGTGGATCGGCAGCGCGCTGGTGCTGTTCGTGGTCTACCCGATCCTGCTGAAGTTCGTCGCCAAGATCTCCCCCGCCCGCTTCTTCGGTAAGGCGTGGACGGCGATCCAGTTCGCGTTCGTGTCCCAGTCCTCGGCCGCGACCCTGCCGCTGACCAGGCAGTCCGCGGTGAACCTCGGGGTCAACCCCGGCTACGCGGCGTTCGCCACCCCGCTGGCCAGCGCCACCAAGATGGACGGCTGCGCCGCGGTGTTCCCGGCCATCGGCGCGATCTTCATCGCCAACATCTCCGGCGTGACGCTGAGCATCTGGCAGTACGTCGGCATCGTGTTCGTGGCGATCTTCGGCGCGCTGGCCACGGCCGGGACCACCGGCTGGCTCACCGCGCTGACGCTGACCACCGGCCTGATCGGTCTCGCCCCGCAGCAGGTCGCGCTGGGGCTGGCGCTGATCTACTCGGTCAACCCGATCATGGACATGGCCCGCACCGCCACCAACGTGGCCGGGCAGATCGTGGTTCCGGCGATCGTCGCCCGCGGTGAGGGCCTGCTCGACGACGACGTCCTGCGGACCCCGAGCGCCCCGCCGCTGCTCAGCGACACCGGCGCGAAGCCGCAGCTCGCCTGATCACGGGCACTGCCGCAGCTCACCGCGGGTGACCCGCACGTCGGGCCACCCCCGCAGTTGTGCCGGGACGCTGTAGCGGCGGGTGCAGCCGACGGGTTCGTCGGCACCCAGCCGGTACACCGCGGCGACCACCGGGTCCCGCTGGCAGTCGGTGGCCGCGCCGGAGCAGACGTGCCGGACGACGATGACCTCCGGGGTGTCGTCGTCGACGACCTGGGCCAGCACGATCCGGCTTCCGTCGGCGAAGTACGGCTGCTCGGCCGGCCGCCAGATGTCCGCCCTGGCCACCAGGACCTCGCCGAGCATCCCGCCGTCGACGGGCCCGCGCACCAGGCACGCGGCGGTCGGCCCGTCGACGCACTCCAGCGAGTCCTGCCGCAGCCGGGCGCCCATGACGGTGATCGACGTTTCCAGCACGATGTCCGAGCCCGTCCCGCCGAAGCGGATCTTGCCGCTGCCGCCCGCGGCGTCGGCGAGCAACTCGACGGTCTCCCCCTTGGCCTGCCGGGATGCCAGCACGACACACGGCCCGCCATCACAGGTCACGGTCGCCGAGCCGCCCGCCGCGGCCGGGACGGCGGCAGGCGCGGGCTCCGCCTTCGGCCGCAGCACCACGGCCGTCACCACGGCACCCACCGCGACCAGCATGGCGACAACGGCGGTGACCAGCACCGTCGCCGGTAGCGGAACCCTTCTTCGCACACCGCGAGCGTAAGCGAGCTTCCCGAGGGACCGCACAACGTGAGGCGTTTCTCAAGGCCGCCTCGGGCGACAGTGCCTAGACTTACTCGGAAGTACGAGGAGGTACCCGTGCCCGATGCACCGGTCAGCAAGGTTCTGGTCGCCAACCGCGGGGAGATCGCCGTCCGCGTCATCCGAGCGGCGAAGGACGCCGGGCTCGGCAGCGTGGCCGTCTACGCCGATCCGGATCGCGACGCGCCACACGTCCGGCTGGCGGACGAGGCGTTCGCGCTGGGCGGCAGTACTGCCGCCGAAAGCTACCTCGACTTCGGCAAGCTGCTCGACGTCGCCGCCCGGTCCGGCGCCGACGCCGTGCACCCCGGCTACGGCTTCCTGTCCGAGAACGCCGACTTCGCCCAGGCCGTCATCGACGCCGGGCTGACCTGGATCGGGCCGAGCCCGCAGGCCATCCGCGACCTCGGGGACAAGGTGACCGCGCGGCACATCGCCACCGCGGCCGGTGCCCCGCTGGTGCCCGGCACGAAGGAACCGGCCGCCGACGCCGCCGAGATCGTGGCGTTCGCCGAGGAACACGGCCTTCCGGTGGCGATCAAGGCGGCGTTCGGCGGTGGCGGCAGGGGCCTGAAGGTCGCCAGGACGCTGGAGGAGATCCCCGAGCTGTTCGAGTCGGCCACCCGCGAGGCGGTCGCCGCGTTCGGCCGCGGCGAGTGCTTCGTCGAGCGCTACCTCGACCGGCCGCGCCACGTCGAGGCGCAGGTGCTGGCCGACCAGTACGGCAACGTCATCGTCGTCGGCACCCGCGACTGCTCACTGCAGCGCAGGCACCAGAAGCTCGTCGAGGAGGCACCGGCACCGTTCCTGACCGACGAGCAGCGGGCCACCATCCACTCCTCGGCCAAGGCCATCTGCAAGCAGGCCGGCTACCACGGCGCCGGCACGGTGGAGTACCTGGTCGGCGTGGACGGCACCATCTCGTTCCTGGAGGTCAACACCCGGCTGCAGGTCGAGCACCCGGTGTCGGAGGAGACCACCGGACTCGACCTGGTGCGCGAGCAGTTCCGCATCGCCGCGGGCGAGAAGCTCCGGCTGACCGAGGACCCGGAGCCCCGAGGGCACTCGATCGAGTTCCGGATCAACGGCGAGGACGCCGGCCGCAACTTCCTGCCCGCCCCCGGCACCGTCACCAGGCTGGTCTTCCCGGAGGGGCCCGGCGTGCGGGTCGACTCCGGTGTCGAGGCGGGCAGCGTCATCGGCGGCCAGTTCGACTCGATGCTGGCCAAGCTGGTCGTCACCGGCTCGGACCGCACCAACGCGCTGGAGCGCAGCCGCCGCGCGCTCGACGAGATGGTCGCCGAGGGCATGGCCACCGTGCTGCCGTTCCACCGCGCGATCGTGCGGGACCCGGCGTTCGTCGGCGACGAGTCGGGCTTCTCGGTGCACACCCGCTGGATCGAGACCGAGTTCGACAACCGGATCGAGCCGTTCACCGGCGAGGCAGGGGAATCCGAGGAGGAACCGCGGCAGCAGGTCGTCGTCGAGGTCGGCGGCCGCAGGCTGGAGGTGTCCCTGCCCGGGTCGCTGAGCCTGGGCGCCCCCGCCGCGGGCGGCAACGCCGCGAAGGCCAAGCCCCGCAAGCGCGGTGGCACGAAGGCCGCCGCGAGCGGCGACGCGGTGACCGCGCCCATGCAGGGCACGATCGTCAAGGTGGCCGTGGAGGAGGGCCAGCGGGTCGAGGCCGGTGAGCTGGTCGTCGTGCTGGAGGCCATGAAGATGGAGAACCCGGTCACCGCCCACAAGGCGGGCACGGTGACCGGGCTGTCGGCCGAGGTCGGCGCCGCTGTGACGCAGGGCTCGACGCTGCTGGAGCTGAAGGACGCCACGTAGGCTGGAGGCGTGGATCCCGCGTACCGGCTCAGCAACGCCGAACGCCAGGACGCCCTCGACGCGCTGGAGGAGCACGTCCGCACCGGCAGGCTCGACGTCGACGAGTTCGCCGAGCGGTCGGCCCGGGTCAGCGTGGCCAGGACCAGCGGCGATCTCATCCCGCTGTTCGCCGACCTCCCCGCGCCCCGGCCCGCCGTGCTCGACGCCCTGACGCGCCCGGCCGCCGCGCCACCCCCGGTACGGCGCGGCGGCGGTCTGCTCGGCAACCTCACGGTGCCGGTCGCCGCGGTGCTCGGCGTGCTGCTGTTCCTGACCGTGCTGCGGGGCTTCTGGCCGATCCTGCTGCTGCCGGCGATCGCCATCCTGCTGATGAGCCTGCGTGGCAAGCCCCGCTGAAGGTCAGTTCCCCACGCGCTTGCGTTTCCTGCTCGCCGCGATGTCGGCGATGATCAGACCCGCACCGAGCACCGCCATCAGCACGCTGGCGACGATGTGCATGCCGTCCGGCAGGATGTGCAGCTGGACGAACCACGACTTGGACGTGCTCTCGGCGACCCGGTTGATGAACCCGCCGATTCCCTGGACCATCAGGATGATCCCGATGATTTCCTTCATTGGCTGACCCTTTCCCGCTCGTTCGGCTTCTTCGACGTCATCACCCAGAACGGCCCGGCGAGGAACCAGATCCCGGCGACCATGCCCATTCGCGGCAGCCAGCCGCCGTCGGCCCACAGTCCCCTGGTCTGCTCGGGCGTGCCGACCACGAAGATCAGCAGCGCCATCACCGCCGCCGCGAGCCCGCAGGCGGCCAGGCACTTGCCCCACTCCCGCCACTCGATCTTCAGCCGCTCGGCGCGTCCCTTGGGCCGCTTGACCGGCGCCGGGCCGCCCGCGAACCGGTGCGCGAACCGCACGTCGGCCCAGCGGATCATGCTGGGGCCGAACACCACGCTGAAGCCGAGGTAGACCGCCGCCAGGCCGTGCACGAAGCCGGCCTGTCCCCCACCGGACAGGTCGATCATCGTCGCCACCAGGACGCCGACGTCGATGACCGGCGTCAGCGCCAGCAACACGACGCTGGTGCGCCGCAGCCGGAACACGTACCGGGCCACCAGGCCCAGCACGATGCACACCCAGAAGCCGATCTCCCCCGCGGCGATCACCACGGCCATCGGGTTCTCGGCGATGAACTCGAAGATCCTGTCCATGGCGACCAGCATCGCCGGAACCCGCGGGTCCCGGCGTCGGCGGAAGGTGCCGATGCGGGTCATCACTTCGGAGGACCGGGTGAGGCCCCGAAGCTCGTGAAGGCCACCTTCATTACGTCTGACGTCAGGGCCCGGCAAAGTCCAGAGTCGTGGGCGGTTGCCGTGAGGGCCCCCTTCACGGCATCAGACGCCACCACATCCGCCCTCACCCCGGCACACCCGCCCCACCAGCCTCCAACACCACAACCACCCCACCAGCCACCACGAACGAGACAACCCCAGCAAGCACCAAAGCACGTGAAGGCCACCATCACCACGTCACACGTAATGAAGGTGGCCTTCACGAGCTTGACCCCAAGCCCACGTCTCGCGATCTGGAACCGGCGTGCCGGACAGTGGAACCAGCCGGGCGGGAACGGACAACTCGCGGGTCCGGAACGGACGACTCGCGCGGGCGGGCCGTTCACGCGGGCGACCGGCACCACGTGAGAACCGGCGTCCACATCATGAGTTCTGCATTCACGCACACGAGTTCTGCGTTCCGGACCGCGACTTCTGCGCTCGGGACCACCCACCGCGTCCTGCCGCACCCCGGACTTCGCCGGGCCCCTGACGTCTCACGTAATGAAGGTGCCTTCACGTGCTTTACCGGGCGGGTGAGGCAGGGCACGTGGCGGCCGGCGCCGGGATGCGCGAGAGTGAGGCATGCCCGCGAGCGCGTTCCTGACCCGGCTGCTGGCCCTGCCCGACGTCTACGCCGGACGTGTCGCGTTCCGCCACGACGGCGCCGATCTGTCCTACGAGGACACCGGCGAACTGCTGCTCCGGCTGCACTCCGCGCTCGCCGCCCGTGACGTCGGTCCACAGTCGACGGTCGCCGTGCTCGGCGGCAACCGGCCGGAGACCCTGCTGACCCAGATCGCCGCGCAGTTGCGCGGGGCCACCGTGCTGCTGGTCGCCGCGTCGGCGAGCACCGCGCACCGGCGGTCGGCCCTCGACACCGCCGGGGCGGACCTGGTCATCAGCGATCCGGACGAGCTGTCCGGCGGCCCGGATGTGCCGGTCACCGTGCCCCCGTCGGTGCGGACCGTGTTCGGCAGCGGCGGCACCACCGGCACGCCCAAGCTGATCCGCCACGGCGGAACCTACGAGGGCATGGCGCAGATCTTCCGCCCCGACCCGGCGGGGCCGAACCGGATCCTGCAGGTGGCGCCGCTGTCCCACCTGACCGGCAACGCCACCGCGCTGGGCGCACTGCTGTCCGGCGACACGATCGTGCTGCACGAGGGGTTCGACGCCGGCGCGGTGCTGCGGGCGATCGAGACCGAGCGGATCACCCGGATCAGCCTGACCCCGCCGCGGCTGGCGGCCGTCCTCGATCACCCCGCGCTGCCCGGCACCGACCTGTCCAGCCTGCGCGCGGTGTTCCTCGGCGCCAGCCCGCTGCCGCCACGGCGGTGGGCACGGGCGCTGGAGGTGTTCGGGCCCATCGTCGGCCAGGGCTACGGGCTCACCGAGGCGCCGATGATCGCCACCATCACCGCCGCCGAGGTCGACGGCAGGCCGGAACGGCTGGAGTCGGTCGGCCGGATCGTGCCCGGCATGGCGGCCAAGGTCGTCGGCCCGGACCTGGCCGAGCTGCCGCCCGGCCAGGCCGGTGAGGTGCTGGTCCAGGGACTGTCGCTGATGGACGGTTACCACGCGGGCGGTGACGGCGCCGCGTTCGCCGGCGACTGGCTGCGTACCGGCGACATCGGCCGGTTCGACGACGAGGGCTACCTGTACCTGCTCGACCGGGCCGGCGACGTCATCGTCACCGGCGAGCACGGCACGAAGGTGTACCCGGCGATCGTGGAGGCCGCGCTGGCAACCCATCCCGGCGTGCGGCAGGCCGCGGTGTTCGGCGTGCCCGGCCCCGGCGGCGAGGGCGAGCTGGTACACGCCACGGTGGTACCCGTGGGCACACCGGACGGGCCCGCCCTGCGCGCCCACGTCCGCGCCGAGCTGGGTGGCGAGCACTTCGTGCCCGCGGGGGTGGACTTCGCCGCCTCCCTGCCGCTCACGCCGGTCGGCAAGGTCGACAAGAAAGCCCTGCGGGCCCCGTTCTGGGCGGACTGCCCCCGCGGTATCGCTTAGGCGCGGGCCACCGTCTCGCCCAGCCGGGAGCGGGCCTCCGGCGCGGCCAGCCGGCGGGCGTCGGCGGCCTCGTCGCTGGGCTCGGTCTGCGACGCCCGCTCGGCCTCCACCCGGGCGGTGTAGACCTCCACCTCACGGGCCATGTCCTCGGCCGACCAGCCGAGCACCTCACCGGCCAGCCGCGCGACCTGCGCCGCGCAGGCGACGCCGCGGTGCGGGTACTCGATGGAGATGCGGGTACGCCGCGCCAGCACGTCCTCCAGGTGCAGCGCGCCCTCGTGGCTGGCCGCGTAGACGGCCTCGACGGCCAGGTAGTCCGACGCCTCCTCGATCGGCTTGAGCAACTCGGGCCGCCCGTCGGCCAGCGCCAGCACCTCGTGCACCAGCGAGCCGTAGCGGTTGAGCAGGTGCCGGACGCGGTACGGGTGCAGCCCGTACCGCGCGCCGAGGTGGTCGGTCTGGTTGACCAGCGCGTGGTAGCCGTCGGCGCCGAGCAGCGGCACCTTGTCGGTGATCGACGGCCGGAGCCTGCCCCGCAGGTCCGATCCCGCGGCGTCGACGGCGTCGGCCGCCATCACCCGGTACGTCGTGTACTTGCCGCCCGCGATGGCCACCATGCCCGGCGCGACCCGCGCCACCGCGTGCTCCCGCGACAGCTTCGAGGTCTCCTCGCTCTCCCCGGCCAGCAGCGGCCGCAGGCCGGCGTAGACGCCCTCGATGTCGTCGTGGGTGAGCGGCGTGGCCAGCACGCGGTTGACGTGTTCGAGGATGTAGTCGATGTCCTTCTGCGTGGCCGCTGGGTGGGCCAGGTCGAGGTTCCAGTCGGTGTCGGTGGTGCCGACGATCCAGTGGTTGCCCCAGGGCAGCACGAACAGCACGGACTTCTCGGTACGCAGGATCAACCCGGCCTCGGACACGATCCGGTCCCTGGGGACCACGATGTGCACACCCTTGCTGGCCCGCACGCGGAACCGGCCGCGGGTGCCGGACAGCGACTGCAGCGAGTCGGTCCACACGCCACCGCAGTTGATCACCACGCTGGCCTGGACCTCGGTCGTCCGCCCGTCCTCGACGTCGCGGACCCGCACGCCGGACACCCGGTCCGCCTCCCGCAGGAACCCGACGACCTCGGTGGACGTCCGGATGACCGCGCCGTAGTGCGCGGCGGTGCGGGCCACCATCATCGTGTGCCTGGCGTCGTCGGCCTGCGCGTCGTAGTAGCGGATGCCGCCGATTAGCGCGCCGCGCTTGAGGGCAGGCACCATCCGCAGCGCTCCGGCCTTGGACAGGTGCTTCTGGCCGGGGACCGACCGGGCCCCGCCCATGTGGTCGTAGAGGAACAACCCGGCCGCCGTGTACGGGCGCTCCCACACCCGCTTGGTCAGCGGGTAGAGGAACGGGGCGGGCTTGACCAGGTGCGGCGCCAGCCGGGTGAGCATCAGCTCCCGCTCCCGCAGCGCCTCCCGCACCAGGCCGAACTCCAGCTGTTCCAGGTACCGCAGCCCGCCGTGGAACAGCTTGCTCGACCGGCTCGACGTGCCCGACGCCAGGTCCCGGGCCTCCACCAGCGCGACCCGCAGGCCGCGGGTGGCCGCGTCCAGCGCGACACCGGCGCCGACGACACCGCCCCCGATGACCACCAGGTCGTAGGTCTCCTCCGACAGCCGTCGCCAGGAGTCCTCGCGCGCGTCCGGGCCCAATCGAGCCGAGTTCCCATCCTGCTTAGGCACCGCAGGTCCTCCTTTCGCCAGGACCTCCAGCATCGCACGTTTGGCGAGTCGACCCCCGCCGGAGCGGGGGTCGTGTGGCGAAGCGCTCGTTCGTGTCGAAATTGCGGCGTTCAGTGCATTGGAATGATCGTGTACCAACTAGTAACGTTCCCCCGATCGTGGGGCGGCAGCGGCGCCGTGGCACGCCGGGAGGCACCCTGCGCAGAGAACGTCCGTTGTGGAGGGATGAGATGGCTGCTGGCGAGATTTTCCTGTGGGAGCTGATCGGCACCGCGATGCTGATCCTGCTCGGCAACGGTGTTGTGGCCAACAACGTGCTGCGGAAGAACAACGGCAACAACGCGGGCTTCCTGTTCGTGAACTTCGGCTGGGCGTTCGCGGTGTTCACCGGCGCCAGCATCGCCGCGCCCACCGGCGCGCACCTCAACCCGGCGGTCACGCTGGGGCTCGCGATCGCCGACCCGGAGAAGGTTCCCTGGTCGCAGGTGCCGATCTACATGCTCGCGCAGATGGTCGGCGCCATCGTCGGTGCCACGCTGTGCTGGGCCGCCTACAAGCTGCAGTTCGACGACCACCCCGAGCCGGAGAACACGCTGGGCATCTTCTCCACCGCGCCGCAGATTCCGCACAAGGTGTGGAACCTGGTGACCGAGATCATCGGTACGTTCGTGCTCGTGGCCTGGATCCTGTTCGCCGCCAACTACAAGATGGGGCCGGACGGCGTCCCCACGTTCGGCAACGCCGCGCTGGGCTACGCCGGTGTCGCGTTCGTCGTGCTGGTGATCGGTACCTCGCTGGGCGGGCCGACCGGCTACGCCATCAACCCCGCCCGTGACCTGGGCCCGCGCATCGCCTACGCGTTCATCCTGCCGATCCGCGGCAAGGCCAACCCGAACTGGGGCTACTCGTGGGTCCCGGTCGTCGGCCCGCTCGCCGGTGGTGCGCTCGCCGCGCTGCTCTACCTCGCCATGCCTGTAGCCGCCTGATAACCACAGGGAGAACGCATGACCTCCTACGTCGCCGCCATCGACCAGGGCACCACCTCGACCCGGATGATGATCTTCGATCACTCCGGCCGGGTGGTCGCCGTCGACCAGCGCGAACACGAGCAGATCTTCCCGCAGGCCGGGTGGGTCGAGCACAACGCCGAGGAGATCTGGGAGAACACCAGGGCCGTCGCGGCAGGCGCGCTGGCCAAGGGCGACCTGACCGCGGGCGACATCGCCGCCGTCGGCATCACCAACCAGCGGGAGACCACGCTGGTGTGGGACAAGGCCACCGGCAAGCCGGTGTACAACGCGATCGTCTGGCAGGACACCCGCACCGACAAGATCGTCGCCGAGCTGGGCGCGCTGGGCGGCGGGCAGGAGCGCTACCGCGCGAAGACCGGCCTGCCGCTGGCCACGTACTTCTCCGGGCCGAAGATCAAGTGGATCCTGGACAATGTGGACGGCGCCAGGCAGCGGGCCGAGAACGGTGAGCTGCTGTTCGGCAACATGGACACCTGGGTGCTGTGGAACATGACCGGCGGGCCGGAGGGTGGCGTGCACGTCACCGACCCGACCAACGCCTCGCGCACCCTGCTGATGGACCTGGACACGCTGTCCTGGGACAGCGAGATCGCCGCGGACATGGGCGTTCCGCTGTCGATGCTGCCGGAGATCCGGTCGTCGTCGGAGGAGTACGGCAAGGTCCGCGAGCGTGGTGCGCTGGGCGGCGTGCCCATCGCGGGCATCCTCGGCGACCAGCAGGCGGCTACGTTCGGTCAGGCATGTCTTTCACCCGGTGAGGCGAAGAACACCTACGGCACCGGTAACTTCGTGTTGCTCAACACCGGCACGGAGAAGGTCCTCTCGGACAACGGCCTGCTCACCACGGTCTGCTACAAGATCGGGTCGAACGACACGGTGTACGCCCTGGAGGGCTCCATCGCCGTCACCGGCTCGCTGGTGCAGTGGCTGCGGGACAACCTGGGCATGATCGGCTCGGCCGCGGAGATCGAGAAGCACGCCCGCTCGGTCGAGGACAACGGCGGCGCCTACTTCGTGCCCGCGTTCTCCGGCCTGTTCGCGCCGTACTGGCGTTCCGACGCCCGCGGCGCGATCGTCGGGCTGACCCGGTTCGTCAACAAGGGCCACCTGGCCAGGGCGGTGCTGGAGGCCACGGCGTTCCAGACCCGCGAGGTGATCGACGCGATGAACGCCGACTCCGGCGTCGCGCTGACGTCGCTGAAGGTCGACGGCGGCATGGTCGTCAACGAGCTGCTGATGCAGTTCCAGGCCGACATCCTCGGCGTGCCGGTGATCCGCCCGGTGGTCAACGAGACCACGGCACTGGGCGCCGCCTACGCCGCCGGGCTGGCCGTCGGCTTCTGGGCGAGCGAGGACGACATCCGCAACAACTGGGCCCAGGACAAGCAGTGGGACCCGGGGATGGACGAGCAGGCCAGGGAGAAGCAGTACCGGAACTGGAAGAAGGCGGTCACCAAGACCTTCGACTGGGTGGAGGACTGACCAGCCCGAGCATCGTGCCCTGGTTGTCGGCGCCCACGGCCAGACGTGACCCCTGAGCGTCGTCGAACGGGGGAACGAGCATCCGGCCACCCAGGGAGGCCAGCTTCTCCGTCGCCACGTCGACGTCGGCGACGGAGAAGTAGGTCACCCAGTGCGCCGGCACCTCGCCGAGCGTGTCGGCGGGCAGCTCACCCAGCCCGCACACCGGCTCGCCGCCGGTGGTCAGGCCCAGGTAGCGGAAGCCGGGGACCGACATGTCGATCGTGCCGTAGCCGAACACGCCGGTGTAGAACGTGACGGCGGCGTCGAGCTCGTCGGTGAGGCACTCGTTCCAGGCCATCGCCCCCGTGCCGGTCGCCACCGGCGGGCCCGCGGGCTGCCAGAGGCCCACCGCCGCGCCGGCCGGGTCGACGGCCACGGCCAGGCTGCCCCCGGGGACGTCTCGCGGCGGGACGAGGATGCTGCCCGCCGCCGGGCCGACCCTGGCCGCGGCGGCGGCCAGGTCGGGCACGGCGAGGTAGGTCGTCCAGAGGGTGTCCGGCCCCTGCGAGATCCCCGCGGCGGGCAGGCCGCCGAGGGTGCAGACCAGGTGGACGGCGTCGCCGTCGTCGTACTCGCCGAACTCCCAGCCCAGCAGCGGCCCGTAGAACCCGGCGGCCAGCTCGCGGTCAGGGACCGTCAGCCCTGCCCAGCAGGGCGTGCCCGAAGCGGTCTCGGCGCTCGACGCCATCGCGGGGACTCCAGTCGTCGCGGGAGGCCCCCGAGTCTGCCACCACCGGCCGCGATTCCCGGAGAAGAATCAGTTGCGGTTGGTTGAATACCCGAGTGGGTGAATTCAGGTCAACTTTGCGTAGACGATCACGTTGTCGCGATAACTGCGGGCGTCACGGTCGAAACTGCCGCCGCAGGTGATCAACCGCAGTTCCGGTGCGTCGGTGTCGCCGTAGACGGCGTCGGTCGGGAACTCCTTCTTGGCCACCTGGTCGACCCGGTCGACGACGAACCGCGCGACCGTGCCGTCCTTGCGGCTGATCGTGACCTCGTCACCGGGGACCAGCTCGTGCAGGCGGAAGAAGATGCCCTTCTGCTTGTTGCCGTCGACGTGGCCGAGCACCACCGCCGGACCGACCTCGCCCGGCGTCGGGCCGTAGGTGTACCAGCCCGCCTGCATGGGCTCGGTGACCGGCGGGACCTGGACGGTGTTGTCGGCGTTGAGCCCCAGCCCGACCAGCGTCGAGTGTGCGCCGATCCGCGGAATGTCGATGGACTCGGGCTCGGCCTTGGGCATCCCGGCCGGCGGCGCGCCGGTCGCGGGCGGTCGGGCCGGTGCCGGCGCGGCTGGTGGCGCGCCCGCCCCGCCGCAGCCCGCGACCAGCGCCAGCGCGGCGAGCAGGGCGGCCACCAGCCGGACCGACCCCCAGTCCCTAATGGACATTCGAGTCGTTCTTGCGCCTGCGGTAGGCGTACACCCCGACGCCGGCCGCCACGGCGAGCGTGGTCGCGCCGAACAGCGCGGCGACGATGCCGGCGTAGGCGGACGGGTCCGCCGGACCGGAACCGGTCTCGACCCCGCCGCTGGGCACCTTGGCGACCTGGCCGGGCTGCGGCTTGGCCGGCTTGGCCGGCTCGGTGCCCAGCACGGTGAACGTGGCCGAGCCCTTACGCTCCGGCTTGTTCCTGGCCGAGCAGGTGACGTCGACCGAGTACTTGCCCGGCTTGACGTCCTTCACCGTGCCGGAGGCCCGGTCCGACGTGCCTGCCGACTTCAGGTCGATCGCCGTGGACGTCACCTGGGAGTACCAGGCCTGCCCGGGCACCTGGCAGTTGAAGGTGACCGTGACGGCGGCGCCCGGCTTTCCCGTGCCCGGGCTGACCTTCACGCTCAGCTTGGGCGCCGGCGGCGGCTTCGGCTCGCTGGTCTCCTGTGCCAGTGCGGCGGCCGGCGCGAGCAGCAGCGCTCCGGTGAGCAGACCGGTCGCGGTGATTCTGGTGATGTTCATGGTGTTCTCCCCTCTCACTTCGGTCCGCCGCCGGTCTCCACACCCCCGGCAGGCACCTTCACGACCTGGCCGGGCTTCTTGGCCGGTGCGGGCTGGAGCTGCTCGGCGCCGAGGACGGTGAAGGTGGCCGAGCCCTCGCGGCGGGAGCCGCCCTTGTACTGGCAGAGCACGTCGATGGAGTACTCGCCGGGCTTGACGTTTTTCACCGTGCCGGTCGCCTTGTCGGAGGCTGGGCTGGACTTGATGTCGATCGCGCCGGACGACGGGTAGCCGTACCACGCCGCGCCCTCGACCTGGCAGTCGTAGCTGATCGACACCTTCGTGCCCGGCTTTCCCTTGCTGGGACTGACTTTCACGGTCAGCTGCGGCCCCGGCGGCTTGCTCGGCGAGGTGGGCGCCTGCGCCAGCGCGGCCGGCGTCAGCAGCAGTGTCCCGGCCAGCAAACCCGCCGCGGTGAGTCTGGTGATGGTCATGGGTGTTCCCCTTGTTCGCGCGGGATCCGGCGCGGCCGGACCACTCCCCTGTGCCCTCGCTGCGATGTACACGCCGGTGCCGGCCGCGAGGTTGCCCGCGGCCGGCACCGTTACTCAGCCGTGTTCGCGGCGCCGGGCCGCGAACCACACGCCGCCACCCACGACGGCGAGCGCCCCGGCACCGGCGAGCAGGCCGGTGTAGGAGGCCGGGTCCTCCGGTCCGGCACCGGTCTCGGCCGCGCCGATCGGCACCTTGGCGACCTGCTTGGGCGCGGCCTGCTTCGTGACCGGCGCCTTGGCCTTGACGGTCACCTTGGCCGGCAACCGCTTACCCTCGCAGACCAACATGAACTGATGGGTGCCGGGCTTGGCCTCGCCGGTGACCCGGTAGGTGACCTTCACGTCCTTCCAGCCGTCGTGGTGAGTCGAGTCGTCGGCCACCTTCCTGAATCCGGCTGGGTGATTCACCAGGAAGTTGTACGGACTGACGCAACGCCCGCTAGCGGTCACGGTGTCACCGACCGACACGGTGACCGGGGACACCCTGAAGCCGGTCTTGCCGGGAGCCGCGTCCTGCGCCAAGGCGACGCCTGGCCCCAGCAGCAGGGCTCCGCCGACGAGAGCGGCCACGACGATGTTCTTGCGATTCATTTCATCTCCTGAAAAAGACATGGGAGTGCCCCGGTTGGAATTGCGTTCTGCTTGAAACGCGGAAGCCGTTCAGAAATCCCCAGTCATCATTTCCGCTTCAGCGTTCCGACACCCCAAAGACGCCATTTCCCCACCCCAGGTTGCCGCCGGAAATAACGGAACGATCGCGGAATGAACCGGCAATCTTGACAAAAATCGGCCCCCGGAAGGACAACCTCCGGGGGCCGCACGCGTCCGCACGCGTTCACTCCAGGTCGTCGTGCCGCATCAGCTGGCGTCCGGCCTCGGTGATCGAGCCGGACATCGACGGGTAGACGGAGAACGTCAGCGCCAGGTGCTCGACGGTGAGCTGGTTCTGCACGGCCAGCGCGATCGGCAGGATCAGCTCGCTGGCCGACGGCGCCACCACGACGCCACCGATGACCACGCCGGTGGCCTGGCGGCAGAACAGCTTCACGAAGCCGTGCCGCACGCTCTCCATCTTCGCCCGCGGGTTGGTCGCCAGCGGGAGCATGATGGTGCGAGCGGTTACCTCGCCGGAGTCGATGACCTGCTGGCTGATGCCGACCGTGGCGATCTCCGGGTGGGTGAACACGTTCGCCGCGACGGTCTTCAGCTTGATCGGCGCGACGCCCTGGCCCAGCGCGTGCCACATGGCGATGCGGCCCTGCATGCTGGCCACCGACGCGAGCATGAGCACGCCGGTGCAGTCGCCCGCCGCGTAGATCCCGGACGCGCTGGTGCGCGACACCCGGTCGACCGTGATGAACCCGCCCGGGCCCGGCTCGATGCCGACGGTCTCCAGTCCGATGTCGGTGGTGTTCGGCGTCGAGCCGACGGTCATCAGCGCGTGGCTGGCCTCGATGACCCTGCCGTCGGTCAGGTGGACCGCCACGCCCTTCTCGGTGCGCTCGACGCGGTCGGCGCGGGCGTGCTTGACCACCGCCGTGCCGCGCTGGCTGAAGACCTCCTCCAGCACCGCGGCGGCGTCGGCGTCCTCGTGCGGGAGCACGCGGTCGCGGCTGGACACGACGGTGACCTTCACGCCCATCTCGGTGTAGGCCGAGGCGAACTCGGCGCCGGTCACACCGGAGCCGACGACGGCCAGGTGCTCGGGCAGTTCCGGCAGGTCGTAGAGCTGGCGCCAGTCGAGGATCCGCTCGCCGTCCGGCACGGCGCCGGGCAGCACCCTCGGCGTGGCGCCGGTGGCGATCAGCACGACGTCGGCGGGCAGCACCTCGGTGTTGCCGTCGTGGTCGGTGACGGAGACCTTGTGGGTGGCCAGGCCCGGCTCGTCGTCGCAGAACCGGGCCTCACCGGTCAGCACGCGGACGCCGTCGCGCTGCAGGCGGGCGCGGATGTCGGCGGACTGGGCCAGCGCGAGCCCGCGCACCCGGCCGTGGACCGTGCGCAGGTCGACGCTGGTGTCGGCCAGGTCGGTGGCGATGCCCAGCTCGGCGAACCCGTGCAGGCTGGCCCGGGCGCCGGACGAGGCGATGAACGTCTTCGAGGGCACGCAGTCGTAGAGCACGCAGGCGCCGCCGACGCCGTCGCGCTCGACGATGGTGACGTCGGCGCCGTGCTGCGCGGCCACCAGAGCGGCCTCGTACCCGGCGGGCCCGCCGCCCATGATGACGATCCTGGTCACCTGTCGTTCCTCCCTCGAGCCGGTGGTGGTCGGCACGTCGTCCACCGTAGCCGGGCCGGTTCGGCACGGGGTCGCTAGGCTGTCGCCCGTGCCCCTGTATGCCGCCTACGGGTCCAATATGGAACCCGCCCAGATGATGCAGCGTGCGCCGCACTCGCCGATGGCCGGCACCGGCTGGCTGGAGGGCTGGCGGCTGACGTTCGGCGGCGAGGACCTGGGCTGGGAGGGTGCCCTGGCCACGATCGTCGAGGATCCGGGGTCGAGGGTGTTCGTGGTCCTCTACGACGTCACCCCGCTCGACGAGTCCCAGCTGGACCGCTGGGAGGGCGGTGAGCTGGGCATGCACAACAAGATCCGCCTGCGGGTCCAGACGATGGACGGCTCGGTGCTGGCCTGGCTGTACGTGCTGGACGCCTACGAGGGCGGCCTGCCCTCGGCCCGCTACCTGGGCGTGCTTGCCGACGCGGCCGAGGCCGCAGGCGCCCCCGCCGACTACGTCGAGGCCCTGCGCACCCGCCCCTGCTCAGGCATAGGCCCCTAACCCGCGAGTCTCGCCTTCAGGAACGCGAGTCTCGCGCTCAGGAACGCGAATGACGCGCTCGCGCCCAGTGGATGAGTTATCCACACCCTTTCGGGTTATCCACAGATTTCATCCACGTCCGTTCGGACGGTCACGCGCTCGTCACAACGGGCGCACAGTAGGCACGTGACTACTCTTCCGAACAGCGCACACGGCGCCTGCCTGCGCACCGACGCGATGCGGGTCTTCGGCAAACGAGCCCTGCGTGCGGCGATCGATCACGGCATCCTCGTGTCATTCTCCCGCTCCGTCCTGATGGACGGTAAACGTGCCCTCGAATTCCACACCCGGGCCGAGGCAGCCCTTCTCCACGCCGGTCCGGACGCCGCCCTCACCAGGAACAGTACCCTTCTGCTGAACGGCTGCACGGCGGCCGACAACGCTCCGATCGACCTGCTCGTGCCCTACAGCAGCCGGGTCGGTGACCGGTCCGGTCTGGTTGCTCACCGAGGCCGCCTCGACCCGGCGGACGTGGAGGAGGTCGACGGCCTGCGCACGGTCGTTGTCGAGCTGGCACTGGCAGACCTGCTCACCCGCGGTAGCCGACGTTCGGCCCTGGCCTGCGCCGACCAGGTCCTCGCCCGCGTGCCGGCCGAGGCACACGCGGGGTTCCTGGACTGGGTCGGCATGCGGATCGACGAGCGGGTCGATCCGAGGGGCCGGCGCCAGGCTCACGCATTGCTGGGTCTGGCCACCGGCCTACCCGAGTCGCCTGCGGAGAGCTGGACCCTCCTGGAGCTCGTCGACGGCGGCCTGCCGCCGCCGGTACCGCAATTCCCGGTGACCGACCTGGCCGGCCGCGTGGTGTACCGGCTCGACTTCGCCTGGCCCGACCTGCGGATTGCCGTCGAGTACGACGGCTACGCCGCCCATTTGGACCGGCGAGGTCGGGACGCGCGACGGGACGAGGACCTGCGCCGGCGCGGCTGGATCGTCATCCGCGCCGACGCTACCGACCTGCACGACCCGAGCCGGCTGATCGCCGGCGTCCGGGCGGCCTTCGCCCGCCGGGGGTTCGCGGCCTGAGCGCGAGACTCGCGTTCCTGAACACGACACTCGCGTTCCTGAGCGCGAGACTCGCGGGTCAGGCCAGGGCTGTCAGGGCGGTGTGGGTCATGACGCGGATGCCGGCCAGGAGGGCGCGCTCGTCCAGCTCGAAGGTGCCCTGGTGCAGGTCACGCATGGGGCCCTCGCCGGACCACACGCCCAGGCGGGCGAACGCGCCGGGCACGTGCTCCAGGTACCAGCCGAAGTCCTCGCCGCCGGACGACTGCTCGGCGTCGGTCAGCGACCGCTCACCGAGCGCGGCCTCGACGCCCGCCCGCATCATGTCCACGCTGAGCTGGTCGTTCACCACCGGCGGCACGCCGCGGGTGTAGGACAGCGAGAAGCCGACGCCGGTCGGCGCCAGCAGCGACTCGACCAGCGACGCCACCAGCGGCTCCAGCTGGGTCCAGGTGTCGTGGTCGGCCGTCCGCAGCGTGCCGCGCAGGACGCCGTCCTGCGGCACCGCGTTCGCGGCCTCGCCCGCGTGCACCGCACCCCAGACCAGCACCGTGCCCGACCGCGGGTCGACCCGCCGGGACAGCAGCGCGGGCAGCGACGTGATCACTGTGCCCAGCGCGTGCACCAGGTCGGCCGTCAGGTGCGGGCGCGACGTGTGCCCGCCGGGCGAGGTGAGCCGCAGCTCGACCAGGTCGGCGGCCGACGTCAGCGGCCCCACCCGGGTGCCGACGACGCCGACCGGGAGCCTCGGCGCGCAGTGCAGCCCGAAGATCCGCTCGACGTCCTTGAGCGCACCGGCGTCGATGGCGTCCAGCGCACCGCCGGGCATGACCTCCTCGGCGGGCTGGAAGATCAGCCGCACCCGGCCGGGCAGCTCGTCGGCGGCCCGCAGGGCCAGCGCGGTACCCAGCAGGATCGTGGTGTGCGCGTCGTGCCCGCAGGCATGCGCCACGCCGTCGACGGTCGACGCGAACGGCAGGCCGGTCGCCTCGGTCAGCGGCAGCGCGTCCATGTCGGCACGCAGCGCGACGCACCGGTCACCCTCGCCGATGTCGCAGATCAGGCCTGTCCCGCCGGGCAGTACGGACGGCCGCAGCCCCGCCGAGCGCAGGACGCCGCCCACCAGCTCGGTCGTCGCGTACTCGCGCCGCGACAGCTCCGGGTTGGCGTGGATGTGCCTCCGCCACGCCACGACGTCGGCCGCGTGTTCGGTCAGCCACTCGTCGAGCCAGGCGGGGCCTCGTCCGGCTCCGACATCCTGCACAGGTGCCATGCTGACGCCACCGGGCGTGATGAGCGCGTCCGGGTCACCGGAAGTGGTGGCCACCCGGACGCCGTCCCGGTCCTCCGGCGTCTCCGGCCGCGAATCCAGCACGGTCACGCCGCACCTGCCATTCGAAGTGTGAGAAAAGTCGTACCCATCGGTGCTCGATGGTGCACCATGCAGGTCGCAAGGGACCAGTTTCCACAGTGCTCAACCGGACAGCCGGTAGTGGATCTGCGCCGAACGGCGACACTCAGTTCGGTCAGGCTTAACGAACTCAGCCACCACTGCGGCGCTTCTTGCGCACCCGCCGTCCCCAGAACACGATCCCGGCCAGCACGACGGCCGCGCCGCCGGCGATCAGCTTGCTGCGGCTGTTCTCCCCGTTGGCACGCTCGGTCTCGGCCGGGTCGAGCACCGGCCCCGGCTGGGTCTGCGCGAGCACGATCTCCGACCCGGGAGCCGGCTCGGCGGCGACAGCCGGACCGGTCAGCACACCGAGCCCGACGAGCACACCCGCCAGCACCGCCAACACCACACGCCTGTACGCCACGCCCCTCAGTGTGCCCTGCCGGCCACTGTGCGTCATCCGGACCTGCCGAACGCGTCCAGAATCCGCTGCGCGGCCAGCGTGGCGGTCAGCTCACCGTCGCGGACAGCCCGCTCGACCTCCGGCACGACCTCGGCGACGCCCGGATGCGCGGTCAGCCGGTCCAGCAGCTGCTCGCGCACCATCGACCAGGTCCAGTCCACCTGCTGACGGCTGCGCTTGGCGGCCAGCTCACCGGAGGCCGCCAGGGTGTCGGCGTGCCTGCCGACCTGCTGCCACACCGTGTCCAGGCCGGTGCCGTTCAGCGCACTGCAGGTGAGCACCGGCGGCGTCCACGGCGCGTCCGGCCCGTAGATCATCCGCAGCGCGCCGGACAGTTCCCTGGCCGCGCGCTTGGCGTCGCGCTCGTGCTCGCCGTCGGCCTTGTTGACGGCGATGACGTCGGCCAGTTCCAGCACGCCCTTCTTGATGCCCTGCAGCGAGTCGCCGGTGCGCGCCAGGGTGAGGAACAGGAAGCAGTCGACCATGTTGGCCACGGTCACCTCGGACTGCCCGACGCCGACGGTCTCCACCAGCACGATGTCGTACCCGGCGGCCTCCATCAGCACGATCGTCTCCCTGGTCGCCCGCGCGACGCCGCCGAGCGTGCCCGACGTGGGCGAGGGCCGGATGAACGCCGCCGGGTCGACGGCCAGCCGCGCCATCCGGGTCTTGTCGCCCAGGATGCTGCCGCCGGTGCGGGTGGACGACGGGTCGACGGCCAGTACGGCGACGCGGTGCCCGGCCGTCGTCAGGTCGGTGCCCAGCTGATCGATGAATGTCGACTTACCGACACCGGGGACGCCAGTGATGCCGACCCGCCGCGCGCCACCGGCCGACGGCAGCAACTCGACCAGCAGCTCCTGCGCGAGTGCCCGGTGCTCGGGACGGCTGGACTCGACCAGGGTGATCGCCCGCGACAGCGTCCCCCTGTCCCCGGCCAGCACGCCCTTGGCGTAGGCCGCGACGTCGACCTTACGAGCCATGCCGCGCGCTGAGCTGACCGAGCAGTTCGACGGCCGCGTCGGCGATCACCGTGCCGGGACCGAAGATCGCGGCGGCACCGGCGGCCCGCAGCTCGTCGTAGTCCTGCGGCGGGATCACCCCGCCGACGACGACCATGATGTCCTCGGCACCCAGCTCCGCCAGTTCGGTACGCAGCGCGGGCACCAGCGAGAGGTGCCCGGCGGCCAGCGAGGACACACCGACGATGTGCACGTCGGCGTCCACGGCCTGACGGGCCACCTCGGCCGGGGTGGAGAACAGCGGGCCGACGTCGACGTCGAAGCCCAGGTCGGCGAACGCCGTGGCGATCACCTTCTGCCCGCGGTCGTGCCCGTCCTGCCCCATCTTGGCGACCAGGATGCGTGGCCGCCGGCCCTCGGCCTCGCCGAACTCGGTGACCCGCTGCCGGGCCAGCTCGACGTTCCCGGACTTGCCGACCTCGTCGCGGTACACGCCGGAAATGGTACGGATCTGGCCGGAGTGGCGGCCCCACAGTTTCTCCAGCGCGTCGGAGATCTCCCCGACCGTGGCCTTGGCCCGCGCCGCGTCGATGGCCAGCTCCAGCAGGTTGCCGTCGGCCTCGGCGCCCGCGGTGAGCCTGCGCAACGCGTCCTCGGTCGCCGCGGAGTCGCGTTCCTCGCGCAGCCGCCGCAGCTTGTCCAGCTGCTGACCGCGCACCCCGGCGTTGTCGACCTTGAGCACCTCGACGTCCTCGGTGGCGTCGGCGGGCAGCCGGTACTTGTTGACCCCGATCACCGGCTGGCGGCCGGAGTCGATGCGGGCCTGCGTGCGGGCCGCCGCTTCCTCGATGCGCAGCTTGGGGATACCGGCGTCGATGGCCCTGGCCATGCCGCCCGCCGACTCGACCTCCTCGATGTGTGCCCACGCCCGGCGCGCCAGGTCGTAGGTGAGCCGCTCGACGAACGCGCTGCCGCCCCACGGGTCGATGACCCGGGTGGTGCCGGACTCCTGCTGCAGCAGCAGCTGGGTGTTGCGGGCGATGCGCGCGGAGAAGTCGGTGGGCAGCGCCAGTGCCTCGTCCAGTGCGTTGGTGTGCAGCGACTGCGTGTGCCCCTGGGTGGCGGCCATCGCCTCGACGCAGGTGCGCGCGACGTTGTTGTAGACGTCCTGCGCGGTCAGCGACCAGCCCGAGGTCTGGCAGTGCGTACGCAGCGAGAGCGACTTGTCGTTGGCCGGGGAGAACTGCTTGACCAGCTTGGCCCACAGCAGCCGGGCCGCACGCAGCTTGGCGACCTCCATGAAGAAGTTCATGCCGATGGCCCAGAAGAACGACAGCCGCGGCGCGAACGAGTCGATGTCCAGCCCGCCGTCGATGCCCGCGCGGATGTACTCGACACCGTCGGCCAGCGTGTAGGCCAGCTCCAGATCGGCGGTCGCCCCGGCCTCCTGCATGTGGTAGCCGGAAATGGAGATCGAGTTGAACCGCGGCATGTTGCGCGAGGTGAACGAGAAAATGTCGGAGATGATCCGCATCGACGGCTGCGGCGGGTAGATGTAGGTGTTGCGGACCATGAACTCCTTGAGGATGTCGTTCTGGATGGTCCCGGCCAGCTTCTCGGGGGGCACGCCCTGTTCCTCGGCGGCGACGACGTAGAGCGCCATCACCGGCAGCACCGCGCCGTTCATCGTCATCGACACGCTCATCCGGTCCAGCGGGATGCCGTCGAAGAGCTGACGCATGTCGTAGATCGAGTCGATGGCCACCCCGGCCATGCCGACGTCACCGGCGACCCTCGGGTGGTCGGAGTCGTAGCCGCGGTGGGTGGCCAGGTCGAACGCCACCGAAAGGCCCTTCTGGCCTGCCGCGAGGTTGCGCCGGTAGAAGGCGTTGGATTCCTCTGCGGTGGAGAACCCGGCGTACTGCCGGATGGTCCACGGCTGGTTGACGTACATCGTCGGGTAGGGCCCGCGCAGGTACGGCGCGATGCCGGGGTAGCCGCCGGTGAAGTCCACTCCGGACAGATCGTCGGCGGTGTAGAGCGGCTTGACGCCGATGCCTTCCGGTGTCTCCCAGGCCAGCGCGTCGGCGCCCTTGCCGGTGCTGGCCTGCAGGGCGTCGGCCCAGTCCGCGGCGCCGCCCGGCTCGGGCGTGCCCAGCTCGACGTCGGCGAAGTTCGGGATGGTCATGCCGTGACTCCCAGCGTCGCGTGCAGCTCGGTCAGGACGGCCAGCGCGTCGCAGCCGGCGTACAGGGCGCCGTCGACGCCGTCGCGTGGCTTGCCCGCGATCAGCACCGTCGTCGCGCCGGCCTCACGCAGCCGGGTGGCGACCTCGGCGGCACGCTCGTCGTAGTCGCGGTCGGTGCCGCACAGGCACGCCACGGTCGCGCCGGACTCGCGCAGGGCGGCGGGCAGGTCGTCGGTGGCGCCGGGGTTGATGGCCTCGATGCCGCCGGCGGCGAGCAGGTTGGCCGCGAACGTCGCCCGCGCGGTGTGTGCCGCGACCGGGCCGAGCGTGGCGAGGAACACCCGGGGCCGGGCCTGCGCCGCGTCGGCGGCGTCCCGCAGTGCCTCGAACGCCTCGGCGTACCGGCGCCGGGGCAACCCGCCGTCCACAGTGGACATCGCGGGACGCTCGATACGCTTCTCGGTCAGGTTGGGGAACTCGCTCACCCCGGTGATCGCGTCGGCCCGTTTGGCGATCCGCTTCGCCCGCCCGGCCCAGGTCCGCTCCAGCCTGCCGGCCAGCGCTCCGGAGTCCAGTGTGGACTCGATGCCGCCCTCGGCCTCGATGGCGGTGAACTCCCGCCATGCCGCGTGAGCCAGCTCGTCGGTGAGCCGCTCGACGTACCAGGAGCCGCCAGCCGGGTCGATCACCCCGCCGAGCCGGGACTCCTCGCCGAGGATCGCGCTGGTGTTGCGGGCGATGCGGCGGGCGAACGCGTCGGGCAGGCCGACGGCGTGGTCGAACGGCAGCACGGTGATCGCGTCGGCGCCGCCGACGGCCGCGCCGAAGCAGGCGATGGTGGCCCGCAGCATGTTCACCCACGGGTCGCGGCGGGTGTACATGGCGGGCGAGGTGACGGCGTGCTGCCGCATGCCGCGTTGCTCCGGCGGTACCCCGCAGACCTCGGTGACCCTGGCCCACAGCCGCCGCGCCGCCCGCAGCTTGGCGATGGTGAGGAACTGGTCGGCGCCCGCGGCGAGGCGGAACTCCAGCTGCCGGGCCGCCGTGGCGACGTCGAGCCCGGCGGCGGTGAGCGCCCGCAGGTAGGCGACGCCGGTGGCGACCGCGGCACCCAGCTCCTGTGAGTCGGCACCGCCCGCCTCGGCGTAGGGCAGCCCGTCGGCGACCAGCGTGGTCAGGTTCGGATGGCGGCCGGCCAGCCGGGCGGCCAGCTCGGCGGCCGGGGCGACGTCGTGCGGCTGTCCGGTGCGGGCCCGCAGGCCGATCGGGTCGGCGCCGACGTTGCCGGTGACCGCGCTGTCCGGGACGTCACGGTCGGCGAACACCGCCAGCAGCGCGTCGGCGGCGGCCGCGTACTCCTCCCCCGCGTCGAGCACGACCGGGGCCAGTTCGGCGTAGACGCCGGCCAGCACGTCGGGCAGGGCGGCGATGGGCACGCCGCCCGTTCCGGTGCGCAGCCACACCGAGCCCGCGCCGCCCTCCAGGTCGGCCAGGATGGCGCGGTTGGCCGCGGCGGGGTCGGGGTCGGCGTGCAGCTGACGCAGGTCCCAGCCGGTGACCAGCGCGCCCTCCGGGCGGGTGCCGCGGACGAACGGCGGCAGCCCGGGGAAACCGGCGGGTGGTGCCTGGTCGTCGGCGGTGTACAGCGGCCGTAGCTCGATGCCGTCGTAGGTCCGGCTGGTGAGCAGGCTGTCCGGATCGCCGCCGAAGTCCTCGGGTAACGCTCCGCTCTTGCGCAGCACGCCGGCGACCAGCTCCTGCCACCGCTGCCGGCTCGGCGCGTCGAACTCGCCGCCGAGCACCAGCTCGCCGGGTTCTTCCGGCAGGGACGTCGTCGTCATGAAAAACCATGCTAGGGCCACCGGGGACCCTGCGAGTGTGACGCGAGTCGCGGTGCCGACAAAATAGGGGTGTGACCCCTGACGAGCAGACCCGCCTGGTTTCCGGTCGCTACCGGCTGCGCTCGGTGCTCGGCACGGGCTCGATGGGCACGGTGTGGTCGGCCTACGACGAGTTCCTGCACCGGCCGGTCGCCGTCAAGGAGGTGCGGCTGCCGCCCGGCGTCGACGAGTCGCAGGCCGCCGAGCTGCGGGAACGCACGTTGCGCGAGGCTCGGGCCATCGCCGTGCTGTCGCATCCGAACGTGATCATCCTGCACGACGTCGCCCGCGAGGACGGCGAGCCGTTCGTCGTGATGGAGTTGCTGCCCTCACACAGCCTGGCCGCGCTGCTGCGGGACAACGGCACGCTGGACATCGACCAGGCCGCCGCCGTCGCCGACGCCGTGGCCGCCGCGCTGGAGGCCGCGCACGCCGCCGGGATCACCCACCGTGACGTCAAGCCGGGCAACGTGCTGGTCGCGGCGGACGGCCGGATCAAGCTGACCGACTTCGGCATCGCCCGCAACGTCTCCGAGGTGACGCTGACCAGGACCGGGATGATGCTGGGCTCCCCCGCCTACATCGCGCCGGAGGTCGCCTCCGGTGGCGAGGTGTCGCACGCGGCCGACCTGTGGGGCCTCGGCGCGACGCTGTTCGCCGCCGTGGAGGGGGCGCCGCCGTACGACGTCAACGGCGACCCGCTACAGACCGTCACCGAGGTCGTGCACGGGGAGGTGCCGCGGCCCAGCCCGGGCCCGCTCGCGCCGATCATCTCCGGGCTGATGGCCAAGGAGCCCGCCGAGCGGCTGTCGCTGGCGCAGGTGCGGCAGCGGCTGTACCCGCTGCTCAGCAAGCCCCGGAACACCCTGTTCGACCCGGCGATGTTCAGCACACCCGCCAAGCCGCCGGAGCGGGGCCAGCCCGACGCGGGCGCCACCCAGGTCATCCCGGCCCCCGCCGCCGCACCACCCGCGGCGCAGGCCCCGCCGGCTCAGTCGCAGGGCGCGCTGGCCGCCGACCCGGGACCGCTGCCGTTCGGCGGCCACGCCCCGGCTCCCGCCGCCGCACCGGCACCTGCCGGGCGCGGCGCGGCCGCCGGGGTGGGCCTGGCGCTGCTGGCGGTGCTGCTGTTCCTGGCCGCCGCCGCGGGCGGATTCGTGCTGACCAGGGTCGTGTCGGCCAGCCCGCTGGCCCCGCCGGACACCGAACCAGCGCCGGCGCCGACCGCTCCGCCGCTGCGCCCGCTCGTCGAGCGCGACGGGGACGCCACCAACGTCCGCGGCATGTCCGGCGGGCTGTTCACCCTCAAGGTGCCCGAGGACTGGGTCCGGTTCAGCACCCAGCGCAACACCATGCCGTTGCTGCCGCCCAGCACGCTGGTGCGGTTCGTCTCCGCCGACGGCAGGCAGGTGGCCGCCGTCGAGCGGTTCGCCGGGTTCGGCGGCGGCACCGGCCCGGAGGAGTACGCGGCGCTGCTGCGGCAGTCGTGGCCGCAGGGCGTGCTGACGGTCGCCGACTCCACGCCGCTGACCGACGGCCGCAACGGGATGACGCTGACCTACCACACGGTCGAGCGGAACCCCGACTCCCCGGACCGCCCTGCCGCGCGGACGACGTTCGCGCAGGTGTTCACCCACGGCGGCAGCCTGTGGGTGGTGAGTGTGGCCGTCCCGACCGACCAGGAGGTCACCGCGCGCACCGAGCTGTTCGACCAGATCGTCCCCACCTTCCGCACCACTGCGTAGTTGGTCCTCGCTCCGCTCGGACGCGGTCGGGCCCTTCAGTCGGCGTCTTCCCTCCTCGCCGTCGGCCGCTGAGCGGCCTTGGGGCTCGTCAGTCCAGACGCCGACGGCCCGACCGGTGCGGGTCCAGCCCACCACCGGGTTAACGAGCGTTACGCTCCACCGCATGACTGAGAGCGCGGGCGGCCAGTTCGAGGCAGCCGGCGACGCCGCGAAGGTGATCGCCGAACGGACCGGTGTGGACAAGCACGACATCGCGGTGGTGCTCGGCTCGGGCTGGCGGCCTGCCGCCGACGTCATCGGCGAACCGGCCGCGGAGATCCCGCTGGCCGACCTGCCCGGCTTCGCCGCGCCGAGCGCGGTGGGGCATGGCGGCACCGTCCGGTCGGTCGAGGTCGGCGGCAAGCGCGCGCTGATCCTGCTGGGCCGCACTCACCTGTACGAGAACAAGGGCATCGCCCCGGTGGTGCACAACGTGCGTACCGCGGCGGCGGCCGGTGCCCGTACGGTCCTGCTCACCAACGCGGCAGGTGGCCTGCGCGACGGCTTCACGGTCGGCCAGCCGGTGCTGATCTCCGACCACCTGAACATGACGGCGACCTCGCCGATCACCGGCGCGAACTTCGTCGACCTCGTCGACCTGTACTCCGACCGCCTGCGCGGGATCGCCCGGGAGATCGAGCCGGACCTGGCCGAGGGCGTCTACGCCGGGCTACCCGGCCCGCACTTCGAGACACCGGCCGAGATCCGCATGCTGCGCACGCTCGGCGCGGACCTGGTCGGCATGTCGACCGTGCTGGAAGCCATCGCGGCACGGGCGGCCGGTCTCGAGGTCTTCGGGCTGTCGCTGGTGACGAACCTGGCCGCCGGGATCACCGGCGAACCGCTCAACCACGAAGAGGTGCTCGAGGCCGGCCGCGCCGCCGCGGTGCGCATGGGCACGTTGCTGCGCGAGCTGGTCAGCCGGGCTTGACCACCCGCGTGGCGACCTCGGCGGGCGAGGGCATCTCGGCGATCTCGCCTGCGATCCGGCCGGCGACCTGCCGGTAGCCCGGCTCGTCGAGCAGCCGCCGCGCCGTCTCGGCCACGGCGTCGGCGCCGAACGCCTCACCCAGCAGCTGTTCGCCGCCACCCGCCTCGGTGACCACCCCGGCGTGGATGAACTGGTCGGCCCCCTGCGGCAGGAACAGCTGCGGCACGCCCGCGCCCAGGCTGCCCAGCGTCGTCCCCGCGCCACCGTGGTGCACGACCAGGTCGACGCGGGGCAGCAGCTGGTCCTGCGGAACCCAGGACTCGACCGTGACGCGGTCGCCGAGGCCGGTCAGCTCACCGGCGTCCACCGACGGCCCGGCCGAGACGAGCACGTCGACGTCCAGCTCGCTCAGCCCGGCGACGGCGGTCCGCAGCACCTCCGCCGAACCGAACGCGGTGCCCATCGTCAGGTACACCAGCGGCCGGGTGCGCTCGCCCTCGGCGACCGCGGGAAGCGGACCCGGCTTGCTGAACGGCACCGGCCGCAGCGGGATCCGGAGGTCGGCCTCCTCGGCGAGGAACCGCTTGCCCTGCAAGGACTCCGGGTAGATGTCGAGGTAGCGGTCGCCGAACCCGCGACCGCCGGGCAGCTCGACGCCGAACTCGGCGGCGGTCCGCTGGATCACCTCGGCGCCCTGGACGTCGAAGTCGTCGTCACCGACCCGGCCGAACCCGTGGGCGATGCTGGGGATTCCGGCGCGCTTGGCGGCGATCATCGCGCCGAGGTTGCCCGCCTCCCACACGACCAGGTCCGGAGCACGCTCGGCCAGCACCGGTTCGAGGTCGGCCACGAAGCGGCGCGGCAGGACGTCGGCGAAGGCGGTGACGATGAGCCGCACCAGCTCCTCCGGCGAGCGCTCCGCCTTCGGGTCCGGATCGACGCCCAGTTGCTCGGCCGCCGTCGGCGCGCCGACGTCGAGGCCGATCCCCGCCTCGATCGGTGTCATCCCCAGTGAAGTGATCGTGTCGTGGTTGTCCGAGCCGGTGGCGAACAGCAGCTCGTGACCGTTGTCCCTGAGCGCTGCCGCCAGCGGCAGCAGCGGGAAGAAATGTCCGGTGTGTACCAGACTCGAGAAGAGTATTCGCACTGGTTCGAGCGTAGGCAGAATCCGCTCGCGCTGCCAGCTACCGGAACAGGCACTCGCCGACCCGGCGGTCGAGGGTGTCCCAGGGCCTGCTGGACAGCCACGGCTGCCGGTACCGCTCGGCCTCCGTCCGCAACCACTGCCCGTACAGGTGGTTCATCCGCACCACGCCGCGCCGTTCGGGCGGGCTCAGGGCCAGGAACCGTGAACTGCCCGGCCGGGTCGCGAGTGTCGTCCACAGCGCCTGTTCCCCGGGCTCGATCACGTAGACCACGCGGCAGTCGCTGTGCGCGTACCGGTGCAGTAGGTCCGGCTGGATGCCTTCCCCCTCGATGATCGTGGAGCGACCGAGCGCGCTGAGCCGGTCGAGTTCGGTGGCCAGCGTGGCTTGGAGCCGGGCCGTCGAGGCCAGCAACGCCTCCAGGAGTTCGGCGTCCGGGCGCAGCCAGCTGTGTCCGGGACTCGCCGTGAGGTCGTGGGTGCGCAGATCGTCGACGTGAACCACCTCGCCGACACCGTGTCTGGCGGCGAGCCGCTCCGCCACGGTCGTCTTGCCGACGCTGGAGCTGCCACCGATCGCATATACCGTCATCGGCGCCGATGATCTCGTGTGTGGCTACTGTGACCGGGTGAGCCTCACCGCCGAACTACGTGACCGGGCCTTCCGGTGGATCGCCGACGACGTCGACCCGGACAGCCGCGCCGAACTGCAGCAGGTGCTGGCCAGGGCGATGAGCCAGGACCCCGCCGCGCTGGCCGAACTGGAGGACCGCATGGGCGGCCCGCTGGAGTTCGGCACCGCGGGACTGCGCGGCCCGGTGCGTGCCGGGCCGAACGGCATGAACACCGCCGTCGTGGTCCGGACCACCGCCGGTGTCGCCGCCTGGCTGGCGTCGCGGGGCAAGGCCGGTGGCGTGGTCGTCGTCGGCAGGGACGCCCGGCACGGGTCGGCGGAGTTCGCCACGGCGGCGGCCGAGGTGCTCACCGCGGCCGGGTTCGACACCAGGGTGCTGCCCGGGCCGTTGCCGACGCCGGTGCTGGCCTTCGCGGTACGCGAGCTGTCCGCGGTGGCGGGCATCCAGATCACGGCATCGCACAATCCGCCCGCCGACAACGGTTACAAGCTCTACGACGACACCGGCGCCCAGATCGTCCCGCCGGCGGACAGCCTGATCGAGAAGGCGATCGCCGCCGCGCCCGGGGCGGTGTCCGTTCCCCGCGCGCCAGGGGCAACCGTGCTCGGTGACAAGGTCGTCGACGGTTACCTGGCCAGGGTGGCGGCACTGCCCCGGGGCACCGCCCGTGAGCTGCGGGTGGTGGCGACGGCGCTGCACGGCGTCGGCGCGGAGACGCTGGCCGCCGCCCTGCGGGCCGCCGGGTTCGCCGAACCGGAACTGGTGGCCGCGCAGCGCGAGCCCGACCCGGACTTCCCTACCGTGGCGTTCCCCAACCCCGAGGAACCCGGGGCGACCGACCTGTTGCTGGAGCTGGCCGAGAAGTCCGGCGCGGACCTGGCCGTCGCGCTCGACCCGGACGCCGACCGGTGCGCGCTCGGCGTACGCGACCGGGACGGGTGGCGGATGCTGCGCGGTGACGAGACCGGTGTCCTGCTCGGCGAGCACATTTTGTCCACTGTGGACAGTGCAGATCCCTTGGTGGCGACGACGATCGTCTCGTCGTCGATGCTGGGTGAGATCGCGGCGGCACATGGCGCGCGCTACACCGAGACGCTCACCGGCTTCAAGTGGCTGGCGCGTGCGGGCGAGGGTCTGGTGTTCGCCTACGAGGAGGCGCTGGGCCTGTGCGTCAACCCGGACTTCGTCAGGGACAAGGACGGCATCGCCGCCGCGGTGCTCGCCTGCGACCTCGCCGCGACGCTGAAGGAACGCGGTGGATCGCTGCCCGCTTCGCTGGACGAGCTGGCCGTGCGGCACGGCGTCCACCTGACCGACCAGGTGTCGCTGCGGGTGTCGGAGCTGGGCACGATCGGCAGGCTGATGTCGCGGCTGCGTGCCGAGCCGCCCGCCGAGCTGGCCGGGACGGCGGTGACCGTCACCGACCTGCTGCCCGAGGCGGACGTGCTGCGGCTGACCGGTGACGGGCTGCGCGTCGTCGTGCGCCCGTCCGGGACCGAGCCGAAGCTGAAGGCGTACCTGCAGGTGACCGAGCCGGTGGCCGCCGAGCTGGCCGACGCGCGGCAGCGGGCCGCCGGGCGGCTGGCGGGGCTACGCGGCGCCGTCGAGGCGCTGCTGAAGGAGGACACGTGATCCGCGAGGACTTCCTCGCCGCGGCGCGGGCCGCGGGCGAGCTGCTGCGCGACCCGGCCGTCGCCGCCCGCTGGGACGAGCCGAGCGCGCTGGCGGACTTCACCGTCGGCGGGCTGGCCGAGCACCTGGCGTTCCAGGTGCTCGCGCTGCCGGACCTGCTGGACAGCCCGACGCCCGCCGAGCCCACCGTGCCGGTCCTCGGCCACTACGAGCGGGCGGAGTGGATCGACGCCGACCTGGACGCCGAGTTCAACGTCAACATCCGGCGCGGCGGCGAGCAGCAGGCGGCCGAGGGACACGCCGCGATGGTGGCCCGGTTCGACGCCGCGCTGGCGACCATGGCGGAGCGATTGCCGGAGGCGGACAACCGGCCGATGCGGCTGCCGTTCTGGGGGCCGTGGTCGTTGCTGCTGGAGGATCTGCTGCTGACCAGGCTGATGGAGCTGGCGGTGCACTCGGACGACCTGGCGGTCAGCGTCGGCGTGGCGACACCGGAGCTGCCGGACAGCGCGTCCGAGCGGGTCATCGACCTGCTGTCCCGGCTGGCGGTGCGGCGGCACGGCCCGACCAGCGTGCTGCGGGCGCTGTCGCGGGCCGAGCGCGCGCCCGGCACGATCGCGGCGTTCTGATGCCCACGCTGCTGATCGTGCACCACACGCCGTCGCCGTCGACTCAGGCGATGTTCGAGGCGGTGCTGTCCGGTGCGACCACCGACGAGATCACCGGCGTCGACGTGGTGCGCAGGCCCGCGCTCGGCGCGACCGTGCCCGACGTGCTGGCCGCGGACGGGTTCCTGCTGGGCACGCCGGCGAACCTCGGGTACATGTCGGGGGCGCTCAAGCACTTCTTCGACACGGTGTACTACCCGTGCCTGGACTCCACCCGCGGGCGGCCGTTCGGGGTGTTCGTGCACGGCGGCAGCGACGTGTCGGGCACCCTGCGCGGGATCGCGTCGATCACCACCGGGCTGGGCTGGCAGCAGGCCGCCGAGCCGGTGACGGTCACCGGCGAGCCCACCGCGGCCGACCGGGAGGCCTGCTGGGAGCTGGGCGCCACCCTGGCGGCCACCCTCGAGAACCGGCTTTAGCCCGCTGAAGCCGCCCTCCCCGCCCTGCCCGGCGAAGTCCCCGAGCACGTGAAGGCCACCTTCACCACGTGAGACGTAATGAAGGTGGCCTTCACGAGCTTGGGACGGGCGGTGTCTCGCTATCTGGAACCGCCACGCCGGACGGTGGGACCAGGCGGGCGGGAACGGACAACTCGCGGGTCCGGAACGGATAACTCGCGGGTCCGGAACGGATAACTCGCGGGTCCGGAACGGACGACTCGCGCGTGAGAACGGACGACTCGCGCGAACGGACCGTTCACCCAGGTGACCGGCGCACTACGTGAGAACCGGCGTCCACATCGTGAGTTCTGCGCTCACGCACGCGAGTTCTGCGTTCCGGAACACGAGTTCTGCGCTCGGGACCCACCCACCTCGCCCTGCCGGACACCCGGCTTCGCGGGAGAGGCCGAGTCCCTAGATGACGAACGCGTGGTGGATGCGCACCGGGTGCTTCGGCAGGCCGTCCTCCTTGCCGTCGGCGATGCCGGCGGCGACGATGCGGTCCAGCGTGTCCATGCCGAGCACGACCTTGCCGAAGATGCTGTAGTTCGGCGGGATGTTCGCGTGCGAGTGCACGACGAAGAACTGGCTGCCGTTGGTGCCCGGCCCCTGGTTGCCCATGGCGACCGTGCCCCGCGGGTAGGTCTCCTTGCCGGTCACCTCGTCGGCGAAGCGGTAGCCGGGGCCGCCCTTCTCCACCTCGTAGATGTCACCGCACTGCAGCACGCCCAGCCGCGCCGAGTTGGTCAGCCGGAAGCACTGGGTGTGGTTGTAGAACCGGCTGCGGACCAGGTGGGCGAAGTTGTGCGCCGCGCACGGCGCCACCGACCGGTCCAGCTGGACGGCGACCGGGCCGTAGTTGGTCAGCAGCACCGACAGCGCCGTGCCGCGCGTCGGCGCGGTGGGCCGCGGCGGCTTCACCGGCTTGGCGGCCGGGAGGTCCGGCGTGGGGATGAACTCGCAGCGCACCGTCGGCGGCGCGGGGGCGGGCGCGGCGGAAGCCACTGCGGGCGCGAACCCGGCGACGGCGAGAACGGACACAGCCACGGCTGCCACTCGGCGTGCGAACATGCGCGAAACCTAGCGCGAAGCGACGGTCCCGTCGAGGATCGCGGCGACCTCCTTCGCCTTCAGCAGGAACCCGGCGTGGCTGGCGTGCACCGTGTGCACGGTGAACGGGTTGTCCGGGGTGAGCCGGTCGGCGTCGGCGATCAGGCGGTCCTGCAGCTCGATCGGCAGCGACCGATCCCCGGTGAGCCGGACGAACGTGTGCGGCACGGTGCCCCACCGGTCGGCGTGCACGGTGGCGTCGCCCAGCATGACCTGCATCGACTCGTCGGGCTGCATGATGTTGAGGAACGCCAGCCACTGCCCGTCGCCCGCCTCGGCCATCGTGGCTTCCTTGAGCGCGGCGATCAGGTCCTTGTCGGCCGTGCGGTAGTTGGCCCTGCCCGCGCCGATGGCCTCGGGGTCGCCGACGGCGAGCCCGCCGAGCCCCGGCAGCAGGCTGCCAGCGAACTCCGGCTCCCCCATGTACGCGACCGGATTCGGCCGGGTCACGCAGCACCACGCCGAGACGTAGACGACGTGGGCGACCAGTTCCGGCACGGTGTCGGCGACCTTGCTCGCCGTCACCCCGCCGAGGCTGGACGCCACCAGCACGACCGGCCCGTGCGCGGACAGCGCGCGCACCTCCTCGACGACCTGGCGCACGTTGTCCTCGAGCGTCACGCCCGCCAGCCGGGACGGTTCGGCGCCGAACGCGGCCAGGTCCTGCGGGGCCTGGTAGTGCGGTGAGTAGTCCGCGTCGAAGCCGTGGCCGGGCAGGTCCACCGCGTAGCTGCGGTGGCCGAGCAGCGCCAGCTCGCGCTGCACCGGGGCCCACATGAACGAGCTGGTGCCGGAGCCGTGCACCAGGACGAAGGTCGGTTGTCCAGTCACGAGCGACCGTTCTACCAGGCACTTCACCACCGTGCGCAGCCGGATGGTCAGATCATCGGGATGCCATCGGTCTCCGCTACGCTGCGCGCCGCGCCGTGCCCGTCCCGGCGATCCGGGCGAGGAACTCGGCGTTGGTCTGGGTCTTGCGCAGGCCGTCGACCAGCGTGTCGGCGGCGTTGTCGCGGCCGGACAGCGCCCGGCGCAGCACCTTGGTCGCGGCCAGTTCGGCGGGGTCCAGCAGCAGTTCCTCCTTGCGCGTCCCGGACCGGGGCAGGTCGACGGCCGGGTGCACCCGGCGGGCGGCGACCTGCCGGTCCAGCCGCAGCTCGGCGTTGCCGGTGCCCTTGAACTCCTCGAAGATCAGGGTGTCGGCGGCCGAACCGGTCTCCACCAGCGCGGTGGCGACGATCGTGAGCGAGCCGCCGTTCTCGATGTTGCGTGCCGCGCCGAGGAACCGCTTGGGCGGCACGAGCGCGGACGCGTCGACGCCGCCGGACAGGATCCGCCCGGACGCGGGCGCGGCCAGGTTGTAGGCCCGCCCGAGCCGGGTGATCGAGTCCAGCAGCACCACGACGTCCTCGCCCAGCTCGACCAGCCGCTTGGCCCGTTCGACGGCCAGTTCGGCGACGGCGGTCTGGTCCCGGGCGGTGTGGTCGAAGGTCGCGGCCGCGACCTCGGCGGGAACGGTCCGGGCCAGGTCGGTGACCTCCTCGGGCCGCTCGCCGACGAGCACCAGCATCAGGTGGCACTCGGGGTGGTTCTTGGCGATGCCGTGCGCGATGGCCCGCAGCACGGACGTCTTACCGGCCTTGGGCGGCGCGAAGACCAGCGCGCGCTGACCCTTGCCGATCGGCATCAGCAGGTCGACCGCTCGCGCGGTCACCAGGTGCGGCTCGGACTCCAGCCGCAGCCGTTCGTCCGGATGCACCGGGACGAGGTCGGCCAGCGCGGGCCGGGACACGGCGTAGCGGGGATGCCTGCCGTTGACCGTGTCCACGCCGGTCAGCCCGGCGGGTCCGGCGGTGCCCGCCACGGCGTCGCCGCGGCGCAGCCCGTGTTCCCGGACGAGTCCACGTGGGACGGTGACGTCCCGCGGACCGGGCAGGTACCCGTCGGTCCGCAGGAGGGTGCGGTTGCCGGCGACGTCGAGGACGCCCGCCACCGCGAAGGTGTTGTCAGACATGGTGTTTTCTTTTCTGTGTCAGTTACGAAGGAGGGTGTGGCGAGAACTACGGCCACGACGAATCCGGCTCGGACCGGATTTTCTGGAGAACCACTCTCCGGGGGGCTGACCGCCCTCACCCAGGAGAGGAGACGCCTTCAGGCTACCGCAACTACCTCAGTCCGCGCCAGCGGGAATTACGCAGGCAGCCCGCGTTGGTCCAGCCGCGGTGGACCACCTCGGCCACCAGCGACGGCCGCACCCAGTACGCCGCTGCCGCCTGCCCCTCGGGCACCGAGTGGAACGGCGAGCGGTCGGTGGCCGCCTCGTTCAGCCTGCCGGTCAGCCAGGCCAGTTCCTCCGTGGAGAAGCCGGAACCGACGTTGCCGACGTAACGCAGCACGCCGCCCTCGCGCAGTCCCAGCAGCAGCGAGCCGAACGTGCCGGACCGCCTGCCCGAGCCGGGCCGCCAGCCGCCGACGACGACCTCCGCGATGTACACCCCGTCCACGGCCAGCCAGTCCGGCGAGGTCCTGCCCGGCCGGTACCGGCTGCCCAGCCGCCTGGCCACGACCCCGGCCAGTCCGCGGGAGTGCGCGACCCGCAGCGCGGTGGCAGGATCGCCGACGTAGTGCCCGCATACCCGCCAGTGCGCACCGGCGAGGTCCAGTCCGTCCAGCAGGGCCCTGCGCTCGGCGTAGGGCAGGTCCAGACAGGACAGTCCGTCCACATGCAACAGGTCGTGGACGAGGTAGACGGCGGGCCTGCCGCCGCGCGGGGTGACGATCTCCCCGTCCAGCAACACTTCCGCACCGGCGAGCCGCTCACCGAGCCCGCGTAGTTCCGGATAGCGCGCGGTGATGTCCTCGCCCGCGGCGTCACGCAGGACCAGCCAGCCGTCCTGCACCCTGGCGACGGCCCGCACCCCGCCGCCGGCCAGGCCGTAGGCCCACTGCTCGTCCTCGTCGACCTTCGGCAGCAGCCCGGGACGGGCCAGCATCGGCGGCACGAACACCGGCAGCGGACGCCAGCCGGCCGGCGCCGGGTCCACCCGGCGGACGATCCAGTGGCGGTCGCCCTCGCCGTGCACGTTGACGAACACGTACCGGCCACGGGCCCGCTCGCCGTGGAACGTGACCTCGACGCGGTCGTCGTTCCAGTGCCCGGCGGCGCAGCTGCCGCGGTCCCACTCGGTCACCGGCTCACCGGCGACCGGGTGATCGGTGCACACCGCGAGCCGGTTCACGCCGGGTTCACAGGGCAGGCCCAGCGGCACCGCGAAGGAGACCAGGTCGCCACCCCGGCGTACCCGGACGTCCCAGTGCGGCTGGCCGCCATGGTGTTGCTGGATCACGAAAACGCCGTCGTCACCGCGTATTTCTGGCAGGGCTTTCTCCCTTCCAGCGGGGGTCACCGCAGAGTAGCCGAACCGGTACGGGGTGAAACGCGGCCAACCAAGCGAACCCTGGCGTCCGATAGGCCTACGATGCACGCCATGAAGCCCCGTCGCCTGCTGTTCGCCGCGTTCGCGCTCGCCATCGGAGCCACCCTCGGCGCCTGTTCCTCCGACGAACCCGGCGCGCAACTGCCCGACGCCGCGACCCTGGTCAGCGAGTCGGCGACGGCCATGCGCGACGTCCGCAGCGCCCATTTCACCCTGCAGACCAACGGGACCGTCGCCGGCCTGAGCGTGCAGAGCCTGGAGGGCGACCTGACCAAGGACGGCGGCCCGTCCGGCAGCGCCAAGGGCACCGGCAAGCTGGAGCTGGGCGGTCAGCTGATCGAGGGCGAGTTCGTCCTCACCGGTGACACCCTCTACCTGAAGGGGCCGACCGGCGGTTTCCAGAAGATCCCGGCGATGCTGAGTTCCTCGGTCTACGACCCGTCGGCCGTGCTGGACCCGGAACGCGGCATCGCCAAGGTCATCGGCGGCGTGCAGGAGCCGAAGACCGAGGCCCGCGAGGACGTGGGCGGCGTCGCGGCGTACAAGGTCACCGGCAAGCTGCCGCAGGCCGCACTGACCGGTCTGCTGCCCGGCGTCCAGGGTGACACGGAGGCGACCTACTGGCTGCAGGCCGACGGCAAGCGCCTGCCGCTGAAGGCTTCCGTCAAGTTCCCGGACGGCGCCACGGTCGAGGTCACGCTGTCCGATGTGGACAAGCCGGTGACCGTCACGCCCCCGGCGTGAGCACCGTGCTGGGCGGCAGGCGCCGGGTGGCGCTGGCCGCGGGCGGCCTGGCCGTGCTGCTGGGCGCGCTGGACACCTACGTCGTCGTCGGCCTGCTCCGCGAGATCATCGACGACCTGCGGATCCCGGTGAACCGGCTGGAACGCGTCACCCCGATCATCACCGGCTACCTGCTCGGCTACGTCGCGGCCATGCCGTTGCTGGGACAGGCGTCGGACCGGTTCGGCCGCAAACCGCTGCTGCAACTGTGCCTGGGCGGGTTCCTCGCCGGGTCCGTGCTGACGGCGTTGTCGCCGGACCTGCCGCTGCTGGTCGCGGGCCGGGTCGTGCAGGGCATCGCCAGCGGCGCGCTGCTGCCGGTCACCATGGCGCTGGTCGCCGACCTGTGGGCGCAGCGGCGGCGGGCCGCCGTGCTGGGCACGGTCGGGGCGGCACAGGAACTGGGCAGCGTGCTGGGCCCGCTGTTCGGCATCGCGATCGCGGCGGCGGCCGGGTGGCGTGGCGTGTTCTGGGTGAACGTCCCGCTCGCGGCGGCGGCGATGGTCGCGGTCCAGTTCGCGTTGCCCCGGCACGAGCGCCCGGACCGTCTTTCGCGGGCTAAAGCCGACGTCACCGGCGCGGCGCTGCTCGCGGTGACGCTCGCGCTACTGGTGGTCGGGCTGTACAACCCGGAGCCGCGGGTGCGGGTGCTGCCGGAGTGGGGCGTGCCGTGCCTGGTGGCGGCGGCCGTCGTGCTGGTGGCGTTCGTGCTGTGGGAGCTGCGGGCACGCACGAAGCTGATCGACACCGGCGGCGTGCGCGGCCGGCCCTTCGGCGCGGCGCTGGGCACCAGCCTCGCCGCGGGCGCGGCGCTGATGGTGACGCTCGTCGACGTAGACCTGTTCGCCCAGACACTGCTCGGCCGCGACGACCGCGGCGCCGTGCTGTTGCTGCTGCGGTTCCTGGTGGCACTGCCGGTCGGCGCCCTGCTGGGCGGCTGGCTGTCCGCGCGGATCGGCGAACGCTGGGTGGCGGCAGGCGGCATGGTCGTCGCCGGCGCCGGGTTCCTGCTGATGTCGGCGTGGCCGATCGACGTCCTCGCCGCCACGCACCCGCTCGGCCTGCCCCGGCTGGACACCGACCTGGTGATCGTCGGCCTCGGGCTGGGACTGGTCATCGCGCCGCTGTCCTCGGCGGTGCTGCGGGTGGTCCCGGACACCCAGCACGGTGTGGCGAGCGCGGCACTGGTCGTGGCCAGGATGACCGGCATGCTGGTCGGTATCGCCGCGCTGTCGGCGTGGGGCCTGCACCGCTTCCACGAGCTGACCGGGTCGCTGAACGCCCCGATCAAGGTGCTCCACCCCAGCGCGGCGGAGTTCGAGACGGCGATGCGGGCCTACACCGGCGCGGTACGCGGGGCCATGCACACCCAGTACACCGAGATCTTCCTGCTCACCGCCTTCGTCTGCCTGGCCGGTGCGCTGGTCGCGCTGTTATTGCCGTCGCGGGCGACCGTTAGGCTTGAGGGGTCCGTACAGCCGAGCTAAGGAACGACCGTGCCCGAGTACCTGCCGACCGCCCCGTACCGGGGAACCAGGGACTTCCTCCCCGCGGAGATGTCCGTCCGGACGCAGGTGTTCGAGCATCTCTACCGGGTGATCGAGAGCTACGGGTACCAGCGCTACGACGGCCCGATCCTGGAGTCCGCCGAGATCTACGAGGCGAAGTCCGGGCAGGAGCTGGCCGACCAGCAGCTGTACACGCTCACCGACCGCGGCGGGCGGCGGCTGGCGCTGCGGCCGGAGATGACGCCGTCGGTGGCCAGGATGATCGCGGGCAACGCCGGATCGCTGCAGTTCCCGGTGCGCTGGTACAGCCACCCGAACTGCCACCGCTACGAGCGTCCGCAGCGCGGCCGGGTCCGCGAGCACTGGCAGATCAACGTCGACATCTTCGGTTCGGAGAGCGCGAACTGCGAGATCGAGCTGTTCGAGCTGGTCCACGACATCATGGGCGCGCTCGGCGCGACCGAGGACATGTTCGTGGTGCGCGCCAACGACCGGACGCTGCTGAGCAGCGCGCTGTCCGATGTGGTCGGTGTGACCGGCGAGCAGCTACTCCAGGTGTTCTCCCTGGTGGACCGCTGGGAGAAGTACGACCGCGAGAAGCTCGCCGCCGACGCCGCCGAGATCGGCCTGACCGACAAGCAGTTCGAGCGGCTCGGTGAGACGCTGACCGCGGGCACCGCGCTGCTCGACGAACTGCCCGCGGCGGTGCGCGAGGCGTCGCACCTGGTCGAGGTGCTCAACAGTGACGCGGGCAGGCTGGTGAAGTTCGATCCGATGATCGTGCGCGGCCTGGCGTACTACACCGGCACGGTGTTCGAGGTCTACGACACCTCGCCGGAGAACAACCGGGCGCTGTTCGGCGGTGGCCGGTACAGCGACCTGGCCGGGCTGTTCACGCCGAAGGAGATCCCCGGCATCGGGTTCGCGTTCGGCGACGTGACGCTGATCGACTTCCTCACCACGCACGACCTGCTGCCCAAGCCACGCAACGAGTTCGACGTCGCGGTGATCCCGGTGGTCGCCGAGCTGGGTGGTGCCGCCCGCTCGGTCGCGTCGGCCCTGCGCCGCGCCGGGCTGCGCACGTCGAGCCCGCTGGAGCACCGCAAGCTGGGCAAGGAGCTGACCAGGGCGGACAAGGCCGGCGCGAAGGTCGTGGTGATCGTCGGCCAGGAGGACTGGGACGCGGGCAACGTCACCGTGCGCAGCCTGGCCACCCGGGACCAGCGGACGGTGCCGGCGGCCGAGGCCGCCGACGCTGTCACCCGCCTGCTCACCGGCTCCCCGTAGCGCGCCAGGCACGTGAAGGCCACCTTCATTACGTCAGACGTGGTGAAGGTGGCCTTCACGTGCTCCGGGCTCGGCGTTACCGGCCGAGCAGCCGCAGGGCCGCCTCGGGGTAGCGCGTGCCGGCGACCTCGGTCACCGGCACCGCCGCCTCCACCTCGGCGATGTCCTCCCCGGACAGCTCGATGTCCGCCGCCGCGACGTTCTCCTCCAGGTAGGTACGCCGCTTGGTGCCCGGGATCGGCACGACGTCGGCGCCCCGCGAGTGCACCCAGGCCAGCGCGAGCTGGCCCGGCGTGATCCCCTTGCGGGCCGCCACCGTCCGGACCGCGTCGACCAGCGCCAGGTTGCGGTCGAAGTTCTCCTCGGCCAGCCGCGGCTGGGTGGTCAGCCGGAAGTCGTCGTCGCCGAAGTCCGACCGCGAGGTGAACCGCCCGGTCAGGAAGCCGCGGCCGAGCGGCGAGTACGGCACGATGCCGATGCCCAGCTCACGGCAGACCGGGACCACCTCGTCCTCGATCTCCCGCGACCACAGCGACCACTCCGTCTGCACGGCGGTGATCGGGTGCACCGCGTGCGCCCTGCGGATCGTCTCCGCACCCGCCTCGGACAACCCGAGGTGCCGCACCTTGCCCTGCTCGACGAGCTCGGCCATGGCGCCGACGGTCTCCTCGATCGGCGTGTTCGGGTCGACCCGGTGCTGGTAGTACAGGTCGACGTGGTCCACGCCCAGCCGCCGCAGCGACGCCTCCGCGGCCTGCCGCACGTAGGGTGCGTCGCCGCGGATCGTCCGGGCGTGCGGGTCGTCCGGGTCGCGGACGATGGCGAACTTGGTGGCCAGCACCACCCGGTCCCGCCGGTCGGCGATGGCCCGGCCGACCAGTTCCTCGTTGGCGCCCTCGCCGTACATGTCGGCGGTGTCCAGCAGGGTGACGCCGAGGTCGAGCGCGCGGTGGATGGTGGCGACCGACTCGGTGTCGTCGGCCGCGCCGTAGAACTCGCTCATCCCCATGCAGCCCAGGCCCTGCGCGCCGACTTCCAGCGTGCCCAGTGTGCGTGTCTTCACGCGGTCTTCCCCTCGAACTCCGGTTGTGACTCCATGTACTTACGTTCCAGCTGGTCGTAGTTGTCGATCTTGTAGTCCAGTACGTCGAGGCAGGCCGTCAGCTCCGCGATGCGCTCGGCGACCGACCGGCGCTGCTCGACCAGGATCGCCTTGCGGCGGCCGGCGCTGACGTTGCCGAGGCGGCGCAGCGAGGCGTACTCACGCATGAGCCGGATGGGCATGCCGGTGGTCCGCAGCTTGGTGAGGAACTCCAGCCAGGCCAGGTCGGTCTCGGAGTAGCTGCGCCGCCCCGCGGCGTCGCGGGCCGGCGGGTCCAGCAGCTTGATGCGCTCGTAGTAGCGCAGGGTGTCGATCGACAGGCCGCTCCGGCGTGCGGCTTCGGCTATCGAGTGGCTCATGACATCGACCGTACGACCTGGAGTGCGCTCCAGGTCAAACCCGAACTTAGGCTGTTCGCATGGCGCGCCCCCGTACCCACGACGAGGCCCTGCGGCTGCGGCTGCTCGACCGGGCGGGCGAGCTGCTGTCGGCGGAGGGCGCGAAGGCGCTGAGCCTGCGCAAGCTGGCGGCCGAGGTCGGCACCTCGACCACGGCCGTGTACTCGCTGTTCGGCAGCAAGCTCGACCTGGTCAACGCCCTGTTCGTGGAGGGCTTCCGGCGGTTCGGCGCCCGGATGGCCGGCGTCGAGACCACCGGTGACGTCGCCGAGGACCTGGTCCGGCTGGGCCTGGCCTACCGGGAGAGCGCGCTCGCCGACCCGCACCTGTACACGATCATGTTCACCCAGGCGGTGCCCGGGTTCGAGCCCGGCGACGACGCCGCCGAACTCGCGCTGGGCACCCTGCGGCCGTTGCGGGACCTGGTGACCGCCGGGATCGAGGCGGGGGTGTTCCGTGACGTCGACCCGGACGTCATGACGATGAGCGCCTGGGGACTGGCCCACGGCCTGGTGTCGCTGGAGGTGTCCGGGTCGCAGCCGGACACGTTCGACTTCGGCGGCGCCTACGAGACCGCGTTGCGCATGAACGTCCGCGGCTGGCTGGCCTGACCGGTCACACGGCGCCGTACTGGCGGTCGCCCGCGTCGCCGAGGCCGGGGACGATGAAGCCCGAGTCGTTCAGCCGCTCGTCGATGCTGGCCGTGACCACCCGCACCGGCAGGCCCGATTCCTCCAGGTGCCGGATGCCCTCCGGCGCGGCCAGCGCGCAGATGGCCGTCACGTCGGTGGCGCCGCGGCCGGTGAGCAGCCGGATCGTGTACTCCATCGACCCGCCGGTGGCCAGCATGGGGTCGAGCACCAGCACCGGCCGGTCGGCCAGCGACTCCGGCAGCGAGACCATGTACGGCGTCGGCTGCAGCGTCTCCTCGTCCCGGGCCAGGCCGACGAAGCCCATCTGGGCGTCCGGGATCAGCTTGTGTGCCTGGTCGGCCATGCCGAGCCCGGCCCGCAGCACCGGCACCAGCAGCGGCGGGTTGGCCAGGCGGTAGCCGTCGGTGCGGGCCACCGGCGTGTGGATGCGCTCGGTGCGTACCTCGGCGTCGCGGGTGGCCTCGTAGACCAGCATCACCGTCAGCTCGTGCAGGGCCGCGCGGAACGCGGCGCTGTCCGTGCGCGCGTCGCGCATCGTGGACAGGCGGGCCTTGGCCAGCGGGTGCTCGACAACCTGGACGTCCATGGTGGACAACTTATCCCGGAGTCGTCTGAAGGATGGAGTCCGCTGGGCGCGTCCCCGCGATAGGCTTCGCCGGGTGAGCGAGCTTCCCGAACCGTCCCAGATGCGGGCGTCCGACGCCGACCGTGAGCGCGTGGCGCAGATCCTGCACCAGGCCATGGGCGAGGGCCGGATCACGATGACCGAACTGGAGGAGCGGCTCGGCGACGTCTACGCCGCCAAGACGCTGGCCGACCTGCAGCCGACGGTGCAGGACCTGCCCGGCGCCACCGTGGTACCGGCGTCCCCGGCGTCGGCCGCGATCCAGCCGGCCACCCCGAGCACGGTGGCGAACCGGATCGGCGGCACGCCCGGCTCCACCAACTCGGTCGCGGTCATGTCCGGCGCCACCCGCAAGGGCAACTGGGTGCTGCCGCCGACGCACAACAGCTTCGCCTTCTGGGGCGGCGTCGAGATCGACCTGACCAGCGCGCGCTTCGCCGAGCGTCACTCCACGATCAACGCCGTGGCGATCATGGGCGGGGTCGACATCACCGTGCCCGACGACGTCGTGGTCGACGTCACCGGCATCGGGTTCATGGGTGCCTTCGAGTCCGTCGAGAAGGGCGAGCTGGCCGACGCCCCGCCCGACGCCCCGGTGGTCAAGGTGACCGGCTTCGCCTTCTGGGGCGCGGTTACCGTGCACCGCAAGCCCCGCAAACAGCCGAGGCAGCAGCTCGAGGGCTGAGCCGCTCGCCTAAGGCACAGCCCGGCACGTCAGCGCACGGCCTAGACTCGCTGGCATGACCGCTACGTCAACGGCGACGGACACCCCGCCGCTGCCCGCGCAGCTGGCCGACGCCACCCGCGACGACACCAGCCTGCGCCGTTTCCTGCACGGCCTGCCCGGCGTCGACCAGGTGGGTGTCGAGCAGCGGGCCGCCGGCCTGGCCACCCGCAGCATCAAGAAGGCGGCCAAGCTCTGGGCCATCGACACCGCCATCTCCATGGTCGACCTGACCACGCTGGAGGGCGCCGACACCCGCGGCAAGGTCCGCGCGCTGGCCGCCAAGGCCAAGCGGCCCGACCCGGAGCGCCCGGACACGCCGCGGGTGGCCGCCGTGTGCGTCTACCCCGACCTGGTCGCCACCGCCGTGGAGGCACTCCAGGGCACCGGCATCGGCGTGGCCAGCGTGGCCACCGCGTTTCCCTCCGGACGCTCCAGCCGGGAGATCAAGCTGGCCGACGTGGCGATGGCGGTCGAGGCCGGGGCCACCGAGGTGGACATGGTCATCGACCGCGGCGCGTTCCTGGAGGGCCGCTACGGCGCGGTCTTCGAGGAGATCCAGGTGATCAAACAGGCCTGCGGCGACGCACACCTCAAGGTCATCCTGGAGACCGGCGAGCTGGCCACCTACGACAACGTGCGCCGCGCCTCCTGGCTGGCGCTGCTGGCCGGCGGCGACTTCATCAAGACCTCCACCGGCAAGGTCTCCCCCGCCGCGACGCTGCCGGTCACCCACGTGATGCTGCAGGCCGTGCACGACTGGCACACCCGCACCGGGCAGCTGCGCGGCGTCAAGCCGGCCGGCGGCATCCGCACCACGAAGGACGCCATCCGCTACCTCGTCGCCGTGCACGAGGTAGCCGGCGAGCAGTGGCTGGACCCGGCGCTGTTCCGCTTCGGCGCGTCCAGCCTGCTCAACGACCTGCTGCTGCAGCGCCGCACCCAGACCGACGGCCACTACAGCGGCCCCGACTACGTGACGGTGGACTGATGCCAGTTTTCGAGTACGCGCCGGCGCCGGAGTCGCGCGACATCGCCAACCTCAAGCCGCACTACCGGCCGTTCATCGACGGCGAGTTCGCCGACGGCTCGGGCGAGCCGCTGAAGAGCATCAACCCGGCCACCGAGGAGGTCCTCGCCGAGGTCTCCACCGCTTCGGCGTCCGATGTGGACACCGCGGTGAAGGCCGCGCGCCGGGCCTACGACCGGGTGTGGCGCAAGATGCCGGGCGCCGAGCGCGCGAAGTACCTGTTCCGCATCGCCCGGCTGATCCAGGAACGCGCCCGTGAGCTGGCGGTGCTGGAGAGCCTGGACAACGGCAAGCCGATCAAGGAGTCCCGCGACGCCGACATCCCGACGGCGGCGGCGCACTTCTTCTACCACGCCGGCTGGGCCGACAAGCTCGACTACGCCGGTTACGGCCCCGACCCGAAGCCGCTGGGCGTCGCCGGCCAGATCATCCCGTGGAACTTCCCGCTGCTGATGCTGGCCTGGAAGATCGCCCCGGCCCTGGCCACCGGCAACACGGTCGTGCTCAAGCCGGCCGAGACCACGCCGCTGACCGCACTGGTGTTCGCCGAGATCTGCCAGCAGGCCGGCCTGCCCCCGGGAGTGGTCAACATCCTGCCGGGCGCGGGCGACATCGGCGCGGAGATCGTCAACCACGCGGGCATCGACAAGATCGCCTTCACCGGCTCGACCGACGTCGGCAAGCTGATCCAGCGCTCGGTGGCCGGAACGCCGAAGAAGCTGACGCTGGAGCTGGGCGGCAAGGCGGCCAACGTCGTGTTCGCCGACGCGCCGCTGGACCAGGCGGTCGAGGGCATCGTCAACGGCATCTTCTTCAACCAGGGCCACGTCTGCTGCGCGGGTTCCCGGCTGCTGGCCGAGGAGTCCATTGTGGACGAGCTGCTGGCGAAGCTGCGGTACCGGGTGTCCACGCTGCGCCTTGGCGACCCGCTGGACAAGAACACCGACATCGGCGCCATCAACTCGGCGGAGCAGCTGACCAAGATCCGTGAGCTGGTCGAGTCCGGCGACAGCGAGGGCGCCCAGCGCTGGACCAGCCCGTGCCCGGTGCCCGAGCGTGGTTTCTTCTTCGCCCCGACGGTGTTCTCCGACGTCCACCAGTCCATGCGCATCGCCCGCGAGGAGATCTTCGGCCCGGTGCTGTCGGTGCTGACGTTCCGCACCCCGGACGAGGCGGTGACCAAGGCGAACAACACGCCGTACGGCCTGTCCGCCGGAATCTGGACCGAGAAGGGCTCGCGCATCCTGTGGATGGCCAACCAGCTGCGGGCCGGCGTGGTGTGGGCCAACACGTTCAACCGCTTCGATCCCGCCGCGCCGTTCGGCGGCTACCAGGAGTCGGGTTTCGGCCGCGAGGGCGGACGGACCGGGCTGGAGGCCTACCTCGATGTCTGATCGTCTCGCTGTCGCCAAGACCTACAAGCTGTTCATCGGCGGGAAGTTCCCGCGCTCGGAGTCGGGTCGTTCCTACCCGGTCACCGACGCCAAGGGCGGCTTCCTCGCCAACGCCGCGCACGCGTCCCGCAAGGACGTCCGCGACGCCGTGGTGGCCGCGCGCAAGGCGTTCGGCGGCTGGTCGGCCGCCACCGCCTACAACCGCGGCCAGGTGCTGTTCCGGGTGGCCGAGGTGATGGAGGGCCGCCGCGAGCAGTTCGCCGCGGAGGTCGCCGCCTCCGAGGGCGTCTCGGCCAAGGCCGCGCAGTCGCTCGTGGACACCGCCGTCGACCGGTGGGTCTGGTACGCGGGCTGGACCGACAAGATCGCCACCGTCCTCGGCGCGGCGAACCCGGTGGCGGGGCCGTACTTCTCGTTCACCGTGCCCGAGCCGACCGGCGTGGTCGCGGTCCTCGCGCCGCAGCGCTCGTCGCTGCTCGGCCTGGTCAGCGTGCTCGCGCCGGTGCTGGCCGCCGGCAACACCGCGGTCGTGGTGACCAGCGCCGACCGCCCGCTTCCCGCCATCACGCTGTCCGAGGTCATGGCCACCTCCGACGTCCCTGGCGGGGTGGTCAACATCCTCACCGGCCGGGCCGCGGAGCTGGGCAGCTGGCTGGCCGCCCACGGCGACGTCAACGCGCTGGACCCGACGGGCGCGGCACCGGAGGACCGGGCCGGGCTGGCCCGCGAGGCCGCCGGCACCGTCAAGCGGGTCCTGTCGGTGCCGGAGGACGAGCCGTCCTGGACCGACCGGCCGGACATCGCGCGGCTACGCCGCTACCTGGAGCCGAAGACCGTCTGGCACCCGCTAGGCCAGTAGCTCCGCGCTGGTCACCGGGCTGCCGGGCAGCGGCGTGGCGCCCTCGGCCCGCAGGCTGTCCAGCATCAGCGCCAGGCTGCGGGCCGTCGACCGCTGCGCCAGCTCCGAATCCCGGAACGCGAGCTGGCGCAGCAGGGTCGAGAACATGATCGCGATGTCACCGGTGCCGACGTCGGCCCGCAGGGTGCCCTCGGCCTGCGCGGCGCGGACGATCTCGTCCAGGATCGCCAGCAGCTCGTCGCGGTAGCCGACCGTGCGCGGGTCCTCCTCCAGCACCCGCTGCGCGACCGGCGAGTGCATGGCCAGCTGGACGCTGAGCTTGACCTCGCGGCTGTAGTTGAGGAACCGGACGAGCGCGTCCCACGCCGTCGCCGCCTCCGCCAGCGCCTCCCTGCCGCCGACGCAGGCCGTGCCGAACGCCTCCTGCGCCACCTCCCGGATGAGCGCCTCGCGGTCCGGGAACCGGCGGTACAGCGTGCCAACCCCGACACCGGCGTGCCTGGCGATCTCCTCCATCGGGACCTCGGCCCCGTGCGAGGCGAACAGCACCCGCGCCGAGGCGAGGATCTGGTCGCGGTTACGGCGCGCGTCAGCCCGCAGGCTGGTGGGCTGCTCGACGGTCATGGCGAGCATTCTTACACCCCGACTTAGCGGAAGCCTTACTTCCGCTTGAACTCAGTCGAGGAGAACCGGCAGCGTGTCCACTCCGTAGACGATGGACACCTTGCGGTAGGTCAGCTCGTCCGGGTCGGTGGCCAGGCGGAGCTTCGGGAACCGTCGCACCAGGGCCGGGTAGGCCGCACGCAGCTCCATCCTGCCCAGCTCGGCGCCGATGCACCGGTGCACACCCCAGCCGAACGCCAGGTGCGGCGAGGTCTTGCGGGACGGGTCGAACGACTCCGCGTCCGCGCCGACCGACGCGTGCCGGTTGGCACCGGACAGCGACACCACCACGATGTCGCCCTTGCCGATCGTCACGCCGCCGACCTCGACCTCATGCCTGGCGAAGCGCGGGAACGCCACCTGCACCACGGTCAGGTACCGCAGCAGCTCCTCGACGAACGGGTTGATGGCCTTGTCGTCGTCGTGGATGCGCTGGAAGTGTTCCTGGTCACGCAGCAGCACGATGGCACCCAGCGCCAGCATGCTGGCGGTCGTCTCCAGCCCGCCGGTGAGCACACCGTCGGCCAGCCCCGCCAGCTCACGGTCGGAGACCTCGTCACCGTGTTCCTTGACGATCATGCCGAGCAGGCCGTCGCCGGGCTCCTCGCGCTGCTTCTTGACGATCTCCAGCAGGTAGGACAGCGATTCGGAGATCGCGCCGAGCGAAGCGGTCGCACCACCGAACAGGTCGAAGCGGGCCGTGCTCAGCCGCTGGAAGTCGTCGCGGTCCTCATAGGACACACCGAGCAGCTCGCAGATCGTCAGCGAAGGGATCGGCAGCGCGAAGTCCTGCATCAGGTCGACCGGGCCGGACTTGTTCGCCATCGAATCCAGTTGTTCGTTGACGATCTCGTTGATCCGCGGCGTCAGCCGGTTCAGCCTGCGCATGGTGAACTCGGGCGTCAGCAGGCCCCGCAGCCGCGTGTGCACCGGCGGGTCGGCGAACCCCAGCCCGCCCGGGTTCTGCTCGTCGGTGGCACCGGCCGTTCCGATGAGGTTCGTGAAATCGTTACTGAACGCGTCGGCGGCCCCCAGGACCGCCTTCGCCTCGTCGTACCCCGTGACCAGCCAGGCCTTCATCCCGAACGGCAGCGGGATCTCGCTGACCGGCTCGCTCTCCCGCACGCGCCGCAGTTCGTCCACCGGGTCGAGCCCGTCCCGCTTCAGCGGCAGCAGCGCCGAGTCCGGGAGGAACGACATGTTGGAGAGGTCGAACCCCTTCTTCTGCGTCCGCGCGATGTACCGGCGACCCAGCCACCTGGAGATATAGGAGCGTAGGTTCCTCACTCTGCGGAACGTACCTCACCCAAGCTGAGACAACCCTGGGGTATACCCCCCATTTGTCCCTGATGTCACACGGAAGCGAACCCGCTGAGCTGGTCGACGGTCACGACCCGGACCACGGCGGCGCCCGCCTCGTCCGACGCCGCCAGGTCGACCTCCGCGCTGATCCCCCAGTCGTGGTCGCCGTCCGGGTCGTCGAAGATCTGCCGGACCCGCCACACCTCGGGCTCGCGCTCGATCAGCAGCAGCGCGGGCCCGCGGGCGTCCGGCCCGGTGCTCAGCTCGTCGTGCTGCTCGAAGTAGTCCGCCATGGCCTCGGCCCACGCCTGCGCGTCCCAGCCGGCGGCACCGTCCAGCTCGCCGAGCGCGTCCCAGTCCCGGCGGGCGGCCAGCTCGACGCGGCGGAACAGCTGGTTGCGCACCAGCACCCGGAACGCCCGCTCGTTGCGGGTGACCGGGGGCGGCCCTTCCGGCGGCGCCGTCGGCACCGGGCCCTCCTGCTCCGGGTGACGCAGCGCCTCCCACTCGTCGAGCAGGCTGGAGTCGACCTGGCGTACCAGCTCGCCCAGCCACTCGATGAGGTCCTGCAGCGGCTCGGTCTTGGCCTCGTCGGGCACCGTGTGCCGCAGCGCGTCGTAGGTGTCGGCGAGGTAGCGCAGCACCAGCCCTTCCGAGCGGGCCAGCGAGTAGAAGCCGACGTACTCGGTGAAGTTCATCGCCCGCTCGTACATGTCGCGCACGACCGACTTCGGCGCCAGCTCGTAGTCATCCACCCAGGGATGCCCCTGGCGGTAGCGGCTGTACGCGGCCAGCAGCAGGTCCTCCAGCGGCTTGGGGTGGGTGACCTCCTCCAGCAGCTCCATCCGCTCGTCGTACTCGATGCCCTCGGCCTTCATCGCCTGCACGGCCTCGCCGCGGGCCTTGAACTGCTGCGCGGACAGTACCGGTCGCGGGTTGTCCACCGTGGATTCCACAATGGACACGACGTCGAGCGCGTAGGACGGCGACTCCGGGTCGAGCAGCTCGATCGCGGCCAGCGCGAACGGTGACAGCGGCTGGTTGAGCGCGAAGTCGAACTGCAGGTCGACGGTCAGCCGCACGATCCGCCCCTCGGCGTCCGGCTCGGGCAGCCGCTCCACCACGCCCGCGGCCAGCAGCGCGCGGTAGATCGCGATGGCCCTGCGGATGAGCCGCCGCTGCGTGGGCCGGTCGGAGTGGTTGTCCTCCAGCAGGTGACGCATGTGCTCGAAGGCGTTGCCCGGCCGGGAGATGACGTTGAGCAGCATCGAGTGCGACACCGTGAAGCTGGACGTCAGCGGCTCGGGCGCCGCGGCCACCAGCCGCTCGAAGGTGCTGTCGGTCCAGTTGACGAACCCCTCCGGCGCCTTCTTGCGGACGATCTTGCGCTTCTTCTTCGGGTCGTCACCGGCCTTCTCCAGCGCCTTGGCGTTCTCGATGACGTGGTCGGGCGCCTGCACGACGACGTAGCCGTCGGTGTCGTACCCGGCCCGGCCCGCCCGGCCGGCGATCTGGTGGAACTCGCGGGCCTTGAGGTGGCGCTGGCGGACGCCGTCGTACTTGGTCAGCGCGGAGAACACCACCGTGCGGATGGGCACGTTGATGCCGACGCCGAGGGTGTCGGTCCCGCAGATCACCTTGAGCAGCCCGGCCTGCGCCAGCTGCTCGACCAGCCGCCGGTACTTGGGCAGCATGCCGGCGTGATGCACCCCGATGCCGTGGCGGACCAGCCGCGACAGCGTCTTGCCGAACCCGGCGGAAAACCGGAACTCGCCGATCTGCTCGGCGATCGCGGCCTTCTCGGCCTTGCCGCAGACGTTGATGCTCATCAGCGCCTGCGCCCGCTCGACGGCGGCGGCCTGCGAGAAGTGCACCACGTACACCGGCGCCTGGCCGCCGTTCAACAACTCCGACATCGTCTCGTGCAGCGGGGTGAGCGCGTAGCGGAAGGTCAGCGGCACCGGCCGCTGGGCCGAGGTCACCACCGCGGTGGACCGGCCGGTGCGCCGGGTCAGGTCCTTCTCGAAGAACGTGACGTCGCCCAGCGTCGCCGACATCAGCACGAACTGCGCGTTCGGCAGCTCCAGCAGCGGCACCTGCCAGGCCCAGCCGCGGTCGGGCTCGGAGTAGAAGTGGAACTCGTCGGCGACGACCTGGCCGACGTCGGCGTCCGCACCGAAGCGCAACGCGACGTTGGCCAGGATTTCAGCGGTACAGCAGATGATCGGGGCATCCGGGTTGACGCTGGAGTCGCCGGTCATCATGCCGACGTTGTCGGCGCCGAAGATCTCGATCAGCTGGAAGAACTTCTCCGAGACCAGCGCCTTGATCGGCGCCGTGTAGAAGCTGCGTACGCCGTTCGCCAGTGCCGTGAAATGCGCACCGACCGCCACCAGGCTCTTGCCGGATCCGGTCGGGGTCGACAGGATGACATTGGCCCCCGACACCACCTCGATCAGCGCCTCCTCCTGCGCCGGGTACAGCTGCAGGTCCCGCCCGGACGCCCAGTCGGAGAACGCCTCGAACAGGGAGTCGGGATCGGGCTGGGCGGGGACGGCGTCGGCTAGAGGAGTCATCAGGACGCCAATTGTCTCATCCGGCATCGAGGTGGCCGGGGGTGATCGCGGCTGCGGCACGGAACCCGTAGGCTGCGCATGTCGCGCGTGGTAATCCGGAGGACGGTAAATGGCACAGGACATCATCCCGATCGAGCTCGGGCTGCCGCAGGGCGACCTGGTCACCCTGTGGGCGCCACGCTGGCGGGAGGACGGCGAGGAGTGGGAGGCGTTCCTCGGTGACGACGAGGACCTGTACGCCTTTCCCGACGCCGCCCACCTGGCGGCGTTCGTGCGCACCTCCGGCGAGCACGATCTGGCCGACCATCCCGCGTGGAACACCGTGCCGGTGCTCAACGTCCCCGAGCTGATCCCCGACGACGACCACTCCTACGACCTGGTGGGCGTGCCGGAGCTGGTCGCCGAGGAGCCGGACTCCTGGACCATCGCCGAGCTGGCCGAGATCGTCGGCATCGTCCGGTCGCTCGCCGACGTCTGCGAGCTGGACGACGTCCACGAGGTGCTCGACGGCTGCGAGGGCTTCTCGCTGCTGGATCAGGGCCGCCTGCCGTTCACCGGCCGCGAGGGCGAGCGGCTGTGGACCGACCTGTCGGAGACCGTCTCGGAGAAGTGGGACAGCGTCCTCGACGCGATCGACCAGCTGGTGACCGTTCCCGACGTCGACCAGAAGCTGCTCGAGCAGACCGCCGAGGAGCTGGCGACGTTCCTGGAGGAGTCGGCGGAGGCCGAGGCGGGCGTCGACGCCGTCGACGAGGACCTGGACAGCGACGCCGACTCCGACGAGGTCGCCGAGGAGCGCACCGGCTTCTGGGCCGAGGTCGGCATCGACCCGATCAAGATCGTGATCGGCTCGGACGAGTACTACACCCTGCGCTGCTACCTCGACGACGAGCCGATCTTCCTCGGTTCCGCGGGCCGCGTCGACGTCTTCCGTTCGGCCAAGGCCCTGCAGCGCGCGCTGGTCGACGGCAAGGACTTCGCAGGCACCGACCTCGCCGAGGTGTCCACTTGGGACGAGGTGCTGACCAAGGCCACCGGCGGTGAGCTGGAGGTCGAGGTCGACGACGACAACACCTACCAGCTGTCCGGTCTCGACGACGACATCGCCGAGGGGCCGGAGGCCATCGACCCGACCCAGCTGGAGCTGGCGGTCGAACTGCTCACCGACGCCGCCGAGTGGGCCGAGGACAAGGACGTCGAGGAGGCACTGTCCACTTCGGAGAGCCTCGGCTGGCTGGTGTCCTACGTCCTCAAGCCGGACCCGAACCGCCTGGCCCCGAGCGCGCCGTTCGACGCGGAGCAGGGCGAGTGGCGCAAGCTGGTCGAGGCGTTCGAGGACCGCCTGCGGGTGCACTGACCGGAGTCAGCGCACCCGCTGCGCCCACGAAGGTGTGAGCTTCGATCACCCGGTCGAAGCTTCGCTCGCCAGCTTGGCGTAACCCGGCTTGATCACGGTGTTGATCAGGTCGAGGCGGCGATCGAAGTCGAGGAATGCGGACTTCATCGCATTGATGGTGAACCACTGCATGTCGGCGAGGTCGTATCCGAACGCCTCCGTCAGTGCGGCGAACTCACTGGAGACCGTGCAACCGCTCATCAGCCGGTTGTCGGTGTTGACCGTGACCCGGAACCGCAGCTTGGTGAGCAGTCCGATGGGATGCTCGGCGATCGACGGCGCCGCTCCGGTCTGGACATTCGACGACGGGCACAGCTCCAGCGGGATACGCCGGTCGCGCACATATCCGGCCAGGCGGCCCAGTTGCGCCTCGCCGTCCGCGCCGACCTTGATGTCGTCGATGATGCGGACGCCGTGCCCGAGGCGTTCGGCACCGCAGTGCTGAATAGCCTCCCAAATGGACGCCAAACCGAATGCCTCGCCGGCATGAATAGTGAAATGCGCATTGTTCGTGCGCAGATATTCGAACGCGTCCAGGTTGCGGGTGGGCGGATATCCGGCTTCCGGTCCGGCGATATCGAAACCGGCGACGCCGCCGTCCCGATAACGCACGGCGAGTTCGGCGATCTCCTGCGCGCGGGCGTGCTGACGCATGGCACACAGCAGCGTGCCGACCCGGATCGGCGTGCCCGCGGCCGCGGCCCGTCGCTCACCCTCGGCGAACCCGGCCTGCACAGCCTCAATCACTCGTTCGAGCGATAGCCCTCCGTCAGCGAACAGTTCCGGTGCGTAGCGGACCTCGGCGTACACGACACCGTCCGCCGCGAGGTCCTCCGCGCACTCCGCGGCGACGCGGACCAGCGCGTCCTCGGTCTGCATCACGCCGCAGGTGTGGGCGAACGTCTCCAGGTAGGACTCCAGCGAGCCGGAGTCGGCGGCCTGCCGGAACCACCTGCCGAGGTCGTCGACGTCGGTGGTCGGCAGCGCGCTGTAGCCCGTGGCCTCGGCCAGTTCCACGACGGTACGCGGCCGCAGGCCACCGTCCAGGTGATCATGCAGCAGCACCTTGGGGGCGCGGCGGATGGTTTCCAGGTCGAGGGTGGGGTTCGGCGAGGTTGACATGGGCCAACGGTACTCCGAGCGGCCGCTCCGAACGCAGGTCCGCGCGGTGTAGTCTCGTCACCTACACCGACGTAACTCTCACGTTCGACTTCACCGTGAGCTTTGTCGATCAAGCCCAGGAATCGGCCATAGAGATGAGTTGCTCCATTGCAATTCACCGGGGGCGCCACTGAGAGCAATTGGGCGGTCGCTAAGCTCGCTGTAGTCCCTTCCCCACTGACGGAGGACACCGCAGTGACCACAGACAACCACATCGGGGCCCCGTCCTTCGACCGAATGCGCAACATGCTGGTGCGCGCGGCCGAGGTCAGGGAGAGCGAACAGCAGCAGATCTTCGACGCCCTCGACGACATCTACGCCAGGCTGGCGCCGGTCGACTCGCTGGGCGCCGTCCGCAAGCGGCTGTCCGAGCTGCCTGACCGCACCGAGGTCAGCGTGCTGGCCGAGCGCCTCGACGAGGCGATGTCGCGGCTGGAGGCCCAGGACAACGCCATCGCGGCACTCGCGCGGTCGGTGGAGAGCATCGTCGACAAGCTGGCGAAGCCGTTCGCGCAGCTCGACGGCAGGCTCGACGGTGTCGGTGCCCGTTTCGAGGGCGTCGCCGGCCGGATGGACGGGCTGGAGGACAAGCTCCAGAACATCCACCGCAGGCTGGACGAGCTCGGCGGCCACCTGGACAAGCAGGACGGCAAGCTCGACTCGCTGCCCGCGGCCGTCCACGGCCCGGTGCGTGAGCGCATCGAGCAGGCCGAGGCCACGCTGCGTGAGCGGATCGACGCCGGCGACGCCGACCTGCGCTCCCGCGTCGACGCGCTGGACAGCTCCACCAAGGAGCGGATCGGCGCCAACACCGAGGCCCTCAAGACCGCGCTGGCCGAGACCGGCGAGATGGTCGACGCCTCCGACCGGCTCGACAAGCTGGGCGACCGCCTGGAGCAGGTCACCAGCAGGCTCGACGACCTGGCCGGCAGGCTGGACAAGGTCGAGGACGGCTTCGCCGCGCAGCTCGGCGACCTGGACGGCACGCTCAAGACCGGCCTGTCGAAGGTGGAGGGCACCCTGTCGGCCCGCCCGGACACCGACTCGGTCACCTCGCTGGTGCGCAAGAGCAACGAGGAGTCCGAGCGGCGCATCGGCGGTCAGCTCGACGAGGCCATGGCCACGTTCGCCGAGCTGATGCTCGGTGGCGGCCCCGCCGCCGCCCAGCCCGTGATCGCCGCCGCGCCCCCGGCGCCGCGGCAGCCGCGCCGCCAGCGCAACGGCCGCGCCCCCAAGGCCGCCGACGCCAAGAGCAAGTCCGGCGACTCCGGCAGCGAGTCCTCCGACTCCTGACCCCGGCTCGCTTTCCTGTTTAATCCGTGAAGGGGGCCCTCACGGCATCTGATGCCGTGAGGGCCCCCTTCACGGCATTCGGGTCAGGCCGCGAGCGTCACATCCGGACGCGGGCGGGCGGCGGCCGTGTTGTAGGCCGCTTCCAGCTCCGCCAGGACCCCAGCCGGGTCGGATCTCAGCCGTGACGGCAGTGTCTGCACGACGGTGATCCCCGCCCCGGCGTACCGGACATTTCGTTCCAGGGTGCGTGCGTATCCGTCGCGGAAGAAGTGGAAGTCGAAGGAGTCGATCTCCCAGGCCAGACAGACTTCGTCCCACCACGCGTCCGGCCTTCCGAGGTAACGACCCGACGGACCGTGAACAGCCGCGTTCCAGTGCGTCGGCGGCACCCGCATTCGACCGGCCACCTCACGCGCGTGCAGCTCGGCGACCGAACGAAGGCTGTCGATCTCAGCGAGCAGGCGCCGGGGCAGAGCGGTCCCACGCTTCGTACCGGCCTCGACCTCCCTGGCGAGTGACTTCGGGTCACATCGGCCCCGCTGAATACCCTCGATCAACAAGCCTGCCACCTGCTTCTCGTCCCGCAGCCGGCGAGCCGCGTCGGTGACCGCCCGCACCAGGGGCGCGAGAGGGATTCCGCCACGCGTGACTGGCGCGGGCAACCGCTTGGTGCGCTCGATGGTGACGTAGCCGCTGCTTCGGACCTGCCGGTCGTGGGGGACCAGCAGGTGGATGTCGTCGGTGTCCGGGAGTTGCCGGGGTCTGAGCCCATGTCTTCGGCAAGCTTCGACACCGGTCACCTGTGATTCGACCCCACCGTGCATCAATGCCGCGACGGCCCGCTGATCGGCGCTGGGCTCGCCGTTGTGCAGCAGGATGATCCCTGGCAGGAGGCGTTGCCACGGGCCTCCCGGCAGACACCATCGGTAGGCGGTCTTGCTGTCCATGCCGAGCGCTTCCAGTGTGGCGACCCTGATGACACCCAGGCGACTGCGCTCGGCGAGCAGTCGCGGGCTGGCCGTCCATTTTCCTTTTTTGATCACAGCAGCCATAGTGCGCCGGTTTCAGCGCCCCGGGGGAAACTGATCTGCCCGCCTGTGGACAACCGCACCCCTGTGGGCAACTCCCCATGCCGTGAAGGGGGCCCTCACGGCGTCTGATGCCGTGAGGGCCCCCTTCACGGCATCACAGGACGGCGCGGAGGGTGTCCAGGACCAGCGGGGTGGGGAGCGGGGGTGCGTCGGACACGGCGACGGCGTCCTTCAGGGCCTCGCGGGCCGACGGGATCGCCTCGGGGGTGTCGGTGTGCAGCTCCAGCAGGGGCTGCCCGGCCTCCACCCGCTCCCCCGGCTTCGCCAGGCAGAGCACCCCGGCCGCGTGCTGCACCGGGTCCTCCCGGCGGGCCCGGCCGGCGCCGAGGCGCCAGGCCGCCACACCGACCGCATAGGCGTCCAGTGACGACAGCACACCCGACCGCGGCGCCTCCACCACCTCCACACAAGAAGGACGAGGCAGCGGAGCCTCCGGGTCACCGCCCTGGGCGGTGATCATCCGGCACCACGTCTCGTACGCCTGTCCCGAGGCGAGCACCGCCGCCGGATCGGCGTCCAGGCCCGCCAGCGCGACCATCTCCCGCGCCAGCGCGACGGTCAGCTCCACGACGTCGGCCGGGCCACCGCCACGCAGCACCTCGACCGACTCGGCCACCTCCACCGCGTTGCCGACGGCCCGGCCCAGCGGCGTGCCCATGCCGGTCAGCAGCGCGGTCGTCGCCACGCCGTGCGCGGCACCGATCTCGACCAGCGCCGCCGCCAGCTCCCTAGCGTCCTCGGGCGTCTTCATGAACGCCCCGGACCCCACCTTGACGTCCAGCACCAGCGCCGCCGACCCCTCGGCGATCTTCTTGCTCATGATCGAGCTGGCGATCAGCGGCACCGACTCGACGGTGGCCGTCACGTCCCGCAACGCGTACAGCTTGCGGTCCGCCGGCGCCAGGGCCGGCGTCGCGGCACACACCACGGCGCCCACTTCGGACAGTTGCTTTCGGATGTCCTCAGTGGACAACTCGGCTCGCCAGCCGGGGATGGACTCCAGTTTGTCCAGCGTGCCACCGGTGTGGCCCAGCCCGCGCCCGGACAGCTGCGGCACGGCGGCCCCGCACGCGGCGACCAGCGGCGCCAGCGGCAGCGTGATCTTGTCACCCACGCCGCCGGTGGAGTGCTTGTCCACCGTCGGCCGGTCGACGGCCAGCTCCAGCCGCTCACCGGACTCGATCATCGCCCCGGTCCACCGGGCGATCTCCGACGATTCCATCCCGCGCAGGAAGATCGCCATCGCCAGCGCCGACATCTGCTCCTCGGCGACGACCCCGCGCGTGTAGGCATCGACGACCCAGTCGATCTGCTCGTCACTGAGCCTGCCGCCGTCCCGCTTCGCGCGGATGACGTCGACGGCGGCGAACGGTTCGGTGCTCACGACGGCAGGTCCTCCGGTCCGAACGCGTCCGGCAGAACCTCCCGCATCGGCAGGATGCCCCGCGGAGTGTCCACTTCGCACTCGGCGCCGCCCAGTTCGAACAGGATCTGACGGCACCGGCCACACGGCATCAGCAGCTCACCGTCGCCGCTCCGGCAGGCCACGGCGACCAGCCGCCCGCCACCGGACAGCCGCAGCTGCCCCGCCATCGTGCACTCCGCGCACAGCCCCAGGCCGTACGAGGCGTTCTCCACGTTGCAGCCCAGCACGACCCTGCCGTCGTCGACCAGCCCGGCGACGCCGACATGCAGGCCGGAGTACGGCGCGTACGCGGACTTCGCCGCCCGCACCGCCTCCGACCGCAGCAGCTCCCAGTCAGTCACCTTCACCTCGCCGGTACCGCTTGCCGATCGACCGTGGCGGCCGCAGGCGTTGCGACGCCACGGCGAGCACGATGATCGTGACGAAGTGCGCCGAGTACGGGATCAGCTGCTCGGGCAGCTCGTCGTTGGACCAGTAGATGAAGTACAGGATCCCGGCGCCGACGACGGCCATCGCCGCGGCGAACCACTGCCGCCGGATCAGCTGCACCACCACGATCACGCCGAGCAGGATCACCGCGCCGTACAGCAACGCCAGCACCAGCGTGCCGCCGCCGGACAGCTGCAGGCCGTCGGCGTAACCGAACAACGCAGCACCACCGAGCAGACCACCGGGCCGCCAGTTGCCGAAGATCATCGCCGCGAGGCCGATGAAGCCACGGCCGTTCGTCTGGTTCTCCAGATAGTCGGCGCCGCCGTTGAGCAGCACCAGCGAAGCGCCACCCATGCCCGCGAACCCGCCGGAGATGACCAGCGCGCTGTACTTGTGCACGTACACGTTGACACCCAGCGACTCGGCCGCCACCGGGTTCTCCCCGCAGGAGCGCAGCCGCAGGCCGAACCGGGTCCGCCAGAGCACCAGGTAGCTCACCGGCACCAGCAGCAGCGCGATCATCGCCAGCGGCGACACCTGCGTGATCAGCCCGCGCAGGATGCCCGCGACGTCGGAGATCACCACCCGCTGCCCGGCCTCCAGCTCGCCCAGCCAGTCGGAGAGGAACGTCGCGGAATAGGTGTCGAACTTCGGCACCCTCGGCGACTCCTTCGGGTTACCCGACAGCGGCTCGAACACCAGGCTGGCCAGGTACTTCGCCACCCCCAGCCCGAGCAGGTTGATCGCCACACCGGACACGATGTGGTTGACGTTGAACGTCACCGTGGCGACGGCGTGCAGCAGCCCGCCCAGCGCGCCGAACACGATCGCGGCGCCGAGACCGGCCCACGGACCGCCGTAGTAGGCACCCCACGCGGCACCCCAGGTGCCGAGGATCATCATGCCCTCGAGGCCGATGTTGATCACACCGGCGCGTTCGGCCCACAGCCCGCCGAGCGCGGCCAGCAGGATCGGCAGCGCCAGTCGCAGCGCGACCTGCGAGGTGTTCGACGAGGTCAGCCCCGGTTCGCCGGTCAGGTACGACGTCGTGGACAGCACACCGATGGCGATGACGGCCCACAGCACGCCACGCGCCCAGCCGGGCATGCGCCGCTTCGGCGGCTCCGTGAGGGTCGCCGGAGTGGAACCGGTCAGCGTGCTCACACCGCACCTCCTTCGCTGACGCTGGAGCGTTTGCCGTTACCCGCCAGCGCCCTGCCGACGCGCCGCTGCTCGGCGGCGAGGTCGGCGCGGCGCACGATCTCGTAGGCGACGACGACCGACAGCACGATCGTTCCCTGCATGATCGTCGCGATCTCCTTCGGCACCTGGATCTGTTCCAGCGACACCGCGGCCTTGTCCAGGAACGCCCACAGCAACGCGCCCAGCGCGATACCGGCCGGGTGGTTGCGGCCGAGCAGCGCGACCGCGATGCCGGTGAAGCCGTAGCCGGTGGTGGCGGTGATGGCGTAGACATGGTCGCGGCCGAGCAGCTCGGGCAGCGCGACCAGACCGGCCACCGCGCCGGAGAGCAGCATGGCGATCAACGTCATCTTCTTCGAGTTCACCCCGCCCGCGGCGGCGGCCGTCGTGGACTCGCCGCTGGCCTTGAGCTCGAAGCCGAACCGGGTGCGGTTGAGCATGAACCAGTAGGCCGCGCCGACGACCGCGGCGATCAGCACGAAGCCGAACATCGTGCCCGCCGCGCCGAGCGGGATGCCGGGGATCAGCCCGGACGGCTGGATCTCCTTGGTGGCGACGTTGTTGCCGATCTGCTCACCGAACTGCTCGTCGTCGATCAGGTAGGCGACGATGCCGATGACGATCGAGTTCAGCATGATCGTCGAGATGACCTCGCTGACCCCGCGGGTAACCTTGAGAATCGCCGGAATCGCCGCGTACAGGGCACCGGCCAGCGCACCCACCACGATGATGAACACCGCGTGGATCACCGGCGGCAGCACGAACGCCCCGCCGACGATGGCCGCGATCACCCCGGCGAACCGGTACTGGCCCTCGACGCCGATGTTGAACAGGTTCATCTGGAAGCCGATGGCCACCGCCAGCCCAGCCAGGTAGTACGTGCTGGCCAGGTTCACCGTGTCGACCGCGGTGGTCCCGGCGAACAGCTGGGAGAGCATGGTGCCGAACGCGTTCAGCGGATCGGCACCGGAGATCAGCAGCGCGACCGAGCTGATCAGGACCGCGAACGCGATCGCCAGCAGCGGCGGCAGGAGCTTCGCGCGCCAGGTACTCATTCGCCCTCCTCCACCGACGCGCCGGTCATCGCCGAGCCCAGCTCCTGCGGGGTGACCGTGGCCGGGTCGGCCTCGCTGACCAGCCTGCCGCGCAGCATGACGCGGATCGTGTCGGACAGGCCGATCAGCTCGTCGAGGTCGGCCGAGATCAGCAGCACCGCGAGCCCCCGCGCGCGGGCGGTGCGGATCTGCTCCCAGATCAGCGCCTGCGCGCCGACGTCGACGCCGCGGGTCGGGTGCGAGGCGATCAGCAGCACCGGCTCACCGGACAGTTCCCTGCCCACCACCAGCTTCTGCTGGTTGCCGCCGGACAGGGCCGCCGCCGGGACGTCGATGCCGGGCGTGCGGACGTCGTACTCGCGCACGATCCGCTCGGTGTCGGCCCGGGCCCCGGCGATGTCGAGCAACTGTCCTTTCGAGACCGGAGGCCGAGTCTGGTATCCCAGAACCCGGTTGGCCCACAGCGGCTGCGTCAGCAGCAGGCTGTGCCGGGTGCGGTCCTCGGCGATGTAGCCGATGCCAGCTTCCCGCCGGGCCAGCGTGCCCAGCTTGGTCAGGTCGCGGGCGTTGCCGTCGGCGTCGACCAGCTCGATCGTGCCGGACGCGGCCTTGCGCATGCCCATGATGGTCTCGACCAGTTCGGTCTGGCCGTTGCCCTCGACACCGGCGACGCCGAGCACCTCACCGGCCCGCACGGTGAACGAGATGTGGTCGAGCACCGCGCGGTCGGAGCCCTCGGCGTCGAGTCGCAACTCGGACACGCGCAGCACGTCGCGGTCGGTGACGGTCGACTCACGGGTCTCCGGGCTGGGCAGCTCGCTGCCTACCATCATCTCGGCGAGCTGGCGGGAGCTGATCGTCTTCGGGTCGGCGGTGCCGACCGTGGTGCCGCGCCGGATCACGGTGACCGTGTCCGCGATGGCCCGCACCTCGTCGAGCTTGTGCGAGATGAAGATGAAGGTGAAGCCCTGCTTCTGCATCTGCCGCACGGTGTCGAACAACGCGTCGACCTCCTGCGGCACCAGCACGGCCGTCGGCTCGTCCAGGATGACGATCCGCGCGCCGCGGTAGAGCACCTTGACGATCTCCACCCGCTGGCGGTCGGCGACGCCGAGCCGCTCCAGCAGCGTGTCCGGCTCGGCCTTCAGCCCGGTGCGCTCGGCCAGCTCGGCCAGCCGCTGGGTGGCCGCGCGCCCGATGCCGTGCAGGTTCTCCGCGCCGAGCAGCACGTTCTCCCGGACGGTCAGGTTGTCGGCGAGCATGAAGTGCTGGTGCACCATGCCGACACCGGCGCGGATCGCGTCGTGCGGGTTGCGGAAGTCGACCGGTTTCCCGTTGATCGAGATCGTGCCCTCGTCGGGCTTCTGCATCCCGTACAGGATCTTCATCAGCGTCGACTTGCCGGCACCGTTCTCCCCGCAGACCGCGTGCACCTCACCGGCGTGCACGGTGAGGTTGACGTCGGAGTTCGCCACGACGCCGGGGAAACGCTTGGTGATGCCGGACAGCTCGACGACCGGTTCGCCGCGCTCGGGCGCGGGTTCGGGATCGCTCATGCCTCACCTTCGAAATCACGTATGGGGCCCGGGAAAGGGATCACCTTCCCGAGCCCCACACGGGTTTGTCGTGCCTGCCAGCTACTTCTGCGGCTTGTCCGACACCTGGATCTTGCCGTCGATGATCTGCTGCTTGTAGCCGTCGAGGATGGCCTTGATGTCGTCCACCATGCCGCCGGAGGTCGAGTACCCGACGCCGTCGACCTTCAGGTCGAACCGCTTCGGCAGCTGCGACAGGTCGTTCTTGGCGACCGCCTTGATGTACTCGAACACCGCGACGTCGACCCGCTTGATCATCGAGGTCATGATGACGTCCTTGACCTCGGCGACGTTCTTCTGGTTGTACTGGTCGGAGTCGACACCGATGGCCTTGGCCTTGCCCGACGCCTTCGCCGCGTCGAACACGCCCTTACCGGAGGCGCCCGCGGCGTGGTAGATGACGTCGGCGCCCTTGTCGATCTGGGCCTTGGCCTTGATGTTGCCCTTGCCCGGGTCGTTGAAGCCGGAGATGTCGCCCGCCGGGGTGAGGTACTCGTCCTCGATCTTGACCTTGCTCGACGCGGCCTTGGCGCCCTGCAGGTAACCGGCCTCGAACTTCTGGATCAGCGGGGTGTCGACGCCGCCGACGAAGCCGATGTGGCACGACTTGCTCTTGTAGACCGCGGCCACGCCTGCCAGGAACGAGCCCTGCTCCTCGGCGAACACCAGCGGGGTGACGTTCGGGGCCTTGACCGAGTCGTCGTCGATGATGGCGAACTTGACGTTCGGGAACTTCGGCGCGACGGCCTCGACGGCCTTGGCGTAGGCGAAGCCGACGCCGATGATCGGGTTGTACCCGGCGGTCGCCATCTGGGTGAGGCGCTGGGCCTTGGAGTCCTCACTCTCGCTGGCGGTCGCGGTGCTCTCGTTGGCGTCCTTCACGCCCAACTCGGCCTTCGCCCTGTCGACACCGGCCGCGGCCGCGTCGTTGAACGAGGCGTCGCCGCGCCCGCCGACGTCGTAGGCCAGGCCGACCCGCAGCGCGCTGGCGTCGACCTTCTCGCCGGCGTCCGCCGAGCTGCTGGCGGCCGGGGCCGCGGCGGGCGGGGCCGGGGCGGTCGCGCAGGTCTGCTGCGAGCCCTGGTCCTGGGGGGCGGCGTTGTTCGAGCCGGTGTTTCCGGAATCCTTGGCGCATCCGGCCAGCGCCAGCACTCCGGCCAGCGCGGCCGCCGCCATCGTGCGTGTGGTTGTACCGCGCACGGTGCTTCTCCCTCCCCGCTGCCTGTCACAACGGTGCCTGAGAACACCCGGCACCAATGCCGGGTTCGACTGGCGAACCGTACCCAACGGCCATTCCGAGGACACAACGAAGGCACGCTACGTGACCCAAATGTTTGCTCAGGAGCCTCCCCGCGTTCGCCCGCTCACGCTATGTGAGCCAGTGAAGGCCACCTCCGGCACGGGGGACGTACCGAAGGTGGCCTTCCGGTGCTGTGACCAGATCAGCAGGTCAGGACCGGATTCGCCCAGTCACCGCGGTCGTAGGAGTTGTTGTCGCCACCGTCGGTGACCGACAGGCGCAGGAACCGCGCGCCGGTGAGGTCACCGCTGATGCCGATCGCCGGGTCCTGCCAGGTGCGGACGCCGGTCTCGGCGGCCTTGCGGGAGTCGGCCCAGATCTGGAACGCCGACGACCCCTGCTGGCGCGGCTCACGCTCGTCGTCGATGCCGACGTCGGTGACCAGCGACCGGCACCGCCCGCCGAGGTAGAACACGATCTCGCTGACCGCATGTGCCCCGATGCCCTTCGCGTACCGGACGCCGTTGATCGTCAGCGGCTTGCCGTCGCCTGCCGGGACGCTGCCGTTGGACATGTCCCGCTCGGGCGGGCCGTAGCCGTTCCTGGCGTAGGCCCACGCCACGTCGCTGAGCGCGCTCACCCCCTGCGGCACCGGCTTCGGCACCGACAGCGTGGTCTCCTCCGCGGCGGTCACCCGGCCGCGGCCGAGCACCGTGTACTCGGTACCGCTGCGCAGCACCGCCGTCGTCCCCTCCGCTCCGGCGGGCGGGGTGACCCGCCATTTCGCCACGGCCGACTGACCGGTCCCGACGACCGGCAGCGCGGGACCGCTGACCTGCTCGACCCGCCACCCCGCCGGGGCGGTCAGCGTCGCCCGCGGCCGCAGCACCGGCACCACGGCGTGGTTGGTGACCGAGACCGTCGCATCGAACGGCATGCCCGCGGGCGTCAGGTTGCCCGGCACGCCCGGCGCCGGCGCGGTCAGCTCCAGCCCGGCACTGACCAGCGGCTCCCGCAATGGCCAGCCCAGCGCGTCGGCCTTCACCCGGAAGATCGTGGTGGCGTGCGGCGCGACGACCGCCGAGATGACACCGGCGCTCTGGTAGTTCCTGCCGGTCCAGACGTCGCGCAGCTGGTAGCCGGGCCGCTGCGGCAGCCCCGCGGCCCGCGCCGTGGTCGAGATCCGGGCGTTGGCCTCGGTCTCGTTGAACAACGCGACCGCGACGTCGCCGCCGGCCAGCGGCTTGGCCAGCACCCACAGGCCGTTCTCGCTGGACAGCACCCTGGCCTGGACGCCGAGCTTGTCCTGGTCGATGGCGATGACCTCGCGGTTGCGCAGGATGTCCAGATGCTCGCGGGAGATCTCCCGCAGGTCGGCGCCGATCAGCAGCGGTGCGGCCATCATCGCCCACAGCCCGAAGTGCGACCGGTACTCGGTGGTGGTCATGCCGCCGTTGCCGACCTCCAGCATGTCCGGGTCGTTCCAGCGCCCCGGCCCGGCGTAGCGCGCCAGCGGGGCGTTGCGCTTGAAGATGTCGACGGTCTTGCTCCAGGTGTCGTTGATGTCACCGGTGGTTCGCCACAGGTGACCGACGTCGGCGCCCCACTCCCACGGCTTGTTCTCGCCCCACTCGCACAGCGAGTAGACGATGGGCCGCCCGGTCTTCTTCAGCGCGTCCCGCATGGTCGTGTACCGCAGCTTCGCGTCGACGCCCTGGTTGTTGCAGTTGTCGTACTTGAGGTAGTCGACGCCCCAGTCGGCGAACGTCTGCGCGTCGATCTCCTCGAACCCCAGCGAACCGGGCATGGTCTTCGCGCAGGTCAGCGTGCCCGCGCTGGTGTAGATGCCGAACTTCAGGCCCCGGGCGTGCACGTAGTCGGCCAGCGCCTTGATGCCGCTGGGGAACCGGGTCGGATGGGGCAGGTACCGCTTGGTGACCGGGTCGCGCTCCGGCGCGGCCCAGCAGTCGTCGACGTTGACGTACTGGTAGCCGGCGTCGCGCAGTCCGTCGCGGACGAAGATGTCGGCCATGTCCCGGATCATCTTCTCGTCGATGTCGCAGCCGGTGGTGTTCCAGTTGTTGAATCCCATGGGCGGCGTGAGCGCCAGCCCGTCGGGCAGCGCCGTGGCGGGCGTGGCCGTCGCGACGGTCAGTCCCAGCACCGTCGCGGCGGAGGCCACGGCGGCGATCATCTTGCGTGCCAGTGGAAACACTGCGAACTCCTCCTAGACGTACTGGTAGGCCTTGTAGTCGCGGATCAGCTGGTAGGTGTTCTGCAGCCCGGAACTCTCGATGCTGCGGTAGATGCCCCACTTGGGCCGCAGGTAGTTCTTGTCCCGCCACAGGTCGACGGCGGTGGTGCGCCGGTCGACGACGGTGGTGGCGCCGTCACGCAGCACCATGCGCAGGAACCCGCCGCTGTTGGCCGCCTTGAACTCGAACTCGACGCCGATCCACCTGTTCTGCAGCGGGGCGTAGTCGGTGAGGTCGTGCTCGGTGTTGGCGTCGTTGTCGCGCAGGGTCAGCACCGTCAGCCGTGGCCTGCCGGACTTCATCCGCGGCGTCAGTGTCCACAGCGGACCGCCGACGTCCTGCACCTTCATCTGCATGATGTGGGTGAACCGGGTGGTCGCGGTGAGCGAGCTCGGCCAGTAGGCCTGGTAGGAGATCCGCCAGGTGGTGTCCTTGTTGATCTTCAGGACCTGCCCGTTGGCACGCATGCCCTTCGACTCGTTGCGCTGCCGGTCCGAACCGTCCCGGTCGCGGGTGTGCATGTCGAAGCGGTAGACCCCGTCCTGGACGTAGATGTGCTTGACGCCGGGGTGCGAGCCGGCTCGGTCATCCTCGAGGCCCTCGAAGGCGTTCAGCCCGTCACGGGCCGGGTCGGGACTCCACTTCAGGACCCAGGAGGCGGCCTGCGCGCTCGGAACCGTGAGCCCGCCCAGCGCGAGAGCCCCCGCTCCGGCCGCCCCCAGCGCCAGGGCCCTACGCCGGTCGATCGGCTGGTTCATGGTGACGTTTCCCTTCTCTGCTGGCGGCGGAGAACGGCGACGTGCGGTCCCGGCAGAGTGAACCTGCGGGATACATAACATATGATGTCCCCCATAAACCGTCAATAACCATCAAGAATCAACACTCAGATGGCCGTGAAGGCGATGGGAATCGTCGCTTTCCGGGTGACGGCCGATGTCTGGCGCGTCACACCTGTCAACCCGAGGTGAGGCCCCGTCCGCGGGGCGGGTCTAGCATCCATCCCATCAAAGCTCGACGACCTTGATCACGGCACCGGCGCCGGGGAATCCGCTGGTGAGATGCCGCCTTCGGGGTTACGGGCTCAGTCCATCAGTGACGTTGGAGGCCGTTCACCGATGTCCACCACGGCTAGCGCCGCCGAGTCGGCGGAAGCGAGCGATCGGGCGGGTGCCTCGCGCTGGAACGGGACGTTCTACCGCGGCGACCCTGGCATGTGGTCCTGGGTGCTGCACCGCATCACCGGCGTGGCCACGTTCTTCTTCCTGTTCGTCCACGTGCTCGACACCGCGCTGGTGCGCGTGTCGCCGAACGCCTACGACGAGATCATCGAGACCTACAAGACCCCGCTGGTCAACCTCATGGAGGTCGGCCTGGTCGGCGCGGTGCTGTTCCACGCGCTCAACGGCCTGCGGGTCATCCTGGTCGACTTCTGGTCCAAGGGACCGAAGCTGCAGCGCGTGATGCTGTGGAGCACGGTCGGGATCTGGGTCGTGGTGATGGTGCCCGGCACGTACTTCATGCTGGAGCGCACGGTGCGCGAGATGTTCGGAGGCCACTGACATGTCTGCCGCACTCCCCCTGGACAAGCCGCGCTCGCCGCGCAGGCCCGCCGCCCGCCGCAGCAACTTCGAGCTCTACAGCTGGCTGTTCATGCGCCTGTCCGGCGTCGCGCTGATCGTGCTGGTGCTCGGGCACCTGTTCATCATGAACATCCTCGACGGCGGTGTGCACCGCATCAACTGGGGCTTCGTCGCCGGCCGCTGGGCCTCGCCGTTCTGGCAGTTCTGGGACCTGTCGATGCTGTGGCTCGCGCAGCTGCACGGCGGCAACGGGCTGCGCACGATCATCGACGACTACGCCCGCAAGGACAGCACGCGGTTCTGGCTGAAGATGGTGCTCTACACCTCGATGGTGCTGATCCTCGCCGTCGGCACGATGGTCATCTTCACGTTCGACCCGGACATCAAGGCCAGCTGACCGCCTCCCACCACACGGAGTTTCCAATGCAGTTCCACAAGTACGACGTGGTGATCGTCGGAGCGGGCGGGGCGGGCATGCGCGCGGCCATCGAGGCGGGGCAGCGCTCCCGCACGGCCGTGCTGACCAAGCTCTACCCCACGCGCTCGCACACCGGCGCGGCGCAGGGCGGCATGTGTGCCGCGCTGGCCAACGTCGAAGAGGACAACTGGGAGTGGCACACCTTCGACACCGTCAAGGGTGGCGACTACCTGACCGACCAGGACGCCGCGGAGATCATGGCCAAGGAGGCCATCGACGCCGTGCTCGACCTGGAGAAGATGGGCCTGCCGTTCAACCGGACGCCCGAGGGCAAGATCGACCAGCGCCGGTTCGGCGGTCACACGCGTGACCACGGCAAGGCCGCGGTGCGCCGCGCCTGCTACGCCGCCGACCGCACCGGGCACATGATCCTGCAGACGCTGTACCAGAACTGCGTCAAGCACGGCATCGAGTTCTTCAACGAGTTCTACGTGCTCGACATCGCACTGTCTGACACCCCAGACGGCCCCAAGGCGTCCGGCGCGATCGCCTATGAGCTGGCGACCGGCGAGATCCACGTGTTCCAGGCGAAGTCGATCGTGTTCGCCACCGGTGGTTTCGGCAAGGTCTTCAAGACCACGTCGAACGCGCACACGCTGACCGGCGACGGCATGGGCATCTACTTCCGCAAGGGGCTTCCCCTCGAGGACATCGAGTTCTACCAGTTCCACCCGACCGGCCTGGCCGGTCTCGGCATCCTGCTCACCGAGGGCGCCCGCGGCGAGGGCGCGATCCTGCGCAACAAGGACGGCGAGCGGTTCATGGAGCGCTACGCCCCCACCATCAAGGACCTCGCGCCGCGCGACATCGTCGCCCGCTCGATGGTGCTGGAGGTGCTGGAGGGCCGCGGTGCCGGGCCGCACGGCGACTACGTGCTGCTGGACTGCACCCACCTCGGCGCCGAGGTGCTGGAGACCAAGCTGCCCGACATCACCGAGTTCGCCAGGACCTACCTCGGCGTCGACCCGGTCGAGGAGCCGGTGCCGGTGTACCCGACCGCGCACTACGCCATGGGCGGCATCCCGACCAACGTCCACGGCGAGGCGTTGCGGGACAACAACACCGTGATCCCCGGTCTGTACGCGGCCGGCGAGGTGGCGTGCGTCTCGGTGCACGGCGCCAACCGGCTGGGCACCAACTCGCTGCTGGACATCAACGTGTTCGGCCGCAGGGCGGGGATCGCCGCCGCGGAGTACGCGGCCGGCCACGACTTCGTCGACCTGCCGGAGGACCCGGCGAGGATGGTCGAGGGCATGGTCAACCACCTGCGCACCGCGCACGGTGGCGAGCGGGTGGCCGACATCCGCACCGAGCTGCAGCAGACCATGGACTCCAACGCGGCGGTGTACCGCACCGAGGACACGCTCAAGCAGGCGCTGACCGACGTGCAGGCGCTCAAGGAGCGGTACGGCCGGATCTCCGTGCAGGACAAGGGGATGCGGTTCAACACCGACCTGCTGGAGGCCATCGAGCTGGGCTTCCTGCTCGATCTCGCCGAGGCGCTGGTCGTCGCCGCGCTGGCCCGCAAGGAGTCCCGCGGCGGTCACGCCCGCGAGGACTACCCGAACCGCGACGACGTCAACTTCATGCGGCATTCCATGTCGTACAAGCAGTTGCCCGAGTCTGAGGACCCAGACGCACCGCTGGGCCTGACGGGCTTCCTCGCCGACATCCGCCTGGACTACAAGCCGGTGACCTTCACCCGGTACGAGCCGATGGAGCGCAAGTACTGATGACTACCGTCCTCGCCGAAGGTGCGCACGACACCTCGCAGATTCCCGCGCCGGAGGGTTCGGTCACCATCACGGTGAAGATCCTGCGGTTCAACCCGGAACTCGACAGCGAGCCGCACTGGGAGTCCTACGACGTCCCGGCGCTGCCCACCGACCGGGTGCTCAACCTGTTGATGAACATCAAGAACTACGTGGACGGCACCCTGTCGTTCCGCCGGTCCTGCGCGCACGGCATCTGCGGTTCGGACGCCATGCAGATCAACGGGATCAACCGGCTGGCGTGCAAGGTGCTGGTCAAGGACCTGATGGCGGGCGGTGGCAAGCAGACCACCGTCACCATCGCGCCGATCAAGGGGCTGAAGACCGAGAAGGACCTCTATGTGGACATGGAGCCGTTCTTCGAGGCGTTCCGCGCGGTGAAGCCCTACCTCATCGCCTACGGCAACGAGCCGACCCGCGAGCGGATCCAGTCGATCGCCGACCGCGAGCGGTTCGACGACACCACGAAGTGCATCCTGTGTGCCTGCTGCACCTCGTCCTGCCCGGTGTACTGGAGCGACGGCTCCTACTTCGGCCCGGCGGCGATCGTCAACGCGCACCGGTTCATCTTCGACTCGCGTGACGAGGGCGCCGAAGAGCGGCTGGACATCCTCAACGACGCCGAGGGTGTGTGGCGCTGCCGCACGACGTTCAACTGCACCGACGCCTGCCCGCGTGGCATCCAGGTGACCAAGGCCATCCAGGAGGTCAAGCGGGCGCTGCTGTTCAAGCGCGTCTGAGATCCCAGACGGAGGGGCCGCCGTCGCGAGTTTCGCGATTGCGGCCCCTTCCGCTGTCCGCCCCCGCTACAGTGTCGCCGTTGTCCGTTGAGGGGGTTTTGCGACGTGATCGACGTCCTCGCTGGACGCCGACTCGCTGCGCGCGGCAGGCACGTTCCCGGTGGACCGCAGGCGGTTGCCGGGTGTCCCGGCGTCGACACTGATGCATCCGGTCGTGCTGGACTACGCCAAGGCGGAGTGGCGAAACTACTGAACCCGCGGTGCGATACTCGGCGGAGATCGGCACCGAGGGGACGCGCATGGGGTGGAGTACCAGCCAGCTCGCCAAGCTCGCCGGCACGAGCCTGCGCACGGTGCGGCACTACCACGAGATCGGCCTGCTTCCGCAGCCGCGGCGGCGGCCCAACGGCTACAAGGACTACGGGGTGGAGCACCTCATCCGGCTGCTGCGGATCCGGCGGCTGACCGAACTCGGGCTGTCCCTGCCGCAGATCGCCGAGCTGGGCTCCGCCGACGAACACCCCGTCGAGGCACTGCGCGCGCTGGACGCCGAGCTGGCCGCCGGTATCGAACGGTTGCGGCGGGCGCGGGTCGAACTCGCCTTGATCCTGCGGCAGTCGGCGCCGACCGACCTGCCACCGGAGCTGGCGAGTGCCGTCGCCGGCCTCTCACCGGCGGACCGGGCGATGATGGTCGTCGCCGCGCAGGTGCTCGGCCCGGAGGCGCTCGACGCGTACGTGGCGTCGGTGCGGAGGGACCGGCTGGAGCCGACCGCCGCCGAGTTCGACCGGCTGCCTGCCGACGCCGACGAGCCGACCCGGCAGGACCTGGCCGAGCGGATGTCCGACTACGCCCGCGGGGTGTACGCCGAGTCCCCCATGCTGCTGAACCTGACCGCGGACGCCCCGCTCGGGAAGCGGTTCGCCCAGGAGGCGCTGGGCAAGGCCGTCGTGGAGCTCTACAACCCGGCGCAGATCGACGTCCTGGTCCGGATGGTGGGCCGGCTGTGAGGGTGCCGGTGGCCCTGCGCGGCAGCGAGGTCCGGCGTACCGCGTTCGATCAGCAGGTCCGCCTCTTGCTGGCCGGGCCGGAGGTCGACGCCGAACTCGTCGTCGAGACCCCCGCCCTACCAGCCTCGAACACCACAACCCACCAAGCACCAAAGCACGTGAAGGCCACCATCACCACGTCACACGTAATGAAGGTGGCCTTCACGAGCTTGACCTCACGCGGGGCGACCGGCGCCACGGGAGAACCGGTGTCCACGTCGTGAGTTCTGCGCTCACGCACGCGAGTTCTGCGTTCCGGCCCGCGAGTTCTGCACTCGGGACCACCCACCTCGCCCGCGAAAAGCCGCCGCCATCACGCGATGGCGGCGGCTTTTCCGGCGGTTAGCGCACCGCCTTCAGCGCGTTGACCTGGCCGCGTCCGTAGAAGGAGTTGTTCCGGTCCGGGCCGGTGCAGCCCTCGGCGCCACCACACGACTTCGGGTCGGCGGTGACCTCCAGCAGGGTGGCCAGCGCCCACGGCGGCGCGTGCCGGTACTTGCTCGCCAGCAGCGCGGCGACACCGGCGGCGTGCGGCGCGGCCATCGACGTGCCGCACTTCGTACCGTACTGGCCGTTGAAGATGGTCGACAGCGGGCAGCCGGCGCCCTCACCCGGCGGCGGCAGCTGGGCGCGGTCACCACCGGGGGCGGTCACCTCGATCTGGCCGCGGCCGTAGTTGCTGTACGACGACTTCGTGCCGTTGTAGCCGACCGCCGAGACGGTGACCACGTGCGGCGAACCCTTGGGCAGGATCTCGCAGCTGGGGTCGACCGGGTGCGGGCGGTTCGGGTCGGTGGTCTGGGCCTTGATGTCGAAGCCGGAGTTGCCGGCGGCCGCCACGTTGAGCACGCCCTTGCGGAACGAGTAGTCCGCCGCGCGGCGGACGGCCTCGAACGCCGCGGCGTCACCCGGCTGCTTCGGGCAGTAGAACATGCCCGGGTCGACGTAGTAGCTGTTGTTGGTGACCTCGAACTTCTTCTCGGCCGCCCACATGAAGCCGCAGACCGCGGCCTCCGGGAAGATCAGCCCGTCGTCGTTGATCACCTTGACCGAGGCGACCTTCACCCCCGGCGCGACGCCGGTGAAGCCACGGGCGGTGTCCTTGCCCGCGATCGTGCCGGCCACGTGCTGACCGTGGTCGATGTTGGTGGGCAGCCACGCGGCCGGCGTGGTGTCCGGCGCGCCGGTGTTGCAGCCTGCCGACGTCTTCGTGTCGACGGCGTGCTTCAGCGCCGGGTGGGCCGGGTCGACGCCGGAGTCGAGCACACCGACGGTGACCGAGGAGCTGCCCGGATTGATCTTGTTCGCCTCCGGGGCCTTGATGGCCCGCATGTCCCACTGCTGCGCGGTGAGGTCGCCGTCGGCCGCGACCGAGGTCGTCTCCTCGTTCTCCAGCTCGGCACGGGCCTGCGCGCGTGCCTGCGCGGCGGCCGTGGTCGGCGGGATCGCGACCTCGCGGGCACCGGAGTACGCGCGGAACACACCGATGCGCTCCTGGAAGTCCGCGTTGCGGGAGGTGGCCACCGCGACGCCGATCTCCGGGTAGTAGTGCACCTTGGTGCCGCACTTCTCCGTCAGCTCACGGTCGACGGTCCTGGCCGAGGTCCACGGCTGGTAGAGGACAACGTAGCTGTAGGACGGACTGGTCGTGTCGCACGTGGGCGCCGCATCCTGCTGCGCCGCCGCGGCTGGCGCGGTCAGCGCACCAGCGGCACCGACCGCCAGCACCGAGGCCGCCGGGAGCAGCCATCGTCGAACCCGGGACATTCCACCTCCAGATGAGTGGGCTTCTCACGAGGAACGGTAGTTCTCGCCTGCCCTTTCGATGCGCGCAACGTTATGCAGTGGAGGTGGGAAACACTGCCCCCCATTCGGGGCAATCGTCATGACCGCCCGGAGCGGGACGCCCGCCAGCCGCGCCAGCCGATCACCCCGATGATGGTCCCGAACACGACCGAGGCCACGGTGAGTACCGCGTGTATCACGAAGTAGGCCGTCGGCGAGCCGTCCGCCGCGAAGGCGCGGTCGCTGTCGAAGAGATTGCGGGCGAAGTTCACCCAGACGATCCACGACCAGATGCCGAAGGCCAGCAGGAACAGTGACGCACGCCGGGACAGGGTCATGCGACCGGAGGGTAGTTCAGTGGCCGCCGCGGGCGCCGATAGCCTGCCCTGGTGCGTAACGCCAGTCACCGGGCCGTCCTGCTCGTCCTGATCGCCGCGCTCCTCGCCGTGCTCGCACCCCAGGCGGGTGCGCAGCGACGCGACGACGACAAGCCGCGGTCGCAGGGCAGCTGCGCCAACCGCGAACTGCCCCCGCCGCCCGTGGACACCTCGGAGAAACCGAAGCCGGGCCAGGCCTCCCCCGCTCCGCTGCCGGTGCCCGGCCGCGCCGTCGGCGGCGAGCGGATGGCCGAGTGCGGGCTGATCCTGCCGCGCAACACCCGCAACCCACCCGCGCAGGTGACCGCGGCGTCGTGGGTGCTGCACGACCTGGACACCGGCGCCGTCATCGCGGCCAGGGACCCGCACGGGCGGCAGCGCCCGGCCTCGCTGATCAAGACGCTGCTGGCGCTGGTGGTGATCAAGGAGCTGCAGCCCGGCACCGCGATCACGGTCACCAAGGAGGACGCCGAGCAGGAGTGCACCTGCGTCGGGATCGTCGCGGGTGGGCAGTACACGGTGGAGCAGCTGCTGTACGGCCTGCTGATGCACTCCGGCAACGACGTCGCGCACGCGCTGGCCACCGCGCTCGGCGGGGTGCCCGCCACGCTGGAGAAGATGAACGCGCTGGCCACCTCGATCGGCGCGACCGACACCCGCGCGGCCACGCCGTCGGGGCTGGACGGACCGGGCATGTCCAGCTCCGCCTACGACATGAGCCTGATCTTCCACGCCGCGATGAAGCAGCCGCTGTTCGCCAAGGCGGTCGCGACCAGGCAGATCCAGTTCCCCGGCTGGGGCGAGAAGCAGCCGTTCCCGCTGTACAACGACAACAAGCTGCTGTCGTCCTACCCCGGTTTCCTCGGCGGGAAGACCGGGTTCACCGACGACGCCAGGCACACCTACGTCGGCGCCGCGCAACAGGGCGGCCGCAGGCTCGCCGTGGTGATGATGCGTGGCGAGCAGAAGCCGATCCGCTTCTCCGACCAGGCCGCCAAGCTGCTCGACTACGGTTTCGCGCTGGCCGCGGCCAACCCGGAGCCGGTCGGCAAGGTCGACTACGACGCGGGCGCGACCGAGCCGACCGCGGACGTCGCCGGCAAGTCGCCGGTGGCCGCGGCCGCGTCGACGGCGGAGGACCCGTTCGGCGTCACCGGCTGGATCATCACGATGTTCGTCGGCGTGATCATCATCGTCGGCTTCGTGGTGGGCCACCGGCGCAAGCGCGCCGCCGAGGACCCGCACCAGGGTCTCTAGCGACCGTTCCGGTCGTCCCGGTCGTCCTTGTCGTCCCGGTCGTCGCGGTCGTCCCGGTCGAAGCGGTCCAGCCCGGTCAGCGCCGTGCGGGTGGCGGCGCGGCGTACCGGCCCGCCGCGCTCGCCCCAGCTCCGGGCCATCGGCTCGACCACGCGCCGCGCCTGGCCCAGCTTTCCCCTGCGGTGCAGCAGCACGACGACGCCCAGCACGATCAGGGCGACCAGCACCACCACACCGGCGATGATCGCCACCCTCAGCAGCAGGAAGCTCATCACGTCCGACGCGTCGAAAGCCAAGTTCGTCATGTCCGGGACGTTATGCAGCCGGCCGGGTGGATTCGGACCTCCCGCGGGTGGAGTTCCGGGTGGATCTCAGAGCCCCACGCGGTAGGCGTACCGCACGGCGTCGGCCCGGTTGCGGGCGCCGATCTTGGCGAACGCGTTGTTGATGTGCGTCTTCACCGTCGCCTCCCCGATGAACAGCTCGGCGGCGATCTCGGCGTTGGTCAGCCCGCGGGCGATCAGGCCGAGCACCTCGGCCTCGCGCGCGGTCAGCCCGTCCGGCTGGCCGCCTCGGCGGGGTGGCGGGCCGGCGAGCGCGGACACCAGCCGCCGGGACACCGCGGCGTCGAAAGTGGACTGTCCGGCCGCGGCCGAGCGCAGTGCCGACGCCAGCGCCCCGCGGCCGGCGTCCTTGGTCAGGTAACCCCGCGCACCGGCCCGCAGCGCGGAGTCGATGGACTCGTCGTCGGCGTAGGTGGTCAGCACGACCACGCCCACCCCGGGGTGATCACGGGTGATCCGCTCGGTGGCCGTGACGCCGTCGCAGCCCGGCATCCGCAGGTCCATCAGCACCACGTCCGGCTGGCGCTCGGCGACCAGCCGCACGGCCTGCTCGCCGTCGCCGCCGTCACCGACCACCTCGATGTCGTCGACCAGCTCCAGCAGGGCGACCAGCCCCTCCCGCACGACCTGCTGATCGTCCACCACGAGCACCCGGATCACCGCGGCACCTCGGCGAACACCCGCCACCCGGCGGCGACCGGCCCCGCCGCGAGTGTCCCGCCGGCAAGAGCGATCCGCTCACGCATGCCGGTCAGCCCGTAGCCGCCCGCCCCGGCCTCGGGCGGCGCGGGATTGGCGACCTCCAGCGACACCGTGTCCCCGCTGTAGTCCAGTACGACGGTCACCGCGGCCTCCGGCGCGTGCTTGACGGCGTTGGTCAGCGCCTCCCTGGCGGTGGCCAGCAGCGCGACCCCCGCCGCCGCCGACACCGGCCGCGGCGTCCCAGCCGTGCGCAGCGTGATCGGCGACGGGTGGTCCAGCCGGAACGCCTCGACCAGCTCCCCCAGCGCCTCCGGCAGCGGCCGGACGTCGGTACGCAGCGCGGCGACCGCACGCCGGGCCTCGTCCAGGCCGTCGACGGCCAGCCGCCGCGACCGGCGCACCCGGTCCAGTGCCGCGCCGACGTCGCCCCGCTCGCTCAGCAGCGCCTCGGCGACCTCCAGCTGGACGCTCAGCGCGCCCAGCGAGTGCGCCAGCACGTCGTGCATCTCCCTGGCGATCCGGGTCCGCTCGTCGAGCGCGGCGGCCTTCGCCCGTTCCTCCTGGACTCGCCGGGTCTGCTCCAGCAGTTCCTCGGTCTGCCTGACCCGGCTGCGGTACTGCCGCCGGTTCAGCCCGAACAACGTCAGCACCAGCAACAGCCCGGCGAGCCCGTACGTCGCGGCCGTCCAGTGCGGCGCGACGACGCCGAGCAGCACCAGGTCCGCTGCGAGCACGCCGAGGATCAGCCAGGTCGGCGGGCGCAGGTGCGACGCCAGCGCCAGCAGGGCCACGAACGCCATGGTCGCGGCGCCGCTGTCGGCCCGCCCGATCGTGCCGGTGGACAGCAGCGAGCACGCGGCCAGCGCGGCCAGCGGTGCCCAGCCGAGCCTGCCGTCGAACACGGCCCAGAACAGCCAGCAGCCGAACGCGATCGCGGCCAGTACCCACACCCAGGGCTCGCGCGGGCCGCCCGCCAGCAGGGCGACCGCCAGTACCGCGGTCACCAGGACGCGCACCAGCGGCCCGGTCTCCGGGTCGCCGGTCAGCAGTCGTCGCCACAACGTCATCGGTAGCAGTCTGGACCACCAGACAGCCGGACGGCTCCACCCCAGGGTGGAGCTAACCGCAACGGGTGTCCTTGCAGCTCTCCTCGGTCACCGCGTCCTGCGCGGTGTGCTCGTCCGCGTGCTCGGCCGGCAGCGTCTCCCGCGCCACCACCCAGAGCAGGCAGCCCACCGCGGCGATGCCGCCGGTGACGGCGAACGACGCGCCGTAGGACCACTGCTCGGCGATGAACCCGGCCACCAGCGGGGCCAGCACCGCGCCGACGTCGGCCGACATCTGGAACCCGGCCAGCACCCCGCCGCCGCGGGCCTTGGCGCCGAGGACGTCGGCGACGGCGGCGTTCTGCGGCGGGTTCATCGCACCCGACCCCATCCCGGCGACCAGCGACGCCGCCAGGAACAGCCACTCGTTGTCGGTCTGCCCGATCGCCACGCTGCCGATGGCCAGCAACGCCAGCCCGGTCACCGCGACCGGCTTGCGGCCCATGCTGTCGGCCAGCCGTCCGGCCACCGGCAGCAGCAGGACGTTGCCGACGGAGAACACCGCCAGCGCGACGCCGGTGAACTGCTCGCTCTGCACCAGCACCGCGGTGACGAACAGCGGCAGCAGCGACGCCCGCACGCCGAAGACCATCCAGCCCAGCGCGAAGTTGCCGCCCAGCGCCGCGCGGTAGGTGCGGTGACGCAGCGCGGCGGTGAACGTCAGCGTCGGCGCGGCCTCCCCGGCGGCCCGGCCGGCCAGCTCGGAGTTACGCAGCTGCCACCACACCAGCACCACGACCAGCAGCAACGCGATGCCGTAGACGACGAACGGCGCCCGGAGCGAGATCGCCACCAGCCCGCTGCCCACCAGCGGACCGGCGATGCTGCCGAGCAGGAACGCCGTCGCCGACAGCCCGGAGACCCGCCCGCGCAGCTGCGGCGGGGAGATCCGGATGAGCAGGCCGGTGACCGAGACGGTGAACATCGTCGACCCGATGCCGGACAACGCGCGGAACACCAGCAGCTGCCAATACTCGACGGCCAGCGCGCAGGCGAGCGTGCCGACGGCCACGATGACCAGGCCCCACAGGTAGATCGGCCGCTCACCGAAGGCGGTGACCAGCCTGCCGCTGGCCGGTGCGAACACCAGCCGCATCGCGGCGAACGCGCTGATCACCACGGAGGCGGCGGTCACGCCGACGTCGAAGCTGGTGGCGAAGCTGGGAATGGCGGGTGCCACCAGGCCGAACCCGATGGCGATCAGGAAACTGCCGAACGCCAGAACCCAGATCTCGCGTGGATACCGGACTTTCGCCGGCCGTTCCCGCGTCGACGTGTCGCTCACCGCGCCCCCTGTTCGAGTCAACAGAAAGCTTAGGCGCGCGAAGCATCTCCTGTCGCCCTTGTTTCGGCGCCGTTCAGCGGCGGCGGGTGAGCCAGCCCAGCAACGCGCCGACACTGAACGCACCGGCCACCGCACCGGCGCCCGGTCCGCGCACCACCTGCACGTGCGGCTTCACCACGACGGGCGGCGGCGGCGCGATCCTGGTCTGGTTCTCCCGCGCGGTCGCCGTCCACGCCGTGACGAACAGCAGGAACCGCGACACCAGGTTGGCGAAGAACAGCAGGCCGAGGATCGGCCCGAACACCACGGTGCTCGGCGACGTCGACACGAAGCCCAGGTAGACCGTGGTGACCTGCTTGAGCACCTCGAAGCCGACCGCGGCCATGATCGCGCCCTTGACCGCGCTGCGGGCGCTGACCCGTTCCCGCGGCAACCGCGCGATCACCCAGAGGAACACCAGCACGTTCGCGGCGAGCGACAGCACGATCGTCGCGACCCGTAGCGCGACGATCGCCCATGTCTGGTCGGCCAGACCGACCAGTTCCAGCAGCAGCTGGCCGATTCCGCTGCCGGCGGCGGTCAGGCCGAACGAGATCGCGAGCGCCAGGCCCAGCCCGACCAGGGCGACCAGGTCACGCAGGGTCGTCGACACCAGCGGCAGCTGCTGCTTCTCCTGCCCCCACTGGGCGGTCAGCGCGTCCCGCAGGTTCGTCATCCAGCCGACGCCGGAGTACAGGGCCAGCAGCAGACCCATGATCCCGGTACCCGCACCGGCCTGCAGTGCCGTCCCGACGATGTTGGACAGGAAGTCGCCGAGCCCCTCCGGCGCGGAGTTGATGATGCCCTGCTTGAGCTTGTCCAGCGTGGCCGTGTCACCGGCCAGCACCATCCCTGCCACGGAGAACCCCACCATCAGCAGCGGGAACAGCGACAGCACGCTGAAGTAGGTGATGGCGGCGGCGTAGTGGTTGCCGTAGCGCTCGGTGAACGCGTCGTTGGCCCGTACCAGGTGGTCCAGCCACGGGTAACGCCTGCGCAACCTGGGAAGGAGCTTTTCCTGTTGTTCCGCCATTAACAAACGCTAACCAGGCCCACCGGAGGCCGCAACGCGAGCGGGTTGACGCGGGTGACGCCCCGATGCGACGCTGAAAGCGCTTTCCACCGTCCGCCGCCAGGTACCGAGAGGAGACCACCGTGAACCCCGCACCTGGCGTCGGGCGCCGCGCCGTCCTCGGCGGCGCGCTGACCCTTCCCCTGCTGGCGGCCGCCCCCGCGCACGCGGCGAGCTGGCGGCTGCGCTGGAACCCCGACCCCGGCTCCACCGGGCTGAACGCCTTCGAGGGCGTCGAGGACGACCGGGCGAAGTCGCACCCGGGCGTCAAGCACATCTACCCGCAGGGCGGCGCGTACCGCTTCGACATGCACACCCGCGACCGCGACACCTCCACCGACCGCCAGCGGCAGGAGGTCCGCGGCATGCGGCAGAACGGCACCGTGCTGAACTGGCGCGACGGTGAGACCTGGCGGGTCACGTACTCGATGTACATCCCGTCCTCGCTCAAGGCCACCACCTCGTTCACGCACATCTTCCAGACGAAGATGCCGGGCAAGGGCACCTCGCCGCTGACCGTCATGTCGCTGCGGCACGTCGGCAGCACGCCGACCGTCGAGTTCAAGATCTTCGGCGGTGACGTGCTGGTCGGCAGGGTCGACCTGGCCAGGCTGCACAACCGGTGGACCGACGTGGAGATCGAGCAGCGCATCGGCAACTCCGGCCGGGTCCGCTGGGTGCTGCGCAGTGGCGGCAGCACGCTGATCGACGCCAGCAAGAACGGCGACACGTTCCTGGACGACGTCATCCGGCCCAAGTGGGGCATCTACCGGTCGCTGAGCGATTCCGCCAGGCTGGAGAACTGCCACCTGCTGATCCGCGACCTGCGCGGCTACCAGTACGTCTGATCGGGAACCCGCGGGGCCTGCTGGCAGTCTCTCCAGCATGGTCAGCAGAGCGGACAGGTTCCGCGGGTCCCTTCTCGCCGGCGCGGTCGGCGACGCACTCGGCTTCGACATCGAGTTCGACTCCATCCTCAGCATCCGCAGGCTGCACGGCCCGGACGGGCTGCGCGGGTACGCCAACCCCGGGCGCGGCCTGATCACCGACGACACCCAGATGACGCTGTTCACCCTGGAGGGCCTGATCCGCGCGCACGTGGGCGGACGCGACGTCGTCGAGGTGCTGCAGCACGCCTACCAGCGCTGGCTCTACACCCAGGGCGCGCCGTGGGAACGCGACAGCGGCCCCCGCCCCGGCGAGGCGACGTTGTGGCAACGCAACGGCGGCCGGTTCGCCGAGGGCCGTACCGAGCCGGACGGCTGGCTGGTCACCAACCGCGGCCTGCTGGAGAGCCGCGCGCCGGGCAACACCTGCATGCGGGCGCTGCGGTCGTTCGCCAACGGCGGTCCCCAGGGCACGTTCACCACGAAACTCAACGACTCCAAGGGCTGCGGCGGCGTCATGCGGGCCGCGCCGTGCGCGCTGTGGCCACAGGACGTGTTCACGGTGGCCGCCCAGTCGGCGGCGCTGACCCACAGCCATCCCAGCGGCTACCTGTCCGCCGGGGCACTGGCGGTCATCGTGCGGACACTGCTCGACGGCGCGGGCCTGCGGCAGGCCGTCGACACAGCACTGGCCGAGCTGGTCCGGTGGGACGGCCACCAGGAACAGTTGCGGGCACTGGAGAACGCGATCGCGCTGGCCGGCCGGGGTCGGCCGACGCCGGAGACGATCGCCGCCGAACTGGGCGGCGGCTGGGTCGGCGAGGAGGCGCTGGCCATCGCGGTCTGCGCGGCGCTGGTCTTCGAGGACGACCTGGGCGAGGCGCTGCTGCTGGCGGTCAACCACAGCGGCGACAGCGACTCCACCGGCGCCATCTGCGGCAACATCCTCGGCGCACTGCACGGCCCCGACGCCATTCCCGCGCCCTGGCTGGACGCGCTGGAACTACGCGACGTCATCGACCAGCTGGCCGTCGACGGCCTCGCCGAGTTCGGGCCGGAGCCGCCGCGTACCGGCGAGTGGCTGGCGAGGTACCCGGGATGGTGAGCAGGGCGGACCGGTTCCGCGGGTCGATCCTCGCCGGCGCGGTCGGCGACGCGCTGGGCTACGACATCGAGTTCCACGAGATCGAGGGCATCCGGGCAGCCCACGGCCCGGACGGGCTGCGTGGATACGTCAACCCGGACCGGGGGCTGATCAGCGACGACACCCAGATGACGCTGTTCACCCTGGAAGGGCTGATCCGCGCACACGCGGGCGGACGCGACGTCGTCCAGGTGCTGCAACACGCCTACCAGCGCTGGCTGCACACCCAGGGCAGGCCGTGGGAGCAGACCGGAGGGCGGTTCGCCACTGCGGCCGAACCCGACGGCTGGCTGGTCGGCAACCGCGAGCTGCACGACCGCCGCGCACCCGGCAGCACCTGCCTGAAGGCACTGCGCGCGTTCGCCACCGACGGCGTGCAGGGCACGCTCACCCACGCGCTGAACAACTCCAAGGGCTGCGGCGGCGTGATGCGGGTCGCGCCGTGTGCACTGTGGCCCGGCGACGCCGGCGAGGTGTTCCGGCTGGCCGCGCAGGCGGCGGCACTGACCCACAGCCATCCCAGCGGCTACCTGTCCGCCGGAGCGCTGGCGGTCATCGTGCAGGCCCTGCTGGGTGGCGCGGACCTGCCGAGGGCGGTCGGCGCGGCCCGGCTGGAACTCATCCGGTGGGACGGCTACGAGGAGCAGTTCGCCGCGCTGGACGCCGCCATCGCGCTGGCCAAGCGGGGACGGCCGACCCCGGAGGCCATCGCGGCGGAGCTGGGCGGCGGCTGGGTCGGCGAGGAGGCACTGGCCATCGCCGTCTGCGCGGCACTGGCGGCCGACGACCTCGCCGACGGGCTGCTGCTGGCCGTCAACCACAGCGGCGACAGCGACTCCACCGGCGCCATCTGCGGCAACATCCTCGGCGCACTGCACGGCCCCGGCGCCATCCCCGCCCAGTGGCTGGCCGCACTGGAACTACGCGACGTCATCGACACGCTGGCCGTCGACGCGCTCGCCGAGTTCGGGCCGGAGCCACCCGACTGGCAGGGGCGTTATCCCGGCTGGTGAGCCCCGGGCAGGAACCCGACGGCGTCGTAGACCGAAGCCAGGGTGGCCGAGGACACCTCGCGCGCGCGTTCGGCACCGCGCGCGAGGACCTTGTCCAGCTCCGCCGGATCGTCCACATAGGACCTGACCCGCTCCTGGAACGGCGTCACGAACTCGACCAGGATCTCCGCGAGGTCCTTCTTCAGATCGCCGTAACCCTTGTCCGCGTAGGCGTTCTCCAGATCGGCGATCGCCCGGTCGGTCAGCGCGGCGTAGATGGTGAGCAAATTGGACACACCAGCCTTGTTCTCGGCGTCGAACACGATCTCGCGGCCGGTGTCGGTGACCGCGGACCGGATCTTCTTCGCCGAGCGCTTGGGGTCGTCGAGCAGTTCGACGATGCCGTTGACCGCGGACGCCGACTTGCTCATCTTGATCGCCGGGTCCTGCAGGTCGTAGATCTTGGCCGTGTCCTTGACGATGTGCGGCTCCGGGACGGTGAACGTCCTGCCGTAGCGGTTGTTGAACCGCTGCGCCAGGTCGCGGGTCAGCTCCAGGTGCTGGCGCTGGTCCTCGCCGACCGGGACGGCGTTGGCCTGGTAGAGCAGGATGTCGGCGGCCTGCAGCACGGGGTAGGTGAACAGGCCGACGCTGGCCCGGTCCGTACCCTGCTTGGCGGCCTTGTCCTTGAACTGCGTCATCCGGCCTGCCTCGCCGAACCCTGTCTGGCATTCCAGAACCCAGCTCAGCTGGGCGTGTTCGGGCACCTGGCTCTGCACGAACAGCGTGCTGCGGTCCGGGTCGACGCCGAGCGCCAGCAGCTGCGCGGCCGACCGGCGGGTGCGCTCGCGCAGCAGCTTCGGGTCGTGCTCGACGGTGATCGCGTGCAGGTCGACCACGCAGTAGAACGTCTCGTGCGTGTCCTGCAGGCGAACCCACTGGCGCAGCGCGCCGAGGTAGTTGCCCAGGTGGAACGAGTCCGCCGTCGGCTGGATCCCGGACAGTACGCGCAGCTTCGAGTGCTCTGGTGCCACGCGGCGATTCTTCCAGGCGGGCCGCCGGCCGCACCGCCGAGGGGGCTGCGACAAAAGTATTAAACGGTTAAATCGACACTACTTCCGGCGGTGCTTCGTGAGCGGGCGCCTTCATAACGTTTTCCTCACTCCCCCCGGTGACACCGGGTTCAGCGAAGGAGAAGCAATGAAGCTACGGTCCCTGCTCGCCGGTGTGTTCGTCGCCGGCGCGAGCGCGCTCGCCGGCATGGCGGTCCCGGCCACCGCGGCTGCCGCTCCCGCCCCCGACGGCGTCCAGCCGTTCATCGTCGGCGGTCGCAACGCGACCCAGGTCTACTCGTTCATGGTGTCGCTGCAGTCCAGCTCCGGCGGGCACTCCTGTGGTGGCTCGCTGATCAGCTCGACCTGGGTGGTCACCGCCGCCCACTGTGGCCAGCCCGCCCAGGTGCGCGTCGGCACCACCAACCGCACCAGCGGCGGTTCGGTGGCGCGAGTCGCGCAGCGCATCGCCCACCCGTCGGCCGACCTGGCGCTGCTGCGTCTGTCGACGCCGGTCAGCCAGGCCCCGATCAGCATCTCGACGGAGTCGGGCCCGGTCGGCACCGCCACCAGGATCATCGGCTGGGGCCAGACCTGCGCCCCGCGTGGTGCCTGCGGCGCGCCGATCACCCTGCAGGAGCTGGACACGTCGATCGTGGCCGACAGCCGCTGCATGGGCATCCGTGCCGCGAGTGAGATCTGCACCAACAACACCGACGGCAACAAGGGTGCCTGCTACGGCGACTCAGGCGGGCCGCAGATCAAGCAGGTCAGCGGACGGTGGGAGCTGATCGGTGCCACCAGCCGGGCCGGCAACAACAGCACCACCTGCGCCACGGCCCCGTCGATCTACGTCGACGTGCCCTACTACCGGTCCTGGATCCGCAGCAACAGCGGAGTCTGAACCTGTCCGGCCCGCGCCGGCACACCAGCGGCCCCTTGGCCGGCGCGGGCCGAGCAGTCCGGTGAGCGAGCCCGGCTTCAGGCCGAACAGCTCCTCGAAGATGCACACCGCCCGGAGCGACTCAGGCCGCTCCGGGCGGCTTCTTCCACTTCTCCAGTAGCTCAGGGTCGTGACGCTGACCCGCACGCCACGCTGGGCCAGCCGGTGCCGCACCCGGTCAAGACCCAGCCCGCTGTCGGTGAACGCCTGGTCGAGCGCCCGTGAGAACTCCGTCCGCATGGCACGAACATTGCGGCCTGTGCACCGGGGGAAACAATCCGTGTCCGGTACCTATGTTTTGCCCCCGGCGCAGTCTTCAGCCCGCTAAAGCCGCCAGGCGGCGGCCGTAGACCGTGTCCCGCTGCCGCGAGGGGCGTCCGGCCAGCGACGCGAGGTGGTCCAGCTCCGCGGTGGTGCGCGAGGACCCGTGCTCGGACCCGGCCATCCGCGAGATGGTCTCCTCCATCAGCGTCCCGCCGATGTCGTTGGCACCGCCGCGCAGCACCTGCGCCGTGCCCTCGTCGCCGAGCTTGACCCACGAGCACTGCACGTTGTCGATCCGCCCGTGCAGCGCCAGCCGCGCGAACGCGTGCACCGCGCGGTTGTCCCGCACCGTCGGCCCCGGCCGGGCGACGCCCGCCAGGTAGATCGGCGCGTTGTGGTGCACGAACGGCAGCCCGACGAACTCGGTGAACCCGCCGGTGTCCTCCGCGATCCGCGCCAGCACCCGCAGGTGGCCCAGCCAGTGACCGGGGTGGTCGACGTGGCCGTACATCATCGTCGACGACGACGGGATGCCCAGCCGGTGTGCCGTGCTGACCACGTCGATCCAGGTCTGGGCGGGCAGCTTGCCCTTGGTGAGCACCCACCGCACGTCGTCGTCGAGGATCTCCGCCGCCGTGCCGGGGATCGAGCCGAGCCCGGCGTCGCGCAGCTCGGTCAGCCACTCCTCGACGCTGATGCCCGCTTTCGCCGCGGCGGAGACGATCTCCATCGGCGAGAACGCGTGGACGTGCATGTCCGGGACCGCCGCCTTGATCGCCCTGACGATGTCGGCGTAGTAGCTGACCGGCAGCTTCGGGTCGATCCCGCCCTGCATGCACACCTCGGTGGCACCGGCGTGCGCCGCCTCGACGGCCCGCGCCGCGACCTCGTCCACCGACAGCCGGAACGCGTCGGCGTCCCGCTCACGCTGGGCGAACGCGCAGAACCGGCAACCGACGTAACAGACGTTGGAGAAGTTGATGTTGCGGTTGACGACATACGTGATGTCCTCACCGACGACGTCGGCACGCAGCTCGTCGGCCAGCGTCGCCATGGCCTCCAGCGCCGGGCCGTCGGCGGTCAGCAACGCCATCGCGGCGTCGGTGTGCTCGGGTTCGAGCAGCGCGCCCGGGTAGTCGGCGGCCAGCCGCAGGCCCGTGCGGACGTCGGTGTCCAGCCGCTCCGGCGCGGCAGGCACCTGGCTGCGCAGGATGTCCCAGTCGCCGTAGACGCTGTCGAAGTCACCGCGCCGGTCACCGGTGCGGCCCTCGGTGTCGATGGCGGTGTGCAGGTCGGCGCGGCCGATCGTGTCCAGCCCGCCGTCGGGCTCCTGCCAGCGGCGGCCCTCGATCGCCGCGTCCTCGTCGGCCATGCCGTCCTCGGTGGCCAGCGCCGTGACGTGCGGGTGCAGCCGGATGTCGATCCACTTCTCGGCGGCGGTGACGTAACGCGGGTAGACGGCCAGCCGCTCCTGCAGCTCGTAGCCTGCCTGGCGGGTCCACTCGGCCAGCTCGTCAAGCCGCGGCCACGGCCGTTCGGGGTTGACATGGTCGGGCGTCACCGGGGACACGCCGCCCCAGTCGTCGATGCCCGCCCGCAGCAGCAGGGCGTGCTCCTCGCCGGCGAGGTTGGGCGGCGCCTGCACGCTGACGCCCGGCGGCATCAGCAGCCTGCCGACGGCCACCGTCGCGGCCAGGTCGGTCAGGTCCAGGTCGGGCACCGACCGCATGGCCGTGTCCGGCTTGGCCCGGAAGTTCTGGACGATGATCTCCTGGATGTGCCGGAGCTGCCTGGCCCGCTGCCGGATGGCCTGCAGCGACTCGGCGCGCTCGGTCCGGTTCTCCCCGATGCCCACCAGGATCCCGGTGGTGAACGGGACACCCACGCGCCCGGCGTCGTCGAGGACGCGCAGTCGCACGGCCGGTTCCTTGTCCGGGCTGCCGTAGTGCGGGCCGCCCTTCTCCGACCACAGCCGGTCGGCCGTGGTCTCCAGCATCATCCCCATGCTGGCGGCGACCGGCTTGAGCCGCTGCAGCTCGGCCCAGCTCAGCACGCCGGGGTTGAGGTGCGGCAGCAGGCCGGTCTCCTCCAGCACGGCGATGGCGCTGGCCCGCACGTAGTCCAGTGTGGACTCGTACCCGCGGGCCTCCAGCCACTCCTTCGCCTGCGGCCAGCGGTCCTCCGGCCGGTCGCCGAGGGTGAACAGTGCTTCCTTGCAGCCGGCCGCGGCACCGGCGCGGGCGATCTCCAGCACCTCGTCGCGCTCCAGGTACAGCGAGTGCAGTTTGCCGGGCACGGTGACGAACGTGCAGTAGTGACAGCGGTCCCGGCACAGCCGGGTCAGCGGGATGAACACGCTGCTGCTGTAGCTGACGATCCCGCTGCGGCCCTGGTCGGCGAGGTGCGCGTCGCGGACCCGGCCGGCCGCGTCCATCAGCTGTTCCAGGTCCTCTCCCCTGGCCTGCAGCAGGATCGCGGCCTCGGTGGTGTCCAGCGCGACCCCGTCGGCGGCGCGGCGGAGGGCCCTGCGCATCGCGGAGGAGGTGGGTTGCGGATCCGGCGGGGCGAGGAGCACGCGATCAGCCATGACCGCGAGCCTACGACCGCGGACGGCTCACGGGCACATTCTCTTACTGTGAGGGATTCCTCGCCGAACCGGGAATAAGCCCGGTGCTGGAGCGCACGGTGACGGACCACGCCGCCCCGGCGTCCGGCGCGGCCTCGCCCAGCGCGATCAGCGCGCAGTCCCGGCCCTGGTCCTGCAACGATTGCACGACCGTGGTGAGTCCCTCCCGGCCGGCGTCCGGGTCGTCGTCCCACCCGGCGACCGCGACGTCGCCGGGTACCCGCAGTCCCCGGCGGCGGGCGGCGTCGAGCACGCCGAACGCGAGCTGGTCGCTCATCGCGATCACCGCGTCCGGCTCGCAGGTGTCGAACAGCGTCTCGGCCATGGCGGCGGCCTCGGCGCGGTCATTGCGGCTGACGACGGCCACGGGCAACCCGCCGCGGTGGTCGTAGATGCCGAGCAGCCGTTCGCGGGTGACCGTGAACTCGACGGTCGCCGGGTCGGGTCCGGTCTCCAGCCTGCTTCGGCGGCCGGGGTCGAACGGGAAGCTCAGCACGGCGGGCCTACGGGCTCCGGCGAACGTATGAACGGCCAGCTCGCGTGCGGAGGCGCGGTTGTCGATGGTCACCACTGATGCTCCCTCGACCGCCGGGCCGCCCTGGATGGCCACCGGCTTGCCGATCCCGCTCAGCGCGGCCAGCACGGGGTCGGACTCGAACGTGGGCCACACGATGTAGCCGTCGACCGAGGCGGATTTCACCCGGTCGACGTCGGTGTCCGCCCCGGTGGTGGGAATGAGGTTGAGTCCGATCCCGCGCTCGCGGCACACCTGCGCGACGCCGGTCAGGAACCCGCGGGCCTGCGGATCCTCGAAGGCGTAGGCCAGGTGCTCGCCGAGCACGACGCCGATCGCGCCGGTGCGGCGGCGGCGCAGGGAGCGCGCCGTCGGGTCCGGCCCCCGGTAGCCCAGCTCGGCGGCGGTCTCCCGGACCCGGCGCAGGGTGTCCGCGGCGACCCGTTCCGGCTGGTTGTAGCAGTACGACACCGTCATCGGGGAGACGCCGCAGCGGCGCGCCACCTCGGCCATGGTGACGCGGGACGCTTTGGGGCTGGACATTGCCCCAGCCTATCTGTGTATCGTTACACAATGCTCGTCCGGACCCGGTTCGCCCTGGCCGCGCTCAGCACGGCCTGCTTCACGTCGGTGACGTCGGAGAACCTGCCGGTCGCACTGCTTCCCCAGCTCGCGGACGGTTTCGGCGTGTCCGAACCGGCCATCGGCCTGCTGGTCACCGGGTACGCGGTGGTCGTCGCGGTCACCGTCGTACCGCTGGTGACGGTGACCGCCCGATGGGACCGCCGGACGACCGCGCTCGCGGCGATCCTGGCGGTGACGGCGTCGAACCTGCTGCTCGCCGTGGCGCCGGGCTACGCAGTGGCGGTGATCGCGCGGCTGGTGGCGGCCGTCGGTCACGGGGTGTTCTGGTCGGTCGTCGCGGCGATGGCCAGCCGGATGCTCGGGCCCGAACGGGCAGGTCGCGCGACCGCCGTCGTCTACGCGGGCAACTCGGTCGCGTTCCTGCTCGGGCTCCCGCTGTGCTCGTGGCTCGGCACGACGCTCGGCTGGCGAGCCACCGCCCTGGTCATGGCCGGTGTCGCCGCGCTCGCCGCCGCGGTGATCCGCCTGACGGTGGACGCCATGCCCGCCGTGCCGCGAACGGGCGGTTCGCCGCTGCGGCACGCACTGACCGACCGTTCGCTCGTCTCGGTCAACCTGACCACCGTGCTCGTCGTGCTCGGCCACTTCACGGCGTTCACCTACATCACCGTGATCATCGCCGATTACGTCCGCCTGGACGGCTCCGCGATGCTGCTCGCGCACGGCGCGGCCGGGGTGCTCGGCCTCGTCGTGATCGGCCGGGCGGTGGACCGGCACCCGCGCACCACCGCACTGGTGGTCACCGGCGGCCTCGCCGCCTGCATGCTCCTGCTGCTGACCGCCGGGGCCGTGTCCACCGCGGTCGCGGCCGTCGCCGTGGTGCTGTGGGCGATTCCGGCAGGCGGAATGGCCGTGGTGCTGCAGGCCGCCGTGCTGCGCGCGGCCGCCCAGCCGGATCTCGCATCGGCCGTCTACATCGTCGCCTTCCAGGCCGGGATCGCGCTCGGCGCCTGGGCCGGCGGGGTCAGCCTCGGCGGCGGCGCACTCACCATCGCGGCGGTGTGCGGGCTCGCCGCGGCCGTCGTCGTCAGCCGATCCGCCGCCTTCACCGGAGAGGAGCACCATGAACAGGCCGTGGTGGCAGGACGCCGTCGTCTACCAGATCTACCCGCGCAGCTTCGCCGACACCGACGGCGACGGCATCGGTGACCTGCGCGGGATCGTCGAACGGCTCGGCTACCTGCGTTCGCTGGGCGTCGACGCGCTGTGGATCTCGCCGTTCTTCCGCTCGCCGATGGCCGACTTCGGCTACGACGTCAGCGACCACACGGCCGTCGACCCGGTCTTCGGCACCGATGCCGACGCCGAGGAACTGATCGCCGCCGCACATGCCGGCGGCCTGCGGATCCTCGTCGACATCGTGCTGCCGCACACCAGCGACCGGCACCCGTGGTTCCGCGCCGCGGCGACCTCGCGCAGTGCGCCGATGCGGGACTTCTACGTCTGGCGGGACAGCGGCCCCGACGGCGGCCCGCCGAACAACTGGGTCGCCGGCTTCCCGCCGGACAGCCCGGCGTGGACGTGGCACCCGGAGACCGGCCAGTGGTACCTGCACTCGCACCTGCCGCAGCAACCCGACCTCGACTGGTCCAACCCCGCCGTGCGGCAGGCCCAGCTCGACGTGCTGCGGTTCTGGCTGGACCGCGGCGTCGACGGCGTCCGGCTCGACTCGATCAACCGGCTGGGCAAGGACCCCGGGTACCGGGACAACGTCGACGGGCTGCCGTCGCGGCAGCGGGACTGGCCGACGCTGCACGACTACCTGCGTGAGGTGCGCACGCTTGTCGACAAGTACCCGGATGCCGTCGCGGTCGGCGAGGTCTGGGAGTTCGACCAGCGGCGGATCCTGCCCTACGTGGCTCCCGGCGAGCTGCACCTCGCGCACAACTTCGTGTTCTCCGGACTGCCCTTCGACGCGGCCGCGATCAGGGCGACCGTCCAGGAGTTCCTGGACCTGGCGGGCGAAGACGTCTGGCCGGCGTGGTTCCTCGGCAACCACGACATCCCACGGGTGGTGAGCCGGTGGGGCGGGCAGGCCGCCGGGCGGCTGGCCGCCATGCTGCTGCTCACCCTGCGCGGCACGCCGTTCCTCTACCAGGGCGAGGAGCTGGGGCTGCCGGACACCGAGCTGCCGCCCGGCGTCGGTGAGGACCGTAACGGCCGCGATCCCCAGCGCACGCCGATGCCGTGGACGGCCGGTCCGGGCCACGGGTTCAGCACCGGGACGCCGTGGCTGCCGTTGGGCGCGACGGCCGGGCGGCTCAACGTCGAATCGGAGCTGGCCGACCCGGGCTCGACGCTGTGTCTCTACCGGGAACTGCTGGCGCTGCGCAGGCGGCGGCCGTCACTGCGGGCCGGCACCCAGGTGTTCACCGACGGGCCGCCCGGCGTGCTCGCCTACCTCCGGGCGACGGAGGAGGAACGCTCACTGGTGGTGCTGAACCTCGCGCCGACGGGCCGTTCGCTGCCCTGGGACTCCGCACTCGTGCCGTTGGTGTCGACCGGCGACGTCACGCTCGGGGACGGCGTCACGCTGGGCCCGTGCGCCGGAGCCGTGTTCGACGCTCAGGCGTGCGGCTGAAGGGTGGGGCGGGTGGGTTCCTCGTGCGGCTGCTGCTGCGGCGGCGCGGGCTGGGCGGCACGGGCCTTGCGGCGCTGACGCAGGATGCCCAGCGCCATGCCGACCACACCGAGAACCACGGCGACAAGGCCGACGGGGCCGAGGATGCCGGCGGACATGGCCTCCGGCTCGATCGCGGTGGCGGCGGACGCGGAACCAGCGCCCAGCAGGGTCAGGCACAGGGAGAGGGCGGTCGCGGCCATGACGGGCCGCAACAGGTTGTGCCGGGGGTTGCGCACCGGGGTGCCTCCTGAGACGAACTTGTCGCCCGAACGAGGGAACGTTGCTGGGGAAAAGCTACCGAGCGTGTCAAGCCCTGTGGTCTGCGGTCAGCATCGGCGCCGAGACTAGCGACCCGAATGTCACGGCTCCGTATCGGGCCCTCGCTTTTACCACTCCAACTGAAGTACTCTGTTCTCAGTAGTTCTGCAGAAGGAGACCCCCGTGCGAACCCTGACCTACCTCGTCGCCTGCACCCTCGACGGCTACATCGCCGCCCCCGACCGGGAGGACCCGACCCAGCGCGAGGGCTTCTTCCTGATGCAGGGCGACCACGGCGAGGCGTTGCTGCGCGACTGGCCCGAGATCATCCCCACCCACGTCCGGCCCGCTCTCGGCCTCGCTGACACCCCCAACAAGCACTTCGACACGGTGCTGGAGGGCCGCGTCTCCTACGAGGGCGGCGTGAAGGCCGGCGTGAACGACGCGTACGAGCACCTGCGGCACCTGGTGTTCTCCCGGACCCTGACCGAGGTCCCCGGCGAGAAGGTCGAGCTGGTCAACACCGACCCGGTCGCCAAGGTGCGGGAACTCAAGCAGGAGGAGGGCGCCAAGATCTGGCTCGTCGGCGGCGCCACGCTCGCCGGTGCCCTGCGCGACGAGATCGACGAGCTGGTGCTGAAGCTGCACCCGGTGACGGCCGGCTCCGGCGTACCGCTGCTGGAGGGCGAGTTCCAGCCCCGCCGGTTCAAGCTCGCCGACGTCGAGCGCTTCGACTCCGGCGTGCTGCACCTGACCTACGTGCGCCCCTGAACGAGAGCAAGGGAGCTTTACTAGCGAAGAAGGGTAGTAAAGCTCCCTTGCTCGCGTTTCTCAGGCGGGCGGCCAGGCGTAGGTGGCCGTCACCGGGGCGTGGTCGGACCAGCGGAGCTCGTAGCTGTCCGCCCGCTCCACCCGGATCGAGGCGACCGAGTCGGCCAACGCGGGCGTCGCCACGTGCAGGTCGATGCGCCAGCCGGTGTCGTTGTCGAAGGCCTTGCCCCGGTAGGACCACCAGGTGTACGGCCCCGGCCCGTCCGGATCGGCCCGGCGCTGCACGTCCACGTAGCCCGCCTCGTCGTAGACCCGGCTCAGCCAGGCCCGTTCCTCCGGCAGGAACCCCGAGTTCTTGCGGTTGCCCCGCCAGTTCTTCAGGTCCACCTCGGCGTGCGCGATGTTCCAGTCCCCCACCACCAGCACCTCGCGCCCGCCTGCGGCGGCCTTGGCCCGCAGCTCGGTGAGGTAGGGCAGGAACGCGGCCATGAACCGTTCCTTCTCCGCCTGCCGCTCGGTCCCGACGTCGCCGCTGGGCAGGTACAGGCTCGCCACCACCACGTGGTCCAACTCGACCTCCAGGTACCGCCCGCTGTCCTCGAACTCGGGCTCGCCGAACCCGATCCGCACGGCCGACGGCTCGGCACGCGAGTAGACGCTGACCCCGCAGCGCCCCTTCACCGCGGCGGGCGCGTGCACGGCGTGCCACCCCTCGGGCTCGCGTACCGCTGGCGGGAGCAGCTCCGGCTCGGCACGCACCTCCTGGCAGGCGACGACGTCGGCGCCGGTGGCGGCCAGCCACTCGACGAAACCCTTCTTGGCGGCGGCACGCATGCCGTTGACGTTCACGGTGGCGACGGTCAGCACCCCGGCAGGCTACCGGCTGGCAGGATCACCACTCGTGGGTGAACTACTGGTGCTCGGCAGCTGCGGCGCGTGGCCGGAGCCCGGCCGGGCGTGCAGCGGTTACCTGCTCGAACACGACGGCTTCCGGGTGCTGCTGGACCTGGGCTACGGCACCGCCGGCCCGCTGCTGGCGGCCTGCCCGGACGGGGCGGTCGACGCGGTGATCGTCACCCACGCCCATCCCGACCACTGCAGCGACCTGACCGCGCTGGGCCGGATCCGGCGACCGTGTTCGACCTGCGCGACCTGGCGTCGGCCTCTCGCGTGGGGCCGTTCGAGCTGGCCACCCGGCTGCTGCCGCACTACGTGCCCAACCTGGGCGTCCGCCTGTCCGCGCCCGGACTGACCGTGGCCTACACCGGTGACAGCGGACCGTCGCCGGAGCGCGACGGCTACTGCTGACCCATGCGGGTCCGGCTCTAACCGCAGCGAGCACCCTGCAGCGGGGTGAGGAACTCCGTTGCGGCCCAGCGATTCTCGCCGAGCTTGCGGAACCCGTTCTGCACCACCGGATGCGCGTCGGTCTCGGCGTTCTGCTTGTACTTGCCGACGATCTCGGCGGAGTCGGCGGGCGCGGCCCGGACGTTGAGGACGTCGGCCGTGACGGACATCTTGCAGCCGGTCGGCCCTTCGGCGCCTTCGGAAGCCTGCTTGCCCGCCCCGAGGAAGTAGATCACCGCGACCCCGCCCACCACGGCGATGATGAGCAGGATCCGCTTCGGAATTCCCAGTATCACCGGCGCTCCCTCGCAGAAGCCGAAACCCGTCCCACCAGGGTATGCACCGGGTAGAGCCGGGCGGAAGGCTCGGCGCACGCAACCACCCGGCAGCAGGATCACTGTGATCACCCGACTACATAGCGTGCCCGAAACGCCGGAAGGCCACCCTCGTCGTGAGGGTGGCCTCCGGCGTTCAGGCGAGCGGGATCAGCCCTCGGCCATCTTGCGCTGCAGGTTCGCGTCCAGCGTGGCGAGGAAGTCCTCGGTGGTCTGGAACGCCTGGTCCTTGCCGACGAGCAGGGCCAGGTCCTTGGTCATTTTGCCGCTCTCGACGGTCTCGATGACGACCTGCTCCAGCTTGTTGGCGAAGCCGACCAGCTCGGAGTTGGAGTCCAGCTTGCCGCGGTGCTCCAGGCCCCGGGTCCACGCGAAGATCGACGCGATCGGGTTGGTCGAGGTCGGCTTGCCCTGCTGATGCTGGCGGTAGTGCCGGGTGACCGTGCCGTGCGCGGCCTCGGCCTCGACGGTCCGGCCGTCCGGCGTGCGCAGCACCGACGTCATCAGGCCGAGCGAGCCGAACCCCTGCGCGACCGTGTCGGACTGCACGTCACCGTCGTAGTTCTTGCAGGCCCAGACGTAGCCGCCCTCCCACTTCAGCGCGGCGGCGACCATGTCGTCGATCAGCCGGTGCTCGTAGGTCAGGCCCTTGGCGTCGAAGTCCGCCTTGAACTCGGCGTCGAAGATCTCCTGGAACACGTCCTTGAACATGCCGTCGTAGGCCTTGAGGATCGTGTTCTTGGTCGACATGTAGACCGGCATGCCGCGGTCGAGGCCGTACTGCAGCGAGGCGCGCGCGAAGTCCTCGATGGACTTGCGGTAGTTGTACATACCGATGGCGACGCCGCCGCCCTCCGGGTACTTGGCGACCTCGAACTCCATCGGCTCGGAGCCGTCCTCCGGCGTGTAGGTGATCGTCAGCGTGCCGGGGCCGGGGACCTTGAAGTCGGTGGCCTTGTACTGGTCACCGTGCGCGTGCCGGCCGATGATGATCGGCTTGGTCCAGCCGGGCACCAGCCGGGGGATGTTCGAGATGATGATCGGCTCGCGGAACACCACGCCGCCGAGGATGTTACGGATCGTGCCGTTCGGGCTCCGCCACATCTTCTTCAGGCCGAACTCCTCGACCCGCGCCTCGTCCGGGGTGATCGTGGCGCACTTCACGCCGACGCCGTGCTTCTTGATGGCGTTGGCGGCGTCCACGGTGATCTGGTCGTCGGTGCGGTCCCGCTCCTCGATGCCCAGGTCGTAGTACTCGAGGTTGACGTCCAGGTAGGGGTGGACGAGCTTGTCCTTGATGAACTGCCAGATGATGCGGGTCATCTCATCGCCGTCGAGTTCGACGACGGTGCCCTCGACCTTGATCTTGGCCATGAGCAGCGGTGCTCCTCTCGCGGGTTCACGCGTTGTCTGCACGTCTCGTGGTAGCGGTACAAGCGTACTGGTAAATGATGCGGCCGTGTCGGGCGCACCCTTGTTACCCAGCGGTAATCGGTCCCCGGCGGTGTGAGCGGTCGCGTGCTGGCATCAAACCAGCGATAGTTTCGCCCTGCCAACCCGCACCGAGGAGGTTCCCGACATGACAGCCGCCGCCCTGTTCACGGTGTCCGAGGCCCGGGACGAGCTGGAACGGCTGCTACCGGTACTCGACGAGCTGGTCGCGCTGCGGGCCGACGCCGCGGAGCTGACCGCGTCGCTGCGCCCGGACGGACCGCCGACCCCGCTCGGCGGCCTGCCGGAGCTGAAGGCCGCGCAGGCCAGGCTCGACGACCTGATGACCACCGTCCAGCAGACCGGCGCCGAGCTGAAGGGCTTCGCGCCGCTGCTGGTCGACTTCCCCGCCGAGCTCGACGGCGTCCCGGTCCTGCTCTGCTGGCTGGAGGGTGACACCGAGCTGGCCTGGTACCACCGGGCCGACATCGGCTTCGCGGGCCGCCGCCGGCTGCCCGGTTAGCCCCTGACGTGCCAGTATGTAGCCCATGCCCAAGACGCTGCGACTCACCGGCGACGCCGACGCGGACAAGCTGCTCAGCAAGGACCCGTTCGCACTGCTCACGGGCATGCTGCTGGACCAGCAGATCCAGATGGAGGTCGCCTTCATCGGCCCGAAGAAGATCGCCGACCGGATGGACGGCTTCGACGTCCGCAAGATCGCCGACTCCGACCTGGAGGAGTTCGTCGAGCTGTGCGTGCAGAAGCCGGCCATCCACCGGTACGCCGGTTCGATGGGCCGTCGGGTGCACGCTCTGGCCCAGTTCGTCGTGGAGACCTACGACGGCAAGACCGACGCGATCTGGAAGAAGGGCAAGCCCGACGGGCCCGAGGTGCTCAAGCGGCTGAAGGCACTGCCCGGCTACGGCGAGCAGAAGGCGAAGATCTTCCTCGCCCTGCTCGGCAAGCAGCTCGGCGTGCAGCCGGCGGGCTGGCGTGAGGCGGCGGGCGCCTACGGCGAGGACGGCTCGCACCGCTCCATCGCCGACGTCACCGGCCCCGAGTCGCTGGCCCAGGTACGCGACTTCAAGCGCGCCGCGAAGGCAGCGGCGAAGAAATAGCGAGGGCGTTGCACTTCGATCACGCCTGATCAAGGACCCGATTGGATCTCGCCTGCGCGACGGTCGGGCGTCGATGTTCAGCCGTGAGGCCACCCTCCGTAACAACCCGCTTCTGCCGAACGCCGTAGTGGACACCCGTCCGAACGGGCGGGCGCCCAGGCGCAGGAGGGGTCGGCCCATGCAACAGCAGAAGAACCCACAAGAACGTCGGCACTCGACGGACGACCACAGATACTCTCGCACAGAATTCGAGCGGGACAGGGACCGTGTCCTGTACTCGTCTGCTTTCAGGCGACTGTCCGGCGTGACTCAGGTCGCCGCTGTCAGCGAACAGCGAGTGCTACACAATAGGCTGACGCACAGTTTGAAGGTGGCCCAGATCGGACGTCGCCTGGTGCAGCACGTGGCGAAAAAGCAAGAACCCGAGTTCGACCGATCCACCCTCGACATCGATGTCGTCGAAACCGCCGGACTCGTACACGACATCGGACACCCGCCGTTCGGGCACGCGGCAGAAGAAAAATTGAATGAAATACTGCAGTCAGCCCCGCTCCTAGAGGGGTTCGAGGGAAACGCCCAGTCATTCCGAGTGGTAACCAAGCTGGCTCGACGACGCATGTCCTACCTCGGACTGGACTTGACGCGCGCAACACTTGACGCCGTACTGAAGTACCCGTGCACGAAAGCCACCAAGGAAGCTCGGCGCAAACAGGAAGCACCCCCTTGGACCGACCGTACCAAAGGGGAGAAATGGGGTGCGTACAGAAGCGAGTTCGGCGACTTCGACTTCGCACGCAGCCACCCCGACGACAGCCGCTGCCTCAACGCCATCGCCATGGACTGGGCCGACGACATCACCTACGCGACTCACGACATCGAGGACTACTTCCGCGCGGGCCTCATCCCATTGCACAATCTCGAACCGGACAAGCAGAGAATCCTCAAGCACGCCGCGAAGAGACTGGGAAAGCGGAAGGACTTCGACAAGTGCGCCTTCAGCCACCAACTTAACCTGGTGGTCAAGGAATTCGAGGGGGAAATCAAGTCGGCTTGCTGGGACACCCGGACAAACCGCGTGCGCATGAACGAGCTCACCTCGCAAAACATCACCAAGTGCATCGATGCCTTCAAGCTAACGGGAGACTTCGCCCCGTCAATCCGTATAGACACCGAGACTCAGTACCGCGTCGAAGCCCTCAAAGAGCTCACCTGGTTCTACGTGATCGATCGTCCCTCACTCGCGGTAATGCAGCAGGGGCAGCGAGCGATCATCGCCTCCCTCTACGAACAACTCATGCACCATCTGGAGAAACCGCGTAAGACACAAAGTCCACCCGTGCAGTTGCGAGTTATCTACAAGGACATCAAACGTGACAACGATTTTCGCGACGCCGTGGGTGGCAACAAGGAAACAATACGCGCACGTGCCGTCGCGGACTACATCTGCCTGCTGACCGAGGCTCAGGCCATCGACCTCAACGAGCGCCTCACCGGACGCTCCAACGCGTCGATGTTCGGCACCTGGTTCAACTAGCGAGCCAGACCACGTCCGGCTCGCCGCGCGGCACCGGGACGCGCAGCACGCGGACGTCGGCGAAGCGGGTGCGCAGCAGCCGGGTGAAGTCCGCGCTGTCGGCAGCGCTCCACACCGCGACCACGCCCCCGGGACGCAACCGCGCCGCTACGAGGTCCAGCCCGGTTTCCTCGTACAGCGAGGCGTTCCCGTCCGTGACGGTCCACATCGGACCGTTGTCGATGTCGAGGCAGACCACGTCGAACGACTCCCCGGTGTCACGCAGCCACTCCAGCAGGTCCGCCGTCACCACGGTGGCACGCGGGTCGGCGAGCGCGTCGCCGTGCACCTCACGCAGCGGGCCGGTGCGATTCCACTCGACGACCGCCGGTTCGCGCTCGACCACCACGACCTCGCCGGTCGCCGGGTGATCCAGCGCGGCACGCAGGGTGTAGCCGACGCCCAGCCCGCCGACCAGCACCCGGGCGCCGGGCGCGACCCGGTCGGCGGCCGCGGTGACGAGCAGCCGCTCGGACTCGCCGTTGCGGGTGTCCATCAGAAACGTCCCGTTGGCGATCACCTCGAGGGCGCGGCCGGCGCGCCTGAGCACGAGCTGACCGCAGACACCGGGAACCTCGGCGACGACCTCGCTCATCACCCCACCGTAACCACGGTGGCCAGCCGTTTACGTCGTCGCGAACATCCCCAGCGTGGCGCCGGGGCGGATGCCGGCCAGTTCGTCGTGCCACACGGCGTAGAAGACCGACTCCTGCCGGTCGCGCAACGTCACCCCCTCCCTGGCGGCCAGCTCCGGCATCGAGCGCACCGCGTCGGCCAGTACGTCCTTGGCGCCCGAGCCGTCGCCGAACTGTTCCTTGCCACGCATGAGGATGTCCTCCGGCAGCCAGCCCGCGAACGCCTCGCGCAGCAGCTGCTTCTCGGGCACGCCGGGCCGGATCATCTTGTGTTCCGGCGGAATCGACAGCGCCAGCTCGATGACGTCGCGGTCCAGGAACGGCACCCGGGCCTCCATGCCGTAGGCCATCGTGGTCCGGTCGCACCGCTGCAGGTTCAGGTGGTGCAACTCGGTGACCGTGCGCACCAGCTCGGCCTGCAGCGCATCCGGATCGGTGAACGGCTCGGCGTGGAAGTACGAGTACCCGGCGAACAGTTCGTCGGCGCCCTCACCGGTGAGCACCGCGTGCACCCGCTTCGCCGCGTACTCGGCCAGCAGGAGGTTCGGCACCGCGCTGCGTACCAGCGACGGGTCGTAGTGCTCGATCGCCCGTACCGCCTTCGGCAGCGCCTCCGCCGCCGTGGCGGGAGTCATGACGATCTCGTGGTGCTCGGTGCCGAGGAAGTCGGCGACCACCCGCGCGGCCTCGAGATCGGCACTACCCGGTGCGCCGACCGCGAACGTCGGCAGCGGCTGCCGAGTCCGCTCGGCGTAACTCGCGGCCGCCGCGGCGACGATGGCCGAATCGAGCCCGCCGGAGAGGAACACACCGATCCCGACGTCGCTCATCATGCGGTTCTCCACCGCGGTCACGACGACCTCACGCACGGACTTGAGCAGGGCCTCGTCCCACTCCCCCGGCACGTCGGCGCGCCGGGCCGGCCGTACCCGCGCCGGGACGGCGTCGGCGAACCGCACCAGACCGCCCGACGGGGTCCAGCAGTGGCCCGGCGGGAAGCTCTCCACCAACGGCCGGTCGGCGGGAGCGAAGGCACGCAGCTCGCTGGCGAACAGCGTCACCTCGTCCCTGCGTACCCAGTACAGCGGCTTCACGCCGAGTGAGTCCCGTGCCACGAGGAACTCACCGTCGTCGTTCATGAACGCCAGTGCGAACATCCCGCGCAGCCTCGCCAGCCCGACCGGTCCGTCGACGATCAGCGCGTGCAGCGCGGCCTCGCTGTCGGAACCGGTCTCGAACAGCTCGTGGCCGAGATCGCGACGGATGTGCCGGTGGTTGTAGATCTCGCCGTTGGCGACCAGGTAGGTGTCCCGATCGCTGTTCGCGATCGGCTGCGCGCCACCCTCGACGTCCATAATGGACAGCCGCTGGTGGCCGAGCCACACCTCTCCCCGGTGAATCTCTCCCGTGTCGTCGGGCCCCCGATGCTTGATCCTTGCCAGCATCGCGCGGCACAACTCGACGTCGACCTCGCCGACCGCGGCGACGATTCCACACATCTGCGGACACCTCCTCGGCCATCGTAAGCACGACGGGCGACAAACCGCTGCACGCGCACGCGAACGGGCATCTCGTACACAACTCTGGCCGGATCGCTCCGATGCTCCTACCGTGGAGGACATGTGAACGCGTTGCGGAGGTGGTGCGCCATGCACGCGGCAGTGGGTGACCGGATCCTGGTCCACGGCCGGACGGTCGGTGCGGGCGAGCAACACGGTGAGATCGTCGAGGTCCGGGGCGAGGACGGCGCTCCCCCGTATCTCGTGCGGTTCGCCGACGGGCACGAGGGCCTGGTGTTCCCCGGCCCGGACTGCGAGATCGACGCGTCGTAGCGGTCAGCTCGCGGCGGCGAGTTCTTCCAGGAATACCTCGCGGCACACCGGAGCGCAGAACACGTAGGTCGCGCCCTCGTGTTCGTGGGTGACGGTCGCGGAGGCGGGATCCACCCGCATACCGCATACCGGGTCGATGCCGTCCTGCGCGGCAGGAGCGGTCTCGCGGTACCCGGCGGTGATCATCCTCGTGAGATCGGTCGACGACAGCGGGCGCCCGAGTGCACCGATGGCGCCCTCGTCGAGGCCGACGATCTGCACCCACGCGTGAGGTTCACGGTGAAGCCGGCCGGGGTCGTCGACGAACTCGGCGAGCAGGCCGGTGATCCGCGGAACGTAGTAGCCACCTGCCTCGGCCGGTTTCACCGAGGCGGGCAACGTCAGCCTGACCACGAAAGGAGGCGCGCTGGAATCTCCCGCATGCCACGCCACGGGCTCGTGGACGACGACCTGGGTCATCGCCCGCGCGCCGTCGAGCACGGCCTCGGGGGCACCTCCGGACGGCACGAGGCCGGTCGCCACGCGTTCGGCGATCCGCGTCCGCGTGCCGGTGTCGAACCTGCCGGCGGGCAGGTAGATCTCGATGAACATCATCGGACCGGCACCTCCTGGCGCACGAGGGTGAGCAGTTCGGCGACCGACCATTGGTCGTTGGCGTGCTCGCCGTACTTGACCGCGAGCACCGTGCCGTCGGCGCCGATGAGGAAGTCCGCGGGCAGGCCGAGCCTGCCGCCGTGCGGGCTGGGTGGCGGCGCGGGCACGCGGCGGCGCAGGACCGCGGGCACGGTGACCGCCACCGCCCTGGCGATGCCGGGCCAGGCCCGCGGGTCGAGCAGGGCACGCCGGGCCGAGGTGACGCCGAAGGTCCGGTAGAGGTCCTGGTCCGGGTCGGCCACCAGGTCGAACGGCAGGTCGCCCGCCTGCTCACGCAACTGGTCGGCGGGCGAGTGGAACACGACCACCTCGCGCACCCCGGCGGCGGTGATCTCGTCCTGGCGCACGGCGAACGAGCGCAGGTGCACGTTGCAGACGGGACAGCCGGCGAACCGGCGGAACTGCAGGTGCACCACGCGGTCGGGGTCCGGAACCCGTACGGGCACGCCGGCTATGGACACGACATCGACGACGGGACTCGATCTGCCCAGCATGAACCAACCCTTCTTAGGAGTACGATGTACGCTTAAAACTCAAAATACGCGTAAGCTGTACGCTGTCAAGCCGTGCCTCGACCTCGCTCGCTGACTCAGGCAGGGATCGCAGCGGCCGCGCTGGCGGTGATCGACAGGGACGGACTGCCCGCGCTGTCGATGCGGGCGGTCGCGACCGAACTCGGTATGGGCACCATGTCGCTCTACCGCTACGTCTCCGATCGCGAGGAGCTGGAGACCTGGGTGGTCGACCACGTGCTGAGCGGCATCGACCTGGAGGTGCCGCCGCGGGCGAGCTGGCAGCGCCAGCTCACCGTGCTCGCCGAACGGTTGCGTGAGGCCGTCGCCGGGCACCCGGCGACCATCCCGCTGCTGGTGGCGCGCCGGCACGCCGCGCCCAGTTCGGTCCGCTGGATCGAGGCGACGCTCGGTGCCTTCACCCGTGCCGGGTTCACCGGCAAGGAACGGGTGATCGCGCAGCGCACACTGGTCAGCTACCTGCTCGGCGCACTCCAGAGCGAGCACTACGGCGCCCTGTCCGGCGCGGGCACGGCGGCGATGGCAGCGCTGCCCGGCGACGAATTCCCGCTGGTCGCCGAGACGGCGGCGCTGGCCCGCACGGTGCCGGCGGCGACCGAGTTCCGCCGCGGCCTCACCGTCGTGTTGCGTGGCCTGGAGCAATCCCGGCGATCCGGGGGACAATAGGGACATGGACGCGGTGACGGAAGTCCAGCTCGCCCCGGAGCAGCGGGGCCACTCGGCGCAGCCCGCTCGCGACGAGATCCACATCGAGGCCGTGCTGCACGCCCTCGCCGATCCGGTACGGCTCGCCATCGTGCGCCAGCTCGCCGGGCCGGGCTGTGAGATCGCGTGCCGCGGGCTGGAGGTGTCGGTGAGCAAGTCGACGCTGACCCACCACCTGCGGATCCTGCGCGAGGCCGGCGTCATCACCGACCGCCACCAGGGAACGGCCAAGTACAACTCGCTGCGCCGCGAGGACCTGGACGCACTGTTCCCCGGCCTGCTGAACGGCATCCTCGCCGCCCCGAGATGACCAGGTGAACCCGTCGAGAGGGACACGATGACCATCCCGCCGCGCACCGCCACCGACGAGTACTTCCGCCGGGCCAACGACGCCGGCGGGGTGCGGCGGACCCTGGACATCGAGTTCGACGTCGACCTCGGCGAACTGGCGCGCGGTCACCGGGTGGTGGCCCGCGGGCTCGAGCTGGCCCGCGGTGGCGCCGCCCTGCACTACGAGTTCGTCCCCGGCGGGGTGGAGAACCTCTTCCACGCCTACTGGCTGTTACGAGCCGAGGACGACGTGGGCACCAGCTACAGCGACTACAACGGCGGAGCGTTCTCCCCGGCGGCCGGCGAGGCCGCACACGGCACCCGCGACATCGGCGGCACCGTTCCCGACACCGCGACCTGCGTCCGCCTGCACTTCACACCCGCGCAGGGCTGGACGCCGGACGAGCCGTGGTGCCGTGCCCTGGCGATCAACCTGCGCACCGGAGAAGTGCACGCGCACACCACGCCCCCGGCGTGATCGTCGTTACGGTGTGCGACCTCACGCCGTTCGAGGATGATTTTTCGGCTCCGATCGGTTGAACTGGTAGCAGACAGCTCAGCGATGTCGGGGTCCGCGCTGGCCTGTCTCTTTTTGTGTCCACCGCTGGATCGATACAGCCCATCGCTTCCTCGAAAGGAGAGCCGTGCCCATCGCGCTGCTCGCGCTCGCTATCGGTGCCTTCGGCATCGGCACCACCGAGTTCGTCATGATGGGGGTGTTGCCGGAGGCCGCCGCCGACCTGAACGTGGACATCCCCACCGCGGGTTACCTGATCTCCGGCTACGCGCTGGGTGTGGTGATCGGGGCTCCGCTGCTCACGGCCGTCGCGGTGCGACTGCCCCGCAAGACGATGCTGCTGGCCATGATGGCCATGTTCACCGTCGGCAACCTGCTGTTCGCGTTGTCGCCCAACGCCGAGGTGGGCGTCGCCTTCCGGTTCGTCGCCGGCCTTCCGCACGGCGCGTTCTTCGGTGCGGGCGCGGTCGTCGCGTCCAGCCTCGTCGACCGGGGCAACCGGGCCAAGGCCGTCTCGATGATGTTCGTCGGCCTGACGCTGGCCAACGTGATCGGCGTGCCGCTCGGCACGCTGCTCGGCCAGCAGGTCGGCTGGCGTGCCACCTTCGCCGTCGTCGCCGCGATCGGTCTCGTCGCCATGGCGGCCATCCAGAAGCTGGTTCCGCACCAGGGCAAGCCGGCCGAGGCGTCGCTGCGCGGCGAGCTGGCCGCGTTCCGCCGCCCGCAGGTGTGGCTGGCGCTGGCGATCGTCACGTTCGGCCTCGGCGGCGTGTTCGCGTGCCTGTCCTACATCGCCCCGATGCTGACCGACGTCGCCGGATACGCGCCCGGCGACGTGACGCTGCTGCTCGCGCTGGCCGGGCTCGGCATGACCATCGGCAACCTGCTCGGCGGCCGCCTGGCCGACCGGGCTCTGATGCCCAGCCTCTACGTGGCCCTGACCGCCCTGGCCGCCGTGCTGGCCGTCTTCACGGTCACCGCGGAGGGCAAGGTCGGCGCGGCCATCACCGTGTTCGCCGTCGGCGTCGCCGGGTTCATGATCGGCCCGATGCTGCAGGCGCGGATCATGGAGAAGGCCGGTGGTACGCCGTCGCTGGTGTCGGCGGCCGTCCAGTCGGCGTTCAACATCGCCAACTCGATCGGCGCCTACCTGGGTGGCCTGGTCATCGCCGGCGGGCTCGGCCTGGTCGCGCCGAACTGGGTGGGCGCCATGCTGGCGGTACTTGGTCTGAGCATCGCCGCGGTGTCCGGCCTGCTCGACCGCCGCGAGACCGCTCCGGCACCCGCTACCGCCTGACCCGCACCGGCGGCCCGTCAGCCGAACGGGCCGCCGGTGATCGTCAGGGCCACGAACAGGATCACCACGGCGAACCCGAGGTAGCTCAGCACGTCGATGGCCTTGCCGCGGATCGCCAGCAGACCGGCCTTCACCTCGGGCAGCACCGCCCGCAGGCCGGCCGCGACCAGCAGCGCCACCGCGATCAGCGCGGCGCCCTGGCGCCAGTGGTACTGCCAGATCCGCACGCCCGCCACCAGGACGATCAGCATGACCACCAGGAACGGGAGGTGCACCACCCACGACCGCCTGCTCGGCGGCGGCGGTGGCTGCTCCGGCTGGCTGGGACCGGCGGACTCCCTGGGGGAGGCGGGCACGACAGTCACGCTGCTCGCTCGGCGGCCTCGACGACGTTGCTGATCAGCATCGCCCTCGTCATCGGGCCGACGCCGCCCGGGTTGGGCGCCAGGTAGCCGGCGACCTCGGCGACGTCCGGACGCACGTCACCGGTGAGTTTGCCGTCCACCCTGGAGACGCCGACGTCCAGTACCGCGGCACCCGGCCGGACCATGTCCGGCGTGATCAGGTGGGGCACACCGGCGGCGGCCACGACGATGTCCGCGCGCTTGATCTCCGCCTCGACGTCACGGGTGCCGGTGTGGCAGAGGGTGACGGTGGCGTTCTCGCTGCGCCGGGTCAGCAGCAGCCCGAGCGGCCTGCCGACGGTGATCCCCCTGCCGACGACCGTGACCCGCGCACCGGCCAGCGGCACCTCGTAGCGGCGCAGCAGCTCGACGATGCCTAGCGGCGTGCACGGCAGCGGCGCGGGCTCACCCAGCACCAGCCGCCCGAGGCTGACCGGCGCGAGCCCGTCGGCGTCTTTAGCGGGCGAAAGCCGCTCCAGGACGGCGCCGGAGTCCAGGTGGGCCGGCAGCGGCAGCTGGACGATGTAGCCGTGGCAGGCCGGGTCGGCGTTCAGCTCGTCGATGACCGATTCGAGCTTGGCCTGGGAGATGTCGGCAGGCAGGTCGCGCCGGATGGACGCGATGCCGACCTTCGCGCTGTCGGAGTGCTTGGCCTTCACGTACCAGTGCGAACCGGGATCGTCGCCGACCAGCACGGTGCCCAGCCCGGGGGTGATTCCGCGCTCGGCCAGCGCGGCCACCCTCGGACCGAGTTCCGCGAAGATGGCGTCCTTGGTGGCCCTGCCGTCGAGAATCGTCGCCGTCACGGCCGCCATTGTTCCAAAGCCCTCACCGGCGGGGACTCCACCCGGCGATCACGACGGCGACCAGGGCGAGCAGCACCCCACCCAGCGTCGACGCGGTCAGGTGCTCCCCCCGCGCGGGAGCGACGACGTCCAGCAGGACCGACCCGACGAGCTGCCCGGCGATGGCCGCCAGCCCCAGCAGCAGCACCCCGGTCCAGCGCACCACCAGCGAGGCCACCGCGATGAACACGATGCCGACGAGCCCGCCCAGGTAGAGCACCGGATTGGCGGGTACACCGGTGGGCCCGCCGCGGACGGCCAGCGACACCAGCCATGCCAGCACCAGTGCGACGAAGCCGACCGCGAAGTTGCCGAGAGTAGCCGTCAGCGCGTTGTCCGCCGCCGCGCCCACCCGGCCGTTGATCGCCTGCTGCACCGCGACACACGCCCCCGCCGCGACCGGCAGGACGATTAGCCACATCTCGTTCCCGCCGATCTCGGCCATGCCGGCCGAGACCGACCACGCGACGGCGGCCAGCGTCAGTCCGGCACCGAGCACCCTGGTCCAGCTGAGCGCCTTCGGGCCGGCGGGACCGAGCCCGGCGCGGTCGACCAGCAGGCTGCTCACGGTCTGCCCGGCCACCACGCCGACGGTGAACAGGGCCAGGCCGAGCACCACGACGGTGATCGACTGCCCGGCGACGAACAGCGCCCCGGCCAGCCCGCCGAGGCAGTGCCACGGCCGCAGCGTGCCCTCCCGGACGGCGTGGGCCACGGCCGTGAAGCCGGCTCGCATCCGCGCCGCGAACGGCAACGCGGCAAGCAGCAGGACCAAACCGCCGCCGAACGAGATCACCGCAGCGAGCAACCCGTCGTGCAGCTCCTCGCCCAGCTGGCCATTGATCCGGCCCTGCACCGCCATCGCGATCCCGGAGACCACCGCGAGCGTTACTCCCAGTACACGGCGGATGACGGAGGGCCCGCTCGGGACGGTGCCCGGATCCGCCGTCGGAGTGGTGGCAGTCATCACCCTCATTCTGGCAACCGGATGGCCCCGAACCCGCGTACAGCCTGCGTGATCTGCGCCTCGGCACCCCCAGTCGGGCGAGTGCCAAATCACCGACCACCTGGTCGGTGGCATGAATCGCCACATGTCCCGTGCATTGACGCTGCGGACAAGTCAAGATATTCGGGTGGCACAACCGACGACCCAGCTGAACGCAACCGAGCAGGACACCCTGGTCAAGCAGATTGGCCTGGCCCTGTTGCGCGCCGCGCCGCGCGACTGGCGGCAGGTGTCCGCGGAGTACCGCGCCGTGGGCAGGTACCACGAGCTCACCGGGGAGGTCCAGACCGCCGACGGCGGGGTTCAGGAATGGGTCGCCACCCACGACATCGCCGCACTGTTCGGGAAGCTGCGCGCCGGTATGTACCGGGAGGGCCGCGGCACCTGGTTCAACGCCCGCTACCAGCTCGACCACCCGTCCAGCTACAACCTCGAGTACGACCGCGAAGAGCCCAAGTGGGACCTGATGCCCCCGCCGCAGGCGTACTCGGACGAACTACGGATGTTCCCCCGCTCCGACGAGAACGTCCCGGAGTGGCTCATGCGCCGCATGGCCGGGCTCGCTCCTGAGCAGCCGGGGCCGCGGTTCCGCATGGCCCGCGTCTTCGACGGCGCCGACACCGACGGGCACCCACTGATCACCCGGCCCGACCTGACCGTCGAGGAAGCCGAGCAGGTGCTGCAGTACCTCGACGCCGCGCCGGTCATCCTGCCCAGCCGGGGCTACGACGTCGACCTGCTCGCCACCCCGCCCGAGCCGACCGTCCCGGTCGCCTTCCACACCGACGGCACCTGGATCTGGCCGGCCGCGGTCAACTACTACCTGCGGGAGTACTCGGTCGCCCCCGAGCCCGACCTGGTCGCCCACGTGCGGGCCGCCGGCTACACCGCGCCCGAGGTGAGCGAGCAGGCCGAGCAGGCGGCGGCAGCGCACGTCACGCGTTCCGCGCCGCCGCCCCGCCCGAGTGCCCCGCCCGGGCCGCCGCCGGTCGCGCCGGCCCCCGAGACGACCTTCGTCGCACCGGTGCAGCCCGACCCCGAACCACCGCAGCCGGAAGCCCCGCAGCCGGAGCCGGTGCACGACTACGAGCCGCCGTCCTACGCCGACGCCTACGCCGAGGACGTCACCTACGCCGAGCCGCAGCAGCATGCCGACGACGGTTACGGCTACGAGCAGCAGGAACCCGAGGTCCCCTACGAGCAGCAGGGCTACGCCGAGGACCCGCAGGACCACGGGATCGGGGCCTACGCCCACGACCCGCGGGAGGACGAGGCTCAGCCGGAGCCGGAGCCGGAGCCCGAGCAGGCCACCCACTTCACGCCGGTGCCGCCCGCCCTGGCCGACCCCGGGCCGCCGACGGCCGCCTACCACCCGGTCGACGACGAGGAGCCGGTGCTCGGGGAACTGCGTGCCAAGCTCAACGAGCTGGACGTGCCCGAGGACGCCTACCACATCGGCGAGCCGATCGACCGGGGCTGGAGCCTGGAGGAGGTCGAGTCGGGCTGGCGGGTCGGCTGGTACGACGGCGAGCTGGTCAACCCGGCGGTGTTCGGTGACGCCGACGACGCCGCCGCCTTCCTGCTGGGCAAGCTGCTGCTGGACCGCGACGGCCGGACGAACCTCGGCGGACTGCACGAGGTGCCCGAGGAGCCCGAGGCTCCGGAGCCGCCCGCACCCGCGCCGCAGGCCGCCGTCGCGCCGCCGGTGCCGCCCGCGCCGGTCCAGCCGCCGCGCCGGGAGCCCGAGCCGCCGGCCGAGCCACCCCGCCGGGTCCCGCCGCCCGCCGCGGCCCAGCCGACGATGGTGACAGCGCCCCCGCCGAGGCCCGCACCCGCCGGTCCGCCACCGCAGGCGCCCGCCGCGGCCGCCGGGTCGCTGGGCGCGGCTCTGGACGGCGAGCCCGTCGAGCCCGGCCCGCCGCGTTCACCACGGCCGGCGGACGGCCCGCCGCCGCGCGCCCCCGAGCCCATGGCCGCGCCGCGGCCGGCGCCCGCCCCCACGCCCGCGCCACCGGCACCACCGCGTCCGGCACCGCCCCGGCGCCCGGAGCCCGAGCAGCGGCCCGCCGCCGCGGGTGGCCAGGCTGGTCAGGGCGGTGGTCAGGGGACCCAGTGGCCGATCACGCCGCTGCCGGGCGAGCCGCCGCTGACGTTGTTCCGCGGCAAGGAGCTGCGCGAGCTGCCCGCGGGCAGCGAGCTGGACCGCTTCGGCGGCCCGAACGGCAACCTGACCTACGTCGCGGGTACGCCGTTCGAGGAACGCTCGCTGGTGCCGGAGTGGATCAACCGGCCGTACCACGTCTACCGCGTGCAGCGTCCGCTCGAGGCGCTGGCCGGGGTGGCGATCCCGTGGTTCAACCAGCCGGGCGGCGGCGCGGCTTACGTGCTGCCCGCGTCGATCGAGGAGCTGCTCGCCGAGGGTGACCTCATCGAGCTGGAGCCGGGTGAGCCGCCCATCGACTGAGACCCGCTGAACACCAGTGTTCGGATACGATTCTTATTGTGTCCGAATCACTGGTGCTTCGCGGGGTCAACTACGACGTCGGCACCCGGTACCTGCCCGGGTTCGTGTCCCGCTCGGCATGGAACCGTCGGCTGGTCGAACACGAGATCGGCGTGCTGGCCGACGACCTGCACTGCACGGCGGTCCTGCTGTACGGCAGCGAACTGGACCGGTTCGCACTCCCGGCGACGGCCGCGCTGGACCGCGGGCTGAGCGTGTGGCTGCAGCCGCGGCTCGTCGGTGCCACCGCGGCCGAGCAGAATGCCGCACTGGCCGAGACGGCCACGCTGGCCGAACGGCTGCGGACCGCCCACCCGGGCCGGGTCACCGTCGCGGTGGGCTGCGAGCTGAGCCTGTTCGGCACCGGCATCGTCCCCGGCGGCACCCTGCGCAGGCGGACCGTCGCGCTCACGACCACCTGGCCGCTGCTGCTGTGGTGGTACAACCGCAGGCTCAACGCCTACCTCGCGCGGGTCTGCCGGACGGTGCGCGACCGGTTCGGCGGCGAGGTCAGCTACGCGGCGGGCAGCTGGGAGAGCGTGGACTGGACACCGTTCGACGTGGTCGGCGTCAACCTGTACCGGGACCGGTCCAACGCCAGGAACTACGCCGGCACCGTGCGAGCACTGCGGCGGCACGGCAAACCGGTGGTGATCACCGAGTTCGGCTGCTGTGCCTACGTCGGCGCGGCGGCGAAGGGCGCTTCCGGCGAGCACGTGGTGCACTGGAGCCCCGGCGGCGGAACGGTGAAAGGCAGTCCGCGGCGGGACGAGGACGAGCAGGCGGGCTACCTGGCCGAGTTGCTCGCCGTGTTCGCGGCCGAGCGGGTGCACGGCGCGTTCGCGTTCCAGTTCAGCGAACCGTTCCACCCGCACTCGGCCGATCCGCGGCACGACCTCGACCTGGCCAGCTACGGCGTGGTCAAGGTGCTACGGGAGTCGGCGGACACCGTCGACTGGGAGCCGAAGGCCGCCTTCCACCGGCTGGCCGAGCTCTACCGGCCCGGGGCGGGAACTCAGCGAGTGTGAGCCGTGCCGCTGGTCTCGGTGACGCAGGCGAGCGCGTCGAAGCAGTCGAAGGCGGGCTGGTCGCAGAAGTAGTCCGCCATCCGCATCCGGGTGTACTTTCCGGCGTCTTCGACTCCGCTCGCCGCGCGCAGATCGGCGAGAGTCCAGGTCGCGGAGGCGGGGAAGGCCGACTCGATGGCCGTGTCCTCCGGCGGCGGGAGGGCGGCCTCCCGGAACGGAAAGCCGGTGAGGTCGCCGCTCGCGACCGCGGTCCGGCCGCCACGCGAGGTCACCCCGATCGCGCGGTAGTCCGTTCCGAGCTCCGCGGCGAGGTGATACCCGGCGGGTAACAGTTCGCCGGCACCGAACGGTTCCGGAAGTTTCTTCAGGTGCCAGTTGTGCGCGACCAGGACAATGCGGGCGCCGGGATCGCGTTCCAGCAGGTGCAGTACCGACTCCGCGAGGTAGACGTCGCGGAAGGTCGAGGCGATCTCGATGCCCTCCACGGCCATGGAGCGGTGCAGCTGATCGAGCAGCCACGCACCCCGCAGGAGGTGCGCCGCCTCGGCGTGTTCGGCTCCCCTCCCCCTGGCCCGTTGCCGGGGCGCCATTCGCTGTGTCCGCGCGATCAGCTCGGCCAGCGCCGCGGTCAGCGCGTCCCGCTCCGCCTGGGCCACCGAGGGGTATCCGAACAGGACCTTCATCGGCGCCGGGTCGTGGAAACGGCCGGTGAGTTCGCGTGCCCGCGCCAGCACCGGCACCGCGTCCGGGTCGTGTGCCTCGACATAGGCGGCGACGGCATCGAGTGCCGGCAACGGCGATCCGAGGCATCCCGGCAGGTCGGCGCCCGCGTAGCGGACCGGCGCCCCGTGGTCACGCCGGTTGTACGTCCGCAGCCAGCGCAGAGCGTCGTGCAGCTCCGGCACGTCGCCCAGCCCGAGGGCGATGGCGGCGGAGGCGAGGTCCTTCACGTCGCCGGAACCACCCCCGAGCCAGTCGTCCAGCAGGTGACCGCCGGCGTACGGCGCCTCCAGGGCCAGGACGGTGAACCCGCACCGCTCGACGAGAAACCGCAGCATCCGGTGCCGCGCCTGATAGAACTCCCGGACGTGGTGGGAGCTCTCCCCAAGACCGACCACCCGTGCCGATCCGACGATCCCGGCCAGCGGGGCGAGATCGTCCGGCGAGGCCTCCAGACCGAGTGTGTCGATCGGGTGTCCGTTCTCCTGGATCCACCCGGCCAGGCCGTTCGCCATGAAGCCCCCTTGTGCGTACACCATACGCTTATTTTTCGTAAGGGTACACCATACGCACAAGGGGCTTCGCCGTCAGCGGGCGAACCGCGCGCGGGCCTCGTCGGTGGCCGGGGCGAAGAAGTTGACCAGGTTGCCGTCGGGATCACGGAACAGCAGCGAGCGGTTTCCCCACGGCATCGTGGTCGGCTTCTGCACGATCTCGGGAGCAAGGCCCGTCAGCCGGTCGTACTCCCTGTCGACGTCCTCGACGAGGAACTCGAGGATCACGGTCCGGTTCGACTCGGGCACCGCCGCCCCGGCACTGAACAACGCCATCGTCTGCGCGCTGCCGATCGCCAGGGTGCACGACTCACCCGGCAGCTCGGCGAACTGCTCGGCGAGCCAGCGCGCCTCGATTCCGGTCGCCCGCTCGTAGAACTCGGCAAGGCGGGCGACGTCGCTGGTGATGACACGAACTGAGGCAAACCGCACGGCGGATCCTTTCTGCAGTGGAGGGACACCGCACACGCTAGAAGCGAAAGTGGACAGGTTCCGCCCGGTATTGGCAGGATCTTTCTCGTGACCCGGCCGATCGCCCGTGTCCTGGCCTTGCTGGAGATCCTCCAGAGCGGAGGTACCCGGACCGTCGCCGAGCTCGCCGAGCGGCTCGGCGTGGATGAACGCACCGTCCGGCGCTATGTGGACCACCTGCTGGACCTGGACATCCCGGTCCGGTCGGTGCGCGGACGACACGGCGGGTACCGCCTGGCCCCCGGCTACCGGATGCCCCCGCTGATGCTCACCGACGAGGAGGCGCTCGCCGTCCTGCTCGGCCTGGTCGCGGGCCGGCGAGCCGGACTGGTCACCACCTCGGCCGCGGCAGCGGAGAGCGCGGCCGCGAAGGTCCGGCGAGTACTGCCGGAAGCCCTCGGCCGCCGGCTCGACGCGCTGCTGGAGATCGCCGACTTCACCACCCCCGCGCGATCGGCACTCACCGCCGAGGCCAGGGTGCTGCTCACTGTCGCGGAGGCGGCGCGGGAACGACGCCCGATCGAACTCGCCTACACGGCTGCCCACGGCGGTGCCAGTGAACGTGTCGTGCACCCGTACGGGGTCGTGGCACACAACGGACGGTGGTACCTGAGCGGCCTCGACTCCGCCAGCGGGCAGGTGCGCACGTTCCGCGCCGACAGGATCACCGGCGTCGAGATGCTCGCCGGAACGTTCGACACACCAGCCGGTTTCGACCCGGCCCAGCAGGTGCTGACCGCCATCGCCGAGACGCCGTACCAGCACGAGGTGTCCGTGCGGATCCGGTCGGCGCCCGAGCAGATCCGTTCCGTCTTCCCGCCGGCCATCGCCGCGCTGGAGGCGATCCCCGACGCCGGCTGGGTCAGGGCCCGGATCCGGGCTCAGCGACTCGACTGGATACCGCCACTGCTCGCCGCCCTCGACCGGCCGTTCGTCATCGAGCGCCCCGACGCCCTCCGCGACCTGGTGCGGGCACTGGCCGGCCGGCTGGCCGCGTTCACTGAAAGTCCCTCGACCTGCTCGGCACCCGCATGTCCAGACGCTGCATCTGGTCGGCGAGAACGTTGACCACGCCGTCGGCCCGCTCGACCACGCCGCGGACCAGCAACGCCGGGCTGGCCCTGGCCACCCGGTGGTAGCGGCGCCACAGCCCGGCCGAGCACACCACGTTCACCATGCCCGTCTCGTCCTCGAGGTTGATGAACGTGATGCCGCCCGCGGTACCTGGCCGCTGGCGGTGGGTCACCGCGCCGCCGACCAGCACGCGGGTACCACCCGGCACCTCCTGCAGCGCCGCGGCGGTGACCACGCCCAGTTCGTCGAGCTTCGTCCGGACGAACTGCGTGGGGAAGCTGTCCGGGGACAGGCCGGTCGCCCACACGTCGGCGACGGCGAGATCGATCCCGTCCATGCCGGGCAGCATCGGCGCGGTCGTGCCCACCCCGGTACCCGGCAGCTTCTCCGGGCGTTCCTGCGCCACGGCACCCGCCGACCACAGCGCCTGCCTGCGGTCGGGCACGAAACAGCCGAACGCACCCGCCGTCGCCAGCGCCTCCACCTGCGGGGTGGTCAGCCGGACCCGTCTCGCGACGTCGGCCATGTCGTGGAACGGTCCGCCCCGCTCCCGCTCCTCGACCAGCTGCGTGGCCAGCGTGTCGCCGATGTTGCGCACCACCCCCAGGCCGATGCGCACCGCGTTGCCCGGCTCACCCTCCCCGACCGGTTCGAGGGTGGCGTGGGACAGGCTGGCGTTGACGTCCGGCCCGCGCACCACCACACCGTGCCGCCGGGCGTCGGCGACCAGGGACTGCGGCGAGTAGAACCCCATCGGCTGAGCCCGCAGCAGCGCCGCACAGAAGGCGGCCGGGTAGTAGAGCTTGAAGAAGGCACTGGCGAACACCAGGTGGGCGAAGCTGAGCGCGTGGCTCTCCGGGAAGCCGAAGTTGGCGAAGGCCTGCATCTTGGCGAAGATCTTCTCGGCCAGCGCCCGTGGGACGTCGTTGGCGGCGGCGCCGTCGTAGAACCGCTGCCGCAGCCGTTCCATCTTCCGCTTCGACCGCTTGGAACCCATCGCGTGCCGGAGCTGGTCGGCCTCCGCGGCGGTGAAGTTGGCGACGTCCAGCGCGATCTGCATCATCTGTTCCTGGAACAGCGGTACGCCGCAGGTTTTGTGCAGTGCCTTGTACAGCAGCGGATGTTCCAGCTCCCACTTCTCCTTGCCGGTGGAGCGCCGGATGTAGGGATGCACCGAACCGCCCTGGATGGGCCCTGGCCGGATCAGCGCCACCTCGACGGCGAGGTCGTAGAACTCCCTCGGCCGCAACCGGGGCAGGGTCGCCAGCTGGGCCCGGCTCTCCACCTGGAACACGCCGATGGCGTCGGCGCGGCAGAGCATGTCGTAGACCTTCTCGTCGGCGAGGGGCAGATGCGCCAGGTCGACCTCGACGCCCTCGTGGTCGCGCACCAGGTCGACCATGTAGTGCAGGGCCGACAGCATGCCGAGGCCGAGCAGGTCGAACTTGACCAATCCGGCCGCCGCGCAGTCGTCCTTCTCCCACTGCAGGACGCTGCGGTCGGCCATCCGCGCCCACTCGATCGGGCAGATCTCGCTCACCGGTTGCTTGCAGATCACCATCCCGCCGGAGTGGATGCCGAGGTGGCGAGGGAAGCCCTCCAGCGCGCCGGCCAGCTCGACGACGTCGGCGGGGATGTCGTGGTCGACGTCGCCCTGGGTGTCGCGCAGCATGCCCCAGCGGTCGATCTGCTTGCTCCACGCGTCCTGCTGCCCCGGCGAGTGGCCGAGTGCGCGGGCGGCGTCCCGCACGGCGGACCGGGAGCGGTAGGTGATGACGTTGGCCACCTGGGCGGTGCGCAACCGGCCGTAGCGGCGGTAGACGTACTGGATGACCTCCTCCCGCCGGTCGGACTCGATGTCCAGGTCGATGTCCGGGTAGCCGTCGCGGTCGGGGGCGAGGAACCGCTCGAAGAGCAGGTTCCATTCCATCGGGTCGACCTTCGTGATGCCCAGCGCGAAGCAGACCGCCGAGTTGGCGGCCGATCCCCTGCCCTGGCACAGGATGTCGTTGCGGACGCAGAAGTCGACGATGTCCCAGACGATCAGGAAGTAACCGGGGAAACGGAGATCCTCGATGATCTTCAGCTCGTGCTCGATCTGGGCGTACGGCCTGGAGTTCACGGCTCGGCTGCCGTAGTGCCGCGCCGCGCCGTCGTAGGCGAGCTTGCGCAGGTAACTGGCTTCGGTGTGGCCCTCGGGCACGTCGAACGGCGGCAGCTCGGGCCTGATGTGCTGCAGGTCGAAGGCACACCGCCTGCCGAGCAGGGCGGCTCGCTGGACCGCGCCGGGATAGCGGGCGAACAGCCTCGCCATCTCCTCACCGGAGCGCAGGTAGGCCTCACCGCTGGGCGGGAGCCAGCCCTCCATCTCGTCCAGCCCGCGCCGGGCGCGGATCGCCGCGACCGCGTCGGCGACCCTGCTGTGCTCGGGAATCGCGTAGTGCACGGCGTTGGTGGCCACCGTGGGCAGGCCCAGCTCCTCGGCGAGCACGGCCAGCTGGTCGTTGTGGGTGCTGTCCAGCGGCTGGCCGTGATCGATCAGCTCGACGTAGACGTCGTTGCGGCCGAACAGGTCGACCAGCTCCCGCAGCCGCTGCCTTGCCGCGTCCGGGCCCGCCGTGACCAGCGCGCTGCGGACCGCGCCCTTGCGGCAGCCGGTGAGCACGGCGCACTCGCCGGCGACCTCGTTCGCCACGGTGTGCAGGTCGTAGATCGGCCTGCCCTTCTCCGCCCGCTCGGCGCGGGACAGCCTTCCGTCGGCGTCGTCGTAGCCACGCAGCTGTCCCATGGTGATCGCCCGGCTCAGCGCGGTGTAGCCCGGCTTCTCCTTGGCCAGCAACAGCAGGTGCTCACCCTCCGGGTCGGCGACACCGTTCTGCGGACCGGACAGCCCGAGGCTCAGCTCGGTGCCGTACACGGTGCTGATCCCGAGTTCGCGCGCCGCCTCGGCGAACCGCACGACGCCGTACAGGCCGTCGTGGTCGGTGATCGCGAGCGCGTCCAGCTCCAGCCGCGCGGCCTCCTCCACCAGCTGCTCGGGGTGGCTCGCACCGTCGAGGAAGCTGAAGTTGGAGTGGCAGTGCAGCTCGGCGTAGGGCACCCGGGTCCCCGACCCGGCCTCCTCCCGTTCCTTCCGGCGCGTCGAGGACAGGTCGGCGGGGCGGCTGTAGTGCTCGCGCCGCCTGCCCCACGCCGGACTGTCGCCGCCGTCGCGTTCCCGCTCCGGGATCTCGGCCGGTTCCCCGGAAAGGGACCGGTTCAGCGTCTCCCAGGTGACCGGTGGGTTGTTCCATCCCATGACGTCACGCACTCACCAGGGCAGGTTCTCCGCCGACACCCTCGGGGCCGGGATCAACGCGAGCAGCTCCTCCTCCACGTCGTCGAACTCGTCGAGATCGGCACCACGCTTTCCCGGCTCCAGCTCGTCGAGCCAGGCCGACACACTGCGCAGGAATTCCTGGTCGCCCACTAGTCGTACATCCCTTCGATCGTCCATTGAGGACACTGCGGACACTGCGGAGCCTCGGTTCGCAGGTCGGCCGCCATCAGCAGCGCGACCTCCGGCTCGTCCCCGCTCCCTTCGAGGACCAGCTGCATCCAGACGCGGTCGGGCTGCCAGGTCGACCGCACCAGCTTGTCGGGCCAGGGCCCCGCCCAGCGCCGCACCGCCCGCGGCTGCCCGCTCAGCACCACCGCCCGGGGCGGCTCGCTGAGCTCGCGACGGCCGAGCAACACCACCTCCGCACCGGACTCGCCGCGGAGGCCGACCGGCACCGGCCGCCGGTACACCGTCGCCGGCGAGGGCGCCGGCAGCCGCCCCGGCCAGGCCGGGTCCGTCCGGTCCAGCGGGTTGGCGGGGGTGTCGGCCTGGTGGCGTTCACCCCACGGCACCAGCCGGACCCGCTCGGCGGGCCCCCGCCCGCCGTCAAGCCGCGCGGTCACGACCCGTTCCGGGCCGAGCAGGCCCTGGACGTGCACCATGGCCCGCGCCGCCCTGCCGTCCCGTTCCTCGTCGGCCGTCGCCCCGGCGCCGTGCCACAGCCCGGTCTGCAGGTGCCTGCCCTCGACCGTCTCGTCCGGCACCAGCCGCAGCCAGGTGACGCCGCCGGTGGGACGGGCCCCCGGCTCGGCCGCCCGCAGCCAGCCCTCGAACTGCCACCGAACCCGGTTCTCCACGCCCTGCGCGTCAAGGGGCTCCGCGCAGCGCCAGACCCTGGCGAACTCCTCACCCCGCTCGGTACCGGCGTAGATACCCAGCCGGGTACAGGCCAGCCCGTGCTCGGCCAGCCCGGCGTGGAACCGGCCGGCCAGCGACCTGGCCGCGAACGCGGCGGCGTCCACCCGTTCCAGCGGAGGGTCGAACTCCGTTCTCAGCGACAGCTCCGGTGGCGGCCTGCGCCGGTGCGGCGGCCGGTCGAACCGGCCCCGGGCGAGCCGGTGCGCCCGCAGCCCGTCGGCGGAGAACCGGGACGCCACGTCCCGCTCGGTCAGCTCGGCGAAGGCACCGAGGGTGCGGATCCCCAGCCGGCGCAGCAGGTCGACCAGCTCACCCCGGTCCGCGCCGGGCTGATCGAGCTCCCGGACGTCCAGCGGCGCGAGGAAGGCCGCGGTCGCGCCCGGCGGCACCCGTACCGCCCGGTGCGCCGCGAGCACGGCGGCGAACACCCCGTCAGCCACACCGACCTGGCACTCCACCCCCGCAACTCCGGAGACGTGATCCACCAGCATCTCGATGAGCGGCTCCTCACCACCGAAGTAGCCGGCAGCACCGGACACCGGCACCGCCACCACCCCGGGACGTACCACCTCCACTCCGACGACCAGTTCCTCCACCGCCGCGGCCACCCGCTCGAAGAACCGGGCGTCCCGGTCCGGGTCCGCGGGCAACACCACCAGCTCCGGGCACCGCGACTGCGCCTCCCTGCGCCGCTGTCCCCTGCGCACGCCCGATGCCCGCGCCACCGCCGAGGTGGCCACCACCCGGTTGGCGGCGAACACCGCCGCGGGACGGTGTGCCGGCACCTGATCCGCCGCACAGGCCGCCACCACCGGCCAGTCCGGGCACCACAACACCAGCGTGCGAACCGGTTCCACCACATTCACTGTGTCTACTGTGGACAAAACACCTCCCCTCAGCCCACCTCGCGCACCGCGGCGACGGGTACGTCACCGGGTGCCACCGCACCACCGGGCCCCGGCAACAGCAGCCCGCCACCACCCGGCCGGGCAGCCGCACCACGCCCCCGAGTACGCACCTCCACCTGCCTGCCCCGCAGGTGGCCGTCGCCGGCTCCGGCACCGGACCAGGACCGCGTCCGGCAGCTCAACTCGACCTCCGCACCCGGCCACGGCCCGTGCGCCAGCAGCACCGCCTCCCGGTTACGGGCCCGTGCCGACAACCGGTGGGCGACCCGCGGGTGCACACCGCCGGCGGGCTGGGCCGCGGCGCCCACCACGACCACGTCCATCCCGTCCAGCAACGCCGCCGTCACGGCGGCGACGTCGGCACCCGGATCGGGCACCAGCGCCAGCCTGGCCAGTTCGACCCCGAGTTCCCGGGCGGCCGCCACGCCGAGGTCGGGCATCCCGACCACGGCCACCCAGGAACCCGAGGATGTGGCCGCGGCCAGCAACGCCAGCAGCAGCGAGGTCGAGTTCCGCACCGCCACCGTGCTTCCCCGCCGCAGCCCGCGAGCGGGCAGCAGTTCCGCCAGCTCGGGCAGTACCGGCAGGACCCGCCCGGTGGTGGCCGCGTGCGCGGCGGCGGACGCCACCCCGCTCGCCGTGTTCACGCCGGGCAGCGAGGTCAGCGCCGCCAGGGCGGTAGCCCGGGGTACCGCGGCGGGCGGAGAGTCCACCAGCCCACTCGTCACGACAGTCGCCACCTCCCCACGCGGGTACGCTGGTGACCCGGGTGCGGGTCACCACTCGGCACCACGGGGAAGGCGGTGCATCGAACACGTGTTCGATGTCAGGAGTACACACCCGCCGCTGAACCACTGTCAAGAAGCCCGGCGGAACTCACCCGAGTGAGTGGTCCCACTACCTCGACGGCAACGCCGCGGCCAGCGCCAATCGCGCCCACAGCAGCGGTCCGAGCAGCCGCGCGCCGCCCCGCCGGGGCAGCGCCGCGAGCCGATCGGCCAGCCCGGGCAGCCGGTGATGTGCCCCCGCCACAACGATTCTCGCCGCGGTCAGCGCGGCCAGCCGGTGGGTATCCAGCGCGCTGTGCCCGGTCTCCGCGAGCGGCACCAGCACCGCGTCGGGCGCCAGCTCGACGATCCGCTCGGCGACCGCCCTCGGCGTGCGAATGTCCCATTCGCCCGAGAGCACCGCCACCGGCCAGCCGAACCGCGGCAGCTCGGCGGGCAGATCGAACGGCTCGCCCGCGAAGGCCGGAAAGTCCCCTGCCTGCCGGGCGAAGGACAGGTTGACGTCGAGTGGCAAGCCGTCCGGCTGCGGGGCGTAGCCCAGCTCGCCGAACGCGATCGCGCCGACCAGGTCGAACTCCATCACGTACCGGACGACCCTGGCGGTCTCCGCCTCACCGAGCCCGGCCAGCCAGGTCCACAGCCCGCGCCCCCGCCCGCCCGCGACCAGCCGGGGCAGCCTGCGGGCCGCGACCGGTCCGCCGAACTCGTGCGCCACCTGCACGACCGCGCCGCTCTCGTCGGCCGGGATCAGCCCGCCGTCGACCAGTTCGCGCACCACGCCCAGGTACAGGCTGCGCAGCGCGGTCCGCGCCAGGTCGTCGTCCTCGGCGGTGAGCATCGGCGAGTCGAGCACCATCCCGGCGACCCGGCCGGGATGACGCGCGCCGAACGCCTGGGCGAGGTAGCTGCCGTAGGACGAGCCGTACAACACCGCCCGCTCGGCTCCGCAGGCGTCCAGAACGACGGCGATGTCGTCGACCACCTCACCGACGGTGAGCGCCGACACCGGCAGATCCGCACCATCGCACCCGATACGTGAAAGACCCACACCACGGTGTTCGATCATCACGACGTCCAGCTCACGCTCCGTCGCCTCGATCCGTAGCCGCCGGTACGGCAGGATCGACGCCAGCCCGGGCCCGCCGGGCAGAACCACCAGCGGGCAGTCCCCCGCCGGCCCGGTCCGGACGTAGTGGAGGTCGAACTCGGCGCCGCCGGCCGGCCTGCGTACCGAACCCACCCCAGGCATGGCCGCGATCCGCTGCCCGACACCCACCGGTACCCCCAGACGAAGAAAGATCAGCTTTCTTCCGTTCTACCGTCAGTCGACCTCGCCGGTCACCATGTCGACCGGACGGAGTAACGCGGCAGTGCGGCCGGTCCGAACACGGGGACACGTCACCGCTCGTGCGGCACGATGGGGCAAGATGCGGCGCGGTCGGCGAAAGGATCGGAATCCATGGGCGCACCCGGCTGGCCCGGCCCCCAGCAACCGCAGTACGGGTACCAGCAACCCCAGCCAGGCTGGGGGCAGCCGCCGCCGAAGAAGAAGCGGACCGGGCTGATCATCACCCTCGTCGCCATTCCGGTGCTACTCCTGCTCGGCGGGGGCCTGACGCTGTTCCTGCTCTACCAGGACGCCCACGAGGACGGCGGGTCGCCGCCGTCGAACGCCCAGCTCGGCAAGGCCTGCGCGGCGGTGAGCGAGCAGACGCTGGCCAGGCTGCGCACCACCAATCCCTATCCGGGACTGAGCTCCGAGCGGCCGGAGCACACCTCGTGCGTCTGGGAGCAGACGCAGGGCCGCGACGGCGAGGGGCACCGCGAACTGACCTTCCAGGTCACCGACGGCCGTGAGCGGCAGCCCGAGTGCGACGGCGAGGCGCTGCAGCCACCGCAGATCGGCACCCAGACCTGTCTCGGGCTGAAGGTCTACGAGGGCGACGTCATCCGCGAGGTACAGCTGCAGTTCCTGCAGGGCGGCAAGCACTACCTCGTCCAGTACAAGGGCTGGGACGTCGGCTTCCTCGACAACGTGCCGATGCCGGAGACCGAGCTGGTCAACGCGGTCACCGAGGTCGGCAAGGAGGTCACCGGCGCCCGCGGGCAGTGAGCCCCCGGATGCGGCTTTAGCGGGCTAAAGCCGCATCCGGCCGAGCGTACGTGTACTAGAGTGAACACGTACGTTCGGAGGTGGCATCGTGAGTACGCCTGGGTGGCAGGGCCCGCCTGTTCAGCAGAGACCCCACCGCGGCTGGCCCGCGCCCATGCCGGGGCCGCCACCCCGTCGCGGGAGCCGGGTCTGGCTGGTCGTCACCCTGGTCACCGTCCCCCTCCTGCTCCTGCTCGGCGGGGGCGTCACCGTCTTCGTCCTCTACCAGCAGGCGCACGAACCGGGCGGCGAGCCGCCGACCGGCGCCCGGCTGGGCGCCGCGTGCTCCGCGGTCAGCGACGGCACTCTCGCCCGGATGCGCACCACCAACCCCACACCACGTGCCAGCTCTGAGGACTCGACGCACACCCAGTGCGCCTGGGGGCAGACCCGGGGCAGGGACGGCGACGGCAGCAGGGACCTGGTGGTCGTCATCCGGAAGATCACGCCGGAACGGCAGGCCGAACTACGCTGCGGTGGCGTCCCGAAGCCCCAGCCCGCCCTCGGCGAACGCGCGTGCCTCAGCGTGCAGGACATGGGCGGCACGATCCGCGAGGCACACCTGCAGATCATCGACCGCGACACGTTCTACCTGGTCCAGTACAGCGGCTGGGACGTCGGTTTCCTCGACAACGTGCCCATCCCGGACGACGTTCTCATCGAAGCCGTCACCGATGTCGGCAACGAGGTGCTCGCGCATTCCTAGGAGTGTGCTGAACAACCCCGCCCTGCTGCGCGACGGGCCGGGTTGTTCAGCACACTCCTAGTGCGCGAAGTGCCGGGTCCCGGTGAGATAGACGGTCATGCCGGCGGCCTCCGCCGCGGCGATCACGTCGGCGTCCCTGACCGAACCACCCGGCTGCACCACCGCGCGCACACCGGCCTCGGCCAGCACCTCCAGGCCGTCGGGGAACGGGAAGAACGCGTCGGACGCGGCCACCGAACCACCGGCCCGATCGCCTGCCCTGCGCACCGCGAGGCGCGCCGAGTCGACCCGGTTCACCTGGCCCATGCCGACGCCGACGGTCGCCGTGCCCGCGGCGAGCAGGATCGCGTTGGACTTCACCGACCGCACCGCCCGCCAGGCGAACTCCAGGTCGGCCAGGGTCTCGGCGTCGGCGGGCTCACCGGTCGCCAGCGTCCAGTTCGCCGGGTCGTCGCCGGGCGCGTCGACGGCGTCGACCGTCTGCACCAGCACCCCGCCGGAGATCGGCCGGAACTCGACCGGGTCCGGGTTCGCCGTCTCCGGCAGCCGCAGCAGGCGGATGTTCTTCTTCTTGGTCAGCACCTCGAGCGCGCCGTCCTCGAAGTCCGGCGCCAGCACGACCTCGGTGAACACCTCGGCGATCTGCTCGGCCAGCGCCACGCTGACCGGCCGGTTGCAGGCGATCACCCCGCCGTAGGCCGACACCGGGTCACAGGCGTGCGCCTTGCGGTGGGCCTGCGCCACGTCGTCGCCGATCGCGATGCCGCACGGGTTGGCGTGCTTGATGATCGCCACCGCGGGGGCGTCGAAGTCGTAGGCCGCGCGCCGGGCGGCGTCGGTGTCGACGTAGTTGTTGTACGACATCGCCTTGCCGTGCAACTGCTCGGCGTGGGCCAGCCCGCCGCGCCAGTGCCGGTAGACGGCGGCCCGCTGGTGCGGATTCTCGCCGTAGCGCAGCACCTCGCCGCGGTCCCAGGTGGCGCCGAGGAAGTCGGGGAAGCCGGAGTCGTCGGCGGGCGCGTAGACGTTGGCGAACCAGGACGCGACGGCCGTGTCGTAGGCCGCCGTGTGCGCAAACGCTTGCGCGGCCAGTCGCCTGCGGTCGTCCAGCTCGAAACCGCCCTCCCGGACCCGCTCGAGAACCCAGTCGTAGCGCGCCGGGTCCACGACGACGGCGACGCTGCCGTGGTTCTTGGCGGCCGCCCGCACCATCGCGGGGCCGCCGATGTCGATGTTCTCCACGCAGTCGTCGGCGCTCGCGCCGGAGGCGACCGTCTGCGTGAACGGGTAGAGGTTGACCACCAGCAGGTCGAACGGCGCGATGTCCAGCTGCCGCAGCTGCTCGACGTGCTCGGCGCGGTCACGGTCGGCCAGCAGGCCGGCGTGCACCCTGGGGTGCAGCGTCTTCACCCGGCCGTCCAGCGACTCGGGGAACCCGGTGACCTCCTCGACCGGTGTGACCGGGACACCCGCGTCGGCGATGACCCTCGCCGTGCCGCCGGTGGACACGATCTCCACCCCCGCGGCGTGCAGGCCGGTCGCTAGCTCCAGCAACCCGGTCTTGTCCGAGACACCGATCAGAGCTCGCCGGACGGGCCGCTGCCCCGTTGCGCTGGTCACCTGAACCTCACCTTTCGTCCGTCCACCGTGCAGCCGGCCCGGACCAGCCGCTCCACCACGTCCACCAGCAGCCTGCGTTCCACGGCCTTGATCCGCTCGTGCAGGCTCGCCTCGTCGTCGTCCGGCTCCACCGGCACCGGCTCCTGCGCGATGATCGGCCCGGTGTCGACGCCCGCGTCCACGAAATGGACGGTCGACCCGGTCACCTTCACCCCGGCCGCCAGCGTCTCCGGCACCGCGTGCGCGCCGGCGAACGACGGCAGCAGCGCGGGATGGGTGTTGATCACCCGGTTCGGGAAGCGGTCGAGGAACGGCTGGCCGAGGATCTTCATGAAACCCGCCGACACCACCAGATCCGGCCGGTGGGCGGCGACGGCGTCGGCCAGCGCGGTGTTCCACTCCGGACGGCCGGGATGGTCACCGATCCGGACGGTGAACGACGGGATGCCTGCCTGCTCGGCCCGGTCCAGCGCGGCCACGCCGGCGCGGTCGGTGCCGACGGCCACGACCGAGGCCGGGAAACCGTCGCCCGCGGTCGCGTCCAGCAGGGCCTGCAGCAGGGTGCCCGATCCCGAGGCGAGCACCACCACCCTGGCCGGAGTGGGCAGTGTGATCCGACTGGTGGTCAAGGGTCTCCTCGGCGCGTCGTGCCTGGCGGGAGCCAGCCTAACCGTGTGGCGGCCGTCTCCCTCACGAGGCCGGTGGCTGCTCCGGGTCTTCCTCGGGCTCCTCGGCCGGGGGCTCCTCGGGAGCGTCCTCCGCGACCACCGTTTCCTCGGTTTCCTCGGCTTCTTCGGGGTCCGGGGTCTCCCCGGGCTCCTCCTCGGCGGCGGCCTCGCCGGGCTCGGCCTCGGGGACCTCCTCCGGCTCCGCGGGGACGGCGTCGATCTGCTCGGTGGGGGTGTCGTCGACCGCGACCGGCGCCTCCGGCTCAGGCGTACCGCCGACCACCCACACCACCAGTGCCGCGGGCAGCACCACCCAGCAGAACACCGAGACCGACAGCGCCGCCACCGGGATCTCGACCGGGTCGAACAGCCCGCTGCCCAGCCTGCCGCCCGCGACGGTGCCGAGCACGACGCAGCCGAACGCGGTCAGCGCTCCGGCGACACCGACCGCCCGCAGCCGCAGCAACGGGTCCGGGCTCACCCGCCGCAGCTGCCAGCCGACCAGGACGCCGACGCCAGCGGGCAGCAGGAGCAACACGGGCCACCACTGCGCGGGCTGCTCGGGCAGGACGGCGAGCAGCGGCAGCGACGGCACCTCACCGCCGGAGAAGCCGAACATCCCGATGTCCACCGCGCCCAGCGACAAGCCCGGCCCGGCGGCGAACGACAGCCCGGCGACCATGGCGTTGGGCAGGTAGCCGGCCGACAGCAGGAACATGCCCACGGCGCTGCCGACGTCGGGCGCCCCGGTCCGGTACAGCTCCAGCGAGGTCGGCACCGACAGGGCCAGTGCGAGCAGGTACACCAGGCCACCGACGCCCAGCAGCGCGGCCAGGCCCATGGCCCCGGTCCGCAGCCCGCGCATGGCGACCGGGTCCAGGTAGCGGCGCACCGTGCCGAGCAACCCGCACCGGCCGGAGACCCCGGCCGTCGCCGACACCGCGGCGAGCAACGCCGGCACCAGGAAGGCGTCCAGTGGTTCCACCGTCACCGGACTGCCCGCCGACAGGATGGCGATCGTCGTGCCCAGCGTGGCGTGGGCGACGGTGAGGATGCCGATCAGCGGAACCGCCTGCGCCGGCTCCCGGTAGCCGAGCCGGCGGGCGGCGCCGGCAGCGGCCCTGGCCACCAGCAGGCACAGCCCGATCGTCGGCACGAGCGGCAGCACGCCGAGCGGCTCACCGTTGACGTAGACCGGGACCTGGTGTGCCGCCAGCCAGCCGGGCGCCGCCGCGTAGACGACGGTGACGAGCGAGAACCGCGCCTGCGCGGCGACACCGGTCACCAGTGCCAGCAGTCCGGCGACCAGCACGTATCCGGCCAGCAGCGGCCACACAGCCGCACCGGCCAATACCCGGAACCGGCCTACGGTGCTCAGTTCGGGTGGTGTCTCACCCGTTTCGGGGTCGCTCGACCGCTCTTCGCCCTCGGCGGGAGTCGGAGTGGTGAGCACCTGCATGCCCCGACCATCGCATTCCGACTGGGCCGACCGGGTGAGGCTCGCCGCTGATCAACGATGGCTCATGCCACAGCCACCCGGACAGGGGAAAGCGTCAGGGCTTCTCCGTGCCGCCCGGTGGCGTCCCCGGGCCCTGGCCCGGCTCCGGCTGGGAGTAGAACTGGCCCTGCTGCGGTGCGTACTGGGTGGCCTGCGGCGCGGGCGGCCCGCTCGGCGGAGCCGAGGGCGGCGTGACCGGCGAGGAGTACTGCGTCGGCTGGGAGAACGGCCCGGACTCGGTCGGCCCCTGCGGGGGCTGCGGCGCGTACTGCGAGGTCGGCTGGTGCAGCGGCGGCTGACCACCCTGCTGCGGCTGCTGCCCCTGACCGCCCGGCTGGCCGTACTGCGGCTGGGCGTACTGCGGCTGCTGCGGTTTGGGCGCGGGCATGCTGATCACGTCGTGCTCGAACAGCACCGCGGCCACCGCCACCAGCAGCTGCAGGATGCCCAGGATCATCAGCACGGTGAGGATGCCGGGAGTCTCGGAGCCCTCGGGCACCCGCACGACGGCGTGAATCGCGAACAGGCCGCCCGCCACGCTCAGCAGCGTGCCGAACGGCAGCGCCTTCGGGCCGTTCGGCAGTGCCCGCAGCGCCGACACCAGACCCCCGATCAGCAGGAACCGCACAGCCCAGTCGCCGTCGCCCGCCTCGCTGGAGAAGCTGATGAAGTAGTTGACCAGGCCGAGCACCGCGACGGCGAGCGCCAGGAACAGCGACAGGTTCTGCGGGGTCAGCTGCGGACCGCCGCCCTGCACGGGCTGCTGGTGCGGCGCCTGCGGGAAACCCCCGGTGCCCGGCGCCTGCGGGTTCGGTTGCCCGCCACCCTGCTGGGGGTAACCGGGCCCACTGCTGGGGAAGCTCATCGGGACTCTCCTTGGTTCGACCGGCACTCCGGAGGCGCCAGAACGTTAGCGCAAAGCGCCGCCTCGCTCGGTTCCGACGTTCCGTATCCGTGATCGGTTGCGTGTTCGGCAAAGAAAGAGGGGCCGGACACCGTCCCCGGCGCCGGCCCCTCCACCACTGGAACTCAGTGCAGGCTGTTGTACAGCTCGCGGGCCAGCTCGGCGGTCTCGGTGGGGGTCTTGCCGACCTTCACCCCGGCCGCCTCGAGGGCTTCCTTCTTCGCGGCCGCGGTGCCCGAGGAACCGGACACGATCGCACCCGCGTGACCCATCGTCTTGCCCTC
>NZ_SFCC01000009.1 GCF_004214935.1 Amycolatopsis suaedae
GAACAACAATCCCAGGTCAGAGGGCATCTGCGTGTCTACGACACGATCAATTCGTCATCATCGTCGGTGGATCCAGGAAGAAGGGTAGTAAAGCTCCCTTGCTCACCTACCGGAGCGCGTTCGCGGTTGTCCCGCCGGCGGGCAACGGGCTCAGAAGGCGGGACGGACGTAGCCGTAGACGGAACCGCCGTTGGTGGTCGTCGTCTTCGGGTCGATGGTCCGCTTGACCACCTTGTTCGAGAGGTTGCCGTCGATCGTGGTCAGCTTGCCGTCGGCGTGGACCTTGGCCACGATCGCGACGTGACCGGCCAGGCTGCCCGGCACGCCGTAGACGATGACGTCGCCCGCCGCGGGGTCGCCCTTCCTGGTGCCGGCGGGCCGGCGCTTGAGCAGGCCCTTGCCCGCGCCCCAGGACGCCCAGTACGTCGCCACCCACGCCTTGCCGTAGCCCGCAGGAGGCAGCTTCGAGACGCCGGCCTTGTTCCACACCCAGCGGGTGAACATGCCACACCAGGCAGCACAGTCCTTGCTGTACTTCGTGCAGTTGCCCGCCCGCTCGCGGTAGCCCACCTCGCCGTTGGCGATCCGGACGACCTCGCTGCGGCTCGCGGCGAGGTCGGCGGCCGCGGTCAGCGCGGGAAACTCGTCACGCAGCTCGCTCTCGGCGCTCACCGGTGTGGCGGTCCCCAGCAACGCGGCGACCGCGACGGCCCCGACGGCGGACAGAAGTCTCGGTGACATGAATGCTCCTCCCAGTGGTGGTACCGATGGAGGCGACGGTGCCCACGCACCACCGCACCTGACAACAGCCCGGCCTGTCCGGGACGCCGAACGGGCCGTCCGGACAGCCGTTCGCGGGCTCTGGACCGGCTTCGCGGCGGGCTAGTACACCTGATGGGTGCGAACCGACGACGATCTCGCCACGGTCCGCGACGCCACCGGTTTCGTCGCGGCGATGCAGGATCTCCGCCTGCGGTCCGGGTACACCCTCCGGCAGCTGGAAGGCCGTGCCGCGGCCTGTGGGGACGTCCTGCCCCGCAGCACGGTCGCCGACATTCCCCGCCGGCAGACGCTGCCGCGGCCGGAACTCGTGGCCGCGTTCGTCCGCGCGTGCGGTGAGCAGGACCGCCTGGGGGAGTGGATGGCGGCTTACCGGCGGGCCGCGCGGCCCGCCGAGCCGGACCGGCTGCCCGCGGCTCGCGCGATCACCACCGTGCTCGTCCTGGCGGCCTGCGCGGCCCTCGGCGCCACCCTGGTCGTCACGGCCGGCGCCGGACCGGAGAAGCCCCGGTCCGCGGCGCCGGTACTCGCGGTCGCGTCCGCCGGAACCTGGGCACGCATCCGGCCCGTCCCGGCGCCGCGACTGTGCCTTTCCGCGGGGATCGAGCGGACCGGGCGGTACCGGTCGGAAGTCGCCGTCCAGCGTCCCTGCGGTGAACCCGGCCCGCGGACGCTGTTGCAGCCCGCCGGTGACGAGCTGACCAGCATCCGGTGGGAGCACCCGGTCGACGCGACGCTGGGCTGCCTCACGGTCCTCGACGACGGCCCCGCCGCGAACCTGGTGGAACCGCGCGACGAGTGCCGCCTCGGCGGATCCCAGCTGTTCCGGCTGGAGCACGCCGGGGCCGACGCGTACCGCGTCCGCCGGGCCGGCACCGAGCACTGCCTCGGGGTGCACGACGGGGAAACGGTGCCCGGAGCGGAGATCGTCCAGCAGCCGTGTGGTGACCACTCGCACCAGCGTTTCCACATCGACATCAATCCCGCGACCCGGTAAACGCACAGACTATTTCACAGTTAATGCTCCGTTCAGCCACGGTGGGCCGAATGCCGTAGGCCGTTCGGTGGCTGATCACGACCGCGGTGCGGGCTAGCGTGACTTATTCCCTGCGTTCTCGGAGGTAATTCATGCTGCGTTCCCGGCGCGGGTTGGTCGCGGGATCCCTGCTCGGTGCACTAATTCTCACGGCCGGTACGGCGGGCGCGGCCGCGCCCGCCGTACCGGCGGAACCGGGTGCCTACGTGGTGACGTTCGACACCGTGGTGTCGGACGCCCAGCGCGCGGTACTCCGGCAGCTCGACGTCCGGCTGGGCACCTACGTCCAGGACCTCGGATATGTCGCCAGAATCGCGCCGGAAAAGAAGAAAGAAGTCGAGAAATTGGACTTCGTCCGCGGCGTGACCGAATACCGGCCGGACGTGAAGGTGGAACCGCAGGCGATATCCGCCGCGTCGGCCGGCAGCTACCTGGTGACGCTCGTCGAATCCAGCGTGGCCGATCAGCGGGACGTCGCGAAGCGGATCCACGCGCTCGGCGGGAAGGTCGAGGTCGTCTCGGCGAGCGGTCAGCACCTGACCGCCACGCTGAGCCCCGAGCGGGTCGCCGAACTCGCCGAACTGCCCGAGGTGCTGGCCATCGGGGCGCGATCGGCGCCGGAGACCGACATGGCGATCGCCAGGGACACCACCGGGGCCAACCACATCGAGGCCGCGGGCGGCTACCGCGGGCAGGGCGTGCGGGGCGAGGTCATGGACAGCGGCCTGCGGGTCACGCACCGCGAGTTCGCGGCCCGCGCACCGCTGGCACACGGTCCCAACTCGACCAGCACCAGCCACGGGACCTCGACCTACGGCGAGATCTTCGCCTCCGGGGTGAGCCCGGCCCACCGCGGCCTGCTGCCGGAGGGACAGGGCATCTTCGCCACCTACAACAAGCCCGACCGGTACGCGCACACCCGCGAGCTGGTGGATCCGGCAGGCCGCTACCGCGCGGTCTTCCAGACCAACAGCTGGGGTGACGCGCTGACCACCGGGTACACCTCGATCTCGGCCGAGCTGGACCGGATCGTGTTCGACCACGACCTGCTGATCTGCCAGTCGCAGAGCAACGCCGGTTCGCAGCGCTCGCGTCCGCAGGCGTGGTCGAAGAACGTGCTCTCGGTCGGCGGGCACTACCACTACAACACCGCCGACCGCGCCGACGACAAGTGGAACCGCGGCGCCAGCATCGGCCCGGCCGCCGACGGCCGGATCAAGCCCGAGCTGTCGCACTACTACGACCGCATCGACACCACATCGTCCACAAGCGACACCTCGTACACCACGTCGTTCGGCGGAACCAGCGGTGCCACACCGATCACCTGCGGCAACGCGGGTCTGGTATTCCAGATGTGGGCCGACGGCGTGTTCGACGGCGGCCCCGGCAAGGCCCGCGACGTGTTCGCCAGCAGGCCGCACGCGGCGACGGCCAAGGCCCTGCTGATCAACTCCGCCGAACAGCTGCAGTTCAGCGGAACCGGCCACGACCTGACCCGTACCCACCAGGGCTGGGGCACGGCCAGCGTGCGTGGCCTGTACGAGCGGGCGAAGGCCGGTGGCTGGAAGCTGCCGATTCTGGTCAACGAGACAGACCTGCTCACGACGGGGCAGAGCAAGCGCTACACGCTCAACGTCGACGGCAGCAAGCCGCTGAAGGCCACGCTGGTCTACACCGACCCGGCCGGTTCGCCGAACGCGGCCGTCGCCAGGGTCAACGACCTGACGCTGAAGGTCACCGCACCCGACGGCACCGTCTACTACGGCAACAACGGGCTCACCGCGGGGATGTGGTCCACGCCGGGAGGTTCGCCCAACACCGTGGACACCGTGGAGAACGTGCAGCTGGAGCGTCCGGCCGCGGGTACCTGGACGGTCGAGGTGCTGGCCAGCCAGGTCAACGCCGACGGCCACGTCGAGACGGCGGCGACCGACGCGGACTACGCGCTGGTGGCCGGCTGAGCGAGTGGCTCACTGGCCTGGTGGCTGAGTGGCCGAGTGGCTGAGTGGACAGACCACTCAGCCACTCAGCCATTCGGCGAGCCTGGCCAGGAACGGCCGCTGGCCCTTGACCAGCTTGGTCTCGGCGGCCGTCAGGTCGAACCACGCGGCGCGGTCGATCTCCGGAAACCGCTGGATCCGGCCGGATCTCGGCGGCCATTCGAGGTCGAACGTCCCGGGCACCACGTCGGCGGGGTCGAGATCGCCGTGCAGTGCCCAGACGGTCACCGTCTTGCCGGACTGGCGCACCTCGCCGAGGTCGACGAGTTCGCCGTCGGGTACCGGGAGGCCGAGTTCCTCGGTGAACTCCCTGCGCGCGGCGGCCTGGGGCTGCTCGCCGGATTCGTACTCGCCCTTGGGGATCGACCAGGCGCCGTCGTCCTTGCGTGCCCAGAACGGGCCGCCCATGTGTCCGAGCAGGACTTCGGTGCGGCCCGTCGTGGTGCGGTAGAGCAGGATTCCGGCGCTGCGCTTGCCCGTCATGCGGCCGATTGTGCCCTGTCCGCCGCGCGGAAGCGGCGTAGCCGCAGGCTGTTGGTCACCACGAACACCGAGCTGAGTGCCATCGCGGCACCGGCGAGCATCGGGTTGAGCAGCCCGGCGGCGGCCAGCGGCAATGCGGCGACGTTGTAGGCGAACGCCCAGAACAGGTTGCCCTTGATGGTCCGCAGTGTCTTGCGGGCCAGCCGGATGGCGTCGGCCGCCACGCGCAGGTCGCCCCGCACCAGGGTGAGGTCGCCCGCCTCGATGGCGACGTCGGTGCCGGTGCCCATGGCCAGCCCGAGGTCGGCGGCTGCCAGTGCGGCGGCGTCGTTGACCCCGTCACCGACCATCGCCACGACCTTGCCCTGCTCCTGCAGGCGCCGGACCACCGCGACCTTGTCCTCGGGCAGCACCTCCGCGATGACCTCGTCGATGCCGACCTCGGCGGCCACCGTCCGGGCGACCGTCTCGTTGTCGCCGGTCAGCAGCACCGGGGTGAGGCCGAGCGAACGGAACCGGGCGACGGCCTCGGCGGAGGTGTCCTTGATCGCGTCGGCGACGGTGAGCACCGCACGGGCGGCACCGTCCCAGCCGACCACGACGGCCGTGTCCCCGCGGGCTTCCGCCGCGGACTTCGCCTCGGCCAGCTCGGCGGGCAGGTCACCGCTCAGCGCCGCCCTGCCGACCGTCACCTCGACGTCGTCAACCGTGCCGCGCACGCCGTGCCCGGCGAGGTTGGTGAAGTCCCGCACCGCGGGAAGGTCGCCCGGCACGGCCGCGGCGATGGCTCGCGCGATCGGGTGTTCCGACGCGTTCTCCACCGCGCCGGCGCGGCGCAGGGCGTCGGCCTCGTCCACGCCGTCGGCGACGTGGACGGCGGTCAGCTCCATCTGGCCGGTGGTGACCGTGCCGGTCTTGTCGAGCACGATGGTGTCGACCACGCGCGTCGACTCCAGCACCTCCGGCCCCTTGATCAGGATGCCCAGCTGCGCGCCACGGCCGGTGCCGACCAGCAGCGCCGTGGGCGTCGCCAGGCCGAGCGCACACGGGCAGGCGATGATCAGCACCGCGACGGCGGCGGTGAACGCGGTGGCGGTGGCCGCCCCGCTGCCCAGCCAGAACGCGAGCGTGCCCACGGCCAGCGCGATGACGATCGGGACGAACACAGCCGAGATCCGGTCGGCCAGGCGCTGCACGGCGGCCTTGCCGCTCTGGGCGTCCTCGACGAGCTTGGCCATCCTGGCCAGCTGGGTGTCGGCGCCGACCCGGGTGGCCCGCACGACCAGCCTGCCGCCGGCGTTGACCGCGCCGCCCGGCACGGTGTCCCCGGCGCCGACCTCGACCGGGACGGACTCGCCGGTGAGCATGCTCATGTCGACGGCGGAGCCGCCCTCGGTGACCTCGCCGTCGGTGGCGATCTTCTCCCCGGGCCGGACGACGAACAGGTCGCCGACCGCGAGTTCCTCCACCGGCACGCGGTGCTCGGTGCCGCCGCGCAGTACGGCGACGTCCTTCGCGCCCAGTTCGAGCAGCGCCCGCAACGCCGCGCCGGCCCGGCGCTTCGAGCGGGCTTCGAAGTAGCGCCCGGCGAGCAGGAACGTCGTGACCCCGGCGGCGACCTCGAGGTAGATGGCGTCACCGCCGGTCATCCGCTCGATGGTGAACTCGAACGGATGCGTCATTCCCGGGGTACCGGCCGTGCCGAACAGCAGCGCGTACAGCGACCAGCCGAACGCGGCCAGCGTGCCCATCGAGATCAGCGTGTCCATCGTGGCCGCGCCGTGCCGCAGGTTGGCCCAGGCGGCGCGGTGGAACGGCCAGGCCGCCCAGACGACCACGGGCGCGGCCAGCGTCAGCGAGATCCACTGCCAGTAGGTGAACTGCCAGGCCGGGACCATCGCCAGTGCGATCACCGGGACGCTGAGCACGATGGCGCCGATCAGCCGCTGACGCAGCGGGAGCGTCGGGTCGTCCTCGGGTTCGGTGGTCTCGTCCGCGGCCTTCGGGGGCGCGGGCAGCGCCGCCTGGTAGCCGGCGGCCTCGACCTGGCCGACCAGGTCCACCGGGTCGAGCCCGGCGGGGTAGCTGACCCTGGCCTTCTCGGTCGCATAGTTCACCGTGGCGGTGACACCGTCGAGTTTGTTGAGCTTGCGTTCGATGCGCGCCGCGCAGGACGCGCAGGTCATTCCGCTGATGGCCAGCTCGACCTCGGCGGTCGACTGCGGCCCTGCTTCGGTGGTCATGTCGTCCTTAGTTGTGCGTGTGTCCGTCGGCGTCGTGCGGCGCGGCGGTACCGGTTCCGGTGTCCACCGTGAACTCGGCCGTGCGCACGGTGCCGGCGTGCTGGAAGTCGAGGAAGAGCCGGTAGCTGCCCGCCGAGGGCACCTCGGTGTGGAAGGTGACCGTGGGGCCCGCCGGGGTGCGGCCGTCGCCGGGGTTGCCGTCCGGGTGAACGTGCAGGTAGGCGAGGTCGCTGGTACGCAGCGCGACCAGGTGGCCGTACGCGCCGAGGTAGGGCTGCAGGTCGGTGACGTCGCGGCCGTCCTTGCGAACGGTCAGCCGCAACGGCGACGACTGCCCGGGCAGCAGGTCGCCGTCGAGGCGCACCTGGTAGCCGTCCACCGTGGCCTCGCGGGAGGCCGGGTGGTGCCGCGGGGTGAACTCGCCCGGGGCGGCGAGGTCGGTGCCCAGCGTGGTCGGTGTGCCGCCGGTCGGCGCGAAGTCGGCGAAGAGCCGGTAGCTGCCCGCCTGCGGCAGCCGCAGGTTCACCCACCATGTGCCGTCGGCGGCCAGCTCCGGGTGAAGGTGCTGGTAGTCGGCGGTGTCGCGGCGGACGACGATGAGGTGCATGCGCTTCTCGTGCGCGACGTCGAACGCGGTCACCGGGGCGCCGGTGGGGCCGAGGATCCGGAAGGTGAACGGCTGCGTGGTCCCGGCGGGCAGTGTGCTCGTGCCGGGAGCGAACATGTAACCGTTCGCCGTGCTGGCCAGCCCGCTCGGCTGGTCGCTCACCGGGGTCGCGGTGTGGCCGGCGTCGGTGCCGCCCGCGTGGGAGTCGGCGTGGCCCGCGGGCTTGGGCTCCGGCGTGGGTGCCGGACCGGCCGCGGCGCCGAGCGCCCAGCCGCCGCCCGCCACCAGGGCGAGGGCGGCGGCGTAGGCGCCGAGCTTGGTCACGGTGTTCATGGCGGCTACCGGGTACCCAGCGTGTAGCCGGCCTCGTCGACGGCGGCCCGCACGTCGGCCTCGGCGAGCTCGGACGTGCTGGTGATGGTCACCGAACCGCCGGCGAGGTCGACGTCGACGCCGGTGACGCCGTCGATCCTGCTGACCTCCTCGGTCACCGAGCGGGCGCAGTGCTCGCAGGTCATTCCGGTCACCGGGTAGGTGGTCGTGGTCATCTCGATGCGCTCCTTCGGGTCGTCCTTGACCGAAGGATATACCCCAGGGGGGTAGGGTAGCAACCCGGGTCGCTGACCAGCCCGGAAACGAAGCAAGGGAGCTTTACTCCCGTCTTTGGGTAGTAAAGCTCCCTTGCTCGCGGTTGCCGGGGCTTACGAACGGACCAGTCGCGCGATGGCCTCGGACGCCTCCTTCACCTTGACCTCGGCTTCGCGGCCGCCGGTCTTGGCGGCGTCGACCACGCAGGTGGACAGGTGCTCGTCGAGCAGCTGGAGCGAGAACGACTGCAGCGCCTTCGTGGCCGCCGACACCTGGGTCAGGATGTCGATGCAGTATTTCTCCTCCTCGACCATCCGCTGCAGCCCGCGGATCTGCCCCTCGATTCGGCGGAGCCGCTTGAGGTGGGCCTCTTTGTCCCCGTCGTGGATCGCCATCTCGTCCTGCCTCCCGGAAGTTCCTGGTCGGCCAATGATACCCCGCCCTGGTATCTGCCGTCCGTTTCTTGACCGGCAGGGGGCGTCCGGCTCGTCGTCGGACCACTATCGCCGTGGGGGGAGCGGAGGTGAGGGCCGGCCGCCCACCTGCCGGGTGAGCTCGTTGGCGGTCTCCTGGACCTTCTCGGCGAGTTCCGGCCAGGTCAGGCCGCATTCCCGCGGTTCGTCGAGGCAGATGTGCCGGAAGGTGACGCTGATGGCGGCCAGCGGCCGGTCGCCGTGGTCGAAGACCGGCAGGGCCACCGAGGCGAAGCCTGGCGTCACGTGACCGTCCTCGACCGCCCAGCCCCGCTGTGACTCGGCGGAGAGTGTGGCGCGCAGCAGGACGAGGTTGCGTGGCCCCCGGTCGGTGCGCCGCACGAACGAGGACGCCCGGGGGAACAGCGCCCGCACCTGCGGGGTCGGGAGGTTGGCGAGGATGGCCCTGCCGGACGCGGTCAACTGGGCGGGCAGCCGCACGCCGACGTCGGTGACCAGCGTCTCCGGCTTCGCGGGACGTTCCTTGAGCAGGTACAGCGACTCGTTGCCGTGCAGCACGCCGAGGTGGGCGTTGTGCCCTGTCTGGTCCACCAGACGGCGCAGCAGGGGCGCGGCCAGCCGCTCCAGCGGCTCGTGCCGCAGGTACGCCGAGCCCAGCTCGAACGCGGCGATGCCGAGGCCGTACCGCCGCTCGGCCGGCAGGTGCACCACGAAACCGGCCGCCTCCAGCTCGGACAGCAGGTGGTAGGTGGTCGACCTGGGCAGATCCAGCTCACGCGCGACCGCCACCGCCGTCATCGGACCCGCGTGCGAGGCCAGCACCCGGAGGACGGCCAGACCGCGCCGGAGGGCGGGTACGTCGCTGCTGTCACCCACGATTCCTCCTGTCTTGGATCCCAGACACAACCACTCCGCCTCCGATTTTGCGCTCGCCGTCGGCAAGGTCCAATAAGGAACATGCCAGACACCGTCCTGCTCGGCACCGACCCGCTACGACGCGATCAGGTGATTGGCGTGGCCAGGGGCGCGGCCCCGGTGGCGCTCACCGGCGCCGCCATCGAACGGCTCGCCGGCACCCGCAAGCACATCGAGGCACTCGCCGAGGCGAGCGCTCCCACCTACGGGGTGTCCACCGGGTTCGGGGCGCTCGCCGTCCGCCACATCCCGCCCGACCTGCGCACGGCACTGCAACGCTCGCTGATCCGCTCGCACGCCGCGGGCGCGGGCCGGCCGGTCGAGCCGGAGGTGGTCCGCGCGCTCATGCTGCTGCGGCTGCGCACCCTGGCCTCGGGGCACACCGGCGTGCGGCCGAAGACCGCGCAGGCACTGGCGGCCATGCTCAACGCCGGCATCGTCCCGGTCGTGCACGAGTACGGCTCGCTCGGCTGCTCGGGTGACCTCGCGCCGCTGGCCGCGGTCGCGCTGGCGCTGATGGGCGAGGGTGAGGTGTACGACGGTTCGGACACCCCGGTTCCCGCGGCGCGGGCACTGGAGCGGGCCGGGATCGAACCCGTCGTGCTGGCCGAGAAGGAAGGCCTCGCGCTGACCAACGGCACCGACGGCATGCTCGGCATGCTGGTGCTCGCCGCCCGCGACCTGCACGACCTGCTCGACCTCGCCGACATCACCGCCGCGATGACCGTCGAGGCGCTGCTGGGCACCGACCGGCCGTTCGCCGCCGACCTGCAGGCGCTGCGCCCGCACCCCGGTCAGGCCGTCTCGGCCGGGCGGATCCACTCCGCGCTGGCCGGTTCGGAGATCGTGGCCAGCCACCGCGGCCCGGACTGCACCCGCGTACAGGACGCCTACTCGCTGCGTTGCGCGCCGCAGGTGCACGGCGCAGCCAGGGACACTCTCACCCACGCGGAGCTGGTCGCCGACCGCGAACTGGCCGCTGCCGTCGACAATCCGGTGGTGCTGGCCGACGGCCGCGTCGAGTCCAACGGCAACTTCCACGGGGCACCGGTGGCCTACGTGCTGGACTTCCTCGCCATCGGCGTCGCCGACGTGGCCAGCATCGCCGAGCGGCGCACCGACCGGATGCTCGACATCGCCCGCTCGCACGGCCTGCCCGCGTTCCTGGCGCACGACCCCGGTGTCGACTCGGGGCACATGATCGCCCAGTACACCCAGGCGGCGATCGTCAGCGAACTCAAGCGGCTGGCCGCGCCCGCCTCGGTCGACTCCATCCCGAGCAGCGCCATGCAGGAGGACCACGTGTCCATGGGCTGGTCGGCCGCGCGCAAGCTGCGCACCGCCGTCGACGGGCTGACCACCGTGCTGGCGATCGAACTGCTCACCGCGGCGCGTGCGCTCGACCTGCGCGCACCGCTGCGGCCCGCACCGGTCACCGCGGCCGTGCGGGACCTGCTGCGCACCCGGGTCGACGGCCCGGGGCCGGACCGCCACCTCGCCCCCGAGATCGCCGCCACCGAGGACCTGATCCGGTCCGGTGCCGTCCGCAACGTCATCGCCGAACACCTGGAGGACGCCCGATGAGCAGGACCGTTCGCGCCGCCCGCGGCACGACGCTGACCGCCCGCAACTGGCAGACCGAGGCCGCGCTGCGGATGTTCCACAACAACCTCGATCCCGAGGTCGCCGAACGCCCGCAGGACCTCGTCGTCTACGGCGGCACCGGCAAGGCCGCCCGCGACTGGGCCAGCTTCGACGCCATCACCCGCTGCCTGACCACCCTCGACGCCGACGAGACCCTGCTGGTCCAGTCCGGACGGCCGGTCGGCGCGTTCCGCACGCACGAGTGGGCACCTCGCGTGCTCATCGCCAACTCCAACCTGGTCGGTGACTGGGCGACCTGGCCGGAGTTCCGGCGGCTGGAGTCGCTGGGGTTGACCATGTACGGCCAGATGACCGCGGGCTCGTGGATCTACATCGGCACCCAGGGCATCCTGCAGGGCACCTACGAGACCTTCGCCGCCGTGGCCCGCAAGCGGTTCGGCGGCACGCTCGCCGGCACGCTGACCGTCACCGCGGGCCTCGGCGGAATGGGTGGCGCGCAACCGCTCGCGGTCACCATGAACGACGGTGTCGCGCTGGTGATCGAGTGCGACCCGGAGCGGGCGCACCGGCGGGTGGAGACCCGCTATCTGGACGAGGTCGCCGATGACCTGGACGACGCGATCCGCCGGGTCACCGCCGCGAAGCGGGAGCGGCGCGCGCTGTCCGTCGGCGTGATCGGCAACGCCGCCGAGGTGCTGCCGGAACTGCTGCGCCGCGAGGTCGAGGTCGACATCGTGACCGACCAGACCTCGGCACACGACCCGCTGGCCTACCTGCCGGCCGGCATCGCGGTGGAGGACTGGCACGACTACGCGGCCAAGAAGCCCGACGAGTTCACCGACCGCTCACGCGAGTCGATGGCCGAACACGTCGGCGCCATGCTGGGCTTCCTCGACCGCGGCGCCGAGGTGTTCGACTACGGCAACTCGCTGCGCGGTGAGGCGAAGCTGGGTGGCTGCGAGCGGGCCTTCGACTTCCCCGGGTTCGTCCCCGCCTACATCCGGCCGTTGTTCTGCGAGGGGCAGGGGCCGTTCCGCTGGGCGGCGCTGTCTGGGAACCCAGACGACATCGCGGCCACCGACCGGGCGATGCTGGAGTTGTTCCCGGAGAACGAGTCGCTGGCCCGCTGGATCCGGCTCGCCGGCGACCGGGTCGCCTACCAGGGACTGCCCGCCCGCATCTGCTGGCTCGGCTACGGCGAGCGGCACCTGGCCGGGTTGCGGTTCAACGAGATGGTCGCCAGCGGCGAGCTGAGCGCACCGGTGGTGATCGGCCGGGACCACCTCGACTCGGGCAGCGTCGCCTCGCCGTACCGGGAGACCGAGGGCATGGCCGACGGCTCCGACGCCATCGCCGACTGGCCACTGCTCAACGCATTGGTCAACACCGCGTCCGGCGCCAGCTGGGTGTCGATCCACCACGGCGGCGGAGTCGGCATGGGCAGGTCCATCCACGCCGGGCAGGTCTGTGTCGCCGACGGCAGCGAGCTGGCCGGTGCCAAGATCGAGCGGGTGCTCACCAACGACCCCGGCATGGGCGTGATCCGGCATGTCGACGCCGGTTACGAGCGGGCGGCCGACGTCGCCGCCGAGCGCGGCGTGCGGGTGCCGATGAAGGAGGCCGAGTGACGGCGTCGGCGCTGCTGGCCCAGATCGAGGGCGTCGGCAGGGACGCCGCCCGGGGCGGCTACTCGCGGCACGTGTTCGACTCCGCCGAGGCCGAGCTGCGCGAGTGGTTCACCGACCGGGCGGCTCGCCGGGGTCTGGACGTCCAGACAGACCGGAACGGCAACCTGTGGGCCTGGTGGGGAACGCCGGGGCCGGACGCGGTTGTCACCGGCAGCCACCTCGACTCGGTTCCCGGCGGCGGCGCGTTCGACGGGCCGCTCGGCGTGGTCAGCGCGCTGGACGCGCTCGCCTCGCTGAAGGCCGGAGGATTCACCCCGGCCAGGCCGCTGGCGGTCGTGGTGTTCGCGGAGGAGGAGGGTGGCCGGTTCGGTGTGCCCTGCCTGGGATCCCGCCTGCTGACCGGTGCCATCGACCCGGACCGGGCCCGGCGGCTGACCGATCCCGACGGGGTGACTTTCGCCGACGCGGCCCGGCGGGCAGGCCACGATCCGGAGCGGTTCGGTCCCGACCCCGAGACGCTGGGGAACATCGGGCACTTCATCGAGCTGCACGTGGAGCAGGGGCGCGGTCTGATCGACCAGAACAGCGCGGTCGCCGTCGGCAGCACGGTCATCGCCCACGGGCGGTGGCGGTTCTCCTTCCGCGGGCAGGGAAACCACGCCGGTGCGACGCGGATCGGCGACCGCAGTGACCCGATGCTGCCGGCCGCGGCCACCGTCGCGGCGGCACGCAGACTGGCGTCTGGGATGCCAGACGCCCGGGCGACGGTCGGGCGGCTGGTGCCCAACCCTGGTGGCACCAACGTCATCGCGTCCACAGTGGACCTCTGGCTGGACGCGCGGGTACCCGGCGAGGCGCTGACCCCCGCGCTGGTCGCCGACATCACCGGCGCCGCGCGCGAGGCGGCGGCCGAGGAGGGCTGCGAGCTGACGGTCACCGAGGAGTCCTACTCCGGCACCGTCACGTTCGACAGCGGGCTGCGGGACCGGATGTCCGGGCTGCTCGGCGGCGTTCCCGCCCTGCCGACCGGCGCCGGGCACGACGCGGCGATCCTCGCCGCCCACGTCCCGGCGGGAATGCTCTACGTGCGTAACCCGACCGGCATCAGCCACGCGCCGGAGGAGTTCGCCGAACCCTCCGATGTGGACGAAGGCGGCCGGGCGCTGGCCGCGGTGCTGCGGGACCTGGCCCGATGACCACCTACTGGTGCGAGCACGCCTGGCTGCCCGGCGGAGTGGCCGACGCGGTCCTGGTCGAGACCGACGGCGACACGGTCACGGCCGTGACGCCGGGAGCGGCGCGGGCGGGCACCGTGCTGTCCGGGCTGACCGTGCCCGGGTTCGCGAACGGGCACTCGCACGCGTTCCACCGCGCGCTGCGCGGGCGCACCCACCACGAGCGCGGCACGTTCTGGACCTGGCGCGAGCGGATGTACACGCTGGCCCAGCGGCTCGACCCGGACTCCTACTACCGGCTGGCCCGCGGTGTGTTCGCGGAGATGGTGTGCGCCGGGTTCACCGGGGTCGGGGAGTTCCACTACCTGCACCACGCCGCCGGGGGAACGCGCTACGCCGACCCCAACGCGATGAGTGCCGCGCTGGTGCGGGCCGCCGCCGACGCCGGTATCCGGATCACCCTGCTCGACACCTGTTACCTGGCCGGCGGGTTCGGCGCCGAACTGGCCGGGCCACAGCTGCGTTTCGGCGACGGTGACGCCGACCGGTGGGCACAGCGGGCGGGGGAGTTCCGGCCGGAGGGCACGCACGCCCGGATCGGTGCCGCCGTCCACTCGGTGCGGGCCGTGCCCGCCGAGCAGCTGTCCACGGTGGCGGACTGGGCGGCGGGCCGCCCGCTGCACGTCCACCTCTCCGAGCAGCGGGCCGAGAACGCCGACTGTCTCGCCGCACACGGCCGCACCCCGGCGACGCTGCTGTCCGAGCACGGCGTGCTCGGCGAGAACACCGTGGCCGTGCACGCGACCCACCTCACCGACACCGACATCGGGCTGCTGGGCCGCATGCGGACCCGGGCCTGCTTCTGCCCGACGACCGAACGCGACCTCGGCGACGGCATCGGCCCGGCCAGGGCGCTGGCCGACGCCGGTGTCGGGCTGTGCCTGGGAACCGACAGCCACGCCGTGGTGGACGCGTTCGCCGAGACCGCGGCGCTGGAACTCGACGAGCGGCTGGCGAGCGAGTCGCGTGGCCGCTTCGACGTCGCCGAGCTCATGGCGGCGGCAGCCGACCACGCGGCCATTGGCTGGCCGGAGGCCGGCCGGATCGAACCCGGCGCGCTGGCCGACCTGGTCACGGTGGACCTGGCCACGCCACGGACCGCGGGCGTCGAGCCGGCCGGGGCGGTGTTCGCCGCGACCGCCGCCGACGTCACCGATGTGGTGGCCGGCGGCCGCCGGGTCGTCGCCGACCGGGTACACCAGCTGATGGAACGTCCGGAAACCGTTCTGGCGGAGGAGATCGAGCGACTGTGGCAGCACTGACAACCCTGATCACCGGCATCGGCGAGCTGACCACCAACGATCCCGCACACGGCGTGCTCACCGACGCCGCCGTCGTGCTCGACGGCGACCGGGTGGCGTGGGCCGGGCCCGCCGCCGGGGCGCCGGACGCCGACGAGCGCGTCGACGTCGAGGGCCGGGCCGTGCTGCCCGGCTGGGTGGACAGCCACAGCCACCTGGTGTTCGCGGGCGACCGGACCGCCGAGTTCGAGGCCCGCATGGCAGGCCAGCCCTACACGGCCGGCGGGATCGCGGTCACCGTGAACGCCACCCGCGATGCCACCGATGCCGAGCTGGCGGCGAACCTGGCCAGGCACGTCAGCGAGGCGCTGCGGCAGGGCACGACGTGTCTGGAGACCAAGACAGGGTACGGGCTCAACGTCGCCGACGAGGCCCGCTCGGCGACCATCGCCGCGGAGGTGGCCGACGAGGTCACCTTCCTGGGCGCGCATCTGGTGCCCCCGGGCGCCGACGCGGAGTCCTATGTGGACCTGGTGTGCGGGCCGATGCTCGACGCCGTGGCCGGTTCGGTGCGCTGGGCGGACGTCTTCTGCGAGACCGGGGCGTTCGACGAGGAACAGTCGGGCAGGGTGCTCGCGGCGGCCGCCCAGCGGGGCCTCGGCCTGCGGGTGCACGGCAACCAGCTCGGCGAGGGCCCGGGTGTCCAGCTGGCGGTGCGGCACGGCGCCGCCAGCGTCGACCACTGCACGTACCTGTCCGACGACGACGTGGCGGCGCTGGCCGGCTCGGACACCGTGGCCACGCTGCTGCCCGCCTGCGATCTGTCCACCCGGCAGCCACTGGCGCCGGGGCGGCGGCTGCTCGACGCCGGGGCGACGGTCGCGCTGGCCAGCAACGCCAACCCGGGCAGCTCCTACACCACGTCGATGGCGTTCTGCGTGGCCACCGCCGTGCTGCAGATGGGCCTGTCGGTCGCCGAGGCGGTGTGGGCGGCGACGGCGGGCGGAGCGGCCGCGCTGCGCCGCGACGACGTCGGCGTGCTCCGTGCCGGAGCCCGGGCCGACCTGCAGGTGCTGGACGCGCCGTCGGTGACCCACCTGGCCTACCGGCCGGGGGTTCCGCTCACGCATGCGGTGTGGCGTAAGGGAATCCGCGTGGTCTGAGATCCCAGACGGCGCTCAGCCGGCGAGCAGGTCCTCGCGGCCGTGTTCCCTGGCCTGCTCGGCGGCGCGGTCGCGGTGCTCGGCGGGAAGCTCGGCCACCGCGGCCACCAGCCGGGCCCGGTGGGCCGGGCCGACGTGATCGAGCAGGTCGAACGTCGCCGCCCACAGGTCGTGCTCGGCGGCGGCCCTGGCCAGCCCGCCGAAGCGGGCCTCCGGCAGCAGCCGGATGACGTTGCCGACGTGGTCCTTGTCGTCGAGCACGAACGCGATCTGCAGCAGGGCGGCGTCGTGGATGACGGCGAGGCTCGCGGCGACGGTCGGGTCGGGAAGGTGGCCCACGAACCGGCCGACGGTGATCCAGTCCTCCCGCGACACCAGCTCCTCGGCCACGCGGACCACCGTCGGCGTCGGGATCCGCACGATGATCCCGGTGGCGCGGCGCGGGTCCAGCTCGGCGGCGACGTCGGCGAGGAACGCCGGGGACAGGCGCTTGGCGACCTCCACACCCCGGCCGGTCTCCATGACACCGGCCACCCGGGCGCACAGCATCGGGCCGAAGGTCCGCTCGGCGATGGTCGCCAGGACGGCGGTCGGCAGCAGCCTGCTGGCGGCGGCCATCCGTTCGAGCATCGCCTTGTTCGCGTCGAACAGCACGTCGGTGACCTGTTCGCGCAGTTTCCGCAGGTCGGCCGGGTCGACGTGGGCCAGGAAGTCCAGCCGTCCGGGTTCGGTGCGCAGGACCCTGGCGAGCTTGAGCAGCTCGGCCCTGGTGGCCAGGCTCGTCACAGGCCCACCGCCTTGCGGACCACGCCCCGCAGCAGCGCGGGCACGTACCGCAACCCCTCCTCGCCGGCCGCGGCCAGTGCGGCCGCCTGCTGGTGCCGGGCCGAGCGCAGGGCGTCGGCCAGGCGCTGTTTGTCCTCCTCGCTCAGGGCGTCGATCCCCGGCGGGAGGGGCCCGGGCAGTTGCTCGGCGAGGGTCCGCTTGGCCATACCGGTCATGATGCCTCACCGGGCGGGCGGATCTTGACTTTCGGCAGTGTTGCGGCCCGGCGGCGGCTGGGTAGCGTTGCGCGTCGTGCGAATGCGTGGCGGATGGGGGCGGCTGGCCGAGGTGCTGGCCGGGGTCGCGCTGATCGCCTTGACGGCCTACGAGAGCCACCGCAACCCGGCACCGTGGGAGCTGCTGGCCGGGCTGGTGACCATCACCGTCGCGGTGGCCACGATCCGGCGCGCGCCCCTGCTGGCGCTGGGCGCGGCGACGGCGTCCGGCCTGGCGATGGTGTTCGACTACGGGGGCCGGGTGCCGCTGTGGCCGGTCGGCCTGATGGTGCTGACGTCGTTCCTCGCCGGGCGCAGGCTGGACCGGGTCGGGCCGGCGCTGGCGGTGTTCGGCGGTGTGGTGGTGGTCGGGTTGCCGGTGACGCTGCTGGCCGGTGGCGGTACGGACTGGGCCGCGCTGGTCGGGTACGTCTCGTTCGCGGCCGCGCTGCCCTGGCAGCTGGGCCGCTACGTGCGGCTGCGGGAGGAACTGGCCCGCACCGGCTGGGAACGGGCCGAGCAGTACGAGGTCCAGCAGCGGATGATCGCCGGTGAGGCGCGGCTGCGGGAGCGGGCCCGGATCGCCGGGGACATGCACGACTCGCTCGGGCACGAGCTGAGCCTCATCGCGTTGCGGGCGGGTGCGCTGGAGGTCGCGCCCGATCTGGACGAACGGTACCGGGGGGCGGCGGCCGAGCTGCGGCGCAGTGCGGCGGCCGCCACCGAACGGCTGCACGACATCATCGGCGTGCTGCGGGAGGCCGACGACGCCGCGCCGACCGACCCGGCGGACGGCGCCGTCGGCGATCTCGTCGGCCGGGCGGCCGCGTCCGGGCTGGTCGTGCGCCTGGACGGCGAGCTGCCCGGGCGGGCGCCGGCGATGGTGCGCCGCGCGGCGTACCGGGTGGTGCAGGAGGCGCTGACCAACGCGGCCAAGCACGCGCCGGGCGCGGCGGTGACCGTGACGCTCGCCGGGGACGACGACGAGACCGTGGTGACCGTGGACAACCCGCCGCCGCCCGCGGGGCCGCTGCCGGGCGCGGGCGGCGGCAGGCGGGGGCTGATCGGGCTGCGGGAGCGGGTGCGCCTGCTCGGCGGCACGTTCGAGGCCGGACCGGCCGACGGCGGTTTCCGGGTCCTGGCCCGCCTGCCGCACGCCGCCGCCCCGGCCGAGGAGGAGCCGTCGGAGCCGTCGCGGTCGGCGGCCGAGCGGGCCGACGTCCAGCGGCGGGCACGCCGCACACTGGCCGTCATGGTCGCGGTGCCGGTGGCGGCGCTCGGTGTGCTGACCGGCGTGAGCGTCGTGGCCTACACCTACGACTACGTCACGACCAGGCTGGACCCCGCGCAGTTCGACCGGCTGCGGCCGGGACAGCCGCGGGCCGAGCTCGCGCCCGTCCTGCCGGACCGGCAGCAGCGGTACCGGCCACGGGACGTCGCGCCGGTGCCGCCGCCGGGAGCGGTCTGCGAGTACTACGGCACCGGGGCGGGGTTGTTCGAGTTCAGCGAGTTCAGCTACCGGTTGTGCTTCCTCGACGGCCGGCTGGTGAGCAGGGACCACATCGACGGGCGAAGGGACACGCAAGGGTGATCCGGGTACTGGTGGCCGACGACGAGCCGATGATCAGGGCCGGGGTGGCCGCCATCCTCGGCGCGGACCCCGGCATCGAGGTGGTGGCCGAGGCCGACGACGGGCGGGCGGCGGTCGAGGCCGCGACGGCGAACCGGCCGGACGTGGTGCTGCTGGACATCCGCATGCCGCGGCTGGACGGGCTCGCCGCGCTGGCCGAGCTGCGCCGGGTGCTGCCGGACGTCGCGGTGATCATCCTGACGACGTTCGGCGAGGACGACTACATCGCCCGTGCGCTGACCGACGGCGCGAGCGGCTTCCTGTTGAAGGCCGGCGACCCGCGAGAGCTGATCACCGGCGTGCGTGCCGCCGCCGAGGGGGCGGCGTTCCTGTCGCCCAAGGTGGCCAAGCGGGTCATCGAGCACCTGCCCGCCGGCCGGATGAGCCGCGGCGCGAAGGCACGGGAGCAGGTCGGGCAGCTGACCGAACGCGAGCGGGAAGTGCTGGCACTGCTGGGCTCCGGTCTGTCCAATGCGGACATCGCCGGGCGGATGCACGTGGTGGAGGGCACGGTCAAGGCCTACGTCAGCGCGATCCTGGGCCGGCTCGGGCTGCGTAACCGGGTGCAGGCGGCCGTCCTGGCCCACGAGGCGGGGCTCGTCGAGGACTGACGGCCGCCCGCACCGGTCAGGCGTCACGGCGGTTCAGCACCGTATGGCCCACCGCCAGTGCCAGTACCGCCCAGCCGCCCGCGACCAGCAGGCCCACCGGCGGCGGGTAGGGCGCCACACCGCCGAAGAGCGGGTTGGGTGCTCCGGCGTCGATCATCGCGTTCATCCCGCCGATGCCGGGAAACCCGTGCGCCAGCTCGGGCATCCCCATCGCACCGGCCAACATCGGCAGCATCATCAGCAGCAGGAACACCGCCGTGATCGTCCCGGCCGTGCTGCGCAACGCCGTGCCCAGCCCCAGGCACAGCAGGCCGAGCAGCGCGAAGTACGCACCGGCGGCCAGGGACGTGGTCAGCACCGACCCGGCGGACACCGGCACGCCGTTGCCGCCCATCAGCGGCACCGACAGTCCCTGCGCCACGAGCGTGACCGCGACACCGAGCACGGCCAGCACCGCCGCCAGCACACCGCCCTTGGCGGCCAGCATCCGCCGGCGGACCGGGACCCACTGCAGCGTCGACCGGATCGAACCGCTGGCGTACTCGGTCGTGATCGCGAGGGTCGCCAGCGACACGACCGCGAACTGGCCGAGGTAGAACACCGCGCCGACCGCGATGCCCTGCGCCGACAGATCGTCGTCGCCGTTGATCCGGACGGTCAGTGCGGCCATGGCCGCGTACCCGAGCACGAGCACCACCGCGGCCACCAGGCACCACCAGGTGGACCGCAGCGAGAACTGCTTCGTCCACTCCGATCGCACCGCGTTCATCGTCGTCGCCCCTGCCATCAGTGCACCCCCGCGTACTCGGTCTCGTCCGCCGTCAGCTCCAGGTAGGCCTGCTCCAGCGACGCGCTGTGCTCGGCCAGCCCGTGCAGCAGCACGCCGGAGCCGTGTGCGGCCTCGCCGACCGACTCCACGCCCGCGCCACGCACGGCCAGCTCGTCGCCGTGCGCGGTGACCAGCGCGCCGGCCGCCCGCAGCCGGGCCGCCAGGACCTCACGGTCGGCTGCCCGCGGCAGCCGCACCCGCACCTCGGCCGCCGAGTTGGCCGCGATGAACTCCGCGACGGTCGAGTCGGCCAGCAGCCTTCCCCTTCCGATCACCACCAGCCGGTCGGCCGTCAGCTGCATCTCGCTCATCAGGTGGCTGGACACCAGCACCGTCCGCCCCTCACCGGCCAGCGACCGCATCAGCTGCCGCACCCAGCGCACCCCGTCCGGGTCCAGGCCGTTCACCGGCTCGTCGAACAGCAGCACGGGCGGGTCGCCGAGCAGGGCACCGGCGATGCCCAGCCGCTGCCGCATGCCCAGCGAGTAGGTGCCCACCCGCTTGCCCGCGACGTCGGACAGCCCCACGGTCGCCAGCACCTCGTCGACCCGGGTGTCGGCCAGGCCGTTGCTGCGGGCCATCGCCAGCAGGTGCCTGGCCCCGCTGCGCCCCGGGTGCACCGCCGCGGCGTCCAGCAGGGCACCGACCTCCCGCAGCGGGCAGGCGAGCCCGGCATAGTGCCTGCCGTTCACCGTCGCCGTTCCGGTGTCGGGCCGGTCCAGACCCAGCACCATCCGCATGGTGGTGGACTTGCCCGAACCGTTGGGCCCGAGAAAACCCGTCACCGTCCCGGGCGGGATGTCGACCGTCAGCCCGTCGACCGCCGTGCGATCCCCGTACCGTTTCGTCAGTTCACGTAGCTTGATCACGGTGGCTCCTGCTCTCCATGACCTCGACGCTACGAACCGCGAGCCGCCCGCACATTCGCCTAAAGGCGACGGTTACCCCCGACTTTCGTTACCGCCTTCGTGCGGCGCGGGTCACCGGACGGCAGAATGCGGGCATGGGCACTACCGCGACACGGCGCGTCAACCTCCTGGACTGGTTCATGCTCGCGCTCGCGGTGTTTTCCGTGGTGCTGCTGGTCTACGTCACCTTCTGGCCGCACTCCGACGCCACCGCCCACCGGATCTTCGTCATCGACGCGGCGATCTGCGGAGTCTTCGCGCTGGAGTTCCTGTGGCGCTGGCACAAGGCGGGCTGGGAAGGCAAGTTCCCGCTGCGCAACTGGTACGAGATCCTCGGCATGATCCCGATCGCGCACCCGGCGCTGCGCGGATTCCGGCTGCTGCGCCTCGTGGTCCTGATCGTGCGGCTGGCCCGCACCGCGGACCGCGCGTTCGGCGAGCGGTTCACCCAGCGCATGGTGGAACGCATGTCGCGGCCCATCGTGCTGGCGATCAAGAAACCCATCACCATCGCGGTCATGGACGAGGTCGTCAAGGTGCTGGAAACCGGCAACTACCCGCAGAACCTCGCCCGTTCCCTCGGCGAGAACCGGGAAATGCTGCGCAGCATCATCACCGAGAAGATGAAGGCCGACCCCGCCGCGGGCAGGCTGTCCCGCCTGCCGTTCCACGACGAGATCGTGCGTTCCGTGGTGGACACGGTCATGCGGATCACGCTGGACGTGCTCACCGATCCACGCATCGACGACTTCTTCGCCCACGTGGTACGGGAGAACCGCGAGCAGATCCGGCACGCGGTGCAGCTCGGGCTGCACGAGGAGGACGAGTCCGACGAGAAGGTGCGCGAGGAACTACCGGCACCGCCGCTCGGCGCCGTGCGTTAACGCCGTTTCGTCCGGTGTGTCGGCTCGGCCGTCAGCGGGTCCTCCGGCCACGGGTGCTTCGGGTAACGCCCGCGTAGTTCCGCCCGGACCGCCGGATAACCGTTGCGCCAGAACGATTCCAGGTCCGCGGTGACCGCGGCGGGACGGCCGGCCGGTGACAGCAGGTGCAGCACGACCGGGACCCGGCCGCCCGCCACCCGCGGCGTCGCGGTCCAGCCGAACGTCTCCTGCAGTTTCACCGCCAGCACCGGACCGTCCGCGTAGTCCACCCGGATCCGCGAGCCGGACGGCACGGTGATCCGCTCCGGCGCCAGCTCGTCCAGCCCGCTCGCCTCCGGCCACGGGAGCCGGGTGCGCAGCACAGCCGTCGCGTCCACCTGGCCGGGGTCTGGTATCCCAGACTCCAGCCACTCGTCCACAGTGGACAGTAGGGCGGTATCGTCGACCGGCGGCCACGGTGGGCCGAGGACGTCGTGCAGGAAGGCCATGCGCTGCCGCAGCGAGACCGCCTCGGCAGGCCAGCGCAGCAGCCCCAGACCTTCCCGCCGCAGGCCGTCGACGACGGCGGCCCGCACCAGCTCCGGCGCCGGCCGGGCGAGAGGCCGCTCGGTCAGCGTGATCGCGCCCAGCCGGCGGACCGACCGGGCCCGGACGCCACCGTCCACCCAGGTCACCTCGTCGGTCTGGGATACCAGACTCGGTGCGGCGGCGACGGCCAGCTCCGCGTCGGCCCTGGCGGCGAGCCGGATCACCGCCTCGCTGCGACCGGGGTCGCGGGTGGCCTCGGCCACCGCCAGCCACTCGGCGTCGGCGAGCCCGCTGCCCTGCGGCAGCACCGCGGCCGTGCCACCGGCCATCAGGTACACCGCCGACCCGGCCGCCCGCCGCCGGGCGAGCCGCTCCGGATAGGCCAGCGCGACGACGGCCGCGGTGTCTGGCCGGCCAGACACCGACACGAGCCGCTCCAGCCGGCCGGCCTCGCGTCGCCACCGCCTGGCCTGCTCGTCACCGGCTGACCGCAGCCTGCGCAGCTCGGCCTCGACGTCGGTGAGCTGGGCGCCGCCGTCGAGCAGGGCCACCACCTCGGCGGCGCAGCGGCTGCCCGCCCGTTCCGCGCCGTCGAGCAGCGCCCTGGCCAGCCGGGGATGCAGGCCGAGCCCGGCCATGCGCCCGCCGCGTTCGGTGATCCTGCCGTCGGCGCCGGTCGCACCGAGGTCGTGCAGCAGGGCCCGCGCCGCTGCCAGCGGGCCCTCGGCAGGCGGGTCCCACCAGCTCAGCCCGCCACCGTCCGGAGTGGACCAGCAGGCCAGCTCCAGCGCCAGCCTGCCCAGCTCGGCGGTGCGGATTTCCGGCTCCGGGTACGCGGGCAGCGTCGCGTGCTCGGCAGCGGGCCAGCAGCGGTAGGCGACGCCCGGCGCCTCCCGGCCCGCGCGCCCGGCCCGCTGGGCCGCCACGGCCGCCGACACCCGCACGGTCGCCAGGCCCGGCAGCCCCCTGCGATGGTCCACTCTCGGCACCCTGGCCAGGCCGGAGTCGACGACGACCCGCACCCCCGGCACGGTCAGGCTCGATTCGGCCACCGCGGTGGCCAGCACCACCCGCCGCCGCGGCCCCGGCCGCAGCGCCGCGTCCTGCCGTGCCGCGGGCAGCCGCCCGTGCAGCGGCAGTACGTCCACATCGGACACCCCGGCCAGCAGGCTTGCGGTACGAGCGATCTCGCCCGCGCCGGGCAGGAACGCCAGCACGTCACCCTCGTCCCCGGCCAGCGCCGCCCGCACCGCCCTGGCCACGCACGCCTCGATCCGCTCGCCCCGGGCGGGCGGCAGATGCCGGTGCTCCACGTCGAACGTGCGCGCGTGCGCGGTCACCACCGGCGCCCCGCCGAGCAGCGCCGCGAGCCGGTCGGCCGCGACGGTGGCCGAGGTCGCCAGCAGCCGCAGGTCGGGCCGCAGGCCCTCGCGCACGTCCAGCAGCAGGGCGAGCAGCAGGTCGGCGTCGAGGTGGCGCTCGTGGCACTCGTCGAGCAGCACCGTCGACACGCCGGGCAGCTCCGGGTCGCCCTGCAGCCTGCGTACCAGCAGCCCCGAGGTGACCACCTCGATCCGGGTGTCCGCGGACACCTTCCGGTCGCCGCGCACCGCGTAGCCGACCGTCCGTCCCACCGGTTCACCCAGCTGGGCGGCCATGCGTGCGGCGGCGGCCCGTGCGGCCAGCCGGCGCGGCTCGGCGACCACCACGCGGCCCGCGCCGGTCACCAGCGCCGGCGGCACGAGCGTCGTCTTGCCTGTGCCGGGCGGAGCGACCAGCACCGCGGTGCCGTGGGCGTCGAGTGCGGCGGTCAGCTCGCCGAGTACCTCGGTGACCGGCAGCGTCACTGCTCGGTCACCGCCGGGGGAGGCGGCAGCTGGTAGCCGGACGGGCCGATGTTGCGCTGCAGGGAGTCGTGCCAGGCGCCGCTGCTGATCATCTTGCGGATGGCGTCGTTGACCGCCCGCTGCCCGTCGGTGTCGCCCTTGCGCAGGCCGACGCCGTACCGCTCGCCTGCGAACGGCTTGCCCACCACGCGCAGCAGCTCCGGATGGTCCGCGGCGAACCCGGCGAGGATCACCCCGTCGGTGGACACGGCGTCGACCTGGCCGGCGAGCAGGGCCGTCACGCAGTCCGGGTAACGCGGGTACTCCACCAGCTCGGCCGTCTGCGCGAACCGGTCCTTGACCATCTGGGCCGACGTGGTGTTCGGCACCGCGCAGAGCTTGCGGCCTGCCAGCGTCTCCGGCCCGGTGATGTCCGGGGACGTGGTGCGGACCAGCAGGTCCTGGCCGGTGTCGAAGTACGGCCCGGCGAACGTGACCTGCTGCTTGCGCGCGTCGGTGATCGAGTACGTCGCCACGACCAGGTCCACCACCCGCTCGGCGAGGTCGGTCTCGCGCCGGACGGTGGGGATCTCCCGCCAGGTGATGTCGTCGGCGTCCACGCCGAGCTCGCCCGCGACGTAGGTGGCCACGTCCACGTCGAAGCCGACCAGCCGCCCGTCCAGCGTGCGCTGGGAGATGCCGGGCTGGTCGAAGCGCGTGCCGATGACCAGCGTGCCGCTGTCCCGGGCACGGCCGACCACGGACTCCGGGTCGGCCGAGGGCGAGCAGGCGGCCACGGCGAGCAGGATCACTCCGGTGATGACGTGGATCACCCGCATAGGGACTCCCACCTCACGCTGTCTTCTCAGGGGCGCTGGCTAGCCTAGGTGCGTGCGGCGACCGACCCCCCGAGTGCTCGACGGAGCGGGCACCGTCGTGCGGCTGGGGCTGGCCGCCGTGTGGCTGGTGTCCGGTGCCATCAAGGTGTCCGACCCCGGGCAGACCTACATCGCCGTGAAGGCCTTCGACGTCCTGCCGGCGGGCCTGGTCGGGCCGGTGGCCACGGCGTTGCCGCTGGTGGAGCTGGTGCTCGGGCTGCTGGTGCTGGCCGGGCTGTTCACCAGGTGGGTCGCCGTGGCGTCGGCGGTGGTGCTCGTGGTGTTCATCGCCGGGGTCGTGCAGTCCTGGGCACGCGGGCTGTCCATCGACTGCGGCTGCTTCGGCGGCGGTGGCGAGGTGGCGCAGGGCGAGACCCGCTACCCGGAGGAGATCGCGCGCGACGTCGGTTTCCTCGCGCTGGCCGCGTGGCTGACCGTCCGGCCGAGGACCTGGGCGTCGGCCGACGGCTGGATACGGAAGGGACGCGCCGAGCCGGAGCCGGCCGACGAACCTGTGAAGACGGAAAGGACCTGAGACCGGTGGGTGGAGCGGAGCGCAACGCTCGCAAGCGCAAGCAGGAGCAGCAGCAGCGATCGGCCGGTGCGAAGGCTGTCTCGAAGGCGCGTGGCGGCGGTGTCAACACGCGGATGGTCGCGGCCGTCGTCGGTGTCGTCGTGCTGGCCGCCGCCGTCATCGGTGGCGTGATCTGGACCAACTCGTCGAAGAACGAGACCGAGGGCCAGACCATCGCCACCGGCCAGCCGGCGGGCAACGTCGCCTCGGTCAGGGAAGGCGTCGTCGTGGTCACCGGCAAGCCGGACGCGAAGGCCACCATCGACGTCTACGCCGACTTCCTGTGCCCGGCGTGCGGCCAGTTCGAGAAGACCTACGGCCCGCAGATCCACGAGCAGGTCGAGGCCGGTGCGCTGCGGGTGCGCACGCACATGCTGCCGATGCTGGTCGAGCAGTCCGACCCGCCGGGCTACTCGCTGGACTCCGCCAACGCCGCCTTGTGTGCCGCCGACGACGGCAAGTTCACCCAGTTCCACGACGCGCTGTTCCACTCGCAGCCCGAGGAGGGCAAGCGCGGCTACGACAAGGCCCAGCTGATCAAGCTGGGGCAGGACCTGGGCATCACCAACGCGGCCTTCCCGGCCTGCGTCAACGCAGGCACCTACAACCAGCAGCTGACCGCCGAACTGGCCAGGGCGCAGAACGACCCGGGCCTGCAGCGGGACTTCCCGAACGGCCGTCGCGGCTTCGGCACGCCGACCGTCGCGGTGGCCGGCAAGGCCATCACGCTCGACCAGGACTGGCTGACGAAGGTGCTCGCCGCACCCCAGCCGTGACCTGCCGGTTTCGCCCCTCCGGGTACCCCGCGTCGGCTAGGCTGAACGCGGGCTACGAGGAGGGATCGTGGACGGCACACCACACAGAGGGTTCCACGTCAACGAGGGGACCTACGAGAACTACGCACGCCAGATCGACCCGGCGGGCGAGGAGATCCGCGGCGCGAGTTCGAAGCACGTCGCACCCAACGCCAGCGTCGGCGGCGACGGCTTCTCCGCACTGGGGGACGAGACCGGTTTCAGCAGCGCCTACGCCAGCCGTATGCAGTCGCTGCAGGAGCGGCTGGGCAGGGTCGCGGGCAAATGGGGCGAGATGGGTGACGCGGCCAGGCAGACCGCGGTCAACTACCAGGGCGTCGAGGACGACCAGGCCGAGACGGTGAACCGGATCGGCAGGGACATCCAGTGACCTACGAGACCGAACAGGTTCTGCGGACGGGCCTGGACACCAACACCCAGTTCGCCAGCAAGGTCGCGCGCAACACCGCGGGCATGACGAGCGCCGTCGACGGTCAGGCCGCGTTGCGGACCCAGCTGGACGGCGTGCACGGCAACGTCTCGGCGCAGCGTGCCAACCTGGCGGCGAACAGCTCCGGCCACGCCACCGACAACGCCACCAACACCTCGGTGAGCCTGGAGAAGGAGGTCACCGACCTGCTCCAGGAAAGCGCCGAGATCGAGAAGGCCGTCGCCGAGGCCGCCGAGATCCTCGACGTCGCCGACATCAAGAACCAGCAGCTCCGCGAGGAGATCATCCAGCGGATCAACACCGACATGAAGGCGATCGCCGCCCTGCGGGCCTCCAACAAGGAGGACGCGAAGGGGCAGATCGCCAAGATCATGGCTGCGCTGGTGGCGTTCGTGGAGGAAAAGAACGGCGAGTCCGCGACCGTCGCGGCCAGCGCCCAGACCGACCTCACCACGACCGCGACGAAGCTGGCCCCGCCCGCCAGCAACCCGGGTACCGGCGGCAACAACGGCGGTTCCGGTGGCACGGTCGTCGGCGGATCGTTCAACAGCAGGGGTGGCGGCCGCCGCGGTGGCGGTGGTGGCGGCGGAGGTGGCGGCGGTGCGCGCAAGCCGCGGCTGCCGGTGGCCATCCCGCCGCAGCCGGGCACCGGTGTCGACGTCAACCTGCCCGACGGCAGCACGGTGAAGGCGCCCAACGAGACGGCGGCGAAGGCCGTCCGCGCGGCGTTGTCCAACCTGGGGGTGCCCTACGTCTGGGGCGGCACGTCGCCCGGCGTCGGGCTGGACTGCAGTGGCCTGACGATGACTTCCTACGGCGAGGCCGGGCTGGAGATCCCGCGCAAGTCCAACCAGCAGACGGTCGGGGCGGAGGTGCCGTCGATGGACCAGCTGCTGCCCGGTGACCTCGTCGTGTGGTCCGGGCACGTGGCCATGGTCATCGGCAACGGCCAGATGATCGAGGCAGGCGACCCGGTCCAGGTCGGCCCGATCCGGACCACCAACGCCGGGCAGTCGTTCATCGGGTTCTACCGCCCGACGGGCTGACGCTAATCTGCCGGAAGGAACTGTTGGGAGGGCCGCTGGTGGCGGAGTTCGATATCGGCCAGGAGGCCGACCGGTTGTCGCGGGAGATGGACCGGGTGGGGGAGCAGGCCGGCGGCGCGATCGCGCGCAGCGGCCCGATCGTGGGCAGGGCGGAGACCGGTGACGGCGCGTTCGCCGTCGAGGTGTACCCGGGCGGGCGGCTGAAGAGCGTCAAGCTCACGCCGTTCGCCCTGCGCAGCGCTCCCGAGGTGATCGCGCGGCAGATCGTGGAGCTGTCCGACCGGGCCACCCGGCGCGCCAGCGACCGGATGTACCGGACGCTGGCGCCCGTGCTGGGCAGGGACGCGGACCGGCAGCTGAAGACGATGGGCTTCGAGCCGCTGCCCGACGACGACGAGCGCGGCTACGGCGGAAGGTGACCACGGTGGTCGACGAGATACCCATCCACAACACCACCCAGCAGCTCATCGAGCAGACGCGGGCGCGGCGGGAGGCCGTCGCCCAGGTCGAGCAGCTGATGTCGCAGGCACGGGGCAAGGCACACGACGTGGACAACACGATCGAGGTCACCGTCGACGCGCTCGGCAAGCTGGTCGACCTGTGGCTGGCGCCCACCGCGGCGAGCTGGGGTGCGCCCCGGCTGGGTGAGCTGATCGTCGAGGTGGCCGAGATCGCGCACACCGAGGCCGTCCAGGACAGCTACAACAAGGTCGCGCTGGCCCTGGGCGACGACATGACGCTGATGATCGAGCAGATCTCCGGCCAGCGTGCGCCGGCCCGCAGGGACGACGACGACCCGGGGATCACCGTCGAGGAGTTCCAGCGGCGCCGGGAGGAGCGGCTGGCCAGGCAGGCGCCGCAGCCCGCGCGGCGGGAGCCTGTCCAGGAGGAGGACGACGACCTGTACTCGTTCGACCCGGCCTCCCTGCGGTCCGACCGCTGACCCACCCCCGCCGTGAGGGCGGGACGGGGGTCATGTACCGTGTACATGTCCGAGCCGGGGAGTTCACCTCCCGGTCCGGAGCGGTACAACCTAGGGGCTATGGCGCAGCTGGTAGCGCACCTCACTGGCAGTGAGGGGGTCAGGGGTTCGAGTCCCCTTAGCTCCACCGCAGGTCAGAGGCCCTTTCCGACTCTCGGAGAGGGCCTTTCTGCTACCCGTACAGCAGCAAAGTACAGCAGTAGGGCTCATCCGAGGGCATCTCCCAGCTTCTTGAGTCCGGCACGGGTAGCCTCATCCGACACCTCGGTGTAGATCTCCATCGTGAGACCGAACTGGGCATGCCGGAGAATGGCCATGGCCACCCGAGGGTGCACGTCAAGATCGGCCAGTAGCGACCCGCAGGTACGCCGACCGTCGTGCACACTGATCTTCGGAACCCCAGCCTTGACGATCCGAGCATCCCATGCGCGGTTGAAGTTGCGGGGCTCGATTGGGCTGCCCAGCCTGGTGGTGAACATCAGGCCGTGTTCTTCCCACGCGTCACCGGCGGCCTGCCTGTCACGCTCGCGCTGGGCCAGACGATGCTGGAGCGCACTGCCCACGATCGAGGGGAACGGCAACGAGGGGTTGTCGGACTCTGCGGTCTTGGTTTCTCGATGGAGTAACTTGCCACCTACGCGCTGTAACTGCCAGCCGATGTCGAGTAGCTGATCATCAAAGTTCGGCGCGTCCTTTGGCAACCCGAGCGCTTCACCCTTGCGAAGAGCTTCGACCAGGACCAGCACGTACGCCGCGTACAGCGGGTCATCATCCTCTTTCGCCGACGCCAAGAATTGACGAGCGTGTTCGCTGGTCCAGCGGCGTCGCCTCTTGCGTCGCACCTGGGGAATCTTCACGGCGGTTGCCGGGTTGCGGCTGATCAGCTCTTCGTCAATAGCGCAGTTGAAAATGATGCGGAGGCGCCGTTTCAGCTCGTACAACGTGGACGCTGTTGGATAGTCTTCACAGCACGAACCCTTTGCGCAGCATCGCTGCTTTTTCTTGGAGCGAGCCGCGTCTTTTCCCTGTGCGCAACACTGACAGGTGCGAGCTGTACTATTGAACCACTGCTGTAGATCACGCGTGGTCATCTTGAGCTTCTTCTTGCCGAGCCCAGGCGTGAAGTAGATACGCGCAAAGCGTTCGTAGTCTTCAACAGATTTTGGTGCAAGATTAGGTCGGACAATCTCCCGGATGTAGTAGTCCAAATACGCGCCGAACAGTGGAGTGCTGGTAACCATCGGCCCCTTGGTAGCCTGGTCTTTCAGCTTAATCCACTTCTCGTGAACATCATCCCATGTGGCTCCGTAGACGTATTTGCGTCGGGAAAGCCCCTCGGGTGTTGTCACCCAAGCGTAGGCGGCATAGCCATTCTTGTACGGGTAGATGGACCCTTCGCCGTTCGATCGGCCGCGAGACTTACTCATCGTCCAGCCCCTGTTCCTGCACTCGTCTTTCTATGTACTCGTCAACCCATCTGGGTAGTATGCGTCGATGGCGCCCATCTTTGACTGATCGAATATCACCTTGAGCGATCAGCATCTTAGTTTTGGAGAGACCGAAACCGAGCAATGCGGCTACCTCGGTCGCTGTGTACCACTTCCTTTCCAGGATTCGCGTAGTCATGGTGACTGACCTCCTTTCTGTAGTTTTGTCAGGCAGTCTGCTGCAACGCGAATTCTTGCTTGCGAGTGTTGCGGTACTCGCGTGCTTTGGCCGCTGCGCTTGCGGCGAGTTCGGCGTCTCCGAGGGTGAGCCAGCCGGTACCGGCGTAGGCGAGTTCGCCGATGACGAGGGTGGTGTCCTCATCGAGGTGTTCGGTGGTGCGGTGGCCGGACTGTCGAAGTAACTGTTGACTGCGTTGGTGGACGCGCCGGATGTTCTTGAGCGCTTTACGAGTCGGCCCGTAGCGGCGGGATCGGGTGGTGAAGTGTCCGCCGAATCCGAGCATGTGCGCCCAGCGGCGGAGTTTGCCGTAGGTGTTGGTCCAGTCGTCGTGTTCGTCGGGGTGGGTGTCGCGGTTGTGTGGGTTGGCGCCGATGTCCCAGCAGTGGGCGATGAGGGTGCCGATGTGGGTTTGGTAGTCGGCGTAGCGGGCGATGGTGTCGGGGGTGATCCGGCGGGCGATGAAGCCGGTTGTTTCGGTGGATTTGGTGGCGTACTTGGCGACGTATCCGGCGACCATGCTTTCGGTGATGTCGGCGCCGTCGACGCGAGCGAGGGGGCGGTTGACGAGTTGGGTGCCCCACGTGATGGTCCAGCCCTCGGGGTTGGCGGGGTAGAACCGGCTTCCGGGGTGCGGGGGTGTGCGGAAGGCGGTGGTAGCCGCGGCTTGGGCGATGAGCTGGTCGAGGTGGGCGGCGGTGAGAGTGGCCGGCGGGGGAAGGATGGCGTCCGGGTTGCCCGGGTCTCGTTGGTCGAGCCGGATGATGGCATGGAAGTGGACGAGTCCGCGTTCCTGGTACTCAGCTACTTTGCCGAAGCTGATGTCGAGTTTAACGCCGTGCTGTTTGCCCAGGCGGGAGGCAAGACGGCGCATGGTCTGTGTGGTGCGTCGCCAGAGTTCGGGGGCGAAGGCGTTCCAGACGGCGTGTCCGGCGTAGTCGTAGCACTCGGAGCACAGGGGCTTGCCGATGGCGTGGGAGCCTTCTGTGTGTCGCTGTGAGCACCAGGTGGGCCGTCCGTGGGGGCAGAGGGTCATGGAGCGGCGCATGCGGCAGGGTTTGACGCGTCCGGTCTTCTTGTCGACGGCGCGGGAGTGGACGGCGCCGAAGGATGGAGCGGTGAAGGTGGCGAACACGGCGGGGTGGTGGGCAACGGTGTCCGGGGTGCCTTTGCCGCCGACGAGTCCGGCTTTGATCATGTGGAAGGTGTCGGCGCGGTAGAGCTCTGCGCAGGCGGGGCAGACTTCGGCGCGTCGGTTTCCGCAGGGGATATACAGCACTCCATCGGGCATGGTGCCGGTGGAGCGACTGGCGAGAACTTCGCCGGTGGTGGTGTCGATGGTGTGGAGCTGACCGGTGAGCCGGATGGGCCGGATGCAGCCGTTGACGGTGCTGACGTGGTGTTGCCACTGGTGGTAATCGTCGCGTGCGGCTCGGTCGGTCGCGGTGGTGCGGGCAGACCGATCACCCTCACCAACAACCTCGGTGCGCAGTGCCGCGATAGGGCGTAGCGCGTCGAGGACGCCGGTGAGGGTGGGCTCGGCCTGCATGGTGCTCACGACTAGCTGTTCTCTCCGTTCCGGGTTACCAGGCGAGTGCGGGGAAATGCCCGTGGAAGTAGTCGCGTGCGATGGCTTCGGCGCGGGCTCGGATCACGGCGACTTCATCGGCGGTGCGGCGGGTCTGCCAACTGGTGAGGTCTCCGTTGAAGGCCACTTCGGCGTGGATCGCGTCCATGGGGCTGACCTGTCCGGGCTCGAAGTTGTCGCCGAAGGCCGCGAGGTAGGAACCGAGGGCGTCGACGATCTGTCGGGCGGTGAGGTCATATCCAGGTCCCCACAGGAACACGGGCTCGCTTGGGAGTGCGGTACCGGCAGGGGCCAGTGTGGTTAGTGTCGCGGTCATGGTGGTGTCCTTTCTCGACAGTGGTGTGTCAGTTGAGGAGTGACGAAAGGAAGGAGCCGACGGCACTTCCGGCGTCCCCGAGCCACGTTCCGATGTCGGACGTGGTGTCTGCGGCTTGCAACGGCTGCTTGATCACGAAGACCAACAACAGGAGTGCGACGAAGGCTGCAACGAGTTTGGGGAGGATTCGCTTGCTATGCATGGGATTTCCTTCCTAGTGTTGTTGTTGGGCTTGACCAACACTCCGATCACCAGGGCAGGCGTTGCGGGTGTCCTGGTGACCAGAGAGATGATCAAGTGGCTTGGGAATCGGCCGGCAAGCTTGTGCTATCGGTGGATGTCGTTGCTGACGAGCTTCGCCAGTGCTGAGGCGAGCCCCAGGACAACGACGGGGATGATGGCGACGAGCATGACGATGGGCCACGGTGCGCGGGTGTATCCCGCTGCCGACATGAGGTGGTAAGCCACTTGGGCAACAGCGCCGATAGCCAGGCTGGCGATGGCGGAGGTCCGGGCGAATCGGAGTGTTCTGTTGCTACGTGGTTTCGTCTTGGTGGAACGTGACTTGGTGGCTGGGGTGATCCCGAGCCAGACGTGGAGTGCGTACGCGGCGTAGGCTTCCACGGACAAGGGGAGGACTATCGCGGTGTTCAGGCGAAGGTCATCCCAGATGCCCGGCAGGAGCTGGATCACGCCGAATCCGGCCATCTGACCGAGTCCGACCCATCCGGACCACACGGCTACTGCGGCACCAAGTCCGATGATGAGCAGTGGCCATGGTCTATGTGGACGCTTCGATGTGGGCTTCCGGGTGGTGGTGAGCTTCTGCTTGACCGTGGCGGCTTTGCGCTTCACCGGGTTCGAGCTCGACGGCTCTGCCTTGTTGCCGTTGACGTGGGCAGGTGTGCCGTTGTTGTTGGCCTTCTCCTTGTCCAGTTCGACAAGTGCTTCATAGACGGCGCGCTCAGTGGCCCTGGTCTGTCGGGCAAGTTCGGCGCGGTCGGGACGTGGCTGTCCATTTTGGTCAGCAATGGCGAGAGCGGTACGTACACGATCACGAACGGTTTCCATGATCGTCAGTTCCTTTCGGGTGCTAGAAGGTTGGGGTGACATCTGAGGCAACGGTGAGGCAGACCAGGGCGAACGTGGCTACCTAGGTGGTCATGACTTCCCCTCTTCCTCTGCGAGGGCCGAAGCCATGTCGTCGATACCGATGCCGAGGTGTTCGCAGTGTTCGGCGACGTAGGTCATGGCGACGATGACAGGCAGAGCTACGCTGATCCGAATGTCGCTGTTCACACAGTCAGCACAGACAGTGCAACAGAGCACTCCCAGTGGTGTGGTGAACGTGGCAACGCCTAGGTTGTCGACTGAGTGGCAGAGCTGACACTGTGCGCCGAGAGGGCAGTTAGTTGTGTTGTCAAGATCCATCGGATTCTCTTCCGTGGTTTTCGGAGCGAGCCTCAACAGGTCTCGTTCCCATTGCGGCAAGTCTTCGATCAGTCTGAGGCGGTTGATTTCGCCTTCGGCTTTGCTGAGTTCTGAGAACACGTTGATGAGGTCGTTGCGGGCATCGTGCAAGGCGTTTTCCGCACGTTCAATGGACTCTCCCGGGTTGGAACCCTGTGAGTCGTAGTACTCGGTGGGATCGAACTCCGTGAGAACAGGCACTGTGTCCAGGAAGTCGCGGACGGCACTGATGACATCGATGAGCGCCATGATCGGGTAATAGATGTCCGGAATGGATGAAGCCGGGCGAACAAGGCCGTGGATGGCCTTTCGGATCAGGTCACGGGCTTGCGTCAACTGGTCGATAGCTAGTTTGTCCATTGTGGTCTCCCATCTAGCTGGGTTCGGTATGACGGTTGGTTCGGCCGCCACCCCCACCACCAGGGCTCGTGATCGGGCTCTGGTGGTGAGAGTCACGAACGAAGGGTTCAGAACAGTGAGGTCTGGTCGCGGCAGCTTTTGCACAGCCGGGTGCCGTACTCGTCACAGGAGAACCGGACCGTGCAGTGGACGCAGATGCGGTCGTGCTTGGTGCGGCACTGTGGACAGGTAGTGAGTCCGGTGCCGTCTTGCCGATAGAAGACTCGGCAGTCGGTGCATCGGCGGATGCCGGGCATGTGGTGACGTTTGCCGAGCCGGATCTGGTTTGTGGCATAGCGGAAGTACTCATCGGTGATGCGGACGGTCATCGTCGTCGCCTCCCGCAGCCTGCTCGGTAGTGTCCTGTGTGGGACGCATGGGGTTGACGCCCATGCGGTTAATTTCGATGAGCCCTGCGACGATGACGGTGATGCCGATGACGGCAGCGAGGGTGAGCAGGATGGTGAGGATGGTGTTGACCTCGGGAACCACAGCGGACAGAACACCGAGTGCGCATCCGATGGCTACGACGATGATGAAAATGGTCCTATCGCTGACATTTCGGTCCATTTTGGGCACACTCCTTCTGTGCGACGAATAGCGGTTCTATTCGCCGTTAGCGGTAATTGGTTATGGGACTGAATTTAGACGGTGACGAGCGCGGGGACTCCGGCTGTTCCGTCGTCATCCGGGTAGTGCGTGCGGATGCTGCGTGCGTGCGCGACGATGGCGCGGATATCAGCGTCGGTGAGGTAGGCCGCTTTGAACCGTTGTGGTATCCCGCCTTCGGCGAGTAGCCAGCCCACGCCGACGGACAGGGGATCGATGGTTTTGGCGGAGTAGCCTTCACCGGCCCAGCCGACCGACAGGATGATGTCCGACGATGAGTCGGTGGTGCAGCGGAACGCCACGCGGTAGCCGAACAGGTCCCGCAGGCTGGTCGGGATGATGTCGGCGCTCGGTCGTTGGGTCGCGGCGACGGTGATGATCCCCGCGGCTCGACCCCTCGCAACGATGTCGCGCAGGATGCGGATGAAGTCTTCGCGCTGTTCCTTGGTGCCGTAGGTGGCGGAGAACAGGGCGAGTTCGTCGATGACGAACAAGATGACGTCCAGGCCGTCATCACGGGTGATCTTGCGTCGACCGGCTTTGCGGAGCATCGCGTAACGGATGTCGAGCTCGTGCTGTAGCTGAGCCAATCGATACAGGGCTCGTTCCATGTCGTTGCCGACAAACACATCAGCCACGGGGCGCCACGGGTCTAGTTCGACTTGCTTGCCGTCGAACAGCCACAGACGGCAGTCGGTGGACAACGCACCGTGGGCCACGATGGTGTTGACCAGCGAGGACTTGCCCGAGCCGGGTTCACCACCAGCGATGATGTTCTTGTACGCCAGCCTGACCCGGACTTGCCGGCCGTTCTCATCGATCCCGAAGTGCATCGGGTCATAGATAGATAGTCCCGATACCGGGATAGTGGGGGTGGCCCCGCCAGTGCGGCGGGGTCCACGTCGGTTAAACATAGTCAGTCACATCCATTCCACCGAACCCCTCCACAGCAGGGGTTGAACCGGTGCTGTTGTTGGTGTTCTTGGATTTCTGTGCCTGCCCACGCTCAGCACGGGGCTGAGTGGCCGTGGCTTGTCGGACCTCGGAGGCGACAGCATCACGTCGGGGCAGTGGAACGACCCGACCGTCATCGACGGTGGTTGCCGGGTCGATGTGATCAAGCACGTCCGGAGCGAGCTGAGCGGACTCCAGAGGGTCTCGACGGATGATGTGCAGGACCACCAGCGCGGCACGCTTGCGGCTGGGTTCGATCCGGCACTCCCGTGCCCAACAAGCAGCGGCGAGCTTGCTCGACACCTGTTCGATGTCGTTGACCGCTAAGCCAGCGGGCAGCCATACTCGGATGCGCTCCCCGACCGGGGTAGGTCGTGACCACAGCAGATACGGCAGAGTGCCGTCATAGGTCATCGTCCAGGTGGACCGGAAGCACGCTCGGGTGCGATGCCGGGACAGCACACACCAACAGCGTCGGGTGACATACCGGCGAACCGGGGCAACCCCGACAACCAGCACGATCACCCCGAAGAGGGTGGCCCACAGCGCCCATTCGGGTAGGTGAGCTGTCAACCACAGGTAGACCAGCACCACCAGGGTCAGGACGAACAGCTCGGCACGAGCCCGCACGATCCGGCCGACCAGGGAACCCAACCAGGTTCCGCGAGGGTGCATGATGAATTCGAAGCCGCCTGTACGGGCGGTTTGGTGGACACGCGCGCCACGGCGACGCATACGGCTAGACTTAGCCATAACTCACCTCCAGTGAGTATGTGTGAAAAGAGAGGTGGCACAGGGCCGAAGTTCAATCCGCCAAGATCAAAATTCTCGGCCCTGTGTCCACCGACGAAACCTCTAATGATCGGTCAGGATCGCTCCGGTTAGTTGAAGACCCTCAATAGTGACGGTCTTCAGTTCACTACCAGACTCCGAGAAGACATACGCGGAATACGTGATGCTGTACCAGGCCATCAGGACGCGATAGTCTCGGCACAACCCCTCATACTGAGCCCACAGATTCGCCTTCTCTTCGAACGTGGTGGCCTCACGGCACCACTGCCCAACCTGATCAACTAACTTGCCCAAGTTGGTCATCGCAGCGAACTGAATATCGCTTTGCTCCAACAGTTCCTCAGCCGACAAACCCTTAGCGCTGAGAACGATCTGACGGTCATCCATGGCTACTCCTATCGAGTACCAGTCCAAATGATCAGGAGTCAGCCTTACCCGACCGCGAAGTCGCAGCAGTAGGAACAGCGTTCACGGCACGCGCACGAAACGCGACCTTCGGCCTTCCGTCCGAAACCCACGGCATAGCCTGCAGACCCTCGATCGTCACCGACTGCCGCTGAGTCAACTCGGGCGGGTTATCAGTCGCCACAGTGACCAGCACAGTCTCAGATCCGTCCTTTGTCCAGGCAACGAGCTGAACGGCGTGCAGAGGCAGATTAGTCCCACCCTGCTTGTCTCGACGCTGATTCCCTTCCCTGTCAAAACGTGGCTCAAAAGGCTTCGCCACCTGAAAATCCACACCAGACGTGTCAATGATCAGATCCATGATGCTTCCTCCAGTTGAGGTGAATCGGTTTCTTCGGTTGATCCCCGTCAGCGGGAACAACACCAAGGAAACCGCAGTGAACCGGGACACATCACGGCTTGACGGGACACTTCGGGACGTCTTAGGCTTGTCAAAACGTCCCGATCCGTCCTGGAGGTGTCCCGGTGGCGAACGAGCGACTGCGCGGCTGCATCTCGGCTTCCGGGCTCACCATCGAAGCTGTAGCAGCAAGGATTGGCGTCAACCAGAAGACAGTCGAACGTTGGATCAGTACTGGCCGGCTACCTCACCGGGGACATCGATGGAAGGCGGCAACCCTGCTGGGGCAGGATGAGACGTACCTGTGGCCCGAACTGCAGAAAGATCCTCAAGTCCAGCTTGCTTCGCAAGCTGAGTTCGTTCAGTTGTTTCCACATCGTGGTGCCGTGCCGCACGATATGTGGAAGAAGCTGGTGGACGACCTGACGGATGGTCTTGACATACTGGTTTACTCTGGCCTCTTTCTTCTCGACACCAGACCCGACATCACAGAAGTCCTCGCGACAAAGGCTGTCGATGGTGCGCGGATTCGAATCCTTTTCGGAGATCCGGAATCTGACGAAGTGATAAGGCGAAGCGAAGAGGAAGGAATCGGGCGCGCCGGTCTTCCGGGGCGAATCAACACGTCATTAAGCTACCTGTCTAAGGTGACCGAAGTCCCTGGTATCGAAGTTCGTTTGCACTCGACTATTCTATACAATTCGATCTATCGTAGCGATTCTACGATGCTGGTAAACCCGCATGTCTACGGGTTCGGCGCCCCTTTTAACCCGGTTATGCATCTGCAGCGCGTTCCTGGTGGGCGCATGTTTGACCACTATCAGGAAAGTTTCGAGCGCGTGTGGGAAACTGGAAAACCTTACGAAGCGACCAGGTGAATTGGAGCGACAATGGCTCGCATTGATTACTTTAACGACCCAAAGGCGCCAAAGGCAAACAGTGTGGTTCCGTCGGTGACGGTCGCAGTTTTGAACAATGACGGTAAAATTTTGCTAATCCACAAAGTTGATAATGATCTTTGGGCTTTGCCTGGTGGTGGACATGACGCAGGGGAGTACATTGCCGATACGGCTGTGAGGGAGGTCTTGGAAGAAACGGGTATCCAGGTAAAGGTAACCGGCCTGGTGGGGTTGTACACGAATCCGAATCACGTGATGAGGTATGACGATGGCGAAGTTCGTCAGCAGTTCTCTATGTGCTTCAGTGCCGAGCTGATAGGCGGCGAAGCCCGAGAGGATGGAAGCGAGACAAAAGCCGTTAGGTGGGTCGACGTGAACAAGCTAGATGAGCTCAATATCCATCCATCAATGCGTCTGCGTATTGATCACTTCTTGGAGAATCGCAGCCAGCCCTACATTGGCTGAATCTAAAGAACTAATGCTCGCGCACAAGTGCGCGCTGAACGCAGACTTCCATCGGGCCTGCGGCTTTTAGCCACGTACGGTGAACGGGGTCGGTGGACGGATAGCGTGCAAAGATCTCCGCTATACGTTCCTGGAAGGTCAACGATTCACCACTGGGACCGGTTGTCAGATCGGCTGTCACAAGTGCGTCCATCACTGGGCTTTCTTCGAGCTCGAATTCAGAAAGCTCGTCAATCAGGCCGCGCTCTTGAGCTTCGAAGCGAGCGCCGGAGTGATGTGCTACCAGGTTGACGATTCTGCGCGGCCAGCCAATGTCCCGAAGGTAACGAGCCCCATCCAGCGGGTGAAAACCGGTCTCCGCTAGCTTTGGCGAGTAACCGATATCGTGAAGCCAGGCAGCGCTCACGAGGTCAGAACGATCGCTCTCCGGAACCGTGGCGGCAAGACGGATGGCTGCACGTGCTACGGCTTGGACATGAAGCCAGCGACGCCCTAGCGGGGCGACAAGATGTGCCGCTTGTCCCATTGCGCTCGCTACCAAGTCGTCAGGCTTCATGCTCACCCTCTCACCGTACTACCCGAGGGTGTGATGACTTTCTATACGTCTTCAAGCCGCTCCCACAGGTCGCGGGGCGGACGCGCGCCGAACAGGCACGAGCTCGACCCTCCGCTTCGCTTCGGGATCGAGCCCTCTGGCGGCCTACGGCGAACGCGCCGCTCCATGTAGGAGCAGGCAGAACCGTTGAAAGATCATCTTGTGTTGATGTCGATCTCACGGAATCATCCCCGCTGGCCGCAAGTGTCTTACGGGAACGGCCGGCATCAACCCCGCTTCGCGCCCGATCGCGCCGGTGGTCACTCTCTGTGCAACGGTTCAGGTGGCAAATGCTCACCCAGCGCGATCGGGGTTCCGGGTTGACACCGACCGTCCCCGTTAAGGCGCGGCAAGGACAGCGGCGATGGCGACGCGACGGCGATTTGCAAATGCGATGAGTAACGGGTTCAGGTCCCGTTACTCGCCTCGTCAGGAACCGAGTGGTGGGAACCGTCCTCGATGGCTGGCAGACGTGTCCCCATTGGGGACAGTAACGGCCCTCGCGGGGACATGTCAGAAGATCAACATGTCGCGAGCGCTGGGCTTGAGTAACGGGACTTGAACCGGTGGCAGCCCTAGTGCGGCAGCTCGGGGGTACAGCAGCAAAGTACAGCAACGTGCCTGACCTCCGATGGTCCTGACTGATCATCATGACCCAGTGACCTGCGTAAACACTCCTTGCTGGACCTGCTGCCTAGCCCTGGCAGTGAGGGGGTCAGGGGTTCGAGTCCCCTTAGCTCCACAGATGGCAGGCTCGTGCTCGCGGAGAGCGCGAGCCTTTTCTGTTCCGCGTGTCTTGTGGGGGCGCAGCCCCCACACCCCGCTCGGGGGCAAGCCCCCGAACCCCCACGCGTGGTTGCGTTGATCTGGTCGGTGTTCGAGTAAGCCCCCTAAGGTCCACAGCTTTCATGATCGCCCGATCTGCGTGTTGCCGCAGGTCGGACGTTGTTTTTTGGCTTGCCGAATTTGTCCACCATGGACTGTACTTTAGTTACTGTTCAGTAGGTGGGGGCACCGCTGGGGGCTGGAGGACCTACTGGGAGGTGTTCGGGTGGATGGCGTTGTGCTGATGTCGGATGTGCGGGTCGCGGCGGTTCCGGTGCGGGATTGCGGGGAGCCGCTGTGCAGTGTCCGGCGGGACGGGGTGATCGCCGTTGATGCGCGCAAGCGTGATGAGCGGGATGCCTTCGCGCATCTGAGGGAGGGGGGCGGTTGCTGACTGCACAGGAGGGCCGCTCTCGTTACAGCGCTTCTACTTCGAGCGTTACGCCGGTGAGCTGCGGGCCGAGCATCCAGAGTGATGTTCCAGTTCACGTTTCCACTCTGTCGAGGAGTTGGGTGAGCGGTGACAGCGCAGGTCGGTGGGTTCACTTCACCTATCGCGTGCGGCTTTGAGTTGCTCGCGGGTGAGCATGTGCCGTCTGGCCAGTCTCGTTCGACGAGGACGATCAGGCCTGGTGGTGCGTCGTCGGAGATGGTGGCGGCGGGGGCGGTGAAGTCGTCGGGCAGGGGCGCTGTCGTCGACGTCTACCGGGCCGGCGGCCAACGTCAGGTGCTCGTCACTGACTGAGCCGTTCGCTCGGAAGTCCGCCAGGAGGCGCAGGTCGGAATCCCGGTGGGTGAACGCCAGTCCCGAGGAGAGCGAGGGCGCGTCACAGGTGCGGCCTCGCTGCCGACCTGACCGGCGCGGCCGCGGGCGGGTGGCTGACGCGGTGCGCGGCGGTGACTATCCAGCCCGGAATACCAGGGATGGCAGTCCCGCCGTGACCCGCGCCCATGACGTCATGCCGTGGCTTGCTGATGTGCGTCCGATGCCCCGGGTTCTTCGCCGTCCGTTGGGCCGTGGGGTACGATCAGAGCCAGTGTGAAGACATCGCCAGCCTGTTTCAGGGTGGCCTTTCCGCCCGCCCTCGCTGCGCGCTCCTGGATCATGATGAGCCCTGAGCCACCGCTGATAGGCGCCTCCTGTTTGGCGCCGTTGTTACGTATCGCGAAGTGATACAGTCGCTCCTCGTCGCGCAGAACAATTTCGCACACCGTCGCGTCACTGTGCTTCAGAATATTCGTGGCGGCCTCGCGCAGGGTCCATGCCAGAATTTCGGCTGCGGGGCCGGACGGTGCGACAGCGAGGTGGAGACGACAGTTGACTCCCGCGGCTTCCAGCAAAGTGATCGCGCTGCCCAGTTCCCGTTCGAATTCGGTGCCGAGATTGTCGTGTGCGATCGAGCGGATGCTTCGCAATGTATCCTTGGCGGCGTCGAAGACGCCACACATCTCCTTGTGCGCACCTTCCGGATCCGTCGGCATGAGTCGTTGAGCCAGCTCGGTCCGCAGCATGATGGCGACCATGCTCTGACCGACTTGATCATGAAGCAACTGCGACATCTTACGCCGTTCCTCGGCGGCGGTGAGGCGCGTCACCTCGTTGCGTGCGCTGTGCAGCTCACGGGTCACGGCGACCACGCCGGCAAGCGCGTGTACGGCGACTCCCACGACAAACCACATCAGCGAGACGACAACAATCACACTGAAAACGGACATTTGACTGGTGTCGATGATGAACGTGAGTTGCGACGGTGCATCCGGGCCGTTGGCGTAATGAAAGCAGTAAACAACGAGTATCGCCGCATATCCGAGCCATGGTCGAAAGCCGGGCCATAAAATCAGAAATAACCAGCCAAGCATAAACTCAGTCGGATGGGCGTATGGGTACAGCCATAGCTTCGCGACGGCAACCAGTAAAGCCTGGCTGCCCAGCAAAGAGATCTGCAGCCAGCGGGTACCCGTCGCCGCCTTCTCGGTCAGCCCGAGCAATAGCACACCCAGCATGAGCGTGAACACGAGGAGTGTGAGAACACCGTGCAGTACCCCATAGAGGCGGAATGCCCACTGTGTGACGGGGAAGAGTTCGCCTGCCAGGACGATACCCACAATGGCTGCCTGGCTCCGGAGACTGTTCGACCAGGTACGCCTGCGCCAACCTTTGGCCAGAGACGAGCGATACACGGCGTTCCCCAAAAACCTCGAAGTCAGGGTGACCGCCGGACGCGGTCGTGGGTGAGGGTACGCTCCGGCAAGCAAACCCCCATCTGGTAACCCAGCTCACGGGGCACAAACCCCCCTACAGAGTGAAACCTGGGAGTCGCAGTAAGACCCGGCCGCCCGATCGGCAGGCGGTGTCGCCATTCGAGTTGTACTTTCATTGGTCTGCGATGCGTCTCGTAACTGCGGTGACGACATTCACCCAGATAACTTGCAACCTGATCGGGTGAAATAGCAACCTGCGAGCGGCAACGGCGGTTCTCCGTTCCTCGCCCGTCCTTACTCTGGGAACGAGAAAGGACGGCGACATGATCAGAATCCTGCTCGTGGAGGATCAGCGAGTACTCAGGGAAGCCTTGGTCGCCCTGCTCTCCCTGGAGGACGACATCAAGGTCGTCGGCACCACGGAGCGGGGTGACGAAGTACCCGGACTGGTGGCTGCCACCGACCCGCACGTGGTCGTTCTCGACATCGGGCTTCCGGACGTCAGCGGACTCACCGTGGTCGCGCAACTCCGGGAGGGGCATCCCGCCATCCGGGTCCTCCTCCTGACCTCGTTGGACAAACCGGGAACCGTGCGCGAGGCGCTGACCCTGGGGGTGAACGGCTTCCTGCCGAAGGGTGTTTCGAGTCAGGAGCTGATCACGGCGATACGTCAGATACATGCCGGACGCCGCGTCATCTCCTCTGAGCTGATGTCCGATGCGCTGTCGGTCGGTGACAACCCGTTGACCGCTCGGGAGCGACAGATTCTCCAGCTCGTCGCCGACGGCACGCCGCCTCCGGACATCGCACGCCAGCTGTATCTGGCCGAGGGAACGGTACGCAACCACATCACCCGGATCATCGGTAAGCTCGCTGCGCGAAACGTCACCGAATCCGTACGCGTTGCGGTCAGGCAGGGCTGGATCTGACCCGGACCGGGTTGGTCGGGTTTCGACTGCGAGTCGTACGCCAACTCGCGCCGATCTGACCTTTCCGCTCGGCCCGGTCCGGCCTCCCGGGTCGGCTGTCGCGCCGCTCACCGTCGGACCGATCCGGTCAAAAAGGTCACCAGCAGGTCCTCGTAACGGGTTGGGTCGACATTCCACGAGCCGGTGTGCTCCGCACCCGCGAATTCCTCGTACTGAACGGGCCAGTTCAATCGGCCTGCCGCGTTGGCGAGGGCCCGGGAGCTTTCCACGGGCACGACCGTGTCCTCGTCGCCGTGTATCAGCAACGTCGGCGGCCGCACCCGCGGCGGGTGATCGACCGGCTTCATCCGATCGAAGTCGACCCCCGCGCGTGCGTCGACGAACATCTCCGCGAGAGGGGTGAGGAACGTAGGTACTCCGCGGTGATTCGCCTCCAGGTCGACCGCGGCACGCAGATCGAGAGCGGGCGAGTCGAGCACCACCGCGTCCACGGCATCAGCCAGCTTCGACTTCGTGAGCAGCTGGGTGATGATCATCCCGCCCATGGACCAGCCGATCAGGATGAACCGACGAGCCCCCTTGGTCCTGGCGAACTCCATGGCAGCTTCCAGATCGCGCCATTCCGACTCTCCGAGATGACCGAAGCTGTCGGGTGAGGCCGGCGCACCGTGGTCGTTCCGGTAGGTGATGGCCAGGATAGGTAACGACAGCCGATGCACGGCAGGCATCACGCGAAGCCCTTCGCTTCGGGCACCCGGAACATGAATGCGACCATGTACCTTGATGACCCAGGTGTCGCCCCGGCCTGGCACATGCCAGGCCGGCGCCTCGCCGAGCTCGGTCGGTACCTGTACCTCGTCGAACTCGAGCCCGATCGTGCTCGGGTCATCCGTCGGTGCCCGGTTGGCCACGGCGACCTGGGTCCCGGCCGGTGGAGGGGTACCCGACAGCACGACCCGCTCGACCCGGTCCGGGTCGTTCCGGACGATCGCCCCCATCTCCAGGTGATGACCTCCCTCCCACAGCAACTTGAATCTGCCGGGGCGGACGGTCTCCGAGGACGGCGTCAGAGTGATCGTCTCGGCGGTGGAGCCGAGCACCTTCTCGTCGTACGATACGCGGCCGCCATCAGACGCGCTCAGGATTTCACCGCTGTAATACCAGCCACTTCCGAAACCGGTTCCGGCTACACCGAGAACAGCCGCCACCGCGAATGCGATCGCGCGCCTGCGCGGGAACGAACTTCTCACGACCGCGTCACCGCGACTTCCTTCGTGGATACCGTTCCTTCGTCGGTATGGTCGTGAGTGCGTGCACGAGCCGTGAACCGACGCTCGTCGGTCACCGGTTGGTCGAGCGGGAACCAGACGTCAGCTTTCTCGCCGCGTGCGATCTCAAAATGCTGTTCCGTGCCGTGATCCAGGCTTGCGGTCCCTTTGCACGAAGCCACCGGCCCATGGCCCACCGGTGGACATTTGAGCTCGAGATAGACGTTGAGACCGTTCGGCGTCACCTCGGCGGGCCCGATGATCACTGCGCGGGAACGCCATGGTCCAGCAGGCCCGAGGCCCGCGGGGAACCAGGGGCGCGCAACACCCCTGGCCTCCGCAGTGAACTCCCAGGGCGCGTACACGGCGTACTCGAAGGTTGGATCGGCGGGGAGGTGCGGAGACTCGACAGGCTCGTCCTCGATCGCGTCGAGGACGAGATCGTGAAACCTTCGTTCGATCGCGAAGTCGTTGCTGACGCTGCCATCGCTGCTGTTGGAGCCGAAACCGCTGCCGGTGCGCACCGTAACCAGCCCCTGAGTGGGGAAGACGGTCACCAGTTGCCCCATCCGTCCCGCGTACTGGAACATGTCTTCCGGAAGACCGAGCTTGTCCTTGTCGTTGCAGGCCTTCACGGCCGATCGCCAGATGAGGAAGCCGTAACAAGGATAGACATCCACCGGTCGCAAAGCGTTTTCCACGTATTCCTTCGACAGAAGTTGCTCGCCTTTCCACATTCCCCCACGGCGCATCAGTTCGCCGAGTCGGCCGTATGCCTCGGCGGTCAGGTGCAGGTCGTAGAATCCCTGAGTACGACCTTCGTAGTCGCGCCCCCACTGCCAGGTTTCCGGGGCGATTCCGATCGGAGTGAACAATTTTTCCTGCACGAACTGCTGGAAATCCATGTCGGCCGCGATGCCGATCGCCTCGGCGAGGAGTGCCACACCGGACTGCCAGTATTTCCACGTCTTTCCCGGCTCATCGACCAAGTCGACGGCCAGGGCGTCGTGGACCCGATCGACATCGGCCACGATGTTCAAATCGCGCAGGTGTTGCACCTCGTTACCGGCCGTCATCGTGAGCAGGTGTCGCATGGTCACGGCCCCATGCTCGGCGTCGGCTTTCCCGAAGAATGCCCCGACGGGATCGTCGGGGCTGATCAGGCCCAGCGCCCAAGCCCGGCCGAAGGCAAGGGAGGTCACCGATTTCGCGATCGACCAGCTCTGGTAGGTGTCTTTCGAATCTTCGGCGTTCCCGGCGACAAGGCATCCGTTCCGAAAAATGAGAACCGCCTCCGAATCGTTCTCCATCGCGTACGTGGTCGCCTCGTCGACCTTGTCTTGATTCATTCCCGCACTCGCGGCGGGGACGCGCTCCCACGTGTCCCCGGGTTCAGAGCAGACCTGAGCAGGTGTTGAATCTGCACTTGCTTCCGTCGCTGACGTGTTCCAGCTTGTCAGCAAAATTGACATCACCAGGGTGAACCGGGCGCATTTCCTGAAAGACATTTGCCACTCCCACGACGCTGTGCGACCGACATGAAATTCGAGTTTTCGTAAACTCTGGTGGGAGAGTAGGCGCAGACAGGCAAGTGTGACAATAGCCTCATGCAGGAGATCATGTTATCGGAATGAATTTTCTCATCAAAGGATCGGCGAGAACCACCCACTTCCTTGATCGTTACGATAGGCATACGTTTCGGGTCACTATGGTCAACGAATTGCGGAACGGCAAGAAAACTCGACGCCAACCCCCCGGTCGGGGTATATAGTAATTAACTGCTTGATTGTGAAAAATTGAACTTCTCCCCTGTCGAGACGTGTTTCGCGGCGCAATCGATTCCCGACGGCTGGCGAACGCACATCTCCGCGCCGATGATCCAGCGTAATCAACCAGTAGCGGAGGTGAATAAATGATCAACGGTGCCCTTCGTGCAGTGAGCACGGGTATGGGCGCGGTGGTGGTGCTCGGGCTCGCCCCCGGCGTCGCCGCGGCCTCGCCCGTGCCGTATCAGCTCAACGGCGGAATGACCGCGCCGATCTACTCCTACAGCGACGCCATCCGGGAGTCGGTGTGGGTGCCGATCGGACGGGACGACGACCGGGATGGCAGGACGGACCGGGTAGCGGTGGATATCGTCCGGCCACACGAGCCGTCCACTCGAAGCCAGAAGATTCCGATCATCATGGACACCAGCGGCTACTACGGCAACCTTGGCAGGGGGCGCGAGTCGCAGTTGAAGACCTACGACAGCCACGGAAACATGCTGCTGTCGCCGTTGTACTACGACAACTACTTCGTTCCACGCGGATATGCGGTGGCGCAGGTCGACATGGCCGGTACCAACCGATCCACCGGCTGCAACGATAACAACGGCCCGAACAACACGGCGAGCAGCACCGCTGTCATCGACTGGCTGAACGGGCGCACCAAGGGCTATGCCAGTGTGGACGGAGACATCGAACGGACAGCCGAATGGTCCTCGGGGGCGGTGGGCATGATCGGCAAGTCCTGGGACGGCGCGGCGGCCATCCGAGCCGCGGGCAGCGGCGTCGAAGGGCTCAAGACCGTGGTGCCGATCGCGGCTGTCAGCTCGCAATACACCTGGACCTACGAGAACACCGGCGCTCACCAGCCGAGGAAGCGGACACCCTACGAGTACGCTCGCGATTTCTCCAGCCCGGCGCAGCTGCCGAAATGCCGCGAGTTCCTGGCGGACCTGAAAAGGCGGATCGAACCCCCGGGTTACGTCTCCGGGGACTACTCGCCGGGGTGGGCCGAACAGGATGCCAACCCGACCGCGAAGAACGTGCGGGCGAGCGTTTTCATCGTGCATGGTCAAGCCGACTGGAACGTGACACCGCTGCACTACGGGACCTGGTTCGACCAGCTTCCGGCCGACGTGCCGAAGAAGATGTGGTTGTCCCAGGCCGGTCACGTCGACCCGTTCGACTTCCGCAGGGCGGAGTGGGTTACGACCCTCAACCGCTGGTTCGACAGGTACCTGTACGACATCGACAACGGCATCGACAACGAGCCTGCCCTCAGCGTGGAGCAGGCACCGGATCGCTGGGCCGACTACGCCGCGATTCGTGACCCGCGTGTGCAGACTCGAATCCTGTCTCCGACATTGTCGGAGACCCCTGGGATCGGCGGACTCGGCGAGAACTCCGCACCCCAGGAGAGCGTGACGATCGAAGCCGCCTCCGGTAGCGGGCTTGTCGGCTTGGCGAAGCCGGGCCCCGAGACCGAGCTGAAGAACGAGAACGGGCAGCTGAACCGGCTGGTGTACGCCACCGGCAAACTGACCAGCGATCTGCGGGTGTCCGGCACGCCGAGCGTGACCGTCACCGTGCGCCCGTCGAAGGACATCGCCAAGGAGGATGCGGCGCCGGTGAGCGCCTACCTGGTCGACTATGGCCCGGCCACGATTCGTACCGGCCCCACCAACGCGGGCGGAATCAACGAACTCGGCAGCTCGACGACTACCAGTTGCTGGGGTGCCTACACCTCGTACGACACCGGATGTTTCGAGGACGCGACCGCGACCAGCCAGGATACCGACGCCACGGTGTTCTCGGGCGGACATGGCGACCTGCGCCACGCGAACGACCGTACCAAGGGCGGCACGGTCAAGGCGGGGGAGACCTACACCGTGAACATTCCGCTCTACACCGTCGATCACATCGTCCCGGCCGGCCATCGGCTTGGGATCGTCATCGCGGGATCGGACGATGACGTCCCAGGAGGCGCCGGCCGGTACACGGTCTCGCTCGGGCAGACCTCATTGCGGGTTCCGATTGTCGGCGGCCAGGTGAACGCCGAGGCGCCGGCGAACACCGCGGTCGTCGCCCGCGTGGCGCAGCGGGACGGCGTCCAGCCGAGGCAGCTGCTCGACCTGCCCGTGGCCAGGTGACAGCTCGCGGCCAAGCCGCGACCTGACCGGATTTCACCGACGGGTGGGCCGCCGAGGAACCTCGGCGGCCCACCCGCGCTTCCGGCCGCGGGGGTGCCGCCGGGCTTGGTCACTCTCGGCCGCGAGGGGCGATCCGTGGCATGAGTACCAGGCTGACCCCTAGCACGAGCAGGCCAAGCCCCAGCGCGATCAGGCTCGCCGGCGCGAATCCGGTTGCGGCCAGCGATCGGTGCTGGCCGGCGGCCACCACCTCCGCGTCGGCGGTAAGGCCGGGCTCGCCTGTCGTGGCTGGGGCAGCGGTCACCGAGGTCTTGTCGGTCTTCGTGGTCGCGTGGGGCTGCGTCGTCGTGCGGTACGGGGGTGTCGCCGGCGTCCTGAGTGTCCGTAGGTAGTCGACGATGGCGTCTCTGTCGTGTCCTGGGGTGCTCAGGGCGCCGCCGTGTCCGATCTTGTCGATGACCAGCAGGGTGGCTCTGTCACCGAGCTGACGCTGCACGGACTGGGCCCACGCGAGCGGAGTCGCTATATCCAGAGTGTTGCTCACCAGCAGGGTGGGATGGGCGCTGCGGGACGCGGCGGGCCCCCCGGATCCTGGAGCCGGGCCCGGCCAGCCGACGCACGAGGACGTGTACACACTCGCGTTGGTGTTGTAGCCCACCGTCGGTGCGACACGGCGGGCGGCCGCCAGGTCACCGACGGCGTCGTCCACTGTGCGGATGGCCAGGTCGAAATCCTGGCAGACGATCGGGTCAGCAAATTTGAACGTCTGTGGAGCGGCCGGGCCCGTGGTGGTGTCACCGGAGGTGCCGAAGGGATTGCGCCCGTGGGCGAGTTCGTTCAGCTGCTGGGCGACTTGGTGCATCCGGTTCTGTCCAGCCGTGGTCTCGAACGCGCCGACAACAGAGGCTGAGTCCCATTTATTGCCGAAGTAGTCGCCGGGGATCCGGCCGGAGTCGGCGTTGGCCTGGGCCCGGCGCAGCACCTCGACCGGGTCTTGGCCATGGAGCGCGCAGGAGCTGGTGGAGGCACACCAACGGGTGAACGTTTCGAACACGGCCTCGCCGGTCGCGGCCGCGGCGGTGACAAACTGCCTGCGGTCTGCCGCAGGGTCCATCGTCCCTTCCAGCACCGATGCGCGCACGTGCTGGCCGAACCGTGCCAGATACCGATGGGCGATCAGGGTGCCGTAGGAGAATCCGTAGATGTTGATCTGGTCGAGGCCCAGGGCTTCGCGGAGATAGTCCAGGTCGCGGGCGGTGTCGGTGGCGCTCAGGTGGTCGAGCAGGTCGGCCGGAGCGGTCGCGCATGCCGCGCGCGACAGCTTCTGGTCGGCCTTGAGCTGGTGCAGCCCGGCCTGACTGGTCGGCGGGATCCGCGGAGGCAGGATGAAGCCCTGAACGTCGCAGGTCAGTGGACCGGACTCGCCCACGCCCCGCGGATCCAGCGAGATCAGGTCGAATTCGGGCGCGACAGCGGGCAGCCCGGTGAGACTGATGTCGCCGGTGTTGCCGGGGCCGGATGGAAGGCTCGCTATCGTCCCGGCCGTCGTGTGACCGACCGCCTTGCGCCGGTACACCCGTACCGTCGTCGTCTCACCGTGCGGCCGAGACCAGTTCACCGGCACGGTGATTCTTCCGCACTCCACACCGTCGGCCACGTCGTCGCGTCGGCAGGGTTCCCAGGTCACAGCCGGCCGGTGTGGCTCCGCGGTCGCTGGAATGGCCGCTGTCCCCACGATCGCGGCAACCGCCGCCACGGACGCAACCACGATCCGTCTCTTCGGTATGGGCATTTCCGGTCTCCTGATTCGGGTCAGCCGCGACCGAAGAGAGAATGAGGCAAGACCGTTCAGACACGGCGGCGCGAGTAGCTCGGATCATGAAGGCCGGTGACGCCATGGGGCGAGGTCCGATGGTCAGCCCAGCCAGGAAGCCGGTCGTGTCGGAGTGCTCGGGTTGGGAAGCTCCGACACGACCGGCTCATGTGGCCACATCCGCGCCGGGGCGGGGCGCGTGACGGGACGTGGCCGGTCCTTCTCCTCCGGGCGGACCCCCGGTCGTAAGGGGGTGACCGAGTGTGGTGCCCGCGGTGCCGGTCGTGCCACCGAGATTCCTGGTGCCATCGGCCACGAGACACTCTCACCGCGCAACGTATATGTTGGCAAGAGTCCCTTCCAGCTGTCGTCGCTGTCGGCCGGATTCCGCGTGAACCTCGATGGTAACGGTGATCATGCCGGCCGGGCAGGACGAAAAACTCACCTTTCTTCGCGGCGACTTTCACGGCCGTTTCGTGAATTTTTGCATCCCTTTTTGGCGGGGGATTGTTGTGAGATAGTTCGGCCGGGATCGGCGAGTGTATCTGGAGAAACCATGAAGTCGCGTACGCTGAAACGCCTGGTGACGGTGTCGTCTTTCGTGCTTGTCATCAGTGGAGTGGCGCTGCCGGGTGCGGCCGAGGAGCGGGAACCGTCGACGGAGAAGCTGACTTTCGTCGGTACGGAGAAGCTCTCGAAGAAGTATCTGGGGCAGGAGCTGAAATGGAGTGAGGACAACTGCAGCGAAGCGGACAAGGACAGGCGTAAGGATCCGGCCTTCGCCGAGATCGCCTACCGGAAAGTGGAGTGCGCGAAGATCACCGTTCCGCTCAACTATCTGGAGCCGGATCGCTACACGCTCGAACTCTACGCGTTGCGGGTGCGTGCGGCCATGTCGGAGGGGGAGCGGGCACGGCCGCTGTTCGTGAACCGGGGCGGCCCTGGCGGAACGGCATCCGACTATGCCATGCAAGTCGCCGACAGGTTGCCCGCGCTGTCGGAAACGCACGACATCATCGGAATCGATCCACGGGGAATCGGCCAGTCCAGTCCGGTCCCCTGCAGCAGCAAGAAGCTCGATCCGGAGAACTACCGGCCCAGCGCGCGGGTTGACGACGGAACCGACTGGTCGTGTGTGATCAAGTACCGACAGGCTGCTTTCCTCGGGACGGAGAACGTCGCGCGGGACTTCGACCTGGTGCGTCACCTGCTCGGTGAGCCGGCGATCGACTACTACGGGGCCTCCTATGGTACCGAGCTCGGCCGGGTCTATCAGGCACTCTTCCCGACGAGGTCGGGGCGGTTCATCCTGGACAGCAACTCGGCGGTGCAGGGCGCCAGGGATAGCCAGGCCCACAATTTCCCCCGGCGAGCAGAACAGCTGAAGGCCTGGTTGGCGAGGCACGACGACAAGTACGGCCTGGGCGAGTCCCAGAAGTCGGTCGAGGAGTCCTACGCCGCGATCCTCGCGGGAGCCGCCGCGGGCAGGCTGGGAGGACTGTCGAAGGATGACATCGACGAAGCGTGGGAATCTGCCTCCTACGCCGACTTGGCTTTCTCCGGGTTCGCCGAAGGGCTTGCCGACGCCAAGCGTTACCTGGCCGGCGATCGGAACGTCACGTTGATCCAGGTTCGTGACAAGCTCTTTTCCGCCTCCGCCCAGAGGGATATCCACAGCTTCTATGAGGACGGCGCCGGAGGAATCCTGGTGCGGATGGCGGATTGGGGAGAGCTTGCCGTCAACTCCGACTGGATGCTCCCCCAGGTGTTCGCCGACAGCAGGAAAGAGAACAGTCAAGGGAAATGGAGACGCGCACTGATGTCCGCCGGCAGCCTGGCGGATATCACGCCATTCGGCGACGGCGAGCTTCGGATGGTCCCGGGGATCAGCGACATCAGGAACAGCGACAACTTCCCCTTCGCGTTGATGCTGCAGGCCGAGTATGACCCCGCCACGACCTGGGAGGAGGGACTGGCCACGCTGGAGTTGCTGCCGAACTCGAAGCTGGTCGCGATCCAGGGGTCCGGCACGCACGGGGTGTTCCGTGGAAACAATCCGTGTTCGGACGTGATCGCGTACCGGTACCTGCAGCGAGGGGAGCGCCCCTTGGCGCACGTCGTGTGCCCCGGCGTCCCGTTGCCGGGCGACGACAAGGTTTATCCCGGGGAGATGATCACGAAGTGGCAGGAGGCGACCGAGGTCCCTGCCGCCCCGGTGTTGCTGTCGCCACAGCCGGACGCGACGGTGAAACCAGGTGCCGAGGTCACCGGTGAGCTGCGACGGGAAGGGGATGTCGCGCCGGTCGCCGAAACTCGGACCGTTTCGATGCTCGTCGACGGGCAGCAGGTGCAGACCGTCAAGACATCCGCGGACGGCAAGTGGCGGGCGAAGCTCCCGGAGAATCTCGCCGTCGGACGACACAAGCTGTCGGCGTCGTTCACGGACTCGGCGGGCGGACGGGCCGCGGAGTCGGCACCGGTCGAGTTCACGATCGAAGCGGCGGATGCCTCCGCCCTCGAGATCAAGCAGACGCACACGCCGAACGCGACGCCAGGGCAGGACGCCACGATGACGGTGACGTTCTCCGCGCCGGCCGGGATGCCGGTGCTGGCCTCGGCTGAGCAACGGTTCGTCGCGCCGACCGGGTTCCGGTTCACCGGGGTGGCCACGCACGTGCTCGACGGTGGCGGCCAGGGAAGCGCCCTGAGGACCCGGGTGGAAGACGACGGCCGGGTGCTGGTCGTACTCGATCCGATCCGGCTGAACGTCGACGAGGGCAACCGAAGCTCCGCCGACCACCGGACGGTCGTAGTGCGGGTATCGACCAGGACGGCAGACGCCGGTACCCATGCCGACGGCACCGTGACGGTCGGATCCGCGCGCCCGGGTGTGCTGGCCGGAACGATCAACAAGCAGGCCCAGCCCCGAGGTTAGGACCGGACGGGAGCCGGCGCCCGGCGCCGGCTCCCGTCCGGTGCAGGCCGACGAACCGATGTCCGTCGGGAACGTATGTGAACGCTCTATTCTTGGAGTTCTACCAATGCGTAGCTCGGTCAACACGTCTGTGTCCCAGTCCGTCCGGTTGGCGACCCGGCCTATCACGGTCGCGCTGCTGGACCGGGTGCCCCTCGTGCACATGTCGGTGAAGGTCCTGCTGGACGGTGCTGACGATCTCTGCTGGGCCTGGTCGTGTGCGGATCTCGATTCGGCGATACGGCAGTCAATGGCTCGTCGGCCCGACGTCGTGGCTGTTGAATCGGACATTCTGGTCGGAAGTGCGTATTTCAAGCCCAAGACAGCGGATCGGCTGGCCGACACTGTGGTCGCCCTGGTGAGCGAAGCGCACCACGTGCAGAAGCTGCTGAAACTCGGAATCCGTTACATGATCTCCCGAGCGGTTCATCCGACCGACTTCGCAGACCTGCTCAGGCGGGCACATTACGGTGGCGCCCTTGTTCCCCTTGTTCCCCGCCAGATTCGGGACCACCAGGCCAATCAAGAGTGGGGCAGGCAGGGCGATCGGTCCGACGCGGCACTGACCGGCCGGCAGCTGCGAATCCTGCAGCTGATCAGCTTCGGTCTCAGTAACAACGAAATCGCCGCTACGTTGACCATCTCGCCGGAGACGGTTCGCACGCACGTGAAGAACCTCTACCGGATTCTCGACGTGAAGAACAGGGCGCATGCGGTCACGGTGGCCTATGCGCGCGGTGTTCTGGACGCTCACCGGGTGAGTTAGGCCTCGGGTCCAACTTTCGTATTCCCCGCTTGGAGGTAGTTGTCTTCTCGGGCCCTTGACGGCACGTAAGGGTGGGAATACTTTCCGTTCGCGGAAAGTCAATCCATGCCCCGGCTTCTTCGGGCACGTTTCCGTACGAGAAGTGTTTCTTCGGTTGTCTGCCTTCGCGGTACCCGACGGTGCCGCGGACCGAGAACGAGATGAGTAGGTAATGCGTAATCGAAAGTGGCGGATGCATGCTCTGGCCGTCGCAGCGGCCACGGCCGCGATGGCCTCACGACCACGACAGGCACCGCGCAGGCGATCGTGGGCGGGAACCCCGCGTCCACCAAGGACTACCCGTGGTTGCTCAGCTTCGAACAGATCATTAAGACTTCCATCGACACCGTGGCCAGCTGGCGTCACGGGTGCGGTGCGACGCTGGTGGGCCCCAACAAGGCGGTCACGGCCGCGCACTGTGTGCCGGGGCTGGCCCCGGACCAGGCACGTGTCGTCCAGGGCCGTGACAAGACCTCGTCGCGTGAGGGTAAGACCGTGAAGGTGGACAGCATCTGGTCCCATCCGAAGTTCGACGGACTCACCCAACACGGGTACGACGTCGCCGTGCTGACCCTGCGAGAGTCGCTGCCTGGGCCCTACCTGCCGATCGCCTCAGCTGAGGACAGGGATCTGTACACCGAGGGACAGCATGCGACCGTCGCCGGTTGGGGAGCAGTCCGCCATGAAGGGCGTGGTTCGGGCGAGCTGCGTGCTGCCCAGGTCTCGGTCTACTCGGAGGAGATGTGCAGCAACGACTATCCCGACGACAAGCCGAGGAACGGGCAGTTCTGCGCGGGGTTCCCCGAGGGGGGTGTCGACACCTGCCAGGGCGACTCGGGTGGGCCGTTGATCGTCGACGGAAAGCTCGCCGGTGTGGTGTCGTGGGGACACGATTGCGCAGCCGCGGGTACCGCCGGGATCTATGCCGACGTGTCCAGATACTCGCCGTTGCTGCGGCAGCAGATCGGCGATGTGCCGGCCGAGGAGACGGTTGGGGCCGGATAGCCTGGTATCAGGGCGTCGAGAGTTAGAACAGTGACATTGGGCTGGTGCTTTTCGGGACGCGGAGTGCTTCCCGCGGAGCACCAGCCCTTCTCTCTGTGCCGGGCTTCCAGGGGAATGGTTCCCGGTCGTGTGTGCGGAGGTAGGCGTCATCGTGATGGGAAAGGCGAGTGCCGTCGTGCAGTGGGAGTGCCGGACGCGGGTTCATGCCGGTGAGGACGCCTGGAACCTGGCGGCATCCGGGGGCATTCTCCGGCCGCGGAGCGTGCTGGTCCTCGGTGCCGGATTCGCGGCGGCGAACTTCGGTCTCGTAGAGGACATCCGGCGCACGCTCGACGTGCCGTCCGAGCTGGTCCATCTGGTCAAGGCGCCTGCCACCGTGGATCAGGTCGAGTCCCTCGCCGCGGTGCTGGCCCGTGGTTCCGCGGAGAACGTGGTGGCGATCGGAGGCAGCTCCGTACTGGACGTGACGAAGCTCGCCTGTCACCAGTTCGCAGACGAGCGAACACTGCCGATCGTGCGCGCCCGTGGAGCGCGCCGGGGTGTGATCGCATTACCCTTCGAGGCGCCCGAGCGAGTCAGGCAGGTACTGGTGCCCACCACGATCGGTCCCGCCGCGGAGATACGTCCCTATGCCGCGGTGCGGCTTCGCGGGCATCAACGCCTCGTGTACGGCCCCGCACTCCCGCCTCCGCACGCGATCATCGACAGCGGTTTCACCGAGTCCTTGGCGAGGCAGTCGATTCTGGACGGGCTGCTGTTGTCCCTGACGCGATTCGTGGAACCACATGTGGAGGGTGGCGACCGTGGCGTGCTGATGACGGCGGCCGTCAGGGCCGCCGCGAGCATACTGGCCTCACTCGGCTTCCGCGCGAAGGACGCCGAGCTCTCGGCGTCCGATCGCTTGCTCGCCTGTTATCTGAACGCCGCGCAGAGCGGTCTGGTTTTCGCCGGACGACACCCTTATGTGAGTATGACCTGGGTCATCGCGGCCGAGTTGATGGGGGTGCTGGACGTCCGCCCGGTGACCGCGCTGGCCGCTGTGGTGCCGTCGCTCTGGCGGCGGATCGAGGACGGTGACCGGCGATTCGGTGACCGGGAGCGGCTTCGGGAGGCATGGGAACGGATTCGGGCTGCGGGGTCCGTGGATCTGCCGGAGGACCCGGCGGCGGGGATCTCCGTGTTGATGCGGTCCTGGGGAATCGAGAGTGACGTGGTGTGCACGGAACGGGCGGCGGTACTGGCCGCATCACGCGCTGCTCGCTTCTGGGGCGGCAACCTGTCGGCGGTTGCCGGAGTTCCGGTCGCGGACCTCACCCGCCTGATCGCCGACTCGGTGACCCTGAGTGACCAGATCCGGACCGCCGGTGCGTCGGAGCCCGATCGTCCGTTGTCCTGACCATCCCGTCCGCTGTCCGTAATGCCTGCCCGACCGGCCATTCGGGAAAATCGGCCCCACCTGCGTTGGTGTTTATTTTTTCACTCTGCGACCGTGAATTCGAATACACCCCACTAGGGCGATCCTTTTCGTGTCCGCTTGTTGTGGCTACTCGATTTAGTCATAGTAATTCTCGATCCCCGAGGTAAGGGGGCTGTCGAGATAAAAGTGGGAGATTCACTCCATGAGTAACGGGAAACGGAAGCGCGGGGGCCTGAAGTCCCTCATGCGTGTGGCTGCGGTCACCACGCTCGGCGCAGCCCTGGCCGGCGGGGTCATCGCTCCAGGGGTCGCGGCGGCCGATGACAGCTGGGTGCCGCTGACGAAGGCCCCAGGCGCACCGGAACGCATGCAGTTCACGGTGGACCAAGAAGATGGTGTCGCGGTTCCTGGTAAGAAGACGACGGTCGCGGTCGAGTGGAGCCTGTGGAACATCTGGTCACAGTTTCAGGCCGACAAGGCCGGCAACGGCGATCTCAACGCCTGGCACGACCTGCTGAAGGTCGGCGCATGGCAGACCGCCACCCTGATGCTGGAGGGCCAGCCGTGCGAGGCCTACAGTGCCGACCAATCCGGCTCGCAGAAGTTCGAGCTGGGAGAGGCCGGGGGGTTCAATCTCGAGCCAGTGGACGCCGTCGGGCTAGTCGGACAGGTCCGGAACCTCGTCGCGGATCTGGTCAGCGGAGTTGCCGGCGACAATGCCGTCTCGGAATTTGTGAACACGAAGGTGCGGGCCACCTGCACGTTCATCGTGCCGGAGAACCCGGGTGACGTCATCACCGTCGGCGGTGATGTGGGGTTGAACAACCTCTTCGGCCTGGTGCACAGCACCGAGACGGGTAGGGCCACACTGCCGGTCAAGGCGCCCAAGGCACCGCTCCAGCCGCAGATCGCGCTCGCCGGCGTCCAGGCTGAGCTCGAGGCGGGAGCCCAGCTCCACGGTACCGCTGAAGCCGGCACCGACATCTATCTGCGGGTGAACGGAAACCCGTTCCCCCAGTTCAAGACGGTCACGGACAAGCAGGGCAACTGGACGCTGAAGCTGCCGGAAGAGTGGAAGCCGGGCGAGGGATACCAGGTCCAGGCGGTTTCCCAGCGGAGCGAGGGAGGGCTGACGGCCACGTCGGACAGCAAGTTCATCACCATCAAGTCCGGCGAAGCACCCGCCCCCGTGGTGACGAAGCCGGTGATCACCTCGCCCGCCGGTGACGTGCGGCCGGGCGACGAGCTGACGGTGACCGGCAGCGACGGCAGTGTGTTGACCGTCGTCGACCAGAACGGCACGCAGATCGCCGGGCCGGTCGTGGTCGCCGATGGCAAGGCTCGTATCAAGCTGCCGGCGGACCTGAAGGACGGCAGCCAGATCAAGGTGATCGCCAAGCCGAAGGACGGCAACGGCAAGCCGGTGGAGTCCGACCCGAAGCCGGTCAAGGTCGAAAAGCCGGAGTTCTACCAGATGGTGGTACCCACCGCGAAGCCAGGCACGACCGACTTCCTTGACGTCAACTTCGAGCCGAAGAACGGTGACATCCTCAGCATCGCGGGCAAGACGGTGACGCTGAAGGCGCCGAGTGGGTTCTCCTTCGGTGACGTGTCCTACGTGATCGTCGGTAACAACGGCAACGGCGAAGGCCACGGGATCAACAACCTGGTCAAGCGCAACGATGACGGGACGATCGCGGTGACGTTGCCATCGGCCGAGGAACTGAAGAGGACCTACTCGGACGGCATCAAGGCGTTCAAGCTCTCGATCACGGCCATCGCCAAGGCGGACGCCGACGCGACCGTGGGAGGGAGGACCGATGGTCAGGCCACCCTCGACGGGTACCCGCCGGTGATTCTCGAGGCGACCGTCATCAAGCCGTAGCGGTACCGATCAGTCAAGACGGTTTGCATCCTTCGCAGTAATTCATCGACGTGGCCGGAACCGCCGGTTCCGGCCACGTCGATGAGCTCGGTCCGACCAGAAGCTCAGTCAGCGCAACGTTCGGAAACTCATCTGGAGAGATCATGTCCACACTGGACAACCCGGTGGTGAACCAGGTCGCGGATCCGGAGCAGCCGCGCTCCGGCGGCCGGCTGCCGTCGCCGGCAGCTGCCATCGCGGCGGCAAGCGGGCGTGCGCCGGCCGAGGTCGTCGACGACTGGGTCAAGACCGGTGATCCGGCTCAGGTCACGGATCTTTTCGCCCTGGCACCAGGGATTCCGGCGACAGTTCTGGTTGTGCACGACGGTGGTGCCGAGGTCCCGAAGGTGTTCAGTCAGGCGGCCCACGCGTGGATCGCCTTCCGCGAAGGTGCGGCAGGTACGAGGCTCACCGCGGTCGGCGACCGGCTGAACAGGAAGATCGCTGTCACCGAACCGGATGGTGCCGTCGACTTCCTGCCGATCGACGAGGAGTCGGTGACCGGCATCATCGCTCCGGACGCGTTGCGTGCCTGGGGCGAGTACCTGGACGATCCGGACACCACCGCCCGTCCCCAGGGAAGCGGCCTGTGGCGGCTGGGTTACCTGGTTCTGGTTCCGGTGGTGCTGGCTCTGGCGTTTCTGTTCTTCCGGGTGACGATGGACGACTCGTTCATCACCTGGCGATACGGCAGGACGCTCGTCGAGCACGGGGTCTGGAACTGGAACAGCGACGGCCCCCTGGTCGAGGCGTACACCAACCCCATCTACGCGGCGCTGTCGATCATCCCGGCCTTGCTCGGGATCTCCGCCGAACTGTTCTTCAAGATCCTCGCGGTCTGTATCGCCATCGGCTACGTCGTCGTCGTTCGCCGGGCCCGGTTGCCGAAGGCTCAGGAGTTCGTCCTGATCGCGGTCGCACTGGCCAGTCCGGTCTTCCATCTCCAGCTGTTCATGGGGCTGGAGACGGTGTCATTCGCGTTGCTGGTCGGCTGGTTGTTCGCGATCGTCTACCGCCGCGGTGCGCTGGGCCCACTCGGGTTCGTGGTGGCAGGTGCCGTCGCGCTGAGCAGGCCGGAAGGCATCGTGCTGACCGCCGTGGCCATCGGTTGGTCGCTGCTGATCGACCGTGGCAAGGCCAACCGGCGCGGAGCGTTCATCGTGCTGATCGGATGGGCGATCTACTGGGGTGCTCGGTGGTGGTACTTCGGCTCGTTCTTCCCGAACACGTTCTACAAGAAGACCGGCGGCGACGAACCGTTGCTGATCCGGGTCATGCAGACGCTGCCGATCGCCGGCCCGATCCTGCTGCCCGTCCTGATCGGTCTCGTGCTGGGCTTCACGCTCTACCGCCGGGTCACCGGGAAGTCACTGCTGTCGCGGACCGAGACGCTGCGTGACGCGGTGCCGGTAGTGCTTGCGGTGACCTCGGCCCTCGTGGTGCTCGGCGTGTACCGGCAGTCCGACCTGGTGATGGACACCGGGAACCGATTCTATTGGCAGTTGCTGTTCCCCGTGGTTTTGCTGGTGCTGAGCAGGCCGGTCCGGCTGGGATCCGGCGCCGCCGTCGAGGAGCGGGGCCGGCAGCGCGGGATGGCATTGGCAGCGGTTGCCTTGGCGACCGCCACCGTCATCCTGTGGGCGCCCGCGGAGTTGTCGACGGGGGTCGCGATCGGGACCGGGATCGTGGCCGTGGCCGTGGCGGCGGGCGCCATGCGCAAGATCGCGGCGGCCACCGTGCTCGCCGCGGTCGGGCTGTCCACCGTGATCGGCTTCGGTGAAGCCACCGAGATGACCAGCATGCTGGCCTACCGCTACCGGCTGGCCGCCGCGCACGAAGCGGTCGGCAAGGCGATTTCCGATGCCGCGCCGCCCGACGGCGCCGTCGCCGTCGCCGATGCCGGTGTGCTGCCCTACTCGGCAGACCGCCGGGCAATCGACATCGCCGGGCTGGCGACGAGCGAGTCGGTCGACGGCATCCTCGACAGTGCGTTCCTGGAGGGCCAGAACCTGCAGCTCGCCATCCTGCTGTCCAGTTCGAACGACGCCGGGTCGGTTTGGCGTGCGCACGCCGCCGAATCGGTGCACGCCTACGTGAGCGACCCGAGCCGCGACTTCTGGTCGGCGCCCGCGGCGGAGTTCGCGCCGAACTACCACCTCAACTACTGGATCGGTCCGCAGTGGCGGGGCAGTGACCTGTCCCAGCGGCTCAACCAGGTGTACCAGGAGTCCTGGCGGCAGAACGACAGGTCCGACACGGAGATCGTGATGGACAACGTCTGGAACTTCTCCTTCCTGGGCAGGTAGCGGCCATGTTGAGCACATTGATCGGGGTCTTCACCTACACCAGCAGCGCCGTCTTCATCACGTACGTGTGTGCGATCGTGGTGCCGTTCGTGAACCGGAGGACGCTTCCCGAAGGCAACCAGCACGAGTTCGAGTGGCATATCTTCGTGCCCTGCCGGGACGAGGAAGCCGTGATCGGTGACACGATCTTCCGATTGCGGGCGACGTTCCCCGAAGCACACGTGTGGATCATCGACGACGACTCGCACGACGGCACGGCGCAGGTGGTCACCGCGCTCATGCATGCCGCCGGCGAACCCGACCCGCTGATCCATCTGGTACGCAGGCGCCCCCCGCACGCGCGCACCGGGAAAGGCGACGCCCTCAACGCGGCCTACCGGGAGCTCGCAGCCTGGCTGGGCAGGCACCAGTCCTGGGACAAGGTCATCGTCGGCGTCGTCGACGCGGACGGGGTGCTCGCGCCCAACTGCCTCGACGTGTGCGCCGCGGACCACCTCTTCGGCAATGGCGCGGTAGGAGCCGTGCAGGTCGAGGTCAGGATGCTCAACCGCCACATCGAGCCGGACTGGCCCGGCCGCTTCAGGCGCTGGGTCGGGCTGAAACTCGTCCAGCTCCAGGACATGGAGTTCCGCACGGCGATTTCGGCCATCCAGAATTCGCGGACGTACGCCGGGACAGTGGCGATGGGTGGCAACGGCCAGTTCACCAGGATGTCGGCGTTGCGCAGCATCGCCCAGGGAACCGGCCAGCCCTGGCGCGGTCTGCTGCTGGAGGACTACGAACTCGGCCTGCATCTGCTCATGGCGGGGTGGCGTACCGCGTGCACCTCCGACACCCATGTCTCCCAGGAGGGGCTGTACAGCCTGCGGCGATTCATCACCCAGCGAACCCGGTGGGGGCAGGGAACCATGCAGTGCGTCCGGTACCTGCCGGCGGTCTGGCGGTCGCCGCATTTCCGGGCGGTGGGTGTCACCGAGATCAGTTACTACCTGATCCAGCCGTGGCTGCAACTGGTCGGTGCGCTCCTCTATCCGATCCCCCTGCTGCTCCTGCTCTGGCAGATGATCGACGATCCGTCGAGACTGTCGACCGCGCTCACCGGTAGTGGCTGGCTGATGCTGATTCTGTTCCTGGTTCTGGCCACCGGACCCTTCGTGGTCTGGGGGTTCATCTACCAGTACCAAGGCCGCCGCGAACCCGGCTTCCTCACCGGTCTCGGTATGGGACTTGGTTTCGCACTGTACGTGTGCACTTTCTACGTCACCTCGGTGCGCGCACTCTGGCGGATGGTCAGAGGCCAGAACGGCTGGTCCAAGACCCGGCGCAACGCCGAGGTGGTGACCGGCCGGGAGGTCGCCATCGAGGCGTGACCGGACCGAAATCCTTGTCCAACAGTTCTCCGAAAGTGAAAGAAGGAAACGAATGTACAAGCCAGGAACCGCCGGCGTCACCGGAGGAGTGGGCACACTCGCGGTGACCGGTGCCGGTATGAGCTGGTGGATCTCACTGGCGGTGACCCTGGTCATCGCGGGCACGTTGGTCGTGCTGTTCGCCCGCCGCCGCAGGCGTCTCGCCCGAGAGGATGGAAGCTGACGATGTCGCGGGAGATCATGCTGTTCGCCGGCACCAGGCCGGAAGCCATCAAGCTGGCGCCGGTCGCGTTGTCCGGCACCGAGGCCGGGTTTCTGACCACGATCGTCGCCACCGGTCAGCACCCCACCATGGTCGAGCAGGGGCTGGCGCCGTTCGGCCTCTTCCCGGATTTCCAGCTTGAGCTGTCCAGAGTGGATGGATCACTGAGTGAGCTGTGCACGCTGATGATGCCCGCTGTGGACGAGCTGCTGGCCGAGCGGGATCCGGCAGCGGTAGTGGTGCAGGGTGACACCGCGACCACACTCGTCTGTGCGCTGGTGGCGTTCTGGCGGCGGATCCCGGTGGTTCACCTGGAAGCCGGGTTGCGCACGGGCGATCTGGCCTCGCCGTTTCCGGAGGAAGCCAACCGGCAACTGGTTTCCCGCATCGCGTCACTGCATCTCACGCCGACGCCCGCCGCCGCGACGGCACTGGTGACCGAAGGCGTACCGGCTGAACTGATCGAGACGACCGGCAACACCGTGGTCGACGCCGCGCGCTACATCGCCGCGCGGGACCTGCCCCCGAGCAACCCCGCGATCGCGGCGGCAGGGCAAGGCGCAGGTCCTTTGGTGCTGGTGACCGTGCACCGGCGGGAGTCCTGGGGGCACGGCATCGCACACGTCCTCGAGGCGGTACGCGGCATTGTCCGTGAGTTCCCGGACGTCAGCATCGTGCTGCCGGCGCATCCCAATCCGGACGTGCGCAGGCAGGTCGTGCTCACGCTCGGTGACCAGCCGAACGTCACGATCACCGAGCCGCTCGACTATCCGGACCTGGTCTGGACGCTGAGCAGGTCGGCACTGGTGATCACCGACTCCGGCGGTATCCAGGAGGAGGCTCCCACCTTCCGGGTGCCCGCACTCGTGGTTCGCGAGACGACCGAGCGCCGCGAGGCGGTGGAGGCCGGGCTCGCGCGGCTGGTCGGCACCGACAGCCCGACCATCGTCGCGGCCGCACGAGAGATCCTCAACGGCGACAGTGTGTTGCCGGAGGTGGCCAATCCGTTCGGCGCGGGCGACGCCGCGGACCGCTCTGTCGCGGCGATCGGCCGGATGCTCGGTGTGGACGGCCGGAAGGTGGCGGGTGGGGATCCGCTCATGGCTGTCCGCCAGACGTCGTGGAGTGCACGGACGTGGGGCAACAGGCCGTGACTGTTCCGAGTGGGCCTCCGGACCACTCGGTATCAGGCCGCAACAGAAGACCGGTGATCTGGCGGGTGGTCGGTGTCGTCGGCGAACTGCTGGCGATTCTCGGGATCGTCCTGATCGGTTACCTCGCTTACCAGACATGGGGCAAGCTGGAAGAGATCGACGACTCCCAGGCGCAGCTCGACCAGCAGCTGTCCCAGTCCTGGCAGGAGGAATCCGAGCCGGCACCGAACTCGCCCGGAGCGCAACGGGCGCGTCCGGCGGGAAGCCCTATGATCCGTCTCTCGATTCCCCGGCTCGGTCGGCGGTGGACGGTGGTCGAGGGCACCGGTCTGGCGAACCTGCGGGCTGCGCCCGGTCACTATCGCGGCAGCCAGCTGCCCGGAGAGCTGGGGAATTTCGCCGTGGCCGCTCACCGGAGCCCGGGACTTTTCTGGGACCTGGACATAATCCGGGCCGGTGACGAGATCATCGTCGAGGACCGGGACACCCGCTATGTGTACCGGGCCGACGATCCGAGGATCGTCAGTCCGGCCGCTTCCGAGGTTCTCGCACCGGTGCCCGGCCAGCCCGGTGCGGAGCCCGTCACGGCACGGATCACTTTGACGACCTGCAATCCGAAGTGGGACAACTACGAGCGGCTGATCATTGGTGGCCAGCTCGAGTCCGCGACCCCGAAGACGATGCCGTCCGGAGGAACGTGATGATCAGTTTCGTTTGGCGGCTCCTTCCGGGGCCGCGCTGGGTCCGGTTTCTGGCCATGGTCGCGATGGGGGCGGCGATCGCCGCCGCACTCTGGTACGGAATCTACCCGCGGTTGCCGGATCTCGTGCCGCTCGACGAGCCAACCGTGGAGTGAGGCCGAGCGAGTTCCAGCGATGAGCGATTCACCACACCACCGTGACGAATCGTACTGCCCCGGCGGCCGCGACGTGATTAGCCTGCATGCGGGAATTCCTTCAATCGACCGCGCTCGTACTCCCGGGCGGCGGGGAGGAAACAAGATGAACTGGAGCCACGTGCGGTTGCCGGCGCGCGCCCGGCGCGGCCTTCTGTATTGGGTGACGGGAGTCTCCGGAGAAGGTGGACGGGTGTGGTCACTGGAAAGCGCGGAGCACGCTGACTTCGCCGCACGCATGTTGGGAGCCGGTGACCTGGTGTTGATTCCGGCGGGCACGCCGGACCTGCCCGCACTGCGGGCGAAAACGCTGACCTTCGACGGAGCGCTGCTGGCGACCGGAGACGTGGCTGTTGTCGGTGGCGCCCGACTGCTGCGGGTGCAGGACTATCTTTCGGTGGCGTTCACCCCGGTCACCGGACCGACGGCGGTCCGGGTCACGGGTCCGGCGGATCTCGGCGCCTTTCTCGCCGATGCCGACCTCGCCAGGAATTCCGGGGTGTTCGTGGACCAGCTCACCCATCCCATGGTCTGGCTCGGTGATCGGTGCGCTCTCGGCGACGGCGAACGATGTGGCGCCTCCACACTGAGCCGGCTGCACGTCACCGGGTCCGGGCAGGTACACCCGGCTCCCGGTGGCGCACCGATCGGGAGGGTGAGCTCGACGATGGAGGAGCTGGGAAGGGGAGCACAGCTGGCCGCGGTGCGGGGGGATCCGTGCCTCGCGGGCGTCGTGTCCGCGCCGATGCTGGCCGCGGCCGTCGCCGACCGGCCCTGGCTTGGCCGGTATCTGCGGGCACTCGATGCGCTACGTGCCGTCCGGACCACCTCTGAGGCACGATTCCGGGTCTCCGGCTTCGGCGCGCGACTGGTGGGCGGTCTGCGGCCGCACCGGATGGAACGCGCGGACGAGCCGCTGGTGCTGTTCACTGACGAGGACTTCGTCGTCTACCAACCCGGTGAGGACCGCTGTCTCCGGCTCGGCAGGGACGATGCGGCGATCACCGAACTGCTGGTGGCCACGGCCTCACCCGACGCGTCAGCCCTGCTGGCGACCGCCCTGCTCGGTTTCGACAGGCACTTCGCGGAGGCAGCGGTCGTAGAGGTAGGCAACCGTTGTGCCGGGGCTGGCATCCGGCTCCCGCATCTCGAGGGCGTGCGATGAGGCGGCTTCCCACGACTGTGACGCGGCCCGACCGGACCAGGTGGGACGATCCGCACGAGATCGTGGACGTGCTCGGCGTCCTCACCGGCACGGTGTGCTCCGTCCTGGACCTCGGTTGTGGCTCCGGCCGGTTGACCCTGCCGCTGGCGCAGCGTGGTTATACCGTGACCGGGCTGGATTCGTCGGCCGCCATGCTCCTTCTGCTGGCGGCCCGGCTGGCCGAGGTCGACGGCGAGACGGCGGCGCGGGTACGTTCGGTGCTCGCCGACATGGTGAGCTTCACGCTGGGGGAGCGTTTCGGCGCGGTCGTACTGGGGGCGGGCTCGGCCTGCCTGCTCGGTCGCGCGGAGCGAAGTGCGTTGTACGGGCGGATCCATGACCATCTGACACCGGACGGCGTCTTCCTGGTCCCGGTCGCCGGGGGCCAAGGGGCCGCCGGCGTGCCTGGGGAGCCGAGCCCGCCCTGCTCCGAGCAGGTCCGGGGCGAGCTCGTGCGGCACGGCTTCGAGGTGTTGTCGGTGCTGCCACCCCGGCAAGGACAGGGCGGGCAGGGCGTGGCGGGACTGCTCACCTGCCGGGTGAAGGCCCACCGCCGGAGTCAGGCCTCCTGTCTGTAGTCTCTCGGTGAAGGTCAGATCCAGCCGACCCGCTGTGCGATGCGAACCGCGTCTGTCGCATTGCGTGCGGAAAGCTTGGCGATAATGCGGGTAATGCGATTCCGCACTGTGCCTTCGGCGAGGAACAACTGGCGCGCGATCTCCGGTGGTGGGGTCCCCGTCGCCGCGAGCTGGAGGATGCTGCGTTCACGAGGGGTCAGCGGATTCTCCCCGGCGGCCAGTGCGGCGGAGACCAGATCGGACGATACGACAGTCTTGCCCGCTTTGACCTCACGAATCGCGCTGACCAGCTCGGTGGTCGAAATTCCCTTCGGCAGGAAACCTTCAACCCCGATGGACAGGGCGTCACGCACGATGCCTGGTTTGTCCAACGAGGTCAGCAACACGATTCGAGTGCCGGGGAACAGTCGCCGGAGCTCTTTCGCCACGGAGAGGCCGCTGATTCCGGGCAGGCCGATGTCGAGCATCACGATCTCGGGCCTGGTGGTTTCGACCAGCTCGGCCACGTCCTCGCCGCGCTCCGCGGCAGCGACCACCTCGATGTCGGGCTCGAGCTCCAGAAGCGACGTCAGAGCCTCACGCAGGACCCGCTGGTCCTCGACCAGCAGAACTCGGATCGTCATGTGTTCTCCTCCGGTGGTGACGACCGGTCTCCGCAGCGTCTGGATTCCGGGTTCACCCGGCGGGGAAGTCGGCACGGCAGGTCTCCTCGCTGGTGCAGTTGATTCACTAGTGGGACATGATCGAGGCGAAGCCATGACGGTGAATTTTCTCACCTCCTTGGCATGAGGATTCTCACGCTCTCCGGGTGCGTCGGGGGAGCGTGGTGCCTGGCCGCACCTCCAGCGGATCGCTGTAGCCGAGCCCGGCGACCTGCCACGTCCCGGGACACCGCCCATTCCCCCCGTATTGGAATTATTCAGCGGGTTCCGGCCCCGAGTAAAGCACGTTCTTCCTGCGCGGGTAGGTCCTGTTACAGGCCTGTGACGTCGTTGTCGATGACTTCGAATATTGCCGAAATAGTCTTCATGGCATGCGCACGAGGTTATCTTCCGTATTGCTGGCCGCTGTAGTTTCTGTGGGGGCTGTCGCGGCAACGGCCGCGCCCGCCTCGGCTATCGTTGGCGGCGTCGAGTCAACTACACCCTATTCTTTCGTGGCCTCCCTGCAAATTCCGTCCCCCGATGGTTCCGAGGAAAGGAGAACGGACTCGCAGCACAAGTGCACGGGCACGCTCGTGGCACCTCAGTGGGTGCTTACCGCAGCTCATTGCGCTTTTCATGGATTCGGTTCTTTTGCGCTCACAGGTGAGCCCCAAAACTGGAAGGTGCGTGTCGGTTCGCTGGACACCAACACCGGCGGCGAACTCATTCCCGTTGACAGGTTCTACGCACAGGGACTCCCGGCGGAACGAGGCACGGACGTCGCGTTGCTGCATCTCAGCAGGGCCAGCCGGGCAAAGCCGGCTCAGTTGACGGTGCGGGATCCCTTGCCAGGCGCGCCGGTCAGGATTGCCGGATGGGGGAATTCCTGCGCGTCCGATGAGCGCGTGCCGAACTGCTATGGCCAGAAGCTGCGAGAAGCCGATACCAGGGTGCAGCCGGGCTTCCTATGTGACGCGGACAAGAGTCCGGGCGCTCTGTGTGCCGGCAGCGTCGATGGCAGCATCAGGGCTGGTGACATGGACTCCGGCGGGCCGCTGCTGGTGAAGGATCGTGACGAGTGGCAGGTCGCCGGCACGGTGGTCAACGGTTCAAGCGATGCACCTACTCAATACCTCGGAGTTGCGTCTCGGATCGGCTGGATCAACCGAATTCTCGCCGGTGCCAGTACTCTCCCCGGCGAGGTGTCCCGGGGCAGCTGAGAACCCTCCGAGCCGGCGGTATGACGTACTCGATTCGGTGCTCCGGCGCTCAATCCTCACATGGCGGGTGCCGGAGCTACGGTCGGCAGGGATATCAGCTCAGTGAACGCTTGACCGCTGGATCTGAGCCGAACCGGTCTCCTCGGGGTTGCGAGCACGAGCTCGGCACGGCATGGGTCGCTCGGTGAGCGGCGATCTCATCCTGGCCGGTGATTGCGGTGCGGTGCTCGCGGGGCCGTATCCCTGGCGGTGGCCCGGCGTCGGTGCCTGGTGCGCCGGCGCCGGGCCGAACCGGCCCCGGCGGATGGGCCGCGGTGATCCCCGCGAGGAGGAACCCAGTACGGCGAGGAACTCGTCGCAGGGCGCGGATCCGGCGGCGATGAGGTCGGCGGATTTCCGGTGCGGGACGCTAGTGTCGTGGACGGCGAGTGTGCCGTTAGCGGTGAGAGTCAGCGCCCAGAGGTTGCAGGGCGGCACCCGCTGGAGCAAACCTGGAGCACGGGTACGCGTTCAGTTGAACCCCGCGGCATCGAAGTGGGATGAACAGTAGTGAACTGCCAGGGCATTCTCTGTTTGTGCTGGTAGGAGGCTTGCGTGGTCCTTGACTGGCAGTGAGGGGTCAGGGGTTCGAGTCCCCTTAGCTCCACAAGTTTTCATGATCGCCCGGTCTGCGTGTTCCCGCAGGTCGGGCGTTGTTTTGCACTCCGCAAACTCTTGTCCAGAGTGGACGTAGCTTCAGTTACTGTTCAGTAAGTGGAGTCGATTTGGAGCAGGCCCGTTCCCACGCGAAATGGGTCAGGACGCTGCACGGATTTGGTCGTCCATCCGGGTGGTCCTGTAAATGTTCTTTGAGGGCCGCGGTCCCCAACTGCGGCGCTAGCGTGGTGTCGCGGTGCGGTTGCGCTAGCTCGTTCGGCTAGTTCGGTCTCGATCCTGCGTGCTTGCAGGAATACCGACGGTACTTGAACCGCTGGCTAAGAGTCCCGAAACCGCTGTGTCGGATGGTGGAGTTGTCGGTGTAAGGGTTCAGGAGATGCTTGACCGTTCGTCCTCACTAGATGCTTGACGCCTGATAGCTGTTCGTGATCTTGTTCGGCGCGCACTTGGTGGCCGGCGAACGGGTGGGTTGTGGATCAGCAGGCGGTGGTCGAGTACCGGTACCGGGCGGTGTGCGAAGTGTTGGGCGGTTCGCCGATCACCGAGGTCGCGGTGCGCTTTGGCACGTCACGGCAGTCACTGGACACGTGGCGGCGGCGGTTCAAGGCCGATGGGATGGCCGGGCTGGCTGATCGCTCTCGGCGGCCGCATACCAGTCCGACCAAGGTGAGCGCTGAGGTCGAGGCGTTGATCTGCCGGTTGCGCCGCGAGCATCCGCGGTGGGGAGCGCGCCGGATCAGCCATGAACTGGCAAGCCACGACCTTGCGGTGGCGCCGTCGCGGGCCACGGTGCATCGCGTGCTGACCCGCAACGGGATGATCGATCCGCAGGCCCAGCAGCACCAACGCAAGTACAAACGGTGGTAGCGTCAGGCTCCGATGCATCTATGGCAGCTCGACATCGTCGGTGGCGTGCCGCTGGCCGACGGCCGCGAGTGCAAGCTGTTGACCGGCATCGACGATCATTCCCGGTTCGTCGTGATCGCAACCGTGCTGGTCACGCCGTCCGCGCGGGAAGTGGCTGAGGCGTTCATCGCGGCGATGCGCTGCTACGGCGTGCCCTCGGAAGTGTTGACCGACAACGGAGGCCAGTTCACCGGCCGCTATCTCAAGCCGCTGCCGGTGGAGGTGTTGTTCGAGAAAATCTGCCGCGACAACGGCATCAAGCAACGATTGACCAAGCCACGTTCACCGACCACGACCGGCAAGATCGAGCGGTTCCACAAGACGCTGCGCACCGAGTTCCTCGACCACGTCGCGCCGTTCGAGTCGATCACCGCCGCGCAGGAAGCCGTCGACGCCTGGATCGCGGCCTACAACCACCAGCGCCCGCACCAGGCGCTGGACATGGCGGTCCCCGCCAGCTTGTTCCGCCCGAACGGGCCGACCCGTCTCGAGCCCGCAGTGCCAGCGCTGGCCCAGGAGCCGCAAGAGCGGGAACCGTCGTCCTTGGTGATCGGCGTGATCGAGCCGCCACGACACCCGGGCAAGGACGGTGCGGCCGTCGAGTTCGAAGTCCGGGTGTCTCCCGCCGGTGACGTCCAGGTCCGGTGGGGCAGGCAGGTCGTGTCGTTGCACCAGAGTATGGCCGGCCGCACCGTGACCGTCTGGGCGGACCTGCGCAGCATCCACGTCAGCTGCGACGGGCATGTCATCCGGACCGCCCCATCCCGGCTGCGGCCGGAAGACCTCAGCTACCTGGCTATGCGCGGCGCCCGCCCTGCCGGACCGGCGCCCGAGCGGGCGGCACTGCGCCGCGCCAACGGCACAGCCTTCCTCGAGCCCGGCCAGATTGTCGAGATCGACCGCGCCGTGACTAAGGACGGCGTAGTGAGCATCGGCGGGATCAACCACCTCGTCGGATTCGCCTGGGCCGGACGCAGAGTCACCCTGAGACTGGACGGCCGCCTGCTGCACGCCATCGCCGACAACGCCCTGATCGGCACCTGGCCCTGCCCGATCGGCACCGACAAGATCGGCCAGCTTCGCGGCGCACGGACCCCGTCCACCCCTCTGCCACCGCCCCCGTTGCCAGCCGGATCCCTTCGCGCGCAACGGAAAGTCCACGCCAGCGGACGCATCATGGTCGCCGGCCAAGGCATCAAACTCGGCCCCCGTCGCCGCGGCAAGATCGTCACCGTCGTCATCGAAGACACCCACCTACGAATCCTCCACGGCGAAGAAGAGATCGCCGTCCGCCCGCGCCGCAGCACCAAACCCATCACCCGCCTCCACGTCACCGGAGCAGGCGCCAAGCTCAACGAAACGTCAAGCATCTCCTGACGACAAGACGTCAAGCACGTCCTGAGCCCATACATTGACAGGATGGCGTATCCGTCGGCGACGAGCTTCTCCAAGGCGTTGCATCTCGGTCGTCCACTGAGGTTCCTTGGCGATGCCGCTTAGCGGCGGTGGTCGGCTGGCGAATCGCGCGAGCTATCCGTCCGAGTGCGGTCGGCGCAGTCCGTCCAGCACGAGGGTGATGATGTCGTCGGCCTCGGCCCGCCAATCGGGGCGGTCATGGGCCGCACCGATGCCGTGCAGCGCCATCATCACGGCACCGGCACCCACGTCGTCGCGAACGGCGCCATCCCGCACGGCGGCGGTCACCAGGTCGGTGACAGCCTGCTCCAGCGCCCGGCTGCCCTCGGCGAGGACACCCGAGCGATCGGCCATGAGCGTGGCCAGCGTCCTGGCCAGGCCCTCGTGTGCGGCTATGTGTTCCACCATTCCGCGCAGGAAGGTCGCCAACGCCTCCGCCGCGGGCAGCGTGGCCTGTAGCTGGCGGGCGCGGTCGCACAGCGCGGCGACCTCGCCGTGGTAGACCGCCTCGGCCAGCGCCTCCCGGGTGGGGAAATGGCGGTACAGCGTGCCTGTGCCCACCCCGGCCAGCCGAGCGAAGTCATCGAAGCGCAGGTCGAAGAAGCCTCCAGTGTCGAAGACCTCCCGGGCCGTTGCGAGCAGGGCCTCGCGCTTGCGTTGGGCGTCGGCCCGCAGGGGCTTTTCGGCGGACATGCGCTCCCTCGCGTTGACATATGGAGATGATCTCCATATTTTGGAAAGTGGAGATGACCTCCAAATCGATCGTACCGCACGAGGTGCAGTGTGAAGATCCTGATGTTCGGCCGAGGCGTGATCGCCACTGTCTACGGCTGGGTCCTGCAACAGGCGGGGCATGACGTCGAGTTCTACGTCCGGCCGGGCCGCGCGGCGACGTACGGAGACGCAGTGAACCTCGACCTGATCGATATGCGGCGTCGGGTGCGGGGACAGCGCGTCGCCGAGAAGTGGCCGGTGCGCTACCGCGAGGCGCTGGCGCCGGACCACGACTTCGACCTGATCGTGCTCAGCGTGCCGCACCACCGCCTCCCGGAGGCGACGGCCTTCCTGGCCCCGCGTGTCGGCCAGGCCACGGTGCTGGTCTTCGGCAACCTCTGGACCGAGCCGCTCGCCGCAATCGGCACACTCCCGCCCGACCAGATCGCCTGGGGCTTTCCCCAGGCCGGTGGCGGTTTCGGCGCGGACGGCGTGCTCCACGGGGCACTGCTGCGGTCGGTCGTCTTCGGCACCCTCGGCCAGCCCCCGACCGACCGGGAGCAGGCCGTGCGCCAGGCGTTTCGCGAGGCCGGGCTCCGGATCAAGGAGCGGCCTGACTTCCGCGGCTGGCTGTGGGTCCATTTCGTGTCGGATGCCGGCATGTTCTCGCAGGGCCTGCGGCGGGGTTCCCTGTCCAAACTGGCCGGGGCAAGGGGCGACCTGCGCGAGGCGTTGCTGGCCGGCCGCGAGCTGCTGCCGCTCCTCCAGGCGCGCGACCTCGACCTGCGACGGCACCGGGGCGGTCTGCTGCCGTTCCGGGCGCCCACCTGGCTGACGGCACCCGCGCTCGCCTGGCTGACTACTCATGTCCCGCTCGCGCGCGTGAGCCTCACGATGCACGACGACCCCGACGCCGAGGAGCCGCGCGAGGTCTGCCGGGACGTCCTGGCCGAAGCACGACGGCTGGGCATCTCCGTACCGCGTTTGGAAGCGGCGGAACCGAACTTCGCCCGCGAGGAGACGGGTCGAGTCTGACTTTACCGATGTTGTCGGTCCCGGTGGTCCGGCCGGTCTCGCGGGTACCGTATTGAACGACCGGCGGTTCAGCGCCGACCGGCAGCATCCGGACGTCCCTGCGCTGCCGCTGCGGATCCAGGAGATCGTCGACGGGCGGATCGACGCGCTGCAGGCCGGTCAGCGGCCGGTTCCGTCACTGGTGATTTGCGAGATGCTGGGTGTGCCCTACGCCGACCATGAGTTCTTCCAGGAGCAGACGGCGAAGACGTTCACGTCCGTTCGTCGGAGCGGCACCGCGCCGCTGACGCCTTCGGACGATATCGGCCACCCGGCCGATGTGGTCACGTGTGGTCGCGCGGCAGGCGTACCTCGAAACGAGCACCGCCGATCGGCGCGTCCGCCACGGTGACCCGGCCCCCATGGGCACGGGCCACCCGGTCGACCATCGCCAGGCCCAGGCCGAATCCGCCGGTGGTCGCCGTACGGCTGGCGTCCAGCCGGTGGAAACGGTCGAACACCCGGCGCCGGGCGTCGGCCGGAACGCCCGGCCCGTCGTCGTCGACCGTCAGTACCGCCTCATCGTCCACAACGGACAGACCGACGGCCACCCGGGATACCGCGTGCCGGTCGGCGTTGTCGAGCAGGTTGCGGACCAGCCGGGCCAGCTGCGGCTCGTTGCCGTTCACCGCGACCGGTGCCTGCTCGACCGTCAGCTCACAACGGCGCACCGCGTGCAGCTCACCGGTCACCACCTCGTCGAGACGCAATGGTGTGACCGCCGGGTCCTGTTCGTCCAGGCGCGCCAGGGTGAGCAGGTCGCCGGTGAGCCGTTCCAGCCTGCGATGGTCATCGAGCAGCCGCCTGCCGAGGGCGGGCCAGTCCGCCGCCTCCGGCCGGGCGAGCGTCACCTCGATGTCGGCACGCATCGCGGCCAGCGGGGTGCGCAGTTCGTGCGAGGCGTCCGAGACGAACTCGCGCTGCCGCCGCGCCCCCTCGTCGATGCGGTCGAGCATCTCGTTGAGCGTGCCGGACAGACGCGCCACCTCGTCGGCGGTGGACGGCTCGGGCAGCCGCTCGTTGAGCGTCGAGTGGCTGATCACCTCCGCGCGCCTGCGGATGTCCTCGACCGGCCGCAGCGCGCGGTTGACCGCGAACCAGGTCAGCGCACCGACGAACACCGTCAGCACCGGTGCCGCCACCAGCAGTGCGTCGATCACCACCTCCACACCGTTCGCGGCCGGTCCCAGCCGGGACACCGCGACCACCGTGCGGTCACCCACCGGGGTGGCCACGGTGCGCCAGGCGACCACCGCGTCGGCCGCGGTGTCGCTGCCCGCGTCCTGCTGCCGCGCCTGCGCCGCCGCCCTCGCCTCGCGGACGGCGTCGGGCACGTCGCGGACGGGGGACGCCGGGAGCTGCTGGATCAGCCGCCCAGCCTCGTCCTGGATCTGGATCACCGTGAGGTAACCGGGCGAGGACAGGTCCGCGCCGGGCGCGCGGCCGTCCCGCAGTGCCTCGGCGACCGCGTCGACCTTCCGCGACGCCTGTTCCTCCAGCTCGCCGACGAGGGTGCTGGACATGCCGGTCACCAGCCAGACCGAGGCCGCGGCGAGCGCGAGACCGACCGCGACGGTCACCACCAGCACCAGCCGGATCCGCAGGCCGGCCCTACGCATCGGGATCGACCAGCCGGTAGCCCAGGCCACGCAGGGTCTGGATGCGTCCCGCCCCGAGCTTGCGGCGCAGGAACGACACGTACACCTCGACCACGCTGGTGTCGGTCGACGACTCCAGCCCCCAGACCGCGTTGACCAGCCTGTCCTTGGACAGCACCCGGCCGCGGTTGCGCAGCAGCACCTCCAGCAGGGCCCGCTCCCTCGGCTGCAGGGACACCGGCGAACCGTCCACTGTGCACTCGCCGGACTCCGGGTCGAGCACCAGGCCGCCATGGCTGAGCATCCGCGGCCGGGGTGTGGACCCGCGACGGGCGAGTGCCCGGAGCCGCGCGATCAGCACCACGAAGGAGAACGGTTTGCGCAGGTAGTCGTCGGCGCCGACATCCAGGCCGCCGGCCTCGTCGTGTTCGCCGTCCTTGGCGGTCAGCATCAGGATCGGGATCCACACCCGTTCCGACCGCAGCCGCCGCGCCACCTGGTAACCGTCCAGCGACGGCAGCAGCACGTCGAGCACGACCACGTCGTGCGCGCCCTCCCGCGCCTGCCAGAACCCGTCGGCGCCGTCGTGCACCACGTCGACGTCGAAGCCCTCGGCCGTCAGCCCGGTCTCCAGCACCTCGGCCAGCCGTGGATCGTCCTCGACGACCAGCACCCTCATCGCCACCACCCCGCCCAGACGATCGCGTGGCCACCTTAGCTCCGGCTTAGTTCAGCCGACGCAAAGGAAACGCTGCCAGCCTGGCGCCTCCCGACCTACACGGAGGTGGAGAAGTTGTCGCAAGCCAACTGGACGAGCCGGGCGAGATGGCTCGGCACCGCCCTGGCGACGGTGATCGTCGCACTGGGCCTGACCGCACCGCCCGCTGCCGCGGCGGGACCGCCCGAACTGACCGGGGCCACCGGGATCGCCGGCGGCCGTGGCCACACCTGTGCCGTCGTGGGCGACGGCCGGGTTCAGTGCTGGGGAGGCAACGCCTCCGGCGAACTCGGCAACGGCTCGACCGACCGCGAGCTGTCCCCGGTCGAGGTCACCGGTCTGGCCAAGGTGAGCGCGGTGACCGTCGGCGGGGACCACACCTGCGCCCTGACCCTGGCGCGGACCGTGTATTGCTGGGGCGCGAACGCCTCGGGCCAGCTGGGGGACGGCACGACCACGCAGCGGCCGGCCCCGGTGCCGGTCCGTGGACTGGTCGACGTCGCGGCAGTGGCCGCGGGCCGCAACCACACCTGCGCCGTCAAGCGGGACGGCACCGCCCACTGCTGGGGCGCGAACGACCGTGGCCAGCTCGGTGACGCGACCACGACCGGCAGGCCGCTGCCGGCGCCGGTGAGTGGCCTGACCGGCGTCACCGACATCGAGGCGGCGGACGCGTTCCACACCTGCGCGCTGACGGCGGACGGCTCGGTGTACTGCTGGGGGTGGAACCAGCTCGGTCAGCTCGGTGACGGCAAGCAGAACGACCCGCCCGATCCCAACCGCGCCAATCCCACGCCGACCCGGGTCGTCGGGATCGCCGGTGCGACCGCGGTAGCGGTGACCGGCGCCGCGAACGCCTGCGCACTACTGGCCGGCGGCTCGGTCAGGTGCTGGGGCTGGAACACCTTCGGCCAGCTCGGCGTCGGCGGGACCCCGTCCGGCTCGATCACCGACGGTACCCACAGCGCCACGCCACTGACCGTGCTGGGCCTGCCGCCGGTGACCCGGATCAGCGAGGCCAGCGGCACCGGGCAGGCGTGCGCCGTCACCGCCGACGACCGGCTGTACTGCTGGGGACACAACGGCCTCGGCCAGATCGGCGACGGCGGCAACCAGCACCGGTCGCTGCCGGTCCAGGTCCTGACCGGCGTGCGTGCCGTCACCGGCGGGGCCGACCACACCTGTGCCCTCATGGCGGGCACGCACAGCCTGCGCTGCTGGGGGCACAACAACGAGGGACAGCTCGGCGACGGCACCACGGCCAACCGGCCCACCCCGTTCCCGGTACTGCTGGCTTCGGCCGTGAACCGGCCCACCCCCGCCGTCGTGGCGGGCACCGGCGGCGCCGTGGCCGTCGGTGCGGGTTCCGGCCACACCTGTGCGATCGTCGCCGGTGGCGCGGTGAAGTGCTGGGGCGCGAACGCCCGGGGTCAACTCGGCACCGGGAGCACGGGCGGTCCGAGCACGTCGCCGGTGACCGTTGCCGGGCTCACCGGGGCGTCCGCCATCACGGCAGGCCTGGACCACACCTGCGTGATCGTGGCGGGTGGCCAGGTGAAGTGCTGGGGCTGGAACGGGTTCGGACAGCTCGGCGACGGCGGTTACGTCACCCGTCCCGAACCGGTCACGGTGAGCGGGGTGACGGGCGCGACGGCGATCAGCGCGGGCAGCCAGCACACCTGCGCGGTCGTGGCCGGCGCCCAGACCCGCTGCTGGGGCCACAACTTCGTCGGCAGCCCGGTCGGTGTTCCGGGTGGTTCCGGTGGCGGCCCGATCTCCCAGCCGGTCCCGGTCGCCGTCACCGGCCTGACCGGGGCGACCACGGTGACCGTCCGGCGTGGCCACTCGTGTGCGGTCACCGCGCCGGACGATCAGGCCCGGTGCTGGGGATACGGCGTCAACGGCCAGCTCGGCAACGGCACCCCGGCCGCGGGCCCGGTGCCGGTGCCGGTGTCGGGTGGGGCGGGCGTGAGCGCGCTGGCCGCCGGTGGTGACCACGGCTGCCTCGTCGCGGGCGGCTCCGTCCGCTGCTGGGGCGTCAACCACTTCGGTCAGGTCGGCGACGGCACCACGACCACGCGGATGACACCGGTGCCCGTCGGCGGGCTGTCCGGCGTGACCTCCGTGGCCGCGGGCAGTGACCACAGCTGCGCGGTCGGCACGGGCGGGACCGTGGCGTGCTGGGGCTGGGGAGCGCACGGTCAGCTGGGCAACGGCTCGCTGATCGGCAGCACCACCCCGGTGGCGGTGCCGGGAGTGTCCGGCGCGGTCTCCGTCTCGGCGGGCTGGCGGCACAGTTGCGCGGTGCTCGGCACCGGCGGCGTGACCTGCTGGGGCGGCAACGAGTCGGGCCAGCTCGGCGCGACGGCCTAAGCCGCGCCAAAGGGCAGGACGGGATGGTGAGGTCATGCGAACACGACGAATCCACCTCACCATCCTGTCCTGCCTGCTGGCACTGGCTGCCTGCGGTTCGGAAGACCCCGGTGAGCACAAGGAGAACAGCACTCAGCAGAGCTTGCTGGGCTATGCCTCGTGCATGCGTGAGAACGGGATCGACCTGCCGGACCCCGCCGAGGGCGACCCGGGCTCGCTGTACCAGGGAATCGACCAGACCACGCCCGCGTTCACCGCGGCACACACGAAGTGCGCACACCTGCTGCAGGGGCTGGTCGACGAGCGGCAGCAGCAGAACGGCGGCGACCAGGCACAGCAGCACGAGGAGATGCTGGCACTGGCCGCGTGCCTGCGGGAGCGGGGCATCGACGTTCCCGATCCCGTTCAGGGAGCCGAGAAACCGTTCGGGGACAGTCTCGACAGGACGGACCCCGCGGTGGCCGAGGCCATCAAGGCCTGCTCCACCCGGACACCGGCGAGCAGGTAGACGTGCGAGCCAAGATCGTGATCACCGGCCTCGCGGTGACCGTGACGGCCGGCGCCGTCACCGTGGTCGCCGTGCGCCCGTCGGACGAACCACCGCCCGCACGTCCGGCGACGTCCACAGTGGAGATACGGGAGCTGACCCGGACCGAGGTCCTGAGCGGCACACTGACCTATCGGGACCCACGCGAGCTGTCCTCGCCGAAGGGCGGCACCCTCACCTGGCTTCCGTCCGTCGGGCAGGACATCGCTCCCGGATCGGTTCTGCTGTCGGTCGACACCCAGCCGGTCGTCCTGCTCGACGGCACCGTGCCGGCGTGGCGGGACCTGGCGCCGGGCGTGTCCGACGGGCCCGACGTCGCCCAGCTGGAGTCGTCACTGGCCGCGCTCGGCTACGACGTCGGCACCGCCGACGCGCGGTGGACCTCCCGGACGACGAAGGCGGTCAAGCGGTTCCAGGAGGAGACCGGTGCGGCGGAGGACGGCGTGCTCGCCCTCGGGGAGGTGGTCTTCACGAAAGGCAGCGTGCACATCGCCGAGGTCAAGGGCCACGTCGGCGGGAAGAACACCCCGGGCGTGCCGGTGCTGGCGGTGCAGAGCACCGACCGGGTGGTGACGCTGGAGCTCGACCCGGCCAAGCGTGACCTGCTCGGTCAGGGCGCGCAGGTCGGCGTCACGTTGCCGAGCGGGAAGGTGGTGCCTGGCCGGATCGCCACCGTGAGCACGGCCCTCACACCGAACGCCCAGGGCAAGAGCGTCCACGCGGTGACCGTCACCCTCGACGATCCGGCGACGGTGACCGCGCCGGCCCTGGCGCCCGTCACCGTGCGCCACACCGCGACGGTGGCAGCCGGCGTCCTGTCCGTTCCGCTGTCGGCGATTCTCGGCGTTCCCGGTGGCGGCTACGCCGTCGACGTCGTCGCCGGCGACGGTGCCGTCACGCGGGTCCCCGTGGAACTCGGCGCGTGGGGCGACGGTCACGTGCAGGTCAGCGGAGCGATCGCCGCCGGTACGCGGGTGGAGGTGCCCGCATGACCCGGCCGGTGCTGGAACTCGTCGACGTCGTCAGGGAGTACCCGGGCGCCACCCCGGTGCCCGCGCTCGACGGCGTGAACCTGACGGTGACCAGCGGTGAGTGGGTGGCGATCGTCGGCCCGTCCGGCTCGGGCAAGTCGACCCTGCTCAACCTGATGGGCGCGCTGGACGAGCCCACCGCGGGCACCGTGCGGATCGACGGCCGTGACGTGCGGGGCCTGTCCGACCGGGAGCTGTCCGCACTGCGCGGCCGGTCCCTGGGCTTCGTGTTCCAGTCCTTCCACCTGCTGGCGCACCTCACCGCGGTCGACAACGTCGCCACGGCGCTGGTCTACCGGGGTGTGCCCGCTCGGCGGCGGCGGGCGGCCGCAGAGGACGCGCTGGACCGCGTCGGGCTCGGTCACCGCCTCGGTCACCGGCCCGCGCAGCTGTCGGGCGGCGAGTGCCAGCGGGTGGCGATCGCCAGGGCGCTGGTCGCCGAACCCGCGCTGGTGCTGGCCGACGAACCGACCGGAAACCTGGACTCGCGCACCGGAACGGAGATCATGCGCCTGTTCGGCGCACTGCACGACGACGGAGTGACCCTGGTGCTCATCACCCACGACGAAGCCGTCGCCGGCGCGGTGCCACGCCGCGTGCACCTGCGTGACGGACGGGTGGTGGCGGACCGGTGAATCCCCGTTCGGTACTGACTCCCTCGGACGCGGTCGCCGTCGGTGTGGCCGGGGTGCTCGCCCAGCGTGGGCGGGCCCTGTTCACCGCGGTCGGCATCGCCATCGGAATCGCCGCGATCGTCGGTGTCGTCGGCATTTCCGCTTCCTCCAAGGCCAACGTGCTCTCGGTACTCGACCAGCTCGGCACCAACTACCTCACCGTGACCCCGGGCACCGTCATCGGCGGTGACGCCCCGGCTCAGCTTCCCGCCGAGGCGGACGACCGGTTGTCGCTCGTGGACGAGGTCCGGTCGGTGTCGGCCACCGCCCAGCTCGACGTGACCGTGCGCCGGTCCGACATGCAGCCGGCCACCAACACGAAAGGCACGGTCGTGCTGGTGGCGGAGGCGAACCTGCTCGACACCCTGCGGGCGACCGTCGCGCAGGGACGCTGGCTCGATCCCGGGCTGAACTACCCCACGGTGGTCCTCGGCGCCACTGCGGCCAGGCACCACGGCGTCGACCTCTCCCGGGGCGACCAGCTGGTGTGGCTGGGGGAGCAGTGGTTCGCGGTGACCGGGGTCCTGCATCCCGTACCGCTGGCGCCCGAGCTGGACGGCGCGGCGCTGCTCGGCACCGCGGTGGCGACGCAGCGGTTCGGCTACGCCGGTTCCCCGGGCACCGTGTACCTGCGAACCGACCCCGAGCACGTCGACGCGGTGGCGCGGGTGGCGGCGGCGACGGCTGATCCGGACAGTCCGCTGGAGGTCACCGTCACCCGCCCGTCCGACGCCCTGGAGGCGCGGGCGGTCACCGACAGCGCCTTCACCACGCTCCTGCTCGGCCTGGGCGGGGTGGCGTTGCTGGTCGGCGGCGTCGGCATCGCCAACGTCATGGTGATCTCGGTGCTGGAGCGCAGAACCGAGATCGGGGTGCGCCGGGCGCTGGGAGCCACCCGGGGGCACATTCGCACGCAGTTCCTCGTGGAGGCCCTGGCGCAGGCGGGAACCGGCGGTGTCGCCGGGGTGCTGCTCGGGGCGGCCGTCACGGCCGGCTACGCCACGGCGATGGGCTGGCCCGTCGCCCTGCCCGTCGAGGCGCTGGGCGCCGGGATACTGGCGGCGCTCGCCGTCGGTGGCCTGGCCGGGCTGTACCCGGCCGGCCGCGCCGCCCGCCTGCAGCCCGCCGACGCGGTGCGGCCCACCTGAACTTCACCGGGACTCTGGCGTCCGGTGCCGTGGGGACCCTTCCGATAAACCACCGTTCTGAGCCGCGCGTGTTCAGTAGGTGGGCCGCCTGCCGACGGCGAGCACGGCGACCGGCGTCTGCCAGGATGGCGCGGTGAACGCGACGACACGAAGCCTGCGGTTGATCGGGTACTGGCTCGGTCCTGAGGCGCCTGGGTGGCCGGACGTCCGGATGTTCGTCGATCCATCACTTGACTCCGCGCTGCGCGATCGAGTGGTGACCTACCTTCTCGGCGGAAGCGTGTTCGTCGCTGCCGCCGGCCCGTCGTTCTGCCGTATCTGCGGGCAGGCCAACGGGAGCGTGGAGTTGACCGATGGCGTTCGCTTCGTCTGGCCGGAAGGGCTCGCGCACTACGTCGAGGCGCACAACGTCAGACTGCCGGCCGAGGTCACCGGGGCGATGACCATCGCCCCGCAGCCGGTGGACGTCACCGATTTCGAACGCCGCCTGCTCGACACGAACGAGCTGACAATCGACGCGGACTGGTGGCGAGATCTCAGGGGCCGCTGAAAGCCCGGGCGGGGGGCTGGCTCAGCCGGCGATCGGTCGCTCTGCCGGCGCCTCCGGCGCTGGGGTGGTTGGCCGGTACCGTACGTTGACCTCCGCGCTGGGGCCGGTCTCGCCGACCCGGTGGAGATGGATCGGTTCGCCGCCGGGGTTGTGGTAGAGCCGGATGCCCTCGCCCAGCAGGACGGGTGCGATGTGGAGGTCGATCTCGTCGATCAGTCCCAGATCGAGTAGCTGGGTGCCGATGCTCGGGGAGTGCACTTCGAGGTTCTTGCCCCCGGCGGCCGCCAGCGCGATCCGTACCGCCTCCGCGGGACCACAGTCGAGGAAGGTGACCCCGTCGGCGGGTGTCGCGTCCTCGGGGTGGTGGGTGAGCACGAAGATCGGTCCGTCCCAGTCGCCGCCGTACGGGCGGGCCCCGGCAGCGGCGGCGATGTCCCAGCCGTCCCTGCCCCCGAGCACGGCGCCCGTGGTGGTGACGTACTCGTCTTCCAGGCCCGGGCGGTTCGTCCCGGCCATCCAGTCCATCGCGTGGTCCGGACCCGCCACGAAGCCGTCCAGCGACATCGTGAAGTGCCAGAGAACCTTTCCGTCCGCGGTCTGCGGTGTGGTGTCGTTCATGGCTTAGAGCCTGCCGCCGACGTGGTCCGCTCGGCAGGTCCACTACCTGAGTGGTGGAGTGGACCATTCGGCGGACTGGCGGCGAGGGTGGCGCCGATGGGGGTGCGGGTGTAGAAGGTGCGGCCGGCGAGGGGGAGATCCCGGTACGGCGTTGGATCAGGGAGATCGGCCGGATCCAGATCGGCGACTACATCGAACGTTTCACGTCCTCATTGGACTACTGGTCAGCTGATCAGTACGCCAGAAGCTGGCAGGACGCGTTGGCGACCCCTCGGCCGTTCGATTCATGTGGGGCTGGCCGTTGTACCGGGCTGGCGAGGTTGTTTATGTCCACGACAACCTGATAATTCCCGACGAGCTGTCCTCGCCGTTCGATCTGGAGAGACCGTGGCAGTCGATTCCTGAGCGCACCGTTGTCGACGAGGATGGGAACGCGGTGTCCGAGTGGGTAACGTCCATGGGGGAAATAAGAGACTTCCTCGCCGGTCGCACCTAGCGCGGGCGCGCCGTGCTGTACGGCAGCATCGTAAGCGGAGTTCACCCGGCCGTCACACGGTTTCGTGCTGTGCAGCCAGATCGGGGATGACCAGGTCGGCGAGTACGGCGCTGACCGTGGTGATCACTCCGACGATGATGATCAGGATGCGTGGCAGGGCCATCGGGTGAGCGCTTCGGTGGTCAGATCGTCCAGGTGTAGGCAGGGGTGATCGAGCGTTCGAAGAACGAGCCGGGCAGGAGGGGCAGCACGGCGTCGCGCAGGGCGGTCAGTCGTGGGGAGGACCAGTGCGCGGCAGCACCGGCCTGGCGGGAGCGGCGGGCGATCAGCTGGGTGCGTGGTCTGCGGGCGTGGTCGTATTCCGCCAGCCCCGCGGGCACGCCGAGGGTGTCCACCGTGGTGGCCAGGGTGACGGCGTCTTCGAGGGCCTGGCAGGCGCCCTGGCCGAGGTTGGGGGTCATGGCGTGTGCGGCGTCGCCGAGGAGCGCGACCCTGCCGGAGACGTAGGTGCGCAGGTTCGGCAGTTCGTAGGTGTCGTGTTGCAGCGCCGACTCCGCGGAGTCCAGGAGTGCGGGAACGGGGTCGTGCCAGCGTGCGAAGCGTTCGCGTAGCCGGTCCAGTCCGATGTGGGAGCCGGCGGGGGCGTTGGCCATCAGGTAGCAGTAGACCCGGCCGTCGGGCATGGGCAGGTACCCGAACCGTTCCCCGCTGCCCCAGGTTTCCACGCTTCCGTCGACGGGGTGGGGCGGTGCGATGAGGCGCCAGGTGGTGTACCCGACGTAGCGCGGCGCGGGGATGCCGGGCCAGACGGACCGCCGGGTCACGCTGTGCACGCCGTCCGCGCCCACGACGAGGTCCGCGGTGGCGGTGCCGCCGCTGTGCCGCACCGTGCCGTCGGGCCGCACGTCGTGCACGTCCGTACCGGGCCGCAGCGCGTGTGCGGGCAGGGCCGCGCGCAGCAGGTCGACCAGGGCGGCGCGGTGCACCGTCACCCACTGGCCGAACCGGCGTTTCAGGTCGTCGACGTCGTTGCGGATCAACCAGCTCCCGTTCACGCGGCGGACGCCCGCGAGCGGGTCGGCCAGCCCGCCGGAGCGCAGCGCGTCGCCCAGGCCGAGCATGTCCAGCGCGCGCAGGCCGTTGGGCTGGATCGACAGCCCCGCGCCGATCTCGGTGAACTCGGGCGCGCGCTCGAGGACCTCCACCGCCCAGCCGCGCTGGTGGAAGGCGACGGCCGCGGTCAGCCCGCCGATGCCCCCACCCACGATGATCACCTTCATCACTGACTCCTTAATACCGCTAGGCTAGCTTAGAACCATTAAGGCACTATAGGTGGTCTAAGGTGTCAACGGAGCGACGAGAGGAAGTGACGATGGCCGGGAGCGCCGGCGGTAGGCGGGCGAGGCTGCGCCAGGCCACGCTGGAGGAGATCCACGGGGCCGTGCGCACGCTGCTGGTCGAACAGGGACCCGCTGCGGTGACCATCAACGCGGTCGCCCGCCAGGTGGGCATGAGCGGCCCGGCGCTGTACCACTACTACGCGAGCCACGACGCGCTGGTCGGGGCGGTGACCGCCGGCTTCTTCCGCGAACTGACCGCCGCCATGGAACAGGCCCGTGACGCCCACGCCGATGCCCCGGCCGGGAACCGCATCCTGGCGGCCTGCCGGGCCATGCGTGCCTGGGCGATCGCCCACCCGGCCGAGTTCGGCTGGATCTTCGCCAGTCCGATCAGCGCGGCCAACCGGCAGTCGGGCTCGCCTCGCCAGCAGGCCGGGCAGCGGTTCGAGCAGGTCCTGCTCGATCTGACGGTCGAGCAGTGGCGGACCCGGCCGTTCCCGGTGCCCGACCCGGCCGGCCTGCCCGCGTCACTGCGGGAGCAGCTGGCCGCCTACTCCGCGAGCATCGACGGGCGCCTGCCACCCGGGGCCGCGCACGTCTTCCTGACCTGCTGGATCCGGCTGTACGGCCTGCTGTGCATGGAAGTCCTGCACCAGCTCGACTTCGCCTACACCGATCTGGAACCCGTCTTCGAGGAATGCCTGCGCGACCTCGCGGACGCCCTCGGGCTGGACGGTGTACCAGCCCGGCCGGGCGTCAGCGGGCCGGGACGAGTGCGATCACGGGAATGATCCGGTCGGTCTTTCGCTAGCGTCAGCGTCAACCACCCGAGGACGAAACTACGGAACCAAAGGCATTGCCCTGGACACAGAGCAAGGCCTAGCGGAGTTTCGCACAACCGACCCGGACGCCCCGACACCCCGTGCGCGGCCGAGCCGCACTGGAGGTTCGCAACGCGGGAACCTGCATCGCGGTAGAAGTTGCCGACACCGCCCGCGCGCTGATGCTCGCCACCACGCTCCACCGAACCCTGATCAGGTAACGCTCTCGTGGACCCGGATCAGTTACTTCTTCCGGCGGCCCCGTGACCGGGGCTTGGGCTGCTTCGCTTCTTCTTGGGCGACGTCGTAAGCGGTTACGATCTCGTCGGGGATCCGTCCTCGGTCGGAGATGGGCCAGTCGTTCTCGCGGGCCCATGCGCGGATAGTGCGGGAGCGTTCGCGGTCCGGAGGGGTTGCGGTCGCGAGGGCTTTCGGTGCTGTGGCCCGGGTTTTGCGTCCTCCGGTGCGTCGGCCAGCGTCGACGAACTGGGCGAGGTTGTCGCGGAGAGTGTCGGCGTTGTCGTCCGAGAGGTCGATTTCGTACGATTTCCCGTCCAGCATGAATGGGACTGTTTGTGTGGCCACGCTTCCATCGAGGTCATCGACGAGGTCGATCCGGACCTGTTTGGCCATTCGTTGTCCTCTGTCTTCGCGGGTAAGAAATCTATTGACGTGCAGCTATGGATAACCCTAACTCGGGCATCCCGGTCCGCGGGCGGCAGGGGCCGCTGCCAGCCAGTCCGCCAGATCCTGTCGCCCCGTCTGGGCGTCAAATGCAGAGTAGACAACCACGAGGGCGGTCGGTGCGACGCCTTCATTTCCTGTACCGCCGAGCGTGGCGCCGCCGGGGTGGAAGGCACACGATCGCCTCGGTCGCGCGCGTGAACCTCCCCGGCCACCGTCGCCGGGTATCGCGAGACCGGCGCCCCAGATCAGAATGTCGGCGCCCTCCTGCTGCTTCAGCACGGTGACCTGGGCGACGAGATCGGCGCCGGGGATGACGACCGTGGTCGAAGCCTGGGCGCGGGAACGCCCGGACCTGGATCTGGACGCGATCGCCGTCGCCGGCGTGGACGACGCGATGACGGCGCCCACCGCCAACGTCACCCGGCTGCTGTCGGCACTGAACGAGAAGCAACTCGGCACGCTCGACGGACTCCTGCAAGCGCCGGTGCGTGCTCTCGAGCCCCAGGCGTGAGGGCGCGGGTCACTCGATGAGGCCCTGCCGGTAGGCCTCGGCGACGGCGGAGGCGCGGTCGCGCACACCGAGCTTGCCGTAGATGTGCAGCAGGTGGGTCTTGACGCTGGCCTCGCTGATGAACAGGTTCCGCGCGGCCGTACGGTTGGTGTTGCCCTTGGCGACCAGCGTGAGCACGTCGATCTCGCGCTGGGTGAGTCCGCCCGCCGGTCTGCGCACCTTGCACATCAGCCTGTTCGCCGCCGATGGCGACAGGACCGGCTCGCCACGTGCGGCGCCGCGCACGGCGTGCAGCAGTTCCTCGGTGGGCGCGTCCTTGAGCAGGTAGCCCGTGGCGCCCGCCTCGATGGCGGGCAGCACGTCGCTGTCGGCGTCGAAGGTGGTCAGCACCAGCACCTTGGTCCTCGGCATGCGGGCACGCAGCCGCCGGATCGCCGCGATGCCGTCCATCCTCGGCATCCGCAGGTCCATCAGCACCAGGTCGGGGTCGAGGCGGTCCGCCATGGTCACGCCCTCCTCGCCGTCACCGGCCTCGCCGACGACCTCGACGTCGAACTCGGCCTCGAGCGCGCCACGCAGGCCGTCTCGGACGATGGGGTGGTCGTCGACGATCAACACTCTGATCGGTCGGGTCATGCCGGTCCTCCCTCGGACTCACGCACCAGCGGAAGCTGGAGGTTGATCGTCGTGCCCGTGCCGGGTTCGCTCTCGACGGTGAGCGTGCCGCCCAGCGACTCCACGCGCCGGCGCATGGCCCGCAACCCGAACCCGGTGCCATCGCCGCGGACACGACAGCGAGCGGGCTCGAACCCGGCGCCGTCGTCGTGGACGTCGAGCAGCACGACATTGTCCACATAGGACAAACTGATGCCGGCGCGCGTCGCACGCGCGTGCTTGCCGATGTTGTGCAGGGCTTCCTGCGCGGCGCGGTACAGCGCCGTCTCGGTCCCGGTGGCCAGCGGTACGGGCGCGCCGTGGACCCGTACGGTCACCGGCACGCTGCTGTCGGCCGACCATGTCCGCCCCAGCTCGGAGAGCGCGTCCGGCAGGCCGCCGCGGTCGAGTGCCTCGGGGCACAGCGCCAGCACCGAGCGCCGGGCCTCGGTGAGGCTGTCCCTGGCCAAGGTCTTCGCCCTGGTCAGGTGCTTACGGTGGGCGACGGTGTCGGCGCCGGTGCGCTCGGCGGCCTGGAGCTGGGCCACCACGCCGGACAGTCCCTGGGCCAGTGAGTCGTGGATCTCCCCGGCCAGCCGCCTGCGTTCCTCGGCGACCCCGGATTCGCGGGCATGACGCAACAGCTGGGCCTGCAGCTGGGCGCTCTCCCGCAGCGAGGCCGCCAGCTCGGCGTTGGCCCGGCGGCGTTTCTCGCTCTCGGTGCCGACCAGCCAGCCCGCGTGCAGCAGCGGCGCGCACACCGACAGCAGCAGCACCCACAGTGGAACGGCGGGCTCGGGTTCGAACCCGTAGATCACCAGCAGCGGCAGCACCGCGGTCGCCGCGACGCCGAAGAAGCTCCACCGGGGTCGGAGCAGGGCGAAGGCGAACGGGTAACCCACGGCGGCGAAGGCGATGAACGTGCCGTCGCGGACCACCAGTGCCGTGCCGAGCAGGAGCAGGCCGGCGTAGTAGACGGTCACCAGCCGCCAGTCCTGCCGCCGGGGAAACACCTCCAGCATGCCGAGCAACCACACGGCGGCCACCCCGACGAGCCCCAGCGTCACCGCCCAGTCCCGGTGGGTCAGCGCGTGGGCGAGCACCGCCGCGACGGTGGTGCACGCGAGCACGCCGAGGCCGACGAGCGTGAACGTCCACGCCGCCCTGCGCACCTGCGTACCGCCGAGTTCACTCGGTGAGACTCCAACCACGGACGCGATTATCACCACGGCGGGAGAAACGATCGTCCACTTCGCATCGGGACCGATGGCGAATCGATGACCAGGCAGTTCAACCGGGTGGCCTACGTCACGCGGCTACTCATCCGATAGGCGGACGACACCGGTCGGCTGATCGGCATCCACCGTCCGGTGCGGCCCATCGGCTGATCCCGTGGGCGTGGCCGCCCGGCCAGTATCGGCATGCCGGACAGGTGAACAGCGGGAGCGTGCGATGCGGCGTGGTCGAAGACTCGGGTTGGCCGGGCTGCTGGCGTTGGCACTGCTGGTGCCACCGCCGGCCATCCCCCCTCGGCCCGGCCAACCCGTCCTCCCCGTCGATCCGGTCGCGGCGGCCCGCGAGTCCGGTGCGCCGGTCGAGGTGACCGCCCTGCGTTCGGAGTACGCCGACGTCTTCGCCAACCCGAGTGGAACCTTCACCCGCAGGCAGTACGCCGTCCCGCGCCGTGCCCGCACCGCCACCGGCTGGGCGCCGATCGACACGACCCTGCGGGAGCACGCCGGCGCCGTCGTCGCGGGTGCGACGGTGCCCGGCCTGCGCCTGTCCACGGGCGGTGACGGCCCGCTGCTGCGGATGACCAGCGACGGCAGGCAGTTCGAGGTGGACTGGCCCGCTCCACTGCCGCGGCCCGTGCTGGACGGTGCCACCGCCACCTACCCGGGTCTGCTGCCCGGAGCCGACCTGCGGCTCACCGCGCTGCCCGACGGTGTGCGCACCGAGTGGCTCGGCACCGTTCCCGCGACGGCGAGATTCACCGTGCGCGCCACCGGCACGACGCCGCGCGTCGAGGACGGGAGCACGCTGGTCGCCGACGGCTTCGTCAGTGCGGGCGACGGACCGGCCGGTGACGGCTGGGTCGCGGCCAATCCGACCCGGCACTGGATGACCAACTGGGGTGGCTGGACCTCGGTGATGAAGGAGGAGCCGCATCAGGCCTACTGGAACGGCAGCGGACTGGGCAGTGACACTCGCGCCAGAGCCGGGTACTCCAACTGGCCGAGCAGCGAGGCGGGCAGGCGCAACGTCACGTTCCGGTCCTACTTCCAGTTCAACCTCACCGGCATGGCCGGCAAGGACATCGTGCACGCCGAGGTCAACGTCTTCGCCGCGTACGCGCCGTCCTGCCAGCCCCGCAGGGTCCGCATGATCGAGACCCAGCAGGTCGGGGTCGGCACCAACTGGAACTCCATGCCTGCCGAGGAGGCGGACCTTGGCTACCACGACGTCGCCTACGGCTGGCCCGGCTCGACCGACCCGAACTGCGGCGGCAGGTTCATCGGGTTCACCGCCACCGGAGCGGTCGCCCACGCGGTACGCACAGACCCGTACCTGACCACGATGCTTCGAGCCGACAACGAGAGCGACCCGTACGCCTGGAAGAAGTTCGACGTGCCCAACGCCCACGTCGCGGTGGAGTACAACACTCCGCCCGACGCGCCGGGCGCGATGCTGGTCGAGCACGACACCCCGTGCGCGGTGCAGCCGAACGAACCCTACGTCGGCTCGGACAGCCCGGTGCTGCGGGCGTCGGTGTCCGATCCGGACGGTGGCGCGGTCGCCGCGCAGTTCGAGTGGCGTACCCGCGGCGCACCGAACCCGCTGGGCGAGTTCACCACGCCGATGCAGCAGTCCGGCAGCCAGCACACCGCGGCGATCCCACGTGGCCTGTTCGGCGACGGTGGGCGGATCGGCTGGCGGGTGCGTGCCTTCGACGGGCGTACCCACGGGCCGTGGTCGGGGTTCTGCGACATCACCGTCGACCGCACCCCGCCGGACAAGGCCGCCCTGGTGTCGTCGGCGACGCACCCGCCCGGTGAGATCGGCGGGCCGGTGGGCACACCGGGCACGTTCACGTTCGACGCCGCCGGGGTCACCGACGTCAGCGGGTTCACCTACGGCCTCGTCGACGTCGAAGACCACAAGGTCACCGCCGTCGGCGGCAAGGCGACCGTCACCGTCACCCCGACCAGCGACGCACCGCAGACGCTGTTCGTCCGCAGCATCGACCGCGCAGGGCACCGTGGTCCGGAAGCCGTCTACCGGTTCCGCGCCAACGGCAGGCTGGAGCCACCGGTCCGGCACTGGCGGGCCGACGGCAGACATCCCGAACGGATCGTGCCCGACTCCGGCGCGCGGCGCCGTGACCTCGTGTTCGCCGAGAGGGAGGCCACCTGGACACCAGGCAGGCACGGTGACGCGCTGCGCTTCGACGGCGGGGGAGGGCACGCCGAGGCCGGCCCCGGTTCCGGTGTGGACACCTCGCGGACGTTCTCGGTGTCGGCGTGGGTGCGGCTGGACCGGCTGGACGGCACCTGGCGCACCGCGGTCAGCCAGGACGGCGGCCTGCCCGGTGACGCTGGCAACCGCGCCAGCGGGTTCTATCTGCAGTACCGCAGCGACACCCGGCAATGGGCGTTCACCGTGCCGTCGGCGAACAAGGACAACTTCGGCGACGACCGCGTCTCGGCCAGCGTCCCGGTCGTGGCGGGCGCATGGACGCACCTGGTCGGCATGCACGACCCGTCGCGGGGCCGGATCCTGCTCTACGTCAACGGCGCACTGGCCGGGGAGAAGGCCTTCACCACCCCGTGGCGGGCCGAGGGCGGTGTCCAGCTCGGCCGGGCGCGGTTCAACGGGGCACCGGTGGACTTCTGGGACGGCGCGGTCGACGACGTGCGGATCTACGACCGGCTGCTGATCGACACGCCGGTGGGCGGAAGCGGCACGCCCTCGGAGATCGACGAGCTCGCCGGGCGGCCCGCCGCGGAGGCGGGGCGCTGGTCGTTCGACGAGGGCGCGGGTGCGGTCGCCTCCGACAGCGCGGGCCGCTACCTCGACGCCACGCTGTCCGGCGCGAGCTGGGCACCCGGCAAGAACAGCCCGCACAGCGCCCGGTTCGACGGCGTGGACGACCACGCCTCGGCCACCGGCCCCGCCGTGCGCACCGACGGCGCGTTCACCGTCAGCGCCTGGGTCCGGCCGGCAGCACTGGGAACGGTGCCGATGACGGCGGTCGGCCAGGACGGCGTGTTCCGGTTGGGCTACGATGCGGCCACCCGGCGCTGGGCGTTCACCGTGGACACCGGCAGCGCGACGGTGCGGGCGGCGTCCACGCAGGCTCCGGTGACCGGCGAGTGGGTCCGGCTGACCGGGATCCACAACCCCGCCACCCGGGTGATCGAGCTGTACGTCGGCGGACAGCTGACGGCCTGGGCGAGCGTGCCGGCGCTGACCGACGCCGCCGGCCCGCTGCGGGTGGGCAGAGCGAGCTCCGGTGAGTACTGGAACGGCTGGGTCGACGAGGTGCGGGTACACACCGGTGTCCGCTCCCTCGACGAGCTGTCGACCGAGATCAACAACCCCGAGCTGGACAAACCTCTGGTCCACAGTGGACTGAACCGTTACCTGGGGCACGACGGCGAGCACCGCACGGCCGGGCCGCAGCGCGTCCCGCCGGGTTACCGGCTCGAACACAGCCTCGGCTGGTTCGCCCCGCCGGGTGCGCCGGGCACCGCGCCGCTGTATTCCTGCCAGGTCGGCCCCGCCGACCAGTTCAGCTCGCTGGACCCGAACTGCGAGGGCTACCGGCGCCTCGCCGAGCTGGGACCGGTGTACCGCACGCCACCGGCGGACGAGCCGACGATCGAGGTGTACCGCTGCGTCACCACCGGTGGCGAGCACTTCGAGTCGCGCGACCCGTCGTGTGAGGGCCAGCGGCGGGAGTTCCTGCTCGGCCACACGCGGGCGTACGCCCAGCTGTTCCGCCACCTCCAGGAGGGCTTTCCGCACGACCACGTCAGCTCGCTCGGCCACGCACCCGGCGACTACCGGCCGGAGCTGGCGCTCGGGGTGGTCTCACTGGTGCCGCGGCCGGGCACCGTACCCCTCTACGCCTGCCGGTCCGGAACCGACGAGTTCACCTCGGCCGACGCCCGCTGCGAGGGCCGTTACCGCGAGCTGGGCTGGGTCTGGACCGCCCCACCAACGGAGGGCGAGAGCAGGCCGCTGGTCCGTTGCCGGGTGACCGGCTCGGGGGAGCGGTTCGACCTCGACAGCGAGTTCTGCGCCGGCCAGACCCACGACCAGACGCTCGGCCACCTGCTTCTTCGTCCCTGACCGCCCTGGAGGCCCATCGTGTCCCGGTTCAGACGTGCCCTCGCCACCGCGCTCGCGGCAGCCGTGCTCGCCCCGGTGTGCCCGGCCGTCGCCGTCGCGGCCGCGCCCGCTCCACCACAGCCGTCCCGGCCGCAGGAGGAGAAGTCGGTGCCGGTGCGGCAGGTCCCGGCCACCCCGTGGAAACCACCCGCGCTCCCGGCGACCGCGGTGGCCGCCACCGGGCCCGCTCCGGAGGGATCGGCGAGCGACTACAAGGCGACCCCGCTGGCAGACACCGGCGAGTGGAAGGTCTCCGCCAACAGCGGCGGGTTCAGCTGGACCTACCCGATGCGGGTGCCGCCGGTGCCCGGCGGGCTGCAGCCGGACCTGACGCTGCGGTACTCCTCGGGGTCGGTGGACGGCAGGGTCGCCGCCCGCAACAACCAGCCGTCCTGGGTCGGTGAGGGCTGGGACGTCTGGCCCGGGTACGTGGCCCGCACCTACAAGTCCTGCTACGACGACATTCCCGATCAGTACAAACGCACCGGCGACCAGTGCTGGGCAGGCGACGACCAGGTGGCCCTGACCGTCGGCGGCAGGGCGAGCGAGCTGGTCCGGATCGACGCGGACACCTGGCGGCTAGCCGACGACGACGGCTCCCGGGTACAGCGGCTGGTGAACCCGGGGCTGGGCAACGGCGACAACGACGGCGAGCACTGGAAGCTCACCACCACCGACGGCACCCAGTACTTCTACGGCTCCCGCCCGCAGGCCGACTCCACCTGGACGGCGCCGGTGTTCGGCAACGATCCGGGAGAACCGTGCCACAACGCCGACTTCGCCAGGGCGTGGTGCGACCAGGCGTGGCGGTGGAACCTCGACCGGGTCGTCGACACCGACGGCAACGAGATCCGCTACGGCTACCGCAAGGAGACCAACAACTACGGCATCAACCTGGCCAAGGGGAAGGAGGACTACGTCCGCGGCGGCTCGCCCGCCGTCGCCGAGTACGGCCTGCGCGAGGGCGGTGGCCCGGTGGCCCGGGTCCGGTTCGAGGTCGCCGACCGGTGCGCCCCCGGCACCGACTGCGCCCAGCGCACCCCGCAGAGCTACCCCGACGTGCCGTGGGACCAGAACTGCGCCGAGGCGACCTGCCCGCGCAAGTACGCCCCGACGTTCTGGTCGTCGAAGCGACTGTCCGAAGTGGTCACCGAGGTGTCGAAGGACGGCAAGGCGTTCACGCCGGTGGACAGCTGGAAGCTCGACCACACCTACCTCGCGCAGGGCGACGATCCCTCGCAGGGCGCGCTGTGGCTGCGTCAGATCGTCCACACCGGACTGGCCGGTGAGTCCCCCGTCGCCACCCCGCCGGTCACGTTCGACGCCATCCCGCTGGCCAACCGGGTCAATGCCGGCTCGGACGGCCTGCCGCCGCTGGTCAAGCACCGGCTCTACGCCATCCACAACGAGACCGGCGGCGTGATCAACATCAACTACCTCGCCCCGGAGTGTACGGCCGACGCCCTGCCGAAGCAGGAGGACAACCGGCTGCGTTGTTTCCCGGTGTACTGGGCCAAGGACCAGGGCCAGTTGGTGCGGGACTGGTTCCACAAGTACGTCGTCGGCTCGGTCGTCGAGGTCGACCAGGTCGGTGGTGCGCCGGCCAAGGTCACCAGCTACGAGTACCCGGCCGCGGGCGGGGCCTGGGCCTACCAGGACAACCCCTACGTCCCCGCGGAGCGGCGCACCTGGTCGCAGTGGCGGGGGTTCGAGCGCACTGTGGTGCGGACCGGTACCCCCGGCGACCCCGGGGTGCGGCGGACCGCGACCGAGTACCGCTTCCACCGCGGCATGCACGGTGACCGCGCCGGTCCGGCCGGTGGCACGAAGCCGGCGAAGACCACCGACATCGCCGGTGGCACGGTGGAGGACTCGCCCGGCCTGCAGGGCTTCCTGCGTGAGGAGGCCGTCCTCGACGGTACGACCGGGGCGGTGGTGTCGGCCAAGTTGCACGACGCGTGGCGCAGGCAGACCGCCGCGCACGGCTCCAGGGTGGCCTACGTCGTCCGTGGTGAGCGGACCGTCGAGCGTACCGCGGTGGCCGGTGGTTTCCGCAGGTCCGAGACCGTGACCCGATACGACGACGCCGGCTTCGCCACCAGCGTGGAGGACCGCGGCGACCTGGCCGTCGCCGACGACGACACCTGCACCCGCACCTGGTACACCCGCGACGAGGCCCGGAACCTGCTCGCACCGGTCAGCCGGGAGCAGAAGGTCAGGGGAACCTGCGCCGCCGATCCGGTGCTGCCCCGGGACGCGGTGTCCGACCAGCGCACCGCCTACGACGGGCTCGCCTGGGGCACCCGCCCCACCCGGGGCAACGCCACGCTGACCCAGAAGGCGGAACGCTACGAGGGCACGACGCCGCTCTACGCCGACATGTCGGCGACCGGCTACGACGACCACGGCCGGGTCATCCGCACGACCGACGCCCTCGGCAAGGTCACCACGACGGCGTTCGAGCCGCCGGCCGGGCTGCCGAGATCCAGCACCGTCACCAACCCGCTCGGCCACACCACGAGAACCGACCTGCGGCAGGAGTGGAACACCCCGGAACGGATCACCGACGTCAACGGCAAGGTCACCACGCTGGCCCACGACGCGCTGGGCAGGCTGGCGGCCGTGTGGAAACCCGGTTTCCAGCCCGGTGACGGCCCGGCCGAGCGTTACCGGTACGAACTGCGCCGCGACGGCGCCAGCGCCGTGGTCACCGAGACCTACCAGCCGGCAGGCAACTACCTGACCCGCTACGAGCTGGTCGACGGCCTGGGCAGGCCACGGCAGACACAGGCGCCCGCGTGGGGTGGCGGGCGAATCCTCACCGACACCCGGTACGACTCCCGTGGACTCGTGGTGAAGTCCAACCCCGCCTACTACAACGCCGGGGCGGCAGGCCGGGACCTGGTGGCCGCCGCGGACGCGGAGGTGCCCAGCCAGACCGTCACCGAGTACGACGGGGCCGGCCGCACGACCGCCGAGATAGTGAAGTCCTACGGCCAGGAGCAGTGGCGCACCACCACCAGCCACCACGGTGACCACACGGTCGTCACTCCGCCCCGAGGGGGCACGGTCGTCGAGACCCACACCGACGTGCGGGGCCGGACCACCGAGCTGCGGCAGCCACGTCCGGGCGGCACCGACCGGACCGTCTACCGCCACCACGCGAACGGTCAGCTGGAGTCGATGACCGACGCCGCGGGTAACACCCTGCGCTACGCCTACGACCTGCTGGGCAACCGCATCGAGTTGCACGACCCGGACAAGGGGTCGTCGACCATGACCTACGACCGGGCGGGCAGGCTGCGTACCCGTACCGACGCCCGCGGCACCACGCTGACCTACGAGCACGACGACCTCGGGCGCAAGACCGCGCTGAAGCACGGCGACACGCTGCTGGCGCAGTGGCGCTACGACACGGTGCCCGGGGCGAAGGGTCAGCTCGGCGAGTCGATCCGGCACACGCCGGACGGCGCGTACACCAAGGCGGTGACCCGCTACGACGACGGCTACCGGCCGACCGAGACGGTCACCACCATCCCGCCGAGCGAGCTGGCCCGCGACGTCGCGGGCACCTACCGGTTCGAGCGGAAGTTCCGGCCGGACGGCAGCCCGTCGTACCTGTCGCTGCCGGTGTACGGCAACCTCGACGCCGAGGTGCTGCAGTACGAGTACGACCAGTTCGGCAAGGTCCGCAAGATCGCCAGCGCCAGTGGTCAGTACCTGACCGCCATGCAGTACACCCGCTACGGCGAGCCAGCCCAGACCCAGCAGGGGCCCGGCGGGGCCAGGATGTGGCAGACGTCGTACTACGACGTGGTGACCCGGCGTGCGCAGCGCACCATCGCCGAGCGCGAGAAGGCGGGCGCGCTGCTCGCCGACGACACCACCTACGGGTACGACCCGGCCGGCAACGTCACGATGATCGCCAGCACCTCCCCGGAAGGGCAGGACACCCGGTGCTTCGGCTACGACCACCTGCGCCGCAACACCGAGGTGTGGACCGCCACCGACTCGTGCCGAGGCGGTCCGGGCACCGCGATCGGCGGCGTCGCGCCGCAGTGGACCAGCTACACCTACGACGCGATCGGCAACCGGCGCACCGAGAACCGGCACGGGCTGGGCGGCGCCGCCGACACGGTACGGACCTACGCCTACCCGGAACCCGGGCAGCAGCGGCCGCACGCCGTGCGGTCGGTGACCACGGCCGGTTCGTCCACTGTGGAGCAATACGGGTACACGCCCACCGGGGCCACCGACACCCAGCCCGGCCCCGGCGGTGCCCAGAACCTGGACTGGGACGCCGAGGACCTGCTCGTCGCCGTCACGACCGGGGACAGGACCACCCGGCACGTCTACGACGCCGAGGGCAACCGGCTGGTCACGAAGGACCCGGCGGGGACGACCCTGCACCTGCCGCAGGGGCAGCTGCGGTACGACAACGCCGCCAGGACGAAGTCCGCGACCAGGTACTACCGTGACGGTGACCGTGACCTGGCCGTGCGCTCCGGCGGCGCGGTGCACCACCTGGTCACCGACCTGCACGGCACCGCGACCGTGGCGGTGGACGCCGTGAGCCTGGCGGCACAGCGGCGCAGGCTGGACTCGTTCGGTGAGCCGCGGCAGCCGGTTCCGGCGGGTTTTCCCGGCGGCAAGGGGTTCGTCGGCGGCACGCAGGACGGTTCCAGCGGGCTGACCCGGGTCGGTGAGCGGGACTACGTGCCGGGCACCGGCCGGTTCGTCTCCGTCGATCCACTGGTCAACGTGACCGATCCGCAGTCGTTCAACGGGTTCGCCTACTCCGGCAACAACCCGGCCACCATGAACGACCGGACCGGGCTGGCGTACTGCGACGTCAACGTCTGTCCCGGCGACCCGGGTTACGTACCGGGCAAACCACGCAACTGCTACGACAACGGCGCCAACTCGCCCAACGGCTGTCCCAACGGGCAGTCACAGACGCCCGGCAAGTACTCCGGCAAGGGCAAGGCGCCCGTGCGGCCGAAGTCCAAGCACGCCCCCAAGTGCCAGCCCGGCTCGCCCTACTGCGACGAGCGCCCGCCGCGCCCGAAGTGCGGGGAGGAGTACCTGGTGTGTGTGAAGGACTGGCCCAAGACGGGGCCGTCGATGCTGCTCTGCGGTGGTGCCTGGGCGCTGGTCGCGGTGTTCTACTTCGGCGGCACCGGCTGCGTCGGCGTGGACCGCAACGGGTTCGGCTGGGTGACCAACGGCAAGGGCAGCGCCGGTATGGGGTTCGGAGCCGGCGTCTCGGCCGCGGCCAAGGTCTCCAAGTCCAGTATCGGCGAAGCCAGTGACGGCTACGGGGTCGACTACAACGTCAGGGGTGTCGGCGGCACCGTCGGGCTCAGCGGCAGCAACCTCCTGCCGTCGTCGATCTCCGTCTCCACCGGTGCGAGCTTCAAGGCCGGGATCACCCCGAAGGGGGCGATCGACGACGGTACGAGATCGGGTTACTTCTACGAGTTCCGGGACCTTTCCATCACGAAAAAGGAGTTCCTGGACGCGTGGAAGGACGTGGTCAGCTGCAACTGTGACTGACCCGCCCTCCCGTGGCGACGTTCGCGGTCGTCGGCGGGGTGCTGACGCCCGCGTGAACGGCCCGCTCGCGCGAGTCCTCCGTTCCCGACCCGCGAGTCGGCCGTTCCGGACCTGCGAGTTTCACGTTCCCGCCTACCCGACCCCACTGCCCGGCACGCCGGTTCCAGATCGCGAGACCAGCCCAGTCCTCACGTGACCGAACGGGCCGCTCGCCGCGAGTCTCGTGCTCAGGAACGCGAGTGTCGCCTTCCGGAACTGTGCGGTTCCTGGGGATCACCGGATGATCTCGGCACGTGCTCGCTCGTTCGGTGCCGCGATGTCCCAGAAGCGGACGGTGATGGCCATGTCGAGCGGGTTCTCGCCTCTCGTCCAGAGGGACTGCATGGTCACCGAGCCGCGTTCGAGTTCCATCGTGAGCACGCACTGCAGGGTGGGCTTGTCGCCGTCCAGGTGCATGACCTGGCAGGAGCCGCCGCCCTGTCCGGCCTTGCGTCCGTCCTTGATCGCGTTGCCGGAGAGGACGTCCTGGTCGCCCAGGCTCGTGCCCGGATGGCCGAGGTCGAGTGCCGCGTACTGGGTGTTCTCCACCTTGAGGTCGATGATCTCGACCCTGGTCTCGATCGCCGCCGCGGCGGTGTGAATTCCTTTGTGTTCAGTGGATCCAGCCGAGCTTGACCGATGCTTCGAATTCGAAGTAACTAGAATGGCGGCATGGCGGATGCCCTGGAGCCCGAGCAGCTGAACACGTACTTCGCGCTCATGGAGTCGGTCAGCCTGCTGCATCATGCCGTCGAGCAGCAGGTGCGTGCGTCGGGCGGGCTCAGCTACGTCCAGTTCCAGCTACTGGCCCGGCTTGCCGACTCCCCGGAGCGGCAGCTGACCATGCGGGCCCAGCCGCCCCGTTCGGTCTCCACCGGCCAGCGGCGCGTTACCTGATACTGAAGGCGTCACGACAGCCGGCGAAGTAGCCAACCGAAGGGGTCCCCATGCCGTTCGTCCGGATCACGTTGAGTACGGACCGTCCCGAGCCGATGCGCGCGGCCGTCGCCGAAGGTGTGCGTAGCGCGCTGGTCAGCGCCCTCGGCGTTCCGCCGGACGACCGGTTCCAGATCGTCGACGCGCAACCGGCCTCGGCCTTCCACGTGGACCGCCACTTCCTCGACGGTGACCGGCGCGATCCGGTGGTGGTCGAGATCACGCTCACCCGCGGGCGGACCCGGGAGATGAAACTCGCGCTCTACCAGGCGGTCGTGGCCAACCTGTCCGAGGCAGGCGTGCGACCGGACGATGTGCTGATCCTGCTGCGGGAGACCGAGCGGGAGGACTGGTCCCTCGGCGGCGGCAAGATGCAGCTGCTCGACGAGGACCTGATCCGCAAGTACGGCTGGTCGCCGGCGCAGGACTGATCCCGGTCCGGGTACCCGCTAGTGCCGGCGACCCATGGCGGCGACGGTCAGCCAGGTGTAGTCGACGAACGACGGGTCCGCGTAGGCCGCGTACGCGGACGCCAGGTCGTCCGCCGTCACCGCGCCCTCCGCGACGGCGGGCTCCTCCACCAGGCGGTGCGTCGCCGCGAGCCAGCGGGCCATGGGGGAGCCGCCGCGTGCCGGGATCACGCGGGCCTCCACCGTGCAGTCGACCAGGCCGCTGGCCTCCAGGGGCAGTGGCAGGCGGCGCGCCCAGGCCGGGTCGGTGCCCACCGACCGCGATAGGGTGCCGGCCATCGCGCCCAGCGCACGGCCCACGGCCGGGTCGCTCGACAGCTCCGGCGCCGGCGCGCCGCTCTCGACGACCAGCCACCCGCCCGGCCTCAGCCACGACGACATCCGGCGCAGCGCCTCCTCCCGCCGCGTCACGTGCTCCAGCACGAACCGGGAGTGGATCAGGTCGAACTCGCCGGGTGGCTCGTCCACGGTGACGTCGTGGTGCAGCACCCGGATGCCGCCGGCTGCCAGCGGTTCCAGAAAGCCCGTGCTCATGTCGGTCGCCGTGACGTTGCCCGGCCCCGCCCGGTCCGCGAGCATCCGCGCCACCGACCCGGCCCCCGCGCCCACCTCCAGGCACTGCCAGCCGGGCGCCACCCCGATCCGGTCGAACAGCTGGGCGGTGAACGGGTCGAAGACCTCCTGCAGCAGCCTGAGCCGATCGTGCTCGGCCTGTGCCGTGGTATCGACGTACGACGCCCAGCTCACCGACTCCGCCATGAGGCCGGATCGTACGCCCGGCCGCACCGATCAGGTTTTCCCGCCGGGCCCGTCTGTACCTGTGAGACCAACTCACGGGAGGCATGACGCCATGCGGAAACTGACCTTTGCCATGAACCTGAGCCTGGACGGCTACATCGCCGCGCCCGGCGACGACCTCGGCTGGAGCGTGCCCAGCGACGAACTGTTCCAGTGGTGGTCCGACCGGGTGGCGGCGACGGGCCTGGCGCTGTACGGGCGCAAGCTGTGGCAGACGATGAGTTCCCACTGGCCGACCGCCGACCGGCAGCCCGGCGCCACACCCGCGGAGATCGAGTACGCCCGCCGGTGGCGGGCCATGCCGAAGGTGGTGTTCTCCTCCACGGTCAGCACGGTCGGCTGGAACACCCGCCTGGTGACCGGCGACGCGGTCGCCGAGATCACCCGGCTCAAGGCCGAGGACGCCGGCCCGATGGACATCGGTGGCGCCACACTCGCCGGGGCGGCGATGCGGGCCGGGCTGATCGACGAGTACCTGCTGGTCACCGCGCCGGTTCTGGTGGGTGGTGGCACGCCGTTCTTCACCGCGCTGGACAACTGGGTGAACCTGACCCTGGTGGAGACCCGGACGTTTCCCGGGGGCCTGATCCTGACCAGGTACGAGACCAGGCGGGTGTGATCACAGCGCCGGGGGCAGCTCCAGCCATGGTTCGTCGGTGACGTCGAATCCGGTGAGCTCGGCGATCTTCCCGTCGACGATGTGCAGGACCGCGATGGCGAACGGCCGGTACTCCGGGTCGCCGGGGCCGCGCAGGTACAACACGGCGGCGGGCATCCGGTTGACCGTCGTGGCGATACCGCGCCAGTCGTCGTGGCCGCGCTGGAAGAGCCCACCGGCGACCCAGCCGTCCACCGCCTCCCTGGCCGTCATGGGCACGGTGCCCTGCTCGGGCAGCATGGCGAACCGCAGCCCGTCGCGCAGCAGGGACGTCAGCCCGTCGAGGTCGTTGCGCTCGTGGGCGTCGATGTAGGCCTTCACCACGCCCCGCTCCACGTCCGACAGCTCGTGGGTGGCGGGGCTGCGCCAGTCGAGGCGGCGGCCGGGCAGCCGCGCGCGCATCGTCACCCGTGCCCGCTGCAGCGCGCTGGTGACCGACGCGACGGTCAGCTCCAGGGCGTCGGCAGCCTGCGCCGCCGGCCAGCCGAGGACGTCACGCAGGATGAACACCGCCCGCTGCCGCGGCGGCAGGTGCTGGACGGCGACGATGAACGCCAGCTCGACCGTCTCCCGTGCCACCACCGAGTCCTGCGGGTCCTCGGGGAGCATCCGGTCGGGGTACGGCTGCAGGTAGAGCACCTCGGACGGCAGGGATGTGCGGTCGTCGCGCCTGTCCAGGAAGTCGAGGCAGACGTTCGTCGCGATCCGGTACAGCCAGGTCCGCAGCGTGGCGTTGCCCTTGAACGACTCGCGCTTGTTCCACGCCCGCAGGAACGTCTCCTGCGTCATGTCCTGGGCGTCCTCGGTGTTGGCCAGCATCCGGTAGCAGTGCAGCTGCAGCTCACGCCGGTGCCGCTCCGTGATGAGCGCGAACCGTGCCGGGTCACCCGAGCGGGCCGCCGCGATGAAGGCGGCCTCGTCGGAACCCAGCGGTCTGGCGTCGGTCATGGTCGCCGATCCTGCCACCGGCGCCACGGCGTCGAGCGGCTGCCCGGCGGTGGGCGTGCGCAGGACTCCCTGGGACCTACGGGCGAACGCGGACGATCGTCTTGCCCTTGACCCGCTCGGCCGGGTTGAAGGCGGCGACCGCGTCATCGAGTGTCGCGACCTTTCCGATGATCGTCCGCAGCCGTCCTTCCCGTACCCGCTGGGCGATCTCACTCAGCTGGGCGCGGTCGGCCTCGACGACGAAGTCGATCGCCAGGCCTTCGGCGGGCCGGGCCTCCACCGGGCCGGCAATGCTCACCAGTGTTCCCCCGGATCGGACCAGCGACGCGGACCGCTTCTGGATCTCTCCACCGAAGATGTCGAACACCAGATCCACCTCGCCGACGTCTGCCAGCGAGTCGTCCTGAAGGTCGACGAACTCGTGCGCGCCGATGTCCAGCGCGGTCTGCCGGTCGGCGGCGCGGCCGGTGCCGATGACGTACGCACCGGCCTCACGCGCGAGCTGGGTCACCATCGAGCCGACTCCGCCGGCGGCGCCGTGTACCAGAACGCTCTGCCCCACCTGGAAGCGACCGTGCACGAACAAGCCCTGCCATGCGGTGAGACCCGAGATCGGCAGGCTGGCACCCACGGTGAAGTCGAGGTCGCCCGGCAGCGGCGCGAGGTTGCGCGCCTCGACGGCCGTGTACTCCGCCAGGGTGCCGTCGCGGGTCCAGTCGGTGAGGCCGAAGACCCGCTGGCCCACCGACAGTCCCCTCGTGCCGTAGCCGAGAGCGCGGACCACTCCGGCCAGCTCGTGCCCCGGGGTGGACGGGGTCCGGTCACGACCGAGCCGGTCGACCCAGGTCGGCTCCCAGTCCAGCTCTCCCGGGGTGAACCCGGACGCGTGAACCTCGACCAGCACATCGTTTCCGGCCGGCTCGGGCACGGGTCGTTCGGCCAGTGTCATACCGGCCGTTCCCGCTGCCTGGTCGGTCACCACGATCGCCTTCATCCGGCACCCTTCCTGTCCAGTCACCGCGGCCGCGGCTCGTCCAGGTGGATGCTAGCCCGCTGCCGGTTCGGAACCTGGGTCCACTTGGGAGCGGAGAACGGGAACCAGTGCGTCCAGGGCACTCGACCAGGCACTGGGCGGCGGTGCGGCGAAGCCGATGACCACCCCGTCACGGTCCGATGTGGACGCGGGATGCCGGAAGAGGCTGAGTGGCTCGATCGTCAGCTGCTCGTGTGCCGCGCGGCGGACGAGTTCGGCGCCGGTCCGGCCGGGTTGGTCGACAACGACGTGCAGGCCGGCGGCCATCCCGGTCACCCGGGCGGACGGCGCGTACCGGCCGATCACGTCGATCAGTTGCCGCCGCCGGCGGCGGTACCGTGCGCGCATCGCGCGAATGTGCCGGTCGTATGCCCCTGACTCGACGAAGTCGGTCATCGCCAGCTGGTTGACGAATCCGACGGTCTCCTCCGCCCACCCCTTCTCCGCGATGGTCGATTCGACGAGGTGGTCGGGGACGACGAGCCAGCCGAGGCGTAGTCCCGGCGCCAGGGATTTGCTCGCGGTTCCCAGGTAGATCACACGGTCGTGGCCCAGCCCCTGCAACGCGCCCACCGGAGACCGGTCGTAGCGGAACTCGCCGTCGTAGTCATCCTCGATGATCAGCGCGTCCCGCCGTCGCGCCCAGTCCACGACCGCCGCCCTGCGGTCGGACTGCAGTGCCACGCCCAGGGGGAACTGGTGCGTCGGCGTGAGCAGAACCGCCCCTGGAGCAGGGTTTGTGTCTAAAATGGACACGGTGGCGCCGTCCGTGTCCACCGGGATCGGGACGGTGTCGAGCCCCGCCTTCGACAACGTCTCACGTTGGGTCTGCAGGCCGAACTCCTCGATCGCGACCGTCGTGACCCCCGCCTTCGCCAGCATCGCGGCGACGATGCGCAGGCCTTCCGCGGCTCCGCTGCACACGACGACGTTGTCGGCCCGCACGCGTAGCCCCCTGGCCCGGGCCAGATACCGGGCGATGGCGCTTCGCAGTTCGCCGCGGCCGTGCGGGTCGATGTACCCGAAGGCTTCGAACGGCGCCGTGGTGACCGCCCGTTTCACCGCCCGGATCCACGCCTCGCGCGGAAACGAGGACAGGTCGGGCCGCCCGGGCCGCAGGTCGTGCACCAGCCGTGGCGGTGCCGCCTGCGACCGCGGCGGTTCCCGTTCGGTTAGTGGCTCCGCCGACCGCCGCGCCACCTCCGTACCGGAACCGTGCAGCCCGATCAGCCATCCCTCGTTGATCAGTTCCGAGTAGACCCGGACCACGGTGTTGCGGCCCAGTCCGAGATCGGTCGCCAGCACGCGGCTCGACGGCAGCCGCGTCCCCGGCGCCAGGCGCCCGGTGCGGATCGCCTCCCGGAGGGCTTCCATGAGCCCCGCTCGCACATGTCGCCCGATCGGGCCCAGGTGCAGGTCCAATCCGGACTTCCGGAGATCGCGAGCCGGTTGTTCGCTCATGCCTGTCAAAGATACGGGGCCGACGGCCACCTGCCCGTGCAAGGATGTTCGGATGTCATCTCGGGCACCCGTCGTCGACCCCGCGCGCCTTGCCCGGTGGTGTACCGAGCACCTCGGCAGCCCGCCCGCGGCCGAGCTGTTCCGGTCCGGGCACCTGTCCGCCGTCGTCGGGCTCCGGCTGGCCGACGGCCGCGAGGTCGTGGTCAAGGTGCGTCCGGGCTCGCCGCGGATCGCGGCGTGCGTCGAGGTTCAGCGCCGCCTGTTCCAGGCCGGGTACCCGTGCCCGGAGCCGCTCACCGGTGCTGCTCCCTTCGGTGGTGCGGACGTCGCGACCGCGGAAGCCTGCGTCACCGGCGGCGCCACGCTCCCGGGCGCGGACCAGGCGGCCCCGGCCTTCGCGGCGGCGTTCGCCCGGCTGATCAGGCTGGCGCCCCGGCCCGCCGAGGTGTCCACGCTCGACCCGGTGCCGTCGTGGGCGGACTGGAACCACGCCGGGGACGGGCTGTGGCCGTGCCCGGAGGACTCGGTCAACCTCAACGCCGTCGCCGGGCCGGACTGGATCGACGAAGCCGGGCGCCGTGCCTGGGAACGGCGATGCGCTGCTGGTGGTGCATGACTGGGACAGCCTGATCGCCGAGAGTGAAGCCGTTCTGGCCGGGTTCGCGGCCGCGTTGTACTCGACCGTCAGCGCGGACGAGCTGGCCACCGTCGAGGAGACCGAGCGGTTCCTCGACGCGTACAGCGACGCACGCGGCCGGGAGTTCAGCGGCAGGCGTCTGGACCCGGGCCTACGACGCCAAGTACCAGTACGTCGTCGGGCAGCCCATCACGTCCTTGCGCGAAGAGGAGGCCCGCGAGCGCCTTCGTCGTGCCATGATTGACCGATCACGGCGCCGGTGAGCGGTTGGGGGACATGAGCGAGGATCGGTCGTCATTCGTGGCCTGGGCACGGGAGTCGGCGCATGCGCTGGACGGGGACGAGCTCGCCCTCGGGCCGGCGGATCTCACCCCGCTGGCCCGGATCGTCGGCGAGGCCAGGGTGGTCGGGCTCGGCGAGACCTGGCATCCCGTGCACGAGTTTCTCTCGCTCAACTTCCGCCTCGCCCGGTTCCTCGTCGAGATGGGCTTCACCGGAGTGCTGCTGGAAGGCAGTCTTGCCACCGCGCGGCAGCTGGACGGGTATGTCAACGGCACCATCCCGGACCGGTCGGCGCTGGTGCTGTCGAGCCTGTGGGACAACGACGAGACCATGGACTTCCTGGACTGGCTCCGCGGCCACAACGCGAGCCTTCCGCCCGAGCGGCGGGTACACGTCTTCGGGCTCGACAGCAATGTTCTGATCATGGAGAACACCCGGGCTCCGGGCACGACGGTCGAGGACGTGATCGCCTACGTCGAGCAGGTCGACCCGGGCTGGGCGCCGACCGTTCTCGACGTCGCGCGCCGGGTTTTCGCCGGGTTCTCCGCCGCAACGGCCTCCGTCGAGGACCGGCGGCGCGCGAACTTCGCCTACTTCGGCACGCTCGCCGCCGACCTGCGGAACCAGCTCCGCGAGGCTCTCGCCGTGGCGGTCGCCCGGCTCGGGAACAACCGTGACGAGTACCGCGGGCGCGGGTCAGCCGAGGACTTCGAGTGGGCGCTGCACCGGCTCGTCGTGCTCCAGCAGGCCCAGCGGATGTACGAAGCCCACCTGGGCTCGGTCGCGGACGGGCTCGCCGTCCGGGTGCACGCCATGGCCGACAACGCGCGATGGGCAATCGATCGTCTCGGTGCCGGTGCGAGGACCGTCGTTCTCGCGACCAGCGTGCACCTCGCCAGGGCGCCCTGGGCCTACTCCGGCTCGGAGACGGAGATTCCGTCGGTCGGCATGCGGCTGGCCGCCTGGTACGGCACCGGTTATGTCGCGCTGAGCACCGCATTCGGCGGCGGCACCTTCGAGCCACCGAACCCGGTGACCGGGACGACGGACATCCCGGCCGGCGCGCCGGACAGCATCGACCGGGCACTCGCCGAGGCCGGCGGCAGTGCGTTCCGGCTGCTGGATCTGTGCGGCAGGACGGCGGTCGCGCCGCCCGCCGGGTGGCTGGCGGAGCCACGCCCGTTGCAGCCGATGCAGAACGTCGCGTCTCCGCCCCGGTACGCCTTTCCGGGAGCCTTCGACGCCCTCGTCTACGCCGACCAGGTGCACTCGGCTCGGCAGCGTTCACTCTGACATCAGCCGAACGTGCGGCCTGATGCCGTGAAGGGTCCCTCACGGCACCAGGCGCCAGGGCCCCGGCAAAGTCGGGTGGTCTGGAGCGCGTCATTCGCGTTCCGGAAGGCGAGACTCGCGGTCCGGCCCGGCAGGGCCGCGCGAGCGACCCGTTCGGCGAGGTGAGGACAGGGCTGGTCTCGCGATCCGGAACCAGCGTGCCGGACAGTGGGACCAGGCAGGCGGGAACGTACAACTCGCGCGTCAGAACCTACGACTCGCGCCCCAGAACGTACGACTCGCGCGAACGGGCCGCTCACGCGGGCGACCGGACTGTGCCGTGAGGGCCCCCTTCACGGCAAACGCCGGCACGCCGCCCGCCTCGGTAGTAACCTGTAAACTGGTCTAATACGGTTACTGCTCACCGAGTGAGAGGAGCCCGCCGTGAAGCACGTGGCCAAGACGAGGCACCGGGACCGGCAGGTCGGCGGCCTGCGCGTCCGCTACCGCGAGGCGGGGGCGGCCTCGCCGACCGCGGTCGTGTTGCTGCACGGGGCCCCGAGTTCGTCCTACTCGTTCCGCGAGGTGCTGCCGGTCCTGGGTGAGCACGCCTACGTCGTCGCCCCCGACATCCCGGGCTTCGGGTTCTCGGACTCGCCACCGCCGGACGAGTACGAGTACACCTACGAGGGCCTGTCCCACGTGATCGAGGCGCTGCTCGACGACCTCGGCGTGGAGCGGTACGTGTTGTTCGTGACGGACTACGGCACACCGGTGGGCTACTTCCTGGCCACCCGGCACCCGGACCGGGTGCTGGGCCTGGTGGTGCAGAACGGCAACGCGCACGAGGCCGGCCTTGGCGAGGTGTGGGACACGGCCCGCCGGTACTGGGCCGACCCGACCGAGGAGAACCGGGCCGCCCTGCCGGACTGGCTGACCTTCGACGGCACCAGGGACACCTATCTCGGCGGCCTGCCCGCCGACGTCGCGGAGCTGCACCCGCCGGAGTCCTGGTACCTGGACTGGGAGCGGCTGTCGCGGCCGGGCAACGCCGAGGTGTACTTCCAGTTCTTCTACGACTATCGCAACCATGTGGCCCGCTTCGGCGAAATCGCCGAATACCACGCCAGGTACCAGCCGCCGTGTCTGCTGCTGTGGGGCCGTCACGACCCGGCCTTCGACATCGCCGAAGTGCTTGCCTACCACCGGGCCCTGACCACGTTCCAGGCGCACATCTTCGACGCCGGGCACTTCCTGCTGGAGACCCACGCCGCCGAGGTCGCCGAGCTGCTGGTGACGTTCACCCGGGACGTCTTCGATCGCACCCCGGAAATTCCATTGATACCGACCGGATATCACGAGTAGTGGCCGTCGGGCAACCGGCAGGTGTCGTCGGCGAGAACCTCGGATCGATACCGGACGGGCTTCAGGTGCGCGCCTGCCGGTTACCTTGCAACCACATTGCGGCCGTTGGGGAACAGACAGGCTGATGCCGTACATCTTTGCCATGTTCCGTTTCGCGGCAATGTCCCTGTGTGTCGTCATGCTGGTGGGCTGTTCCTCGCCGCCTCAGCCCGTGCCGACGACTCCGGCGCCACCCCCTCCGCCCGTGGCGAACGCTCAGCAGCTGGTGCGTGACGTCATGCGGGTGATGGCCGAGCGCAAGCACTACGAGTTCGTGATGCGGGCGAGCAGCGCGACCTACCAGGCACCCGCCGAGGGCAACGTCACGCTCAACTCCGTATCCCCGGAGCACACGACGGTCATCGAAGGCGTCACTCTCGCCATGAGAGTGCGGAGCAGTCTCACCGAGCACGGGGAGGCACAGGACTTCTTCTACGTCTCCGCCGACTCGAACGTGTTCGCCAAGCTCCCCCCGGGTACGCCCGGTTCGACCGCGGAGTGGATGAAGATCCCGCGCGTCGATTCGGTCGACGAGATCGGGAACGTCTACGGGGCGATCATGGGCCTGCACGACGTCACAGCCCAGATGGTGGTACCGACCCATTACCTGCTGCCGATGCTGGAGGCCGGCGGCACGGTCACCGCCACCCAGGAGGTTCCCTTCCTCGGCCAGCGAGCGATGCACCACATGCTCGATCTCGACCTGGCGAAGGCAGCCGGGCAACTGTCCAACGCGTACCTGCGCGGGGAGGCCCGCCGCCGGTACCAGGCGGACCCGGGGGCCGCCTGGTCGACACCCAAGGTGGAACTCGTGGTGTCACCGGGCAACGAACTCCTCCGGCTGACACTGCGAGCGGCAATGGACAAGAAGAGTGAGTTCCCCATGGAGATCACCTTCAGCAAGTGGGGCGAGCCCAAGGTGATCACGCCACCGGCCCGAGCCCCGGAGTTCCCGGCCGGTCGCTGATGCCGACTTCTCGCTCGGATCTGGTCCCGCGCTGGGCGGTGATCGCGGCGTGGGCCGTTCCGGTGGCGGCGTTGCCGTCGGCCGGCTGGCGCTTCGTCACCGCGGTCAGCGCGATGGCAGGCGACGGTAATCCGTGTATCCCGGGCGAGCACACGGTGTGGGAGGCGCTCTACCCGCCGGCGTTGTCGGTGCTGCAGCTGGGTGCGGCGCTGTTGACCGTGGGACTGGTCCGCCCGTGGGGCGAGGTGTTCCCGCGGTGGCTGCCCTGGCTGGGTGGCCGTCGCGTCCCGGTGACGTTCGCGGCCGGCGTGGCCGTGGCGGGCGCGATCTACCTCGCCGTGTCGCTGCTGGTGCCGCTGCTCGACCCCGGGCCCGCCTTGCCGGTTCCGGCAGGCTGCGAGATTCCCGGCTGGGACGGGGCGCTGCGGTTCTACCTGCCGTTGTACCTGTGGCCGCCACTGTTGCTCGCGGTCACGGCCCACTACGTATACCGCCGCCGGGCCGGTGGCGTCCGGCACAGCCGAAGCCGCCGATGAGTGCCGATCGGCATATGGGCGGCCGCGGTGGCGGGCGGCAGGGTGCGGGCATGGTTACTCGTTGGATCGGCCCCGCGGCGGCCGGGTGGTCGGCGTTGTACGTGGTGCTGGGTATGTTGTGGACGTTGGGTGTGCCGGGCTTTCCGTTCGGCGAGGGGGACCCGACGGGACCCGGGCGCACGTCGGTGCTGTCCGGGCTGACGCTGGAGGCCGGGCCGCCCGCTGTCGCGGCCGTCGGGCTGGGTGGCCTCGTCCTCGCCCTGGTGCGGCGTGGCCGGCTGGTTGCCGCGTTGTGCTGGGTTTACGCCGTGGCGCTGGCGGTGGTGATCCCGGAGGGGCGGGTGCTGGTCTGGGTGGCCTATCTGCCGGTGTTTCTGGTGGGTGCGCCGTTCGGCTACCCGCCGGTGAGTTTCACCGAGACGGTGCTGACCTGGCTCAACCTCAACCAGGTGCTGCTGATCGCCGGGGGTCTGCTGTTCGCGGGCCTGGCGTTGCGTACGCAGCGGGCGGCGCGGGACGCGTGTGTCCGGTGTGGACGTCCGGCGCGGGCGTGGACGGAGCAGGCCGCGCGGTGGGGTCGCTGGGCGGCGTGGGTGGCGTTCGCCGTGCCGCTGGCCTACGCGGTCGTCCGGTGGGCCTGGGTGTTCCACATCCCGCTGGCCTACACCGAGGAGGGGGTGCGCGAGTTGCATGCCAACGGGCTGGCGACCGCGGGTGCCGGGCTGGCGACGTTCGCGCTCGTCGGCGGGGTGCTGACCCTGGGATTGGCCCGGTCGTGGAGTGAGCGGCTGGGGCGGTGGCGGATTCCGCGGTGGTTGCCGCTGGGGCTGGCCGGGACGGTGACGGCGTTGCTGCTGTCGTTGTCGTCCTCGCTGGTGCGCGGCTGGGTCGGGGGCAGCCTGCGGTTCGACGTCGGTGACATCCTCACCTGGGTTCCGTTGTGGGCGCTCGCCCTGGGCGCAGCGACCCTCGGGTTCTACTACCGGACCCGCGGTGCCTGCGGCCGCTGTGGCTCGCCCGGCGACGGTGCGGAATCCGGACGGAGGCACGGAGTATGCGAGAGCCGTTGACCGGGGCGGTCGTGCTGCTGCGAGCACCCCGTCGAGAAGATGTCGCCGAGCTGGCGCGGATCCGTGCGGAGCCGACGGTGTACCGGAGGTGGCGGGGCGGCGACGACCTGGTGGCCGCGGTGACCGCCGACCTGGCCGACACGGACGTGGAGACGTTCGTCATCGAGCACGCCGGCAGGATTGCCGGCGCTGTCCAGTGGGGAGCCGAGCCGGATCCGGACTACCGGCATGCCAACCTGGACATCTACCTGGATCCCGCCGTGCACGGTGCCGGGCTGGGTACGGACGCGGTCCGTACCCTTGCCCGGTACCTGATCGCCGAACACGGCTTCCATCGGCTGGTGATCGACCCGGCAGCCGACAACGCGGCGGCCATCCGCTGCTACCGCAAGGCAGGCTTCCGCCCGGTCGGCGTCATGCGACAGTACGAGCGCGACGCGGACGGGGTGTGGCGGGACGGCCTGCTCATGGACCTGCTCGGCGACGAGCTCATCGAGCGATGACCCAGAACCGTATGTCGGATCGCGGTCGACGGTTCATGCTGGTGCTGGTCACGCTCGCGGCCACGACCGTGGGGATGGGCCCCGCCTCAGCGTCGTCGATGACGGTACCCGCAGACTCCCCGGCCCGCCCGGTGCGGCAGTGTGCGGATCTGGTCGGGCAGTTCCATGTTCCGGGTGCGCCCACCCACGTCACCTCGGCGACCGTCGTGCCCGCGGCAGCCGAGCCGGCGTACTGCGACGTGCGTGGCTACGTCGAGCCGGCGGTGCGGTTCCAGCTCAAACTGCCGACGACCTATCGCGGGCGTTACGTGCAGTACGGCTGCGGTGGCTTCTGCGGATACATCACGCCGACCGTGTTCCCGGAATGCGGGCCACGCTTCGGTGACGCGGCGGTCGCGGCGACCGACGACGGGCACCCCGTGCCAGGGTTCGACACCCGTTGGGCGGTGAACAACCAGGCCGCTCGAGACGACTTCTTCTTCCGCGCGCCGCACGTGACCTCCAAGGCGGCCAAGCAGATCATCGCCCGGTACTACGGAGAACCGCCGAGGTACTCCTATTTCACCGGCTGCTCGACCGGCGGCCGTGAGGCGTTGCTGCTCGCGCAGCGGTATCCGGACGAGTTCGACGGCATCATCGCGGGTGCGCCGGCGCACAACTACCAGGCGCTGCTGGTGTACCAGGCGTGGTTGGCGAAGGCGAACATCGGCGCGGACGGCGCTCCGGTCGTCACGGACGCGAAGCTGCCCGTGCTGCACCAGGCGGTGCTGGCTGCCTGTGACGGGCTGGACGAGTTGGTGGACGGCCAGGTAGATCCAGGGGCCTGCCGGTTCGACCCGGTCAGCCTCCTCTGTCCCAACGGGACGGACCTGCCGGGCTGCCTGACCCCGCCACAGGTGGAGACCGCGCGCAAGCTGTACACCGGCCCGACTACGGCGGGCGGTGAACGGCTCTACCCCGGCGCCCAGGCATACGGCTCGGAGCCCGCGTGGACCGGCTGGCTCACACCGTCCGCGGCGCGGGGCAGGCCACTGGCCGAGCAGTTCGCCGACAACTACCTCAAGCACATGGGTTACCCGATCGGCACCCCGCACTCCTCGCTGGCGCGGTTCGAACTCACCAGGCGAGAGTTCCACCGCCTCACCTCGGAGGGATTGCGGCCAAACGCGATGAGCCTGGACCTGGGCAGGTTCCAGCGCTCCGGTGGCAAGCTGATCATCTGGCACGGCTGGGCGGACCAGGCCATTCCCGCCGCCGGCACCGTGGACTACTACCAACGACTCATCGAGCGGTTCGGCACGCCGCGGCAGACGGCCGAATGGGCTCGGTTGTTCGTGATTCCGTCGATGTACCACTGCCAGGCAGGTTCCGCCCTGACCGCGTTCGATCCGTTTCGCGAGCTGGTCGCCTGGGTCGAGAACGGGACGCCGCCGGACCGGATCATAGCCACCGGGCGCGACACACAAGGCAACGTCGTACGCACGCGTCCGGTGTTCCCCTATCCGTTGCGAGCCCGATACGGCGGCACCGGCAGCATCGACGACGAGCGCAACTTCCTCCCGGCTCCACCACCGGCGCCACCACGCGGCACCCTCCGCTGGGTGGGCGAGTACCTGCACCACATACCGGGCCCGGTCGTCTGGTGACGGGTGCGCGGGTCATCGACCACAGCGTCGGCAGGCCGGGCGCGTCCGCTGCTGATAGGTCAGCGTCGCGCCACCCAGCGCCACACCCCACAGCAACCACGACGCGTAGAAGGTCAGCGGTACCCAGGACTCCAGGCCGGACTCCGGTTGGCCCAGATACTGGAGTCCTTTGTAGACCGCAGCGGGACCGATGGAACACAGGACCGCTGTCGCCAGCCATCCGCCGGCGAGCACCGGCCACCGGGGTACCTGCCGGTCTCCCAGCACGGGCACCCAGGACGGGACGATTCGCCCCCACCTCTGGACCAGGACCAGAGCTCCGACGGACCCCACCAGGGCCGGGACAACCGGAAGCCAGCCGGCATCGAAGCCCTGGACGAAGTCGCTCCGGGTCAGGCCGAGCCGGCCGCCGAGTGCCCAGGTGGTCTTGAGAACGGGGTACGGCAGTGACAGGGCGAACGCCAGGTAGCCGAACACGTTTCGCCAGCGAGGCGGCTGTCGCGGCAGGTGAACGCAGGGCGCGCTGACGTCCCGCCGGTTCGCGGAGACCAGCAGCGCGGCACTCGTCAGGCACAGCAGGCGCGTGACAGCGCCCGGCCAGTCGACCGGACGAAGAGCCTCGGGGCCGGTCAGGTCGGCAACATGGGCAACCGTCATCACCACGTCGAAGATCACCACGCCGCCCACGGCGAGCAGCACGCCGCAACATCCCCACGCGAGCACGCGGGCCGCCCAGCCCGCGCCCCGCGCCGAGGCCGCGACGGCGACCATTCCGAGAACACCGGCCGCCACTGCGGCCCAGTCGGCCGGCGCGCCTGCCGTGCTCTCCAGCGCCAGGTCGCGACGGAGCGGCAAGGTCAGTGCGGCCGCGATAGCCGTCGTGGCACAGGACACTACTGCCAGGCAACGCCAGAAACGCCCGTTGACGCCCGACTGACTCGAAGCATCAGGAGCGAAGTTCACCATGCGACTTTTACCCCCCTTTTCGGGCTTCGGTGCTATGCGTTCACGACCGTTTATAGGAATTATCCTCGCGCCAGCTTGGCAGAGATGGATCCCTCGTAAGGAGGTCCCGAGTCACCTGGGAGAGGGAGGACAAGGCCGGTGAATCAGCAAGCTGTTCGGCCCCACCGCGGTCCTGGATCCTGAGACGCAACAAACTCGAACCACCAACCGAACCACTGCAAAGGCGCGTGCAACGCGTTCGCGTGGAGGAACCGTTATCCTTGGTCTATGGGGAAAACCAGATGTCAGCCACCGGTTGGTGGACAGCCGGTCCCTGGTAGCGCCCCATGAATAACACCGTCTAAGAACGAGGAGAAATAATGAGGAGAATAAGCAAGGCCGGCGCCGCATTGGTTATCGCTATCGCGCTACCGATTGTCCCCATCATGACGTCTTCCGCGGCGGCATCTACCCCCAGCCGGTTGTGGTGGCGGGGAACAATATCGCGACACCGAAAATAAATGCGAAAGTCACCACGTTCGACGCGGCCGGGGGTCGATCTGGTGGACGCCGTCGCGACCAGCTGCGCGTCTCCCGGCCGCGGCGGCGCCGGCGGTCGCCAGGGTGCTAGCGACGGCCCCTCAGCGGGACGCCGAGTCGATCACCGCGGCGATGGCTTCGGCGGGCAGTGGTGCCGGGTGCGGGGGACCGCCTTGGCTGTCCGACGCCACGAACAGCACCGACATCGGAACGGAATCGGCCGCCTGCAGGCCGGCGGCCTCGCCGGGGATTCCGATGACCGTGACCGTGGCGGCCGTGCCGACACAGCCGTCCGGTGACGGAACGGCCGTGACGGTCGCGGTCACGATCTGCCCGGCCAGGCCGCCGAACTCGGTTCGCCGTGGGGCTCCGGCGAGGACGCTGCCCCCCTTGAAGTACTGCTCGCCCAGTGCCGCGGCCAGCTCGTGCAGCTGGGCGCCGGCGTCGGCGGCGTTCGTCACCGGGGTGCGGCCGCTGGCCACGCGGGTGCGGAAGAACTCCTTGCCTGCGCACTGGTAGACGCCGTACTCGGCCACGCCGGTGAATGTCACGCCACCAGGCCCCGGCACGGCTTCGTCGCTACGTACCCAGTCGGACGGCACCCGGTAGGTGAGGCCCGCACGTGCCCGGTTGTCGACCACCTGTCCGCTGTCTGCGGCCGGCTCAGCGGCCTGTGGTTTCGGGTCGGAGCCGGTGCTCAGGAGTACCACCGTGGTGGCGACGGCGGCGACCACCAGGACAGCGCCGATGCTGAGGACGACGGGCACGACCTTGCTCTTCCTCGGCGGCCGCACCGGCGGGTACGGGACGGGCTGCTGGTGGGGTGCTTGAGGCCAGGACATGGACCAGCACCGTAGGCACTCGACGGGCGTTCGGCCTTGCATCGGCCTAGCAGCCAAACTGCCTGGCTAAACGGCGGCGCCTAATAGTCGGAACCCCGTTGATGCAATGAAATTGCAAATCCGTGCGACTTCTGAGGGTCCTGCCGGTTTTTGTGTTGACCGCTTCGGCCGTCTTGGTTGGTGGGGCCGGAATTGCATTGTCATCGGTTGAGTCAAGTATCGGAACCGTTCGAAGCGTGGCTGAATATGGGCCGCTGGGCTGGCCGACAAATTGTAATTACGCGATTCAGGCCAGAAATATGACTGCAGCCTGGTGTGGCGCGAACAATGGCGGTTCTTGGCAAGCGATGGCTTACTGCGAGAACGAAAGAGGTGAGAAGGTTTGGCGGGCTGGAGCTTGGGTGAAAGGCGGTGCCTCGTACGCCTGTTGTCAGGGAGCTGAGAACGTGCTTCATGCAGGGATTAATTCATCGCCGAAAGACCACACGTAACCTAGATCTGAGGAGTTGTCGTGAAGTGGGTATCGTCGGCCGCTGTTGTGGCGTGCACAATCGCGGCTTCGTTGTCAATGTCGCCTCTTGCGGACGCGTCGCCGGGTGGAGATCGGTTGCCGTGGCCGGAGAATTGTGAGGACCATCCCACACCCATGAATACTGGATGGCAGGCGATTTGTCGATCGGGTACAGGATACTACAAGGCCACCGTGCGTTGCAGCGATTTTCAGGGTGGCCCCGTAGTTCATCGTGAGTCCCAGTCGTGGTCGTCTATCGGGCAGAGCTCCTATGTCTTCTGCCCTCCTAATACGGGCATGATGGACGGAGGGATTCTGTCTCGGCACGTGTGATTCGCCTGCCCTGGTTCGGTCGCAACCACTAGCGCCTGCGGCGGCCGATGACGTCGAGGGCGTGCAGTGTCGCGGCGACGTCGGTCTCGGCACCGGCCTCCCGGAACAGCCGCAGCGCCTCGGTATGGCATTCCGCGGCGGCGGAGTAGTCGTGCAGCCAGGTGGACAGCACGCCGAGGTCGTTGGCCAGGCGTGCCTCGCAGGTCTGCGGGTCGTCCGGCCACGGCAGCGGTCTGGACAGCATCCGGCCGACGACGTGCCCGGACCGGAACCGTTCGGGCAGCTCGTGCCACGGCACTCTGGGTTCGGGCTTCTCGTTGGCCCAGGGCGGTGGGCCGACGCTCGAGCTGACCAGGCTCAGCCGCTCACGCTCTCGCCAGGCGACCGCGTCGGCGGGCGAGACGAACTCGCTGGGGACGATCCCGGCCGCGGGGTGCAGCGGTAGCGGCCGGGCCGAGGGGAACAGCGCGGCGCGGACGTTCGCCGCGGTGTGGAGGTAGTACCGGAGTGCGCGGTGCTCGGCGGCGACCTGGTCGTCGTACCGTTCCTCCCGCGCGACGTGCGTGGCGGCGTAGAGCCGCAACAGGTCGTGGAACCGGTAACGGTCGAAGCCGTGCTGTTGCAGCATGTGGACGTCGACGAGGGACTCCAGCAGCCGGCTGGCGTGTGCGGGCGGGATGTCGGCCATCGCGGCGGCCGACCGCGAGTCGAAGTCGGCGCTGAGGTGAAGTCCCAGCAGCCGGAACAGGCGCCGTTCGTCCGGGTCGAGTTGCTGGTAGGACAGCGCGAACGTCGCCATGACGTCCACTGTGGACAGGCGAAGTTCGCCGAGCCTGCGCTGCTCGTCCCTGAGCAGGCTGTTGAGCTGGGCGACCTTCCACGACGGCCGGTGCCGCAGGCGTCCGGCGGCGATCCGGATGGCGAGTGGCAGATTGCCGCACAGGCGGGTGGCGAGCTCGGCCTCGGCCGGCTCGGCGAGGGCACGGCCGTCCCCGGTGACCTGGGCGAACAATGCCCGCGCGGGGTCGTCGTCGAGCGGGCCGAGCGTCAGCGTGTGGACGTCGTCGAGGTCGGCCAGCCGGTGCCGGCTGGTGACCAGCGTCAGCGAGTCGCCGGTCGGCAGCAGGGGCGTGACCTGCGCTGCCGTGGCGGCGTTGTCCAGGACCAGGACGCAGCGCCGGCGGGCCGTCGTCGCGCGCCACAGTGCGAGCATGGCCTGCGGGCAGTCCGGCAGCGCCGACCCGGGTACGCCGGCCGACCGCAACGCGATCTCCAGCAGCTGTGCGGGTTCGGCCGGGTGCTCACCCGGGGTGTGGCCGCGCAGGTCGAGCATCAGCTGGAGATCCGGGTAGCGGTCGGCGAGCCGGTGCGCGGCATGGTTGGCCAGTGCGGTCTTACCGGCACCGGGCATGCCGTCGACGGCCCAGACGACCGGGCCGGAATGATCGGCCGTCGCCACGATGCGGGCGAGTTCCCGGTCGCGGCCGACCAGCGTCGCGGTGTCGCGCGGCAGCCCGCACCGCAGGAAGGGCGGGCCCGGCGCGAGGGTGTGGTCGTTACGCAGGATGCGTTGCTGCAGCCGGCGCAGTTGCGGTCCCGGCTCGATGCCCTGGAGCTGGACCATCGTCCGCCGGGTGGCCTGCAGCGCGTCCAGTGCCGCCGCGGACCGGCCGCATCGGTGCAGAGCGAGCATCAGCTGCGCGGTCAGCCGTTCCCGCAGCGGGAACTCGTGCGCCGCCGCCCGTAGTTCGGGCACCAGCTCCGCGTGCCTGCCGAGTTCGAGGTCGACGTCGAACCGCTCCTCGCGCACGGTGAGCCACAGGTCGTCGAGTATCGCCGCCTGCGTCCTGGCGAACTCGCCGGGGACGTCGGCCAGCGGCCTGCCCCGCCGCAGGTCCAGCGCGGCCTGCAGGGTTTCCCTGCCGCCGGTGAGGTCACCGGCCGCGACGGAGTCACGTCCCCGCCGGACGAGCCGGTGGAAGCGGTCGACGTCGACCTGCATCGGGTCGACGTCGAACCGGTAGCTGCCGACCTCGGTGACGATCCGTGCCCAGGGCAGCCGAGCCCGCAGCCGGGAGACGTAGACGTGCAACGTGGCCAGCGCGGACCGGGGCGGTTCGTGGTCCCACACCGAGTCGAGCAACGCCTCGAACGGTACGACCTCGCCCGCTCGTAGCAACAACGAGACCAGCACCGCCTTGGCCCGTGGTCCGCCGATCGGTACCGGCGTGTCGTCGTCGCGCACCTCGACCGGCCCCAGCAGCTGGAATCTCATCGGCCCCCCAGACGCTCACGAAGCGTCCAGGATGGCAACGGCGCGGCCCGCACCACATCCCTCCGAGGAGGGAGCGGGCCGGCTGCCATCGGAATGCCAGCGCGACGGTGCGGTCAGCGGGTGACCGCGGTTTCGACCAGGTCGACGGTGGCCCGTGCCCGCAACCGGGTGCCGAGCGCCATTCCGGAACGTTCGGTCAAGAACGATCGTTCCGGGACGAACTCGCCGAGGCCGCGGCACTGCTGTGCGGTTCCCTGCCTGCCATCGCCGTGACGAAACGCGCCGCCAGGAAGCTGCCCGACCGCGTGCACGCGGTCGCCTACCTCGTCTTCCTGGGAGTGGTGCTGGTCGCGATGATCATGACGGCACTCCTGGGCTGAGCCCCTGTCGGGAAGCGTCACCGGATGATTTCGGCGCGTGCCCGCTCGTCCGGCGTCGCGATGTCCCAGAAGCGGACCGTGCCCCGCGCGGTGCGGTACGCGCCGGTGCCACCGGTGATGGCCATGTCGAGCGGGTTCTCGCCTCTCGTCCAGAGGGACTGCATGGTCACCGAGCCGCGTTCGAGTTCCATCGTGAGCACGCACTGCAGGGTGGGCTTGTCGCCGTCCAGGTGCATGACCTGGCAGGAGCCGCCGCCCTGTCCGGCCTTGCGCCCGTCCTTGATCGCGTTGCCGGAGAAGACGTCCTGGTCGCCCAGGCTCGTGCCCGGATGGCCGAGGTCGAGTGCCGCGTACTGGGTGTTCTCCACCTTGAGGTCGATGATCTCGACCCTGGTCTCGATCGCCGCCGCGGCGGTACCGCAACCGCCGACCGCGACGAGAACCGCCGACACGGCGGCGAACTTCGTCATCTTGTTGCGCATGTGGACTCCTTTTGTGTTCAGTCGGTCCAGCCGAGCTGGACCGCGTGCTCGCGCATGGTCTCCTCGACGAGGGGAAGGGTCAGGAACGAAACGGCGTACAGCACGACGAGGAGCCCGACCGGCACCGCCCAGGCACGGACTCCGGGCGCGGGCGGCCGCGTCGCCGGCAGCCGCCGGCCGGCCGGACGCAGTGCCCAGGACGCGACGGCGAGCACCGTGAACATCAGGGGCGGTCCCCAGTTCAGCACGCCGTCACCGGCGATCAGATGCGAGAGCACGGCGCCCGACCACAGGAAGAAGGTGCCCGCGTACGCCCATTCCTTGAGCAGCGGGAAGCCGGGCACGATGATCGCCACCGCCGCCGCGACCTGCCACGCGCCGAGGAGATAGGCGAAGAAGTGCGGGTAGCCCAGGTGGTTCAGCTGGATTTCGATCCAGTCGATCGTCAGCAGGTTCCACACCGATCCGGCGGCCAGTTCGAAGACCACCGGAAACGTCGTGACCCAGAAGGCGACGGGGCGGATCCGTTTGCTCGTGGGCGGGTGAGTGTTCATTGAGGACTCTCCGGGAAGGGGATCATCGGCCGATCCGGCGTGGCACGGCCAGGGTGAGGAGCTTGTCCGGGTTGCGCATGATGTAGAAGTTGGCGATCTCCCCGGCGGCGATGTCGAGGAGGTAGACGCCTTCGAGGTGGTCGCCGCGGGAGACGATCAGCGCCGGAGCGTTGTTGCAGTTGGCCGGTTCGATTCGCACGTCCGGCAGCTCGCCCGCCATGCCGAACAGCCGCAGGACCAGGCCGGCCACCTTCTCCGCGCCGGCCACCGGTTGCCGCGCCGCGGTGACCTTGCCGCCGCTGTCGGCGATCCAGGTGACGTCCGGTGCGAGCAGCGCGAGCAGCCCGTCCAGGTCACCCGTGGTGGCCGCGGTCAGGAACTGCTCGGTGATCCGCGTGGTCGTCGCGGCGTCGGCGGGTTCGAAGCGCCTGCGCCGGGCCCGCACGTGCTCGCGGGCGCGGTGGGCGATCTGGCGTACCGTCGCCACCGGCCTGCCCACCGCGGCGGCGACCTCACCGTGGTCGAAACCGAACACCTCGCGCAGCACGAACACCGCACGCTCGTCCGGGGTGAGGGTTTCCAGCAGCACGAGCATCGCCATGGACACCGACTCGGCCAGCACCAGGTCGGCCGACGGGTCGTGCTCTTCGAGCAGCAGCGGCTCGGGCAGCCACGGCCCGACGTAGTCCTCGCGGCGGCGTGTGCTCGCCCGGACCGCGTTGAGCGCCTGGCGGGTCACCAGCCGCGCCAGGTACGACTTCGTGTCCCGCACGGTCGTGAGATCCACCGCGGCCCAGCGCAGGTAGCCGTCCTGCAGCACGTCGTCGGCCTCGGTCGCCGAGCCGAGGATCTCGTAGGCGATCGTGAACAGCAGTGGCCGCAACAGCGTGAACCGCTCGGCGTGCTCGTCGGTGGTCATCGCGTGGTGACCCGGGAGGGGACGGGCCGCGGCCCGCCCTTGGGCCAGAACAGCGAACCCGGCCTGCGGGCCTCGCGGCGGATCTTGCCCACGCCGAACCTGCAGGTGAGCTCCTTGATCGCCGCTCCGGCCCGGCCGCCGACGTAGACGTTCACCGCGGTGTCGTCCTTGCGGGCGAGCTGCCGCACCCCGCTGTGCCGCCCCAGGCTGACGCACGCCCCGGAGAAGGCCAGGTCGATCACGGCCGGTTCGGTTCCCGCGATGCGGCTCAGCACGGTGTCGCCTGCCCGCGCGCCCAGCGGCCCGGCCGCGTAGCTGCACATCCGCAGCGGCCGGCCCGACGGCGCCGCGGCGTCGCCCGCCGCGACGATGCGGTCGTCGTCGACGCTGGTCAGTGTCTCGTCGGTGAGCAGCCGGCCGAGTTCGTCGGTCCGTAGCCCGCTGGCCCTGGCCAGCCCGGGCACGCCGAAACCGGCCGTCCAGACGGTGAGTGCGCTCGGCCGCACCGCACCGTCGTCCAGTACGACCGCGTCCGGCCGGACCTCGGTCACGCCGCCGCCCTCCAGCACGGCGACCCCGTGCCGGGCCAGCCACCTGGCGACGGACCGGCGGCCCGGTGCGCTGAACGTCGGCACCAGGGTCGTGCCGCAGACCAGCGTGACCACGCGCCCTCGCCCGGCCAGTTCGGCGGCCGTCTCGACACCGGTCAGCCCGCCGCCGACGACCGTGATCGGAGCGTCCGCGGGCAGCGCGTTCAGCCTGTCGCGTAGCCGCCGCGCGGGCTCGAACTCGGCGACCGAGAACGCGAACTCCGCCGCGCCGGGCACCGACGGTACGGCTCCGGTGCTGCCGACCGCGTAGACGACGTAGTCGTAGTCCAGCACGCGGCCCGACGCCAGCTTCACCGTGTGTGCGGCCGGATCGATGCGGGTGGCACTGTCGACCACCAGCCGGACGCCCTCGCCGAGCAGCGTGCCGTAGCCGGCCTCGGCCGTGCCGGTACCGGCGACGAACTGGTGCAGGCGGACCCGGTCGACGAACGTCGGACGGGGATTGACCACGGCGATGTCCACGTCGGCGCGCTTGCGCAGCCGGTTGGCCGCGACCGCCCCGGCGTAACCACCGCCGATCACGACGACCCTGTTCTTCGGTGTGCTGCTGTGCTCAGGCATGCCTTCAGGACACCGCCCGCTCGGCGAACGTGACACCGCGCGACGTGACGCGGCGCACAAGCGCGGCGATGCCTGGGGTCCCGGCCCAAGCTCGTCAAGGCCACCTTCATTACATCTCACGTCAGGGTCCCGGCAAAGTCCGGGGCGGCAGGGGGAGACGGGTGGTTCCGAGCGCAGAATTCGCGGGCCGGAATGCAGAACTCGCGTGCGTGAGCGCAGAACTCACGATGTGGACGCCGGTTCTCACCTTGTGCCGGTCACCCGCGTGACCAGTTCGTTCGGGCGAGTCGTACGTTCTGGGGCGCGAGTCGTCCGTTCCGGGCCCGCGAGTTGTCCGTTTCCGCCCGCCTGGTCCCACTGTCCGGCACGCCGGTTCCAGATCGCGAGACGTGGGCTTGGGGTCAAGCTCGTGAAGGCCACCTTCATTACGTGTGACGTGGTGATGGTGGCCTTCACGAGCTTCACCGGCCTGAGGTGTAGCTCTCGAACAGGGCGGCCAGTTCGCGGGGGCGGCTGAGCGGGACGCAGTGGCCCGCGGCGATCTCGTCGGGCACGACGCCGAGCCGCTCGATCGCCAGCCCGCGCAGGAAGTCCGCCGGGAAGCAGCGGTCCTCGGTGCACAGCACGAACCTGGTGGGGATGTCCGGCCACGCCCGCAGCGGCCACGGCTGCGTCATGCCGGGCGATGGGTGGTCCCGCTCCCGGCGCATGGCCTCGTCCGCCAGGGCCCGGGGCACGTCGTGGAGGAAGCCGACGTACGGGTCGGCGTGCCCGGTGAGGCCACCGTCGCGCGCCGCCTGCGCGCGGGCCGCCTCGCCCCAGCCGGTGTTGCGTCCCCACTCGGCCGGTGATTCGCCCGGCGCGGGGATCATGGCCGCCACCAGGATCAGCAGCCCGGCCCCGAGCCGGTCGGCGACCAGCGGTGCGACGTATCCGCCGAACGAGTGGCCGACGACGATCAGGTCCCTGCGGTCGCCGACGGCCTCGATCACCGCGCCGGTGTAGTCGGCGAACGTCGCCGTCTCACCGCCGGGCAGATCCGGCGCCACCACGTCGTGTCCCCGGCTGGAGAGTTCGGCGGCGACCAGGTGCCAGGACCAGCCGACGTCTCCGCCTCCGTGGATCAGCACATACGTACTCATACGACGGCTCCTTCCCTGTCGTTGTCCGGCGCCGCGGTGCGGCGGCGCAGTGCCGGCGCGAGTGCCCGCGCCGCGGCGAAGAGCGCGATTCCGGCGACCGCGCAGAACGGCCCGAGGACACCCAGGTCCAGCAGCGCGGTCCCGGCCAGCGGGCCGAGCACCGCGCCGACGCTCCACGTGGTCGAGGCCAGACCCATGTACCTGCCACGCAGCTCGGCGGGAGCGAGATCGGCGAAGGTGTCGCCGAACCGGACGGCGATGCCGATCTGGCCCAGGGTCCAGATCAGGACCGACACGGCGAAACCGGCGGTGCCGTGGCTGACGGCACCGAGTGCGGCACCGGCACCGACCAGCAGCATCGACACGGCCGACACCGTGCTGCCGTCGCGCCCGGCGAGCAGCCGGACCGCCACCGGCTGGAGCACGACGATGGCGATTCCGTTGAGCGCCAGCACCGCGCCGTAGGCCGAGGGGCCGAGGCCGTCGGCGGTCATCAGCAGCGGCAACGTCGTGAACGTCTGCAGGAACACCGTGAAGTAGCCGACGTGGATCGCCAGCATGGCGAGCATCAGCCGGTCCCGCAGCAGAACCGGCAGCAGCGGCTGCCGTGTCCGCGCCGGACCCGCCGGGCGGGTTTCCGGCACCAGGAGCCAGACGAGCAGCGCGGCGACCAGCGACGCCGCCACGTTGATCCAGAACAGCAGCCCGTATCCGTACCGGGCCAGTACCCCGGCCGTCACCGTGGCGACCGAGAAACCGAGGTTGGCCGCCCAGAAGAGCAACCCGAACGCGCGGATCCGTTGCCGGGCAGGCAGATCGGCCACGGCGGCCGACCCGGCGGGGCGGAACAGCTCGATGGTCAGCCCGACGCCGACGGCGGCCGCCCAGATCTCGGGCAGCGACTCCGCCGAGCCGAGTGCGGCCAGTGCCAGCGCTGCTCCTACGAACCCCACCAGCATCGTGTTCCGTCTGCCGATCCGGTCGCCCAGCCAGCCACCGAGCAACTGGGATCCGATGTCGCCCAGCCCGAGGGCCGCGACCACCGCGCCCGCGCTCGTGGGGGAGAGGTGCTTTTCCTGCGTCAGGTACAGCACCAGGAACGACCGCACCACGCCGCCGGCCCGGCCGACGAAGTAGGTTGCCGCCAGGGACCAGGTCAGTTTCGTCATGGCCCCAACGCTAGGTACACAAGGGCATCACGAAAAGCGATGATTACCGATGGAATCGATCGCCAGCGCTTATACTGAACCGATGGACGTCGAACTGCGGTACCTGCGGACCATGACCGCGATCGCCGAGGAGGGAACGTTCGGGCAAGCGGCGGCCCGGCTGGGCTACACCCAGTCGTCGGTCAGCCAGCAGATCGCCACGCTGGAGAAAGCCGTCGGCGGCGCGGTCTTCGACCGGCCCGGTGGACCGCGGCCGGTCCGGATCACCCCGCTCGGCGAGGTGGTGCTGGCACACGGCGGCGAGCTGCTGGCGAAGGCGGCGGCGCTGACCGACGCGGTCGACCGGTTCCGGGCCGGCCACGGCCGCATCGACATCGGCACCTTCCAGGGCGTGACGAACCTGATCCTGCCCGCCGTCATCCGCAGGCTGCTGGACGAGCACCCCGGCTGTGACATCAGGCTGTCCGAAGTGGACCCGGGAGATCCCCGCATCGGCAATCTCGACCTGCTGTTCCACGACGGCCCGGTCGACGGCGACACCGAGCACGTCACGCTGTTCGACGAGCAGTACCTGCTGGTGACGGGTGCGGGAGCGTTCCCGGACGGCCCGGTCCGGGTGCGGCTGCTCGACGACGCCCCGATGGTGGCCTGGCCGTCCACCCCGCACCAGCGCTGGCTGGAGCGCGCGCTCGCCCGCGCCGGAGCGCAGCCCCGGTTCGTGTTCCGCACGACGGGCCACGAGACCATCCTGTCGATGGTGCGGGCCGGGATCGGCTGGGCGGTGCTGCCCTGGCTGGCGCTGCACGGCGCCGGCGCCTGGTCCGACGACCAGCTCGGCATCCACCCGCTGAAACCGGCGCCGTCGCGGGAGCTGTCCCTGCACTGGCCTGCCGGGCGCACCGAGTCCCCGCTCGCGGTCCGGACGCGGGAGATCGCCGTCGACGTGGCCGGCGAACTCGCCGAGCGGATGTAGCCGTCAGGGCGCGGCGGGCAGCCGCACCGTGACCCGGAGCCCGCCATCGGGGCGGGGGCTGAGGCTGAGCTTCCCGTCGTGTGCCTGGGTGAGGCTCCTGACGATCGCCAGGCCGAGCCCGACCCCGCTGTGGCCGGCACGGATGCGTTCGGCGCCGCGCCGGAACGGCTCGGCGAGCGTGGCCACCAGCCGCGGGGACAGCGGTTCGCCGGTGTTCTCGACGGTCAGCAGCACCGTGTCCGGCTCGGCACCGGTCGTCACCCACACCGTGCCCCGCTCTGCGACATTGTGGACGATCGCGTTGTGCACGAGGTTCGTCGTGAGCTGCAGCAGCAGCGCGGGGGAGCCGAGGGCGGGGGCCAGGTCGCCGGACGTTTCGATGGTGACGCCCCGTTTCTCCGCGAGGGGAAGCAGCGTCTCGGTCGCCTCCTCCGCGATGAGCGACAGATCCACGCGTTCGGTGGTGAACGACCGCTGGTCGGCGCGGCTGAGCAGCAGCAGTGCCTCGGTGAGCTCGATCGCGCGGGTGTTGACGGTGTGCAGGCGTTCGACGAGCTCGCCGGGGTCGCCGGCCGGATCGTTGCGGGACGCCTCCAGCAGCGTCTGCGAGATGGCGAGCGGGGTACGCAGTTCGTGGGAGGCGTTGGCCGCGAACCGCCGCTGTTCGGCGACGTGGGCTTCGAGCTGGGCCAGCATGGTGTCGAAGGCGTCGGCGAGTTCGCGGAACTCGTCGTTGTTGCCCCCCAACCGGATCCGGTGGGAGAGCGACCCGCCCGCGGCCAGGCGGGTCGCCTCGGTGATGCGGGTCAGCGGAGCGAGCATGCGCCCGGCGAGAATCCAGCCGCCCAGCAGGCCGAACACCAGCACGATCAGCAGCACCACACCCGCGGCGGGCGCGAAGGCGCGGAAGAGGTCGGAACCCGACGGCGAGATGATCACCTGGCCGGGCATGGACTCCCGGCTCAGATCCTGGTAGTTCAGCAGGAACATCCCGACGGCCGCGAGCAGCAGCACCCCCGCGAGCGTGACGAAACTGGCGTAGCTGAGGGTGAGCTGCAGGCGGACGCTCATCCCCCGCTGCCTATCCACGGCCCGCGCCCTCGTCGATGCGGTAGCCGGAGCCGGGGACCGTGGCGATGAGCCACGGTTCGCCGAGCCGTTTGCGTAGCGCCGAGACGGTGATCCGCACGGCGTTGGTGAACGGGTCGGCGTTCTCGTCCCAGGCCCGTTCCAGGAGTTCCTCGGCGCTGACGACGCCGCCCTCGGCGGCGACCAGCACTTCGAGCACGGCGAACTGTTTCCTGGTGAGCGCCACGTAGCGGCCGTCGCGGTAGACCTCGCGGCGGAACGGATCCAGCCGCAGCCCGGCGATCTCCCGCACCGGCGGCCTGCTGTGGGCCCGCCTGCGGTCGAGCGCCCTGAGCCTGAGCACCAGCTCACGCAGCTCGAACGGTTTGGTGAGGTAGTCGTCGGCACCGAGTTCGAACCCGGACGCCTTGTCGTCCAGCCGGTCGGCGGCGGTGAGCATGAGGATGGGCAGTCCGCTGCCGGAGGCGACGATGCGCTTGGCGACCTCGTCACCGGTCGGGCCGGGAATGTCGCGGTCCAGTACCGCGATGTCGTAGGCGTTGAGGTCCAGCAGCCGCAGCGCGGTGTCGCCGTCACCGGCGATGTCGGCGGCGATCGCCTCGAGCCGCAGGCCATCGCGGATGGCTTCCGCCAGATACGGCTCGTCCTCCACGATCAGCACACGCATAGGTTAACGATGCTACCGGCCGGGACATATCGCCGGCATATCGAAAACCGGATACGCCCTGGCAACGCCGGACTGCCTTCACTGTGCGGCATGGGGACACTCTTCGCCAGCCCGCGAGTCGTCGTCTCGGCGGTCGCCAAGGCATTCGGATACCGGCTGGTCCGCATCAGGCACCGGGGTGCGCTCGATGAGGCACACGGTGCCGTTCCGGAGGGCACGACCGTCTTCGACGACGCGGTTCCGGGCGTGGCCAGGCTCGATCCGGCGTTGCTCGGCGCACTGCGCGAGGCGGCGGCCGACGCCGCGAAGGACGGCGTCGAGTTCTTCGTCAACAGCGGCTGGCGGTCCCCCGAGCACCAGGAACAACTCCTCCGTGAGGCGATCGGGAAGTACGGCTCGGCGGAGGCGGCCGCCCGCTGGGTGGCCACCCCCGGCCGGTCGGCGCACGTGTCCGGGCACGCGGTCGACATCGGCCCGCCGGAAGCGGCGGCCTGGCTGTCCGAGCACGGCGCCGCGTACGGGCTGTGCCAGATCTACCGCAACGAACCCTGGCACTACGAGCTGCGGCCCGAAGCCGTCCACGGCGGTTGCCCGCCCATGTACGCCGACCCCTCCCAGGATCCGAGGATGCAGTGACCAGCGAGCGAACGGGAATCACAGTCTACGGTTGCGGACCGGACGAGGCCGTCCTGTTCCGGGAGCTGGCGTCGCGTGCCGGGATCGCGCTGACGATCACGGAGGAGGCGGTCGGCGAGGCCAACGCCGGGCTGGCCGCCGGGAACCGCTGCGTCAGCGTCAGCCACCGGACCCCGGTCACCGGCGCCGTTCTCGACGCGCTCGGGCAGGCCGGCGTGCGGTACCTGTCCACCAGGAGCATCGGGTGCAACCACATCGATCTGGGCGCTGCCGAGCGGGCCGGGATCACGGTCGGCAACGTCACCTACTCGCCGGACAGCGTGGCCGACTACACGCTGATGCTGATGCTGATGGCGGTGCGGGACGCGAAGTCGGTCATCCGGCGGACGGACGCGCACGACTACCGGCTGAACGAGGTACGCGGGAAGGAACTGCGTGACCTGACCGTCGGCGTGGTCGGAACGGGACGGATCGGCGAGGCGGTCATGGACCGGCTGCGTGGCTTCGGCTGCCGGATCCTGGCCTACGACACCCGGCCGAGGGACGCGTTCGACTACGTGTCGCTGGACGAGCTGTTGCGGTGCAGCGACATCGTCACCCTCCACACGCCACTCAACGAGGACACCTACCACCTGCTCGACCGCACGCGGATCGGGCGGATGAAACGTGGTGCGTTCATCGTCAACACCGGCCGCGGCCCGCTGCTGGACACCGAGGCGCTGGTGTCCGCTTTGGAGAGTGGGGCGCTGGGCGGTGCGGCGCTGGACGTGGTGGAGGGCGAGGAGGGCGTCTTCTACGCCGACCGCCGTGGCATGCCGATCACCAGCAAGCCGTTGCTGCGCCTGCAGGAGCTGCCGAACGCGGTGATCAGCCCGCACACCGCCTACTACACCGACCGCGCACTGCGCGACACGGTCGAGAACTCCATCGTCAACTGTCTGAAATTCGAAAGCAGGAAGGCCGCATGGGCAGGTTGAGAATAGGGATCATCTTCGGCGGACGTTCCGAGGAACATCCGATCTCCGTCAAATCCGCGCAGGAGGTCGCCAGGAACCTCGACGAGGCCAAGTACGAACCGGTCTACATCGGGATCACCCAGGACGGCACCTGGCGGCTGTGTGACGGCCCCGGCCCCGGCTGGGAGAACGGAACCAGCCGTCCCGTCGTGCTCTCGCCGGACAGCAGCGTCAACGGCCTGCTGGTGCTGGACGAGGGCAAGTACGAGACGATCGGCCTGGACCTGGTGCTTCCCGTCCTGCACGGCAAGCTCGGTGAGGACGGGGCGATGCAGGGGCTGCTGGAGCTGTCCGGCATCCCCTACGCGGGCTGTGACATCCAGAGTTCCGCGTTGTGCATGGACAAGTCGCTCGCCTACCTCGTCGCCAGGAGCGCGGGAATCGCCACGCCGGACTTCTGGACGGTCACCGCGGGCGAGGACGTCGACCCCGGCCGGTTCAGCTATCCCGTCTTCGTCAAGCCGGCCCGTTCGGGTTCGTCGTTCGGGGTCAGCAAGGTGCGGCGGCCCGAGGACCTGCCCGCCGCGGTGGCCGCCGCCGCGCGGTACGACTCGAAGGTGCTGATCGAGCAGGCCGTCGCGGGCAGCGAGGTGGGCTGCGCGATCCTGGGCAACGGCACGGACCTGATCGCCGGCGAGGTGGACCAGATCAGCCTGTCCCACGGGTTCTTCCGCATCCACCAGGAGGACCAGCCCGAGCAGGGTTCGGACAACTCGACGGTGGCCGTTCCCGCCGACATCCCGCCCGCGTCGCGCCTGCTCGTGCAGGAGACCGCGAAGGCGGTGTACCTCGCCCTGGGCTGCCGGGGCCTGTCCCGGGTCGACCTGTTCCTGACCGAGGACGGCAGCGTCGTGCTCAACGAGGTCAACACGTTCCCCGGTATGACCTCCTACAGCCGCTACCCGCGGATGATGGCGGTGGCGGGCCTGTCGTTCGCCGAGGTGCTCGACCGGGTGGTGTCGTTGACGCTGGCGGGGTCGCGGCGATGACTGACGACCTGGTGTTCGTCGACGAGTTCGTCCCCGGGATCCGGTGGGACGCCAAGTACGCCACCTGGGACAACTTCGTCGGCAAGCCGGTGGACGGGTACCTGGTGAACCGGATCGTCGGCACGAAGGCACTGTGCGTGGCGCTGGAGCGGGCCCAGCAGGAAGCCGCCTACCTGGGTTTCGGCCTGCTGCTCTGGGACGGCTACCGTCCGCAGCGCGCGGTGGACTGCTTCGTGCGCTGGTCGCGGCAGCCGGAGGACGGCAGGCGCAAACCGCGGCACTACCCGAACATCGACCGGGCCCGGATGTTCGACGAGGGGTACGTGGCGACGAGGTCGGGCCACAGCCGGGGCAGCGCCGTCGACCTGACGCTGTATCACCTGGCCACCGGGGAACTCGTCGCCATGGGCGGCGACCACGACCTGATGGACTCGGTCTCGCACCACGGAGCCGAGGGGATCACCGAGGCCGAGGCGCGCAACCGGCAATATCTCCGGACGATCATGGAGGCCAGCGGCTTCAGCTCCTACGAATGCGAATGGTGGCACTACACGCTGACCGACGAACCCTATCCGGACACCTATTTCGACGTCCCCATCACCGGCGCCCACGGCCGTTCCGCCTGACGGGCGGCTGAATGTGCCGTGAAGGGGGCCCTCACGGCATGAGACGCCAGGGCCCCGGCAAAGTCCGGGCGCTGAACTCCCCCAATGTGGCATTGGGGGAGTTCAAGTTCCCCAATGCCACATTGGGGGAGTTTGCTGGGTCTCTTTCGTGGTGGCTGCTGGGACGGGTGTGACTGGTGAGGCTGCCACCCCGGGACGGGAAGGTCGTGAAGGCCACCTTCATCACATGAGACGACAGAAACTCGGCCTTCACACCGAACAACGGGCTATCCGCCCACGTGTCCGTGGCCAGCAGCACCGGGACAGTGCCGTGAAGGGGGCCCTCACGGCATGAGACGCCGTGAGAGCCCCCTTCACGGCATCGTGCCCGGCACGCTCGCACGACCGGCCCGTTCAGTCGCGCGAGGCTGGCGGGAACGGTCGACTCGCGGGTCCGGAACGGTCGACTCGCGGGCCGGGAACGTACAACTCGCGCCTCAGAACGTACGACTCGCGCGAACGGCTCGTTCACGCGGGCAAATCGTGAGTTCTGCACTCGCGCCCGCGAGTTCTGCGCTCGGGGCCACCCACCTCACGCCGCCGCTCACGGCATCGGGGAGACCAGGCTCGTCGCGCTGAGCGTCAGCGAGTAGGGCGCGTCGAGGCGGATCTCGTCGTCGCCGGTGCCCTCGGCGACCAGCCGGTAGGCGTCACCGTCGAGCCGGAAGCAGCTCAGCGAGGGCACCCGCGGGTCGATGACCCAGTAGTACGGGCAGCCCGCGGCGGCCAGCCGGGCGGGCTTGAGGTAGCGGTCGATCCGCTCGCTGGACGGCGAGACCACCTCGACCGCCAGGACCGGGGTGCCTTCGAGAGCGCGCTCGGTGAAGTTGTCCCGCCTGCCGACGACCACGTCGGGGATGAGCACCGTGTGCTCGTCGAGCACCACGTCGACCGGAGCAGGCAGCACTTCGCAGTCCTCCGGGCAGAGCGGGGTGAGCGCGGCGAGAACGCGTGCGACCACCCGCTGGTGCAGTGGGCGCGGCGACGGGCTCACTAGAAGTGTCCCGTCGACCAGTTCGTAACGGTGACGTTCATCGGTGATCAACTCCAGGTCCCGGCGGCTCAGCCGTTCTCCGTGCGCGAATGTCGGGACTGTTTCCATGTTGCCCTCACGCTGCTCGGACCGGAATCGACTACGCAAGGGTAGTCGGCTGCGGCGCGCAGCGCGATCCCGGGTTCCGGCGTGTCGCTGCTCGACCGGCCTATTGAGATGAATGGAATCTTGTGCGCGAGTTCACCGAGCGCGCCGGGATTTCCGGCGCGGCACCCGGATGGCCTAGAGTGGAGTACGGAAATACGTCCGATCGGGTGCCCGTCGACGACCGTTACACAATTCGCCGATCCACCACTAACAGGTGGCCAACGTGAAACTAAGGCACAACCTCTCGGCTACCTGCCCGGCCAATTCTGATTATGGGTGATCACGCCGTCGAGCGAGTGGTGATGAAATGGCCACAAGTCCCAGTAAACCCGTTTCGCTGTTCCGTCTGGACGGGGACGGCGACGCTCTCGTCTCGCTGACTTCCGAACAGGTCGCGGTGGACCGCCCGGTGAACCTCGCCGGAACCCGGGCACGCCTCGTCGCCGGTGCCTTCCGCACCGAGGAACCACGCTGGCTGGACCACGTGTCGGCGCTGACCGGGGGACCGGTCGAGCTGTCCGCCGAGCTGCCGTTCGCCGTGCTGCTCGTGCCCCGGCCGCCGTGGACCTACGCGGTGACCTGGGGAGCCGGGCATCTCGCACTCAACGACGAGTACGTCGAGCAGGGATTCGGGCTGCTGTTCGGCATCCGGCGGCTGGACCCGCTGGACCTCGGGCTGGTCGTCAGCGCCGCGCTGGACGCCTCGGCCCGCGTCACCCAGACGTCGATCCCCGGCGGCAGCGATCTCGCCGGCTTCCGGCTGGAACCGTACGGCGAGCTGGTCAATCGCCTGGCCGGGTCGGCCGACCTCGTGGACCTCACCTACGGCCGGGTCACCGGGCGCCGGTACCGGATCCGGGCCGGCAACGCCCTGTGGGCGCCGCTGGCCAAGGAGCCGTACGGGTTCCTGGCCGACCTCGACGCCATCGGCGCGGTGGTCGACGAGCCGGACACGCACTCCGCACTGCGGTTCATCGCGCAGACCCGGCCGCTGGACCGGCACGACCGGCTGGTCCCGGAACTGGAACGCCGGTTCGCGGAGACCCTCGGCGGCGCCGCACACGGCCCGGTCGGGCTGGCGTGGCCGCACAGCGCGGTGCGGGAGGCGGAGCAGGCGGGCTCCTACCGGGTCACCGGCCTGGGCGGCGATGGGCCGTTCGTGGCCGAGGCACGCCTGGAACTGGCGCACCTGACCGACCGGCTGGCCCGCGTCGACGCCGCCGACCGGATGCGGGCGCTGCGCGCCGGGCGCATCGTGGCCTGCGCGGACGAGTCGGGCGAGGTGGAGTCGGGAACTCCGGTGCAGGTCGCGAAGTGGCTGACGTTCGAGACCACCGTCGGTCACGCGCGCTACGTCTTCCACCAGGGCCGGTGGTACCGGATCGGACAGGCCTACGTCGAGCTGATGCGCGGCCAGGTCGCCGGCCTGCTGGAGCGGCGCTACCCGTGGCCGGACGTGTCCTGGGTGCCGACCGGTGAGCCCGACGACGAGCACCGCTACTGCGAGCGGGTCGGGACCGAGCCCGGATTCCTGTGCCTGGACAAGGATTTCGCCAGCACGCCACTGCATCCGCGGTTCGAGCTGTGCGACCTGCTCGGCCCCGGCGACGAGCTGATCCACGTCAAGTGGCTGGGCCGGGCGACCTCGGCCAGCCACCTGTTCACCCAGGCCCTGGTGTCGGTCGAGGCGCTGGCACACGAACCCGCCGCGCTGACCCAGCTCGCCGCCAAGGTCACCCGGCTGGACCCGGGACGGACGGTGGCCACGGCGCCCGGCACGGTGGTGCTGGCCGCCGCGGGCCGGGGCTGGGACGCCGACCAGCTGTTCACGCTGTCGCAGATCAGCCTGCTGCGCCTGGACCGTGCCGTGCGCGGGCTGGGCGCGACGCTGCGCTTCGCGGACATCCCGTTCGTGCCCAAGCAGCGCAGGCGGGTCCAGCCGTCGAGGCGCCGGTCACGTCGATGAGATCTTGTACACCCCGTGCCCGGTTGGCTACCGTTCGGTAATGCGGATGAGCGCCGTCGTACTCGTCGTCCTGTCGGCCCTGAGCATGACGGTGCCACCCGTGTCGGCGGAACCCGTTGGGACGCAGGCATCCTGGACCGGTCCGCTCAGCACCCGCGGCCGCTACATCGTCGACGCCACCGGCGCCCGGTTCAAGCTCAAGGCCGGCAACTGGCACGGCGCCAGCGGCACCTGGACCGGGTCCGGCGCGGTGACCGACCCGGCCAGCCACCACGCCGGCGAGATCGCCTACCAGACGCCGCTCGGGCTGGACCGCGCGTCCATCGACACGATCATCGACGGGTTCGCCGAGCTGGGGCTGAACAGCGTGCGGTTGCCGTTCTCCAACCAGATGATCCACGACTCCGCGCCGGTGCCCGACCTGCCGGCCAACCCCGGGCTGCGTGGCAAGACCCCGTTGCAGGTGTACGACACCGTCGTCGAGCGGCTGACCGCGCGCGGGTTCGCGGTGATCCTGAACAACCACACCACGACGTCGCGCTGGTGCTGCGGCGTGGACGGCAACGAACGGTGGAACACCAGCCAGAGCGAGCGGCAGTGGCAGGAGGACTGGCTGTTCATGGCCCGCCGCTACGCCGCCAACAAGCGTGTGGTCGGCGCCGACCTGTACAACGAGGTGCGGCGCAACGTGCTGGACGACCCGAACTGGGGCTGGGGCAACAACACCGACTGGCACCGGGCGAGCCAGCAGGCCGCCGACCGGATCCTGACCGAGGCCAACCGGGACCTGCTGATCTTCGTCGAGGGCATCAACTGGGTCGGCATCCCGGTGGACGGTTTCCCGCACGGCAGGCCGACCCTCGAACCGGCCCGTACGCTCTCGCACACGCTCATCGACTCCGGCAAGCTGGTCTACGCGGCCCACTTCTACGGCTACACCGGCCCGAACCACTCGGGCGCGACCGGCGTCGGCGAGACCAGCGACCCGCGCTACCGGGATCTGAGCCCGCGCGAGCTGCGCGATGTGCTGTACCGGCAGGCGTTCTTCGTCTCCGCCGAGACCGGCGCCCACTTCACCGCGCCGCTGTGGATCAGCGAGTTCGGCATCGGGCGCGACGACACCGACGCCAAGTCGAGGGACTGGTTCGAACGGTTCACCGACTACCTGATCGAGACCGACGCCGACTTCGCCTACTGGCCGCTGGTCGGCTTTCACACCAACGGTTCCGGCAACGGCTGGGCACTGCTGGCCTGGGACGCCGACGGCCGCAGGCAGACCGTGTACGACGACTGGCGCGGGGCCGCCTGGCGGCGGCTGGCCGGTGCGCCGGGCAGGACCGGCCAGATCCCCGAGCAGACCCGGTGGTCCATGCTGAACCTCGACCACGGCGACTTCCAGCCGTCGCGCTCGGTCCGTGCCCTGCCGGACTGGGACTCCGGCGCTCGCAAGGGCGCCTGCCCGGACGGTCAGCGCCTCGCCGGGCTGAGCCACACCGGCAACCGCGGGCTGTGTACCACCACGCGGGCGGCGCCGTCCGGGTACACGGCCGTCCGCGACGAGCGGCACGTCGACCGCGACTGGGCCGCCGGCTACACGAAGGTGCAGTGCCCGCCGGACCACTACCTGGCCGGCTACAGCGTCCGGGGCGCGGCGTTCTCGTCGGCGCTGTGCGGCAGGTCGGTCACGCCGCTGGGCCGCGGTGGCCGGACGGTCTGGTTCCACCGCGGCGACAACCGCCCGGCGGACGGACCCGGCGGGGAGTTCGCGCACGGCAACCACAAGGGTCAGTGCACTGTGGACGAATACGTCGCCGGCGTCGCCTACACCGGCCGCGTCGGCTCCCGCGGCACCCCCGACGCGTTGCTCTGCGTTCCCCTCCTGCCGTGAAGGGGGCGCAGCGGAGAAGACAACCGGGGACCGCCGGGTCGTTACGGTGAGGCCATGGAGATCGAGCCAGGAAAGTGGGAGGCCGTGCGTGCCGCGGTGCGGACGGCGGGGGACCGGTTCGCCGGACTGTTCCCTGCCGCGCCCGACCCGGCCGCCAAGGTGACCGCGGACTGGTCGGTCGCCGACATGGCGGCCCACGTGACCGCGATCGCCTGGCAATACACCTCGATGGTCAAGCCCGGGCAGGAGCGGCGAATGCCCGCGCTCGACGGCCCGATCGCGCGCACCACCGTGGAGTCCGTTTCCGACTTCAACGAGATCACCCTGGCCGAGTACACCGAACGCGACGTCACGGTCCTGGCCGAACGGCTGCGGGCGCACATCGACGAGATCCTCCTGGCCACCACCGGCAGCGACCCGGCCACCCCGGTGCCGTGGCTCGGCGGTGCCCGGCTGCCGCTGGCCGGGGTCCTCGCCCACCTGCTCAACGAACTGCTCATCCACGGCAGGGACATCGCCGTGGCACTCGGCAGGCCGTGGGAGATCCCGCCCCGCGACGCCGCGCTGTTCTTCGAACTGTTCCTGCTCGGTGTGATCCGGCTCGGCATGGGCACGCTGCTCGACGGCGGCGACCGGCCGCGCGAACGGCGGATCGCCGTGGAGTTCCGGTCCCGCTACACCACGCCGGTCACCCTCGTGTTGCACCGCGGCGAGGTCTCGGTGGAACAACCTCGCCGCGACAACGACATCCGCCTGTTCTTCGACCCGCCGACGTTCAACCTCGTGATGTTCCACCGCGTCGGCAAGCCGAGGGCGGCACTCGCGGGCAAGATCGTCGTCTGGGGACGGCGACCCTGGCTGCTGCCCGCCTTCCTGCGCAAGTTACGAATGCCCTGACGCCTCGGCCAGCGCCCGCCAGATGGTCTCCGCCGGGGCGTCCGGCGTCAGCTGGTTGACCAGGACGACGACCGTGACGCCGCGGCCGAGGTCGGTGCCCGCCATCGAGTTGAACCCGATGTAGGCGCCACCGTGCCCCTGCCAGGTGCGTCCGCCCGCGACCGTCGGGTAGGTGCCCATACCGTAGCCGCCCGGCGACTGCGGCGCCGGCGCGATCATCTGCCGCACCGTCGCCGGCCGCAGCATCCGGCCGCGCGCGAACAGGGCGTCCAGCGTCAGCCCCGCACCCAGCGCGGTCCCGGCGAACAGCCCGTCGGCGAACGGCTGGCCGTACAGGTCGGTGGGGATGCCGGTCGCGCCGTAGGCGGTGAAGAAGTCCTCCAGCGTTCCGTTGTCCTTCGGTGTGTAACCGTGGGCGAACCGGTCGAAGGCCCGCCGGGAGCGGCGCAGGGTGACCTGGTCCTCGCCCAGCCGGTGATCCGCCCGCCGGAGGAACCGCCGGTAGGCGTTGTCGAACGCCTGCGCGCCGCCGGAGACCTCGGTCAGCACGCGCCCCAGCACGATGTAGCCGGTGTTGGAGTAGGCGAAATGCCTGCCCGGCTCGACCGGTTCCTTGATCCCGGGAGCCAGCATCTCGAACGTGTACGGCCGGTTCGGGTCGTACCGGTCGCCGGGCGGGAACAGCGGCGCCGTCGCCGGGTCGGCGTACAGATCCGGGTAGCCGGAGGTGTGCGTGAGCAGCATGCGGATCGTCACGACCCGCGCACCTGGCACCTCGTCGCCGACGTAGCCTGCGATCGGCCGGTCGAGGTCGATGACCCCGGTCTCCGCCTGGTGCAGCGCGAACGCAGCGAGCAGCAGCTTGCTGAGGCTGGCGTAGACGAACATCGTGCGGTCGGTGACCGGTTCGCGTGGTTCCACGATCGCCGCGCCACGCCGTCCCGACCAGATCACCCGGCCGTCGCGGATCGCCACGGCCTGGACGCCGGCGTCGCCGAACCTCGCCGCGGCACGTTCCAGCGCCGCGTCCATCCGCCGGGGCAGGTCGTTGCCGGCGGTGGCCGCGGGCGGGGCCAGCACGCTGGTCATGGCGATCACCAGGGCGAGAACACCGTAGCGGATCATGCCATCTCCTCGAGTTCGATGGTGCGCACATCGGTGGTGACGATTCGAGAGTGGCCTGATCGACTACCGCTCCGCTACCCGGCCCGCCGGAATCTCCAGGCAGCCGCCGGAACGTCCACAGAATGGGAAATCGTTGCCCTGGTGACGCCCGTGGTTTGTTAACTCCTGGCGAATGGTGGACGCGACGCGTGGAAACACCTGGTGGCCGAACCGGCATCGAAAGGTGCGCCGCCGGTGAAATGTGTACATTCCGCCGCGGTCGGTTTCCGTTCTGTGGTCCATGTCACCGTTGATCTTTCCGGCCTAACTCGTTGCTCTGGATGAAACGCCGGGATGCCTCCCGGCGATGAGCATCCCGTGTCGTAGATCAATTCTTCCCGTTGATCTTCGTTTTTGCGCGTTTTCACGTCTTCTGGAGGGTTTCGGTGGTGTTCACGGATTTGTCGGCTGATTCCGCGATTATTACGGAATCGCCCGCGCGGGTGAGGAACCCGGTCCGGCGAATGCACCACGTTTTCGAACACTCCGCGGACCGGGTCCCGGACGCGGTCGCCGTCGAGGTCGGCGACGAGGCGATCACCTACGCCGAGCTGGACCGGCGGGCGAACCGGCTCGCCCACCACCTGCGTGCGTCCGGAATCCGGAACGGGGCCCGGGTGGCGATTCTCGTCGAGCGCAGCGCGCACACCTACGTCTGCCTGCTGGGAATCGGCAAGGCCGGGGCGGTCTTCGTGCCGATCGACCCGGCCTCGCCCGCCGACCGGATCGCCTACATCACCGACGATTCCCGGGTCGATCTGCTGCTGACGACCGGTGATCTCGCCGAACGGGCGGGCGGCGCCGCGTGCACCGTGCTGGACCTGGACGCGGCCGCCGCGGACCTGGCCGCCTGCCCCGCGAGCAGGCCGGACCTCGGCGAGGACGACCTGCTCGACCCGGACCCCAGCGCCTACATCATCTACACGTCCGGCTCCAGCGGGCGGCCCAAGGGCGTGGAGGTCGCCCAGCGCAGCATCTGCAACTTCCTCGACATCGTGCCCGGGCTCTACGACGTCCGCCCGGACGACCGGGTCTACCAGGGCATGACGATCTCGTTCGACTTCTCCATCGAGGAGATCTGGCCGACCTGGGCGGTCGGCGCGACGCTGGTCGCCGGCCCGGACGGGTCGGGCAGGCTGGGCGCCGAACTGGCCGAGTTCCTCGACCGCCGCCGGATCACGGTGCTGTACTGCGTGCCCACGTTGCTGGCGACGATTCCGCACGAACTTCCGTTGCTGCGCAACCTTCTCGTCGGCGGCGAGGCGTGCCCCAGGCAGCTGGTCGACCGGTGGGCACGCGACGGCCGCCGGATCCTCAACACCTACGGCCCCACCGAGGCCACCGTCACCGCCACCTGGTGCGAGCTGCTGCCCGGCAGGCCGGTCACCATCGGCGTGCCGGTACCGACCTACACGGTGTTCCTGCTCGACGACGACCGCGAGCGGGTGCCCGACGGCGAGGTGGGGGAGATCTGCATCGGCGGCCCCGGGGTGGCGAAGGGTTACGTCGGCCGCCCCGAGCTGACCGCCGACCGGTTCATCGAACACCCGCTGGCACCCGGCGGACGGCTCTACCGCACGGGCGACCTCGGCCGGGTCAGCGGCAACGGGGAGATCGAGTACCTCGGCCGCGCCGACGCCGAGGTCAAGATCCGCGGTCACCGGGTCGACCTCGGCGAGATCGAGAGCGTGCTGCTCGCCGACCCCGGTGTGTCCGCAGCGGCCGCGGCGATGGTCGAGGTGACGCCGGGCAGTCCCGAGCTGGTCGGCTACGTGGTGTCCGATTCGGACGACGAGGACGGTCTTTTCCGCCGCCTGCGCGAAACCCTGCGCGACCAGGTGCCCGCCTACATGGTTCCCGCGTTCTTCGTGACGATCCCGGTGCTGCCGATGATGCCGAGCGGCAAGGTCGACCGGCGCCTGCTGCCCGCCCCTGCCGGCGCGCGGCGCACCGTCGACGGCCCGGTCGTCGCACCGGCCGGTGCCACCGAGGAACTGCTCACCCGGGTGTGGGCGGAGGTGTTCGGCCTGGCACCGGAGGAACTGTCGGTCACCGCCGACTTCTTCGCCGACCTCGGCGGCCACTCACTGCTCGCCGCGACCGTCACCTCCCGGCTCCGCGAACACGAGACGACCGCGGGCATCGCCGTGCGCGACCTCTACGCCCACCCCGACATCCGCGCCCTCGCCGCGTACCTGGACAGCCGCGAACCCGCGACCGCCCCGGCCGGGCAGCCGCGGTACGAGCCGCTGCGGCACGGCACCCGGCGCATCGCGGCCGCCGGTTCGGCCCAGGCACTGGTGATCTACCTGCTGCTGCTGGTGATCACGCTCCCGGTGGCCTACGTCTACACCTGGAACGACGGCGACGTCTCGGTCCCGGTCCTCGCCGAGCTGCTGGTGGCCATCCTGATCAGCTACCTCGGCGTGCGCTGGGTGGTCCCGCTGGTGGTGGTGCGGCCGCTGTCGGCAGGCATCAAGCCGGGCCGGTACCGGCTGTGGGGACCGACCTACCTGCGCCTGTGGACACTGGACCTGCTGCTGAGCGTCGGGCCGCTGCCGGTGGTCAGCGGCAGCGGGCTGATGCCGCTGTACCTGCGGCTGCTCGGCGCCCGCGTCGGCAGGCACGCGGTGATCGCGACGAGTTCGGTCGCGCTGCCCGCCCTCGTCCGCATCGGGGACGACGCGGCCATCGGCTACGGCGCGGTGCTGCGGCCGTGGCGGGTCGAGGACGGCTGGGTCACCGTCGGGGAGATCACCGTGGGCGCGGGCGCGTTCGTCGGCGCGAACGCCGTGCTGGAACCCGGTTGCTCGATCGGCCCCGGTGCCGCGCTCGGTGAGCAGTCGATGCTCGGGCGGGGCGAGTCCGTTCCGGCCGGGCAGCGGTGGTCGGGCTCGCCCGCGGCGAAGGCCGGCACGCTGTCGCCGACCGTCGAGGACCTGCTCGGCCACGCCGGACCCACGCCTGGCTGGCGATTCCACCAGCTGCTGCTGACGCTGGTCGGGCTCGGTGCGCTGGAAATCGGCGCGATCTGCCTGATCCTGCCGAGCGTGGCGCTGGTGTGGTGGGCGCTGCTCGGCTGGGGTGTTCTCGCCGGGGCGGTGGCCACGATGCTGGCCGGCCCGGTGTTCGTGCTGACCGTGTGCGCGTTCGTCGCCGCGGGCCGCAGGCTCGTGCTGCCGCGTACGCCGGTCGGCGTCCACCCGGTCCGCTCCGGGCTCGGGGTCCGCAAGTGGGTCGCGGACAAGCTGCTGGAGTTCAGCCTCACGTTCACCAACTCGCTGTACGCCACGCTGTACACCGTCCCGTGGCTGCGGCTGCTCGGCGCCCGGGTGGGCCGCGGCGCCGAGGTGTCGACCGCCGGTCACCTCGACCCTGACCTGCTCACGCTCGGCAGCGAGAGCTTCGTCGCCGACATGGCGACCGTCGGCGCGGCGACGTTCGCCCGCGGCAGGGTCGCCTTCCTCACCACCGAGGTCGGCAGGCGCGCGTTCGTCGGCAACGCGTCGGTCGTCCCGGCGGGGACGGAACTGGGGGAGGGTTCGCTCGTCGGCGTCGGCACGGTGCCGCCGGGGGCACACGTTCCGCGGGACTCGTCGTGGCTGGGCTCGCCCGCGATCCACCTGCCGCGGCGGCAGGACAGTGGCGACTTCCCCGAGGAGCAGACGTTCCGCCCGCCGCGGAAGGTGGTGTGGCAGCGGCTCGGCATCGAGTTCGCGCGGGCGACGTTGCCCGCGTCGCTGCTGGGCCTGAGCTTCTACCTGTTCCTGCTGGTGCTGTCCGGGCTCGCGTTCGGCAGGGACCTGCCGGTGCCCGCCCTGGTCTCGCCGCTGGTCGCGATCGCGTCCGGGCTGGCCGTGATCGCCTTCTGCGCGGCGACCAAGCGCAACGTCGTCGGCGAGTACACCCCCCGGGTCGAGCCGCTGTGGAGCCCGTTCGTGCGGCGCAGCGAGTTCGTCACCGGCCTGTACGAGTCGGCCGCCGTCCCGGCCGGGCTCGGCATGCTGGTCGGCACGCCGCTGCTGCCGCCGCTGCTGCGCTGGTTCGGTGCCCGGATCGGGCGGCGGACGTGGATCGGCACGACCTATCTGACCGAGTTCGACCTGGTGCGGGTCGGCGACGACGCCACGGTCGGCACCGAGGTGTCACTGCAGACTCATCTGTTCGAGGACAGGGTGATGAAGATGTCCGTGGTGACCGTCGGCGACGGCGCGACCGTCGGCACCCGGGCGATCGTGCTCTACGACGCGGTCGTCGGCGACGGCGTCTCGCTCGGGTCGCTGTCGCTGCTGATGAAGGGCGAGCACCTCGCCTCGCACACGTCCTGGCGCGGCATCCCGGCTCAGGTCACCGCCCTGCCCGCGGCGGGAGTCCCGGCGTGAACCGGCCGCTCGCCCTCGTCTACCGCGGCCCGGCGACGACCCCCGGCTGCCCGGAAGCCGTCGCAGGCGTGCTCGCGGACCACTTCGCGGTCCGGTTCACCGGCCCGCGCGAGAAGACCGAACTCGGTGCCGCCGCGCTGGCCGGGGCCGCGTTGTACGCGCAGCCGGGCGGCGGCACCCTGTCGCACGCCTACCGCAAGCTCAGGCGGCACCGCGACGACATCCGGGACTTCGTCCGCGGCGGCGGCCGGTACCTCGGGTTCTGCCTCGGCGGGTACCTCGCCGGTGCGACGCCGGGATTCGGCCTGCTGCCCGGCGACACCGACCGCTACATCGACTCGGCGGGCGCGAGCGTCGGCCACGACGGCGACGCCGTCGTCACGGTCCGCTGGCGGGGCAGGCGCCGCAGGCTCTACTTCCAGGACGGCCCGGTGTTCCTGCTCGACCGGCCGGACGCCGCCGAGGTACTCGCCACCTACCCCAACGGCACGATCGCCGCGCTGGTCGCGCCGTTCGGCGCCGGGCGGGTCGGCGTCGTCGGGCCGCATCCGGAGGCGACCGCCGACTGGTACGGCGTGCGCTGGCCACGCAGGCCACTGCGGTCCGGGCACGACCTCGCCCGCGACCTCGTCGAGGCGGTGCTGGCCGGATGACCCGCGGACCACGCCTGGCCGCCGTCGACGCGGCGCGCGGGATCGCGTTGCTCGGCATGATCGCCGTGCACTCGCTGGCCGAGGAGAGCGCACCCGGCGAGCCCACCACGGCGTTCGCCGTCTTCGGCGGCCGCGCGGCGGCGACGTTCGCCGTGCTCGCCGGTCTCGGAATCGCCTTCATGACCGGCCGCCGCCGGGTCCGGACCGCCGATTTCCGTGCCACCGCGGCGATGCTGGCCGTCCGCGCGCTGGCGATCGGCGCGATCGGGCTCGCGCTGGGCTACACCGACGCCCGGTTCGCGACCGTGATCCTGCCGTACTACGCGGTGCTGTTCGTGCTGGCGATCCCGCTGGTCCTGCTGCCGAGCTGGGCGGTTGCCGCGGTCGGTGTCGCGGTGGCCGCGGGTGTTCCGCTGCTGACGCATCACCTGCTGCCGCTGCTGCCCGCGCCGTCGCTGGACAACCACGGGTTCGCCGACGCGGTCGCGCATCCCGTGCGGTTGCTGACCGAGCTGACGCTGACCGGCGAGTACCCGGCGCTGGCGTGGACGACGTACCTCTGCGCGGGCCTGGTGATCGGGCGGTTGCCGCTGGACCGGCCGAAGGTCGCGGTCACGCTGGCGGGCACGGGTGCCGCGCTCGCCGCCGGCGCCGCGGCGGTGTCGTGGCTGCTGCTGAACGTCTATGGCGGGCTCGCGGCGATCTGGGCGGCGCAGCCGGGCAGCGCGCTGACCGTGCCGGAGACCACCGAACTGCTCAACCTCGGCGGGGACGGCACGGTGCCGGCGTCGACAGTGTGGTGGCTGGCGGTCGACGGGCCGCACACCGGGACGACGCCGGACCTGGTGGGCACCACGGGCGCGGCCGTGGCGCTGATCGGCGTCCTGCTTCTGCTGGAGCGCCTGCGGACGGCGTCGGTCCTGCTCGCGCCGCTGGCAGCGGCGGGGAGCATGGCGCTGACCTTCTACGTGGCGCATCTGGCGTTCGTCAACTCGTCCTACGACGTCTACGGTCCCGGTCTCGGGTATGCCCTGCAGGTGGCCGCGGTCCTGCTCGTCGGGCTGGCGTGGCGGGCGACGGCGGGCAAGGGACCGTTGGAGGCGCTGGTGACCTTCCTCGCCACGCGGGCGAAACGGTGGGCGACGCCGCGGGCTCAGCCGGTCCAGGCGCGGTAGGCGTCCACGTCGACGTTGCTGCCGCACAGGACGGTGACGACGTGCCTGCCGGCGAAGCGGTCCCGGTCCTCCAGGATGGCCGCGATGCCGAGCGCCGCCGACGGTTCGACGACCAGCCCGGCGTGCTGGAGCAGCAGCCGCATCCCGGCGACGATCGACGCCTCCCGGACCAGGACCGCGTCGTCGGCGACCTGGAGCAGGTCGGCCAGGACCTCCGGGATGGGAAACCGGCCGGCGACGCCGTCGGCGATGGTGTCGATCGACTCGGTGGTGACGACCCGCCCGCTGTGCCAGGAGCGGGTCATCGCCGGTGCGCCGTGTGGCTGCACGCAGATCACCTCGACGCCCGGCGCGAGTGCCTTCAGCACGTGACCCACGCCGGTGGCCATCGCCCCGCCGCCGAGTGCGAGCAGGACGGTGTCGAACGTGGTCCCGGCCAGCTCCAGGCCGATGGTCGCCGCGCCCTCGCAGGTCTCGATGTCCAGACTGTCCTCGACCAGCCGGATGCCGTCGTGCCGCGCGATGGCCGCGGCCCGTTCGCGGGCCGTCTCGATGTCGCCGTCCACCAGCTCCAGCCTGGCGTCCAGCGCGCGGATGCGGTCGAGCTTGGGTGCGGGGGCGAAGCGGGACGCCACGACGGTGACGTCCAGCCCGCGGCGGCGGCCGGACCAGGCCAGTGCCTGGCCGAGGTTGCCCGCGCTGGCGCACACCACGGCCGGGGCGCCTGCCCGGCTGGTGACCAGCTCGGTGCCGCGGCCCTTGAAGCTGCGCACCGGGTTCGCCGTTTCGAGCTTGACGCTCACCGCGCACCCGAGGTGGGGCTCCAGTGCTTCGCAGCGGTACAGCGGGGTGTCCAGGAAAACCGGGTCGATCACCCGGCGAGCCGCCCGGATCCGGTCGGTGTCGAGACGCGTCGGCAGCACGGGTAGCAGCCTAGCGCCGATGCCGTGAAGGGGCCCTCACGGCGTAGTCCGGTGTCCGCGGCTGATCGTGCGCGAGCGTGGAACTCGCGTGCCGGAACGGAGAACTCGCGTGCACGAGCGTGGAGTTCGTACCGTGAGACACGCCTCCCGCCCTGCGGACACGGCGAGTCCCACCCTCGTGCACGCGAGTCCCACCTTCCCGCACACGAACTCCACCGTCATACACACCACCCGGCTATGCCGTGAAGGGGGCCCTCACGGCATCAGACGCCGTGAAAGCCCCCTTCACGGCAATGGGAGGAGGCGGGCCGCGTCAGCGTCGGTAGCGGCGCTTGCGGCCGGTGATCTTGTTGAACAGCACCAGCACGATGATGGCGCCGATGATCGAGCCGATCCAGCCCGCCGGCTGGAACTCGCGGATGCCGCCGGTGATCAGGCCGTAGAGCGCACCGCCGACGACGGAACCGACGATGCCGAGCAGGATCGTCGCCAGGCAGCCGATGTCGTCCTTGCCGGGAACCAGTGCCCGTGCGATGAACCCGGCCACCAGGCCGAAGCCGAGCCAACCCAAGATCGTCCAGAGCATGGTCGTCCCCTTTCGGTTGCCCTCACTCCTGACGACGTGTGGCGCCCGGCCGGGTTGCGGGGATGTGGCACCGGACACGTGTCAACCTGACGTTCACGCCGATGCCGGAACTCGTCTGTTCCCTTCGCCCTGCCCGCCCTCTACCGTCTCCGGCATGCGCTCACGCCTGTTGCCGCTACTGCTCGCCGTCGTCGCGCTCGTCGGTGCCGGAGCCCTCCCGGCGTCCGCCCACCGTCCACCCCGGACGGAACCGCTGCGGCAGGCCCACGCGCACAACGACTACGAGCACGCCCGGCCGCTGCACGACGCGCTGGACCACGGGTTCACCAGCGTCGAGGCGGACATTTTCCTCGTCGACGGCAAGCTGCTCGTGGCACACGAGATCGGGCAGGTCCGCCCCGAGCGGACGCTGGAGTCGCTGTACCTGGAGCCGCTGCGCAGGCGGGTGCTCGCCAACCACGGCAAGGTGTACCGCGGCCGGCCGGTCCCGTTCCAGCTGCTGATCGACATCAAGAACACCGGCGCGGCGACGTACGAGGTGCTGGACCGCGCGCTGCGCGATCGCCGGTACGCCTTCCTGTTCAGCCGCTACCGCCACGGTGTGGTCGTCCCCGGCGCGGTCACCGCGGTGGTCTCCGGCGACCGGCCGCGGGCCGTCATGGCGGGACAGCGGGACAGGCTGGCGTTCTACGACGGGCGCATCGCCGACCCCGCCGACCTCGGTCCCGGCGCGGACGCCCGGCTCGCCGCGCTGGTCAGCGACAACTGGACCAAGCTGTTCACCTGGACCGGCTCCGGCGAGTTCCCCGCCGCGGAACGGGCCCGGCTGCGTGACCTGGTGCTCCAGTGTCACCGGGCCGGCCAGCGCATCCGGTTCTGGGCCACCCCCGACGAGCCCGGCCCCGCGCGTGCGGCGTTGTGGCGCGAGCTGTACGCCGCCGGCGTCGACCACATCAACACCGACGACCTCGCCGGCCTGGCGGACTTCCTGCGCGACGCCGGCCGGCACGCTCCAGGCTGATCCGGTGTGGACCGCGCCGCCGGATGGTTATTTACCGACGAACGGCCGTAGTAGTGCACTCGTGGCCGGTGGTACTTCTCGGAAGGACAGGTTCTCGACCCCACCGAGGAGAGGCCAATGCAGATTCGACGCTCGGCGTACGCTCTCGCTGCCACGCTGGCGCTTTCCGTTCCGCTGATCGCCGCCCCGTCCGCGCTGGCCGAGGACACCCGGCCGGCCGCGGTCACGATCACCTACGACGACAGCAGGGCGCCCGAGTACACCGCGGCCATCACCGAGGGCATCAAGATCTGGAACGACAAGGTCGACAACGTCCAGATCAACAAGGTGGAAGCCGGTGGCAGGGCGGATGTGTCGTTCGTGTCCGACCCCGGCTGGCCGCGGGCCGAGCTGGGCCCGGCGATGCCCGGTGACAGCCTGACCATCTGGTTCGGCAAGCAAGCCGTCGACGACGGGTACAACCTGACCCGGATCGCCTCCCACGAGTTCGGCCACAGCCTCGGCCTGCCCGACGCGAAGCCCGGGCCGTGCTCCAGCCTGATGTCCGGCAGCACCGGCGGCGTGGAGTGCGACAACGCGACCCCCAACGCCGAGGAGATCGCCGCGGTCGAGCGCAACTACGCGGGTGGCTTCGTGCCACGGCAGCGGCAGGAGACCGTCGTGGTTGGCTAGTGTCCTGCGCCGGTCCTGAGCAGGACCGGGCTGCCGGTCACGGTCACGTCGGCGCCGGGCGTGACCGGCAGGCTGGTTCCGTCGAGCTGCTCGACCGCGGTGGCGCCCGAGGGGGCGGGGATGCGCAGGGTGCGGTCGATGGTCCACCAGATCAGGAACGCTCCGCCCGGCGTGTCGAACCGGCACTGCCAGAGGTGATCGGGCAGCCCGGCGGTGCGTCCCTGACCGCAGGAGCTGATCCGGCTGCCGGACAGCCACTGGTGCAGGCGGTCCACGTGCTGGGCCGCCTTGGTGGGCGGACCGCCGGGCACCTGCAGCACGATCGGGATCTTGGAGCTTCCCCAGTTGTAGAAGTACATCCGGCGGTACCCGGCGTAAAGACCGGCCAGGTAGAACCGGACGGCGTGCTGGGCGGCGCGGTCGGGGTCCAGCCGGGGCTGGCCGTTGACGTCGTAGGCCGAGCCGGTGCTCCAGAGCCTGATGCCGGTCCCGCTGCGTTGCAGGGTCCGGTCGATCTCCTGTGCCAGCGGCAACATCGTCTCCGGCGGGTCGATGTCGTTGCGGGCGGACAACTTCACCGAGGCGGCATCGCAGTGGTCGTAGCCGCCGAGGTCGGAGAACTCCCGTAGCCTGCCCAGCGCGGCGGGATCCCACAGCTCACCCATGGCGGGGCAGACCACCTTCGCCGCCGGGTCGGCGGCCCGGATGACCCGGCTCGCCCGCGCGGTCATGTCCACCAGCTGGGCCATCGACCCGGTGAAGAAGTCCGGATGGTTGGCCATGTCCCACAGTTCGTAGGCGCCGATCCTGCCGCGGTACTTCTCGGCGACGGCACGCACGAAACGTTCCCAGTCCGCCAGGTCGCCGGGCGGGCTGGCGCGGGAGTCGTCGGTGAAGACCGACTTCGGGCCGTCCGGGCTGGCCCACAGCGGGGTACCGCCGAACGTGAAGACCATGGGCAGCCCGGCGCCACGCGCTCCCTCGACCAGCCGCTCCAGTGTGTCCCATGTGTACTGTCCGCGAGCCGGTTCCAGGTTCTGCCAGCGGGTGCGGGTGTTCCACAGCCGTACGGACCCGAGCCGGAAGGACGGCATCCTGCCGGTGTTGGAATTCGTCGTCACGCCCACGAACTCCGGTTCCAGAGCGCGGGGCGCGGCCGTCCACATGGGAGCCTGGATGCCGGGGGCTCCGTCCGGTTCCGCGGCGGTCCGGACGGCCATGCTGCCCCCGGCGAACAGGACGACGGCGAGTGCCGCGGCGAGGGCGGCCCTGGCCGGGGTCCGCCGGCGCCGTGCCGGCACCGGCACCGCGGCCGGCGGGTCCGGGACGGCGGCCTCACCCAGGTTGGCGCGCTCCCACAGCCGGTACAGCTTCGCCAGGTCCTCCCGGCTCGCCCCGCACGCGGTGCCGATCGCCTCGATCGGCGCGAACGTCGGCGGGACACTGCGCCCGGTGCAGTAGCGGTGCACGGTCGACCGGCTCAGGTGCGCCTTGCGGCCGAGTTGCTCGTAACTCAGTCCGCTGCGCTGCTTCAGCTCGGTGAGCCGCTCGGTCAGCGCGGGACCCGCCTCGCTCGCCATCCAGGTCGGTCCCTCCGCGCGGTGCGTCGGCCAGTGCCGGCCACACCCTATCGCGAGCCGGGTGGCGCGGTCAGCCGGCCAGGAAGGCCAGCAGTGCCTCGTTGACCTCGTCGGCGTGCGTCCAGAGCAGGCCGTGTGGTGCGCCGTCGATCTCGACGTAGGTCGCCTGGGGAACCCGCTGGTGGAACGGCCGGGCGGTGGCGTCGATCGGCAGGATCCGGTCGCCGGTGCCGTGCAGGATCAGCGCGGGGACGTCGATCCGGGGCAGGTCGTCGCGGAAGTCCGTCAGCCAGGTCGGCACCACCGCGCTGGAGGCGAACCAGGACGCACCGGCGGCGACGTTCCAGCTGTTGCGCAGCGCTTCCTCGGACAGCCGGCTGCCAAGTGTCTCGTCGGTGTTGTAGAAGTCCCTGTAGAACTGGGTGAAGTAGGCGTAGCGGTCGGCGGTGACGGCGGCGGTGATGCCGTCGAACACCTCCTGCGGCACGCCTGCCGGGTTGTCGCCGGTCTTGAGCAGGAACGGTTCCAGCGACGCGAGGAACGCCGCCTTGGCGACCCGTGCCGAGCCGTAGGTGCCCAGGTAGCGGCCCACCTCACCGGTGCCCATCGAGAACCCGACCAGCACGACGTCGGTCAGGTCCAGCGTGTCCAGCACGACCTTCAGGTCGGCGGCGAAGGTGTCGTAGTCGTAGCCGGTGGTCGGCTGGCTGGACCTGCCGAAACCGCGGCGGTCGTAGGTGATGACGCGGTAGCCGGCGGCCAGGAGCGCGGCACTCTGCTTCTCCCAGGAGTGCCCGTCGAGGGGGTACCCGTGGATGAGCACGACCGGCTGACCCGTGCCGTGGTCCTCGTAGTAGAGGTCGATGTTGGTGCTGTTCTCCGACCCGACGGTGATGAATGGCATTGCTGGACCCCGTTTCTCGACTGGGAGAACGATCGTTCTCCACTGTCGGGTGGAACCGGCGCGGCGCCCCGGCTATTCCGGTAGTGGCGTGGGTCTCAGGACCTTGGCTTCCCTTCCGGTCAGGGACCGCAGGCGAGATCGCGCGGCGGACGCCGCCCGGTGACGAGAAACTCGGTCGCCCTCTCGTCGAGGCAGGGGTTGTCCAGGAACAGGTAGCCGAGGTGCCCGCCCTGGTCGGCGGTGATCATCCGGGCGCGCTCACCCAGTGCCGCCCGCAGCTCGCGGGCACCGGCCAGCGGAGTGGCCGGGTCCCGCAGGTTCTGCGTGATCAGCACGTTCGACGGTCCGCGGGCGGTGATCCTCACCGGCGGTTCGACGGGCTCGGACGGCCAGGCGGCACACGGGGTGATGTTGGCGGCAGCCCCGCCGAACAGCGGGTGCCGGACCCGGTCGATCGTGACGCCCAGCTGGTAGGTCCGGACCGACTCCGGCCAGTCCGAGTCGTTGCAGATCACATGCAGCTGGCTGGCCAGGTAGTTGTCGTCCGGCTGCTGCCCGCCCCGTGCCCCGGCGGGTGGCGGCATCGGCTTTCCCGTGTCGAGGGCCTGCCAGATCGCCGCCAGCGCGGGGAATTCCCGGTCGAAGTAGAACTTGGCGAAGGTGAGCTGGCGGAACAACTGGCCGTTGACGCCCTCCGGGCTCGGCTTGGCGTCCAGCCGCGTGGCGATGTCGAAGTACTTCGCCCGCACCTGCGCCGGCGTGCGGCCGAGGCCGTATTCGGGACGGGCGGCGGCGAAGCGGGCGAAGTCAGGGAACCGGTCCTCCATGCCACGGCCGAACAGCCGGGCGAACTCGGCGTCCCAGCCGCCGGGGCCGGTCGCGCTGTCGAGGAGGATCCGGTCGGCGCGGTGCGGGAACAGCGTCGCGTACACAGCGCCGAGGTAGGTGCCGTAGGAGTGCCCGAAGTACGACGTCGTCGACTCGCCGAGTGCTTCGCGGACCCGGTCCAGGTCCCGCGCGGTGTTGGCCGTGGTGATGTGCGGCAGGAGCCTCGCCGTCGCCGACGCTGCGCACTGTCCGGCCACGGCGGCCGTCTCCTCGGCCCGCTGGGCGACGTCGGCCGCGTTCCGCGCGTACAGCGGGATGTTGGTGAAGTACTGTCCGGGCTCCAGGTCGCAGGTCACCGGTGTGCTGTGACCGACGCCGCGCGGGTCCATGCCGATCACGTCGTAGCTGTCCAGCACGCTCTGCGGCAGGCCCACCTTCTTCAGGTCGGCGGGGAAGCTCAGACCCGGCCCGCCCGGGCCGCCGGAGTTGGTCAGCAGCACACCCCGGCGCTTGCCCGGGTTCGCGCTGGGCAGGCGCGACACCGCGATCTCGATCGTCTCCCCGCCGGGGTCGCGGTAGTCCAGCGGGACGTCGAGCGTCGCGCACTCCAGGCCGGCGCCGGTGACGTCCTCCGGGCACGGTCCCCAGCGCAGGGTGCCCGGTGTCGCGGCCGACGCGGGGACCGGCGCGGCCACCAGCACGGCGGCGAGAACGGTCAGTACGGACTTTCGCATTGCCATGCTCCTCATTGTCTGCAGTGGACTCTGATCAGCGGCGCGGTTCCCAGCGGAAGAGCTTCGCGGCCAGCGCCACCGCGACGACGACCCAGGCCAGCGTCGGGCCGAGCAGGGGCAGCGACTCGGTGAACGACATTCCGCCGTTCCAGGCGTTGAGCATAAGCTCGGTGGCGGAGCCGCCGGGCAGTAGCCGCTTGAGCAGCTGGAGGTCCTCGGTTCCGGTGATGCCGATCCAGGTGGACACACCGATGACGCCGAGGCTGACCGGCAGGGTGGTGACCTGGGCGTGCTCGGGGGAGTTGGTCAGGCCCGCCGTGGCCAGCCCGAGGCCGAGCATCATGGCCAGCGTGGCGACCACCGCGATGACCAGCAACACGACGTCGGCGGGGCTGCCCGCGACGACGGCCAGCACGGTCAGGATCACGGCCAGCTGGATCAGCGCCAGCACCGACACCGGAAGCAGCAGTCCGGAAAGGACGGAGACGTCGCCGGCCGCAGTCGAGCGCAGCCGCTTGAGGAACAGGTTCTGCCTGCGCGAGGCCAGCGTCGTCACGGCGGTGGTGTAGAGCCCGAACGCCCCGACCATGAACATCACCATCGCCGCGATGTAGCCGAGGCTGCCGACCTTGGCGAACGTCTCGTGCTGGTAGATGAACAACGCGCTGATGCCGGCGGGCAGCACCAGGCTGGTGACCAGAACCAGCCGGTTCCGGAAGATCTGAATCAGCTCACTGAGAGCGATCGGCAACATGGAGGTAGGTCCCTTTCGTGCGTGGAGGTCAGTGGCTGTCGATGGAGCGGAAGACGTCGTCGAGCCGGGTCGGGCCCGCCTCCAGGTCCAGCAGTTCCAGGGCGTTGTCCTGCGCCCAGCCGAGCAGGGTGTAGAGGTCCTTCGGCAGCGTGAACGTCTCGATCAGGAAGCGCCCGTCGCTCTCCCGTGTGGCCTGCAGCGGCAGCGCGGGCGCGGGCGTCGGCAGGGTGAAGCGGATGGTGGCCGGCAGGGTGCGCGTCAGCTCGGAGACGGTGCCTTCCCGGTGGAAGGTGCCCTTGTGCATCAACCCGATGCGGTCGGCCCGCTGCTGGGCCTCCTCCAGGTAGTGCGTGGTCAGCACGACGGTGGTGCCGTCCTCGCGCAGCCGGTCCACGGCGTCCCACAGCGCGTCCCTGGACTGGATGTCCAGGCCGGTGGTGGGCTCGTCCAGGAACACCAGTTCCGGCGTGCCGTAGACGGCGGTGGCGAAGTCCAGCCGCCGCTTCTCGCCGCCGGAGAGCTGGGACACCTTGGTGGACGCCTTGCGGGTGAGGCCGACGACGTCGAGCACCCGCTCGACCCGGTCCGCGCGGCGGGTGAGCGCGCCGACCAGCCGGACCGACTCCCGCACCGTCAGGTCCGGGGAGAAGCCGCTCTCCTGCAGCATGATCCCCATGCGCGGCCGTACGGAGTGCCGGTCCCGCGGGCTCTGGCCGAAGACCCGCACGGTGCCCGAGGTGGCGGTGCGGTGCCCCTCGATGGTCTCCAGGGTGGAGGTCTTGCCTGCTCCGTTCGTGCCGAGCAGGGCGTACAGCTCCCCGGCGTGGACCTGGAAGGACAGGTCCTTCACGGCGTGGAAGTCCCCATAGGACACGTTCAGGCGCTCGACGTCGATGACTGGTGTAGTGGGCATGCGGTAATTCCAGCCGCTGCCGCCGCTGTCCGGCAGTGTGGCGACGTCATCGGTTCGGGGTGACATTCCCGCACGGAGGACATGACGTGACGTCACTGGCGTCACCGGCGCGGTGGCCGAATACTGTCCGCATGAACACCGGGCCCGTGCGCGTGCTGCTGGCGGTCAACATGACCGTCTTCCTGCTGGTCTGTGTGGTGTACCTCCTGCACCACCTGGACGCCGGGATCATCCCCGGCGACGTCGGGGCCTGGCTGGAGGACAACCAGTGGCTGTTGTGGGTCGCCGTGCTGATGTCCGTCAGCGGCGCGCTGGCCACCCCGCTGATCAGCCGGGCGCTCCAGCAGTCCGGTGAGGACGAATGACCCACTGGGGAGCGACCCCGGAGCTGGCCGGTCACGCCAGGACGAGGGGGCGGCTGCGCAGGCTGAACCTGATCATGATGGTCCCGCCCCTGGTCGGGGTGGGTGCCCTGCTGGTCGTGATCGACGCCAGGACGTGGTGGGGCGCGGTCGTGCTGAGCATGGGTGCGCTGGCCGGCCTGGTGGCCATGACCCGGTGGGCGAGCAGCGACTTCCGCCGGGTCGCGCTCCCGTGCCTCGTCGTCGGCGCGATCGTGTGGCCGGCCGGGGTGCTGGTGCTCGACGCAGGATCGTCGTTCTACGGCCTCAACATCGTGGGCCCGCTCATCATCCCGTACCTGCCGCGGCTGCGCGGCGTGGCGTCGGTCGTACTGGTCGCCTACGTCGGCGGGGTGGGTGCGCTGCGGCTGCTGGTGTCGGACGAGGGCGTCGTCTCCGTGCTGGTCCGGTGGGTCGCCATTCCCTCCGTGGTCGCCGTCGTGACGATCGGATTCATGTTCGCCAGCAAGGTGTTCTACGACCTGCTCGCCGAAGTGGACGCCGCGCGCGAACACGAGGCGGAACTGGCTGTCGCCCGCGAGCGCATCCGGTTCGCCAGCGACCTGCACGACATCCAGGGGCACACGCTGCACGTGGTGAAGCTGAAGGTGGCCCTGGCCCAGAAGCTGGTGCGCGGCGACACCGAGCGGGTCGAGGAGGAACTGCGCGAGGTACACACCCTGGTCGCCGACACCATCACCCAGACCAAGGAACTGGTCTACGCGCAGCGGCGGCTCAACCTGTCCGCGGAACTGGAGAACGCGAAGAACCTGTTCGAGGCGGCCGGAATCCGCGTGCGGGTCTACCGCGAGGCCGAGGCCGGGACGGGCGCGAGCGAGCTGCTCGGCCAGGTCCTGCGGGAGACGACGACGAACATCCTGCGGCACGCGCAGGCCGCGCAGGTGCGGATCACGTTGTCCGAGTCGGGAATCACCATCATGAACGACGGCGCCCGGGACGGTGAGCCGCCCGAACTGCGGGGCCTGGCTACGCTGTCGCACCGGCTGGCGGATAACGGAGGCGAGCTGACCGTGGAGCAGAAGGACGGGCGGTTCACCACGGCCGCGGTGTTCCCGCGCGAGGGTGGCGGCCGATGATCACCGTGGTGCTCGCCGACGACGAGGCCCTGCTGCGCAAGGCGATGGCGGCACTGCTCCCGCTGGAGGGCGAGATCACCGTGCTGGCCGAGGCGGAGGACGGTGCCCAGGCCGTCGAGGCCACCCTGCGGCACGAGCCCGACGTGCTCGTCGTCGACCTGGAGATGCCCGGCGTCGACGGGCTGGGCGCCGTCACGCGGATCCGGGAAGAACGGCCGGGCCAGGTGATCCTGATGCTGACCCGGCATGCCCGGCCCGGTGTGCTGCGCAAGGCGTTGAAGCTGGGCGTGCAGGGCTTCGTCAGCAAGTCCGCCGAGCCCGGGCACATCGCCGAGGTCATCACCACCCTGCACCGGGGGAAGCGGTGGATCGACCCGGACGTCTCCGCGCTGGCCGTCGTCGACGACTGCCCGCTCACCGACCGCGAGCTCGACGTGCTGCGCGCGACCCGCGACGGCTACTCGGCCGCCGACATCGCCGCCCGGCTGCACCTGGCCGAGGGGACGGTGCGCAACTACCTGTCCAGCGCCATGCAGAAGACGCAGACGCGGACCCGCCACGAGGCGGCCCGCTACGCCCGCGAGCACGACTGGCTGTAGCCCGTCAGGCCCGCGCGAAGCCCGAAACTCGTGAAGGCCACCTTCATTACGTCTCATGTGGTGAAGGTGGCCTTCACGTGCTTGTGCCCGGCGCGCGAGGGTCTCGTTCGTGGTGGCCGGTGGGACTGCTGAGCCCGTTGTGCCTGTTGTGCACGCTGTGCTCGCCGAGGCGGCGAGACCCGGGCCGGGAAGCGCATGAAGGCCACCTTCAGGTGCCTTCCGGCGTCAGGCCCGCGCCGTCAGGCGGGGGACACCCCAGGCCGTGCTGACGTTGTCCTGGGTCAGCACCTCCTCCGGCGGGCCGGCGGCGACCAGCCTGCCGTCACGCAGCAGCAGGCAGTGGTCGGCCGCCTCGGCGACGGCCAGGTCGTGCGTCACCCGCAGGATGGTGACCCCGTCGGCACGGGCCGCGGCGAGTGCGTCGTCGATCAGCCGCCGCGCGGCCAGGTCCAGCCCCGCGGCGGGTTCGTCGAGCAGCAGCAGGCTCGCGCGCTGGGCCAGCCCCTGCGCGACCAGCGCCCGCTGCCGCTGCCCGCCGGACAACGTGCCCAGCTGCCGCCCGGCGAGGTCGCCGATCTCCAGCCGCTCCATGCACTCCGCGACGATCCGGCGGTCCTCAGTGGACAGACGGCGCCACGGGCCCCGGTGTGCCCAGCGCCCCATCGAGACCGCGGCGCGCACGGTGAGCGGCAGGGTGCCGGAGACCTCGCTGTGCTGCGTCACCAGCGCCGGCCGGGCACAGGCGACCTCGACGGATCCCGACACCACCGGCAGGACGCCGGCGATCACGCCGAGCAACGTCGACTTCCCCGCCCCGTTCGCGCCGACCACCGCGGTGATCCGCTCGGCGGGTGCCGTCGCGGTGATCCCGTGCAGGCCGTAGGCGGCGGTCAGCGCGCGCAGTGCGACGGCGTTCACAGACAACTCCTTAGTAAAATGACAACCATTTCCATTATAGTGCCGACGTGGACTGGCTGCTGCTCCCCTTCGAGGTGTCCTTCGTGCAACGCGCCGCCCTGGCCGGCCTGCTGGTGTCCGCGGCGTGCGCGCTGGTGGGCACCTGGGTCGTCCTGCGCGGGATGGCCTTCATCGGCGACGCGATGTCGCACGGCCTGCTGCCCGGCGTCGCCATCGCGTCGCTGGCCGGCGGGAACCTGCTGGTCGGCGCCGCGCTGAGTGCCGGGGTGATGGCGGCCGGGGTCACCGCGCTGACCCGCTCCCGGCGCCTGTCCCAGGACACCAGCATCGGCCTGCTGTTCGTCGGCATGCTCGCGGCCGGGGTGATCATCGTGTCGCACTCCCGGTCGTTCGCCGTCGACCTGACCGGGTTCCTCTTCGGCGACGTCCTCGCGGTGGGCCCCGGCGACCTGATCGGCCTCGCGGTGACGCTCGCCGTCGTCGCCACCGTGTCGTTGCTGGGGCACCGCTACTTCGTTGCCCTGTCCTTCGACACCCGCAAGGCACGGACCCTGGGCCTGCGGCCCGGACTGGCCAACGCGCTGCTGCTCGGCCTGGTCACGCTGACCATCGTCGCGTCGTTCCGGGTGGTGGGGACCCTGCTGGTGTTCGGCCTGCTCATCGCACCGGCCGCGGCCGCGACGTTCTGGGCCAAGCGGATTCCGGCGATCATGGCGCTGGCCGCGGTGTTCGGCGCCGTCGCGACGCTGACCGGGCTGATCGTGTCGTGGCACTGGGGGACCGCCGCCGGCGCGACCATCGCCGCCGTCGCGGTACTGCTGTTCTTCCTCTCCGCACTGGCCTCCGCGCTCCGGCGGTGGCCACGCCGCGCCCTGCTCGCCACGGGCCTGCTGGTGGCCTCCTGCGCCCAGCCGCCACCGCCGGTCGCCGACGTCCCGCACGGCTACGTCGAGGGGGCCGAGGAAACCGCCGAGGCACAGTCCCGGCTGGTCGTCGCCGACGCCGCGACCGGCGAGGTCCGCGTCGTCGACCTGATCACCGAGCAGGTGACACCCGCCGGCCGGGTCGAGGGCGTGCGGGCCGCCGCGGGCGACGGCCGGTTCGGCTACCTCGCCGGGAACGGGTCGGTCGGCATCGTCGACAGCGGTTCCTGGATGGTCGACCACGGCGACCACGTGCACTACTACCGCGCACCGGTACGCGCGGTCGGCCCGGTGGCCGGACCGGTGCCGTCGGCGGTGCACAGCGACCCCGCGGTGACGGCGCTGTCCTTCCCCGACGGCACCACCGTCCTGCTCGACCGGGCCCGGCTGGACGCGGGCGCGATCGTCGAGACCGGCCGGATCACCCGCGCCCCGCACCAGGGCGCGGCCGTGCCCTACCACGAGCACATCCTCGCCTCCGAGCCCGACGGTGTCCGCGTGCACGACCGGCAGGGCCGCCCGGTCGCCGCGATCGACCAGCCGTGTCCCCGGCTGGAGGGGCACGCGTCGACACGGCGCGGCGTGGTGTTCGGCTGCGCCGACGGGGCGCTGCTGGTCACCGAGGAAGGCGGCGCCTTCCGCGGGGAGAAGATCCCCTACCCCGGCCCCGGCGAGCGGGCCACCGCGTTCACCCACCGGCCGGGCAGCACGACGCTCGCCGCGAAGTCGGGGGAGCGCGGCGTGTGGGTCCTCGACGTCGCCCGCCGCACCTGGCACCACCACGACACCGGCCCGGTCGCGGCCGTCAACGTCGTCGGCGAGGGCGCGCCGCTGCTGGTCCTGGGCCGGGACGGCGTGCTGCGCGCACGTGACGCCGCCACCGGAGCCGAACGGGCTGCCGCCCCGCTGCTGCCGCCCGACGCGACCGGGGGCGCGGTGATCCAGGTCGACACCACCCGCGCCTACGTCAACAACCCGGGCTCGGGCGAGCTGTACGAGATCGACTACAACGACAACCTGCGCCGCGCCAGGACGTTCACCGTCCCCGGCAAGGCCAGCCACATGGTGGAGACCGGCCGATGACCCGCCGCATCGCCGCGTTGCTGCTGGCCGTCGTCCTGCTGGCCGCCGGTTGCTCCGGCAGCCGGGACCGGGGTGGTGTCGTCGTGACGACAAATATTCTCGGCGACATCACCCGCACCATCGTCGGCGACCAGGCCGCCGTCACCGTGCTGATGAAACCCAACGCCGACCCGCACTCGTTCGGCGTTTCCGCGCAGCAGGCCGCCGACCTCGAACGCGCCGCGCTGATCGTCTACAACGGACTCGGGCTGGAGGAGGGCGTGCTGCGGCACGTCCAGGCCGCAGGGCAGGCGGGCGTCCCCACGCTGGCGGCGGGGGAGCGGGCCGACCCGATCCAGTACGCCGAAGGCCAGCCCGATCCGCACTTCTGGACCGACCCGGCACGCATGCGGACGGCCGTCGACGCCATCACCGAGCAGGTGATCGCCCACGCCGGCGTCGACGAGGCGGTGGTGCGCGGCAACGCGGGCCGGCTGCGCGGCGAGATCGACGCGCTCGAGGCCATGATGAGCGAGCGCTTCGGGCGGATTCCGCCGCAGCGCCGCAAGCTGGTCACCAACCACCACGTGTTCGGCTACCTCGCCCAGCGCTTCGGCTTCCAGGTGATCGGCGCCGTGATCCCGAGCGGCACCACGCTCGCCTCGCCGAGCGCGTCGGACCTGAACGCGCTCGCGGGCGCGGTCCGCGCGGCGGGTGTCCCGGCGATCTTCGCGGACTCCTCCCAGCCCGACCGGCTCGCCCGCGTGCTCGCCGAGCAGGCCGGCCTGCACGTGGCCGTCGTCGCGTTGTTCTCCGAGTCGCTGAGCGAACCCGGCCAGGGCGCGGGCACCTACCTGGAGATGATGCGCGCCAACACCGAGGCGATCGCCAACGGCCTGAGCCGTCCCTGATTCCCCACCGGAACAACGAAAGGTGCAACCCATGCTGAAGCCGTTCCCGCTGGCCGCCGCGCTCACCGCGGCGGCCCTGGTGATGACGGCGTGCGGTGGCGAACCGTCCGGGACCAACGCCGCCGCGCCCGCCCGTGCCACGGTCGCCGAGCCGGTCACCGTCACCTACGACGGCGGCATCTACGTGCTCGACGGCAAGACCCTCCAGGTCGCCAAGGACATTCCGCTGCCGGGGTTCAACCGGCTCAACGCGGCAGGCGACGACCGGCACGTGCTGGTGTCGACGTCGTCCGGGTTCCGGGTGCTCGACGCCGCCGGCGCGACGCTGACCGAGACCGAGTTCGCTGCCGCCAAGCCGGGCCACGTCGTGCGGCACGCGGGCAGGACCGTGCTGTTCGCCGACGGCACCGGCGACGTGACCGTGCTCGACCCGCGTGCCCTGGGCAGCGGCGCGGCACCGTCGCGGCAGCACCGGACGCCGCAGCCCCACCACGGCGTCGCCGTCGAACTGGCCGGTGGCGAGCTGGTCACCACCGTCGGCAACGAGGACGCCCGGCCCGGCATCGTGGTGCTCGACAAGGCGGGCAAGGAGATCGCCCGCAACGAGCAGTGCCCCGGCGTGCACGGCGAGGCGACCGCACAGGGCGAGGCCGTGGTGATCGGCTGCGAGACCGGTGCCCTGATCTACCGCGACGGCAAGATCACCAAGGTCAGCAGCCCGGACCCGTACGGCCGCATCGGCAACCAGGCCGGTTCCGACTCCTCGCCGATCACCCTCGGCGACTACAAGGTGGACAAGGACGCCGAGCTGGAGCGGCCGACCAGGGTCTCATTGATCGACACCCGCGACGCGTCGCTGCGTCACGTCGACATCGGCACCAGCTACACGTTCCGCTCGCTGGCGCGCGGGCCGCAGGGTGAGGCACTCGTGCTGGGCACCGACGGGCAGATCCACGTGATCGACCCCGCCGCGGGCACGGTCACCCGCCGGATCCCGGTCACCGGTGCGTGGCAGGAGCCGCTGGAGTGGCAGCAGGCCCGTCCGGCGATCTTCGTGCGTGGCGCGACCGCCTACGTCACCGACCCGAACACCAAGCAGATCCACGCCGTCGACCTGGCCACCGGCAACAAGACCGCCACCGGCACGCTGCCCGCGGCACCCAACGAGGTCAGCGGGGTCCTGCCTGGCTGACGCCGAACTCCAGTGCGGTACGGCCGTCCGACACCGGACCCGAGCGGCGGAGTTCGAGTCCGGCGTCGGCGGCCAGCCCGGTCAGCTCCGCCGCGGTCCGCTCGCTGCCGCCGAAGCACATCAGCATGTGCAGGTCCATGGCCGTGCCCACGTCGCGCAGCGGTTCGATCACCACCACGGTGGCCTCCGGCGTGGCGGCCTCGCGGCAGCGGGTGAGGATCGCGCGGACGGCCGCGTCGTCCCAGTCGTGCAGGATGTCCGAGAGCAGGAAGGCGTCGAATCCCGTGGGCAGCGGGTCGAAGAAGCTGCCCGCGACGGCGTCGGCGCGCTCGCCCAGTCCGGCCGCGGCGAACCGGCGGGTGGCAGCGCTCGCCGACGCGGGCACGTCCAGGACGCGGCCGCGCAGGCCGGGGTGGGCGAGCAGGATCCGCTCCAGCAGCATCCCGTCGCCGCCGCCGAGGTCGAGGAGCCGGGTGAAGCGGCTCCAGTCCAGCCGCGTGGCGATCTGCGGTGCCTGCTCGGTGAAGCGCCAGGTCATCTGGGCGTCGAACGAGCGCCGCAGCTCCGGGTCGGCGTCGATGTCGGTCCAGAAGTCGTGGCCGTACCGGCGCGGGTAGGCAGGGGCGCCGGTGGTGATGGTCTCCAGCAACTCGACGAACGCCAGCTCGGCGCGGCCGCCCGCCCGGTTGATGTCGAGCAGTGGCCGGAACTCGGTCAGCTGAGCGCCGAGTTCGGTCGGCCGGTAGTGGCCGGACTCGGCCTCGAACACCCCGGCGGTCACCAGGTGGTCGAGCAGCCGCCGCAGTGCGGGGGAGTGGGCGCCGGTCGCGGTGGCGAGTTCGTCCGCGGTCCCGGACAGTTCACCGAGCCCCAGTGTCGCGGCCACCCGGATCGCCATGGGGGTCGCCAGGTCGGCCAGTGCCATGATCGATTTCCGGTTCACGCCGCGAGGCTATCGCGCCGATGAGTTCCGGCAGTGGGACCGGTCCGATGGTGCGGAAGCGATCGAGAGGAGTGGTCCGGGTGGACCTCTACAGCGTCATGTGCGTGACCGACCGGGCCAGGTCGGTGAAGTGGTACGAGGTGTTCTTCGGCAAGCCGGCCGACGAGATCATCGGCGAGGAGTACCTGTGGCAGGTCGGTGAGAACGCCTGGCTGGTCGTCGACGACCGCGAGGTGCGGTCCGCGCGGGTGGGCGGCGCGATGATCACGTTCGGCGTGACCGATCTCGACGCCATCCTGGCCCGCCTCGACGAGCACGGGATCGCGCACGAACCGGTGGAGACCTACGGCAACGGGGTGCGGCACGTGGACATCCTGGACCCGGACGGCAACAGCCTGTCCCTCGCGCAGGCGCCCGCCGACGGCTGACAGCACGTGAAGGCCACCTTCACCACGTGAGACGTAATGAAGGTGGCCTTCACGCGCATTACGCCGCGACCAGCTCGCGTTCCGGCTGGCGCCTGCTGCGCAGGGCGGTCATGCCGACCAGCGCGAACACCACCACGACGGCCGCGCCGATCGCGGCGACGGTGTGCATACCGCTGGTGAACGCCTCCCGCGCCGGGGCCAGCAGCGACTGGTCGCCCAGCGTCACCGCACCGGCGAGGCTCTCCCTGGCCTCCCCGGGGACGCCGGCCGGGAAGTCCACCTCGGACCGGTAGACGGCGGTGCCGATGCTGCCGAACACCGCGATTCCCATGGCGATGCCGAACTCGGCGGTGGTCTCCGACATGGCCGAGGCCGCGCCCGCCTTCCTCGGCGGCACCGAGCCGATGACCATCTCCGTGCACAGCACGCCCTGCGGGCCCATCCCGAACGACGCCACCGACATGCCGAGCACCAGCAGCACCAGCCCGTTACCGGCGTCGATGCGGGTGAACAGCAGGATGCCGGCGGCGGCGATCAGCATGCCGAACCCGAGCACGAACTCCGGCCGGAACCGCCGGGCGAGCCTGGGCGCGATCAGCGACCCGACGACCACCGCACCGGCCTGCGGCAGCATGGCGAACGCCGCCTGCACCGCGGACAGGCCCTCGACCAGCTGCAGGTACTGGCTGACCAGCAGGAAGACACCACCCATGGTGAGCGCGCCGACCAGCACGATGCCCAGCGCGGCGGAGAACTTCTGGTTGCGGAACAGCGCCAGGTCCAGCATGGGGTGCTCCAGCACCCGCTGCCGTCGCACGAACACCGCGCCGACGGCGACACCGGCGATCAGCGCGGCGATGTTGAGCGTGCCCGGGCCGTCGGCGGCCAGCTCCTTCAGCGCGAAGACGATCGGCAGGATCGCGCCCAGCGACAGCGCCACGCTGGCCAGGTCCAGCCTGCCTGCCTGCTCGTCGCGGTACTCCGGCAGCAGCTTCGGGGCGGTGACCAGCAGCAGGACCATGACCGGGACGGCCAGCAGGAACACCGCACCCCAGTGCGCGACCTCCAGCAGCACCCCGCCGACCACCGGGCCGACGACCATGCCGCCCATGAAGCAGCTCATCCAGATGGCGATCGCCGTGCCGCGCTGCTTGGCGTCGGTGAACATGTTGCTGATCAGGGCCAGCGTCGACGGCATCAGCGTCGCCCCGGCGATCCCGAGTGCCGCCCGCGCGCCGATCAGCATGGCCGGGCTGGCGGCGAACGCCGCCGCGATCGAGGCGACCCCGAACGCGGCGCCGCCGATCATCAGCAGCTTGCGCCGCCCGATCCGGTCGCCGAGCGTGCCCATGGTGACCAGGAACCCGGCGATCATGAAGCCGTAGATGTCGATGATCCACAGCAGCTCGCTGCCGCTGGGCCGCAGGTCAGCGGCCAGATGTGGCACCGCGAGGTGCAGCACGCTCATGTCCAGCGAGAGGAGCAGCGTCGGCAGGGCCAGCACCGCCAGCCCGGTCCACTCGCGGCGCCCGGCCCGTGTCGTCGTCTCCGTGTTCATCGTGTCCGTCCCCGTGTCCGTGATCGCTTGTCACTGACACGTCGAACGGCCCGGCGGCAGATCGACACGGTTCCCGGAAACTTCTCCGATCAGTTCGCGGCCCGCGCCTCCGCCGCTCCCAGCGCGCCCGCTGGGGCCTGCCCGAATCCGGCCGGTCCACGGGTGGCGGCGGTGGCGGTGCCACGTCGAGGGCGGTCGAGTTCCCATTCGCCGCCGATCTCCTCGATCGTCTTCTGCGCGGGGTTGCGACCGGCGACCGGGAGCCCCGTGACCGGGTTCTCGCTGAACGCCTTGCCTTCGCGGTGTTCGTGAAGAACTTCTTCGCGTCCTTCAGTCCTTCGCGTACGGCCTCGATCAGCTGGGGGTGGACCCCGTGCCGGCTGGCTGAGCCCGAGGTTGGAACTCTGATCAGCACCCGAAACCCGGATGGGTGAGCAGGCTGGAGGAGATGACGCGGCCGGGGCAACACCTCTGCGCCGTGGCGAAACCCGTGGTCAGGCCGGGGGCGAGGCGCCGCACCAGGTGCGGGGTCCCGGGGTTTGCGTCCTGACGCAAAGGTGTTGTCACCCGTTCGGCCGCACGGCAGGGTGCCCCGCTATGTGGGGCAGGCGTAAGCCGGTGGTGCTCGCCGCGGCGGTTGTCGTGGTGGTCGCGCTCGGTGTGGTGGTGATCGGCCGGCTGGACGGTGGCGACGCTCCGTCCGGCTTCGACGTCGCCTGGCAGAACCCGATGCCGGGAAAGGCCACCGGCGACTCGGCGCCGGTGGTGGTCGGCGACGCATTGGTGCTGGCCGACGCGGACGCGTTGACGGCCCTCGACGTGGCCACCGGCGGTGTCCGGTGGACGGTGCCGACCATGGCGGAGCAGTACTGCGGCTCGGCGGCGAGTGCGGATGCGGTGTACCTGAACCTGCGCGTGGAGTCGGAGGCCGGACGGCCGTGCCGCACGCTCGTCAGGATCGGGCCGGACGGCCGGGAGACCTGGCGGTCCCGCATCGAGGGTGCGCTGCCGGAGCGGCAGTCGCCGGACGGCCGGACGTTGTGGGAAACGCCCGCGGCCATCGGCGCCCGCCCGGATGGCGTGATCATCGTGACCGGCCGGATGATCACGGCCTTCTCGGCGGCCGGGGGTCCTCCGAAGTGGACACACCTGATACCCGCGAACGACTGGGGCGACAGCGAGTACGGCAGGGGATGCCGGTTCGTCGACGCCGCGATCGGCGTGGACGCGATCGCCACCCGGATCGGCTGCGCCGAACCGGCGTTCGCCGCCAGTGAGAACTCGGCCGTGCTCGAACTGCGTGCCGTCGAGGACGGCGCCGTGCGGCACCGCGGCCCGGTCACGAGCATCAGGGATCACGCGCTGCTGCATGCCTCCGGTGCTGGAGTCGTCACCACGGGCTGGTCCGCGACGGGGGCGAGGCTGGCCTTCTTCGACGCTCAGCTCAGGCAGACGGCGGTGTATCCACACAGCGTGCCTCCATCGGCCGGTACCGCGAGTCTGGAGGAACACAGGCCGAGGGGGCCCAGGCAGCCGGACGTCGAGATCAGCGGGGACCTGCTGATCGCGCTCGGTGCCAACCGGCGTCCGGTGGCGGTCCGGATCTCCACCGGTCAGGTGGAATGGCGTGCCGACGACGGTGTCGACGCAGGCTGCGGTGGCCTGGTGTGGGACGGGGCGTTGCTGACCTGCGGGCCTGAGAAGTCGCTGTCGGCCTATGACCTGGCGACCGGTGACCTGGAGTCCGGGGGAATCGAGGTCGACGGTGTGACCGGCACCGTCGACGAGTTGACGTCGAGCTTCACCTGGAACCGGATGATACGGGTGGGCGACCGGGTGGTCGCGCTGGACGACAAGGCACTCGTCGGTCTGGAGCGGGCATGACGAGGACACATCGGCTGGCGGCTGTCGTCCTGGCGGCCGTGGTACTGCTCGGTGCCTGCGGCGGTGATGAGGAACCAGCGCAGGCCCTCGGTGACGCGGCACATCCACCCGTCGTGGTCGCCGCGAGCACGCCGGTGCGGGACACCGCGGCGGTGATCTCCGCGCTGAAACGACTGGATCCCTGTGCGTTGCTGGATCCGATTGCGGCTGGCATCCCCGGCCGTCCGGGCGAGGGGACCAGACCTGCCCCGCACAACTGCGAGATCGGCGACCTCGGCGTCACGCTGGGTACGCCGCTGAGCCGGATGAGCCGGTACGGCATGCCGCGCCGGACCGTGGCCGGCAACGTGGTGTACGTCGACCGGCCGAGCACAGGCTGTGCCTACCTGCTGCCTGTGGGGCCGGTGCACGCCATCCGGTTCGAGGCCGACACCGATCGTGACGTGATCGAGCCGTGCGCCGCGCTGGACCGGCTGGTGCCGGTGGCACTGTCCAAGCTGGGCACTCCGGTACCACCCGGCGACCGACTGTCCACAGTGGACGCCTGCTCGGTCCTCACTGCCGCGCTGCGGGACCCGGGCCTTGGCCGGTCCGCGGTCGAGGAAAGCAGGAAGGGACTGCACAGTTGCGGGGAGGGAAACATCTACGGCAACAGCCTGAAGCTGGCGTACGGCAAGGACCCGGCGCGCGTCCACACGGATCGCCCGTCGCGTCAGGTAGGCGGACGCACCCTGGTCGAGATCGGCCGCGACCCCATGTGCACCGTGGCCTGGAGCGAGGGACCGGCGGCCACGGCGTTCGCCACGGTCGAACTGCACGCATCCTGCGACCGGGTGGACACCGTGGCCGCAGAGGTGATGCGGCTGCTGGACGCACCGCCACCCGACGTGCCGCCGATCCAGCCGTTGCCCTACCCGCCGGGCCAGACGGGCCTGCCCGGCGAGGGCGGCTGTGCCGATGTCCGGCCGGATCGGCCCTGCCAGCCGGTTTCACCGGAGCCGTACGCGCCACACGACCCGGTCGCGCTGGTGAACGCGGCGGCCGGTGACTCCGGTGTGCTCTGCGGGCTGGCAGCGGAAGCGGTGCGGGCGCATCTCGGTCCCGAGTTACGGCCGGTGCTCACGGATGCCGACGGATGCGTGTTCGTGGAACCGAGCCTGCGCCGGGAGGTCACCGTCCGGGTCGAGGCGGGCGAATTGCCGGGCATGCCGTGGCAGGCGGTCACGATCGCCGGCCGTCCCGGGTACCTGCGCGGGGCCGGCGACGGCGAGCTGGGGACGGACCGGCTCGTGGCACTGGTCGAAGGCGGCGGTGAGGGTACGGCCAGGCTGCTGAAGATCGGTATCCGGATCCGGCCCGAGCGCGGCGCCGGGCCGGGTCCGGGCAACGTGAACACCGCCGGGGTCGAGAAACAGGATGCGCTGGCGGCCGACATCGTGGCGAGGGCGTTCCCATGAGGATCTTCGTGGAGGACAGCCGCCGGCCGAAACCGGTGGTTCTGCTGGCGGCCGCGGTGGCCGTCGTGGTGGCGCTCGGCGTGGTGGTGATCGGCTGGCTCGACCGTGGCGACGCCCCGTCGGGCTTCGACGTCGCCTGGGAGCTGGACGGACAGGCACTCGACAACGCGACACCGGGGCAGGATCCCAGGAACCCGGTGCCGGTGGTGATCGGTGACGTGGTGGTCCTGGTCGACCGGCAGGCGCTGGTGGCGCTGGACGTGGCCACCGGCGGCCTCAGGTGGAGGATGCCGGTCACGGAGGACCGATACTGCGGCTTCGGGCAGGGCCCGGACGCGCTGTACCTGAACCTGCGGGACGACAACGACGAGTGCCTCACGCTCGCCCGGATCGAACCGGACGGCCGGGAGGCCTGGCGGACGCGGGTCGGCGCGGCCCCGCCAGCGCCGGGGGAGCGGATGGTGATCGCGGGCCGGCCGGACGGCGTGGTCGTCGTGGTGGGCGGGTCGATCATGGCCTACCCGGTGACCGGCGGCGATCCGAAGTGGACACACACGATACCGGTGAACGACTGGGGCGATAGCGCGTACGGCTATGACTGCCGGTTCGTCGACGCGGCGATCGGGGCGGACGCGATCGCGACCCGGATCGGCTGCGCCGAGCCTGTGTTCGCCACCAGCTCGGACTCGGCCGTGCTCGAACTGCGTGCGATCGAGGACGGCTCCGTGCGCCAGCGCGGACCGGTCACGAGCGGCCGGGGCCAGGTGCTCCTGCACGTCTCCGGTGGCGGAGTCGTCACCGGAAGCCCGGACGAGACCGGCTTCCGGTTGGCCTTCCACGACGCCCAGCTCCGGCAGACGGCGGTGTACCCGCTCACCGCCGCCAGCGCGCCGAGGTCGCTTCAGTTGCCGGTCACGGAGCTGCCGCAGGACATCCGGATCAGCGGTGACTTGCTGTTCGCACTCGGTGCCGGGCGGCGTCCGGTCGCGATCCGGATATCCACCGGAGAGCTGGAATGGCAGGCAGAGGACGGTGAGGACGCCGGATGCGGCGGCCTGGTGTGGGACGGAGCGCTGCTGGTGTGCGGTGAGGAGCGGACGATGTCGGCCTACGAACTGGCCACCGGCGACCTCGAAGCCGACCAGGACATCGACGTCGACGGCCTGGCCGACCCCGAACGCACGCTGATCTCCAACTGGGATCGCCTGCTGCGGGTCGGTGACCGGGTGATCGTGCAGGACGGCGACGAGTCGTTGATCGGGTTGGTGCGGAAATGACCGGCGGACGCGGGGCCGTGGTCGTCGCCCTGGCCGCCTTGCTGTTGACGGCGTGTGGCAGCGAGGACAAGCCACCGCCCGCCGCCGGTGACGCCGCCCATCCGCCGGTCGTACCCACCGCGAGCGCCCCGGCACGGGACACCGCGGCGGTCATCGCCGCGCTGAAGCGGCTGGACCCCTGCGTGTTGCTGGATCCGGTGGCAGCCGGGTTCGGTCCGGAAGCCGAACGCGAACGGGAGAGGCCGCACGGTTGCACGCTCCAGCGACCGGGCGGCTACGGCGAGCTGAAGGTCGAACTGGGTGTGCCGCTGGACAGGCGGACCCGGTACACGTCGCTGACCCGGACAGTGGCGGGCGCCGTGGTGTATGTGCAACGGCCGATCTACAACTGCGTTCACCTGTTGCCGGTGGGGCCGAGGCACGCCATCGAGTTCAGTGGGCGGATGCTCGGCGTCAAACCGGAACGATGCGCCGAGCTGGGCAAGGTGATACCGGCCGCCGTGGCCAGGATGGCCACCCCCACGCCGCCGCCCGGACACGCTTTCGCCAAGGTGGACGCCTGCTCGGTTCTCCTCGCGGCGCTGGGTGATCGGCGACCGAGGCCGCCGGGAAAGAACCTGGACGGCTGCAGCGCGTCGAGTGGTTCCGAACTGTCGCTGAGTTACGGCGAGGACGCGGTGCGCAGCTATCCGGACGAGCCGTCACGCCAGCTGGGTGGGCGAACCGTCGTCGAGACCGGGAAGTGCCTTCTCTCCTGGAGCCAGGGGCCGTCCGGCGAGGCCGGCACGTTCGCCCGTGCCGACCTGCGCGCACCCTGCGAGCGGCTGGACAAGCTGGCGGCCGACGTGATGCGGCTGCTGGACGCGCCACCGCCCGACGTCGCGCCGATCGCGCAGCTGCTCTACCCGCCCGGGCAGACCGGCCTGCCCGGCGACGATGCCTGCGCCGACGTCGAACCGAATCAGCCGTGCCTGCCGTCCCCGCGCGAACCGTACGCGCCACACGACCCGGTCGCGCTGGTGAACGCGCGGCCGGTGACCCCGGTGTGCTCTGCGGTCTGGCAGGGGAGGCCGTGCGGACCCACCTCGGCCCCGAACTGCGCCCGGTGCGCACGGAGGTGTCAGGCTGCGTGTTCGTCGAGCCGGACCACCGGCGGCGGGTCACCGTCCAGGTCAGGCCGGGCACGCTGCCGACCTCGCGCGGGCAGGCGACCACCATCGCCGGGCGCCCCGGTTACGCGCGGCCAGCCGACAGTTCCGAGAACGGAGCGGACCGGCTCGTCGTGCTGGTGGACGGCGAGGACGACAGAACGGCGCGGCTACTCGAGATCCGGCTCCGGTTCCAGCCGCGCAAAGGCAGCACGCAGGGCTCGGACAGCGTGGACACCACCGGCATCGAGAAGCTCGATGCCCTCGCCGCCGACATCGCCGCCAGGGCGTTCTAGCGGCGTGAAGCGGCCGGGGGCTCAACCACGAGGCCGCCATGAAGCAGTGGTAACACTGACCGGGTGACCGCCACCCTCGACCTCCCGCGTACCCCGCTGGCCCGGCAGGCGTTCGACCTGGCCGCCGCGGCGGAGGAACCGTACCTGTTCAACCACGGCATCCGTTGCTACCTCTTCGGCAGGGAGCTGGCGCGGGCCCGCGGGGCCCTGCCGGGGGAGCACTACGACGACGAGCTGGTGTTCCTGGTCTGCGTCCTGCACGACATCGGGCTGACCGAGCGGGCGCCCTCCGCGCTGCGCTTCGAGGTGGCCGGTGCGGACCTCGCCGCACGCCTGCTCGAGGACAACGGGATCACCGATCACCGCGTCGACGTGGTCTGGGACGCGATCGCCCTGCACACGACGGCCCACGTGCACGAGTCGCCGGTCTTCCGCAGGCGGCGGGTCGTCGAGATCGGCATCGCCCAGGCCGGGATCGGGTTCGACCTCGGCGGCGGAGCGGCCACGTTGCCGCCCGGCTACACCGAGCTCGTGCACCGCCGGTACCCGCGGCTGGGCGGTGGCCGCGCACTGACCGAGGCCATCCTCGCCCAGGCGCTCGCCGAGCCGGGCAAGGCTCCGCCGATGACCCTCGCGGGAGAGGTACTGCACCAAAAACACCCCGCGCTGCCGTACCGGACGTGGGCGGACATGGTCGACGCGAATCGCTGGGGCGACTAGTTAGGGTAGCCTAATCAGCATGGAGCTGATCTGTGACGTCGCGGAGCTGGAGCACGTCGTCGGCAGCCGGATGCTGCCGGTGATGATGAAGTCGATCGACCGGCTGGACCAGCACGCCGTCGCGCTGCTCGGCCGATCGCCCGCCGCCGTGCTCGGCTACGTCGACGCCGGCGGCGCGCCCCGTGCGCGGGTCGTCGGCGGCGCGCCGGGCTTCGCGGTGCCGGAGACGTCGTCACGGCTGCGGCTGCCCCTGCCGCGGGATGCCGCGGCAGGCACCGGCGCGGCGCTGCTGGTCCTGCTCCCCGGCTGGCGCGAGACGTTGCGTGTCAACGGAACCGTCGGCGACGGCGGCCTCACCGTGGAGGAGGTGTTCCTGCACTGCGGCAAGGCGGTGATCCGCTCCGACCTGTGGGGCGAGGCGGCCGCCGTCGACAACGAGTCCACAGAGGACGGTCCGGGCATCGGCCCGGCCGCGACGGAGTTCCTCGCCGCGGCGCCGTTCGTGGTGGTCACCTCACGCGACGGTGCCGGTCACGCGGACGCCAGCCCCAAGGGCGACCCGCCCGGCGTGGTCCGCCCGATCGGGCCGTCGACGGTCATGCTCGCCGACCGGCCGGGCAACCGGCGCACCGACACCTTCCACAACATCCTCGAACGCCCCGAGGTGGCGATCGTGGCGATGGTGCCGGGTGACGACCGTACCCTCGAACTCACCGGCACCGCGACCGTGAGTGCCGACCGCGAGCTGCGCGAGTCGATGTCCGAACGCAACCGCGTGCCCAAGGCCGTGTTGCTGGTCGAGGTCGCGCACACGCGGCTCACGCCCAGCGCCGCGCTGTCCGAGGCCGCGCTCTGGGACACCGGCAGGCACATCGACCCCGGCGAGCTGCCGCGTCCCGCGACGATCTGGACCGACCACGTGAAGCTCAACGAGACCACCGGCGTCGCCGCCGGAATCATCCGGAAGGCGGCCAACGAGCGGATGATCCGCACCGGCGTCAACCTGGACTACCAGCAGAACCTCTACTGAGAGTTGACCATGCCGCAGCGGCATGGTTTTGACTGGCGCCATGGCGAAGAGATGGACGCTGCTCACCGTGATGGTCACCGGGGGCCTGCTGGCCACGGTGACCCCGGCGGTGGCGAGCCCGGGAACCCTGAACACGACGGGAATCCCGGACCGCTACGCCGGACAGGAACTGGCCTGGCACCAGTGCACCGCCGAGGAGGTGCCGGATCAGCCCGAGGCCGCGAAGCTCCTGGAGTGCGCGACGTTCGCGACCCCACGCGACTGGGAACGCCCGGACGAGCGGCAGGACCTGACCATCGCGATCAGCAGGCTGCGGTCCACCGGCGAGACGACGGCGTCCGTGCTCACCAACCCGGGCGGACCCGGTGGGCCGGGCCGTTCGCTGCCCGCCTCGCTGAGCAAGCAGGCCAAGCTGCGTGAGCACCAGGAGATCATCGGCATCGACACCCGCGGCACCGGCAGCAGCACGAACATCTCGTGCGGCGGAAGCGGCAGCGCCGCCGAGGCCCACGACCCGCGTGACCGCGACCCGCGCAACCTGGACCTGCTCATGGACGCGATGGAGTTCAGCACGAAGACCTGCCGGCGGGTCTCCGGTGAACTGGGCAGGTTCGTCGACACCTTCCACAACACCAAGGACCTGGATCTGCTGCGGGTCCTGCTCGGCCGGGAGAAGATCAACTGGATCGGCTACTCGGCGGGGACCTGGCTCGGCGCGCACTACGCCCAGCGCTTCCCCGACCGCGTCGGCCGGTTCGTGCTGGACTCGGCCGTCGAGTTCACCTCGACCTGGGAGAAGTCGTTCGACTGGCAGCCCATCGGCTACGAACGCCGCTGGCGGCAGGACTTCCTGCCGTGGGCAGCGTCGCATGACGACAGGTACCGGCTGGGTGCCACCGGCGAGGAGGTCCGGCAGACCTTCGAGAACGTCCGGTACGCGCTGACCCGCAACCCCGTCGAGGTCGGCGGGCAGAAGATCGGCCCGGTCGAGCTGGACTCCCGGTTCATCGGGCTGCTCAAGAGCAAGCTGGCCTTCCCCGCGCTGGCAGACTTCCTGGTTCAGCTGAGGACGCTGACCGGCGACGCGCCGGAGCAGGCCAAGGCGCGGGCCAGGGCGGCGGCCGCACCGGCCGAGCCGGACCCCACGGACACCATGCTCGCCGTCCTGACGGCCGTCCGGTGCAACGACAGCCCGATGACGCGCGACCGGCAGTCGGTGATCCGCCATTCCCAGCGGTTCCTCGATCAGGGCAAGCTGCTCTCCGGCGGATTCTGGATGTACCTGCAGAACTGCGTCTTCTGGGAGGGCCAACCGCGGCCGCTGCCCACACTGGACGGCAAGGGCGTCCCGCCGGTGCTGATCGTCCAGTCGGTGAACGACCCGGCCACGCCCATCGAGGGCGCCCGGCGGGCCCACGCCGCGTTCGCCAACTCCCGGCTGCTGACCGTCACCGGTGAGGGCGACCACGGCATCTACGGCTACGGCAACGCGGCGGTGGACCGGATCGTCGACGCCTATCTGGTCGACGGTGTCGTCCCGGACGACCAGAGCGTGCCCGGCGTGCCGCCGCCCGGCCCGGCGTGATTCAGGGCCGTCCGGCGAAGAAGCCGAGCACCAGGGGATAGGCCCGCTTCGCCGAGGTGTTGTGGTCCACGGTGCCCAGGTCGACGACGGGCGCATCGACACCTCGGCGCCGGAACTCGTCCCGGCAGTGGACGCTGTTGCCGGGCGGGACCAGTTCGTCGCCGCTGCCCGCGGCGTACAACCGGACCTCGGCACGCGGCGTCCACCCGGTGCACGACCCGTCGCTGGCCCGCGCCGCACGTGCCATGGCGCCGGTGGGCCTGCGCAGTTGCCGCTCGGCCCGGTCGGTGAGCAGTTCCGCCGGGGTCCGGGGCAGCTCGCGCATGATCTCGGGTCCCGAGTGCAGGCCGTCGAACAGGCCTTCCACCACGGGGGCGTAGTCCTTCTCGAACGCGCTGGACGGCTGGCCGTACACGTCGTACAGCCGGTTCATGGCGACCAGGTAGTACGCCGTGGAGATCGTGGCCAGCTGTGGCTGGACGGTCCCGTCCAGTGCGGCGGGGAACTGGGTGCCGAACAGGTCGTAGAAGCCGCTCACGCCGGCGATGGCGCGGACGGAGAAGCGCGGGTCGGCTCCGTGCTGCAGCGCGCGGCCGAGGGCCAGGGCGGCGGGGCCGCCCTGGGAGAACCCGGTCAGGAACAGCCTGCGGTCCAGCACGGCACCGTTGCGGCGGACGAAGGTGTCGGCCGCGCGCAGCATGTCCACCGACGCGCTGGTCTGCGTCGGCAGGTCGGCGTAGGGGTGCGTCCCTTCGCCGGTGCCGAGCCCGAGGTAGTCGGGAGCGACCGTGGCGTAACCCGCGGCCGCGTAGGTGATCGGGGCGAGCCGGTTGGTGTCCGGTCCGACCGAGCCCGCTTCCGCCTTGGCGGCGATCGTTCCGTGCTGGAAGCCGATCGTGCGGAGCATGCGCCCGGCGTCACGCGGCAGTGCGACGGCGCCACTGGCGATGACCGGCCGCCCGTCCGGGCCCGCGGTCCGGTACTCCAGCCGGTAGACGTCCACCCCGTGCCGCACCGATCCCGTGTCGATGCCCTGCCCGGTGAGCAGGTCGCTCACCTGGGCGGGGTTCAGGCTGCTGATCGGCACGGCGGAGCGCAACTCGCCCCGCCAGGCAGGCGCGGGGTGCGCGGGCACCGCCGTGATCAGGGCGGCGGTCAGCGCTGTGACCAGGATCGATGTGATCATGGGTCGAGGTTAGGAGTCGGCGACCGGCCGGGCGATCCGGCTGGCAGGTGCATCCGGGGTAGGGCTGGCCGCAGCTGTGACACCCGGCCGGGGCATGCTCGGTGACGCGGGGAACCGGCACGCCGGTTTGATCGTTCCCGTTGCGTGACCATGTTCGTGGACGAGGACCGGGACCATCGCGAGCTGTCACGGCACCTTCTCGTGTACAAGTTCGCGGTCGAGGAACTGATGACGAAGCTGCGGATCCTCGGCGAGGAGTTCGACTTCGTCCACGAACATGACCCGATCGAGCACGTCACCAGCCGTATCAAGCGGCCGGACGCGATCGCCCGCAAACTGCACCGCAAGGGCCACGAGGTGTCGGTCGAGACGATGACCGAGCACCTCGACGACGTGGCCGGTATCCGCGTGGTCTGCCCGTTCGTGTCCGACGTCTACCAGGTCGCGGACATGCTGACCAAGCAGAACGACGTGGAACTGCTGCACAGCAAGGACTACATCGCCAGCCCCAAGCCCAACGGCTACCGCAGCCTGCACCTGATCGTGCGCATCCCGGTGTTCCTGTCCGACCGGGTGGAGCACGTCAAGGTCGAGGTGCAGCTGCGGACCATCGCGATGGACTTCTGGGCGACGCTGGAGCACAAGCTGTTCTACAAGTACGACACCGACGTCCCGGCCGACTTCGCGGGCGAGCTGGCCGCGACGGCCACCATCGCGGCCCAGCTCGACGCCCGCATGCAGGTGCTGCACCAGCGCCTGCGGTAGGCCACACTTTCACCGCGCCGTCCGGAACAGGTGAGTTTCCGCCCGGCGGGCCCTGACCGGTGCTATCGTTCCCCGCGTGACAGATACGCCTAGTCTGTCACAGTCAGGGGGTGTGGGGATGTCGTCGCCGCGGTGGTCGTTGCCGGGATTCACCGAGCTGGCCGACCTCGGGTCGGGTTCGTTCGGCAGGGTCGTGCTCGCACGGCACGACGCCTCCGGCACGGAGGTGGCCGTCAAGTACCTGTTCACCCAGCACCTGGGCGACGCCGAGCACGTCGCCCGGTTCCGCGAGGAGGCCCGCCAGGCCGCCAGGGTGATCAGCCCGCACGTCGCGCGCCTGCACGAGTTCGTCGAGACCCCCGAGGGCGCCGCGATCGTGATGGAGGCGGTGCCGGGGGTGTCGCTGAAGGCGGTGCTGGCCCAGGGGCCGCTGGACCCGGAGGCCGCGCTGGCCGTGCTCAAGGGGTCGCTGCTGGGGCTCGCCGCGGCACACGTCGCCGGCGTGGTGCACCGCGACTACAAACCGGACAACGTGCTGGTCGGCGCGGACCGGGAGAGCAAGCTCGTCGACTTCGGACTCGCCGTGCTGGCAGGCGACACCGGCGTGCCCGCGGGGACACCGGCGTACATGGCCCCCGAGCAGTGGGCGTACTCGACCGCCACCCCGTCCACCGACGTCTACGCGGCGACCTGCGTGTTCTTCGAGGCGGTCACCGGGCAACGGCCGTACGTCGCGGACGACTCCACCGTGCTGCGCAACCTGCACGAGTACGCGCCGATCCCGTTCGGGCAGGCCCCCGAGCAACTGCGTGAGCTGGTCCGGCGCGGCATGGCGAAGGAGCCCGCGCAGCGTCCGCGCGACGCCGCCCAGTTCGTGTCCGAAGTAGAGCATTCGGCTCGCGCGGCCTACGGCGAGGACTGGGAGGAACGCGGCCGTTCCCGGCTCGCCGCCCGGGCCGCGGCGATCATGGCGCTGTCACCGGTCGCGTTGCTGGCCGGTGCCGCGCAGCTCGCGCCGGCCACCGGAGGTGCGGTCGCGGGCAGTGGCACCGTCGCGCAGGTCGGCGCGGGTGCGGGCAAGGCCGTGCTGGGCGGCACCGTCGGCAAGGCCGTCATCGGGGTGACCACGCTGGCCGTGCTCGCCGGTGCGGGCGCCGTCATCGTGATCGCCAACCAGGACGACCCGCCGCCACCGGCGCCCGTCGCCGCGCCCGCGGAGCAGCCCGGGCCCCGGTTCACCATCGAGACGTCGAATCGAGATGTTCAGGGCATCCAGCTGCGGGTGCAGCACGGCCAGGTGACCGGATTGCCCGATCCCGCCGTGGCGGACAAGGTGAACCAGTCGCTGCGGAAGCCGGACGAGATGTTCGGCGGCTACCTGGTGGGCAACTACGGTTCCGCCATCCCGCCGGACGCCACCGGCACGGCGCAGTTCCGGATGCAGGGCCCGCGCATGGTGTCGTCACGGCACGACTTCACCGTGGCAGGCGAGCAGTTCCTCTTCCCGATGGCGGTGACCGTCGATCTGGCGAACGGCGAGATCCTGACGGTGAAAGACTTCCTTTCCGACGTCTCCGCCACCGGTGCGCGGCGGGTGTGGGAGCGGGTGTCCCCGCGCATCGCCGACTGCCCGAGCGCCGAGCCGTTCACCGAGGACAGCTTCCGCGGCGTGGGGTCCGCGCCACCGGCGGTGCAGCCGATCGCGGCGCCCGACGGGCTCAACCTGATGCTGAACCTCGGCCAGTGCGGCATCCGCGAGGTGGTCCTGCCCTACGGCGAGACCGGCGACCTGGTCACGCCGGAGTTCGCCGCGAAGCTACCGCCCGGCACGGTGCCCGCGCCCGCGTCGCGGCCACAGTCGTCGAGCGCGCCGAAGGCGGGAGTAGTCGAGCGCACCCGGGAGGGCGCGGCACTGGTGATGGAACGCTATTTCCGCGCCGTCGCGGCGAAGGACCTCGACGTCGTGTGCGCCATCAGCGCGCCGGCCTGGACCCGGCAGGGTGGCGAGCCGACCTGCCGCCAGACCTACACCGCGTTGTTCGACCACCTCACGCCGCAGGAGATGACCAAGGCGAAGAACGTGAAGGTCGACCCGGCCAAGCTGCGTCCGCAGGGGGAGAACCGGATGTACGTCCCGAAGGGCGCCCTGCCCGACATCTTCGGCACCGACGATCTCACCATGCAGTGGCAGGACAACACCTGGCTGTTCATCGACGACTGACCGGCTCCGGCGTCAGTAGGCGCGGCCGAACAGGACGCGCCTGCCGTAGGCCGACGGCTCACCGCAGCGCACGCAGCCGCCGGATTCGCCGGGCGCCTCGACCGGAACGCACCGCGGCGTGGCCGAGGTCGCCGCCTTGATCTCCGCCTCGCAGTCCGGCCTGCCACAGTGCGGCGTGCTCGCCCAGCCGGTGGCGACCGCCTCGGTGAACTCCTGCCAGGAGTCCACAGTGGACGTCCGTGACTCCCGGAAGTCCACCGCACGCCGCAGCAGGAACCGCTGGAACCGCTCCAGTTCCGTGACCACCACCTCCGGGACGGCGTCCAGGGCGACCGGGGTCTTGCCCTCGTCGCCGAGCCGTCTGGCCAGCAGGGCGGTTCCGGCCGCGAGGTCGCGCGGCCCGATCTCCAGCCGCAGCGGGACGCCGCGCAGCTCCCACTCGTTGAACTTGAACCCGGGCGTCTGCGGCCGATCGTCCACATGTGTCCGGACGCCGGCGGCCTTCAGCCGGGCGGCCAGCTCGCGTACGGCCGTCAGCACCGGCTCGGCCTGGCCGGCACGCGCGATCGGGACGATCACCACCTGGTAGGGCGCCAGTTTCGGCGGCAGGACGAGGCCCTTGTCGTCGCCGTGGGTCATGATGACGCCGCCGATCATGCGGGTGGACATTCCCCACGACGTGGTGTGGCACAGTTCCAGCTCGCCGGCGTCGGTCGAGTACCGGATGTCGAAGGCCCTGGCGAAGTTCGTGCCCATGTAGTGCGACGTGCCGGCCTGCAGTGCCTTGCCGTCGCCCATCATGCCCTCGATGGAGAAGGTCCGTACCGCACCGGCGAACCGTTCGCCGGGTGTCTTCTCGCCGGGCACCACCGGGATCGCGGCGATGTCGCGGGCGACCTCGGTGTAGACGTCGAGCATCTGCCTGGTCTCGCGCATCGCGTCGGCCTCGTCGGCGTGTGCGGTGTGCCCTTCCTGCCACAGGAACTCCGTGGTGCGCAGGAACATGCGCGGCCGCAGCTCCCAGCGCACGACGTTGGCCCACTGGTTGAGCAGCAGCGGCAGATCCCGGTAGGAGGAGACCCACCTGGCCATCATCTCGCCGATGACCGTCTCGGACGTCGGCCGGACGACCAGCGGCTCGTCCAGCTCCTTTCCACCCGCATGGGTGACGACGGCGAGTTCCGGGGAGAAGCCGTCGATGTGCTCGGCTTCGCGTTTGACGTAGGAATCCGGGATGAACAGGGGAAAGTAGGCGTTCTCGTGCCCGGTCTCCTTGATGCGGTGATCGAGCTCGGCTTGGAGCAGCTCCCAGATCCGGTACCCGTACGGTCGGATGACCATGGTCCCCTTCGCCGGTCCGCGCTCGACCAGCTGGGCCTTGGTGACCAACTCGTTGTACCAGGAGGAGAAATCCTCGCTTCGCGGGGTGACCCCGCGCTCGTCACGTGCCATGCCGGGAGGGTAAGGGCCTGACGTGCCGGAGTCATTCGCTTTAACCAACTCAGATGTTCACATCATCCGGATGATGAGAGTATTCTACCGTGGACGGAAGGAGCGGACATGGCTCGGCTGACACGGGCGCAGCAACAACAGCGAACCCGGGCGTTCGTGCTGGCGGCGGCGAGGGAGGAGTTCGCCGAGTACGGGTACGGCCCGGCGAAGGTGGACCGGATCGCCGAGCGGGCCGAACTGACCCGGGGTGCGGTGTACTCGAACTTCCCCAGCAAGCGCGCGCTGTACCTGGCGGTGCTGACCGACCTGGTGGAGCACGCCGACGTTCGCGGGCCGGTGCTGGCGCCGGTGACGGTGGCCGACGCGCTGGGCACGTTCGCCAGGGTCTGGCTCGAACGGCTTCCGCTGGCAGGCGAGAGCGAGCCCGGAGGGCGGCTGCGGCTGCGGTCGCTGGCCGGTGTTCTCGACGGCGACCACGGACGCGCGGTGCTGGCGCAGGTCATGCGGCTGGAGGCGCTGCTGCTCGGGGTCGCGCTGGAGTCCTGCGATGTGCGGGCGCCGCGGCGGGTGCGGCTGGCAGAGCTGGCGCTGACCCTGCTCGGCGGCTCGGCCCAGCTCGCCGAGACGGCGCCGGGGTTCGGTGATCCGTTCGACGTCGTCCGCGCGTGCGAGCACCTGGCCGGTGCCGACCTCGGCGACAACTGGGCACCGGCGTACCTGCCCCACGTCTCCCCGGCACGGCCGTCGGCCGCGGCATGGCAGCCGCCGCAGGGACTGACCGACGAGATCCTCCGGGAACCGGTCGACCTCGGTGCCGACGGGCTGGTCACCGTGCTGGGAGCGGGCCGGCTCGCCGCCGCCGAGGAGGCGATCCGCTCCGCCCTGCCCGGCGAACAGGTCACGATCGCCCTCGTCACCGGCGATCCGGCCGAGACCGGGCGTCTCGTGCGGATGCGGATCCTCGACCTCGCCACCTGCCTGGCGGCGGTGTTCTCCGCCGACGTCTGGCAGCGGATCCACCTCGTGCTCGACGACGACGGCTGGACGGCATCGGCACTCGGCCTGGCCGAGGTGGACGACGAGACCGAGGTCGCGGTGCGGGTCCGCGACGGGGTGATCGCCGCCAGGGCCCGGGGGCGGGGCGCGGCGTACGCGGTGTCGCTGCCGGTGAAGCCGGCGCGCCGGAAGACGAAGCGATGACCCCGCCCGGCCTGCTGGTGCTGCACGCCCTGCGCTGCGCCGGTACGTCGAGCCGCGGCCGGGTGGCCGCCGCCACCGGGTTCGGAGAGTCCGAAGTGGAGTCGGAGCTGATCGACCTCGCCGTCGCCGGTCTCGTCACGCACGAGCCGGGCGAGTTCGGCGGCTGGAGCATGACCGAGGCCGGCCGCGCCGAGGACGCCAGGCGGATCACCGGGGAACTGGAGTCGGCCGGTGCCCATGCCGCCGTCACCGCGGCGTTCGAGGATTTCCTCGTACTCAACCCGGAACTGCTCGACCTGTGCACGGCATGGCAGGTGCGTACCGTCGACGGCGTCGTGACCGTCAACGACCACACCGACTCTGCCTACGACACCCGCGTCCTCGGCCGGTTCGCCGACCTCGACCGGCGTGCCGCCGCTGTCCGGACGGCGTTGTCGGCGGCGCTGCCCCGGTTCGAGCGCTACCGGATCCGGCTCACCGCGGCGCTGGAGCACGCCGCGGCAGGCAGGCTGGAGTACGTGGCCGACGACATCGCGTCGTACCACACCGTGTGGGCCGAGCTGCACGAAGATCTGCTGGCCACACTCGGGATCCCCCGGTGAAATGGATCCGCTCGCTGTCCGCCGACGCCGGGGAGACGGCGGAGACCGTCGGCGGTAAGGCACACGGCCTGCTGGCACTGCACCGGATTGGCTTGCGCGTGCCGGCCGGGTTCGTCGTCACCACCCGGGCCTGCCGGGCGTTCCTGCGGGACGGCCGGTTGCCGGACGGGCTCGGCGAGGAACTCGCCGCCGCGGTGGCGGACCTCGGCGCCGGGGCGGTGTCGGTCCGCTCGGGAGCGAGCGTGTCGATGCCCGGCATGATGGAGACCGTCCTCGACGTCGTGGGCGACCCGGCGCCCGCGGTGGAGGCCGTGTTCGCGTCGTGGAACACGCCGCGGGCGCGGACCTACCGCGAACTGCACGGCATCCCGCACGACCTGGGAACCGCCGCCGTCGTCCAGGCGATGGTGTACGGCGACCGTGACGAGCACAGCGGAACCGGCGTCGCGTTCAGCCGGAATCCCAACACGGGTGAGAAAGCGCCGTTCGGTGATGTCCTTTTCGGACACCGTGGCGAGGACGTCGTGTCCGGCCGGCTGCCGACCCTGCCGCTGGCCGAACTCGCCGGCCGGGAGCCCGCGGTGTGGGCCGACCTGCTGGGCGCGCTGGACCGCGTCGAGCGGCACTACGGCGACGCCTGCTACGTCGAGTTCACCTTCGAGTCCGGCACGCTGTGGATGTTGCAGGTCCGGCCCGGCCGGTTCACCGGCGGCGCCGGTGTGGTCGTCGCGGCGGACCTCGCCGACGCGGGGATGATCAGCCGCGCCGAGGCGCTGCTCAGGATCACGCCGGGACATCTCGTCCGGACGCCGCGGATCGTGGCGGCCGAGGTCCTCGCCCGCGGGCTGGGCGCCTGCCCCGGGGTCGCCACCGGCAGGGTCGCGTCCACAGTAGAGTCCGCGGTGCGGATGGCTTCGGATGGTCCGGTCATCCTGGTCCGTCCGGAGACGTCGCCACACGACCTGCGTGGGCTGGCCGCCGCGGCCGGAATCGTCACGGCCCGGGGCGGCCCGGCCAGTCATGCCGCGGTCGTCGCCCGGTCGATGGGTAAACCCGCGGTGGTGGGCGTCGGCGGCCTCACCGTCGGCGAGGGCACCCTGGTCACCATCGACGGGACCGGGGGAGAGGTCGTCCTCGGCAGGCCGCGCGTGGTCACCACCGCGGCGGACGGTCACCTGCGCAGGCTGCTGGACTGGGCCGACGACGTGTCGGGCGACCGATCCGAGCGCGACGAGACGGTTCGTCTCGCGGCGGCCCACGCCGTCCTGCGGCGGGACCGGTAGTCAGGGGCGGACGCCGGGACCGAAGCCCGTCCACCGCAGTTCGGGCGGCAGGTGTCCCATGTCGTTGTACAGCAGGACGGTGGGCGCGAGGCCGTCGCGGTACTGGATGACCGTCAGCGCGGTGTTGCCGCAGCTCAGCCCGAGCCAGCGCGCGGGCGGGGCGTCGAGTGCGTGCCGGACCAGCCAGGCCACCTGGTAGGCGTGGGTGACCAGTACCTCGTGGGTTTCCTCGCCGGTGGGACAGGCGAACCGCGCGGTCAGCGCGTCCGCGAGCGCCGCGCCGGAGGCGGCTTCGGCGGCGGAGAACCCGTCGAAGAACCCCGCCCATGCCGCGGGCATCTCGTCCGGTACGTGCGGCACGTGGTCGATCAGCTCGGCGGCCTCCCACACCGGGACGTCCGGCAGCGATGTTCCGAGTATCCGGGCGGATCGTGCCGCCTGGGGGAGCGGCGAGTGCCAGACCGCGTCCACGGGCAGGCCGGCCAGCCGCCGGCCGAGCAGTTCCGTCTGCCGCTGCCCGGCCTCGGTCAGTTCACCGAAGGGATCCGCCGCACCGTGCCGGGCGACGTACAGGGTTCGAGTACTCATGGTATCCAGATGATATCAACATCTGAAGTGTGTGGGTGTCCGATCCGTTCAAGAACCGCGCGGCACCGCCGGGTCATCCTGGGCACATGAGCATTGACCTTTCACGTGCCGCGGCGTTCCTCGCCGGTCATGGCCGGCTGCTCGACCGCCGCCGCTTCGAACTCGCCACCGGGCAGACGGACCCGGACGCCGTCCTCGCCGCGGTGGACGCCTACCGCAACGACGACGGTGGCTACGGCTGGGGACTCGAACCCGACCTGCGCGCGCCGGAGAGCCAGCCGGGAGGCGCGTTGCACGCCTTCGAGGTGTTCGAGGACATCGCGCCGGTGACCACGCCGCGTGCGGCAGAGCTGTGTGACTGGCTCGGCTCGGTGACGTTGCCGGACGGCGGCTTGCCGTTCGCGCTGCCGGTGGCCGACGCCACCGCGTGCGCCCCGTTCTGGGCCGGCGCGGACCCGGCGGTGTCGACCCTGCAGAGCACGGCGTTCACCGCGGGCGCCGCACTGCGGGTCGCCGCGCACGATCCGGCCGTCGCCGCGCACCCCTGGCTGGCGCGTGCCGCCCGGTACTGCTTCGACGCCATCGGTGCCCTGGACACGGCGCCGCACGCGATCGCGCTGTCGTTCGCCGTCCGCTTCCTGGATGCCGCGTACGAGCGTTACCCGGAGGCCAGGGAACTCCTGCCCCGCATCGGGAAGTTCGTGCCGGACACCGGGCTGGTGCCGGTCGAGGGCGGCAGCGAGGGCGAGACGATGCGGGCACTCAATTTCGCCTCGGTACCCGGCAGCCCGGCGAGCACCCTGCTGCGCCCGGGTGTCATCGAGGCCGAACTCGACGACGTGGCAGCGCAACAGCGCGAGGACGGCGGCTGGACCGTCGACTTCGCCAGCTACTCACCGGCCGCCGCGCTGGACTGGCGGGGTTACGCCACCGTGGGCGCCGTCCTGCTCCTCAAGCGTGCCGGGCGGCTGCCGTCGCTCCGGTGAACTCGATGCCGTAGGCCCCACGGCATCCGACGCCAGGGCCCCGGCAGCAAAGTCCGGGTGCGGGTGATCGTGCGCGAGCGTGGAACTCGCGTGCCGGAACGGAGAACTCGCGTGCACGAGCGTGGAGTTCGTACCGTGAGACGCGCCTTCCGCCTCGCGGATACCGCGAGTCCCACCTTCGTGCACGCGAGTCCCACGCTGCCGCACACGAACTTCACCGTCACGCACACCGCCCGACTACGCCGTGAAGGCAAAGCCGGTGCGGGCGCCTTGTCTCGTTCGTGGTGGCCGGTGGGGCTGCTGAGCCTGTTGTGCTCGCTGTGATCACCGAGGTCGCTACGCCCGAGCCTGAAACGCATGAAGGCCACCTTCATCCCGTCAGACGACACAAACTCGGCCTTCACACCAACCCACACACACCAGGCACCACAACAGCACCAGCGCAACCAACGGCACCATCCTTGCGAGACTGGCAACCAAAGGGCCCCTCGCGACAGCGCCGCAGCCGCGCGGGCACCGGACTCGGCCGGGCCTGACGTAATGAGGTGTCATTCACGAGCTGTGCCGGGCGGGGGCACCCTGCCGGGACCCGGTCGGGAGACCGGCGGCTCAGCCGAGGCGGGCCGTCACGCCGTCCAGCACGCAGTCCAGGCCGACGGCGAACTCCTCGTCCCGGTCGGCTCCGCGGTCCCGGTTCCGCCGTGCGGCGTAGAGCTGCCGCTGCCGCGGATAGTCGCGAACGGCCCGTTCGGCCGCCGGCCACAGCCGGTCGGTCCATTCCTGCTCGTTCTGCCCGCTGCGGGCCAGCGTGGTGAGCCACGCCGCCTCGCTGGTCGACACCCCGACAACGTAGGCGACCACCGCGTGCAACGCCCGGTCGGCCGCCTCCAGGCCGAAGCCGCCGGCCTCGAACGTGGCGAGGACGGCCTCGGTCAGCCGCAGCATGTTCGGGCCGAGGTAGGCGACGCCCGCCTCGCCGAGCACCGAGCCCATCCACGGGTGACGCAGCAGTGCCGAGCGCAGGCTGTGCGCGTAACCGGTGACCGCGGACCGCCAGTACTCGTCCGGCTCCGGCGGTTCGACCTCGCCGTAGACCTCGTCCACGACCAGCTCGATCAGCTCGTCCTTGCTGGCCACGTGGGTGTACATCGACGTGGCGCCCGCCCCCAGCCGGGTGCCGAGCTTGCGCATGCTCAACGCATCGACGCCCTCACCGTCCAGCAGCTCCAGTGCCGCGGCGACGATCTGCTCCCGGCTCAGCCCCGGCCTGCGTTCGGGACGCATCCACACGGTCATCCGAACAGTGTACGGCATTGCGCACACTGTTCGGTGAACGTACAGTGTGCGGTTAACCGAACAGTGTGCGGAAAGGTGAAATATGTTCGACACGAACCGCTGGCAGGCCCGGCTCGACGAGCTGCGCGCCCGTCACCACGTGCCAGGCGCGGCGCTGGCCGTGCTGGCCGACGGGGCCGTCCACGAGCTGGCCACCGGCGTCCTGCACCGGGGGACCGGTGTGCCGGCCACGCCCGACTCGGTGTTCCTGGCCGGGTCACTGGCCAAGCCCTACACGGCCACGCTGGTCATGCAGCTCGCCGACGCCGGCGAGCTGGATCTCGACGCGCCCGTGGTGAGCGTCCTGCCGGAGTTCGACACGCCGGATCCGGACGCCACCGCGGCGATCACCGTGCGGCAGCTGCTGTCCCACACCGGCGGGGTGACCAACGACTTCCTCTACGACGGCGGCCGGGGCGACGACTGCCTGGCCCGCTACGTCGAGGCCGCCAGGCGGGTACCGCTGGACTGTCCACCCGGGACCGCGTTCTCCTACGGCAGCCTCGGCTACGCCGTGCTGGGCAGGCTCGTCGAGGTGCTGACCGGGCAGACCTGGGACCAGGCGCTGCGGGACCGGGTGTTCACCCCGCTCGGGCTGGAGCACTCGATGACCCTGCCGGAGGAGGCCCTGCGGTTCCGCGCGGCCATGGGCCATCTCGGCCCGGCCGGGCGGGATCCCGAACCGGCACCCGCCTGGGACGTCATGCCGCGCGCCGCCGGCCCGTACGGCCGTGTCATCGTCTCGGCGGGCGACGTCGCCCGCTTCGCGCGCATGCACCTGGACGGCGGACTCGCCGCGGACGGCACCCGGATCCTGTCCGCCGGAGCCGTCGCCGCCATGCGGCGCCGCGAGGCGGACAGCCCGGACAGGTGGACCATGTCGGCCGACGGCTGGGGTCTGGGCTGGACACTGCACGACTGGTCCGGAGTGCCCGGCTTCGGTCACGACGGCAGCGCGGTCTCCCAGCACTCCTACCTGCGGGTCGTCCCGGACGCCGGAGTGGCCGTCGTCCTGCTCACCAACGGCGGCGACGTCGCCCGGTTCTACGCCGACCTGTTCGGCGAACTGCTGGCTGAGCTGACCGGGGCACGCATGCCCGCGCCGTTCGCCCCGCCGGCGAATCCGCCCGAAGTGGACATCGCGCCGCTGCTGGGCACCTACCGGCGCGCGGGCGTCGTCACCACCGTCAGCCGCGACGCACGCGGGCCGCGGATCCGCTACGAGTTCGTCGACGAGCTCGACGGCCTGGCTCCGCCGATGGAGGCCGAGTTGCTGCCGGTGTCGCCGACGGTCTTCGCCGCACCCTTCGACCTCGGTGGCCGGCCCTACAGCCCGGTGGTGTTCCACACTCCGGCCGGCGGCACGCCGTGCGTGTACGTCTTCATGCGTGCCACACCCAAAGTGACCGACGGCGACCCGGCCTCACCCGGTGTCGCGCGGCATACTCCCGCGCTCCCTCAAGTGGAGCAGTGTGGATGACGTCGTGCCCCCGCCGTTCACCTTCACGGTTAATTGCCGTTAATTCGCACCGAACCATACGCTCGACCGGAAATGTTCTTCTCGCTCGGGGTTTGGAGAGTCACTGTGCGAAAACAGATGGCAGCCATCGCTGCGGCCGTTGTCTCCTCTGTCATTCTGGTGGCTCCACCGGCCTCCGCGGACGAACCGCCACTCGACTGCTCGGCAAGCCACTATTCGGTTCTCTTCGGTGAGGGCATTTCCGTGCACTGTTACGGGCCCTCCTATCCGCCCTACACCTACCGCGCCATCGCGCACTGCGTATGGGGCAACGCTTTCTGGTCCGTCGCGGGCAACTGGGCCCGGATGGGTTTCCGGTCGTCGTCGGCCGAATGTTCCGGCGGGCTGCTGTCCCCGGCCCTCGTCGCGGGGTACGACGTCGACGTCATCTGACCTCAGGCCAGACCGGCCAGCACTCCGATGGCCAGCGCCGTCCGGTGTGGAATGTGTTCCGCCAGAACATGTTCGTGCCGGGCGTGCGCTCCGTCGCCGACGGCGCCCATGCCGTCGAGTACCGGACGGCCCAGTGCGGAGACGAAGTTTCCGTCGCTGGCACCGCCGACGGCCGCGCCCTCCAGCGTCCAGCCGAGGCCTTCGGCTACCGCCTGCGCCCGCTTGAACAACACCTCCGAGGGCGGGTTCGCGGTCATCGGCGGACGGTTCCACTCGCCGGTGACCTCGACCGTCACCCGGGTGTCCGACGGCCGCAGCCCGGCCAGCACCTCATCAATACGGTCCATTTCGGACGGTTCGGAGACCCGCACGTCGATTCCGCAGCTCGCCTTGCCCGCCGCGACGTTGCGGCCGGTGCCACCGTGGATCGTGCCCACGTTCACGGTGGTGCCGAGCGCGGGTGAACCCGCCGCGGTGACCTGGGTGACGATCTCGGCCAGCGCGTGGATGGCGCTGGCTCCCGCGTAGGGATCCAGGCCGGCGTGTGCCTCGACGCCGGTGACGGTCACGTCGAACAGGCCCACGCCCTTGCGGGTCGTCTTGAGCTTGCCGTCCACCGACGCCTCGAAGACCAGCGTGGCCAGCGTTCCCTCGCTGGCCGCCTCGATGATCGGCCGCGAGAACGGGCTGCCGATCTCCTCGTCACCGTTGAACAGGAACTTCACCGACGGGTGCGGCAGCCCCAGCTCACGCAGGCCGCGCAGCACCCACACGGACTGCACCAGCCCGAGCTTCATGTCGAACGCGCCGGGCCCGCTGATCCTGCCGTCGTCCACCGTGTACGGCCAGCCGGCGAGCGTGCCGGTCGGCCACACGGTGTCGTAGTGGCAGAGCATCAGGGCCGTGCCGTCGCTCGTGCCCGGGTAGGTCAGCTCCAGCACGTCGCCGCGGGTGGCGTCGCGGTGACGGACCTCGTGCCCGGGTTCGCCGAGCCGGCCGACTGCCCAGGCCCGGATGGCGTCGAGCCCGGTGTCCAGCATGGCCTTGTCGTAGCTGTGGGTTTCCAGCTCGACGATCGTCCGGAGGTCGTCGAGCATCGCGGGCAGCGCCTGCTGGGACCAGTCGTCGGTGCGGGGCAAGGGAAATCCTTTCTACGGGACGGGAGCGCCGGGGCCGAGCGGGATGCCGAACCCCCAGAACACGAAGAACAGCAGCGTCCAGACGACGAGCAGGGTCAGTGACAGCGGGATGGTCATCGACGCGAGCGTGCCGATGCCGGCCGAGCGGCGGTAACGCTGCAGGAAGCCGAGTGCCATCACGAAGTACGGGCTCATCGGCGTGATGGCGTTCGTGCAGGAGTCGGCGATGCGGTAGAGCGCCTGCGTGGTCTCCGGCGGGATGTCCAGCAGCATCAGCATCGGCACGAACACCGGGCCGACCAGCGCCCACTGCGCCGAACCGCTGGTCACGATCAGGTTGATCACGGTGACCACGAGCAGGATGCCGAGGAAGACGACCGGGCCGGAGATACCGGCGGTCTTGAGCAGGTCGGCGCCGCGGATGGCGACGATCTCCCCGATTCCCGTCCACTTGAAGTAGGCCAGGAACTGGGAGATGGCGAAGAACAGCACGAGGATCGGCGCCATCTCACGGAATCCGTGTGCCATGAAACCGGGAACGTCCCTGGCGCCGCCGATGGTGCCGGCGGCCTTGCCGTACGCCCAGCCCGCGGCCAGGAAGCCGAGTGCGAGGAAGATGGCGATGGAGGTGAGCAGCGGCGACTGGACGATGCTGCCGCCCTCGCCACGCAGCGGCGAGCCGGGCGGGAGGACCGCGGCCACCAGCGCGACCACGAACACCACCAGCGCGATGAGCGCGGCCCGCAGGCCCCGCCGTTCCTCCGGCTTGAGCTTCAGCTCGCCGAGGTCGTCCTCGTCGGCGTCGTCGTCGACGGGCAGCGACTCCGCCCGCCGGGCCAGCACCTTCTCGGTCACCAGCGTGATCACGGCGGCCAGGACGACCGACGACGCGAGCGAGAAGAAGTAGTTGGCCACCGGGGTGACGACGTAGGCCGGGTCGATGGTGTGCGCGGCCGCCGTGGTCAGCCCGGAGAGGATGGCGTCGGTCGGGGTGATCAGCGGGCTGGCGTCGTAACCGGCCGAAATGGACACGAACGCCACCACGATGCCGAGGATCGGGCTGCGGCCCACCGCGCGGAAGGCCAGCGCGCCCAACGGGATCAGCACCACGTAGGCGGCGTCGGAGGCGACGTGCGACACCATGCCGGTGAACGCGAGCGCGAACGTCACCCAGCGCGGCGACACGCGCGACACTCCCGCCCGCAGTACCGCGGCGAGCAGCCCGGACCGTTCGGCGACGGCCACGCCCAGCATGACCACCAGGATCGTGCCCAGCGGCGGGAACGACGTGTAGTTCTTGACGACGTCGCCCACCATCATCTGCACGCCCTCGACGGACAGCAGGTTCTTGGCTTCGACGGTCTTGCCCGTCGCCGGGTTCACCGCCGAGACGCCGCCGGCGGCCAGTCCCCAGCTGGCCAGTGCGAGCACCCCGCTCAGGATGACGAACAGCCAGAACGGATGGGGCAGCTTGTTGCCGAGGCGTTCGACGCCGTCGAGGGAACGCAGCAGCACATTCAGCAGCCGGGGTGCCGGCTTGGCCTCGCTGGTGCTCATCGGCCTGACTCCTTCCCTGAGCGCGGGCGCCCCATTAGAAATCCAGGTGGCCGAATAGTGCAACCCCATAGCTGAGATTGCATGCATCAGTCACCAGGGGGCTGATTCTGGCTGATACAGTCGATTTGTGCTGAGTGAACCCGACCTCGACCTGGTGGCCGCGCTCCAGGTCGCACCACGTGCGCCGGTCGCCGTGCTGGCGGAGGCGCTCGGCACGTCGTCCAGCACCGTTGGCCGCAGGCTCGCGCGGCTGGAGGAGCAGCGCGTCCTGCGGGTGATCGGCCAGGTCGAATGGTCCGCTCGCGCGGAGGGGCATCCGCGGCACGTCTGGGTCACCACGCAGCCCGGTGCGTCCGGCCGGGTGGCCCGGGCACTGGCCGAGCTGCCGGAGGCGCAGCTCGTGGCCGAGACGTCCGGCCGATCCGACGTGTACCTGGCGGTGCACGTCCCGGACCGGGCGCGGACCCGGGAGCTGCTGACCGAGCGCATCCCCGGTGTGCCGGGGGTGGCCGGTACCCATTCCGAGCTGGTCCTGCGGGCACTGACCAGGGCAGATGCGTGGCGGCTGCGCAGGCTGGACGACGCCCAGGTCGACCTGCTGTCCCGCGCGGCGGACCCCGTCGAGCCGCCGGCGGGGCCCCTCAAGATCGGACGGGACGAGCATCGGGTGCTCGGGCTGCTGCGGGAGAACGGGCGGATCACGGCGGCGGAGGCGGGCCGGGTGCTGGGCCTGAGCCAGTCGACCACCTACCGGCTGATTCAGTCGATCCTGCGCCGCGGCATCGTGCGGCCGCGCGTCGAGGTCGAGCCCGTCCTGCTCGGGTACGGCCTGGAGGTCACGATGGCGCTGACCATCTCACCGGGCGCGATCCAGGCCGTCGCCGAGGAACTGGCGCGGCACCCCTCCGCCCGGTACGTGTCGATCGTCGCGGGCACGACGTCGGTCATCCACCAGGGCGTGTTCCGCAACGAGGAGGAGATGGCCGACTTCCTGACGCGTGATCTAGCCCCGCTGCCCGGGATCACCGCGCTGCAGGTGTCGGTGGTGCTGCGCATGCTGCGCCGCTACTGGATCCACCGCGAGGACGGCCTGCTGGTCCCGTGAAGGCACCCTCACCATGCCGGACGTGCTGAAGGTGGCCTTCACGGGTTTACGGCGGGTCAGCTACGGCACTTGCGGTACTGGTCCCTGGCGCGGTCGGCGAGCGCCTTGTGCGAGGCGGCCCGGTCCCGGTGGTACTTCGCCTTCTTCTGGTCGCCGGCCTGCGCGGCCTTCTTCGCCGCGGCGAGGTGCTGCTTGGTCAGGTCCTCGTGTTTCCTGGCCTCGATCAGGTAGTGCGCGCACTTGTCGCTCGCGGCGGCGACCGGCTCCGCCGCGGCTGCCGCGGTGGCCGGCAGCCCGCCGGCGAGACCGAGCGCCAGCACCGCGGCCGCGCCGGTGATGATCTTCCTGGTGTTCAGCACGAAATCCTCCCCAAAATGTCGATGCCAGTGGAGTATGCCGCCTCCCGGTCGCGCGCACGCCGCTTTCGCCGGAATCAGCCGATCGGATCGGGAAGCCGGTCCACCTCGTAGGAGACCGCGATCGTCGCGCCGGTCGCGGGATCGTGCAGTTCGGCCCGCCAGGCGTCGGCGAATTGGTCGGCCCCCTCCAGCATCCGCACCGTGCCGGACAGCAGCACGGTGCCGGGGACCAGCCAGCCGCGCTCGCGCAGCACGTCCAGCCAGTACTTCGGGGGCAGCAGATCGCCGAGGGTGGCGTCCTGGATCAGTTCCGGTTCGGCGCCGCCGTGCCGGACCCACGCCCGCAGCCGGATGTCGTCGAGCCGGTCGGCGACGTCGGCCAGCCGCCACGCCGAGGTGCCGAGGACGTCCGGGCTCGCGTTCTTGCTCCAGGCGACGCCGTGCACCTCCAGCGCGCGGTCGGTGTGGTCGCAGGCGACGGTGAGCAGCGGGTCGTCGACGTCGTCGTCGATCACGATCGCCCACTCCGCCTCGCCGGACGTCCGGTCGTGCTGTGCGGGCACCTGGCCGGTCTGGGTGGCGAGGTAGGGCGCGACCGGGTAGAGGGCCGGGACGGCCGACGGCGCGGGCACCCCCAGCTCGGCCAGCTCGGCGACGTGTGCGGCGACCTCCTCCTGCGCACGGCCGGCGTAGCCGGCGTTGAACACGCGGCGGACGACGGTCGATCGGGTGGTGCCGTCGGGCAGGGTCAGGTCGAGCGTCACGGAAAGGACCTCCGGTGGTCGCGGGGAGTACGCGGACTTGCGCACACACTGTGTATACAGCAAGTATAAGGGCGCGCCAACCAGAACCGACAGCTACAGGGAGCCAGCGATGTCCCCACATACCCAGGCAGTCGACCGCCGTGACCTGCGGCGGGCGTTCCTGGCCAGCCTGTCCGGAACATCGCTGGAGTGGTACGACTTCGCCGTCTACTCGGCGGCGGCCGCCCTGGTGTTCCCGCAGTTGTTCTCCCCGCCTCCGATCCGCTGACCGGGCTGCTGCTCGCGTTCTCCACCTACGCGGTCGGCTACGTGTCCCGCCCGGTCGGCGGCATCGTGTTCGGCAGGCTCGGCGACGTCATCGGCCGCAAGCAGGTGCTCGTCGCCACGCTGGTGCTGATCGGCGTCGCCACGTTCCTCATCGGACTGCTGCCCGCCTACGACACGATCGGCGTCGCCGCGCCGATCATCCTGGTGCTGCTGCGGTTCGCCCAGGGCGTGGGCGTCGGCGGCGAGTGGGGTGGCGCCGTGCTGCTGTCCAGCGAGTTCGGCGATCCCCGGCGACGAGGCTTCTGGGCGTCGGCCGCGCAGGTCGGCCCGCCCGCTGGCAACCTGCTGTCCAACGGCGTGCTGGCACTGCTGACGCTGGTGCTGACCGGCGAGCAGTTCCTAGACTGGGGCTGGCGGGTCGCGTTCCTGCTGTCCGCCGTCCTGATCGGATTCGGGTTGTGGATCCGGCTGAAGCTGGAGGACACCCCGGTGTTCAAGGCGATCGCCGAGTCGGGGGAGCGGCCGTCGGCGCCGGTGCGCGAGGTGTTCGCCACCGAACGCCGTGCGCTGGCCGCGGCGGTGCTGAGCCGGATCGGGCCGGACGTCGTCTACGCGTTGTTCACCGTGTTCGTCCTGACCTACTCGACCACCCGGCTCGGCTTCTCCCGGTCCGAGGTGCTCGGCGCGATCCTCATCGCGTCGGCGCTGCAGTTGTTCACCATCCCGCTGGCCGGAGCGCTGTCGGACCGGGTGAACCGGCGGCTGCTCTACACCGTCGCCGCCGCGGGCAGCGTGGTGTGGGTGTTCGTGTTCTTCCCGATGATCGGCTCGGGCTCGTTCGGGCTGCTCGTGCTCGGCGTCGCCGTGGGACTCGCGTTGCACTCGTTCATGTACGGCCCGCAGGCCGCGTTCGTGACCGAGCAGTTCTCGCCCCGGCTGCGTTACACCGGCAGTTCGCTCGCGTACACGATCGCGGGCGTGGCCGGCGGTGCGGTCGCGCCGCTGGCGTTCGCGGCGCTGGACAGCGGGTTCGGCAGCTGGGTCCCGGTGGCCGGCTACCTCGGCGTCGCCTGCCTGCTGACGCTGACCGGGCTGTGGCTGGGCCGCGACCCCGACCACACCGAGGACGAGGCCTACGTCGAGGTCAGGCCTGCAGCAGCACCCGCTCGGTGAGCCGGAGATGCTCGTCGATCGCCGCCGCGGCCGCCGCCGCGTCACCCGCGTCCAGCGCGTCCACGATCCTGCCGTGCTCCGCGCAGACCGAGCGTTGCCGGTCGGCGGTGCGGAACAGGGCCGTCACGCCGACCCGGCGCTGCCGGACCCGCAGCCCGGCGTAGGTCTGCGCGAGCAACGCGTTGCCGGTGGCGTCGACGAGTGCCTGGTGGAACCGCATGTCCAGCTCGATGAACAACGTCGGGTCGTCACCAGCCTCGGCCAGTACCCGCTGTTCCTCCAGTGCCTCGCGCATCGCGGCCAGCGGCACGGTGCCCGCCGCCAGCGTGACCGCGGCGGCGTGGCGCTCCAGGACGGCACGCAGCTCCATCAGTTCCCGGATCTGCCTGCCGGTCATCGGCGGAACGTAGGCGCCGCGGCTGGGCAGCATCTCCACCAGGCCGTCGGCGACCAGCAGCAGCAGTGCCTCGCGGACCGGGGTGCGGGACACTCCGATCCGGGTGGCGAGTTCGGCCTCGTTGAGGAAGGTTCCCTGCACTTCGGGATCCACCAGTACGGTCTCGCGCAGGTAGTGGAGTGCGCGGTCCCGTCCGGACTCTTTCGACGAACCCATACACAACGTATACACGGGGAGACACGATGAGGATCGCACTGGCCCAGATCGCCGCGACCGCTGACCCGAAGGAGAACCTCGACCTGGTCGCGGACCAGGTCACCGAGGCCGCCGAACGGGGTGCGCGGCTGGTCGTGTTCCCGGAGGCCACCCAGTGCCGGTTCGGCGTGTCGCTGCGGCCGGTCGCCGAACCACTCGACGGGCCGTGGGCGACCCGGGTCAGGGAGATCGCCGGGGACGCCGGCGTGACAGTGATCATCGGGATGTTCACGCCATCCGAAGACGGTCGTGTACACAACACGCTGCTGGCGACCGGCGGCGGCGTGGAGGACCACTACGACAAGATCCACCTCTTCGACGCCTTCGGCTTCGCCGAGTCCGACACCGTGGCGCCGGGGGACAGGCTGGTGACCGTCGAGGTCGACGGCGTCACCGTCGGCCTGGCCACCTGCTACGACCTGCGGTTCGCCGGCCTGTTCCAGCGGCTCGGCGACGAGGGTGCCGAGCTGGTCGTGGTGCCCGCGTCGTGGGGAGCCGGACCGGGCAAGCGAGAGCAGTGGGACCTGCTGGTGCGGGCCAGGGCACTGGACTGCGCCGCGTTCGTCGCCGCCTGCGACCAGGCCGACCCGCAGACGGCCGGGCGGACCGCGCCCAAGGGCGTGCCGTCCGGAATCGGGGCCAGCGTGGTCGCGGGCCCGGCCGGGACGACGGTGCGTCAGCTGGGCCGGGAGCCGGGGTTGCTGCTGGCCGACATCGACCCCGAGCAGGTCGCCGCGGCCAGGCGGACCAACCCGGTGCTGGCGAACCGCCGCTTCTGAGCCGCCCCGCCGGTATCGTGCACCGCACGATGCGGACACGAACGACGCTCGCCGCGGCGGCCCTGCTGCTGACGGCCACCACGGTGGCTCCTGCGGACGCCGCCACCGGACTGTCCTGGGTGGACTGCGGGCCGGAGCGGCAGTGTGCCGTGCTCACGGCACCGGTGGACTGGGATCATCCGGATGGTGACAACATCCGAGTCAACGTCGAGCGCAGGCCGGCGCGTGATGCCGCCGCCCGCGCCGGTTCCGTGCTCGTCAACCTGGGCGGTCCCGGCAACAGCACGGGGATCCTGCGCAACCCGCTGCCGCCGTCGCTGGCGGCGTTGAACGAGCGGTTCGACATCGTGGTGTTCGACCCGCGCGGGCTGGGCACGCCGGACAACGGCACGGTGATCACCTGCCCGGTGCGCGACCCGGACCAGGACCTGCTGATCCGGGTGCGCGACGAGGCAGGCTGGAACCAGCACGCCGAGCGCAACGCGGCCTACGACGCCGGCTGCCGGCAGGCCGCGGGACCGGCGTTCCGGGGACTGACGGCCAAGCAGGTCGCCCACGACATGGACGCCATCCGGGCCGCCCTCGGCGAGGACCGGCTGCGGTATTTCGGCAACTCGTACGGGACGGTCTACGGCCAGGCCTACGCCCGCCTGTTCCCCCGGCGGGTCGGGCGGATGTACCTCGACGGCGTCGCCGACCACACCCAGCCGCGGCTGGAGTCCTGGCTGCGCAGCGTGGTCGTGACGCAGGAGCGGCACCTGAGCCGCTTCCGGGACTGGTGCGCGGGCCGACCCTTCTGTCCACAAGGGAGGGACAGGGCGATCGACGACCTGCTGCGGGCCGCCGAGCGTGCACCGCTGCCCGCGCCCGGCGCGGGGCCCGGCAGGACGGTCGACCTCGCGCAGCTGCGGGTCGGCGTCGTCGCGGGGATGAACCCGCCGGTGTGGCCGGACTTCGCGCGGGCGCTGACGAAGGCCCAGGCCGGTGACGCCGGCGACTTCCTCACCAATCCCCGGCTCGCCGGAGGCGAGGTGGGCAGCGGTCCCGGGACCGTGGGCAGGGTGTCCAACTGCCACGACTTCATGCCCGCCCCGATCGGCTACCGCGACGCGATGGCCATGGAGGAACGGCTGCGCCGCCTGGTCCCCAGGGCAGGCTGGCTCAAGGTTCGGTTCGAGCTGGGCCGGTGCGCAGGTGTCGCGGGTGAGCCGAGCTATCCGCCGCGGCCGCTGCACACGCCGGGCCTGCCGCCCGTGCTGGTGGGGATCGGGGAACTGGACAACAACACGCCGAACCTGGGTGCCGCCAGGGTCGCCCGGCAGCTGCCGGGCTCGCGGGTGCTGTGGCACGACGACGGGCACGCCGCGTACTTCTTCGGCAACACCTGCCTGACCGGTCACGTCAACCGGTACCTGACCGACGGGACCCTGCCGCCCGCCGGTACCCGTTGCCCCGGGCAGCTCCCGCCGAACTAGGAAATCGCCCGGACCTCGGCGAGCCGCTGGGCCGCGAACGGGTCGGTCCCGGTGGGGTCCCAGCACACGGCGGCCTCCCAGGCGGCCCGCGCCTGCGCGGCGACGTCGTAGTCCTCGTCGCCGAGCCCGGCCGCGTCGTGCGGCAGCGCCAGGTCGAGGTCTGCGACGTCGACGTGCGCCTCGTCCCAGTCGATCAACGTGACGCTGTCCGCGGTCATGCGGATGTTGCGCGGGTTGGGGTCGCCGTGGACCACGCACGTGGCACGGCCGGTGATCCGCGCCCACGCCGCCCGGCATCGAGCGACACCCTCGGGCGGCATCGCGCGGAGGTCGACCCGCGTTCCGGTCTCTGCGTGCAGGAGGTCGGCCGACGATCGCCAGCCCGGGCGCTGGGGCCAGCCCAGCGTGAGCCGATGCAGCCGGCGCAGTGTCCCGGCGACGCGGCGCCAGTCGGCTTCGGTCTCCGGCGGTCCGCCCGCGACATGGGTCATCACCACCAGGCCGTCGGCGAAGAGCCTGCCGTCGGTGGCCGGGATCGGCACCGGTACCGGCATCCCCGCACGGTCCAGGTGGCGTAACAGGCCGGTTTCCCACGCGAGGTCGGCGTCACCGCGCCGGCCGAGCCGGGCGACCGCGAGGCGCCCGCCGACGCGCACGCTCCACACCTCGTTGAGGCCCACCCCGCCGGTCAGCGGTTCGACGCGAACGACGTCGTCGCCCCACAGTTTCAGTGCCTCCCAGCCCACCGGCCTATCGTCGCAGACGCACTAGAACACGGTCGTCCAGTAGGTCCAGAACGCCTGGAGCACGGCCGCCGCGATGACCAGGTACCAGGCCAACAGCACGACCGTGTGATAGCGGGCGAGTACGCGCAGGCCGGGCCGGTCGCCGAAGTTGTGCAGCGTGGTGTACCAGAACACCGGGATGGTGACCGCCCAGACGACCATGCAGTACGGGCACAGCGCGCCGATGTCGTAGAGGCTCTGGTAGATCAGCCAGTGCACGAACAACACGCCCAGGGTGGTCCCGGCCTGCAGGCCGAGCCAGAACCAGCGCGCGAACCGGGCGCCGGCGAACAGTGCGGCACCCACGGTGGTGACGACGGCGAAGCCCGCGATGCCGAGCAGGGGATTGGGAAATCCGAACACCTCGGCCTGCGGTGTGCTCATGATCGATCCGCAGCTGAGCACCGGGTCGATGCTGCACGTGGGGATGTAGTCGGGTTCGCGCAGCAGCGCCAGCTTCTCGACAGTCAGTGTCCCCGCGGCGGTCAGCCCGATCAGGCCGCCGATCGTGAGGATCCACGGCAGCAGGCGGCCGGTCACTTGGCCAGCTCCGCGTCGATGGCGGCCTTGAGGGCGTCGTACCCGCCGCCGGTGAACTTCACGCCGTTGACGAAGAACGTCGGCGTGCCGCGTACGCCGGCGTCGACACCGTCGGCCCGGTCGGCCAGGACGCGTTCGGCGGTGGCGGGCGAGTCCAGCGCGGCCTGGAACGCGGTCATGTCCAGGCCGAGGTCGCGGGCGAAGCCGAGGAAGGTTTCGCGGTGCTCGACCTGCTGGTTACCCCACTGCTGCTGGGTCTCGAACATCCGCTTGTACATCGGTTCGAGCTTGCCCTGCTGGCTCGCGGCCTCCACGGCGCGCGCGGCCAGTTCGGCGTTGACGTGGCTGGGCACCGGGAAGTAACGCAGGACGAAGGTGACTTTGCCGGCGTAGTCGGCACGCAGCTTCTCCACGGCCGGGTAGGCGGCGCGGCAGGACTCACACTCGAAGTCGAGGAACTCCACGACGGTCACCTTGCCGTCGCTTGTGGACAGTCGATGGCTGTTGGGCCGGACCAGAACCGAGGCAGGCGCGGCCTGCGGTGCGGGCTGCTGCTGGGCGGGCGGATCGGAGCGGGTGAACAGGATCAGTGCGGTGACCACCACGGCGACGACGCCGAGCACGGTCAGGGAGATCTTGGTGTTCGCGGTCATGTCTCATCGCTTTCACGTGGGAACAGGGTGAAATGGGGGCGATGAGACGGATCAGGTGCGCAGCACGCAGAGGCTGGCCTGGTCGGGTATCCGTGCGGCGGGCGCGGGTGACCCGCGCCGGGACGGCGCGGGCCCGATCAGGATCGCGGTGCTTCCCGGGCCACGCGAGGTGAGCAGGACCGCGCCCAGCAACGTCACGAGCACGGTCAGGCACGCGCCGAGCACGCCGCCCGGGGTGTCGTGCGGCGAGTCGGCGGTGTCCGAGAGGTCGTACACGGCGGAGACCGGGCAGGGCGCGGTGGAGCCGTAGCCGGGGATGTCGGCGCGGCAGCCCGACCCCTGCATCAGCGCGAGGCCGATCAGCACCCCGAGGACGACGACGAGCCGCGCCAGGCGCAGCGGCGTGAACGTCGTCCGGGACACGCGGTGATTCTAGGAACCGTCGCTGTGGGATGGATGTGAATCGGCATCGAGGTCACCACACCAGCCTCGCCGGTCACGCCGATCCGGCTTGCCAGGTGAGCGGCAGGGCGTCGATGCCGTACACGTTGGTGTCGGTGCGCATCCGGATGTCCCGCGCCGGCACCGCCAGCTCCAGGGTGGGGAAGCGGTTCAGCAGGGCGGGCAGCGCGATCCGCAGCTCGGTCCTGGCCAGGTGCTGGCCGAGGCACTGGTGGACGCCGTGGGCGAAGGTCAGGTGCCCGGCGGCGTCGCGGCGCACGTCCAGCTCGTCGGGGTCGGTGTACCTGCGGGGGTCGCGGTTGGCCGCGTCGAAGGAGAAGGAGACGGTCTGGCCCGCCGTGACCGTGTGCTCGCCGAGCCGGATGTCCTCCAGCGCACAGCGCATGGTGACCGGCCCGATCCCGGTGTAGCGCACCAGTTCCTCGACGGCGCCGTCGGCCAGCTCCGGGTTGTCGCGCACCGCGGCCAGTTGCTCCGGGTGCAGCAGCAGGGCGAAGGTGGCCATGCTGATGACGCTGGCGGTGGTGTGCAGGCCGGCGCCCAGCAGGAACGTGCCGACACCGGTGAGTTCGGCATGGCTGAGGTCGCTGGTGGTCAGCTCGCTGAGCACGTCGTCGGTGGGGTTGGCGCGCTTGGCCTTGACGTGCTCGTCGAGGTAGCCCTGCAGCTCCTGCCAGGCGGCCATGATGTTGTCGGCGCTGGTGTCGTCACTGTGCAAGGTGGCCTTGTTGACCGCCTCCTGGAAGGCCTCCCGGTCCGAGCCGGGCACGCCGAGCAGCTCGCAGATCACCAGCGCCGGGATCGGCCGGGCGTAGAGCTCGACCAGGTCGGCGGGCGGCCCGTGCTCGGCCAGCACCGCCAGCCGCTCCTCGGTGACCAGCCGCACCTGCTCGGTCAGCAGCCGCATCCGGCGCGCGGTGAACTTGCCGGCCAGCAGCCTGCGGAAGCGGGTGTGCTCCGGTGCGTCGAGGCCGAGGAAGTCGCCGACCGGCGCGGGCGGCAGCGCCTCGGTGAAGCCCGGCAGCGGCGGGTGCATCAGCTCGTAGCGGTTGCTCATCGCGGGGTGGGCGAGCAGGGTCCTGGACTCCTCGTGCCCGGTCACCAGCCAGCCCACGTGCCCGTCGGGATAACGCATCGGCACCATCGGGGTGTCGCGCAGCCGCCGGATCGCCTCCGGCAGGCGGAACGGGTGCTCGGGGGCACGCTGGAACAGCAGTTCGAGTTCGGTGAACATGGTGGTCTCCTATCGGTTGCGGGTGGTCGTGAGGTCGCCGCGGAGCAGGCGGTGTGCCTGCCGGACGCCGAGCGGGTGGTTCCAGCCGATCGCGGCCGTGGTCGTGCCGTCGGCCTCGGCCAGTGCGAGGAACCGGCCGAGGCGGAGGTCGCCGTCGACGACGCGGATCCGGGCGTGCGGGGTGACGACCCCGTGGACCTGGATCCGGATTTCGTACTGTTCGGTCCAGAAATACGGAACCGGCCGGTAGAGCCGGTCGGCGCCGAGGATGTTGGCGGCGGCGACCAGTCCCTGTTCGGTAGCGTTGGTCCGGGTTTCCAGTCGGATGCCTACATCATCGGGATGATCTGACCATCTGGCGACGTCGCCGACCGCGTACACGCTCGGGGCCGCCCGCAGGTGTGAGTCACAGCGGACCCCGTCGTCGATGCGCAGGCCGCTGTTGTCGAGCCAGCCGGTCGCCGGTTCGGAGCCGACGGCCGCCACGACGAGGTCCGCGTCACCGGTGTCGCTGCCCGTGCGCAGCCGCACGCCGCGGTCGCGGTGCAGGTCGGCCAGGTACGCGCCGAGCGTGGGTCCGAGTCTGCCTGCCATCGGCACCGGCTCCCGGCCGATCAGCGTCACCCGCCTGCCCAGCGTCCGTGCGGCGGCCGCGACCTCACAGCCGAGCACGCCCGCGCCGAGCACCGCCACGTGGCGGGCGGTGTGCAGCTCCGCGCGCAGGGCCAGCGCGTCGTCGACGGTGCGCAGCGTGCGGGCCGTGCCGTGTGGTTTCGCCATGCTGCCGGTGGCGATGACGAGGACGTCGTAGGACAGTGCGCGGCCGTCGTCGAGTTCGACCACGCGGGTGTCGTGCCGGAGGCGAACGGCTCGCCTGCCGAGCAGCCACTTCGCGTCCAGCGCGTCGAGCCGGCCCGGGGTCCGCAGGACCGGCGGTCCGGCCGGCGCCTTCCCGGTCAGGATCTCCTTCGACAGCGGCGGGCGGTCGTAGGGCGGATGCGGCTCGTCGCCGACGATCCGGATCCGGCCGCGGAATCCCTTGTGCCGCAACGCCTCGGCCACGGTCAGTCCCCCGACCGACGCTCCGATGATCAGAACATCCGACGGGATCATGCCTCCTCCCGGAGCACGATGGCCGCGGTCGGGCAGAGCATCGCGGCCTCCCGGGCCGCGTCGTGCTGTCCCGGCCCCGGGTCCGCGTCGAGCACGACGACCATGCCGTCGTCGTCCTGGTCGAAGACCTCGGGCGCGGCGAGTGCGCAGTGGCCGCCACCGACGCACCTGTCCGGCACAACGGTCACCTTCATCGGTTCCTCCTTCAGGCGGGCACGGGTACGGGCGTGCGCTTCTTCATGACCAGCAGTGCGACCAGGGCCGCGGCGAGCACCAGTCCGGCGGTGATCCAGCCGGTGGCCGACATGGCGGACGCGAACGCCTCCCGCGCCGCCCGCGTGACACCGGGATCGCCCAGTGCGAGTGCGTCACCGATCGAGGCCCTGGCCCGCTCGGCGGTGTCCTCGGGCATCGCGGCGGTGTAGCCACCGGCGAGCACGCTGCCGAGGATGGCCACGCCGAGTGCGGCACCGGCCTGCTGCATGGTGTCGTTGACCGCGGAGCCGACCCCGGCGTACTCCTCCGGCACCGCGCCCATCAACGCGGCGATGGCCGCGGGCTGCGCCAGCCCGGCGCCGATCCCGAACAACGCCAGCGTGGCCACGACCGTCACGAAACCGCTGCCCACGGACAGGGTGCCCAGCATCCCGAACCCGGCAGCGACGATCGTCAGGCCGGCGGCCGCCAGGATCCGGTTGCTGACCTTCTGGCCGAGCGCGGCGCCGGCGAGGTTGGTCACGATCGTCACGACGGCCATGGGCGCCAGCGCCGCACCGGCCTCGGTCGGCGTGTAGCCGAGCACGAACTGCAGGTACTGCGTCAGCGCCAGGACGAGCCCGGCCAGCCCGATCTGGGTCAGTACGAGTGCGAAGCTGCCGCCGGTGAAGTCGCGGTCGCGGAACAACGCCAGCGGCACCATCGGGGAGTCCGCTGTGGACTGCCGGATTTCGAACAGCAGCAGGCACAGCACGGCGACGGCCAGCTTGACCAGCGTCACCGCGTCACCGAGGCCGGTCACCGGCAGGTCGATGATCGCCCAGACCAGCGCGATCAGGCCCAGCACGGACAGCGCGGTGCCGAGCAGGTCGGCCTTGCGGGCCGGCGCGCGGGACTCGGGCATCAGCGCCAGTGCGGCGGCGATCGCCAGCCCGGCGATCGGGACGTTGACCAGGAACACCGAGGCCCAGCCGAACTCGGTGACCAGGACGCCGCCGAGGATCGGGCCGCCGACCAGGCCGAGCATAGCCACTGCCGACCACGCCGAGGTGGCCTTGCGCCGCTCCTCGTCGTCGAACACCGTGATCAGGATCGACAGCGTGCTCGGCATGATCAGTGCGGCGCCAACGCCCATCAGCGCACGGCAGGCGATCAGCTGTCCGGGGTCGCTTGCCCAGGTCGCCGTCAGCGACGCCAGCCCGAACAACGCGAGGCCGATGACCATCACGCGCCGTCTGCCGTACCGGTCGGAGAGGCTGCCCGCGGTGAGCAGCAGTCCGGCCATCGCCAGGATGTAGGAGTTGGTGATCCACTGGATGTCCTGGGCGTCGGCACCCAGGTCCTGGATCAGTGCCGGGATGGCCACCGTGAGGACCTGGTTGTCGATCGTCAGCACCAGCGTGCTCAGGCAGAGCACGACCAGGATCAGCCAACGTCGGGGATCTCGTTGGGTTGTCACGCCGGCGACGATGCCGACCGCCGGTGACGGCTCCCTGATAGCCGGCTTACACGCCGCGCCGTCGCTGTCAGCGCCCCGGCGGCGCCTGGCTCGTGAGGCGGTCGAGCGCGTCCTCGCGGGGGAGGGCGGCGCCGGCGTCGAACGCCTCGCGGTAGGCGGCCTCGCCGAGGCGGGAGGCCAGCTCGCCGGCGAGCGCGCGCAGCTCCGGGTCGCCGTGGTCGTACGTGCCCCGGATGACCTGGCTCATCCCCAGTGCCGTGGCGGCACCGGCCGGGTCGCCCTCCAGCAGCAGGATTGCGGCCAGTGCCTGCGCCGCCGGGGCACCGTCCCGGTAGGACAGCCAGGCCCGGACGGCCCTGGGCAGCAACGCCCTGGCCCCGCTCGCGTCGCCGGTGGCGAGCAGGTTCGCGATCCGCACGGCGACGAGCTGGCCCTCGACCGCGGTGCCCAGCGCGGCGTCGGTGCCGGTGAGTTCCTCGAGTTCCGCCAGCGTCCGCTCGCACCCTCCGGGGTCGCCCGCCCGCCGCTGCCAGTCCGCCAGCACGACCAGGCACTGGGCCACCAGATGGGACTGCCCGTACTCGTGTGCGGCCCGGGTCGCCTCGTCGACGTCCCGCCGGGCGCCGGGCAGGTCGCCGCCACGCATCCGTTCCAGCGCCAGCGCGAGCAGATGGCTGGGATCGGTCCTGCGGATCAGCGCGACGCCGCGTTCGTACGCGGCGATCGCGTGCTCGTGCTCGCCGCGCAGGGAGTACACCCGTGCCGAACCGCCCAGCGTCATCGCCGTCATCAGCCGGTCGCCGGCCGCCTCGAACTCCCGGACCGCCTGCTCGCAGCACGCCTCGACGGTGCGCCAGTCACCGCGGTCGTACGCGGCGAACCCCTCGGCCAGGTAGGTGCAGCCGCGAGCCCACCGGTCCGGCCGGGCGCGGATCTGCGCGATCTCCCGTGCGACGAGGTCGTCGAGGCCGGACAGGTACCCGCCGGGCAGGATCATCACCAGCAGGATCGGGAAGCGCCGCGACGCCTCGGTACGCAGGCAGTCCTCGATCACCGCCCGCACGGCTCCGGCCTCGGGCTCCGCGGAGCCGGACAGCAGGTGCACGGCGGTGAAGGCGGCACGGGCGTCGGCGGGCAGGGCGTCGCCCAGTTCCAGCAGCCGCGCCACGAAGGAGACGTCGCGCGCGTCGTGGTGCACGGTGTTCCAGTACCAGTACAGCGGCCCGAGCAGTGCGACCGCGGGCCCGGCGGCGCCGCCGGCCAGTGCCAGGTGCAGGGCGTGCACGAGGTTGTCGTACTCGGACTCGAAGACCGTCAGCGCGGCATCCTGCCGCTCGCCCCGCAGCAGCGGGTCGTGCTCGGCGGCCAGCGCGGCGAAGTGCGCCACGTACGCCTCGCGGACGGCCGCGCGATCCGGGCCGAGCTCGCGGTCGGCGAAGTCCCGGATGGTCCGCAGCATCCGGTACCGGCCGGACTCCAGCTCGATGATCGACTTGTCGACAAGTGAACCCAGGACGTAGGCGACGTCGGACGGCGGCACGCTCCGGTCCGCGCAGATCCGCTCCGCCGCGGTGACGCCGAACGTGCCGGGGAAGACCGACAGCCGTCGCGCCAGCGTCCGCTCCTCCTCGTCCAGCAGGTTCCAGCTCCAGTCGATCACCGCGTGCAGCGTGCGCTGCCGTGGCTGCGCGCCGCGGTTTCCCGAGCTGAGCAGCCGGAACCAGTCGTCCAGCCCGGCGGCCAGCGCGCCGGCGTCCATCGAGCGCAGCCGGGCAGCCGCCAGTTCCAGCGCCAGCGGCAGCCCGTCCAGGCGACGGCAGATGTCCGCGACGCCCGCCTCGTCGAGCTCCAGCCCGGGCCGGACCGCGCGGGCCCGGTCGAGGAACAGCCGCGCGGCGGCCGGCGGAGCCAGCGGGCGCAGGCGGCACAGTGCCTCGCCGACGACGTCGAGCGACTCCCTGCTGGTGACCAGGATCGTCAGCCGTGGCAGGCGTTCCAGCAGCCGCGTCGCGTACCGCGCGACCGCTTCGGCGACCTGCTCGGCGTTGTCCAGGATCAGCGTGGCCGGGCCGCCGCCGAGCAGCTCGGCCACCCGGTCCACCGGGTCGGCCCGGGTGGGCCGGGGTGCGTCCGGCGAGCTGAGCACACCGAGGATCGCGCCGGGCACGTCGTCGTCGGTCAGCGGCACGAACCAGGTCCGGTCCCGCGGCTTCCGGGACATCGCCTCGACGGCCAGCCGGGTCTTGCCTGCCCCGCCGGGGCCTGCGACGGTGACCAGCCGGGACCGCTCCAGCAGTTCCGCCAGCAGTGCCAGTTCGTCGTCGCGGCCGACGAACGTGGTCAGCCGCGCGGGCAGCCGCCCCGGCGCCGCGCGGCTCACCTCGCCACGCACCACGGCGAGGTGAGCCTCCCGCAGGTCCTTGCCGGGATCCACGCCCAGCTCGCCGGCGAGGGTGGTCCGGACCTGCTCGTAGACGGCCAGCGCCTCCGACTGCCGTCCGGCGGCGTGCAGGGCACGCATCCGCAGCCCGGCGAGGCGTTCCCGCAGCGGATGTTCCCTGGTCGCCGCCTCCAGGTCGGCCAGGATCTCGCCGTGCCGTCCCGCGAGTAGCTCGGCCTCGAACCGGTCCTCGACGGCCGCGACACGCAGCTCGTCCAGCCGGGCGGCGGCCGCGGCCGCGAACGGCGCCTCGCCGACGTCGGCCAGTGCGGGACCGCGCCACAGCCGCAGTGCCTGCCCGAGCAGCTCGCTCGCCTGCCGTGGCTCGCGCCCGGCCCGGGCGACCAGGTCCTCGAACCGGTACGCGTCGACGTCCGGCGGATCCACCGCGAGCCGGTAGGCGGTGCCGGCCGACTCCACCGTCCCGGCCCCGCCCAGCGCCCGGCGAAGCCGGTACACCAGGGCGTGCAGGGCGCCGGCCGCGTCGGCGGGCGGCCGCGTTCCCCACAGGTCGGCGACCAGCGTGTCGGCGGGCACCGGGGCGCCGCCTGCCAGCGCCAGCCGGGCCGCCAGCATGCGCAAGCGGGCACCCCTGACGTCGACCGGCGAGTCCGTGTCGTCGAGGACCCGGACCGGCCCGAGCAGCGCTACCCGCATCGCGCCAGCAGCCCGTCGACGAAGGCCCGCAGCCCCTCGGCGTAGTTGTCCTTGCCCGCCCACTCGCCCCAGCGCTGGCCGATGGCGGCCAGGTGCGGGATCCGTGCGGTGTCGACGTGGCCGAACAGGGGTTCGCGCTCGGTGGCCTGCTCCCATTCCCGCCGCCGCGGCGCGGAGCGGGCGCGGACGATGGTCTCGCCGACGGTGTAGTACCAGAGGCAGCGGAAGACGTGGACGGCCTGTTCGGGCGTGCAGCCGTGGTCGATCGCGCCGGACAGGATCGCCTCCACCATCCACAGCGCCGGTTCGTCGACGCGGGCGAGAAAACCGTCGGTGGCAAGGGCTTCCGCGGCCCACGGCCAGGACGTGAGGACGTCGTGCATCGTCGTGGCGGCCACGACGATGCGCTCACGCGGGTCGCCGGGCAGCGGCGGGCGGCCGATCTGCGCCGCGTAGTCGTTGACCAGCAGGACCACCAGGTCGTCCTTGTCCCGCACGTGGTGGTACAGGGTCGTCGCCCCGATGCCGATCTCGGCGGCCAGCTTGCGGACGGTCAGCTTCTCCCAGCCGTCCTGCTCGATGAGCCCGCGGGCGACGGCCACGATCTGCTCGCGGGAGGTCACCGGCGGCCGGCCGGTGCGGCCGGTGGAGGTCTTGGGACGGGCCACGGTCCCATCATGCTGTCCCGGCGTCGTGGTCGACACCGCGGCCCGGTCGCTGCTACTTTTGGAACATGTTCGAAAAGTCGCCCGCGCGGCCGGGACTCGTTCTCGCGGCCGTCGCCGTCGTGCAGTTCATGGTGTCGCTGGACCTGTCCGTGGTGAACGTCGGACTTCCGGCGATCGCGGAGGGTCTCGGCTTCGGCCCGGCCGGGCTGACCTGGGTGATCCACGCCTACGCGCTGACTTTCGGCGGGCTGCTCCTGCTGGGCGGCAAGGCCGCCGACCGCTACGGGCGCGGGCGGATGCTGTCGCTCGGGCTCGCCGGGTTCGGCATCGCCTCGCTCGCGGGCGGATTCGCCCAGGAACCCTGGCAGCTGGTGGCCGCCCGCGCGGTGCAGGGTGTCGGCGCCGCCGCGCTGGCTCCGGCCGCGCTGGCGCTGCTGGCCGCGACGTTTCCCTCCGGCAGGGCCCGGGTCCGGGCGTTCGGGGTGTGGAGTGCGACCAACGCGTCCGGTGGCGCGCTCGGTGTCCTGATCGGCGGTGTGCTCACCGAGTACGCCGGCTGGTACTGGGTGATGTTCGTGAACGTCCCGATCGTGGCGATCGCGCTCGTCCTCGTCCGGCGCGGGGTTCCCGCCGGGCCGCCACCGGTCCGAAGTGGACGCCCGGACGTCCTGGGAGCGGTACTGGCGACGGCGGGGATGAGCCTGCTGGTGTTCGGCGTGGTGCGCACCGACACCTACGCCTGGACCTCACCGGTCACCCTCACGACGCTGGCGGCCGCCGTCGTCCTGCTCGTCGCGTTCGTCCAGGTCGAGCGGACCACTCGCAGGGAGCCGCTGGTCCGGCTCGGCCTGTTCGCCAACCGCTCGGTCGCCGCGGCCAACGCCTTCAACCTGCTGGTCGGTGCCGCGATGGCGTCGGCGTTCTACTTCATGTCGCTTTATCTGCAACGGGTACTCGGCGCCGGGGCGGCGCAGGCCGGGCTGCAGTTCCTGCCGTTCGCGCTCGGCGTGGTCGTGGGTTCCGTGCTCGCCGTCAAGCTCGGTTACCGGTTCGCGCCGCGGACCCTGCTGATCGCGGGCGCGCTGCTCACCTCGGCCGGGTTTGCCTGGTTCAGCACGATCCGGCCGGACGGGACGTTCGCGGCCGACGTGCTCGGACCGTCCGTCGTGGCCAGCATCGGCTTCGGGCTCTGCCTCGGGCCGCTGGTCTCCACGGCGACCAACGGTGTCGCGCCCGGCGAGGCCGGCACGGCGAGCGGCCTGCTCAACAGCACGCGGCAGATCGGCGCGTCGCTGGGCCTTGCCGCACTCGGCACGGCGGCCGGTCAGCACTCCGGGAGTTCCAGCGACGGCTACGCGCTCGGCTTCGGCCTGGGCGCCGCGCTGCTGGCCACCGCGGCTCTCATCGCACTGGCCGTTCCGCGCGTGAGTGCAGATACCGCTGCTCGGGCACGCTGAGCGTCCGGCGGGCGGCCTCCAGGTACGCCTCCCGCGCGGCCTGGTGATCGCCGGCCAGGTCCAGCAGGTGGGCCCGGACGGCGCTGAGCCGGTGATGCCCCGCCAGCGCGGGTTCGGCCTCGGCCAGCTGGTCGAGACCGGCCCGCGGACCGTGGACCATCGCCACGGCGACGGCGCGGTTGAGGGTGACCATCGGGCCGGGCGCGGCGGCGTGCAGCAGGTTGTACAGGCCGAGGATCTGCGGCCAGTCGGTGTCCTCGGCACGCCTGGCCTCGGCGTGCACGGCGGCGATCGCGGCCTGCAGCTGGTAGGGCCCGACCGGGCCGTCGGCGAGCGCGCCGGTGACCAGCGCGATGCCCTCCTCGATGGACGGGCGGTGCCAGTGGTCGCGGTCCTGCTCGGCGAGCGGGACCAGGGTTCCGTCCGGTTTCGTGCGGGCGGGCCCGCGGGCGTCGGTGAGCAGCATGAGCGCCAGCAGCCCGGTCACCTCGCCGTCGCCGGGCAGTGCGGCATGCAGTTGCCGGGTGAGCCGGATGGCTTCCGCGGTCAGCTCCACCCGCCGCAGTGCCGGGCCGGAGCTGGCGGTGTAGCCCTCGTTGAAGATCAGGTACAGCACCTTGAGCACACCGGCGATCCGCTGCGGCAGTTCCTCCCGGCTCGGTGGCAGGAACTGCGCGCCGCTGGCCTTGATCCGCTGCTTGGCCCTGCTGATGCGCTGGCCGATGGTGGCCTCGGGGACGAGGAAGGCGTGCGCGATGGCCGCGGTGGTGAGCCCGCCGACGGCACGCAACGTGAGTGCGACCTGCGAGGCCGGGGTGAGCGCGGGGTGGCAGCACAGGGTCAGCAGGGTCAGCGAGTCGTCGTGGTCGGGCGCGGTGCTCGGCACCGTCTCGCGCGACACCGTCTCCTCGCGGCGCCTGCGGGCGACGTCGCCACGCACGGTCTCGATCAGCCGCCGGGACGCCACCGTGGTCAGCCACGCCTTCGGGTTGTCCGGTACGCCCTCGGCGGGCCACTGCCGGGTGGCCGCCAGCAGTGCCTCCTGGACGGCGTCCTCGCAGCTGTCGAAGTCGCCGTAGCGCCGGACCAGCCGCGCGACGACCTGCGGAGCCAGCTCGCCGATCAGGCCGGGGACCGTCACATCTCCAGCCCGCTGTACGTGCGCACCGGACGGACCTCGACGTGCCCGGCCTGCGCCTCGGGGATCCGCCCGGCGATCTCGGTGGCCCGCTCGATGCTGTCGCAGTCGACCAGGTAGAAGCCAGCGAGCTGCTCCTTGACCTCGGCGAACGGCCCGTCGGTCGCCATCGGCTGCCCGTCCCGCACGACGACGTGCCTGGCCAGCGAGGAGTCGGCCAGTGACTCGGAGACGATCATCTCGCCGGAGGCGGCCAGTTCCTCGTTGAGCTCGGCGTACGCCCGCAGTCCGGCCGCCTGCTGGTCCTCGGGCAGCTGTTCCCACAGCCGCCGTGCCTCGGCGTTGGTGTAGATCAGCACCAGGTACTTCATCGGAGTCTCCGAAATTCTTTTCGGCCGGATGTCGAAATGCCGGACACGGCTTCTACCTCTGGGCGAGATGAAGGAGGACACGATGATCGCAGCATCGCGGAAACCCGGGCAAGCGAAGACCGGCATCCAGCGGGCGACCGGCCTGGACTACGGCGAGTGGTTCGCCCTGCTCGACGAGTGGGGCGCCCCAGGCAGGCCGTTCCGGGAGATCTCCGCCTGGCTCCGGGGCGAGCATGGCATGTCCGCCTGGTGGGCGCAGAAGCTGATCGTCCACTACGAGCAGGAGCGCGGGCTGCGGCCGCCCGGTGCCCGTCCCGGCGGCACGTTCACGGTCGGTACCGGCCGGACGGTGCGGGTGCCCGCCGACCGCCTGCTGGCCGCGGTCGCCGACCCCGGCGGCTGGCTGCCCGGTGTCGCACTGACCCGCCGCCCGGGCCGGTCGGTCCGCTTCGACCTGGCCGACGGCACCCGGATCAGTGTCACCGTCGAGGCCAAGGACGACAGCAGGAGCCAGGTCCACGTCGAACACCAGCTGCTGCCCGACGCCGCGGCGGTGGAGCGGCGCCGTGCCTTCTGGCGCGAGCGCCTGACCGAACTGAAGAACCGACTCGAGAAGGAGAACTGATCATGGCGAACATCGACAGCGTGCGCGCGGTGGGCATCCCCGTCACCGACCAGGACAGGGCAGTGGAGTTCTACGCCGGGACGCTCGGCTTCGGCAAGCTCATGGACGCGCCGATGCCGCAGCTCGGCGGGCGCTGGATCGAGGTCCGCCCGCCCGGGTCGGCCGTCACGGTCGCGCTGCTGCCCGCGAGCGAGCGGGCACCGTCCGGAGTGGACACCGGGATCCGGTTCACCACCGGCGACGCGGCCGCGCTGCACGCCGAGTTGTCGGCGGCGGGCGTGGACGTCGACGAGCTGCTGGTCTGGGAGGGAGTGCCGCCGATGTTCGACTTCCGCGACCCCGACGGCAACGTGCTCTACGTCAGCCAGAGCTAGCGCCCTTACCTGCGAGGTAATCGACACCGTGACCTCCCGCGGGAGATCGTTCGAGGCAACATCCCCGCGACCGAGGAGAGTCATCGTGACCACGCAGACCAACGCACGTTTCCTTCGCCTCGCCCTGCGCCTGGACGCCGTCGCCACCGGCGCCGTCGGGCTGCTCCTGCTGATCGGCGGCACCTTCCTCGCCGGACTGCTGGGCCTGCCCGCCGGGCTGTTGCACGGTGCCGGCGCGGGGCTGGTGGTGTTCGCGGCGGCCGTCGCCTGTCTCGGTCTGCGGCGGCGGCTCAGCCGCGTTGGTGCCCGGGAGGTCGTGGTGGTCAACGCCCTGTGGGTACTGGCCAGCGTCGTCGTCGCGGTGACCGTGCCGATGACCGGCCTGGGACTGGCGTTCGTCCTGCTGCAGGCCGGTGCGGTGGCGGTGTTCGCCGAACTCCAGGTGGCCGGGCTGCGCCGGCTCGCCTGACCCCGCCCGCCCCGATGCCCGGCGGCGGGCAGGGCGGCCCCCGACGCCGTCCCACCCGTCCGCCGGGCACCGGCAGCTTGACACGCACTCCATGTTCGGGTCAACTACTGTATTAGTTGAGTAGAACAATTTGGAGGTGCTCACGGTGGACTTCCGTGTGGATCGGGCCGCCGGAATGCCCGCCTACCTCCAGCTGGTGCGGCAGGTGAAGGAGGCGCTGCGGCTCGGCTGGCTGAGACCGGGGGACCGGTTGCCGACCGTCCGCGACGTCGTCGCCAGCAGTGGCGTGAACGCCAACACGGTGCTGAAGGCGTACCGCGAACTGGAGTTCGCCGGACTGGTGGAGGCGCGGCAGGGGTCGGGAACGTTCGTCAAGGCCGCCCTCGGTTCCGTCGCCCCCGAGGTGCTGGACGAGTTGCGTGGCGAGCTGACCGGCTGGGTGACCCGGGCCAGGGAGGCGGGGCTGGAGGACGAGGACATCGACGCGCTCGTGCGCGCGGTTCTCGGTGAAGGAAGGGTGGAGGTCGCATGACGACCGAGGTCGCGGTACGGGCCGAGGGCCTGAGCAAGAGCTACCGGGGGTGGCGGCGCCGGGAGAACTGGGCGCTGCGGGACTGCACGTTCGAACTGCCCCGCGGTCAGGTGACCGCGCTGGTCGGTGCCAACGGGGCGGGCAAGTCGACACTGCTCGGCATGCTGGCCGGGTTGCTCGACCCGGCGGGCGGGACGGTCGACGTGGCCGGCCGCACGGCGTTCGTGGCGCAGGACAAGCCGGTCTACAAACAGCTGACCGCGCCGGACATGCTCCGGCTGGCGGCCCGGCTGAACGAGACCTGGGACCAGCGGCGGGCCACCCGCTGGCTGGACCGGTTCGAGGTGCCCGCCGACCGCCGGTGTGCCCGGCTGTCCGGCGGCCAGCGGGCGCAGGTGGCGTTCGCGGTCGCGCTCGGCGCCCGGCCGGACGTGCTGCTGCTGGACGAACCACTGTCCAATCTGGACCCACTCGCCCGGCGCGAGGTGATGACGGAGCTGCTGGCCGAGACGGCCGACGCGGGAATGGCCGTCGTGCTGTCCACCCACGTCGTGGCCGAGCTGGGCGGGGTCGCCGACCGCCTGCTGCTGCTGGCGAGGGGACGCCTGGTCGCCGACGGCGAGGTGGACCGGCTGCTCGGCGAGCACCTGCACTACGTCGGCCCCCGGGCCGACGAGCCGCCGGGGCCCGGCGAGGTGATCGAAGCGCGGCACGAGGAGCGGCAGTCCACGTTCCTGGTGCGGCTGGCCGGCGGGACCCCGGTCGTCGCCGAGCCGTGGATCACCCGGCCGGTGACGCTGGAGGACCTGGTGCTGGCCCGGCTGGCGGCGAGCAGGAAGGAGGCGGCATGACCGCGGCGACACAGACCACGACGGCGAGCCGGACCGAGGCGGACGGCCACCGGGGGACCGGCTGGGCGGACCTGGTCTGGATCACCTGGCGCCAGCACCGGCTGGCCCTGGCCGGTACCGGCGGCCTGCTGGTGCTGACCGCCGTCCTCATGGTGGTCTTCGGGCTCACCGTCCGTCCCGTCGGGCGGTACGGCGAGTTCGACCGCAGCCTGCTGGATCTCACCCAGTACGCGATTCCCGGCTACGCCGCCCTGATCGCGGTGTTCTGGGCGGCGCCACTGCTGGCCAGGGAGTACGAGCAGCGCACCCACCTGCTGGCGTGGGGTCAGGACGTCAGCCCGCTGCGCTGGCTCACCGGCAAGACGGCCGTCCTGGCCGGGGTCGCGGTGGTCTACGCCGTCGTGCTCGGCCTCGTGTCGAGCTGGCTGATGCACCGGCTGCGGGCCGTCCTGCCGGACTGGCCGCTGATCCGTCCGTTCAGCGGCCACGGATTCGAGTCGTCACCACTGCTGCAGGCCGGGTACGCGCTGTTCGGCTTCGCGCTCGGCCTCGCCGTCAGCGCGATCAGCAGGCGGACGGTGGTGTCGATGGGGATCACGCTCGCCCTGTTCGCCGGCATCCGGGTGTTCGTCATTGAGAACCTGCGGCCCTACTTCATGACGCCGGTCCGCTCGGTCTTCCCGCTGGGTGCGGAATTCCGGCCCGGCGGCCGCGACGACCTGTTCGTCGGCGGCGGGATGCTGGACGCCGCGGGCAACGAGGTGGACCCGGCACGCTGCGCGATGCCCGTCGGGCCGGACGGGGACCCCTACCTCTGTGAACGGCAGGCGGGAGCGGTCTCGCACTTCGTCGACGTGCAGCCGGCCGACCGGCTGGCGGCGTTCCAGCTCATCGAGTTCGGCCTGTTCGCCGCGCTGGCCGTGGTGCTCGCGGTGGTGACCTGGCGGGTCATGCGCCGTTCGCCCGCCGGTTCGGTTGGCTGAGTGGGAAGCCCCCGCGCGGGGGCTTCCCACCATCCGATAGGGACGGTTTGACCCCTCGCCCGCCCGGCGGTGATGATCTCCACCTGCCGCGACGAGGAGGCGACGATGGCGCACGACAACCTCCGCACCGCCGCGTGGGGTGGCCTGGTCGGGACGGCGCTGGAGCAGTACGACTTCGTCATCTACGGCACCGCGACCGCGATCGTGTTCAACAAGATCTTCTTCTCCGCGGCCGATCCCGCGATCGGCGTGCTGGCCGGGTTCGCGACGTACGCGGTCGGTTTCCTCGCGCGGCCGTTCGGCGGGTTGTTCTTCTCCCGCTACGGCGACCGGCTCGGCCGCAAGTTCGTGCTGGTGACCACGTTGTTCCTGATGGGGATCGCGACGTTCGTCATCGGCGCGCTGCCGACCTACGACCAGGTCGGGCTCCTCGCCCCCGCGCTGCTGGTGGTGTTGCGGCTGTTGCAGGGATTCGGCGCGGGCGCCGAGCAGGCGGGCGGGGTGGTGCTGCTCACCGAGGTCGCACCGCCGGACAAGCGTGGCCGGTACGCCTCGCTGGTGTTCGTCGGCGCGGCGGCGGGCACCGCGCTCGGCGCCGTCGTGTGGATCCTGGTCCAGTTGCTGCCCGACGACCAGCTCCTGTCCTGGGGCTGGCGGCTGGTGTTCTTCTCCAGCGCGTTCGTCACCGTCGCCGCGTACGTCCTGCGCCGCAGGCTGCGTGAGTCACCGGTCTTCGAGCAGGCACGCAAGGAGCAGGCCGAGGAACGCAGGCTGGTCGAGTCGCCGATCAAGAGCGTGTTCACCGTGGGGCGCAGGCCGTTCCTGCGTACCTTCGCGCTGAACATCGGCGGCAACACGCATTCCTATCTCGTCCAGGTCTTCATGGGCAGCTACCTGATCCAGACCGTCGGCGTCGACCCGCGGCTGGTGCCGCAGGCGCTGCTGGTGGGCGCGTTGTTCGGCTGCCTGTCGGCGTTCGTCACCGGGGTGCTGAGCGACCGGCTGGGCAGGCGGCCGGTCATCATCGCGGTCGCGGCGTTCCTGGTCGTGTTCCCCGCGCCGGCGTTCCTGTTGCTGGACACCGGTGAACCGGCGCTGGTCGTCCTGGTGATCGTGCTGGGCTTCGTCTTCGCCGCCTACGGCACGGTCGGCTCGCAGGCCGCCGCGTTCGCCGAGCTGGCGGGTTCCCGGCACCGGTACGCCGGGGTCGCGCTCGGCCGGGAGTTCTCCGCGGTGCTCGGCGGTGGCATCGCGCCGCTGTTGTCCGGCGTGATCACGCAGATCGTCGCGGGCTGGACCGGTGTGGTCGTGTACATGACCGCGATCATGCTGGTCACGCTCGTGACGGCGGTACGGATGCCGGAGACACGCGGCCGCGACCTCACGCTGGAGGCCGACGCCTGAAGCCAGGCAGCGCCCGACGTCCCGTGAGGGCCCGGCACAGTCCGGGGCGGGCGACCGTGCGCGAACGTGGAACTCGCGTACCGGAACGCAGAACTCGCGTGCACGAGCGTGGAGTTCATACCGTGAGACACGCTCCCACCCTGTGGCCCCGCGAGTCCCACCTTCCTGCACGCGAGTCCCACGCTCCCGCACGCGAACTCCACCTTCACGCACACCACCCGGCAGCCGGGGCCCTCACGGCATCCGGATGTCAGCGGCGCGTGGCAGGGTTGGCGCATGGCAGGTGCGGGCAAGGCGATCCTGACGGTCGTGCTGGTGGCGACGATGACCGGCCCGGCGGTCGTCGACTTCAACGACAGCCACGTGTTCAACCCGGACTGGCCGCCGCACGCCCGGTTCCACGCGGTGATGCTGCTCGCGGTCGGGGCCGCGATGTCGGCCGTCGCGTTGTGGCTGCTCTGGCGGCGTCCGGCCGACCGCACCGGCCTGCGCGTGGCCACGGCCGTGCCGGTCGCGGTGTGGGGCGCGTTCTTCGTGCCGCTACTGGTGCCCGGCACCAGCGTCGAGGAGTACCCGGGTGAGGTCGGCCGCCTGCTCGGCATGCCGCTGAACCTCGTGCTCGCCGCCGTCTTCATCGCGCTGACCCTGACCGGCTACGGCCTGTCGGTCCGCAGGAACACACCGAGGCAGCCGGGCCGCTGACCGTCGCGCCGGATCTCGAAGTCGCCGCCGGGCTCGACCCCGGGGTGGCACCGCCGGTAGTGGCGTTCCAGGCGCTGCGCGCCCTCCCGGTCGTCGAGCCACCGGGTGCGGTGGCCGCACTCGCCACACCGGTACCGGAACTTCGCTGTCATAGCAGGCAGTTTCGCCTTTTCGCAGGTCAGCGACCAGGTCGACCACCTGCCATTCATGGCCGGTTAAGATCAGGCGATCCCGCCGGCACACCTGGAGGAACTCCGCCGTGGCCACTCCCTTCGGTGTGCTCCTGCGGGATGCCCGGCGGCGCGTCGGCCTGACCCAGGACGAGCTGGCCGAACGGTCCGGCGTCGGCGTCCGGACCATCCGGCGGCTGGAAACCGGCAGTGGCAACGATCCCCGCATCGGCACGGTCACGCTGCTCGCCGACGCGCTGGACGTCACCCCGGACGAACGCCGCGACCTCCTCTCCGCCGCCGACGGCAGGCACCAGCCGCCCGCACAGCGGACCGCCGAGCCGCCGGCGCCCGCGCCGCAGGTCAGCCTGCCCGCCGTCCCGCCCGAGGTGGCCGAGTCGGCCGATCACCTGGCCAGGGTGATCGCCACCCAGCTGCGCCGCGAGGAGGAACTGCGCCGCGTCCACGACCCGTTCCCGCTGCCGGTGCGCTGGCGGCAGGCACCCGAGCACCTGGCCGACCACTGGGACAACATCTGCCGCGTCCCCGCCGGCGTCGCCGCCACGCCGCTCGACCTCGCCGGCGAGGTCGGCGACGTCGCCGACGCCTACCGGCGCGTCCCCTCGCGGCGGCTCGTGGTGCTCGGCCGCGCCGGATCCGGCAAGACCGTGCTGACCCTGCGGTTCGTCCTGGACATGCTGGCCGCCCGCGCACCCGGCGACCCGGTGCCGGTGATCTTCAACATCGGGTCCTGGGACCCGACCGCGACACCGCTGCGCACCTGGCTGGCCGACATGCTGCAGCGGGACCAGCCCGGACTCGCCGCCGCCGCGCCCGGCGGAGCCACGCTGGCCGCCGTCCTCGTCGACACCGGCCGCGTCCTGCCCGTGCTGGACGGCTTCGACGAGATCGCCGAGGGCCTGCACCGGCCGGCACTGGAGACGCTCAACTCGCTGTCCCTGCCGTTGCTGCTGACCAGCCGCTTCGCCGAGTACGAGCGGGCGGTCACCGCCGTCGACGTGCTCACCTCGGCCGCGGTGGTCGAGCTGACCGACCTCACCCCGGACGACCTCGCCGCCTACCTGCCCCGCACCGCCCGGCGCGGGACCGACTGGGGTCCGGTCATGGCCGCCCTGCGCGACGGCGACGCGAACCTGGCCGAGGTCCTGTCGACACCGCTCATGGTCGGCCTCGCCCGCACCGTCTACAGCGACTCCCGCGACCGCGACCCCGCCGACCTGCTGGACACCACCCGGTTCCCCACGCCGCGGGCCATTGAGGAGCATCTGCTCGACACGTTCCTGCCCACCGTCTACGGCGGCCACGGCGAGCGGCGCGGCCGGGACGTCGCGCGCGTGCGCCAGTGGCTGGGGTTTCTCGCCGACGACCTCGACCGCCGGGGCACCGGTGACCTGGAATGGTGGCGGATCGGCGGCTCGCTGCGCGCCTCGTCGCGCGTCCTGCTGGTGACGCTGGCCGCCAGCGTGGCCACCGCGCTGGTCGACTGGCTGGTCTTCATACCCCTGTTCACGCTGAAATCCGGCACCGCACCGCACTGGCGGAGCACCCTCGCCGACGGCCTGCTCATCGGACCGGTGGTCGGCGTCCCGTTCGGCCTGCTCTACCTGCTGATGGTGGTGCGCAGAGGCAGGATCACCGAACCCACGCGGTTCCGGGTGCGCCTGTTCGACCGGTCGGGCAGGCAACCCGGGTTCCGCAGAAAGCTCACCACCCGCTTCGTCGCCGGCGCGCTGTGCGGCGCGGCCGCCGGCATCGCCTACGCACCGGCCGCCGTACTGGTGAAGGCGGTGTCCCCGCACATCACCCTCCCCGCGGACACCGGCCTGCTCGTGCGGGCGACACTGATCGACGCCGGTCTGTGCGCGGTGATCTTCGGGCTGGCCTGCGGCGCGGTGTTCGCGCTCGCCGCCCTGCTGGAGGCGCCTGCCAACCTGACCACCGCGACCAGCCCCGCCGACCTGCTCGCGGCCAACCGCACGACCACCCTGCGCCTGACCGGTGTGCTCGCCGTCGTCCTCACGCTGGCGATCGGTCTCGGCGGGTACCTGATCGTCACCGGCTGGCGTGCCGTCGCCGGTGACTTCGGCGGCGTCATCTGGGGCCTGCCCAACGGCCTGCTGATCGGTCTGATCGGCGGGTTGAGCGCGGGCGCTGGCTACATCGTCGCGTTTACCGCGTGGGGGCACTGGCTGCTGTTCACCCGCATCCGGCTCCCGCTCACCGGCAGGCTGCCGTGGGCCGTCACCGCACTGCTCGACGACGCCTACCGCCGGGGCGTGCTGCGCCAGTCCGGCGCCGTCTACCAGTTCCGGCACGCCCGCCTGCAGGAGCACCTCGCCAAGGCCTACCGCGCGACTCGTTGACGCTTTTCGCCTGGTCAGAACAACCGGCCAGAAATGGCCGCCGCCGTGCCCTTCCCCGCGAACCCCGCCGCTGCCGACCATTGCCGCACCGATGCCGGAAAGGGGTCTGGGGTGGACACCGGGGTGAACTGGGAGGCGTACAGCCACGAGGAGCTGTACGAGATGTTGTGGCAGGAGGCCGACGTCGCCGACGTCAGCACGATCGCCGCGGAGTGGTCGCAGCACCGGGCGGCGCTGGTCAATCACACCGAGGTGTTGCGGGAACAGCGGGCGGCGCTGCTGGACGGCTGGCGGGGTACCGGCGCCGAGGAGGCCGCCCGCAGGCTGGGCGTGCTGGCCGACCGGGTGGAGAAGATCGCCGAGCTGGCCCGGGCGGGTGAGCAGGCTGCCGAGCGGGCGGCCGACGCACTGGCCAGGGCCAGGGCGATGATGCCGCCGCCCCCGGGCAAGCCCGTCGCGCCGATGGGGACCCCGGCGGCGAACTGGGCAGGCCTGACCGCGCCACCGGCGTGGTCGCCACCACCACTGCCCAGTGCGCCGCAGTCCGACCCCGGCGCCGCCTTCGGGGCGGTCGGCGGCGCCGGGTTCAGCTTCTTCGTCGGCGCCAACGCCACCGATATGCAGAAGCAGCAGGCGGTCCGCGCCATGCGGACCTACGAGTCCAGCCTGACCGACTCCAGCCGGATGATCGGCCAGGCACGGGACACGATCCCGCCGGCGGCCACGTCGCCGAGCAGCGCGACCGCGCCCGCCTCCGCGAGCGGGACCGCGGGAGCCGCGCGGTCGTGGCAGAGCCTGGTCGGCCCGGGCAGTGGTACCGCGACGGCGCTGCCCGGCACGGTCACCGGCGGGACGGCCCTGCCGACCGGCCTGCCCCCGTCGGCGCAGCTGGCACCGGGCGTCCGGGTCGGCGCGATGGATCTGCCGGGCGGGTCCGTCGCCGCGGCGCGGGCGGCGGCCGAGTCGGCGGCCGCGCGTTCGGGCTCGATGGGCGGAATGGTGCCGCCGGGCGCGGGCGCCCGCGGCGGAGCGGACGACGAGGAGCACGAGAACCAGATGCCGAGGATGAACCACGGACTCTTCCCGCTCGCCGAGCCGGCCAGCGAAGAGGTCATCGGGGAGGTGCGCTGATGAGCGAGGGCGTCGAACTCGAACCGGACCTGATCGGGCAGCGGATCAGCACGCTGGCCCAGCTCGGTGACCTGACCGGCGAGCTGGTCGCCACCGCCAGCAGGCTGGCGCAGCGACTGCCGATGCTGGGCACCGCACCACCCGCCGTCGAGCTGGCGCAGCGGCTGCGGGAGGCCGCGGGCAGCTCCGGGCTCGCCGGTGAGGTCGAGGCGGCCGAACGGGAGGTACGCGAGTACAAGCAGCTGCTCGACGGCGCCCGCGGCAAATACCAGGAACGCGACGATCAGGCGAGCGAGGATCTCCGCGAGATGGGGGGATCATCCGGATGACATCAACATCTGAGTTCACGCTGACCGAGCTGGACCTGCTGGCCACCTACGCGGGCAGGCGCCCGCCGTTCCCGCTGCGGGTGCCCTCGTGTGGCCGCGACTCCGGCGAACGGGCGGCGCTGCTGGCCGAGGCAGGCCGGACACTGTCCGAGCGCGGACTGGCGAACGAAGACGGTCCGGTCCGTCTCGCCGCGGACTTCGTCGACACGCTGCGGGACCACCGGCGATCGGTGGACCTCGTGGTCGTGTGCGGCTCACTGGTGCGGGGCACCGTCGCGATGATCGACGGGGAGCAGGCGCTGCTGTGCGGGCAGTCGATCGGCGGCGAACCGGGGCCGGTGACCGTCACCCGGATCACCGACGCCGCGCTGACCGCGGAACTGTCCGGGCGGATCCCGAGGGCGGCCGCCGCGCAGGCCATGCCGATCACGCTGCCGCCCGGTGTCGTCGAGGCGGCGGCGCGGCTGGAGGGCCCGGCGCCCCGCAAGCGGTTGCGCGCACTGGTCGCCGAACGCGGTGGCGACGAGGCCGCCGTCGACGCACTCATCGCCCTGCTGCCCTCGGTGACCGGGCGCGGGCAGGGCGGCGTCGTCGTGGACGGCGTCGGACGAACTGTCGAACTGTCGTGGTTGGACAGTCCACACGGGAGGGTCCGGGTGGATCGCGACGAGAGCGGCTGGGTGAGCGTCAACCCGCTGCGACGCGACGACCTGGTCAAAGCGCTGCGTGACGCCGCGGCTGGGTAGGAGATTGGGGACAGGCAATGGATCCGGCACAATGGCTTGCGGACTACCGCGACCGGCTCGAACACGCCGCCTACGGCGCGCAGCGGGCACGGGAGAGTCTCGCCGACGCGGGGGCGGCCGCGAGGTCGCCGCGTGGTGAGGTCACCGTGACCGTGAACGCGGCGGGGGTACTCGAAGGGGTCGAGCTGACCCCCATGGCACGCAAACTGGAGGCCGCCGTGCTCGCCGACCTGATCGTCGGCACCGCGCGGGAGGCCCAGCGTCTCGCCGCCGCACGGATGGCCGAGGTGATGGCAGGCTACCTCGGTGATGGGCCCGCGCTGACGCAGATCACCCGGCACATGCCGGCGGAGGTCGTGCGATGACCACACCGTCGTACCAGGTCGACCCCGAGCAGCTGCGGTCGCACGCGGGCAGGCTGGCCGCGCACGCCGACCGGCTGTCGGCCATCGGCACCTCACTGCCCGGGGAGATGAACGCGGCCTCGCTGGGCTCGTTCGCCCAGTTCATCACCACCGGTGTTGGGGCCGCGATGGCGAGGACGAGTGAGGCGTTCGGGCACGCGTCATCCACAATGGACAAGGTGAGCGAGGGGATGCGGCGGGCGGCGGAGCATTACCAGCACTCCGACGACGACCACGCCGCCGGGCTGACCGGGATCGGGGAGGGAATCCGATGACCGCGGTGACCGAACGGTCGGCTGTGGAGATCAACACGGCACTGGCCGACCTGCGGCTGGCGGGTGACTCCGTCTCGAACAAGGACTGGCTGTCGGCGGACATCGCGGGCGAGCCGGTCGTGTCGATCGGCATGCTCGGCTCCACGGCGAGCCCGCTGTCCGCGCTGAGCAGCGCGGGCTGCGACTTCCTCACCCCGATGATCTCGTTCCTGGAGGAACCGCTCGGGCAGCTGCGGGGCGAACCGGACTCGGTGTCCGGGCCCGCCGGCACGCACGACGGCGCGTCCCGGGACGCGAACTCGCTCGCCGACGAGTACGGCACGTCCGTGCCGGAGGAGACCAGCGAGTGGTCCGGTGGCGCCAAGGACAGCTACCTGGAGACGGCGACCAAGCTGGTCGACGGTATGAAGGCCATCGCGGAGTCGGCGGCGACCAACGCGTCGGCGATGATCGCCGCGGGTGAGGTGGTCGCGCAGGTCGTCGACATCGTGACGCGGCTGATCACCGAGGCCGTCGGCAAGATCGTGCCGATCATGACCGAGGCCATCGCCGCCGCGCCCGCGACGTTCGGCGCGAGCATCGCCCAGGCCATCCCGCAGTGCGTGGCGATCGCCGTGGACTACGGCGGGCAGATCGCGGCCAAGCTGGGGGAGCTGCTGGCCAGCGGCGAGAACCTGATCGCGTTGCTGGAGGGCGCGGCGGGCGTGCTCGACGTCGTCAAGACCGGCCTGGACGTCATCGGCGACCTGGCCGGCGGCGAGTCGTCCGCCGAGGAACCATCCACCGAGGAACCCGGGAAAACCGAGGAAACTGGGGAGACAGAACAATGAGGAAGATACTGGCGGCGCTGGCCGCCGCCGTCATGCTGACCGGCCTGTCCGCCGCGGTGCCCGCCGCCGCGCAGGCCGCGCCGCCGGTGTTCCGCGACGGCAACGGGCTGACCGTGGTCAAGCAGCCGGAATGGGTCAAGGACAGTGACCGCACGTTCACCTTCACCGTGCGGTCCGAGCAGGTGGCCCGGTACTCGGTGCTGCCGGGGCAGGTCTCCGGTGAGCACGTGATCATGGTGACCCTGCCGGAGGGCTACGACTCCTCCGGCGGCACCCGCTACCCGGTGCAGTACCACCTGCACGGTCACCCGGACTACCCGAACACGCCGATGAACCAGCTGATGTTCGAGAGTTCCACGACCGGCGGCGTTCCGCTGATCACCGTGGCGCCCAACGGTTCCGGCCGCGGCTGGTACACCAACTGGGTCAACCCGCCCGCCTCGATCGGTCAGCAGAACTGGCAGAACTTCCACCTCGACCAGGTGATCCCGTTCGTCGACGCGAACCTGCGCACGATCGCGTCGCGGGACGCCAGGGCCATCTCCGGCCACTCGATGGGCGGCTTCGGCGCGTTCCACTACGCCGAGACCAGGCCGGAGCTGTTCGGCTACGTCGGCGCCTTCTCCGGTGGGCTGGACCTGCTGAACCAGGCACAGCGGGCGGCTGTCGTCGGTACCACGCAGCTGCCCGGCAGCGGTTCGCCGACCGTCCCGGCCGACGCGATCTTCGGCGTGCCGGTCTGGCCGCTGGACACGGTGTGGAACGCGAAGAGCCCGGCGCAGCACGTGGGTTCGCTGCGTGGCATGGGGGTCGCGATGTACACCGGCAACGGCGGGAACCTGACCGAGAATCCGGCGCAGGCGGTCGTCGAGAAGGTCGCGCGGGACACCAACCTGGTCACCCGCGACCACCTCGCCGCCGCGGGCATCCCGCACACGTTCATCGACTACGGCGACGGCAGCACCTGGGCGGAGGGCTGCAACGGCAAGCACGCGCAGCCGGCCTGCCTGGTGGCCGACATGAAGCACTTCGTCGGCCTGCTGATGGGCAGCCTCACCCACCCGTGACCGTGCCGCCTCCCCCGCGCCACCCGGTGCGGGGGAGGCGTCGCATCAGGGCTTGCGGACCAGCAGCTGACCCCCTTGGAACTGCCGCTCGTTCTCGTGCGGCTCGCGCAGCATCCGGGCGACCTCCGCGAACCCGGCCCGGCGCAACAGGTTCATCAGGCTGTCCGGTGACCACCGGTACGCGGCGGTGACCTTGTGGTCGAACCGCTCCGGCTCGGGGTCGGGACCGGCGAAGAACCCGAGCAGCAGGTGGCCGCCGGGTGCCAGCACCCGGTGGAACTCGCCGAACACGGCGGGCAGTTCCGGTGGCGGCGTGTGGATGACCGAGTACGACGCGAGGATGCCGCCGAGCGAGGCGTCGGCGAGGTCGAGGGCGCTCATCGTGCCCACGTCGAACCGCAGGTGCGGCTGGGCCTGCCGGGCCAGCGCGATCATCTCGGGGGACAGGTCGATGCCGAAGGCGGACAGCCCCAGCGAGTGCAGGTGCGCGGTCTGATGTCCGGGGCCGCAGCCGAGGTCGGCGACCGGTCCCGCGTCGGCGGCCCGCACGAGCTCGGCGAACGCCGCGAGCATCGCGCGTTCCAGTGGCAGGGTTTCGAGGATATCGCTGAACTTCTCGGCGTAGAGGGGCGCGACGGAGTCGTAGGCGGCCCGGGTGTCGTGCAGGACGTCGGTCATGGGGCGAACCTAGCGCCCGGGTCCGACAGGGCACCGGTAAACCGGTGGAACGAGTCGCCGGTGGTGTGGCAGCGTCTCCACCGGAGATGAGGTGATCCCATGGCCGTACCGTCGCGGCTGGCGCCGCTGCTCGACCAGTTCGACTTCACGCGCCGCCGGCTGGCCGACCGCCTGACCGGCCCGAAAATGGACAGCGGCGACGGGGAGTACGTCGAGGTCCCGGCCATCACCGACGAGGAGTACCTGTGGGAGCCGGTCGCGGGCTGCTGGTCGATCCGGCCGCGCGCCGCGGGCCCGGGGCCCGGTGCGACTCTGCTGGCCGGCACCGGGCCGTGGGGACGCGACGGCGGCCGCCCGCACCCGTGGCCGCCGCCGTTCACCACGATCGCCTGGCGGCTGGCCCACCTGAGCGAGATGCTCGCGCTGCGTGCCGAGTACACGACCGGCGGCCACGCGCTGACCGAGGACGACGTCGTCCATCATGGTGACGCCGCCGGTGGCCTGGCCGCGTTCGAGGCCGCCGCCACGGCGTGGCGGGACGCCCTGGTCACGGTCGGCGACGCCGCGCTCGACGACATCGGGCGCTGCCGTTATCCCTACGGCAGCGATCCCGAGGACGCGTTCGTCGACGTCGTGTGGTGGGTCAACCAGGAACTGCTGCACCACGGCGCGGAAATCGCCATGCTGCGCGACCTGTACCGCTACCTCCGGTAGGCATACAGCTCGGCACGCGTGACGCTGATGTACCGGCAGAACGTGGCGTGGCTGCCGGAGATGCCTGCCGCCGCGCGCTGGCACTTGTCGCAGGCGTCGGAGGCGTAGAAGCTCTGGTAGTGCTGGAACGATCCGCCCGGATGATGCGATCCGTCGCAGCCGCGTGCCGCGGTCACGCAGTCCGCGGCCTGCGACACCCCCGCGCCGCCGAGGAGCAGCCCCGCCGCGAGCGTGGCGGAGGCGACGGCACCCAGTATCTTGCGCAATTCACTCACCCTTCCCGAGTCGACGACCTGCCGTCGACTGTGCCCGGGGCGCCTGGTGAATCGCTTGCGAAATCCTGGCAGAACAGCTTGTCCAGCTGGTAGTCGATCAACGCGATGGCCGCGTCCGGTGTGCGCTGCCCGAGCACGACGCTGGTCTGCAGGCCGTCGATGCTGTTGAGCAGCAGTTCGGCCTCGGTCTTCTGGTCGACCGCCTGGTCGACCGCGCCGGTGTCCTTGCCCCAGGAGATGAGCTTGGCCAGCGTCTCCTCCAGCACCGGCGGGGTGTCGCGGAACGTCGCCGCGAGTGCCTCGTCGGACCGGCTGCGGATGAAGTAGGCCAGGTGCACCAGGTAACGCATCCGGCGGTGCTCGTCCAGCGGCAGCATCTCGACCAGCACCGTGCGCAGCACGCCGCGCGGGGTCGGATCGCCGCCGGAGCCGGCGATCTGCTCCTGTGCCCGTTCGGCCGTGACGCTGTTGAGGATGTCCAGCGCCGACACCAGCAGGTCGTGCCGGGTGCCGAAGTAGTACTGGACCAGCCGCATCGACACGCCGGCCTCCGCGGCCACCCGGCGCAGCGTGACGTCCTCCAGGCCGTTGGTGCTCGCCAGCCGCCAGACCGCCTCGGCGATCTGGCGGCGGCGCAGGTCGTGGTCGACGCGCTTGGGCACGGTTGAGAATCCTACCGCCGCCCGTTTATGATGCGATCGCACCATAAACGAGGCATGGGGGTTCGGATGCGGTTCGACATCGCGCAGATCCTGGGGATGGTCCTGGTCGTGGCCAGCGCACAGGGCCTGATCAGGCAGCTGATCGACCACGAGTCGACCGGGCTGCTCGGCTGGCTGCCGGTCGAGTTCGGCGGCCGGGTCGCCGTCTACGCCGTCGTGCTGGTGCTCGGCGTGCTGCTCACCGGCTGGGCGCACAGCCGCGCCAAGGAGGCGGGCCGCCGCGGGTGAATCAGCGCAACCCCAGCAGTTCCGGCAGCAGCCCGGCGTGCTCGACGATGTGCGTCGGGTGGCCTGCCGCCAGCTCGTCGCGGGTCTGCGCACCGCTGAGCACCCCGACCACGTGACCGGCGCGGGCGGCGTGGCCTGCCTGGATGTCCAGCACCGTGTCGCCTGCGGCGAGGACCCGGCCGGGATCGGTGACCCCGGCCAGTTTCATCGCCCGGTGGATCATGAGCGGCTGCGGACGGCCGCCGCCGACGTCGGCGGCACACACCACGGCGTCGAGCTGATCGCCGACCGTCCAGCCCACGGCGGCCAGCAGGGGATCGGTGATCTGCCGGTCGAACCCGGTGGTCAGCACGACCCGCACACCGTGTTCGCGCAGCGTCGCCAGCGCTTCGGTGACGCCGGGGACCGGTCGCGGCGGGTGCTCGGCGTAGGCGGCGCGCAGCCGGGCGACGAACCGCTCGTGCAGGCGGTCCGCCGCGCCTGGGTCGCCGGTCAGCGCCGCCAGCGCCTCCCGCTTGTCGGCACCCATCCAGCGGCGGATGCCGGCATCGTCGACCGGCGTGCCGTGGCCGGCGACGACCTCGGCGAGCACGCGGTAGACCTGGTTGTCCTCGGCGACGGTGGTGCCGGCGATGTCCAGTGCGGCAAGGGCGATCACGCGTTGTCTCCCAACCGGCGGCGCACCAGCGCGGAGAGCTGGTCGACCAGGATGATCAGTACGAGCACGACCAGGATGTGGGTGAGCATCTGGTCGAAACGGAACAGCTTGATGGACTGGTTGATCAGGAACCCGATCCCGCCCGCGCCGACCAGGCCGAGCACCAGCGACGAGCGCACGTTGACGTCGAACCGGTAGAGCAGCAGCCCGAACAGCTGCGGCGTGACCAGCGGCAGCAACGCGTGCGTGGCCACCTGGACGCGGCTCGCGCCCGCCGAGCGCAGCGCGGTGGCCGGGCCCGGGTCGGCGTCCTCGATCGCCTCGGCCCACAGCTTGCCCATCACGCCGACGTTGTGGAACACCAGCGCCAGCACGCCGGGGAACGGCCCGAGCCCGACGGCGGTGACGAAGATCAGCGCGAACACCACCTCCGGCACCGCCCGCAGGAAGGACAGCACCGAGCGGGCGAGCTGGTAGATCCAGCCCGACGGGGTGGTCCCCCTGGCCGCGAGCAGGGCCAGCGCGAGCGCGAACGGTATCGACAGCGTGGTGCCGAGCAGACCGATCCACAGGGTGACCAACGCGGCTTCCAGACTCGGGCCGAGCACGCCCCAGGACAGGTCCGGCGGGAACGCCTCGCCGAGGAAGTCGGCCATGCCCGTCCAGCCGTCGGCGAGCGCGGCTGGCGAGAAGTCGGTGGCGTCCCAGGCGATGACGTGGGCCACCACGAGCGCGGCGGCGAGCACGCCCGCGCCGAGCAATGCTCTGGGACGGCGGGGTTTCGGCGGCACGGCGAGCCGCCGGACATCGGTGGTCACGGGGTGGCCTCCAGGACGGGGGCGGAGTAGAGGGAGTCGACCGGCTGGCCGGGGGAGCCGTCGAGGACGACGTGGCCGTCGCGCAGCCCGACGATGCGGTCGGCGTGCCGGCGGGCCAGGTCGGGCTGGTGGAGCACGGCCAGCACCGCGAGGCGCTCGTCGTGGGCGAGTTCGGCGAGCAGCGCCAGGACCTGCTCCGCCGCGGCCGGGTCCAAAGCGGACACCGGCTCGTCGGCCAGCAGTACCGGTGCGCGCTGGCACAGTGCCCTGGCCACGGCGACCCGCTGCTGCTGCCCGCCGGACAGGTTCGCGGCCCGGTCGTGTGCCCGGTCGGCGAGGCCGACGCGGTCCAGGCAGGCCATGGCCTCCTCGCGTACCGCGCGGGGGAACAGCGCCGGGGTCAGCGAGGAACGCAGCGGCAGGCGGCCGAGCGCGCCCGCGCACACGTTGTCCAGCGCGCTGCGCCTGCCGACCAGGTGGATGCGCTGGAAGATCAGTGCGACGTCGAGGCGGCCGCGGGGACGTCCGGCGACGGTGACCGAACCGCTGTGCGGCGTCAGCAGCCCGGCGGCGGCCCGCAGCAGCGTGCTCTTGCCCGATCCGTTGGCGCCCAGCACGGCGAGCAGCTCGCCCTCGGCGACCCGGACGTCCACGCCGTGCAGCACCGTGCGATCGCCGAAGCGCGCGGAGATCCCGGACAGCGCCAGCATCAGGCGTCCTTTTCGGACAGACCGAGCTTGTCGGCCAGTTCGAACAGCGGCCGGTAGGTCGCCTGGTCCACCTGGACCAGCGGCCCGGGCGGCGAGACGTCGAGCAGCGCGCCGATCTGCCCGATGGCGGCGGGCGGCAGGCCGAGCAGGGCCTGCCTGATCGCGTTCTTGGCCTCGGGGGCGAGGTCGCCGCGGACGGTCACCGGGTCGTTGGGGATCGGCGCGGACTGCCAGATCTGCCGGAACTTGGCCGGGTCGAAGGTCTTGGCGTCGGTCGCGCTGCGCAGCTGCTGGGAGTTGATCTCCGCGGCGTCGACCTTGCCGTTGGCCAGCGCGAGCAGTGCCTCGGGGTGGCCCCCCGCGTAGTCGATGCGGACGTCGGCGGGGGCGAGGCCGGCGTCGAGCAGTGCCTGCCGGGGCAGGGCGTCGCCGGAGGTGGAGCCGACCGAGCCCAGCGCGAGGGACTTGCTGCGCAGCTGCGCGACCGTGGTGATCGGCGAGCCGGCCGGTACCCAGATGCCGGCGGTGTAGCTGGACAGCTTGCCGGTCGCGTCGCCGAACGAGGCGACGGCCTCGGCCTGGGCGCGGCGGTGGGCGAACACGTAGCCGAGCGGGCCGAAGATGGCGACGTCGAGCTTGTCGTTCTCCATGGCCAGTACCTCGGCCGAGTAGTCGTCGGTGATGGTCAGCTCGACGGGGCAGCTCAGGGCCTGGGACAGGGCGTCGGCGAGGACTTGCGCGGCCGGCGTCAGCCGGGCCGGGTCCTCGAAGGGTTCCACGCCGAAGCGGATCCGGCCGTCCGGGCAGGACGGGTTGGCGCTGCTGGGCTCGGAGGTACCGCAACCGGTGACGACGAGGAGGACGGCGGTCAGTGCGGTGAGGATTCTGCGCATGCTGGCTCCAGTGGACGCGGCGGGGGCGTCGCCGACGTTCGCAGCTCCCCGGCGCCTGGGTCAACAACATAGGTATACAAGTCATTTGGGGTTCATCTGCGGATATAGCGGCGTTTCCGTGCCGACACCTCAACTTGTCCAGTCAGGCTCGGTAGGCTGGCGATCATGCCTGTCCTGCACCGAGCCCTCGCCGCCGAGCTGCGCCGCCGAATCCAGGCAGGCGAGCTGCGCGTCGGCGACTCCCTGCCGTCGGAAGCGCAGCTGTGCCGGGAGTTCGCCACGTCGAGGGGGCCGGTGCGGCAGGCACTGGCCGCGCTGCGTGAGGACGGCCTGATCGGCGGCGGCCAGGGCAGGCGGGCCGTGGTGCTGGACTCGGTGCCCGCGCAGCCGTTCGAGACGTTCCTGTCGTTCACCCGCCGCGCCGAGCTGACCGGGCACCAACCCGGGCAGCAGCTGCAGGAGATCGCCCTGCGCCGCCCGGATCCCGCCGTGGCGGCGGTGCTCCAGATCGAGCCGGACGCCCACGTCGTCCAGCTGGTGCGGCTGCGGCTGCTGGACGGCAGGCCGGCCATGCTGGAACGGATGACCTACACCGAGGCCGTCGGCAGGCCGCTGCTGGACGCCGACCTCGACGCCGGCTCGATCTACGCGTTGCTGCTGGACCGCGGCGTCGACCTGCACAGTGCCCGGCACACCTTCGACGCCGTGCCCGCCGACGAGCTGGACGCGTCGCTGCTGCGGGTGTCCGAGGGCGCTCCGCTGCTGCGGGAGCGGCGGCTGACGTCGGACTCCGTCGGCACGCCGCTGGAATGGTCGGAGGACCGCTACCGGCCCGACGTCGCCACGGTCACCGTGACCAACCGGCGCGGCTCGCGCATCACCCTCACCGACCTGTGAGCCCCGGCTACTCGCCGGGCAGGACGGCCTGACGCGGCGCCGTCCCGGTGCGTGCCGCGGCGAACGCGGCGTCCAGCTCGTCGAGGCCGAACCGGCCCTCGACCAGCTCGGCGAAGGGGAAGCGACCCTGGTGCTCGGCGAGGAAGCCGACGGCGGTGTGCAGGTCGGCCGGGCGGTAGTTGTGCACGCCGGTCACCGTGTGCAGGCCGCGGACCACCCGTTCCGGGTCGATGGCGGCCGCGGGGCCGGGCGACACCGTTCCCGCCAGCACCGCGGTACCCCCGACAGCCAGCTTGTCCAGACAGGTCGCGACGGCCGCCGGCGCGCCGGACAGCTCGACGGCCACGTCGAACTCACCGGCCGGTTCGCCGACCGCCGCGGCGCCGAACGCCCTGGCCCGCTCGCGGCGGGCCGGGTCGGGATCGGCGACGTGGACGTGTGCGCCCGCCGTCGCCGCCATGGCCGCGGCGGTCACGCCGAGCATGCCCGCGCCGGTGATCAGCACGGTCCGGCCCGCCAGGTCGGCCGCCGCGGCACGCAGGGCGGCGACGACGGTCGCGGTGGCACAGGACGCCGGTGCCGCCACGGCGTCGGGCACCATCGCGGGCACCTCGACGATCGTGGTGCCCGGGAGCAGCACGCAGTGGGTTGCGAACCCGCCGGTCAGCGGCCGGTCGGCGCGCAACGGCAGGTGGCCGTACTTGCGCAGTTCGCGGCACTTCTGCGGGATGTCCCGCACACAGCGGTCGCACCGGCCGCAGGACGCGGCCACCGACCAGGTCACCCGCAGCCCTGGCGTCACCGGCGTGCCGTCGAAGCAGCGCGGCGCGGGGTCGCCGACCGCGACGACCGTGCCGACCTGCTCGTGCCCGAGCACACCGGGCACCGGCGAGGGCCGCGCACCCGACACGGTGTGCAGGTCGCTGCCGCACACGGTGGCGAGGTCCACCCGCACGAGCGCCTCCCGCGGCCCCGGCGTGCCGGGGACCTCGGTGGCGACGACGGTGAACGGCCTGCCGGCGCCGTCCCAGCGGGCGTAGCGGGCGGTGATGGTGTCGATCAGCGAGGTCACGGCTCGCACCGTCGCACGCCCGCCTTGTATAGACAAGTAATGCCGGGGAAAGCCAGGGTGAACACCACCATCGTCCGAGGCCGCATACTCGGCCGATGGACTTCGACGTCGACGAGTTCCTGACCCGCCCGCTCACCGCGCGGGTCGCCACCAACGGGCCGACCGTGCGCCCGACCTGGTTCCTCTGGGAGGACCGGACGTTCTGGATCCTTACCGGCCCGTGGGCCACGCTTCCGGAGCGGGTCAGGGCCGATCCCGCGCTCGCGCTCGTCGTCGACGAATGCGACCTCGCCACCGGAGTGGTCCGGCAGGTCATCGCCAGGGGGCGCGCCGAGATCCTGCCCTTCGACATCCCGCGCGGACGCCGCAAGCTGACCCGCTACCTCGGCACCGACGAGGCGGGCTGGGACCCGCGGTTCCGCGACTACCTGCTCGGCGACCCCGCGGAGAAGGGCACCGTCTGGCTGCGGATGAGCCCGGACCGGCTCACCGCCACCGACCTCAGCTACGCCGTCGCTGTGAAGCTGAGCTAACAAGCGACTTCAGAAAGTCCCGATGGACTGCACAGCGGGGCGCGGCCAGACTGCTCGCATGAAGGCACTCATCAAGGTCGCTGAGGGCCCGGGCCTGGAGTACACCGACGTCCCGGACCCGCGGCCGGGGCCGAACGACGTCGTCGTACGTGTGCTGCGGACCGGCATCTGCGGCACCGACCTGCACATCGACGCGTGGGACGACTGGGCCGCGAAGACCATCACCGCGCCGCTGGTGGTCGGCCACGAGTTCGTCGGCGAGGTCGTCGAGACCGGCGCGGCCGTCACCGCCGCCAAGCCGGGCGACCTGGTCAGCGGCGAGGGCCACCTGGTCTGCGGCACCTGCCGCAACTGCAAGGCAGGCAGACGTCACCTGTGTGCCAACACCCGCGGCCTCGGTGTGCACCGCGACGGCGCCTTCGCCGAGTACGCGATGCTGCCCGAGCAGAACGTCTGGGTGCACCGCAACCCGGTCGACCTCGACGTCGCGGCGATCTTCGACCCGTTCGGCAACGCCGTGCACACCGCGCTGTCCTTCCCGGTCATCGGCGAGGACGTGCTGATCACCGGCGCCGGCCCGATCGGCCTCATGGCCGCCGCGGTCGCCCGGCACGCCGGTGCGCGGCACGTCGCCATCACCGACGTCAGCCCGCACCGGCTGGAGCTGGCCAAGCAGGTCGGCGTCGATCTCGCGCTGGACGTCGGCACCGCCTCGATCGCCGACGCGCCGGGGATGCTCGGCATGTCCGAGGGCTTCGACGTCGGCATGGAGATGTCCGGCCAGCCCAGCGCACTGCGCGCGATGATCGACGGCATGGCACACGGCGGCCGGATCGCCCTGCTCGGCCTGCCCGCGACGCAGTTCCCGGTCGACTTCAGCAGCATCGTGCTGAAGATGCTGCACATCAAGGGAATCTACGGCCGGGAGATGTTCGAGACCTGGTACTCGATGTCGGTGCTGCTGGAGGCCGGCCTCGACCTGAGCCCGGTCATCACACACCGGTACCGCAGTGCCGACTACGCCCAGGCGTTCGCCACCGCACGGCAGGGAAACTGCGGCAAGATCATTCTCGATTGGACGGAGGACTGATGTACGGCGCGATGCGCGAGGACCTGCGGGACGGGCTGGACCGGATCCGTGCCGAAGGCCTGTACAAGGCGGAACGGGTCATCGGCACCCCACAGCGCGCCAACGTGCGGGTCGGCGACGGCGCGGAGGTCATCAACTTCTGCGCCAACAACTACCTCGGCCTCGCCGACCATCCCGCGCTGGTCGAGGCGGCGAAGTCGGCGCTGGACGAGTGGGGCTTCGGCATGGCCTCGGTCCGGTTCATCTGCGGAACCCAGGAGCCGCACAAGCGGCTGGAGACCGCGCTGTCGCGGTTCCTCGGCACCGAGGACACCATCCTGTACAGCTCGTGCTTCGACGCCAACGGCGGCCTGTTCGAGACCCTGCTGGCCGACCAGGACGCGGTGATCTCCGACGAGCTCAACCACGCCTCGATCATCGACGGCGTCCGGCTGAGCAAGGCAAGGCGGCTGCGTTACCGCAACCGCGACATGGCCGACCTGGAGCGTCAGCTCAAGGAGTCCGCCGACGCGCGGTACCGGCTCATCGCCACCGACGGCGTGTTCTCCATGGACGGCTACCTCGCGCCACTGGACGAACTGTGCGACCTCGCCGACCGCTACGACGCGCTGGTCATGGTCGACGACTCGCACGCCGTCGGCTTCACCGGCCCCAGCGGCGCGGGCACGCCCGAGCTGTTCGGCGTGACCGACCGGGTCGACATCGTCACCGGAACGCTCGGCAAGGCCCTGGGCGGCGCCAGCGGCGGCTACGTGTCCGGCCGCGCGGAGATCGTGGAGATGCTGCGGCAGCGCTCGCGGCCGTACCTGTTCTCCAACTCGCTGGCGCCGTCGATCACCGCGGCGTCGCTGGCCGCGCTGGACCTGCTCAGCTCGTCCGGCGAGCTGCGGGACCGGCTGCGGGCCAACGCGACGCTGTTCCGGGAGCGGATGACGGCGGAGGGATTCGAGCTGCTGCCCGGCGAGCATCCGATCATCCCGGTGATGATCGGGGACGCGGCGCGGGCGTCGCGGCTCGCCGATCTGCTGCTGGAGCAGGGAATCTACGTGATCGGGTTCTCCTACCCGGTGGTGCCGCGCGGCAAGGCGCGGATCCGCACGCAGATGTCGGCCGCGCACTCGGCCGACGACATCAACCGCGCGGTCGACGCGTTCGTGGCCGCCCGGGCGAAGCTCGACCGGGAGTGACGAGCAGGCCGTCCAGCACGGTACGGATGAGCGGATGCTCCTCGCTGCCGCGCCGGACGGCCACGAACACCCGCCGCCGCGGTGCCGACCGCCCGATCGGCACCGCGACGGCGCCGTCGGCCGCGGTGAACGCGTTGCGCGGCACCAGCGCGATGCCCGCGCCCGCGGCGACCAGCGCGACGATCGCGCTGAAGTCGTCGGAGGTGTGCGTGACCCGCGGGCTCGCGCCGGCGAGTTCGACGACGTCGCGGCACGGGTTGCCGGGCAGCGGCGCGATCCAGTCGTCGTCACCGCCGGACAGCTCCTTCAGGCCGATCGATCGGCGGCCGGCCAGCCGGTGGCCTGCCGGAAGCACCGCGTCGAACGGTTCGCTGTACAGCGGGTAGCGGATGACCCGCAGGTCGGTGCGGTGCGAGGGCCGGTACTCCTCGGTGATCGCGACGTCGATCTCGCCGTCGAGCAGCAGCGGCAGGCTGGTGTGCCCCTCGGCGTCGCGAACCACCACCGTGACGTCCGGTGTGGACTGCCGCAGCCGCTGGATCGCGGGCGCGACCACCTGCGTGATGGCCGAGGCGAAGCTGGCCAGCTCGACCCGGCCGCGGGCGCCGGTGGTGAACGAGGCCAGCGTGGCCTGCGCCCGTTCCAGCTCGGCGGTGACGGCGTTGGCGTGCTGGACGAGCAGCTCACCGGCCGCGGTCAGCGACACCCGCCTGCCCCGGCGGTGTAGCAGCTCCTGCCCGGTCTCGGCCTCCAGGGTGGCCAGCTGCTGGGACACGGCCGACGGCGTCAGGTGCAGTGCCTCGCCCGCCGCGGTCACCGTGCCGTGGTCGGCCAGCGCCTGCAGCACCCGGAGCCTGCGGGGATCAATCTGTGTCATCTGTCCTCGCTCCGCTCGGACGTCGTTCGGGCCCCCTTAGTCGGCGTCTTCCCTCCTCGCCGTCGGCCGCGGAGCGGCCTTTGGGCTCGTCAGTCCAGACGCCGACGGGCCCGACCGGTGCGGGTCAGCTTGCCACGATGCAGGTCACCCGGTCATTGTCCGGTGGCGCTGGGCAGGAGAGCGGGACACCCCGCCGTCGCGTAGGACGCGTCGTACTCGAAATGCCACTTCTCGTTGTCGTAGCGGCGGCACCAGCCCAGCTTGCCGCCGTTGCGCTCGACCCAGGCGGCCGACGCCAGCGGCTGGATGTCCACCGCGATTCCCTTGACGTGCATCGACTTGTCCGGCGGCAGCACGTACCGGCCGGCCAGCTCGGGGGTGCCGAACCGCCGGACGGCGTCGTCGAACTCGTGTTGCTGCTGGCCCGCGCTGCGCTTGCCGTCGTTCACGCACAGTTTCACCCCGGCCGCCTCGGCGGCCGAGCGCAGCCGGTTCCATGCTTCCAGCACGTCCGGCCGCAGTCCCTCGGGCTGCTCGTCGACGTAGCGCTGGTCCAGTGAGCACTGCGGGCCGGTCGTCGGGCCGGGGACGTAGTCGACGACGAACTCCGCCCGCCCGGCGGCCCGGTCGACGGTGAGTGGCGTCTCGACGGCGGTGGCCAGGCCCACCAGGGCCGCCACCGCGAGCGTCACCGCCACCACCACGCTGATCAGGAGTCTGCCGGACACCGCATCGAAGCTACCGATGTGGTCTACGCCACCGCCAGTGTTGGTGATCCTGCCCTCAGATCGTCCATTTCGGACAACCTGAGGGCAGTTCGCTCACCGGCTGGAGCCGACCAGTTCCCGCTTCTCGTCCGGGTCGTCCTCCAGCGCGCTGCCCTCGACGTCGAGCGCCGGCAGCCAGCGCAGCCAGCTCGGCAGCCACCAGGCCCGCTCGCCGAGCAGCGCCAATGCGGCCGGGACCAGCACCATCCTGACCACAAAGGCGTCCACCAGGATGCCGATCGCCAGCGCGAACGCGATCGACTTGATCGTGGCGTCACCGGCGGGGACGAAGCCGGCGAAGACCGAGAACATGATCAGCGCCGCCGCGACGACGACCGGGGCGGCCTGCCGGAAGCCGGACACGACGGCGTCCCGGGAGGACAGCCCGCGATGGTGTGCCTCGTGCATGCGTGAGACCAGGAACACCTGGTAGTCCATGGCGAGCCCGAACAGGATGCCGATGACGATGATCGGGGTCAGGCTGATCAGCGGGCCGGTGCTGTCAAGGTTGACCGCGTCGCCCAGCCAGCCCCACTGGAACACCGCGACGGTCGCGCCGAGCGACGCGCCGATGGTCAGCAGGAACCCGAACACGCCGACGAGCGGCACCAGCAGGGACCGGAAGACCAGCACGAGCAGCAGCAGCGCCAGGCCGACGACCACCACCAGGTAGACCGGCAGGGCGGCGTCCAGGGTCACCGCCACGTCCACGCTGACCGCCGTGGCTCCGGTGACCGACGCGGTGACGCCGTCGAGCCCGGACAGCTTGCCGCGGATGTCGGTGACCAGCTGCTCGGTCGCCTCGCTGGTCGGCCCGGACTTCGGGATGACCGTGACCAGCGCGGCGCTGCGGTCGGCGTTGGGCATGGCGGGCGCGACCATGGCGACGTCGTCCAGCGGCTGGATCAGCTGCCCCGCCTGGGCGGCGGCGGCCGGGGCGTCGCGGCCCTCGATCAGGACGACCAGCGGGCCGTTGACCCCGGCGCCGAAGTTCTCCGCGATGAGCTGCTCGGCGCGGGCCTGGGTGGAGCCCTCCGGCTGACGCGGGACGAGCGTCGTCTGCAGGGAGAACAGCGGGACGGCGACGACGGCGAGGCCGACGACCGTCACCAGCAGCGCGGGCAGCCGTCCGCGGACGACGGTGCGCACCCAGCCACCGAACACGCCGCGCTCGGGCCGGGGACCGGCACCGGAGCGCTCCCGCTTGGGCAGGACGCGGCGGCCGAGGTAGCTGAGCACTGCCGGGACGAGCGTGACGGCGATGAGCACGGCCACGACGATGGTCGCCGCGGCGGCGATACCCATCTGGGTCAGGAACGGGATACCGGCGACGGCCAGCCCGGCCAGCGCGATGACGACGGTGAGCCCGGCCGTGACCACCGCGGACCCGGCGGTGCCGACGGCCGTGGCGATGGCGGGGCCGACGTCGGCGCCGTCGCGGAGTTCCTGCCGGTAGCGGTTGATGATGAACAGGGCGTAGTCGATGCCGACGGCCAGGCCCAGCATCGTGGCCAGGATCGGGGTCGTGGACTGCAGGTCCATGAAGCCGGTGGCGATGGTGACGCCCAGTGCGCCGATCCCGACGCCGACGGCCGCCGTGAGCAGGTTCATCCCGGCCACGGCCAGCGAACCGTAGGTGAGCGCCAGGATCAGCAGGGCGACGACGACACCGATCACCTCGGCCGCGCCGCCGATCTCCGGTGGCGCGGTCATGGCCTCACCGGTGACCTCGACCGTCAGCCCGCCGGCGCGGGCGGACTCGGCGGCCGCGAGCAGCGCGTCCCGCTGTTCGGGCTTCATGTCGCCGACGGTGGAGTTGTAGGTGACCGTGCTGTAGGCGGTGTCGAGGGCGGGATTGACCGTCGGGGCCGCCGGGTCGAGCGGGTTGCTGGCGCTGGCGACGCCGGGCAGCGTCCGCAGCTCGGCGACCAGGTCGTTCACGGCCTTGGTCTGGGGCGGTGCGACCAGTTTCTGCCCGTCGGGTGCGCGGACCACGACGCGGGCGGTCGCCCCGCCGGAGCCGAACTCGCTCTGGATGCGCTCCATCGCGGTCGTGGACTCCTGGCCGGGGATGGAGAAGCTGTTCGAGGTGGTGCCGGACAGCGTGACCGCGCCGACCGCGGTCGCCGCCAGTACGAGCAGCCAGACGATCACCACCGGCAGCCGGCGGCGGTGCGCGCCGAGTCCGAGTCGGTACAGCAGGCGTGCCATGTCGATCAGGCCTTTCCGTGTTCGGTTTCCGGGCGCGCGGCGTGGTGGTAGCCGAGTGCGTCCAGGCAGGTCGCGACGATGTGCGGCCGCCAGCCGGTGCGCTCACCGGCGCGGTTGGCGGCCAGGCTGAGGACCGCGAGGGCGCTCAGCGCGCCCATCACCCGCACCAGCCGTTCGGGGTCCCCCGTTTGGGGATCGAGTGCGAAGATCTCGAAGATCCGGCCACCGTCGCCGGCGATGTCGCCGGTCTTGGGGTCGGAGGTGTCCGGATGGCTCAGCGGGCCGAGTGCCAGCGCGACCAGACCCGGCCGGTCCAGTGCGATGTCGACCAGCAACTCCAGTGCCCGCCGGTCTCGCGCCTGCCCGGGGGGCAGGTCGGCGACCATGCCGTGGACCCGCTCGCTCTGCACCCTCACCACGTCCTGTGCGGCTGTGAACAGGGCATCCTTGGTGGGGAAGTGGTGCAGCAGGCCGGCCTTGGACAGCCCGACGGCATCCGCGACGGCCTGCAGCGACGTCTGGGCGAAGCCGTGCTGCGCGAACAGGCTGGCCGCGCCTTCGAGGATTTCCTCGTCGACGTGCTCTCGGAACGATCGGGGCATGCCCACGACGTTAACAGCGTTTACGACCGGATCGGTCGGCTAACCGACCATTTCGGTCGGAGACCTTCGTCACCTCACCGAGTGAAGCTGTCGATCACGCTCCGATACCGAAATGTGGAGAAACCTGGTGACTATGGTCTTGACCACACCAGGCGAAACAATGTAAACACAACGATACACAGATGAAACGGCAGCAAGGCCACATGCTGAACTGTCGTACGGGCATCCGCGACGGAGACGCCAACATGATCGTGACGGTGACGCTCAACCCGAGCCTCGATCGGACCATTGAGGTGTCCCAGCTGGTCCCGGGTGCGATGATGCGTGCGACCGGCACGTGGCTGGACCCCGGCGGCAAGGGGGTCAACGTCGCCAGGGCGCTCACCGTGCACGGTATCCCTTCCTGTGCCGTCGTTCCACGCAACGGAGCCGCGGGTGACGAGCTGGTGGCGCTGCTCATCGCCGGTGGTATCGACGTGCGTGCCGTCGCGGTCAGCGGTTACACGCGATCCAACGTCAGCCTCACCGAACCCGACGGAACCGTCACGAAGGTCAACGAACCGGGCGGGCAGCTCGGCGAGGCCGACCTCGAGGACATCGTGCGCACCGTGCTGGCCGCCGCCGAGCAGGCGGAGTGGGTGGTGGCCAGCGGCAGCCTGCCGCCGGGCGTGCCCGACACGTTCTACGCCGAACTCGGGCACGCGCTGCGTGATCTCGGCGTGCGGTTCGCGGTGGACACGTCCGGTCCGGCGCTGCGGGCCGCCCTCGCGGCGGAGCCCGCGCTGGTCAAGCCGAACCGGGACGAGCTCGCCGAGTTCGCGGGGCACCCGATCACCACCGTCGCCGACGTGGTGCGCGTGGCCGAGCGGATGCGGCGCGACGGCGCGGGCACCGTGCTCGCCAGCCTCGGAGCCGACGGCGCGGTGCTGGTCGACGCACGGGGTGTGCGGTGTGGCGATTCGCCGGTCGACGGCGGCGGACGCAGTTCGGTCGGAGCAGGCGACGCGATGCTCGCCGGGTTCCTGGCCGCCGGCAGCACCGGTGGTGACGCACTGGTCGAAGCCTTGTCGTGGGGGGCCGCGGCGGTCCGGATGCCGGGCAGTCGCATGCCGGCGCCGGAGGACGTGGACCGGTCCACGGTCCGCCTCCACCAGCCGCCGGACCTTTCCCGGCCGTTGAGCGGTCCCCATGAGGTGTACGGATTGGAGCAGATTCGATGACGAGTCCCGCAGATCTGAAGAACTTACAAGGCAACGGCTTCCGTGCCAGAGTGCAGCGTTTCGGTGGCCATCTCGCCGGGATGGTCATGCCGAACATCGGCGCGTTCATCGCGTGGGGCTTGATCACCGCACTGTTCATCCCGACGGGGTGGCTGCCCAACGAGACGCTGAACGCGCTGGGCGAGCCGATGATCAAGTTCCTGCTGCCGATCCTGATCGGGTACACCGGCGGCAGGCTGGTACACGGTCAGCGCGGCGCGGTGATCGGCGCGATCGCCACGGTCGGGGTCATCGCCGCGGCCGAGTCGCCGATGTTCCTCGGCGCCATGATCATCGGCCCGGCCGCCGCGGCGGTGCTGAAGGGCTTCGACCGGCTCATCGACGGCAAGATCAAGTCCGGCTTCGAGATGCTGGTCAACAACTTCAGCACCGGCATCATCGGCGGCGCGATGGCCGTGCTCGGCCTGGTCACGGTCGGCCCGCTCGTCGACGGGCTGACGTCGCTGGCCGGCAAGGGCGTCGACTTCCTGGTCGACAACAGCCTGCTGCCACTGGTGTCGGTGATCGTCGAACCGGCGAAGGTGCTGTTCCTCAACAACGCCATCAACCACGGCGTGCTCAGCCCGCTGGCGGCGTCGGAGTCCAGCAGCGTCGGCCAGTCGCTGCTGTTCATGATCGAGAGCAACCCGGGGCCGGGACTGGGAATCCTGATCGCGTTCTTCATGTTCGGCCCGCGCGTGGTGCGGCCGAGCGTGCCCGGCGCGATGATCATCCACTTCCTCGGCGGCATCCACGAGATCTACTTCCCGTACGTGCTGATGAAGCCGAGGCTGATCCTGGCCGCGATCGGTGGCGGCATGGCAGGCGTGGCCACCGCGATGATCACCAACTCGGGTCTGGTCGCGTCGCCGTCGCCGGGCAGCATCTTCGCCTACATCGCGGTGACGCCGAAGGGCGGGCACCTCAGCGTGCTGCTGTCCATTGTGGTCGCCACCGGTGTGTCGTTCCTGCTCGCCGCGATGCTGCTGCGGTTCGGCCGCGGGGCCGACGAGCTGGTCGACGTACCCGCGGTCAACGCGAAGACACCCGCGAAGGCGAAGGTCGGCGCGTCGACGGCGCCGTCCTCGGGCGAGACGCGGGTCGTCGCCGGCAAGGACGTCAAGAAGCTGCTGGTCGCCTGCGACGCGGGCATGGGCAGCAGCGTGATGCTGGCCAGCCAGATGCGCACCAGGCTCAAGCCGTACGGCGTGACCGTCGAGCACGTGCCGGTCAACGACATCCCGGACGACGCGCAGGTGGTGCTCACCCACACCGACCTGGCCGAGCGGGCGAGGGCGTCCGCGCCGAACGCCGTCGTGGTGCCGTTCAACGCCTTCCTCGGCGACCCGGTGTTCGACGAGGTGGAGAAGGCCATCAAGGACGGCGAGGAGATCCGGGGCTGACCCGGTAGTCGAGGAGGACTCATGCCCAGCAAGCAGGTCGTGGTCGCGTCCAGGATCGGGCTGCACGCCCGGCCGGCCGCGGTGGTCGCGAAGACCGCGGGGGAGCAGGAGGTGAAGGTCCGGATCAGCGCCGGTGACCGGCCGGCGGTGGACGCCGGCAGCCTGATCTCGATCCTCGCCCTCGGCGTCTCCGGCGGTGACACGGTCACCATCGAGGCGGAGGGCCCGGGTGCGGAGGAGGCGCTGGAGGCGGTGGCCGCGGTACTGACCACCGACCTCGACGACGCCCCGGCGAAGGCCGCCAGCGCCTGACCGTCCGGGGCCCCACAGCACGTGAAGGCCACCTTCACCACGTGAGACGTGATGAAGGTGGCCTTCACGTGCTTCAGCCGTCGTCACCCCTGTGGGTGATCGTCGGGACGGCTCGCGTCATGGCCGTCGTCCGGCCGCGTTCCGGCTGCGAGAGCAGTCGTGCGGAGGAGGACACCGATGTCGAGGCGAGCTGGTATGACGTTGCCGTTGCGGGCCGGCGATCGGCTGCCGCTCCTGCTGGTCGCGGTGCTGATCGGGGCGCTGGTCGCGGGGCTGCTCAGCGCGATGTGACCGTTCGGCAGCAGTACCGCCGGCGGTTCGCCGTGACCTAACCGGCGAAGTCGATCAGTACCTCGGCGAGGCGTTGCGGCTGGTCCTCGGGGATCAGTGTGGAGGAGCCGGCGATCTCGACCAGGCGGCCCCGTGGATACAGCTCGGCCAGGCGGGGACCGTGTTCGCGCGGCATGAGCCGGTCCTCGGCCGCCCACACCACGAGCACCGGACGGTCGAAATCCCGCAGTCGCTCGCTCCACGTCAGCAGGGTCGCCCTGTCGGGTGCACCGGTGGCGAACTTGGCGAAGTCCCTGCGGATCTCGGCGCTGCCGCGGGCGGGGGCGAACCAGTCGTCGAGCACCTCGTCGGGGGCGCCACGCAGGCTCATGCCGCCGTAGCCGTTGCGGGCGTTCCGGATCGGCCGGATCCGGAGCAGTTGCATCAGCAGCCACACCCCGCCGGGCAGGCCGGCGATCCGGCTCACGGCCTTCGCCGGGCCGGGCGGGAAGTTGTCGAACGCCTCGCGCGCCACCAAGGCCAGCTTGCCGACGCGGTCCGCGCGGCCCTCGGAGATCAGGAACTGGCCGCCGCCCCAGTCGTTGAGTACCAGCGTCACGTCCCGCGGGTGTCCTCGTACTCGACGGGGCCGGCGGACAGTTCGATTCGGGGCATAGAAACAGTCTAACTGAAACCTTCGTCACAGTCGTACCCGAGTTTCAGCCTGGCTGTTACTTTGGCGGCGTGAGCGAACCGAAGCCGACGAAGGCATCTCGCATCAACGAGCTGAACGCGACCATCCGGTACGCCATGTGGTCGGTGTTCCGGTCCCGTTCACCGCTGCCGGACCGGCGCGCGTCGTGTACCGCCGAGCTGGAGGAACTGCTGGCCGGCCTGGCCGGCGACGGTGTCGTCACCCGCGGGCTCTACGACGTCTCGGGTTTCCGCGCGGACGCCGACGTCATGGTGTGGTGGCACGCTCCGGACTCCTCGGCGTTGCAGCGGGCCTACGCCCGGTTGCGCCGGACGGTGCTCGGCTCGCACCTGGAGCCCGTGTGGTCGCAGGTGGCGCTGCACCGGCCCGCCGAGTTCAACCGGAGCCACCTGCCCGCGTTCCTGGCCGGGGAGGATCCCCGCGACTTCGTGTGCGTGTACCCGTTCGTGCGCTCCTACGACTGGTACCTGCTGCCGAAGGCCGAGCGCGGGGAACTGCTCGCCGAGCACGGGCAGCAGGCCCGCGGGTTCCCGGACGTGCGGGCGAACACGGTGTCGTCGTTCGCGCTCGGCGACTATGAGTGGATCCTCGCGTTCGAGGCCGACGAGCTGCACCGGCTGGTCGACCTGATGCGTGCGCTGCGGGCCTCCGGTGCCCGGCGCCATGTCCGCGAGGAGACCCCGTTCTACACCGGTCCGCGCCGCGGCCCGGCCGACATCGTCGCCGCACTGCCGTAGGGGGCACCGATGACCGCGTTCCTGCTGAGTGTCCACGTCATCGGCGCCATCGTGCTGATCGGGCCGATCACGGTGGCCGCGAGCCTGTTCCCCCGGTACGGCCGCGAAGCGCTGCGCGACGGGTCCGACGGTGCGGTGGTGAAGCTGCTGCACCGGATCAGCGTCGGTTACAGCGTGGCCGCCGTCGCCGTGCCCGTGTTCGGCGTCGCCACCGGCGCCAAGCTGGGGGTGCTCACCGACCCGTGGCTGCTGGTCTCGATGGCGCTGACCGCGCTGGCGGTCGTCCTGCTCGCGGTGGTGATCGTGCCGGAACAGCGCCGGATTCTCGCGGTCATCACCGGGCAGGCGCCCGATGACTCCGTGACGGCACGGCTGAAGCGGCTGTCCATGGTGACCGGGATGTTCGCGCTGACCTGGGTCGTCGTCACCGTCCTGATGATCGTCCGGCCCGGCTCTACGACGGGGGTGTGAGATGAGCACGCAGACGCCGTCGCCGCGGGTGTGGCAGGCGCTGAAGGCCGTCTCGGTCGCCGAGCTGGCCACCCTGGTGGTGCTGCTGGCCAACGTGGCCACCGTCCACCTGCCGGTGGTCTCGTCGTTGTTCGGGCCGCTGCACGGCAGTGCCTACCTCGCCACCATCGCGCTCACCTGGGTGGCGGGCTGTCCGGGCCGGGGCAAGGCCATGGCGCTGATCCCCGGCATCGGCGGTCTGCTCGTCGTCCGCACGGCAGCGCCGCTGACCAGCGGGAAATAGATCCGGGAGCCGTCTCGTTAGGGTTAGATGCAAATGCATAGAACCTGAGGAGGCGGTCATGCAGTTCGGAGTGTTCTCCGTCAGCGACATCACCAGGGACCCGGTGTCGGGCGAGACGCCGAGCGAAGCCGACCGGATCGACGCGCTCGTGCGGATCGCGCAGAAGACCGAAGAGGTGGGGATGGACGTCTTCGCCATCGGCGAGCACCACAATCCACCGTTCGTGTCGTCGGCGCCCTCAACGCTGCTGTCCTACATCGCGGCGACCACCAAGCGACTGGTCGTGTCGACCTCGACGACGCTGATCACGACCAACGACCCGGTGCGCATCGCCGAGGAGTACGCGCTGCTCCAGCACCTTTCCAAGGGTCGGATGGACCTCATGCTCGGCCGCGGCAACACCGCGCCGGTGTACCCGTGGTTCGGCCAGGACATCCGCCAGGGCCTGCCGCTGGCGCTGGAGAACTACAACCTGCTGCACCGGCTGTGGCGGGAGGACGTCGTGGACTGGGAAGGCAATTTCCGCACGCCACTGCAGGGCTTCACCTCGACCCCGCGCCCGCTGGACGACGTGCCGCCGTTCGTCTGGCACGGCTCGATCCGCACCCCGGAGATCGCCGAGCAGGCCGCGTACTACGGCGACGGATTCTTCGCCAACAACATCTTCTGGCCCAAGGAGCACTACATGCGCCTGATCCGGTTCTACCGGCAGCGCTACGCCCACTACGGCCACGGCACCGAGAAGCAGGCCATCGTCGGGCTCGGCGGACAGGCCTACATCGCCCGCCGGTCCCAGGACGCCAAGCGTGACTTCCGGCCGTACTTCGACGAGGCACCGGTCTACGGGCACGGGCCGTCCATGGAGGACTTCATGGAGATGACGCCGCTGTCGGTGGGCAGCCCGCAGGAGGTCATCGACAAGACGCTGACCTTCCGCGAGCACTTCGGCGACTACCAGCGGCAGATGTTCCTGATGGACCACGCCGGCCTGCCGCTGGGGACCGTCCTGGACCAGCTGGAGCTGCTCGGCGGCGAGGTCGTCCCGACCCTGCGCAAGGAACTGGCCGCCCGCCGCGACCCCGAGGTGCCGGACGCGCCGACCCACGCCGGCCTGGTCAAGGCCAAGTACGGCGACACCCCGCCGCGGCAGCCCAGGCCGAACGCCAACCGCGGCGACAACGTGACCGGGGCGTCGCCGTACCAGGACACCGCCCCGGAGGTCCGGGCGAGCTACCCGAGCCTGTGATGGCGCTGGCCAACAACGCGTGGGAGGCACTGATGTCCGCCTACGCCGTGCTGATGAAGCAGTTCGCCGCCGAGGCGATCTGGCGGGACGTGTCCATGCGGGAGTACGACGTGCTCTACACACTGTCCAAATGCGACGATCCGGTGCGGATCGGCGAGCTGAACCGGCATGTGCTGCTCAGCCAGCCCGCGCTGTCCCGCATGGTCGACCGGCTGGTGGCCCGCGGGTTCGTCGCGCGGGACACCGATCCCGCCGACGGCCGGGGGGTGCTGCTCCGGCTGACCGAGGCCGGCGCGCGGACGCAGCGGGAGATCGGCAGGCAGCACGCCCGCGGGGTGGCGCGGGCCGTCGCGGGGCGGCTGACGCCCGAGGAGATCGCACAGCTGGAATCGATCGGCCGCAAGCTGGCGGCACAGAACGGAGAGGACTCATGAGCGGCTTCGACCTGGTGGTCGTCACAGCGGGAACGGGCGACCCGTCGTCGACGAGGATGCTGGCCGACCGCGTCGCCCAGCGGGTCGGCGCGATCGCGGACAAGCGGGGCGAGCCGGTGCGGGTGCGGGTGATCGACCTGCGGGAGATCGCCGGTGAGATCACCACCGCGCTGGTGTCCCAGCTGACCGGGCCGAAGCTGGCGAAGGCGGTGGAGGCCCTTGGTGCGGCCGACGGCATCGTGGTCAGCACCCCGGTCTACAAGGCCGGGCCCAGCGGGTTGTTCACCTCGTTCTTCCAGGTGCTGGACAACGACCTGCTGATCGCCAAGCCGGTCGTGCTCGCCGCCACCGCGGGCACCGCCCGGCACGCCCTGGTCGTCGACGAGCAGCTGCGCTCGCTGTTCGCCTACCTGCGCACCACGACCGTGCCGACGTCGCTGTTCGCCTCCACGGAGGACTGGGGCGACCCGGCGCTGAACAAGCGCGTCGACCGCGCCGCGTTCGAGCTGGTGCTGCTGATGGAGAGCGGGTTCGCCAAGCAGGTGCGGGACGAGTCCTGGCACAGCTACCAGCACGAGTTCGGCAGCGCGGGCGGGACGGAGGTCGACATCGATCTCGACTCCGACCTCATGCGGCTGGCGGCAGGCGGCCGGCCGGCACTGTGATCAAGACCACGAAGTTGCAGAGCCTGCAAGTTTGCAGGCTCTGCAATTTTCTTGCTACACAGGAATGGTGTCCGAACAGGTAACCGGTCTGCGGGAACGGAAGAAGGCCGCCACCCGCCGTGAACTCGTGTCCGCCACCCTGCGCCTGGTGGCCGAGCGGGGGATCGACGAGGTGACGGTCGAGGACATCAGCGCCGCCGCCGGTGTCTCACCACGCACGTTCTTCAACTACTTCGCGTCGAAGGAGGACGCGCTGCTCTCGCCCTATCCCGACGTCGAGGAGCGCAACCGCGAGGTCGTCGAGCGGTTCCTGGCCATGCCGGCCGGTGTCGCGCCCGTCCCGGCGCTGGCCGAGGCGATGCGGCCGGCGGTCATGGCGATCGAGGACGATCCCGAGGAATGGCTGATCCGGATGAAGGTCGTGGCCGACAACCCGGCGCTGCTGGCCCGCATCCTGGTCGCCCAGGCGCCCAGCGAGGAGGCGCTGCTGGCGGCCGTCGCCACCCGGACCGGGCTCGACCCGGTGCGGCACCTGTACCCGCGGCTGGTGCTGTCCGCGGTCCACGGCGCGACGACGACGGCGGTCCGCCAGTGGCAGATCGCCGACGGGAAGTCGTCGCTTTCCGGCCTGCTCGACGAGGCGTTCGCCTGCCTCACCGCCGGCCTGCCGGCACCCGATCCCGCGTCGTGATCCGGCGACGTCTAGGAGTTCTCCGCAGTATGAAGGGGTTTTCGTGAGCGTTACCGCAGAGAGCCCGGAGAGATCCGGGCAGCAGATGAACAGAACGGGAGTGCTCCAGGCCTTCTCCGGCCTGCTCATGGGCATGTTCGTGGCCATCCTGGCCTCGACCGTGGTGGCCAACGCGCTGCCGCGCATCGTGTCCGAGCTCGGCGGCTCCCAGTCGTCCTACACCTGGGTGGTCACCACCGAGCTGCTGGCGATGACGGCGACCGTGCCGTTGTGGGGCAAGCTCGCCGACCTGTACAACAAGAAGCTGCTGGTGCAGTTGTCGCTGGCGCTGTTCGTCGTCGGTTCGCTGGTGGCCGGGTTCTCGACCAGCATCGAGGTCCTGATCGGCAGCCGGATCGCGCAGGGCGTCGGCGCCGGCGGCCTCACGGCGCTGGCCCCGATCATCCTGGCGCTCATCGTCTCGCCCCGTGAACTGGGCAAGTACAACGGCGTCTTCGGCGCCGTGTTCGCCGTCGGCACCGTCGCCGGGCCGCTCATCGGCGGTCTCATGGTGGACACGTCGTGGCTGGGCTGGCGCTGGTGCTTCTTCCTCGGTGTGCCGCTGGCCCTGGCGGCGATCGTCCTGCTGCAGCGGACGCTGAACCTGCCGACCGTGCGCAAGGAGGTGCGGGTCGACTACCTCGGCGCCGCGCTGCTCATGAGCGGCGTGTCGGTGCTGCTGGTGTGGTCGTCGCTGGCCGGTCACCAGTTCGAGTGGGGTTCCTGGCAGACGGCGGCGCTGGTCGCCGGCGGCCTGGCGCTGCTGGGTGCGGCGTTGTACGTCGAGTCGCGGGTGCCGGAGCCGATCCTGCCGCTGCGGCTGTTCCGCAACCGGACGGTCACGCTGACCACGCTGGCCAGCTTCCTGGTCGGTACCGCCATGTTCGCCGGGACGGTGTTCCTGTCCCAGTACTTCCAGCTGTCGCTGGGCAAGTCGCCGACGGAGGCGGGCCTGCTGAGCCTGCCGATGATCTTCGGCCTGCTCGTGTCGTCCACTGTGTCCGGTCAGCTGATCAGCCGCACCGGCGTCTGGCGGGCACACGTGCTGCTGGGCGGCATCCTGCTGGTCGCGGGTCTGCTGCTGTTCGGCACGATCGACGCACACACGCCGGTGCTGCTGCTCAGCGTCTACATGGTGGTGCTCGGTGTCGGCATCGGTCTGCTGATGCAGAACCTGGTGCTGGTGGCGCAGAACGACGTGCCGGTCACCGACCTGGGCACGGCGACGTCGACACTGTCGTTCTTCCGCAGCCTCGGCGGATCGATCGGGGTGAGCGCGCTGGGTGCCGTGCTGGCCAGCCGGGTCGGGACGCTCACCGCCGAAGGGCTCGGCATCCCGATGCCGGAGACCGGCGGGGGCGGCTCACACGCCGTGCCGAACCTCGCCACGCTGCCCGAGCCGGTGGCGACCGTGATCCGCGACGCCTACGGCGAGGCCACCAGCGAGATCTTCCTGATCGGCGCACCGATCGCCGTGCTGGCGTTCGTGGTGCTGCTGTTCATCCGGCAGATCCCGCTGAAGACCCAGAGCGGCGCGGAGCGGCTCGCCGCCGAGTCCGCCCAGTAGGCCGGGCCGTCCTCACCCGGCGGGGCAGTGCGCGCCGGGTGAGGGCAGGACCCGGTCGGTGAGGTAACGCAGCACGGCGTCCCTGGTGCACGGTGTCCGCGTCGCGGCGCCGTGCCCCATGCCGTCGTAGGTCAGCAGCGTCGCCCTGGGCAGCTGCCGGGCCACCCGGACCGCACCCGCGTGCGGCGTCGAGGCGTCGTAGCGGGCGTTGAGCACCAGGACCGGCGGCGCGGCCGGTGCGTGCAGCCTGCGTTGCGGGTTGGTCGCGGGCACCGGCGGGTTGATGCACAGTGACGCGATCTCGAACGCGGACTCCCGCATGTCCGGGGCCAGCCGCCGGGACTGTTCCCGCAGGCGCTGCGCCGCGGCGAACGACCGGGTGCGGTTGACGTTGTCCGCACACGACAGGTAGATCGGCAGCCGGATCGGTTCGCCTGCGGCCACCGTCCGGGGCTGCCCGGCCGTTCCGCCGGAGAGCCTGGCGATGTCGGCGGCCACGCCGGGCAGGTCCGGCCGGGTCAGCGGCGAGACGATCCGGCTGGTGAGCCCGGACGGGGTGAGCGGGCGTGCGGGGTCGTCGGGGTCGGGCAGGCTGCCCTGCTCCGCCCTGGTGAACAACGCGGCGACCGTCGCGCGGACGTCGGTGCCGTGCAGCGCGCAGTCCGGCGTGCGGTCGCACCAGGCGACGAACTGGCCGAACGACTCCTGCGCGGCCACGGCGCCGGTGCGGGCGAACGTGTCGGAGTCGACGCTGTGGTCGAACACGGCGTCGAGGATCAGCGTGCGGATGCGGTCCGGGAACCGCTCGGCGTACATCTGCCCGTGCACCGTGCCGTAGGACAGGCCGTACAGGTTGATCGTGGACTCGCCGAGTGCCGCCCGCAGCGCGTCGACGTCCCTGGCGATGTCGTTGCTGTCGAGGTGGTCGAACACCGGGCCGGTGCGGCGGCGGCAGTCCGCGCCGACGTCGGCCTGCGTGGCCAGCAGCCGGTCGAACCCCGCCTGGTCGGCGGGTTCGGGCAGCTGCTGCAGCCGGGCGACCACCGCGGGATCGCACACCACCGGGTTACTGCGGCCGACCCCGCGCGGGTCGAACCCGACGATGTCGAACCGGCGCGCCACCTCGGGCGGGAACACCAGCCGGAAGATCGCGTCGTCGGTGACCGCCTGCACGCCCGAGCTACCCGGCCCCGCGGGCAGGTAGACCAGCGTGCCCACCCGGGCGGCCGGGTCGCCTGCCGTGCGGCGGGCCACGGCCATCGACAGCCGTTCGCCGTCCGGCTCGCGGTGGTCCACCGGCACGTTCACGGCGGCGCGGGGTGCCCGCATCCGCCGGCGGGCCGGACCACCTCCTCCGGAAGCAGGAGGGCGGGTCCGGTCAGTCCGCGCAGGGCAGCAACGCCCGCAGGATCGCTTCGAACTGCTGCGCGGACGGTGGCCGGTCGGTCAGCAGGGCCTGCATCAGCAGGCCGTCGACGGCGCCGACGACGGCCGCTACGAGCGCGGGGTCGTCGGTGTAGCGCCCGGCGAAGTCGGCCACCGCGGCCAGCCAGCGTTGCGTGGACGGGCGCAGGGCGGTGTCCCGCGCGGCCAGCAGGTACAGCTCGAACTCGGCAAGCAGGTGGGCGGGTTCGCGGACCACCTCGGCCATCAGGCGGGCGAGCGCGCGCAGGCTGTCCGCGCCGCCGTCCGCCTCGGCAGCCAGCACACGCATCCGCTCGGCGTCGGCGTCCATGCAGCTGGTCAGCGCCGCGGTGAGCAGATCGTCGATGCTCTTGAAGTAGTACGCGGCGGCGGTGGCCGGCTGGCCGGCCTCCCTGGCCACCGTCCGGTGGCTGACCCCCGCGACGCCGTCACGCGCGACGACGCGCAGGGTGGCCTCGATCAGTTCCCGCTTGCGGCGTTCGCCCTTGAGGCGGCGCCCGTCAGTCGTCGGCTCGTTCAGCGTGGCACTCCCGGTCCGGTTCGGCGGCCCGAGAATACGCACCGGCGAGCACCCGGTAACCGGCCACCGCGATCAGCAGCGCCGCCGCTCCCGCCGCGATGGCGACGGCGAAGCCGCCCGCCGGGCCGTACCCGTCCACCGCGGCGCCGGACACCGCCGCACCGAGCGCGACGCCGACGTTGAGGCCGGTGATCGCCCAGGTCATGCCCTCGGTCAGCGCGGAAGCCGGCACGATCCGCTCGACCAGGCCCATCACCACGATCATGGTCGGCGCGAAGAACACCCCGGCGAGGAACACCGCGACCGACAGCGTGGCGATGCCGTCCACCGCCAGCAGCGGCAGCGTGGTCAGCGCCGTCCCGGCGACCCCGGCCAGCAGCAGCCGCGGCAGCGGCCACGGCGGCCGGCGTGCCCCGAACACGAGCCCGGACAGTGCCGAGCCCACCGCGTACACCGACAGGACGATGCCGGCTGCCGCACCGTTGCCCTGGTGCTCGGCGAAGGCGACGCTGACGACGTCGACCGTGCCGACGATGGTGCCGCCGCCTGCCAGGATCAGCACCAGGACCACCAGCGGCGCCGAGGTGATCGGCGAGCGGGTGGCGTCGCGGCGGGCCGGAACCACGGCGGGTTCGGTGCCGCGTTGCGCGGCGAACAGCAGCGCCCCCAGCGTCAGCAGGGCGGCGGCCACCAGCGGGCCGGCCTCCGGAAAGACCACGGTGCTGAGCGCGACGGACAGGGCCGGGCCGACCACGTAGGTCAGTTCGTCCACAACGGACTCGAACGCGAAGGCCGTGTGCAGCCGCGGCGAGTCCTGGTACAGCCGCGACCAGCGGGCGCGGACCATCGCCGCCAGATTCGGCATGCAGCCGGCCGCGACGGCGAGGACGAACAGCGTCCAGGCGGGCGCGTCGTAGCGGGCGCACAGCAGCAGGCCGCCGAGCGCGGCCACGCTGATCCCGGTGGCCGGCAACAGGATCCGGGCCTGGCCGCGCCGGTCGACCAGCCGGGAGACCTGCGGCCCGGCGACCGCGAGGGACAGGGTGAAGGCCGCGGCGACGGCTCCGGCCAGGCCGTACTCGCCGCGCAGCTGCGACAGCATCGTGATGATCCCGATGCCGGTCATGGGCATCGCGGTCCGGGCGACGAAGGCCGCCGCCGTGAACGCCAGTGAGCCGCGGGCGGCGAACAGCTCACGGTACGGGTTGCTCCGGATAAAATTGAACACTCGTTAGAGTTTGTCCCGGTGACGGCCGGAGGGCAAACGTGTGACGATGTGGGCTCGGCCACAGGGAGGTGCGGTGACCAGGCTGTCGGTGGCGATCCGGCCGCCGTCGCGGGTGTGTGACGTGCTGCGGCGGCTGCCGCGCGAGCCCGCGTCGCGGGTGAACTGGTCGGCGCCCGGGCAGTGGCTGGTGACGCTACGTCCGCTCGGTCACGTGCCCGAGCACGTGACCGGGCCGCTCGTGGACGTGCTCGCCGCCGAACTGGCCGGTGCCGGGCCCGTCCGGTGTGTGCTGGGACCGGTCACCAGGCGGATCGGCGGCCAGTGGCTGGGCGCGCCGGTGGCCGGGCTGGACGAGCTGGCGGACGTGGTGTTCGCCGCGACCGAGCCGCTGGTCCCGGTGACCCATCCGCAGCCGTTCCAGGCCGACGTCGTGCTGGCCCGCGGGCGTGTCCCGGCCGCGCTGGCCGGTCAGCCGGTCGCCGCCGAGTGGACGGCGGGCACCGTCGAGCTGCTGGCCGACAGGTCGGCGCCGGGGCGGCCCCGGTTCGATCAGCTCGCCGCGTTCCCGCTGGCCTGACGGGGCGTCAGCGCGGCGCCGACGACCCGGTTCAGGGTCTCGAAGGCGCGGTCGAGGTCGACATCGCCGGGGGCCACCCGCCACTGCAGGTGGATCCCGATGGCGGCGCCGAGCAGCAGGGTGCCGATGTCGTCGGGGGTCGTCCCGTCGGGCAGTTCGTGGGTGGCGAGGCTCGTCTCGGCCCAGTCGGCGGCGTGCCGGCGGATGGCCCGGTGCAGGTCGACGTACTGGCCGTGAATCGGCGAGTCCGGGTCCATGGCATCGGCCAGCAGGCTGATCAGCAGTTTGGTGACGGGAAGCCGGACGAAGGCGGAGATCCGGCCGGTGAGGTCGGCCAGCCCGTCCGGGCCGGGGCGCTGTGGCTGGGGGAACGTGTCGATGGTCCGGCCGAAGGTGTGCTCGACCGCGGCCAGCAGCAGGCCTTCCTTGCTGCCGAAGTGCCACGGGATGGAGCCGCGGCTGATGCCGGCCAGGTCGGCGATGTCGGCGACGGTGGTCTGCCGGTAGCCGCGGTCGCCGAACGCCGTGACGGCGGCCTCGATCAGCAGCCTGCGGCTTTCCTGGCTCGTCTCGGCGCGACGGGTCGGCATCGGTCCTCCTGGTGGTCGATCTGTGTCGAAGGCTAGCGGATGTGCTGTCCGTCTGCTTCTATGTCAGTCAACACAGAATATGACTGGGGGTCGAGATGAACGCGTTGCACGAACGGCTGACCGAGGCGGTGGGCTCGGGTGCGTTCCCCGGCGTGGTGGCGCTGGTCGCCGTCAAGGGGGAGCCGCACGTCGAGGTGCTGGGCACGTTGCATGCCGGTGGGGGTGAGCCGATGCGCAGGGACACGATCTTCCGCATGGCCTCGGCGACGAAGCCGGTCACCGCCACCGCGGTGCTGCGGCTGGTGGAGGACGGGCGGCTGCGGCTGGACGATCCGGTGCGGCGCTGGCTGCCCGAGCTGGCCGGCCGGCGGGTCCTGCGCGGCATCGACGCCGAGCTCGACGACACCGTGCCCGCCCGCCGCGAGGTGACCGTGCGCGACCTGCTGACGTTCACCTGGGGGTTCGGCATGGTGATCGCACCGCCGGGCACCTACCCGATCCAGCGGGCCATGGCGGAGCTGGGCATCGGCAGCGACGGCACGTCACCCGCGGCGCTGGATCCCGACGAGTGGCTGCGCAGGCTCGGCAGCCTGCCGCTGATGTGCCAGCCCGGGCAGCGATGGCTGTACAACACCGGGTCCGACGTGCTCGGTGTGCTGGTGGCCAGGGTGACCGGCGGGACGTTCGGAGATTTCCTCGCCGAGCGGGTGTTCGGGCCGCTGGGCATGGTCGACACCGGTTTCCACGTACCCGCCGGCAAGATCGGCAGGTTGCCGACCAGCTACGCGCACGACCCGGACACCGGCGAGCTGGTGGTGTGGGACCCGGCCGCCGGCGGCAAGTACAGCAGCCCGCCACCGTTCCAGGTCGGCGGCGACGGTCTGGTGTCCACAGTGGACGACTACCACGTCTTCACGCAGATGCTGCTGAACGGCGGCAGGCGCGGCGCGGTCCGGATCCTGTCGGAGGAGTCCGTGCGGCAGATGACCACCGATCAGCTGACGCCGGAACAGAAAGAGGAGAAGGACAGATTCCCGGAGTTGTTCGGCGACCACGGTGGTTTCGGGTTCGGGCTGGGGGTCCGGACCATCCGCCGTGGTGCCGCCTCCGTCGGACAGTTCGGGTGGGACGGTGGCCTCGGCACGTCGGTTCAGGTCGATCCCGCGCGGCAGCTCAGCGGTGTGCTGCTGACCCAGGTGGCGCAGGACACGGCGGACACGCCCGGGCTCATCAGGGACTTCTGGGAGCTGGCGTACGCCGCTTTGGACGACTGAGCGCCGTTGCGGTCGCGGTGCCGGTGTTGGTAGCCTCAGCGCGTGCCCCGTATGGGCCTACGCATGGAGGTTACGGCTTTCTGAGCCACCAGTGATCCGGACACGGCAAGGCCGTGTTCCGTATGGCTTCCCTTTCACACCAGTGTTGATCCGGTGTGTCTCCATGTCGTCAGGCAGCCTGCGGGGCTTTGTCGTGCCCGGTCACGTCGACACCGAAAGGATTGATTTGACCGAGGATTTCGACCCGCGGGCGTTCCAGCGCGGGATCATCGCCGAGTTCCGTGCCAACGACGGCAGGGTCGGCGGGATGTTCGAGGGCTACCGGCTGTGTGTGCTGACCACCACCGGAGCCAGGACGGGGCTGCGGCGGGAGAGCGTGCTGGGCTATTTCGAGGTCGGCGGGCAGCCGCTGGTCGTCGCGTCGGCGATGGGGTCGGACGTGAATCCGGCCTGGTACCACAACGTCCGGGCGAATCCGGACGTCGTCGTGGAGACCGGTACCGACACCTACCGGGCGACCGCGGCCGTGACGTCCGGGGCGCGCCGCGAGGCGTTGTTCGCCGACGTGGTCGCGCAGGACGCGAGCATGGGGGAGTACCAGGCGAACACGGCGCGGCCGTTGCCGGTGGTCACGCTGACCCGGGTGCGGGGCCTGGGTGACTTCCTGCGGGAGGCACACGACTGGCTGCGTGCCGAGCTGGCGGAGCTGCGGCGGGAGGCGGACCGGGCCGTCGACGGTGCCGGCCTCCGGCAGCAGCTGCGGCTGCACTGCCGGGAGTTCTGCGGTGCGCTGGAACAGCACCACACCGGGGAGGACAGGGGAGCGTTTCCGATGCTGGCCGCGGCACATCCCGAGCTGGAGCCGGAACTGACCCGGCTCGGTGAGGAGCACAAGGTGGTCGCCGCGTTGCAGGCCGACATCCGGCGGCTCACCGAGGAGTACGTGCCGGGTCAGAGCGATCCGCACCGGTTGCGGGCAGAACTGAACCGGCTGGCCGACGAGCTGGAGGCGCACTTCGACTACGAGGAGCGGACCGTGCTCGGCCGGCTCAACGCGATGGGCCCGGCACCGGACCTGTAGGTGCCGGGCCCGTGTGGCCGGAATCCGGTTGCGCCCGTCGCTAGCCTTGCGGGCATGAACTTCTTCTTCCGAGTCTGACGCGACCGCCGGCGGGTTGCGGAAACCCCTCGCCGGCGATGCGGAGCGGCGACATTCCGCTCCGAGTCGCGACGAGGAGAAGATCAACGTGATCTCGTTCGTACCGGCGTGCCCGCACGCCGGGGACACTCCACGTCCTGGCACCGTCGTCGCCTGGTGACGGCCACGCGCCTGGTGGCGCGGACGGTGCGGGGAATCGAGCGGGTACTGGCCGGGGAGGTCCGGGATCGGGGACTGGGCACGGTAGAACAGCTGGACCACCGTGAGGTGTGGTTCCGCTGCCCCGATCCCGGACCGGGGGTGCTGGACCTGCGTTGTGCCGACGACGTGTTCCTGGTCGGCACCGTGGTGCACGGCGTGGGCCGGGCCCGGTCCGGCCTGCGGCTGCTGGCCGACGCCGTGAAGTCCGTGCCGGTGCCCGAGTTGCTGGCGACCCGGGCCCGGTGCGCCGGGCGGCCCGCCGGTGCGGTGGCGGTCGACGTGTCGGCGTCGTTTCTGGGCAGGCGCAACTTCACCCGGTACGACGTGGAGGACGCGGTCGGCGAACCGCTGGCCACCGCGCTCGGCCTGCCGTACCACAGCAGGCGGGCCGGCGTCGCGCCCCCGGCGGACACTCTGGCCTGGCGGGTCACCCTCACCGGCGACCGCGCGCTGCTGGCACTGCGGATCGGCCGGCGGCCGTTGCACCGCAGGCGGTACCGCCGGGTGTCGCTGCCCGGCGCGTTGCATCCGCCGCTGGCGGCCGCGATGGTGCGGCTGGCCGGCCCGTTCGACGGGGCCCGCCTGCTGGATCCCTGCTGCGGGGTGGGAACCGTCGCCGTCGAAGCCGCGCGGTCGGGGACGGCTTTGTCCATTGTGGCCGGTGATGTGAACCCGGCGGCCGTGGCGGCCGCGGCGGCGAACGGTGTGGGCACGGCCGTCGCGTGGACGCTGGCCGACGCGGGCAGGCTGCCCGTGGCGTCCGGCTCGGTCGACCTGGTGGTGACCAATCCGCCGTGGGGACGGCAGGTGTCACCGGCGGGCACACTGGCCCGGCGGCCGCCGAGGTTCTGGACCGAGCTGCGCCGGGTGCTGCGCCCGGACGGCCGGGCCGTGCTGCTCGTCCCGGACGCGGCGGCGCTGCTGGCCGGCGCGGCCACGCACGGGCTGACGCCCGTGGCGCGCCGGGCCGTCAGCCTGTCCGGGGCGCACCCGGAGGTTGTCACACTGGAGCCGGTGCCGTGAACGACCCGAGGAGGCCGGTGTGCGCGAGGTGGCGAAGGACGTCTTCTGCGTGGGCGGAACCGACGTCAATTGGGTGCTGGTCCGCGAAGGCAGTGACCTGACCCTGATCGACGGCGGCTGGCGGGGCGACCTGCCCGCCGTCGAACGGTCCATCCGCGCCCTCGGCCGCCGCCCCGAGGACATCCGGGCGATCCTGCTGACCCACGCCCACCTGGATCACCTGGGCGCGCTGAACCACTTCCACGACCGCTACGGGACACCGGTGTACATGGACCCCGCCGAGGTGCCGCACGCCCGCGACGGCCGCCTGGAGCAGGCGACGCCACTGGACGTCGCCAGACGGGCCTGGCGCCCTGCCGTGCTCGCCTGGAGCGCGCGGATCATCCGGGCCGGCGCGCTCCGGCACACGTCGGTCCCGCACGCGCGGCCGTTTCCCGCCGACGGCCCGCTGGACCTGCCCGGCCGGCCGGTCCCGGTCACCTGCCACGGCCACACCTCCGGCCACAGCGCGTACCACCTGCCCGCCGCCGGTGCGGTCGCCACCGGCGACGCGCTGGTCACCGGCCACCCGCTCACCCGCCGGCACGGCCCGCAACTGCTGCCCGGGTTCTTCGCCCACTCACCGGACGAAGCGCTCGCGGCCCTGGACGTCCTCGACGGCCTCGACGCCGACCTGGTGCTGCCCGGTCACGGCCTGCCGTGGCGGGGATCGCTCGCCGAAGCCGTCGCCACCGCACGGGAGCGCGCCGCGGGCACCTGAACGGGCCCGCGGCGTCCCCGGCGCCGGGCCGGCCGCGTGGTCAGAAGTCCACGCGGGCTTCCTCGGCGCCGGTTCCCACGTTGGGTCCGCGAGGCGGGATCCGGTCGTAGTCGGCGGGGTTCAGCTTGCGCACCTGGCCGCTGGCGACCGCGGACAGCATGCCGTCCAGTCCGATGTAGACCGACCTCGTCAGCACCGCACGGTGTTTCTGCCCCAGGGTCTGCGTCTGCCCGCGTACCTCGAACAACACCGTTCCGCTGCCGTTGAGGGCGAACGAGCCCAGCCCGGTACCGGGCAGGTTGGTGTCCTGCGGGTACAGCGTCACGTTGCCGAACACCGGCCGGTTGTTGGCCGCGCCCTGCAGTGCGTTGTTCACGGCGACGTTGAGCTGCTTGGAGTAGGTCAGGTCGTAGTTCCTCGCATACTTCTCCAATCCTGGTGTGGTCGCCGGGTCGTCGACGAACTTGCCCGAGATCGACAACGTGACGAACTCGTCGGGGTCGTCCGGCATCACGAAGCAGGCACCCTGGTGGTGCAGGTCGACGTAGGTGTCCACCTTGCCGAACTCGGCGGTCAGGCCCCGGTAGACGTCACGCACGAGGGACGTCTCCGGCGACAGGTACCAGCCGGTCTGCGCGGAGTGACCCGGCAGGTCCTCCTTGCGTGGCACGTAGTTCAGGTCCGGGTTGTAGTCGCGGTTGATGTCGAACCCGGGCCGGACGGCGTAGTCGTCACCTTGCCGTGGGGTGGTGTAGTAGTTCCAGGCCGGCTGCGCACCGCGCAGCTGCGGGTGCCGGGCGGTCACCTCCTGCCAGGTCATGTCGTTGCCGCGCCGGTCGAGTTCGGCGCCGTCCGGGTTCATCTTCGGAATGGCGACGATGGTCAGCTCGCTGCGCCACTTCCTCGCCTTGGCCGAGTCGCTCGTGCCGACCCAGTCCAGCAGGTCCAGGATCGCGTCGGTGCCGGTCTTCTCGTTGCCGTGGATCTCACTGGTCAGCAGGACGGCCTTGCGGCCGGTCCCGACGCGAGCGGTGTAGATCTCCCGGCCGCGGTTGCTGCGGCCGGCCTGCTCGACCTGGACCTTGCCGCCGCTGACCCGTTCGATCCGGTCCAGCTCGATTCCCAGCTCACGGTGGTCGGTGAACTCGTTGATCGGCAGTTCGCGGGGTGCTTCGCTGCACGCCACCGAGGTGACATTCAGGCCGTCGTCGGGTACGGCGACAGCGGGCGTGGTGCCTCCGGCCAGAGCCATGCCGGACAGGACGAGGACGGCGAGGGTGGGGAGTCTGCGTGGGCGCATACCCCATGATGTTAGTTAGCTTAAGCAAGAAAAGGAACATTTCGTCCTGCCCTGCCCGGTTCTCACGGAAGTGGTTCATCGCGGGCCGCCACCCAGAGGTCGTACCACTCCTCGTGGGAGAGGATCGGCTTACGCCGGACCGCGTCGCCGCAGGCGACGATCCGGCTCGGGTTCGTGCTCCCGATGACCGGGGCGATCGCGGCTGGGTGCCGCTGCAGCCACCACAGGACGATCGTCTCGGGTGTGGTGTCCTTCTCCCGGGCCAGCCGGCGGACCAGTTCCGCCGTGGCCCGCTCGGCCGGTGTCTGCTCGTTGCCCGTGTAGCGGCCCTGCGCGAGCGCTCCCCACGCCTGCAACTGGACACCGGTGTCGATGCAGTGCTCGACCGTCCCGTGCGGGAAGCCGTTCGCCGTCGCCTGCGTGGTGTTGACCAGCACACCCGACTCCACCCAGTCCCGCCTGGACAGGCTCATCTCCAGCTGGTTGGCGACGATCGGCAGGTCGAGCCGCGCCTGCAGGGCGGCGATCTGCGCGCCGCTCATGTTGGAGACGCCGATGTGCCGGATCAGGCCCTGCTCGTGCAACCTGCGCACCGCCGCGGCGACCGCGTCCGGATGTGTCAGCGGATCGGGCCTGTGCAGCAGCAGTACGTCGAGGTGGTCGGTACGGAGACGGTCGAGGCTTTCCTCGACACGGTCCTCCAGACCGCCGCCACGCAGGTCGTAGAAGCCGGCCCGGCCACCGGCCGGCAGCTGAATTCCGCACTTGCTCTGCAACAGGATCCGCCCGCGCAGGTCCGGCGCGCGGGCCAGCACCTCGCCGAACACCGATTCGGCTTTGCCGTGCCGGTAGATGTCGGCATGGTCGAACGCGGTGATACCCGCGTCGAGTGCGGCACCGATGGCCTTCTCGGCGACGTCGATGTCGGCGGGTCCGTACGGTTCCGTGTTCCAGGCACCGCCGAGACCCATGCAGCCGTACAGCGCACGGGGCGCGGGTATGTCCATTGTGGTCACCATCGTTCGTCTCCTCGTCGTTCGGTCGCGCCGCCGGTGTGGACGCGGTTGCTCAAAGTACAGCCCTTGGCACGGCCGGGTGGCATCCGACTTTCGGATATCGGTGATGTCGCGAAAGAGACGGACGGTCTGAGACCAAAGTCGAATACCGATGTCGACGAAATGCGGATGGCGCGCCCCGGCCACGACCGTAACGTCAGTTGTGTTCGCCGCGGACAACCGTGCTGATTGACAACTCCATAGCTGGCAAATCGATGGCAGAGCGGTCGTCGTGATCCCGCGGGCTCCGTATCGTGGTCCGACCCGAGTGGATCAAGGGAGGCGGCCGTGGACCGGACGGGTGTGACCGTGGGGGTCGCGGTGGCGGAGCTGGCCGCCGCGCGGAAATGGTACGAGCGGGTCTTCGAGCTGGGCCCGCCGGAGTACGAGCCGGTGCCCGGCGTCGCCGAGTACGACCTCGGCGGGTGCTGGCTCCAGCTGATGCGGGTACCGGCGCCTGCGCCGGGGGAGTGGGTGCTCAGGCTCGGGGTGGCCGATGCCGCGGCCGAGCGGGACAGGATCGCCTCCCTCGGTGTGGCGGTGGGCGAGTTGATCCGGGTCGAGGGCGCCGTGGCGTACTTCGAGTTCACCGACCCGGACGGCAACCAGCTCAGCTGCTACACGGAGCTGTGAGCCCGGTCTTGCCCGTGCGGCCCCGCGCGTGATCTTCTGCCGCCATGGGTGATCCTCGCGATGACGCGGACCTGGCCGCCGAAGCGCTGAAGGTGGTGGCCGACGCGGCGGGCCCCTACCTCGCGTCGCTGGGCGATCGGCTGGTCCAGGACCCAGCCACCGGCACGCTGCCGGACGAACTGGACGGCCCGCTGCCGGAGCGGGGCGACGGGACCCTGGCCGCCGTCGGTGAGTTGCTGCGGGTGGCGACCGACGCGGCCACCCACTCGTCCGGGCCGCGGTTCTTCCACTTCGTGGTCGGCGGGTCGACGCCTGCGGCACAGGCGGCGGACTGGCTGACCTCGTTGCTGGACCAGGTGTCCGGGCTGTGGCCTGCCTCGCCACTCGCGACCAGGGTGGAGGACATCGCGCTGGCCTGGCTCAAGGAGCTGTTCGGGCTGCCCGCCTCCCACGGTGGGGTGCTCACACCCAGCGCCACGCTGGCCAACGTGACCGGGCTGGCCGCCGCCCGGCACTGGTGGGCCGGCCGGCACGGCGTGGACGTGAGTGCGGACGGCCTGGCCGGCCTGCCCCGGATGCCGGTGCTGTCCAGCGGCTACGTACATCCTAGTAGCCGCAAGGCGTTGCAGATCCTCGGATGCGGGCGCGACAGCGTGCGGGTCTTCGCCCGCGACGACGCCGGACGGGCCGACCTGGCGGCCCTGGAGGCCGGACTGGCTGCCGTGGGCGGGCCCGCGGTCCTGATCGCCAACGCGGGAGAGGTGAACACCGGCGATTTCGACCCCATCGCCGAGTTCGCCGATCTCGCCGAGAGTTACGGCGCCTGGTTGCATGTGGACGGCGCGTTCGGCCTGTTCGCCGCCGTCTCACCGCGGACCGCGCACCTGGTCCGCGGGGTGGAACGGGCCGACTCGGTCGCCGCCGACGCGCACAAGTGGCTCAACGTTCCCTACGAGAGCGGCTTCGCCTTCGTCCGGGAGGCCAGGCGGCTGGCCGAGGCGTTCGGCACCCTGGAGGCGGCCTACCTTCCGGTCGGCGACGAGGTCAGGGTCAACTTCAACGCGCTGGGGCCCGAGTCGTCCCGCCGGGCGCGCGCCCTGCCCATCTGGGCGACCCTGCGGGCGTACGGCAGGGACGGGTACCGGGCGATGGTGGAGCGGCACCACGACCTGGCGCTGCTGCTGGCACGGCTGGTCGACCAGGCGCCGGACCTGGAGGCGCTCGCGCCACCCGGTCTCAACGTGGTGTGTTTCCGGTATCGCCCGGACGGTCTCGGGGAGGACCGGCTGAACCGGCTCAACGCCGAGCTGGGCGAGCGGCTGCTGGCCGACGGCCGGGTGTACGCCGGGACCACCACCTACCGCGGCCGGACCGGGCTGCGCCCGGCCATCGTGAACTGGCGTACCGGCGAGGCCGACATCGAGCTGCTGGTGTCTGTGGTCCGCGAGATCGGTTCCGGGCTGGTCTAGGCGGGAGGCCGGACCCGGCGGTGCCGGACGGTGTCGTCGGCGTCGAACCGGGTGAGGATCTCCCGCAGCAGGCTCCGGGTCCCCGCGACCCGCTCGGCGCCCCACCGTGCCGTCACCTCGGCGTCGAGTGCGGCGCGATGGGCCCGTGCTGCCTCGACGGCCGCGGTGCCGTGCTTGGTGAGGTGGAGAAGCCGGGCCCGGCCGTCGTCCGGCGCGGGACGCCGGGTAAGCACACCGCGGCGTTCCAGGTCGGCCACGGCCTTGGACGCCGCCTGCTGGGTGACGCCCATTCGGTCGGCCAGGGCGGTGATCGTCAGCGGGCCGGCCAGTACGTGCTGGATCACCACGCCGTCGTTGAACCGCAGGTCGCCGAATCCGTCGGCGACGAGCCGCCGCTGCACCTCGTCCTGCATCGCCCAGCCCGCGAAGAGCGCGAGCAGTGACAGATCGAGCTCGTCCGAGGTAGGGTTCACAACCATGGTTGTGGAATCTACCGTACCGCCGCCGGAGCTGACCGGGGAGTTCGTGCGGGTCGCCCACCGGATCGTCTGGTGCACGCTGGCGACGGTCGACCGGCGGGGACGGCCGCGCTCGCGGGTCGTGCACCCGTACTGGGAGGTCTCCGGTGACGAGGTCGTCGGCTGGGTGTTCACGCGGCCCACCCCGCTGAAGGTCGCGCACCTGGACCACAGCCCGTTCGCGTCCTGCTCCTACTGGGACCCGGGACACGAGACGGCCGTCGCCGAGTGCGCTGCCACCTTCGCGGGCGACGAGGGCAGCCGTCGCCGGGTATGGGACCTGTTCGAGACGGCGGCCCCGCCGCTCGGCTTCGACCCGCGCATGCTCGGCAGCGCCGACCACCGGGACGAGCGGATCACCGTGCTCGCCCTGCGGCCGTGGCGCCTGAAAGTGGGCGAGCGGGCGTGGCGGCGCTCAGCCGGAACGTGACCTGCCGGCCCACGGGACGAACCGGCCCGTTCGTGCGGCGTACCGGGCGTACTCGGGCCCGTGCACCCGTCGCAGATGGGGCTCCTCGACGCGGCGGACGAGGAGCTGGTGGCTGGCCAGGACGAGCACCAGCGCCACCGCCATGATCGGGTTCGGCACGGTCAGCGCCAGACCGGCGGCGGTGAACCCGGTCGCGGTCAGGACCGGGTTGCGGACCAGCCGGAACGGACCGCCGGTCACCAGCGGGGTGCGCTGGTCCGGATCGACGTCGCCGCGCCAGGAGTCCTTCATGGCCAGTTGCGAGGTCAGGGTGGCCGCGATTCCGAGCAGCGCCACGGCGATACCGGCGGCCCGGACGCCCGGGTGATCGAGCGGCCGCCACGGCGGCAGGCCGGCGAGTTCGGCGATGGGGCCGGCGAGCATGCCGGCGAAGGCGACCGCCGACAACAGCCGTGCCCACCACTGCGCGCTTCCCGGCCGGTCGGTGGTTCGCAACGGCGGCACCCGGTTGCCCCGGCGGGCTTGCACGAGAGTGGGCACCACCGCCACGACGGTGACCCAGGCGACGACCAGCACCAGGGTGACGACGGCCATCGCGCCTCCTAGCGGGTCCGGTTCTCCAGGCAGCAGGCGACGAAGTCCCGCACGACGGGATCGTCGTCGGCCGATGGCGGCCAGGCGACCCCCACCCGGGTCGGGCTGACGCCGCTCACCCGCCGGTACACGACCCCGGGCCGGGCGTAGAACCGCGCTGCCGACTCCGGTGCCAGTGCCACACCGTAGCCGTTGGCGATGGCGCTGAGCCACGCGTCGGGTTGATCGGTGACCGCGCCGATACGAACCGGCCGCCCGTCGCGGTCCCCAGTGGCCAGCCAGAAATCCCGCCATACCCCGGTCGCGCCCGGAGCGCTCACGAAAGGTTCGTCCCACAGCTCGTGGAACGCGATCTCCTCCCGGTCCGCCAGGGGATGCGTTGCCGCGAGCGCCACCAGCCGCGGCTCGCTGAGCAGTTCGGCGACGCGCAGGTCCTCTTGGCCGGGGAACGGCAGCCGGAGCAGTGCGACGTCGACCTCGCCGTCGGCGAGCCCGGCCGTCGGGTTCGACCACGACGCCTGCCGCATGTCGACCCGCCAGTCCGGTCGCAGGCGGGTGAACGCGGCGACGATCTCCGGCGTCGCCTCGTTGGCGGCGCTCGCGATGAAGCCCACCCGCAGGACGTGGGCTTCCCGGCTGGCCGTGGCGTTGACCTCCCGCACGGCCTGCTCCCAGCCGGACAGCAACGCCGGCGCCCGCTGGGCCAGTGTCCTGCCGGGCTCGGTCAGCTCCATACCGGCCCGCGACCGGGTGAACAGGCGGGTCCCCAGCTGGGACTCCAACTGTTTGATCTGCTTGGTCAGCGCTGGCTGGGACACGAACAACCGCTCGGCGGCGCGGGTCAGGTTGCCTTCCTCGGCCACCGCGACGAAGTAGCGCAGCAACCGGGTGTCCACATCCATGCCGCCAGGTTATAGAAGCAGGTATTGGACGTCGTCGTCGTCGCGGCGTGAAGGTGGCGGCATGGAGATCGTCACCACCGTCGTCATCGTGGTCACCGCCGTGGCCTGCGTGTTCTCGGCCGTCGTCGACTGGACGTTACCGGAGCGGGTGTTCGCCAACGCGGGACAGGTGCGGGTCCCGCGGTCGTGGTTACCCGCGCTGGGGGCGCTCAAGGCGGCCGGTGCCGCTGGCTTGGTGGCGGGCCTGGCCGGTGTTCCGTTCATCGGCGTCGCGGCGGCCGCCGGGCTGGTCCTGTTCTTCGTCGGGGCCGTCGGCGCGCACGTGCGGGCGAGGGTGTTCCACAACATCGGCTACGCCGTGTCCTACCTCGTCCTGTCGATCGCGTCGTTCGTCCTGATCGTGCTGGGCTGAGGCCGCCACCGCCGCCGCAGCCACCGGGCGAACTCGGCCAGACCGGCCTCGGGGTCCCGGCGGCCGACGCCGATCCGGAAGCGGTCGGTGGGCGTCGGCGTGAGCTCGGACCGGTAGATGCTGGCCGGCAGCAGCAGGACACCCGCCTCCTCGACGAGCCGGGTGCACAGCCGCTCGACGTCGCCGGGGCCGCGGTAGCGGGGGAATGCGACGCAGCCGCCGTCGGGATGGCGCCATTCGAAGAGGTCGCCGAACTCGGCGAAGAACTCGTCGAACACCGGCAGGTTGCGGTCGATGAGGCGGCGGTTGCGGTCGAGGATCGCCGCGCGGGCACCCAGCGCGATCCGGGCCAGCACCTCGCTGGGGGCGGAGTTGCAGATGCTGGTGTAGTGCTTGGCCCGTTCCAGCCTGCTCAGCAGTTCCCGGTCCCGGCAGGTGATCCAGCCGATCCGCAGCCCGGGCAGGCCGAGAGCCTTGGACATCACGTTGAGCGAGAGCGCCCGCGGCGACAGGTCGGCGGCCTGCGGCAGCGTGCGTGCGGGATCGCGCTCCAGCCCGCGGTACACCTCGTCGCTGAACAGGTGGATGCCGCGCTCGTCGCACAGCCGGGCCAGTTCGGTGAACTCGGCACGGCCGGTCACCGCGCCGGTGGGGTTGTTGGGGAAGTTCACCGACACCACGCGGGTGTTCGGCCGCAGCGCGGCACGCACCCGGTCCAGGTCGAGTGCCCAGTCGCGGTCCGGGTCGAGTGCGACCCCGGTGACCTCGCACAGTGCGAGCGGTACCGTTTCCGCCGCCTGGTAGTTCGGGGTGACCACCACGGCGTGGTCGTCGCGGTCGAGCAGGACGTTCATCGCCAGGTAGAGGGCTTCCTCGGCGCCCGCGAAGCACAGCACGTCGGCGGGCGCGGCGTGGTCGTAGGTCGCGGCGATGGCCTCACGCAGCGCGGGATCGCCGAACGTCTCGGTGTAGCCGAGCGGCAGGTTGTCCAGGACGCCGCGGTCCTCGCCGGCCAGTGATAGCAGTTCGGCCACGGTCATGGTCTGCGCGTCGGAGGCCGTCAGGTGGTGCCGGGCGGTGAACTCCCAGCGGGAGAAGTAGGTCTCCAGGCGGAAGTCGGGCAGCCGGGTCATGGCTCCTCCCTCAGTTCGGCGAGCAGGCTGTACAGCGTCGACCGCGACACCCGCAGCGCTCCCGCGACCAGCGGCGCCGCCCGGCGCACGGTGAACACCCCGGCCTCGTCGAGCCGCCGCAGCACGGCCAGCCGGTCCGCCCGGGTCAGTCGCTCCACCGGCCGGCCGCGTTCGCGCAGGAACTCGCCGATCAGCTGCTGGATCCGCTCCGGCCAGTCCTGCTCGAACAACGGCTCTGGGCGAGGGGAAACCGGGGCACCGAACGCCGACAGCATGGCCGCCGCCTGCTCCAGCGGAGTGCGGTCGAGGTTGACGCACAGCACGGCGGCCGGTTCGCCACGCTCGTCACGCAGCACCGCGCTAACCGACGACAGCCGCCTGCCGTCGGCGAGCAGCTTCTCGTACGGGCCGAAGACGTCGCGTGCCGACTCGTCCAGCGCGTCCAGCTCACCCAGCAGCGACGGGTCGCCGGGGCCGCGCCCGCTCGCCGGGTTCCAGACGGCGAGGATCCGGTCGGTGACCGGGTCGTGCAGCACGACCTCGGCGTAGGGGCCGAGCAGCCGGGCCACGGCTTCGCATGCCGGTGCCCACGCCCGGACTCTGGGGTCGTCCACGAGTTTGGACTATATGTCCAGTGCAGACAAACTGTCCAGATGGGCTACTGGGCTGTCCAGCCACCGTCGACGGCGACGAGTGCGCCGGTGATGAACGCGGCGGCGTCGGAGACGAGGAACGCCACGGCCTCGGCCACCTCCTCGGGCCGGCCGATCCGGCCGATCGGATGCGCGTCGCCGAACGAGGCGAGCATCGCGCGCCCGTCCTCCACGACGCCCTCCATGATGTCGGTGTCGACGACCCCGGGGAGCACGGCGTTGGACCGGATGCGCTTCGGCCCGCCTTCGATGGCGAGCACGCGGGTGATCTGTGCCAGCGCGCCCTTCGAGGCCGCGTAGGCGGTCTGGGTGGCGAAGGCGACTACGGACGAGACCGACGCGATCGAGACGATCGCTCCGCCGTCACCGGCCTCCATCACGCGGAACGCCTCGCGCGCCTGCAGGAAGTTGCCGCGGGCGTTGACCCGCAGGATCGAGTCGAAGTCCTCGGCCGTGGTGTCGGTGATCGGCTTGTTCAGCGTGCGGCCCGCGTTGTTGACCAGGATGTCGAGCCTGCCGAACCGCTCGGCGGCCAGCCGCATGGTCATCCTGGCGTGGTCCTCGTCCGCGACGTCGCCGACCAGTGCGGCCACGTTGTCCGGGTCGTCTGTGGCGAGTTGCTCGACGGCGTCGGACCGGTCGGTGACCAGCACCCGCGCGCCGCGTTCCCGCAGCAGGGTGGCGGTGGCCAGGCCGATGCCGCGGGCCGCGCCGGTGACGACGGCGACCCGGCCGGTGAGGTCCCAGGTGGAAGGAGGAGTGGTCATGAGTCAGCGCTGCCGGGCCGGGCGCACGACGATCTCGTTCACGTCGACGTCGGCCGGTTGCTCCAGGGCGTAGGCCACGGCCCTGGCGATGGCGTCGGGCTCGATGGCGTGTGCCCGGTAGGTGCGCATGGCCTCGGCCGCGCCGGACTCGGTGATGGAGTCGGCGAGTTCGGAGGTGACCACGCCGGGGGAGATGGTCGTGACGCGGATCGACGGGTCGGACTCCTGGCGCAGCCCCTCGGTGATGGCCCAGGCCGCGTACTTCGTGCCGGAGTACACGGCGCTGGTCGGCACGACCTGGTGAGCGCCGATGCTCGCGATCGTCACGAAGTGGCCCGCGCCCTGGTCGGCGAAGCACGGCAGGGTGGCGGCGATCCCGTGCAGCAGGCCCCGGACGTTCACGTCGATCATCCGGTTCCACTCGCCGACCAGCAGGCTGTCCAAACGCGACAGTGGCATGACACCGGCGTTGGCGACGAACGCGTCGACCCGCCCGAAACGATCACGGGCGAGCCGGACGAAGGCCTCGACGTCGTCCTGGTCGGTGACGTCGAGGCGGACCGGGTGGACACCGCCGCCGGCACGCTCGGCCAGCGCGTGCAGCCGATCGGTCCGGCGCGCACCGGCGACCACCCGGTGGCCTTCGGCCGCCAGCCGGGTGGCGACGGCCTCGCCGATCCCGCTGCTGGCGCCGGTGACGAGCACGACCTTGCTGCCGGTCTGCTCACGTAGTTCTGGGTTGACGGACATGTCCACAACGGTGACCGGCCGTGCCGGGCCGCGGCAGGGCACGTTCTTCCTGGGAGTGCCGCACCCAGGAAGCCGTCCGCCGCGCGGCCTACCATCCCCGGTGTGACACGGTCCGAGCTCGGCGCGTACCTGAAGGCCCGGCGGGCGCAGGTCAGCCCCGAACAGCTGCGGCTGCCCAGCACCGGCCACCGGCGGGTGCCGGGGCTGCGGCGCGAGGAGGTCGCCGCGCTGACCGGCGTCAGCGTCGACTACTACGTCCGGCTCGAGCAGGGCCGGGAACGAACGCCGTCGGCGCAGGTGGTGGAGGCCCTGGCCAGCGCGCTTCTGCTGGACGACGACGGCCGCCTGCACCTGTTCCGCCTGGCCGGGCTCAGCCCGCGCGCCCGGCAGTCCGCCGTGAGCGATCGTGTCGATCCCGCCCTGCTGACGCTCATGGCGGCCTGGCCGGACAACCCGGCCGTCGTCTACAACCGCGCCTACGACGTGCTGGCGTCCAATCCCATCGCGGACGCGCTGTTCCACGACTGGGCACACTCGCGCAACTTCATGCACGTCGTGTTCACCGACCCGGCCGCCCGCACGTTCTACCGGGACTGGCCCGAAGTGGCCCGCAACTCGGTCGCGGGCTTCCGCCTCGGTCACGGCACGGCCCCCGACGATCCCCGGATCCAGCAGGTGCTCAGGGAACTGCTCGACGAGAGCCCGGAGTTCGCCCGCCTGTGGGCCGGCCACGACGCCAGGGGCAAGGCGCTGGCGCACAAACGGTTCGACCACCGCGACGTCGGGCCGCTGACGCTGACCATGCAGACGTTCGACGTCCGGTCCAGCCCGGGGCAGGAACTCGTCGTGTACCACGCCGAGCCCGCCTCGGCGAGCAGCGAGGCCCTGACCCTTCTCGGCACGCTCGCCGCCACCGCACGCCAACGCGGCGGCCGGTGACCGGACGGCCGCGGTTACCATCGTGACCTGATGAGGCACGACGCGGCAGACCGGCGCACGTTGCGCTACCTGCTGCTGCTCTGCGCCCTGGTGCTGGGTGTCATCGGCATGCACCACGTCGCCGGAACCGGCGGGGAGCACGGCGCCTCCGCCGGGCACGCCGTCGTGACGGACCTGCCGATGCCCGGCCACGACCCGGGTCAGAACGATCCCGGGGCGCCGGCCGGCTCGGAGCACGACGCGCTGCACCTGTGCCTGGCCGTGCTGGGTCTGCTCGGCACCGCGCTGCTCGTCCTGGCGTTGCTGCGTGGCGAGCGTGCTCCGGTGGTCACGCTGCCTCGCCCGCCCGGCCGGTTCCGCGGCCCTCCCGGTGGCCGGCCGCCGGACAGACGCGGCCGGATCGTACTCACCTCGCTGTGCGTGTCGCGGACGTGACAGACCTCGCTGTCACCGTCCAATCCCGACACGACCAGTGAGGTTTGCCAATGCGAAACATTCGACCGAGGTTCGTCGCGACCGTGCTCGCCGTTCTGGCGCTCGTGGCCGCCTGCTCCGGTGCGCCGGAACAGCAGGCGGCCGGCCACAACGAGCAGGACGTCCGGTTCGCGCAGGAAATGATCCCGCACCACAGCCAGGCCGTCGACATGGCGAAGCTGGTGCCCACCCGTGCCGCCGACCCGGCGGTGAAGGCGCTCGCGACCCGTATCGAGCAGGCGCAGGCGCCGGAGATCGAGCAGCTGCGCGGCTGGCTGTCCCGGTGGGGCGCGCCGGCCGAGGCGCCCGGCCACGGCGGGCACCACGCCATGGCCGGGATGATGACCGGCGAGGACATGCGTGCGCTGGAGCAGGCACGCGGCACCGAGTTCGACCGCCTCTGGCTGACGATGATGATCAAGCACCACGAGGGTGCGGTCGAGATGGCAAGGGCCGAGGTCGCCGGCGGAAGTGATCCCGAGGCCAAGGCCCTCGCGCAGCGCATCATCGAGACCCAGCAGGCAGAGATCGACGAGATGCGGGCGAAGCTCCCGCAGGGCTGAGCCGTTCCCGGTGTCCGGGAACACAGCGTTCCCGGACACCGGGTCCGTATACCCCCCTGGCGTATCCACCGGTTCGGTGCTACATTCGCCGGGCAATACCCCCCACCCGTATTTGACCGGGAAGGATGAAGGTCGTGTCCGAACACGAACACCACCACGAACACCACGGCCACGCCGCGGGCGGCGCGAGCTGGCGGACCGCCGCGTCGGCCACGCTGCACTGCCTCACCGGCTGCGCCATCGGCGAGGTGCTCGGCATGGTCATCGGAACGGCGCTGGGCTGGGGCACCGTGCCCACCATCGTGCTCGCCGTGGCGCTGGCCTTCGTCTTCGGCTACGCCCTGACCATGCGCGGCGTGCTGCGGGCCGGTGTGGGCTTCCGTCAGGCACTGAAGATCGCGCTGGCCGCCGACACGGTGTCGATCGCCGTCATGGAGATCGTCGACAACGGAGTCATGGTCGTCGTGCCGGGCGCCATGGACGCCGGCCTGGCGAGCTGGCTGTTCTGGGCCGCGCTGGCGTTCGCTCTCGCCGTAGCCTTCGTGCTCACCGTGCCGGTGAACAAGTGGCTGATCGGGCGCGGCGCCGGACATGCCGTGGTGCACGCCTACCACCGGTGAGGTGACAGGGTGGGGCCATGGAGCTGATGATCGGCATCGACGTCGGGACCACCGCGGTCAAAGTGGTCGTGTTCACCACCGGCGGCGAACCGGTCGCGGCCCACACCGTGCCCTACCCGATCCACCGGCCCCGTCCCGGCTGGGCCGAGCAGGACCCACTGGACTGGTGGCGTGGCTGCACCGAGGGGCTGCGGGCGGTGTCCGCGGCGACGCACGGAGGCACCGTCGTCGCCGCGGGCATCGTCAGCCAGGTCAATACCCACCTGCTGGTCGATGCCGGGCTGCGCCCGCTGACCCCCGCCGTGCTGTGGCAGGACCAGCGCTGCGCCGGTGAGGCGAGCGAACTCGACGCCCGGTTCAGCGACGAGGACAAGACCCGGATCTGGGGCGGACCGGTGGCGCTGGACGCGTCGTTCGTCGGCGCCAGGGCTGCCTGGTTCGCCCGCCACACCCCGCGCGAATGGGCGGCCGCCAGGTGGATCCTCGGTCCGAAGGACTTCATCGGCGCCAAGCTGACCGGGCGGGTGGCCACCGACGCCCTGTCGGGCGTGCGGATCGCCGGTGGCGACGGGTACCTGCCCGAGGCCGTCGCGGTCGTCGACGGGCTGGCGCAGCGGCTGCCCGAGATCCTGCCGCCGGACAGCTCGCTCGGCCTGGCCGCCGAGACCGGGACCGGCCTGGCGGTCGGCACCATGGACGCTTTCGGCGCGGTCTTCGGCACCCGCACCACCGAACCCCGCCGCGGCATGGTGTCCTGCGGGACGTCGCTGGTGGTGGCGGGCGCGTCGGACCGCTCGGTGCCGGTGGCCGGGGTCGTGCGTTTCCCGCCGCGCGGCGACGTGGTGGTGCACGCCGGCCCGACCCAGGCCGCCGGTGACGCCGTGCGCTGGTGGAGCCGGGTCCGCGGCGGGACCGTCGAGGACGTCCTCGCCTCGGCGGCCCGCGGCTCGTCCGGTGTGCTGTTCACGCCGTACCTGATGGGGGAGCGGGCGCCGTTGTGGGACGCCGACCTGCGTGCCGCCTTCCTCGGCCTGGGCTCCGGGCACACCGCCGACGACCTGTCCCGTGCCGTGCTCGACGGTGTGGCGATGTCGGCCCGGCATGTCCTCGAGGTCGTCGAGGCGGCGGGTGGTGGTCCGCTGTCGACCCTGGTGTTCGCGGGCGGCGGTGCCCGCAGCGAACTGTGGGCGCGCATCCACGCCGACGTCCTCGGCCGCCCGATCGAGCGATCTCCGGTACCCGACAGCGGCGCGCTCGGCGCGGCCCTGCTCGGCGCCGTCGCCGCCGGGCTGTTCCCCGACGCCGAGACCGCGGCGGCGGTCGCGGTGCGCCCTGGGCAGCTCGTCGAACCCGCGGCCGGCGCGGTGGAGCGGCTGGAACCGCTCTACCGCGCCTACCGGGGCGTGCACTCGGCACTGCGCGGCGTGCACGGGGAACTGGCCGCGTGGCGGTCGGCTCAGGCGGGGGCGTAGGCCGTGTAGCTGATTCCGCAGCGGAACGACTTCGAGTCGAGCAGCCGCAGCCGGGGCACCGCGTAGCCGTCCGGGAACAGCCGCCGACCGCGGCCCTGCACCACCGGGTAGGCGAACAGCCGGTACTCGTCGACCAGCCCCGCCTCGATCAGGGTGTGGCACAGTGTAATGCTGCCGGTGACCACGATGTCCTTGCCCGGACGGGCTTTCAGCGCCCGGACCTCCTCAACCGGGTCGCCGGTCAGCACCGTCGAGTTCTGCCACTTCGGGTCGGTCATCGTCGAGGAGACGACGTACTTGTCGACCGCGTTGAGGTAGGCGGTGATCCCGGTGGTGTCGCCGGTCTGCTCGGGCCAGTAGCTACGCAGGTCCTCGAACGTCTGCCTGCCCACGAGGAAGCCGTCCGCCTCCCGGTCCTGGCGGTGCAGTTCCTCGAGCAGGTCCGACTGGTCGCCCTGGCCCTGTGGGTCGAACCAGTCGCCGAGCATCTCGATCGCGCCGTCGACGGTGATGTTCTGGGTGATGGCGAGTGTGCGCATGGCGTCCTCCGCGTTGTCCGGTCGGTCCGTTCACCCATCTGACGGCGGCCGCGCGGGAAACTCATCGGTGCCGGGTCAGGCCTCCAGGCCGAGCGTGCGGGCGGCGTGCGCGAGCCACGCGTCCAGGAACCGGCGTTTGCCCACGTCGCCGGGTGTGCGTCCGATCAGGACGTCGAGAATGGGGAAGTAGGTCAGCGACGCGACGAGGACCGCCGCGGTCGCCTCCGGATCCTCGACGCGCGTGATCCCGCGGCCGGCGAGCGCGGTCACCCAGTCGGCGCAGCGGCGGTAGACGGCGGCGACCACGGTGTCCCACATCGGCTCGAACAACTCGGGGAAGACGTCGAACTCCCGGATCATGATCCGGATCAGGTTCCGCTCGCCGTCCATCGTGGCCCACACGACCTCGGCCATCAGCCGCAGCGCCTCGGCTGGTTCGGCGGGAAGCTCCGCCACGGCGTCGTCGCTGCGGCCCGCCACCGTGTCGAGATTGCGGCGGACCGCGTGTTCGAGCAGTGCCCGCTTCGACGGGAAGTGCTTGTAGAGGGCGCCGGAGCCGGGCGCCAGGCCGCACGCCACCTGGATGTCGGCCACCGAGGTGGCGGCGTACCCGCGCTCGGCGAACAGCCGCAGTGCCTCGTCCAGCACCCGCTGCCTGGTCACGCCTGGAGTCGTTCTGGCCATGGTGAAGAAGCGCTCGCTTTCCTCGGGGCACGGCCGACGTTACGCGGTCAGCGGCGGGCGCGGGCGCTCAGGTGGACGATCGCCAGCGTCGCCGCGACCGCGGCACCGAGGGCACCGGCGAACACGAACGTCGTACCGGGGCCGGAGGCGGCGACGATCGGCTGCGCGAGCAGCGGCGAGGCGAACTGGCCGAGGAACAGCACCGAGGTGACCAGGCCGAGCGCCCGGGTCCGGGCGCCCGGATCGACCGAGGCGACCACCCAGCCGTTGAGCGTGGGGTTGCTCAGTCCGACGCCGATACCGGTGATCAGCATCCCGATGGTGGCCGTCCACAGGCTGCCGGCGGTGCCGATGAGCACGAGCCCTGCGGCGTAGGCCGCGAACAGCACGATCGCCAGCGACCGGAAGTCCCACCGGGCCCGCAGGCGCCCGAAGTTCAGGCCGACGATCGTCATGACCAGATTGACCCCGGCGATCATCGCGCCCGTCACCACCGGGCTCGCGTCACCGACCTCGGCCAGCCAGAACGGCCCCTGGGTGGGGATCACGTAGAACGCCACGATGCTGAGCAGGGTCAGCCCGTACAGCCCGAGCAGCCGGGGTGTCCACGGCGTACCGGTCGCGCTCTCGCCGTCGGGATCGGTCCGTGGCGCCGGCGCTTCCGGAACGAACCGCAGCACAAGCAGCAACACGGGGAGCGCCAGCAAGTACACGGCGAACGGTCCACGCCAGTCCAGTTCGGCCAGTGCGCCGCCGAGGAACATGGCGACCACGCCGCCGAACCCCATGGCCGCGCCCTGCAGGCCGAGCACCCTGCCGTGCTCGGCGGGCGGGTGGTGGTCGGCCAGCAGTGCCGTGGCCGTGGTCATGATCGCCGCGATGCCGACGCCGAGCAACGCGCGCCCGGCCAGCAGCGCGGGCAGTGAGTCGAGCAGCAGGCCGGAACCGCCGCCGACGACGTAGAACCCGAGCCCGGCCACGAGCACGCGTACCCGGCCGACCCGCGTGCCCAGGTAACCCAGTAGTGGCGCCACCAGCATGATCGCCAGGCCGGGCAGGGTGAGGACAAGGCGGACCAGCACGTCGGCGTGTGGTTCGCCGGCGAAGTGCCGTTGCATGCCCGGCAACGCCGGGGTGATGGTGGCGCTGGCCATGATGGTCATCGTGCTGACGCCGAGCAGCGTCGCCAGCAGGGCGGTCGGCGTGCGTCGTACCCGCGCGGCGCGTACCTCGGTCGTCTTTGTCATGCATGTGACGCTAGAACCTGGACCAAACTTCAGGTCAAGACTCGATCAGCGTGACGGCCATCGCCATGCGGGCCGGTCCAGCAGGCCGCGTCCGGGTAGGACGGTCGCACCGAACTCCTTCGCGAGCTCGAGCGACGCGACGTCGTCGCCGGCCTCGTCGAGGGCGCGGACCAGCGTGCGGGCATGCGAGACGACGACGAGCTGTGCTCGTTTCGCCGCCGTGGCGATGAGCGCGGCCAGGGCGGGCAGCAGGTCGGGGTGCAGGCTGGTCTCCGGTTCGTTGAGCACCAGCAGTTCCGGCGGCTTCGGGCTGAGCAGTGCCGCCACCCAGAGCAGGTACCGCAACGTGCCGTCGGACAGCTCGGCCGCGCTCAGCGGGCGCAGCAGGCCGTGCTGGTGCAACCGCAGCTCGAACCGGCCGTCGGTGGTGGCCACCTCGATCCGGGAGCGGGGGAACGCGTTGTCGACGGCCTGCGCCAGCGCCTCGGTGTCGCCGAACTCCTCGATCGTGCGCAGTGCCGCCGCCAGGTCGCCGCCGTCGTGGTCCAGCACCGGTGTGCGCGTGCCGATGCGGGACTGGCGGGCCGGGGCGTCGGCGTCGGTGCGGAAGTGGTCGTAGAAGCGCCACGAGCGGATGCGGTCACGCACGATCAGCAGCTCCGGGCAGGCCCTCGGATCCGCCAGCTCGCTGAGCATGCTGTCGGTAAGGCCGATCGGCAGCTGCTCGCTCGCCCAGCCGCCGGTCTCGCCGCGGGTGCGGACCACGGGGCCGGACCGGTCGGCGATCAACGTCGCCGGACGCGGTACCGGACCGTGCCACACGGCTTCCCGCTTGAACTCCGGGTCCAGGTTGAACGCCGTCCGGCCCTGCCGGGGAAGGCCGAGGTCGAGTGCGTAGCCGTACTCGTCGCCCGCGAAGCCGAGCCGTAGCCCCACCGGCTTGCCACGCACGGTGCCCTGCACCGGTGCCGTGCCTTCCCGGACGGCCCGTCCGTGGGTTTCCGGGCCCGCCCACAGGGTCGAGGGCAGCCCGCCCTCGCGGGCCAGCGCGGCGACGGCGCCGTTGCGCGCGGCGTCGGCGAGCAGGCGCAGGGCACGGTAGAGGCTGGACTTGCCGCTGCCGTTGGGCCCGGTCACGACGGTCAGCCGGGACAGCGGCAGCACGAGGTCGCGCAGCGAGCGGTAGTTCTCGACGGCCAGGGTGGTGAGCACACCGCGACGCTAGCGTTCGCCCGCGCGCTGCCAGCCCTCGTGTACCGGGCAGTGCGGGCAGCTGTCCCGGTCGCACAGCCTGCACAGCCTGGCCAGGCACCGCTCGTCACGGGCCTCCGGGCCGAGCAGCGCGCCGGCGATGGCCGCCAGCTGCGCGTGCTGCTCGCTGGTGAGCCGGGCGGCGAGCCGGCGCAGCGCCGACCGCCGTGCCCGCAGCGCCTCGTCCGCCACGGCTTCGCCGGCCGCGGTCAGGTGAAGCGGACGGCTGCGCCCGTCCCGCGCCGTTCCCCGTTCCACCCAGCCCTGCTCGGTCAGCCTGCGCACCAGGTGGGCGGTGCCCGGCTGGGAGACGCGCAGGACGGCCGCGAGCCAGTCGGCAGTTCTGCCGGGCTGGTCCCTGATCGCGATCAGGGCCTCGCCGAGCGCGCCGCCCGCGCCGACCGCCTCGGTCACCGCCTCCCGGACCACCCCGGAGATCAGCAGACCGGCCGCGCCGAGGAGGTTTACCGCTGCCGCCCCGGAGTCATTCATAAGTTATGAATGTACGCCTGGGTGGCCTCGTTGTCGCGTTGAACCTCGCGCAGCTGCCGGTGGCCATGCGGCCGCTGCTGATCAGCCTGGCGGGAGCGCAACTGTTCGGCGGGTTCACGGTGGCGGGCCTGGCCGGCGGGGCGGCGGCCGCCGGGCTGGCCGCGTCGGCACCGTGGTGGGCGCGGGCCCTGCCGCGGCACGGCGACCGCCGGGTGCTCGCCGTCGCCGGGACGGTGTACCTGCTCGCGCAGGTCGCGTTCGCGTTCGCCGCGACACCGGCCTGGTTCGTCGGGCTGGCCGCCGTCACCGGGCTGACGACGCCGCCGGTGGCCAGCAGCGTGCGGACGCTGCTGCGCCGGCTCGCCGAACCGGCCTCGCTGAGCAGGGCGTACACGCTCAACAGCGTGGCGACCGAGGTCGTGTACGTGGCCGGGCCGCTGTGGGTCTCCGCGTGGCTGGGGTTCGCGGGACCGGTCGTGGCGTTGCTGGTCACCGGTGTCACCGGGGCGGTGGCGCTGGCGGCGGGAGCGTGGCTCGCCCCTGCCGGGCGGCCGCACCGGCCCGGCCGGACGGACCGTTCGACCCTGCTGACCCCCGCGGTCGGCACGCTCGCGGGTGCCTACCTGGGGTACTGGGTGTGCATGGGGGCCATGTGGGTCCTGCTGCCCGCGTTCGCGGGACGGGCGGGCGCCCCGGCAGCCGCGGGCGTGCTGGTGGCCGTCTGGTCGGCGGGCAGCGTCGCCGGCGGCGTGGCGGTGGCACTCCTGCCACGCCGGTCGCCCGCCCGGACGCGGTACCTGGTCCTGCTGGGCGTCCTGGCGGCGACCTCGCTGCCGCTGGTCCTGCCCGGCACGGTGCTCAGCATGGGAATCGCCGTCGGTGTCTTCGGGCTCGGCCTGGCCGGCTGGCTGGCCGCGCACGACCAGGTGGTGGCCGAGGCCGGCGGGGAACGGGCCGCCGAGCTGTACGGCTGGTTCGTCACGGTCGGGCAGATCGGCAGCGCGGCCGGCTCCACCGTGGGCGGCTGGCTCGGCGACCGGTTCGGCGGCGGACCCGCGTTCCTGGTGGTCAGCGTCGCGCTCGCGGCCGCGCTGGCGCTGGCGCTCGGCCGCAGGCGGACCCTGCCCGCGGGCCGCGACCGTTTCACCGCCGCGACGGCGGGTAGCCACGGTGCGTCCAGGATCCATGAGCGTGAGGAGTTCTCCATGGCTGACAAGAGCGGCGGTCCTTCCGAGGGCATCAAGGGTGCGGTGGAAGGCGTCAAGGGTTCGGTGAAGGAGGCCGCGGGCGCGTTGTTCGGCAACGACTCGCTGCACCGTGAGGGCGCGGCTCAGCAGGACAAGGCCGAGTCCCAGCGTGAGGTGGCGGAGAAGGAGGCCGCGGCCGAGCGGGCCAGGGCCGAGGCCGCTGCCGACGAGCAGCGGCAGCGCCGCGAGCAGTGAAGTTCGTGCCGTAGCCGGGCGCGGTGCGCGATGATGGGGGAATGCGCCTGCGCACCAGCGTCGTCTGCCTCTGCGTCGTCCTCGCCGCGTCCGCGATCGGGCCTGCCGCGCACGCCGCCCCCGCAGCGGGGACGCCGGTGGCGTCCGGGGCCGCTCCGGAAGCCGGCGAGTTCGGCCCGCTCGCGGACCTGCTCATCGAACGGCTGCGGCTGGCCGACCTGGTCGCCGCCGCGAAGTTCGGCACGGGTCGTCCGATCGACGATCCGGTGCGGGAAGCGGAACTGCTGGCGACCGTCCGCACCGAGGCCGCGGCACTGGGCATCGACGTCGACGCGGCCGTGGCCGTGTTCACCGACCAGATCGCCGCGAGCAAGGTGGTGCAGCGCGGGCTGTTCGAGCGCTGGACCGAGCATCCCGGCGAGGCCCCCGCGCCACCCGACCTCGGCCAGGTCCGCACCGAACTGGACCGGCTGACCCACGCGATCCTCGCCGAGTTGACGGCGACCGAGCGGCTGCGGCACGGCGACCCGCTGTGCCGGGTCCACCTCGTCGTGGCCAGGATCGCCGGGGCCGTCGAACATCGTCTGGACGTTCTGCACCGGCGTGCGCTGGACGTCGCGGTCGGCTCGGTCTGCGTGCCCCGGTAGACGTTTCGGACTCCGTCCGCGCGGGGACCCGCCGACGATGGCGACGACGGCGACCGTGCTGATCACCGCCGCCGGGGTGGCCACCCTCGCCGCGGCTGTCGTGCCACGCATGGTGCGGCAGGTACCGGTGTCGATGCCGATGGTGTTCCTGGCCGCCGGAGCGCTCACCTTCGGCCTAGTCGGCGGGCTCTCGCCGCCGGACCCGGTCCGGTACGCCCCGGTGACCCGGCACCTGGCCGAACTGTGTGTGGTCGTCTCGCTGATGGGCGCCGGGCTGGCGCTCAACCGGCGGGTGGGCCTGCGCCGGTGGTCGACGACCTGGCGGCTGCTGGCCGTCACCATGCCGGTGTCGATGCTCTCCGCCGGCCTGCTCGGCTGGGGTCTCCTCGGGCTGGGCGTGGCCGGTGCGGTGCTGCTGGGCGCGGTGCTCGCGCCGACCGACCCGGTGCTGGCCACCGAGGTACAGGTCGGCGAGCCGGCCACGGACGACACCGGCGACGACGAACCGCGGTTCTCGCTGACTTCCGAGGCGGGACTCAACGACGGCCTGGCATTCCCGTTCGTCCACGCCGCGGTGGCGATCAGCCTGGCGGGTGTGGCGCCGTCGGGCTGGCTCGGCGAGTGGCTGGCGGTCGACGTGCTGTGGCGGCTGGTGGCTGGCGTCGGGCTGGGTGTGCTCGCCGGCCGGTTGTTGCGCAAGCTGTTCTTCTCGGCGTCGTCGGAGAAGTACCGGCTGGCCGGGCACGCCGAGGGCTTTGTCGCACTGGCGGCGACGTTTCTCACCTACGGGGTCACCGAACTGGTGCAGGGATACGGGTTCGTCGCCGTATTCGTCTGCGGGTGCACGCTGCGCGCGGGGGAGCGGCCGCACGATTACCACGTCGTCCTGCACCGGTTCGTCGAGCAGGTCGAACGCCTGCTCACCGTGGTGATCATCTTCCTGCTGGGTGGCGCGGCCGTCACCGGACTGCTGGCCGGGACGACCTGGCGCGAGGTGCTCGTCGCCGTGCTGGTCCTGCTCGTCGTGCGCCCGGTCGCCGGGCTGGCCGGACTGCTGCGGTCGGATCTCGGCCGCCGTGAACGGGCCGTTGTCGCGTTCTTCGGTGTGCGTGGCGTCGGCTCGGTGTTCTACCTGGCCTACGCGCTGGCCGAGGGCCGGTTCGCCGCGGCCGACTCGTTGTGGCGGGTCGTCGGCCTGGTGGTGATCGGCTCGATCCTGGTGCACGGCGTCACCGCGACCCCCGCGATGAAACGTCTCGACCGCGGCTGAAAAGTGCTCACTCGGTGAGCACTTTGACGCGGAGGATGGTCTTCGACAGCGAGTTCGAAGGAGACCCCGATGTTGCGAGGACTGTCCACCGTCAACCTGTTCGCCGACGACCTGACCGCCGCCGTCGACTGGTACGCCGAGCTGCTCGGCGTCCAGCCGTACTTCCGGCGCGAGATCCAGGGAACGACCGCGTACGTCGAGTTCCGCATCGGCGACTTCGAGCACGAACTGGGCCTGATCGACGCCCGGTTCGCGCCCTACCCCCGGCCGGAACCGAAGGGCGGCCCGGTGACCTACTGGCACATCGACGACGTGCACGCGGCATTCGACCGGCTGGTGTCGCTGGGCGCGACGGTGCACGAGAAGGTGACCGAGCGCGGGCCGGGGTTCGTCACGGCGTCGGTGATCGACCCGTTCGGCAACCTGCTCGGCGTGATGTACAACCAGCACTACCTGGAGATCGCCGGGTCGCGGGGAGTGCGGTGACATGGCCGGGATTCTCAGCGTGGCCGACGCGGCGCAGTGGCGGGCCTGGCTCGCCACTGCGGGCCGGTCGGAGACCGAGGTATGGCTGGTCATCCCGCACCGCGACAGCGGCGTCGCCGGGGTCCGGTACGGCGAGGCGATCGAGCAGGCGCTGTGTTTCGGCTGGATCGACAGCCATGCCCGCCGGCACGACAGGCACAGCCTGCGGTTGCGGTTCACCCCGCGACGGCCACGCAGCAGCTGGAGTGCGGTGAACCGCGAACGGGCCGCTCGCATGACCGAGCTCGGCCAGATGACCGAACGTGGACAGGCCGTGATCGACCAGGCCAAGGCGGCAGGCACCTGGGACGCCGCGGCCGGGGGCGGCGGGATGCCCGGTGACCTGCGCGCGGCGCTGGAGGCCGATCCGGCAGCACACGCCAATTTCGAGCGCTTCCCGCCGTCGTCGCGGCGGTTGATCGTGGAGTGGATCGCGACGGCGAAACGGCCGTCGACCCGGCAGCGCCGGATCGCGCGCACGGTGGAACTGGCCGCGGTCAACGTCCGCGCCAACCACCCCGGTGTGCGGATGGCCCGGTGACGTCGGTCAGCGGCTGTCGTTGTCCCGCTCGCGTGCGAACGCCGCGTGTGCCGCGTCGCGGAGGCCGGGATCGAGCAGCACGTCGGCGGCGGTGCGGGCCAGCGCCTCGGTGGCCGCGAGCAACGCCGTGCGGGCCCGCGGACCGGCGGCGGCAGCGGCGAACTCGGGCGTGTGGTCGGAGACGTCCTCGTCGACGATCGCCACCAGCGGGTGAATGGCGGGAACGACCGTGCTGACGTTGCCGATGTCCGACGATCCGACCACGACCTCCGGCCGGGACGGCGCCGGCGGGAGTCCGGCGGCGGCCAGGTGGCGGCCGAAACGTTCGGCGAGCGGGTCGTTGGCGCGGAAATGGTCGTAAGCGGGGCCGTCCCTCACGACCTCGGCGACAGCGCCCACTTCGGCGGCGGCGCGGTGGGCGTGGGCGGTCACCGTCGCGCACAACCCGTCCAGGCCCGCGGTGGTGGGGCTGCGCAGGGCGAGCCGTGCCTCGGCGTAGTCGGGGACGATATTCGTCCTGGTGCCACCGGCGGTGATGATGCCGTGGACGTTGCCGCCGGGCGGCAGCCGGTCGTTCTCCGCCGTGGCTGCCAGGAACGCCCGGAGCAGCGCGTCGAGTGCGTTGACGGCGATGCCGCGATCACCGGTGGGATGACCGGCCTTTCCCCGCATGGTCATGCGTATCTCGGTGAACGCGGTCAGCGTCGCCGAGGTCCAGGTGTGGCCGGCGGGATGGAACATCAACGCCGCGTCGACACCGTCGAACACGCCGCGCTCGGTGAGAATCACCTTGCCGCCACCGCCCTCCTCGGCCGGTGTGCCGACGGCCAGCACGGTCCCGCCAGGTTCCGGCAGTGCGTGTGCCAGCGCCAGCGCCGCCCCCAGGCCCGCGGCGGCGATGAGGTTGTGGCCGCACGCGTGTCCCAGCTCCGGCAGGGCGTCGTACTCCAGTAGCAGCGCCACCGTCGCGGGGCCGCCATCGCCGAACCGGCCGGTGAACGCGGTGTCCAGTCCCGCGACCGGACGGTCGATGGTGAAGCCCGCCGCGCTCAGCTCGGCGGTCAGCCGCCCGGCGGCATAGTGCTCGGCGAAGGCGAGTTCCGGGTTGGCGTGCAGGTCGGTCGCCACGTCCCACAGCCGATCGCCGAGGTCGCGAACCGCCGCCGCGATCCGGGTGTGCACCCCGTTCATGCCGGATCCGGGTAGCAGATCAGTTCGACGAGGTTGCCGTTCGGATCGCGGGTGTACACGCTCGTGCCGTCGCCGCGAGCCCCGGGCTGGGCGACCGGGCCGAATTCGATCGCCGCGCCGTGCTCGGTCAGCTGACGACGGGCCGCGTCGACGTCGCCGCTCCAGACGAAGCACAGGTCGAGCGTCCCTGGCCGGGCCAGTGCCGCCCGCGGTGCCAGGTCACCGTCCGCCGCATGGACGTTGATCTTGAACGAGCCGAAGTGCAGTACCGGGTGTTCGGCGTCGCCCCGCCGCCACTCGGCCAGATCCAGCACCCGTGCGCCGAGCACCGTGACGTACCAGCCGAGCGTCTCGTCGACGTCGTCCGCCACCAGCACGACGTGATCCAGTCCCGTGATTGTCACGGACTCTCCTAATTCGTCGACCAAAATAAGTCCAGGACCGACTCTAGCTCGCTAAAGTCGACCGCTGTGAAGGATTTGGTCGACGAAAGTAAGTCCGCGGCGCCGCTGGGTGCCCTGGGAGCCGCGATCACCCGGGAACTCCGTGACCTGATCCTGTCCGGGGGACTGGAGCCGGAGCGGCGGCTGATCGTCCAGGAGCTCGCCGACCGGTTCGGCACCAGCCGGGGCCCGATCCGCGACTCGCTGCGGCAGTTGCGTGCCGAGGGACTCGTGGTGCCGCACGGCCGCAGGGGTGTCCAGGTCGCCACCCTCACGGCCGCCGAGGCCCGCGAGACCGTGGCGATCCGCCAGGCTGTCGAGCCGGTCGCGGCGGAGTTCGCCCTGCACCGCGGTCCGGACCAGCTCGAACAGTGCCTGGCGGAACGGCTCGGCGCGATGCGCGGCGCCGCGGAGGCCGGCGACTGGAGCGCGCTGGTCACCACCGACATGGAGTTGCACGCCGTCTTCTACGAGCTGTCCGGGGTCGCCCGCCTGCAGCGGTTGTGGGACGGCATGCGCCTGCCTGTCCTGCATACCTTCCGCCTGCACCGGCGGTACTACACCTCGCCGGACCCGCTGCTGGCCGAACACGAGAATCTGCTGGCCCTGGTGCGCATGCGCGACGCCGAACTGGTCGCCACGTTCCTGCGCGGGCACATCGGCGGCTTGGTCGACGATCTCGCCGAGCGGCTGGGCTAGGAATATAAGCACTGTTATATTTCGTCGGTGAAGATCGTCAGCCTGCTCGTCGACGTGGGCCCGTTGCGTTCGGCACCCGCTTTCCGCAGGCTCTGGATCGGCCAGACCTGTTCCGGGCTCGGCGGGCAGATGTCGCTGGTCGCCGTGTTGTTCCAGGTGTGGGAGGCCACGAACAGTCCGGTGTGGACCGGATTCGTCGGTCTAGCGCAGGCGATACCGGTCATCCTGTTCGGTCTGTTCGCCGGGACGGTGATCGACCGGGTGGACCGCCGGTCGTTCTACCTGGTCATGGTGATCGGCCAGGCGGCGTGCGCGGTGTTGCTGGCGGTGCAGGGATTCACCGGCGGCGTACCGGTCGTCGTGGTGCTACTGCTGGTGGCGGCGCAGTCCAGTTTCGGGGCGGGCGCCGGCCCGGCGGCGCGGACGTTCCTGCCGCGCCTGCTGCCGGAGACCCGGCTTGCGGCGGGGCTCGCACTGAACCGGATCTCGTTCCAGGGCGCGATGCTGGCCGGGCCCGCGCTCGGAGGTGTCGTCCTGGGTGCCTGGGGTGCCGGTGTCTGCTACCTGATCGACGCCGTCCTGTTCGGCCTGGCGTTCTACGGGGCGTTCGGTCTGCCGCCGATGCGGCCGGACGGTGACCCGGCCCGGCCCGGGCTGCGCGGGGTGGCGGACGGCCTGACGTTCCTCGTCCGCACCCCGGTCGTCCGCGGCGCATTGCTCACCGACCTGGCCGCCACCGTCTTCGCGATGCCGATGAGCCTGTTTCCGCTGGTCAACGCCGAACGGTTCGGTGGTGACCCGCGCACGCTCGGCCTGTTCCTCTCCGCGGTCGCGGTGGGCGGGGTGGCGGCGTCGGTTCTGTCCGGGACGTTCACCCGGCAGCCGCGCACGGGCTGGGTCGTGCTGGCGGCCTCGGCCACCTGGGGCGTCGCGCTGGCCCTGTTCGGCATCGCGCCCGACGCGTGGACAGGACTCGCGCTGCTGGTGGTCGCCGGGGCGGCCGACACGGTGGCGGTCGTGTCGCGCAGCACCATCGTGCAACTCGCGACGCCGGACGGTATGCGTGGCCGGGTGATGGCGGCGGAGCAGATCATCGGCCAGGCCGGACCCGAGCTGGGCAACCTGCGAGGCGGTCTGGTCGCGGGTGCGACGTCGGGTGCCGTCGCGTTGTCCAGTGGGGGCCTGCTGGCCGTCGCCGGGGTGGTGCTGGTCGGTGCGGCGACCCCGGGCCTGCGGCGGTTCTCGGTGCGGGCCCGGGGTCGAGACGCCTGATCGGTCAGCCGAAGCGCTCGATCAGGTCGGTGATCAGCAGGAACAGGAACAGCGCCGAAGCCGCGCCGAGCAGCCCGTTGGACAGCCAGCGGGAGCGGCCGTCCCGTTCGACCCGCTTCGAGTTCAGTAGCAGCATCAGAGTGATGGCGAGGAACGGCATGAACACCGAGCCCAGCACGCCGTACACCAGGGTCAGCCCGAACGGGCGGTCCAGGAACAGCAGGATCATCGGCGGGAACGTCAGCCAGAGCAGGTAACCCCGGAACGGAAGCGACCGCTCGGCCGCGGTGGCCTTGTAGGCGGCGCCGCGCTTGCCGTCGGATTCCCCTGGCACCACGGCGGTCTCCAGTTCCGCGCGGCGTCCGTGCGGCAGCCGGATGGTGCGGGTCCAGTCGGCGAACAGCAGGCTCACGCCGTTCCACACCCCCAGCAGCGACGTCGTCGTGACCGCGAGGAAGCCGACCAGGAACAGGATCCGCGCCCACTGGCCGTACCGGTCGCCGAGTGCGTTGCCGAGCACCAGCAGGCCGCTGTCGGACTGGGTGAGCTTCTGTCCGAACAGGATGGTCGACCCGACGATCAGCATGGCCACTACGAAAATGCCGGTCATGATGTAGCCGACGGCGTTGTCCAGCCGCATCATCGACAGCCAGCCGGTGCCCTTCCAGCCCTTGGCGAACATCCAGTAGCCGTACGCGGCCATGGTGATCGTGCCGCCCACGCCGCCGATCAGGCCGAGTACGTACACCGTCGACCCCTCGGGCAGCCGGAACGTCAGGCCGGTGAGCAGGTCACCGAGGTCGGGCGCGACCAGGAAGGCCACCGAGACCACCGAGGCGAACTTGATCAGGACCAGGACGGTCATGAACTTCTCGAACAGGTGATAGCGCTGGATCCACACCAGCACCAGGCCGACGACGCCGGCGATCATGGCCCATTCGCGCACGGCGAGCCCGCCGAACAGCGCGTTGAGCGGCAGCCCGACGGCCGACATGGCCGTCGCGCCGTAGACGAAGCCCCACACCACGATGTAGAGACCGAAGAACCCGGTCGCCCAGCGGCCGAGCCTGCGCCAGCCGTCGAGCAGGGTCGTGCCCGAAGCCAAGTGCCAGCGGCCGACACCCTCACCGAGGGCCAGCTTGAGGACCGTGCCGATGATCGCCGCCCAGAGCAGCAGCATGCCGTACTGCGCTCCGGCCACCATGGTGGCGACGAGGTCGCCCGCGCCGACGCCGGTCGCCGCGGCCAGCAAGCCCGGCCCCAGCCCGCGGAATCGCGCCTTGCCCGTCGGTGGTGTGGCCTGCGGGTCCTTCGTCGTGGCAGACGTTTCCATCGCTCCTGCTCCTCGTTGCGCCGGAGATGTGTGCCGACACCGTAGGAACGCTGTGCGGCCCGTCACGCCGGTCTTCACCGGTTCTTAGGACTGTCTTCGTAACGGATGGGACTCGGCGGCGCTACTCAGCCCCCGAGCCGGTAGCCGAACCCCCGGACAGTGGTCAGCAGGCCCGGCCGGCCGAGCTTTCCCCGCAAGGCCACCAGGTGTGCGTCAAGTGACCGGGACACCGACGGGCCGGACTGCCCCCACACCTCCTCCAGCAGGGTCTGCCTGCTGACGGCGCGGCCCGCCCGGCGGGCCAGTGCGGCGAGGATGCCGTATTCCTTGCCGGTCAGGTTCACCTCGGTGCTGCCCGCAGTGACCCGTTCGGCGGCCAGGTCGATCCGGATGTCGCCGACATCCACGATGCCCGGTTCCGCCCGGGCGGGCGAGCGCCGGGCGACCGCGTCGATGCGGGCAAGCAGTTCGCGCAGCCGGACCGGTTTGACCAGGTAGTCGTCGGCGCCCAGGCGCAGGGCGCGCACGATGTCGCGCTCGGCCGAGCGGGCCGTCACTACCAGCACCGGAACGTCGGACGAGCGGCGGATGTCGCGCAGCAGGGTCAGCCCGTCACCGTCGGGCAGGCTGAGGTCGAGCAGCACGAGGTCGGCTTCCCTGCGCAGCGCGGCGGCCTCGGCCGCCTGCCGGGCCCGCACGGCGCCGTGTCCCGCCGACACCAGGGCGTCGGTGACCGCCGCGGCCACCCCGTCGTCGTCCTCGACGACCAGCACGTGCATCCGGACAGTGTCGCACCCGCGGTCACTCGTCGTCGGTGTCGTCGTCGTCAGGCGGCGGGGCCTGGCGGCGGGCAAGCACGATCAGCAGCACGATGATGGCGACCGGGCCGGTGAAGAGCATGATCTCGTCCCAGCCGCCTTGGTGCATCCGCACCACGTGCACGTGTCACGCTCCCGAGACCAGGTAGATGCCGACGGCCGTGTAGCCGACCATCAGGGCCAGTACCGGGTACTGGCCCGCCTTGACATGGTCCCTCCGCAGCACGCCGAGCGCACGGTCGTGGGCGGATACGACACCCAGCACGTGGCCGGCGACGATCCCGGCGATCTGCACGGCGGCGATCACCGCGACGGGTACCGCGGTGTAGTCGACCGCCGTACCGGCCGTCCCGAACAGGTCCCAGCCGAGGCCGAACGGGTCGGTCGCCAGCAGCACCCCCTGCTGGCCCTCGAAGGCAGCGAACGAGAAGTAGTGCGCCACCGTGTATCCGACCATGATCGGGACGAGCGAGTGGGCGAACTCGCGGTAGGGCTCGGTTCCCCGGCGCAGGAACGGCCGGGTGAGCCGGATCGCGCCCGCGTAGGCGCCGGAGACCAGGCCGATCGCCGCGGCCAGGCCGGCCGTGGCCAGCAGCGCCGAGGCCACACCGCCCAGCTCCCTGGTGGTATCGGTCCACACCGGAAGGCGGGTGAGGCCGTCGAACGCCGTCGATCCCAGGACCACCAGCACGAACGGCGTCAGTCCCCGCGCGCGGTCGACGGTGAGCAGGCCGTCGAGCGGATTGCGCAGCACCAGCCTGCCGTCGTCGCGCCTGCCGATCGGTGACAGCGCCGCGACGAGTCCGAAGTAGACCTCGAAGGTGTCGGCGCGGTCGAACCAGGCGGGCCCGTACACGACCCCGGCCACGAGGTGCACGAGGGCGTAGACGGTCACGAACACCGCGACGGCACGTGGCGCGTCGGAGTGCGGGAAGGCCAGTTCCAGCCAGAGGAACGCCAGCATTCCCGCGGTGGCCGGCCGGTAACCGATCCGTGCGGGCAGTGGGCGGTTCGCGCGCGAACGGACCATCGACGCGAGCGTGCGCAGCGGATTGGCCATTCGCCACACCGGTCCCAGCACCAGCGAGAGGGCGACCAGGCCGACCCAGAACCAGGCGTAGAACCACGCCGGTGCGGGATTGTCGGCCGAGGACGCCGGGCCACCCCAGGCGACGGCGAGGAACCCGGCGAGGGCCAGGACGCCGAGCACTCGCACCGCCGTCCGGACCACGGGGGAGTCCGCGGCCCGGGTGACGGCAGCGGGCAGCGGTACGCCGCCCTGGCGACCACGCAGCCGCGGCTTCGTCCACAGCACGACCAGTGCCGCGAACGACACCAGTACGGCAGCGGCCCCGGCGTAGAGGGCCAGCCACAGCGGGACCGGCAGATCCGAGCGGCCGCCGAGCCCGTGGGCCAGGTACGTGCCGGTCACCGCGGTTCCTGCACCCGCAGCTGTGTCAACGGTCCGCTGGCGTGCATCTCGACCTCGAAGACGCCTGGTACGTCGGCGGTGAAGGTCAGCGCCGCCGGTGCGCCGGGGCCACACTGTGCGGCCTTGTCGTAGCCGTGGACGTGTAGTTCGTCGTCGGCGTCGCAGGTGACCTCGATGCGTACCGGCGAGCCGACGGTGACCTCGATCCGGTCGGGCCCCTCGGTGCGGTGGCCCCCTGCCATCGCGAACCTGTGTGCCGACGTTTCGGTGGGCGGCGCCGGTTGCGCCGTCTCACCGGAGCCGCAGGCGGCGGCAACGAGTGCCGGCACGATCCACAGGAGACGGGCTGACCTGCTCACGATGGGTCCTCCAGAGGTCTTGGTGCGACCGAAGGTAACATGCTAACCTCGGTAACTGTTACTAAAGGTAACACATAGATCATCGTCCGGAAGGCGCCGGAAGTGACACTCGGGACGTTCGCGCAGCAGCCCAGTCCGCCCGCGGGTGGAGCGGAGATCGGTCAGATCGCCATCGCGGGGTTGATGTTCTTCGCCGTGTTCCTGCCGTTGGCGTTGTTCGTGCTCCGCGAGCGTGCCGGGCACCGTACGGTGGTCGGCCGGTTCGCCGACCAGGTCGCCGAATGGACCGGGCTGCCGCGCTGGGCGGCGCTGCCGATGGGGGTCGCCGGCCTGTCCGGACTGTCCGCCCTGGTCGGCGTCTACTGGGACGTGCCCATCCACATGGAACTGGGGCGTGACGAGGGACCGCTGGCCAACCCGTCGCACTACCCGATCTACTTCGGACTGATGGGAATCTTCGCCAGTGGCGTGCTCAGCGCTGGGCTGGCGAAAGGCAGGCTGCCGGCCCGTACCTTCCCGATCGGCCCGTACTGGCGGGTTCCGATGGGCAGCGTCCAGATGATGGCCACCGGACTGGTCGGCGTGGCCGGGTTCCCCCTGGACGACGTGTGGCACCGGCTGTTCGGCCAGGACGTCACGGAATGGGGTCCGACGCACGTGCTGATGATCGGCGGCGGCATCGGCGTGGTGATCGGGTTGCAGCTGTTGCTCGCCGAAGCCCGCCAGGTCGGCGCGAACGGTCCGCTCGTGCGGATCCTCGGTCCGGTGCTCGCCGGGGCGTGGATGATGGGCGCATCGGCGTTCCTGATGGAGTTCGACCTCGGTGTACCGCAGTTCCCGATGCTGGCGCAGGTGGTGCTGGTCGGGCTGATCGCGGGCTGGACCCTGCTCTACGGCCGGCTCGCCTGGGGGCCGGGCGGCACGCTGATCGTGCTGGCGATCTTCCTCGCCTCCCGGCTGCTGTTCGCTGTCATTCCGTTCGCCGCAGACCTGCACGTCGCGTCCCTGCTGCCCTACGTCGCCGAGGCCGTGGTGATCGAGGTGGTGGTGCTCGTCGCCGGGCGTGCCGGCGTGCTGCGGAGCGCGGTTCTGGCCGGAATCGGCGTAGGTACCGCCGGTCTGCTCGGCGAGTGGGCGCTGTCGCGGTGGCTGTCGCCCGACCCGTGGCCCGCCGGGCAGCTCGGGTTGTTCCTGTTGTTCGGTACCGCGGCCGCGGTGGCCGGCTGCCTGATCGGGGCCTGGCAGTACCAGCGAGTCGAGGACATCGCCACCGGTCCGGTCGAGCGCCGTCCCGGCGGGTTCCGGCTGCGTCACGCCGGCGGCGTAGTGGGGGCGCTGGGTGCGGTCGCGCTGTTGTCCGCGGTGGTGGTCCCGCAGGATCCGCCCGCCGGCCTGGCCGCCGACGTGACGTTGACCGAGTCCGCGAACGGGCTGCCGGTGTCCAACCCGCACGGTGGCGGCCAGCCGCGCTGGGTCGACGCGACCGTCCGCATCAGCGACCCCGAACTGGCGGAGTCGGCGATCTGGCTCAACGGCTTCTCGTGGCAGGGTGGCGACTTCTTCAGTGCGCCGCTGGTGCCGCTCGGCGAAGGGCGCTACCGGACGGCCGAGCCGTTGCCGGTGTACGGCGCCTGGAAGACCGGGATCAGGCTGCACACCGCGAACCGGATGCTGGCGCTCGCGCCGGTGTACGCCCCGGACGACCCGGCGGCGGGCGCGCCGGCCATCGAGGCGGCGTCGGGCCCCCGGCCGTTCATGTCGGAGATCGAGTTCCTCCAGCGCGAGCGCAAGAGCGAGACTCCCGCTGTGCTGTGGACCGTCGCCTACGTCACGGTCGGCCTGATCTTCGCCGCGATGTGGTTGTTGTTCGCCTGGCTCTACACCGCGGCTTCGGTGGTCCCGGCAGGGAGGGTCCGCACGGCGTCAGCCGCGGCGAACGAGTAACTGCTTGAGCGTCGCGGCGAGGGCTGTGCGGCCCTCGCCGTCCAGGGGCTCGAGGAAGTCGCGGTCGACCGTGAGCACCGCGTCGAGTGCCTGCTTGGCGAGGCGCTCACCTTTCGCCGTCAGGTGGACGATGACGCCACGGCGGTCGTGCCGGTCGGTGGTCCGGCGGATGTGGCCGGCGTTTTCCAGGCGGTCCAGTCGTGACGTCATCGCGCCGGTGGTGATCAGGGACGCCTTGGCCAGGTCCCCGGCGTGCACGCCGCCGCGGGGACCCCGGCGGCGCAGGGTGTTGAGCACGTCGAAGTCCCCGTAACTCAGGTGCAGCGGCCGCAGCGCCGCGACGATGTCCCGCTGCAGTTGCCCCGCGGCGATGAGCAGTCGCCCGACGACCTCCAGCGGTGTGACGTCCCGTCCGGGTTCCCGCACGGTCCACTCCCGGACCATCCGGTCCACGGCATCCTCCGACACTCGCCAGACACTACCTCGCGGCGAACGGAATAACCGGCTCGGCTCGCCAGTTAGCTTGGTATCAAGTTAATGCCAAGCTGATCGTGGAGGTTGAGATGCGCAACGAGGAGACGCTGGACGGAGCCTTCCTTTTCCTTCGGCCGGGTGCTCCCGCTGACGGCTCGGATCGCCAGGTGCTCGAGCGGACCGGTAGCCGTACCGTGCTCGTGTGGGTGCCCGACGCCGCGGCTGCCGCGGCCGTGGCCGGTCAACTCGTGGCCGACGGGATCAGGCTGATCGAGCTGTACCGCGGATTCGACCTGGCCTCGGCGGCGCCGGTCATCGAAGCTGTCGCCGGGCGGGTACCGGTCGGCGTGGCCGGGTACGGCCCCGCGGTGAAGGAGAAGGCGTCACCGCGCCGAACGGTCACCATTTACGACGAGCCGGGATCGGATCCGGCGGGAACCCAGCGACTCGTCCGTGATCACGGGGCCGAGGGCAGCACCACCGTCGTCGGTGCGCCGGACCCGGATTCGGCGGCTCGTGTCGCTGCCGAACTCGTCGACGGCGGTGCCGAACTGATCGAGATCTGCGGCGGTACCTCACTGATCACCGCGGCTCGGGTCGCCGCGGAGGTCGGAGACCGGGTGCCGGTCAGTCTCGTCAGCTGGCCGTTCGACTCGATCGAGGGTGCGGCCGCGTACAAGGCGGCTTTCTAGGGCGTCGGCAGGCGACGTGGTGACCTCGTCATGGCCGCCGTCGATGAGCAAGCGGCACGGACGGCGGCCAGCGCCTCGTCGACGTGCTCGGCGTGGGTGCGATGGCTGAGTACGCACAGCCGGATGTGGAACCGGCCGCCGATCGTCGTGCTGGTGAGGAACACCCGGCCGTCCCGGCGGATCGCGTCGAAGACGGCGCGAGTGGCGGTGTCACCCGCGGCACAGCGGAAGGCCACGGTGGACAGGCTCGGGTGCCATGGCACGTCGATGCCGGGCATCGCCCCCAGTTCGCGGTAGGTGTGCTCGGCGAGGTCCAGCTTCTCGTCGAGGGCGTCCCGGAACGCCTGCACGCCGTGCAGCCGCAGCGGTAGCCACAGCCGGAGACCGCGATGCTCCCGGGTCAGCTCGACGCCGTGGTCGGCGTAGTCGGGCAGCCCGGTGCCGTCCCCGAGATCCTGCAGGTACGGTGCGTCGTGCCGATGGGCGGCGACCAGCGTCGCCGTGTCGCGGACCAGCAGCGTGCCCAGGCCGTAGGGCAGGAACAGGCCCTTGTGCGGATCCAGGACGATCGAATCGGCCAGTTCGACGCCCGCCAGGCGTTCACGCCCGCGTTCGGTGAGCTGGAACGCGCCGCCGTAGGCGCCGTCGACGTGGAACCACAGGTTCTCCCGGCGGGCCAGCGCAGCCAGGTCCGTCAGCGGATCGACGGCGCCGGTGTCGGTGGTACCCGCTGTTCCGGCGAGCAGGAACGGCTGTCGCCCTGCCCGCCGGTCGGCGGCGATCATCCGGGCTGCCGCGTCCGGGTCCATTCGTAGCCGGTCATCCACCGGCACGACGCGGACGCAGTCGCGGGGAAGCCCGGCTACTCTCGCGGCTTTCGCGACGCACAGGTGCGTGTGGCCGCTGACGTAGAGCGTCGCGCCGCGGGATTCGTCGCCGAGGTGGTGTTCGCGCGCCGCGACGACGGCCGACAGCGTGGCCGCGGATCCGCCCGTGGTGAGCAGGCCGCCGGCGGTCGAGGGCAAGGCGAACTCCGTGGTCAGCCAGTCGAGGACGCTCTGCTCGATGGCGACCAGGCCGGGGGCGAGGTCGGCCACCGTCGCGTATCTGTTGAGTACCTGGGTGAGCAGGGCGGCGACCGCCGAGCTGACCAGCCCGCCCGCCGGGATGTAGCCGAGGTAGCGCGGCCCGGCGGTCTCCACACCGCTTTCGGCGGCGCGCAGGGCGGTGGCCAGCACCTCGGCAAGTGGTTGCGCTTCGCCGGTGATCGCGACGTCCTGGGTGAACGACCGGGGATCGTGGGCGGGCCGGGCGCCGAGTGATTCGAGGAAGTCCACCGCGGCGTCGAGGACCGCGGAGCCGAGTGAGCGCAGTTCGGCGGGTGACGATTCGAGCGGTAACACCTGGCCGAACGTAGGCGAACTCAACCGAGCGGTCTTGTACGTTCTTGCGCCGCTCGCTGGTAGCGGCCTGGTGTCGTTCCCACCATCCTGCGGAAGTGTCGTGTCAGGTGGGCCTGGTCGACGAATCCCACCTCGGTGGCGACGTCGGGCAGTGGGTGGCCGCGCTCGATGAGCCGCCGGGCGAGCCCAACCCGGTACTGGTTGAGGTAGGCATGTGGTGGCATGCCATAGCGATGCCGGAACGCACGCAACACCGAGTACTGACTCACGCCGAATCTGGAAGCCAGTTCGGCGAGTCCAGGAGGGTCGCGGAACTGGTCCAACAGCAACTGCTGCGCCTCCTGAGCCAAGCCCGGTCCAGCCTCGGGGTCGGTGTACGGCGTCGCGTGTTCCGCGAACAGTCGCCGAAGGACGATCGTGAGATCGTCCGCGTCCGCGTTCGGCAGTGCTCGCAATTGGCGGGCCAGCCGCGGGTCGTTCACGATTCTCGAGGTGAACACCGGTTGTGCGCCCAGCAGCGAACGTACCAGCCAGACCGGCGGATACAGCGCGACGTAGGACCAGCCGTACTCGTCCACTGACCGTCCGGTGTGGACGATCTCGGGGTTGATCAGCACGATCGCGCCAGCGCCTGCGTACTCGGTGTCGCGGCCGTACCGCAGCTCCTCTCTGCCGCTGTCCAGTACACCGATCGTGTAGGTGTCGTGTGCGTGCCTGCTGAACTCGTGGTGCAGGAACCGCGCGTGCAGCATCGCCAAGCCACTCATCGCCTGGTGCCAGTTGTAGTGCGCGAACTCCTCCATGTCGTCAGGTTACGTGTTGCCGACGGCTACGAGCTGATCGCCGCGGCGATCGATCCGGCCGTCCAGTTGCCGCGAGCCCCGGGACGGTGCGCGAGATGTTCGGCGGTATCGGCGACCGTCCAGCCGTGGGTGTCACGAAGCCCGATGGCGAGCATGCGCAGGTACGCGGCCGAGGGCGGTACAGGTTCGACGTCAGCCGCTGACCAAGGCGCGGTGAAGGTGAGTAACGGGTAGCCGTCGACGTTTCCCAGGTACTGCAGCGTTTCGTACCGTCCGGGGCCCAGTTGGTCCCTGCCGTTGGTCAACACCGCCCGCAGGTCGACGTCGGCGCCGGGATCGCGATACATCTCCTGAGCGGCGACGTCCGCGAACTGGCCGGCGGTGATCAGGTAGGCGGTGGCCGGTGTGGTCTCGGGAAGCGCCACGTCGAGGAACGCGCGCCCGCCGTTCCAGACGGGGGAGTAGGTGGCGAAGTAGACCCCACCGGGAATCGAGCACGGGCGTATCCGGGTGGGTGCGGTGCGGTTGCGGCAACCGGGGTAGATCCGCTGGGCCCCAGGCGGGGTGCCGCCCGACAAGTAGCAGTCGAAACGGCGACGAGCCATGTTGGAGCCGTAGCTGACGTACCAGACCCACTCGGGCTGCCTCGCCGCATCGTCCATCACCCACCCATTGTCCATCGGGCGCCGTGGCTGTTCTGGTGGGAACGGCCGGCTATCCGGTATGGTCCGCGAATCTTCCACGTCGAAGGGCGCGGCGATGACGAGTGAACGCGACGAAGCGACGAACTCGGTGGCGGACCGTTTCCCGGCGCGGGTGCTGGCGCGCCCGAAGGTCGCACAGCTACCTGAGCCGCCGACATCGACCTGGCGAATCATCGGGCCGGGCGTCGTCGCCGCGGGTGTCGGGCTCGCCTCCGGTGAGTTCATCCTGTTTCCGTACATCGCCTCACAGGTCGGCCTGGTTTTCGTCTGGGCCGCACTGGTCGGCGTGGTGACGCAGTACTTCCTCAACATGGAGATCGAGCGGTACACCCTGGCGACGGGGGAGACCGCTCTCACCGGGTTCAGCCGGTACTGGCGGCACTGGGGTCTGGTGTTCGCCGTTCTGACGATTCTGGCCAACCTGTGGCCGGGCTGGGTGACGAGCTCGGCCACCTTGGTGACCTACCTCTGGGGCGGAAGCGTCACCTGGATCGCCGTCGGCATGCTGGTGGCCATCGGGTTGATTCTCACTCTCGCGCCCATTGTCTATGTCGCGCTCGAACGCGTCGAGATGCTCAAGGTCGCCGCCGTTGTCGTCCTGCTGGGGGTCGGTGCGTTCGTGGCGATCTCGGCAGACGCGTGGAACGACCTGCCGACGATCATTACCGATGCTGGATTGCCCGCGGAGGAGCTGGGTTTCGCCCTGCTGCTGGGTGCCCTTGCGTTCGCCGGCGCGGGTGGCGGGCAGAACCTCGTGCAGAGCAACTGGATCCGTGACAAGGGCTTCGGCATGGGGCGGTACGTACCCAGGATCGCGAGCCCCGTCACCGGAAAGCCGGAGGCCGCACCGAGTACGGGGTTCGTCTTCGAGCCGACAGAGGAGAACTTGACCCGATGGCGAGCGTGGTGGCGCTTCGCCAACAGGGAACAGCTGTACACGTTTGTGCTGATCACGTTCGTGTCCATCCTTTTCACCTCATTACTTGCCTATTCAACGGTGTTCGGCCGCGATGACCTGCCCAACGGCATCGGTTTTCTTCGAATCGAGGGCGAGCAGCTGGCGGCGACCGTTGGTGGTTGGTTCGGCACCTTGTTCTGGCTTGTGGGAGCTGTTTCGCTCTTCGCAGCTGCTCTCGGAATTGTGGACTACACCGCGCGGCTGGTCGCGGACGTGATCAAGACGTCCTACGCCCGGCGAGTCAAGGAATCCACTCTGTATTTCCTCCTGGTGTGGCTCCTGATCCTGGTCGGTTGCGTGATCCTGCTCGCTGGATTCGGGCAGCCGTTGGTTTTGCTCGTCATTTCAGCATCGGTTGGCGGCATGATGATGTTCGTCTACTCGGCCTTGCTGATGGTGCTCAACCGCCGAACCCTGCCGAAGCAGATACGTATCGGCTCCGGCAGGATGGTGGCGCTGGCGTGGTCCTTCCTGCTCTTCGGTGTGCTCAGCGTGCTCACTGTCATCGATCAAGGTGCCAAGCTCTTCGGCGGATGACGGTGGGAGTGTAGGTCCTGCGGGGAGTTTTGCGCCCGTGGCGGCGCCCCGTCCCGTGTCATGTCGTCAACGCTACTCGTGCGACTCGTCGGGGTCAAAACCGCAATCGTCGAAGAATGCGAACGGTCCGTTCGCGTAAGTGGCTTTCGTGAATGGCCCATTCGCGCGGAACGGGCGACGAATCTGTCGTCGGAGGGGTTATGTTGAAATCATGGGCACAAGAGCGGATCCCATGGAATCAATGGACATGTACCAAGAGGAGGTCGTGCATGTACTGGAAGGTCGGGCGTCGACGCTGCTCGAACGGGCCAGTGCTGGGCTCGCGGAGAAGTACTCGCGGCGCGCCGCTGTGCGACTGCTCGCTGCCGTGGACGCGCAGCTGGCGAAGTTGGAGGCGGTAAGGGCTGACGCCCTCGCCATGTTCGGTGACCTGTGTGGAAGCGAGCGGGATGGTGCGGCGGAACTTGCCCTGGTGCTGGCGATAACTGAGAACCAGGCCACCCGCGAACTCTCGCATGCGCGATCGCTGCGTTCACGCCTGCCCAAGGTCATGGGACTGATGCGGGCAGGAAAGGTGCGCTTCTACACCGCGGGCAAGGTGTGTGAGGCGACCTCCTGGCTGTCCGAATCGGCAGTCCGTGAGGTCGATGCGGTGCTCGAAAGCCGGTTAGTTGGAAAGAACCCATTGAGTGCCCGCCGTGCTGCGTGCTACGCCGCAGCCAAAGCCGACCCTGAAGGGCTTGCCCGGCGTACGCGAAAGCGCCGCGAGCAGCGGGCCGTGCACCTCGTGCACAACGGCGCCGGCGTGGCCGACCTGTTGTTGGTGGACGCACCGGTGGAGCGTGCCGTCGCTGCGTATACGCGTATCGACAACATGGCGAAGGCGCTGAAGACCAAGGATGAACCACGGAAACTGGACCAGCTCCGCAGCGATGTCGCGCTTGACCTGCTGCTAACCGGAACAGGCGGTACGCCACCGAAGGCTGAGGTCTATGTCTACCTCGACTACCTCACCTTGGCGAAGCTCAACGACAATCCAGCCGACCTGGCTGGGCACGGCCCCATCTCGGCGAGCCTTGCCCGTGACCTGGTCGCCACACCCGGTGCCGTCCTGCGTCGCATCATCACCGAGCCTGCGACCGGGCAGCCGATCGAACTCGGCCGGCGCCGATATCGACCGACGGCTACCGTTGACGAGTTTCTTCGCATCCGCGACCGCGAGTGCCGGCATCCCGGCTGTCATCGGCCAGCTCACTTCGCGGAGCTGGACCACAACAAGCCGTGGAGCCGAGGCGGGACGACCGACGTGGCTCAGCTTCACGGGTACTGCAAACGACATCACCGGATCAAGCACACCCCGGGATGGAAACACGTGGCCGAGAACGGAGACGTGGTCATCACGACTCCGGGCGGAAGCCGGCACGTGAGTCGGCTGGTGCCGCTCCATGAGCCACGAGCCGCCGCACCTCCGTGACGGAAGGTCATGAGAACCACATTGCGTGATGGGCGGCGGCTGAGCTCTCCGGCGGTGCGCGACCCATGCGCAGCGTGAGGCGCAGTAACGACGATAACAGAGTCATGTTATCAGGTGTGTTATCGTTGGTAACATCATGTCGGTTGCGACGATAAGGAGAGTTCATGACCCGGGTAGCGATCGTCACCGGTGGTTCTCGTGGCATTGGCAGGCAGAGTGTCGAGCGGCTCGTGGAGGACGGCTTCGCCGTCGTCGTCGGCTACGGCGGAAACGCCAAGGAAGCACACGATGTGGTCGAAACCCTCACCGCCGGTGGCGGTCAGGCGATCGCGGTTCAGGCCGATGTTGGCGATGAGGTCGCCGTCAAGGTCCTGTTCGACACGGCTGAGAGCGCGTTCGGGGGTATCGACGTTGTTGTGCACGCAGCCGGCGTCATGCACCTGGCGCCACTGGCTGAACTCGCCCTCGACGCGATGGATCGCATGCACCGCACGAACATTCGTGGCACGTTCGTCGTCGACCAGCAGGCGGCTCGCCGGGTCCGAACGGGCGGCGCCATCATCAACTTCTCGTCGTCGGTACTGGGGCTGGGGATGCCTGGTTACGCGGCTTACGCCGCGTCGAAGGGAGCGGTGGAGGCGATAACGTTGATTCTCGCCAGGGAGCTGCGTGGCCGGGACATCACGGTCAACGCAGTCGCGCCCGGGCCGACGGCAACTGCCCTGTTCCTCGACGGCAAGGACGAGGAGACGGTCGCCCGGCTGGCAGGTCAGGCTCCGCTGGAGCGGCTCGGCAGGCCGGAGGACATCGCCGAGGTCGTCTCGTTCCTCGCCGGGCCCGCGCGCTGGGTCAACGGTCAGGTGCTGCGCGCCAACGGTGGAATCGTCTAAGCAGGAAGGAATCGGTGCGAGTTGCTAGCGGGAACGGTCGGGCGGACGTGCTAGAGCCTCGAACCGCTCGTTCTAAACTCAGCCGATGTCGATCGTCGCTATTCGCCCGGCGACCGCGGCTGACGGGGCCACCATCGCAAGGATCTGGTACGCCGGCTGGCGTGATGCCCATCTCGGCAACGTTCCCGATGCGCTGCTCGTGGCCCGTACGAGGGAGTCCTTCGACACCCGTGCAGCGCAACATGTCGGTGACACTGTCGTCGCCACCGTCGACGGTGCCGTGGCGGGCTTCGTCATGGTCATCGGCGATGAGGTCGAGCAGGTCTACGTCGCCGAGGAACACCGGGGACACGGCGTCGCCGCTTTGTTGCTGGACGAAGCCGAGCGGCTGGTCCGCGAGGCGGGCCACGGCCGTGCATGGCTTGCTGTCGTAGCTGGCAACGCGAGGGCCCGCCGGTTCTATGAACGCCGTGGCTGGATCGACGAAGGCATCTTCGATCACGCGGCTCCCCATGAGGACGGCCCGATTACCGTTCCCGCGCACCGCTACGTGAAGGACGTCGGGCAAGCATCCCGCTGAGCGCGTCCACGACGAGGAACGCCAGCAAGCTCACACCGAACACGGGGAGGAACCACCCGACGAACCCGGCTGCCACGACCAGCGGCACGAGCGCCCAGCGAGGGACCGCACGCCAGGCGCCCCGGGGAAACGGTCTGCCTACGCCGAATCGGTCGCGGGTCGGCCGCCGATGCCACCACATGCGGTAGCCCCAGCAGATCACCGCCACCAGAGCAAGGCAAACCGCTGCGAGCACGATCTGGTTCGCGAGCCCGAACAGCAGTCCCATGTGGGCGTCGATTCCCCAGCGCGCCAGCTTGGCGCCCAGTGGGTAGTCGTCGAACCGCAACGCTTCGAGCAACTGCCCGGTGGCCGGGTCGAAGGCGGCACTGTCCTGCTTCACCGGCCAGCTGTTGGTGATCTGCTTGACGAGGTAGACCTCACCTTCGGCAGACGGTGGCGTCACCTCCACCGGTCCGTCGAGGCCGGACGCACGGGCGGCGGCCAGGACGCGGTCGGGCCCGACGTCCGGACCGGTGGCGGTGCCGGTGTGCCCCTCGTGACCGGCATGGCCACCGTGCTCTGCGTGCTCCGACAGGCTCGTCGACAACGTCGGCGTCTCCCAGGACAGGGCCGCACGCAGATCGGTGATCGTCTCGCCGGCGTATTGGGACCAGGTCAGGCCGGTCACCGACAGGAACAGCAGCACCGCCGCGATCCAGGTCCCAGTGGCCGCGTGCCACGAGATGACGCGACGGCGACCGCTCGCCCGGCGGTCCGGCAGCAGCAGCCGGCCCCGGCCGTGGCGGCGCCGCACCCGCGACCACCACAGCACGAGCCCGCCGAGTACGACCACCCACAACCAACTCGCCGCCAGCTCGCTGTACAGCCGGCCGACGTCGCCGAGGTGCAGCCCCCGATGCAACTCGTCCACCCACGTGCGCAGCGGGGTCGCCTGACTGGAACCGTAGGTCTCCAGCACACCGCGCACCTGTGTTGTGTACGGGTCGACGTAGGCGGTCAGCCAGTGGCTGGGCTCGAGGTCCGGCCTGCTGAAGATCACCTGCGTGGTGCTGGTCGGCTCGCCCCCCGGCCGTACCCGGACGACGGTGGCGTCGGGGACGGCTCGTGCCGCGGCGTCGATCTGCCGCTGCAACGGCAGCGTCACCTCGCCGGCAGGCACCTGCAGCTCGTGGTCGTACACGACGCGCTCAAGCTGCGGAGTGAACACGTAGAACAGCCCGCTCAGTGCCGCGACCAGCAGAAAGGGGCCGACGAGCACGCCGGCGTAGAAGTGCAGGCGCAACAGCAGCGGGCGCAGCGAAGCGCGCGCCTGGGTGGGGCGTTCGGCGAGGTCATCGGTGGTCACAGCTAACGAGTCGTCCGCGACGACCGGAAAGTTCCCGGGCGAGATGTGGTTGGCTGACGGCATGCGCACGTTCGTCGACATCTCGGTCCCGTTGAAGTCGGGCATCCCGTCCGATCCTCCGGGCATGTGCCCGGAGATCGAGTATCTCGCGCACGACGACACCGTCGATCAGATGCTGTCGCTCTTCCCGGGCGCGACCAAGGCCGATCTACCCGACGGCGAGGGCTGGGCGCTGGAATGGATCCGGCTCACCACGCACTGCGGCACACACCTGGACGCTCCCTACCACTACGCCTCCACAATGGACAACGGCAGGCGGGCCATAACCATCGACGAGGTGCCGCTGGAATGGTGCCTCCAACCTGGGGTGAAGCTGGACTTCCGGCACCTGCCGGACGGCTACGTCGTGACCCCCGACGACATCGACGCCGAACTCGACCGGATCGGGCACACCCTGAGCCCGCTGGAGATCGTGGTGGTCAACACCAGTGCGGGTACCCGCTACGGCGAGGACGACTACCTCGCCAAAGGCTGCGGAATGGGCCGGGACGCGACCTTGCATCTGCTGCGCCAGGGCGTGCGGCTCACCGGGACCGACGCCTGGAGCTGGGACGCGCCCTTTTCCTACACCGCACGTCGCTTCGCCGAGGAACACGATGCCTCGATCATCTGGGAAGGTCACCGGGCAGGCAGGGAGATCGGGTACTGCCACATCGAGAAGCTGCACAACCTCGAGGCGCTGCCGTCGACGGGCTTCGAGGTGTCCTGCTTCCCGGTGAAGATCCATGCCGCATCGGCGGGCTGGACCCGCGCGGTCGCGGTCTTCGACGACGGCGAGCCTCCGTCACGGCCAGCAGGATGACCGGACCCCGGTCAGACGCCGGGCGACATACCGTGCGTCGTGGCCGACGCCGTACAGGCTGGCGGACAGGACGCCCCACTGGTACTCCATGCCGACAAATGCCAGTCCGGGATGCGTACGGGAGATCCCGTTGCGGTGAGCAGGCATGCCGCTGGCGTCGAGAGCGCCGAGCGGACGCAGGTATTCCAGTGCGGGGCGGTAACCGGTGGCGAAGAGGATCGTGTCGACGTGCTCGGACCGGCCGTCCGGCCAGCGCAGGACCGTACCGTCCGCCTCGGTGAACATCGGACGCCGACCGGGCCGGCCGGCTTCGATGGCCGCCCGGTAACCGGCGATGTCGATCACCGGAATGGAGCTGTGCTTGACCCGGCTCCCCAGCGGGATCCTGGACGCGACGGTGATGATCTTCCAGAACCAGGCCCCGGCGTCGGGTTCCAGCGGCTTACGGGTGGCGTACTGGACGGGCGAGCGGGATGCCAGCGTCACCTCGGCGTGCTCCACCAGTTCGGCCGCGATCTGCACGGCGCTGTTGCCGGCGCCGACCACGACGACTCGCTGGCCGGCGAACGGCTCCGGCCGGCGGTAGTCGGCCGCGTGCAGCACGGTGCCGGTGTAGTTGCCGAGCGCGGGCAACTCCGGGCGGTAGGGGTTGTCGAACTGCCCCGTGGCGGCGACCACGGCACGGGTGACGAACTCGTTGCCGCAGTCGGTCCGCACCACATAGGCGCCGCGTACTCGGTCGACCGACGTCACCCGGGTCCCGGTGCGCAGTTCGCAGTCCGTCTTCGCCATCCCGTCACGCAGATAGTCCGAGACCTCGTACTTGGTGGGGAAGCGGTTCGGGTTCCCGGGGAACGGCAGGCCCGGCAGGGAGTTGATGTGGGCCGGACTGAACAGTTGCAGGCTGTCGTAGTAGCGCGGCCACGAACCGGTCGCTTCCGGGCCGGCTTCCAGAACCAGTGGACGTACGCCGTGGGCAAGCAGGGCTCTGGCAGCTGCGAGACCGGCCTGGCCGGCTCCGATGACGATCACCTTCTCCACTCACCCGAGTCTGGACATTTCGCCCGGCGAGGTGCAAATAATTTCTCGCGCAACCCGGTTCACCCGGATGCCAGCAGAAAGCAGGAGCGCGCTGTAGCCGTCCGGGGACGGAGCGTCAGCTTCCTGGAAGCGCTTGCAGGACGACGCCCGCGGGCGCGTCCGGACCCTTCCCTTCGGTGAGCTATCCACGTAGGTTCAGCCGGTCAAGTTTGACCTTGTCCACTAAATGTCGCGCCCGTTAGTCCGTTTGGGCCTTAACTTTTGTCGGACCGCTGCATAAGTTGGACGCATTTCGTCGGAAGCGCGAGCCCGCGGAGCCGCCAGCGGGACGCCCGGGTTGAAGGCGAGGCAGTGTGACAACGGTGTCACCCCACAGGCGACATAGCCGGGGGCGTTCGACGCGCCCCGCCGTTGTCTCGCTCCCTGCTGGTCCCGACCTCCCGCCGGTCAGGCGATAAGAGCGGCCAGTCCGTCCCCTCCCGGTCCCCTCGAAACGGAGCTCCACAATGGACAAACGCGCTCCGGCCCGCTCCGGGCTGTCGCGTCGATCGATGCTGGCCGGCGCTGCCGCGGGCGTGATCGTCCCGGCGGTGGCCGCCGCGGCGTCGTCGGCCCCGGCGAGTGCCGCCCCCGGCATCACCCGGCAGATCACCATGTACGCCGAGAAGATCCCCGGCACCGATCTCTACGGTTACGGCCTGGAGCCGGGAAAGCCCACCATTCCCGGCCCGCTGCTGGAGATGTACGAGGGCGACACGCTCGAGATCGAGCTGGTCAACAACACCGACCAGCGCCTGTCGATTCACCCGCACGGCGTCAACTACGACACCGCCTCCGACGGCGCGCCGTTCAACAACTCCTTCAACAACCCGGGGGAAACCCGCACCTACATCTGGCGCAGCCGTACCCAGTACCAGGCGAGCAACGGGTTCTGGATGCCGGGCAGCGCGGGCTACTGGCACTACCACGACCACGCCCTCGGCGGCGACCACGGCACGGCCGGCCTCCTCGGTGGCCTCTACGGCGGTCTGATCGTGCGCAAGCGCGGCGACCTGCTGCCCAGCAAGCAGTACACCGTCGTGTTCCTCGACATGATGGTCAACCACAAGATCGCGCCGGAGACCCCGATCTTCGAGGCCAACCTGGGCGAACGCGTCGAGTGGATCTGCATCGGCCACGGCAACCTGCCGCACACCTTCCACCTGCACGCCCATCGGTGGGCCGACACCCGCACCGGCATGCTGAACGGTGACAACGACCGCTCACACGTGATCGACAACAAGAACCTCGACCCCGGCGCGTCGTTCGGGTTCCAGGTCATCGCGGGTGAGGGCGTCGGCCCGGGGGCGTGGATGTACCACTGCCACGTCCAGCTGCACTCCGACCAGGGCATGGCTGGGGTCTTCCTGGTGCGCAACGCCGACGGCAGCATGCCACCCGGCGCGCAGGAGGCCATCGACCGGTTCAAGGGGCACGGTCACGGCGGGCACTCGGCGCATTCCGGCGCCGTCGCCGCCGATCCCAACGGCCGCCCGCTGCCCCCGTCGATCCCGCCGGGTGGGGCGCAGAAGCACCCGAACGCGGGCGGCGGACCGCTCGACACCACCGGCGGCGCGGCGGCGAAGCAGGCCCCGCCGCCACCTCCGGCGCCGCCCGCACCGCACGACCACGGCGGCCACGCCGGCCACTGATCCGACAGCACTTTCACCGCGACCCAACCACCAACGAAGGAGCGAGGGATGGGGCGAAGAGTTTCGACAGGCTGGTTCAGGCGGCGACGAGCCGCGACAACGCTGGCTGTCGGGGCGGTGGTCGCGCTCGGCCTGCCGCTGGCGACGACCATGCCCGCGCAGGCCGCGCCGGCTCCGCTGGCACAGCAGGCGCAGACCGCAGCGACCGGCGTGTCCGTGCTCGTGTTCCACGGTCCCGCCGCGGACCAGAAGGACCCGGTACTCCGGGCATCCGACGCCATCGCACGGCTCGGTCAGGACAACGGCATCGCCGTGACGTCCTCATCCGATCCGGGCGTGTTCACCGCGGCCAACCTGGCCAAGTACCGCGGCATCGTGTTCCTCTCCGCGCAGGGCGTCGAGTTCACACGTGAGCAGGAAACCGCGCTGCAGAACTACATCAAGGCCGGCAACGGTTTCCTCGGCGTGTCCGACGCCGCCCGCGCGCAGGACGGCTCGGACTGGTTCACCGGGTTGATCGGCGCTCGCCCGACGGGCTCCCGGCCCACTCCGGAGGCCGTCGCCTCGGCAACCGCGAGCGGCGAGAATCCGCCGAACGAGACCAAGGAAAAGCTGTTCGACGGCAACTCGAACACCAAGTGGCTCACGTTCGCCAACACGGGGTGGGTCGCCTACAAGCTCGCCACGCCGACCGCGATCTCCAGCTACTCGCTGACCTCGGCCAACGACTTCGAAGGCCGCGACCCGAAGAACTGGACGCTGGAAGGTTCGGCCGACGGCACCAACTGGACCGTCCTGGACACCAGGACCAACGAGGTGTTCCCGGAGCGGTACCAGACCAGGAAGTTCGATATCGCGAACACCACGGCGTACCCGCACTACCGGCTCAACATCACCGCCAACGGCGGTCAGTCGGCCACCCAGCTGGCGGATCTGGAGCTGTACAAGAACAACTCGCAGACTCCGCCCCCGCCGGAGCCCGCTCCGCAGAAGGCCACGCTGGACGTTCTCGACCGGCAGCACCCTGCGAACAAGGGCCTGCCGCTGAACTGGGAACGCACCGACCGGTTCCTCAACTGGGACGTCAACCCGGTCGGCAACGTCCACACGGTGCTGCAGGTACAGGAGAAGACCTACAACCCGGGCCCGGGCGCGAACGGCCCGTTCCACCCGGTCTCGTGGTGCCGTGACTACGACGGCGGCCGGTCCTTCTACACCACCATGGGCCGCACCGAGGGCAGCTACGGCGAGGACCAGTTCCGCAGCCACCTGCTCGGTGCGCTGCAGTGGACGACCGGCATGGTGCGGGCCGACTGCAAGGCCACCATCGCCTCCAACTACAAGGTCGAACGCCTGACCACGACCAACGCCGAAGGACAGCTGGACCAGATCGGCGAGCCGCACGGCCTGACGATCGCCCCCAACGGCCGGGTCTTCTACATCGGCAAGGCCGCCTGCCCGACCGGCCCCGTCCCCGAGTGGGAGGACCCGAACGTCGGCCTCGGCTGCGGCACCATCCACCAGTGGGACCCGGCGACCAAGAAGGTCAAGCTGCTCACCGCGCTGAAGGTGATGGGCAACCGCGGCAGCGGTGACGAGCTGGTCAAGAACGAGGAGGGCCTGGTCGGCCTCACCCTCGACCCGAAGTTCGCCGAGAACGGCTGGATGTACGCCTACTGGATGCCGCACGAGTCCATCGACAGGGACAAGCGGATCGGCAAGCGCACCGTCTCGCGGTTCACCTACGATGCCGCCAAGCAGACGATCGACCAGGCGACCCGCAAGGATCTGCTGTCCTGGGACGTGCAGATCCACAGCTGCTGCCACGCCGGTGGCGGGATGGCGTTCGACAAGGACGGCAACCTCTACATCGGTTCCGGCGACAGCAACTCGTCGCAGGGTTCCAACGGCTACTCCGGCAACAACTGGCGTGCCGACTACAAGGGACTGTCCTTCCAGGACGCTCGCCGCACCTCCGGTAACACCAACGACCTCAACGGCAAGATCCTCCGGATCCGCCCGCAGGCCGACGGCACCTACACCATTCCGGACGGCAACCTGTTCCCCGAGGCCAGTGACCCCGGTGACAAGACCCGGCCGGAGATCTACGTGATGGGCGTGCGTAACATTTCGCGCCTGCAGGTGGATCCGGTGCACAACTGGGTGACCGCGGGCTGGGTCGGCCCGGACGCCAACGACCCGAGTCCCGAACTCGGGCCGGCGAAGTACGAGACGGCCACGATCATCACCGAGGCCGGCAACCACGGGTGGCCGTACTGCATGGGCAACCGGCAGCCCTACCGGGACCGCAGCAACACCGACCCGGCCGTGCTGACCGGCTGGTACGACTGCAACAACCCGCTGAACACCTCGCCGCGCAACACCGGCCTGGTGAACCTGCCGCCGATCAAGGACAACATGATCTGGTACGCGCCGGACGGCGGTGGCCCGGTGTTCCCGGCCCGCCCGAACAGCACCGTGCCGACGTACAACAAGGCCGACGCCACCTACACCCAGCCGTACCTCACCGGCGGCGGTCAGGCCGTGATGTCCGGGCCGACGTACCACCGCAGCCAGGTGAACACCAACAGCGGAGTCGCGTGGCCGGCGTACTGGGACAACAAGTGGTTCATCGGTGACCAGAGCAACGACCGCAACCGGGTCGCGGTGACCGTGGACCCGGCCGGTGTCCCGCAGGCGAAGCCACCGGCGTTCGCCGAGACGCTGCGGCACATCATCCCGCGCGGCACCGCGCCCAACCAGCTGGACAGCTGGATGGACGCCAAGTTCGGGCCGGACGGTGCGCTGTACATGCTCGACTACGCCGACGGCTTCTTCAGCCTGCACCCGAACCAGAAGCTGATCCGCATCACCTACACCGGCGGTGAGGCCACCCCCGCGGTGACCGCGACGTCGACGCAGGTGCAGAACAAGCCGCTGACCGTGGCGTTCAACGGGTCGAAGGCGGGTGGCGTGTCGTACAAGTGGGAGTTCGGCGACGGCACCATGTCCGCCGAGGCCAACCCGCGGCACACCTACACCCGCACCGGTCCGTTCACCGCCAAGCTGACGGTGACCTACGCCGACGGGACGACGGCGACCGCGCGGACGACGGCCAACGTCGGCTGCCTGGTACCCGACTCCGGCAAGACGGTGACGATCGCCGACACCGACACCACGATCGCCAACCGCAACGCGGGCGGCGGGTGCACGGTGGATGACATGATCGACGACGAGAGCACGTGGTCCACCCACGCTGCTTTCGTCAACCACGTGAAGCTGGCGACGAAGAACCTCAAGCAGCTCGGCATCATCAACAACGCCGAGCAGGGCCGGATCAACGCCGACGCGGAGGCGTCGCCGGTGGGACGGCCGGGTCACTTCGGTTACGACGCCATCTTCGACGGTACGTCGCTGGCGGGCTGGGAACAGGCACCTTCGGGGCAGTTCACCATTCAGCCGGACGGGTCGCTACGGCCCAGCGGTGGCCTGGGCATGCTGTGGTTCGCCGGGAAGCAGTACGGCAACTTCTCGCTCAAGCTGCAGTTCAAGGACATCGCACCGAACGAGCATCGCGCCAACAGCGGCGTGTTCGTCCGGTTCCCCGATCCGCGAACGCCGCTGGACCAGCGTCCGCCGGGTAGCTGCGGCACGACGGGGTCGGCGAGGACGTCGCAGGCCTGGGTGGCGATCTACTGTGGACACGAGGTCCAGCTCTACGACGGCGCGACCGGTGAGCCGCAGAAGACCGGGTCGATCTACAACTTCGACCCGGTGTCGCTCGACCAGGCCGGAGCGCTGCCCAAGGGAACCTGGAACGAGTACGAGATCCGGGTCGTCGGACAGAAGTACACGATCATCCGCAACGGTGTCGTGATCAACGAGTTCGACAACGTCCCGGGCAAGCAGTCGTCGCGGCAGGGTGATCCGCCCACCGACCTGCGGCAGTTCGTCAGCGGGTTCATCGGATTGCAGAACCACGGTGACAACGACCTGATGGAGTTCCGCAACATCCGGGTGCGGCAGCTGTAACCAGAGCGGCCGGCCGGCGTGCCACGGCGCGCCGGCCGGCTCTCTCGCCAGGAAGGTTTTCCCGTAATGTCCCGACGTTTGCTCGCCGCGCTGGCCGCGGCGCTCACCATGCTGGGGCTGGTCGCGATACCGGCCTCGGCCACGCCGGCGGCGTCGCCCCGGCCCTCGGTCCAGCAGGAGCCCGTGCTGGAGTGGACCGCGGACGACAGCCTCGTCAGGTACAAGAGCGCACCGACGAGTACCGCCGCAGGCACCTACACGATCTCGTTCAAGAACAGCCTGGCCACCGGAAACACCACGGACATGGTGCACACCCTGACGTTCGACACGTCGACGCCCGGGTACAACCACGATGTCCGGCTCAACATCCAGGCGTCGCCGAGCGACTCGAAGAAGGGCGAGTGGACGGTCCCCGGCATCAAGCTGACGCCGGGCAAGTACAAGTACTTCTGCGCCATCCCCGGCCACAGCCAGATGACCGGTGAACTGGTCGTCACCGAGGGAAGCGATCCGGACACCACCCCGCCGACCGTCTCGACCGAGATCACCGGCAACAAGGACCCGCAGGGCCGCTTCATCGGCTCGGCGACGGTCAAGGTCAACGCCACCGACACCCAGTCCGGTGTGGGCAAGGTCGAGTACAAACTGGACGACGGTGCCTGGACCGCGTACACCGAACCGGTCGTGGTCTCGGCCGTCGGCGCGCACAAGGTGCTCTACCGGGCCACCGACAAGGCCAACAACGTCTCACCTGAGGGCACGTCGGAGTTCACCGTGGTCGAGGACACCGGTGGGGACAAGACACCGCCGACGGTCACGTCGGAGGTCACCGGAAACAAGGACCCGCAGGGCAACTACCTCGACGTCGCCAAGGTCACCGTGACCGCCACCGACACCGAGTCCGGTGTGGACAAGGTCGAGTACAAGCTGGACGACGGCGCGTGGACCCCCTACAGCACGCCCGTCGAGGTGACCACCGCGGGCATGCACATGCTGCACTACCGGGCCACCGACAAGGCAGGCAACACCTCACCGGAGGGCATGGCCCACTTCACGGTCGTCAGGTCCGACACGACTCCGCCGACGGTGTCGGCGTCGGTCGGCGGCGTGCAGGATCCGGACGGCAACTACAAGGGCAGGGCCACGGTGACCGTGGCGGCCACCGACGAGGGCTCCGGGATCGCCAAGACGGAGTACGCGCTCGACGGCGGCGCATGGACGGCGTACACGACCCCGGTCGCCGTGACCGCGGTCGGTGCGCACACCATGAAGTTCCGCGCGACCGACAAGGCGGGCAACGCCTCCCAGGAGGGGTCGGTGTCGTTCACCGTCGTCGAGGCCGACGACACGACGCCGCCGAGCGTGCTCACGCTGATCACCGGTCCGCAGGACGCCAACTGGGCCTACGTCGGCAAGGCGACGATCACCGTGTCGGCCACCGACGACAAGTCCGGTGTGGACAAGGTCGAGTACAAGCTGGACAGCGGGGCGTGGACCGCCTACTCGGCGCCGGTCGAGGTGACGGCGGTGGGCAAGCACGCCATCGCCTACCGGGCGAGTGACAAGGCCGGCAACGTGTCGCAGGAACTGACCGGGTCGTTCACCGTGGTGGCGGACGGACCGCCACCGGCACCGGACGTCTGCCCCGACTCCGACACCCGGCTGACGGTGGTCATCGGCACGGTCGACAGTCAGGTGCCCAACATCGACATCGGTAACGGCTGCACGATCAACGACGTCATCGACGAGGACGGCCAGTACGCGTCGCACAACCAGTTCGTGCGGCACGTCAAGGCGGTCACCAGGGAGCTGGTGCGCGACGGTGTGATCCCGTCGGCACACCGCGACCGCATCGTCACCGCGGCGATCGAGTCGAACGTCGGCGTTCCGATGTCGACCCGGGCGGCCGTGTAGCGGTCCGCTGTCACGTGAAGGCCACCTTCACCACGTCCGACGTGGTGAAGGTGGCCTTCACGTGTTTCCGACGCTGCCGACGCGCAACGGGCGCAGCGCGTCGAAGTCGACCGGCTGCCCGCACGACTCGCAGGTGTGCCGCAGGTGCAGCTCGTCGCCGCAGGTGTGTTCCCACGCCGTCGGCCCCTCGCCGGTGGTGACGTAGCGGTCGCCCCACTCCATCAGGCTGTGCAGGATCGGCCGCAGCGCCCGGCCGGCCTCGGTCAGGACGTAGTCGTGCCGCGGCGGATTGTCCTGGTAGGGCACGCGGTCCAGGACGCCGGCGTCGACGAGTTTGCGTAGCCGGGCGGCCAGGATGTCCCGGCTGGCGCCGGTGTTGCGGGCGATGTGGTCGAACCGGCGCACGCCCAGGCTGACCTCGCGCAACGCCAGCAGCGTCCAGCGTTCGCCGATGACCGCCAGCGCGCCCGCGATCGAGCAGTCGCGTCCTTTCGTGCCCATGGGCCGATTCTCGCACACTTCCGCACAGTGGGTTGTGAAATCCAACTGACTCGGCGTATACCTGGAACCACCAGTCCGAGGAGGAGACATGACCGACGCGGTGATCGTCGACGCTGTGCGTACGCCCATCGGCAAGGGCAAACCCGGCGGGGCACTGTCCGGAGTGCACCCGGTCGATCTGCATGCCCACGCCATCCGGTCGCTCGTCGAACGCACCGGAATCGACCCCGCCCGCGTCGACGACGTGATCAGCGGCGCGGTGGGCCAGATCGGCGAGCAGAGTTCCAACACCGCGCGGTGGGCGGCACTGGCCGCGGGACTGCCGGAGTCGGTGCCCGCGGTGACCGTCGACCGGCAGTGCGGCAGCAGCCAGCAGGCGATCCACTTCGCGGCTCAGGGTGTACTCAGCGGGGTATACGACGTGGTGATCGCGTCCGGCGTCGAGTCGATGAGCCGGGTGCCGATCGGCAGCCAGACAGCGGGGAAGGACTTCCTCGGCCCCGGCGTGGCCCGCCGTTACCCGGAAGGCCTGGTGCCGCAGGGCATCAGCGCCGAGCTGATCGCCCGCAGGTGGGGCCTGTCGCGTGAACAGCTCGACACGTTCGCCGCCGAGAGTCACCACCGTGCCGCCGCCGCATGGGCGGACGGGCGGTTCGACGGCGAGGTCAGCCCGCTCAAGGCACCCGGTCCGGACGGCGTGCCGGTGCCCGTCGGCACCGACGAATCGGTCCGGCCGGGAACGACGGTCGAGGTGCTGGCCGGCCTGCGCCCGGCGTTTCGCGCCGAGCTATGGGAGCAGCGGTTCGGCGACCTGACGTGGAACATCACCGCGGGCAACAGCAGCCCCGTCAACGACGGTGCCTCGGCGGTGCTCATCACCAGTTCCGAGGCCGCCACCGCGCTCGGGTTGCGGCCACGGGCACGGCTGCACACCTTCGCCGTCACCGGCGACGACCCGCTGTACATGCTGACCGGCATCATCCCCGCCACCCGCAAGGTGCTCGACCGTGCCGGGCTCGCACTGGCCGACATCGACGCGTTCGAGGTCAACGAGGCGTTCACGAGCGTCGTGCTCGCCTGGCTCGCCGAGACCGGCGCCGACCCGGCGAAGGTCAACGTCAACGGCGGCGCCACCGCGCTCGGGCACCCGCTCGGCGCCAGCGGCGGCCGGCTGATGACGACATTGCTGTCGGTACTCGAACAGACCGGTGGTCGCTACGGGCTGCAGACCATGTGCGAGGCGGGCGGGCTGGCCAACGCCACCATCGTCGAACGGCTGTAGCCGTAGGGTCGCGGTCATGATCGCGACGACAGGGGACTACGAACTCGACGACGACCCGGCCAGGGTGGACCGCGACGCGCTGTGGGACTTCATGTCCACCAAGGCCTACTGGGCGCGGTGGCGGACCAGGGAGCAGGTGCTGCGGCAGCTCGACGCGGCCTGGCGGGTCGTCGGCGTCTACCACCGCGACGGTGCGATGGTCGGCTTCGCCAGGGCGATCTCGGACGGCGTGTCGCTGGCCTACCTGGCCGACGTGTACGTCCTCGACGAGCACCGCGGCCACGGCCTGGGCAAGGCGCTGGTGCGGGCCATGGTGGAGGAGTCGCCCGGTGGCGAGCGGTTGCGCTGGCTGCTGCACACCGACGACGCACACGGGCTGTACCGTCAGTTCGGCTTCGCCGAGCCGGATCACACCATGCTGGAGCGGCCCCGTCAGTCCTAGCGAGTTTCGGCGAACAGGGGAGGAATGGATCTGCGGCAGACGGCTGAGGACACCGCGCGCAGGGTCGCCCGGACCCATGCCGGCGCGGTGGTCGCCGTCCTTTCCAGGGACGAGCCTGAACCGGTGATCTACGCGGCCGGTGCTACCGAACTGAGGGGTGGCCGCATGCCTGGAGCGGCCACCGTGTTCGAGACCGGTTCGCTGACCAAGCTGTTCACCGCGACGCTGCTCGCTGACGCGGTCATCCGCGATGTCGTCACGCTCGGCACACCGGTGCGGGAGTGTGTTCCGGTCGACTTGCCCGGCGACATCACACTCGGCCACCTCGCGACGCATACCTCGGGTCTGCCGAAGTCGCCGGTCGGCGTACTGGCAGACCTGCGTTCACCCGATCCGTACTCCGCTCTGACCCCAGCCGACGTGCTCGCCGCCGCGGCGCGGTTGTCGCGTCGTGCCCCGGGTGGACGGATGCGTTACTCGAACCTCGGTTCCGCGCTGCTCGGGCTGGCGCTGGTGGCTGCGACAGGCAGTACCGGTTATTCGGACCTGGTACGCCGCCGGATCTGTGAACCGCTCGGTCTGGTGAACACAGACGTCGGTCCACCCGTTGGTACCGATCACGCCACCGGACACCGCTGGCGTCGGCGGCGCGCGGAGCCGTGGCACCTCGACGGCATGGTGGCCGCCGGTGGCCTGCACTCCACGGCCACGGATCTGGCCGTGTTCCTGGGGGCACAGCTGAGACCGGGCGCCACCGAACTGGGCGAGGCGATCGAGCTCACGCAGACACCCCCGGTGGGACTGGGCTGGATGCGCACGACATCCGAAGGCCGGACGGTCCTGTGGCACAACGGCGCCACCGCCGGGTTCCGGACGTTCGCCGGGCTGGTCCCGGACACCGGCCGCGCGGTCGTGGTGCTGGCGAACAGCTTCACCCTGCGTGGAGCCGACCTGGCTGGTCTGGCCGCGCTCGGTCAGCGGTCCCCGCGCGCAGCGTGAGCATGGTGATCTCGCTCGGTGCGAACACCCGCAACGGCGGGCCCCAGAAGCCGGTGCCGCGGCTGGTGTACAGCTGGGTGTGCTCGCCGTGCCGGGTCAGTCCCTGCAGTGCCCGTTGCTGGGCACGCACGAGCAGGTGGAACGGCCAGATCTGCCCGCCGTGGGTGTGCCCGGACAGCTGCAGGTCCACCTGCGCCGCCACCGCGTGCCCGATCTGACTGGGCTGGTGGGCCAGCAACACGATCGGGTCACCCGGCGCCGTGCCGTGCAGCGCCGCGGCGAGGTTCTGGCCGTGGCCGGGCTCGCCGGAGGCCGCCGCGGTGGCGTCGTCCACCCCGGCGAACACCAGCCGCTGCCCGTCGCGCTCCAGCACCCGGTGCTGGTTGTGCAGCCCGGTCCAGCCCAGGGTGTCCATGTGGTCCAGCCACGACTGCGCACCGCTGAAGTACTCGTGGTTGCCCGACACGTAGAAGCGCTGCTCCGCGGCGACCTCGCCGAGTGCGGCGACCTGGCCCGCGCGTTGCTCGACCGTGCCGTCGGCGAGGTCACCGTCGTGCACGACGACGTCGGGTTCCAGCTCGTTGACGGCCGCGATCACCCGCTCGCCCCACGCGGTGCGGTCGATCGGCCCGAAATGGGTGTCGGTGATCATGACCAGCCGCAGCCCGTCGAACGCCGCGCCCAGCCGGGGCAGGGTGACGTCGACCTGGCGGATTCTCGGCAGCCGCATGGCCTCGGCCACGCCGTAGACCACCAGCACCACGACGATCCCGGCCAGCGCCAGCGCGACGATCCGCCCCCGCAGCGGATTGTCCACACCGGACAGTGCGAGCACGAGCCGGAGCAGATGGGTGAGCACTGCCCACGCGAACAGCAGCCACACCACCCCGAGCATCGTGTCGGCGATCCGCGCCGCGGCGTCCGACCCGCGCCGGTGCCCGCGCACGATCAGGACCGGGAACGACAGGAACGCCACCGCGAACACGACCGTCCCGGTCACGGTGACCGCGGTGGGCCACTGGGCCGCTGGGCCGAACAGCGCGTGCCACGGCACCCAGAACAGGGCCGCGAGCACGATGAGCGCCGCGAGGGTGATCGCCGCGCGCCGCAGCAGGACGAGTGCGACCGGCGGCTTCGCCACGCTGGTGGACACGGTGGACATGACTTCTCCTGGGTTTAGGCGGGGACTCTGCCCGCGCTGACGAACTGGGCGAGCCCGGAGACCCGCTGGTCGACGTCGACCAGGCCCGCGTCACGCAGCACGCCGGTGATCTCGTCGCGGCCGAACATCCGCCCGCCGGCCAGCGTGGCGATGCGGTCCTCGACGGCGTGCAGCGGCGCCGGCCCGGCGTGGACGCTGGTCAGCAGCGCGATCCGGCCGCCGGGGGCCAGCACCCGCATCAGCTCGTCCAGCACCCGGAACGGCTCGGGCACCAGGTAGAGCGCGGCGAAACAACACACAGCGTCGAACGTGCCGTCGGCGAACGGAAGTTCCCGCGCGTCGGCACGCAGGTAGCCGACCCGCTCGTGGGCGTTGTCCCGCACCGCCCTGGCCAGCATGGGCGGGGAGACGTCCAGTCCCACGGCGAACCCGGAGCCGCTCAGGGCCTCGCCGAACCCACGGGTGAAGTTGCCGGGGCCGCAGGCCACGTCGAGCACGGTCTGCTCGCCGCCCAGCCGCAGCGCCTGCCGCGCCAGCCGGGCCTCGCCGTCGCCGCCGGGCAGGCCACCGCCCAGCAGCATCGCTCCAGCGGGCCGCCACCAGCGCTGGTAGACGGCGGCCAGCAGCGGGTTGTGCATGGCCGCCTGGGCAAGGTTGCGAGGCCGCCGCGTGTCCGGCGGCAGCAGGTCGAGGTAGCCGGCCGAGTCGTCGCCGGGACCGCGCACCCGGTCCTGGTCCAGCAGTGCGCGCAGACGCTCCATCGAATCCATGCCCGTCCTCCCAGTCCGACCAGTAACGTCTGCAGTATGAGCGCCGACCAGGCTCCCTCGCCGTTCACCGAGACCACCGGCACAGCCCGGCACGCCGCGATGGCCGCCCTCGCCGAGTCCGGTCCGGTGCAACGGCTCACGCTGTTCACCGGGGTACCCGTCTGGCTGGTCACCGGCTACGCCGAGGCCCGCGCACTGCTCGCGCACCCGGCGATGGCCAAGGAGTACCTGGGCGGACCGCACCAGGACTCCGTGCCTGCCGACCTGCACGCCGCGATGAACACCCACCTGCTCAGCACCAACCCGCCCGACCACACCCGGCTGCGCAAGCTGGTGACGGCGGCGTTCACCGCCCGCCGGGTCGAGTCGCTCGGTCCCCGGATCCAGGAGATCACCGACGGGCTGCTCGACGAGCTCGCCAGCGCCGGTGGTTCCCCGGCCGACCTCGTCGCCGGCCTCGGCTACCCGCTGCCGATCACGGTGATCGCCGAGTTGCTCGGCGTTCCCGTCGACGACCGGGAGACGTTCCGCCGCTGGTCGTCGATCGTCATCAACGCTCCGGTGCACCCGGCCGAGGTCTACCTGCGCGCGGCGGCCGACATGGTCGACTACGTGCGCAAGCTGATCGCCGACAAGCGTTCCGCGCCGGCCGGCGACCTGCTCTCGGCGCTGATCGAGGTACACGACGGCGGCGACCGGCTGTCCGAGGACGAGCTCAGCTCCATGGTCTTCCTGCTGCTGGTGGCCGGGCACGAGACGACGGTCAGCCTGATCACCGGCGCCGCGTACTCGTTGCTGTCCCACCCGGAACAGCTGGCGCTGGTTCGAGACGAACCGGACCGTCTTGCCGCGGCCGTCGAGGAACAGCTCCGCTACGACGGCCCGGCGCAGGTGCCGATCCCGTCGGTCACCACCGCGCCGATCACCGTCGGCGGAGTGACCATTCCCGAGGGCGACGTCGTGGTGCCGGTGCTGCTGGCCGCCAACCGCGACCCGGCCCGGTTTCCCGAGCCGGACAGGTTCGACGTCGCCCGGCCGCCCGCGCCGCATCTGGCGTTCGGTCACGGCCTGCACCACTGCCTGGGTGCGCCGCTGGCCAGGATGGAGGCGGTCATCGCCATCGGCAGCCTGCTGCGCAGGTTCCCCCGGCTGCGGCTCGCCGATCCGGACACCGAGCCGGAGCGGTTCCCGAGCCTGCTGATGAACGGCATCGTCAGCCTGCCGGTCACACTCGGCTGAGCGCACCGGCCGGCAGCGTGGTGCCGGTGAGGTCCTCGGCGACCGACCACAGCGACGCGGCCAGATCGGTACCCCGTGCGCTGCGGGGCAGTCCGGCCTTGATCGTCGGGCCGACCAGCCACCGCTTCGGGCCGTAGTAGCCGCCCTGCGGTCTGCGGGTTGGTGCGCGTGTAGCCGGGGTGCGCCACCGTGCTGAGCAGGTCCCAGCCGTGCTCGTCCGCGACAGTGGCCAGGTGCGGGCCCATCAGCATGTCGGCGAGTTTGGACTGCGCGTAGGCCCGCACCGGCGAGTAGCGCCGGGTGAACTGCAGCTCGAAGCCGTCGGCGGTGGTCTGCCGCTTTGGCGGCGTCATGACGCCGGCGTTGTTGACCAGCGCGTGCAGCGGACGGCCATGACGACCTCGGCTCCGGCGGCGGCCAGCCACCGGGTCGCCTCCCGGCCGGTCCCGCTGTTGGCTCCGGTGACGACGAACCGCCTGCCGGTCTGGTCGGGTACCTGGTACATGAGCTGCCCCTTTGTTGGAGACCGGTGGTCTGTTACAGCTTCGACGCTAACAGACCGGTGGTCTGCTAGCAACAGACCGGAGGTCTGTAAGCTGCGCGTATGGGCACGTTCAAGCGGGCGCACAGCGAGGAACAGCGCAGCGAACGGCGCCGGGTGATCCTCGACACGGCGGCGGCGATGCTGACCGAGATGCCGGTGGCCCAGCTGTCGCTGAACGCGCTCAGCCGCAGGGTGTGCCTGGCGAAGTCGAACGTGCTGCGTTACTTCGAGTCCCGGGAGGCGGTGCTGCTCGAACTGCTCGACGTGCACCTGGGGAAGTGGCTGGCCGAGGTGGACGCCGACCTCACCGTCGACGAGGACGCCGGCGTGCGCGAGCGGGCCATCCGGCTGGTCGGTGTGCTGGCGACGACCCTGTCGCGGCACCCGGTGCTGTGCGATCTGATGGCCGCGCAGGCGTCCGTGCTGGAACGCAACGTCTCACCGGAGGCGGTGCTGCGCCACAAGCGGAGCACGCTGAAGCGGGTCGAGGTGCTGCGTGACCTCGTGGTGCGGGCCGTTCCGGAGCTGGGAAACGAGGGGGCCGAACGGTTCGCGCTGGCGGCGGCGCTGACGGTGTCCGCGCTCTGGCCGCATTCCCAGCCCTCGCCCGCCCTGCTCGCCGCCTACGCCGCCGAGCCCGGCCTCGCGCGGATGCGCATCGAGTTCGTCCCGGCCGTGCGGGAACTGCTGGAGACGCTGCTCGCCGGAATGCTCGCTAGGTGAGTGCCTGACCGCCGTCGACCCCGAGGACCTGACCGGTGAGCCAGGTGGCGCCCGGATCGGCCAGCCGCACCAGCCAGACCGCGATCTCCTCCGGTACGCCCCACCGGCGCAGCGGGATCTTGTCCGCTTCCTCCTGCTCCATGGCGTCGACGATCCGGCGCGGCAGCCCGGCGTTGACGAAGATGTCGGTCTTCGTCGGGCCAGGCGCGACGGCGTTGACCCGCACCCGGACGGGCGCGAGTTCCAGGGCCCAGCTGCGGGTGAGTGCCTCGATCGCCGCCTTCGACGCGGCGTAGTGCGAGACCTCGCCGCCGGGACGCTGCCCGAGCGTGCTGGACACGTTGAGAATCGACCCCTGCGTCCTGCGCAGGTGTGGCAGGGCGGCGCGGGACAGCAGGCTGGGCGCGGTGACGTTGAGTGCGAACAGCTCGTTGATCCGCCGCGCGGTGGCCCGGGGCAGCGGAAGGAAGGCGACCGCGCCGGCGTTGTTCACCAGCACGTCGAGCCGGTCCCAGCGGCCGGTGGCGGCCGCGACCACCGCCTCGGGGGCGCCGTCGGCACAGATGTCGGCGGGGAAGACCTCGATCCCGGCGTGCAGCCCGGCGGTCTCGTCGAGTGCCTGCTTGCGACGGCCGACACCGAGCACGTGGGCGCCCGCCTCGGCGAACGCCACGGCCGTCGCGCGCCCGATGCCCGACCCCGCGCCGGTGACCACCACGACCCGGCCGGTGAGATCGACTCCGCTCATGTCATCCGACCGTAGCGGGCGATTCCGGCCGCATGTATGCCTCATCGGGCACCAAATTCACTTCGCCGCGGCGAAGCGCCGTGACACGATCGCGTGGTGACCGAACCCCGTCGCGACCTGATGCGCTGGCAGTTCGACCTGACCTGGCAGCTGTTCGAGTACCACCTCGGCCGGTTGCGTGCCGGGGACTTCCTCGCCGAACCGGCGCCGGTGTGCTGGACCATGCGTCCCGACGGTGACGGCTGGGTGCCGGACTGGGCCGAGACCGAACCGGATCCCGTCCCCGTTCCGACGATCGGCTGGGTGACGTGGCATCTGGGCTGGTGGTGGACGGTGACCGCGGATCACCTGTCCGGCCGCGAACCCCGTCGTCGTGAGGACGTCGCCTGGCCGGGGCCGGGCGAGCCTGCGATCGCCTGGCTGCGTGACCTGCGTACCCGCTGGCTGGCGGTGCTCGACTCGCTGTCCGACGCCGACCTCGACGGGCCCGCGCCGTTCCCGTTCCCGGACTCCGGGCTGACCGTGGCGCACACCCTCGGCTGGGTCAACGCGGAGCTGATGAAGAACGTCGCGGAGATCGGTCAGCTGCGGCTCGTGCGGACGGTGGCGGCATGAGGCGGCGCATGCCCGTACCCGGCGGGGAGCTGGCCTACGAGGTGCGCGGCACCGGCAGCCCGGTCGTGTTCCTGCACGCCGGCGCGCTGAGCGGCGGCATGTGGGACCGCGAGATGGACGTTCACGCGGCCGAGCACACCGTGATCCGCTTCGACGCGCGAGGTCACGGCGAGTCCTCGACGCCCACCGAGCCGTTCGCCAACTACACCGACCTCGCTCATCTGCTCGACGGGCTGGGCCTGGAGTCGGTCACGCTGGCCGGGGTGTCGCAGGGCAGCCGGACGTCGATCGACTTCGCCCTGTCCCATCCCGAGCGGGTCGACGCGATGCTGCTCGCCGGGCCCGGGATCAGCGGGATGGTCAACCGCGATCCGTACATCCTCGACCACCTCGCCCGGATCCGGGCCGCGACCAGCACGGCCGAGGCCGTCGAATGCCTGCTGCGGATGTGGACCGACGGTCCGCGGCGCACGCCGGACCAGGTCGACCCGCGGGTGCGGGAGCTGGCGGGCCGGCTGCACACCGCCAGCCTGGAGCGGCACGGGCCCACCGGTTTCGTCCACGCGATCGACATCGGCGCCATCGACCGGGTCGGCGAGCTGCGGGGCCGGGTGAGTGTCCTGGTCGGCGACCTCGACTCCGGCGACATCCACGACGTCGCCGACCTGGTGACGAACTCGGTGTCGGGTGCCCGGCGGGAGGTCGTCGCCGGTGCGGGGCACCTGCTGAACCTGGAGGCCCCCGAGGCCTTCGACGCGGCGCTGCGCGCGCTGTTCTAGAGTCCCCGGCCGGCTGCGCGCAGTCGTTCGACGGCGTCCGGCGTGCCCTCGAACTCGACCCTGGCCTCGTCCCGGCCGAAGACGAACAGCAGCAGTTCCACCGGCTCGCCGACGACCCCCACCAGCTCGTCGCCGGAACGCACCTGCGCCTGCCGTCCCGCCGGCGTGCGCAGCACGACCCCGACCGGGGACGAACGCAGCGTCATCCGCGACGCCATGCGGGCCGCCTTCCAGGCCGCGGCGTCCCGGGCGCCGTCGGCCGGCCGTGGCTCCCAGCCGGGGCGTGCCCGGCGCACGTCCTCGTGGTGGACCAGGAACTCGGCGCTGTTGACCAGTTCGTCGACGGCGGGGATCGACGTCGGCCAGAACCACGCCGGGCCGGACCGGACGCGCTCGACCAGCCGCGGCCACGGCTCGGCCGCGTAGCCGTCCTGTACCCGGCGGGTGTGGCCGTCCAGTCCGGGCACCAGGATGCCGAGTGCCGCGTCCGGCCGGTGCTCACGCACCACCAGATGAGCGGCGAGGTCCTTGGTGAGCCAGCCCTCGCACAGCGTCGGCGCATCCGGTCCGACCTCGTCGAACAGTGCGCAGAGGGCCTGACGTTCGTCCGCGGCGACACCCATGCGGGCGATATTACTCGCGGGTAGTCCACGGTGCCTGTCGATCCGGCGGTCGTGCGTTCGTGTAGTGGGCGAGAACCCGTACCGTCGGCTCCGGAAAGGACACGACCATGCCGCAGTACCTGCTCAGCATCTACCAGCCCGACGGCCCGCCGCCCGGGCCCGAGGTACTCGACCCGATCATGCGGGACGTCGAGGCGGTCAACGCCGAGATGCGCGCGGCGGGAGCCTGGGTGTTCGCCGCCGGCCTGTTCCCGCCGAGCACCGCGACCGTGCTCACCGCGAAGAACGACGACGTGCTGATCACCGACGGCCCGTACCTGGAGGGCAAGGAACACATCGGCGGGTTCACCGTCGTCCGGGCGGCCGACCTCGACGAGGCACTGGCATGGGGCCGCAAGCTCGCCGCCGCGATCACGCTGCCGATCGAGGTGCGGCCGCTGCAGGACGGTGACGGCTGCGGATGACCGCTGGGATCGCCGAGATCGGGGAGGTGTTCCGCCGCGAACACGGCCGCGCCGTCGCCGTCCTGGTCCGGGTCCTCGGCGACATCGACCTGGCCGAGGACGCGGTCGCCGACGCGTTCGCCACCGCGGTCGACCGCTGGCCGTCGGCGGGGCTGCCGCCCAGCCCCGCCGGCTGGATCATCACCACCGCCCGCAACCGGGCGATCGACCGGCTGCGCCGCGAGTCCACCCGCGACGCACGGCACGCCCAGGCCGCGTTGCTGCGCGGAGGAGACGAACCGGAGGAGGCGGGACCCGTGCGCGACGACCGGCTGCGGCTGATCTTCACCTGCTGTCACCCCGCGCTCGCTCCGGCCGCCAGGGTGGCGCTGACGCTCCGGCTGCTCGGCGGGCTGTCCACCGCGGAGATCGCCCGCGCGTTCCTGGTGCCCGAGCCGACGATGGCGCAGCGGCTGGTCCGGGCCAAGGGCAAGATCCGTGACGCGAGGATTCCCTATCGGGTGCCCGGTGACGCCGACCTGCCCGATCGGCTGCGAGCGGTGCTGGCCGTGGTGTACCTCGTGTTCAACGAGGGCTACTCGGCCAGCTCGGGGGAGGCGCTGGTCCGCGACGAGTTGTGTGACGAGGCCATCCGGCTGGGCAGGCTGCTGGCCGAGCTGATGCCGGACGAACCCGAGGTCGCCGGCCTGCTGGCGCTCATGCTGCTCACCGCGGCCCGCCGCCCGGCACGGACCGGAGCCGACGGTTGTCTGGTCCGGCTGGCCGACCAGGACCGCTCACGCTGGGACCGCACGTTGATCGCGGAGGGCCACGCCCTGGTCCGCCGCTGCCTGCGGCGCGGGCAGCCGGGGCCCTACCAGATCCAGGCGGCCATCAACGCCGTCCACTGTGACGCGCCGTCCGCGGCACGGACGGACTGGCCGCAGATCGTCAGGCTGTACGACCAGCTGGCCGCCGTGGCGCCCAGCCCGGTCGTGGCGTTGCACCGCGCGGTCGCGGTGGCGGAGGTGGACGGTCCCGCCGCGGCGCTGGACCAGGTGGAGCGGCTGGACCTGGACCGCTACCACCTGTTCCACGCCGTACGCGCCGACCTGCTGCGACGGCTGAACCGCGCGAAGGAGGCCGCCGACGCCTACCGGGCGGCACTCGACCGCGCCGGGAACGCCGCCGAACGTGAGCTGCTCGCCCGGCGGCTCGCCGAGCTTCACTCGCCATAGCCGGCCGGTGCCGCAACGGCGTCCTCGGCGGCCCGGCTGGTGTCCTCCCACGCCGCCCAGGTGTCCAGCCGGGCCTGGGTCAGCTCCCGCGCGATGTCGTAGACCGCACTGCCGAGCAGCAGGCGCAGCGGTGGGTTGTCGCTGTCGACCAGCGTCCGCAGCGCCCGTGCTGCCAGGTGCGGCAGGCTGTCCACCGACCCCTCGGCGAACTGCTTCGCCAGCTCCGCGCGCAGCGGTGCGTAGGCCTCGTTCGGCTCAGCGGCGACCATTCCCGTTGTGTACAGATCGGTCCAATACCCGCCCGGTTCGACGATCGTGACGTTCACGCCGAACGACGCGGCCTCGCCCGCCAGCGCCTCGCTCATGCCCTCCAGCGCGAACTTGCTGGCGCTGTACAGGCCGCTCTGCGGGAATCCACCGATCCCGCCGATGCTGGAGATCTGCACGATGTGCCCGGACCGCTGGGCTCGCAACACCGGCAGAACCGCCTGGCTGACCCACAGCGCGCCGAAGAAGTTGGTCTCCAGCTGGGCGCGCGCCAGTTCCTCGGTGAACTCCTCGACCATGCCGGTGGCCATGAAACCGGCGTTGTTCACGACCACGTCGAGACAGCCGAAATGCTCGCTCGCCTTGGCCACCGCCGCGTGGACCGCCGCCCGGTCGGTGACGTCCAGCGGCAGTGTCAGCAGGCGGTCGCCGTGCTCCGCCCGCAGCTGGTCCAAAGTGGACACCGTGCGGGCGGCGGCAGCGACGCTCTCGCCGGCGCCCAGGGCGGCCTCGGTGAAGGCCCTGCCGAGGCCCTTGCTCGCGCCGGTGATGAACCAGACTCGCGTCATGCGGTGCTCCTCTCGTTGACGAGACGGTCCGTCTCGTCTCGCGCCTACACTAGAGCACTGTCGCCGATTTCGCAAGACGGACCGTCTCGTCTACTCTGTTCGCATGGCGGAACGTAGGCGCAGTGAGGCGACCAGGCAGGCGATCCTCGACGCGGCACTGGAGCTGGCGGGCGAGGTGGGCTACGCGAAGCTGAGCGTCGAGGGCATCGCGGCCAGGGCGGGAGCGGGCAAGCAGACCATCTACCGCTGGTGGCCGTCGAAGGGCGCGGTGCTGCTGGACGCGCTGCTCGCGTACACGACCGGCCCGTCCGGCCGGATCGACGACGTCGAACTGCCCGACACCGGAGACCTGTCGGCTGACCTGAAGGCCGTGCTGCGGGCCACGGTCGAGGAACTGAACGACCCGCGGCTGAGTGCGCCGATGCGGGCGTTGTCCACCGAGATCCTGGCCGACCCGGTGCTGGCCGCCGACTACGCCGACCGGCTGGAGACGCCGGTCCGCGAGCTGAAACTACGCAGGCTGCGCCGCGCCGTCGACGCGGGCGAGGTGTCCGCGGACGCCGACCTCGACGTCGTCGTCGACCTGCTGTGGGGACCGCTGCGGACCCGCTGGCTCTACCGCGAGGGCCCGCTGACCAAGCGCTACACCGACCGCGTCGTCGACACCGTGCTGAACGGCATCCGCCGCTGGTGACCGGTCACGCCGACGCGAAGCGCGGTGACGGCAGACGGCGCGGCGCCGCCCCCGCGCCGCGGTACTCGAAGTGCCACCACTCGTTGTCGTAGATCCGGTACAGGCCAAGGGCCGCGCCGTGCCGCTCCAGCCACAGCGCTCCCTCGCGTGGCCGCACGTCCACGGCCAGGCCGCGCACGTGGGCGGACTCGTCCGGCGGCAGCACCCGGCTGCGTGCCGCGCAGGGTGAACCCGCCCGGCCGACCTCCCTGCGGTAGAGCGACAGCTGCCGCGCCGGGTCGCGGTAGCCCGAGGTCACCCCGACGAGCTGACCGTCCCGCCACAGCGCGAGGGAACGGGCCGCCAGCAGTGCCGACCGCGTCGCGCCGGTGAGCCCCCGCAGGTCCTCGGCGGGAAACCGCAGGGAGAGCGCCCAGTTCGCGGCGACCCGCAGCGGGTGCGCCGGGTTGCGCAGCACGGCGAATGGCACGAGCAGGACGGCGAGGACACGGGTGAGCGCGGCGAGGACCCGCTCCCGGGTCAGGGCGGGTGCCGGCACGACGAACGGTTCGGTGGTCATGCCGACAACGCTGGGCCACCGATGTCCGCCCGCCGCCGCCGTCAGGTGACCGCCGTGCGCCGGTCATGTCACCGTTTCGCACGGAAACCTGCCCGGCGTGAGCCTGTGACGAAACGATGACATTCGCAGGACGGGCCCCGGACATCACGCGGCGACGATGGAGGCGTGTCCACCGATCTCGCCTCCGCCACGACCGTTCCCCTCCACACCCGCGCCGTCCGGCGCCGCCGCCCCGAGCTGTGGGCCGCGCTCGGCTGCGTGTTCGGGCTCGCGCTGGTGTGCCTGGTGTTCGTGTGGACCAGGACCGGCCAGCGGATCGACGGCGTGCTGCTGCCGAGGGCCGAGCGCGGCGGCGGGTACGAGCAGCGTTCCGCCCTGAGCGAGCCGGCCGGCGCCGTGCTGCGGTTGGTCGGCAACCCGCTGCTGCTGGCCTTCGCGCTGGGGGCGATCCTGCTGGCCGGGCTGCTCCTGCGCCGGTTGCGGGCCGGGGCCGCCGGTGTGGCCGTGGTGCTGGGCTCGATCGCCGCCGCCCGCGTGCTCAAGGAGCTGATCGTCCGGCCCGATCTCGACGTGATCGGGTCGACCACGCACAACAGCTTCCCGAGCGGCCATGTCGCGGCCACCGCCGGGCTGGTGTTCGCCGTGTTGCTCCTCGTGCCGCCGCGGGTACGCCCGTGGCTGGTACTGCCCGGCGCGGCCGGGATCGGCGTGGTCGTCGGCGCGACGATGGTCGCGGGCTGGCACCGCCTGTCCGACGGGCTCGGCGCGGTGCTCGTGGCTGCCATCCTGTTCTGCCTGGCCGTGGCGGTGACCCGCCGTCCGGCCGCCCTGCGATAGTGGGCGGCATGTCGCGGGTGTTGCTGATCGAGGACGACGAGGCGGTGCGGGACGGGCTGAGCCTCGCGCTGAGCCGCCAGGGGCACAGCGTGGAGACCGCGGGGACCGGCGAGCAGGGCCTCGCGCAGCTGGCCGGTGCCGCACCCGACGTCGTCGTGCTCGACCTGATGCTGCCCGGCATGGACGGTTTCGAGGTCTGCCGCCGCATCCGCGCGGGCGGTGACCTGCCGATCATCATGCTCACCGCGCGCAACGACGACATGGACGTCGTCGCCGGGCTGGAGGCCGGTGCCGACGACTACGTCGTCAAACCGGTCCAGCCGCGGGTACTCGAAGCCCGCATCCGCGCGGTCCTGCGCCGTGTGGGCAGCGAGCCGAAGGACACCCGCCGCGACGTCGAGTTGCACGGTGACCTGACCATCGACAGGGTCGGTCTCGTGGTCGCCAAGCACGACAGGCCGGTCGCGCTCGCCCCGACCGAGCTGCGTCTGCTGCTGGAGCTGTCCGGTTCACCCGGCCGGGTGCTCAGCAGGCAGCAGCTGCTCGAGTCGGTGTGGGAACACGGCTATCTCGGCGACTCGCGGCTGGTCGACGCCTGCGTGCAGCGGCTGCGGGCGAAGATCGAGGACGATCCCGCCAGCCCCGTCTACGTCCAGACCGTCCGCGGATTCGGCTACCGGTTCGGTCCACTGTGAACACCGCGGGCTGGTGGGGTCTGCGGACCCGGCTGCTGCTCGCGTTCGGACTGCTCGGGCTCGTCACGACGACGGTGGTGGCAGGCGTGCTGTACTGGCAGGCCCGCAACGTCATCCTGCAGACCTCCCAGGACGCGGCGGCCGTGGCGCTCACCGACCAGGTGGCCACCCTGTTCCCGCTGACCAGCCTGCCACCGTCCGGTCCCGAGCTGGAGCGCGTCGCCGACGCACTGTCCGACCGGGACTCCGCGGCCGTCGTGCTGTTCCGCGGCAGGCCGATCACCGCCGGCCGGGACATGGACCTGGCCACCCCGGAACTGCGCGCGGTGGTGGCCTCGGGCCGGGTGGCCTGGCAGCGCGTCACCCGCTCCGGCGCTCCGGCGCTCGTGATCGGCACCCAGCTGCGCATCAAGAACGCGAACGGGCCGGACGTGCCCACCGGTGTCGAGATCTACGTCTTCCGCAGCCTCGAGGCCGAGCGGGCCAGCGTCGAACAGCTCACCCTCGCGGCCGTGGTCACCGGCGGCGTCTCGCTCGGACTGGCGCTGCTGCTGGCCTGGATCGCCGCGCGCGGTGTCCTGGTCCCGGTCCGTGAACTCCACGGGGCCGCCCGGCGACTGGGCGAGGGCGACCTGACCGCTCGCGTCGACGTCCGAGGCGCGGACGAGCTGGCCGAGGTGGGCCGCACGTTCAACTCGACGGCGCAGGCACTGGAGAACCAGGTCGGCGAGCTACGGCGGATGGAAGCCGACGCGCGGCGGTTCGTCGCCGACGTCTCCCACGAACTGCGCACCCCGCTGGCCGCGATGACCGCGGTGACCGACGTGCTGGACGAGGAGGCCGACCGGCTGCCCGGCGACGCGGGCACCGCCGCCCGCCTGGTCAGCAGGGAGACGTCGAACCTCACCCGGGTGGTCAACGACCTGATCGAGGTCACCCGCTTCGACTCCGGGGTGGCCGCACTCGCGCTGGACGACGTCGACGTCGCCGACGCCGTGCGGGCCACCCTGCGAGCGCGCGGGTGGACCGACACCGTCCAGGCCGACCTTCCCGGCGGCGTCATGGCACGGCTGGACCCACGCAGGCTGGACGTCGTGATGGCCAACCTCGTCGGCAACGCGGTGCGGCACGGCGCGCCGCCGGTGTCGGTCCGGCTGTGGGCCGACGGTGAATGGATAGTGCTCGAGGTGACCGACAGCGGACCGGGACTGGACACCGCCGTGCTGCCGCACGTCTTCGACCGGTTCTACAAGGCCGACACCGCACGCGGCAGGTCCGAGGGCAGCGGGCTGGGCCTGGCGATCGCGTGGGAGAACGCCAGGCTGCACCGCGACGGCGACCGGGTGGGCAGCCTGACGGCGGGCAACCGGCCCGAGGGCGGCGCGGTGTTCACGCTGCGGTTGCCGCGGCACAGCCGGATGGCGGGGGAGGACACGTGAAGCGGCTGACCGTCCTGCTCGCCGTCCTGCTGGCCGTCGCGGCCTGCGGGGTCCGGCCGAGCGCCGTCATCCCGGGCGGCGACGCACCCGGCGGCTCGGTGGTCACGACGCTGATCTTCTTCGTGTCCGGGGACGAGCTGGCGCCCGCGCCCCGGCCGGACGGCAGCACCGACACCCTCGCTCAGCTCGCCGCCGGACCGACTGCCGACGAGCGGGCGCAGGGACTGCGGACCGAACTGCCCCCGGGGATCTCGATCGGCCGCGACTACTCGAACGCGGACCTCGTGGTGACGGTGTCGGTGGCTCCGCACACGCTGTCGGGGCTGGCCGTCCAGCAGATCGCGTGCACGGTGACGAACATCCGCGGCGCTCTCGGCGCCCCGTCGGTCAGCGGCCCGGTGACGGTGGTCGGTCCCGGCGAGAGCCTGGGCCCGCGGTACTGCGGGGTCTCCTAGGCCGTGTTTCACAAGTCACGTTCGCGGTCTTCGCGCCCAGGCGGCCCCTGGACGGCACGGGCGGATGCGCCCGAGTACGGCCCAGTACGAGGGCGATCCGCCCGCACCGCCAGGAACCACCTGGATCACGAAGCCCATCGAACAGACTTATGAAACACGGCCTAGTAGCGCTGGGCGTACCAGGTGGGCGACTCGCCGAACATGGCGGTGAAGTCGCGGGTGAAATGGGCCTGGTCGGCGTAGCCGAGTTCGGCGGCCAGTGCCGCCCACTCGATCGTCACGCCCGCGGCCAGCCGGTCGGTCACCTCGCGCAGCCGGTAGCGGCGGATGACCCATTTCGGCCCGACGCCGACGTACTCGGCGAACAGCCGCTGCAACTGCCGCACGCCGGTGCCCAGCTCGCGGGCCACCGCGTCGACCCGGGTCAGCTCGGGTTCCGACGCGATGCGCTCCACGACCGAGGCCGCCTCGCCCGCCTTCGGGTCGGGTTCGGGCAGCCGCGAGCGCAGGAACGCCTCGACGGTCTCGACGTTCACCTCGCCGGGCAGATCCTGGCCGAACACCTCGGTCGCGTCGATCACCCGGTCGGTGATGGAGCTGACCGGTCCGCCCAGGAACGGACGGAAGCAGCCCGGCCGGAACGCCACGCCGAACACCCCCGACCGCCCGCTCAGAACCTGGATCTGGTGGCCGGTGCACACGCCGTTGACCCGTCCACCGCCCGGATGGAACGTGAGGTGGACGTTCGGGTACGGCACGATCAGCTGCCGGTACGGCTCGGCGTAGTCCCACCAGACCTGCCAGTAGTGGTCCACCAGGCCGGCGAGGTCGGGCGAGGGCGCGGGGAACTCGTGCCGCTGGAACTTCGTCCACGCACCGCCCAGTTCCCGGGTGTCCCTGCCCACGCCCGGAGTCTATGTCGCGTTTGTTCATGACAGCGCCGCGAGCGCGATGCTTGCATTCGGCCATGCGTGACACCGACTACGTCGCCTCCGCGGCACGGACCCTGACCGCCGTCGTGCGGGGCATCGACCCCGGCGTGCTGGACGCCGCCACCCCCTGCTCCGACTACGACGTCCGGGGCCTGCTCAACCACCTGCTGTTCTGGGGACCGTCGCTGGAAGGCGCCGGCCGCAAGGAAACCGTCCCGCCGCCCGCCGGTTCCGACACCGAACTCGACCTGACCGGCGGCGACTGGGCAGCCGACCTGGCCGCGCAGCTGTCCCGCACGGCGAAGGTGTGGAGCGAACCCGCAGCCTGGCAGGGCATGACGCACATGGGCGGGCCGACCGAGATGCCCGCGCCGCTGGTCGGCGGCATGGTCGCGGGGGAGCTGGTCGTGCACGGCTGGGATCTCGCGGCGGCAACCGGCCAGCAACCGGAGTGGGACGCCGAACTGATCGACTACGTCTACGCCGAGGCGGCGGGCTCGGCCGAGCTGGGCAGGCAGATGGGCGTCTACGGTCCCGAGGTGGCGGTTGCCGAAGGGGCACCGGCACTGCACCGCCTGCTGGGCGTCACCGGGCGGGACCCGGCGTGGACGCCGTGACCGCGCCGCGTCAGTCGCGGCTGCGATCCAGTGGTCCCCATTCGGCCGAGCCCTGCTCGTCGACCCGTCGCTGAGCTTCCTCGATCACCGAGTCGGCCACCCAGGCCAGCGGCGTACGGCACTCGACGAGCGGCTCGTTGTCCGGGCCGCGGGACCGCTCCACGCCGTGGAACACCCACGGCCGCACGTCGTCGGCACGCAGTTCGCGCAGGTGCCGGTAGTCGTGCAGCCTGCGGGCCAGCCACAGGTCGAGCGGCCGGTCGCCCCACCACGGCTGCACCCGCAGCGGGTTGGCCGACAGACCCGGCAACCTGACACCGGTCAGCCCGTCCTTGCTGGACTGGGTCTGCGCCAGGTCGACGCCGGGACCGCGGGACCAGCGCACGTACAACTCCTCGTCACCCCGCGTGCGCAGCAGGCCGACCAGGTCCCGCAGCCGGGTGACCGTGGGAATGTCCGTTCCGCTCACCGGCTCCGGGTTCCCCGCCGCGGTGAACTCATGCGTGATCGGCGCCGCGGGGTGTCAGGCCTCCGGCCAGGCGGGCGAGCGGCCCAGGAGCGCGACCACCTCGTCCAGTCCGGATGCTCCCGGCGCCGCGACCGCCGGCGCGAACGGTGAGCCGGGCTCGAGACGAGACGGTCCGTCCGGAACGGATCTGGCCACACTCAGCGCGGCCTCGACCACGTGCCGGTCGAACCGCAGCGGCAGCCCGAGCGTGCGTGCGACGTCCCACGAGTGCACGACGTAGTCGACGAAATGGAAGGTCAGCGCCTGCTCCGCGGTGAACAGGACGTCGGCGGACAGCTCGGTGAGCGGGAACTTCCGGTCGCCGATGCCGTTGGCGGCGAACGCCCTGAGCACCCGGTCGACCGAGCTCCGGTAGGTGGCGACCGGGTCGTCGCCGAGCGGCACGGCACGCCAGTTGGCCAGATCACCGTCGCCTTCGGCTGCCGCGGCGAAGCCGTGGTGCTGGGCGGTCATGTGGGTCAGCAGCCCGTGCAGTGTCCAGTCCGCACACGGTGTCGGCCTGCGCAGGTCGGCAGGCGTGATGCCGGTGATCAGGTCGCGGCTGGTCCGGACGGCGAGGGCGTCGAGGATCTGAAGCTCATCAATATGCATGTGCGTATCATCTATGTCCGCTTACGATTGGTCAAGCGGTATCGTCCGGCGCATGGCGGAAGAGGGCAGGCCGGATCTCGCGGCGATGCTCGGCGGGCTCGTGCGCAGGCTGATGGCGGCCGAGGAGCCCGTGCTGGCCGAGCACGGGCTGACGATGTGGGGCTACGTCGTACTCAGCGCGCTCGACGACGGTCCGGTTCGGACACAGGCCGCGCTGGCGCAGGCGATCGGGGCCGACAAGACACGGATCATCGGCACCCTCGAGGCGTTGCAGGACGGCGGGCTGATCCGCCGCGAGCCGGACCCGGCCGACCGCCGGGTCCGGCTGCTGGAGATCACCGAGGCGGGCCGGCGTGCCCGCCGCTCGGCGCAGGCCCGTATCCAGGAAGGGGAGGAGCGGCTGCTCGCCGCACTGTCCGCCGCCGATCGCGCGGCGTTCCTGCGCGCGGCCCGGGTGCTGTCCGAGCGGCCGGCCGGCGCCTGACGGTCAGGCGGGCTGGGGCGCCGGATCCTTGGCGCGGCCCCAGCCGCGCTCGGCGAGACGCTCGGCGCGGGCGGCGTGGTCGTCGGCCAGGTCCCGCAGCACCGTACGGGCCCGCTCGGTCAGCTCGGGTGCGGCCTTCTCCGGCGAGCCGGAGTCGAAGGGCGGCTGCGGGTCGTACTCCAGCAGCAGCTGCGTCAGCTCCGCGGAATCCCTGCCGAACATCTCCGCGACCACGCTGAGGCCGAAGTCCAGCCCGGCGGTGACGCCGCCGCCGCTGATCCGGTTGCGGTCGACCACCACCCGCTCGTCGACGTTCACCGCGCCGTAGCGCGGCAGCACGTCCCGGACCGACCAGTGGGTGGCCGCCCGGTAGCCCCGCATCAGCCCGGCGGCGCCGAGCACGAGCGAGCCGCTGCACACCGACGTGACGTACCGGGCGCGGGTACCGCGGTCGTGCAGGAACTCCAGTGCCTCCTCGTCCTCGACGACGTCGGCGTAGCCGCTTCCCGGGACGAACAGCACGTCGACGTCGGCGGGGCAGTCCGCGAACGTCGTCGTCGGCGACAGGAACAGGCCGGAGTCCGTGCGGATGGGGTCGAGTGTCTTCCAGGCCAGGTGGACGTCCATCAGATGGACGAAGCAGGTGTGCGGTCCGATCATGTCGAGCAGGGTCAGGCCGGGGTAGGCCAGCATCGCCACCCGCGGGCGCTTGTCGTCCATGCACCGAATCCTCTCGTAGGTTTCAGTCTCACTGTAACTGAACCGAGGTCCGGCCGTAACCGCCGAGGTTTGCGAAGATGACGCCCGTGACCGAACCCCGCAACGCCCCGGAGAACCCGGACGCCGGTGGCCCCGCGCTGCTGCTGATCGTGCTCGGCCGCATGCTGCGCGAACGGGCCGACGCCGCGTTGCGTGCCGACGGCCTGTCCCTGCGGCACGTCTCCGCGCTGGGACACCTGGCCGGCCGGCCAGGCCTGTCCTACAGCGAGCTGGCGCGCCGGGCCGGGGTGACCGTGCAGAGCATGCAGTCCACGCTCGCGCAGCTGGAGGAACGCGGAGCCGTGGAACGCCGTACCGAGCCCGGCCGCGGCCGGACCGCGCAACTGCACGTCACCGACACCGGCTCCCGGCTGCTCGGCCGCGGCCGGGCCGTGCTGGCCGAGGCCGACCAGCGCCTGCTCGACGCGGTCGGCCCCGGCCACGACCTCACCGGCGCGCTCGTCCGCGCGCTGGGCGGCCTGATGGCCCCGGTGCCCCGGTGACCACTTCGGAGCCGACCCGCACGGGTCGGGCCCGTCGGTGTCTGGACTGACGAGCCCCAAGCTCGCTCCGCGAGCGACGGCGAGGAGGGAAGACGCCGACTCAGGGGGCCCGACCGCGCCCGAGCGGAGCGAGGGCAGACAGCGCAGCGCGGTCGAGGTGGATCTCGCTGCGGGTGAACGTGATCCCCTTGGCGTGCCGCAGCCAGAAGCCGAACGCGGGCCGCTTGCCGAAGATCCGCGGCGGGTAGGTGGTCGGCGCCGCCGGCGGCGTCAGGCCGGCCTCGGCCGCGGGATGCCCACCAGGGACCGTCAGCCGCACGTTGTCGAACGTGACGTTCTCGATCGGCGCCTCGGTGCGCCCGGACAGCGTGCTCGCGTACTCCGGGTCGCCGGGCACGTCCCGCGGCGCGACCAGATCGGTTCCGGTGACGTCGCGGAAGGTGACGTTGGCGATCCGCCCGGCCGGTGGATTGCCGGGGCAGCGCGACCGCTTGCCGACGTGCAGGAAGATCGGCGACGCGGTCCTGGTCAGCGTGATGCCGCTGAACGTGACGTCGGAGATCACCGAGCCGTCCATCGACACGATGCCCAGCCCGGCCTTGGACGCCCCGGTGATCTTCAGGTTGCGGAACTCGATGTCGCGGAAGTCCCCGCAGGTCTCCGATCCGAACTGGACGGCGTTGTTCTCCGTGGACATGATCGTGGAGTCCCGCACGACGTTGTGCCTGCTGACGAACGTGCGGCCCAGCGCGTAGTCGCTCTTGAACGCCACCGCGTCGTCGCTGGCCTCGACGACCGATTCGGCCAGTTCGACGTTCGAGCTGTTGATGAAGTTGATTCCGTCCCGGTCCTCGCTGCTGTGGATCTTCACCCTGGTCAGCCGCAGCCCGTCGCAGCCGTTGGCGATCAGCGCGAAGTGGCCGCCCCGCCGCAGGGTGATGCCGTCCAGGCTGACGTTGGCGCACAGTTTGAGCGACAGCAGCTTGTCCGCGACGCCCCGGGGCACGTTGTCGCCGGTGGCCAGCTTGTCGTTGCCGTCGATCGTGCCGCCGCCGGTGAACGCGACGTTGCGGACGTTCTCACCCCACAGCAGGGCGTTGCGGAAGTGGCTGTGCCCGAAGTCCTGGTACTCGTCGAACTCGTTGGGCTCCGGCGCGTCCATCCCGCTGCCGGCCGCGATGATGCGCGCGCCCGCCCGCAGGTTGACGGTGATGTCGCTTTTCAGGTGGATGGTTCTGGCCAGGTAGGTGCCCGGCGGCACCTCGACCACCCCGCCGCCCGCGGCGCTCGCCGCGGCGATGGCCCTGTCGATGGCGGGGGAGTCGACGGTGCTGCCGTCACCCTTGGCCCCGTAGTCCCTGATGTTGAACGTCGCCGCCGCGGCTACGCCGGGGACGGCGGTCAGTGCCAGCAGTGTCGTGACGGCCACGGCGGCTGCTCGACGCCTCATGTGCGCTTCCTTTCTCGGGCGCGAGACGAGGCGGCGGAGCTCGCATGGACGGACCATCCGAGACTAGCGCCGGGGACACCCGTTCAGCATCGGCTGAACCGGTCAGCGGGCTCGCCACGCAGCCTGCCGGCGGGCAGGCTGCGCCCGCACATCACCAGCAGCAGGTCCTGGGCACTGCCGCACAGGGGCGCACCGCTGCCGTAGGACCAGTCCAGGTCGTCGGCGCGCAACTGGATCCCGGTCAGGTCCACGCCGAAGAACCGCAGCGCCTTGGGCGTCGTCGCCTCCAGGATCGGCCGCACGCGTTCCAGCGGCACGGTGCGCTCGATGCCCTGCGCCACCGTGATGTCCAGGCCGTGGATGACGTCGTGCGACAGCGCGGCGAGACGGTCGCCGCCCGGCGGCTGCCACGGGTGGCCTGCGTTGTCGCGCAGGCTCGCGGTGAGCTGTTCCGGTGACAGCGCCGCGGCGTCCCGCCTGGCCAGGCGGTCGGCGGCGCGATTGACGTCGCCGCGTGCGGCCAGCATCGCCAGCAGGAACTTCGGCAGGCCGTGCCGGTAGGGCGCGGTCATGTGGGCGACGACCTCGCGGACCCGCCAGCCAGCGCACAGTGTCGGGCCGTCCCAGGCGGCCGCGGGCAGGCCGGCCAGCAGTGCGGCCAGCTCGCGGCGCTCGCCCGCGACCAGGGCGGGGACGTCGATGGCGGTCATCGGTGCTCCTCTCGTCGGTGGGTGGTTCACCCCACCGACGAACGGCATGACCTCAGGCCGACTTCTTCTTGCCCTTCTTCTTTTTCTTCTTCTTGGCGGGGGACAGGGCGTCGGCGAGCACCGCCACCCCCCAGATCCCGACCGGGAACACCGGCCAGTAGAACGTCGCCTCACCGACGGCGATCGAGATCGCGCCCCAGATCCCGGTGAAGAACACCGCACCGCCCGCCCACTGCCCGGTCTCCCTGCGCAGCTTGCGCCACTTCTTGCGCTGACGGACCAGTTGCTTGTCCGCCTCCATGCGTTCCACCTGGGCACGGGGCACGGGCAGGTCCGCGACGGCTGCCTCGACCTCGCCGACGGTGGTGGCGTCCATGACCTTCGCCAGCCTGGTGTCGTACTCGGCGAGTTCGAGCCTGCCCTCGGTGAACGACGCGGTGAGCCGTTCGATGGCGGCGTCGCGGTCCGGTTCACCCGCGCGAATCCCGCGGGCGGCGTCATCGGTCATCGAATCGCATCCCCAACTGCGACTTCGGACATTTCTCCCAATCCTAGCAGTACGACCGGGAAACCGCTTACTCGCCGATCATGCGCCGGGGAGCCAGATTCTCCGCTCCCGCCGCCACGGACAGCCGCAGCCGCCGGTGCTGCCTGCGTGCGTCCGGGGAGTCCTCCGGGTCGTAGGTGAGCACCCCCATCGCGAGCGCGGTGGTGACGGCGGTGGTCCGGTCGTGCACGTTGAGCTTCTTGAACACCCGTTGCCAGTAGGTCTTCACCGTGGCTTCGCTCAGCGAGAGCGCGCGTGCGATCCGGGAGTTGGTCTGCCCGTCGGCCGCGCGCAGCAGGACCTCGATCTCGCGGTTGCTGAGCCGCACCCGCCCGTTCGGGATGGGCAGGATGCCGGCCGGGCGCACCGAGCCGTTGAGCCCGGCGCGGGGACCGCGGTGAGCGGCGTCGATCACGGCCGCGGCCAGCTGTTCGGCGGTGGACCGCCAGGAAATCACGCCGTAACCGGACGTGTGGTGGCCCAGGCCCGCGACGCCGTGCTCCGCCACGAGCAACACCGCCGTCGAGATACCCGATGCCGACCGGATCCGGTCGATCAACCGCGCAGGTTCGTGGCGCAGTGACGCGATCACCACGACCTGCGGTCTGGCCTGCCGGATGAGTTCCACGGTCCGGTCCGAGTCGTCGGCGACGCCGACGACGTCGATGTCGTCGTGGCAGAGCAGGGTGGCAGACAGGCCGTGTGCCACGATCGACCCGTCCTCGACGACAAAGACCCGGTGCGGGCACTCGCCCTGTGCCCTGATTTCCATGATGGCCCCCAATCCGGGGACAGGACGTCAGACCCCGTTGTCACGTCAGCTGCCCCCATCACTTCGGTTGTTGGTGAGGAAGAGGTGGCAAACGTGCCCGCGCCGTGTCCCGAGTCCGTCCATAGTGGACTCGTTCAGTGGCACCGCCCCGCCCACGACGTCGACCGCGTACTCGTCGAGCGTCCGATAGGTCAGTTCCACCGATGTTCCGCCCCCCGGCGGACACACCGCTAACGCCAGCTCCTCGAGTTCCCGCGGCGTGTACCACGCCGCCATCTGGTCCAGCAGATACCGCTTTTCGGCCTCGTTCACCGCGCCCGAGAGAAACTGCGCTGCATGCTCGGGATCCGACGGCCGCACCAGGTCGATCACATAACATACCCCGCCCGGCGCGAGTCGTGCCGTGACGGCACGGAGCCCGCTCACCGGGTCTGTCCACAACGCAATCGTGAGGTTGACGAACGCCAGGTCGAACTCACCGATCCCGGCTGCGGTCGAGGCGTCGGCGAGGTCTTCGGCGCCGAGTTGGCGGAAACGCAGCCGGGGATTGTCCGGTGCGTTCTGCCGCGCCCGCTCGATGGCCGACGCGGAAGGGTCGATCCCGACGAACTCCGTTTCCGCCGTCATGTTGGCCACCATGGTGATCTGGTGACCGGTACCGCAGCCCACTTCGAGTACGCGGCGTGGGGCGCGGCCCAGTTTCCCCATGCCGACCGAGAATGTCGCCAGGCCGAAGAAGCGCGTCAGCCTCGCTTCGTGTTCCGCCGTCACCGAAATCAGTTCGGAATCGGTGAACCAGCGCTGGGCCCGTTCTTGCCTTTCGGCCCTCGTTCCCGCGAAATCTGGCATTGGACCGGCCAGCCGTGCGTCCGTCACCTTGCCCCCAGGTATCCGCGGCTTTGGTCAAAGCCTGACGAAAGTCGGACATCCGAGGATGAAACCGACCTCATTGTGCGAACGTGCCAACCGCATAGGCTCCTGTCAAGCTCCTACCGATCGGTAGCTTTTACCTCAGTTGTTACGGCCCGTACACGTCCGGTGGCAGGGTGCGGTGGGTCTGTCGAATTCATTGACCGATTCCGTAACGCTACTCGTTCAGGTTAGAGCAAACGGGAGTCCGCTGACCAGTGAGAATGCCCGGGTACCGGGATCGGATGCGGATTTCTCTACTGTCCGTGTTATCGCGGTCCGCGGTGAATCTGTCGGCCATCGCTGACACTGCGTTTCCGTCGATACGCTCCGGCGCTGGTCAGAGGTGTCAACTGAACAGTTGACACGCATGTCCTGTCCGTCAAAGAGTGGGCAACGGTGTCCTCCCCGGCACCTTGCCTCCACGCGAGTGGTGGGTAAGGCTTGTCCGGCAGTCAAATGCGCGAGCGCACTGGTTGGCTGGCCGCAATCGGGGTGGAGGGTGGCGCAGTACAATGACGCAATTCGTCTGGGGATATCTTTCCGAGTACGCCGAGGAGCGGGCCGACATTCTCGACGCGGTGGACACCGTGTTCGGTTCGGGAAAACTCGTACTCGGCCCGAGTGTGCGTGAGTTCGAGAACGAATTCGCCGCTTTCCACGGCGTTTCCCATTGCGTGGGGGTGGACAACGGCACCAACGCGATCGTGCTCGGCCTGCGGGCGCTCGGCGTCGGCGAGGGCGACGAGGTGGTCACCGTCGCCAACACCGCCGCGCCCACCGTCGTCGCGATCGACGCGGTCGGCGCCAGGCCGGTGTTCGTCGACGTCGACCCGGACACCTACCTCATGCGTGTCGAGGACGTCGCCGCGGTGATCACCGACCGGACCCGCTGCCTGCTGCCGGTGCACCTGTACGGGCAGTGCGTGGAGATGGAACCGTTGCGCCGGCTGGCCGCCGAGCACGGCCTGCCCATCCTGGAGGACTGCGCACAGGCCCACGGAGCACGCCACCACGGGCGGATCGCCGGATCGTTCGGTGACGTGGCCACGTTTTCCTTCTATCCCACCAAGGTTCTCGGCGCCTACGGTGACGGCGGCGCCACCGTCACCGACTCACCCGACCTCGACGCGAGGCTGCGCAGGCTGCGCTACTACGGCATGGAGTCGGTCTACCACGTCGTCGAGACACCCGGGTACAACAGCAGGCTCGACGAGGTGCAGGCGGAGATCCTGCGCCGCAAGCTCACCCGGCTCGACGGTTACCTCGCCCGCCGCAGGGCCGTCGCCGAACGTTACGCGGAGGCACTGGCCGACACCGGCCTCGTGCTGCCGGTCACCGCCGAGGGCAACGACCACGTGTACTACGTCTACGTCGTGCGCCACCCTCGGCGGGACGAGATCCTCGCCGAGCTCAAGCGGCACGACATCGTCCTCAACATCAGCTACCCGTGGCCGGTGCACCGGCAGACCGGGTTCGCCCACCTTGGCTACGCCGAGGGCAGCCTGCCGGTTACCGAACGGCTGTCAGGTGAGATCTTCTCGCTGCCGATGTACCCGTCGCTGACGGCGGGGGAGCAGGACAAGGTCATCGACGCGCTGCGCGAGGTGCTGGCGCCATGACCGCCGGGCGGATTCGCTCCCGGGCCGAGTTCGACCGGTGGTGGGCGGGACGGCACGCGGCAGGCCGGTTCGAGGTGACCAGGATCGGGCTGGACGAGCTGACCGGCTGGCACTTCGACGACGCCACCGGCAACCTCGTCCACGACAGCGGCCGGTTCTTCTCCGTCGAGGGAATCGAGAAACGCGTCGGCGGGGAACCGCTGCGGTCCCAGCCGGTCATCCACCAGCCCGAGATCGGCGTGCTGGGCATCGTCGTCGCCGACTTCGACGGCGAACGGCACTGCCTGCTGCAGGCCAAGATGGAGCCGGGCAACGTCAACATCCTGCAGCTGTCGCCGACGGTGCAGGCCACCCGCAGCAACTACACCAAGGTGCACCGCGGCGCCCGGACACGCTACCTCGAACTGTTCACCGGACCGCGGCGCGGCCGGGTGCTCGTGGACGTCCTGCAGTCCGAGCAGGGCGCCTGGTTCTGGCGCAAGCGCAACCGCAACATCGTCGTCGAGGTCGACGGTGCCGTGCACGCCGAACCGGCCACCGACGACTACCGGTGGATCCCGCTGTCGCTGGTGTGGGAACTGCTGCGCACCGACAACCTGGTGAACATGGACGCCAGGACGGTCCTGTCCTGCCTGCCCGAACCCGTCACCGGCGACGGCGCGACCGCGGGCGCGCTGCACAGCGACGACAGCGTGCTGAGCTGGTTCACCGAGGCCAAGACCTGGTGTGACTGGCACGCCAGGCTCGTCCCGCTGAACCAGGTCCGGTCCTGGCGGCGCACGCCGGCGGAAATCGCGCCGACCGGCGAGCGGGACTTCCGGATCATCGGTGTCCGGGTCACGGCCGGCAACCGCGAGGTGTCCGAGTGGACGCAGCCGCTGCTGGAGCCCGCCGCGCCGGGCCTGGCCGTGTTCGTCGTGCGGCGCATCCACGACGTGCCACACGTCCTGGTCCAGGCGCTGCCCGAGATCGGCCTGCTCGACCTCGTCGAGATGGCGCCGACCATCCAGCTGACCTCCGCCGAGGACGCCGCCGACATCCCGGAGCCGCTGCTGAAGGACGTCGCCACCGGCGGTCACGGCCAGGTGCGCTACGACACGCTGCTGTCGGAGGAGGGCGGGCGTTTCCACCACGCGCTGACCCGGTACCAGATCGTCGAGGTCGGTGACGACTTCCCGGTCGAGGTTCCGCCGCAGTACCGCTGGCTGACCACGCGTCAGCTCATCGCGTTGCTGCGGCACGGGCACTACCTCAACATCGAGGCCCGCAGCCTGGTGGCCTACCTGCACGCTTTGTAGTTGTCAGTCTTTCCTGTATCGCTGTGGCACGAAGGCCCGCAGCGGATGCGGAGGCCGCGGATGGCGCTGGGAGGGAGAAGCCCCGCCATCCGCGGCCTTCCTCGTGGGCGGCCGGTCTATTCCCAGCGGAACAGCTTGGCCGCCAAGCCGCCGAAGACGACCGTCGTGCCGCCGAGCACCGCCAGGTGGATCAGTTGCGGGGTCTGGCCGATCCAGGCGTCGGACATGACCTGGACCGCCGCGCCGTAGGGCAGCACCTCACCGATCGAGGCCAGCCACGACGGCAGCAGGTCCATCGGCAGGAAGCCGCCACCCGCCGCGAACGTGGCGAAGAACAGCACCAGGCCCAGCCCGACCGCCGAGTTGGCCGACGGGGCGATCGCCGCGATCAGCAGGCCGAAGGCGTAGAGCGAGCAGGCGCCCAGCGCGAGCCCGAGCAGTGCCCAGCCGAGCTGCCTGGGCATCGCCAGGTCGTAGCCGGCGAACGCGACGGCCAGCGCGATCGCGATCCCGATCACCGACAGCACCAGGTTGACCGCCACCTGAGCGCCCAGCAGCGAGCCGGGCCCCACCGGGGTGGCCGACATCCGGCGCAGCACACCGGCCTTGCGGTAGGCGGCGAGCACGCTGGGCACGTTGATCATGCCGGTGACCGCGACGATCATCGCCAGCGCCGCCGGGGTGGCCAGCGCGTCGAAGTACCGCATGCCGGCCAGCCCCTGGTCGGACGCCGTGTTCGACCGCAGGCCGTTCATCACCATGATCAGCAGCGGCAGGCCCAGCGGGGTGATCAGGCTGCCCGGGTCGCGCCACAGCAGCTTCGCCTCGGCGACCATCAGCGGCCCCCACGCCTGCACGCGGGACACCGGGCGGATGGCGGCCACGTCGAGTGTCGCGGTCATCAGAAGTCCTCCTCGTCGTCCTGCTCCGGCCGGTGGCCGGTCAGTTCGGTGTAGACGTCGTCGAGCGTCGCGCCCTGCTTGCCGGAGACCCCGGCGACCAGGCCGGCCGGGGTGTCGACCGCCTTGACCAGGCCGCTGTCGATGACCGCGATGCGGTCGCAGAGCCGCTCGGCCTCCTCCATGAAGTGGGTGACGAGGATGACGGTCACCCCGGAGTCGCGGACCTTCTGGATCAGCTTCCAGGTGTCGCGGCGGGCCTGCGGGTCCAGGCCGGTGGTGAGTTCGTCCAGCACCGCGACGCGGGGCCTGCCCACCAGCGCGAGCGCGATCGACAGCCGCTGTGCCTGCCCGCCGGACAGGTTCTCGAACGCCGTGTCGCGCTTCTTGCCGAGGCCGAGCTGCTTCATCAGCTGCTCGATGTCGGCGCCGTCGCGGTAGAACGAGCGGTGCAGCCGCAGCGCCTCCTCCACCCGCAGCTTTTCCGGCAGGTGGCTTTCCTGCAGCTGGGCGCCGACCAGCTGACGCACCTTCGCCCGGTCGCGCACCGGGTCGAGGCCGTAGACCGACACCGAGCCACGGTCGGGCTTGCGCAGCCCCTCGATACACTCGACGGTGGTGGTCTTGCCCGCGCCGTTGCGGCCGATGATCCCGAAGATCTCGCCTTCCTCGACGGTGAGGCTGACGTCGTCGACCGCGAGCGTCTTCCCGTAGCGTTTCCGCAGGCCGTTGACTTCGATGATGGGCATCTCGTCTTCTCCCTTTGTTCGAACGGTCAGTTGGTGCTCGTGCGTAGCGGGATGTCCCGCACCGCCAGCCACAGCAACGCGAACACGACCACGACGACGGCCACGCACAGCGCCACCGCGGCGGCACCGGACAGCCCGGCGGCGGTCAGCAGGTCGCCGAGGAACGGCCCGGCGGGGGCGCCGATGGCGACCTCGCCGGAGCCCAGCAGCACCGCACCCAGCGGCACGGCGCCGATCGCCAGCGGCGTGCGGCGGTAGAACACGGCGGCGAGGAACGCGCCGGTCGCCGACCAGATCACGAACGTCAGCCACAGGCCGGCGAACAGCAGCAGCGTGTCACCGGCAGAGGTCGGCGCGAGCGCGGCCGTCAGCGTGTGGTCCCAGCCGTTGGCCTGGTACAGCAGGCGTTCGGCCACGTAGCCGGCGGTGGTGAGCGCGGCGATCATTCCCGAGCCGGCGACGGTGAACACCGACATGCCGGCGAGGAACTCCCTGCGGGTGGTGCCGTGTGCGACGTGGGCGGGCAGGTAGATCCAGAACGACCACGCGGTGACCACGGCCATGCCCCAGCGGGGGACCTGCGCCGCCGGTTCCCAGACGCTGCCCGGCACGGTGCCGAACAACGCGATCCCGCCGATGACCGCGAACACGACGACGGCGAAGACCGCCCACGCGACGACGATCGAGGAGTAGGTCTTCGGTGCGGGGATGCGCAGGTAGGTGGTGATCATTCGAAGCTCCCTGGCCGCTGGGTGAGGTGGACGACGAGCTCCTGCAGGCCGATCGGGCCGAGTTCGATCCCCGCCGCGCTCGCCTTCTCCAGGTCGGCCTCGGTGAGGGTGCCGTAGATCATCGCCGACTTGGTGCGGCCGAGGCGTTTCTCGCCGATCACCGACATGCCGTCGACGAACGCGTCGACGACGTCCTCCGGACCGGTCACCGACGTGCCCCTGCTGAGCAGACCGTCGGTCTCGTCGTGCACGATCAGCTCGCCCTCGTCGATGATGAGGACCTCCTCGAACAGCGAGCTCATCTCCTCGATGAGGTGCGTGGAGACGATGATCGTGCGCGGGTTGGCCATGAAGTCGTCGAGCAGTTCGTCGTAGAACCGCATCCGGGTGGCCGCGTCCATGCCGAGGTAGGACTCGTCGAAGATGGTGATGGGGGCGCGGCTGGCCAGCCCGAGCACCGCGCCGAGCCCGGCCCGCTGGCCGCGGGCGAGCTGTTCGATGCGCTTGTCCGGGTCGACGTCGAACATCCGCAGCAGCCTGCGTGCGTAGTCGTCGTCCCAGTGCGGGCGCAGCGCGGCGGCGAACCGCAGCGCCGAGGCGACCCGGTCGGATCCCTCGACGGTGTCTGCTTTCTCCCTGATCAGGCACACCTGCCGGGTGACCGCGCGGTTCTCGAAGACCGGCCGCCCTCCGATGTGGACGGTGCCTGCGGTCGGCCTGCGGAACGCGGCCAGCAGCGACAGCAGGCTGGACTTGCCCGCGCCGGTCCGGCCGAGCAGGCCGTAGATCCGCCCGCCGGGGAGGGTGAACTTCAGGTCGTGCAGCACCGTGCTGCGCCCGTAGTCCAGCCGCAGCCGGTCGACTTCGATGTCCGGGATCACCGCTGTTCCGCCTTCTCGTTCTCCTGCGCCTGCTTCTGGGCCTGCCTGATCCGGTCGATGACGTCCTCCAGTGGGATGCCGATCAGGCGGGCCCGTTCGAGCATCGGATCCACCACCTCGGTCATGAACGACTCCCGGTGCTCGCCCCGCAGCGCTTCCCGCGCGCCCGGCGAGACGAACATGCCCAGACCTCTCTTCTTGTAGAGGACTCCCTGCTCGACCAGGCTCTGGAACGCCTTCGCCACCGTCGCCGGGTTGATCCGGTGGAACTTGGCGTACTGGTTGGTCGACATGACCTGGTCATCGCCTTTCAGTGCCCCGCTCAGCACGTCCGCCCTGATCTGCTCGGCGATCTGCCGGTAGATCGGGCTGCGGTCGTCGAACATGGGCACCTCGTGGTCGGTGGGTTCATTACTCAACTAATGAACCACATAGCCGAAGAGGTGTCAAACCGGTGGCCGGGTGCGCCCGGGTGCACCCGGGCGGTCCGGAAAGCACGTGAAGGCCACCTTCACCACGTCTCACGTAATGAAGGTGGCCTTCACGTGCTTGTGCCCGGCCCGACCTCAGGTGATGTGCACGTCCGGCACGTAGCGGATCCAGCGGCCGCCGGCCTCGCGGAAGCCCTGCTCCTTGGCCAGGATCTCGTCGGCGTGGTTCCAGGCGAACAGCACCGCGTAGTCGGGGTAGGGGTCGGCGAACTCGGCCGGCGGGCGCACCGGGATGTGCGAGCCGGGGGTGAGCCTGCCCTGCTTGGTGACGCTGGTGTCGCTGACGAACTCGATCAGGTCCGGCCCGATGCCGCAGAAGTTCAGCACCGTCGCGCTCTTCGCCGTCGCGCCGTAGCCCGCGACGCGCTTGCCCTCGGCCCGCAGCCGCCGCAGCAGCTCGACCAGCTCTGTGCGGTTGCGTTCCACCTCGGCCGCGAACCGGCGCAGCGTGGCGGGCTCGGCCAGGCCCTCGCGCTGCTCCCGCGCGATGGTCTCGGTGACCGACGCGCTCGGCGTGCGGCTGCCCGCCCTGGCCAGGGTGTAGCGCAGCTCGCCGCCGTGCACCACCAGCGGCTCGATGTCGACCAGTTCCAGCCCGTGCCGCGCCGCCAGCGTGGCGACGGACCGGGCGGTGAAGAAGTAGAAGTGCTCGTCGTAGATCTGGTCGTAGGAGGTGCGGCGCACGATGTCGCCGAGATACGGGTCCTCGAACACGAACACCCCGTCGGGAGCCAGCAGCGCACCGGCGCCCCACAGGATCGAGTCCACGTAGGGAATGTGGCACAGCGTGTTCGCCGCGAAGATGACGTCGGCCGGCCCGTCCTGGGCCAGGATCTGCCTGGCCACCGACTCCTCGAAGAAGTCCTTGCGGACCCGCACCCCCTTGGCGGCGGCCACGTCGGCGACGCTGCCCGACGGCTCCACGCCGAGGTGCCGGATGCCCGCCTGCGCCAGCGTCGACAGCATCACGCCGTCGTTGCAGCCCAGCTCCACGATGAACGGGTCGGGCTTGTTCAGCTCGCTGCCCCGCAGCTGCTCGGCCAGCTTCTCGAAGTGTTCCCGCATGACCGTCGAACCCGACGACAGGTACGGGTAGTGCTCGCCGAACATCTTGTCCCGCGGCACTTCCTCCATGAGCTGCACCATCGTGCAGTGCGGGCACATGCCCACGGCCAGCCGGTAGAAGAACTCGGGCTCGGTCGCGCCGGGCTCGGGAAACGCGTCCGACAACGGCTGCCTGCCGAAGTCGAAGAACTCCTCGACCGGTCCCGCGCAGATACGGCAAGTCGTCATGTCGGCTCCTTCTGCGACTCGATGGTTCGGGCGAACGCCGCCGCCGTGCTCTCCAGTGCCTCGTGCAGGCGCTGCCGGGCCGACCAGCCGCTGGCCTCAGTAAAACGCCGCGGGTCCACGACAAAATCCAGTGTGTCGGTGGCGCCGGCCATCGCCGGGACGACGCTGTTGACCGGTACCGGCGGCCGTCCCGTCGCCGTGGCGACGAGCTTGGCGATGGATCCGAACAGGTCGCCGACGCGGGTCGCCTGCCCGGTGCCGACCAGCCAGTGCCCGCCGGTCAGCTCGTCCGCGCGGTCCAGCGCGGCGGTGAACGCCGCGGCCGCGTCGTCGACGCAGAGCAGGTCGCGCTTGACCGTGCCGTCGTTCCACAGCGTCAGCGGCTTGCCCGCGAACGCCCTGCGCATCATCGCCGCGACGACGCCCCGGTCCAGCGCGACCGGATCGGTACCCCGGCTGAACAGCGTGGCCAGCCGAAGCGAGACGGACCGTATCGTCCCGTCTGCGGTCGCGTCCTTGAGCGCTCGCTCGGCGGCCAGTTTGTGCTCGTCGTAGACGGTCAGCGGGCGGTCCGGTTCGGTCCCGTCGAGCCTGCCCGACACGGCGCGGCCCGCCTGCGACATCGACCCGGCGAAGACCACCAGCGGCGGCCGTTTCGGGCGCCCCGCGCGGACGGCGTCGACCAGGTCGAACGCCAGTCCCTGGTTGATCCGCTCGGCCACGGAGTCGTGCGCCGACACCCGCCAGGTCGTCTCGCCGGCGATATGCGCCACCAGGTGCAGCACCGCGTCGGCGCCCTCGACCGCGGCGGCCAGCACACCGGGTTCGGTCAGGTCCGCCGCACGCGCCTCGACGTCGGCACGACCTCCGGGCGGCGCGCTGCCACCGCGGCGGGCCACCAGCCGCAACCGCACCGGACGGTCCGACAGTTCCCTGGCGACGGCGGTGCCGAGCAGCCCGGACGCGCCCAGCACGACGATCAGCGGTCTGTGCGCCATGTCCGTTCCCCTACCGGGTCAGCGCGGCTCTGGACCGGTCCGCCAGCGCCTCCAGCGCACCCACGATCCCGGTGGGCGGTGGCGCCTGGTGGGTTTCCTCCCGCAGCGCGGCCGCGCCCTCGGCGAACGACGGATCGGCCAGCAGCTTGGTCAGCGTCTGCTGCACGGCGTCCGCGGTCAGCTCGTCGGCGCCCAGCGCCAGCCCGGCGCCGCGCTCCACCACGCGCCGCGCGGTGTCGTGCTCACCCCAGAAGTTGACCTCGTCGCGCAGGCACAGCTGCGGCACGCCGAACTCGACGGCGCTGTAGGTCGACCCCGCGCCCATGTGGTGCACGATCGCCGAACAGGTGGGCAGCGCGACCTCCAGCGCCACGAAGTCGAAGACCGTCACGTTGTCCGGGATGGTGCCGACCAGGCTGAGCTGTTCGGCGTTGAGCGTGGCGATCACCTCGGCGTCGACGCGGCCGAGCCCTTCCAGCAGCTCGCCGAGGGGCGGCGCGGGCAGGCCGAGTTCCCGGGTGGCCAGGCCCAGCGTGAGCAGCACCCTCGGCCGTTGCGGCCGCGTGCGCAGCAGGGCTGGAACGGTCGCACGGGGGCCGTAGGGAAGGTAGCGGATCGGCAGCCGCGGCACGGCCTCCTCGTCGGTCTCCACCTGCACCCAGGCCGGAATCGGGTCGATGCTCACCTGCCCGGTCACCATGTCCTCGGTGAACGGGCCCGCGTCGTAGCGGGCGAGCCGGTGGCCCAGCCAGTGCGCCATCGGGTCGGTGCGCAGGTCCTCGGGCTGCTCGGCGGCCAGCCGGTGGAACACCGCGCGCATGCGGGCCAGGTAGTCCAGACCGAACACCATGCGGGCGTGCGCCGCACCGCAGGCGGCGGCCACCACCGGGCCGCAGTAGGTCAGCGCGTCCCAGACGACCAGATCCGGCTTCCACGCCCTGGCGAAGCGCACCGCGTCGTCGAGGACGGCGTCGTTGCCGAACCACTCGCCGAACATGCCGGAGAACAGCCCGAACGTGGCGTGCACGTAGTCCCAGGTCAGCTTCTCCGGCCGGTTCTCGCTGAGCGTGTACGTCTGGCCGGGAAAGGTGCCGTCCGGCCGCCACGCCGCGCCGATGCTCTCCGAGAGATCGAGTTCCTCGCCGATGGACACGGCGGTCAGGCCCGCGTCGTTGATGGCGCCAGTCAGGTTCGGCTGACTCGCCACGCACACCTCGTGGCCCGCCGACCGCAGCGCCCACGCCGTCGGCACCATGATGGTCAGGTGCGAACGTGATCCGAAAACGACGAACATTACCCGCATCGAATTCCCCCAGAGCACCAGTGGCCGCCGCGAGCAGCCTACACCGTTCACTATGTCGTTCGGGCGTCCACCCTTGAGTTGACACCGTCTTGCATCGATCTCGACGATACTCGACGGCCGGTGGGGAAATGGCGTGTTTATGTCGCCGAAAGCCGCGGTGAAGGGGAGAAAATGACGTCAGTTTCTTCGGTGTACGCGCTGGGCCTTCGGGAATCGCTGCGGGGACCGGTCGCGGAGGCAATTGCCGCGACGCCGTCGCTGCGGGAGGCCGCCGGCCTCGGCGACGCCGACGTCGTACTGGCCGACCTGTGCGCGCCGGACCCGGCGACGCTGGAGACCGACTTCGGTACGGCCCGGCGGGTGCTGCTGTCCATCCCGAAGGCGGGCGAGGCCGACGCCGGGACGTTCCCCGCCCAGGTGGCGGCCCGCGAGGCCGCGTTCGCCTCGGCGGGCGGCGACTGGTGCATCCTGCGCTGCGCCGCGTTCGGCCAGGAACTGGCCTGGGGCAGCAGGTTCATCAACGCCGGCACGATCTACGCGGCCTGGCAGCCCGGTGGCGCGCCGTGGGTGGACGTGTCCGACGTCGTCGCGCTGGTCGCCACGCTGGTGGAGTCCGGGGACCGCTGGGGTGCCGCCTACGACGTCACCGGCCCGGAGGTGGTGCCGGTGGCCAGGGCGTTCGGCGAGTTCACCGCGCTGGGCAAGGGGCCGGTGCTGCACGTGCAGCTCGACGAGGACATGCAGCGGGTGTCGATGACCCGCTCCGACTACGACGCGCGCTACGCCGCCGAGCGCGCCGGGTACATGGTGTGGGTCACCGGGGAGCGCAACCGCGCCGTCTCGCCGGTGCTGGAGAAGGCGCTGGGGCGCCCGCCGCGACAGCTCGGCGACTATCTGGCCGATGCCGCCGCGAAACTCGTCGGCTCCCGGTAATACCCGAAGAAAGCGAGTACGGCAATGACTTTATCCGATGTCGCGCGGCAGAAAGAACCGACCGCGGGTTCGACGAAGAAGTACTGGATCGTCAATTCCGAAGCACGCGTGCTGTTCGGTGAGAAGGGATTGCTGATCCGGCAGGGCGGTGTTGTCACCCGTAGTGCCGGACAGGCGGTCAGCAAGTTCGTCAACGCACTTCTGGACGGGGCGGAAAACGGAATGGTGAGCATCGACACCGGCTCGGTGGACGCGGGCAAGCTCGCCCAGCTGGAACGGCTCATGGACCAGCTGGTCGAGGCCAACCTCCTCATCGAGGCCGAGGACGGCGAGCGGTACGACCCGGTGGTCGTCGGCCTCTACCAGCGTGCGGGCGGCATCGTCGACCGCGCGACGATCGCGCGGCGGCTGGCGACCAGGGAGGTCGCCGTGCTGGGCACCGGTGAGCTGGCGGACCGGCTGCGGGAGTCCGCGGGCCAGGCCGGGCTGCGGGTCACCGGCGCCGACGCGGTGGAGTCGGCCTACGTCACCGTCGTCGCCGGGGCGCATGACGACGACGACCTGCTGGAGGAGTGGAACCAGCGGGCACTGGCCGAGGAGCGGCCCCGGCCGTGGCTGGCCGTGCTGCCCTTCGACGGCGAGCGGGCGACCGTCGGGCCGTGGGTCGTACCCGGCGAGTCGGCCTGCTACCAGTGCTACCGGCTGCGCAGGGCCGCCGCGTTCCCGGACGTCGCGGTGTCCGAGGAACTGGCCGGGGTGACCGCGCTGCGGCAGAAGCTGGACAACTCCGCCCGCTACCCGGGGCTGAACCTGGTGCTGGCGGGCATGGTCACCGACCGGATCACCGAGTTCGCCGGCCTGCACGAGCAGATGCGCCAGCCGCTGCCCGGCGGGCTGACCACGTTCGAGATCGACTCCACCGGCATCACCACCGAGCACCACCGGGTGCTGCGGGTCCCGCGCTGTCCGGTGTGCTCACCGGCCGCCGGACGGGGTTACCCGCAGGTGTGGTTCCCGCGCTACGACGACGAGCAGGGCGCATGACCACCGCAGCGCAGCCGCTCACCGTTCCCGCGCTCGCCCCGGCGGGCACCGTGCCGTGGACACCGCGGGAACAGGCCGAGCGCACCATGAACACGTTCCTGTCACCGGTGGTCGGGATCGTGCGCAGCCTCTACGACCGGTTGCACGACACCGACGACGTCTACGCCTACTCGATCGCCGCGGACGCCTGCAACTCCAAGGTGCTCATCGACGTCGCCTGCAACAAGTCCAACGGCGGCGCGGGCCCGGACCCGGACGGCGCGCGGCTGAGCGCGATCGGCGAGACCGTCGAACGCTACAGCGGCGCCTTCGTCCCGTTCGACCAGCTGCGGCACGGCACCTACGCCGAGCTGACCGCGGACGGGCTGACCTGCCTGTCGCCGGAGGAGTACCAGCCGTTCGCGCGGTGGCAGTACGAGCACCCCCAGGTCCCGTTCCAGCCCTACACCGCCGACACCCGGATGCACTGGACGGCGAGCCTGCGGCTGGGCGACGGCGAGCGGGTGTGGCTGCCCGCGCAGGCGGTCTACCTGTGCGAGAACCTGCTGCGCGACCCGCCGCTGACCTACCCGACCAGCAACGGCCTCGCCTACGGCAGCACCACCGACGAGGCACTCGTCGGCGGCATCCTGGAGCTGCTCGAACGCGACGGGGTGATGGTCACCTGGTACAAGCGGCTGTCCCTGCCGCTGGTGGACGTCGAGTCCGATCCGGAGCTGGCGGCGTTCTTCCGCAGGCACGTGTGGCCCAGCGGCATGCACGTGTCCATTGTGGACGTCAGCAGGTTCGCCGGTGTCGCGGCGGTTCTCGCGGTGGTCCGCAACCGCAACACCGATTTCGCCCCGCTCGGCCTGGGTGCCGCCGCCGCGGCCGACCCGAGGCGCGCGGTGACCAAGGCCGTCTGCGAGGCGGTCAGCACCCGCGGCTGGGCGTTCCTCAAGCAGCGCGACGGCGACGTGCCCGACCCGGACAGCGACTTCTACCGCACCATCACCGCGTTCGAGGACCACGTCGGCCTCTACGCCAACCCGTCGCTGGTGGCCGAGACCGAGTTCCTCGACGCCAGCAGCGAGCGGGTGGCGGTCGCCGACCTGCCCCGCCTGCCCGACGGCAACCCCGGCGAGCTGCGTGACGCGCTGATCGAGCGGGCGACCGCGGGCGGGGTCAACCTGTACGCGGTGGACGCGACCAGCCCGGACGTCCGGGAAGCGGGCGGGCACGTGGTGAAGGTGTTCTCCCCGCAGCTGCAGCCGCTGGACGCCGGGTACGCCGGCCGTCACCTCGGCGGTGACCGGCTGCACGGCAGGCTCGTCGAGCAGGGGCACATCGACCCGGCCGACGCCGACTACGTCAACCCACTCCCGCACCCCTTCCCGTGAGGATCCGACATGGGTGACCTGCAGGTCGAGAGCTCGAACCTTCTCAGCGTCGTCTACCGCACCGGTATTCCGGACATCGACGACCCGGCGGAGAACTACCTCGAAGCGTCCAAACTGTACTCGTCGACCGTTCACCACGACCTGCCCGGCATCGTGGCGCTGGACCAGTCGCCCGAGCTGCGCACGATGAGCGCGCGGGCGGCCCGCCGCTACGCCAGCAGGCTGGCCGTGGACCTGCCCGAGCCCGCGGCACTGGACGGCACGCTGGACGCGGCGCTGCGGGCCCGCCGCAGTGCGGACGGCTTCGGTGCCGGGCCGCTGCGGCTGGACCTGCTGTCCAGCCTGCTGCGGCGCACTTACGGGGTGACCGACCGCGACGGCCTGCCGCGCCGGGCCACCCCGTCCGGGGGCGCGTTGTTCCCGCTGGACGTGTTCGTCGTGCCCCGCCGGGTCGACGGCCTGCGGGGCAACGGGCTGTACCACTTCGACCCGTTCCGCTCGGTGCTGGCCGACCTCGGCGACGTCGACGACGAGGCCCTGCACGACTGCCTGGTCTCGCCGGAGCTGTCCCGGCAGTCGGCCGCCGTGCTGCTGGTCACCGCGTCGTTCTGGCGGTCGCGGTTCAAGTACGGGCAGCGGGCGCTGCGGTTCGCGTTGATCGAGTCCGGTCACCTGGCGCAGAACATCCTGCTGGTGGCGACCGGGCACGGGCTGGCGGCGCGGCCGCTGGGCGGGTTCCTGGACAACGACCTGACCGCGTTGCTGCCCGATCACAACGGCGTCGACGACGCTCCGCTGTACGCGCTGCTCGTCGGGCCGTCGCCGGACTGATCGTGGCTGTCCTGCTCGTGGTCCTGGCCGCGCACCTGGCCCTGCCGTGGGTGCTGGCGCGGCTCGCCCGGCGTTCGGGTGAGCGCCGGGCGGTCGCGGTGCTGCGGCAGCACGGGACCGCCGTCTACGGTTACGCCACCACCGTGCTGGGCACGCTGGCGCTGATCGTCCTGAGTGGACAGACGGCGGTGCCGTGGTGGCAGAACTGGCCGGTGTCGGTCGCCGCCGCCGGCATCGGCGTGGTGCTGCCGCTGCTGTCGGCCCGGCTGGCGGGCAAGCCGCTGCGGCCGTTCGCCCGGCCGTTGCCGCCCGCGGGTGAGCTGGTGCCGATGGTGACCGGCGTGGCCGCGGAGGAGGTGCTGTGGCGGCTCGCCGCCGTTACCGTGGCTGTCCACTTCGGACTCCCGCTCGCGGTGGCCGTGGTGCTGGCTGTCGCCGCGTTCGCCGTGCTGCACGTTCCGGCGAGCGGGCCGCGTGCCGTGCCGTACCAGACGGTGTTCGGCCTGCTGCTGACCGGGATCGCGCTGACCGGCGGACTGCTCGCCGCCCTGGTCTGCCACCTCGCCCACAACCTGACCCTGGCCTGTGCCCGCAAGCTGGTGCCCGCCCGCAAACGGGCCAAGGTCGCGGGCGTGCCCCCGTCGAGCAGCTGGTAACGGAGGACTCAGATGCGTGTGCTGTTCACGACGTTCGCGGCCCGGTCCCACCTGAACCTGTCGGTGCCGCTGGCCTGGGCGATGCGGGCGGCCGGGCACGAGGTGCGGGTGGCCAGCCAGCCCGACCTGGTCGGCGCCATCCAGGACGCCGGGCTGGCCGCCGTGCCGGTGGGCACCGTGCTGGACATGCCCGAGCAGGCCCGCAAGGTCGGCGAGTACGGCGACTTCCCCGGCGACCGGTCGCTGTTCAACCTCGCCGAGACCGACCCGGCGCGACTGTCCTGGAGTTACGTGCGGGGCGCGCTCACGCTGTACTCCACGGCGATCTCCGGCGTGCTCGCCGACGACGAGATGCTCGCCGGCCTGGTCGGGTTCGCCCGCGACTGGCAGCCGGACCTGGTGATCTGGGACGCGTTCACCTACGCCGGCGGGCTGGCCGCGGCGGCCTGCGGCGCGGCCCACGCCAGGGTGGTGTTCGGCCCGGACCACTTCGGCCGGATGCGGCTGCTGTTCCACCGGCTGTCCGCCGAGCAGCCCGAGGAACTGCGGGACGACCCGATGGCGCAGTGGCTGGCCGGGCGGCTGGCCCCCTACGGCGGCGAGTTCAGTGAGGACCTGGTGACCGGGCACGCCACGATCGACCCGATGCCGCCGTCCATCCAGGTTCCCGGCGGGCCGCCGCACCTGTCGATGCGGTTCGTGCCCTACAGCGGCCGGACGTCGTTCCCGGAGTGGGTGCACGAACCCGCGCCGCGGCCGAGGGTGTGCCTGACGCTGGGCCTGTCCGCCCGCGACTACGGCCTGCCCACGCCGCCGGTCAGCGACCTGCTCGCGGCGCTGGCCGAGCTGGACGTCGAGGTGATCGCCACGCTGGACCTGCGTCAGCTGGAGGAGATCGGCACGGTGCCGGACAACGTGCGGGTGTTCGACTTCGTCCCGCTGGACGCGCTGCTGCCCACGTGCGCGGCCATCGTCCACCACTTCGGCGCCGGCACAGTGGCGACTGCGCTGTCGCACGGCGTGCCGCAGCTGTACGTGTCCGACGGCATCAACCAGTGGGGCGAGGAAGGCGTCGCCCGCCAGGTGATCGACCAGGGTGCCGCGCTGGGCGTGTCCGCGGCCGAGCTGACCCCGGAGGTGCTGGCCGGGAAGCTGCGGCGGCTGCTGACCGAACCGTCGTTCGCCGACCGGGCGCAGCGGCTGCGGGAGGAGGCGCGGGCCGTCCCCGCGCCGGCCGACCTGGTGCCGGTACTGGAACGCCTGGCCCGCGAGCACGCACGCGAGTTGCTACCCCTTGGGAGGGCCTGACATGTTCGACAACACCAGCCGCCGCGACTTCCTGCGCTGGCTGTCGGTCAGCGGCGCGGCGCTGGCGGTGCCGGGGCTGCTGTCCGGGCCGGCCCGGGCCGCGTCGCCGGACGTCACCGTCATCACCCACGCCACCCTGATCGACGGGACCGGGGCGCGGCCGCTGCGGGACGCGACGGTGATCGTCGTCGGCGGGCACGTGGTGTGGGCGGGTGCGCACGGGCACGCGCGGATCCCCAGGGGCGCCACGATCATCGACGCGCGCGGCAAGTTCGTCCTGCCCGGGCTGTGGGACATGCACACCCACGGCACCGCCTACGAGGACATCTCCATCCCGCTGTACCTGGTCAACGGTGTCACCGGGGTCAGGGAGATGGGCGGGTTCCCGTGGCTGCACGCGATCCGGGAGCGGATCGAGTCCGGTGAGCTGCTCGGGCCGCGGATGGTGATCGCCAGCAACTTCGTCGACGGCCCGATCTCGCTGATGGGGGAGAACGCCGTCCGGGTGTCCACAGTGGACGAGGCGAGGGCGGCCGTGCGGGCGGAGGCCGAGGGCGGGGCCGACCTGATCAAGGTCTACTCCTACCTGGAAGCGGAGCCGTTCGCCGCGGTCGCGGACGAGGCACGGCGGCTCGGGCTGCCGTTCGGCGGCCACGTCCCGTACCGCTCGACCCTGCCCGCCGCCAGCGACCTGGGGCAGCGCTGTTTCGAGCACCTCTACGACCTGCCACTGTCGGTGTCGCGGCTGCACGACCGGCTGCGTGCCGAACTCGCCCGCACCCCGCTGGACCCGGCCGACCCGCTGGCGTTCTTCCTCAAGACCAGGGAACTCGACCGGCTGGCCGCCGCGCACTACGACCCGCGCCGGGGTGCGGCGGTGTTCGCTCGGCTCGTCCGTAACGGCAGCTGGGTGTCGCCGACGCTGACCGTGAACCGGATCGTGTCGTCCCCGGCGTCGGACTACGTCGACGATCCGCGGCTGGAGTACCTGCCCGGCTACATCAAGGACCCGTGGAAGGGCGCGCTGGCCCGCACCGAGCCGAAGACGCCGGAGCAGATCGCGCGGCAGCGGGCGTACTTCACCGACCGGCTGCGCCTGGTCGGCAGGCTGCATCGGGCGGGTGTGGGGGTGCTCGGCGGCACCGACTGCACCAACCCCTACGTCGTGCCGGGCTTCGCCGTGCACGACGAGCTGGAACTGCTGGTGCGGGCCGGGCTGTCGCCGATGGCGGCCATCCAGACGATGACCCGCGACGCCGCCCGGTTCCTCGGCCAGGAGGCCACCGCGGGCACGGTCGCGCCGGGCAAGGTCGCCGACCTGGTCGTCCTGGACGCCGACCCGCTGGCCGACATCCGCAACACCGCGAAGGTGAACACCGTCGTCGTCCGCGGCCGGGTCATCACCGCGGACGAGCGGCTCCGCATGCTGGCGGCGGTGAAGGAGGCCGCCGGCCGCCCGGCGCCGCCCGCGTCCGCGGCCGCACTCACGCGCCCGGCCTGCGCCTGCTTCTGAGGCCGCCCGGGCCAAACTCCCCCAATGTGGCATTGGGGGAGTTTGGAGTACACCAATGCCACATTGGGGGAGTTCAAGTTCCCCAATGCCACATTGGGGGCCAGTGGCTTTCTCTGGTCATGCCGATGGTGGATTTGGTGAGGTGAAGCCTGCGATCGGACCATTGGTGGACAGGCGAGCTGACATTGTCAGTGGATGGACGCATCCTGGGGCCGTGTTCAGAGGAAAATGGGATAGCCACCCGCTGGTGACAGGTCGGCGCCGCGATCACGATGTTGTACGCGCGGCGCAGTTGGAAGCGTTGGGAATGTCACGGCGCGCCATTTACCAGCGGTGTCTGCCAGGAGGTCCGTGGAGGCGCTTGCTGCCGGGAGTCATCCAGCTTTCGAACTCAGAACCGAACGAACGGCAATGCACGCGGGCTGCGCTCCTGAAAGGTAAGACCGGAAGCATGATCACCGGCTTGTGGGCGGCTCGGCGCTACGGCTTGCGTCGGTTGCCCGAACCACGGCTGGTGCACCTGTTGGCGCCGGCGAGCAGGGAGGTGACGAGTGTTGGGTTCGTCCTGATCGAGAGGACGACTCGGCTGCCGAATCCGACATTCCGTAACGGTGTACCGCTGGCACCGGTCGTCCGCGCAGTACTCGACGGCGTTCGTCGCCTCCGGGACATCGATGCGATCCGTGCGTTGCTCGCCGAAGCTGTGCAACGTGGTTACGCGCGGTTGGAGGATCTAATTGAGGAGTTGAATCTGGGAAGTCAGCGAGGTTCCGCTCTGCCTCGGCGTGCCCTCCGCGAGATGGTGGGAGGAGCGAGGTCGGTCGCGGAGATCGATGCGACAACCGTGTGGGAGATGGCTGGCCTGCCTCAGGCGCTCTGGAACGTCAAGGTGTTCGATTCGGACGGCGTCCACGTGGCGACGCCTGATGCCTGGTGCGAGGAGGTCGCACTGGCATGGGAGATCGACTCGAAGGAGTTTCACTTATCCCCCGCGGACTACGCGCGGACTTTGGAGCGCAACGCTCGATACGCCGCGGCGGGTGTGGTGGTGGTGCAGACGTTGCCCTCGCGGTTACGCACCGAACCGGCCGCAGTGGCTGCGGAGTTACGCGCGGCATACGAAGCGGCGAAGGCTCGACCACGACCGGCGGTCCATCTGAGATGACAGGCGACCGTGCCCAATGCGGCTATTGTTGCGTTCAAGTTCCCCAATGCCACATTGGGGAACTTGAACTCCCCCAATGGGGATTTTTCATCCTGATTGTGCTGGTCAGTGCGGTGACATTCGCGGTAACCGTTGCGCGGGAACGGGGTGGAGGGGTGTCAGCGGTGCTCGCTGGAACGAGGTGGAGCCCTCAGATGTTGATCAAGATGTGACCCAAGATCAGCACTCTGAGGGCTCCGGCCCGGGCGTGTCAGATGTTCTGTGTATGAGATCAACTTTGTTGGAGGAGTACACAGGTGTCTGTGTCTGATGGTCGGTCGTCGTCTGCGCGGCAGGTGATCAACGAGATGATCGATGCTGGTCTGCTTGATCATGTGATGTCGCGGGTGGATGAGGGTGGGTTGGCGTTGACCGGTGAGGGTGGGGTGCTGCCTGAGCTGGTTAAGGCTGTGCTGGAGCGTGGGTTGCAGGCCGAGATGACCGGGCATTTGGGTTATGTCAAGGGTGATCCGGCTGGTCGGGGCTCGGGCAACTCCCGTAACGGGTCGAGTGCCAAGACGGTGGCGACCGAGGTCGGGGACGTGGAGTTGTCGGTGCCGCGGGACCGGGCGGGCTCGTTCGAGCCCCGGTTGGTGCCCAAGGGAGCCCGGCGGGCCGGGGGCCTGGACGACATGATCATCTCGCTGTATGCGGGTGGGATGACGGTGCGCGATATTCAGCACCATCTGGCCCGCACGCTGGGCACCGAGCTGTCCCACGACACGATCTCCACGATCACCGACGCGGTGCTCGACGAGGTCAAGGCCTGGCAGAGCAGGCCGCTGGAGGAGATCTACCCGATCATCTACCTGGACGCGCTGGTGGTGAAGGTCCGCGACGGCCACCAGATACGTAACAAGGCCGCGCACCTCGCCGTCGGCGTCGACCTCGACGGCGTCAAGCACGTGCTCGGAATCTGGGTCCAGGCCAGCGAGGGCGCGAAATTCTGGGCCGGGGTGTGCGCCGAGCTGCGCAACCGCGGGGTGCGTGACGTGCTGATCGTGTGCTGTGACGGGCTGACCGGGTTCCCCGAGGCGATTGAGGCCACCTGGCCGCAGAGCACGGTGCAGACCTGCACGGTGCACCTGATCCGGGCGGCGATGCGGTTCGTGTCCTACAACGACCGCAAGAAGGTCGCCGCCGCGCTCAAGCCGATCTATACCGCGCCGACGGTGGAGGCCGCGCAGGTCGAGCTGGCCGACTTCGCCAACTCCGAACTCGGCCGCAAGTATCCCGCCACCGTGCAGACCTGGGAGAACGCCTGGGAACGATTCATCCCGTTCCTGGCCTTCCCACCCGAACTACGCAAGATCATCTACACCACGAACTCGATCGAGTCACTGAACTATCAGCTCCGCAAAATCATCAAGAATCGCGGCCACTTCCCCACCGACGACGCGGTGATCAAGCTGCTCTGGCTCGCCATCCGTGACATCGAGGACAAACGAGCCCGCCAACGCGACAAGGAAAAAGGCATCCCGCCCAACCAGCGCAAAGCCCCAGGCCGGCTCGTCGAAGGCGCCACCGTCCACGGCTGGAAACCAGCCCTCGGCGCCCTCGTCCTGCACTACCCAGACCGCCTCGACCAACACATCAACTAACCCCCATTTGCCCACACATACACAAAAACCTTGACAGGCTCTCCGGCCCCACTGTCTACCAGAGCGCCCTGCCGGTATCGAAGTCCACCATCGAGTTTGTCACCGGTCTGATCAGGC